>NZ_CP174319.1:0-97500 GCF_052467615.1 Microbulbifer maximicatervae (SeqCode)
TCTGCTCTGATGGCCCTGAACGGCGAAGACGACAACGAAATGGGTACTACCGCTGTTAAGAAGCTGGTAGAGACTCTGGACGAGTACATCCCTGAGCCAGAGCGCGCTGTAGATCAGCCGTTCCTGATGCCGATCGAAGACGTATTCTCTATCTCTGGCCGTGGTACTGTTGTAACTGGTCGTGTAGAGCGCGGTGTGATCAACACTGGCGACGAGATCGAAATCGTTGGTATCAAAGAAACCACCACTACTACCTGTACTGGTGTTGAAATGTTCCGCAAGCTGCTCGACGAAGGTCGTGCTGGTGAGAACATCGGCGCACTGCTGCGCGGCACCAAGCGTGACGAAGTAGAGCGTGGTCAGGTACTGGCTAAGCCGGGCTCCATCACTCCGCACACCAAGTTCGAAGCGGAAGTGTATGTACTGTCCAAGGACGAAGGTGGTCGTCACACCCCGTTCTTCAAAGGCTATCGTCCTCAGTTCTACTTCCGTACTACCGACGTAACTGGTGCGGTAGAGCTGCCGGAAGGTACTGAAATGGTAATGCCGGGCGACAACATTCAAATGGTTGTTACCCTGATCGCTCCGATCGCCATGGAAGACGGCCTGCGCTTCGCTATCCGCGAAGGTGGTCGTACCGTAGGTGCGGGCGTTGTTGCTAAGATCATTGAGTAATCTTTGATTTCTGCATCACAATACTCTATGTGGTGCACCAGGTGGGAGAGTTCCTGTAGCTCTCTCATCTTTGAGTGCGAAAGTGCTCACACTGTACAGGCCAGTAGTTCAATTGGTAGAGCACCGGTCTCCAAAACCGGGTGTTGGGGGTTCGAGTCCCTCCTGGCCTGCCATTTTTAATCACTCCGCTTAGATAAGCTTAGGGGTGTCGCAAAACCCTACTTGTCAGTGGGGCTTTTGTGTTTATGAGCGCTAAAAGATTATCTATAGTGCGCTAAGGGCTTCTTATATGAATGCTAAAACAGAAGCGAAAACCTTTCGTCTTGACGGTCTGAAGTGGTTGTTAATAGTGCTGCTGGTGGGCGGTGCTGTTGCAGGCAATTCATATTACGCCGAATTCCCTTTGTTTTACCGAGTGTTGGCAGTAACTGCCATCTGTCTGGTAGCTCTGGTTGTGGCTGTAAATACCGCCAAAGGCAATGCGTTGTGGCAACTGTTGCGCGAAGCGCAAACTGAAGTCAGGCGTGTGGTTTGGCCGACCCGCCAAGAAGCAACCCAGACCACAGCGATTGTGGTTGTTTTCGTGTTGATTATGGCGCTTATCTTGTGGGCGCTTGATTCGGCTCTGGGTTGGGCGGCTTCCAAATTTATCGGCTAAAGGTTGATACATGTCAAAGAATTGGTATGTGGTCCAGGCTTACTCGGGCTATGAGAAGCGTGTCGCCAGCTCCCTGAAAGAGCGCATTGAGCTGAACGAAATGGACCACCTGTTTGGTGAAGTCCTGGTTCCCACGGAAGAAGTGGTTGAGATGCGCGCAGGGCAAAAGCGTAAGAGTGAGCGCAAGTTTTTCCCGGGCTATGTTCTGGTAGAAATGGAATTGAATGACGATACCTGGCACTTGGTGAAAGAAACTCCCCGAGTACTGGGTTTTATCGGCGGTAAGGCGGATAAGCCAGCCCCGATTACTGACCGCGAAGCGCAGGCTATCCTGAATCGCATCGACGATTCCGCCGATAAGCCCAAGCCCAAGACTCTGTTTGAACCCGGTGAAATGGTTCGAGTTATCGACGGTCCGTTTAATGATTTCAACGGTGTGGTTGAAGAGGTTAACTACGAGAAGAGTCGCTTGCGAGTGGCTGTGTTGATCTTCGGACGTTCCACCCCGGTTGAACTGGAGTTCAGTCAGGTAGAGAAGACCTGATTCCAGTATAAATTTTTTGCCCCCTTTCGCCGCGAGGTGGAAGGGGGTTTTCGCGTCCCCGAAAAATGAGTTTTCATTTCGGGGTTCGGGGAGCTTGCCCTTAAACCTTATGGCTGAGTGGCGGGCGTTAATACCCAACTAGAGGAGAGCTGTAATGGCTAAGAAAGTAGAAGCTTATATCAAGCTGCAAGTTAAGGCCGGCCAGGCCAACCCGAGTCCGCCCGTTGGTCCCGCACTGGGTCAGCACGGTGTGAACATCATGGAATTCTGTAAGGCGTTCAACGCCCAGACCCAGAGCCTCGAGCCAGGTCTGCCAGTTCCAGTTGTAATCTCTGTATACAACGACCGCTCCTTCACCTTCATTATGAAGTCGCCGCCCGCCGCTGTACTGCTGCGCAAGGCTGCCAAGATCAAGAGCGGTTCCGGTCGTCCGAACACTGAGAAAGTGGGTAAAGTAACCCGCGCTCAGCTGGAAGAGATCGTAGAAATGAAGAAAGCAGACCTGACTGCATCCGACTTGGACGCGGCCGTGCGCACTATCGCCGGTTCCGCTCGCAGCGCCGGTATCGAAGTGGAGGGTCTCTAAGTGGCTAAATTGAGCAAGCGTCAGCGCGTAATCGCTGAGAAAGTTGAAGCTGGTAAGGCTTACGGTATCGAAGAAGCTGTAGCCCTGCTGAAAGATCTGTCCAACGTTAAGTTCGCAGAAACTGTAGACGCTTCTGTAAACCTGGGCATCGATCCGCGTAAATCCGACCAGGCTGTTCGCGGTGCGACCACTCTGCCGCACGGTACCGGTAAAGAAGTTCGCGTAGCTGTTTTCACCCAGGGTGCAAACGCTGATGCCGCTAAAGAAGCGGGCGCTGACCTGATCGGTATGGACGAGCTGGCTGCCGACGTTAAAGCGGGCAAAATGGACTTCGACGTAGTTATCGCTTCTCCCGATGCGATGCGCGTTGTAGGTCAGCTGGGTCAAATTCTCGGCCCGCGCGGCCTGATGCCGAACCCGAAGACTGGCACCGTAACTCCAGACGTTGCGACTGCGGTTAAAAATGCCAAAGCGGGTCAGGTGCGTTTCCGCGCTGACAAAGGCGGCATTATCCACGGTGGTATCGGTAAAGTGGCTTTCGATGCGAACTCTCTGAAAGAGAACCTGGAAGCTCTGGTTGCCGACCTGAAGAAAGCCAAGCCGGCTTCTGCAAAAGGTGTATATCTGAAGAAGATCACCCTGAGCACCACTATGGGCCCGGGTCTGGTTATCGATCAGTCTTCCCTGAACATCTAAATATCACTGCGGGGTGTGATCACCTCTCAGTAAATCGAACTTTGGGGTCCACCTGAATGCTTCGGCACAAGGTGGGCCGTCAAAGACCGTAGGTGTCAGGTGCGTTGAGGTTTAACGTGCCTGGCTTAATCCGAACTTCGGCCAGGTTGGCCATTGCGAGGTTCGAGCCTACGCAGACGGTGTCGCCCAAACCAGTATTTTTACTGGATTTGAGCTTTATGCACCGGAACGGATCGGACGTTTAAGTCCGGTTTTTTTCAAATCCAGGAGTGACACTATGGCTATTGGACTCGAAGACAAGAAAGCGATTGTCGCAGATGTCCAGCAAGCTGCTGAAGGTGCTCTGTCTGCGGTTGTTGCGGATTCCCGCGGCGTAACCGTGAATGACATGACCACTCTGCGCAAAGAGGCTCGCGAGAACGGCGTTTGGTTGAAAGTCGTCCGCAACACTCTGGCGCGTCGCGCTCTGGCAGGTACCGAATACGAATGTCTGACTGACAAATTCGTAGGTCCTAGCATCATTGCATTCTCTAACGAACACCCAGGTGCCGGCGCGCGCATCCTGAGCCAGTTCGCTAAAGGCAATGACAAGCTGGAACTGAAAGGTGCTGCCTTCGAAGGCGCGATCACCGACGTCGCATTGTTGGCAAGCCTGCCGACTTACGACGAGGCGATCGCCAAGCTGATGAGCGTGTTGAAAGAAGCATCTGCTGGCAAGCTGGTTCGCACTATTGCGGCCGTTCGCGACCAAAAAGAGCAGGAAGCTGCGTAATTTTTTCGCTAGAGCGAATCGCAGTTTCAAAACGAAATACGAGCAGCTACTGCTCAAACCAATTCAGGTACTGAATCATGTCTCTGACTAAAGAAGATATCATCAATGCTGTTGCCGAAATGTCCGTTAAGGATGTTGTTGAGCTGATCGAAGCAATGGAAGAGAAATTCGGCGTAACTGCTGCTGCAGCAGTTGTAGCTGGCCCAGCTGGTGGCGAAGCTGCCGCTGAAGAGAAAGACTCTTTCGACGTAATCCTGACCTCCCCAGGCGACAAGAAAGTGAACGTGATCAAAGTTGTTCGCGGCATCACTGGCCTGGGCTTGAAAGAAGCTAAAGGTCTGGTAGACGGCGCTCCGAGCCCGCTGAAAGAAGGCGTAAGCAAAGACGAAGCTGAAGCAGCTAAGAAAGAGCTGGAAGAAGCTGGCGCAGTTGTAGAACTGAAGTAATTCGGTTCTTGCGTCTCCCGCTAGCTGTCGCGTAAAGCGGCGGGTAGCGGTAAGGCTGGTGGACTTTTGTCCGCCGGCCTTTTTGCCGTTTGCGGTACTGAGGTTTTTACCGGTGCCGGCGGAATTTAAAAACCGTGGCAAACCTCATTTAACCATAGCGCAGTAGCGCTACCCAAAAGCAAGCGGAGAGGTTTCTGGCCAGTGCAGGCAAGTTGCATTGACCAGAGGCTTCTCGCCCGGAGGGGCTCTGGACTGGAGTCCCACGAAGTCTTGTCACTGATCAAGCTGGGGAATTTGAATGGCTTACTCATATACTGAGAAAAAACGTATCCGCAAGGATTTTGGCAAACTGCCTAAGGTCATGGATGTGCCCTTTCTGCTTGCGATACAGCTCGATTCTTATCGCAACTTTACACAGGCCGACAAGCGCCCCGACGACCGTATGGACGTTGGCCTGCAAGCGGCGTTTAAATCTGTATTTCCGATTGTCAGCTATTCCGGCAATGCCGCCCTGGAGTACGTAAGTTATACGCTGGGTAAGCCCGCTTTTGACGTTAAGGAATGTACCCTGCGCGGCGTAACCTATGCATGTCCGCTGCGCGTGCGTGTGCGTCTGATTATTTACGATAAAGAATCTGCGAATAAGTCCATTAAGGACATTAAAGAGCAGGAAGTTTACATGGGCGAGATTCCGCTCATGACCGACAACGGTACCTTCGTAATCAATGGTACCGAGCGCGTTATCGTATCCCAGCTGCACCGTTCCCCGGGTGTATTCTTCGATCACGACAAAGGCAAGACTCACTCTTCCGGTAAGCTGTTGTACGCCGCGCGTGTCATCCCCTACCGTGGCTCATGGCTGGACTTCGAGTTCGATCCGAAAGACCTGGTGTTTGTGCGTATCGATCGTCGCCGTAAATTGCCAGCGACTATTCTGCTGCGCGCCCTGGGTTACACCTCCCAGGAAATGCTGGAAATGTTCTTCGAGACCAGCACCTTTGAGCTGTTGGAAGACCGTGTCAGCCTGGAGCTGATTCCGTCTCGCCTGCGCGGTGATGTTGCTTCTTTTGACATCAAAGACGGCCAGGGCAAGGTGATTGTCGAAGAGGGTCGCCGTATTACCCCGCGTCATATCCGTCAGTTGGAAAAGGCCGGCGTAGAAAAGCTGGAAGCACCGCTCGAGTACCTGTTTGGCCGTGTACTGGCGAACGACATCATCGATGAGTCCACCGGTGAGATCGCGATCGACTGTAACACCGAGATTACTGATGAAGTAATCGCCAAGCTGCGTGTACTGAACGTTAAGAGTTTCCAAACCCTGTACACCAACGACCTGGATCGCGGTCCGTTTATCTCCGACACCCTACGTGCAGAGCCGTCTCGCACTGTGTTGGAAGCGCTGGTAGAGATTTACCGTATGATGCGCCCGGGCGAACCGCCCACCAAGGAGTCCGCAGAAGCGCTGTTCGAGAACTTGTTCTTTACCGACGAGCGTTACGACCTGTCCGCTGTTGGCCGCATGAAGTTCAACCGACGTCTGGGTCGCGAAGACGAAACTGGCCCCGGCACTCTGAGCAAAGAAGATATCGTCGAAGTTCTGAAGACTCTGATCGATATCCGCAACGGTCAGGGCATGGTCGACGATATCGATCACCTGGGTAACCGTCGCGTGCGTTCCGTAGGCGAAATGGCTGAAAACCAGTTCCGCGTTGGCCTGGTACGTGTAGAGCGCGCTGTTAAAGAGCGCCTGTCCATGGCGGAGTCCGAAGGCCTGATGCCTCAGGACCTGATCAATGCCAAGCCGGTTGCCGCTGCCGTGAAGGAATTCTTCGGTTCCTCGCAGCTGTCCCAGTTTATGGACCAGAACAACCCGCTGTCGGAAGTGACTCACAAGCGTCGTGTTTCCGCCCTCGGCCCGGGTGGTTTGACCCGTGAGCGCGCTGGCTTTGAGGTGCGCGACGTGCACCCGACTCACTACGGCCGCGTATGTCCGATTGAGACGCCGGAAGGACCGAACATCGGTCTGATTAACTCCCTGGCCACTTACGCCCGCGCCAACCATTACGGTTTCCTCGAGAGCGCCTACCGCAAAGTGGTCGATGGCAAGGTAACTGATGAAATTGCGTACCTGTCCGCGATCAATGAAGCCAACTTCATTATTGCCCAGGCGTCTGCGGAAGTAGATGACAACGGCAACTTTGTTGATGACCTGATCAGCGTGCGTCACCAGGGCGAATTTACCCTGAAAGCACCGGGCGAAATCCAGTATATGGATGTTTCCGCCAAGCAGGTGGTTTCCGTAGCTGCGGCGATGATTCCATTCCTCGAGCACGATGACGCCAACCGTGCATTGATGGGATCGAACATGCAACGTCAGGCGGTACCGACCCTGCGCGCTGAAAAGCCGCTGGTGGGCACCGGTATGGAGCGCACTGTAGCGCGCGACTCCGGCGTGTGTGTGGTTGCTAAGCGCGGCGGCATTATTGAGCGCGTTGATTCCAGCCGTGTGGTTGTTCGCGTGGCCGACGCTGAGGTGGAAGCCGGTGATGCAGGTGTGGATATCTACAACCTGACCAAATACATCCGCTCCAACCAGAATACCTGTATCAACCAGCGCCCGATCGTTAATACCGGCGATCGTGTAGTCCGTGGCGATATTCTCGCCGATGGTCCCTCTGTAGACCTGGGTGAGCTGGCTCTGGGCCAGAATATGCGCATCGCATTTATGCCCTGGAATGGTTACAACTTTGAGGACTCCATCCTCATCAGTGAGCGCGTTGTACAGGAAGACCGCTTCACCACCATCCACATTCAGGAGCTGACCTGTATTGCCCGCGATACCAAGCTGGGCAGTGAGGAAATTACTGCGGATATCCCCAATGTTGGCGAATCTGCCCTGAATAAGCTGGACGAGTCCGGCATCGTATACATCGGCGCAGAAGTAGGCGCTGGCGATATCCTGGTCGGTAAGGTCACTCCGAAGGGCGAAGCCCAGCTGACTCCGGAAGAAAAACTGCTGCGCGCAATCTTCGGGGAGAAAGCTTCCGACGTTAAGGACACCTCCCTGCGCGCGCCCAGTGGCACCCGCGGTACGGTGATCGACGTTCAGGTATTTACCCGCGACGGCCTGCAGAAAGACCAGCGCTCCCTCGATATCGAGAAGTCACAGCTGGACGAGGTTCGCAAGGATCTGAACGAAGAATACCGCATCGTTGAAGGTGCGACCTTCGAGCGTCTGCAACAGGCTCTGCTGGGCCAAAAGGCCGCCGGTGGTAAGAGTGTTAAGAAGGGCGATGAGATGACCGCTGAAGTCCTCGCCGCTCTGCCGCGCGAAGACTGGTTCAAGCTGCGTATGGAAGACGACAGCCTGAACGATCAGCTGGAAAAAGCGGAAGCTCAGCTGAAAGAGCGTCGCAAGCTGCTCGACGAAGCCTTCGAAGACAAGAAGAAGAAACTGGAGTCCGGCGATGACCTGGCTCCGGGCGTGCTGAAAATCGTCAAGGTTTACCTGGCGATCAAACGCCGCATCCAGCCGGGCGACAAGATGGCCGGTCGTCACGGTAACAAAGGTGTTATCTCCGTAATCAAGCCCGTTGAGGACATGCCTTATGACCAAAACGGTGAGCCGGTAGATATCGTCCTGAACCCGCTGGGCGTTCCCTCGCGGATGAACGTTGGTCAGGTTCTGGAAATGCACTTGGGCATGGCCGCTAAAGGCCTCGGCGTTAAAGTCGACAAGATGATCAAGGAGCAGCAGGAAATCGCCAAGGTGCGCGGATTCCTGGAAGAGGTCTACAACTCCACTGGCGGACGCAAGGAAGAACTCGACGAGTTCTCCGATGAGGAAGTCATGACCATGGCGCAAAACCTGCGTCGCGGTGTACCTATGGCGACCCCGGTATTTGACGGTGCCGATGAAAGTGAGATCAAGCAGCTGCTGCGTCTTGCCGATATCCCGGATTCCGGTCAGATCACCCTGCACGACGGCCGCACCGGCGATGCTTTCGAGCGTCCGGTAACTGTGGGCTACATGTACATGCTGAAGCTGAACCACTTGGTAGACGACAAGATGCACGCGCGTTCTACCGGTTCCTACAGCCTGGTTACCCAGCAGCCGCTGGGTGGTAAAGCCCAGTTCGGTGGTCAGCGTTTCGGGGAGATGGAAGTGTGGGCGCTGGAAGCTTACGGCGCTGCATACACCCTGCAGGAAATGCTCACGGTTAAATCCGATGACGTGGAAGGCCGTACCAAGATGTACAAGAACATCGTGGACTCCGACCACCGCATGGAGCCGGGCATGCCGGAATCCTTCAACGTACTGGTTAAGGAAATCCGCTCTCTCGGTATGAACTTCGAGCTTGAGCACGAGTAAATCCGAACCCGTACCGAAGCCTGTTGGCAGGTGAAATGAGACAAGTGCCAGCGCCCCTCGAAGCAGTGGGGCAGCTGGCTAGCCCGGCGGCTAGTGCGAGTGCCGGGTTGACTACCCCCTAGTGGAGGAAAGGCCTTGAAAGATTTATTAAATCTGGTGAAGTCCCAGGAGCAGCTGGAAGAGTTTGATGCGATTCGTATCGGTCTGGCATCACCGGACATGATTCGCTCCTGGTCCTACGGCGAAGTGAAAAAGCCGGAGACCATCAACTACCGTACCTTCAAGCCTGAGCGTGAAGGCTTGTTCTGTGCCAAGATCTTTGGCCCGGTAAAAGACTACGAGTGCCTGTGCGGTAAGTACAAGCGCATGAAGCACCGCGGCATTATCTGTGAGAAGTGTGGCGTTGAAGTGACCAAGGCCAAGGTTCGCCGTGAGCGCATGGGTCACATCGAGCTGGCCAGCCCGGTTGCACACATCTGGTTCCTGAAGTCCCTGCCGTCCCGTATCGGCCTGCTGCTGGACATGACCCTGCGCGATATCGAGCGCGTGCTGTACTTCGAATCTTACGTTGTTACCGAGCCGGGTATGACTACCCTGGAGCGCGGCCAGCTGCTGAATGACGAGCAGTACTTTGAGGCGATGGAAGAGTTCGCCGACGAGTTTGAAGCGAAAATGGGTGCCGAGGCGATCCAGGAGCTGATGGCGGACATCGAGCTGCCCGCAGAAATCCAGCGCCTGCGCGAAGAGATCCCGGCGACCAACTCCGAAACCAAGATCAAGAAACTGTCCAAGCGCCTGAAGCTGCTGGAAGCCTTCTACAAGTCCGGCAACAACCCGGAGTGGATGGTGATGAAGGCTCTGCCGGTTCTGCCGCCGGATCTGCGTCCGCTGGTACCGCTGGATGGCGGTCGTTTTGCGACCTCCGATCTGAACGACCTCTACCGTCGTGTGATCAACCGTAACAACCGTCTGAAGCGTCTGCTTGAGCTGAACGCGCCAGACATTATCGTGCGCAACGAAAAGCGCATGCTGCAGGAGTCTGTTGACGCACTGCTGGATAACGGCCGTCGCGGTCGCGCCATCACCGGCTCCAACAAGCGCCCGCTGAAGTCCCTGGCTGACATGATTAAAGGTAAGCAGGGTCGTTTCCGTCAGAACCTGCTGGGTAAGCGTGTTGACTACTCCGGTCGTTCCGTGATCGTGGTAGGTCCGACTCTGCGTCTGCACCAGTGTGGTCTGCCCAAGAAGATGGCACTGGAACTGTTTAAGCCGTTTATCTTTGGCAAGCTGGAATCCCGTGGCCTGGCCACTACGATCAAAGCTGCCAAGAAGATGGTTGAGCGCGAGGAAGCCGTCGTTTGGGATATCCTCGACGAAGTGATCCGCGAGCACCCGGTACTGCTTAACCGTGCACCGACCCTTCACCGTCTGGGTATCCAGGCGTTTGAACCGGTACTGATTGAAGGTAAGGCAATCCAGCTCCACCCGCTGGTTTGTGCGGCCTATAACGCCGACTTCGACGGTGACCAGATGGCGGTACACGTACCGCTGACGATCGAAGCGCAGCTGGAATCCCGCGCGCTGATGATGTCCACCAACAACATCCTGTCGCCTGCTAACGGTGAGCCGATTATCGTACCGTCCCAGGACGTGGTACTGGGTCTGTACTGGATGACCCGCGAGCGCGTTAACGATAAAGGCGAAGGCATGTTCTTCTCCGATATCAAAGAAGTGAGCCGCGCTTTCTACGCCAAGCAGGTTGGTCTGCAAGCGAAGATCAAGGTGCGTATCCGCGAAAATATCGTCGGCGAAGACGGTGAGAAGCACGAGACTATCTCCATTCAGGACACCACTGTAGGCCGCGCGCTGCTGTGGAACATCGTGCCGGAAGGCCTGCCGTTTGCGCACGTCAACCAGCCGATGAAGAAAAAGGCAATCTCCCGCGCCCTGAACGAGTGCTACCGCAAGGTAGGCCTGAAGGCGACGGTTATTTTTGCCGACCAGCTGATGTACACCGGTTTCGATTTCTCTACCAAGTCCGGTTCCTCCATTGGTGTGAACGACTTTGAGATTCCAGCTGAAAAAGCTGAACTGATCGATGCCGCTGAAGCGGAAGTGAAAGAGATTGAAAGCCAGTTTGCTTCCGGCCTGGTAACCCAGGGAGAGAAGTACAACAAGGTTATCGACGTTTGGTCCCGCACCAACGACAAGGTAACCCAGGCGATGATGGCCGGTATCAAGAAAGAGAAGGTGATCGACCGCGAGGGCAACGAGACCAAGCAGGACTCCTTCAACTCCGTATACATGTACGCAGACTCCGGTGCTCGTGGTTCTGAAGCTCAGATCCGTCAGCTCGCTGGTATGCGTGGTCTGATGGCCCGTCCGGATGGCTCCATTATCGAAAACGCCATTACGGCAAACTTCCGTGAAGGTCTGACTGTACAGCAGTACTTCATCTCGACCCACGGTGCTCGTAAAGGTCTGGCGGATACCGCACTGAAAACCGCTAACTCCGGTTACCTGACCCGTCGTTTGGTTGACGTGGCCCAGGACGTGGTAATTACCGAGCTGGATTGTGGCACCGACGATGGTCTGACCATGGCGCCGGTAATCGAGGGCGGTGATGTTATCGAATCTCTCGGTGACCGTATCCTCGGTCGTGTAGTGGCCCGCGATGTACTGAAGCCAGGCAGTGACGAAATCGCCGTTTCTGCCGGCACTATGATCGACGAGAAGTGGGTAGAGCGCATCGAAGCCATGGGCATCGATGAGGTTCTGGTTCGCTCCCCGATCACCTGTGAGACTGCACACGGTATCTGTGCCCAGTGTTACGGCCGCGACCTGGCCCGTGGCCACCGCGCCAACCCGGGTGAGTCTGTGGGCGTTGTTGCCGCACAGTCCATCGGTGAGCCGGGCACCCAGCTGACCATGCGTACCTTCCACATCGGTGGTGCTGCAAGCCGTGCCTCCGCTGCGGACAGCATCCAGGTGAAGCAGGGCGGTACCGTACGTCTGCATAATGTTAAGACGGTTAAGACCGAAGTTGGCACTCTGGTAGCCGTGTCCCGTTCCGGTGAGCTGGCGATTGCCGACAGCGCCGGTCGCGAGCGCGAGCGCTACAAGCTGCCTTACGGTGCTGTGATCAGCGTCTACGAAGGTGCCGAGGTAGACGGTGGCCAGATCGTGGCCAAGTGGGACCCGCACACCCACCCGATCATCACCGAGGTTGCCGGTTGGGTGAAACTGTCCGGTATGGAAGAAGGGCTCTCTATCCGCAAGCAGACCGACGATATCACCGGCCTGTCCTCTATCGAGATTATCGATCCGGCCGAGCGCCCGGCAGCGGGTAAAGACCTGCGCCCGGCAGTAACCCTGCTGGATGAGAACGGCGAAGAGCTGACTCTGGCGAACAGTAATGCGCCTGCGCACTACGCCCTGCCGCCGCGTGCAATCCTCAGCCTGGCTGAAGGTAAGCAGGTGAACGTGGGTGACGTAATCGCACGTATTCCGCAGGAATCCGGCGGTACCAAGGATATTACCGGTGGTCTGCCCCGCGTTGCCGACCTGTTTGAAGCGCGTAAGCCGAAAGAGCCGTCCATTCTGGCGGAAATCTCCGGCACCGTTTCCTTCGGTAAAGAGACCAAAGGCAAGGTTCGTCTGCAGATTACCCCGCGCGACGGCAAGCCGCTGGCCAATGGTAAGGACCACTATGAGGTTCTGATTCCAAAGCACCGCCAGCTGACTGTGTTCGAAGGTGAAACCGTAGAGAAGGGTGAGGTTATCTCCGATGGCCCGTCCAACCCGCACGATATTCTGCGTCTGAAAGGTGTTGAAGAGCTGGCTCGCTACATCACCAACGAGATCCAGGAGGTTTACCGCCTCCAGGGTGTAGGCATTAACGATAAGCACATCGAAACCATCGTGCGTCAGATGCTGCGTAAAGTTGAAGTCACCGAGATGGGTGATTCCAGCTTGATTAAGGGCGACCAGGTTGAATACCAGCGCGTGATCGAAGAGAACGAACAGCTGCGTGCCGAGAACAAGCAGCCCGCTCAGTTCGAACGCCTGCTGCTGGGTATTACCAAAGCGTCCCTGGCAACTGAGTCCTTCCTGTCAGCGGCTTCGTTCCAGGAAACCACTCGCGTTCTGACCGAAGCGGCGGTAACTGGTAAGGAAGACAACCTGCGCGGCTTGAAAGAGAACGTGGTTGT
This sequence comes from Microbulbifer maximicatervae (SeqCode), assembly GCF_052467615.1. Lineage (NCBI taxonomy): Bacteria > Pseudomonadati > Pseudomonadota > Gammaproteobacteria > Cellvibrionales > Microbulbiferaceae > Microbulbifer > Microbulbifer maximicatervae (SeqCode). Next base: position 12,961 of record NZ_CP174319.1, read on the forward strand.
GGGTCGCCTGATCCCGGCTGGTACCGGTCTGGCTTACCACAGCGAGCGCAAGCGCAAACGCAGCCTGCAGTTGGAAGAGGCCTTCGGTGAAGGACCTTCCGCAGCTGAGGTTGAAGCAGCTCTGACTGAGGCACTGAAGTCCTCAGGCGAATAAGGCGTATCCCACTCTATCTGTTGGTGGAGTGGGGTAGGTTGGGGCACTTAGGTGCCCGATCTGATATTGGCGACTGTCTGTGATGTAAGCACTTACTTCCGTCGCCGATTGACTAGGCGGGTTGTCGCTTATAGAATGCGGCCCCCGCTTATGTGGGGTGTTCCGTTTGATCCCAGGATCGGACGATACACACAGACGATAGGCCCTCACTGTTAGAGGTGGGGGCATTTTATTTTTGGAGTGATTTTTAATGGCAACGATCAACCAGTTGGTTCGTAAGCCGAGAAAACGCAAAGTTGAAAAAAGCGACGTTCCTGCTCTGCAGGCTAGCCCGCAGCGTCGCGGAGTTTGCACTCGTGTGTACACCACTACACCGAAGAAGCCGAACTCTGCACTGCGTAAGGTTTGCCGTGTGCGTCTGACCAGCGGTTACGAAGTAACTTCGTACATCGGTGGTGAAGGCCACAACCTGCAAGAGCACAGCGTGGTACTGATTCGCGGCGGTCGTGTAAAAGACCTGCCGGGTGTGCGCTACCACACTGTACGCGGTGCACTTGACTGTGCCGGCGTAAACGATCGCAAGCAGGGCCGTTCTAAGTACGGCGCCAAGCGTCCTAAAGGTTAATCACCTTTAACGATTTGCGTTTCGGTTTCCAACCGGAGTAAGGCTGAGCTCGCCGGATTGTAATGTTTTACGGCGGCGTCTCAGAATAACCCTGAAGAGAGGCAATACCCATGCCGAGAAGACGAGTAGTCGCCAAGCGCGAAGTGCTACCGGACCCCAAGTTCGGGAACGTCACCCTGGCCAAGTTCATGAACCACGTCATGATCAGCGGCAAGAAGTCAGTTGCAGAGCGTATCGTATACGGTGCACTTGAAACTATTTCTGAAAAATTGAACAAAGATCCGATCGAAGTATTCGAGGAGTCTTTGGAAAATATCGCGCCTATGGTGGAAGTAAAGTCCCGCCGTGTTGGTGGTGCGACGTATCAGGTGCCTGTAGAAGTGCGCCCCTCGCGTCGTACGGCTCTGGCAATGCGTTGGTTGGTGGAGTTCTCCCGTAAGCGCGGTGAGAAATCTATGGCTCAGCGTCTGGCCAACGAAATGATCGATGCAGCCCAAAACAAGGGTGGCGCGGTCAAGAAGCGTGAAGATGTACACCGCATGGCAGAAGCCAACAAGGCATTCTCTCACTACCGCTTCTAAGTCTGATGAATACCAACATCGGAAATTAATACCGAAAGGCAGCACGGAAAATTCCAGGCTGCCTTTTGCCGTTATATCGAGGATACAACTGTGGCACGTAAAACGCCCATCGCACGTTACCGTAACATCGGTATCTGTGCCCACGTAGACGCCGGTAAAACCACTACTACCGAGCGCGTACTTTTCTACACTGGTCTATCCCACAAAATTGGTGAAGTACACGAAGGTGCTGCCACCATGGACTGGATGGAGCAGGAGCAGGAGCGTGGTATCACCATTACTTCTGCTGCAACTACCTGTTTCTGGTCTGGCATGCAGCAGCAGTTCGACCAGCACCGCGTAAACATCATCGATACCCCAGGACACGTTGACTTCACTATTGAAGTTGAGCGCTCCTTGCGCGTACTCGACGGTGCTGTTGTTGTACTGTGTGGCTCCTCTGGTGTTCAGCCTCAGACTGAAACCGTATGGCGCCAGGCGAACAAATACGAAGTACCGCGCATGGTATTCGTAAACAAAATGGACCGCGCCGGTGCGAACTACCGCAACGTTGTGAGCCAGCTGAAAGACCGCTTGAACGCGAATGCTGTACCTCTGCAGATGACCATCGGCTCTGAGGACGAGTTCAAGGGTGTTGTTGACCTGGTGAAGATGAAGGCCATTCTGTGGAATGAAGCCGACCAGGGCATGACTTTCGACTACGCTGACATCCCCGCTGAGCTGCAGGACGAGTGCGACGAAATGCGCGAGTACCTGGTAGAAGCGGCCGCTGAAGCCAGCGAAGAGTTGATGGAAAAATACCTGGAAGAAGGTGAGCTGTCCGAAGAAGAAATCAAGGCAGCTATCCGTCAGCGTACCCTGGCCAACGAAATTGTACCGGTTCTGGGCGGTTCTGCGTTTAAGAACAAGGGTGTACAGGCTGTACTGGACGCAGTTATCGAATACCTGCCGGCGCCGACTGAAGTTAAGGCGATCGAAGGTACTCTGGAAGATGGCGAAACTGTTGAGAGCCGCGAAGCTGACGACAACGCGCCGTTCGCTGCACTGGCGTTCAAAATTGCTACCGACCCCTTCGTTGGTACCCTGACTTTCTTCCGTGTTTACTCCGGTAAGCTGGAGAGCGGTACTGCGGTATACAACTCCGTAAAAATGAAGAAGGAGCGTGTCGGTCGTATGGTGCAGATGCACTCCAACGATCGTCAGGAAATTAAAGAAGTACTGGCTGGTGACATCGCTGCTGCGATTGGTCTGAAAGACGTAACCACTGGTGACACCCTGTGCTCCGAAGCCAACAAGATTGTTCTGGAGCGTATGGAGTTCCCCGAGCCGGTAATTTCTGTTGCGGTTGAGCCCAAGTCCAAGCCGGACCAGGAAAAAATGGGTATTGCCCTCGGCAAGCTGGCCCAGGAAGATCCGTCCTTCCGCGTGAAGACTGACGAGGAAACCGGTCAGACCATTATTTCCGGTATGGGTGAATTGCACCTGGATATCATCGTTGACCGCATGAAGCGTGAGTTCAACGTTGAAGCGAACATCGGTAAGCCTCAGGTTGCCTACCGTGAAACTATCCGCAACACCTCTGAGATCGAAGGTAAGTTCGTTCGTCAGTCCGGTGGTCGCGGTCAGTACGGTCACGTATGGGTGAAGTTTGAGCCCGCCGAAGACGAGTCTCAGGAAGGTCTGGAATTCGTTAACGAAATCGTGGGCGGTGCAGTACCGAAGGAATACATTCCTGCGGTACAGAAAGGTATCGAAGAGCAGATGAAGAACGGTGTTCTGGCTGGCTACCCGCTGCTGGGCCTGAAGGCGACTCTGTACGACGGTTCCTTCCACGATGTGGACTCCAATGAAATGGCGTTTAAGATCGCCGGTTCTATGGCGACCAAGAAGCTGTCCAGTCAGGGCGGTGCGGTACTGCTCGAGCCGATGATGAAGGTGGAAGTGGTAACTCCGGAAGAGAACATGGGTGATGTGGTTGGTGACCTCAACCGTCGCCGTGGCCTCATCCAGGGTATGGAAGACAACCCCTCCGGTAAGGTTGTCAATGCGGAAGTACCTCTGGCAGAAATGTTCGGTTACGCAACCGACCTGCGTTCTGCTACTCAGGGCCGTGCTACCTACACCATGGAATTCCTGAAGTACGCCGAAGCGCCGAAAAATGTTGCCGATGAGATCATCGCCAAGACTAAGGCCTAATTAACTTCTGCTTAAAGGGGGCCGGGCCAACAGCTGGGGCCCCTTTGGCAAACTTTTAGCTAGAGGACATCTAAAGATGGCAAAAGAAAAGTTTGAACGTTCCAAGCCCCACGTGAACGTGGGCACCATCGGTCACGTTGACCACGGTAAAACCACCCTGACTGCTGCTCTGACCCGCGTATGTGCGGAAGTTTGGGGCGGTGACGCTGTTGCTTTCGACGGTATCGACAATGCACCGGAAGAGCGTGAGCGCGGTATCACCATCGCTACTTCTCACGTTGAGTACGAGTCCCCGACTCGCCACTACGCTCACGTAGATTGCCCGGGACACGCCGACTACGTTAAGAACATGATCACCGGTGCTGCTCAGATGGACGGCGCTATCCTGGTATGTTCCGCAGCTGACGGCCCCATGCCGCAGACTCGTGAGCACATCCTGCTTTCCCGTCAGGTAGGTGTACCTTACATCGTTGTATTCCTGAACAAAGCGGACATGGTAGACGACGAAGAGCTGCTCGAGCTGGTAGAAATGGAAGTTCGCGAACTTCTGGATCAGTACGAGTTCCCAGGTGACGACACTCCGATCATCGTTGGTTCCGCTCTGATGGCCCTGAACGGCGAAGACGACAACGAAATGGGTACTACCGCTGTTAAGAAGCTGGTAGAGACTCTGGACGAGTACATCCCTGAGCCAGAGCGCGCTGTAGATCAGCCGTTCCTGATGCCGATCGAAGACGTATTCTCTATCTCTGGTCGTGGTACTGTTGTAACCGGTCGTGTAGAGCGCGGTGTGATCAACACTGGCGACGAGATCGAAATCGTTGGTATCAAAGAAACCACCACTACTACCTGTACTGGTGTTGAAATGTTCCGCAAGCTGCTCGACGAAGGTCGTGCTGGTGAGAACATTGGCGCACTGCTGCGCGGCACCAAGCGTGACGAAGTAGAGCGTGGTCAGGTACTGGCTAAGCCGGGCTCCATCACTCCGCACACCAAGTTCGAAGCGGAAGTGTATGTACTGTCCAAGGACGAAGGTGGTCGTCACACCCCGTTCTTCAAAGGCTACCGTCCTCAGTTCTACTTCCGTACTACCGACGTAACTGGTGCGGTAGAGCTGCCGGAAGGTACTGAAATGGTAATGCCGGGCGACAACATTCAAATGGTTGTTACCCTGATCGCTCCGATCGCCATGGAAGACGGCCTGCGCTTCGCTATCCGCGAAGGTGGTCGTACCGTAGGTGCGGGCGTTGTTGCCAAGATCATCGAGTAATAGTTACTCCTGATCTAAATAAAAAGCCGCAGCGGACGCGCTGCGGCTTTTTTTGTGCCCGATAATTGCCTACTTGCACCAGCTGGTGTTGTTTGGTGCTGCGAGCATCACCCCTCTCTGTTAGGGGCTCAATATTGAATCCTTTCCGGCATATCTGCGGCCGCTAATATTTGCTTTTAATCTAGCGAGCTTATGGCCAATCCCGGCTTAAATCACAGCTTCTGCTGCCCGCAAACAGCTTGGTGAATTGAGGGCCGCTCATCTCGACCAGCTCTTCGTGGTCACCGGCCTCAAAGTAAATGGTTTCACGGTGTCCAAGGCTGGTGTCTAGCAGGGTGGTAATTCCGTAAGCCTGGCCTAGGGCGGGCAGGGCGCCCAGTTCACAGTCTGGGAATATGGCGCCGAGCTCGGTTTCCGAGACCATTTGCAGTGAGTTTCGCCCTGTCTCATTGTGAAGAGAGCGCATGTCGAGGCTGCTGCTGGCTGGGATCACAGCCATTACGTAACCCTCTATATCCTGAAGCAAAATCGCTTTTGCCACCTGATCCTCTCGCACATGGGCGGCGCGGGCGCTTTCCCGGCTGGTGCGTGTGTGCGGGTGCTGAATCAGATGGTAATCGACCGATTGGTCATTTAAATATTGGCTCAGTGTTGCGGCGATAGTCATTGTGGATACCTCGTTCCGCTTGGAGTACTCAATTGTAGTTTCGACAGATTGAAATTTGATCAGCCTGTACAGTTGACAGCCTGCTGCGCTCCCCGTAGAATTCGCGCTCCTTTTCGCCCGCCCTCGGGGCTGCGTAAGAGGACGTTCTTTAGTTAATAATTGGAGTTTGATTCCATGCAGGGTCAACGTATCCGTATTCGCCTGAAGGCCTTCGATCACAAGCTGATCGATGCGTCCACTCAGGAGATCGTAGAGACGGCTAAGCGCACTGGCGCACAAGTTCGCGGTCCTATCCCGCTGCCGACTCGCAAAGAGAAGTACACCGTACTGATTTCCCCGCACGTTAATAAAGACGCTCGCGATCAGTATGAGATCCGTACTCACAAGCGTTTGCTGGACATCGTTGAGCCTACCGAGAAAACCGTCGACGCGCTGATGAAGCTCGATCTGGCGGCCGGTGTTGAGGTCCAAATTAGTCTCGGCTAACACTTTTACTAACTACCGAATCCCGGGCGAAAACGGTCCGGGTAGTGTAACGCTCTGAAATTGGGCGGCCGCAGTGGGTTAAAGCCCCGTGCACTGAGAGGTTAAAAAAGATGACTATAGGTATTGTCGGCCGCAAGAGCGGCATGACTCGCATCTTCACTGAAGATGGCGTATCCATTCCGGTAACCGTTGTTGAGGTTGCTCCGAATCGCGTCACCCAAGTGAAAACTCAGGAAACTGACGGTTACAGCGCTGTTCAAGTAGCAGTAGGCAGCCGCAAAGCTTCCCGTGTCTCCAAGCCCGCAGCGGGCCACTTCGCCAAAGCCAATGTAGAGGCTGGCACAAATCTTTTCGAACTGCGCACTGACGGTTCCGAAGAGACTTTCGAAATCGGTTCTGAAATTACTGTTTCCAGCTTCGAAGCTGGCCAGATGATCGACGTAACCGGCACTTCCAAAGGTAAAGGCTTCCAGGGCGGCGTTAAGCGTTGGAATTTCCGCACCCAGGACGCAACCCACGGTAACTCCCTGTCTCACCGCGCACCCGGTTCTATCGGTCAATGTCAGACTCCTGGCCGCGTATGGAAAGGCAAGAAGATGGCCGGACATATGGGTGCTGAGCGCGTAACCGTGCAAAACCTGGAAGTGGTTCGTGTCGATGCCGAACGCAACCTGCTGTTGGTTAAAGGCGCTGTACCCGGTGCACCCGGTGGCAACGTTATCGTTCGTCCGGCAGTTAAAGCCTAAGTCTGAGGGGAAATAGATATGGAACTGAATATCGCTACTCCCGAAGGCGCTAAAGGCACAGTAGCTGTCTCTGAAGTGACTTTCGGACGTGAGTTCAACCAAGATCTGGTACACCAGGCAGTTGTGGCCTACATGGCCGGCGCTCGCCAGGGTACCAAGGCGCAGAAAAATCGTTCCGATGTTTCTGGTGGTGGTAAGAAGCCATGGCGCCAAAAAGGTACTGGCCGCGCACGTGCCGGTACTATCCGCAGCCCGCTGTGGCGTTCCGGTGGCGTAACCTTCGCCGCTGATCCGCGCGATCACAGCGTTAAGCTGAACAAAAAAATGTACCGCGCTGCACTGCGTTGCATTCTGTCTGAGCTGGCTCGTCAGGAGCGCCTGGTAGTGGTTGAGTCCTTTGATGTGGACGCACCCAAGACCAAGCAGCTGGTAAGCAAACTGGCTCAGTTTGACCTGTCCGATGCGCTGATCGTGACTGAAGAGGTTAGCGAAAACCTCTACCTGGCCGCACGCAACTTGCACAAGATCGACGTCCGCGATGTACAGGCGATCGATCCAGTAAGCCTGATTCGCTTTGATAAGGTCGTGGTTACCGTTTCTGCGCTCAAGAAAATTGAAGAGGTGCTGGGATGAACCAAGAGCGACTCTACAAAGTACTGCTGGGCCCGGTAATTTCCGAAAAAGCTGCTGGACTGGCGGATAGCGCCAATCAGGTAGTTTTCAAGGTTACCACCGACGCCGAAAAAGCTGAGATCAAGGCTGCGGTTGAGAAGCTGTTTAACGTTTCCGTTGAGCAGGTTCGCACCGTGAACGTAAAGGGCAAAACCAAGCGCACTCGCAATGGCATGGGCCAGCGCAGCGATTGGAAAAAAGCCTACGTTCGCCTGGCTGAGGGCAGCGACATCAATTTTGAAGCTGCTGAGTAAAGGGGACCGTTACAATGGCAATTGTAAAAACAAAACCGACCTCCGCCGGCCGTCGTCACCTGGTTAAGGTTGTTAACACCGACCTGCACAAGGGTGCTCCTTACGCTCCTCTGTTGGAGAGCAAGAGCAAAAGTGGTGGCCGTAACAACAATGGTCGTATCACTACCCGTCACATCGGTGGTGGCCACAAGCAGCACTACCGTGTAATCGACTTCAAGCGCAACAAAGACGGTATTCCGGCTAAAGTTGAGCGTCTGGAGTACGATCCCAACCGCAGCGCACACATCGCTCTGGTGTGTTACGCCGACGGTGAGCGTCGTTACATTATCGCACCGAAAGGCCTGAAAGCAGGTGCCACCATTCAGTCCGGCGATGCCGCACCGATTGTTGTGGGTAACACTCTGCCTCTGCGCAACGTTCCGGTAGGTTCTGTAATCCACGCGATCGAGCTGAAGCCAGGCAAAGGCGCTCAGCTGGCCCGTTCTGCTGGTGCCTCTGTGCAGCTGGTAGCTCGTGAAGGTCAGTATGCGACCATTCGTCTGCGTTCCGGCGAAATGCGCAAGGTTCTCGCTGAGTGCCGCGCAACCCTGGGTGAAGTGAGCAACTCCGAGCACAGCCTGCGCAAGCTGGGTAAAGCTGGTGCTGCACGCTGGCGTGGTGTTCGTCCTACCGTTCGCGGTGTGGCGATGAACCCGGTAGATCACCCGCACGGTGGTGGTGAAGGCCGTACCTCTGGTGGTCGTCATCCGGTTACTCCGTGGGGCGTTCCGACCAAGGGTAAGAAAACGCGCAAGAACAAGCGCACCGATAAGATGATAGTACGTCGTCGCGGCAAGTAAGCCGCGCGATGTCTGAGCAGCTAGAGAGGAATCGACAGTGCCACGCTCATTAAAGAAAGGTCCCTTTATTGATCTGCATTTGATCAAGAAGGTGGAGGCAGCGATTGCAGCAAACGATCGTCGGCCGATTAAAACCTGGTCCCGCCGTTCCATGATTATGCCGGAAATGGTTGGACTGACGATTGCCGTGCACAACGGTCGTCAACACGTGCCCGTTTTGGTTAACGAAGAAATGGTTGGCCATAAACTGGGCGAGTTCGCTGCTACCCGCACTTACCGCGGTCATGCTGCGGACAAGAAAGCGAAGAAGCGCTAAGCCGAGGTTATAAAGATGGAAGTAGCAGCAAAATTACGCGGCGCACGTCTATCGGCGCAAAAGGCGCGACTGGTAGCTGATCAGGTTCGCGGCAAAGGCGTTGAAGAGGCCCTGGATATACTGGCTTTCAGTACTAAAAAGGGTGCGGCGATCATTAAGAAAGTACTGGAGTCGGCCATTGCCAACGCTGAGCACAACGAAGGTGCTGACGTTGACGAGCTGAAGGTTTCCACAATTTTTGTGGACGAAGGTATGACCATGAAGCGCATTAAGCCGCGTGCTAAAGGTCGTGCTGATCGCATTCTTAAGCGTACTTGTCACATCACTGTGAAAGTGGCCGAGAAATAAGAGAGCAGGCGAGAAAACCATGGGACAAAAAGTACATCCTACCGGCATTCGTCTGGGTATCGTTAAAAAGCATACCTCTGTTTGGTATGCCGGCAGCGACGAGTACGCAGACAAGCTGTACACGGATCTGAAAGTTCGCGAATACATTCGCAAAAAACTGGCCCACGCTTCTGTGAGCCGTATTGAGATCGAACGTCCGGCAAACACTGCACGTGTGAAGATTCACACTGCACGTCCGGGCATCGTGATCGGTAAAAAAGGTGAAGACGTAGAACGTCTGCGCAAAGAAGTAAGCGCGCAGATGGGCGTACCTGTGCACATCGACATCGAAGAAGTGCGCAAGCCTGATATGGACGCGGCTCTGGTTGGCCAGAACGTTGCCCAGCAGCTGGAACGCCGTGTTATGTTCCGTCGCGCTATGAAGCGTGCCGTACAGAACGCTATGCGTCAGGGTGCCGAAGGTATCAAGATTCAAGTAAGTGGCCGTCTCGGCGGTGCAGAAATCGCGCGTACCGAATGGTATCGCGAAGGCCGTGTGCCCCTGCACACCCTGCGCGCCAACATCGACTACGCCAATGTTGAAGCGAAGACTACTTACGGCATCATCGGTATCAAGGTGTGGATCTTTAAAGGCGAGGTAATCGGTGACGAAGTGCCCGATGAGAAGCCGGTAAAGAGCCGCAAAAAAGCTGCTAAATAAGGGGTACGCAAATGCTGCAACCAAAGCGTACAAAATTCCGCAAGGTACAGAAGGGTCGCAACCGCGGTCTTGCTCAGCGCGGCTCTAAAGTGAGCTTTGGCGAGTTTGGCCTTAAGGCTACCGGTCGTGGTCGCATTACTGCGCGCCAGATCGAAGCGGCTCGTCGCGCAATGACTCGTCACATTAAACGTGGCGGTAAAATCTGGATTCGTGTGTTTCCAGATAAGCCCATTACCAATAAGCCCCTCGAAGTTCGAATGGGTAAAGGTAAAGGTGGCGTTGAATACTGGGTAGCTCAGATCCAGCCGGGCAAGGTCCTCTATGAGATGGAGGGTGTGTCCGAGGAGCTGGCTCGTGAGGCTTTCGCACTAGCTGCGGCCAAGCTGCCTGTAAAAACAACTTTCGTTAAGCGTTCGGTGATGTAATGAAGACTGCAGATCTACGCGAAAAGTCAGTTGAAGAGCTGAACCAGGAACTGCTGAACCAGCTCGAAGCTCAATTTAAGCTTCGTATGCAAAAATCCACCGGTCAACTGGCTCAGACTCATCTGCTGAAGCAGACTCGTCGCGACATTGCTCGCATAAAGACTGTGTTGACCGAGAAGGCAGGTAATTAATCATGGCTGAAGCAAAACTGAAGCGTACTCTGACCGGCAAGGTTGTGAGTGACAAGATGGATAAAACCATCACCGTTTTGATCGAGCGCCGTGTTAAGCACCCGATCTACGGCAAAATTGTAAACAAGTCCACAAAGCTCAAGGCACATGATGAGAACAATGATTGCAGCATCGGTGATGTTGTAACCATCGAGGAATCTCGTCCTCTGTCCAAGAGCAAATCTTGGGCTTTACAGAAAATTGTAGAGCGTGCGGCGAAGGTATAACCCCTAGCGCATTGACTGCCGAATTGAAAGGTTTCGGAGAGAGACAATGATTCAAGCGGAATCCTACTTAGAAGTAGCTGACAACAGTGGGGCTCGCCGCGTCATGTGCATCAAGGTGCTGGGCGGCTCCCATCGTCGTTATGCCGGCGTGGGCGACATTATCAAGGTAACCGTTAAGGAAGCCATCCCCCGCGGTAAAGTGAAGAAAGGTCAGGTAATGAACGCCGTTGTGGTTCGCACCAAAAAAGGTGTGCGTCGCGCGGACGGTTCCCTGATTAAATTTGACGATAACGCAGCGGTGCTGCTGAACCAGCAACTGGCGCCGGTTGGCACCCGTATTTTTGGTCCGGTAACTCGCGAATTGCGCGGTGAGAAGTTCATGAAGATCATCTCCCTCGCTCCCGAAGTTATCTAGGCCTCGAGCGGAGAAGAGTTATGCGCAAGATCAAGCGTGACGACGAAGTGATCGTTATCGCCGGTCGTGACAAGGGCAAACGTGGTTCAGTACGTAAAGTACTGAACGACGGTCGTCTGATTGTCTCCGGCATACAGATGATCAAAAAGCACCAAAAGCCAAACCCACAGATGGGTATTGCAGGTGGCATCGTTGAGAAAGAAGCTGCTATCCAAGCTTCCAACGTAGCCATCTTCAACCCTAACACCCAGAAGGCTGACCGGGTGGGCTTTAAAGTACTGGAAGACGGCACTAAGATTCGCGTCTTCAAATCCAGCGGCGAAGCCATCTAAGGCTCTTGACGCAAAAGCAGGTTGGTAGATCATGGCAAAGCTTAAAGAGCTCTACACTAAGGACCTCGTGGCCAAGCTAAAAGAAGAGCTTGGTCTCGAGAATGTGATGGCAGTGCCGCGCATCACCAAGATCACCATCAACATGGGTGTTGGTGAAGCGATTGGTGATAAGAAGGTGCTGGAGCACGCTGTCAACGATATGACAGCAATTACTGGTCAAAAGCCCATCGTTACTAAAGCGCGCAAGTCTATTGCGGGCTTTAAGATTCGTGACGGTTGGCCGATCGGCTGTAAGGTAACTCTGCGCGGTGAGCGCATGTATGAGTTCCTGGAGCGTTTGGTTGACATCGCGATTCCGCGTATCCGCGACTTCCGTGGCATTAGCCCGAAGCAGTTCGACGGCCGCGGTAACTTCTCTATGGGCGTGACTGAGCAAATCATCTTCCCGGAAATTGACTACGACAAAGTAGACAAGCTCCGCGGTCTGGATATTTGTATTACCACTACAGCTGCAAACGACGATCAAGGTCGCGCGCTGCTGAAAGCGTTCAACTTCCCTTTCAAGGGTTAAGAGGATTCCATGGCGAAGAAATCCATGATTGCGCGCGAAAACAAGCGCGCTCGAACCGCAGCTAAGTACGCCGAGAAGCGTCAAGAGCTGAAGGCGATCATCGCCAGTTCCACTGCTTCCGAAGAGGAGCAGTGGGAGGCTCAACTCAAGCTGCAGAAAATGCCGCGCGATGCAAGCCCGGTACGTCAGCAACGCCGCTGTCGTATTACTGGTCGCCCCCACGCTGTATACCGCAAGTTCGGCCTGTGCCGTAACAAGCTTCGTGAAGCTGCGATGCGTGGTGATGTTCCTGGCCTCGTGAAGTCCAGCTGGTAATTACCAGCTGGTTTAAGGCAGATTTGAGGAGTCTCATAAGATGAGTATGCAAGATCCGTTGGCAGATATGCTGACTCGCATCCGCAATGCCCTGGCGCGCGGAAAGGCGGAAGTCACCCTGCCATCATCCAAACTGAAAGTAGCAGTGGCCAAAGTCCTGAAAGACGAAGGTTACGTTACTGATTTAAACGTAAGCGAAGGCGCTAAGCCGGAACTGACCATTGCTCTGAAATACTTCCAGGGCAAGCCGGTTATTGCCGAGCTCAATCGCGTTTCCCGTCCGGGCCTGCGCGCTTACACTGGTAAAAAAGCTCTGCCTACCGTACGTGGTGGCCTGGGTGTCGCGATCGTTTCCACCTCTAATGGTGTGATGACTGACCGCGCTGCACGTCAGGCTGGTATCGGTGGCGAAGTGCTTTGCACCGTATTCTAAGCGGGGGTTGCAATGTCTCGAGTAGCAAATAGTCCGGTAGTTATCCCCGCAGGTGTAACCGTAGACCTGAAAGGTCAAAATATCGCTGTTAAAGGCGGTAGCGGTAACCTGGATATGGTTATTCACGGTGATGTAGAAGTGAGCGAGGCTGAAAGCCAGCTGACTTTTGCCGCGCGCAATAACTCCAAGCAGGCCAGAGCCTTGGCGGGTACCACCCGTGCTTTGGTCAATAACATGGTGATAGGCGTAAGCAAGGGCTTCGAGAAGAAGCTGCAGTTGCTGGGTGTTGGTTATCGTGCGAAAGCAGCCGGTAAAGCGGTTAACCTGACCCTGGGCTTCTCCCATCCGATCGATTATCAGTTGCCGGAAGGCGTGACTGCGGAAACTCCATCCCAGACTGAAATCGTACTGAAGAGCAGCAATAAACAGCTGCTGGGCCAAGTGGCCGCTGAGATCCGCTCGTTCCGTCCGCCGGAGCCCTACAAAGGTAAGGGTGTCCGTTATGCCGACGAGCGCGTGTATCGCAAAGAGGCCAAGAAGAAGTAAGTAGGGCATAGATATGAACGTTAAGAAAGCATCTCGCTTGCGTCGTGCACGTCGTGCCCGCGCCAAGATCCGTGAGCTGGGCGCCGTTCGCCTCACCGTGAACCGCACCCCGCGCCACATTTACGCACAGATCCTGTCTGCCGAAGGCAGCGCGGTATTGGCTTCTGCCTCTACCCTGGACAAGGACCTGCGCTCTGGTAAAACTGGCAACGCTGACGCTGCTGCCGCAGTTGGCAAACTGATCGCTGAGCGCGCGAAAGCCGCTGGCGTTGAACAAGTTGCCTTCGATCGTAGCGGCTTCAGATACCATGGCCGTGTTAAGGCTCTGGCTGACGCTGCCCGCGAAGCCGGTCTGAAATTCTAAGGGTTGAGTTATGGCTAGAGAGAAAGACAAAAGCAACGACGAAGGCCTGCAGGAGAAGCTGGTCCAGGTCAACCGCGTTGCCAAGACTGTTAAAGGTGGTCGTATCTTCGCCTTTACCGCACTGACCGTAGTTGGTGATGGCAATGGCCGTGTTGGCTTTGGTCGTGGCAAGGCACGTGAAGTGCCTGTAGCGATTCAAAAGGCGATGGAATCTGCACGCCGCAACATGATCCAGGTAGACCTGAATGGTGACACCATCCAGTACGCTACCAATGGTCGCCACGGCGGTTCCAAGATTTACATGCAGCCCGCTTCCCAGGGTACCGGTGTAATTGCCGGCGGTGCTATGCGCTCCGTTCTGGAAATGGCTGGTGTACACAACGTATTGGCTAAGTGTTACGGCTCCACCAACCCGGTGAACGTAGTACGTGCAACTTTCAAAGCTCTGGAGCAAATGCAGAGCCCGGAAGATGTAGCTGCCAAGCGCGGTAAATCTGTCGAAGAGATTCTGGGCTAATTACAGCTCGGATTTAAGGTTATTGGTGGGTTAAGACCATGGCTAAGAAGACCATAAAAGTGACCCAGACCAAAAGCATCAACGGACGCCTGAAAAGTCATCAGGCGTGCGTTGCGGGTCTGGGCCTGCGCCGCATCGGCCACACAGTGGAAGTGGAGGATACTCCCTCCGTGCGCGGTATGATCAACAAAGTAAACTACCTGGTTAAGGTTGAGGGGGAATAACATGCGTTTGAACGACTTGTCTCCAGCACCAGGCCACAAGCACAGCGCCAAGCGCGTTGGTCGCGGTATTGGTAGCGGAATTGGTAAGACCGGTGGCCGCGGCCACAAAGGTCAGAAAGCGCGTTCCGGCGGCAGTGTTCGTCCGGGCTTCGAAGGCGGTCAGATGCCTTTGCAGAAGCGTCTTCCTAAGTACGGTTTCACCGCTCGTGTTTCTCGCTTTACCGCAGAAGTACGTCTGGCTGAGCTGGCGAAGGTAGAAAATGACGTAATCGATTTGGCAGCGCTTAAGAATGCCGATATCATCGGCAGCCATATTAAACGCGCCAAAGTGTTCCTCTCAGGTGAGCTGACCAAAGCTGTTACCGTTAAGGGTCTGGGAGTTACCAAAGGTGCAAAGGCAGCGATTGAAGCTGCTGGCGGTAAAATAGAAGACTAATCGAGGCGCCAATGGCACGACCAGGATCCGGTGGAAATCCCCTGGGCAACAGCAAGGGATTGGGCGAGCTTTGGGCTCGCCTTCGTTTTCTGTTTCTAGCGATTCTTGTTTATCGACTGGGGACACATATTCCGGTGCCCGGCATTGATCCGGAAAAGCTGTCAAACCTGTTTAACCAGAACCAGGGAACCATCCTTGGCCTGTTTAACATGTTTTCAGGCGGCGCCCTGGAAAGGATGAGTATTCTGGCGCTGGGCATCATGCCCTACATCTCCGCGTCCATCATCATGCAGTTGATGAGCGCGGTGACTCCCTCTCTGGAAGCGTTGAAGAAGGAAGGGGAGGCCGGAAGACGTAAGATCAACCAGTACACCCGCTATCTGACGGTAATACTGGCCCTGATTCAGGGGATCGGTATGACTTTCGGCCTGGCAGGGCAGAACCTGGCTTACTCATCTGAGCCCGCGTTTGGTTTTTACTTTGTGGCGGTAACGTCACTGGTGACTGGTGCTGTATTTATGATGTGGCTCGGTGAGCAGATCACTGAGCGCGGTGTTGGCAACGGCATTTCCATGCTGATTTTTGCCGGTATCGTCGCCGGTTTACCCGGTGCCATCGGCCAGGCATTTGAACAGGCGAGACAGGGTGAGCTGCACATACTCATGCTGTTGATGATTGGCGTCATCGCTCTTGCTGTAGTGTTCTTTGTGGTTGTTATGGAACGCGGCCAGCGCCGCATTACGATCAATCACGCCAGGCGCCAAGCGGGACGTTACTCTGCAGCTCCAGCTGCACAGGCGAGCCACTTGCCGCTGAAGGTAAACATGGCCGGTGTAATTCCGGTAATCTTTGCCAGCAGTATCCTGTTGTTCCCGGCCACACTGGCACAGTGGTTTGGTCAGGGCGGGGAAGGTCTCGGTGCAGAGATCCTGCAGTGGATGGCGTTGCAGCTTGGACCAGGGCAACCGCTGAACATTATTCTGTTCGCACTGTTGATTGGTTTCTTCTGTTTCTTCTACACGGCGTTGATGTTCAACCCGAATGAAGTTGCGGATAACCTGAAAAAGTCCGGTGCTTATGTGCCAGGTATTCGCCCTGGAGAGCAGACGGCCCGCTATATCGATAGCGTGCTGACTCGCCTCACTCTGGTGGGTGCTGTATACATCGCACTGGTATCCCTGCTGCCGCAGTTCCTGGTGGTTGGGTTTAACGTTCCCTTCTATCTGGGGGGTACCTCACTGCTGATCGTTGTAGTCGTAGTGATGGACTTTATGGCACAGGTACAATCGCATCTGCTGTCGCACCAGTACGAGGGTTTGATGAAAAAATCTAACCTGCAAAGCTACGGTCGTCGCTAGGGCGTCGCCTGCTCGCAGTTTGATTGAATTGAGGTAAGGTCATGAAAGTACGCGCTTCTGTAAAAAAGATCTGCCGTAACTGCAAAATCGTGCGTCGCAAGGGTGTTCTGCGGGTAATCTGCAGCGCTGAGCCACGTCACAAGCAGCGTCAAGGCTAAGAAGGGGCCAGCCCCTTGCGGAGAGCGCCCTCAGGGCGCCTCTGTAAAAGCTGGAAAAATTCGCTACTCGATACAGCCCCGTATCGAATGGCAACACCCCGAGAAGTTTTTTGGGGTGGGAAGTTAGCAACAGCAAACTTCCAACTGGGGGCGTTGACTGTCGTCTTCATCCGCTTCGGGGGACCGATGCGGACGTTGGCTATTGCAAATTAGTGTCTGAAAAGCTATTCTTGCGCGCCTTTTTGGTGGCGCCGCCGGTTTTTTAGTCGCTGTCAGCGCCGAAATCAAAGTAGAGTCACATACTTAATATAAAGCAGTGACTCCAATACGTGGAGTACGCCTCTATGGCACGTATTGCTGGTGTCAATGTACCAGACCACAAGCACGCCGTAATCTCCCTGACCCACATTTATGGGGTTGGTCGCACTACGGCTAAGTCTATTTTGGCAGCGGTTGGTATCGCTGAATCCACCAAAATCCGCGAACTGTCTGAAGAGCAGATCGAAACCATCCGTGGTGAAGTTGCAAAACTGACCGTGGAAGGCGACCTGCGCCGTGAAATATCCATGAACATCAAGCGTTTGATGGACCTGGGTTGTTATCGCGGTCTGCGTCACCGTCGCAGCTTGCCGCTGCGTGGTCAGCGCACCAAGACCAATGCTCGCACCCGTAAGGGTCCGCGCAAGCCGATTCGCAAGTAAGCCTTAACTAAAAGGCGCGAAATCGCGGTTCAAGATGCCCCATCCGGCTAATCGCCGAGGGGATTTGATACAGGATTTAGGATACTGGTATGGCTAAGCCAAAAACTACTGTTCGCAAAAAGGTCAAAAAGACCGTTGTCGACGGTATTGCCCACATCCACGCATCGTTCAACAACACGATCGTGACGATCACTGATCGCCAGGGTAATACCCTCAGCTGGGCCACCGCAGGTGGATCTGGCTTCCGTGGCTCGCGTAAGAGCACCCCGTTTGCAGCCCAGGTTGCCGCTGAGCGCGCAGGTACTGCAGCTCAGGAATACGGCCTGAAAAACCTCGACGTAGAAGTTAAGGGCCCTGGCCCCGGTCGCGAATCTGCCGTTCGTGCACTGAACAACTGCGGCTACAAGATCACCAACATCACCGACGTGACGCCTATCCCGCATAACGGATGTCGTCCACCTAAAAAGCGTCGCGTGTAAGAGGGGGCTGACAAAATGGCACGTTATATTGGACCAAAATGTAAACTGTCCCGTCGTGAAGGGACTGACCTGCAGCTGAAGAGTGGTGTTCGTCCGCACGACTCCAAGTGTCGCGCAGAATCCAAACCCGGTCAGCACGGCGCTGGTCGCGGTCGTCTGTCCGACTACGGTATTCAGCTGCGTGAAAAGCAAAAAGTTCGTCGTATCTACGGCGTACTGGAAAAGCAGTTCCGTAACTACTATAAGGAAGCAGCACGTCTGAAGGGCGCTACAGGTGAAAACCTGCTGCAACTTCTCGAGCAGCGTCTGGACAACGTGGTTTACCGCATGGGCTTCGGCTCAACTCGCTCTGAAGCGCGTCAGCTGGTTTCCCACAAAGCGATTCTTGTAAACGGCACTACCGTTAACATCCCTTCTTTCCAGGTTAAAGAAGGCGACGTTATCGCTGTACGTGAGAAAGCCAAGAAGCAGCTGCGTATCCAGAATTCCGTTTCCCTCGCTGCCCAGCGTGGCGATGTCGAGTGGGTAGACGTAAACGCGAGCAAACTGGAAGGCACTTTCAAGCGCACTCCGGATCGTGTCGATCTGCCGGCAGAGATCAACGAAAACCTTATCGTGGAACTGTACTCCAAGTAACAATAAGTCCACTTTAAGGAATGCAACTGTAAACAGGTATGGCTATGCAGACTGCTGTCAACGAGTTTTTGACACCGCGTCGTATTGACGTCACCGAGTACAATCCGAATCACGCCAAAGTGATTTTGGAGCCCCTGGAGCGTGGCTTTGGCCACACTCTTGGCAATGCGCTGCGTCGCATCCTGCTGTCCTCCATGCCGGGCTGCGCCGTCACCGAGGTGGAAATCGAAGGTGTCGAGCACGAGTACAGCGCGATCGAAGGTGTGCAGGAAGATGTAATTGAAATCCTGCTCAACCTGAAAGAAATCGCCGTTGTTATGCACGGTAAGGATCAGGCGGTATTGAGCCTGAGCAAAAAGGGCCCAGGTGCGGTGACTGCTGGAGATATCCAGGTAGATCACGACATCGAGATCGTTAATCCTGAGCACGTGATCGCCAATATTACTGGTGATGTCGAGCTCAACCTGCGTCTCACTGTAGCGCGCGGTCGTGGCTACCAGCCCGCCGATGCTCGTCGTGGCGAGGAAGAGGAAAGCCGTGCAATTGGCCGTCTGCAGCTGGATGCTTCATACAGCCCAGTGCGTCGCGTTTCCTACAGCGTGGAAAGCGCGCGTGTAGAACAGCGCACTGACCTGGATAAGCTGGTTCTGGATCTGGAGACCAACGGTACCCTGGACCCGGAAGAGGCTATTCGTCGCGCCGCCACTATTCTGCAGCAACAGCTCGCAGTATTTGTGGACCTGGAAGGCGAGAAGGATGCACAGCCGAAGGCTGAAGAGCCTGAAGTTGATCCGGTACTACTGCGCCCGGTAGACGACCTGGAGTTGACTGTACGTTCGGCGAACTGTCTGAAGGCAGAGAATATTTACTACATTGGTGATCTGATTCAGCGCACTGAAGTAGAACTGCTGAAGACGCCGAATCTTGGTAAGAAGTCTCTGACTGAAATCAAGGACGTACTGGCTTCCCGTGGTTTGTCCCTGGGTATGCGCCTGGAAAACTGGCCGCCGGCCAGCCTGAAAGGCGACAGCAAGTTAAGCCCCCTGTAAGCATTTGGTAGTCGCGACGGTGTCGTGATTAGTAGAAAGAACCCGAGCGGTGCTACAGCTTAGCGCGACACCGCTCCAGAACGACCTGCTGTGACAGCAACTTAGGTCGTAAGGAATTGAGTCATGCGTCATCGCTATAGTGGCCGTAAATTCAGCCGCACGAGCGCTCACCGCAAGGCCATGTTCAAGAACATGAGCGCCTCTCTGGTGGAGCACGAACTGATCAAAACCACACTGGCCAAAGCCAAAGAACTGCGCCGCGTTGCCGAGCCGCTGATCACTCTGGCTAAGAAAGACAGTGTTGCTAACCGCCGTCTGGCTTTCGCTCGTATCCGTGATAAGGATGCTGTGCGCAAGCTGTTCGACGAGCTGGGTCCTCGTTACGAAGCCCGTCCTGGTGGTTACATCCGTATCATGAAGTGTGGTTTCCGCGCTGGTGATAAGGCGCCGATGGCATACGTTGAGCTGGTAGATCGTCCTCAAGTAGAAGACGAAGCTGCTGAAGCTTAAGCGTTATTAGCCATAGCGCTACGGAAGGCCGGTCTTTGACCGGCCTTTTTTTTGCCATAAGGAGATTTTTGTATGTCTTTTGAGCAATTGTTAAAGAGTTTGAATCCCGAGATTGTGGGCAGCTTAAAGCGGGCCATTGAACTTGGAAAATGGCCCAATGGTGTTGCGCTAACCCCTGAGCAACGCAGCCTCTGCGCAGAAGCGGTTTCCAATTGGGAGTCCGCAAACCTTCCGCGGGAGCAACAGGTAGGCTATGTGGCGCCGAAGACCAAGGATGAGCCCTGTGTAGGAAAAAAAGACGATGAGCAAGCGGTTAACTGGGTTGGCTAGCTAATCAGTCTGTAAGATATTGGCACTTTATTCATTGGTGAGGGCGTTATTTTCTTTCATGCTCTCCCAATTCTCTGCTTAGATAGTTACCGACAGACAAATACATAATTTCTAATTTGCTCGGTAACTAATTATGAAAAAGCTGATTTTGCTTGCCGGAGCAGTAACGCTCGCCGTTGTAGGGGTTGATCACTACGATATTGATGTGCGTTCAAGTGTGGCCAAGGTGCGCCAGATGATAGAGCCGCTAAAAGATGATAGTGAATTAGTAAAGAATATTTCTGACAGCATACCCTGGTCCCAGCTGGAACATGCGGAGGTCGAAGAGTTATTAAATCATCCTCGGGTTCAGGCTTATCTGGACCGTGAGAATGTTAAGCAGGCGCTCAAGGACTACTTTGCAGACCTGGGAAATCTCTCTGGTGAAGAGGCCTGGGATGCGATTGAAAAAATAGAGCGGGAATCGCGTATTACAGGCTATGAAGCGCTTTCAATGAAGTTGGCCTGGCTGGAAAAAAATAGCCTTAACCAGGCAGAGTTCACCCAAAGAGCTGAAGAGCTATTTAATATTTATCGGGATAAAGCGCAAACGGTGATCAGGGATTACGACCCCCATGTCGAGGTTCCGGGCTTTTCCACCTATAAGGATCTTGAGCGCTCGATCGTTGAGGAAGTTCAGCAGATGACGTCCTTTCCCGATGGTATGAGTAGACATGAATACTTACGTAAACGCCTTCAGGACGCCCGTGAGGCGGTATATGGCAGTTAGGCTTTCTATCATTCAGCGCTGCCAGCGAGTTACCGGCAGCGCTGGGGGCATTTTAATTACATAAACAAGCCGATCAGATCATAGAACCAGTTACTATTGTCCTCATAATCTGAAACCTCATCGGTTTCGTATGCCCGAATCATGCCTCCACCGTTATGATTGACGATGTTGTCGAGGAAATCTTTTAATTCAAGCCCGTGCTCGGCAATCTCACCATAGTTTAAATCGATAATGGTTGTGCAGTGGCTCTCGTTCAAGTTGCGGAACATCGGGAAGTAATAGCCCCAGTTACTAGTTTGATCCAGCAGTGGAATCAAATTTTCATGGGTATCTTTCTGCCAGCGCTGTCGCAATTTATTTAAACGGGAGTCTGCATCGGGATCATTATAAATATCCTCATAAAATCTCTCGTAGGAGTACGATGAAAAATTCCCGTCAGCAAGAAAGTGCGTAATACCCAGTCGATCTGAGGGGAATTTATTGGAAAGCGCAGCATAAAGTGAGGCTAGCTGATTGGCTTCGAATCCCGGTGTTATGGCTTTTAACATAGTGATGGGATTTTCCGAGCTTTCATCGCTATCGGCGGTATAGGTAGTCCAAGAACGCAGCACTTCTTTATGTAGCGGTAAAGAGGGATATTGGGTGCTGTCACTCCCGTCTAAAGGTGCCTGATAGAGAGGGCCTGAATCATCGAGGAGATAGCCATAATCGACATTCATATCCTCGCGCAACTTCGAATAATTAAACAGAGCACCAATACTACCTGCACTACAACCCGCAGCGAGCATCTGCTTCGGTTTTTGCAAATTATTTTTCACCCAGGAAGTAACTGCCTGAACGTTGCGTAATCCATTGTGGTGCCAGATAAGGTCGGGGTTCTCGCCAGTAGTGTCCTCGTATATTTCAGTTTTATCGCCTACGTAGATATCCCCTGTGCAATACGGTACATAAACCATATTCCACTCGCCAGTTTTATACTGGTCGTAGGGGTGATGTGTATAAATCAAAGGGGATACGCCAGCGGTAGTAAGATTTTCGAAATTTGTAAAATCTAACAAGTGCACATTGCTTAGGTAATCATCAGGAATGCCATTGGGGTTGCGAGCCCCGCGAATACCAGCTTGCCCTGAGCAGCTTTCATAGTCCCAGCATGCCCCACCACCCTCGAAATAGAAAATGGTGTTACTGGTATCTGGAACACGGTGAACAAAGAACTTATAGGGTGATCCATTCCCACACATGGCACCTGTACTGGTAGGTACATCAATTTTTTGCCAGGTGTTGTAGTCGCCAGGATCAAAATCATCATTAAAACTGGGATCATCCATAGTTAGTGGATACATCCCTTCAGCTTGCTGTGAGGTGACTGGCGCATCGGCATTGGGTGGATCAAACAAATGCTTTAGGGTAGTCCAGAAGTTGTAATCACCCGGTTCTGCATTTGCATGCGCTGTGATAAGTAGAGAACTCGCTAAGAGTATTGAAATAAAACCACGGAGAATTTTTATCATTATTAATCCCCTTAAGGTATTGTGTGTTTTCTCTTTGGAGTGTGCTTTGTTGATCCTGCAATAATTGTTTGGAGGTTATTTGCTCCCTGTAGATAATCAACTTGCACGCTAGTCCAAATCGCTGTTTGGGTAAAACCCAATGAGGTTAGTTAATAATGATGTTTTGGTCTAGAAAGATATGAGGGGAAACTTGTCGGTCACAGAGTTTCTGTTATATTTCTTCTGTTTTTGCTCAAAAATATTCCATTTAAACTTTTATTAAAATTATTTTGTATATTTTGGCGTAATTTTTATTTTATACTTTATGGTGTTATTTTTGAGCGCTAAATAGTTCTGTATCTGATAATTTTTATGCTTGTATTAAAGGGATAGTGCCTCCCTGTGTTTAAGATTCAGGCTCTGTTGGAGTTTTTTAATTAGGTCTTGTTTCTTTTTGAAAATTTCGCGCGATTCTTCAATGCTTATTTCTTGAAATGTGATTTTGTTTTTTGGGGCTAGCTGGCCCAGGCGATGAAGTTCCGATTTTATAATATGGCCTATTCGGGGGTACCCGCCAATAGTCTGTCCCTCAATAAAGGAAATAATAGGATTGGCATCGGGTGGTACTTGAATGCTGCCGGGATAGAGTCCTGCTGATGATAGTTGTGTCTTTCCGTTTGTAATTTTATGAATTGTAGAATTGTTTTTAGTGGATAGACGAATGCCCATACGATTGCTTTGGGTAGAAACCAGATAGGTTGAGCCGTAAAAGTGTTCAATAAATTTCTTGGAAAATAAGTTGCTCTCTGGTCCAGCCACTAGCCGTAGCTTTGAGTTATGTGAGTAGTGAAGGTGAAATCTTTTATTTAGTACAGATTCTTTTGCGGTGTGGACTTCTTTAAAGTGGATGACTTCGTTAGATGTGATCGGTTTGCCACTATTTGCGCCAAATTTACTAATAATGTGAGTTGCAGAGCTACCTAAGATATTGGGTGCGTCTATCTTGGCAGAAATCGCAAGGTAGATTCTTGCACCGGAAATAGCTTGAGCTATATCCAAAATATCA
The DNA here is from genome assembly GCF_052467615.1 of Microbulbifer maximicatervae (SeqCode). NCBI lineage: Bacteria > Pseudomonadati > Pseudomonadota > Gammaproteobacteria > Cellvibrionales > Microbulbiferaceae > Microbulbifer > Microbulbifer maximicatervae (SeqCode). The sequence goes on from NZ_CP174319.1 coordinate 36,396, forward strand.
CCAGGCTTAACCCTATAGGTTCGGAAATTATCAATTGACTCGTTATTTAAGGAGCCTCTGAATTGGCCTCCGGCTATAGCGATAGTGAGATTGCAGAGGAATTCGATTCTAGGGCCGAGCAGGGTGATCTCAAAGGTTGGGTGCCCTAACGGGTTTCCTAATAACAGGTTGGCTATTTTCATCGATAGTGGGTCGGCAGCACCTCCCCATGGAATTCCACAGTGCATCATGCCTGGACGACCCAGGTCCTGAATACTTGTCTGTAGCCCCGCTCGAAGAAAGTGAATACCCATAGACCCTCCTTTTTAGGGTGAACTACTTTTAGTACTCTGCGAGAGTATATGAAATTGCTGAGAATCTATTGCATAAAATTCAATTTCATCTAAAGGTGCAGCGATAAATGGGGAGAGTTCCGCAGGTTGAAAAAGACTAAGGGGTGTCTGGCCAATAATTTGCCATCCCCCCGGTGTAGCTTGTGGGTAGATGCCTGTTTGTTCTCCACCTATCCCGACAGCGCCTGCGGGAATTCTGGTTCGGGGAGTTTCTTTTCTGGGGCAATATAGCTTTGGGTCAAGTCCGCCAAGGTATAAGAAGCCTGGAGTAAAGCCCAACATATGCACTAAGTAACGTTGTGCGGTATGTCGTTTGATGATTTCCTGTGACGATAATTTGGTATGTTCTGATAATGCCTCAAGGTCTGGAGAAAAGCCTTCTTCGTAGCATACGGGAATACGCACTATACGTGGTCTACTGGTGAAGGGGGCAGGGTTGTTTAGAAAGTCCTCGGTAGTTTTAGTGAGTAATTGGTATAAGGTTTTGTGATCCCATAGGGAAGGATTGAAAATAACAGTTAAGCACTGGTATGCAGGAATGATATCAATGATACCTGGATGCACTTCATTTAATAGAGCCGCTCTCAAACCGATAATTGTCCGGCTAAGAGCTTTGCATGGTTTGCCGGAAAAGCGGATATCTACTGCACAATCTCCGTTAATGGTAATAGCTAGTGGTATATGGGGGGCAGGGTGTGTCACCGAGCTATACTCACGCCGTTTGCATTGAGATGTTGATTAAGTTGTCTGGCGATAATGGGCGCTTGGGGATTATCGCCGTGGAGGCAGATGGTATCCACAGAGAATTGCAATTTTTCACCAAGATAATCGTTAAATTCTAAGCCCTTTGCCAAGCAGATAGCCTGCTGTAAGCACTGTTCTGTCTCAGCAATAACAGCACCCGCCATTGAGCGTGGAGCTAGTTGGTTATTGCTGAGGTACTGCCTATCCATAAATCCTTCGCGAATAAATGTTTTATTTTGTTTGGCAGCAGCGAACTGCATGGCAGCGTTGGCTAACCCAATAATTTTCAGTGAAGGATATTCTTTGTCGAGTAGGGTAATAATACTTTTAGCGAGTTCTCTGTTTGACTCTGTATCATTGTAGAGAGCGCCGTGTAGTTTAATATGGTCTAAAGTTGCTCCTAGGCTACGCGCGATATTTTCTAGTTGGTTTACTTGTGCGCAAAGAGAGTCGAGTAATTTATTTTGAGGAATAACTAGAGATTTGCGGCCAAAATTTTCCCTGTCGGGGTAGCTGGGGTGCGCGCCGATTTTTAAACTATTTTTTAGGGCGTTTTCGATTGATCTACCCATGATCTCGGGAGTGCCAGCGTGACCGCCGCAAGCTATATTGCAACGGGAAATAAACGGCATGATTTGGGCGTCCCTGTCACAGCTGTGTAAATCAGCACCTTCACCCAGATCGCAGTTGATATCAATGTTCACTGTGGCATCCTGCCTGTATATATTTTGAATGGGTTTTAACGCTAAGAATCTGCCTATTAAAGTAGTTAATTGTCAGGGCACTGATTTACTTCCATAGAGATTTTCTTTGAATTTGATTCATAGCAATTTCCCAGTGGGGAGCAGAAGCAGGCGGAAATTGAAAGGTTCCATCTTTCTTGATTAATTTTTTCCCATAGTTCAGAAGTTGCAGTGCCACGACTTAAAGAATAGAAAGGGTACTCCGACTGTGAGGGAATGATAACTTCATTTATTTCTGAAGAGCTTTGAAAGCCTTCGTCAAGGGGTGGGTGGTGATTATTATAGTTTCTATTAAATTTATTTTTCATCATTTTATGCTCTTCCTGACAGCAGGCGCGCAAAAAATCATGGGTGCTTGAGTATTCTACATTTTTATATTTAAAGCTAACGGATTTTAGGATGGCAGGGCCGGCCCCAGCATTGCGAAAGCCAAATGTAATTTTGCTTTGATTGCTCTCCTCGTCATAGTTGCCATGGCTGAACTGAATAACAGGCATTGTCATTATTTTGACTTGTTGATTGGCAGCTCTGGCTTGTAAATAGGTGGCATAGAAGGATGCCAGAGAAATCATAATTGCACTTACTGCGATCACTGAGTTTAAGCGGTCGCGATTGAATAACTTCATATCTTGTCGCACCTACCTACTAGTTATTTTTAAGTGAATTGAGCTAGAAAGGATGCCGGTCTATAGATTGGCATCCTTTCCTATTCAATTAGTTCAGCATGGTTTTTAGAAAGCGCCCGGTATGGGAAATGTCCATTTCTGCAACATCCTCAGGTGTCCCCGTGGCAATAATTTGCCCGCCGCCAGAGCCACCCTCCGGGCCCAGGTCTACAATCCAGTCTGCAGTTTTGATCACGTCCAGATTGTGTTCGATCACTACGATGGTATTGCCGTGATCGCGCAGGCGATGGAGAACATCCAGCAGTAATTGGATATCGGCAAAGTGCAGGCCGGTAGTCGGTTCGTCGAGGATGTACAGGGTTTGCCCAGTGTCTCGTTTGGATAGCTCGCGGGAGAGTTTTACCCGTTGGGCTTCACCACCTGAGAGAGTGGTGGCAGCCTGGCCTAGCTTGATATATGAGAGGCCGACATCCATTAGGGTTTGCAACTTCTTCGCGATTGCGGGCACAGGGTCAAAGAATTCCCGTGCATCTTCCACGGTCATTTCCAATACTTCGTGGATATTCTTGCCCTTGTAGTGTACCTCCAGGGTCTCGCGGTTGTAGCGCTTGCCGTGACAGGTATCACAGGGTACATAGACATCCGGCAAAAAGTGCATTTCTACCTTAATCACCCCGTCGCCCTGGCAGGCTTCACAGCGCCCACCCTTGACGTTAAAGCTGAAGCGTCCAGGTTTATAGCCCCGTGAGCGGGCTTCCTGGGTGCCAGCAAACAAGTCGCGAATTGGGGTAAAAATACCGGTATAGGTTGCCGGGTTTGAGCGAGGAGTGCGCCCGATAGGACTCTGATCAATATCCACGCATTTGTCGAAGTGCTCCAGACCGTGCACCTCTTTATAGGGAGAGGCCTTAAGGGTTGTTGCTTTGTTAAGTGCAGTGGCGGCAAGTGGATAGAGGGTTGTATTAATCAGGGTGGACTTACCAGAGCCGGATACACCGGTTACACAGGTAAATAATCCTACTGGGATCTCCAGATCGACGTCCTGTAAATTATTTCCACTGGCCCCTTCGAGGCGCAACAAATAGTCCGGGTCGGGTACGTAGCGTTCTTCCGGTACGGCAATTTTCTTTTTGCCGGAGAGGTACTGACCGGTTAGGGATTTCTTGCATTTGGTAATTTTATCGGCGGTACCCGCTGCCACGACTTCTCCACCATGGACTCCGGCACCGGGGCCAATATCGACGATAAAGTCGGCACTGCGAATGGCATCCTCATCGTGCTCCACCACAATAACCGTGTTGCCGATATCGCGCAGGTGGGTAAGGGTGTTGAGCAGGCGCTCGTTGTCCCGCTGGTGTAGGCCGATAGAGGGCTCGTCGAGAATATACATTACGCCCACGAGGCCGGCGCCGATCTGGCTGGCGAGGCGAATGCGCTGTGCTTCGCCGCCGGAGAGGGTTTCTGCACTGCGGTTTAGGGTTAGGTAATTCAGGCCGACATCGACGAGGAAGCGGAATCGATCGCGAAGCTCTTTGAGAATCTTATCGGCAATCTCTTTCTGGGCGCCTTTAAAAGCCAGCTCATGGTCGAAATACTCGAACGCATCGCCTACAGGCAGCTCAGTAATTTGCGCCAGGGTGCGGTTATCCACAAAGACATGACGGGCCTCGCGGCGCAGGCGGGTACCGTGGCACTCTGGGCATTTTTGTGTACTCAGATACTTGGCTAACTCCTCCCGTACCGATTGGGACTCGGTATCCCGATAGCGGCGTTGGAAATTGGGGATAATGCCCTCGAAGGTGTGCTGGCGCACGGTGACATCGCCGCGATCATTGACGTAGCTGAAGTCTATCTCTTCGTCGCCACTGCCCTGCAGGATAACCTTGCGGTGGGCTTTGCGTAATTTTTTCCAGGGCTTACCCAGATCGAAACCGTAGTGCTCGGCGAGGGAGTCGAGCATGTGGTAATAGTAAATGTTGCGTCTGTCCCAACCGCGAATGGCGCCCTCGGAAATACTGCTTTCCGAATCGATAATTACCTTGTCTTCATCGAAGAACTGTTTGACGCCCAGGCCGTCACAGCTGGGGCAGGCACCCGCGGGGTTGTTGAAGGAGAACAGGCGCGGTTCCAGCTCATCCAGTGAGTAATCACAGACGGGGCAGGCGTGGCGGGCGGAGAAGAGGCGATCTTCCTGGTCTCCATCCATAAAACTGATGGAGGCGATACCGTCGGTGAGATTCAGGGCAGTTTCGAAGGATTCCGCCAAACGCAGTTGCAGGTCCTCACGCACCTTAAAGCGGTCTACCACCACCTCAATGGTATGCTTGCGGCGCTTATCCAGCTTGGGGGTGTCGTCCAGGTCACAGATAACTCCGTCGATCCGTGCCCGCACAAATCCGTCCCGGCGCAGTTGTTCAAACACGTGCTGGTGCTCACCTTTTCGATCGCGAACTACTGGCGCCAGCAACATAATCTTGCTGCCTTCCGGTAAAGCCAGTACCTGATCCACCATCTGGCTGATCGTCTGGGCTTGCAGGGGTTTGTCGTGTTCGGGGCAGCGGGGTTCTCCAACCCGGGCAAATAGCAGCCGCAGGTAGTCATAGATCTCTGTGATGGTACCTACAGTGGAGCGGGGGTTGTGAGAGGTGGACTTCTGCTCGATTGAAATTGCCGGTGATAGCCCCTCGACGGTATCCACATCCGGCTTTTCCATCATCGACAGGAATTGACGGGCGTAGGTGGAGAGTGATTCCACGTAGCGGCGCTGTCCCTCTGCGTAAAGGGTGTCAAAGGCCAGGGAAGATTTGCCGGAACCGGACAGGCCGGTGATAACGATCAGTTTATCGCGGGGAATGTCCAGGTCGATATTCTTGAGGTTGTGGGTGCGAGCACCCCTTACATAAATCGTGTCCACGCTCTACCTATATGCTGCTAATACTGGGCCGGGCCTCGGACTTGCTCCGCGCGGGGCGATCACAACTGCGGTGCCGGAAAAACAGTCAAGTATAAACTCGCCACCTGATGTGCGAAAATTGTCTTTCGCAATACCCGACATTCAGGCAGATAGCATTCGATGATTCCTGTGATTCTCTGTGGTGGCACTGGCTCGCGTCTGTGGCCACTCTCTCGCGAGGCCTACCCCAAACAGTTCTTACCCCTTATCGGTGGTGAAACGATGTTACAGGCAACCGTAAGGCGCCTAGAGGGCATTGAGCCATTACAGGCGCCGATCCTGGTATGCAACGAAGAGCATCGTTTTGCCGCCGCCGAGCAATTGCAGGAAATCGGCCACGGTGCTCAGTCCATTTTGTTAGAGCCCTGCGCGCGCAATACTGCACCGGCTATTGCTTTGGCTGCCCTGGCAGCACTGGAGTCAGGAGCTGACCCTTTACTGCTGGTATTACCGGCAGACCACGCCGTTTCTGACGAGGCAAATTTTCAGGAGTCTGTAGAGTCGGCCCGAGCCCTGGCTGAGCAGGGGCATCTGGTCACCTTTGGTATTGTGCCGACCCGGGCGGAGACCGGCTACGGCTACATTCGGCGCGGGGATAAATTGGCGGAAACTGCTTGGAAAGTGGCGGAGTTCGTCGAAAAGCCGGACACTGAAACTGCTGAATCTTACCTGGCATCCGGGGATTACTCCTGGAACAGTGGCATGTTCCTGTTCCGCGCCTCCCGCTATCTGGAGGAGTTGGAGCGGTACCGTGCAGATATTCTCGCAGCTTGCCGCAGTGCCTATCAGAGTGCTGCTAGGGACCTGGATTTTACCCGGGTGGATAGAGAGGCTTTTGCAGCCTGCGCGGATGAGTCTGTAGATTATGCAGTGATGGAGCCGACTGAATCCGCTGCAGTTGTACCAATGGATGCGGGTTGGAGCGATGTGGGCTCCTGGCAGGGGCTGTGGGAGCTGGCAAAACGCGATGCCAATGACAATTTGCTCCAGGGTGATGTGTTGCTAGAAGACTCCCAGCGCTGCCTGGTGCGTGGTGAGAGCCGCTTGGTCAGCCTTCTCGGTGTATCCGACCTGGTGGTTGTCGATACTGACGACGCGCTTCTGATCGCAGACCGGCAGCGGGTCCAGGAAGTCAAAAAACTGGTCAGTAACCTCAAGAGCACTGGCCGCAGTGAGGCCCAAAGGCACCGCAAGGTATATAGGCCCTGGGGCTACTACGACTCGATTGATGCGGGTCCACGCTTTCAGGTGAAGCGTATTGTGGTGAAGCCGGGCCAGCAGCTATCCCTGCAGATGCATCACCACCGCGCTGAACACTGGGTTGTGGTGCAGGGAACTGCGAAAGTTACCCGGGGTGAAGAAGAGGTCCTGATAACCGAGAACCAATCGACTTATATCCCCCTGGGGGTGGTCCACCGTTTGGAGAACCCCGGTACGATTCCCTTGGAGCTGATCGAGGTGCAATCCGGCAGTTATCTCGGGGAGGATGACATTGTCCGCCTCGATGATGAGTACGGTCGTAACTAGTTGTGGATAAAAGTTGTGCTGTTTCCCCTACAGCCGGGAGGCGGCTCACTGTACAATGCGCGCCCTATTTGATGCTGTTCCGGGATTTGCATGAATTCCATTGAGCGCCGCGCCCTGGGTGGGCTGGCTTCCCTGTATGTCTTTCGTATGCTGGGCCTGTTTATGGTCCTGCCGGTTCTCACTGTGTACGGCGAGGGCTATCGTGATAGCACGCCCATGCTGCTGGGGCTGGCAATGGGTGCCTATGGCCTGAGTCAGGCGATACTCCAAATTCCTCTGGGGCTCCTGTCCGATCGTTGGGGGCGCAAGCCGGTCATTTATACCGGCCTTGCACTGTTTGCCCTGGGCAGTGTCATCGCTGCGCTGACAGATTCGGTTTACGGCCTTATTGTGGGGCGGGTACTGCAAGGTTGTGGTGCTATTGCCGCTGCTGTGATGGCGCTGGTTGCCGACTTAACCCGCGATGAAAAGCGCGGTATTGCGATGGCGATTATCGGAGCGTCTATTGGCGTTGCATTTATGCTGGCGGTGATCCTGGGGCCGGCGCTGGCCGGTGTGGGCGGCTTGCCGGCAATTTTCTGGGTCACTGCTGGATTAGCACTGCTGGGTGGATTATTGGTTTGGCGCCTGGTGCCGACTCCGGAGGCGGCTCGGCGGCCCGCGGTTTATGGCAGTGGTTTTCGTTCGGTAGTTAAAAGTGGTCTTGTTTGGCGCTTGGTTTCTGGGGCCTTTTTCTCCCACTTGTTGCTCACGGCATTGTTTGTCGCCTTGCCATTGGTGCTAGTCGATAGATTGGATTGGCCGGCGAGCGAACACTGGAAACTGTATGGGCCGCTAATGCTCGGCACCTTCCTGGTGATGTTGCCAATGATGAGGGCGGCAGAGAAAAGTGATCGGGTGCCTTTTGCGCTTAATTTTGCTTGTTTAGCTTTGATCGGTGGCAGTGCGGCCTTGTTGTCTGCAAGCACCTGGGTGCTGGTAGTCTTGCTGGCAGTGTTCTTCACCGGTTTCAACCTGCTTGAAGCCCTGTTGCCGGCGCAGCTAACCAGGAAGGCTCCGGCGGAAGCGAGAGGTGCAGCTACGGGGCTCTATGCGACTTTACAGTTCTTTGGCACCTTTGTCGGCGGTAGCCTGGGTGGCCTGCTGTTCGGTCTGGGGGGCGCTTCCGCAGTTGCTGCTCTGGGCTTGGCGGTGCTGCTGCTATGGATGTTGCTGTGGTGGGGTTTGCGCGAGAGAGCGTGAAGGTAGCGCTTACTAACACTGAGCCGCTATTGTATCCTACTGGATAAAAATACAATATTTACCGATGGTGCAATGTAGCACTGACGGTATTTCATAACACTTGATAGATTAATTGATTGTTTAAATAGTTTATTGCCCCGGGTGGAGCCCGGGTTGACGAGAGGAGAGGGCCATGGCCAGGGGTATTAATAAAGTAATTCTGATCGGTAATCTGGGGAATGACCCGGAAACCAAATATATGCCGAGTGGCGGTGCTGTTACCAACATCAGCCTGGCTACCAGTGAGAGCTGGAAAGACAAGCAGACTGGCCAGCAGCAGGAGCGCACTGAGTGGCATCGCGTAGTATTTTTTAACCGCCTGGCTGAGATCGCCGGTGAGTACCTGCGCAAGGGGGCCAAAGTTTATGTAGAGGGCTCTCTACGCACCCGTAAGTGGCAGGATAAGAATTCCGGCCAGGACCGCTACACCACTGAAATCGTTGCCAGCGAAATGCAGATGCTGGACGGTCGCGGTGAGCAGGGCGGCTTTGGTCAGGGTATGGGTGGCGCTGGAATGGGCGCAGCCGCAGGTGGCCAAATGGGTGGCGGCCAGCCGATGGGTGGTTCCAGCGGTTTTGACCAGCAGGGCGGCGGTTTCCAGGGTGGCTACCAGCAGCAGGGCGGCCAGGAGGCATATGGGCAGGGGCGTACCGCTCCCTCACCGATGGCACCAGCTAACCAGCAGCCCCAGCAACAGCCGAACCAAGGTCCTGCCGGTGGTTTCGATAATAGCTTTGATGACGATATCCCGTTCTAAGAACTGGATTTACCAGTGTCTGAATTGAATACAGGTTATATGCCGGATACCGTCGCCATTATCACAGCTGGTAATGAGATTGATGGTGCGCTGCAAAAAAGACTGCAGCGCGCAGGCTTTCGCATACAGCAGTTGACCCCTGGGGAAATCGATCAATTGAGACCGGGCTCAATTGTGATTAATGCCTCCGCCTGTGCCGACAATCGAGGCATGCCGGAGTCACTGCTGGTGAGTAAGCGGCTTTGTGCTGCACCCTGTGAATATATTATTCACCTCTCATCCTACCAAGTTTTTTCTGGCGGTGAGCGCCGCCGCTATGACGAGGATGAGCCCGCAGAACCACAGTCCCCGAGTGGACGCGAATGGCTGGCCTGCGAAGATGCCTTTAATGGGCTGCAAAACCTGACGATTTTGCGTTTTGGCTGGATGGTGGATAGTGGTCAGGATGCCTTGTTAGGGCGTATTTTACGCAACTTTGTGTCTGGGGAGCCTTTAGCCCTGGATGGAAGGAACAGCGGCAACCCAGTAACAGTGGTGGATATGGCTCGTGTCGCAGTGGCGGTTGCCCAGCAGCTCGCTAGCGGGGCTAAGGCAGGAGGTGTTTACCACTACGGTAGTTCTGATAGCTGCACAGCGATGGAGTTTGCCCTGGAGGTGGTCGAGCGCGCCCAGGCTTTTTACGATGAAGAGCGCTTTGCGCAATTTATTTCATTAGGGGATGAGGCAGAAAAGCGGGATCGCAGCATAGTACTTTCATGTGGCAAGCTGCGGGATGTCTTTGGTGTTCAGCAGCGGAGCTGGAGACAGGGACTGACACGCCAGGTTGAGCTGTGGTTGGAGCGCTTGCACGCGACTCCGGAATAGTTTGGTTTCTGTTGTGCAGTCAATAAAAAGGGCGCCTTGCGGCGCCCTTTTTATTTCGATTAGATTTTATCGAATATCAGGCAAGCATTAGTTCCGCCAAAGCCAAAGCTATTGGACATAGCCCGTTTGACTTCAGTCTCACGCAGCTGGCGGACAAGGTCCATGCCTTCCGCAGCGGGGTCGAGGTTCTCTACATTAGCTGATGCAGCAATAAAGTTATTCTGCATCATCAGCAGGCTGTAAATGGCCTCCTGAACCCCTGCAGCTCCCAGAGAGTGGCCTGTCAGAGATTTGGTAGAGGCGAATGCCGGAACGGTATCCCCGAAGACCTCGCGCATGGCTTTCAATTCGGCGACATCGCCTACGGGTGTAGAGGTGCCGTGGGTGTTGATATAGTCCACGCTACCCTGCAGGCCTTTGCCGTCCATACCGGCCAGAGCCTGCTGCATACAGCGGGTGGCGCCTTCACCGCTTGGGGCAACCATATCGTAACCATCGGAAGTTGCGCCGTAACCGGTCAGCTCCGCATAGATGGTCGCACCGCGAGCCACGGCGTGCTCCATTTCTTCGAGTACCAGACAGCCACCACCACCGGCGATCACAAAGCCATCGCGATCGGCATCGTAGGGGCGTGATGCTTTTGTCGGAGTATCGTTATATTTGCTTGAGAGGGCGCCCATAGCGTCAAACAAGTGAGTCAAACTCCAGGCTAGTTCCTCACCTCCGCCAGCAAACACTACATCCTGCTTACCCATCTGGATAAGCTCAGCTCCGTTTCCTATACAGTGGGCACTGGTAGCGCAAGCGGAGGAAATACTGTAGTTCACCCCTTTGATTTTGAATGGAGTGGCTAAGCATGCGGAAACGGTACTGTTCATTACCTGGGGCACGCGGTAGGCGCCTACACGGCGAACACCTTTTTCCTTCAGAGTATGTGCAGCGTCAATAATCTGCTGAGTGGATGTGCCGCCAGAGCCCATCACGATACCCGTGCGCGGATTAGATATCTGCTCCTCCTGCAGGCCCGACATCTCGATTGCTTCACGCATGGCAATGTACGCATAGGCTGCAGCGTCGCCCATAAAGCGAAGTTGCTTGCGATCGATATGCTCTTTGAAATCGATGTCCACAGGCCCAGCCACATGGCTGCGCAGGCCGAGCTCCTTATACTCTTCTTGGAAGCGGATGCCGCTTCGACCAGTTTTCAGTGACTCGGTGACTTCTTTAGTGTTGGTACCGATACAGGAAGTGATACCCATTCCGGTAATGACGACCCGACGCATAGTGATCTCCAGCATAGCTTGTCGGCAGAGGACTGATGGTTTCTACCGGTATTAGTCTTAAACGAGTTTAAAAATTGTCCGTACGGGTAAATAAGCCTACGCGAAGATCCTTTGCTGTGTAAATTTCTCTTCCATCCACAGAGACACTGCCGTCGCCAATACCCATAACAAGCCTGCGCTCAACAATCCGGCTCATCTGAATATGGTAAGTCACCTTCTTGCTGGTGGGGAGAATTTGGCCTGTAAATTTAACTTCACCACAGCCCAGTGCACGACCGCGGCCGGGGTTGCCTTTCCAGGCCAGGAAATAACCCAATAATTGCCACATAGCATCCAGGCCGAGGCAGCCGGGCATTACGGGATCGCCGGGAAAATGGCAGTCGAAGAACCATAGGTCGGGGTGAATGTCGAGCTCAGCGATCAGCTCTCCCTTGCCGAAAGCACCACCTTCCTTGGATATATGGGTGATACGATCGAGCATCAACATATTGGGAGCCGGCAACTGGGCGTTGCCTGGGCCGAACATCTCGCCACGGGAGCAGGTCAGGAGCTCCTCTCTGGTATACTCACTTTTTTGTACAAAATTACTCATCATTTCCCCGTTAGTGGGTGGTTATGCAATTGAGATTGGACACTTTTGCAAGAGCGGGCATTCTAAGGGGTCTGTGTCGCTTGTCCAGTCGGTCAAGGTGGTTTTTGTGACTGGCGTGAGAATTGTCTTCACAAATACCCCCTATTTAGCGTATTAATTCCTCATCTTATTCGTATAGTTTTGGTGTTTATCCTCGGGGGAATTCACATTTTGGGCCAAGCTTAACGTTATCGAGTGTAAGTGCTTGCACAGCGACGCTATGATAAGTTGCCAGCCCTGCGCGGGGGTGCGCTGTTTTAAATTGATTGGGGGAGCAGAATGCTCAAGAAATGCCTATTTCCTGTTGCCGGTTATGGCACTCGTTTTCTTCCTGCCACTAAGGCGATGCCGAAAGAAATGTTGCCGCTGGTGAATAAGCCATTGGTTCAGTATGGCGTTGAAGAGGCTATAGAAGCGGGGCTGACCGAGATCGGTTTTGTCACAGGGCGAGGCAAGCGCGCAATTGAGGATCACTTTGATACCAACTTTGAGCTGGAACACCAGATCGCGGGTACCGGCAAAGAACGTTACTTGGACTCAGTGCGTAAAGTGATCGATAGGGCGAGCTTTTCTTATACGCGTCAGGGCGAAATGAGAGGCCTGGGTGACGCTATTTTGCAAGGACATCGCCTGGTTGGCGATGAGCCGTTTGCCGTCGTGTTGGCTGATGACCTATGTCTAAATGAAGATATGGGCGTTTTGGGGCAAATGGTTCAGCTTTATAAGCAATTCCGCTGCAGTATTGTTGCGGTAGAGGAAGTGCCGAAGGAGCAGATCCATAAATTTGGTGTGATCGGTGGTAATGAAATTAAGCCTGGTCTGTATCAAGTCACTGACATGGTCGAGAAGCCTGCAGCGGAAGATGCCCCCAGTAATATGGCGATTATTGGTCGTTATATCCTGACACCGGATATCTTTGATCTGATCCGAGATACTCCTCCAGGCAAAAATGGTGAGGTTCAAATTACCGATGCGCTGATGGCGCAAGCTCAGCAGGGCTGTGTATTAGCCTATGCCTTCAAAGGTCGCCGCTTTGACTGTGGTTCTGTAGAGGGCTTTATTGATGCTACTAACCACGTCTACGAAAATGTGTATTTGCCAGAGCAGGCTGCTGAGGAGAAAAGCAAGTGAGTGAGCTGACTTGCTTTAAGGCTTATGACCTTCGCGGCCGTGTACCCGATGAACTTAATACCGATGTCGCATATCGAGTGGGGCGTGCCTTTGCCCAGTTCCTGAATGCTCGTCGAGTAGTTGTTGGGCATGATATTCGGCTTACCAGTGGCGAGCTGACAGATGCGCTGGTCAATGGATTACGAGATGCGGGTGCCGATGTTTTCCATATCGGCGAGTGTGGTACAGAAGAGGTCTACTTTGCCAATTTCCACGGGGACTTTGACGGCGGTATTTGCGTTACTGCTAGTCACAATCCTATGGACTACAACGGCATGAAGTTTGTGCGTGCAGGCAGTAGTCCAATCAGTGGTGATACCGGTCTACTGGATATCAAGCGCTTGGCAGAAGAAAACAACTTTGCTCCGGTTGAGCAAAGAGGCACTTTGCAGCGCTTTGAACACCGCGCTGATTTTGTGCAGCACTTATTGGGATATATCGATAATACTGCATTGAAGCCATTAAAACTGGTGGTTAATGCGGGTAATGGTGGTGCGGGGGCGGTTGTTGATGCACTGGCTCCACACCTGCCGTTTGAGTTTGTGCGAGTTCACCACGAGCCCGACGGCAACTTTCCCAACGGTATTCCCAACCCAATTTTGCCAGAAAACCGCAATTCTACTGCCGAGGCAGTGCGGGCAAGCGGTGCTGATTTTGGTATAGCCTGGGATGGTGATTTTGATCGCTGCTTTTTCTTCGATGAAAGTGGTGATTTTATTGAAGGTTACTATGTTGTTGGCTTGCTGGCAGAAGCTTTCCTGGCAAAAAACAACGGTGCCAAAGTTGTTCATGATCCACGCCTGCTCTGGAATACCGAGGATATTGTCCGCGCTGCTGGTGGAGAGCCGGTACAGAGTAAAACCGGTCATGCCTTTATTAAAGAGCGCATGCGCAAGGAAGATGCCATTTATGGCGGTGAAATGAGTGCGCATCATTATTTCCGGGATTTCGCCTACTGCGATAGCGGTATGATTCCATGGTTATTGGTTGCTGAGTTGGTAAGTCGCAGTGGTAAATCGCTGTCACAGCTTGTTGGTGAGCGCATGGCTGCTTTCCCCTGTTCGGGAGAGATCAACTCTAAGGTTCAGGATGCTGCAGCACTGTTAAAGGCGGCAGAGGAAAAGTATGGACCTGCAGCTGACAGCGTTGAGCACGTGGATGGGTTGAGTATCGCTTACCCCGAGTGGCGTTTTAATTTGCGTATGTCAAATACTGAACCGGTTGTTCGCTTGAATGTTGAATCCCGAGGAAGTGAGGAGTTAATGCGGGAGAAAACAGAGGAGCTGCTTAAGCTTATCGGTTAATACTCGTTTTTTAATATTAAAAAGCCCCGCAACTGCGGGGCTTTTTGGTTTGGGGGTGCTAAAAGTTATTTATCTGGTTTTATGGAAGAAATTATAAGAGTCGGGTGACAGCTTGGATGGGGCCTTTGGGGGTCTTTACGTGTTGAGCGAAGATTTGCCACTGGTTCTTAACCCGTACTCCAATAACATAGGCGTAGTCTGTGTAGATGTGATGGTGGGGCTTTAGCGTTGAGCGCCCAAGGGATTTTGTGACGTTACCTAAAAACCTGAACTTTCCCCGGTTGATAATTTCGTTGTGTGTGGCCTTGCCATTGAGTCCCTGCTTTTTCCTTGGGCGAACATGAGCAACGGCAGGCATATTCGCATTGCGCCCGCCAATACAGAAACAGCAGTCACTGAGTTGCCCGGTAATCATAATGTCGGCACCGCTGCGCATTTGGTAGGGTTCAAGGCGATCTAGGGCAAGGTCTTCACCCCAATCGATCATGCGAATATGGTGGACTTTGATTGTTTGTGGATCTTCGATAAAGACCCCTTGGCGGTGGAAAGCAAAAATTTCATTGGGGCTATCGATACCAGGTGCGCCCATGCCCATGGTGTAGGTCCCGAATTGATAATCCATGACTCCAGTATCTTTTGTACCGGTAATTCTCACCAGGTTATTTTTTAAGAACATTTCAGGGTAATTTCTAAGCTGATAAAGCGCAGTAGAGCTTCTCATGTGCGGATCTCTCTATACCAATTATATTTTTCTCGTTATTTTTGCTCCTGAGGAATTGGTGTTGGCGCTTGAAATAACAAGAGGAACAATCGTACCCAATGTTGAAGGGGCAGAGGAAAATAGATACGAATAAACTTTGGAGTCCAGTCAGGGTTGGTAGCTGTTCGAGGGGAAGGGAACTGCGTTGTTTCACATTGTGCTTAAGGTAGCGGCGCTGCCCGTGCTATCGATATAGCCCGAGCAGCATTTACTTCTAGACGTTTCTCTCTATAGCAAAACTCGCCAATTGCTGCAGGGCGATTTTTTGTTCGCTCTCGGGCATAAAGGCCAATTGCTTTTTGGCGTCTTCTACAGCGGCCCGGGCACGATCCATGGTGTAGTCCAGAGCACCGCAGGCTTCAATAGCCTCTACTATTTCACTGAGCTTTTCTGCACTGCGCTGTTCAATTGCAGTTTTTACCAGCAGTGCCTGGTCCTTGCTGCCGTTGGCCATGGTGTAGATCAAGGGCAGGGTCGGCTTGCCCTCCGCCAGGTCATCTCCAACATTTTTACCCAGTTCTTCCGAATTACCGCGATAATCGAGAGCGTCATCAACCAGCTGGAAGGCGAGTCCCAGGTGTCGGCCGTAGAGTTTTAGTGCAGTTTGTTCTTCACTTGAGCAGTTGGCTAATACGGCCGCAGTTTCACAGGCGGCTTCAAACAGTGCGCCGGTCTTTTTGTGGATAACGGTGAAGTAATTCTCTTCGCTTACTGCGGGATCACCGGCGTTGACCAGCTGCTGTACTTCACCCTCTGCGATGGTGTTGGTGGTCTCTGAGAGTATTGCCATGATGCTCATGTCTTCCAGAGCAACCATCATTTGGAAGGCGCGGGAATAGAGGAAATCTCCCACGAGTACGCTGGGCGCATTGCCCCACTTGGCATTGGCGGTAAGGCGGCCGCGGCGCATGTCAGAGGTGTCTACAACATCGTCGTGCAGTAAGGTAGCAGTGTGAATAAACTCGATAATTGTGGCGAGATCGATATGGTTCTCACCCTGATAGCCGCAAGCTTTGGCACAAAGCAGTACCAGTAGTGGGCGCAGGCGCTTGCCCCCGGCTTCGACCAGGTAGTGACCTATATTTTCCACCAGGGGAACGTCCGAGTGCAGTTGATCGAGAATGCGCTGGTTAACCGCAGCAAAGTCTTCGGCGGCGACCCGGTGAAAAGGCAGCATGTGAGAGTTCCTTATACGACTAGACAGAGGCCTCCCGGGGGCCGGAAGGCGAAGGGGCGCTATTGTATCAACCCGGCGAATTGATTAGAATCTGCGCCCCGCCAATTGCGGGCTCTTTGCGGCTATTGGGTCGTCTGCGGGCCTTTTGGCGAATAGATGTTAAACACACGGCGCAAGCTCCCGAAATGCGGAGCAGTGACTTACTGGTCCTCCCGCTGCTTCGTGTCGTCCTTACCGGAGCATAGAAATATGTACGCTGTTTTTGAGAGCGGTGGCAAGCAACACCGTGTAGAAGAAGGCGAAGTACTTCGCCTGGAGAAGCTGGAAGTAGCAACTGGCGAATCCATTGATTTTGATAAAGTGTTCATGGTTGTCGATGGCGACAAGATCAGCATTGGCGCTCCTGTTGTAGATGGCGCTAAAGTAACTGCTGAAGTGGTAAGCCACGGCCGCGGCGAGAAGGTGAAAATCATCAAGTTCCGTCGTCGTAAGCACTCCATGAAGCGCCAGGGCCACCGTCAGTGGTACACCGAAGTTAAAATCACTGGCATCAAGGCATAAGAGAGGAGTAACGACTCATGGCACATAAGAAAGCTGGCGGTAGTACGCGAAATGGTCGCGATTCCGAGAGTAAACGCCTGGGCGTGAAGCGCTTTGGCGGCCAGTCTGTAGCAGCAGGCAACATCATCGTTCGTCAGCGTGGCACCAAGTTCCACGCCGGTGTTAACGTTGGTATGGGCAAAGACCACACCCTGTTCGCCACTGCGGACGGCGTTGTGAAGTTTGAAGTTAAGGGCCCCAACAACCGCAAGTTCGTTTCTATCGAAACTGCTTAAGCGGTCATTAGCCCAAGCTTCATAAAAAGCCCCGCTATTGCGGGGCTTTTTTGTTGGAAAAGTCGCAAAAAGACCGCGACGGGAAGTTAGGGTGGCAGTTGCCCACAGGAGGCGGCTTGTCGGCTGGTATGATGATAGTGCGCGCATCTGCGCACCGGATGAGACAACCGCTGTGGCGGTGGAGTGATTATGAAGTTTGTCGATGAGGCGCCCATCTCTGTGCAGGCAGGCAAGGGCGGCAATGGCTGCCTGAGCTTTCGCCGGGAAAAATTTGTTGAGAAGGGTGGCCCGGATGGCGGTGACGGCGGCGATGGCGGTTCCGTGTACCTGGAAGCTGATGATTCCCTGAACACCCTGGTGGATTATCGCTACCAGCCCCGCTACGCCGCTGAAAGTGGTCAGCCGGGTCGAGGGCGCAACTGCACTGGCGCCAAGGGTGAGGACCTGGTCCTTAAGGTGCCGGTGGGCACCACGATCATTGATGCGGATACCGGCGAGACTATCGGCGATATGACCGAAGCCGGTGAGCGTCAGCTGGTGGCTCAGGGTGGCTTTCACGGCCTGGGTAATACCCGATTCAAGTCCAGTACTAACCGTGCGCCGCGTCAGACCACACACGGCACTGAGGGTGAGATGCGCAGTCTCAAGCTCGAGCTGAAGGTTCTGGCAGATGTGGGCATGTTAGGGCTGCCCAATGCGGGCAAATCCACGTTTATTCGCGCCGTCTCCGCGGCCAAACCGAAAGTGGCCAACTACCCCTTTACTACCCTGGTACCAAATTTGGGGGTGGTGCAGGTTCAGAAGCATCGCAGCTTTGTGATTGCAGATATTCCCGGCCTGATTGAAGGTGCAGCCGAAGGGGCGGGCCTGGGGATTCGCTTCCTCAAGCACTTAACCCGCTGTCGAGTTTTGTTGCACCTGGTTGACCTGGCTCCCTTTGATGGTTCTGATCCGGTAGAGAATGCCCGAGCCATTGAGCACGAGCTGTCCACCTTTAGCCCTACCCTGGCCGGGCGCGAACGCTGGTTGGTATTGAATAAGACGGACTTGGTTCCCGCTGCTGAGCTGGAAGAGCGCTGCCAGGCGGTAGTGGATGCCCTGGGTTGGGAAGGACCTGTGTTTCGTGTGGCAGCTATTCGGAAGGAGGGTACTGATGCCCTCGGTGGTCGCTTGATGGACTACCTGGAAGAGCGCCAGGAAATCGAAGAGCGAGATCCCGACTTGGCTGTGGCGGAGCTGGAAGCGCAGCGTCAAATGCAGCGCGAAGCTCGCGAGCGAATCGAAGAGTTGAGAGAGAGTCATCGCGCCAAGCGCAAAGCTGCCAAGGGGCAGGTGGATGACGATGAGGATTGGGATGATGACGACGACCACGATGTGGATGTCGAGTATCGCTCTTAAATGGCATGGAGCGAGCAGTTGCTGAAGTAGCTTGGCTCGCTCAATAGTTATCTTGTCCTGAGGGGGAAACATGGACTCCGCAACAGTGTCCCGGCAGGCGTTGACCAAGGCCCAGCGGTGGGTGGTAAAAATTGGTAGCGCCCTTCTGACAGATAATGGTCGAGGTGTGAATACCGCTGCCATTTCTGCTTGGGTTGCGCAGATGGCTGATTTGCGCCGTCGAGGGATCGAAGTTGTTCTGGTTTCATCCGGTGCTGTTGCGGCCGGAATGGATCGGTTGGGCTGGTGTCGCCGGCCCGAGTCTATCCACCAGTTACAGGCGGCTGCTGCTGTAGGGCAGAGCCACCTTGTGCAGGTCTATGAGCAGGCTTTTAGCCGTTTTGATATTCGCAGCGCTCAGATCCTGTTGGATCACGATGACCTTTCCAATCGCACTCGCTACCTGAATGCTCGCAGCACCTTGCGCACGCTCCTGTCACTGGGGGCTGTGCCTATCGTGAATGAAAATGACACGGTAGTGACTGACGAAATACGTTTCGGCGATAACGATACCCTGGCGGCCCTGGTTGCAAATCTGGTTGAGGCAGATGCGCTGCTGATTTTGACCGATGCGGATGGGCTGTTTACTGAAGATCCCCGCGATAACCCCGAAGCAGAATTAATTAGTGAGGCATCTGCGCTTGATCCCAAGCTGCTCGAGATGGCGGGGGATTCCCGCAGCGGTCTGGGTCGTGGTGGTATGACCACCAAGGTGCGCGCAGCGCAGTTGGCAGCGCGCTCAGGAGCTCGCACAGTGATCGCTGGCGGGGCCTTGGAGGCGGTGATAGATAAAGTCTGTGCCGGCGAGCAGTTGGGTACCCTGTTGCTGCCAGAGGCAGATCCCCTGGCGGCGCGTAAGCGCTGGCTCGCTGGACAGTTACAGGTGCGCGGAACCCTGTTAGTGGATGCCGGTGCCGAGGCAGCTATGACTGGGAGTGGTAGCAGTTTGTTGCCGGTGGGGGTTACCGCTGTTGAAGGGCATTTCAGGCGCGGAGATCTGGTGTCTTGCAGGAATACTGAAGGTCGCGAGATAGCGCGGGGCCTGGTCAATTATGACAGTAGTGAGAGCGGTCGGATTCTGGGGCAGTCATCGGAGAAGTTTGCCGACCTTTTGGGGTATCGGGATGACGATGAATTAATTCACCGCGACAACCTGATCCTGCTCTGAATTGGCAGGTATCGAATACAAAAAAAGCCCCGCAATGCGGGGCTTTTTTGTGTCTGCTGCCTAAGGGGTTAGGCGGCCAGAGCTTTGATCTGAGCGTTCAGACGGCTCTTATGACGAGCGGCTTTATTCTTGTGAATAATGCCTTTGTCTGCCATACGGTCAATAACGGGAACTGCTTCTGCGTACGCAGTTTTTGCTTTTTCCGCATCGCCGGCATCGATGGCCGCAACTACCTTCTTGATGTAGGTGCGCACCATGGAGCGCAGACTGGCGTTGTGCATGCGGCGCTTGTCGTTCTGGCGCGCGCGTTTCTTCGCTTGAGGTGAGTTGGCCACCGGTTGCTCCTGTCTGGAATCTATAAATCTGTAACTAACAGGCCCTGGGGCCCGATCGGGACGCGACATTATCCCCACAGTTGGTTGTTTGTCAACCATAGCGGGCGTCTCGGTGCAGATATGTTGTCAATCCACAACGGCGGTTACCCGGTCGGCAACTCCAGGCTGAACTCTACACCGCTGCCGTCGCTGCGGTTTCGGGCTTTTAAGGGGCCACCGTGGAAGTCTGCGATCAGTTTGGCGATATGCAGTCCCAGCCCCAGGTGGCCGGCATTATCGCCCTGGTTGCGCACAGAAACGAGAGAGTCGAACAGCTTGTGAGCGTAACCTTCCGGGAGCAGTGGGCCGTCATTGCCCACTGTGATCAAGTAGGTATCTCTGTTTGTTGCCACTGACAGGCAAATTTCACTGCCTTCGGGAGCGAAGCTACATGCGTTATCCACCAGCTTGTCCAGCAGTTGAGCCAATAACTCCGGTGCGCCGTGGCAGGCTAGCTCCCCAGTGGGTTTGTTTAAAGTAAATCGGTGTTCGCTGTGAGCATCGCCATAGCACTGTGTCATGACTTCAAGCAGGTCTGCCAGGTCGAAAGGCTCCCGCTCCGCTTGGTGGATGCTGGTTTCAAGATTGCTGGCTGCGGAGAGACTGTTGAGAATCCCTGACAGCCTTGCACTGCCATCCATAGCCCGCCCTGCATAGCGGCGGCTGTGGTCGTCGAGTTCTCCGGCGGCGAGGTTATCCAGGGATGAGCGAACCACTGCCAGCGGTGTGCGTAGCTCGTGTGACAACTTACTGGCGAGAGTGCGCAGGTACTGGTGATATTGGTCCAGTTCTGCGAGCAGGCTGGCGAAGGCCCGGTTTAGGTCTCCCAGTTCATCGCCAGCCTTTGAATGGGGAAAGTTGCCGCGCAGTTTGCCGCTGGAATCTACTGCGTTGCGGGCAGCCTGGTGTAGTTTGCGCACGCGCCAGGAAAGCCAGCTGGCGTAGCCCAAGAGGAAGAGCAGGGCGGTTGCGGCGGCGGCGCAGCTGATCAACCACAACCGGTGGGCTGCTCCCTCGGTGACTGATTGCATCGCTTCGCCAGATTGCAGGACGAGTACCTGCCCCAGAAGTGGCCGTTCAACCACTTCGTCGACCCGGGTGATAACGGGCACACTCACCGCACCAATTCGGGATTGCAGCGGCCCTGAAAACCATTGCTCCTGGGTGCCACGGCTGTCAGGCGTCGGAAGAGGCAAGCTATTTTCCGGCAGCTGTGGCAAATCCCCCCTGGAAAGCAATTTGCGATAAGCCCAGTCTCTCAGCCACGAATCGCTCTCGGAATCTGTAAGGTGTAGTTGTCCGTTGCTGGCAAGAAGAAACCCCTCGCTGTCCACTACCGCGAGGCGCAGTCCAGGGCGCGCAAAGTGGTCGAGTTCTCTTTGAAGGTCTGGCAGAGGGCTTACCAAGCGTCCTGGGTGACCATCTGCCGGAAGTGTGCTGGCGCTGCGAGTCGGTGAGGAGCCACTGCTGTTTGCCCTGTCGTGAATACGGATAGCGAGGGCTCCACCGGTTAGGGCTTGTGGCAGAGCCAGCTCCAATTGGTAACCGGCACCAGAAGTAGTCCATCGGCCCCTGAAACGCAGCTCGCGCTCGTAGCGGCCCTCTCTAGGGTTGTGCCACAAGGCGCTGGCGGCCCCTTGGCTGGCGACGGGCAGGATGTAGTGCCGGTCAGCGGTAAATAGCTCTACGGTGTCGCCTCCAGCGATCAGGCCTGTGCGGGGGTCCCGATAGGCGGGGGTTGAGTCTGAAACAGTGAGAAGCAGGTAGATTTGCTTATCCAGTTGCCCCAGCGTCACCTGGGCCATAGGGGATAGCTGCCCGTCCTCAAGGGCTCTGGGCTCCAGTTGCTGCGCTCGCCACTCATCGCCATAGCCGTCGACTCTCGGAGCTTGAGATAGGGGATTCAGGTAGAGCTGAGCCCCTGGTGGGCGTGAAAGGCGCTGAGGATCCGGGGCGATAAGCTGGGGGGCGCTGGCCAAGCGCGCAGCAATTGCCGCCGCAGTTGCCTCGATTGCCTGGATCTGGCCTTGTGCTAGGGCGGCGTCCACCTGGCGGAGGTACTGGCAGCCGGCCCAGGGCAGGGTGAGTGCGACAAGGCTGACGAGCAAGAGTTGGCGGCGTAGGTTCATACTTAAATTTTTGAAATTGTTCGCCCGATGGCGGTTTACAGCTGCCAGCGATACCCCATGCCGTAGGCGGTTCCTATGGCATTAAACTCGGTGTCCAGCGCCTGGAACTTGCGCCTGATTCTTTTGACGTGAGAGGTGATGGTGTTGTCATCCAGCACTACGCGGGCCGCTTCCATAAGTTGGCTGCGGGATTTAACGTGACCGGGCCTTTTTGCCAGGGCGTGGACAATCCAGAATTCGGTCACGGTTAAGTCCACGGGTTGCTCATCCCAGTGGCAATGGAGCCTGGAAATATCCAGCCATAGCTTTCCCTGAGTTAAGCTCTCGCCTTCATCGTTTTGATCTCGCAGCACGCTAACGCGGCGCAGTAGGGCGTTAATTCGCGCCTGCATATGGGGTAGGGAGATATCCTTGGTGAGGTAATCATCAGCCCCCAGGCGCAGTCCGGAAATAATATCCAGCTCTGAGTCCCTGGCGGTGAGAAATAATATTGGCAGGCTCGGCGCCATAGCGCGCAATTCCCGGCAGAGCTCAAAACCGCCCTCCACCTCGCTGCCCAGGCCAACATCGATCACGGCCAGGTCTGGCAGCCGCTGGCGAAAAGCATCCATGGCCTCAATCCTGGCGCTGTATAAATCGACCCGGTAACCGTGGCGGCGCAGAGCATCGCGGTAGTTTTCTGCGATAGCGCGTTCATCTTCGACAATGGCGATGGTTGCACTCATGACAAATCCCGACTTAATTCCTTTCTGGCGGAGAATCATGCACGAAGTTGCAGGGGTTAGGCAAAAAGGCGGGCGCAAGGCGCCCGCAAATACAACAGGGTTTCTATCAGCTTGGAGTTGCGTGAGTGGATTTGCGATCCACTCACGCTTATGTAGTGCGGCTTGAAGGCGAAGGGATATGCGGATTTGTTGTCCGCCGTGCCCCTTTGACTCAGAAGTTTCCCGCCATGGACTCCGGAAGGGAGAAGCGGATGTCGACGCGGCGCTCCATGGCGTAGGCGTCTACATCACCTCGGGCTGCCTGGGAATAGGTGGAGCCGAGTGCGCTGCGGCTGATTCTTGAGGCATCAACTCCAAGTGATACCAAAGCCTCTTCCACACTCAGGGCGCGTTGATCGGACAGTACATTGTTGTAGCCGTCGCTGCCGCGAGGATCTGCGTGTCCCTCCAGGTGAATTTGCAGGTGGGGGTGTCGCTTGAGAAAGTCAGCCATGGCACTCAGCTGGTGCATTTGGCCCTCCTGAAGCTCGTCCTCCCCAGTGGTAAACAGCATTTGGAATTGCAGTGAATCCAGGGCCAGTTGGCTGGCGTCGTTCGCGGACAGTTGAGCCGCATCCAATTGCTGTGCCAGGTTGCTGAGCTCTGCACGGCTCTCTGTCAGTTGTGTTGCCAGCATATCTGCCTCGTCTGCTTGCTTGATCTGCTCTCCGAGCCAGGCTCCGCCGAGTGCTCCGGCGATAAAGCCAACGGGCCCACCCAATGCTGCACCGGCAATTGCAGAGCCGGTAAAGACTGAGGCCTGCTTGGCCGGAGTCAAATTGGATTCGTTTTGTTCCTTAGCGTGGGCTCCGGTGGCAATCAGAGAACCCAGGGCGACGGCCATCACTACTTTTTTCATTGTTCTGCTCCTTAGCGGCTTTTCTTACTCGTGTGGGCCTGTTCTGTTGTGGCCCGTTTGAGTGTTATTAAAAAGCTCCAAGGAGGCGCTGGCGTGGCGCAGCTATGACCAACTGCGGCTCAATTGTGGCGAAATATGGCGATCGCTCCGAAACCCAGCTCAGAAGCTGGAAGGGGCTGGGCGACCGCAGTTATAGCAGGGGATGGATGGACAGACGGGGCTGGGGCCATCAACAGCTGCTATGTACCGCACAATTGCCAGAACCAGGGCAATAATCAAAGCACTAATGGTCATCCCTTCTCTCCCCGCACCACCAGCTCCTTGGGTGGCGCGACTAGCTCGCTCTTAGTATAGGCTCGCGGTCCCGCAGTCGCAGGGCCTCAGCTCTGTAGAGGAGCCCATATATCCCCTGGTTTTGGGGTAGACTTGCCGGCCAACAAGTTTCAACTTTTGCCAGGAGTCCGAGTTTTGTCGCAGTCATCCCCAGCTCAGGAACAGGCAGTCGAAAAATCTGGTGCTTCCAGATTGCTGCGGGGCAGTTCCGTTGTCGGTGCTGCCACTATGCTGTCGCGAGTGGCCGGGCTGGTTCGTGACGTGGCGCTGGCCCGCTTTGCCGGTGCGGGCGATGCTGCCGATGCCTTTTTTGTCGCATTCAAGATTCCCAACTTTTTTCGCCGTCTATTTGCAGAAGGTGCATTTGCCCAGGCTTTTGTGCCGGTACTGGCCGAATACCGCCAAAAGGGCGGTAAGGCGGCTGCGCGAGAGTTAAATGACCGGGTTGCGGGCGCTCTTGGTGGCGTACTTTTGTTGGTTACTCTGTTTGGTGTTCTCTGCGCTCCACTAGTGACGGGTATTTTTGCTTTTGGCTGGTGGTGGGACGGCAGTGAGCGTGAGAAGTTCGATCTCGCTACCGATATGTTGCAGATCACTTTTCCCTATTTAATGCTGATTTCCCTGGCGGGATTTACCGGGGCAATACTCAATACTTTCGATCGTTTTGCGATTCCGGCGCTAACCCCGGTGATGCTCAACCTGGTTTTGATTGCTGCGGCGACTGTTGCTACCAATTGGTTTGATCCGCAAATTATGGCGCTGGCTTGGGGCGTTTTTGTTGCGGGGGTGGTGCAGCTGCTGTTTCAACTGCCTTTTCTCGCTCGTGAAGGATTGTTGCCTAGCCCTAAGTGGGATTGGCAGCACAAAGGAGTGCGTAAAATTTTACGCCTGATGGCGCCGGCGATTTTTGGTGTGTCAGTGACCCAGATCAGCCTGGTGATGGACACTCTGCTGGCTTCATTCCTGCCCAGCGGCAGTGTTTCCTGGCTCTATTTTTCCGACCGGCTCACCGAGCTGCCCCTGGGGGTGTTTGGGGTTGCGGTGGCAACGGTAATTCTGCCGAGCTTGTCGCGTCAGCACACTGACGGAGACCCTCGCCGGTTCCGTCATACCCTCGACTGGGCTTTGCGCAGTGTCACGCTAATTTCCCTGCCTGCTTCTGTAGCCTTGGTGGTACTGGCTGAGCCGCTCCTGACAACCCTTTTTCAGTATGGGCAGATGCAGCCGCGCGATATGCAAATGGCCGCCTGGTCCCTGCGCGCTTATGCCATGGGGCTGTTGGCGTTTATGCTGATTAAAGTGCTGGCGCCGGGCTATTTTGCCCGCCAGGATACCTATACTCCAGTGCGCTTTGGCTTAATTGCTATCTCGGCCAAAATGGTGTTGAGCCTGCTGTTTGTGATACCGCTTAACTACTACTTCAAACTCGGCCATATGGGCCTGGCACTGGCTACGGCTTGTCAGGCCGCTATTAACGCCTGGCTCCTCTATAAAGGCTTGCGTCGAGATGATGTCTATAAACCTGAGGCTGGGTGGGGCACTTACCTGGTAAGGTTGCTTCTGGCGAATTTGGCGATGGTTGCGATTTTGCTCGGGGCTCTGCACCTGTGGTCACAGTGGAGTGAATGGGCCTGGTATGACCGCGCCTGGCGTATGGGGCTGATCGTAGCTGTTGGGGGAGCGACCTATCTGTCCGTTTTACTGGTTTCAGGATTGCGCCCCCGCCACTTCCGCGCCACAAGTTAGTTTATTAAGTGGGCATATCTGGATAAATATGGCCTCTGGCCGCCCAGTGGGAATCCGCTATACTGTGCGGCTCGATTTTATGAGGATGGGAAAATCGCTTTGGCCCAGGAGCGCGAACTAATTCGCGGGTTGCATAACCTGCGCCCCCGCCACCGGGGAAGCGTGGCGACAATCGGCTCGTTCGATGGTGTACACCTCGGTCACCAGGCGATTATTGCGCAGCTCAAGCAGCGCGCGCAGGAACATGATCTGCCCTCGGTGGCGATTATTTTTGAGCCCCAGCCACATGAGTTCTTCTCTGGGGAAAGGGCGCCCGCGCGTCTGATGCGCTTTAAAGAGAAGGTATTGGCACTATTTGATGCTGGTGCCGATCGGGTGCTGTGCCTGCAGTTTAACGAGAAGCTGCGCAACCTGAGTGCCGATGCCTTTGTGCGTCGTATTCTGGTGGATGGCCTTGGAATCCGCCATTTGGTGGTGGGCGACGATTTCCGTTTCGGCTGTGATCGCAGTGGCGATTATCGATTCCTCCAGGGCGCCGGGGCCGAAAATGGATTCACGGTGGAAGACACGGCTACGCTTGAGATTCGCGGAGCCCGGGTGAGCAGCACCCGCATTCGCGAAGCCTTGCAGCGGGGCGAGTTTGAGTTGGCCGAGGCCTTACTCGGACGCCCTTACAGTATTACCGGACGGGTTGCCCCCGGCCGCGCCTTGGGCCGGCAACTGGGTGCTCCCACAGCCAATGTGCGTTTGCACCGCTACCGCTCCCCGCTGGTTGGCGTTTACACCGTTCGCACCAAAGCCGCGAATGGAAGTGAACTCGCAGCTGGGCGGCCGGAAATTGACGGTGTTGCCAATGTGGGGTTTCGCCCGACAGTTGAGGGAGAGGGCGCCCGGCCACTACTGGAAGTCAACTTGTTTGATTTTGATGGCAACCTCTACGGGAAAGAACTAGCGGTAGAGTTTTGCCACAAACTTCGCAATGAAGAGAAGTTTGCCTCCCTGGAAATCCTCAAAGCCCGCATCGCTCAGGATATTGACGATGCTAAAGACTGGTTTGTGCAAAACCCCAAGGGGCACTAACCGGTGTATAGACGATGAATTATTCTCTACTAGAGCTGAAGTAGACATCCAATGACTGATTATAAAGTGACCTTAAACCTGCCTGAGACCGACTTTCCTATGCGCGGCAATCTGCCCCAGCGCGAGCCGGCTATTTTAAAGAAGTGGCAGGAAACCAAGCTCTACGAAAAAATCCGCGAAGCGCGGGAGGGGCGCGAGCAGTTTATCCTGCACGACGGTCCTCCCTATGCCAACGGGGATATTCACATAGGTCACTCGGTCAACAAGATTCTCAAAGATATTATTATCAAGTCGAAAACCCTGAGCGGTTTTGACGCTCCCTATGTGCCTGGCTGGGACTGCCACGGCCTGCCGATTGAGCACCGCGTCGAGAAAAAGATTGGCAAGGCTGGCGCAAAGGTGGATCACAAAACTTTCCGCCAGAAGTGCCGCGAATACGCAGCCAAGCAGGTGGACGGACAGAAGAAAGACTTTATTCGCCTGGGGGTGTTCGGTGAATGGGACAATCCCTACCGCACCATGGATTTCCAATTTGAAGGCGATATCATCCGAGCGCTTGGGCAAGTGGTCAAAAATGGCCATTTGGCACGGGGTTTCAAGCCTGTGTACTGGAGCGTTGTGGGCGGATCAGCTCTGGCGGAAGCAGAAGTGGAGTATCAGGATAAAACCTCCTACTCCATTTACGTTTGCTATCCGGCGACGGAAGAGACATCCCTGGCTATCGCCGATGCGGCAGGTGGACACGCGGGTGAAGGCCCCCTATCCGTTGTTATCTGGACCACAACCCCCTGGACGCTTCCTTCCAGCCAAGCGGTTTCTGTCAATGCTGAGCTGGAATATGTTGTGGTGCAAACGGCTGAGCGCCGATTGCTCGTTGCCGAAGCACTCAAGGATGCCGTATTGGAGAAGGCGGGGCTCGAAGGTGAAGTGGTAGGCCGTATTCGCGGTGCCGCCTTGGAGCACCTGAAGCTAAACCATCCTTTCTACGAGAAGCAATTGCCGATGATCCTCGGCGACCATGTCACCACTGATGCAGGTACAGGCTGTGTACACACTGCGCCGGACCATGGTCCCGATGACTTCCAGGTGGGCAAGCGCTACGGCATCGATACCCTGAACTATATCGATGACAATGGCGTATACCGCGATATGGTACCGCTGTTTGCCGGTGAACACGTCTACAAGGTGGACGACAAAATCGTGGCCCTGTTACAGGAGCGCGGAGTACTTCTGCACCAGGGTAAGATGGAGCACAGCTACCCTCACTGCTGGCGCACCAAGACGCCGCTTATTTACCGCGCAACTCCGCAGTGGTTTGTGAGCATGCAGCAGAATGACCTTCTGGAGAATGCACAGAAGGCAGCGGATGAAGTTCAGTGGATCCCCGGTTGGGGCAAGGCTCGTATCGATGCCATGCTCGACGGCAGCCCGGATTGGTGTATTTCCCGCCAGCGTACCTGGGGCGTGCCCATCGCTTTGTTTGTTCACAAAGAGACCCATGAAATCCACCCGGACACTCCCGCTTTGATGGACAAAGTGGCTGAAAAGGTCGACGCCGAGGGTATGGACGTTTGGTTTGACTTGGACCCGCAGGAGCTTCTGGGAGATGAGGCAGGCCAATATCAAAAGGTTACCGACACCCTGGATGTCTGGTTCGATTCAGGTGTGACTCATTACGCCGTACTGGAGCGCCGCAACGGCCTGCGTTTCCCGGCAGATCTGTACCTTGAGGGCTCTGATCAGCACCGAGGCTGGTTCCAGTCTTCACTGAAGACCTCCATCGCTATCAACGATTGTGCCCCTTATAAGCAAGTGTTGACTCACGGTTTCACGGTAGATGCACAGGGACGGAAAATGTCCAAGTCCATCGGCAATACCGTTGCACCACTGGATGTAATCAACAAGTTGGGTGCAGATGTATTGCGCCTTTGGGTTTCCGCCACAGACTTCAGTGGTGAAATGGCGGTTTCCGATGAGATCCTGAAACGCACAGCGGACTCTTACCGTCGCTTGCGCAATACGGCTCGTTTCTTCCTGTCCAACCTGGCTGGGTTTGACCCGGAAAAAGATTTATTGCCGGAAAGTGAACTTCTGGCGCTGGATCGCTGGGCGCTGGATAAGGCTGCGCGTCTACAGGATGAAATTATCGAGGCTTACGATAACTACCAGTTCCACCAGATCTATCAGAAGTTACATAACTTCTGTGTCGTGGAAATGGGTGGCTTCTACCTGGATATCATCAAAGATCGCCAGTACACCACCAAAGAGGACAGTACTGCACGCCGCTCTGCGCAAACTGCCCTCTATCATATTGTTCAGGCATTTGTTCGCTGGATTGCGCCTATCCTGAGCTTTACCGCAGAAGAACTATGGCAGTTTATTCCCGGAGCCAAAGCGGACAGCATCTTTATTGAAGAGTGGTATTCGCTGCCGAAGCTGCCAGCAGACTCGGTTAAAGGTGCGGACTATTGGGCTGCCATCGCCGAAGTAAAAACTGCGGTAAACAAGGTGCTTGAAGAGCAGCGTGGAGCTGGTGCTATTGGCGGCTCCCTGCAAGCGGCGGTGACTCTGTTCGCCGAGGATGACCTGCGCGAAAAGCTCTTGGAGCTCGAAGACGAGTTGCGCTTTGTTTTGATTTGCTCCTCCACTTCTGTACAGCCACTCAGCGATGCTGCCGGTGCAGAATCCACAGAGCTGGAAGGATTGAAAGTCAGCATAAGCAAAGTGGATCACCCCAAGTGTGCGCGCTGTTGGCATTACCGCGCCGATGTGGGTGTATCAGCAGAGTATCCAGACATTTGTGAGCGCTGTGTGGAAAACGTTTCTGGTGAAGGAGAAGTGAGGCACTATGCCTAGTTCCAACCCTGTTTGGGGGCATCCATGGCGCTGGTACTGGCTGGCGCTGGTGGTGGTTGTCCTCGATATCGCCAGCAAAGTCTGGGCCGTGGATATGTTTATGCACGGCCCGTCAATACAAATTATTCCCGGCTTGCTGCAATTTACTTATGCCGAAAACTACGGCGCTGCCTTTAGCTTCCTGTCTGATGCTGGGGGATGGCAGCGGTGGTTTTTCGGAATTATTGCCTTTGTATTTAGCGTTGTTGTCAGTGTTTGGCTATGGCGCTTGCCGGCAACAAAGCGCTGGGAACCCTGTGCCCTGGCGCTAATTCTGGGGGGGGCCTTGGGCAACCTTTGGGATCGAGTGCTGCTGGGTTACGTAAGGGATTTTATTTCGGTCTATTACGGCAACTGGCACTTCCCGGTATTCAATGTGGCGGATATGGGAATTAGTATCGGCGCTGCAATGCTGGTGATTGAACTGCTTTTTTTTGCGGAAAAAGAAAGTGGCAAAGCAAAAAATAACGTGGAAGTTTAACGAACTATGAGTAATGCCGTTATCGGTGAACACTGCCGGGTGACACTGCACTTTAGCCTGAAATTGGACGATGGCACTGAGGTGGATTCAACCTTCAAAGGTGACCCAGCCTCTTTTAGTGTTGGCGATGGCAGTTTGCTGCCGGGCTTTGAAAAAGCGCTTTTTGGTTTAAAAGCGGGAGATGAAGCTGAGATCGAGATACCGCCGGAGATAGGGTTTGGCCAGCGCAACCCGGAAAACCTGCAAAAGGTGCGCCGGGATACCTTTTCTCCCGATATGGAGCTGGAGCGCGGGTTGGTAGTCTCTTTTGACAACGGCAGCGGCGAACTCCCCGGAGTAATCAGTGAGATTGGTGAGGACGATGTTACTGTCGACTTTAATCATCCATTGGCCGGTCAAACCTTAAATTTCCATGTGAAAATTATTGCGGTGGACTCGATCCAATAGGGTCGGGTTCCCTCTTTGTAGCAAGTAGGGTACTGAAGTAGACATGCAAATCCGAATGGCTAACCCCCGGGGCTTTTGTGCCGGTGTTGATCGGGCAATTGATATTGTGAATCGCGCCCTGGATGTATTTGGTGCGCCGATCTATGTCCGCCATGAAGTGGTGCATAATAAGTTTGTGGTGGAGAGCCTGAAAGAGCGCGGTGCGGTCTTTGTCGATGAACTCGATGAAGTGCCCGATGATGTTATCGTTATCTTCAGTGCTCACGGTGTTTCAAAAGCTGTGCAGCGCGAAGCTGAAGAGCGTGGCCTGCGAGTATTCGATGCTACTTGCCCGCTGGTTACCAAGGTGCATATTGAAGTGAGTAAGTTCAGCACCGACGGTGCTGAGTGCATACTTATCGGCCACGCCGGGCACCCGGAAGTGGAGGGCACAATGGGGCAGTATGACAACTCTGCTGGCGGTGCCATTTACCTGGTTGAAGACGAAGAGGATGTTGCGAAGTTAACTGTTAAAGACGAGAGTAATCTCGCCTATGTTACCCAAACAACACTATCCATGGATGATACCGCTCGAGTCATTGATGCCCTGAGAGTGCGTTTCCCTGAAATCCGTGGGCCTCGAAAAGATGATATCTGTTACGCGACCCAGAATCGCCAGGATGCTGTAAAGCAGCTGGCTCTGGAAAGTGACCTGGTCCTTGTTGTTGGTAGCCCGAATAGTTCTAACTCTAATCGCCTGCGTGAACTCGCTGAACGCTGTGGTGCTGCTGCTAAATTGATCGATGGTGCGGATGATATCGATGCAGATTGGCTTCAGGGTAAGTCGGCCATAGGAATCACAGCGGGAGCGTCAGCACCGGAAGTCCTGGTACAAGGAGTGATTGACCGACTGCAACAACTTGGTGCAAGCCTTCCTGAAGAAATGGATGGAAGGGCTGAGAATATACGTTTCTCCCTGCCTAAAGAGCTGCGTTAATCAGCAGCTCTATCTCCTATCGGCAAGCTGGCTAGCCCACTTATCGCCCCCTCCAAGCCGTTTGTCGGCAAGCTGCAAAACCCTCGACCCCATCGCTTACCTGCTTTCCATAAACTGGTATATATACGATAACAATACGAACCAAAGTGTTGTGCCTCCACTTTACTTGCACATTGTTTGTAAAGTACTGGGGTGAGAATTTTTGTGTGCAAAATTTATACTGAAAAGCTGCACGCTTTAGATAAATTGAGATTTTTCTCTCCATGCCAGGCAGCATAGCCCAGTACTTATAGGTTCTTTAAGGCAGCAAATATGATGAGCTTCAAAAAATACATAGGGGCAACCCTTATAGAGTTAATGGCGACTATCACCATCTTAGGGATTGTACTTGCGATTGGACTACCTTCATTTAATTCATTATTTGATAGCAATCGCTTGTCGGCTATGACAAATGACTTGAACGGTGTTCTTCAATATGCACGTTCTGAAGCTGTGCGTATAGGAGGTAGCGTAGAGGTAGGTGCAATTGACGATGATATTGGTAATGGAGTTATTGTCTGGGTTGATAGTGACGGGAGTGATTCTTATGACGATGGAGAGGAGTTAAGAATGCTACTTGTCGAGTACGAGGATATTGTAGTTACAGCGGATGTCTCTGGTGCCGGAGTGGCAGACTTAGATTTTAGCTATGGCGCGCAGGGGGAGATAAGTCTTGGGGCCACTTTAACTTTGGATTTATGTGATAGTCGGACAGGAGATTATGGTCGCCAGTTGCAGGTTCTCGCTTCTGGGGCTTTAAGATTGAATACCAATATGCCTTGCCCGTAGGAAAACGGATTGAAAAGAGGATAATTTGAATGCTCAAGCAAAAAGGGGCAACCCTAATTGAAGTGCTTGTATCGGTTTTGATCCTGGCGGTTGGTCTTTTGGGGCTGGCGGCAACACAAGTGATGAGTTTAAAAAATGGCAATGGGGCTCATCACCGGTATATGGCTGCACTTGCAGCACAGGAAATTATTGAACGAATGCGCGCTAATCCTACGGGGACTATGAGTAGTGAGTATGATGGCACTGTAGGCGGTTCTTCTGGTGATGGCGGGTCAGATGGTTCGGGTGGTTCAGATGGCTCGGATGGTTCAGATGGTTCAGATGGTGGAGCTGGCAGTAGTTCTACGCCGGATTGTAGCAGTGCATGTTCAGATGCTGAACTTGCAGATTTAGATCTCTATGAATGGGAGCTCATTCTATCTTCCAATCTACCTGACGCAACAGGAACAATTGCTCACAACGCCGGTGTAGTAACGGTAACTATATCTTGGAGTGAACAGCATACAGGGGAAAATTACGGGGTATTAGATGGTGACGTGGATAATGCCTCCTTTTCGATGATAGTGGAGCTTTAAGAATGCAATCTTTTAGTAATCAAAGAGGCCTTTCATTAGTTGAATTAATGATAGGTATTTTATTGGGCTCCCTTCTTTTACTTGGCGTATTACAAATATTTCAGAGTAATAGCGATACTTTTCGCATGCAGGATGGGTTCTCGCGTGTACAGGAAAACGGTAGATTTGCAATCGACTTGCTGAGCAAGGAAATACGACTTGCAGATTATTGGGGATGTGCACCAGATCAAGACAGTATCGAGAATAGGTTGGATACGACAGATGCTTTCTTAAATTCTATTGGTTCTGACGGAGTTCAAGGTGTTGATAATGCCAGCGGTATGACAGTTGGAACAACGAACGTGCTGGATGGAAGTGATGTATTAATTCTTGGTGGTGTTATTGATGCCTGCGGGGGATCTGGACGTATGTTAGATCCTAGTGGTAGTGATCTGGTTGTAAGTTCAAATTGTCCTGTAGCGGCTGGAGATATTGTCTTGGTCTCCACTTGTATTAACGGCGACATTTTTACTATTACAAATATTGATACGGCCGTTGGCGCTGGTAATAGGGCTTTAAAGCACGATGTGAGTACTACAACTGGGTGGGTTAATAATAAGAGTGACGCACTTCAGGAAATATATGGAGCAGACTCCGCAATTTTTCAGCCGTATCAAAAAACTTATTTTATCGCTGTGAATACAGCTGGTACCAATTCCCTTTTTGTCAGTGATGAAAATGATTCCGTCGAAGAGTTGGTTCCCGGAATAGAAGATATGCAAGTTTCTTATGGTCGGGATACCACAGGAAGTGGAATAGTTGATACTTGGCAAAGTGCTAGTACATCTCTTGATGAGATGTCAGAAGTTGTCGCTATTAAATTAGAATTATTGGTAGCTAGCGATAGCGATGCAAGTGTAGATAGCCAAACTATTCGCCGGCTTGATGGTAGTGAAACTGAATATAGTGATGGAAGAATTAGAAAATTGTATGTGGCTACGGTAAAAGTGCGTAATCGAGGTGATATGTAATGAGGACTATCAGATCACAAAGCGGCGCCGTTCTAATGGTCAGCCTGATTATCTTACTGATATTAACTTTAATTGGGATCTCTGGGGCCAGGAGTATCCTGATGAGCGAACGCATGACCTTTGCTTCTCGTGATGCAAAGGTAGCTCTCGAGGTGGCAGAGTCTGTTGCCCGTCGAGGAGAAGATTATATTGAGACGCTGACAAACTTAGACGACTTTGGCACTACAGGTTGGCGGCGTACTGCAGGTGATGGCCCGGATGATTTGTTTGATGAAAATACTTGGACTGATGCCAGTTCAGTAGAGCAAGAGGTGCCCATGGAGGGGGTTGATGGTGAGGCCCTAACTGGTCGCATGTTTATCGAGCTTGCAGGGCTTACTGAAGATGACACAAATATTACTGATATGGATAAGAGTGCAGACTCCATCCAAAGCGACGGTACAGAGATTCAGGTGTTTAAAATTGTTTCTCGTGGTGTTGGGGTAGGTGGTACTGAGAGAATCATTATCACTCTCTATGGTAAAGAAATATAAAAGAGTAAAAGAAATGAATTTTTCACTGTCAAGTAAAGTCCAATTCCCATTGAAACCTATCGCTGCCGTTGTATTGTTTTTTTGCGCGAGTAATGAGGCTTTTTCTGCACCGGGTGAGTTATCTGATGTTCCGCTTTATTCCCGCGGTTCAGCAGAACCCAACCTGATGTTTGTGTTGGACTCTTCAGGGTCAATGGAAACAATGGTTTTGCCCGTAGATGGTTATGATACTTCAGACCCTGCGGGGTCTAGCTGTAGCTCTCCAGTATCAATGACGTATACGTCGAACTCCTGTGGTCATGGTGGCTGGGGTTCCTGTACACGTTATTATGATGATGTTGAATATCGGGTTAATACATCCGATGGAAGTGTTCAGATCAAATTGGTGGATAGAAACCGTGCAGAGAGTGATTGGTTTACTTGGGATAGTAGCAGCAACTGCTTTGACGAAGATGAGGATTATACTGCTTGGCTTTATGCGGAAGCTAATTCTGGAGGGGATAGTTATTATGAAACTGGTCAGGATTCAGATGACTATAGGGAAAGTACTACCGGGCATTTTCTAAACTGGTTCTTCTCCAAAGAAAATGGTAGCGGGGGTTATGTAGCCGATGAATTTACGGATGAGGATGGCAGTGCTACAAGATCTAAAGTAGATATACGTCGAACCGATATTATGATTAGTGCAGCCCAGGAATTAATTTCAGGGCTTAATGATGTGCGTGTCGGTGTGATGCAGTTCAATACAGAACACGGTGCAAAGCTGCTATCCGGTTTGGTTAGTCTAACCGAGACCAATCGAAATAGTATACTCAACATTATTGAAGATATTGATGCAAATGGTAATACCCCTCTTGCAGAGAGTTTTGCAGGTGTAGGGCGTTATTTTATTAGCGGCTATGAGGGAAATAACCTCACCTATATAGATTCTACTGGAGCAGAAAAACAGGTTCCCGGAGAGGATATATTTTCTGGAAGCGGCACTAGTACTATATTGAATTGGGGCGATGTTAGCGCGCCTGATGATACAGTTGATGGCGGAGCTATCCAGTATTATTGTCAAAAGAGTTTTATGGTGGCTCTAACAGATGGTGAGCCAACAAGGGATAATAGTATTAGCAGTGACTTGACCGACTATGATTATGGTTGCTCCTCAAATAGTGGCGGCTGCACAAGTGATGAGATGGATGATGTCCTTAAGGCTCTTTACGATATTGATTTACGACCGGATTTGAAAAAGACTGGTGGTGAAGAGGTCGTTAACAATATTACCAGTTATATTATTGGCTTTGCTGAAGATGGTTTGTCAGACACGAACCTGATGAAAAATGCCGGGGAATTGGGTGGCGGTGGTGTGTATGATGCTGGTAACGCCGCAGAACTGAAGGTGACTTTTAATACTATTATTAATAATGTTCAGTCTATAGTTGGTAGCTCAAGCTCTGTAGCTTTTAATACTTCTTCCCTTAAAACAAATTCCAGCATATTTGCTGTAGGTTTTGATAGTAGTGCATGGTCGGGTAATTTAGCGGCTTGGAACCTTAGTGATGAAGGGGATATCGAACTTGATGACGATGGAAATCTCGACACTTCATCCATTTGGGAGGCGAACTCTGAATTGGATTCGATAGACCCAGATAGCAGGGTTATGCTCTCCTATAGCAATGGTGCCGGGGTGCCTTTCACTGCATCCGGGCTCGGTATTACTGGGACAGATCATGCTGATGATTTGAATCTTGATATTCAATCTAATGCGGGAGTAAATGATGGCCGTGCCTCCGATCGTATTGATTATCTGAGGGGTGATCGGAGCAATGAGGGAACTAGTACTGGTAGTTTCCGGGCTCGTGAAGGGCGTTTAGGTGATATTGTAAATTCAACACCGGTTTATGTGGGAGAACCCAGCGGCCCTTGGTCTGATTACGAGTTCAGTGGAGCTTCTAGCTACGATGATTTTGTTAGCGCTAAAAGCAATCGTACTCCAGTTGTATATGTGGGAGCGAATGATGGCTTCTTACATGGTTTTAATGCCAGTGCCAGTGGAGCTAATGCCGGTAAAGAGCTGATAGCTTATTCACCTGCGGCCTTACTCAGTACAACCGCTGATGAGGGGCTGCATGCTTTGAGTTCGCAATACTATACCCATAAATATTATGTGGATGGTACTCCCACAAGTTCTGATGTCTACATAAATAGCAGCTGGAAGACGGTACTTGTGGGAGGCTTAGGTGCTGGTGGTAAAGGATACTATGCTCTCGACATTACTAACCCCTCTGATTTTACTGAAGAGAATGCCGCAGATATTGTTTTGTGGGAGTTTACCGATTCGGACAATAATAACTTAGGTTATACCTTTAGTCGTCCTCAAATTTACCGTATGTCAAACGGTGAGTGGGCTGCAATATTCGGTAATGGATATAACAGTTCAACCGGCGATGCGGGTTTATTTATCGTATATTTGGATGGGGAAGATAGTAGTGGCAATAGCCATGTCTATATTTCAACGGGTACTGCCGATACTTCCGATAAAAACGGGATGTCAGAACCGACTATCGTGGACTCTGATGATGATGGCACTGTAGATCGTATCTATGCCGGTGACTTAAAGGGCAATATGTGGGCTTTCGATGTCTCATCGACAGGAAGTTGGGGTGTTGCTTCGTCAACTACTTCCCCGTCGCCACTTTTTTCTGTTCCAGGGGAGCCAATTACCGCTGCTCCGCAAATTTCAGGTAATGCGGAACACTCCTCTGGAGCGTCCCCTAATTTACTAGTTGCCTTTGGCACGGGACAATATTTGGTTGACTCAGATACGAGTGATACTAACCCCGGTGGATTTTATGTTGTAGCTGATAATGACGTGTACAATTTAAGTACAAGCGATCTGGAGAAGCGCACATTGAATGAGGACTATGTCTTATTTGATAATGGGAATGAGGTGTATCTGAGGACATCATCTGGAGATGAGTTTACCTGGAGCGATAAATCAGGTTGGTATATGCCCTTGAATAAGGGCAGTGGATTGGAGGGCGGTGAGCGTGTTGTTACTCGGCCAACAGTACTGTCCTATCTCCTACTCTTTAATACGCTGATTCCAACCGGACAAGTCTGTGCTGCGGGTAGTTATGGCTGGCTGATGTCTGTGGATATTCGGACCGGCTTGGCTCCAGAAGACCCCGCATTTGATGCAAATAAAGATGGTGTCATCAATGAAGACGATTATGGCTATGTAGGAGAGGGGGGAGAAGGAGGAGAAGGAGGCCCAAATAAGTCCGGCTTCCTGGGAGGTAAACAGTATACAGGGACCACTGATGGTGGGATTGACGTGAGAGAGATAAATATTGGTAGTGGAGACAGAGCAGGTCGTCTTTCTTGGGAAGAAATTACTCCAAACTAACTGCTATTAGATGATGATACTTGCCCGGCTCTGTCGGGCTTATCTGGATATTGAAAACGTATGAAGATGAAAGATCACGGTGGTTTCAGCTTGATTGAGCTGCTGATAGTTATAGGAATCGTGGGTATAATTGCTGGGCTTGCATGGCCTGCCTATCAGAGTCACATCCTTACCTCAAATAGAGCGGATGCCCAGGGTGCTTTAATGGGATTGGCTCAGGCAATGGAGCAGCACTTTACTCAGAA
The DNA here is from genome assembly GCF_052467615.1 of Microbulbifer maximicatervae (SeqCode). Taxonomy (NCBI): domain Bacteria; kingdom Pseudomonadati; phylum Pseudomonadota; class Gammaproteobacteria; order Cellvibrionales; family Microbulbiferaceae; genus Microbulbifer; species Microbulbifer maximicatervae (SeqCode). The sequence goes on from NZ_CP174319.1 coordinate 74,661, forward strand.
CGGCTCCTATACCGGAGCGGCAGATGGGGGTGCAGATATCGGTGCTCCAGCAGTCTTTCCTACAGAAGCCCCATTGGATAGCAGTAACAAAACTTATGACTTGACTATTCAGGCTGCCAATGATTCTTCCTATACCATTCGTGCAACGCCTAAAAACTCTCAGGTAGGTAATGGGGAGCTTGAATTGCGTTCAAATGGACTGCGAGCATGGGATCGAGGGAATGACGGAGCTTTCGACGACCCAGATGACTTGTGCTGGAACTCCAGTTGTATTTAAAAGTAACTAGGGGCAGATTAATTCCTGGCCACTTCCATTTTCCACAATGCCGTTTAGATCTTTATCTTTGGCGTAGTAAGGTCTTCCTATCGCATTGAGGATTATAATCCAGCCATACTCTGCCTCGCCGCTTGCGGGGCAGAATGAAAAGTTGCCACTTTGGGACGGAGTAGTTCCTTTTGGTTTATAAATCAGAAACCCTCTATTATTGAATGCATTCCAGTTTAGAGATGCTCCCTGTTCAATCCGATCTATATATCTTACAACCTGATCTTCTGAATCGACTTCGCCATTGCCATTTTCATCGGTGAACAATAATGCGCCATCTGCCCAATCGCCAGCGCACTCATCAGAAATCCCTTTTGGACAAAGAGTAAAGTTACGTTTTTCAATAAGGGCCCTGTTACGCATAAATATAAGCACGTCAAAGAGCTCTCTTTGTTTAGCTTTACTTTTATACCTTTTAAGGAAGTTGCTAAAAGAAGGTAAAGCTACAGCTGTTAATACAGCAATAATCGTAATACAAATTATTAACTCTATAAGGGTGAATCCTGCAGATCGTTTCACGGTGCAAACTCCTCCTGGTTGAGTTTGCACTAGAATACTAGCTAGTTAGTATATTCCAATCACATGAAATTACGGTACCTTGATCTTCACAGTCTAACTCTCAAGCCCTAGTTTTTTTAATCTATATCTTAGAGAGCGGAAGCTAATACCCAGCTTCTGCGCTGCAGCGGTTCGATTCCATCGGGTTTTTGCTAAAGTTTCCTCAATAACCTCTTTTTCTATTCTTTGTAGGAATTCATCCAGGGAATCATACTTGTGTGGATTGAAATCTTCCGAGTTAGCCTTTTTTTCAGTTTGAGGTGAATTAATGTTGTGTTTTTTATCTGTGGAGCTTTCTTGCCTATTGTTACATTCAAGTAGGAGATCTTCTTCTCGAATTATATTTTGATCAGATAAGGTGAAAGCTCTTTCAAGTATATTTTCAAGTTGTCTGACATTTCCCGGGAAGGAGTAATTTTGTAAGGCAATCATTGCTTCATGTGACAAGGCAGGCGGGGTAAGTCCGGCAGTAGAGGCTATACGTTGCATGATTATATCGGTTAGAAGCGGTATATCCTCGACCCTGTCCCGAAGAGGTGGGACAGAAATTTCGATAACATTTATGCGGTAGTAAAGGTCATTTCGGAAACGTCCATTGTTTACTTCTTCACTTAAATCTTTGTGGGTTGCACTTAAAATACGAGTATCTATTGATACCTCTTTATTGGAGCCAATTGGCCGTATAGACTTTTCCTGAATCGCTCTAAGGAGCTTTACCTGCATTTCCAGAGGAAGATCTGCTACTTCATCCAAGAAAAGGGTGCCGCCCTCGGCACTTTGTAGAAGGCCTTGTTTGTCTTTGTGTGCACCGGTAAAGCTACCTTTTTGGTGGCCAAAGAACTCACTTTCCATCAGTTCAGAAGGTATTGCACCACAGTTTATGGCGATAAAGGGTTGCTCAGCTCTAGCGCTCTGTAAATGAATAGAACGGGCAGCAAGTTCTTTGCCTGCGCCTGACTCACCACTGATATAAACAGGAGCGTCACTGCGAGCAACCTTACTGATCTGTTGGCGCAGCTTGCGGATATTATCTGCTTCGCCAAGTAGGAGGTCTTTTTTGGAGATTTCCTGTTTTGGAGCCTGGTTGCTATCCAGACGCAGGGCGAGTTGTGCCAAATTGCGTAAGCGCTCAAGATCTACTGGTTTGCTCACAAAATCGAAAGCGCCAAGCTTTAGCGCTTTAATTGCAGTATCCATATTCCCGTGAGCAGTTATAACCGCAATGGGGAGTTCAATCTCTGTACTTCCCTGGATATATTCAACTAGCTGTAGCCCATCTCCATCAGGTAGGCGTAAATCAGTTAGGCAAAAGCTATAAGTATTTTGGCTGAGTGCATTTTTAGCCTCGGAAAGCGTTGCAGCGGTGTGGCAATCAACATCCATCCTTTGAAGGGTGAGACTAAGTAAGTTACAAATATCCGGTTCATCATCGACAACCAGTGCCAGTGGACGCATCGTTATTCTTTCTTTTCTTGTTTTGTTCACTTTATACCAAAAGGCATGAAACGCGATTATGTCAGAAATTTCTGGTGAATAATGATCTAGTTACAGGGAAAATTTCCTGAGCTAGATCAGGTCACACCCATAGAGTGAGCGAATTCAAGACGGAAGCAGCTTTTATTGTCTTCACTTTGGCAATGATACAAACTGATCCGATTGGCTTCACACAGTTCTCGAGCAATATACAAACCGAGCCCGCTACCGGCCTTATCGGTGGTGAAAAACGGCTCAAACACCTGGTTTTTGAACTCAGAGGGAATGCCACTACCATTATCCTTAATATCCAATATAGAGTGGCCTTTCTCAGTATTATAGTAGGCATGAACAGCTGCATAGCGCTGTCCAGTTTCCATTTCTGAGTGCCGCAATGCGTTGTCTGTAAGGTTCGTAATGACTTGTGATAATTGAGCAGAATCAAAGTTGGCCGGGATAAGCTGGTCTGGGACATCTAGTTCAATTCTGTTGTTTTGGGGGTTGGCTGTATTGAAGTCGGTAAAAAACTGGTTGAGCCAATTTCGCAGGTCATGTTCTTCTGGTGAATTTGCACGCCTTCTGGATAGTTGCATTACATTTTCAATAATTTGATTTACACGACCACTCTGCCGGCAAATAATTTCGATTAAATGTCGATCTTCATCTTTGAGCTGGGCAGATTCAGATAAAAGTTGCGCTGCATGGTTGATTGCAGAGAGTGGATTGCGAACTTCATGTGCAATAGAGGCGGTTAAATGTCCTAAAGATGCAAGTTTGAGCTTTTGAGCTGCTTCAGTGAGCTTTCGATTGTCTTCGACAAAAATGAGTGTGCTATTGCCACTTTTATGGCGTAGTTGGGCAAAGTTGAGTTGTAGCTCGTTATTGTTACCGGCTTGAAAAAGTATACTTGTGTTTTCACCTTGCTGGCGCCAAGACTGAATCTGGCGGTGTAGCTCAGAGTTGGGGGGGTCGCCAGAAGTTAGCTGTGTTCCAAGTAAGCGAGAGGCAGCTCGATTGATCAATTCAGGCTTATTGGATGGCCCCATAACAAGCACGCCTGTATTCATCCTTTCAATAATTTGCTGTGCCAGCCTCTGGAGATGTGCGGCCTGACGGCTTTGCTGGTCTGCACGCAGGTTGGCTTTATGGATACGCTCAGACAAATATTGAATTGCGCTGACGGTTACGAACATTAGTAAGCCAAGTCCACCTGCAGAAACAATATCTCGGCTGGAGCCGGAGCCTGATAAAAGGTGAAACAGTTGGAGGGAAATTACGCCTAGGCTTGCGATGGCTGCAAAAAATGCGCTTAGGCGTCTATCCAGCAAAATGGCACCGATTGAGCAACTGATCAAAAGTAAATAGCCCAGACCGGAGTTCAGTCCTCCACTGGCTTCAATCAGCAACAGAAATACCAGGATATCGCACCCCAGAACAACTCCGACTTGGCTGTTATTAGTTTGATATGCCTTTTGTCGGAGAAAGAATAGCCATGTGATATTAAGCAGGGCATAGGATGCGGTGGTATAGACAAATAGTGTTGGCAAGTGCTCACCAAGTGAGCCCTCCCCGATATCTGAGAAAAATACCCCCAGCAAAACCAAGGCTATTGCAACCCGATATATAGCGCTAATCCGTAGGAGTTCGTGATGTTGTAAGGGGGATGTCTGGGAACTGCTCACTGTAGATGCCCGGTATTCTTGTAGTGGTGAGCCGCTGCTGTTGTTACCCCGATGGGGTTACAATAGCGGCCTGTCTTGTCCGAGGTTCAACGATGTCTACTTTGCAGTTAGTGCTGGCACAAATCAATTCCCTGGTGGGAGATATTCCAGGGAATACCAAGCAGGTGATAGAAATTGCGCGCCGAGCGTACCAGGAACTGGGTGCTGACTTGGTACTTTTCCCGGAGCTGACCCTGTGCGGCTACTCTCCTGAAGACTTGTTGTTGCGCCCCAGTATGCAGATTCGTATTGATGCGGCATTGGATCAGCTCAAAGCTGCAGAACTGCCCTGCGCCATTGTTGTGGGTTACCCCAAGTTGCTCGATGGCGTTATGTTCAATATGGCGGGGGTAATAGTTGAGGGAGAGTTAATCGCAGAATATGCCAAACAGAAGCTGCCTAACTATCAGGTCTTTGATGAAAAGCGTTACTTCAAGCCGGGTAAATCCCCCTGTGTAGTGCATATCAAGGGAGTTCCTGTGGGGCTGAGTGTTTGTGAGGATATTTGGTTTCCAGAGCCCATCAAGCAGTCAGTCGATGCTGGAGCCAAGTTGATTCTCAACATCAATGCATCACCTTTCCATCGGGGCAAGGCTCAACAAAGGCTGGAATTGGTTTCCAGGCAGGCAAGAAATGCCAGAGTCCCCATTGCCTATGTAAACTGGTGCGGTGGTCAGGACGAGCTGGTTTTTGACGGTGGCTCAATTGTTGTTGACGCTGAGGGAGAGGTATGTGCCAGGGCTGAGGAGTTTACAGAGCAGTTGTTGCCAGCTTCCATATCTTTGCAGGGACAGGATTTGACGGTACACCCTGGGGAAATTGCTCCTCCTCGCAGCGATTTGGCTTCCGTGTACCAAGCCTTGGTACTCGGGGTGCGCGACTACGTTAATAAAAATGGTTTTAATGGTGTTGTGTTGGGGTTGTCGGGTGGAATCGACTCAGCTCTTACATTGGCAGTTGCGGTCGATGCGCTGGGCAAAGAGCGTGTTGAGGCTGTAATGATGCCGTTTCGCTATACCTCGGATCTGAGTAAAGGCGATGCGGCCGATCAGGCGGAAAGAATGGGGGTTCACTATCGGGAAATTAGTATCGAGCCCATCTTTGATTCGTTTATGGGCGCTCTCGCTGAAGAATTTGCTGGCAGTAAGAGGGATACCACTGAGGAGAACCTGCAGGCCCGCTCTCGTGGCGTTCTTTTGATGGCTATCTCCAATAAGAAGGGCGCGATGGTCCTGACAACTGGTAACAAGAGTGAGATGGCCGTTGGTTACGCAACCTTATACGGGGATATGGTAGGCGGATTCAATGCCCTGAAGGATGTTCCCAAAGTATTGGTATTTGAGCTGGCCCGTTACCGCAACACAATTTCTGAAGTGATTCCTGAAACGGTCATTACTCGCCCACCCAGTGCTGAGCTGGCCCCGGACCAGGTGGATTCTGACAGTCTTCCGCCTTATGAGGTCCTAGATCAAATTCTCAATTTCTATGTTGATCAAGACCACAGCGCTGAGGAAATCATTCAGCGTGGCTTTCAGAGAGAGGATGTAGAGCGTGTGGTTAGGTTAGTGGGGCGCAATGAGTACAAGAGGCGCCAGGCAGCCATCGGGGTGCGTATTTCTGAACGCGGATTTGGAAGGGATCGCCGCTATCCCATCACCAATGGCTGGAAGCTGGGTGACTAGCTCTCCTGAAAATAGAAACGGCGCCGAATGGCGCCGTTTCTATTTTTAAGTGATAAGTTACAGAAGCTCTGGAGGTAGGGGAGTCTCGTCCCGGTTGTATTCGGGATTATAGAGCTCCCGGCTGTCAAAGCCCCGCGGGTCAGATTTTTCAAACAGGCCCAGGGTGACTCTGTGCACTAGGCTGCGGCCGCTCGGACCTTTGTAAAAGTCGTAGTTGAAAGTGCCGTCTTCGTTAAAAGCGGGGTGCTTTGGATAGTTATTGCGCAGAACATCCAGGGCATTAGCCTCGAGATCTTGCATTTCCATCAAATGGTACCCTTGAACCATAACTGCCAGGGCATCGGGAATTGCGGGTGTCTGCTGGAAGTTTTCCACAATGTAGCGGCCGCGATTGGCTGCTGCGAGGTAGGCGCCACGCTTAAAGTAGTAGTTGGCCACGTGAACTTCATAGCGGGCCAGCAGGTTACGCAAGTGGATCATGCGCTTTTGCGCGTCTGGAGCGTAGCGGCTTTCAGGGTAGCGGGCCATTAACTGGGAGAAATAAGCGAATGACTCTCGAGCCGATCCTGGGTCGCGACTGGTTAAGTCGGTAGGCATAAAGCGCTCGAACAGGCCTGTGCCCTCAGTAAAGGAGGACAGGCCCTTCATGTAGTAGGCGTAGTCGACATTGCGGTGCTGGGGGTGTAGGCGGATAAAGCGGTCTGCAGCGACGATAGCAGCATCGTTTTCATAGTTGCGGTAGTAGGCATAGATCAGCTCAAGCTGAGCCTGTTCCGCGTAGTTGCCGAATGGGAAGTTGTCTTCCAGGGCTCGCAGGTTTCTGATGGCAAGATCCCACTGGCTGGTTCGCAGCTGTCGCTGGGCCATCTCGTAGTATGCCTGCTCTGTACGTGAACCTGTGGGTAGGCCCACTTCCGAATCATCTGTGTTGGCGCAGGCAACCAATATTGCGGACACCAAGGCCAGCCACAGCATTTTCCAGGTCTGCATAGCCCCTCGCTCTATCATTCTTACACTCTACCTTATTAAACTACCCACCAGTATTAACCTGGCGCGTCGGACATTTAACCACAGTCGCGGAGCTGCCCAAAGTATTTGCAATTGATTGATGATTGAACACCTAAAACTAGATATCCAAGTTCCTGCCAATATGGCTGGTCGACGCTTAGACCAGGCCGCAGCCGAATTAATTCCCGATTTTTCGCGCGCGCGCCTCCAATCGTGGATCAAAGGCGGTCAGCTCACCTTAAACGGAGCCCCAGCTAAGGCCAAGGAAAAGCTCTTTGGCGGCGAGCTTATCCAGCTTCGCGCAGAACTGGAGCCCCAGGGTAGCTGGGCTGCCCAGGACCTCGACCTCAATATTATGTACGAAGATGACTGCCTGATGGTGGTCAATAAGCCCGCGGGCCTCGTAGTCCACCCCGCTGCCGGTAACCCCGACGGCACTCTGCTCAATGGCCTGCTTCATCACAATCCAGCACAGGAGCTGATACCCCGAGCTGGTATTGTTCACCGGCTGGATAAGGACACCAGTGGCCTGATGGTTGTGGCTAAGACTTTGGCCGCTCAGACCCATCTCGTGGATCAATTAAAGCAGAGAACGGTGAGTCGACAGTATGATGCCCTGGTCCAAGGATATATCACCACTGCGGGTCGTGTTGATGCGCCCATCGGTCGGCATCGTCAAAATCGTCTCAAGATGGCTGTTTTGGACTTTGGCGGCAAAGAGGCGATCACTCATTATCGTGTACAGGAGCGTTACAGCGCTTACACGCTCTTACGCTGCAAGCTGGAAACCGGTCGTACTCATCAGATTCGGGTACACATGGCCCATATCAGGCACCCGCTCGTGGGAGATCCACTCTACGGAGGCCGCCCAAAGTTGCCTCCAGAGGCCTCGGCAGACCTTGTTGAAGCTCTCCAGAGCTTCCCTCGGCAGGCTCTGCATGCGGCTGAACTCGCGCTAGTGCATCCCACCAGTGGACAGGACATGCATTGGTGTGCGCCAATGCCTGCTGACATGCAAGCACTGCTCGATCAGTTGCGCGCTGATGAGCCTTGAAGTACCGGTTATAAATTCGCCTGAGTACCTATCGCCGGTTCTCGAAAGGACAATTTCGCAAAGCAAGATATCTCAATGCCAAGTAACCACTACCTTATACCCGATTGGCCCGCACCCGCAGGGGTGAGGGCGGCGACGACGCTACGCACTGGGGGCCAAAGTTGTGGCCATTTCTCCTCCTTTAACCTGGCTGCTCACGTGGGGGACAAGGAGTCAGCTGTTACTGCCAATCGCCAACAGTTGAGAGGGGAGCTTGAGCTGCCCTCAGAACCGCAGTGGCTGGAGCAAATCCATAGCGACAAGGTAGTCGAGGCAAGTGATGACGCCTTAGTTCGAACCGCAGATGCCTGCTTTAGCATGAAAAGAGGTGTTGTCTGTGCCGTGCTAACCGCAGACTGTTTGCCTGTTTTGCTATGCGATAAGAGTGGTACCCGTGTAGCAGCAGCCCATGCCGGGTGGCGCGGATTGGCCGGTGGTATATTGCGCAACACCGTACGCGCGATGAAGTGTGATCCTGAGGAGTTGATGGTTTGGTTGGGCCCAGCGATTGGTCCGGAGGCCTTTGAAACCGGAATCGATGTCCTCGAGGCATTCTTTGAAAATGCAATTAGCAGTCGACACACAGAAAAAATCGCTAGCTGTTTCCGCCCACACACTAAGAAACCACTGCACTTTTTAACAGATATCTACGCCCTGGCTCGCGCGGAGTTGGCAGAGCTGGGGATTCGCGAGGTGTACGGTGGGGGGCTCTGCACAATGTCAGAACCTGAGAAGTTTTTTTCCTACCGCAGGGAGTCTGAAACCGGTCGTATGGCAACTTTGATATGGCGGGATAAAGACTGAACTGAATTTCTAGATGGCTTATTTTTTTTCTGTGTAAGCCATTCGATAATATTGGAGCAGCTTGGGCAATTACAAGGCTGGGCGTTGACTGGGCTGTAAAAAATTATAAGAGATAGATTTGCCGCAAAACCACTTTGCATAGAATAAATGCCGCTATTGATTTAAATCATTGAAAACCCTTCCTGCGCCCCTATTTTACTTGTCAGTACCATAGCGAATGTAAAAGGCAAATTAGTGCCACTATTGCAGCGCTTCTGAAAAAATCGAGTAAAAGAGGTTTCGTTCATGCGAATTGACCGAATGACAAACCCGCTACAGGCGGCATTTGCTGATGCGCAATCCCTAGCGGTAGGGCGCGACCACAACCAGATTTATCCCGAGCACTTGATTCTGGCACTGCTTAACCAGAACAACGGAAGCGTACCCGCATTCCTGTCACAGGCGGGATTTAACCTAAACGGGTTGCGCAATGACCTTGCCAAGCGGTTGGATAGCCTGCCGCGGGTGACTTCCCCCACGGGTGATGTGGGGATGTCCCAGGAATTAATGCGCTTAATGAATCTCACGGACAAGCGAGCCCAACAAAATGGTGACAGTTTTATTTCCAGTGAAACTGTATTACTGGCGGCTTTCGACTCTGCGGCGGGAGAGATTTCCAAAATCCTAAATGCCAACGGCGACATTAAACAATTAGAGGCGGCAATTCAAAAAGTGCGTGGCGACGAAAAAGTGGATGACCCCAATGCGGAAGAAGCGCGCCAGGCGCTGGATAAATATACTCTCGACCTGACCGAGAGGGCTCTGGCCGGCAAGCTTGACCCGGTGATCGGCCGCGATGATGAAATACGGCGGACGATTCAAGTCTTACAGCGGCGTACCAAGAATAACCCTGTACTAATTGGTGAGCCGGGTGTTGGTAAAACTGCCATTGTTGAAGGGCTCGCTCAACGTATCGTCAATGGTGAAGTGCCGGAAGGGTTAAAGGACAAACGTCTTCTTTCCCTGGATTTGGGGGCATTGTTGGCGGGCGCAAAATTTCGTGGAGAATTTGAAGAGCGATTAAAAGCGGTACTCAACGAATTATCCAAACAGGAAGGTCGCATTATTCTCTTTATCGATGAGATCCACACGATGGTGGGTGCCGGTAAAGCTGAGGGGGCCATGGATGCGGGAAATATGCTGAAACCCGCTTTGGCCCGCGGGGAATTACATTGTGTCGGTGCAACCACTCTGGATGAGTATCGGCAATATATTGAAAAAGATGCAGCGCTTGAGCGGCGTTTCCAAAAAGTGCTGGTTGATGAACCAACTGAAGAGGATACGGTTGCGATTCTGCGCGGATTAAAAGAACGCTACGAAGTACACCACGGTGTTGATATTACCGACTCTGCAATTATTGCGGCGACAAAATTATCGCAGCGTTACATCACTGATCGTCAATTACCAGATAAAGCGATTGATCTTATTGATGAGGCCGCCAGCCGGATACGCATGGAGATCGACTCCAAACCGGAATCCATGGATAAATTGGAGCGCCGTTTAATTCAATTAAAGATTGAACGTGAGGCAGTAAAAAAGGATACGGATGATGAGGCGACTAAAAAACGCCTGTCGAAACTGGAAGAAGAGATTCTACAACTGGAGCGGGAATACTCCGACCTTGAAGAGGTTTGGAAGGCGGAGAAGGCACAGCTTGCCGGCAGCCATGACCTCAAGGAAAAGCTCGAGCAGGCCAAGCTCGATATGGAGTCCGCACGGCGTGCAGGTGATCTCAATAGAATGTCTGAATTACAGTACGGTGTAATTCCACAACTTGAACAACAGCTTAAAAGTGCCGCTACCGCTGAAGCTTCTGAAGAACCCCGCCTGCTGCGCAATCGGGTTACCGATGAAGAGGTGGCTGAAGTGGTATCCCGCTGGACGGGTATTCCTGTATCTAAGATGCTCGAAGGTGAGCGTGAAAAGCTACTGCGAATGGAAGATGAGTTGCACAAGCGGGTCATCGGACAGGGGGAAGCGGTGGAAGCGGTTGCTAATGCCGTACGCCGCTCGAGGGCGGGGCTAGCTGATCCCAACCGACCCAATGGCTCATTCTTGTTCCTCGGCCCAACCGGTGTGGGTAAGACGGAATTATGCAAGGCATTGGCTCAGTTCTTGTTTGACACAGAAGACGCCATGGTGCGTATCGATATGTCGGAATTTATGGAGAAGCACTCTGTGGCCCGACTGATTGGCGCACCTCCCGGATATGTAGGTTATGAAGAAGGGGGATACCTGACTGAAGCGGTGCGGAGAAAACCCTATTCTGTTGTGCTATTAGACGAAGTGGAGAAAGCGCATCCCGATGTATTCAATATTCTTTTACAGGTTCTTGATGATGGCCGCCTGACCGACGGCCAGGGGCGCACGGTAGACTTTCGTAATACCGTTGTCGTAATGACTTCAAACCTTGGCTCAGATTTAATTCAAAAATACGCCACAGCTGAAAATGGTGATGACCTGGACGCTGAAATTCGTTATCGACAGATGAAAAGTGCGGTGATGGAAGTGGTGGGGAACCATTTCAGGCCAGAGTTCATAAATCGTATTGACGAAGTGGTTGTTTTCCATCCACTGGATAAGGCAGAAGTACGCTCTATTGCCGAGATTCAGTTGCAACAACTTTGCCGTCGACTGACAGAGAGGGACCTGAAATTAGAGGTATCTGAAAGTCTGCTGGATAAATTAGCAGAAGTTGGGTTCGATCCCGTTTATGGTGCACGGCCATTAAAGCGTGCTATTCAGGTATGGCTGGAAAACCCGCTGGCGCAAGATGTTCTCGCCGGTAAGTTTTCCCCTGGAGCAACGATCCACGCGGATGTTGAAGGCGATAAAGCCGTATTCCGATAAAAAAGCACTTGGGGGTGCCATATAGTGCACCCCTAAACTCCCACCGATTCCTCACTCTCTCCATATCTATACTCACAGGTGCGCTAATCCGTTTGTTCGGATATTTACGTAGAGGGGCACCCCTCCGTAGCGCATAGTTTCCCTTGCAAGTATCAGTTTATAGTTTTTATTGACGACACCTTACGGGGGCCTGATATCAGTAAGCGTATGTTGCTAATGCTGCTGGGATGCCTTTTGCTCTTCGGCGGAATTTTTGCTTATAAATTAATTGGCAGGCATATGGTGAATCAGTTCATAGACAACTTAGCCCTGCCTGCGGCCACAGTGACTTCAGCAACCGCCCAGTTTCAATATTGGAAGGAAGACCTGAGAGGAATAGGCACCATTCGAGCTGTTAATGGTGTAGAGGTTACTACCGAAGCTCAGGGGGTTATCAGCGCTATTCACTTCAAGTCGGGCCAGCATGTTAGGAAGGGCGATTTATTGGCGGAAATTTTTGCCGAACCGGAAAAGGCGCAGTTGCAGGTGTTGGATGCAGAGCTTCGCTTGGCCCGTCGTAATTACGTGCGGATCAAGACTCTGCTGGGGCGAGGTGTAACAACTGAAGCAGATTTGGATAGCGCTCGCAGTACTTTGGACCAGGTGGTTGCCAATATAGAAGTGCAGCGGGCCAGGGTGGATCAGCGAGTTATCGTGGCGCCTTTTAGTGGAGTACTGGGAATTCGACAAATCGATCTTGGGCAGAATGTAAGCCCGGGGGAGTCTGTTGTTTCTCTACAGCAACTTGATCCTATTTTTGTTGATTTTTCCCTCCCTGAACAAAAATATGCCTTGGTTAAGGCTGGGCTTGCTATTCAGTTGACAACAGATGCTTTCCCTAAAAATACCTACAAAGGAAGAATTACTGCTGTTGACCCTCAGGTGGATAGTGCAAGTAGGAACTTTCTGATTCAAGCGACTCTGGAAAATCCCCAACACGATTTACGTCCTGGGATGTTTGCCCAAGTATCCGTAAAGATAAGTGCACAGCGAAAAGTGCTCGTCATTCCCAGAACCGCATTGGCTTTTGCTCCCTATGGGGTGGCGGTTTTTGTGTTGGAGCCCGATAAAGATGGTGAGCATATGGTCGCAGTTAAACGATTTGTGAAAACTGGTGAGGAGCGTGGGGATCTAGTTGAAATCACACAAGGACTTTTGGTGGGTGATATAGTGGCTAGCAGCGGATTACTTAAACTTCGCAATGGAGAGAAAGCGGTTATCAATAATCAAAATCAACCCCCAGAAAGTGCGGACCCCACACCGGAAAATAGTTAAACCTGGAATTTATAGGTTGTGAATTTCACAGAGATTTTTATTCGAAAACCAGTGTTGGCCTGCGTAGTCAGCCTATTTATTTTTCTATTGGGTTTAAGGTCGCTAACGGAATTAAATGTCAGGCAGTACCCGGAACTTGAAAATGCAGTTATTACAGTAACCACCGTTTATGTTGGTGCCGACTCAGATCTAGTACAGGGGTTTATTACTACGCCGCTGGAGCAGGAGATTGCTACTGCAGATGGTATCGATTACATGGTTTCCACCAGCGTGCAAGGTCTCTCGACGATAAACGTTTATGTACGTTTTGATTACGATCCAAATGAAGTGTTAACTCAGGTCGTTGCCAAGGTAAATAAGCTGCGCAGTGAATTGCCTGATGAATCAGAGGATTCCAGCGTGGAAATGCAGCAGGGAGAAACCACTGCTGCAATGTACCTTTCTTTTTCCTCAAATATTCTCGCTAATAATCAAATCACGGATTATCTGACACGCGTTGTTCAACCTAAATTGGCGACTATAGCTGGTGTGCAGCGAGCTCGCCTTTTGGGGGACAGCACCTTTGCAATGAGAGTCTGGTTAAAACCGACAGAGATGGCGGCATTGGAAGTCACACCTGCGGATATTTCTGATGCGCTTAGGGATAATAATATTCTGTCGGCAGTTGGTTCGACAAAGGGAACCCGTGTGGCACTGGAAATACGTGCGGATACAGATATTGCACGTCAATTGGATTTCCGCAAGCTAGTGGTTAGAGCCGATGGGGATAAGTTGGTTCGTCTAGGTGAAGTGGCGGAGATAGAGTTAGGAGCTGAATCCTATGACAGCTCTGTGACTTTTAACGGGCAGTCTGCCACTTTTATTGCTATTGAGGTGGCACCCGATGCGAACTCCCTTGATGTTATTAAAAAAGTACGCGAGGAGTTGGAGCAGAAAATTTTTCCACAGTTGCCAGAGGGTATGCTAGGCGAGATCCCTTACGACAGTACTGAATATATTCAGGACTCCATTGAAGAGGTCGTCAAAACAATTGTTGAAGCAGTATTTATAGTAATTTTGGTGATTTATTTGTTTCTGGGGTCAGTTCGCAGCGTATTGATTCCAGCAATTGCACTACCTCTTTCTCTTGTTGGTGCATTCTTTTTAATGTTTTTAATGGGATTTTCCATCAACTTGCTCACATTGCTAAGCATGGTTCTGGCAATCGGAATTGTTGTTGATGATGCCATTATTGTTCTGGAAAATGTCCATCGACATATAGAGGAGGGCTTGCCTCCAAAAGAGGCTGCGATCGTAGGGGCTCGAGAGTTGGCATGGCCTGTAGTGGCTATGACTACAACGCTAATTGCAGTATATATTCCTATTGGTTTTCTCGGTGGTTTAACCGGGACCCTATTCATAGAGTTTGCATTCTCCCTAGCTGGCGCCGTATTACTGTCTGGAGTGGTCGCTCTTACTTTATCTCCCATGATGGCCTCGAAAATATTAAAGCCTCGCGATGGTGGAGGTACCCGGTTTGAAATTTGGCTGGAACGCCAATTTAATCGACTTCAGACGAGATTTGAAAAATCGCTCCATTCTTCTCTTGATGAGCGCCGAGTTATTTTGGTTTTCGGCTTAATTGTATTGATAAGTTGTTACTTCTTATTTGTGACGTCCCCTCAAGAGCTTGAACCTACAGAGGATAGGGGGCTTGTTCTTACAATTTCTACTGCCGATGCTTACGCAACTTTAGATTATGTTGAACAGTACAGTGGTGAACTTAATGTCATTGCTGAGAGATTTACTGAGGTTGAAAATCTTTTTCTGCTTAATGGGGCGGGCACCTTCAGTAGTGGTGTTAATAATGCGGTGGCCGGGTTTGTTTTGGCTCCCTGGGAAGGGAGAGACCGCGATACGGAAAAGATGCAGGAGTTGATTAGCAGTGATGTGCAGCAAATAGCCGGGCTAAAAATAGCTGTAGTGGTGCCACCAAGTCTGCCAACTGCGGGAGGGCAGCTTCCGGTTGAATTTGTTATCGGTTCTACAGAGCCCATGGAGAATCTGGCATCGGTGGCAAGCGATATTATGACCCGAGCTTTGGAGAGTCGAAAGTTTATTTTTCTAGATTCTGATCTGAAAATTGATAAGCCAAAAATTGTAATAGAAATTGATCGTGATAAAGCAGCCAGTATGGGTGTGGAAATGGTGGACCTGAGTCGTGACTTAGGAGCGATGTTATCTGGGGCTTATGTCAACCGTTTTTCCCTGGATAATCGCAGTTATAAAGTTATCCCTCAAGTCGAGAGAGTTGATCGCCTTACCCCTGATCAGCTGGAGCAATATTATATTCGGGCGGTAAACGACAAGTTGGTTCCTGTGAGTACTTTGATAAGGCTCACGGAAACCGTTGAACCACAGCAACTAAAGAGATTTCAACAATTAAATGCCGTCACTATTTCGGGTGTGCCACGCCCTGGGATTACGTTGGGTGAAGCATTGATGGTGTTGGATAATGCGGCTAAAGAAATCTTACCGGTCGAGTATTCTGTAGATTACTCGGGGCAGTCCAGGCAATTCAAAACTGAAGGATCAGATTTGGTGGTTACCTTTTTCTTTGCCTTGATAGTGATTTATTTGGTGCTGGCTGCTCAATTTGAATCCTGGCGCGATCCCTTGATTATGTTGGTCACCGTACCGATGAGTGTTTGCGGAGCGATGATTTTCGTCAGTCTAGGATTGACGACCCTCAATATTTACACACAAGTGGGCCTGGTTACCCTGATTGGGGTTATTTCCAAACACGGCATTCTGATAGTGGAGTTTGCCAATAAATTACAGCTCTCAGGGCTTGAAAAGCGATCAGCGATTGAGCAGGCCACTTCAATCCGTTTGCGACCGATTTTAATGACTACGGCATCTCTGGTTTTGGCGATGGTTCCATTGTTAATAGCGTCGGGGCCTGGTGGAGGAGCAAGGTTTGCAATGGGCTTGGTAGTGGCGACCGGTATGACAATTGGAACGTTATTTACTTTATTTGTCGTGCCGGCGATGTATATGTATCTTGGGCGGAATTTTGAGGCGGAGGCTGTAGCGGCCTCCTGAGCCTCTTTACACTTATTTACGCTTCGAAAATATCTCTGCCGACATTACTGCGACGGAACTCGGAAGGGGTGACTCCCTCATGTTTTTTAAAGAAGCGGGTAAATACTGCGCGTTCGGCAAAATGAAGTTGTACCGCAATGCTTTCTACGGAATCACTGGTTGAGAGAAGGAGTTTCTTGGTCAGAGATAGCGTAACACTGTCTTTAAGCTGCTGGAATGTTACTCCCTGTTCTCTCAATCTGCGCTGTAAAGTGCGGCCACTGGTGCGGAAGTGGGCTGCGGCTTGTTTGATAGTGATTTCTTCACTGAGCAAGTGCTTCTCGAGCCAGGCTCGCAAACTCGCTGCCAGGTTATAGCTGGTTAAAGTGTTGTGTAGAACTGCTTTTAATATATTTCGGCTTTGGCTGCGAATGATTTTATGGTAACTGGGTATAGGGAAGTCCAGTATCTGGGAGCCCAGGATAATCGCATTTTCATCAGCGGAAAATTCAATTGGGCACTGGAAAATCCTCTTGTGGATAGAGTCATCTTCTGGCTTTTCACTGCGTAACTTTAATCCCCTGACCTCGGGAAATCTGGGGTTAAGAGTGCGCAAGAGATCTACTCCACGACTCATCAGCATTTCAGCAATAAAATGATTGACCGGAGCGCTAAAGAGTTCCTGCTGCCAGTTGAGTGTGAGTACCTCCGCATCGACTTCCTGGTAAGTCTGGAACCGCAGGAGGGGGGCCAGAGTTTGTGAGAGTACAATTTCTGCAGGGCGAAAGATCTCCCTCGGCCGTCTCAAGGAGGGCTGAGCTTCGATAATAGTTTCTTCAAGCCAAAGCATAATTGGAAAGCGACTAAAGCTGAGACCTGGTGAGGTAACAGGGGATAGCGCCAGTATGCTTTCAATTAGAGCATTGAATTCACTGTAATTGAGCCATTCACTTTCTCCTGGATTCCAGCTAAATGAGAATGGCAATCGTTCAATTAGCGTCTCGGTGGGAATGCCGAGCCTGGCGGCGGCAACCACAAAGTAAGGCGCAAATATCTTGGGCACGCCGGCATGGCCGGACATATTTTTATTTTGGTCTCTCATGACTTACTGCCGTCCGGGTGGCGTTGCCGGCATCATAGCAAAGGCGCCTCAAAGCACGAGTATAAATTGAGGAATATGACGAATTGGTCGCTTCGCGTGGCGGATTCGACCCCCCTCTGGCGCCTTTAATCCTATTCCCAAATAGAGGGTAAAGGATAAGTTTTAGTCGTCTGCTGTACATTGCGTTATTCAGATTTTTTAAAACTCTTCAGTCACGAGAGTTACCACTTACTAAAACAATAAAGGAAAATAACAATGGCACTGTCTAAAAGGCTGGGTACAAGCCTGTCTATTTTTTTCTCGGCGATAATTGGAGCTTCATCAGCGGTAGCGGAAAACTGCTATATCCTGGTTCATGGACACGGAGTCGAAGGACACACTACAAGTGAAAGTAATGATGGGAGTTTAGTGCAGCCAGCACTGGACTATTGGAGTGAGGCGGTTTTCGACGAATATTCTAGCAGTGATTTTATTGAGCAATTGTTAGTTGATGGCGGCAATTACGGCGTTGTCGGTTATAACTCAACTGATGAAGGTGAATTTCCCTACTGGCATGATGAGACTGCGGGTGAAATTGCTCGTCAAATTATAGAGATCCGCTCTGGCCAGGGAGATCGGTTTGAACACGAAAACCAGTGCTCAGCAGAGGACACTTTCTGGATTATCTCCCACAGCCAGGGTGCCGCCCAAATGATGTATATCGCGGGTAACGCTGTTGAAGGATCCCCATACTACAATCGCGCCTACAACCAGTTCGATAGCAATACAGAAATTCAAGAAGTAAAAAAATGTTCCACGACTTGGTATGGCAGTAAATCCTGTAAAACGGTTGAAGAAGAAGTTCGAGTTGCCGGGCTTAACGAAAGCTATGCAGTGAGCGTTGATTTTGATGCGGCTATCAGCGGTGTTGCTGCAATATTCACCACAGGGGGAGCAATTACCGGTACTGAAGGCGTTGATCGGATATGTAATGGAAGCTGGTATGACGATTTGGTCAACGCACTATTTCTTGGGCGTGAGTGTTCGGCGGTTCGCTATATGCAGACTAATGATGTTTACACTGTGAGAAATTATGTGGGGACTAATCTCGGTGCGCCGGTGTACACCATTGGGGGTTATGCGGGCTTCCCAGGTGTGGAAAGTGCTACCTCCATGCTGCTGAATGGTGAGGATGACGGTTACATTAATTTGGCTTCGCAAATGAACTGTTCCGGGTCTGCCAAGCGCAACCTGTGGTCGAATCTCAAAGAATATGAAACCCTGTTTGGAGTAGCTTACGGCAGCGCGATTTTCTCTTGTGACAACGACAGCAAAGGCACTGCTCGATCTTACAATTTGGCCAGTATCTATACAGATCATGATGCGCAGCGTAACGGTGGCATTCTATCCCCCGATTATGATTCTATTCCCGATGGACTGGACTGTGGTTCAGGAAAGAACAGCGCGGGTAGAATCTCAGCCTGCACGAATTAACTAAAAAAATAAAAGGCTTCGGAGGTATTGATGTCCACATCAAGCAAAGATCGCTCAAAGGCCCGGCTGGCAGGTTGGGGTGTACTGGCCGTAGTTACTGGATTGGTGGGTTACTGGGCCCTGACTGGTGGTGAAGAGGCGACGCCCGCTGTTGTAGCCAAAGCAAAAGCTGAAGAGCAATCTATCCGAAGCCGCAAGCCTGATAACGTCAAGCCGGCGGAACTGGAGCAAGAGGAAGAGGATCAGTCTGTAAAACTATGGAAGGGAATTCAGTCCCTGCCCAACAAGACTGAGTTACACGAATCCCTTCTCTCGGATCTGGCCCGCTTTCATCGCTATCCGCCAGAAAACCGAGCAATTAAAACTCCTGAACAGGACCCGATTACTCAGACATTTGCGGTGGATGAAAGAACCACTCACAGTGAGGAAGGGGATTCTCTGACTATATGGACAGATGAAAAGTTTTATTTGCGTGGGGATACTATTCGGGTTTTTGCCTATCAGGCCGATAGTGATGGAGATCGGGTCAGTGCTGACCTGACTGCGCTGTTGGTTTACGAAGACCAACAAGTCGTGGGTACCTTGGCTTTTAGTGATTCGGATGGAGACTTAGTCTACGAAGTATTGATGGAGGCGGGCTCCTTTAATAGCCAGGTGCTGGAAGCGGGCATTTTTAAGGTAATTGTGGATACGGATATTGAGGGTCTCCGAGATGCGGCAGCATTCACCCTATCTGAGGATACGGGAAGCTATACGGGCTCGTTGCGGGATTCCGTTACCGCCGATGGCAATTTATTAATTGAGGCGGAAGTCGATATCAGCAGAGAGGGGCGCTACTATTTTCAGGGCTCCCTTTATAACGATGAGCAATCCCCGATAGGCACAACGCAAAATGCTCTTGAGTTAACGGCGGGGCGGCACTGGGTTCCCCTGGAGTTTTACGGGCTCTTAATTCGCGATGCCGGGCAGGACGGCCCCTATCTGGTGAAGCAATTGAGTATTGCCAGGGTGACGGTACCTATGGCCAGGGATAGTGCTTTTGAACCAGGCTATTACACTGAACGCTATAGCCTGGATCAATTTACTGATAGTCCCTACCAGGAAATGTAGGGAGAATAGGGGGGCTTTAGCAGTTATCTCGGATACGTTGTTGAGCGGTTGATATACGTTGCTGCCGCTCATCCTCACCCAGGCTTCTATAATTTCCATTTTGGTCGACTGCGCGAATACGAGAATGAGCGGTCAAGGAACTCAGAGACTTTCGTGCTGACTCACAGCGCTTAGCGCGAAGAGCGGCTTGCATTTGCGCTGCTTTTTCCTGTTCTTGCTGACGTACATCGAGTTGCTTTTCAGGTTGCTTTGCTGCGGTTGGCTTTGATGGTTTTCGGGGTTTGGCAGCCTCCTGTTCAGCCTCCCATTTCTTATAGCGCTCTGACTTGGGCTTTTTGATCACGTCCACTTGGGTGCCTCCTGGAGGTTGCTCACCGAAGTGGACAACACCATTTTCATCTACCCATTTATAGATGCCGTCGGCTTGAGCGGTCGTAGCTGTTACTGCAATCAATAGCGCCAGTAAGATGCGCATGGTGCTTACCCCTTGTGTTGATGTTCCTTCCGTCCCCTTATTGTACCGATACTGGCGGGTTTTCCTGTAACTGTCTTAACACTTTCGCGGACACCTATTGACAGCTAGGGCTCAATTGGCAAAATCGGGGGTTTACTCAGTGACTAGATCTCACCGCACACCCGTGGTTTTGAGTCTAACCCTGATGGAACACCCTCCATCGAAATTCCACTGAGTGGCCCTCCCCACCCCTGGAGGCCTGCTAACCCCGTAGTGAACCTTTGTAGATTTACTTGGGGTTGGGTGTTTATGCGCGATCAGTTCATCCTAAAAATCGGCAGCTAAACACGCAACAGGCTGATATTTGTCACCATTTTCCCCTATAATTGCTGCCTGGCATTCTTGCTAGTAGGCGTTTTATACGTTTTCGGTGATGGCTATCCTATAAAACAGGAAAATTGAGGAGACTCAAGTGGAATTACTTTCCGGCGGCGATATGTTGGTTCGCGCGCTGCAGGATGAAGGGGTGGATCTGATTTTTGGATACCCGGGCGGCTCAGCGTTACATATCTATGATGCTATTTTTCGGCAGAAGTCGATTAAACATATTCTCGTGCGCCACGAGCAGGGTGCGACCCATGCTGCGGATGGTTATGCGCGGTCTACTGGTAAGGCGGGTGTGGTACTGGTGACGTCTGGTCCCGGCGCTACGAATGCGATTACTGGCATCGCAACGGCCTATATGGATTCTATCCCTATGGTGGTGATATCCGGCCAAGTACCCAGGGATAAGATCGGTGAGGATGCGTTTCAGGAAACAGACATGGTCGGTTGCTCGCGGCCGATCGTGAAGCACAGCTTTTTGGTTAAAAATGCTGAAGATATTCCTACGATTGTCAAAAAGGCATTTTTTATCGCCAATACTGGCCGTCCCGGTCCCGTAGTGATCGATGTTCCAAAGGATGTAACCAACCCGGCGGAGAGATTCCCCTACCACTACCCTGAAAAATTGCGGATGCGCTCCTATACCCCAGCCGGTAAGGGGCATAGCGGCCAGATTCGCAAAGCGATTGCTATGTTGCTGTCAGCTCGCCGCCCGGTGATTTATGCCGGCGGGGGAGTGGTGCAGGGTGGCGGCGCCGAGCTTCTCACTGAGCTGGCTAGAAAGTTGAACTACCCGGTGACTAATACCTTGATGGGGCTCGGAGCATTTCCTGGTAGTGACAGGCGTTTCTTGGGAATGCTTGGTATGCACGGCACTTTCGAGGCAAATACAGCCATGCATCACGCCGACGTTATCCTGGCAGTAGGTGCGCGCTTTGATGACCGGGTGACTAATACTCCAGGCAAATTCTGTCCGGGTGCCAAAATTATTCATATCGACGTCGATCCGGCTTCGATCTCTAAAACGATTGTTGCCGATATCCCGATTGTCGGCACGGTCCAGGCTGTTCTTCGGGAGATGCTCGAAGCGTTGAAAGCCAATGATGAGCAGCCGGATCACTCCGCGATAGTTGACTGGTGGCGCCAAATCGATGATTGGCGTGAGCGTCACGGACTCTACACGGCTCCTCGTTATCAGACTAATGGTGCTCTGATAATGCCGCAGGATGTGATCAAGGCGGTATATGACATTACTGAGGGTGATGCTTTTGTGACATCCGATGTAGGGCAACACCAGATGTTTGCTGCGCAATATTACCTGTTTGATAAGCCGCGCCGCTGGATTAACTCCGGTGGGTTGGGGACTATGGGTTTCGGCTTACCGGCAGCCTTGGGGGTGAAAATAGCTCACCCGGATAAAGAGGTTGTGTGCGTAACTGGCGAGGGAAGTATCCAGATGTGTATTCAGGAGCTTTCTACGGCTACCCAATATCATCTGCCAGTAAAAATCCTCTGCCTTAACAATCAGGCTCTGGGGATGGTGAAGCAGTGGCAGGAGATGCAATATGAAGGAAGGCTTTCCAATAGTGTTTACGAGGAATCGCTGCCTGATTTTGTAAAACTCGCCGAGGCATACGGTCACGTCGGGGTGAAAGTGGAGCGTCGTGAAGACCTACACAACAAGTTGCAAGAAGCTTTTGCAATTAAGGATCGCACTGTATTTATCGACGTGTACGTCGACCCATCTGAGCATGTCTATCCCATGCAAGTGCTACCAAATGGCTCCATGCGTGACATGTGGCTGAGCAAAACTGAGAGAACTTAAAGGGTAGGGCGATGCGTAGAATAATTTCGGTTCTGATGGAGAACGAACCAGGGGCATTGTCCCGTGTTGTTGGCTTGTTTTCCCAGCGTGGCTACAACATTGAAAGCCTCACCGTGGCGCCTACTGAGGATGCGACTTTATCGCGTCTCACTTTGGTGACGATTGGTGACGATCACAAGATTGAGCAAATTACCAAGAACCTAAACAAGCTTATCGATGTTGTGAAATTGGTGGACCTCACTGAAGGCTCTCATATCGAGCGGGAGCTGCTATTGGTGAAAGTGCGAGCCAATGGTGCCCAGCGCGATGAGGTGAAGCGCAGTGTCGATATTTTTCGCGGGCAGATCGTCGATGTCACCAGCAGTATGTACACGGTACAGGTGGCAGGAACCGGCGAAAAACTCGATGCGTTCCTACAGGCGCTGGGGGAACACACAATTATGGAAGTGGTGCGATCCGGAGTTTCCGGAATTGCCCGCGGTGAAAAAGTATTAAGTGTATAGAGCAAAAAGCAGGAATTGAGCGATGCAAGTTTATTACGACAAAGATTGTGACCTTTCTT
>NZ_CP174319.1:102500-3237500 GCF_052467615.1 Microbulbifer maximicatervae (SeqCode)
ACTGAAACATCTAAGTACCCGGAGGAAAAGAAATCAACCGAGATTCCCTTAGTAGCGGCGAGCGAACGGGGATTAGCCCTTAAGCTCTTTATGTTTTAGTGGAAGGTTCTGGAAAGTACCGCGATACAGGGTGATAGCCCCGTACACGAAAAGGCATTTAGAGTGAAATCGAGTAGGTCGGGACACGTGTTATCTTGACTGAATATGGGGGGACCATCCTCCAAGGCTAAATACTCCCAGCTGACCGATAGTGAACCAGTACCGTGAGGGAAAGGCGAAAAGAACCCCGGAGAGGGGAGTGAAATAGAACCTGAAACCGTATACGTACAAGCAGTAGGAGCCCTTCGGGGTGACTGCGTACCTTTTGTATAATGGGTCAGCGACTTATTGTCTGTAGCAAGGTTAACCGCTTAGGGGAGCCGTAGAGAAATCGAGTCTTAATAGGGCGTTTAGTTGCAGGCAATAGACCCGAAACCCGGCGATCTATCCATGGGCAGGTTGAAGGTTGAGTAACATCAACTGGAGGACCGAACCCACTAATGTTGAAAAATTAGGGGATGACCTGTGGATCGGAGTGAAAGGCTAATCAAGCCGGGAGATAGCTGGTTCTCCTCGAAAGCTATTTAGGTAGCGCCTCGCGTCTCACCCTCGGGGGTAGAGCACTGTTTGGGCTAGGGGGTCATCCCGACTTACCAACCCCATGCAAACTCCGAATACCGAGGAGTGCAATCGCGGGAGACACACGGCGGGTGCTAACGTCCGTCGTGGAAAGGGAAACAACCCAGACCGCCAGCTAAGGTCCCAAATATCAGTTAAGTGGGAAACGATGTGGGAAGGCCCAGACAGCTAGGAGGTTGGCTTAGAAGCAGCCATCCTTTAAAGAAAGCGTAATAGCTCACTAGTCGAGTCGGCCTGCGCGGAAGATATACCGGGGCTCAAACTGATAACCGAAGCTGCGGATGCTCTTAGGAGCATGGTAGAGGAGCGTTGTGTAAGCCGTTGAAGGTGGATCGGGAGGTCTGCTGGAGGTATCACAAGTGCGAATGCTGACATGAGTAACGATAAGGGAGGTGAAAAACCTCCCCGCCGGAAGACCAAGGGTTCCTGTCCAACGCTAATCGGGACAGGGTTAGTCGACCCCTAAGGCGAGGGCGAAAGCCGTAGTCGATGGGAAACAGGTTAATATTCCTGTACTCGCTATTACTGCGACGGAGTGACGGAGAAGGCTAGGCCAGCATGGCGATTGGTTGTCCATGTTTAAGGTTGTAGGCTGGGGACTTAGGCAAATCCGGGTCCCTAAGGCTGAGAACTGATGACGAAGCCCACTTAGTGGGTGAAGTGGTTGATGCCCTGCTTCCAGGAAAAACTTCTAAGCTTCAGGTAATAGTGAATCGTACTCTAAACCGACACAGGTGGTCAGGTAGAGAATACCAAGGCGCTTGAGAGAACTCTGGTGAAGGAACTAGGCAAAATGGTACCGTAACTTCGGGAGAAGGTACGCCGGTTTTGGTGATGGGACTTGCTCCCTAAGCTGAGGCCGGTCGAAGTGACCAGGTGGCTGCGACTGTTTATTAAAAACATAGCACTCTGCAAACTCGTAAGAGGACGTATAGGGTGTGACGCCTGCCCGGTGCCGGAAGGTTAATTGATGGGGTTAGCTTCGGCGAAGCTCTTGATCGAAGCCCCGGTAAACGGCGGCCGTAACTATAACGGTCCTAAGGTAGCGAAATTCCTTGTCGGGTAAGTTCCGACCTGCACGAATGGCGTAACGATGGCCACGCTGTCTCCACCAGAGACTCAGTGAAATTGAAATCGCTGTTAAGATGCAGTGTACCCGCGGCTAGACGGAAAGACCCCGTGAACCTTTACTACAGCTTTGCACTGAACTTTGAGCCTATTTGTGTAGGATAGGTGGGAGGCTTTGAAGCAGCGACGCTAGTTGTTGTGGAGCCGTCCTTGAAATACCACCCTGGTATGTTTGAGGTTCTAACTCTGGTCCGTTATCCGGATCGAGGACAGTGTATGGTGGGTAGTTTGACTGGGGCGGTCTCCTCCCAAAGAGTAACGGAGGAGTACGAAGGTGCACTCAGCATGGTCGGAAATCATGCAATGAGCATAATGGTATAAGTGCGCTTGACTGCGAGACAGACATGTCGAGCAGGTACGAAAGTAGGTCATAGTGATCCGGTGGTTCTGTATGGAAGGGCCATCGCTCAACGGATAAAAGGTACTCCGGGGATAACAGGCTGATACCGCCCAAGAGTTCACATCGACGGCGGTGTTTGGCACCTCGATGTCGGCTCATCACATCCTGGGGCTGAAGCCGGTCCCAAGGGTATGGCTGTTCGCCATTTAAAGTGGTACGCGAGCTGGGTTTAGAACGTCGTGAGACAGTTCGGTCCCTATCTGCCGTGGGCGTTGGAGATTTGAGAAGAGTTGCTCCTAGTACGAGAGGACCGGAGTGAACGAACCTCTGGTGTTCCGGTTGTCACGCCAGTGGCATTGCCGGGTAGCTATGTTCGGACGGGATAACCGCTGAAAGCATCTAAGCGGGAAGCCTCCTTCAAGATAAGATCTCCCTGAGGCCTTGAGCCTCCTGAAGGGCCGTGGAAGACTACCACGTTGATAGGCTGGGTGTGGAAGCGTTGTGAGGCGTTGAGCTAACCAGTACTAATTGCCCGTGCGGCTTGACCATACAACAGAGATGGTTACTAACGACTAGCTAAGCTAGCGGATTGTGAGTTAGAGACATACGATCGCTTGCGGTGTATTATTACAGATTGTTTTACCGACTTATTTGGGGTTATCGCCGGTCAACAATATGACCGAGGCAAACAGCGATAACACGGCAGGCCAAGCACATTGCTTATAAGACCAACGCCAACCCAAGCCAGTTTGCCTGACGACAATAGAGTTGTGGAACCACCTGATCCCTTGCCGAACTCAGAAGTGAAACGCAACATCGCCGATGGTAGTGTGGGGCTTCCCCATGTGAGAGTAGGTCATCGTCAGGCTTCTAATCCGAAAAGGGCCACCCAATAGGGTGGCCCTTTTTTTATGGCTGAAAATACTTTAAAGAAGCAAAAAACAAAAGAAAAAAATAAGAAAGGGAAGGAAGAGAGAGAAAGCAGAAAGTACTTAGTCGAAATTAAATAGAAAAAATAAAAATAGCTCTGAAAAATTTTAATGCTCAACTTTCTATTTAAAAAGTCAGTCAGTAATTAAAAAAAACCTAAAACTACCTGAGCACCTTAAACAGACGCTCTCCTAAAAAGCCTATAAAAATAGGTCTTTACCGATCTTCTCTCCAAACGCCTTTACACTCACTCAAAAAATAATCCAACAAAATAACTCGCGCAAAAACCAGAAAAGTACCCATACCACTCCCGTCAAAAATTAAATTTAGCCGGTAAAAATATCGGTGATTTTTTAGTCTCTGCAGTAATCCCCTGTAACCACGGGGCCTGTAGCCCGTTTATTAAAGTTATGCACAACTCTATCCAGACTTTCTGTTAGTAACCGCTGGCTGTGGAAATCCACGCAAAAAGTGCTGCTTTTTTACCCGTCTTCAATAGAGCCAAGCAACCACGGGGCTGGCAGGGGATATCCCGGAGTTATACACAACTCTATCCATGGTTTCTGTTGGTAACAAAGACGCCATAAAACGGACATCAGTTATTAACAGTGTTATGAGCGATAAATCTGTGGATTACTGCGGCTGATTGGTACGCCAGTATGCGAGAGAAGAAAAGTTTGGGGATAAAAAAAGCCCCACTAGGTGGGGCTTTAAAAATATCATCTGTATCTTTTATTTATTCAGAGGCAGTAGGAACTCGGCCCAAGTCTCCTTCCATTTCTGTGGTCAGGAAAGACATTACAACCCAGGCCGCTACATTCTGGCGCAGATTCTCAGGGTCGACTTTATCCAGGGTATCGTTGGGTGTGTGGTGATAATCGAAATAGTCGGTGCCGTCCTGGTATAGACCAAAGGCTGGCACACCGCGCGCAACAAACACACTGCTATCTGGGCCACCGTAAGATTCATTATTTCCGCGCTCAATACCCAGGGGGGCGAGGAGTTGCATCATTTGATCTGCAATATCAAATTTGCTCTCAGGGAGACGGGTATCGAAACGCCAGACTTTCCCTGCTCCAAAGTCTGATTCGGAGACGGCAATAATATTGTCCAGCTCTTTTACGTGTGCCTCAACATATTGCTTAGCACCTACCAATCCGATTTCCTCTGCACCAAACAGCACGACTCGCAAGGTACGACGGGGGCGCTGTGGCAGCTCAGCAATTAGACGTGCAGTTTCCATAACAATGGCAACCCCAGCTCCGTCGTCCAAGGCCCCGGTGCCTTCATCCCAGGAATCCAGGTGCGCACCGATAATCATGACTTCTTCAGGTTGCTCACGGCCAGTAATCTCACCGATGACATTAAAAGAGGGGCCGTCATTCAGTCGCTCAGTTTCAACATCAAGTTTTACCTGGACTGGCTTGCCGCGTTGGAGCATAGCCTCGAGCAGGTTTGCATCAGGAGCGGAAAGTGCGAGTGCAGGAACTGGGTTTTCCACATTATCAACCGACATCATACCGGTGTGGGCAAATCGGTCTGAGTCGGTTCCTACGGAGCGCAACAGCATGGCAGCAGCCCCTTTTTCAGCGGCAGCGCGCATTCCCAACTTGCGACCTTGCGCTGCAGGGCCGTAGCCTTCTCCCGTGCGCGCTCTCTCCATACGCTTATTGATAAAAGCGATTTTACCTTTCACTTGGCTGGCCGGGGCCTTCAACAGGGCCTGCACATCGGGAAACTCGATAATTTCCGCTGTTAACCCTCCCTCAGGAGTGGCGGCGCCATAGCCGAGGGAGGAGACAACTAGTGGCTGGGGGAAAGGGGATATGACTTCGGCGTGAGCATGGCCACGAATCCAGCGGGGTACCTCAATTTGCTCGGTATAGACGCGATCAAAGCCAAATGCCTTCATTTTGTCTTGTGCCCAGGCAACGGCTCTTTCATCGCCCTCAGTGCCTGTCCGTCGTGGTCCAACCTCTACGGTCAAAGACTCTACGATACTGTAGGCGTCGGAGCTTTCCAGTGCCCGGTCACGTAATACTTCCGCCACAGATACATCTTCCTGTGACAGAGGGGCTGCCTGGGCTATTCCCAGTGCCATGGTAGTGATCAGTCCCCCGGTAAGGGAAAGCAGTGGTTTCAACATCGGTCTATCCTTTGTTAATACTCTTCGGTCTTAAGCTTTTGGCTCGTTATTTGATGAGGCCGCGATCAGTTGCTCGCGAATTTCACGTAACGTATGCAGGCCTTTTTCTGTAAATAAGTAGGGCGGTTCGCCAGTATATTCGCTGTCTTCAATACTGAGGCAACGTTGTCGCATCTCTTCAAGCTTTGGGTCGTGTCGCATTGGGCAGGCGAGGAGTGCTCGCCATTCAGTATCGCTGGCTTGCCCGGTGATTACATCTTCAAGGCCCTTAACAAAACTGCCTCGGTCCATTCGAAATCTGGGTCTGCGCAGGTGCATAAGAACCCAAACCACAATAACAAAGGCAATGAAAGAAAGAATAAGCGTTGCCAGCCAGGTCACGATATCAATCCTCCACTAATAGTTTTATTGCCACAGCAATGGTGGCAATAATGATTACCGGTTTGATAATACTGGCACCTCTTGCAATCACGAGGTTGGAGCCGAGACGAGCTCCTACAACCTGGGCAAAAGACATAGCGATAGCGAGCAATAGAAAAATATGGCCTCCAGCGATAAAAATTAGCATAGAGGTCACATTGGTAGCGAGCACAATAGGTTTTGTTGATGCCGTAGCCGCACGCATATTGTAGCCGAGTAGCGCTGCGAAGGCGGCTGCACAGATAGACCCCATCCCAGGGCCAAAGAAGCCCCCGTAAAAGCCGAGCCCACCGCCAACAACTAGATTAAAAGTAACGTTACTGATTCTGGGTTTTGAGTCAATGTCGGAAATGCGAGGGGACAGAATAAAGTAGAGGGCAATAGCAATGAGCAGGATGGGAAGTAAGGTATTGAGACCAGCCTCCCCAAGTGAAGCGACTGTTAAGGTGCCTAGGCAGGAACCGATAATTGCAGCAAGTAGTCCTGGCCAGAGGGGGCGTAAATTCAACTGGCCTTTTTGCAGGAAGTTAATGGTGGATGATAGGGTGCCAAAGACGCTTTGAAACTTATTGGTACCGAGAGCATCGAGTGGGGGAATGCCGGCCCAGAGTAAAGCGGGGAGGGTGATTATTCCCCCTCCCCCGGCGATCGCACTGACAAAGCCTGCGGTAAAGGCGATTACTGTCAGTATCAGGTAGGTATAAGTAGAAAGCTCACTACTTAACTGTATCACGAGTGGACTGGTTACCCCTTTTCAAGAGTACTTTCATTATCGTGGTAATACCCCTGATACTTGCTAAAGCGCTTTTGGATCTCTGCCATATCCTGTTCCAGATCACCGATAGGCTGGTACAGGGAGTCAATGCAAATACGCTTATTGGGAAAGTCCCAGGCAACAAGCAAAATAGGAACTTGAGCGGTATAGGAAATCCTTAAAAAACCGTTCTTCCAGCGCCCTACTTTTTTGCGGGTCCCCTCGGGAGTAATCCCCACCCACATTTTTTCATTTTCCCGGTAACTCGATGCAACTTGTAGAGCGATATTACCTGCGGCGCGCCTATCGGTAGGAACACCTCCAAGCCACATAAATAGTCCTTTAAACGGGAAGAAAAAAGCTTCCTTTTTCATGAGCCAGGAAATTTTAATACCCAATGCCATAATAAATGGCATGGCAACCACAAAATCCCAATTGGATGTGTGGGGAGCCAAAGCCACCATGACTTTTCTTTCTGGAGGGATTTCCCCATCCATTCGCCAGCCGAGCATCTTGATTATCAACTTGCCAATAGCTTTGGTGATGCGATTGCCCAGCCGAGGTACTTCATTGGGTACTTCAGTAGGTATTTCTACAAACTGACTCATTATTTGCCTCTTTCTTACTGCTGTCACACTAAGGTTTCAACAAAGGTACTTAGACTTGCTGCTTTAGTGTTCCCGCGTGGCATAAAAGCGAACTTCCGGATAGCGCTCTTCAGCCAATTGTAAATTAACGCGCGTCGGTGCCAGGTAGGTCAGGTGTCCGCTGCCATCGAGTGCCAGGTTGGTACTGGCCTTGCGCTTGAAATTCTCTAGTTCTTTGGCACTTTCACTATCTACCCAGCGCGCAGTGTTCACGTTGACGTTTTCGTAGATGGCTTCAACTTTGTATTCGTCTTTTAATCGGTAAGCGACTACTTCGAACTGTAGTACACCAACTGCGCCCACGATAATGTCGTTGTTATCCAGCGGGAAAAATACCTGGGTGGACCCCTCTTCAGAAAGCTGCTGAAGCCCTTTTTGTAATTGCTTTAATTTGAGAGGGTCTTTTAAACGTATGCGACGGAACAGCTCCGGGGCGAAATTGGGAATGCCGGTAAACTTCAGTGCTTCGCCTTCGGTAAAGGTATCGCCGATCTGGATAGTACCGTGGTTGTGCAAACCAATAATATCGCCGGCAATGGCCTCTTCTACGTGGGTTCGGTCGCCAGCCATAAATGTCACCGCATCAGCAATTTTTACATCCTTGCCAATGCGCACATGCTTCATTTTCATACCGCGATTGTAGGTGCCGGAGCAGACACGCATAAAGGCAATTCTATCGCGGTGTTTGGGGTCCATATTCGCTTGGATTTTAAAAACAAAGCCGGAGAATTTATCTTCGCTGGGCTCTACTTTTCTCTCTTTGGTTTCCCGGGATTGGGGTGAGGGCGCCCATTCAACGAAACCATCGAGCATTTCCCTTACGCCAAAGTTACCCAAGGCCGTACCGAAAAATACCGGGGTCAGTTCACCGGCAAGATAAGCTTCCTGGTCAAACTCATGAGTGGCTCCACGAACCAATTCAATCTCTTCCCGAATATCCTCGGCGTACTCGCCAAGTAGTGCGTCAGCCTCAGCGGAGTCCAGACCCTTAATTTGAATATCATCGGGAATTCTGTGGCCCTGACCCTGGGAGAATACATGGATGGTATCGGTGTAGAGGTTATAGACCCCCTTGAAACCTTTTCCTGAACTCAAAGGCCAATTGATAGGGGCAGCCTGGATATTCAGAACTTCTTCAATCTCATCCATTACCTCGATCGGGTCGCGAATATCCCGGTCGAGTTTGTTGATAAATGAGAGAATCGGCGTTGTTCGCAAGCGGCACACATTCATCAACTTGATGGTGCGGTCTTCCACACCTTTGGCCCCGTCAATCACCATCAGTGCGGAGTCGACGGCGGTGAGTACCCGGTAGGTATCTTCAGAGAAGTCTTCGTGCCCCGGTGTATCCAGTAGGTTTACAGTCCTCTCTTTGTAGGGGAACTGCATAACGGAAGAGGTAACAGAAATACCGCGTTCCTGTTCCATCGTCATCCAATCAGAGCGTGCGTGGGGACCTTTTTTCCCCTTAACGGAGCCCGCTTGCTGGATTGCATTCCCGAACAAAAGAAGCTTTTCGGTCACGGTTGTTTTACCGGCGTCCGGGTGGGAAATAATGGCGAAGGTGCGGCGGCCGGCAAAGCCTGCCAGGGAAGAACTTTGACCCATACTTTAAGATTCGATCACTGGATATTCGAAAAAAATAGGGGCGTATTATACACGCAGGCGTTGCTCCGAGGGTGGGGTATACTGCGAAATTAGACTTGTCAGTTTACCAGCTCGGCGAATGGGGTCATGTCAATGGGCTGAGTTGCCAGCGGGACTGGCACACCTGGACAATTTGCTCAAATCCATTTGGATTAACACTGTACTCTGTTGTGGCCAACAGTCATCGAGGGGCTTTTAGCGGTGCAGTGGCAAACTCAGTTATTGAAGGGGAGAGGTTATGAGCCGGGAGCGTTTACAGGCATTGCGGGAAGAGTTGCAGCGGCAGGGTGTCGATGCTTTCTTGGTACCCCGGGCTGATGAGTACCAAAATGAAAGTGTGCCTGCGGCAGATGAGCGACTGCCCTGGCTGACAGGTTTCACTGGTTCCGCAGGAATGGCTGCGGTAGGCAGTCGAGAAGCGGCATTATTTGTTGATGGTCGCTATACCTTGCAGGCACAGCAACAACTCGGTGATCAACCCATTGAGTTAATGAGCCTCAGTCAAGTCGCGATCATTGAGTGGCTATGTAGTCAGCTGGATGCTGGTCAGTCTCTGGGGTATGACCCGCGACTGCACACGGAGCCGGGATTGGCCTTGATCAAGAAGCGATTGGCTGAAAGGGATATCCAACTACAGCCGATGGAACAGAGCCCGATTGATGCCATCTGGAATGACCGCCCCGCATCTCCCTGTGGGCCTGCACGCCCACACCCCTTCATCTTTACTGGTGAGCATTCCAAAGAGAAACGGCAGAGGATTGCCCGACGTCTCGCAGAAAAACGAGCCGATGCTTTATGGCTACCAAATCCTGAAAGCTGTGCTTGGCTTTTTAATATCCGAGGAGAGGATATTCCGCACTTACCAGTGGCCTTGGCCAATGCAGTACTTTACCGGGATGGCAGTGCAACTCTTTATTTGGGGGAGGGCGCTGTAGGGGATGCGTTGATCGAGCACTTGGATAAAGATGTAAGTCTAGTCGTGGCCAAAGGGGAATTATTTGAAAATATTAAGCGCCGCCACGTCAATAAAATATGGATAGATCCCCTGATTAGCAACAGTTGGACTTTACAGCAATTGCGAGCACTGGATATTGAACTAATGCTGGAAGGTGACCCGGTCACTGAAGCCAAGGCCTGTAAGAATGCGATTGAACTGGCAGGCAGCCAGGCTGCACACGAAAGGGATGGTGCTGCGGTGTGTGAATTCTTGGCGGAAATACCTGAACAGGTTGCCACAGGCCATTTTGACGAATTGTCCGCAGTAAAGCTTTTACGCAGTAAAAGGGAGGCTCGCGAAGGGTTTCAGGGCAACAGTTTTGAGACAATTTCTGGCTATGGTCCGAATGGGGCCATTGTGCACTATCGGGTGAGCCCTGAATCCAGTTTGGTTATGAAGCCGGAAGGGGTATATCTGTGCGATTCTGGTGGCCAATATCCAGATGGCACCACCGATATTACCCGAACTGTTGCTCTGGGTGAGTTCCCGCCCTCGGCAAAAGAAAACTTTACCCGGGTTTTAAAGGGGCATATAGCAATTGCGACTTTGCGATTCCCCAAGGGGACTTGTGGAGAGCAAATTGATGCGCTTGCACGCCGTTCGCTGTGGGAGGTGGGTCTGGATTATGCCCACGGTACCGGTCACGGTGTTGGTAGTTTCTTAAGTGTTCACGAGGGGCCACAGCGGATAGGTAAGGCTGTGACAGGTGTTGCTCTTCAGCCGGGGATGATCGTTTCCAACGAACCGGGGTTTTATCTCACTGGGCAGTACGGCATCCGTATTGAAAATTTGGTGTTTGTGAAAAAGAGTGAAAATTATCCAGATTTTCTAGAGTTTGAAGA
The DNA here is from genome assembly GCF_052467615.1 of Microbulbifer maximicatervae (SeqCode). Classification (NCBI taxonomy): domain Bacteria; kingdom Pseudomonadati; phylum Pseudomonadota; class Gammaproteobacteria; order Cellvibrionales; family Microbulbiferaceae; genus Microbulbifer; species Microbulbifer maximicatervae (SeqCode). Next base: position 113,030 of record NZ_CP174319.1, read on the forward strand.
ACTTACGTTAGCTCCGATCGATCGTAATTTGATTGACGTGGCACTACTCACTGAGACTGAACGGGAATGGCTGAATCGCTACCACCAGAGGGTGCGAGATGTGATTACCCCGCTGGTTACTGAAAAAACTGCTGAATGGTTAAAATTGGCTACTGAAGCTTTGTAGTGTGAATCTGGGGGCTGCGTGCCCCCAGGCATAATTAATTTATCTCAAACTTATAGCCAGCACCGTAGACAGAGTGAATCAACTCTTTTTCAGGCATAAGCACTGATATTTTTTTGCGCACTTTTTTGATGTGGCTATCAATAGTTCGGTCGCTGATTACGCGGTAATCGGAATAGATGCGGTCCATGATTTGTTCACGGGAAAAAATTCGACCGGGCTCACTGTAAAGTAGGTCAAATAGGTGGAACTCCAGCGCAGTAAGGTTGGCGTCTTTACCTCCGATTCGCAGTTGCCCGGTATTTCTATCTAGTTCGATGCCACCATTTCCGACTTCGCCCTTTTGTGGTCGACGGCGCAACACCGCTTTCACCCGTGCGACGAGTTCCCTGGGGCTGTAGGGTTTACAAACATAGTCGTCGGCACCGGATTCCAGGCCGCGCAAACGATCGGGTTCCTCAATTTGCGCAGTCATTATAATAATTGGAACGTCGTTGCCTTTTTGGCGAATCTCTTCGCAAATCTCCATCCCATGCCGCCCAGGTAGCATCAGGTCGAGAAGGATCAAATCCGGTTTCATAGTTTCCACTTTGGGGATAACCTGATTACCATCAGAAATGATCTCGGCTTGATAGTCGGCGGCATGAAGATAATCCAGTAGTAGGTGCGCAAGTTCGGTTTCATCTTCGACTATTAATATTTTGGCGCTCATAACTTCCTACCATTTAATCCTTTGGCTTAGGGGTAAAAAAATACTTATTTCAAGACCGCCCATAGTGGACGGAGTTGCAGAAATGCTACCCTCGTGTGCTGTAACAATATTTTGGCAAATTGACAGCCCCAAACCCGCACCGCCGGTTTCCCGGCTGCGTGAACTATCTGCTCTATACAGGCGCTCGAACAGGTGTGGTATATCAGCACTGGCAACACCGGGGGCGGAGTCGGCGAAAGTGATAATGGCTGTTCGGGCTTCACAGCGCGCAGTTACTTTGAGTTGTCCCCCACTATCGGTGTAGCGTAGGCTGTTGGTTAACAGGTTGCTAAATAACTGATTGAGGCGTGCTTCATCTGCGTAGACTAACTTATCTTCCGATAGTTGGAGGTCGCTGCCCAAGCGAATACCTTTCTGGTCGAATGGAATTTCAAAGTCTTCGATAACACTTCGTAGGATATTTTCCAGGGAGATGTCGGACTTGCAGTAACTTAGTGCCCCCGCGTCGGAGAGAGACAACTCATAGAGATCATCTATCAGGCGGCTCAATTGTTGAATTTTGCTGTGCAGTATACGCAGGTTCTCTGGTGTGGCTGATCTGATACCGTCTTGAATGGCTTCAATCTGCCCTTTTAATACTGCGAGAGGTGTGCGCAGCTCATGCGAAATATCTGCCATCCATCGGTTTCGAGCATGTTCGTTTGCTTCCAGCGTTGCGGCGAGCCGATTAAAGTCAGCACTTAATTGGCCCAGCTCATCTCGTTGCTCTATATCAATACGGGTTTTAAAGTTGCCGGATGTAAGATGGGATGTTGCTTCGGTCAGCTTACGGATGGGCCTTACCAGCTGCCAGGCAAGGGGGATGGCAATGGCTAGTGCCAGAATGAAGGTGGCAACAGAGATAAGAGCGAAAGTCCGCGATTGCTCTTTAACAAACCCTACGGCCAAATCATCATCTAACACCGGTAGTGGATTGATAGCCAGGTAACCAACGGTTTCTCCATCCACAACCAGAGGCTGCATTACCATGTTCTCAGATCCTGAATAACGACCTATCAGAGGTCTTTTCTCTTTGTTCAACAGGACCAGGCGGGCATTAAGCGACTTGCCCACTGCGTGTTCAGGTGGGGGCTCAGGCGGGCGGCGGGGGCCCCTCGTACCCGGAGGTGGACGATGTGGGGGTGGCATATCCTCAAAGTGACTGGACATCACGCGTCTGTGGAGTCTTTGCCAGCGCCTGCTATTGCCGTCGATAGATTGCCAGCTTCCTTCGCTGGCGTAGATTTCTTGTAACTCATCTACTAAATCGCCGACCTCGCGAAGCTCCTGAGACTGGATATAGGTCATAAAACCATGCTTAAAGCTCCACTGAAAGAATACGAACATTCCGCCAACAGTAATTGCTGTAGTCAATAAGAAAGCGAGGCTTAGTTTATAGCGAATATTTAACGACATAGCCGGTAGCTTGGATTTCAGTAGCCTGTGTTCACAGTGAGCTCAGGTGCATTTTACTCTGTTTCCACTGAGGAAACGCGGCTCAGAAGATCAAGCCTACACTTACTGTAAATATCAGGGCAATCTTTTAACACTCCGAGAGTCTCACGATAAGAGCTCAAGCTAAGTGCCAATAAGCTTAGCTTGGTTATCCAAAGCTGTTCTTGGGGCCTCCATGCCCTGAGTCGGTAGGAGAGATTGAGTCCTTACTGGTAGTTACTTCTATTATTATCCCGGTTTGCCTGTGCTTACTCCCGGCTTTATTGGAGATGTAGAAAAACGATGCAATATCAGATCGGGCTTATCGAGCCGGATAAATAGAGTTGCAAGAATTCTCTTCCCTCCCCGGCTCCAGGTACTGTGGTCATGGGCGTTAAGAGTGACAGTAATTTGGTTGAAGCCCGATTTAAACAGCTTGTCGGGAAGGTGTAAGTCTGGACCATAGATTCGCTGTATTTTCTTACCGTTGATATAGAGATGGGCATGACCTTCCAGATATTGCTTTGAGGCATCATTGGCGTGGCGAGGGGATTCTAATTCGAACCGGTCGTAGTCTATATGTAGGTTATATCCGGACATTTTATCGCGACTAATGTCCAGTTCGATGCGCGGTGCAGCATTGTGTAAAGGGATCTCGACTACTGGGTGTTGGTCGCCGTTATGGCCCGTGTGTGAGTCTGGCTGTGCTGTAGCAAGGTTGGTTATTCCCCAGATAAAAGACCCGATAAGAACGGCTCGAAGAATTTTCATTATTGTCTCACTCCCAGGTTTGGCGATGGGGCAACATACTTCATTCAAACTGCTGTTGCTGTGAATACTTCTGGTTACCAGTGCTTTTAGTCTATCGGGTGCTATTGCTCCAGTTACTTCCATTACCTGGGGTGTCGGTCCCCGTAAAAACAAGGGACCGCAAAGCTTACACTTACTGCGACTCCAGGGAGATTTCCGGCGTATTAGGAAAGTGGCTTGGCCTTCAATGTTAGTGCACCGCTGAACTACTGTGTTGAGCACTCATTGACAATAGTTTGATCATCTAGCTTGCCGTAAAAGCGGGGGCCAAAAGTATATGGGAAGGCGGGGACAAGCTCACCATCATCATCGACAGTGACAGTCAGGTGGTAATGGTATCCCCTTTCGTCATCTGAGTGACCGTTATGCTGGTCCAAATATACTCCGCCTTCATTAGTCAGGTCTTCGTCCCAGTAATAGTCCTCGTAGAAAAAGCCCGCTGCTGTAGTGAACTCATTGCCTGACAGGGAGGTATAAGAGCCACTTGTCGTGGGGCCGGTATTCGATGTTGTTTCGACTCCTTGGGAGAGGTCGTATTCATCCACCAAGAGACAGCTTCTCTCGCCTGCTACGCCGCAACCGCTCTCGGAGCTGGGGTCGTCATAATCTCGTACAGCCCAGCTGCTTTCTGCGAGTTCTCCTTCACTCTGCCAGGGGCCATAGATTGCATAGCCGTCGGCGGTATAGCCGTAGACAGGGGAGTGGTCGTCACCTATATCGCCAACAAGATCGGCTAGGCAATCGCTATAAAAGTGATGGTGGTAATCTCCGTTTGCGGCGTGTCCACCACAGATATCCACATCGTAGACCTCAGCAACCGGTGCCAGGGTTTGCCAGGTGCCATCCACTGATTGACCATCACCCCAATCATAAATAGAGACACCATTTACCCAGTAGCCCTGTACGCCGAGCCCCGTTGCGCACTCCTCCGTTGCGGGCTCGGGTTCGACAGGGATGTATCCGACATGAGAGACGTTCTCTGGGCAAACGAGCCCTGGTGGCCAAAATCCATAGCCGGCATCTACATCACAGGTGCCAATACCCGTATAGCCAATATCCTGCCCAAAGCTGACAATATCTCCAACGCTGACAGTGGGGCTGCCGGTTTCAAAATCAGAGGAGGCTAATGGACGTTCAAGTAGTCCGTCTAGAATACTTTGAGTAATTTCAATCTCGTAGTCGGGAACACCGGTTGCTGATACAACGGTGTATTCCCGGCCATCTACGGTTTCTGATGCTACGCTCTGGACGTTGACCAGAACCTGCTCATTGCTGTTACTTTCATAAATGTAAGGCGCGCGTTCGTCATCAGTATTCATAATCCAGACACCAGTATCAGTGCTGGAATCTGACTCTTCAGAGGAGGTCTCAGAAGAATCATCGCCATCCTCATCTGAGGAAGAGCCACTATCGCATCCCTGAAGAACTCCGAGAGATATTATCAACGCTAGTGTATAAGAGAGTGTAGGATGGCCATTCCGGTCAAAAATTTTAATTATTTTCATATCACACCGTGGCATATGGAGGAGTTGCTCCCCGAACCTAGCGCACAAAAGTGAATGAAATGTGGATGGCCTGCTAGCTACATTTTATATCCTCTTTATCGTCTTAATTTTTTTCAGATTTGTGCACTGCGTTCAAAAGCGATACTCCGTGAGTCAGGTAAAAATATCTTATTGCTTTATTGTAAATAGCCTAAGTAGCCTTTAATTATTGGGCCGGCTATTAATTAAATATTTTTTTGGGTATTAGCTCCAATTCTTTCTTTGAAAAATTCCAGATCTTAATCTAATTATCAGGTCGGCTGACTTTGGCTATTTGTTTGTTGCCCCCGATAGGTGATGTTGAAAAGCGGTGTAATACCAGCTCTTTCTTATCGAGGTGAACAAATAAGGTTGCCAGTATTCGCTTTCCACCGCGGCTCCAAGTGCTGTGGTCGTGTGCATTGAGAGTCACGGTGACTTGGTTAAAACCAGGTTTTAGTAATTTTCCGGGAATATGTAAATCCGAGCCGTAAAGACGTTGGATTTTTTCCCCATTGATGTAAAGGTGGGCGTGCCCCTCCAGAAACTGCTCAGAATCGTCATTGGCAAAGCGAGGGGATTCCAGCTCAAACCGATCGTAGTCAATATGTAGGTTATAGCCGGACATATCGTCGCGGCTCATGTCCAGTTCGATTCTGGGAGCGGCAACATGCAGAGGTATCTCTATCACCGGATGCTGATCGCCATTGTGGCCTGCGTGAGGATTTGGCTGTGCCGCATACGCGGTCATAGAGGCTGAAAAAATCCAGGCCAAAGACCCAGCGATAAAGAACCTGTGCATTTTCATTTAACTCTTACTCCCAAGCTTGAATATGAGTTAGCGGCCAACGGTGGTTGAGCAGCGATTGACGATAGTTTGGTCATCCAGCTTGCCGGCAAAGCGCGGGCCGAAGGTAAATGGGAAAGCTGGGATTAGTTGGCCATTGTTATCCTGTGTAACTGTCAGGTGGTAGTGATAACCTCTTTCACTGTCAGTGTGTCCATTAAATTGATCCAAGTATTCGCCACCTTGCGCTGTCAGGCTTTCATCCCAGTAATAATCCTCGTAGAAAAAACCTGCCGGAGTTTCAAATTCGTTTCCGGATTGAGAGGTGTAGCTGCCGCTGGTAGTGGGGCCGGTGTTATTTGTATTGGATACGCCACGATCAATATCATATTCATCGACTAGCAGACAGCTGCGTTGCCCGGCAACGCCACAGCCGGTGTCTGAACGGGGATCGTCGTAATCCCGTATTGCCCAGCTGCTTTTAGCTAGCACACCTGCGTCTTCCCATGGACCGTAAATTGCGTAGCCATCGGCGGTATAGCCGTAGATAGGGGAGTGTCCATCGGCGGTGTCCCCGGCAATTTCAGCCAGGCAATTACTGTAAAAGTGATGGTGGTAATCGCCGTTAGCTGCATGGCCGCCACAGATATCTACGTCATAGACTTCTGCCATGGGAGCCAGGGTATGCCAAGTGTTATTTACGGACTGTCCGTCACTCCACTGGTAAATTGAGGTTCCATTTACCCAGTAACCCTGTACACCGAGCCCAGTTTCACAGCTGTCAGTGGATGCCTCAGGCTCAGCAGGAATATAGCCTACATGGTCGACGTTTTCGGGGCACACGGGACCTGGGGGCCAGAAGCCATAACCGGCTTCTGAGCCGCAGCTGGAATTACTGCGATAGCCGATGTCCTGGCCGAAGCTAACAACCTCACCAGTTTGTACCAAGGGGTAGCCATTGACGAAGTCTGTAGAGGCTTTTGGACGGCTGATGAGTGCGTCTAGTATTTCCTGGGTTATTTCAATCTGGTAGTCCGGGATACCGGTAGCAGATACGCGGGTATATTCCTTTCCGGCAACGGTTACAGATTCAATACTTTGCACATTAACCAGAACCTGCTGATTACTGTTACTTTCGTAAATATAGGGGGCGCGTTCGTTAGTTGAATTGATAATCCAGGTAGTACCGGAGCTCTCTGTTACCGAGCTTTCCTCGTTACCTGAAATTGTCGAATTATCTGAGGAGCCGGAATTGTCTTCGTTAACGTCCGAAGAAGTGTCCTCGTTATTATTCGATGTATTGCTTGTTTCGTCGGTAGTTGTTTCTGTTGGATTATCTACCGTAGTATCTGTTGGACTTTCCTCTTCAACTGTATTGCTGTTTGAGTCGGTGGAGGAATCTGCAGTGTTATTTCTAGTGTTTTCTGAATTTATCGAGTTGTTGTTTTGCCAGTTTCTTCCATTGCTATTGCGAACAGGTACTTCCCTAACCGAACGTTGATCGTTGTTATGCCCAGAGTTGGGATTAGGTTGAGCCACAACACTGGCTGCAGTTAGCCAGGCTAATGAGCCGGCAAGAAAGTACCCGTTAATTTTCACGAGAAGGTTACCTCAATTTATCTTTATTGGTTACCGCCCCACGGTTGTTGAGCATCGGCTGACAACAGTTTGGTCATCCAATTTTCCGTAAAAGCGCGGTCCAAAAGTGAAGGGAAAGGCGGGGATTAATTGTCCATCGCTATCGACAGTGACGGTAAGATGATAATGGTATCCTCGCTCATCATCCGAATGGCCATTGTACTGATCTAAATAGACTCCACCTTGAGCTGTAAGTTCTTCGTCCCAATAATAATCTTCATAGAAAAAACCAGCAGCTGTTTCAAATTCATTTCCGGACGCGGAGGTATATGAATCACTTGTAGTTGGGCCAGTATTAGAAGTAGTTTCCACGCCTTGGGAAATATCATATTCATCGATTAATAAGCAGCTGCGCTCGCCGGCGACACCACAGCCACTTTCGGATGAGGCATCATCGTAATCTCGAACAGCCCAACTACTTTCCGCTAATTCACCCTCACTTTCCCAAGGGCCATAAATTGCATAGCCGTCGGCGGTGTAGCCATAGATTGGAGAGTGGTCGTCACCAATATCGCCGACCATCTCTGCGAGGCATTCACTGTAAAAATGGTGGTGATAATCACCGTTTGCCGCGTGACCACCGCAAATATCAACGTCGTAGACTTCAGCTAGGGGGGCGAGTGTATGCCATGTATTATCAACACTCATCCCGTCACTCCATTGATAAATAGAGGTTCCATTTACCCAGTAGCCCTGTACCCCTAAACCAGTTTCACAACTGTCAGTTGCAGGTTCAGGTTCAACGGGAAAATAGCCAACATGGGAAACATTTTCAGGACAGACAGGCCCCGGTGGCCAAAAGCCATAACCAGCTTCTGCACCACAGGACGAATTACTTTTATATCCAATGTCCTGCCCAAAACTGACAATATCACCAACGCTGACATAGGGGCTGCCGGTTAAAAAGTCAGAGGATGCTTTTGGACGTTCCAGGAGTGCATCGAGAACAGTTTGTGTAATTTCGATAGTGTAATTTGGAATGCCGGTTGCTGATACAACAGTGTATACTTTACCGTCGACAGTTTCAGATTCAACGCTCTGAACATTTACTAGTACTTGTTCATTGCTGTTACTTTCATAGATATAGGGTGCGCGCTCATCATCAGTATTTAGAATCCAAACCCCGCTATCGGTGCTCGAGTCTGAGCTGTCACTATCATCTGATGAATCGTCATCGTCATTATCCTCACCGGAATCTGAGCCGCTGTCGCTAGTATCTTCAGATGACGAATCTGAATCAGATGAAGAGCTGCCGCCTCCACCGCATGCTTGGAGTACGCCGGAAAGTAATACCAGAGATATTACATAAGGCAAAATGGACTTTCGGTCCGTGTCAAAAATTTCCGTTAATTTCATAGCACACCGTGAACTAGATGGGGGTTAGTCCAGAAATTAGCGGATAAAAGTGGAGAAAATGTGGATAAATATTAACCTAATTTGCAAAGGGTTAAATTGGCTCTCTATTTCTGCTTAGTTTGTGCGTAAGTTCAAAAGGATGGCTTTTCTTTCTGTATCAACAGTTAAAAAGTTATTTGCTGGAAAATTACTTATTTCGTTAATGACTTTCTTTGTATTTAATTTAAATAAAATATTATTCTTTCGATATTTTTTTTGACTTAAAGGTCTAGTAGTTGGCTGGCTGTATTTAGTGAAGCCAGCTACTGAAAGCAGAGGCCTGGGTTCTGAGACTGTATTTGGGAGAGTCGCCAGTCTGGAAGCTTTAACCGGTTCCAGGCTGGCGTGGGGCTTTATCAATGATTTATAGGTGATATAGGTAAGCTGTTTTCTGCTGGGCTAGTTACATGGGCGGTGGGCCAGGGGGAAAACCTCCGCCGACTTCATCGGAGCAAACATTCACAATTGTCTGGTCATCGAGTTTGCCGTAAAAGCGGGGCCCAAAAGTATAGGGGAATGATGGTGTCAGCTGCCCTTCATCATTCAGTTCTACCGTTAGGTGGTAGTGATAACCACGCTCGCTGTCACTGTGCCCATTGTATTGATCCAGATAAGCGCCCTCCTGATTGGTCAAATTGGAGTCCCAGTAATAGTCTTCGTAAAAAAAACCGGTGGTGGTTTGAAAAAGGTTGCCTGATAGGGACGTAAAAGTATCGCTGGTACTGGGGCCGGATTGGGCAAGTGTATTTGTGCCCTGTGATAAATCGTATTCATCTACCAGTAAACAACTGCGCTCACCGGCAATCCCGCAGCCGCTGGTAGAGTCGGCATCGTCATAGTCTCTAGTGACCCAGCTACTTACTACAAGTACACCATCGGCCTCCCAAGGGCCATAAATGGGATAGCCATCAGCGGTAAACCCGTAGACGGGGGAGTGGCTATCTCCAGTGTCTCCAACCAAGTCGGCCAGGCAATCGCTGTAGAAGTGGTGGTGATAGTCTCCCCGAGCAGCGTGTCCACCACAGATATCAACATCGTACATCTCAGCGACCGGTGCCAGAGTATGCCAGGTACCATTCACGGACTGTCCATCGCTCCACTGGTAGATAGAGGTGCCGTTGACCCAATAGCCCTGCGGTCCGAGTCCACTTTCACAAGCTTCTTCTGAGACCTCTGGCTCAGTTGGAAAATAGCTGTTGTGGGAAACATTTTCTGGGCAGACTGGGCCCGGCGGCCAGAATCCAAAACCCGCTTCGGCGTAGCAGGTATGTGGATTGCTGCTAAAGCCGATATCCTGACCAAAACTCACGATATCGCCAATTTGTACTGTGGGGCTGCCGTAGACAAAGTCGGTGCTCGCCTTGGGGCGATTGATTAGCTCGTCGTAGATAGCGGTGGTGATTTCAATTTCATAATCCGGGATTCCGGATGCTGTGACTTGAGTGTATTCCCTGCCGCCGACAGTGACAGTTTCGATGCTTTGTACATTGACCAGGACCTGCTCATTACTATTGCTTTCGTAGATGTAAGGCGCCCGTTCATCGTCGGTATTTAGCACCCAGGGGCTGCTATCATCGCCAGTATCGTCGTCTGAAGGGGGTGGGTCTGAATCGTCATTGTCACAACCTGTTAAAGGTGTGCAGGCCAGAAAAATTGCCAGTGTGTTGATTAACAGGGTGCGGGTTTGAAGGGGGGAAATCTCCTGAAGCCTCATCGAATCACCATCCATGTTTCGCAGTAAGAGAAGAAGGCGGGCTATGTTGCTGTCTGCCGGGGTTTGGAGGAATTTGAAGTTATCGGCAAAAATGGGAAGTAATGTGTACGCTGCCCGTTAAGGCACTGATTTCCTTGTGTTGTGTTTTTAGGGGTGGTGGATGGATATGGGCCGAATCAGGAGTGATTCGGCCCACAGATCGATCAGTTGGTTGACAGCTCGGGGCTGGATGTTGTCTCTGCTGTGCGCTGGTGCGTATCGCGGCGCAGCCACCACCAGGAAACAAAGCCGAGAATCAGGTTGGATGCTGCTGTAGCGACAAACAGGCCGGTCATGCCCCACAGGCTGTTTCCAATCCAGGCCAGGGGTAGGTAGAGACCCAGTACCCGCAGGAAAGAAATGACAGTTGCAGGCAGCGGTTTCCCGAGTCCATTGAATGCGGCATTGGCAGACATTACAAAGCCGTACCCGGCATAGCTGAGAGGTACCAGGGTCAGGTAGGCAACAGCGACGGCGAGAACTTCAGTGGAATCACTGAACAGACTTACGATAGGTTCTGCAACAAAGTAGAGAAGCACAGCCAGTCCCGCTCCAAATACCAGGCAAAATCTTGCCAGTACTCTCACGGTTTCCCGCAGGCGGTCGGTCTTTTCCGCCCCGGCGTTCTGTCCCATAAAGGGGCCGACCACAGAGGAAAGTGCGTAAAATACAATCAGTGCCAGGGGTTCTACTCGGAGTGCGACTCCCAGGCCCGCGACGGCATCTTCGCCGTGCACGGCAACGAGTGCAACGACAACACCTCCCGATACGGGAATAATGACATTGGTGAGCACAGCGGGAAGCCCGACAGCCAACACTTTGCGCCAGGATTCGAGTAGGCCGCTCAGCCGCCATTGTGGGGCTGTCATTAGGTGTTCTTTTTTGATGATGAAGTAAAGTGCAGCAATAAAGCTCAGGGCGCGCACGATAATCGTAGCGATAGCTGCTCCCTGGAGCTCAAGCCGGGGAAAGCCGAAAAGCCCAAAAATCAAAATGGGGTCGAGAATCAGGTTCAGTAGGGCTACCGCCACCATAATACGGCCGGTTACCGCGCTGTTACCAATGGCGCGAAGAGCAGCGAGCGCGACGGTCGGGACAATGACAAAGATGGTTCCCAGATACCAGGGGATCATGTAATCGGCAATAAGCGGAAGCATATCGGGGCCGGCGCCCAGCAGCTCAAATAGAGGGCGCATGGTGGCCAGGCCGACTGCAGTAATCACAACAGCAATCAGCAGTGCCAGTACAGATGCGTCAGTTACCAGGCGGCGAACGTTCTTTATATCCCCTGCGCCGTAAACCCGGGCCACAGCCGAAGAAGTACCTGCGCCGAGACCGATAGCAAAGCTGTTTATGGCCATCACTACCGGGAAGGTGAAACTCATCGCCGCCAGGGGGCCATCGCCCAGCTGGGAGACAAAATAGGTATCGGCGATATTAAAGGACATGGCGGCGAGAATTCCCCAGACCATGGGTAGTGCCAGTCTCTGTAAGTGACTGGAAACTGAACCTTCCAGCAGTGATGGGCTGCTTTTTGATAGAGACATGTATAACTCTTGTCAATCCAACGAGGGGGTTGGGAAGTCGGGAATAGTGTTACAGAGCAGGAGTGGTTGCCTGCCGTTCAAGGCCTTGTCGGTAAGGCGGGAATTCCGAATGAGAGGCTCATTCTACGACTGAGTGTCATTCAGAGCGAGACTCATGAGTACGGCGTCCTCGCGCATGCCGTTTTGCGCGGGGTAATAATTTTTGCGTATCCCGTCTTCAGAGAAACCCAGTTTGCGATAGAGGGAGCGCGCAGCGAGATTGGATACCCGCACCTCGAGCAAAATTCGCTCAACTTCGCAGGGTAATTCCGTTTTCACGCTGTTCAGCAGTGCCTCAGCGAGGCCCTGTCGGCGTCGCGCTGGCGATACAGCAATGTCCAGGATTTCTGCCTGGTCAAATAGGCTACTGATCACGCAACAGGCGATAATGTCATCGCCTTGGATCAGGACCCAGCAGTAGTGGCCGGCGCTGAGACTCTGCTGGTATTGGGCTTCACTCCACGGATGACTGTGGGCACTTTTTGCCAGCTGGGCCAGAGATGCACAGTCGTCGGCAAGGGCGGAGCGCAACTGTAGCTCAGTGTAATTTAAATGGGTCATTCTGCGCGGGTTTCAGTCGGGTAACTAGTGCGCAACAGATTCCACAGGGGGCGTTTTAGTTCGGGGGCTCGCAGTAGTTGCGAGAGGCTGGGCATACTAATTAAGCGGGCCTTCTGCCATTCGACAACCTGGCTTTCCAAAGGGATTGGAGTGCAAAAGTCTTGAGCTTCACTGCCCATCAGCCAGATGGATTTAACCGGCATACGAGAATAAGAGGCCTCCAACCAGCTGGAGAATGTATCGCGAGCCTGTGAGGCGTCTTCGGCTGGACCAAAGCGATTTTCTGTTAAAGGCCATTGCAGGCGCTCCTGTTGCCGGGGGAGCTGGTGCCAGTGCAAAGCGCGGAGAATATTGTTGAACAGGGCTTCCAGGGGAAGCGCTGCACCGGGCTCGTGGCTGTCCACGGCCAGGAGTTCCTCCCCAATACGCCAGCAGTTCAAAACAAAAGGTTTAACACTGTGCTGGGGGGGGGCAACAGGAGCTGGTGTCACTGCCACCGTCTCTTGTGGGCGTTTTGTCTGGCCGGTGAGAGCGCTTATTTCATCTAGCACACGGGCGTTGCGCTCCGGACTTTGCACCGGCTGGGTGATTATCTGATCTGCTGAGTGGGGCAGTGGGTTTTGAGCTATTCCACTTGCAACCGGAGGCTGCTGAGTCCCAGCAGCTTCTTCGGCGGGAGGCAGTTCGGCTTGGCGAGGATCGGGTGCGAGCGGCAATACGAATCGGGGCACATAGCTTGGAACCCCAAGTACTGATAAATATTCCGCTCGCTGAAGCTCGTTCACTTATACGCCCTGTTTCTTACTCTCACTGCTGGCGAGCAAGTTTAACGCATCCATGTAGGCTTGTGCTGAGGCAATCAGGATATCTGTATCTGCGCCAACGCCGTTGACCAGGCGGCCGTCTTTTTCCAGGCGCACTGTAACGGACCCTTGGGAGTCTGTTCCCTGAGTGACCGCATTTACAGAATAAAGTTTTAAGTCGGCGCCGCTGTTTACCAGCTGTTCAATAGCTTTGAAGGTGGCATCTACGGGGCCGCCTCCGCTGGCTTCAGTCTGTCGGGGCTCTCCGTCAATGGTGAGGCTGACAAAGGCCTGGGGGGCTGAGCCGATTTTGGTGCGCACATCCAGGTCACTCAGTTGGAATCGCTCTACCGGTGACTCGCCTCCGCTCACCAGAGAGTGCAAATCTTCGTCAAAGATCTCATGCTTCTTATCGGCGAGGTCTTTAAAGCGGGCAAATACCTGCTGGAATTCTTCGGTATCGGCGAAATCTACCCCCAGCTCTTCGTAACGGGCGCGGACGGCAGCCCGGCCGGAGTGTTTACCGAGAACCAGACGGTTTTGACCCCAGCCTACATCTTCAGCGCGCATGATTTCGTAGGTCTCGCGGTGTTTCAGAACACCGTCCTGGTGAATACCGGACTCATGGGCAAATGCATTAGCGCCGACAATGGCCTTGTTGGGCTGTACCGGGAAGCCGGTAATCGACGACACCATTCTCGAAGTGGGCACGATGTGGCTGGTATCCAGCCCTGTTTCTACCGGGTAGAGATCCTGGCGGGTTTGTACTGCCATAACGATTTCTTCCAGGGAGGCATTACCGGCGCGCTCTCCCAAGCCATTGATGGTGCATTCCACTTGGCGCACACCGTTCATCACGGCTGACAGGGAGTTGGCAACGGCGAGGCCCAGGTCGTTGTGACAGTGGGTCGAAAAGATGGCTTTGTCGGAGTTGGGAACGTTTTCGATAACACGGCGGAACATAGCCCCATACTCTTCCGGTTCCCCGTAACCAACGGTGTCGGGAATATTGATAGTGCCGGCCCCTGCCGCGATAACCGCTTCGATGATGCGATACATAAATTCCGGCTCGGAGCGGCTGCCATCCTCGAGGGAGAATTCCACATCGTCGGTAAAGTTGCGCGCTGTTTGAACCGCTTTCACTGCCTGCTGCAACACCGCTTCCGGTTCCATTTGCAGCTTGTATTTCATATGGATTGGAGAAGTGGCAATAAATGTGTGGATACGCGAGGCGTTGGCATTCTTCAGGGCTTCGCCAGCGCGCACGATATCGGCATTGACCGCTCGGGCCAGGCTGCAAACCCGTGATTCGGTAACGGCTTCAGCGACGGCCTTGACCGACTCGAAGTCCCCGGGACTGGCTATCGCGAATCCAGCCTCAATGACATCGACACGCATTCTCTCGAGCATGCGGGCGATGCGAATTTTTTCCTCTCTCGTCATAGAGGCGCCAGGACTCTGCTCGCCATCGCGCAGAGTGGTATCAAAAATGACTAACTTATCTTTTTTTGTGCTCATTTTCGTTTGTTCTCCTTATTTGCTTTGAGGCTAAACAGGGGGCCTTGCCGCTGTCTATGCATCGCTCAAATAAAGTTTGGAATTCTGTTGGGGGTGGGGGGGAGAAAAATTATATGCCGCGCAGGGGCAGTCGTAGCGAGAAAGCTAGGGCAAGAAAAGACTGGCGCTGAGTGATAAATGGAGTCTTCATATACAACAGTTTCCGCATTAGGTCGGATTCAGGGCATTATGAAGCGGAATCAACCGAGAGGTCAATGTGTATCCTAATATTGGCGTATTATTTTCTTATTTTGTTATATTATCTTCTCCGATGGCTGTTTTTTAGTGTTTATTTCCTTTTTTTGAAGGGCTGCCCCACTGAGGGTTTCAATGGGGTCCGCTATTAAAGGGTGGTATCGGTCAATTTATGCAGAAACTGCCACAAGTCTCCGTGTAGTTGCTCTACCTCGCTGCGGCTGATACGGCTGTTGTCCAGCTGTGCTGTCACCCACTCTCTGGCTCTTGGTTTAAGGGCAAGGCCTCCCTCTGTCACAGTGATCAGGGTTATCCGTTCATCCTGATTGCTGCGGCGGCGCTTGACCAGGCCGTTTTGCTCCATCCGCTTAAGCAGCGGGGTCAAGGTGCCGGAATCCAGCATCAGCCTCTGCCCCAGTGCACTGACGCTCTGCTCTTCTTCCGATGGCGCCTCGGTGTTGGCCCACTCCCACAGAACCATTAAAACCAGATATTGCGGATAGGTGATCCCCAATTCCTTTAGCATCGGCTGGTAGGCGCGGGTCATGGCTCGGGATGCGGCGTAGAGGGCAAAACATAGCTGGCGGTTCAGTGCCAGCTCGCCGGAATCGTCATCACAGACAACCATCAGAGCATACGCTCGATTTCTGTCTCCAGGGATGCCGGTGCATCCTTTGGCGCGTAGCGTTTAACATTCTCGCCATTCTTACCGATCAAGAACTTAGTGAAATTCCACTTAATGCCCTCGGTTCCCAATAGGCCTGGCGCACGTTTCTTGAGCTCCACAAAGAGCGGGTGAGCTTCATCGCCATTGACGTCCAGCTTGGCGTAGACGGGGAAGCTGACTCCGAAGTTCAGTTCACAAAATTCCTGAATTTCCTCATCGCTACCGGGTTCCTGCTTGCCAAATTGATTGCAGGGAAAGCCCAGGACGGTAAATCCACGGTCTTTGTATTTTTTATATAAATCCTCCAGGCCCGCGTATTGCTTGGTGAAGCCACACTTACTGGCCGTGTTAACAACTAGCACCACCTTGTCTTTGTAATCGGCAAGAGTGGTCTTTTGCCCATCAGCGGTTTGCACGGGAATTGAGTAGAGATCGGTCATTGGGAGAGCCTCGACGGTTTGTATTTTGCTAAATTTAGTTGTGCACAACCTTTTTTGCAACCGCTTTATTTGGGAGTAGCCCTTTTGCAGGCTTTATTGTGAGAATGATTATCAATTATATTATGCGCCAGATTGATAAAACCCTTTTGCAATAACAGTAAAGGATTCTCCATGCGCCTCACCTTACACTTGGCCCGCCTGCTAGTGGCGCTACTGGCCATTACGGTTCTACCCGTCCAAGCCCAGGCCTCCGGTCTATCAGAGCAGGAATTGCGCCAGCTGATGCAGATGGCAGAGTACATCGGTGTGGATTATCCGGAAGCGGTGGCAGATGGGGAGATCATTAGTGACGATGAGTTTGCAGAGATGCAGGAGTTCGCCTCGGTACTGATCGATCGCGGCGCACAACTGCAAGAGTCGCCCGAAGCGGCGATGATCCGCACCGAGGCGGATGCGCTGCAAGCGGCGATTCTCCGCAAGGCCAGTGTGCAGGAAGTGCAAGCGCATACCGCCAAGTTGCGTCAGGGGCTACTGTCTATCGCCCCCGCGCTATCTTTGCCCACTGCATTGCTGAATGTGGATGAGAGTCGCGCTATCTACCAGGCGCAGTGTGTTACCTGCCATGGTATCGAGGGTAGAGGGGATGGCCCCTTAGCGGTACAGTTGGAGCCGGCGCCTACAAACTTCTACGAGTTGGAGCGCGCTGAAAATCGCTCCCTGCTGGGCCTTTACGATGCTATCAGTAACGGTATCGATGGCACTGCAATGACCGCCTTCAAAAACCTGAATGAGCAGCAGCGCTGGTCCCTGGCATTTTATGTTGGCGGCCTGGCTTTCCAAGGTGAAGTGGGGGAGGGTGATGGCGTTGAGCCGAGCTTGCAGGATATCGTGATGTACAGCCCCAATGTGCTGCAGAGTGATCGCCCGGAACTGTCCGGCGCGGCAGTTGCTTCCCTGCGTGCCGACCCCACACCCTTCTTTGCTGGTGAGGAGAGCCTCGGTAGCCAGCCGATTGAGATAGCCCGTGCGCAACTGGAAAAGTCCCTGGTGGCCTACCAGGAAGGTAACTACGATCACGCTCGCACCCTGGCTATTAGTGCCTACCTGGACGGTTTTGAGATGGCGGAGAGCTCTCTGGATTCCCTCGACGCCGATCTGCGTAAAGCCACTGAACGGGAGCTGCTCGGGCTGCGCAGTCAGCTGAATGCCGATAGTAATCCCGAGCAAGTCAGGGCTCAGGTACAGGTAATTCTTGAGCAACTGGGGCGCGCCGAATCTTTAATGCAGGAGACAACTCTCTCTGCGGGTGCACTATTTATTGCCAGCTTGGTGATTCTTCTGCGCGAAGGTCTCGAGGCGCTGCTGGTTGTGATTGCACTGACAACGATCCTGGTAAAAACCGGTCGTCGCGATGCGTTGAAATTTGTTCACTTCGGTTGGATCAGCGCTGCGGTCGCAGGTGTTATTACTTGGGTTGCCGCACAGAGTTTGATTTCCATCAGTGGCGCCAGCCGGGAAGTTATGGAAGGGGTCGCAGCGCTTCTGGCCGCAGTTGTGCTCTTCTATGTGGGTTTCTGGATGCACAGTAAGACCCAGGCGGATCAGTGGCAGCAATATATCCAGAACAGTATCAACCGCAGCCTTAGCGCTGGCGCCCTGTGGGGCATCGCCGGTCTCGCATTTGTCGCTGTGTACCGCGAAATTTTTGAAACCATCCTGTTCTACCAGGCCCTATTGGTGCAAACAGCTTCCAGCCAGTACAGCGCCCTATGGGGTGGCCTCGCTGCCGGTGCGATATCGCTGGTTGTGTTGGGCGTTGCCTTTGTGCGCTTCTCTGCTCGCTTGCCTATAGGCAAGTTCTTCTCCATGACGACCTATTTACTGTTGGCGTTGTCATTTGTTCTTGCGGGCAAGGCAGTCGCGGCACTGCAAGAAGCGGCGTGGATTGCGATTTCCCCGCTGCCGGTAAATCTCAGCTTCGACTGGTTGGGTATCTATCCGACTTGGCAAGGTGTTGGTGTTCAGGGGGCAATACTGGTTGTCGCTCTGTGGTTGCTACTGAAAGGCGGCCGCTCGGATTCCAGTTCCGCTAAAGCGGCCTAAATGGCTTTCGGGTACCCGCAACTCTGTGGGTACCCTATTTTTAATGGCCGCCCCTCTTTATTCGGCACCCTTCAGGTTATCGAATAGCAGTTCTGGAGAAATTTCTGCAAGCGGTATTGGGCTGCCAACCTGTACTGTTGTCTTTAGGTTTCGTTTATAGCTAAACGAACCTTGGATCGATAGAGGGATAAGTGGCAATGATGCGCTTTGAAAATTTTCCTTGAGCAGAGTGACAAGCTCTGTAATTTCTTTCCTGCTGCTTTCTTCAATCAGGATGCACAGAAGATCCCTGGTTGCCTCTGCCTTATGAATCGCATTGTGCTTTCTCTTGAGCTCTGAAGCTTCGATTTCATAGTAGTTTTTGGGGAAATAGTCACTTTTGCGTAAAAGTGCGTGAAGCCTAGGGCTGTTAGTAATGGCGTCGCTGGGGATAAAGCGAACCTTGCGTTGCGTTGCCCCGCTAACAATAAATGGGGTTAGCAGGTTAGAATAGCGGGCAATTAGAAGTGCTGAACCTTCGCTAGGGATTTGCTCAGTCCCCTCGTATTTCGTGCGCCTGGGCAGGATATAGATAAGCCAAGAAAGGGTGTCAAATAACATTTCCGGCATTCGAAAAAGCAGGAGTACTAAAAGAGCGAAATTTAGTACGGCCAGCAGGGTAAATACCTGGGGAATTGTCATGCCCACAGGCCCGAGTAGCCCAATAATAGAAAAAGAAATAATGACTACAAATACGGCATTAAGGACATTATTTACAGAGATAACCTGCGCGCGAATTTGTTCTGCTGTTCTTTCCTGAATAATAGTGTATAGCGGTACGATAAAAATACCGCCGGCAACGCCAATAAAAGTCGTGATAAATAAGATGGTCAGTCCACCATCACTCTGTAGAAATTGGCTAAGGGATGCGTTGGAGAGCATTTGATAGTTTCCCGATAGGATGCCCAACCAAAGTCCCGCCACCGTCATTCCCAGCCCGCCGGCTGCCACCAAGCCCAGTTCAATACGCCCGCGAGACAAGCTCTCACACATTAGTGAGCCTATAGCAACGCCAACAGTTAGGCAGCAGAGTAGAATCGTGATTATTGGTTCACTGGCGCCAAGCACATTTCTTACAAAGCTGGGAACCTGGGTTAGGTATGCCGTGCTAAATAACCAGAACCAGGAGTTTGCAATAATTGCGTAAAAAACGGTGGGTGTTTTAATCACTTCCCGCATAATTCTCAGCGTTTGGCTGATGGGGTTCCAATCTATTTTTAAATTGGGGGCTGAGGAAGGAGCCGGAGGGATTGCCCTACTGGCGAGATAGCCTAGTACGGCGACAGTGACCATCACCAAGCTCAGATATAACAGCCCAGGTTTTCCCTGGCCCACATCACCGGCTAGGAGGGTGCCGACAATTGTTCCAACGAGTACTCCGGAAAAGGATGCAACTTGGGCTAAACCATTTCCTCCAAGCAATTCTGATTGCTTTAGGTGCTGAGGTAAGATGGCATATCTGACAGGGCTAAAGAAAGCTGTGTGGGTGGCAAAAAGTATCAATACAATGAAACTTAAAACTCGGTCATCAGTGAGTAGCGCAATGGCCCCGAGGATACCGATTAGTATTTCGGCGGCTTTAATAATTCTTATGACTCGACCCTTTTCATACTTGTCAGCTAATTGTCCAGCGGCGAGTGAAAATAGAAAATACGGTATGACATAAAGGCTACTGGCGAGATTAATTAGTGTATTGGCTTCTGCTTTGGCTAAATGAAATGCCAGTATGACTAGCAGGGAGTTTTTAAACAGGTTGTCATTAAAAACACTGCTTAACAGTGAGAGAAACAGTGGCATAAAGCGGCGACTGGCGAGGAGCTTGAACTGGTTGCTTTGAGCCATGGTTAGGCCTTCGTCCCTGTGCCGCCCTTAGCAGCTATGTATTTCTATTCTCGCTATCAGAATAGGTGATCGGAATGATTTAAGGAGGGGCTGGCATCCTGAGGGAGGAGAAGAATTTATGTGCCTACCAGTGAAGTAGGCACATATCCTTGTTGGTCAAGAAAAAGGGGAGGCTAGCGTTTCTCTCCGCGCAAGCCCAGCACTTGGCGGTATAGAGCCTCTGCCTTGGCACCGGCTGCTTCGACAGGCCTGCCGGCAACGACGCTCACCCGCGACCAAAAACGCTTGGGCAATGTAGTGAAGGCATGACCGCCTTTATGACTGAAAAAGCTTCCCCAGAGACCTTGGAGGGCCATAGGGATTACAGGGACAGGGGTTCTCTCCAGAATTTTTTCTATGCCTGCTTTAAATGGCTGTAGTTCTCCGTCTTTCGTCAACTGACCTTCGGGGAATATGCAGAGAAGATCTCCATCTTTTAGCCCGTCCTCAATGGCTTGAAAAGCCTGTTCATACCCTTTGGGGTCTTTCTGCTTGGAGCAAATTGGAATTGCCCTGCCTGTTTTGAAGACGAAGTGCAAAATTGGAATTTCATAAATGGGCTTGTACATAATAAAGCGGATAGGACGGCGGACAGCGCCGGCGAGTAATAGTGCGTCAACATAACTCACATGATTGCAAGCGATTAGGGCTGGTCCCTCTGTGGGTATCTGTTCAAGCCCTTGGTGCTTTACCCGGTACATGGTGTGGGAAAGGGCCCAGATCAAAAAGCGCATAGCAAATTCTGGCACTTTGGCGAACACAAAAATGGCGACCGCCGCATTCATAAGGGCAATAACAAGAAAGAACTGCGGTATGGTCGCGTCCAGCATATTGAGGAATAGAATTCCAAGTAGCGCTGAAGCCACCATAAAGAGGGCGTTCAAAATATTGTTTACGGAGATAATTTGAGCACGAATTGCCGGGTCGGATCGATCCTGGATCATGGTGTACAGAGGAACGATGTAAAGACCCCCAAACATCCCCAGTAGTACCAGACAACTGAGAAGAGAGTATGCACCATCGGTACTTAGAAATGCGGTAAAGCTGGCTTCATGGAGTTCTGCAAAGTTTCCCCCGACGATACCCAGGGCGATACCACTTATGGTAAGTCCAGCAGCACCAACAGGCACCAGGCCAAGTTCAATAAATCCACTGGAGAGGCGCTCGCAGATTAAGGACCCAATGGCAATACCAATGGTAAAACTGCACAGCAGTAATGTAACCACTGATTCACTGCCACCTAGGACATTCTTGGTAAAACTGGGAATTTGTGTCAGATAGGCCGCCCCCATTAACCAAAACCAAGATATTCCAATAATGGAGTAGAAAATTGAGGGAGTATTCGCGCTGGCACGGAGTATTTTATGGGTTTGAGTAATGGGGTTAGGGTTTATTTTGAGATTGGGTGTGGGGGCTGGCGCTGCGGGGATTGAGCGGCTGGCCAGATATCCCAGGGTAGCTGCGCCCATAATTACCAGGCCTAAGTAGAGAATTCCCTGTTGCCCATGGCCTGTGAGGCCTGCGAGTAGGCTACCGACAATTGTTCCCGTTAAAATGGCCACAAATGTCCCCATTTCCACCAGAGCATTGCCCCCTATCAGTTCGGAACGCTTCAAGTGTTGAGGGATAATCGCGTACTTCACCGGGCCAAAAAAGGCGGACTGTATGCCCAAGAGAAAGAGCACAGTTAAACAGAGTGCGTTGCTTCCGCTAAAAAGGGCGAAAACACCCAGTGCACCGATAGCGATCTCTCCTAGCTTAATCCAGCGTATTAACCTCCCCTTGTCGTATTTGTCCGCGATCTGGCCGGCGGAGGCAGAAAATAAGAAAAAGGGAAGAATAAACAAACCAGCAGCCAAGTTAATTAGTGCGTTTGCTTCACTTTCCACCAGGCGAAAGGCGATCATGACAATTAGGGCGTTTTTATAAACATTGTCATTGAAGGCGCCCAGGAATTGGGTGCTGAAGAACGGCAAAAAGCGGCGGCTAGTGAGAAGATGAAACTGAGACTGGTTAGCCATTGGCAACTCTCTTCTTATTTAAGTGAGCTAATGGTAAGTCATACTGCCGACGGGAGGTATCCCCATGATAGAGGGTAAATTGGTACGCTAGATTAGGGGTTGTTGGGGGAGAGGTAGAATTGGTTGAAGGGAAACCCGGCCGCGTGGGCGGCCAGGTGAGGGTACCGGTTTACCAGACAGTTACCCTTTCCTCTTCAGGCAGGTACATACCGTCGCCTTCCTTAATATCGAATGCTTCGTAGAAGGCATCGATATTTGGTAGTACGCCTTTCACACGATATTCAGCGGGAGAGTGACTATCTACCTTCAAACGTCCACTGAGGGCTTTATCGCGCATCTTGCTGCGCCACACCTGAGCCCAGCCCATAAACACCCTCTGATCGCCGGTAAAGCCGTCAATAACAGGTGCCTCTTCGCCATCTAGAGACATTTTATAAGCTTTATAGGCAATTCCCAGGCCTGATAAATCGCCGATATTCTCGCCCAGGGTCAGCTCGCCGTTGATGTGTTCACCCTCAAGCGGTTCGTAGGCGTTGTACTGGGATACGAGCTTGCTGGTCAGCTGCTCAAAATTGTTACGGTCGGAGTCGGTCCACCAGTTGTTGAGATAGCCGCGTCCATCAAATTTACTGCCTTTATCATCGAACCCGTGCCCAATCTCGTGGCCGATTACACCGCCGATACCGCCGTAGTTGACTGCATCATCCGCATTCATATTAAAGAATGGTGGTTGCAGAATCGCTGCAGGGAATACGATTTCATTCATGGCTGGGTTGTAGTAAGCATTCACCGTCTGTGGGCTCATGCCCCACTCATCGCGATCGATCGGCCTGCCCAGCTTATTGCGATCGTAAGAGGACTCAAACAAGTTAGCTGCCAGAACGTTGCCAATCAGGTCATCGGATTTAACTGTCAAGTTACTGTAGTCACGCCACTTGTCTGGGTAGCCGATTTTGGTGGAAAAATTGCTTAGCTTAAACAGAGCCTGCTTTTTGGTATCTTCGCCCATCCACTCGAGGGATTCGATGGATTCCCGGTAGGCGGCCTTCAGATTGTCCACAAGTACAATCATTCGCTCTTTGGCTTCGGGTGGGAAGTGCTTTTCTACGTAGCGCTTACCGACCAGCTCGCCAACAGAACCATTAACGAATTCTACTCCGCGCTTCCAACGGGGTTCCATCTGTTCGATACCGTGAACGGTGGTGCCATAGAAGTCAAAGCGCAGTTGTGCGATTTCGTCATGCATGTAGGGCGCCATTGCATTGAGTACTTTGACCTTCAGGTAGCGCTTCCAGGTTGCCAGTTCAGTATTAGCAATAATCTCATTGGCCGCTTCCAGATACTCAGGCTGGCCGACAATAAAACTATCCGCTTTCTTCAATTGGGCTTTGGCCAGGTAGCTGTCCCAATCTATAACGGGCATTAGCTCTTTAAGTTCAACAATAGTTTTCTTGTTGTAATACTTTTCCGGATCCCGGTTATCAACGCGGCTGCGATGGTGTTTTGCCAAACTTTTCTCGAGTTTGAAGATTTTGTTGGCAAAGTCGTCAGCCTCTTTAAGTCCCGCGAGGTCTTGCAGGTCAGTGAGGTAGGTTATATAGGCTTCGCGGAGTTTCTTACTCTTCTCAGTGTCCTCGAAGTAGTAGTCGCGGTCAGGGAGTCCAAGGCCTGCCTGCCACAGGAAAGTCATGTAGTTTTCTACTTGCTTCAGGTCCTGCCAGATGCTTCCGCCAAATGGTACATCGTAGCCGACGGTATCCGCATAGGCGAAGAAATCGGTAAGATCCTTGCGGTTTTTAATTGCATCGACTTTGGCGAGTTCGCCGGAAACCGCGGAGAGCCCTTTTTTCTCGATCAGCTTTTTATCCATAAAGCTGTTGTAGAGATCTCCAATTTGCTTGGCATCGGCGCTCTTGGCTCCCTGGCTGGCTTCCATAATCAGAGCTTTGACTTGTTCGGTACTTTGGTCTCTCAGAATAGAGAAACCACCCCAGCGGGACTTGTCCGCAGGGATCTCAGTATTCTTCAGCCAAGTGCCGTTTACATAAGCAAAGAAGTCGTCTTGAGGCCGTACACTGGTATCCATAGCGCCCAGGTCAATACCCGAGGAAAGCTGAACTTGCTCAGCGGTAGCTTTACTACCGGTGGAGTGGTCGTGAGCGACAGCAAACAGAGGGAACTGGGCTCCCGCCAGGGTACCGGCAATAGCGAGTGGTAATAGTAACTTTTTCATTTTTGCTCTTTTGGCTGAATATCCGCCGAGCATACTAAAAGCAGGGGGTGAGCTGGGGCAAGAGGGCTGCGCCTAGCTGGGGACAAGTTGAGTTGGAGGGAGTTTAACCAAAAGCCCCGCATCGCGGGGCTTTTGGCACAAGTTGAGTAGCTATTTAATCTGGTAGGCGGAAAGTGATAGGGATAGAAAAGTTATAAGTATCTGTACCTAGCTGCGCAGGGACTCCAGGGTAGGGTCCAGCTCTGCGTACAGCAGCTTGGGCCTCCCGGTTAAGGCTGGCATGACGGGATTCTTGTATCGGCTGGATATCTCGTACCTGGCCTTGAGAATCAATAGTCACATTTAGGCGTACACTGCCTTCATGGCCCCGCTCTTGGGCCCGTTTGGGGTAGCGAATGTAGCGGAAGGTGTGCCGCAGCAAGCTGGAGTGATAGATCTGGCGTGCCAGAATCATATCAGCCGTCAGAGGAGCCTCTTCCTCCTCTTCCATCATATCTTCGGCATCTGCAGCCAGGAGCGGGCCATCCTCAGGAGGTACCGTAATAAGCTCAATCTCTTCCTCAGCTTGTGCTGGAACGGCCCCTTCCGGTTGAGGTCCCTGTTCACTGTCCCCTTGAATGCTATCGGCCTCAGTTACAACCGCTGCTGCGGGAGCGGGAGCGGGAGCGGGAGCGGTTGCGGCTAGTGCTAGAGTTGGAGGCGGAAGATCAGCAATTTCAATAGCCGGTTTAGGTTTAGTGGCTTCAGTTGGCGCCTCTTCGGCGGCAGTGGCCTCTTCCTGGCTTATTTGCTTGAGTTGTAATTCGGCAACTCTCTCGCTTGTTGGGGCCAGGGACTCGAATGTAGTTACCAGGCTACCTGACACTTGGCCGGCAGAAAGCAACCCATCTTTAAAGTCAGTAGAGGGAGGGACAGAACCAATCCAGGCTCGTAGCAAGGTATTGAAGAAGTCGGGGTCAGCAATCTCTCCAAGTCGAATACTGTTGAGGGAGATTGTTGTCGAGCCGGTATCGGCAGCGAACTCGATACTCAATTGATCACCGTGAGCAAAGCGCCCCTTAAACAGGTTGGCAAAGGTCACCATGTTTTCTGCCTGGCTGCTGAGCGTATCTCCGCGGTTGTTAATCGCAATGGCTTCCATCCATTGATTGCGGAGTCGCCGTGCCGGCAGGCTTTTGGTGATAACACGAACCTCCAAGCGCCGAGGAATATTGTTATCGAGTAGTGTGCTGGAATCCCGGGTTAGATTTTCCGAGTATATTGCAGCGATATAAATGTCTTTATTAAATTGTTTTTCTAGTGCAAGACCGTTTAAAAGTGGTGCAGCTTTCGCAGTGAGAGCAAATGTAAACACCCAAAAAGAGAGGACAATTTTTATCGATTTCATTGTTCTACGGTGTCTCAGTAGCAGGAGCAAAATGTTCCGCTAAGTAAGAATTCAGGGGCCCCAACCCCAATGCACACAAGTCAGATTAAAAAGTGCGCGCCCAAAGCTTGTGAGAGTACAATGTACTACTCACTACACCTAACTCTACTGTAACTGGAACGGAGTTCAAGCCTGATAAGGTCAGACTGTCCTCATTCGCCCAAGATAAAGGGTTGGTAAGGAAACGATTGTCACACTTAGAAACAGGTGTGCTAGGTCGATATCGTTTAGAATGGCACTTTGCAGAGTGGCTTAGGCCACTCTTTTCAGGAAAATGGAATAGTTTTCACTAAATTTGAATTGTGCATGGAAATTAAACCTCTAAGCGAGTATCCACGGGATGCTGTGGATCGTCTTCTCAATGTCATCCATCTATTTCGGGATATTCGTGCCTCGAGTGAGTGGCAATACGATGTATTGCTAAAGCGCTCCCGGTTGGTCAGCCTTCAGTCGGGTGAACAGCTGCTGCGTGCAGGGGATGTGGATCAATGGGTCTACTTCTTATTGCGCGGTGAGTTACATGTGAAGGTGAATAGTCCCGCAGCTGAGGAGGCTCCGGGAAATGAACGTCCTTTGGCGGTAATACGTCCAGGTGAGTTATTTGGTGATTTGTCGATGCTATTGGCGGAGCCCCGCAGTGCCGATGTATTTGCCGCGAATCATAGCCAGGATACTCAGGTTCTAGGCGTTGATTGTACGCTGTTTGGTGACCTGGAAGACTTATCACTTTTACAGTTGCCAGCAAAACTGGTTTTCTATCGCAATATGGTGCATTCATTGCGTTGGAAACTGGAGGTCTATAGGTCCAAGTATCCGGGGCATCAGTTGGCGAATAGCCATAGAAAGCTGAAACTTTATACGGGACCAAAAAATAGCCGGGAAGAGTTAATTGCCTTAGCGGAACAGGCGAAAGCTTTGGCTCAAATTCTGCTCGACTGGAATGCGGAGTTTGGTTCTGGTGAGCTGGTTGATGATGAATCCGACATGCTTGGATTTCTGGAATCTATGCTGTCGTAGAGATTTCCCGTTCAAACCAAGGGCGAGAGAATTATTTCCTCGCTCCTGACTGCTCTCCCTCCTCTTTGTACTTATTTTTATTGGCACATGTGTACACCTTTCTTAAGGGGGGACTATCTGCTGATTCCAGTCTAAATTTGTAGATCACTCGGATATTTCATTTGCCCGACATTAACCACGTATTTATTGACAGAATTCGAGTAGGACACAGCGGGGCTTTTTATATGTCGCTGTGATTGTGTAAAAATCGCTTCGCTTCAGTTGTTATCGCAGATCCCTTCGATTGGATTTAAGACCCCTTTTGCGATGGCGCATCATTGCCCAACAGGTTTAGTAAGTTATGAATGTATTGGCATCAATCTGGTCAAGGCGCAATTACCGGATGGCAATTATTGTTTCGGTGATCGCTATTTTATGGCTGCTGAGTGGGCAGTTATTCTCCGATGCAGAGGATGAGCAGTCAGAATCTAAAGAGGTAACTGCCAAGAAGCCAGAGCCTGAATTGCGAATTCAAGCCCAAATCATTGAGTCCAGCCCATACGCCACTCAGATACTAGTGAATGGGCGCACTGAGGCTAACCGGCATGTACGTTTGCGCGCTGAACTGGATGGCATTATTGCTGCACTTCCAGTTGCGGAAGGGCAGACAGTTAGACAAGGGGATGTCATTTGCGAAATCGAGGCTGAAGATCGTATTGAGCAACTGGCATTAGCTGAAGCGGCAAAACGCAAAGCAGAAATAGACTTTGCCGGTGCCGAGAAACTTAAGAAAAAAGGACTGCAGTCGGATACCGCAATGGCCCAGCAGCAAGTTGAGCTTGCCCGAACCAAGGCGGAGTACACACGTGCCAAAGTGACGGTAGAGAAACTGCAAATTCGTGCACCATTTGCTGGAGTAGTGAATAGCCGAGCGGTGGAGCTGGGAGATTTTATTCGCCGGGGAGAGGAATGCGCGACCATTCTTGACTTGGATCCCATCCTAATTGTTGGCGAAGTTTCAGAGGATCAAGTGGGGAGCCTTGTTGGGGGCGGGCCGGCGAGAGCCCAATTACAAAGAGGACTGTTAGTAGACGGATACCTTCGTTATATCAGTCAACAGGCGCAGGAAATTACTCGGGCTTACCGAGTGGAGGTAGCAGTAGATAATCCAGGTAATCAACTTCCCGGAGGCTTGAGTGGTCAGCTGGTCCTCCCGACCGGTGAAATAACGGCCCACCATATTAATGCATCTCTACTCACGCTGGATGATAGCGGTGAATTGGGGGTGCGGACTCTCAATGATAAAAACCGAGTGCAATTTATCAATGTTTCATTGGTTGGGGATGGTGATGGCGGCGTCTGGGTTTCTGGACTGCCTGACACAGTCACTCTGATTACTGTGGGACAAGAATATGTTACTACGGGAGATTTGGTTCGTGCAGAAATACTGAAAACTGGGGAAGAGTTTTCCCGGGAGAACCAAGCGAAGGAAGCTTCCCCAGTAGATTCCGCTGAGGTGACTCCGGTATCCGAAACTTCAGTGATTCCCGAGGGGGATTCGCGATGAAGATGTTGGAAAGCGCTATTCAAAGAAATCGCAGCACAATATGCCTGATGCTGCTGATTGTTTTAATTGGCATAGTTGCTCGCGCAGCGATGACAATTGAATCAAGCCCTGAGGTGAACCCCCCATTTGTAATTGTACAGGTCACTCATGAGGGAATTTCCCCAGAGGATGGTGTACGCCTGTTGGTCCGCCCTCTGGAGAAGGAAATTCGTGCGGTAGAAGGGGTTGTCGAGGTGATTGCTGTCGCCCGGGAATCCCTTGCATATATCGTGATTGAATTTGACTCTGCCATTGGTGTAGATGATGCCGTCGATGATATTCGCAATGCTGTAGAGCGGGCCAGGGCTGAGCTGCCCCGGGATGCCGATGAGCCCACCGTGGAGGAAGTATCCGCTCAACCTTTCCCCACCATTGTCGTTACCCTATCCGGTGAGCAAGTGAATGAACGGGTTTTACTGCGCTCGGCTGAATTGCTTAAGCGGAAGATAGAGAGTATCCCTGAGGTGCTCGGTGCAGATCTCCACGGTAATAGGGAGGAGGTCGTTGAGGCAGTGATTGATCCGGTGCGACTGGAGCACTATCAAATCACCAGTGCGGAGTTAATCAACGCGGTATTGGGGAACAATCTGTTAATTCCTGCAGGGGAGTTGGAAACCAATCGGGGCCGTTTTTCAGTGAAAGTCCCTGGGTTGATAGAGACCGCCCAGGATGTTTATGAAATTCCGCTCAAGAAGTCACGCGATGGAGTTGTGACCTTGGGTGCTGTTACAGATATTCGCAGAACCTTCAAGGATGCAGTGAGCTACACCAGTATCAATGGCCGTCCGGGGCTCGCTATTAATGTTGAAAAGCGCAACGATGCCAGCTCTGTCGATGTCGCGGATCGAGTCCGGGAAGTGGTTCAGGCTGAATTTGGTGTTTTGCCGCA
This sequence comes from Microbulbifer maximicatervae (SeqCode), assembly GCF_052467615.1. Classification (NCBI taxonomy): domain Bacteria; kingdom Pseudomonadati; phylum Pseudomonadota; class Gammaproteobacteria; order Cellvibrionales; family Microbulbiferaceae; genus Microbulbifer; species Microbulbifer maximicatervae (SeqCode). The sequence goes on from NZ_CP174319.1 coordinate 142,287, forward strand.
GGGAATTACGGTTGAGTTTGTTTTTGACCAATCTGATTTTGCACGGGATATGGTCAGTGAGATGCAGGGAAACATCCTGACCGCGATGCTATTGGTAATGATTATTGTCGTTGCCGCGCTCGGCTTTCGCTCGGGAATTCTGGTGGGACTGGGAGTGCCCTTCTCTTTGCTGTTTGGTTCCATCATCACCTGGTATCTGGGTTATTCGTTTAACTTTATGGTGATGTTCGGAATGTTGCTGGCCCTCGGTATGTTAATTGATGGCTCCATTGTGATTACCGAGTTTGCCGATCGGAAAATGGCTGAAGGTTTGTCAGCAAGGGAGTCCTATATTGCATCTGTCAGTCGGATGTTCTGGCCGGTAGTTGCCTCAACGGCAACTACCCTTGCAGCATTTTTGCCGATTATGCTGTGGCCTGGAGTGGTGGGAGACTTCATGCGTTACCTGCCCGTTACAGTATTTGCAGTATTGGCGGGGTCACTCTTGTACGCCCTGTTTTTTGCTCCTGTGCTGGGTTCACTGTTTGGCAAAAGCGCAATGGATGCCTCTACTCGTAACTACCTGAGCCAGTTAGAGGATGGCTTACCTCGAGCCCTGCCTGGAATTACCGGCTGGTATGCGCGTATTCTTGAGAAGGTTCTGCAGCGCCCACTGGGTGGGTTCTTAACCACTATTGCCATTCTGGTTGCCATCTTTATTGGCTTTGTCAATTTTGGTGCGGGTGTTGAATTTTTCACGGATACAGAAGAGCAATACGGCAATGTAGAAATCAGGGCCCAGGGCAATTTGTCCATGGAAGAGAAAAAAAACCTGGTGGTGCAAGTGGAAAGAGCCGTGCTTAGTGTGCCTGAGGTCCGAATAGCTCACACTACTATTGGTTCTGGAGGGATTTCTGGAAATTCTGATCGTTCCCCAGATCAAATCGCCAATATGTTAGTGGAGCTTTATCCCGCAGAGGAACGCGAGCGGCGGAGCCGCGACATTTTTGCCGATATCCGTTCCCGCACCTCAGATTTTGCCGGAATTAAAGTAACCGCAAATGTAATGGAGGGAGGACCGCCGGTAGGCAAGGATGTTGTTCTGGAGTTGCGCAGTCAGAACTATGAGCAGCTACTGCTGGAAACCTGGCGACTACACCGCGCAATGGAGGAAATTGGCGGGTTGCGAGATATTGTAAACACCGCGCCACTACCTGGCATCGAGTGGGAAGTGAAAGTCGATCGAGCCAAGGCTGCTCTATATGGTGCCGATCTCACTGAAGTTGGCAGGGCGGTGCAGTTGGTTACCAATGGCGTCCGAGTTGCAGAATATCGACCCGATGATACGGATGAAGAAGTAGATATACGTATCAGGTACCCCAGAAGTGCCAGAGGCATAGCTGCGCTCGATCAGCTAAAAGTTAATACCGTGCAGGGTACTGTTCCGATTAGCAGTTTCGTACACACGGAAGCCATGCCCAAGGTCGATAAGATTGAGCGAATCGACGGAATTACTCGCATGCAAATTAAGGCTGATGCGCAAGAGGGGATTCTGCCGGATGACAAAGTGAAGGAAATAAGGAAGTGGTTGCAGAGCAATCCGGTGGATAACCGGGTTGAGCTGCTATTCCGTGGGGCGGATGAGGAGCAGAATGAGTCTTTTAAATTCCTAGGTATAGCCTTCCTCCTGGCCCTGTTTTTAATGTTTATCCTGTTAGTAACACAGTTCAACAGCTTCTATCAGTCTTTATTAGTACTTTCATCTGTGATTATGTCCACTTTGGGAGTGATGTTTGGTCTGCTAATAACACAAAGCACCTTCAGTGTGATTATGACTGGAGTGGGTATTGTGGCGCTGGCTGGAATCGTGGTGAACAATAATATTGTACTGATAGATACTTATAATTTCGTGCGTAAGAATGAGCCGAGCCTCACACCAACGGAAGCAGCAGTAAAGGCATCGACACAGAGGCTGAGACCGGTCTTTTTGACAACGGCAACAACTATCCTCGGGTTGTTGCCCCTGGCGCTAGGCGTCAGTGTGGATATGGTCGGACGCAATATTGTTGTCGATGGAGTGATAGCCTCTTTTTGGGTGAAGCTAGCCAGTGCAATTGTTTACGGGCTTACCTTTTCCACTTTGCTGACGTTATTGGTTACACCCATTATGTTAGTACTACCGGGCCGCTCCAAGAAGAGGGGTAATCCAGAGGGGGCTATTGAGTCGGTAACGAGTTAGTGACGGCTATATAAGTACTGTAATCATACTTAGTGATCACAAAATTCGGGGGCTTAGGCCCCCGTTTTTATAGCGGGGAATTTATGAATAAGGCTAAATGGCCGAATGAAATTTTAGAACGTAGTGGACAGCTTAAGGAGAGTTTATCGGGGCCTTTTAAGGAGCTGTTGCGTGAGCATCAATTACCATGCGATTTCCTCCAGGTACTCGAACAACTTTTTCTTCCCCTAGGAGTTTGGGTACTGACTCGTCATAAGCGCAGTAATCCATTAATAATTGGGGTTAGCGGGGGGCAGGGTACCGGCAAGTCGACTCTGGCAGATGTGTGGCAATGTATTTACCAGGCGATGGGCTATCGCTGCTGTGTTTTGTCTCTGGATGATATCTATTTAACGCTGGAGCAGCGCCGCAGGCTGGCTATACAGGTACACCCTTTACTCGAAACTCGTGGTGTGCCGGGAACCCATGATATCGGCTTGGGGATCAGCACGCTCAAGGCCCTGTGTACAGCCAATACTGATTCCGCTATCGCATTACCTAGGTTTGATAAAGGACGTGATGATCGGATCCCTGAGCACTTGTGGCCCGTATTCAAGGGGCAAGTTGATGTTGTTATCTTCGAAGGATGGTGCCTAGGGGCCAGGCCTTCAGAAGGGCATGAAGGACCGCTCAATGAACTGGAGTGCAGGGAAGATAGTACTGGCGAATGGCGAAGTTATGTTAATCAACAGTTGGAAGATTCTTATCGAGATCTTTTTTCGCTTATCGATGTATGGGTGATGCTCAAAGCGCCGAGTATGGAATGTATCATTGAGTGGCGTAAGTTACAGGAGCATAAACTCAGGGTTCGCTCCGGAATGGGGATGACAGATCAACAAATTGTTCAGTTTGTACAACACTACGAAAGAGTGACGCGGAGCTTACTAGAGGATATGCCGGGCTGGGCAGATTGTGTTATTGAATTGGGGGAGGACCATCAGGTGAAGGGCTTGCGGATGCAGTAAGGTCGGTTTAAACCCTGGCGAGGCCAGGGTTTAAACTAACTGAATAAATCAGTTTTGCTTAAGCGCTGGCTTACTTAGCCTTGGGCGGACGACCGCGACCGCGCTTTACAGGAGCAGCTTCAGTTGCTGCTGCGGCTTCTGCTTTTTTGGGGCGCCCTGGCTTTTTCTTAGCGGCTTCCGCTTTTGCTGGGCGACCGGGCTTCTTTTGTGCGGATTCTGCCTTAGGTGGGCGGCCACGACCGCGTTTTACAGGAGCAGCATCAGTTGCTGCGGCGGCTGCGGTCTCTGCTTTTTTGGGGCGGCCGGGCTTTTTCTTAGCGGCTTCAGTTTTTGCAGGGCGACCGGGCTTCTTTTTGGCTTCAGTGGCGTCTTTTTTGGGACGGCCAGGCTTTTTCTTAGCTTCTTCGGTCTTAGCGGGACGACCAGGCTTCTTCTTGGCTTCTTCAGTTTTAGCTGGGCGGCCGGGCTTTTTCTTAGCTGCAGTGGCTTTCTTCTTGTCAGCAGCAGCGGCTTTTTTAGCGGCAGCAGCAGTTTTCTTCGCTTCGGCAGCGGCTTTTTTCTTTTCAGCAGCAGCCAGTTTCTTAGCTACAGCAGCTTCTTCTTTAGCGACGATCTTAGCTACCTGAGAAGCCAGCTTGTTGGCGGCTTTGATCTCAGCCAATGCATCTTTGGCTTCAGTTGCGGCAGTTTTGGCTTCAGTTGCAGCAGTTTTAGCTGCAGCGGCGGCTTCACGTGCTTTTTTCAACTGTTGCTGTTGAGCAGCAGTCTTTTTCTTAGCTCTAACAGTCGCTACTTTATCTTGAGTAGTTTTTGCTTTAGCGGCAGCCTTCTTGGCACTGTTTGCCAATTTCTCGGCTTTGACAGTCAGGTCTTTTTCCTGCTTAAGGCGGGCAGTTTCCAGTTTAGCGGTAAGGGAGCGTAGCTCCGCTTCCATTTTTGCGATGTCGCTGGTAGCGACTTGAGCAGCTTTTTTAGTAGCCATTTAAATATCCCTGCAAAATGAATTGTTTTAGTAAGTGGGGGCATTCCTATCAATTATTCTCAGCCATCTTTAACGGAATTAGGCACCGTCCAAGATGCATGTTTTCGGCAGAAAACAATTGATAGTGAGTCCCCCCAAGCTAGCGGCGCTAATTGCAGCTTATTTGTATACCTAATTGCAAGTCCTTTAGATGGTTTTTTTCTATTTAATGTAAAAAAAATGGCTTTTTTTTACATATTTTTCAATTGGGGGCCGTTTGAACTGTGTTTTTGATCTTTTTGGGAACTTGAAAGCACTCATTACTGGTGATTCTTTAACTTCAATATTCTTTGTATCAAGTCAGTATCAGTGGCGTTAAATAGTTGAGTAATTTTGTAAGCTTTATGAACCTGTTGGTTTAGTTGTTTTGGCTTTTATAGTTGGATTTTGATGGTGGCAGATAGTTTCTGTTCATCAATTAACAGAGAGCCGGATTAACAAAACTTAACTGCGAGCTTTTGCCTGCGTCAATTAGCGGGCAACCTCCATAGCTGGTTGTGTAACCTTGCGTATTGAAGTGTGATATTCAAATTGCGGAAAGTTGGCAAGTGTCAAGATGTCAGAGACAGCTTGAGTCCTATTGCCGTACCCTGGTATTTAGTAAGGAATTAAAAACTGGGGGAGAACTCACACTCATGTACGGGATCTAGTGCCCCGTATATAAGTACCAACCGGTTGGGGTATTTGGGGCCTTGGCTGCCGGGATCTGCCATTACTGCTGCGAGGTTTACTTTTACATGGCGGAAAGTAAACCAGTGATAAATCTAGTTATAACCATGTATATAATGGGACGGAACTGTATTAGTTTGTGCTCTTCAGTCGAGGTCTTTTTAATTACCGAGAAAGCGAGCGCTTGGTCTCCAGTCATTTGTTTTGCTATCACGTGACATCCCTGCTCGTCATAAAAGAAGTAGAGGGCAGTTATTCAGAGGCAAGTAATACCAGAAGCTATTTGAATGCAGTCCTGATTATCCGTGCGTTGATCAACAATCTTAATGATATTTTTATGGGCAATGCTTCTGCTTTGGAGTAGCTGCTCTTACCAAAGGCAACCTTATGAGTTTTGCAATGGGAGAGGGAGAGGACTGACCCAGTAACAGAATATCTCTGTCACTGGGGTGATATGGAGTCAATCGTGTAGCTTTATAGTGGCCCGTAGGGCAAATAACGATTGTTGGAATTCTGGCGAATCCATAACAGTTGTTCTTTTGTTAATGGCGTCGAGCGTTGCTTGAGTACTTTGGCGAGGGGAATTACTGCAGACTCAGCGCCGGCGTCCCAGCCTGGCAGATTCATTTCTGCCAAAGTAAAGAAGCGGATCAGTTGCCATAGCTGGGCACTGTTCCAATGTTCGCTCTCTTCAATCCAGTGTTGGAAGGGAAGGCGAATAAGTGTGGAGGGTACTTTTTCAAACGCTCCTACTGATTCTGTAAAAGGTTTATCTGACTCTGCAATTTCGATAAGTCTGAGCAACTGCTCCCGGTTGAATTCTTCACTGGTTTCATTTTGTGGGCCACTTACCTGTGGCTCCCAGGCTCCTACGCTCATACTTACTCCTTATAAAGGTCCGGTTTCTTGCTGTTGCATTATAGCGAGGGGGGCTGTGTTCAGGGGGATCTTACTCTAGATAACAATGAATAAAGAGGTCTTTGAATTAATCCACATTACTTCTTCGAATCTAATGAATCGTTTTGTAGTAATTTTGGAAGTCTTTATAAAGGAGTTGGGTTGCGATAACAGGGACTAAACCTACGGGAAAATCAAATCTGTCGGTGCTTATTTGAGATACTATAGAAGAGACTCTTGATATTGAGGTTCAAATGGAATTTATTGCTAAAGCACTGCCGGCGACAAAGCGAGTGGCTCTGGTAGCCCATGACAACCGTAAAGATGCCATGATTCAGTGGTGTCTCAGACATCACAATTTGCTCAAACGACACCAGTTATTGGCTACGGGGACTACTGGTGGAAAAATTGAAGATGCGACGGGTTTAAGTGTCGAAAAGCTCTTAAGTGGCCCTCTGGGAGGTGATCAGCAGCTCGGAGCGAGGATTAGCGAGGGGCAGGTGGATTTACTGATATTCTTCTGGGACCCCTTTGAGCCCATGCCCCATGACCCAGACGTCAAGGCACTACTGCGTATTGCTGCAGCGTGGAATATCCCAGTGGCTTGCAACCAGAGCAGTGCAGATATGGTGGTACAGTCACCATTGATGGACCAATCCTTCGAGCATGAGGTGCCTGACTATCACAGCTATCTAGCAGGACGTTAGTCGGAATTTTTGCTTAAAATTTGATCTTTTCTGTCGGCTCGATTCTGTAACTTATTGATTTTTAAAGTTTATTTATCTCTGTTATCGCTCGCACTTGCAATGCTTGCGAAATCGCGGCAATCTTGCCCACCAGATTAGACCGGTCAATCCGGCACCCCTGATATTTGAAAATTGCACGGTGTTTTATGAGTAGACGACGCGGAAAGGCCGTAGAAGAAGAAAAGGCAGATATCGACCTGACGCCCATGTTGGACGTTGTGTTTATCATGTTGATCTTCTTTATCGTGACTGCTTCATTTGTTAAAGAGAAGGCGCTGGATGTGAATGTGCCTGATCCGAATGAGACCAGCAATGCTGAGCCAGATCCTACCAAGCAGAATATTCTGTTGATGGTTAGCGCAAATGATGAAATCACCATGGCGGATGGCAGCCGTATTGACAGCCGTGCTGTACGGGCCCGTATCGCCCAGATGTATGCGGAGAACCCGCAGGCAATGGTGATTGTGCGTGCACACAACAAGTCTAGTGCGGATACTTACGTACAGATTGCGGATGCCGCGAAGGAAGTGAGCCTGGGTATTCAGGTCTCTCTGGTACCTTACGAGGACTAAGTTCCCGGTGAGTTACCCGCGCTTAAAAAGCCAGCATATTGCTGGCTTTTTTCATTTGTGAATTATGGTTTTGAACTGGTCACAAATTGGGGGTACTTAAGTACCCCTCAAATGAAATCCGATATCAGAATTCTGAACGAATTGCCCAGAGGTCGGGGAAAACCGGTCTAAATAGGGTTCCCTGTAAATAACCTACTCCGCTCGATCCACCAGTCCCCATTTTCCTGCCAATTGTTCGCTCGACCATTTTTACATGTCGGTAACGCCACTGTTGTAACGAAGTATCGATGTCCACCAAAGCCTCACAGATTTCACTTACCAGTGGATCATTGCGATAGATATCGATCAGTATTTTCTGGACGGCTGAAGAAGGCTCTGCAACTTGGCTAAAATCCCTTTCAAGCTCATTAGCGGGTACCTTATGCCCCTCGTGAACCAAAAAGTTTAGGAAAGCATCCCAAAGGGTCGGCGCCTCAAGGCGCTTCATCAAGCGCTGGTAGTGCTCTGAGCCAGGGGTATAGTTTTCCAGTTTTTTCGGGTCCTTGGCTCCGTAAAGAAATTCCAACTCGCGAAACTGGTACGACTGAAAACCACTAGCCGTGGATAGTCGATCGCGGAAAGACATAAACTCCAGTGGGGTTAGGGTTTCCAGGATATCGACCTGTTGAATCAAAGTACGATAAATCGTGTCGACACGTTTAAGTGTATGCAATGCGCGATTGCGTTCACCTGCGTTGAATAGTCGCACCAGGAAATCCAGTTCATGCAACATTTGCTTGAACCAGAGCTCGTAGCTTTGATGAATAGTAATGAAAAGTAGTTCGTCGTGCTCGGGACCATCGGAAAGGGGTTTCTGGCACTGCAAAAGCTCGTCTACTTTTAGGTAAGAGCTATAAGTTATTGTCATAGTCAGCTGCTTCCTGAGTGTGTTTTGACCAGTTACAAAATAATGCTCTCTTTAGCCGGTGTGGATCAAAACAAAAATTACGGCAAAGTGATTTATATTGGACCCATTATAAAGCCCGGAGCTCTTTGAATGGAAAACCCAGCACAAAACCTACGTGTCAATGGCGCTCGCCTTTGGGATAGCCTGATGGAAATTGCTGAGATAGGCGCGACCCCAGCGGGCGGATGCAATCGACAAGCCCTGACAGATGAAGACCGTGAAGGGCGCGACCTTTTCGTGCGCTGGTGCCGAGATATAGGCTGTGAGGTCAGAGTGGACCAGATGGGCAACATTTTTGCCCGCCGACCGGGAGCAGATAACAGCTTGCCTGCGGTAGTGACTGGTTCTCATTTGGATACCCAGCCCACGGGTGGCAAATTTGACGGTGTATATGGCGTACTTGCCGGCCTGGAAGTTCTGCGCACTCTAGAGGATCAAGGTATCAGGACCAAGGCCCCATTAGAGGTGGTTGTATGGACTAATGAGGAGGGTGCGCGCTTTTCCCCTGCAATGGTGGGCTCCGGGGTTTGGGCTGGTGAATTTAGCTTGGAGTATGGGCACAGCCGCGCGGATAAATCGGGTATCACTATCGGTGAAGAGTTGGAGCGGATCGGCTATCTCGGTACTGAGCCCGCTCAGCCGAGGGCTATTAAGGCTTCATTTGAAGCGCATATCGAGCAGGGCCCGATCCTCGAAAAACAGGATCAGGTAATTGGTGTTGTCACTGGTGTACAGGGTATTCGCTGGTATGACGTAACTTTTTACGGAACGCCTTGCCATGCGGGTCCAACTCCGATGGAGGACCGCCGTGATCCGGTCCAGGCAATGTCCATTCTGTGCGAGCGCATGTATCGTGAAGTCCGGGAGTATTCAGAAGATGCGCGTATGACCTGTGGGGATTTAAGGGCGGCGCCGGGCAGCCGAAATACAGTTCCTGAAGAGGTTGTGCTAGCACTGGACCTCCGTCACCCGTTACCTGAAGGCTTAAACCATCTGCATAAAGCCTTGTATAAGGCGGCTGAAAGAGTACAGGAAGAGACAGGTACCAGAGTCGATATTCGTGAAGAGTGGTACTCACCTCCCGTCGCCTTTGATAAGCATTGCATTGATTCGGTTAGCAGTGCTGTGCAGACCTTGGGATATAGCAATCGCAAGATGGTTTCAGGTGCTGGGCACGATTCCGTATATGTTTCCCGAGTCGCCCCTGTCTCTATGATCTTTGTGCCCTGTGAAGGAGGGCTGTCGCACAATGAAGCAGAATCGGCGGAGCCGGATCATCTTGAGGCGGGTTGTAATGTGTTGCTTCACGCAATGCTAAACAGTGCGGAGCAGGCTTAAGTAGCAGTAAAACAAGTGCTTCTGTCAACTCTCGGCGTTGCACTGTCTTTGTTTTGGCATAGTTGATAACAAGTTGGAATTTAGGCGAATGAGTAATTTTACTTTGAAGCACCGTCAGGATAACGGCGGTACGGCACCCCTGAGTGAGTGGGGGATGGATTCAGAATACGGCGTACTGAGAGATGTTCTAATTGGGCCTGTGGATAACTTCAGCTGGCGCACTGGTAATGCGAGTGCGCGACGTGCCGAGCGCCTCGGTATGAAGTTTGATCACAAGGTGGCGATGACACAGCATGGAGAGATGCTCGATGCCTACCGCCATGCAGGAGTGAATACGCACCTTATTCCAGCGGACAGCACATTGCCCTACCAAATTTACGGTCGCGATTCCTCGGTAATGACCCCTTGGGGGCCTATCGTGACTCAGATGTTCAGCCCTTGGCGCCGTGGTGAGTGGGCGCCCATAGTGAAGAAATATGCAGAGCTGAATATCCCTATTTACGACATTATCACCGCAGGCTCTCTGGAGGGCGGTGATTTTATGGTGTTAGAGCCCGGCGTTATTCTGTGTGGCTACTCCGGCGAACGCACCAGCCCGCAGGGATTTGAGCAGATGAAAAGTTGGGTGGAAAAAGAGGGCTGGGAAGTTAAAGGCTACCAGTTCGATCCGTTCTTCCTGCATATTGATGTGATGGTAGCCATGCTTGCGGAAAAGCTGGCAGCAATTTGTGTTGATGCTGTTGAGCCGGAGCTGGTGCAGTGGTTTAAAAGCCGAAATATAGAGATTATTGATATTCCCTTCCCGCAGGTATTGGAACTTGGAGTGAATGTCGTTGCCCTGGGGAACGATCGAGTGATGCTACCTAAGGCCAATACCGGACTGGCGGAGAAGTGTCGCGCACATGGCCTGGAAGTTATCGACCCAGATATTTCAATGATTACTCCGGGGGGCGGTGGCGTTCATTGCATGTGCCAACCTCTGCGCCGGGATTCAGCCAATAAAGTTTGATTACTGTTGCTGGTTACCTAGAGGGCCCGGTCACTGGTGACCGGGTTAATCCCGTCAACGAAAGTGGTTGATTAGGAACTCGAACCTCTGGGAGTAGCGGTTAATATGAATCTCCTAAATAGATGGCCTACAGCGGATTAAAAGTGGCTTCCGTTGGGGTTCCATAATTAGGCTACTGAGAGTAGCCCAATCTACTTCTTACCCCGGAGAACAATATGCAAAGCGAATGCGCTGAAATTCAGGCTCAGCTTAAGGACCGCATCCTCGAGATTACGATTAATCGACCCGGTCGCAAAAATGCCCTGACTATGGCCATGTATACCGCGATGGCAGGGTTATTGAATAGCGCTGCTACAAACCCGGATGTTCGCGTCGCGATTATTACCGGTGCTGAGGGCATATTTACCAGTGGTAACGACCTGACAGATTTCCTGGGTGGCTCTGCCGAAGGGGAGGAGTCTCCGGTTTTCCAGTTTATGAGTGCTCTTTACCACTTCCCCAAGCCGGTAGTTGCAGCCGTTAATGGCCCCGCAGTAGGTATTGGTACAACCATGCTGTTGCATTGCGACCTGTCTTTTGCTGGAGACGACGCCATGTTCCAGATGCCATTTGTGGACCTGGGGCTGTGTCCAGAGTATGGCTCCAGCTACTTGTTGCCCAGGATCGCCGGCCATGCCAAAGCTTCTGAACTGTTATTGTTGAGCAAGCGTTTTAGTGCTCAGGAAGCCGTTGAATTTGGTATCTGTAATGCCGCAGTGGCGCCAGAACAGGCCATTGTTCGCGCACGTGAAGCCGCCGCTGAGTTAGCGAGGAAAGCTCCGGCTGCCCTCCGTTTAACTAAACAGCTTTTGCGCAGAGCAACTCTAGAGAAAGGGTTAGAGTTTATTCAAGACGAAGGCCGTTACTTTAAGGAGCGCCTCGCCTCTGATGAGTTTAAAGAGGCTGCTATGGCCTTTATGGAGAAGAGACCAGCGGACTTCTCCAAGTTTGATTAAGTAAAAAAAGGCCGCACTATGCGGCCTTTTTTCTGATTTCATTTTTTAACGATCCCTATGTCCCCGGGAAAGATAGTTAACGGCTCTGTCGGGGTGGTCGGTAAAGAGACCGTCAATGCGCAGCTGATATACAGCGAAATGCAGGAAGTCCTCGAAGCTTTCAAATTCTTCGGGAACCTTGCCTGTATCCGCGCGGAAGGTATAGGGGTGAACTTCTAGCTGTCTGCGGTGTGCCCGGCGGACAACACTGTTAGCTCTTGGTTGGCCATCCGTTACTTCCATTAACATAGGATACCAGGGGCCAATCCCATCTGCGTAGGTGGCGATTTTGCGCAAGCCCCCCTGTTGCAGCATCCAGTCATAATTGTACTTTTCAATTTCTCCATTCACTTCGACCAATTTTTCCCCCCAGTCGGTAGCGGCGATCAATTGAACTAATGATAGATCCATCCCCATGGAGGGCATCAGCTCAAATTTAACTCGCTGGAGCTCCTCTGCGTCAAAGCATTGGAAAAAAACTTTGTGATCGCGATCGGTATAGCCGTATTTCTTGAGTGATTGCAAGGCTATAGAGGCAATATCTTTTCCTTCCCAGTGATGGAAGTAGGGTTTTTTAATCTCCGGGTAGATGCCAATATCGTAGCCCAGGGATCGGTTAAGCCCCTGGATCAATTCCAGTTCTTCCTCAAAGGTGGACAGCTTAAAGCTAGATTTCCATATTGGAAATCTCTCAGGGTATTTTGCTTGAAGTCCATCCTCACTATCTATGAAGGGCTCTGATACCTGAAGCTGCTTAAGTTCGCTCAGGGTAAAATCGATAGTGTAAAAGTGACCATCATCGCGTGCACGCTGGGGAAAAACGTCGGCGACATTAGTTACACTATCTAGATAAATATCGTGCATTACGATCAAGTGATCATCTTTGCTGAGTACCAAGTCTTGCTCGATATAGTCTGGACGCATAGCGTAAGCCAGCGCTTTGGATTCGAGGGTGTGTTCAGGTAGGTAGGCAGAGGCACCTCTATGAGCTACCACAATAGTTTGTTTATTTCTCTGATCAAAGTTGTCCGCGCAGGTTAGTGTTGCGGCTACAGAAAAGCCAATCAACACTACTGATAGAAGGTTTTTTAACATGTGATAAAGGCCCGTGATGAATTGTGGGGCACTTTCTAGCAGAGAAATATGACAGGGATATAACTGAATACGAGAGCCCCGTCGGGGCGAGGCTTTCGCAGAGCGAGCGTAGAGCTATTCAGCGCGGCTTCGTCTATCTGATAGGCATTATGAACCCTGGACACTCTAATTTCTTCTCTCTTGAAGCTTGGCTTTGAAGGCTGCTCGATTTTCTTCTTGAAGCTTTTTGAACTCTGCTAATTGTTGATCCGTCAGTACGGTGGACATTTCACTGAGCGTAGATTTTCTGATAGCGGCCATTTCTTTGCCTAACTGGCGCTTCTCACGAAAGCTCATCTTTTGGATAGCGCCAGAGGGACTTTCTATGTTAACGCCGTATTTTGCAAGCACTTGGCGGCGTTGTTCATTGGCTGATTCCAGGATTGGCTTTACTTTTTCTACCTGCTCATCAGAGAGGTTAAGCTTGGCTTTAGTTGCCTCTAAGCGCTCCGCAAGTTGTGCGGCATGGTCATTATCTGCCCAAGCTAGGGTATTTGCAGAAATGGTAATTATTGCAGCGATTACCAAACTGAATAATTTCTTCATTGTGACTTCCTCGTTAATGAGTAAATGCCGTTGCTGTGAGGAGTATGATAATGGCTAGATTGTAAGCCAGTGCCATCCAACGCAAGGAAGTGTAAATTCCCTATTCCCTCTCACATGGACTGAGATATTCCAGGATATCCACAGTCAGATACTTCTACTCAAGATAATTCTAGACAATTCTGGTTGGCTAGTGCGCCTAGGTAAGTCAATAGAAGATAAACCGATATCCAGTCAGCCCGGAAACCATGAATCGATAAGGGTTAATAGTCAGCAAGCAAAGATTGTCGCCTACAGAGGAACCGCTGGTTTAGGTATTAACAGGAAGTTAAGCACTCTAAAACGGCGCTATTTCAGCGCCGTCAAAATTTAATCAAGACTTGAGGTAGGTAAAATTGCGTTATTACAGTGCAACGCTTTGCTATGCCGCGATGATGCCTGCCAAAAGCGTCTTAATCCCCTTCACACAGTGGCTTCGTGAGACCATAGATAGTCGGCATAGATTTCTCGAAGGTCTTTTTTGCTGACTTTGCCTGTAGCCGTATGGGGGATTTCCTTGGCAATGACACAGTCATCGGGAATCCACCAGTTGGCAAAATGCCCTTTAAAGGATGCCAGAATCTCCTCAGTTTTTAGTGTTTTGCCTTCAGCAGGAACAATGATCAGGAGAGGCCGCTCAGCCCACTTTTCATGGGCAACCCCAATAACAGCGGCTTCGGCTACTCCCGCCTGTGTCATAGCAAAATTCTCCAGCTCAATAGAGGAAATCCACTCGCCGCCGGACTTGATAACATCCTTAGTGCGATCAGTGATTGTCAGGTAGCCGTCAGCATCGATCGTGGCAACGTCACCAGTATCAAACCAGCCGTCTTCGGTAAGTGCAGACTCTTTGGATTGGTAGTAGCGCTCACAGACCCAGGGACCACGCACTTGAAGGGCTCCAAAAGCCAGCCCGTCTTGTGCCAAGGTATTTCCCTCGGGGTCTACAATACGCATCTCGACCCCAAAGCCCGCTCGGCCCTGCTTGAGCCTGAGGGCCTGTGCTTCGTCTTTAGAGAGGTTCTCAGGCATGCGGGCATTGTAGGTTCCCAGTGGGCTCATTTCAGTCATGCCCCAGGCGTGATGGGTATATACCCCATGCTTTTGCTCGAATTCCTCCATAATACTCCAGGGGCAAGCCGATCCACCCACGACTACTCGATTCAAGCTGGGTAGGGTCTCTTCACTTTCCCGCAGGTATTTGAGTAGGGCGAGCCAAACGGTTGGAACGCCGGCAGCGATAGTAACGGCTTCCTTTTGAATTAATTGACTGAGCGTTTCTCCACACCCCATTTTGGGGCCAGGCAACACGAGTTTTGCTCCAACAGCCGGTGCCGCATAGGGTATTGACCAGGCGTTGACGTGAAACATGGGGACAACAGGCAATATGGCTTCGTCCCTTCTAATCGCAAAGACATCTGGCATCAATACGCCGTAGGTATGCAGCATCAGAGAGCGATGGGAATAAAGCACCCCTTTGGGATTGCCTGTTGTGCCTGATGTATAACAGAGTGCTGCTGCACTCTCTTCCTCTAATTCAGGCCATTGAAACTCAGTGGGCTCTGCTGCAATCAATGTTTCATAGCAGTAAACATTGCTCAGGCTTGTGGTGGGCATATGTGCTTTATCAGTTAGCACAATGATGCCTTCAATCGAATCTAGATATTCTGCCAGAGATTCGATTAGGGGCATAAATAGTGGATCAATAAACAGCCATCGATCTGCGGCATGCTCAATAATGTAAGATATTTGCTCAGGGAAAAGCCGGGGGTTAATGGTATGGCAAACGAGCCCGCTGCAAGAAGTTGCGTAGTAGAGTTCAAAATGCCGGTGATCGTTCCAGGCAAGAGTACCAATTCGATCTCCATCATTGGCTCCAAGCTTTTGTAGTGCATTTGCCAATTGCGAGACTCGCTCAAAAGCTTGTTGATAGCTATAACGAAAATCGGGGTTATCCAAGGTAACTGAAACAATCTCACTATCCGGTGAGTTGCTTAGAGCATGCTTCATAATACCGGTGAGGATGAGCTGGGATTGCATCATCATGCCGTTCATCACTTACTCCTTATTATTATCTTTTATTTTCAGATAGACACTAACCCTCCAAAATTTTGGAGGATGATAGAAAAAGGATTAGGGGCTGATTCTAATAAAATTATTGAACGATCTTTATCCATTCTCCGGGCTTGGGTTCTCCTCGGGGATAATAACCATTTAACAGGCGTAATTGCTCCTCTGCATATTCGCCGATTTCCATATGTTTTGCCAGGGAGGCAAAGGTGGTTTTTTCATTGGCCTGGACGTAGCGCAAGCGTTTGATGTCCTTCTCTTCTACAATGTCAGTTTGTCGTAGCGGCCTGAAGCTTCTAATGCTAGTCAGGAATAAATTGTCATATTTATCAATAGCTTCTGGATCTGAGTCTTCATCATTTGTGACTTTTCCCTGCAGTACAAATTGTCTGCTACCATAAAAAATTACCGCAATTCTGTCTGGATCTGCATCCTCTTTTTCAAGCGGTGGAATTTTTCCGGTATGACCTTCAAGTCGATATTGATTGAGTTTCTCCCCTTTTTCCAGTTGTCGTAGATCGAACTCTGAGCGCAGAGCCATATCAGCGGGCTGGTTGCCATCGCGTTGGGTCACTGTAATGGTAATTTGTGCACTTTTATCAGGTGCAGAGCCGACAATGGCTGAACGTTGATTTTCTACCAACCAGCCATCGGGAAATAAAAGGGAAAAACCCAGCCGTTTATGGTTGTAGCGATTTTTAGTGGACTGCTGTGTGTTTTGTCCATACACAAGGCCATCTGTTTTTTCCCGATAGTATTCTACTTTGGTTTCTTTGTTGTCTTCGGGAAGCTGGCCGGCAGCGTTTACAACTTCTTGTAGACGAAGGTCATTTCTCGGGTGAGATGCAAACACACCGTGGTAAGTTTGCGGTTTCTTGCCCTCAATACGGGCACGGCGCCGGGCAAATGTCTCCTGATCCTTTAATAGCCCAATAACATTGATCATGGCCTGGGGATCATATCCAGCGTTGAACATATACTGGGCGCCGAAGCGATCCGCCTCCAGTTCCATCTCGCGGCCGTAGCCCTTCACAGCAGCGGTGCTATATAAATTTGCAACATCTCCGACTACACCACTGCCGGTAACCAAAACTGACAATACTGATACAACGCTGGCTCCGGTCGCAGCTGTTTTTTGCCTTACGGCATGGCGGGCGGTGATATGGCCAATCTCGTGAGCTAGTACAGCGGCCATTTCAGCTTCTGAGTGCAGGTAAGTTAGAAGGCCTCGGTTGATGTAGATATACCCACCGGGAAGGGCAAATGCGTTGATATCCTGGCTGTCGATGATCGTAAATTGGTACTTGATATCCGGTCTGTCGCTGGCGGCGGCAACTTTTTGCCCGACATGATTAACATAAGCGGTTAGGACTGGGTCTTTATAGATTGGAGTGCTCTCTATCAGCTTTTCATGCATCTCCCGACCTATGGAGATCTCCTTGTCCTCAGACATTAGAACCAGGTCAGGCTTATTGGTGGCAGGGTTAAATGCACAGCCTGCACTGAGTATTAGGATAGCGCTGGCAAAAACACGCTCGATAAATTTCATTACCCCTGGCCTCCCATAGCGTCTTAATTTTTATGAACTGGGTGTTACTGATGGCATCAAGAATTGTTGGAGCTGCAGCGCCATTCCTTTACAGGCATTATTCTGGACTCTGGCGATTAGTGGTATTGGAACCACGATTGCAGGCATATAAGAGGTTCCTTTGGCATCTGCACTAAGTTTCCCAGACAGTTCGCGGTCCCTGAAATCCCATACTGCCGCTTCGTAGTCAGATTCTTTATCCCAAGTCCCAAAGCCAAAGCACCCTGCACCGCCGGTACTGATGGTACAGCTGATAGAGCCGGCACTGGCTGTGGTCTCTGTCGAACCATCAATCCAGACGATGTACTTCACTCCATAGGTTTCCATTCGCTCACGCACACTTTCATTTTCCATCAGGCGATCTAGGGAGCGAACATGCATAGGTGCTGTCCTGGGTTCAAACCAAGGGTACATAAGATCGACAAAATCTTGCTCTGGAATAATGTTTACACCTAACTCAGGGTTGTGTAGTTCTCTACCAACACAGGCAATTAAATCAGGCTCTGTTTCATATTCACTGGAGTGACGGCGGCCCAGGATGACGACGGAATCTCCTTCGGCAAGCTCACCGTCGGAGCGTCGATACTCATCAATTACGACAGTAGTACAACCGCTAATAAAGATTATCGCTGCAACTAGAAGTGGCTTGAACACGATTTACTCCTCTTATTCAGCCTTTTTGGCTTTCACCTTGATTTCTCTCAGTGATAGCGATCGGCGCTTCCCAGAGAGAAAGGCCTGTAGTTCAGGAACTTTCCCAAATCCGGTATAGAGATTTGCTCCGGCATCGCGCAGGGCGATATTTATCGCCTGAGTTAATGCCTGTTCCTGGGACTGTAAAAATGCGGTAGGGGTTTTTCCGTAAGCGGTTATTACCCAGTTGGCAACCTGTCCGCCACTGGGGTCAAATGCAGTCATGTTGTATTTAATCCATACCTCAAAAATATTGACCCTTGTCTCTCTGGGCATTGTGAACTGCAGCTCTCGCACTTCTGGAACTATCACCAGTTCGACATTGGCGGGGACTTCCTGTGGATAACTGGATAGAGATACGGTATCGGTAAACATGGAACCCAATACTGTTTCAAACAGATTTTTTTGTGCTCTGCCTGTGCTTATATTCCATTCTTCACGATCTTCACTGTCTTCTTTATAAGTGAAACTTTTAAAGTCTTCACTGAGGTAGAAGCCTACTGTTATTGGCAATTGATCGCCTATTGGGGCTGGGTAATTGCCATCTACCTGTACTGTATGACTGCAAGCACCCAGGAAGAAACTTACAAGAATAAGTACCTTTAGGTGTCCAAAGGAAGTCGACCTATACCTCATATGTTCCTCCTTGAATCATTTAACTAGCGAAAGTCATTCAACCCCACGAAAGTGCCGCCATTTCGATAGGTGAGTTCGCGCATAAGGGCCGCAAAGCGCAGTCCTGTGGTTTGTAGGTGTGGAGGGCGAGAGAACTGTACAGGGAATCCTACTGCATGGATTCTGATATTTCGTTTTCCCTCACCGTGCTTAGCATTTACCCGTTCGACAGCTAACATAACCCTGCGGATTGATTTTCCGGTGAATTCATCGCCAAGCACATAAATACTGATTTTCTTACTGGGATCATAAAAGCTGCGGACGGCTTTCTGGATACCTTCAACAGGGCTGGAGTTACTAAAAGGATTCCAGGACTTCAACCGCTTTAGTATCGCTTGGCGGCGCCCTGGGGTATCAGGTATCCACTTGTTTCGATAATTGAAGAACATATAGTCCCCCATATCATTCATGACCTGGATACCTTTAACATTGGGATAAAGGTCTAGAGTATTGACCATCTCCGCCATCATTCGGTCCCAGCCGTAATTAAACATACTGCCGGAGGTGTCGATAATGAAGAGAATGTATTCGCTGTCGACAGGGATTCCGCCAATAACATTGTTTTTACGCTGGTAGTTCTCGCCCAGTAGGCGACGCATTTCATCAGTGATGGATTGTAGTGCAATGGTCAGCTCACCTTTGAGTTTGCCATCCTCACTTTGTCCTTCGGTTTTACTGGCAAATTCTGCTTGAAGTGCTTCCAACTCACCGCGCAGGTTGGCAATTCTCTTGCGCTCGATATCGATTTGTTCTCGCTTGGAATTTAGGTCCCGGTTGATAACTGTGGTCTCACCACGGATTTCTGCCAGCTGTTGCTGTAGTTCCAATACCTGCCCTTCGAGGTCAACTTCAGCTTCCTCTAATACAATCGGTTCTGCAGTCTTGGCGATCATCAGCAGCAAAACAATTGCGCCAAATCCACAGCAGATAACATCCAGGAAGGAAATGCTGAACTCCTCCTGGCGACGCTTTTTTTGTGCTCCTATCATGGCCAGTCCCTCGAAGGTGCAAGGAAAGAGCCTTTGCTTTGCATCGCCAGCTTCCAAAATTCACTAGCCGCAAATGGGTCCCCCTCCATAGGGGCAAGAATGACATTGATGGGGATATTCTTGGGGAGCACTTTAACCGCGCGCTTGAATAGACTGCGCCTGTCTCTACCCGAAATAGTGGGTTTTCTGGGCGCACTCATCCCTTGGGTCGGTAACCCATCGGTAATGAGAATAATGTTGTCGGGCAGTGGCGTCATAGCGTTAATAGCGTTAAATACTCTCTCTAGACTGGTACCATTTTCCGGCACTACTTCATCTAGCCCCTTGATAGCCTGGTCCAACTGGTCGCGGTCATCCACATTGAGCCAGCGATCTTCTGTACCGGCTATTGCGGCACGAAAAGAGGTATTAAAAGTATAGATCTGGTATTGGCTATCTCTGGGAAACTGAGCAGTAAGCCAGGAGACTGTGCTGACGGCCCTGCGCCATTTTTCAGTTTTGCGTTTTACCGGTGAAGACATGTTACGGGCGCGTATTATTTTAATAAGCTCGTCGCCGAGCATAGACGCCGATGAATCCAATAGTATCAGGATGCGATTACCGCCTAGGCGCAGGCCGGTGAGGTATTGACGGTCCCCATCACCGACAAATTTACGAACGTTATTTCCCAGCTTTTTATTTTCTTCCTCAAGGTTCTTTTTCGCCTGCTCCAGTTTTTTGAGTTTATCTTGTAGCCTCTTGATATCCTCTTCTTCATCGATACTGTCGATTTCAGCGATATTGCCTTTGGTTTCCTCTATTTGCTCCAAAATGCGCCTGGCAAGCCCTTGAGCCTCAACCAGTTCATCACTAACGACATCCAGAGTATTTCTGGCTTGAACTAAGTGTTCCTGTCCAAATTCCACCTCCTCTTCCAGAAGGTTCACCTCGGCAGTGAGATCTTCAGTCTCTACTTCAACTTGGTGATCGGAGCCGTGTTTGATAATAAGAAAAATTAACGCTACTGCCCCAAAACCACAGGACATGATATCGAGGAAGGACAGGCTAAATGTGGAAAAACGACGCTTTTTACGCCCCATATCGCTCCACGCTAATCGCAGTTATCACATCTTGATAATCTGCAACTCCAATTGTATCGCCGGCGTTGAGATTAACGGGTGACTCAATCTCTTTTCCATTGAGTGTGAGCTGAATTCCAGCATCCACCCGCAAAGCAAGTCTGCCCGCATGATTTGTGACTGTTGCGGCAGGGTGCTCCGGTGGTGTTGGGGTGACTTGAAATTTCTCGTCATGCCAGAAAACGAATAGAGGTTCCTGGGCGGCCAGTGCCTTGTGGCCAAAAAGTAAATGTGTCGCTACGGTTTCTGAGGATTTCTCTACATGCACCTTGACCTCGCTAGGGGGGAGGGCAGTGACAGAGTTGATCAGTTTCAATGTACTGCTATCACTGCGCAATTCTTTCCAGCGATGATTGATGGCATGTGCAATGGAGTCTCTTGAGAGAAGATGTACACGTTGGGCCAATTGAATTCCCCCTGGGATATCAGCCCAGCGATGGGAGATAAAACTCACACTTTGACTTTCCTCCAGGTTTTCAATCATTGCTCGTATACGAGAAAGGAGAGGGGTTGTTGCATCTTGAAGCTGCCGCAGGCTGATCTTTGCTGTTCGATCATCAAGTTCAGCTAGAACTTCTCCGTGACGCATCGCTCGATCAGTCCACTGGGGCATCAAATCATAGAGTTGCTGTTCTGATTCAGCTGAATGGAGAGGGTCAAATCGGCACTGCATAATAAATGCATCGGTAAATACGCGAGCCCAGGATTCCTGGAAGTTGTGTAGTCCTGCGTCGGCAACAGTTTCTACTGTTTTCACCGTGGCTTGCTTATCCACAGCAATCTTTGTTACCAGTGTCTGGTGGAGTTGTAGGTCGATATGCAGTTGGATTCCTGCAGGAGCCAAATTACCCAGGCACGCGGTTGCTGCATCAACAATGCCTACGATATTGATATCGCTGACTTTAATAACTCCCAGAAGTAAGGCCAGTTGTTCGTGGGTAAAATTGCCGGGAACAGCGAGAACAATTTCATCGGGAAGGTCACAGTGCTCCGCTATTTCCTGAAGGTGGCAGTAGACCAAGTCGGCATGGTGGCGGCAGCGTTGATTTTCTGACTTTAGCGACTCGAGGCTCAGTCTTCTCCAAAACTGGTTGTTAACCTGAGTCGGATGGCTCCTGGCACGCATTTGAGCTGAGGTACCAATATGAATTTTATTGTGTTCAATAACTGCAATTCCAGGACTTTCCAGTACTTCGTTAGTATTTGAAAATACACGTAATCCGCAGTCATTTATTTCCAGGACGCCTTGTCCCATGGGTTTATTCCTCGCTACGACTTATTCAGGTAAAACCGCTAGCTGATTTTCAGGAAACGCAGTAAGCGGTTGTCACAGTAACTTTGTGTATCCAACACCAGGCGCTCCTGCATGAGTTGTAGCTGGTGAGTGAAAAACATAATGACGATACTAATTACCAGGGCGATAAAAGTAGAGTTAAACGCGACCCCCAGACTTACCGTCACGCCAGCTATATCCCCCTCTACGGCTCGATGCGCCTGTGATAATGCTTCGCCGATACCTCGTACCGTGCCAATAAATCCGATAGATGGAATAGCCCAGGTAATATAGCGAACCATTGCCAGTTCAGAATCGAGTCTGTCTCCCTCAGTTTCGCAAACCTCTTTTACAGAGTTGGAAACGGCGGCGACATTCTTGGTAGAACCGAATCTCTGCAGGGCGGTGAGTAGTGCCCTGGGAACTAAATATCGTCGCTCCTCTTCAGGAAGGGCTTGTATCGGGCGGGATAAATCACGGGTATCCTCGGGAAGAATAGGAGTTCCCTCGCTGATATTAAGTAGAGCTTTGTCCAGTAATTTTCGCTCGCGAATGCTTCTCTGTGCCTTCAGTCCCATAATGGCCATTGCCCACAACATCAGAACAAAGCAGGCCTCTTGCTCATAGTCGCGCATCACAATGTAGATAGAGCGTTGTTGAACGTAGGTTTCCCCAGCGGCCTCCCTCGCCAGTTGCTCCTCAATTAGCGCATCTGCATTAGGGCGAATAATGGCGACATAAATCGCGTGGACCAAAATAATAGACCCCAGAAGAGCAAAGACCTGGAAGACAAAATCCGATGATTTAAATTTCATGGCGATACTCGCTAGAAGCTATTTCTATATATCTACGGGAAAGGAAACCGATAAGTCTTCGGAGATTTCTTCCGAGGCCTTATAGTCATCTGAATTACTTTTATTCCTAGTTATTGGTGCTTCTTTCTTGGGGATTACTGCCGCTGTTTGTTGGTTCTCTTCCGGCTTGTTTTCATCTTCTGCGTACGCGAAGTTGATAAATAGAAGCAGTAAAGTAAGTAATAAAAATTTCACACTAGTCTCCTAATTCACCCAGCGGGCAAGGCGGAAGCCAATATCATTACGAGCGGACTCTCCGTAATCACGGTAGGAGAGACGTAACTCAGTCAACCCCGAATGACGCCAACTGGAACCACGTATTACATGGAAGTCCCCATCCTCTGGACCGACAGGGTTTTCTTCGATACGTCGGGATAACCCGGTCCCTATCGTGTATAGATCGTGAATCCATTCAGAGACATTTCCACCTAAGTCATAAATACCAAAAGCATTAGGACTGTAGCTACCTACCGGTGAGGTAGCTGCGTAACGATCACTGTAGGTGCGAAGGACTGCAGGAACTAGTTTTGTGGCAGTAGTATCTGCGTAGTTTCCGGAATTGCTCTTTATTGGTAGCTCATTTCCCCAAGGGAATTTTTTCATGGTGCCTTGATCGTATCGTGCAACCCAGGCCCATTCGGCTTCAGTCGGTAAACGATAACCGTTGGCTGCGCCATCAAAGCCGACAACACGCCCGGCTTCCGTCAAATAGACCGGTGTGAGACCGTCTCTTTCACTGAGCCAATTGCAAAATAGCACTGCCTCTACCCAACTGACATTTACAACTGGCAGATTGTCATTGTCGAGACTGACACCATTTATATGGCTTGAGGTATGCAGGCGCTTGAAACGCCGATATTCCCGGTTAGTAACTTCAGTGGTCCCAATATAGAAAGGCCGATTTAGAGATACCTGACGCATAACCTCGTTTGCCCGCCGCCCCTGTTCTCGCCGGGATGATCCCATGGTAAATACGGCGTTGGGGCGCATGAGTTTCATGGTGCCGCCAGCTGCGTGACGCAAAGTTGATGGGGTTTCTCTCCAGCGCGCTTGTTTGGATGTAAGCAGTACCGCTCTGACAGTTTGCTCCAGTTTGGTGCTGGGAATGACACGAGTGTCAAATTCCTGGTAGCCCTGTTTACGTACGACAATGTTATGGCTGCGGGCTGGCAGGTTGAAAGTTTGTCCACTGTTCCCGGCGTATTGACCATCAATGTAAACTTCCGCATCTGGAGGGACGCTACTGACGTGTACCCTGCCGTACACAGCATTTAGGTTTATATTCAGGTCACGCTGTGTTCCAGCACCGAGGTCAACAGTGTGCTCAATAGAGGCGTAGCCATCCTTGAAGAAGCGAAGTCTATGTCTGTGGCCGGAGGCCAATTCCAGTTCCAGTGGGGTATGACCACGAAACTCTCCGTTGACCGTCACTCCCGCTCCCTCTGGGGTGGTAACAACACGTAAAAGTCCATCAGCGGGTCCCAGGCTGACGGTTGCTAGCGTTTGATCGACACCGGCTGTAACAGCGACAGGAATATCGACAGTTTTATGTTCCGGCAGTGAAATGGATACGGTTCTGTCGCCCTGAACTAATTCAGTGGTCAGTGGTGTTCTGCCGAGAACTTTTCCTTCAACCGTGACCGTGGCCCCGGGAGGGTTGCTGCTGACGGTGATATTGGCCCAGGCCGGTCGAAGTGCGACCTCCAGTGTGTGGGTATTGTCTAGCCCCTCAACATTGATTTCACTGGTGAACGGCAAGTACCGGTCTGATAGGACAGTCACACGCATAGGACCTGCGTTGATTGCTTCCACAAGACCATTTTTATTGGGTACTTCCCGTCCATTAATAAGAATTTTTACTGGTACAGGGGGCGTTGTTTTAACCTGTAGGTGGCCTGGAAGTTTTTCCAGGGAAACGGAGTGGCGACTGTGCCCGTCACGTTTTACTTCGACTTCGCCGCTCTGGGGTAAATAGCCGTCAGCACTGATCGTGAATTGATAATTACCAGGTAAAACCAAATGTCCATCGCCCAGAGGGATGGCGAACCCACTGACTTTGATGCGGGCATCAACCGGGTTGGTATCAAAGATTAATGACCGCGCCATAATCAGATAGCTGAGTGCAAAAATAGCGAGTAAAAGGCAACCTGCGACAATCAATGCTCGCTTAGAAAGAAAGAGTCGCGCGCGGGTAGATTTTATTTGTACCGGGGTGAATCCAACTGGCTCAATCAGGCTTTGTTCCTGAACTGGCGGCTTTTCATCCTGGACAGGTACTGCTTCCTTCACTGTCATTTATGTTTCCCTATTGCTGGTACTTATAGATTTTTCGCAATGGCATTGGTTTGGCACGCATCGCTTTATGCTCAGTCAGCCTGACCAAAGGTGGGTACACAATTTTCTATCTGCAGAAAGCTTAGCTTGCTGGCGTAATCTGCATGGAGATTTATAGGGTGTTTGTCACAGAACACCTCGTTTCGCTCAGCTCAACGAGGTGTCTGTTATCATCGCAGCTCATTACGGAAAATCTTATTTTTAGAGTTTATGCTGCTGTCTGGGTTCTCTCATTTAACTATTATTGGCACCGTTTATCCTTTCGGCACATTGGATAACAACTTCGGTTGTGGGCTTACCTGGTTTTACAACAAACTCTTGGCGAACGTCTCGGTAACCTTCTCTGGTACCAATGGCGATATAGCGCCCAGGTTTCAGCGCGATTTCCCGTTGGTCAAAATTACCTAATTTCCCTACATGGTAAATGGTGACACTGGTGGTTCGATCCGACTTGAATTTAACCGGTAAGGGGATCAGGGCTTGTGTCAGGGCATTTTCAAGGTCTTCAATTTGTCTTTGCAGCCTTGGGGTTTTAGTATTGAGTTTGCGAGCGTCTGTTAGTACTTGTCGGGCAAAATAGTTCCTTTTACCTTCGCCAAGGGTTAATGGATCTTGAATTAAGTCTTTTAACTGGTCATCCAGTTTTGCTCTGGCAGCAGCTCTAGCCTTGCCTGTTATTGCGTCCACCAGGCTAGAGTCCTTCTTGACCAGATCTGTATAACTTTTTAGGGCTCTGTGCCATTCTTCCTTGGTTTCTTCCATGCGGGCTTGTTGGAGGAGTTTTTCTATCTGCACTCTGTCAGCTTCATTTTGTGCTTGTGCTAAGCCGATATCGGGGGCTTTTGCTGTTGGCTTTAAGTTCTTTGCTCGATGAAAATAGGATTTTGCCGATTCAAATTTTTCTTCGGCAATTGCACCGTAGCCAGATGACATCGCGCTTTGATAATCCCTTTCTGTAATTGCACCCTCAACCTTTGCTAATAGATCCTGAGCATCGGCTGTTTCTGAGTCGATCGCGAGAGATTTCTTGAGCTGTTCCCGAGCCAAATCCAATTTGGCCTGTTTAAATGCCTTTGTTCCTTGAGTTAAGTGCCACCAAGCGAGGGGGAGTTTGTCGGCTCGCTCAATACCCTTAAGGCCTCTGGGATGGTTATTGGATATGGTTAATACCATCTTGAAAGCATCGCTGGCGGAATCCTTATCTCCCTGACTCAGAGCTCGATTACCTTCACTAATATGCGTTTCAATACGCTCGGGAATACTATCTTTCAGGTACTCTAATGCCTGGAGTGATTCCCGGTATTTTTCGAGCGCTGCCATAAAATTTCGTTTGCGATAAATTTCATCAGCTTTTAGAGCCAAGTCTTCAGCAGAATAGAATTCTTCAAAAGCCCATACTTCTACCTTTCGATCTTTGAGCTCTTCTTTGATTTCAAGAATTTCCTGGAGAACCTTTTGAACCTCCCTGCGCTGCTGCATTATTTCTGCATCGCTATAAGGAGATTTTTGGTTGCTCTCCACAGGTGCGCTGTTTCCAGGCTGTACGGAGACAATTGTATCGGCTGAACGCTTTGGTGGTTTTACAACTTGAGGAAGCCCCCAAAATACACCGACCAGTGCGCTTACCATTATCACCCCAAGAACGGCGGGCCAGTAGGACCTTTGCTCCCGTTGATGAATAGCGTTGGCAGTCGTTGACTTAGGGGATTTAGAGCTTTCCTCTCCGCCGAATGTGAATTCTGCGGGCTCTATATGAACTGTATCTTCCTTGGAGTTATCGCGGTGCTGCATAGTGATTCCGCCGTGTTATTCAATGACCCAGTGAAGATGTTGGGTATTCAGTAATAACTAATCACAATGATTAGCGTGCTTTTGGGTACCTCTAACGTGATTTAAATGCTGTTACTGACTGCGCCAGTTTCGGCTTCATAGATTTCCTTGAGAATTTCCCGCCATTGCCGATACTGATTTTCAACAGTACCTGTGAGGGTAATAGTGCGATCTTCCAGCTCAACAATTTGCGGTTCTACCTCTGCCTCGATGGAGTCTCCTAATTCTTGCAGAGCTTCCAAATGCATCTTGGCATCGGATTTTCGGTCAAATGCACTTTTAACAAGATAGCCCCCGGCACCGATCCCAACCTGCCCAGCTGCCTGGGCGCTTCCAGTACCAGCGCCAGCAGCTGCAATACCTCCAATAATGGCTGCTGCCCCCATAATTGTGTGATTGCGGGCTTTGCGCTTTAACTCTCGCATCTCCCTTACTTCTTCATAGCTGCGGGCTCGCCACTCCTGATAGGGAACTTCCATACTTTTGGCGAAGGTGCCGTAGTACTCCTGCAGAGTGTCGACAAACAGATAATCTCTTTCCCGTATTTTTCTTACCCTCTGTAACATGGGGTCATTCTCTGCGGGTAAAGCACTTAAAAAATAGACACCCTCAGCACTTTGAGTTAAATAGCGATTGAATGCCTGGGGAGAAAAATCCCGTGCAAATCGCATCTCAGAAATTGTGCGCAGCTCTACGATTTGCTGATTTGAAAGTTTTTGTCGGTAATTCAGCATGTCGTTAGCAATACGGTTATAGATTCCCTGAAAAGCATCTCCTTCAGTAGGGTGCTTTCGGTCGTAGGCATAGTGGGATGCGTTCTCTGAATACTGCTTGGTAAACCACAACTGCCCCCGGGAATCGGATACGGTGATTTCCACCGTCAGCTTTTCTCCATCAGATTGCAAAATACGCCCGGATACGGTCACATCAATATTGGTGCGGCTCGATGGAATAACCCTTACAGCTCCCCACCCCAGGCTGGACTGCAATGAATCGGCAAGGGTGACAGCCATATAGCGGGATTCAGCTTGACGAAGTTCGGGAAAAACAAGCTCATCTTCATCTGCTTGTGCTGTATCGAGACCTGGATTGAATTGAATAACGCCGACATCCAGCAGTCTCTCTTCGGGAACATTGTTATCTTCGATTGTTAGCGGAGTAAATGCGGTAGTTCTGACTTCGGTAGTGGTACAACCATTGATAACAACAAGAGTTAGAAAAAATGCTGCGACTCTTGCTATGAACTGATACTTAACCGGTCGGTTTTTTTGGTTGGTCGACATATCGGCGTTCTCCAAGACTACTGCGTTGCACTTTTATACTTGCGATACTCTTCCCAAAGCTTTTCGCGCAATTCGGGGTCAGTCTCGCGTGTGGCAGCTTCACGAATCTGTCGAGCTACGACGTCATCATCTGTACCACTGGGTATATCGGCGGGCACAACTGCCTGTGAACCACCGTGATTAAAATCACCCTTACGTCCAGAGGCGGGCAGTCCGGGACCGGTTATTTGTCCACTGGAGTTATTATTTTTGGGGCCGTTACCTGATGTTGGGCCTGCATTGGGGGGAGGTGGAATTTCGGCTTCTGCAGATTGGATTAAGTCTTCTAGGGATTCCCCTGCTGGTGGTGCCTCATCCATCGCTTCTTCTTTATTTTCTTCGGAGGCTGATCCCGGTCTGTTTCTTACAAAGTCGCGCTCTCGCAAAATCATGCCGTCATAGCTGACCATAGTGGATTCAAACTGGCCCTCAAGTTCTGCAACGCGATCTGCTGATGAAGTGGGAGCTTCATTGGGGGCACTGCCGGAACGTGGCGAACCACCGCCGGGTTGCCCTGAAGCTGAACTGCTGGCAGGTGCGCCGCTGGCCGATGAACTACTACTGGATGAGCTGCTACTAGAAGCTGAACTACTAGAGGCTGCGCTGGAAGACGAGGATGATTGCTCCTCCTCAGAAAAATCAATTTCTTCGGGAGGCGTTCCATCTTCACCAGACGATGGATCAGTGGGTTTCTCTCCATTTTGGCTGGTTTGTTCGGGATCCGTATAAATTGGTGGTGATGGATCATTTGAACCGTTGGGGTCCGGCATTTGATCCCCAGGTGAACTTTGATCCCTCGACTCTGATCCGCTACTTCCACTACTGGAGGACTGGCTCTGTTCTGGTCTTGCTGTAGGCATATTCGCACTGGGCTGGCTGGAAGAGCTGCTACTAGGCTGCCCACTGCTCGAAGCCGTTGATTGGCCTGATCTTTGCGAACTACTGCTGCTACTAGATTGCGATTGCGATTGCGATTGCGATTGCGATGCAGAACTGGAAGATGAACTGGAGGATGGTAGAGATGGCATTGCTGGTGGCTGTGATTGAGTTTGTTGGCTCTTGCACCCACCGGTTAAGATCGCCGCCAACGCAATTGGTACCAGTACCTTTGACAAACAGCTGTGGCGGTGAATTTTTTCTACCGCTGCTCGAGGTGTCATCTCTTTCTCTCCTAGACTGTTTGCCGGTGTGACCGCGTGAGACACATGAAGTGTTTTTCCGGTACTAGCAAATGCTCAATGTGGAACTTTAAAAATAGTTGTTATTTGATTATTTGCGTAGATTCCACATCGAGCTGGTGTCAGTGGTGATAGGTTTCTCAGTCGAATATAAAGCGTTGCACAATTCCGCGGGTTTCCACCGCCTCTCCATCTTCAAACCTTGGTCTGAATTTGGCGCGTTTTAGAATGTTTCTAACTTTTGAGCGGATCTTCACTTTATCTGAAGGGTAAGCCCTGAGTATTTTTATATTCCTCGCCTTGCCAAAAGCCGTGACATCATAGGAGACCGTAATCCGGGAATTGGCTAGGGTTTTGCTGTCCGACTCCAAAACGGGGAGCGCGGGTAAAGCCACAGGCCGTCCAAATATGTCCTCAATTTCATCGTTAGAGGCACCGTTATCCCAAAGTGCCTTGTAGGCCTCGCCGTAGGTTTGGCGTGCGGAGTGCCACTTGTTAAACATCATGTACCAGTCGCCGAGTTCAACTTTGGCTTTGGCTGAGGCTGCCGGGGGGGACTTGGGGTTTCTTTGGTAGACATCAACGATACGGGTAATGGCTTTTTTCCCGGTGTTAAAACTCTTCATCCGGTAGTGATCTAATTTGGTTCGCTGATGTGAGTCGGGGCCACTACCACCAAAGCTGGCGTTAACAAAAACTGGAGAGTTGGGTTCACCCTTATAGGTGGCCAGATAATAGTTAGTTGCTTTTAATCCGCGCAGGGCATCAACAAGGCGAAGGTCGGTGGAGCCAAAGTTTTTTGTAATAATATCTACCGCCAAACTGTAAAGATTGGTTGCACTAATTAGATGCTCAAATAGCGTGTCCCCTTTTTCCTCCACATAAGCCTGTAAATGCCAACGACTCAAGTTGTTGATTACTGGCAGCATACGGGGGTCTTTTTCGCCGTAATTTTTCTGGTAGAGCCAGTAGAGGTACTGCTGGTTGTCGTTAGCTTCTTCCCACTGATTGAGCGCTATTTGGCTCTCGATCAAGCGCTTGATCATAGGGATTTGGCTTAGTGAATAGAGCCCCTCATTGACTCTGCTAATCAGCATTGCACGACGAAATTCAGTGACAGCCTGCTCATGATCGCCAGCTTTCTGTAATGCGGTGGCCAGCCCCAAAAGCTGTTCATCAATACCGGCGCCATAAGCACCATATTGGGCTTCGAGCTCCTCTATACGTTCACGGTAATTTTCTACAGCCTCGGAGGGCCTTAGCTGTCGAGGTGTTTTCTTGAGTGGTTTCGAGGCGGCTTCAATAAAGGCTTTTGGAGGTGCATTAGTTTGGACTGCCACAGGTGCGCCATCGTCGGCCAGGGCGCCATTACACAGCAGTGCTGTGGCTGTAAACATCAAGCCGATAGCAAAGGAATTGCTGGTATCTATCTGTGTCACGATTGAACCACTTCCGTTTCATATTTGGCTTCACCGAATACCAAACAGCTGAGGTTGGAACCTGCACCTGTCAGTTTTCGGGTCTTATTTCCGCTCGCCCACTGCAACAGCGAATACGGCGGAAGTTCTCTCCTGAATGTGGTTCTCTCGACCCTGAGCGCATTGAGGGGGTATCCTCAAGCTCACAGTGACGGCGCGACTGGATGCTTATAAATGCCTGCCTGGCCGCGTATTAGTCAGTATAGCTAGCACTATGTGCCAAGAAGGAAGCTGCGGCGGGTACTTCAGCCACTTAATGCCCATTGCGCCAGCATGCCTGTGACCACCCTTTTGGTTTAGCAGTTGGGAGTGCAAATTAGGGGTGAGGGACTGTAAGTAGATGCCAAAAATTTGTTGATTACGTCCGATATCGCGACTTGGCAGCGAAGTGTAGCGAGTGGCTTGGTTGGCGCTGGTGCCACATCAGGATGGCGGAAGCTAAATAGGTGGATCATCGTCCTAACAAGTATGCTGAATTTGGGGTTAGATTACTGCTGTTGCTGTATCAGAGGTTGATCTATTTGGATTGCAGCGTAACAAGCGCCATAATCAGCTGATTCGAATTCAGAGGAGAGCTCAGTGAGTATCTATATCGATCCAGAGATCGCGGTAAGCCTTCGGGGCTATGAAGCACCCGAGAAGCTGGGCTTTGGAACCGCCATGGCCCCAGTAATGTTTCGCGCCATTTGGCAGGATGGTTGCTGGAGTAGTGGAGAGTTGATCCCCTATGCGCCTCTGACCGTCGACCCTGCTGCTAAGGTACTTCACTACGCGCAGTCATGCTTTGAAGGAATGAAGGCCTATCGAACTTCCGAGGGGGGAGCTGCACTGTTCCGGCCCGAAATGAATGCTGCACGAATGGCATATTCAGCGAAGCGCTTATGTATGCCTCCGGTTCCTGAGTCCCTGTTCCTGGATGGCGTTCGTGTTGTGACTGCTTACTGCGCTGGCCTGCTCCCGAGCAACAGCGGTGAGTCCCTGTACCTGCGTCCTTTCCTAATGGGAACCCAGCCGGACCTAACGGTTTCAGCCAGTAATGCCTATGAATTTTATGTAATAGCTAGTCCCTCGGAAGCCTACCATTCCGGCAATATGCGTTTGTGGGTTGAGAGAGAAGATGCTCGAGCTGCAGTAGGGGGAACTGGGGATGCTAAAGTTGGCGGAAATTATGCCAGTTCTCTACTTAGTATCGGCCGCCTTAAAGAGCGAGGTTATGATCAGTCGCTTTGGTTGAGCCCCTCTAATCGGCAGAGTATCGATGAGCTGTCAGGGATGAATTTTTTTGCGGTCATTGATGGCACTATATATACCCCAGCGTTGAACGGCTCAATTCTCGAGGGCATCACACGATATTCTCTGATCCAGCTTGCGGAGGGATTGGGGTACAAGGTTGTTGAGCGGGCGATCCCGATTGATGAGCTGTTAGAGCAGATAGCTTCTGGAGACTGTAGCGAAGCTTTTGCTTGCGGTACTGCTGCAATAATCAGTCCTATCAGCGTAATTGGTGATGGCGATAGAGAGTACGAACTAGCCGATGCCCCAGGTCCTGTTGCAGAGCGTTTGCGACAAGCACTGCTGGATATTCAGGAGGGGCGTTCTGAGGATGCTTACGGGTGGATGCACCCTGTTGAGCCTGTAGTTTAAGTACTAAATCTTCGTACCCGGGCAGTCTCCAAGGCTGCTTGGGTCTAGTAACCAGCTTTTCCCCACCATAAATCCTGCTTTATCCTTCGCGGGTTTTTTTGTAGCAGTGTTTTCTATTTACTTGTTTCCAAGCGAAACGCTCGCGTAAACATTCCCGCCAATTTAATTGAGTTTGTTGACTTGTGCGACCTTAACACCTAAAAGTGAAGGGGTTAAATAAGAAATAAATTGGAGCTTGAGAGTGGCCTGATTGCGGTACACCTCATTTTGACCAGCAGTTCCAAGATCAATTTGAGCTAATAGGTCTCGCTTATAGTTCCTTGCACAGTTGAGGATAACGAGATGTTGACCCATATGCTTGGCCTTATGCTGCAACCACGTAGACAGTGGCAGCTTATTGGCAGTCTCTCTGAACGTAATCTGCGTAGACAGGTTCCTTATGTCATCGTTCTGGCATTACTTCCTGCAGCTGCGTGGTATTTTGGCACGACACAGGTTGGTTGGACGATTGGCACTGGTGCCCCGGTGAGAATTACGGGCCAAAGTGCTTTGGAATTGGTCGCCGTATTTTATTGCACAATGGTTTTGGCTGTCACTGCTATTGGTTATTTCATCCATTGGATGGCCAAGACTTACGGAGCTGAAACTCACCCCCTTAAAGGCGTAGTTGTAGCGGGTTTCACTGCCACGCCTATTTTTATTGTGGGTATTGCAGGGATTTACCCTGTGTTGTGGCTGGACATACTGCTCGCAACTCTGGCGGTTGCTTACGCCGTCTATCTGCTTTATTTGGGAATTCCTATTGTGATGGGTGTTTCTGAAGAGCGTGGCTTCCTTTTTGCCAGTGCAATTATTACGGTGTCACTCGTCATGGCAGTCATTATTATGGTTGCTACAGTTCTATTCTGGAGCTATGTATCCGCACCGGTCTTTTACTCCTCTTGAGTAGTTTGGGCTCGTAGCTACCGCCAGATGTAAATGTCGTTTCAGGCATTTTCGCCAGGCGATTTAGGGCTGGGGATACAAGCTATCGACGTCGTACCCGGTGAAGGGGCTCATATTCATGGGTACGGCGAAGTCTCTTCTATCCTGGCTGTAACGACAATGCGTAAAGTAAATGACCGCCTTTCGGGGTTTCTTGAAGAATTCAACAGCTCTATGAAAGAGCTCTACTCAAAGGGCTTTGAGTTCAACCCCATCAATGTTCGGGAATCGACCACAAAGTTTATAGATAAGTATGTCACTGATATTCCAGATGTTGCCTCGGTAGGAGATGGCATTATCTATGCCTCTGGATACGACGTACCTGTAAGAGTCTTTGTCCCCTATCCCGATGAAGTTCTACCTGTTCTTCTCTATTTTCATGGCGGTGGCCATGTAGCCGGAAACGTTTATTCATTTGACCCGATTTGCAGAAAGATTGCCCGGGAGACTCGACATATTGTTGTTGCGCCTGAGTACCGGTTGGCCCCTGAGAATCGCTATCCGAGCGCGGTAACAGATTGCTATGCCGCAGTTGTTGGGGTTTGGGCGGCACTGGACAGATTGGGCTTATATTATCAACCGAGTTTGTCTGTCGCTGGGGACTCTGCAGGTGGCGCTCTGGCCGCCACAATGTCTCACCTGGCTCAATTTGACTACAGCGTTAAGATTAAAAAGCAGGTTTTAATTTATCCGGTTCTCGATTACACCATGCATTTACGGTCCCATGAAGAGAATGCGGTAGGCTATTTTTTAGAGGCACGAAAATCAATTTGGTACTTGGGGCAATATTTTGCTGAGGGGCAGTGTAGAAAAAAAGCATCCCCTCTTTTTATGGATTTTACGGCAGCTCTTCCTGAAACCTTAGTTTTTACCGTAGAGTTTTGCCCGCACCGGGATACTGGGGATATTTACTACCGGAAAGTGGAAGAGGTGGGTGTTAGATCTGAAAATGTTCACTTTTCCGATATGATTCATCCATTTTTGATTCTTGAAGACTTGGTGAAAGGGGAGTGCGCAAAAGTTTATGCCGGTATGAATAGTTTCCTGAATGACTAAACTTACGGCTTTCCTTTTGTAATTGAGTACTGGTAAGATAATTTATACCCGTTATCAAACTCTAGTATTTCTTCTGAATTTATTGATCTTTCGATCACTATCTCCGCTATTGATTTAATAACTTGTTTAGGTTCTGCGTCCATGCAATGTATGCTCATGGAGTTAATGGCCATGTCAGCGCTAATTACTCGGTGTTCAACAACCTGAATGAGCAACTGCTTATCACTTTGGTAGAGCTTGAAACCAGGCCCCTCCGTCATCCATTTTTTGTACTTTGTAGCGCCCCACGGGCCTTTGCACTTTATTGCTTGATATTGAGTTGATGATATTTTGATATAGATAGGCTCGCTTCCTTTGATATCTGTACTTTTATCGATAGGTTGTTCTGTGTAGAGGTTTGATCCATTAGGAGCAGAGATCTGTATCACTATCATTTCGGCAGCAGCGTCAAGTGAGCAGAATACGTAAATAAGAAAACACAAAAACTGACATTTTTTAATTGAAGTGCTGGCCATCTTGATTTCAATAAGTGGTTTTTGTTTTTGGGAGTATGGCGCTTAAATGAATTTCTAGGGTTGTCTTCTGTACTAATAATAGCGCCTTGATAACGAGGTGTTGGTTGGATAGTATCAAAGTGTGTATTTAGTCCTGTTTTCACCTTTAAATTGGTACAGGAGTACCAATTTGAGGTTTGAGTAGCTCAATTGACAATAATTTATATAAAAGGTGTGGCTATGAAGACTTTAGCGTATATGGGAGTAATTCTGGCATTAATAGTACCCGTTGGATGTTCTGAACGGCCTGAATCCAGAGTTGAGGACAGTTCCAGTAAGGTTGATTTTCAAAAGCAACTACTAAAAAAACTGATATCCGCAAAGACTGGGGATGTTATTACTATTCCTGAGGGTAAATTCCATATCAATCGTAGTTTATCCCTGAATATTGATGGAGTAACGCTACGTGGAGCTGGCATGGATAAATCTGTCCTCTCCTTTGAGGGGCAAATTCAGGGTGCTGAGGGGATATTAGTTAATGCCAGTAACTTTACTATTGAGGGGTTGGCTATTGAGGATACCATAGGCGATGCCCTGAAAATTAATGAGGGCAAAAACATTATCATCAGGGATGTTCGTGTTGAATGGACCAATGGCCCGTCTACCCAAAATGGTGCCTATGGTATTTATCCTGTACAGACTGAAAATACTTTAATCGATGGTGTGGTAGCTATTGGCGCTTCAGATGCTGGAATTTATGTCGGTCAGTCGCGGAATGTTATTGTTCGCAATAGCCGCGCAGAATTTAATGTGGCGGGTATTGAGGTAGAGAATACGATCGGTGCAGATGTTTACAACAATATTGCTGTGAATAATACTGGGGGAATTCTTGTTTTTAACATGCCTAATCTTCCGCAGCCAGGGCACAGTACACGTATCTACAATAACCAGATAAAGAATAATAATACTGGAAATTTTGGTCATGAGGGCACGCCGGTTGCTGCCGTGCCAGCAGGATCTGGGGTGGTTATTAACTCGAATGATCGGGTGGAGATTTTTGGAAATGATATTTCTGATAATGATACTGCTAACATATTGATCAGCAGCTATTTTACGGCTGGATACTATAGTGATAAGTCTACGCAGGCTGATTTTGACCCATACCCAGAGGGGATCTATATCTATGCCAATAACTTTTCTGGCGGTGGTACATCGCCAGATCATCTTAAGTTAAAAGCTCTGAAGTTAGCTATGTTTGGAATATCAGGTACACTGCCGGATATTCTTTGGGATGGAGTGGTTGATCAAAGTAAACTGGTGGATGGTCAAATACCTGAAGCATTAAAGTTATGTATTGATAACGAGCCTGCA
Source organism: Microbulbifer maximicatervae (SeqCode) (assembly GCF_052467615.1). Taxonomy (NCBI): domain Bacteria; kingdom Pseudomonadati; phylum Pseudomonadota; class Gammaproteobacteria; order Cellvibrionales; family Microbulbiferaceae; genus Microbulbifer; species Microbulbifer maximicatervae (SeqCode). The sequence continues at coordinate 178,408 of NZ_CP174319.1, forward strand.
GGAATTCTCAATATAGATTTTGGAAATGAGTATAAGAATATATCCACGGATATAGAACCTCATCAGTGTCATTTGGAAAAGCTTGCCAAAGTAGTTTTAGACTTTGATTCAAAGCTGGAAAATGAAGACCATTTGGCAGTGATAGAGGTAGCTAATGAAGAATAATAATCAAATAAGTAGGAAGCTTATCTACTCTATTTGGAGCCTTATATTATTGATTGGCCTTGCGGGGTGTGAATCATATAAAAAGGATGTTCATTTATTCCCAGTAGAAGAGGTGCCCGAAAAACTCAGTGCATGGAATTTATTGAGGATGGAGAAAGGTATGCTCTTCCCTGCGGAAAGAGCATTACCCTATGATTTAAATACGGGTTTATTTACCGATTATGCTCATAAGTTCAGAACCGTCTGGCTGCCTGAGGGGGCTTTTGCAACCTACGGAGAAGAACAGTTTAATTACCCTGTCGGAACTATCTTAAGCAAGACATTTTACTATCCACAGGAGAGTAGTGGTGCAGTTCGCCGTACCGATGACTTTTCTGCGGATTATGTTGAGGGGCGCTTTGGGCAGGCACTTGATTTAAATCGTGTCCGTCTCGTTGAGACACGGCTTTTAATCCGCAGGCAGGAAAATTGGCAGGCGCTGCCCTATGTCTGGAATAAAGAGCAGACTGAGGCAACTCTTGAGATTGCTGGTGATGTGAAAAATTTTCAGTTGGTTAGCCTGAACGGACAGCAGGAAAACCTTAGTTATGTAGTACCTGACGCCAATCAATGTGCTGGTTGTCATGCAGAAAAGTTTACTGACAAAGCCATTTCTCCTCTCGGCCCTAAGGCTCGACATCTGAATAAAGACTTTCCCTACCGTAGCGGAGTAGAAAATCAATTGCTGTTTTGGCAAAAAGCCGGCTATTTACGTGGGCTGCCTGATCTGAAAAGTTTGCCGAGAAATGCCAATATTTACGATGCGACTGTGTCTCTGGAAGATCGCGCCAGGGCTTATTTGGATATCAATTGTGGCCACTGTCACAATCCCTCTGGGCCGGCAGATACCTCAGGGCTTATGTTGCATCATAGCGAAACTGATTGGCGCAAACTCGGGCTATGTAAACCGCCTATTGCTGCGGGTACAGGCAGTGGAGGGCATTTATTCGCAATAGTACCGGGAGAGCCTGAAAATTCTATTTTGAATTTTCGTGTAGAGTCTACCGCGCCTGGGGCCATGATGCCTGAATTAGGTAGAAGCATGGTGCATACAGAGGGCGTTGAATTACTAAAGCAGTGGGTAAGCTCCCTACCGGGAAGCTGCACTTAATCTTTATTGGAAGCTATCTGGAAAGAGCTATATGAAGAGGAGTTGGGTATGGAGGGGACAACTCCATACCCGTTTCCTGGAGACGAGTAATTCAGAAAGATTCAGCCGTATGCTGCAGTTTCAGCAACAACTGTTGCCGCTGGAATTAATCCGTTGATCATCAAGGTGACGGTGCGTTCCAACAGCGGTGAGTCGATAGCAATAGCACCACTCAAAATTTCATACTCAAGGTTCAGGATCGTACCGTGAGCAATTTGTGCAGCCGCTTCAGAATCCGCTAGACCCAGTAATTGGAAGAATTCCTTGATCATTGACTCTCTGGCGTGATTGGCCATCCGCACCGCGCGGGTCAGCTGCTCATTGCGAAGCGCTTCATTGCGGAATGCCAGTTCAACCAATCTGCGATCCCGGTCTTCAGCCTGGGTGCGGACATGAGTAAGAATAAAACGGGTCAATTGTTGAATCAGCAGTTTACGACTGCTATGTGACGCCCGTTCTTGTGCGGATAAATTCCGTGCCGCACTAAAACTCTCTTCATGCAGTTGGCGTGTAGCCTCGAGTCCCTGCTCAACAAAATAAGTAAATGAATCGCTGATCAGGTCATTCAGGTCTTTGAAATAATAAGTAGTAGCCGCGAGAGGAACGTTAGCTTCGCGGGCGACTGCACGGTGCCTGATGCCGCGGATACCTTCTTTAACGATCAGTCTCAGGGTGGCCTCTAGAATCGCCTTGCGCCGCAGACGGCTATCTGCGCGTTGGGCCCGGCGGCCGTGGTAGACCAATTCAGACTTTCCAGTGTCTACAGTCATAGCATTATCCCTGTCTTATTGCGTTGGCGCCGATAGCAAGGTGAAGCTGGTCGGCCGTGCCATTCTAGCCAAACAAAATTAAAAAAAGGGAATAATGCTATTACATTCGATTACACGAATATTGCACTGGTACAGCGCAATAAATGTAAAAAAGTGGGGATTTGATGATGTATCTCATCATACTGAAAAAGTGAAAGATGAAAAATCCGCAAGATACAGATTAGTGAGGGGGTTCACATTTTGGCTTTTGGTGAAAAAATTAAGTTCTGCAATCGATTGGCAGGATAAATAGCCATTCAATTGCAGAATTAAATTGGTTAGCTGCTGCTTATCTTAAGAGATTTTTCCGGTAACACGTACGCGCTTTGAGCCTGGAATGATCTTAACTTTCTGGCTTTTATGTCTTTCAATACCGATATCAATGGCGTTTTTTGCTGCGATCAATAAGCCGGCGACAAGGAATGCACCGGGAGGAAGCACGGCAACAAGAACGCCTGGATAGTCACTGCCAAAAATGGAAATACCCCAATCTTTTGCCATTGAACCAAATAACAAGTCCATATCTGAAAATAGTGTGCCTTGGCCAAGAATTTCTCTGACTGCGCCAATGGCGATGAGTACTGCAGTGAAACCTATACCCATCATAAATCCATCTGCCAGGGACGGAAGCACGGGGTTTTTACTGGCAAAAGCATCTGCTCGCCCGAGGATCGCACAGTTGGTTACGATTAGCGGGATAAAAATACCTAGCACCAAGTAAAGCTCGTAGGTATAAGCCTTCATCAATAGCTCAACGCAGGTAACGAAGGTGGCGATGATCATAACGGAGGCTGGTAAACGGACAGTATCCGGAATTTGTCGTCGGATTAGGGAGACCGCAAGGTTGGAGCAGGTGAGAACTCCGGTAGTGGCCAAACCGAGGCCGATGCCGTTCACTACGGAACCGGTGACCGCCAGCAGGGGACAGAGGCCAAGCAATTGCACCAGCGCGGGGTTATTTTTCCACAGCCCATTTTGGGCGATTTTTGTGTAGCCGGGAGTTGCCATCAGTTCTGCTCCTCAACCGCCGCAGGTACTTGTTCCGAGTCGATTTCAGAGTTCTCAATCTCTACCGCTCGCTTGGACATTGGCGCATTAAATATTTGTTCGTGGTGCTGGGCTACAAACTCAAGCACCTGGTGCACTTCATTGACAACAGCGCGAGGAGTAATTGTTGCGCCAGTAAATTCATCAAAAACACCGCCATCCTTTTGTACTTTCCAATCGGCTGAAGGCGGATTTTTTAGTGACAGGCCGTCAAACTGGAGCACCCAGTTACTTTTTTTCAGCTCGACTTTATCGCCCAGCCCCGGAGTTTCTGTGTGGCTTGTTACCCTGACGCCAGCAATAGTGCCATCGCGATTCACACCAACGAGTATTTTTATCGGGCCGGAATATCCATCCGGTGTGACTGCGGGCACAATGACTGCAGAGACTTTTCCGTCCTCTTCCCGCGCGAGATTGATATCTCCACCTTGTTGCAGGCCTAGCTGATTCCAGTAAGGTTTTGGAATTGGATAGGTGTCTACCAACATGTCATTACTGTGGCGTTCCAATGGGATAATTTCCAGTAGTGCTTTCGCCGAAGCTTCCCGGATAGCTCTCTCAATCGGTTCTTTAGTCGTAATTTGGGTCACTGCGAGTGTACCTGCAGTGACCAGGGCGATAAGAGTGAGAACGGCGGCATTGGAGGCCATTGACTGTTTAAGCATCAGCTCTCCTCCAGGTCGGTAGCGCGGCGGGAGCCCTTGTGGCCATAGGTCCGTGGAAGCGTGTAGTTATCAATGGTTGGTGTTGCAAAGTTCATCAGCAATACAGCAAAAGCCACCGCATCGGGGTAAGTGCCCCAGGCCCGGATTACATAAGTGAGCAGCCCCACACCGGCCCCAAAAATCAGGCGGCCCCGGTTACTGGTGGCACCGCTGACAGGGTCGGTAATAATAAAGAAGGCCCCAAACATGGTGGCCCCAGAAAATAAATGCAGTACGGGGGATCCCTCTGACAAGGAACTGCCGCTGTCGTAGAAAAACAGGGAAATCAGAGTGAGGGTGGCGAGCATGGCAACCGGTGCATGCCAGGTAATAATGCCGCGAAATAGTAAGAACAGCCCACCTAATAGGAATCCGAAGCTGACGGTTTCCCAACCGACTCCAGCAAATGTGCCTTTATTGAGGACCGGCTCCATTTCATAGAGCTGGGAGAGAAGCACTGACTCGTTTAACCGCACGATTTCCAGCGGTGTAGCGCGGGTAAAACCATCGACATTGTAGGTACCGATTACCAGAGAGAAGGCCTCTTCCAGGCTAGGTGTCCCGCCGATAACCTCTGCAGCTCCCACCCAGCGGGTCATATCTACCGGGAAACTAATCAGCAGGACAACATAGCCCACCATTGCGGGGTTAAATGGGTTGTACCCCATACCGCCATAAAGATGCTTGGCCAGGACAATAGCCACCGCAGTGCCCACTATCGGCAGCCACCAGGCACAGTAGGCTGGAAGCGCGATACCGAGCAGCAGTGCAGTTACAAAAGCACTGCAATCCCGCAGATAGAATGCTGCCGGCCTGCCGCGTAATCTCATTACCGCTGCTTCACACAGAAGCGCTGTGATTGTGCACAGGGCAATATTGATCAGTACTCCGATACCGAAATAAATCACCATCGCCAGCACACCGGGTATGGTGGCCGCGGCGACTTGTAGCATGACTTTAGTGGTGTCATTGCCGGAGCGGGCGTGAGGGGAGGTGGCGCGCATCAGAGACATTATTGCTTTCCGTCCTGTGCTGCTTTGTGTTCGCGCATTTTGTCTTCCAGTTTCTTTTGTAGCTTCTCCAAGGCGCTTTCGAATGCGCCCAGATTAGCATCATCTTCATCCCGAGCCTTTTGCAGGCGAGTCTCAGCTTTGGCGACGCGCTTGCGCAGTGCCTCGATATCTGCAGCAAGTCTGTCGGCGTCACTCATCTGGGCCCGCGCCTCTGCGGAGGCACGGGCTTTGGTAATTGCCCGCACAGCTGCATTGGTTTCTTCCTGGTTGGGCTCCCGGGCGGTATCCCTATCGGCGCGTCGTTCGGCAAGGGTCAACTTGTGTTGTGCTTCCTGCAATTTCACTTCAGCAGCTTTGAGTTGTGCTGCCAATTGGTCGCGCTGGCTCTCATCGGCAGCTTCCAGTTTGTTACGCATGCGTTCCACCCGGCTCTCGGCACTGGAGAAAGTACGCTGGGCGCGGGCTAAAAGCTGCTTGGGGTCCTCCTGGCGGGACTTAACTCGCGCCAGGGCGGCGGCGACAACATCTGCTTCCTGCTTCTCAGCTTTGGCTGCCGGAGATTCAGGGTTTTGTTCCCTTTGCTGGCGAGCTTGTTCAGCGGCTTTGCGCCGGGCTTCGCGTTTTGCTTCTTTCTCTTTTTCAGCTTTTTCAAGGCGCAACTTGCGGAATTCGAAACGATCGCGTGCGCGATCGGACTTCTCTTTTTCCGCTTCAGCAGTGCGAATTGCACCTTTGGCAGCGCGATAGTACTGAACCAGGGGAATCGTACTGGGGCAGACGTAAGAGCAGGCACCGCACTCGATACAGTCAAACAGGTTATAGGCCTGTAGCTTCTCCCGTTCGTCGGCGCGGGCATACCAATAGAGTTGTTGCGGTAGCAGTGAAGCCGGGCATGCCTCTGCGCAAAAACCGCAGCGAATACAAGCTTGGGCCACCGGTGCTGGCGGTAGCTCCTCACGGGTCGGTACGAGCAGGCAGTTGGTGGTTTTCACAATCGGAGCGCGTTGATCGTCAATCGTATAACCCATCATCGGACCGCCGATGATCACCTTTTGCATCAGGCCGCGATGGATACCGTGATATTTGAGGATATGTTCTATGGGAGTGCCGATAGGTACATCGATATTGCGCTGCTGCTCCAGCGCTTTGCCGACAACAGTCGTCACTCGGCTGATCAGGGGTTCGCCAAACCGAATCGCGCGATATACCGCGCGAGCAGTGCCGACATTCTGGCATACAATCCCCACATTGGCCGGTAGCCCTTTGTTGGGCACTTCTCGGCCGGTAAGGATTTGAATCAGCTGTTTTTCGCCGCCGGACGGATACTTTGTGGGGAATACCACGATATCGAATCGAGTGCCTTCGACAGCTTTGCGCATCGCGCGGATAGCTTTGGGCTTATTGTCTTCGATACCAATCAATACCCGTTCGGGCTGGTCGAGGATATGGGCAAGAATTTCCACGCCGGCAATAATTTCGTCGGCACGCTCCCGCATAAGCATATCGTCGGCAGTGATATAGGGTTCACACTCTGTCCCATTGATAATCAAAGTATCAATTTCGGCGCCGCCGTGAGGGTCTAGCTTCACAGCGGTTGGAAACCCTGCACCGCCCATGCCGGCAATACCGCAGTCGCGGATCTTGTCCAGAAGCTCTATCGGTGAAATCTGGAGGTAATCTTCGCAGGGGGTGAGTTCGCACCAGGCATCGTCGCCGTCTGTGCGAATGACAATGCAGTCCTCCAGCAGACCCGAAGGGTGGGGAACTGGATAGGGTTCAATGGCCATAACCCTGCCGGAGCTGGGAGCATGCACTGGACAGCTAATGAAACCGTCGGCTTCGGCAATCTTTTGCCCCTTTAATACCTTATCACCGAGGTTCACCAGCGGTATGGCGGTGGTACCGGAGTGCTGTAGCAGTGGTACGATCAAGTCCTCGGCGAGGGGGATCACTCCTATAGGCTCACCGGTACTCTGGTGTTTGTTCTCGGGAGGGTGCACTCCGCCGGGGAAGTCGTTGGGGCGCAGCTCGCGCGCTTTTTCACTGGCAATCAGTTGTGCCTCGCGGGCTGCGCGTCTCTCCTGAACGGCCTCTCTTTGTTTGGTCTTGCTATCTACGGGGTTCAAACCGCGCCTCCCCCGGTATGTTCTTGAATAGTGCGGCGATCGCTGGCAATTAGCACCGAGCTATCGCTGGGCTTGTGTGGATGCCAATCCTGTAAAGCGGTTTCCAGGGGAACCATATCGATACAGTCAACGGGGCAGGGTTCGACACAAAGGTCACACCCTGTGCACTCATCGGTGATCACCGTGTGCATATATTTGGCGGCGCCGGCAATGGCATCTACCGGGCAGGCTTGAATACATTTGGTACAGCCGATGCACTCCGCCTCGCGGATAAATGCCACTTTTTTTACATCTTCAACGCCGTGCTCGGCGTCCAATGGCATGGGCTCTATATCCAGCAGACTGGCCAACTCATTGATAGTGGCCTGCCCGCCGGGGGGGCACTTGTTGATGGTATCGCCGTGCACTATCGCTTCTGCGTAGGGGCGACAGCCGGGGTAGCCACACTGGCCACATTGAGTCTGTGGCAACAGGGCATCGACCTGCTCAACGAGCGGGTCACCCTCCACCCGGAAGCGAACGGCGGCGAAACCCAGCAGGGCACCGAATACCAATGCCATGCCACCGAGCACCAGCAGGGGAGAAGAAATTTGTGAAATCCAGTCCAGCATTTCGAAATCCTATACCAGACCGCTAAAGCCCATAAATGCCAGTGACATCAGTCCGGCAGTGACCATTCCGATTGCGGCGCCGCGAAATGGCAGCGGGACATCGGCGGCAAAAAGGCGCTCGCGCATCGAGGAAAACAAGATTAACACCAGGGAGAAACCCACTGCTGCGCCAAATCCGTAAAGAGTGGACTGTATAAAAGTGTGCGCTTTCATAGTGTTCTGCAGAGCGACACCCAACACGGCACAGTTGGTAGTGATCAGCGGTAGAAAAACGCCTAGCACTTTGTACATCAACGGGCTGGTCTTCTGGATAAACATCTGCGTGAACTGTACGACAACAGCAATCACCAGAATAAATGAGATGGTGCGAAGATCTTCAATACCAAAAGGGGCCAACAGATAGGTGTTGACCAGGTATGAACAAATAGAGGCCAAAGTAAGTACAAAGGTGGTAGCGCCGGCCATACCCACAGCGGTCTCCAGTTTATTGGAAACTCCCATAAACGGGCACAGGCCGAGAAACTGCACTAACACATAATTATTGACCAAGATGGTGCTGAGCAGAATGACGGCAAATTCGGTCATAACAGGTCCGGTTAAAGCCCGAGGGCGGAGTGGCGCGAACAGCGGCAATGGCGTCGGCAGGGTTAAGGTGAGACTAGCACCTTCCTTGTGAGCACCGTCGAATGCCGCGCAGGGCGGCTATTATGGTTGAGTCGCTTGGGGGCTTCAACTCGTGAGGAGGGTGGCAGGGGAAAAGGGCCGACAAAGGGCCACCTCTGGATCAAAAGGACTCCACTTGGAGTAAAGGTGGAGGCCTTTGTGGATACTATTTGCAGTACCTTTGCCAATTTGAAACGATAGGTACAAGATGGGTAACCCAGTTTGGTACTTGGTGTTAAGCGTGGGGTAGAGGCAATACAGTATATTGACGCGGCATGCGTGTTTTTGCTTGAGAGCAACCTTAAATTCAGTTGGAGCAGTTTAATGTCGAACGAAACCTACACTCCCCCCAAGGTTTGGCAGTGGGATAAGGAAAGCGGGGGCGCTTTTGCCAGTATCAATCGGCCGGTAGCGGGTGCGACCCACGATAAAGCGCTGCCGCAGGGGCAGCACCCGATGCAGCTCTATTCTTTGGCCACGCCGAACGGGGTTAAAGCGACGGTGATGTTAGAAGAGTTATTGGAACTCGGGTTTGAGGGAGCCGAATACGATGCCCATTTAGTCCGTATCACTGAAGGAGAGCAGTTTGGCAGTGGTTTTGTAGAGGCAAACCCAAATTCCAAGATTCCGGTCTTAGTGGATCACAGCACTACGCCACCAATCCGGGTATTTGAAAGTGGCTCCATACTGCTTTACCTGGCGGAAAAGTTTAATGTCCTCTTGCCTCATACGCCCGAGCAGCGCACCGAGGCTTTGAATTGGCTCTTCTGGCAGATGGGCTCGGCCCCTTACCTGGGGGGAGGCTTTGGACACTTTTATGCCTATGCACCGGAAAAATATGAATACCCGATCAACCGATTTGCTATGGAAGTAAAGCGCCAGTTGGACGTATTGGACCAACAGCTGGCAAAGCATCCGTATGTGGCGGGAAGGACTTATACCATCGCCGATATTGCGATCTGGCCCTGGTATGGGGCTCTGGTGCGTAATGAAGCTTATAGTGCGGCGGAATTTCTCGATACCCAGAGTTATAAAAATCTCAATCGTTGGGTGGGGGAAATTGGAGAGCGGCCAGCAGTAAAGCGCGGACGAATGGTCAATCGAACCTGGGGTGAGCCCAGCGAACAACTACATGAGCGCCACAGCGCTGGTGATTTTGACAATAACACCCAAGATAAAGTGACCGATAAGGATGTTGATTAATACAGGGTATTAATAGGTAAGGCTGGCACAAGGATGTGCCAGTATCTATTTTCTATGGTTATTTTCCGGTGCCCCTCTTTTTAAAAGTGGCCGTTAATTAATATTTATATAAAGAGTAGCGTCGGCTAAAAAGCCCTCATAGACAGCATAAACTGAACCACCTGTGAGGTGCGGGGCAATTGCCACAATTTTTCCGCCGCGAAGCCGGCGATTAAAGCCAGACCTAAAACCAGTGGCAGGGGAATTCCCTGTAAACGCTGCTGAACATCTTGCTGTTGCTGATTTACGATTGCCAATACACTGAGCCGCTGTCGCTCCGTATCCCGGCTGCATTGTTCGATCTGTTTATTTAAAGACTTCAGTGACATCGTTTAAAGCCTCTTTAACTTGTCGCTTGGTCTCTTCAAAACCCAGTAGGGGCACCAGCTTCTTTTGATAAACGATAGCTCCCGCCAAAATAGCGACCTGGATAAGAATAAATACCAGAAATGCCAAATAAATAGACTGGGAAAAATAGTAGGCAATCAGCCCAACGCCTCCACAGAGACTGACGATGAGGGCCGCACTTAGAGGCAGTAACATCAGTTGCAGGGCAACAATACGCTTGCCGGCTGCAATCGTTCTATCCAACTCCAACTGGAATAGCTTTTGAATATTAGCCAACCAGGCAGTCAGTAGGGTCAGTGTTGCCTCGGCGCGAGCAAGGGTAGCTTCAAGGCTATTTTCACCTTCTCCATCAGAGTCTTTCCCTGAGGGAGAAGGTGAAGACTGACCCGGGCTGCGCTCCTGCGCAGCGGAATCGGCATTCTCGCCAGACGCTTGGGACTTTTTTTCATTGCCCATCAGGGGGTGTCCTTACCAGTCGAAAAAAAGAGAGAAGCGTTACTTAAAGAGCTTCGCAATTGCCCAGCCAACAACGAATGCACAGCCAACAGCGAGAATGGGGCGCTCCCGAAGTGAGGACTCCGCTTTTTCCATTACATCGGTGGCACGTTGTCTCTGGGACTCTACAGAGGTCCGGGCCCTCTCTTTCAAGCTGCCAGCAGCTTGTGAAGCGGCCTCTCCAGCAAGATTATAGGCCTGTTGCAGCTTCTCCCTACTGGAGTTCGTATGTGGAGATCTTGCGGTTGCCATCAGGTTTCTCCTCTCGGGGTTTAATTGCCGAGGAAGTCTATAGTCCCGCGTGGTAATTCCCACTTGAAAAAGGGGTTTTTTTCACGCGATTTTTGCAGGAAAAAGTCCCTGTCTCTGCTACTGATCTTGGACTATGGCTGGCAGCTGTTCGGGCCCGGTCGTAGTTTCAAACGGCAAAAGCCGGCCTGAGTTCACCGAGGGGATTAGTCCTCGGACCGGCAGATGCCTGAGATGGCTTGGGTTAGATAAAAGCGAGTTGTTTATGGATGGCTGGTACTCTCACTTTTCCAGGTTTCAATATTCTCTACGACCCCGTTGAGTAGGCGCTGGCGTGATTCACGGCTGATCCAGGCGTTGTGGGGGGTGATAATCAAATTGGGGATATCTCTGTCCAATAGTGGGTGACTGGCGGGTGGGGGCTCCTGGCTGAGGACATCCAGCGCCGCCCCCCCAAGGTGTCCACTGCGCAAAGCATCCGCCAGTGCCTGTTCATTGACCAGCCCGCCCCGAGCCGTATTGACCAGGAGTGCGCCGGGTTTCATCGCGGCGATGAATTGCTCGTCTACCAGCTGATCGGTTTCTTCTGTGAGCGGGCAGTGCAGGCTGATGACATCGGACTCTGCACACAATTGTTGCAGTGGCGTCCTGCCTTCAGCGGGTGTGCCGCTAAATGATTCAGCCACCAGTACCCGCATGTCCAGGGCTTCCCCCAGTTTTGCCACCTTCTGCCCGAGGGCACCAAAGCCAATGATACCGAGTGTTTTTCCTGCGAGTTCAACCACTGGGTGATCGAGCAGGCAAAAAATTGTAGATTGGCTCCAGCGTCCGGCAAAAACATCGTTGTGATAGCGGTGCCACTTGGAAGCAAGAGCCAGGATCAGGGCAAGAGTGTGCTGTGGTACAGAAGCCCCCGCATAACCTTTAACGTTGTACACCGGAATATTTAATTCCTGTGCGGCGGCGAGATCGATGTTATTTGTACCGGTTGCACAAACACAAATCATTTTTAATTTGCTGGCCTGCTCCAATAATGTGCGGCTTATTATGACTTTATTGGTTATTACCACCTCGGCCTCGGCGATTCGCTCCGCGACTTTTTCGGCGGGAGTCGTTTCATAGAAGTCCCACTGGTCTAGACTATTTGTTAGGGCCGAGGTATCCAGCTCCTCAAGCTTCATTGTCAAAGTGTCCAGAAATACGCCGCGCATGACATCTCCTCGATCGATTTGCAGTGTGGTGGACATGCTACGGCAGTGAAGAAGGAATGCAAAACTTTGCTGGCCAGCGGCCTTAACTGCGCATATTCGTGGCTACGGTTGGTTTGTCGGGGCCTTTCTGTCGCAATTGAAGAGGGCCTCTATGGGAATATCGTTTACCGCTGCCAGTCTTGTTTTAATTTCTGCATTTCTACACGCGGGTTGGAATTTACTGGGGAAGTCCCGCACACCAACTCCCGCCTTTTTTTGTATCGCGACTCTCAGTGTTGGAATTTTTCTTTTACCGCTAAATTTTTGGTTGCTATATCAGGTTGATTCACTCCCGCGAAGTTTTTGGATCCTCCTTATCGGTAGTGGTTTTTTTCAAATGATTTATATGGGGGGCTTATCCCTCGCCTACCAGCGAGCCAATATGGGATTGGTCTATCCCGTTGCTCGAGCATTGCCGGTATTGCTGGTTGCACTGGCAACGGTATTGTTGGGGCAATCGTTGCCTCCACTCGCCTGGGTGGGAATGCTGTTGGTGACAATTGGCTGCCTGCTGGTACCGCTGGTGTATTTCCGCGAGTGGCACTGGAGAGCTTATTGGCGCGCGGACTGCGCCTGGGCGCTGGTAGCAGCCATTGGCACTGTGGGCTATTCACTGGCGGATAAAGGGGCGCTGATTTACCTGGGGGATGCTGCGGGAGGCACTATCCCTGCGCTTGTTCTGGCCTACAGCTATTTGGGGATGCAGTTTCTCGCCTGTGGTGTATGGCTGCTTCTGGGGTGCCTGGGGCAGAGTGGCACTGCGCCATTGATCCAAAGTTTTCGGGATTTGAAGGTCGGGGCTCTGACCGGTGCCATGATGGGAGCGACTTACGGCCTGGTACTGCTGGCGATGACAATGACTGAAAATGTGAGTTATGTAGTCGCCCTAAGGCAGTTGAGTATTCCCCTGGGCGTGGGTTTGGCGGTCTGGTTACTCAAGGAGCCGGCACACAGGCCCCAGCTGCTGGGAGTGGGGCTGGTGTGTGCCGGCTTGATTGCAGTTTCCCTGCGTTAGCGCAGGGAAATTACATTACGCGCATACCGGGTTTGGCGCCCTCGTGGGGCTCCAGTATCCACAGGTCCTTACCTCCGGGACCCGCTGCCAGAACCATACCCTCACTGACACCAAAGCGCATTTTACGCGGCGCCAGGTTAGCGACCATAACGGTGTGCTTACCTTCCAGGTCTTCAGGGGCGTAGGCGCTTTTAATACCGGCAAATACCTGGCGGGTTTCGCCGCCCAGGTCCAGGGTTAAGCGCAGCAGTTTACCGGCGCCTTCAACATGCTCAGCTTTGGCGATCAGGGCGATCCTCAAGTCTACTTTGGCGAAGTCATCAAACTGGATTTCCTCAGCAATGGGGTCCTCCGCCAGAGGGCCGGTAGCAGCTTTGGTTTCCGCTTGTAGCTGGGCCAGGGATTCCGCAGCCGCATCCATAACCGCATCTACCTGGGTTTTCTCCACCCGTTGCAGCAGCGGCTTGAACTTCTTGATTTCGTGATCTGTCAGCGGTTTGGTTGCGCTGTTCCAGTCCAGCTCACTGTTGAGGAACTCCGCCGCTTTTTGTGCAGTGTTGGGCAATACCGGGGCGAGCCAGGTGATCAGGGCGCGGAACATATTCACACCCTGGGAGCAAATAGCCAGAACCTCAGCTTCGGTGCCCTCCTGCTTGGCCAGGGACCAGGGAGCCTTGTCGGCGATCCAGGCGTTGGCGGCGTCGGCCAGAGCCATAATGTCGCGCATGGCGCGGGCGTATTCTCGCTGCTCGTAATACTCAGCAATTCGTGGAGCCGCCTCTACAAATTGGTTCCACAATTGTTTGTCGGCCAGTTCGCCGGCCAGCTTGCCACCGGACTTGCTGACAAACTTGGCGGTGCGAGAGGCGATATTGACTACTTTACCCACCAGGTCAGAGTTCACCTTGGCGATAAAATCGTCCAGGTTCAGATCCAGGTCATCGACGCCACCGGTCAGTTTGGCGGCGAAGTAGTAGCGCAAATACTCAGGGCTCAAGTGATCCAGGTAGTTGCGGGCATTGATAAAGGTGCCGCGGGACTTGGACATCTTCTTGCCGTTTACGGTAAGGAAGCCGTGTACGCAAACTTTGTTGGGGGTGCGGAAGTCCGCTGAGTCCAGCATGGCTGGCCAAAAGAGTGCGTGGAAGTTGACGATATCCTTGCCGATAAAGTGGTAGACCTCGGCGTCGCTGTCTTTTTTCCAGTACTCCTGCCAGTCCAGCCCTTTGTTGTCGCAGTAGTTTTTGAGACTGGCCATATAGCCAATGGGAGCGTCGAGCCACACGTAGAAATATTTGCCCGGCGCATCGGGAATTTCGAAACCGAAGTAAGGGGCGTCGCGGGAAATATCCCACTCTTGCAGGCCCTCTTCCAGCCATTCGGCCAGCTTATTGGCCACTTCATCCTGGAGGGTACCGGAGCGGGTCCACTCGCGCAGGTATTCGGTGAATGCGGGCAGGGTAAAGAAGAAGTGCTCTGACTCCTTCTCTATCGGAGTGGCGCCGGAGATCGCTGATACCGGATCGATCAGTTCGGTAGGGCTGTAGGTGGCGCCACAGGCTTCACAGTTATCACCATACTGGTCGGGTGTGCTGCAGCGGGGGCAGGTTCCCTTGATATAGCGATCCGCCAGGAAAAGCTGTTTCTCTGGATCGAAAGCCTGGGTAATAGTGCGCGATGCGATGTGGCCGTTTTCGCTGAGGCGGCGGTAGATCATTGCCGACAGCTCGCGGTTTTCCTCTGAATGGGTGGAGTGATAGTTGTCCACACCAATCAGGAAGTCGGCGAAGTCGCGCTCGTGTTCTGCCTGCATATTGGCGATATGCTGTTCCGGGGTCAGGCCCAGTTGTTCAGCCTTCAGCATAATTGCAGTGCCGTGAGCATCGTCGGCACAGATATACAGGCAGTTATTACCGCGCGCACGCTGGAAGCGGGCCCAAATATCGGTTTGGATATATTCGAGCACATGGCCCAGATGTAGGGAGCCATTGGCATAGGGCAGTGCGCTGGTGACGAGAATGTTGCGCGTATCGGACATCGGTTTTTCCATCGCTGTGGGGTTGCGGCCAGGGACTCACGGAGAGTGGGCCGAAGATCGTCAAAAGACCGCGGAATATAGCAGATTTGCACTATGTCGTGGAGGGATCAAGCTGGCTTATGTGAATCCTTGTTTGGCTGCTGTGGCTGGTGTTAGGCCGCGTCATCCGACACAATGCGAGCCAATCTAGAAGCGCTGAGAGGGAGATACCGTGAGCGATCATCATCACGATCATGACGAGCTGTCACAGGAAGTTCAGGCTGAACTGGAGCGACTGGCGGAGTGCCTCGGCCAGTTGCATGATCCTGCCAGTGGCTTGCCGCTGGATGATTTGGACGCAGAAATTGAAGTTGGGTATGAGGACGAAACTGTTTTCGCCGGGATTACCCTGGGATATCCGTGTGCGAGCCAGGAGGCAGACTGGCACCAGAGAGTAGAGGAAAGCTGTCAGCCGCTGTTGAAAGCCGGGCCCCTCAAAGGCTCTAAGTTGCAGTTTGAGCTGTTCAGCGATATTCCCGCTACGCCGACTTCCGGGGCGCCGGAAACTCTGGCGAAGGTAAAAAATATTGTTGCCGTGGCGTCGGGTAAAGGCGGGGTTGGCAAGTCCACGACTGCGGTCAATCTGGCCCTGGCCCTGGCGGCGGAAGGTGCCCGGGTTGGTTTGTTGGATGCTGATATCTACGGCCCGAGCCTGCCCACTATGCTGGGAACTGAAGACCAGCGCCCGCATGTGAAAGAACAGAAATTCTTTGTGCCGGTAGAGGCCCATGGAATAGAGACAATGTCTCTGGGGTACCTGATGACCGAGGAGACCCCTGCGGTATGGCGCGGGCCTATGGCCAGCGGCGCGCTCAACCAGATTCTCAGTCAAACCCTGTGGGGGGAAAGTCGGGATGGGCTTGATTACCTGGTTGTGGATATGCCCCCGGGTACTGGGGATATTCAATTGACGCTGGCACAGAAAACTACCTTGGCCGGTGCGGTAATTGTAACTACCCCTCAAGACCTGGCACTAAAAGATGCCATTAAGGGCGTGGAGATGTTCCGCAAGGTATCGGTACCTGTGCTGGGTATTGTGGAAAATATGGCGCTGCATACTTGTTCCAAGTGTGGTCACAGCGAGCCAATTTTCGGTACCGGTGGCGGTGAGCGAATCGCTGCAGAGTACGATACCCATTTACTGGGAGAGCTTCCGCTGGCACAGAAAATCCGCGCCGATGTGGATAGCGGGCAACCCAGTGTTATTTCCGATCCAGATAGTGAAATTGCTGGTTTTTATTGCGAAATTGCCCGCAAGGCTGCTGCCCAGATCTGGTTAAACAGCAGTGATGACAGCGATATGCCGGAAATCGAAATAAGTTGAACCCATTCGCGATATTGATCACAAAGAAATAATTTTCTTTGTTTTTCTATTTTTACCGGGCTCCAATATTTCTATATTGATGCAGCCCGGTGCCCCTCATTGAAGTAAGCCGTACTAGTTTGTTCCTTGTTTTATGGTACAGATTTCCTTTTAGCGATAGCCCACTTCTGTCGCGCCCTGGGTAAATTAGAAGTTTCAAAATATTTCACAGAATTACCTGGTAAAAAACAGGGGTATTTTGATCGTACTAGTTACTTATTGCTTTAAAAATCATAAAGCCGATATTTTTTTGCGATATAGACCGCTTATGATTTTTAGGTGGCAGTATTTACAGGTTTTTTGTCGCTTATTAAATGTAGTTGGGGCTGAGGGTATTAAAACGAGTTTACAGGTGCAGTATTTTCGCCGACAAACGTCAAACCCTTTATACGGATGTTGGATTGCCGTTGAGGTAGAAGTAAATATCAGGAGTGTACGAGAAAAAAGTCTGCCTTATTTCGCGTTTTCAATACAGGTAAGACAATAAAAAGAGGCATTGCGGAAGCTGTAGTCGATAAAAATAAAAAAGACAAGCGCACGGGTGCTGTTATCAATGAATTTTCATATTAGCTATCGGCCGGCGGGTGGAATAGCGCGTGTGCTTTTTTTTGGTCCGGTGGGGTATAAGGACAAAATAGAAGCCATTGCACTACTGGTGGAAAAGTATCGCCACCGAAAACCCCTACGTGTACTACTTGACCTGCGTTATGCGCGCAGCAAAACCACACTGGAGGAACACCAGAAGTTTATTCACTTTATTGCTGAGAACCCTGTGCTGCGACGGGCATTTATCGCGGTGTTACATCCGCGAGGGCGCTGGACCTGTCCGCTGCCGAGCCATGGCTCCTGCCTGTGCAGGCTCAGTTCTAGGGAGTTCGTTGTGGAGGCCGAGGCAGAGGCCTGGCTAGCCCAGATAAAGGTCGTACCTCAGCCTCTTGCTCTCTAGGGGAGGAGTTAGGCCTGCTGGTTGCGCGCCTGTTGGGCTTCAGCCTGGCGGCGGCGCTCCTCCCTCTTTTGCTCGCGGCGGGAGACGGTTTGCGCGCGGGCGTCCTGGCCAATGTGTACTTCACCGCGCTGTTTGGCTAGCTGAATTTGCTTTTCGCGCTCGCGGAAACGGGCTCGGTCGGCTTCAGGCACCTTGTCGTGGCAGTGCGGGCAGCTTACACCCTGCTCGAACAGGGGAGATTGCTGGTCTTCCTCAGTGATGGGCATGCGGCATGCATTGCATTGATCATATTTGCCGCGTTCCAGGTTGTGGTTGACTGTCACCCGCTCATCGAAAACAAAGCACTCGCCTTCCCACAGGGATTCTTCTGCTGGGACTTCTTCCAGGTATTTCAAAATACCGCCGTGGAGGTGATATACCTCTTCAAAGCCCTGCTCTTTCATATAGGCTGTGGACTTCTCGCAGCGGATACCGCCGGTGCAGAACATGGCGACCTTCTTGTGCTTGGCCGGGTCCATATTCTCTTTTACGTACTGCGGGAACTCGCGGAAAGTCTCAGTTTCCGGGTTGATGGAATTCTTGAAAGTACCGACTTGGAATTCATAGTCATTGCGGGTGTCCACGACAACAACCTCTGGGTCGCTGATCAGGGCATTCCAGTCTTTGGGTTTGACATAGGTGCCGACGGTGCGCAGTGGATCAATGCCCTCTACACCCATGGTGACAATTTCTTTCTTTAGCTTCACTTTACTGCGCAGGAAGGGCATTGCCTGGGTGATGGACTCTTTGTAGTCCAGGTTGGCGAGGCGCTCGTCTGACTTCAAATGGGCTAATACCGCGTCGATACCTTCGCGGGAGCCGGCTACAGTGCCATTGATGCCCTCTTGGGCCAACAGCAGGGTGCCGCGAACACTGTTTTCTTGCATCACCTCCAGCAGTGGGGCGCGAAGCGTTTCAAAGTTCTCAAGGGTAACGAACTTATACAGTGCACAGACAACAAATTGGTTCATGGTACTTCCTCAGTTGCGGGCCGGATCGCAAATCCGGAGCAGAAAAAATCGCCGCGCATTTTATCGCAAAAAAAGGAGCTTGTCGTACAGTAAGCAGGCGGTCCGCATCTGCAAGAAAAGGGATTTGTAGTTGACCGTCGGGCCGCAAGTTGTCAAAGTTCTGGCCGAAATTTCAAGGTCACAGCGAGGCGAATCCCATGGGCGAAGAGTTTGCACCGAAAGAATCGGAGTTGAGCCAGATCTATCGGGAGGGCGAGGTTTCCGTCCAGATCGATATTTATGAAGATGGTGAGGGCGGCTGGCTGCTTGAAATCGTCGATGAACACAACAACTCAACCGTTTGGGAAGACGCGTTTGAGACTGAGCGGGAAGCGCTGGATGAAGCGCTCGATGCTCTTAAAGAGGAGGGGATCGCTACCTTTGTTGGGCCAGTTCAGGAAGCTGATGGCAGCTGGTAAGCCCTCTTCAGAATGAATCGGCTGACTGGCAATTCCCAGCGGGAGTTGTGGCAAAAGTCGGCTGACATTTGTTCAAACTGCTATGGTTAATGTGAGAAGGGAATCGCGACTGTGTAACAGCACACCCAATCACAGTGCCGCCGCGAGACAATGGTGGAATCCAGGTCTCCGGCGGTACTACCTAACCTGCGGTTACCCTCCCCATGAACCTGCGCTACCTTATTCTGCTGGTGACTGTATTAAGTCCACTGGTATCCGCAGAGAGCATCCGCCTTTCCAATCGACAGCTGCTCACCACTGACCTGAAAGAAGCCCGACTTATCTCCGAATTGAGTGGCTATGCCATCGTTGCCGGGCGCCATTGTCTCGATTGCGACGAGAACCTGGCAATTTATATACAGAGAGTTGGCCGCGCCAATATGGGGATAAACCCAGAGAAAATTGGTATTGAGGCTGATCGCTATACCTATCCCGGCCGCTATCTAGATTACATGACCAAGAAACTGGTGGAAAAAACCCGCATGTTTTATGGGCTCTGTCACGAGGGGCAGCCATCGCTTTTATGGCTAACGGAATACAGGGAGGGTGAGCGCTGGGTAAAATCAGAATACTTAATATTAATTGGCGAGGATGGATTAAAACATCGCTATACCGAGAACCAGCAGCCGAGCCTGTTTTATATCGGAAATTCAAATTGTACAGAGCTAGAAGGGTTTTTAATGGAGATGGAACCCTGATTGCTTTTTGGTGGATTAGATATAAATTCTTTTAACAATAAAAAAACCCCGCTGGAGGGCGGGGTCACAAGCTCTGTTGAAATTAGGTCTAATTACTTTACGGGTTCAAAAACAATCTTCAGTTTTTTCTTGCCCCAGGCGCGGGCTTTCTTAATGTCTTTCTCCATCCAAACATCGATTCGGTTAGTAAAACGCTTGTTCATACGGTCGCGCACGGTATAGGTGCCAGGCAGACCTTCAATTTTAACTTTGGCGCCGTTAGTCAGACCGTGTTTTTCCAGGTCACGGGATACGGCGATAATTTTGTCACCGGGGCGCAGGCGGTTGTTCCAAGCTGCTACCCAGGGATCACTGTCAGTTTGTCCGGGTACAGAGTTGTAAGCAGTTGCGTCAACAATCATGGTTTTCTTAAGTGCTGCTGAGGCATTAACGCTTACACCGATAGCGAGCAAGGCAGCAATAAAAAAGGCAGTATTTCGCAGAGTCTGTTTCATCATGTCCCATTACCTCCAGGTCATAAATGGTCACAAGCCAAGGGCTGCTTGTGAAATTTCCAAGTTTGTTTGGAAATCGTTGATCAATATTTAATCAACGCTGGCTATATTACCGGCGATTCCTGAGGTATCAACTTTTTCCTGCAAAGCGAGAAAAAGCCGTATGAATTGGCGGGTTATTTACAGAAAATAAAAAAATGGCTTAATTTTCAGATATAAAGAACAATAAAATTGCACTGTATATATTTTGTACAGAAGGAAATGGCCGGATAGAACCCAGCTCCTTGGTAAATGGTTTCAAAAGAGAAAAATTGCGTGACAGCGATGTCATTCTAAAGAGTCGTGCTAGGAGTGGTGGAGGGCATTGCTTAGCATGACTGGAACAGTAAAAAATTCCTCATAAATTATTTGTGACTTATTCTCCATATATTGCTGATATGACAAAAAACAGCAGGTTTTAGCGGAAAAACCGGTGCGTCACATTAAAAAGTGCAGGGAATCCCCAGTACTTACAGCGCGGTTTCGGGGTTTTCCAGTATCGGTTCCACCTGGCTGCGCAATGCGGATAAGTAGTCACTGTCTTCCTGGAGGTCCGGCAGCTTGTGCTGCATGTCCAGCTTCACCGTTTTTTCCAACCAGATGATGGCTTCCTCCAGGTTTCCCTGCCATTCACAGACTTGCCCCAGGTTGAAATAGGTGATGGCAAGGTTCTGCCATTCCGCCTGCTCGCGCAGGCCTTGGATTGCACTCTTATATAGAAGGTAAGCCGAGCGTAGAAGATGAGCTCGCTGAGTGTGCTCCTTCTCCGTTGCTGCTTGCTGATGGTAAGTGTGTGCCATGGCCGACCGCACTCTCGCGGTGGACTGCGGTAGCACCGCGCCCTCATCCAGGTAATTGAGGACCGATTCGAACTGTGCGCGGGCAAGGGGGTAGAGGTCAGGTCGCGCTTGGGCGCTAAATGCATTGAGCACAATACCGTAGCGGTAGCGCAGGGCCTGCTGTTGATCCGGATAGTCGGACAGCGAGGAGATGGCCTTTTCGTAAAGTGGCAGTGCGTCGGCGTAGTTGCCCGTGCGGGCGTAGGTTTCAGCCTCAGTAACCAATGCCAGGGAGTGTTGGGCCTGGGATAGATGGTGCCCTAATTGTTGTTTCCCGGAGTTTGAGCTTATGGATATTGCTGCTAGCAATACGGCGATGCCAAGCAGTGCATAAAACAGCATGAGCAGGTTTGAGAGATGTTTGTGCATAGGCACTTCCCGCAGGCTACTTTGGGTGGACGGTAAGAGACCCGGAGATATGGGCCTCTTACGTCAGTAAATGCCTATTTATCCAGTTGTGCCAGTAGCCCCTGTAGCGGATGGCGCAAGGATACGCCTGCAAAGCGACTGGCCTGGCAACGACAGGAATAGCCGGTGGCCAACTGGTTTTCGCCACTGTTCAATCGGGGCGCCCAGGATTGCTGGAAAATGACTCGTGAGGTCTCTTTGTGATCTGCTTCGTGGCCATAGGTACCGGCCATACCGCAGCAGCCGAGGCTCTCGGTAGCGAGTTCCAGGCCCAGGGCAGTGAAAACATTTTGCCAGTCTTTCACCGAGGCGGTGGCATTGGTTTGTTCACTGCAATGGGGCAGAAGCTGGAAGTTGGCGGGCGCTATGCGGTGGCGCTGTTGTTCCAGGTGCTCCCGCTGGGAAGCCAGCCATTCCTGTAACAAGTGGACCTTGGGTGCCTCATCGCCCATCAGCTTTTTATACTCGGAGCGATAAGTCAGGGTCATTGAGGGGTCGATGCCCACAAGGGGAATACCGCTGGCGGCGAGGTCGTTAAGCATCTGGCTGTTTAATTCAGCGACCCTCTGGAACTGGCGCAGGAAACCGTGCACATGTAGGGGTTTGCCGTTGGCGCGGTAGGGCGCCAGCATGGGGACAAAATCGAGCTGCTTTAGCAAGCGCACGATGTCGGCAACCACTTGGGCATCAAAGTAACTGGTAAAAGCATCCTGCACTATCACCACTGCGCGACTGCGCTGTGCCGGGCCCAAGGACTCCAGGCAGGCGGCACTGGCGACAGGCACACCCAGCTCCGCCATAGTCGCTTTCAAGGTTTTTTCCGATAACAGTGGGCTGTCCACCATGCCGAACAGGCGCTCCATCAGGAAGGAAACTGGCTTGAGTTTTAGTGGCCAGTTGTATAACTGAGGTAGCTTGGCCAGGTGTGGCATCAGGAATTCCAGCCCACCGACGGCGTAATCTTTTAGCGGACGCAAATAGCGGCTGTAGTAGAGTTCGAGGAATTTGCTGCGAAACTCCGGCACATCCACTTTTATCGGGCACTGCCCCACACAGGATTTACAGGCCAGGCAGCCTTGCATTGCCTCGTTAACTTCGTGATTGAAATCGTACTCGCCACGGGTTTTTGCCAGGGAATTGATAATGCGCTTGGGGAGTCCGACAAAAAAGGAGCGTTCCCGCAGGCGCTGGGCACTGGAGACCGCATCAACATTTTTTTCGCTGAGCAATCGCAGCCATTCGCGCATTAAAGAGGCGCGCCCCTTGGGAGAGTGAATACGGTTGCGAGTGGCCTTGTAGGAAGGGCACATGGCATCGTCGGGGTTCCAGTTAAAGCAAGCACCATTGCCGTTGCAGTGCACACCTTCCTCATAGCCCTCCCAGACCTGGGCGGGAATTTGCCGGTCCCGCTCGCCTCGGGTGGATACCTCGTCAATTTTCAGCAGCTGGCTGTCATCACTGGGAGTAGCTATTTTCCCCGGATTGAGTTGGTTGCGAGGATCGAAGGCGGCTTTGATTTTTTGCAGCTCTGGGTAGAGCTCGCCAAAAAATTCCGGTGCGTATTCAGACCTGACACCTTTCCCATGCTCCCCCCACAAAAGGCCCTTATATTTCTGTGTGAGGGCGACCACCTGATCGGTGATCGGACGAATTTGTGCGGCTTGCCGGGGGTCTTTCATATCAATTGCCGGACGCACGTGCAGCACGCCCGCATCGACATGGCCAAACATACCGTAGTCGAGATTGGCCTCATCCAATACCGTGCGGAACTCAGCGATAAAATCTGCCAGGTTTTCCGGTGGTACTGCCGTGTCCTCGACAAAGGGAATTGGGCGTTTTTCTCCCTGGGCATTTCCCAGTAAGCCCACGGCCCGTTTGCGCATGGCCCAGATTCGATTGACCTCGGAGTGGCCTCGGGCAATGGAATAACCGAAACTTTTACCTGCCTGGCCAATAGCTTCATCAATATGAGCAGTAAATTGGGCTAGTGCCTGCTCCAATTCCTCTTCGCTATCGGCGGCGTACTCGACTAAATTAATGCCCTTGACCGGGCGATCATCCGCTGGGAAAAATTCACTGACGCTGTGCCAGACGATATCTTCCATCGCCAGCTGCAACACTTTGCTGTCCACTGTCTCGATAGACATGGGACCGGCCAGCATCAGGTCTTTGGCGTCGCGTAGCGCCTCTTGAAAATGGTCGTACTTTAAATTGACCAGAGCGACACATTTGGGAATTGGCAACAGGTTGAGTTTTGCCTCGGCGATAAAACCCAGGGTTCCCTCTGAGCCACAGAGAACACTATTGAGGTTAAAGCCTTTGTCGTCGCGAATATGAGCCAGGTCGTAGCCGGTGAGGCAGCGGTTGAGCTTGGGAAACTTTGCTGTGATTAACTCTGCTTTTGTACGCGCGATAGAATCACAGACTTGGTGAACCTGTGCAGAGCGTTTATCCCCGACACTAACTTGTGCCAGCTCCTCATCGTCGATCGGGGCCGAGTGCCAAATCTCACCGCCCAATAATACGGTGTGTAACTCCAGCACGTGATCGCGGGTTTTGCCGTAGACACATGAACCCTGGCCTGAGGCATCGGTATTGATCATGCCGCCAATGGTGGCTCGGTTACTGGTGGAAAGCTCCGGAGCAAAAAAGAGGCCGTGGGGTTTGAGTGCTGCATTCAGTTGATCTTTGACCACACCGGCCTGTACCCGGACCCAGCGCTTCTCAACATTGATTTCGAGGATCTGGTTCATATGGCGGGAGATATCTACAACCAGTCCATCGGTCAGGGACTGGCCGTTTGTACCGGTACCACCGCCACGGGGGGATAGCACTACCGAGTGAAACTCCTCCCTGTCAGCCAGCTCGGCGAGCAGCTGCAAGTCACGACTGTCGCGGGGATAAACAACGGCCTGGGGGAGGACCTGGTATATCGAATTATCGGTAGCCAGGACCGTGCGGCTGGCATAACTGGGGGTGGTATCGCCACGGAAACCTGCGTCCTTCAGTTCCTGCAAGAACTGCAAATAGAGCGCCTGAACCTCGTCGACTTCGCGCAATGCTGGAATCATGAGCTAATCCGTACTTTCCGGGAGGTATGGGCCGCATCGCAGACCGGGGACTGGCGATAAGAGTGCGCGCAGCGCTAAAACTCGGAATGAACGCGGCTTTGCATTGTAGCTTTGGTTTGTATTTGCGCAAGCCACGGTTACCTTGCAAGAGACTTCCAAAAACTTATACAAGAGCAGATCTTGTATAAGTTTTAGTGACAGGCTATAAAAAAGGTAGGCCATTACCTGCACACTTTGTGACTATGAATATTCAATTCCTGCCGCATAAGATTCCCGTTGGTATCAGCCGCTGTGCCGTGGGTGATCCCGTTCGATATAACGGTAGCCATAAGCACAGCAAAGTCTGCACTCAGCTGCTGGGTAATTGCTTTGATCTGCAAGCTTACTGCCCGGAAGTGGCAATAGGCTTGGGAGTGCCCCGCCCACCAATTCACCTGATTGTCAGTGATCGCCTGCGTGCAGTTGGGCGCGATGACACCAATATCGATGTGACAGAGGACCTTGAGGCTTACGCAGATGAGATAAGCCCGGAGGTTGAGCAGTTGCGCGGTTTTATCCTGATGCAAAAGTCTCCCAGCTGCGGTGTGCGTACTACCCCCCATTACAAAGAAGATGGTCGCGGTGTACTGGCGCATTCGGCAGGTCTATTTGCTGCGCGTGTGAGAGAGAATTTCCCCCACCTCCCTATGGAGGAAGTAGGGCGACTGAATGCCAGCGATATTCGCGAGAACTTTTTAACCCGAGTATTTGCTTACGATGCCTGGCATCGCTATGTATCGCCGGATCCTCGACCCGCTAAAGTTATTGAGTTTTACACCGCTTATAAGTACCTCTTGCTAGCCCATAGCCAGCCTCTGACCCGTGCCTTGGGTCAGTTTGTTTCCAACTCTCGTGCGGTGACCCCCGAAGAGTTCGCTTATGAAATTCGTGGGCGGATTATGGATATTCTCTCCCAACATGCATCGCGCAAGGATCGAACCAATGCACTGATGCACAGCCAGGGGCATTTAAAGGGCTATTTAAGCCGGGAAGAGCGGGCTGAATTAGCCCAGCTTATCGAGGAGTACCGGCAAGGGCATAAACCGATTTCGGCGGTGCTTACTATGCTCCGTCATTACTTGCCGAGAAGCCCACACCACTTTATCCACAGTCAGGTCTTACTCGCTGCCGAGCCGGCAGAGTTGGGTTTGTGTGAATTTCGATAATGAGCGTCATGTCCGACCCAGAAGTTGTTGAAAAAAACTATTTTCCGATTCGTGAGATAGCTCGGAGGACAGGGGTGCATCCCGTGACCTTACGGGCCTGGGAGCGCCGCTATGGTTTACTAAAACCCATGCGCACCAGCAAAGGGCATCGACTTTATAGTGAAGAGGAAGTCGAGCAGATTGAAAAGGTCCTGCAATGCCTAGCCAGGGGCGTTTCCATTGGTCAAGTGCGAGACCTGTTGGCGCGAGAGCAGGACAATTTAGGGGTGCCAGCGACTGCAGGCGATGGAAAAAACAATTGGCAGGCGATGCTGGATGAAACCTCCAGTCTTCTCAGAGACTTTGCAGAACCCCAGCTGCGCCGCCGTCTCGATCAGTGGTTTTCCTCATTCCCTGCAGCTTTGCTGTTGGAGCATTGGCTGAAACCTTTGCATGTGCGGCTTGAGCGATTTCGCCTACCTGAAGCCCATGGAGCGCAGACATTTTTCTGGCCTCTGTTAAATGAACAGCTACTTCTGACTAATGGTATGGCCAGGAAAAACCTGGACAAAGACAAGTCCCAGGCGAAGCCCCGTATTCTTTTACTGGAAATTGGCTTTCAGGGCCAACAGGCATTTATACAGATGTTTATTGCGGTACTCCTTGCCGCAGGAATAGAGGTCGTTACCCTGGCTTATCCTGCGGGATTATTGGAGCTGGGAAGTACAGTCAAAAAACTGGGTGCTCAGGGAGTGCTTTGCTATAGCCACAAGGCTATGCCGAAAAATATTCTTGAACGTGAGCTACCAAGTGCTGTTCAGGGGATGACTGATCCTCTGTGGCTTGCGGGTGATTTTATTGAGGTGCAGCGTTTGGCTTTGACTGAACTGAACCGACTCCCTTTAACAAAAGTACTTGCCGGAAATACAGAGAGTGCAGTTACACAATTGCGGGAGTCTTTAAAGCTATGAGTCGCCCAGTGACTTTGCCGCGTGGCCTGGTATGGCTACGCAGTGACTTACGCCTCAATGATAATTCAGCACTTTACCAAGCCAGTGTGCAATGTAAGGAGGTGGCTGCTGTATTTATTGCCTGTCCGGATACCTGGCAGAGCCAGGATGAAGGCAATCCGCTGGTGACTTTTCGTATCGCCTGTTTGCGTGAATTACAAGATGGATTAGAGGAGCGCAATATACCGCTGTACTTCGTTGAAGTTCCTACTTTTGCTCAGGTTCCAGGGGTTCTTCAGCAAATAGTTGAGCGCCTGAATATCAATGCACTCTATGCGAATGCTGAATATCCACTCAATGAGTTGCGCCGTGATAATGCAGTAAAAGATTTACTGACAAATGAGGGGGTTCAGGTTCAATTCTATAGTGACCGCACCCTGCTTCCACCGGGAGCAGTAAGAACCGGCGGAGGGGAACCCTACAAGGTGTTTACCCCCTTCAAGCGTGCACTGATTCAATTGTGTGCCGATAGTGAAGTAAAAACCTTGCCTAAGCCTCGGAAAATTTCTACCCGGGAAAATGAAGCACATTGGCCAAAGTGGCTTTCTTTATCTGAAGGGCAGAAATTGAGCCAAAAGATTCCAACGCAACTGTCGACATACTCGATAGATAAGATCGACGATGCAGGCCTGATTAAAGGTTGGCAAGCAGGAGAAAAGGCGGCACTGAAACGGCTCAAGAAGTTCGGTGGAAAAATATCTGCTTATCAGGCAGAGAGAGACTTTCCAGCACTTGATAGTACCTCCTGCTTATCCCCCTACCTAAATAGTGGTGCTGTTTCGATTCGCCAATGTATAGCAATGGCGTTGGATATGAATGAGGGGCGTTGGCTGGGTGGAGATGATGGGGCGGCCTGTTGGATTAGCGAATTAATCTGGCGGGAGTTTTATACCCATTTGTTGGTGGACTTTCCCCGTCTGAGTAAAGGGAGGCCATTCAAGCAGGAAACTGACCAAATCCCCTGGTCCTACAATAAGGATCAGTTTGAGCGTTGGACTTTGGGGGAGACTGGGGTTCCGATAGTTGATGCAGCGATGCGACAGTTAAATGAGACTGCCTGGATGCATAATCGATTGCGTATGATAGTAGCTTCATTTCTCAGTAAAAATATGCTGATAGATTGGCGCTGGGGTGAGCGCTACTTTATGCAGCGCTTAATTGATGCAGACTTTGCTTCCAACAATGGGGGCTGGCAGTGGACTGCCTCCACGGGTACTGATGCTGCACCCTATTTCCGTGTATTTAATCCTTATAGTCAGTCGCAACGTTTTGATCCCAATGGAGATTTTATCCGCAAGTTTATACCTGAGCTAAAGGAGCTGAGCGACAAAGCCATACACGATCCACCGCCGACTCAAGGCTATCCTCAAGTGATTTGCGATGTGGGGGCTGGACGGAAGCGAGCGATTGAAGTTTTTGCCAATTTGAAGTGAATTTGAGTGCGACAATGCGACTTAGAACGCTTCATCCTCAGTATGAGCCACGATAGATAGCTCGCCATTTAAATCGAGTTCCACAAAGAAAACGATAGGTCTACAGCAAACTTGGCAGTCCTCAGTGTACTGTTGAGGCAAAACTGATGAATCAACCAGTATTTTTATGATTTCACCACAATAAGGGCAGTAAATACTTCTCTCCACTATTACCTCTGGCACAGAATAACTCCGTCTGGTGATTGTCAGATTCCCTTCTTTAGTCCATGCGAATTAATAGCATAACTATACTTCAACCTTTAGTCACTCCCCTCTAATTGCAGAGTTACTCAGAAACTCCTTAAAATAGGAAGTGGTAGCCATGAAAATTGCTATGGCGCTGTTGCTTGTCGTATTTATTATCTTTTCATCTGAGATTTATGCAAGCTCGCGCAGTGAAGTCTCTGATCTTATTAAAAATTTTTACAGCACATTTAATAGTTCATCTCCGCCGAGTAGTTTGAAGAAGTACTTTGCTCAATCCCCTTTATTTTTTATCGGTGAGCAGCCGGGGTTGTCTAGTCATCCCGATTTAATCCCCGTAATTATCGGCCAGCTGCGTAAAACTATGGATCTAGAGACATATCCATTTTCCGGATTATATATAGAGAAAATTTATGTTTCAGAAGATGGTTCAGCAACATCGCTTGTTGTTTTTCAGCGATCCAAATCAAAAGAAAGGAGTAGGAAAGCTGCCTGCAATATCTTGTCGATAGCAAAACTAGAAGGTGGCTGGAGGATTATGGGGTGGACACTGATTTCGACTTCGGATGAGCGGGTCTGTACTTGGGCCTAAGTAAGTCTGTGTAAGGTTATGAATTCTAAAATGTGTTAACAAGGGTGAATATAAAAAGTAGAGGCTTGTGGCTAGTATCGCTAACACTGATGAGGGGGGGGTTGGGATGTCCCCCTTTTTTCGATTATAGTGGCACAATTATAAGTATAGATAGAAGGAATGCCGAGTTTAGCTAGGTATGAGTCGTCATTATGGGGTACTTTCTTGAGTTTGGATTTTTGGGGCTTTTCGTATCAGCATTCCTGGCAGCGACCATTCTGCCGCTAAGCTCAGAAATTGTAATGACTGGTCTATTACTCCAGGGGCTCTCCCCTTGGGCCCTGATAATAGTCGCCACTACTGGGAATGTAGCGGGCTCTCTTCTCAATTATGCATTAGGCTACTGGGCCAGCTTGGGCATGATCAAGAAATGGTTGAGAATGTCTGAAGAGGAATTTGTAAAGGCTGAACAGAGATTTAAAAAATATGGGGTATTCTCCCTGTTTTTTTCCTGGGTGCCTATTATTGGTGATCCCCTTACTGTAATGGCTGGTATTCTAAGAATTCGCTTGGTTTGGTTTTTGTTGTTGGTTGCCATGGGTAAATGTCTACGCTATCTGGTGATTTGCTATATGGTCTTGCAAGCATCTTGATGCGGACATTAAGTTAATAAGAGAATTTATTTGAGTGTTCTCACAAAAATTTGAAGTACGAAGAAAAGATATATTTAAAATGAAGTCAGGCTCTCCTTCAGAGCGGCAGCCAATCGATTGTAGCTTTATACTTGATTTGGCAGAAGTGGAACCGGGCATCTACTTGGTTGAGTATCCTAATGCATTTGGCACTTGGTTAACCTCGTTCCAAGGAAACTCCCATTTCCTGTCGAAAGTGGATTTTCTAAATCAGTTTAGTTTTTCCTTTTCTATTCAAGTGGGGGATGATGGAGAGCTGTCTTTAATCCATAAAGAAGAGGTTGCGAAGTTTTGCTCAGTAATTGAGTATGGGCTTGTTACACAAGGGGTTGATAAGAAAGAATTAGATTTATTGCCTCTGATAGATCAAAATATTTGTAATGAGGTTAAAACAATTCTTGGTGATTACAAACAGTTTTTAGATATGGAGGAGGGATTTTACGATATAGAGAATGGGGCCATGAAATGTAGCTCCCTATATATTGGCCAGTATGATGAAGGTACCTATATTGTAACTCTCTCAGGGGTACGAATGGCCCAGAGTATTTCAAGTTCAGACTTAAAGAGAGCTTTTGTTGATTTTGAAAGTGGGGCTTTCCAATCTGTTGATGACTATAAAAATGTAAATCTAAAAGTCAAAAGGGTTTTTGTTAATGCTCTAGGTGAATTGATAGGGTATGCTAACCATCTGAGAGCTAACTCCAGATTGTATGATAAAAATCAACTTCTTGTAATTGAGAAGTGTGAGCCTTAATGAGTTTATGCAGTTATGGCTCTAGACAGTGAAGGTGGTGGTATCTAAGGTTAATCTTGACAGTTATTTTTTAGAAAATGACATTGTTTAAGAATTTCCTTTCTCTGTTGTGATGAAAATAGATTTAAATCAACATGGGCTGAGTGGTTGTGTCCCGTTATGGAAATGGAGTTAGGTGGTTTGCCGTGTGTTTTAATTGAAAGTTTATCTGACATTGGAATGATTATATTGCCATAGAGTGATCTATAGATGATGTGACTATTCGTGAACTCAAGGCTATACTCGTCTACCTTTCCTTTTCCTGAGTTAAATATTAATAGCCAGAGTGTGGTCAGCACTGGGATTAAACATAATCCTACTAAATATATTTCTAGGACTTCCGTTTCTTGTGGGGCTTTAAATATATAAGCTAGTGTTAGGTATAGAGATAAAGGTAGACTGATTTGGATGGCCAGTCTTTTGGATCTAAAAATAATTCCCTGTGATCTAGATTGGGTAAACTTCATATTTTTATATATTGATTGTATTGCTGTGTAATGTAATTACCACAACATCTCTAACAGCCTCCCCTGGAAAAAGAGGGGTGATGGGGCTTACGTAGTGTTTGAGTGACCTGTCGTTCAAAACTAAAGCTTTTCCTGGGGTTAGTGTGCCATGAAATATAATTTCATTTTCATCCAAGTTGCTGATGAATGACTCGCCTCCATTGACATTATTCCTATTAATACAATTAATCGCTACATAGTCAAACCCATCTTGGTGAAAACCTTCAGGGGTGGGATAAGCGTTGAATTCATCTGTAGCACGAACTCTTATCTGGTGGCATCCGACCTGATACTCGTTTGCCGGTATATATTGGCTGGATACTAGGTGCCTTACAATGCTCTGCGAAAATATTCTAGCACTTGGTTCCAGTGCGGGGTAGTGACGCTCTATATCCCCGAGGTATTTGTTAATCGTTTTACTTTGCATGAAAATGGTACTAGAGTTCCATTCGATTGAGTTGCCACGATATAATCCTGAGCAATATGTTCGATAACGATATGAATATTGGGATTTTAAATATTCATCTGGAGGGAGTCGAGCAAAGCTGTCCTCAAGATCCTCAGGGATATGTCTGCGAATTTGGGTAAACTGAAACATCTGACTTGCCTCATAATACGAATAAGATGAGGTTTACATTAGGATTTTAATGTGAATGACTGTTCTTCAAAATTTTTAAACGCCGTTTTTTGTTTGTAAGATATTAAATTAATCTGGGAAGGGAAGCTAATGGCTAGGCCTCCCTCCTGATTTAATAGACTGAATACTTATTGTAAGGAGGGTGAGGTAATTTAAAGGCTAACGAAATTTTGTAGCTTTTGCTGGATTTCTTTTAAATGTTCCGGGTGTGCAGTAGAGATTTTGGCCTCTTATAAGGCGAGCCTATAGGCTGTTGAAAATGCTTTCTCCCGGGATGTCTCGATATCTGGTTTTACACCAGTCCCCTCCCAGTTAGTTTTGGTAATCGGATTGACTGCCTTGGCGATAGGGATTGCTATTTTAAAGCCATTCCCAAGGGGGAAGTACTGCCAGGGATTTGCCCCACCTTTGGTAGCCTCTCCAATAATGGTTGCACGGTCCAGGTGCTTTAAATAGTACGCAAAGGCCTCTGCTGCTGAGAAGGTATCGCTACTGGTTAATATATATACCGGGGTGTCTGCTACCTTTTTACCCTGAACCTTTTCCTGACTCCATATCTCTGTAACATTGCCCGCGGGCTTCCAGTGGATGCTATTGAGGTGGGTGGGTTTATCAAAAAGATAACCGCTGATAAGGCCGCCCATAAAGCCATTACCACCACCATTCTTTCTCAGGTCAAAAATAATAGCGCTAGCATCTTGGATTAATGCCATAGCTGCAGCCACTCGACCTTGGGACTCCTCGTTAACATGGTCAAACCCCCAGAAATCAATATAGCCGATGTTACCCTCTAAAACTTCGACTCGGGTAAATCCAGAATTTTTTCTACTGAGCTTACTAAACCAATCCTCGTGTTTCGGCTGCTGTTGGGGAGATTCTGGATCATCCCAGATTACGCCAAAGTGTTTATCATGCTTTGTTAAGGCGGATTTAATAATTCCAGCCACTGACTCTGTGTCAGTGGCTTGTCTGAATGCCTCTGACTCTGCAACTTTATTTAATGAAGAGTGAATAGCTTCCAGGTTTTCTTGCAGGACATAGTTGGAGGCAATCTTTTTCTCGATAGAATTAATAAGCTCCAACTTCCTTTCCTGAGAAATTTCAGTGCCGATTGCCGTAAGTGAACAGGAGAGCAAAAGTAAGGTTAGTAATTGTTTCATCTTATCCATGATTAAAATTTACTTATTGGTTTTTAGGTGTTAACGATAATACGCAATCAAGCCGTAATAGATAGTTTCGGAAGATCAAAGCTGGTTAACACTAAGTATATCCAGAGGCGCTAAGGGGCCAGTTTCGCACCTATACCGGGATTGGAGTTTGCCCTCCATCTTTGAAGATTAAAGTTAATCTAAATACAGCGAAAACTTGAGGGAGATTGCTGCGAGTCAGGTGAAAGGGGCATGGGGAGCGGACGGGACGTCAAAAAAGAATATCGTAATGAAGCTTTGTACATAGCCCTGGGGTT
Organism: Microbulbifer maximicatervae (SeqCode); assembly: GCF_052467615.1. Taxonomy (NCBI): domain Bacteria; kingdom Pseudomonadati; phylum Pseudomonadota; class Gammaproteobacteria; order Cellvibrionales; family Microbulbiferaceae; genus Microbulbifer; species Microbulbifer maximicatervae (SeqCode). The sequence goes on from NZ_CP174319.1 coordinate 211,310, forward strand.
TTCCTGGCTCCGTTTAATAGTGTTCAATTGCAGTGGGATGGGGTGATACCTTGCTTAAGTTTTACTCATTACTCGCTCTCTCTGGGGCGCCAGGATCGTCCTGAATAACTGAGACTAAAAATCTATTTTTAGTCGCGATCCACGTGAACACACTGGCCCCCGCATTATCTGCGGGAATACCTGAGAAAAGCTCCCTCTAATGCGAAATTGACGGTCATATAGCGGCACCGATTACCCAGATGGTTGTTACCTTAGCCCCTATAAATGGCTGCTAAATAGTGAAAAACGTGACAAATTTTACCCCCAGGTTCAGCTTGCAAAGTGAGGCTTTGAATGGTGAGGACGCCAATGTTTGGGCTGTGAGCGACCGGGCTCACGATCTCGCCAATAAAGGGGAGGATGTCATCTTTCTCTGTGTAGGTGATCCCAACTTTGACACCCCCGAGCCGATCCTCGACTTTGCCCGCGCTCGCCTGGGAGTGGGGCGCACCCACTATTCCCCTGCGGCCGGGGAGCCAATGTTGCGCAGGGCTATCGCGGATATCGAGAGCAAGGTCTCTCCCCACCCCTGTAATCCGGATGATGTTGTTGTTTTCCCCGGTGGAACCAACGCGATCTACGCAGTACTTGCCTGCCTGCTAAACCCCGGTGAGGAGATTGTAATTCCCGAGCCGATGTATATCGGCTATGTCCCCATTTGTGATGCCTTGCGCCTCTCCGTAAAGCGAGTGACTTGCCCGGCGGAGACCAATTTCGCTTTTGATGTCGACGCTATCAAGGCCTCCATCAGTGAGCAGACCAAGGTCGTTATGATCAATACGCCGGTAAACCCGACTGGCGCGATGGCTACCCCTGAACAATTGCGCGAGTTGGCGGCATACTGCCGCGAGCGCAATATTTGGCTGGTGTGTGATGAAGTTTATTCAATGATCACCTTTGCCCGCCGCCACACCTCTCTGCGTACGGCAGCGGAGTCGCTGGATAATATTGTTGTGGTTGATGGCTTGTCCAAATCCCACGCCATGAGTGGCTGGCGCCTGGGGTGGGCAGTGGCTCGTGGTCCCCTGGTAGATCGTTTGATTGCTTTTGCAGGGGCGACAATTTTTGGATGCCCTCAGTTCATCCAGGAGGCTGCAGCCTTTGCCCTGGAGTTTGATAGCTACTTCGTCAAGCAGATGCGGGATGCCTATCAGCAGCGTCGAGACCTGATTGTTGAGAGGATTGGCCAGATACCAGGCTTGAGTTGCTACAGCCCTGAGGCTGGGATGTTTGTAATGGTGGATGTCTCCAAGGTATCCAGCTCCGGGCAAACCTTCGCTGAAGCCCTTTTGGTTGCTGAGCGGGTCTCGGTACTGCCTGGCGCGCCCTTTGGTAGCAGTTCAGTGAATCATGTTCGCCTCACCCTGGCGGCTGATGAGGCCGAGTTGTCGCGGGCCTTGGATCGCATTGAACAGTTCGTCACCAGTGGTAACCGCCAGGCCGGTTAGGCCTTTGCCGGGAGGCTGGTTGTCGCCAAATTCGCCTTTGAAGTGATGACAAGTTTCCCATGCCGGCGGCTGTAATGTTTATGCCACCGGCGAATACCGCTATCCTTGCCCCCTTTCAGATTCAAAAGAAAATAGCTCCGTGAAAATTGACCGGCATAATTTGCGTATTTTGCAGGCCCTGCAATCAAACGCACGTACAAGTAACCTGAATTTGAGTGAAAAAATTGGATTATCGGAAAGTGCCTGTCTGGCCCGGGTTAAACGCCTGACCAGTGAGCGCTATATCCGCGAGTTCTTTGCCGAGATAAACTTGGATAAAGTTCGGCATGCAGAGTTTTATGTAAACGTTGCGCTTAAGCGGCAGGATGCCCGTACCAGTGAGAACTTTCGCCGCATTATTAACGATATTCCACAGATTGTTTCCTGTGTGAAAATGTCTGGTGAGTTCGACTATATGCTGCATTTCGTCTGCCCAGACGCAGCAGATTTTAATCGAGTCTCAGAGCAGTTGTTGGCCAATGAAGAGGCGGCGATTTCCCGTATGACTTCTCATTTGGTGATTGAGAAAACCAAGCCTTTTACCGGCTACCCACTGGAACTCTTGTTTCAGGACTGAGCCTTAAATTAACCGGTGCCCGTGATTTGCAGGGCGCCGGTTAATGTTCTCTGTTATGGGAAAACAATATGCAGGCTGCGCTCAATCACCCAGTAGCAGGCAATGCCCCCCAGCGTATACGCGACCACCGTAGCGACTGGTATTCCGCTACCTCCACCCTCCCCGAAAGAGTATTGTTCGCGGTTCCGAATGGCATACCGTAGCCAGAGTTTAAGGAGCTTTTGATACAAGTTGATTGCTGTAAGAACAGCAGTGATAAATACTAATTGCCCCACTTCCACACCGAGATTAAAAGTCAGTAATGCCTGGGGAATAGCCCCCTGGGGAAGCCCAATTTCCCCCAGTACACCGGCAAAACCCAAACCGTGTAAAAGTCCAAAAGCAAAGGCAATTGCCCATGGATAGCGACTGGTCAAACTGAAAACACCATGCCCCTGGCGTACAGCTTCTCTGGCTGCCAGTAAAATACTGAGGGCGATAATCGCCTCCACTGGCGCCGACGGCAGATGGATATAGCCCAGTACGGCAGCTGCCAAGGTAATACTGTGGGCGATAGTGAAAGCAGTGATAGTGCCGATCAGCTGGCGAAGGCTTTGTTTGAGTAAGATCAGGGCCAAAACGAACAGCAAGTGATCGACACCGAGAAGAATATGTTCAACGCCCAGCACAAAGTAAGTTTGGGCGACTTGGAACTCGCTGGCGGGTTGGTCAAGGGTCCATTCTGGCTGGTCTGGTGTCAGTCGGATAACTTGCTCACGCCCATCTAACCAGGAGATCCGCACTAGCGCATCGGTCATAGTGCTCTGTAGGCCATCGATATGAATCGACAGCTGTTGTAGCTCCCCGGGGTGATGGAAGGTCCAGTGCTCTGTGTAGTAGCCCTTACTTATTTGCGCTCTGGGTTGGCTTAGGGGGGAGGCAGCTTGGCCCAAATGGACATTCAGAGCGAGGCGAAGATCGCCTTGTGCGGGCAATCGCCAAAGTACTTTAAATAATTGCGCATCAACTTGAGTAATGCCCAGGTAAGCCGGGCGCAGTTCGTGGGCAGATAGTATTGGAGTAAAGCTGAGGAGCAGAATGAACAGGAGTGGCCGTATGTGCATCACTTGACGGCAACCTCCGCTGAGAAGTTATCCGGCTTATGGACAATAACTTCGTAGTTTTTACGGTACTGGAGATATTGCTCCTGCAGAACCTTCTTTTGCGCCTGGGATTGCCAATCATTTAGTACGCGGCTGCGTATTTCAGCCAATGCCGGTAGCTGGGTGGACTTGATTTCCTCAAGGAGGACCAGGTGATCGCCGAAGGTCGAGCGGACTGGACCACTCCACTCGCCAACCGGCAGCTTGGACAATTGAGCGGAAAATCCCAGCCCAAATTGCCTGTCTATTCGTGGCTTTGAAGTGTCGATAAAAGCAGCTGGCAGTAGGGTTGAGTCTCCAATCATTGGGAAAGCCTGACCGCTGTTTAGCTGCATGAGTAAGTCGTTAAAATCACGTGAATCTGATGAGGCCAGATTCACTGAGAAAAATCGTTGTTGGAAAGATAGGGTGGGGGGATTCTGGTATTTATCAGCCTGACCTTGAAGGAATTTCTCCAATACTCGATCGCCAGGGTCTTGAGTGTCAGCGAAATTACGCGCCGTAAGTTCCATTTTCATTCGTAGGCGGCGGCGGATTACCGTATCGTTCTCGGCTAATCCCAGGGCAAGCGCTTCCCTGTAAAGTATTTCCTCTCTTAGGTAATTCTCAATAAGTTGCTCCAGCTCGCTATCGGTGGGGTACCTGTGCCACTTGCGCTCAAACACCGAACGTAGATGTTCGACGCGCCCCTCGCTGATAACAATCTCTTGTGCAGGCGGTTCCAGGATTTCTCCCAATCCCAATAGGATTAGGGCGATCGAAATAAAATACAGCAGGGGCTCTTTCGCCAATGACTTGAGGAAGGTGGTGGTATTCAAAAGCGCGGCCCTTATTTTGGAGTGGGTCGGAGTTGCGCTGTGGATTCTAATTATGGAAAGACATTCTCAGTTTGCCAGTAAGAAAATATTGATAAATCCATCGCTTTGTACCAAATTGGTGAATTGTTCCGGCGTATGGCGGGGTGTGGCTCATATATACTGTGACAGTACTCCAAAGCGGTGTTCCCCTTGTATAGGGGTGAGTAACAGAAATTAGAGGGGAGAATCGATTGAAATATTTGGGAAGAGTCTATTTGACACTCAATCTATTGGTTTTTGCTTCTATTGGCCTCTGGGCCCTGTTTAAACCGCAGAGCCTTGCGAATGAAGTGGATTTTTCATTTGATACCCCCGAAGCCATGCCCGAGTTTATGGCCACTTATGGCGGGTTTATGTTGGCCATTGCGGTGATTCTACTGGTGGCTTTGGCTATGCGCCCGCACCGCAGGGTTGCTTACGCTGCGATGTCTATCGCCTATATCGGCTTCGCTCTTGGGCGCCTCTACGGAATGTTATTTATCAGTGGTTTTGATCAGCGCAATTTAGTGCTTTTTGCTATCGAAGTCGTCTTTGTGATCTGGGGACTTTACTGTTACCGAGAATCCCGCTGGTTGCCTTTGCAGCATGGCCATTAACACGGTTGTTACGGCTAGTAGAAAGGAGCCGGGAGAACCCCGGCGCCCATTTAAGTGATTTGAGTGGGTTAAGCGTGAGCTTTTGCGCCTTCTGCTGCGCTGTTGTCTATTTCCACCTCTTTTTCTCCCCCGTGTAATTGCCCATCCACTGCTTGCCGGAAGACTTGCTTGTAGTCCTTAAATTCTGTGCCCATCCAGCGATCCCACCAAGTGAAGTAAAAGCCGTAGTTACCCTGGAAGCGCTGGTGGTGCAAGTCGTGGTGAGTCGTGGTTGTGAGCCTGTCCATAGGGCCGTCGACCCAGCTGCGGGGGTGGAACTCGCGGCCAGTGTGCAGCATGGCGTTGCGGAAGATGCTGATAAATAAAAAGGTGAACCAAATAGTTGGATTAAGTGGCAGTATCAGGGCTATCAGGGGAGAGAAAGCGCCCATCAGGACCGCTTCACCTACGGAAAAACTGTATGCCGTCCAGGGCGTGGGTGTTCTGGACTGATGGTGTAGGCGGTGGAAGTGTTTAAACACCTTGGGATGGTGCATACCTCGGTGGGTCCAGTAAAAATAAGCGTCGTGGATCAAAATCACTACTGGCAGGCTGGCAATACTCCACCAGAGTGGATAATCGCTCCACTGCCAGTAAAATTTGGTCAGTCCCAGATCGTGCATCATGGTGGTAATAATCCCTACCAGGGTAAAGATACACACCGTTAATAGTGAATAACTCACCTCCCGCCGAATATCTTTCCACTCGGCACGACGCTTTTGGATACGGCGCCGGTTCATCCAGGTGCGAAACAGCCAGCCGGCCAAAATACTCATTACTGAAGCGGCCAGCACATAGCGAAATAAACTCAACTGGAAATGTTTGGCTCCGTCCTGGGATATGTCGACTAAAAAATCCATATTCTCACCATCATTATTCTTCTATTGAAGGGAGACTCACCGGTGTTAAATCGGGTCTCGGTGAGCCGGGCACGCAGCGGGAAAATCGCTTTCACCGCGCTCCCAGTCTGGGAGCCTTTTACTTTGCGGGCTTACGGAATATGAAAAAATGCTGACGGATTCTTTCAGGAGAGGAGATTCAGGCGGGCAGCTTTTCCCGGCGGTACTCAGTGGGGGTTTGGCTGTGACGGCGCTTGAAAGCAGCGTTAAATGGGCTCAAGGAGCGATAGCCGATGTCCAGAGCAATGGTGAGTACTGGCAAATGGGCCTGTTCCGGATCTGCCAACCGGTTGCTGGCTTCATCAATACGAAACTGATTTAGGTATTCGTTAAAATTGCGATAACCCAGATGGCGATTAATCAGCACACGAAGCACATGTTCGCGAATATCCAACTGCTCCGCGAGCTCCCTGATGGTGAGTCCGGTATGGCGATAACCACCGTTGTGCATATGTTCCTGTAATTTTTGCAGCTGGGTTTGCTGTTGTTCATCCAGTTCAGGTGGCGGAGCTAAAGGCTGTTCTTCCTCCTCTGGCTCGCTCCTCTTCGGGCGCGGCAGGGATTCTCCCAGAGCGCTGGGGGAAAGGGCCAGCAACCATAGGCAGGCAACCAGTGACAACAGGCTGGCAAATAGTGCGTGCAGTGTCGGTACACCGTTGGGAAGCGGGCGGTAAGCAAAGATAGATTCTGCGCCAATTACTACCAGCATATAGGCGCCGACGGCGATAAGTAGGGTTGTGCGCAGGCGTCGGCGCTCTGCGACCAAGTCCAGGTGAAACTGTCGTTGTAGTGTCAGTAGGCCGAGGCTGATTAAACCGAGTTTGAGTAGCTGCGAAAGGGTAAATAGTGGGGATTGCTGATCTGACGTCAATGGCAATGGTGCGTGGTAGGCGACTATGCCGATGACCAGGGTAATACCAATCGGAATCCAGCCCCACAGGGGAAAAGGCTCTTCCTCGCGGCATAACAGGTGAGTAAACAGCCAAAAAATTGCGGGAATCAGAGTAATTGGCAGGTTAAGCAAGAGCGCAGTAGGTCCACTCAGTTGTGGCAGGATGGGCCAGAGTAAATAGCAGATCACGGCTATCAGCAGGGCCAGTAAGCAGCGCCCGGCAACAAGCCGGTAGTGATGTATAGCAACCTTGGTTGCCGCCAATAAAAGAAGAGCGCATGCACCGCCGGAGAAAAATAAGTAGCCGGCGGTCATCGTTTATCTCCAGCGCTCGGCCCAGGCATCCAGGACCTTGCTGCTATAAGTATGGCGGCCGTAGCTACCATTGTAATAGGCGAGGGCGTTGGCTAGATTGCCTTTGGCTTTCTTGATGTAGTGTTTAAGAATGGTACATCCGTACCTTAGATTGGTGTCCATATCGATCAGGTTATCGTCGGGTCGACCGATTTCATTTTTCCAGAATGGCATTACCTGCATCATACCCAGAGCGCCAACGCGGGATATCGCATAGGGGTCAAAAGCACTCTCAATCTGGATAACCGCCAATACAATTTCCGGGCGCAGCCCGGCCCGAGTTGCCTCCCGGTGGACTGCTTTCAGTACGTGCATCCGCCGCTTGGGATCTTTGATATAGCGGGACAGAGGCTGGGATTTAGACATTAGCCACACTTCCGCATCGAAGCGGTCCACAAAGCTGTCGGCCTGGGTAACTGCGTCCTGCAGGGCGAGGCGCAACTCCGGGTCGATCTCGGCTCTACTGCTTTGAGCCTGGGCGGCACAGCAGGTAAGGCAGAGCAACAAGAGGGCGGTGGCTTTTTTTATCATGGGGTGATTCTACGAAAAGCCCGGCAAAATGGGCAGCGTGATTTTGTGACGCCGCCGATAAAAAGCACTTTTGCCGTAAGAGGTCCCGGCCTGCTTGGGGGCAGACCGGGCGGCTCGACAATTATTGATTAAATTTTTCCAATAACACTTCTTCGAGCTGGGATACGGCAAACTCCTGGCTTTCCGCATCTCCGCGACCTTTATATTCCACCACACCTTTTTCCAGGCCGCGATCGCCGATAACAATGCGGTGGGGAATACCGATCAGCTCCACATCGGCGAGCATAGCGCCCAGTCGCGCTTTGGCTTCGTCCATCAGCAATACATCAATACCCTTGCTGCGCAGGGACTCATACAGGTGCTCGCACTTCTCCCTTACCACATCGCTCTTGTGCATATTGATTGGCACAATCGCCAGCTGGAAAGGTGCAATCGCAGTGGGCCAGATAATCCCAGAGTCGTCGTGGTTCTGCTCGATCGCCGCAGCGACGATTCGGGAAACGCCGATGCCATAGCAGCCCATGGACATAACCTGCTCTTTACCGTTTTCATCCAGTACTGTGGCATTCATAGCGCGGCTGTATTTGTCGCCTAACTGGAAAATGTGGCCGACCTCGATGCCCCGTTTGATTTCCAGGGTGCCCTGGCCATCGGGGCTGGCGTCGCCTGCCACTACATTGCGCAGGTCTTCGACGCGGCCCAACTCCACATCGCGACCCCAGTTCACACCGGTTAAGTGGTAGTCATCGCGATTGGCGCCGCAGATAAAGTCTGCCAGGTGCGCTGCAGAGCGATCCACAACAGTCTCGATCTTTATGCCCACCGGGCCCAGGGAGCCAATGTTGCAACTGAGTTCTTCGGCGATGCGCTCTTCCGAGGCGAACTGAATAGGGCTGGCGATTCCAGCCAGCTTCTCTGCTTTTAATTCGTTCAGCTCGTGATCGCCGCGCAGTACCAGGGCAATTAATGGAGCGGTTTCACCCTCTTCACACTCGCCCAGAACAATCAGGGTTTTTACTGAGTGGGCGGGATCACTTTTCAAAAACTCGCTGACATCGGCGATGGTTTTTTGGTTCGGCGTATGAACTTCCTGCATTTCCTGCGACGGAGCAGGGCGCTCGCCAGCTGGGGCAACCGCTTCTGCCAATTCGACATTGGCGGCGTAGCGGGATTCTGTGGAGAAGGCGATATCGTCTTCGCCGCTCTGCGCCAGCACGTGGAATTCGTGAGAGCTGGAGCCACCGATTGAACCGGTGTCTGCCAGTACCGGACGGTAGTCCAGGCCAATGCGCTCAAAAATCTGGCAGTAGGCGCCGTGCATAATATCGTAGGTTTCCTGCAGGGAATCCTCGTTCACGTGGAAGGAGTAAGCATCCTTCATGGTGAATTCGCGCGCGCGCATTACGCCAAAGCGCGGACGGATTTCATCGCGGAATTTAGTCTGCACCTGGTAGAAATTGGCGGGCAACTGCTTATAGCTATTGATTTCACCGCGGATCAGGTCGGTGATGACTTCCTCGTGGGTCGGGCCCAGGCAGAAGTCATTGTTGTGGCGATCCTTGATGCGCAGGAGTTCGGGGCCGTACTGCTGCCAGCGGCCGGACTCTTCCCAAAGCTCTGCCGGCTGCACGACCGGCATCAGTACTTCCAGGGAGCCAGCGCGGTCCATCTCTTCGCGAACAATGCGTTCGACTTTGCGCAACACCCGCAACCCAGTGGGCAGCCAGGTGTAGAGACCTGAAGACAGACGGCGGATCATGCCGGCACGCAGCATCAGCTGATGGCTGATCACCACTGCGTCGTTGGGAGTTTCTTTTTGGGTTGCGATGAGATAACGAGATGCGCGCATAGGAATTATATGGATTCTATTACGGGTAAGCTGGCTATTTTACGCTATTCGCTGGGCAATAAATATTGCCTGGGGGCAGTATTGCCTCAATGCGGATTGCCTTTTGCTATACCGGGGTATCTATTTAGCAGGTGCCTGGGCACTGGCTTGGAATGGGAGTGAATAAAAAACCCCGCATAAGCGGGGTTTTTAAGCTGAGGCTTTACAGAGTGTATTAGTTCTCTGCCATTTCCTTCAGCTTCTTCAGTGGGCGAACTTTAACCTGGATGCTGGCAGGCTTCGCCTTGAAGGTAGTCTCTTCACCGGTGAACGGGTTGATACCCTTGCGAGCTTTCTTAGCCGGCTTTTTCACGGTGGTGATTTTCATCAGGCCCGGCAGGGTGAATTCGCCAACTGCGCGCTTCTTGATGTGGCCTTCGATGATATCGTTCAGCTCGTCCAGAACAGATTGAACCTGCTTGCGGGACAGCTCAGTGCTTTCTGCAATCTGATTAAGTACTTGAGTCTTAGTGTACTTTTCCTTGATTGCTTTTACTTTCTTGGCCGGTGCAGCTTTGGCCGCAGCTTTCTTTGCCGGGGCCTTTTTAGTAGCAGCTTTCTTGGAGACAGCCATGGCTTACTTCCTTCTTTGTTGTTCGGTATATATCCGGTAAAAGTGTGTTTTTTCTCCCGCTGCGCTGCATCCGTTACGGGTGTCTCAGCGGGTGATGGGGGAAGTATATATAGTTTTTGTTCGGCCGCACGAAGAAATACTAGAAAAATAGTGCTTTTTTTACATTTTTTAGCCTCACGTCGCCTTTATGGGACGCTTTACCCAGGGAAAAGACCCGTGCAGCTTCTTACCTCTGTAGGCCTCATGTATACTCTCTCCCCCTTTTTTTAAGCACCAGGTACTGTGTAATGCCGATATATGAATACCAGTGCAATGCCTGCGGCCATGAAATGGAAGCTTTGCAGCGGATGAGCGATGACCCGCTCAAAGACTGCCCAGCTTGCGAGAAGGCCGAGCTGCGCAAGAAAATCTCAGCGGCTGGATTTCGCCTGAAGGGCGCCGGTTGGTATGAGACTGATTTTAAAACTGGTAGCAAGAAAAACCTCGCTGGCGGTGACTCTGCCAACAATGGTAAGGCCAAAAGCGACAAGCCTGGCACAGCGGCGGCAAAGACGGCCTAGGCGAGCTGTGCGGGGCTGTCCGTGCGGTGTACCCTCTAACTAATCTTTTCACCTATCGATAACGGGAATTTTCATCCATGCGCAGCGATTACTGTGGCGTCCTTCGTTCTGCGGACATTGACCGCGTAGTAACCCTCTGTGGCTGGGTCGACCGCCGCCGCGATCACGGCGGAGTGATTTTTATCGACCTGCGCGACCGCGAGGGAATTGTACAGGTGGTGTTCGACCCCGATGCGGCCGAACACTTCGAGATGGCCGATCGCGTGCGCAGCGAATATGTGCTTAAAGTGACAGGTCGTGTGCGCGCCCGTGCCCCAGAGGCCGTGAATCCCAATATGGTGACCGGCGAAGTTGAGGTTTACGGCACAGAGCTGGAGATCCTCAATACTGCTGAGACAGTGCCTTTCCAGCTGGATGAGCACACCGAGGTGGGTGAAGATATCCGCTTGAAATACCGCTATCTGGATCTGCGCCGCAACGAAATGCAGAACAACCTGTATTTCCGTTCCAAGCTGACTACCGCAATCCGCAATTACCTGGATGAGCACGGCTTCCTCGATATCGAGACCCCAATCCTGACCCGCGCCACCCCAGAAGGTGCCCGGGATTATCTGGTGCCGAGCCGCACTCACGAGGGCAAGTTCTTCGCCCTGCCACAGTCACCACAGCTGTTTAAGCAGTTGCTGATGGTTTCCGGTTTCGATCGCTACTACCAAATCGCTAAGTGTTTCCGCGATGAGGATTTGCGCGCTGATCGCCAGCCTGAATTTACCCAGATCGATATTGAGACCTCCTTCCTCGACGAAGAGGAAATCATGTCGATCACCGAGAACATGGTTCGCAAGCTGTTTAAAGAGCTTAAGGGTGTTGATCTGGGTGAATTCCCGCGTATGACCCACTACCAAGCGATGCTGCGCTACGGTTCCGACAAGCCGGACCTGCGTATTCCGCTGGAGATGGTGGAGATCAAGGACCTGATGACCGAGGTGGACTTCAAGGTATTCTCCGGGCCGGCCAATGATCCGAAGGGACGTGTTGCTGCGATTAAAGTACCTGGCGGTTGTAAGAAACTGACCCGCAAGCAGCTGGACGATTACGGCAAATTTGTCGGTATTTATGGCGCCAAGGGCCTGGCGTACATCAAGGTTAACGATCGCTCTGACCTGGAAAATGGTCTGCAGTCGCCAATCGTCAAATTCCTGCCGCTTGAAACCCGTGCAGCCATTCTCGATCGCCTGCAAGCAGAAGACGGTGACGTTCTTTTCTTCGGCTCGGACAAGGCCAAGATTGTCTCCGAAGCCCTGGGTGCATTGCGCTGCAAGCTGGGTGAAGACTTGGATCTGTACACCAGCGAGTGGGCGCCTTTGTGGGTTGTCGCCTTCCCAATGTTTGAAGAAAATGACGACGGCAGCCTGACTGCGTTGCACCACCCCTTCACTGCGCCTTCCTGTACCCCGGAAGAGTTGGAAAAGAATCCGCTCGAAGCACTTTCCCGCGCTTACGATATGGTACTTAACGGCACCGAGCTGGGTGGTGGTTCTGTTCGTATCCACGACCAGTTGATGCAGGAAGCGGTATTCCGCATCCTGGGTATCGATGCTGAAGAGCAGCGCGAGAAGTTTGGCTTCCTGCTGGATGCACTCAAATACGGTGCGCCGCCCCATGGTGGCCTGGCCTTTGGCCTGGATCGTCTGGTGATGTTGATGACCGGCAGTGACTCAATTCGCGATGTTATCGCTTTCCCGAAAACCCAGAGCGCCGCCTGTGTGATGACAGATGCCCCGGGTGCTGTAGATGCGAAACAACTGCGTGAGCTGAGTATTCGCCTGCGACAAAAAGAAGAGAAAATCAGCTGATTTTTCCCCGATGGGCCGAGCGAAGCGGGCCCATCCAATCGTAGTGATGGGCGATTCGCTTCGCTCTTTGGCCCATCCTACGCACTGACTGAAGAGAGACGGAAAATGGCCGGACATAGTAAATGGGCCAATATTAAGCACCGCAAAGCAGCTCAGGATGCCAAGCGGGGCAAGGTCTTTACCAAGATCATTCGCGAGTTGACGGTAGCCGCCAAATCGGGTCCAAACCCGGACGATAACCCGGCGCTGCGCGCCACTATCGATAAGGCTCTGGGCGCCAATATGAAGCGCGATACCATCGACAAAGCTATCGCCCGTGGCGCCGGCAATGCGGATGGTGAAAACTACGAAGCCGTAGTTTACGAGGGCTACGGCGTTGGAGGTGTAGCGGTCTTGGTGGAGTGCCTGACTGACAACCGCAACCGCACAGTGGCTGAAGTGCGTCACGCCTTCACCAAGCGCGGTGGCAACCTGGGTACCGACGGTTCCGTTAGCTACCTGTTTACCCGCAAAGGTCAGATGTTCTACGAGACCGGAGTGGATGAAGATGCGTTGATGGAAGCAGCTCTCGAAGCCGGTGCTGAGGATATCGAATCCAACGATGACGGCAGTGTTGAAGTTACCACTGAATTCCAGGACTACCTGACGGTTAAGGACGCCCTGGTTGCAGCTGGTTTTACCCCGGACAGTGCCGAAATTGCCATGATTCCGTCCACCACGATTCCGCTGGATAAAGACGGTGCTGAAAAAGTACTCGCTCTGATCGAGATGCTGGAAGACTTGGATGATGTGCAAAACGTTTACACCAATGCGGATATTCCGGCAGAGGTGATGGAGGAGCTGGGCTAAAGCTGGTTCCGTAACTGGAGGCGGCTACTGTCCCGCCTCTTGTTTTTTATCTTTTCAAGTCCTTCTTACTCCCCCTCTCTTGACGCTTCCTGTTCACCTTGGGACACTCCCACCACTATATAAACATACAGATATTTGGGGAGCTGCCTTTTGACCCGAATCCTGGGTATTGATCCCGGCTCGCGAAAAACGGGCTATGGAATTATCGATGTAGAGCGGGGCAAGGCTCGCTATGTGGCCAGCGGGGTCATTCGTATTCCCGAAGGTCCCCTGCCTGAGCGCCTCAAACTGATTTTTGATGCAGTGAGCCAGATCGCCCAGCAATACCAGCCTGCTCAGATGGCAATTGAAAATGTTTTTATGTCCAAGAGCGCCGGCTCCGCCCTGAAATTGGGACAGGCCCGGGGGGCAGCTATTGTAGCTGGGGCAAATAGCGGTCTGGCAGTAGCCGAATATGAAGCTCGCAAAGTGAAGCAGGCAGTGGTCGGCAACGGAGGAGCGGATAAATTGCAGGTACAGCACATGGTCAAAACCCTGCTGTCCCTACCTGCGTCGCCACAGGAGGATGCCGCCGATGCGCTGGCCGTGGCTCTGTGCCATATGCATACCGAGCAAACCCTGGTATTTACCGCTGGCGGTGCGCGCAGTCGTTTTCGTCGCGGCCGCCTGAGCGTGTGATCGGCTGGTAGAATCGGCCCCATAAAGGGCGCAGACAATATAAACCTGGAATAACACATGATTGGAAGATTGAGCGGTACCCTGGCAGCAGTGCAGCCACCTCTGCTGTTGGTGGATGTACAGGGGGTGGGCTATGAAGTGCTCGCACCCATGACCACGATTTTTGAACTGCCCGCACTGGGGCAGCCGGTGCAGCTGCACACTCATTTAGCGGTATCGGAAACGGCCCAGCAGTTATATGGTTTTATTCGCGATGGGGACCGCAAATTGTTTCGCACCCTGATCAAGGTGAGTGGAGTGGGTCCCAAGATGGCCCTGGCTATTTTATCCGGGCTGGACGGCGCTGCCCTGGCCCGTTGTGTGTCGGAGGATAATGTAGCGGCGCTGGTCAAAGTCCCCGGCGTCGGTAAAAAGACTGCCGAGCGCCTGATTGTGGAGCTGCGGGATAAATTGACCCCGGATTTTGGCGACGCCAACGATATCCCCTTGATGGCCGCTGCTGCCGAGCCCAAGGTGGATCACACCGGTGAAGCGGAGAGCGCCCTGGCGGCTCTGGGTTACAAGCCCACTGAAGCCAGCAAAATGGTGGCCCGCGCCAGCAAGGAGCAGCCGGATGCCGATAGCGCGACTTTGATTCGCCTGGCCCTTAAGGGAATGGCCCCCGCTTAATCTGAGGCCCTGGAGTTGTTGCAATGATCGAAGCCGACCGTTTGGTGGCACCGGAGCCCGTGGGCCCCTCGGGCCAGGAAGAGCAGTACGACCGCGCCGTGCGCCCCAAAACCCTGGATGATTATGTGGGTCAGCCAGTGGTGCGGGAGCAAATGGAGATCTTTATTCAGGCTGCCAAGCTGCGCAAAGAGGCCCTGGATCACACCCTGGTATTCGGACCGCCGGGGCTGGGTAAAACCACGCTGGCAAATATCATCGCCGCCGAAATGGGAGTGGCCATTAAGACCACCTCGGGCCCGGTATTGGAGAAGGCTGGCGATCTGGCTGCGTTGATGACCAACCTGGAGCCGGGGGATGTGCTGTTTATCGATGAGATCCACCGCCTCAGCCCCCATGTGGAAGAGGTACTGTATCCGGCGATGGAAGATTACCAGCTGGATATTATGATCGGTGAAGGGCCTGCGGCGCGTTCCATCAAGCTCGACCTGCCACCCTTCACATTGGTGGGTGCCACCACGAGGGCGGGCCTGCTTACCTCGCCACTGCGGGATCGCTTCGGTATCGTCCAGCGGCTTGAGTTCTATAACGTTGAGGATCTCACCAGTATTGTTCGTCGTTCCGCTGGCCTGATGGGAGTGGAGATGGATGAAGGTGGTGCTCTCGAAGTTGCCCGTCGAGCTCGGGGTACCCCCCGAATAGCCAACCGCCTGCTGCGCCGCGTGCGCGACTACGCGGAGGTTAAAGGTGATGGTGCCGTGGATTCCGGAATTGCCGATGCCGCCCTCAACATGCTCAATGTGGATTCCCGTGGTTTCGATCAGCTGGATCGCCGTATGCTACTGGCCATGATTGAGAAGTTCGATGGTGGGCCGGTGGGGGTGGACAGTCTCGCTGCAGCAGTCAGTGAAGAGCGGGATACCCTGGAAGATGTGTTAGAGCCCTACCTGATTCAGCAGGGTTATATCGCCCGCACACCGCGAGGGCGAGTGGCAACCGGCCTGGCCTACGAGCACTTCGGCCTGCCGAAGCCCGATAATAAGTAGAGAGAGGATGGGGTGAAGGAAGTTTTCAGTATTCCGCTGCGGGTTTATATCGAGGATACCGACGCAGGTGGTATCGTTTATTACGTCAATTATTTGAAGTATATGGAGCGCGCGCGCACAGAACTGCTGCGCTCCCTCGGGTATGATAAGCCGGCGATGCCAGAACAGGGTCTGTTACTGGTGGTGCACTCCGCCGAGATCCAGTATCGAAAGTCCGCACTTCTTGATGATGCATTGCGCGCTACGGCCTCGATTGGCAAACTGGGGCGGGCCGCAGTGACTTTTGAGCAAAAAATCTGGCGCGGCGATGAGCTAATTTGCGAAGGTGTGGTCAAAGTTGCTTGTGTCGCTGACGACAGCCGCAGGCCCTGTGCCCTGCCGGAACCTATTTATTCAGCATTAAAGGCAGTTATTTAAGAAGATGAACGCCGGTGAACAACTTTCTCTTTGGGGGCTAATCCAGAACGCCAGCCTGTTGGTACAGTTAGTTATGCTGCTGCTGTTACTGGCCTCTGTGGTGTCCTGGGTGATGATTATCCAGCGTGGGCTTTACCTGTCCCAGGCCAAGCGCTCCCTGAACAATTTCGAGCGCCGCTTTTGGTCCGGTGCCGACCTGAACAAACTCTTCCGCGAAGGTAACGAGCGAGCGGAAAAAGGCCGAACCGATGGTGTTGAGTCCCTTTTCCGCGCCGGTTTTACCGAGTTTACCCGCCTGCGCCAGCAGGGTAGCAGCGGCCCTGAAGCGGTGATGGAAGGCACTGAGCGGGCCATGCGTGTGGCTATGTCCCGGGAGCAGGAAAAGGTGGAAATGAACCTGCCGTTCCTGGCAACCGTAGGCTCTGTCAGTCCCTATATCGGCCTGTTTGGCACTGTGTGGGGGATTATGAATTCTTTCCGTGGTCTCGCTACTATGCACCAGGCCACTATTGCCACGGTCGCACCCGGTATCAGTGAAGCGTTGGTGGCTACGGCTATGGGCCTGTTTGCAGCAATTCCTGCGGTGATGGCTTTTAACCGCTATTCCGCCAAGGCGGAGTCGCTGTTGTCCAGCTACGAAACTTTCGCCGAGGAGTTTTCCTCTATCCTGCACCGCAAAGTGCATTCCGGCTGAGTAGTGAATAGGCGAACCCTATGAGTGTGTTTCGCAAGGGAACCAAAAAGAAGCTGGTCTCCGAGATCAATGTAGTGCCCTACATTGACGTAATGCTGGTGCTGCTAATTGTCTTCATGGTCACGGCACCATTGTTGATGCAGGGGGTCAAAGTCGACCTTCCAAACGCGCCCTCGGCGCCGATGGAGGAAACTGATGAGGAGCCGCTGATTATTTCTGTGCGCTCCGATGGCACCTATTACCTAAATCTGGGGACTGACGAGAAGAGCGCCAAGCCGCTCGAAGAAATTAAACAAACGGTCGCTAAGGTGTTGCGCCAAAAGCCGGGAACTCCGGTTTTGGTGTGGGGTGACACCGAGGCCCGCTATGGCCTGATCGTCAATGCCATGACCGAACTGCAGCAGGCGGGAGCGCCCAGCGTCGGCCTGGTGACAGAGCCACCTCAGGGGTAGGGTGCCGGTGAATAAAGGCTTTTATGCATTGGCGATCATCATCAGCCTCGTGTTACACGGGGCGTTGATAGCTGCCATGACCTACGGCTGGGAAGCCAGCAGTATGCCTGAGCGCAAACCGATGCCAAAGTTTGTGCAGGCTAAACTGGTGACGATTGAAGCGGCAACACCGAAGAAGAAACTGCCGAAAAAGGTCGATAAAATAAAACAGCGTGCCGATCGCGCTGCGGAGCAAAAACGCAAGGCTGAGGTCGAACGTAAGCGCCGCGCAGCCCTGGAGCAGAAGAAAAAGCTCGAGGCGGAAAAGAAACGCAAAGCGAAAGTCGAAGCTGATCGCAAGGCACAGGCAGAGAAGGCCCGTCGCGAGAAAGAGCAGCAAGAGAAGGCGCGCAAAGAAAAAGAGCTGAAGGAGAAGCTGGCCCAAGAGCGCCAGAGTTCTTTTGACGAGGCCCTCCAGGATGAAGAGGAACTGCTGGATGCGAATGAGGCCGAGCAAGCGGTGATGTCCGTTGGCCAGGCGATCCAGCAGCAAATTGAGGCGGTATGGAGTCGCCCGCCCAGTGCCCGAAACGGTATGCTTACCAAGGTGAGAATAAACTTTGTCCCCACCGGCCGGGTGGTGGCAGCTAATATCGTCGAGGGCAGTGGTAATGCCGCCCTGGATCGCTCGGTACTGACCGCTATTAAAAAAGTGGAGGTATTTCCCGAAGTGGCCGACCTGGCCCGGGAGGAACCAGTGGTATTTGAGCGGGAAGTCCGCACAACTATTTTGAACTTTAAAGTCGAAGATCTGCGCCAATGATCAAGAGTTTACTGAAGACAGTCGTCATTATTGCAATCGCCTCGGTGAGCCTGGGGGCCCGAGCCCAGCTGGTGGTGGATATCACCAGCGGTATCGATGACCCCACACCGATCGCCGTGTCCCCATTCAGCTGGTCTGGTGGCGGGGTACTGGCGGAAGATGTTTCCGGGATTATTTCCTCAGACCTTCGTCGCAGTGGCCTTTTCTCCCCTGTGCCCAAGGAGGACATGCTGTCTTTCCCCAAGGCCCCGGAAGACGTGGTATTCCGCGATTGGCGTATCCTCGGCACCGAGTACATAGTGACCGGCCGCATTGAGCCGCAGGCCACCGGTTACCTGCTCACTTTTGATCTGGTCAATGTTTTCGGCCAGCACAAGATGTTCACCAAGCAAGTGCGCGGCGGCCAGACCCAGCTGCGGGATATCGCCCACCGCGCCGCCGATGAGATCTTTGAAGCTATCACCGGTATTCGAGGTGCCTTCTCCACGGAAATGGTGTACGTGCAGGAAGAGACCCGTGGCGGCAAGCCCAGCTATCTGCTGATGCGTGCCGATATCGATGGTGCTCGCGCCAAGCAGATCCGCCGTTTCAGTGCGCCGGTGATGTCTCCCATGTGGTCCCCCAATGGCCAGGAGCTCGCCTACGTCTCCTTTGAAACCGGGCGCCCGGCAATTTTCCGCGAGAACCTGCGCACGGGTGCGCGCAAGCAATTAACTAACTTCAAGGGCATCAACAGTTCGCCGACCTGGTCCCCGGATGGAACCAAACTGGCGATGGTGCTCTCCAAGGACGGCAACCCGGAGATCTACGTGCTGGATCTGGTCAGTAATAAACTGACAAGAATGACAAGGCACTTCTCCATTGATACCGAGCCGAACTGGATGCCAGATGGTAAATCACTGGTTTTCACCTCCGATAGGGGAGGGAAGCCACAAATTTACCAATTGACTCTTGCCACTGGTCAAGTCGACCGCTTAACCTTCGATGGCGATTACAATGCGCGGCCCCGTGTTTCTCCCGATGGAAAGACACTGGTGATGGTGCATCGTAATAGGGGCGTATTTACCATCGCTACGATGGATATCAACTCGGGCAGAGTGCGTGTCCTTACGGAGACTACGCTGGACGAATCCCCTAGTATCGCGCCGAATGGGGCCATGTTGATGTACGCTACCAAACGTGGGGATAAAGGTATTCTGGCAGCGGTGTCGCTGGATGCCGGGGTGAAGTACAACCTGCCCTCTCAGAGGGGTGATGTCCGTGAACCGGCCTGGTCGCCGTACTTTGAATAAGGCGGGGGTGCCCGACGCGCTTAAGCGAAGGGTGTGAATTAGAGCAAGTAGAAATCTTTCAGGATTTTCGATAACACTATATATAAAGCGGAGTAGCTTATGTTGAAATCAGTAAAAACAGGCCTTGGGTTAGCCTGTGTATTGGCAGTTATGGCTGGTTGTAGCAGCAATGATACCAAGACTGGCGGGGAAACCATTGTTGATGAAACCGCAAATAATACCGCGGTTGAAACCACCGATTTTGATACCCCGAAAGAGCCTGTAGCACCTCTGGAAAACGTAGTTTACTTCGATTTCGACCAGTCCCTGCTGAAGCCCGAAACCCGTGAACTGCTGATCCGTCACGCTGACCGTATGCGCGCTGCCACCGGTTCTGTTCGCCTGGAAGGCCACGCTGACGAACTGGGTACTCGCGAGTACAACCTGGCTCTGGGTGAGCGTCGTGCCAATGCCGTTCGCGACTTTTTGGTACTGCAAGGCGTAGACGCAGCTAACCTGGAAGTAATCAGCTACGGTGAAGAGCGTCCGGCTCAAATGGGTTCTAACGAATCTGCCCGTGCGATGAACCGTCGCGTTGTTATTAACTAATCGTAAAAATGGATGCCAATGGCTTTAACGATTAGAAAACTAGCGATCGCCGCAGCAGTAATGACTGCGGCATCGCCGGTATTTTCCCAGGCCCCGATTGTAGACCTGTCTTCTAAAAGCCAGGACCAGTCGACCATTACTTATACCGATGAAGTGGAAAGCAGTGCTCCGACACAGCTCGCCCGCGCCGGTATGTCACCACCCCGAGCCCAGGGCAACCCCCAGGCCGAAGCCTACTATCAGATGCAGGTTTTGCAGCAGGAAGTGCGGGAGTTGCGTGGCACAGTTGAAGAGTTGCGCCATGAGATCAAGCGTCTCAAACAGCAGCGCACCGAAGATTATATGGATCTGGACCGGCGTATTGCGCGCCTGAGTGGTACAGAGCCAGCGGCTCAGCCGCCGTCTACCGCTGAAGGCGGTGCTTCGTCAATGCAAGGGCAGGGGGGCTCAGCAATGCCGCCTAAACCCCAGGGCCCGAAAGACGGCAAGAGCGAGCGCGACCGCTACCAGGCCAGCTTTGGCTTGGCCCGCAATGGCGATTACGGCGGCGCCAGTGAAGAGTTCAAAAGCCTGTTGCAGGACTTCCCCAATGGTCAGTACGCCCCGAATGCGAATTACTGGCTGGGTGAGATTGCACTGGTTCAAGGCAACCTGGAAGAGGCTCGGGAGTGGTTCGTAGCCCTCCTCGACGGTTACCCGAATTCCAGTAAAGTCTGGGATGGCCGCTACAAGCTGGGTACTGTTTACCACCAGCTGGGCGACCAGCAAAAAGCCCGCAACCTGCTGGAGCAGGTGGCAGCCAGTGACGCCAGAGCGTCGAATCTGGCGAAGAAGTATCTGCAGGAGAACTTCCAGTAGCCTTCAGCCGCTACTGACTGCCATCGCTGGTTTTTTGAGCAGAAAAAGCCTATGATCCCGCGCCCGGGTGGCATGTGCCACTCGGGCGTTTTTGTGTTGGGTGTGTATGACCGATCTTTCCAAAGAATCACTCAGAATCAGTGAAATTTTCTACTCCCTCCAGGGAGAGGCGCGAGAAAGCGGCCTTCCTACGGTGTTTGTACGCCTGACGGGCTGCCCGTTACGCTGTACCTATTGCGACTCCGAGTACGCCTTTTACGGTGGCGAGCGCATGACGCTGGAGCAGATTTTGCAGCAGGTGCAAAGCCATCCCGCTCGCCATGTGTGCGTTACCGGTGGTGAGCCCCTGGCCCAGCCCAATTGTTTTCCCCTGATGAAGGCGCTTTGCGATGCGGGCTATGCGGTGTCCCTCGAGACCAGTGGCGCTATGCCTGTGGATAAAGTGGATGAGCGGGTGTCGAGAGTGGTCGACCTGAAAACGCCGGCCTCCGGGGAGCAGCACCGCAACCGTATGGAGAATATGCAAGTACTCACTCGCCAGGACCAGGTCAAGTTTGTGATCTGTGATCGCGGGGATTATGACTGGGCTCGATTTACCCTGGATCAGTACCGCATACCTGAGCGGGTTGGAGAGGTGCTTTTCTCCCCCAGCTACGAGCAGCTGCAGCCGCGCCAGCTAGCTGAATGGATACTGGAAGATGGGTTACCGGTGCGTATGCAGATGCAAATGCACAAGCTGTTGTGGGGCGACATCCCAGGGGTTTAAAGCGCCGCTGCGCCACATCAAGAAAAGAGGAAAAAATGACAGCAAAGAAAGCAGTAATCTTGCTATCCGGAGGCCTGGACTCAGCCACCGTACTGGCCATGGCTCGCGCTGAGGGCTACGAGTGTTACGCCCTGGGCTTCGATTATGGCCAGCGTCACGAGGCAGAACTATTGGCTGCGCAGAAGGTGGCGAAGGACTTGGGGGCCGTTGAGCACAAGGTGGTTAAGCTTGACCTGCGTTCAATCGGCGGGTCGGCGTTGACCGATGACTCTATCGAAGTACCTGAAGAGGAAACCTCCGGTATTCCGGTGACCTATGTGCCGGCGCGAAACACGGTATTCCTGTCTATTGCCCTGGGTTGGGCAGAGGTGCTGGGCGCCCAGGATATTTTCGTGGGTGTGAACGCCGTGGACTACTCCGGCTATCCGGATTGCCGGCCGGAATATATTGAGGCCTACGAGAAGATGGCCAACCTGGCTACCAGGGCCGGTGTCGAGGGCAATAAGCTGTCTATACGTGCGCCGCTGATGGAGATGAGCAAGGCGGATATTGTTACCGAAGGAACCCGCTTAGGGGTGGACTACAGTTTAACTGTGTCCTGCTACCAAGCCTTGCCAGATGGCGCTGCCTGCCGTCGCTGCGACAGTTGCCGCCTGAGGGCTGCCGGCTTCACAGAGGCCGGCCTGGAGGACCCCACGGTCTACGCACCTTAATTGGCCGTTGGCGCCAATTTTTTGAACAAATACCTAACTCCTTAAATTTGTTAGATTTTTTTTTGAGTTAGGTATTGTCTTTTCGAAATAGATCCGTAAGATACGCAGCTCCTCACAACGAGGCATCGAAAAGGGTCGTTAGCTCAGTCGGTAGAGCAGTTGGCTTTTAACCAATTGGTCGCTGGTTCGAATCCAGCACGACCCACCATTTTCGACAGGGATGCCCAAGGCAGCCCACCCAGTTTTTACACTTCTGCGCGAAGGTAAAAACAACCCAAGTTGGACCAGTACCAAATTAGTCCAACCATCCTGGGGGTCGTTAGCTCAGTTGGTAGAGCAGTTGGCTTTTAACCAATTGGTCGCTGGTTCGAATCCAGCACGACCCACCATCTCTCCTTTTCCCCACTATCAATTAACCAGTTTCTCTGTATTACCATCGTACACGTGGGCTAGTTTCAGACTTTCTATTACCGTGCTTATTTGCTGTATTAATCAGCTCCTTTCGTTTTCGATTCTGAATGGTGGATATTACATGTATGGTGATCTATCAGAGTTTTCCGCATCGTAAAGGCTCGCCGACTGCGCAGATGTGCTCGCCAGGGTGTGCTTTAAGTTGTGTGTGCTTAACCCTGGGCTCAATAGCCGCTATTTACTTTAGAGGGCCTTATGTTGGTCTTGGCGGCGGCTTTTGCCGAGTTAGAGAGTCTCGCCAGATCGGCAATGAACACGATTTAGTGCTCGTTAGTGTCAAGGTTGCATGTGGAAAATAAGCTGTTGTAGAAACTTTTAGCTAAGATAAAAGTCAGTTCGAGACAGTAAAAACACCTTTGTCGATAATTGTGGTTAACACTTGAGCTTAAAAGGGGGCGTGTATAGCCTTTAGGTTATTCTGCCCTATAAGTCTCTCAGTCAAGGGTAGATCCTGGGCGCAGGGGCTGCTCTTGACCGAGAGTTTTGCCTGAGAAAAAGGCTAGTTCTAATTCGAGGCTTTAATGTAGCCAGACGCTTCCTGAGGGGGTAGGCTGGAACCAACCCTCCTAGCTCTTGGCTTTCTGCGTGCTAAATAAATAGCCAATCCAAAGCAGGACATTGCAATTAAGGCGAGTAATGTAATTACAATCAATATGTCACGCTTTTCAGCTCCTATTAATGGGCGTAAAAAATTCCACTTGTGAAGCAGTGAAAATGAAAGTGATTCCAATCGGTCAATCTTTCGATTTCGGTCAACTAAAATACCTGTTACTGGGTCAACAAAATACCTGCTACCGGCTGGGTCGTTCAAGTCGACCTGCCAAACTGGTAATCGTTTATTGCGGAAGTCATAGTTTGGGCCAAAGTGTGTAACCAGCTTGATTTCATCAATTTTACTATTGTCGATTGTATTGCTATTAGATTGGATGAATTGTAGAGCTAGTTCTTTGGCCAAGTCCTGATCCTTAACCGACTCTTTCTCCCCTGTTTGAGCGTTGATTAAAGCTGATGATCTTTCCAGAGGCAGTCCGCCAAAGCGTGCTTTACGCTGTTGGTAATTGGACATTGACTCTTCAATCGGAACGCTAATTCCAAGTCGATAAAGTGGTTTTTTATCGATGGACTGATTGAGCGAAATAGCATTTAAATGCGCTTTCTTAGGAATGCTACTCCCTATGCTATGCCGCCACTGAGCCATCTCGCTTTCCGCAACTGCAAAGCTTTCCAGTTGCACAGGTTCAAGCAGTCGCAAGCCTGAAATGGGTTGTATGTATTCTGCCTGTAATAAATGATAAAACCCGCTTGCTGACCAGCCAAGTAATGGCAGCCAAAGTAGGTAGCCGAGGCGGCGATGCCAGCGTCGATTAGACTTCGGAATTTTGCGGCTGGGGAGTGCAAAAATCAGATAGAGTCCCGTTGAAGCTATCACTACAAGCGTCAACATAAATAGTGCAACAGTGAGCACACGCCCATGGCCGGTAGTATCTAGCCAGCTCCAGGTATGTAGCGCTCTGAAAAATAGTTGAGTTTTGGCTTTAAAACTATTGTTTAAAGCAGCTAAGGCACCTGTTTCGGTGTAGATAAAAGCTTTGAGTAAATTATCGTCGGCGGCAATGGTCACCTCATAAACTGGCAGCAGGCGATTAACTCGCGGGTAATCAGTGCTAAAGCTCTCCTTGAATTTAACATCAATAATATTTTCTTGTGGTAAGTCCAAGTAATGAGAGGTGAGCCACTTTGCTTGTGCTATATCATGATCAAACAACTCACTTCCAGTTTCAAGGTTGAAATAACGCCTTGGACTGTTATCAGCTTCTGTAATCTGCAGTAGATTACCCTCACTTGAAGGAACAACTTTAGCGATAGCCACCCTTTCAATAGGCAGCTTGTCAATAATTTTTTCAAGTTTATATAAGGTCTCTGCATTGGCTTGAAACGTGGGTGGCATTGTATTTTTGGCTTGCGGACCAAACCAAGCCATTATTGGATGGAATATTCCAGACAAAGACCAAGTTACAACACCAAAAAAAGCTATCCAGGTTAGGAATCTGTGCCATCTAATGAATTGCAGTTTCATCAAGCTACCTCGCTTATGTATTTCCTACTGTGAGGGGCTATTAAAAGTTAGTGCTGACACCAACATAGAAGGCGCGACCTTGACCTGGAGTAAAAACTGAATTACTGGAAGCCATACTAAGATCTGATACTGTTGACACATTTGAGATATATTTTTCGTCGGTTAGGTTTTCCGCAGATGCAAATAAGTCGATCGCTTCGTTTATCGAGATACCGGCAATAATGCCAATTAATTCATATCCCGCAGTTCTTTCAGTGTTGGCGTAGTCAACGTAGGCTCCGTTGGCAATATGTCGCAAGTTAATGCCTGCATACCACCTGCCATTGCTCGAGTATTTCAATTCGCTGGCGTAGATTGATTGAGGTATTCCAGGTAACTTGTTATCCCCTCTATCCGGATCATTATCAAAGCAAAAGTCGTTATAGTTATAGATGTTCCGCCAGAGAATATTCTTATTTATTTGTATATCGAGACCAAGCTCGACACCTTTGTGTAGTGTGTTACCTCTTGCGTTTTCTGTACTTGTTGTTTCGCCGCTAAACCCGGACTGCCCAACGTCTACAAATTCGTTGCTAATTTCACTGTGATAAATAGATGCGTCCCAGCTTACAATACCTTTCTGCCCGCGAGACCCAACCTCAAAAGTCAATGACTCCTGTGCATCAAGAATTGTAAATGGATCCGCTCCGCCCGAAGTTAGATCAGTTATCCCTGGTGGCTCATAACCTTCACTCACATTAGCGTATAGCTGATTTTCATCTTGTAGGGTATAAATAACACCAAGGCGCCCATTGAATTTTTCGAAGCTCAACTTACCGGTGTCATCTTTCGGTCCACCCGTATCCTGAGCGGGGTCAGAGTTAAAGATATTTTTGTTTTCTCTGACGCTACTAATATATTGAGCTCCTGCGATTAGGTTAAGTGACTCGCTTAGGGGGAAGTCTAGCTGTCCATAGATGACAGTATTCGTCGCATTCCGATCATCTTTACTTGATAAATTTCCCTTCTCGGCAGTTGGTGTTGGGCTAAAAGGGCCCTCAGAGTACGCAAACAGTTCTGACTCATTGTTACTTTCAGCATGGGTTATACCTATAACCCAGGAAATATCAGTGATATCCAGTTGGAAATCACCAGTAATATCAGTAGATATGCCAAACTCCATTCCGCCTTGCTCAATGATGCCGGCATATGGTGTTATGGCGTGATCCAAATATCTTGTTGCTAGCCAAGCCCCGGCTTCAATAGTGAGCGAATCTAGTGCAAAAACTGTTCGATTTGATAAGCGAAACACATCAAGGTTTCGATCCATATCGCGTTCAATATTTGATTCTGGCGACATGTCAGGATTGCTTAATGCTTGGTCGTGTGTCAAAGAGCCAGCCAGCTCAAAATTGTCCTGCAATGCGGTCAGGAAAAAGCGAGTTTCCATGTTGTCACTAAATTTGTAGCCAACATTACCAAAGCTATAAATACTGTCGACTTCGGAATGTTCTCTAAATCCACTACTGTTTAGTTTGGTTACCGCACCATAATAATCAAAAGCGTCATTTCTTCCTTTAGTGTTAATACTGGTTCGGTATGTATCGAATGACCCGCTTTCCAACCTTATATTACTTCCAGCTTTTGACGTAGCTCCCGTCGGTGTTACCACATTGATTGCACCTCCCAGTGAAGCTGCACCATAACGAAGGCCGTTTGATCCTTTATAGATCTCGATATAGTCAATAGATAGTGGATCTATTTCTTGATACTCGGTGCTGCCACTGGCACGTGAAATCGGTACTCCATCACGCAATACAGTAATTCCTCGGCGTTCATAAGTAGCATTCGCAGCGGATCCCCGAATAGAAATTCGATTGTCACGCTGCGCTGAAGTGTCTGCGTAAACGCCGGGTGTGAACTTCAGCGCGTCACCAATACTCTGCGTAAACTCAACTAAATAGTCTTCGGCACGAACCAAGTCAACTCCCCCTGGAACACGCTGAAGGTTATGAATTGCTTCACTTGCAGAGTGTGCAGATAGTGAATTGTCGATATCAGCTGTAACTACAACCTCCTCAATTGACTGGGATTGATGATCTTGGCCTTTAGCTTGAGGCGCGCTACTGATAGCAATAAGTGCTAAGGAGATGAGCAGCTTTCGAGTAATTTTCATGTATAGGTATCCTGTCGGAACGCTATGTAGCGTGCCGATAAAATAAATTAGATGCTGTAACGCAGACGATATAGCGACAGGCACAGGTGCTCTGATACTAGATTGGTAGTATCTACGAGCAAGCTGATTTGCTTATATCGAATGCCTTACTGGCTTCATGATTTGGGCAGGCGTAAACGAGCCCAAAAAGTGAAGAGCAAAGACTTAAATTGTGGACAAAGAGGTGAAGAAGGGAGGAGCGCGCTGCTGCTGTTTTCGATGTAGGCTGGCGATTACTTCCTCAGCCAAGTGTCGCTGCTGGATATAGCGTGTTTTTGACAGGCTAGATAGATAAGGGGTAGATAAAAATGTTACTTCGGAATTTGGCTTTGCAATACCAAACTTGCAGTCCAGCTGCCAATTGCCTTCGGCATGGTGATCATGATCTGTACTTTCTGCAACTTTATCGGCTGACATACTCGCCATCTCATGGTGTATATGTTGATGATGGGAGTGGTGATTCTGCTCGCTCTTTGTACCGCTGCTTAATGGCTTTTGATTATGTCCCTGATGAATAATCGCCATTACTTCTGGTGAGACGCCACTAGGACAGAGTTTGATAACTGTACCATCAGTAGCGATCGAGGCTGGCATGTACCCTGTGGGAATCAACGCTTGTACCAAAAATAAAAACAACGCTATACGAGGCAGCAGGTTTCGTGTGCCTCGTGATTGTTTGATTTTGGTAAAGTAGCAGATTGACAAAGCTGGTACTTGCGAAGTGACAATTTGAGGCGCATTCTGCTCTACTTATTGAGAGTTATCAAGGGCTGGGAGTTGCTTTCTATGATGGAAATACCATTATCGCTGGCAACCTCGGTCTCTAATAGAAAAATCTGCTGATAGGTTTGGCGTGATTCTATTGGATGATTTTTGGTGGCTGGTTACCCAATTCCACATTTGTATATTGCTTTTGGCAGACAAAATATTTCCATACTAATTGATATTGGAGGAGTCGAGTTTTAGTGGCAGTAAATAGAGGCTTGTCGAACCTGTTTTGGATAGAGTGGTGAGTCGTTATGCAAAGTTATGGTTGGTTTAGTGAGATATCTCCAAAACAAGGCTAGTATAAGCTTTATATCTCGACTTTTAATCGGTTGCTCAAGGTATGAAGCCAAGTGCGACCAAAAATTCCTTTCTTATAGTTCTCAATGTCTGATTTTCTTGGTTCTTCCCTGAATGCACTAAACCTGCCACTTCTATTCTTTGTAAAACTTTATACCTAGTTATTGGGTACTTTATTCCCATGGATGGCTTAGATTATATTTGTAGTATTGAATGAGCCATCGACTTGTCTTCTGACGCATTGGTAGGAATTTGAAGCCAGTTAATGCTATGAATCTAGTTTCAGAGAAATAAGGATGCAGTCTTTGGCGTTGCTACCTCCTCAAGCATTTCGTGCCACCAATTATGGTGGATACTGCTTACCTTGATGTTGCGGATTTAGTTTCTAAGGAGCCTCTGAATAACTCCGTAATGCCTCTGCGGGTCTTGAAGGTTGCAGATGTTAGGCGCAGCTCGCCGCGAATAGCGTAGCCCTTTGCAAGAGCTGCAACGCAGCAGCTGTGGCCTTCAAGGCCCGCCCTTCGGGGCTTGCAGAGCGATTCACACTCCGCGTTGCGACCTCTTGAAAGGTCTAGACATTCCTGCGAAGCCGCGCCTTGATTGTGAACCGCTATGCATGCCAGAGGTATCACGGAGTTATTCAGAGGCTCCCTAAGTAGTGCGGTTCGATCTGTGTAGGTAAAGGAGTTGGTTTTTGTAAGAGATATTTCTAATTGTCGGCCCGAGTTTTTCTCTATAGCAGCAGACGGTCGATTCTACTTTGCTGGCCACACAAATTGGCCAAATGAATCAAATGGACGTTAATCAAAACTTAGGCGTCAGCTCAAGTTTGATAGTTGGTGCTCAGGATGGCATAGGAAATGTCGCAGCCCTGGATCAGCTAGGTTCGGTTAGCTTTCTTGTGATGGAGCTGTTGCAAATGGCTAATGACAATATGGCGCTCCTGGAACAGGTGTTTACGGTTGAAAATTCAACTATGATTGTCGACCAGTTTGGTGATATGAATATGTCTACGCTGGATCAAGGAAATGCCTTCTTTACCAGAGCTACAGTGTTGCAAACCGGCGACTCCAATGATGTAAATATTGATCAGAACAATATCACTACGGGTGTTGCCACAATATCCCAAACGGGTACATTGAATATGCATGTTACCTCTCAAGCGGGTACCGCCGAGACAGCAATAGCGACACAGTCTGGAGTAAGTAATACCGGCACAATTTTACAGTAGCAGTCAGTTCTTTGATTTCTGTGCTGCTAGGTTCTGATCTGTGTGGCACAGAAATTTAATCCCATACTTTGTTCCTAGTTTTTCCCCACTTCCTTCTTATAGCTGTATCGCCGCTTATCGTTAACTCTTACCCAGTAGTTGGTCGGCCCATGATCAGCGATTTGAGAATAGTTTCTAAATATTCAGCCGTTCATTATCGCAAGTGACCTTGTGCCAGTGCATGTCAATTCCTCTTGGGGTTTGTTGTTCGCATAATTGCCTGTGTCAATTTTATTGCCTCAGCGCTCGAGTTTGGCGAGCTTTAACACTTCTTTGGTGGATACTGCTGTTTGGAGTAGGGATGGCGCTAAATTGGATTTTGCGCATGCCTTATGCCAGCATGCCTATTGGTATCGATGTTGTTGATGAGGCCCTCTAAGTTGAGTCCCAAGAAAAGCTTGAATAGTTAATGAAGGATTGAATTATGAGGAAGTTGAAGCCTGTAGCTCTAGTTATATTGGCCGCAGTGAGTGGAAGTGCGATGGCCAGTAATAATACGACGTTAATAGATCAGCAGGGAGTGGGTAATACAGCGAACGCCAATCAGGTTGACCCTACGGCTATAGGGAACCTGATAGATGTCACCCAGATTGGCGATGGTAATTCTTCGTCATCGACCCAGGCGAGCGATGCCATAAGTAACACCATGACCCACTACCAAGAGGGTGATGGCAATATGGCTGAGTCTTTCCAGCAGTTTATGACTGAGTCAAGTTCGTTGGAAATTAACCAGATTGGGAATAATAACGATACGACAGCGGAGCAACTTGAGTCACTTGGTTCTACCCAGGAACTAAATCAAGCTGGGGAAATGAACTTTATGACCATCACCCAGACTGATACTGAAGCATCCAGTATCGCGGTGACTCAAACTGGGGATATGAATGATGCGATTATAATGGGGCAGGTATTCGATATTTTGGGAAGTGATGTCATCCTAAATCAAATTGGCGATGACAATATGGCCCAGATTTCCCAGCAGAGTGTTGTTGAATTTAGCTCTGTGTCAGCAGATCAGCTTGGCAACCAGAATAACTTTGATAGTGAGCAATTAATGGGGGTTTTTAACTCTACCGTTACTGCTATTCAGTCAGGCGATATGAATGATATCGAGTCTGATCAGGAAAATGGAGTTACTTCAAGTACGGTCCTTATTACCCAAACCGGTACCAGCAACTTTGGTGGGGCACTACAGCAGAATGGTGTTGCCAATAGTACTGTAAGTGTGACTCAAGTAGGGGATGGAAACTTTGGTGGCGGCGTTCAGGATACTGGTATAGATGCCAGTGTTGGTATAGTGAGCCAATCTGGTACTGCGAATATGGGCGTTACCCAGCAAGCTGGGGGAACTTCTTTTGCCTCTGCAACTGTTACTCAGTTAGGGTCAATGAATGATGCGACGTTGGGGCAAATCACTGCCACCTCAGTTACGGGCTCCATATTTCAAAATGGCACCAGTAATATTGCCGGTGTTCTCCAACAGGGAAATATGCTCAGTGTGGCGACAACTACTCAAATCGGTGATTTGAATCAACATACAACATCGCAAATGCTAGATTCACAAACTGCAATCGCAACGCAAAATGGTACTTCCAATATTGGATTTATTTTTCAATAGATTTCATTGGGGCTTTGCGATATCAGTATGAATACCGGCAGTTGTCGTGTATCTGCAAAGTCCCAGTTTTTCTTTTGTGTTTTATTCAGTCCTATATTTGAGATATGAGTGATTTTTTAGGGAGTTGCATGTTCTCTTTCTATTGACTCTCTCCTGTCTGGTTTGGCTTTTAACTCTAATTTAAATTGGCTTAGATTATTTTCTGGGATGCTTTGCTACGCCTGGACTTTAAACAGAAGGGGTGGGATTTATGTACAAGGGATTAGTTAAATGAGAATTTGGACTTCAGTTACTGCAATAGCTGCGCTCACTTTCAGTGGCCATTCTATGGGCGGCAATAATACGACAGATATTGATCAGGATGGTGTTGGGCATCTGGCAACAGTGGATCAGTCTAATCCGACCAGTACCAATAATTCCGTCTCGATAACTCAAACTGGGGATTCCCACCAAGCATCTGTTTTGCAAGGTGCCCTTACAGATTTGAATACGGGCACGATAGAGCAATCGGGTTTGATGAACGAAGCAATTCTGGAGCAAATTGCAGAAGTCTCTGAGAGTACGGCTCTAATTATCCAGTCTGGCGATGGCAATTTGGGTTGGGTGGTCCAGGATGATTTTGTTGAAGCTGGTAGCGCCACTGTTATCCAGTCCGGTTCAAATAATGAGGGTATTGCTGCCCAGGTGGATGTCGGGGGAATACAGGGTACTGTCGCTGTTACTCAGAACGGGACAATGAACTTTGCACAAGCAATCCATGAGGATTTTGCGCTTAATAGCACTGGGCTAATTAATCAACTTGGGAGTGAAAATAGTGCCGAGTTATTTCAGGGGGACCTAACTGAGTCAAGCTTTATCAGCGTCGAGCAAGATGGAACTCTCAACGAGGCATTGGTAGGGCAGGGCTTTGCTCTTTTCTCCTCTATTACCACCTTCCAGAGTGGTGATATGAATTATGTAGAAGTCTCTCAGTTGGGACTAAGTACTGGATTGGCCACTGTCTCCCAGATAGGTTCTTCCAATATTCATGTCACGACACAAACAAATGATGGGCAGGTGGCTATTGCTAGCCAAGTGGGGGGGGGTAATACGGGAAGTATTATGCAGTAGAATTTCAAGGCCATAAAATTATGCCTGTATTTATTATTGTTAATTCATAATTTTTAATTGTGATTGATAGTGCTAAATAGTTATGAATTCCTCGTTGTCCTTGTGAGGAAGTCCCCTGCTCAGTAGTTTGGTCGGTAATTTGTTTGAAAAGGAATTTGCTATGAAGTTTATGAAGCCATTGGCTGCGGCGGTGTTGGCCGTGGTTCACTGTGGGGCTTTAGCAGACAGTAATGTCAGCAGTGTCTCCCAGCAGGGCTCTATGAATACAGCCACAATTGACCAGTCTGATCCTTCGGTTACAGATAATCAGATTGTGGTTATTCAAGATGGAACTGGAAATGTCTCTGATGCGGAACAGGTGAATAATACAACCAGTAGTGTGATTACACACATACAAATTGGAGATAACAATGAGGCAAGTTCGATTCAGGATATAAATGTTAATGCAGCTAATAACACAATTAATCAACAGGGGGATATGAATCAGGCTGAGTCATTTCAGGAGAATACAGTTGAATCATCCAGTTTAACGGTCAACCAATTTGGCAATTCCAACGATGCGGACCTTGATCAGGAGGAGGGAGTTACCCAGAGCTTGGTGTCGATTACTCAAACAGGGGATATGAACGACGCAGTGGTCCCGCAAGGAGATATCGTGAGTAATAGTTCTGTGGTCGCAACCCAGTCGGGAACTGATAATGAATTTGAATCCAGGCAGGATAACCAAGTTAGTTTCAGTAGTGTAATCTCATCTCAGGTGGGCTCAACAAACAGAGCCGAATTGGAGCAGGAAGACTTAATTGATACCAGTACGATTAGTGGTGTTCAAAATGGTGATATGAACGATGCAGATGCACAACAGTCGACTGTAATTTCGGCTAGCACTATTATTGTTAATCAAGTTGGCGATGATAATGTTTTAGATGTCGATCAGTTTAGCAATATCACTTCATCCACCGCGACTATTATACAGCTGGGCTCTTCAAATGATGGTGATATAGTTCAGGCTTCAGTTGTTGATTCGTCTACCGCGAGCATTTTTCAATCTGGTGCAAGTAATCAGGCAGACGTAGATCAGGGTGATGAGATTTCAAATAGCTCTATCATTGTTACCCAAAACGGTAATGACAATGGAATGTTTGTAGATCAGGAAGACCTGGTTTCCCAGAGTTTTATCACTATTAACCAGACTGGCGATAATAATGAAGCCGGGGTAAGTCAAGAGGGAGACGTTTCCTCAACAGCCGCGACTGTTATACAAAACGGTAGTATGAATGAAGTAGATATTAGTCAAAGTAATTTTGTAGACTCTTCAACATTGACGGTATTTCAGAGTGGTTCCACCAATATGGTGGATGCTGAACAGGACGAATTTATTAGTAATAGTGTGATTGATATCACCCAATCGGGAACGGATAATACCGCTGATGCTGAGCAAGATACATTGGTTGACCTGAGTAGTGTGACTACTTTGCAAACTGGCACATCAAATTTTCTGATGGTGTTACAAACGGATGCCACATCATCCAATATCACCATTACCCAAGATGGAAATATGAATACGGTTGATGTTAGCCAAACTGGGGTTTTCAGTAGCGCCAGTACCACCTCTCAGACAGGTACTTTAAATACTCATACCACCACTCAAGTGAATGATTTCCAAACCGCACTGGCAACACAGCTGGGTACGGGGAATATGGGTATGATTATTCAGTAATTCGGACCGTAAAAGCTAAGGGGAAAGAATACCCTGGGGTTTATATTGAACTTGATGTAGGTGATTGGTAGATAAATACTATTTCTACTTTATCACTTCAATAGCGTATTCTTTCTGCTTTCGTTGTGATTGTTTGAGTTAAACAGAATTTCTCTTCCAGTGGGTAAATAATTAGCAAATCATTTTTACGATTACTTCTCCGAGGTACAGTGAAGAGGTCAGCCCGGGGGATTCAATTCCAAAAAATGCCACTAACTGAGATTTATTCGCTAGTCTTTTGTGATAAATCTGGAAATCACCAGCGGGGTGGCCCCTGCGTACAATTTTGGAGCGAATGCCCGCATAGCCAGGCTGTAAAGTATTCTTTGATATTCCAGGCCAGTAGCGACGGATGTTGTCATAAAATGTATTTAGTTTACTCGGATCCACTTGGTAGTTAATGGTCTCGACCCACTCCACATCCGGACCAAACCGCGCACCTCCAGCCAAATCCAGAGTGAGATGAATACCCAAGCCGGCACTTTCGGGTAGAGGGTAAATTAAGTGTGAAAAAGGTACCTTACTTGACTGGGTAAAGTAACTGCCCTTAACAAAATACGTGGTGGGAATTTCTCGTTTTATAGCTTCGCTATTTATCGTCCCCACTAGCGAGCTTGTGTGGAGGCCTGCGGCCACAATTAGATTGCAGGTTTTCAGTTTGTAGCCATCCTCCATCACGAGTTGGCAAGTGCCGCTGGATATTTCAATTCGCGCAACTTTGCTCGCAAGTATAACTTCTCCTCCCCTGGCTTCCATGGCACCCTCAAGGGCTAGCATCAGGCTGTGGCTATCGATAATGCCGGTCGTCGGGGAGTAAATGGCACCGGCACATTGTAATTCCGGCTCCATAGATCGGGCTTCAGAGGCGCTTAGTAATCGAAGTCCGCCAGCGTTATTAGTATCCCCCTGATTTTTGAGGTCTCTCAATTGCGCAAGCTGTGCTCTATCGGTAGCGACTACCAGTTTGCCGATTTGCTTATGAGGCACCGCATATTCCTGGCAAAATTGGTACAGCATGGATTTACCCTTAACACAGGCACGGGCTTTCAAGCTGTCTGTTGGATAGTAGAGGCCTGCGTGAATAACCTCACTATTGCGCGCGCTGGTTTCAGTTCCAATGGCACTGTGTTGTTCCAGTACCAACACTTTGTGGCCGGCACGACTCAGCTGGTAGGCGCAGGCAAGTCCTAATACCCCAGCCCCGACTATCACGGTATCCAAAATCTCCATAGCGGTCCTGTTGCCGAAATGTGTACTTTCTGAGATGACCAGGTTGACTCCCTTCGGCCTATTTTGCCTGTAACGCCAGATTAAAATTGCTGTCGAAAGGGTGCGTGGTGGTGTCGTTTCATTGCGCTATAATGCGCGCTTTTCCGCGACTGGAAGTTAGTCATGACTCATAAGTCCATTGCCGCAGACAAGGTAGATTCTCGCTCTTTGGTGCAAGCGCACCTGGCGGAGCCGGTAATGTCTCAATATAGCGAAGAAGAGCTGCAAGAATGGCGCGAGCGCATCAAGCGCTTGTTGAAAGAACAGAATGCAGTATTGGTCGCACACTACTATACCGACCCTTTGATTCAGGCCCTGGCGGAGGAGACCGGCGGCTGCGTTTCTGACTCATTGGAAATGGCCCGTTTTGGCGCTCAGCACTCGGCGGACACCCTGGTAGTGGCCGGGGTAAAGTTTATGGGTGAGACCGCCAAGATTCTTACCCCAAACAAGAAAGTACTGATGCCGACCCTTGAGGCAACATGCTCCCTGGATATCGGCTGTCCCCCGCAAGAGTTCTCTGATTTTTGCGATCAGCACCCGGACCGCACTGTGGTGGTTTACGCGAATACTTCTGCTGCGGTAAAAGCCAGGGCGGACTGGGTGGTGACCTCGAGTATTGCGCTGGATGTAGTGGATCACCTGGATGCCAATGGCGAAAAAATCCTTTGGGCACCTGACAAACACCTCGGTGGCTATGTCCAGCGGGAAACCGGCGCAGACGTACTGTTATGGGATGGTTCCTGTATTGTGCATGAAGAGTTTAAGGCCAAGGGGGTTGAGGACTTAAAGGCCCTCTACCCGGATGCTGTGGTTCTAGTGCATCCTGAATCTCCCGCCTCTGTGGTAGCCCTGGCCGACGTTGTGGGTTCTACCTCGCAGATTATTAATGCTGCCAAGACCCGCCCAGAGAAGCGCTTTATTGTGGCTACCGACCAGGGCATTTTCTACAAGATGCAGCAGGAGTGCCCAGACAAAGAGCTGATGGTGGCGCCAACCGCCGGTGCTGGAGCCACTTGCCGCAGCTGTGCTAATTGCCCCTGGATGGCGATGAACTCTCTGGAGAACCTCTGTGGTGTACTGGAGCGCGGGGACAATGAGATCTTTGTGGACCCGGAACTGGGGCGCAAGGCGATGATCCCGCTGCAGCGGATGTTGGATTTCCGCAAAGGTTAGCTCTCGGGGGAGTAGCGGTGAGTAAACAAAAAGAGCGGCCAGTGGCCGCTCTTTTTCGTTGGGGGGGAGTTACAGCTCCTCGATTCTTTCCTGCATTTTCAACACATCTTTGAGGCGCTGCTCCAGGATGGCATTGACCTGGTAATCGTCTTTTGACATGCGAATTCCATGGCGCAGGTGTTGAATAGCCTTGTCGAATATGCCGTTGAGGATGTAATACTCGGCCCGGGCTTCGTGTACGCCAACAATATCTCCGGCCAATCCGTGAGTCTCCGCCAGTAGATACCATACTGCTGGGTCTTTCTTCCGCGTACGGCTATATTTCGCCAGCAGGCGTTCTGCAGCCAGGTAGTTACCGGCTTTAAAGTGGGCATTGGCGAGGCCCATGAGTAAGGCGTGGTCTCCCGGATTGCGATCGAGGGCCCACTGCAGGCGCTTGGTGGCACTGCTGTAGTCTTCTCGCAACAGATCGATATCCGCTCGGGCCAGCACATAGGCTGCTTTTGAGGGAGTTTTGTCTAACAGGGGCTGCAAGGTGTCCAGCGCTGAATCGGGTCTACCTACGGCTACTTGGGCCAGGGCGAGGCCGTAACGGGCGGCATCCTCATTGTCATTAATACCATTCAGCTCCGCGCTAAAGCGTTTTACTGCTTGCTGCGGCGTTGGTTCTGTGGCGAGCCGTACCCGGGCGCGCATCAGGTGATAATCCAGGTCCTCGCTGGGAGCCACTTTTTCCATACGCTGAGCGCGCAACTTGGCATCGGCAATACGCTTTTCCGTAACGGGGTGGGTCAGGAGAAATTCTGGCGGGCGCTGGTAGTAGCGTGTGGCCTTGAGCATTTGTTCGAACATTTCACCGGCGGCCTCTGGATCGCGCCCGGATTTGGCTAGGGTATCAATACCGACCCTATCTGCCTCTTGCTCATTCTTGCGGCTGAATCGCAGCTGGTTGTCCAGGGCTGCAGCCTGGGTCACGCTCATGGCCGCGATCCCCGCTTCGCCACCGGCGGTAGCCGCCAGAACCAAGGCACCGAGCATGCCGGCCAGGGTGGGAATTGTGCTATTGCGCTGTGCTTCCAGAGAGCGGGCGTAGTGCCGCTGGCTGAGGTGGCCCAATTCGTGGGCAACTACCGATGCAAACTGGTCTTCACGCTCTGCAAACAGAAACAGGCCGGTATGGACCCCCATGACTCCACCGGGGACTGCAAAGGCGTTCATGGTTTTGTTGTTTACTACAACAACATCAATTTCTTTGTCTTCCAGTGGGCTGTACTCGGCCAATTCCTTGACCATGCCCTCGACAAATTGCTGGATCAGGGCATCACTGGAGGTGCGAACCTGACTGCGAAATATACGCAGCCACATCTGCCCCAGCTCTTTTTCTTGGGTATGGGAGACAACCCCACTGGTTCTATCACCGAGCTCGGGGAGCCGTATTTCATCGCTGTCCGCTATGGCAGCAAACGGGACTGCGCCGAGTAACAACCCCATACCCAGGCTTCGCAGTCCTGCGCGAAGTCGATGGAGGATAGCTGGGGGGCGCGTTCGGTGAAGCAGGCTGTCTTTGGAATCAGTCATCTTGATTACTGCTCGGTCTGTCCATGAAGGATCTATAGTCCAACTCTATACGCTACCCCGTTGGACTGTCGAGGTTTGGACTTAGTGGACCATAAAAGGTTCACACTTGCGCCAGGCGGAAAGTTAAAAAGCGTAAAGCCTGCGCGGGTTATGGCGTCTGGTTCGCGCTATAATCCCCGGCAATTCTGGTTTGTGACTAAAAAGGCAATGTCAGTAACTTCTTCTACCAATCAGCCCGATACCCAGATACCGAACTGGGACGTGGCCACTATTGTGGATGCAAGAAATCTGCCCTGCCCACAACCGTTACTGGCCATGCGCCGGGCATTGCGGGAATACCCAGAGGGAACGCTGCTTTGTGTGCTGGCCACTGATGAAGGGTCCTGGCGAGACTTCCACAGTTTTGCATCTTTAAGTGGCCGGTCCCTGCTCCGCGCTGAGCGACGTAATAATACCTTTCAATATTGGCTGTACGCTGGCAAATGAATAAAGATAAATCCCGAGAGTCTATGTTATCGATTGTAAAAGGCTGGGTGAACCGCTACTTCAGTCAGGAAGAAGTGGTGCTTCTGGTTTTAATATTGACCCTGGCCCTGGTGGTTCTGGCGACTCTGGGCGCAGTGCTGGCCCCGGTATTCACCGCACTGGTGATCGCCTTCCTGATGCAGGGAATGGTGCAAAAGCTGAAGTCTTGGCGTGTGCCACACTGGCTAGCGGTTACCCTTTCCTGCTTGGTGTTGGTGGGTACTATTGTGGCTCTGTTATTTGTGGTGCTACCTATTATCTGGCGTCAGTTGGTGCGGCTTGGGGCAGAGTTGCCCAATATGGTGCAGCGCGGCCAAGAACTATTATTGTTACTCCCTGAGCGCTACCCACGACTAATTTCGGCCGGGCAGATCGATGAAATCTTCAATACCCTTGGCAGCGAATTGGGCGGCCTGGGACAGACACTGCTGGCCTTCTCCCTTACCAACCTACCCATTTTTGCCGGGTTGCTGATTTACGTTGTAGTGGTGCCGATCCTGGTATTTTT
This sequence comes from Microbulbifer maximicatervae (SeqCode), assembly GCF_052467615.1. Lineage (NCBI taxonomy): Bacteria > Pseudomonadati > Pseudomonadota > Gammaproteobacteria > Cellvibrionales > Microbulbiferaceae > Microbulbifer > Microbulbifer maximicatervae (SeqCode). The sequence continues at coordinate 250,039 of NZ_CP174319.1, forward strand.
CTTCCTGAAGGACGCAGAGCAGCTGATTCGCTGGTGCACCTCTTTCCTGCCGAAAGAACGGCCCATGCTCCACCAGATTTGGCATGAGATGAATGATCAGGTGGCCAATTATGTACGCGGTAAGGTAATAGAAATTGGCATTGTGGCTGCTGTCAGTTATGCCGCCTTCCTGCTACTGGGGGTGAACTACGCCCTGTTGCTGGCGGTAGCCGTGGGTTTCAGTGTGTTGATTCCTTATATCGGTGCAGCGGTTGTCACTATCCCCGTTGCGGCTATTGGGCTTTTCCAGTGGGGGTGGAGTAATGAGTTTCTATACCTGATGATGACTTACGGCATTATCCAACTGCTCGATGGCAACGTACTGGTACCACTGCTGTTTTCTGAGGCAGTTAACCTGCACCCGGTTGCCATTATCCTCGCGGTGCTGTTCTTTGGCGGCATCTGGGGCTTCTGGGGAGTCTTCTTTGCAATTCCCCTGGCGACCTTACTCAAGGCCATTATGAGTGCCTGGCCCACCCATGAGCACCAGGTGGAATGGGAGGCCCGGCGAAGCTCGGAGTAATTGCCCGATATCTTTCTTTGTCTGTAGGCCGCGGCATTTGCTAGAATGCCGCGCTTTCTTTTATTTGGTCCCTTCAAATAGGTGAGAGCCCATGAGCCTGGCTGACAAAGTTCTAGCGGTCAATAATGACCTGCCGATCCGCACCGACAAGCCTATCCACAGTGGCAAGGTCCGCTCCGTATACTGGCTGAGCGAAGAAGACAGCCGCCGCCTGATTGAGGAGAAGGGCTACCCCGTTTCTCCTGACACCCCACTTGCGGTAATGGTGATTTCCGATCGCATCTCCGCGTTCGACTGTATCTGGACTGGCGAAGGCGGTATGCGTGGCGTACCAGGCAAGGGCGCAGCACTAAATGCTATTTCCAATCACTGGTTCAAACTGTTTAAAGAGCAGGGCCTCGCCGATAGCCACATTCTGGATATCCCGCACCCGCTGGTGTGGATCGTACAGAAGGCGCGCCCGGTTATGATCGAAGCGATCGCCCGTCAGTACATCACCGGCTCAATGTGGCGCTCCTATGAAAAGGGTGAGCGGGAGTTCTGCGGTATCGAGATTGCCGATGGCTTGCAGAAAGACCAGAAGCTGCCTGAATTGCTCATTACTCCCTCCAGCAAAGGTATTCTCAAGGGTATCCCCGGCGTGCCGGAAGCAGACGATGTGAATGTCACTCGCAAGAATATCGAAGACAATTTCGAGGCCTTTGGCTTCCGCAATGCGTGCGATATCGATCTGTACGAGAAGTTGTTAAAAGAAGGTTTCGATTTGATTTCCGCAGAGCTGGAAAAGCTCGATCAGGTCTTTGTCGATACCAAGTTTGAATTCGGCTATGTCACCGATGCCAATGGTGAAGAAAAGCTGATCTATATGGATGAGGTGGGAACCCCGGACTCCTCCCGTATCTGGGACGGCGAACAGTATCGCGCAGGTAAGGTTGTGGAGAAATCCAAAGAGGGTTTTCGCCAGGCCCTGCTCAACTACTTCCCCGATGCCGATATCCTGTTGAACAAAGATCGCATGGATGAGCGCTCGGCTTTAGCTCGTGATAACGAGCTGCCAGAATCTATGCTGATGGATCTCTCTAATACTTATATTGGTATTGCGGAGAAGATTATTGGTACGAAACTTGAGATATCTGATAATCCCAAAGAGGAATTGCTCGAAGTTCTCCGCAAGGATTACGGTCTGGTCGACTAATCTGGATCGAACTGAAAAAAAACCGGCGTTTTCGCCGGTTTTTTTATGTCTGCTATTTATTTTTCCGAAGGTCAATTGTCTTCATAAATATTGCTTTTGGAGTCTTCAGTGGTTGTTGCGTTGTGGAGTTGATGCCTTTCGCGTGTGTTTCATTTTCTGTCGCAGTATTGCTTCTCCATATGTGTGGTTTTGTTATTGGCATTCTAAATTTCATAGGTGCATTTTTTTGATTTATTTTTATCTTGTTTTTAATTTCTAGGTTTTGTTTTTGTTTTCTTGTAATGAGTTGTGATTGATCTTTCCTTAAGTGGTTTTATTATGCCGTATTGTTAATTTACTGGGATTTTAGTTGTTGTGATGGAGCATAAAAGGCTGCGCCTCGAAAAAGATTATTTCTTGAGGGATATTGAAAATATTGCCCATTTTGTAAATGGTGCAAGACGGTCATGTTTTGATGTGGAGAAAAATCCTGATAAGGAGAAAGATAAGCTGGGTTTCATGGCGGTTCAACTTGAATATCGTAGGAAGCGGATAGATTTTTATCTTTCTTTGTGTGACTTGTATGTGGTCGGCTTTGATCCAAATCCAGAAACTCCTTTTGCGGGAACCAGATATCATTTATCGATTATGCGTCCTGCTATCAAGCAAGGGTCAAGCGTTCCTCTTGGGAAAAGTACAGAGATATTGGATTTGCGTCCAGAGCAGCAGGAGTTGAGGTCAAAGACAGAGATTTTTGATTTTGTTTTGAGTAGAGGTGAGTCTTACAATGCATTAGGCTATCATGGGGCATATGCAGAAAATGAAATGAATTTTGGTAAGCTTGATGCGGATTTTGATCTATTAAAAATGGCGGTTAATGGCTTTGGTGGTAAGCCTGAGGATAGTTTCTATCGTGCTTTAGGTACTATGGCCATGGTTATCAGTGAGAGTATTAGATTTGTTTCTATTTCGAAGTATTTTAATGATCTGTTAAAAGGGGAAGCTTTTACTGTTAGGGATATTAAATGGATTTTGGATGTCGTTCAAAATTGGGAAGTTGGTACTAAAAATAATGATATCGATGTTCGCGTTCCTTTGATTTTGACTGATGAGGTTGTGAGGCTTCGGTGTAATTATTATGAATACGTGGCTGAACTAATGAAAAAGGAGGAGGAACGGCGCGAGAATGCCCTGGTGAATGCAAAGGAGGGGCTCAAGTCTGATGATCTGACGATGATGGAAGACTTTTTTAAGGAAGAATGGGGAGAGTTAACTTTCGTAGAGTAGCGTGTGTGGAGGTAAGTGATTTTGTCTGAAAAGTTGCTGCTTTTATCCTTTTTTCTATTTCAAGAAAGTAGCTCTTGTGGTATCGGATATTTATTTAAAAGAGTATTTCTAAAATTTGTAGTATGTGTTTAGGTTTAGATTGCTTACTTGCGGTTGGTGTTTTAAGTAATTCACTCATTGGTGATGCGTGCAGTAAGATTTGTGCAGAGTTTGAAGGCTCTGCTGTTAAGCGATTATTGGTAACCGGATTAGATTCGCTTGGGTGTGTTTAATTTTATGATTTGTAGAGGTTTTTACATGTTTTTAAGGTCAATCGTGGGGTTGTGATAAGAGTGTAAAAAATGCCTCTTATGCCACAATTCGCCATAATTCCTCCCATTTCCCGCCCATTTCCCTGCCACCTTTCGCCCATTTCCCCCTATTTAATGACTTCAACATCCAATTTAAAAGTGGAGGGAAGTGAGTGAACAGGGTGATGTTATTCGGGCAGCGGTTCCATAAAGACGATCTGATGTTGCCGACAGAGGAATACTATCGTCGCCGCCAGAAAACTGGTGGTATAGGGCGCTGGTTGTTATTTGTTGTGGTGGTATTGGCGGTTGTGATTGCGGCAATCGGGGCAGAGGTCAATGCCCAGGAACTTCCCGCTGTGAGTGATGTGATCCAGCAGGAGTTCACCGAGACAGTTACCCTGGACGATGTAAAGGGGGGGGACTTACTTTTTACTGGCAATGAGTCCGGAAAGTATATTCCAGCGGTGCACCTGAACAGTCGGGTCAGTATTTCCGTGCGGGGTCTGGTAGCGGAAGTAGAGCTTCAGCAGCAGTTCAAGAATACCACTGACGACTGGCAGGAAGCGGTTTATGCATTACCACTGCCTGAGCAAGCTGCGGTAGCGGGGCTTGAAATTCAGGTGGGCGAGCGCCGCATTGTCGGTAAGGTACGCGAGCGAAAAGAGGCCTCCAAGATTTATAAGGCTGCTCGTGCGGCGGGTAAGCGTGCAGCTCTTCTAGAGCAGCAGCGCCCAAATCTGTTCACTAATAAAGTGGCCAATATTGCTCCCGATGAGATGGTGCAAATTAATATCCGCTTCTTGCAGCCGGTTAATTATGACAGCGGCGTTTTTTCACTGCGTATGCCCACGACATTGACCCCGCGCTATATCCCTGGCAAGCCAATATCTTCCCAGGCATTGAACGGCGATGAGCAGGAGTTGGTGGCAGAGAGTAGTGGCTGGGCACTGCCCACTAATCAAGTGCCGGATGCTGCGTCGATAACTCCGTTTATGCAGCCAGCGCAGGAGCTAGAGGCACTGGGTAGTCATAATATTTCTATCGAGGTGGATCTACATGGCGGACTGCCACTAGCAAAAATCGATAGCCCCTATCACCAGGTTGATATTGATAACCGAGGTGACGGTCGCTATCGGATTCAGTTGCGAGATGAAACAGCTGCTATGGATCGGGATTTCTTATTGAATTGGCAACCGCGCGCTTCTGCTATGCCGCGGGCGGCATTGTTTAGCGAGAAAATCACAGCGCAAGAGGGAACAGAAGAGCAGGCTGGTGCTTATCTACAGGTCATGCTGCTGCCCCCCAGCGACGGTACTGCCGCGCAGCGTTTACCAAGGGAAGTGATTTATGTGATCGATACTTCCGGCTCCATGTCTGGCAATTCTATTCGCCAGGCGAAGGAGAGCCTTACCCTGGCACTGTCTCGCCTGCACAACAATGATCGCTTTAACGTTATTGAATTTAACAGTACAACCCGCGCATTTTTCCCGCGCCCGATAGCGGCGAGCGCGGAGAATATCCGCCGTGCGCGTCAGGAAATCGAAAACCTGAATGCGGAGGGGGGTACAGAAATGGCGCCGGCCTTGCGAATGGCATTCGGTCAGCAAATGCAGGACGACACCAGTACCGTTCAGCAAGTCGTATTTATTACAGATGGTGCGGTAGGCAATGAGCGGGCCCTGTTCGAGTTAATTAGCCAGTCCCTGCATAATGCCCGGTTGTTTACTGTGGGTATTGGTTCGGCTCCCAATAGCCACTTTATGCGCAAAGCTGCTCAGTTTGGACGCGGTACTTTCGTCACCATCGGTGATATTTCCGAAGTTCGTGAGCGTATGCAGGCTCTGTTCGCCAAGTTGGAAAATCCTATGGCTACAGACCTGCAACTCAGTTGGCCCCAGGGAGTCGTCGCGGATGCCTACCCCAAGCGCATCCCGGATCTCTATAACGGTGAGCCTATGCAGTTGGTGGCCAAGGTGCAGGGTGATCTCTTGCAGGGAGATATCCAGCTGCGGGGCCGAATGGCAGGTAAACAGTTTGTGCGCAAACTCGCTCTGAAAGTAGAGAGTGGTAGCGATACTTCAGGCATCGGCAGTGTCTGGGCGCGCAGCAAGATAGATTCTCTGCGGGACCGGCAGCTTCAGTCTGGAGAACAGTCGGATGCGGGCCTGGCTCTGCGCGAACAGATTTTGCAGATTGCCCTGAGGCATCAACTTGCCAGCCCCTACACCAGTTTTGTTGCAGTCGAAGAGGAAGTTGTACGCAGTGCTGAAGAGAAGTTATCTCGCAGCTCGGTCACCAATATGGTGGCTAAAGGGCAAGTGCTACAGCGCCAGGCCTATCCGCAAACTGCTACAGGTCTCTACGGGCAGTTATTGGCAGCGGCGGTATTGTTGATGTTTGCGGCGATCTTCCAGCGCGGTCGGGCCTTGCGCAGCAACTTGACCCGAGCCCTGCGTTCCTTCCTGCGCAGGGTTTTACCGGACCCCCGTCAACCCAGCGGCGCTAATCCTCTGCAACGGGGAGGTGTGTAAGCGTGGCTCGCTCACTGCTCTTTATGCTTTGCTTGGGAACGGGCTTGTGGCAGTTGGGTTCAGCCAGCTGGCTCCTGGCCAAGGCAGAATTGGCCCAAGTGTTGATCAATATTGCTTGGGAAGAACAGCTACAGGGCGGGGCTCTGCAAAAGCCCTGGCCCTGGGCGGACACCTGGCCTGTGGCCAAGTTAAAGTTGGAAGGGCAATCGCCATTAATTGTTCTCAGCGGCGGTAGTGGCCAGGCGTTGGCTTTCGGCCCTGGTCTCTTAGCTGGGTCCGGCAATCCTGGCGAGCCTCGCACCACGGTTATTGCCGCACACCGGGATACTCACTTTGCGGGATTAGAGCGTGTCAGGCGGGGTACCTCCATTTACCTGCAGGATAAACGCGGACGCTGGCATACTTATCGGGTTGCGGAAATGCGAATTGTGGACAGTGAGAGAGAGCGTTTGCCGATCTTTGCCGAGCGGGGTTTATTGCTGGTGACTTGTTACCCCTTTAATGCCCTGGCGGCTGGTGGCCCGCTGCGTTACTTGGTCTACGCTGAATATCAACCCGGTGGGGAGCTGGTTCAGCTGTGACTGATGTCTTTGTTTGAGACTCGATTTTGTAGTTCATTTTCTCAAAAATTCCACTAAATGTTCCGGTGAAACGGCCAAACGGCAAATAATTGTTTTGCTCTTTTGTTTTATTTGTTACTAACCGTCCTATCTGGAAAATTTTTTGTAGTAATACTACAATTCCCTCCGCTAACAACCGGGGATGGGGTTTTGTCCGCCAGTCTGCGCGGGCCCCGGAACAAATAATCACAGTCAAACTAGGCACTTGCGGCAATCAATTGCGCCGCTTTCCTCACCGTCATATTCGAGTAAAGATTCACAAACTTTGCATTTACGCCAACAAAGTTGGTGAATTGGCGGAACCAAGAAAAAAAGGAAGCTTTTTTTTGCTCGCGCTGTAGTTTGCCCGCGTACCGATTTTTGAGAAATAGACCGACTCGACGTCGCCTAATTCGCCGAGGAGCACTTGATGCACGAAGATACCGATAACCTCGAAACGCAGGAGTGGCTGGACGCGCTGCAAGCGGTTATCCGCTATAGCGGCAAAGAACGCGCAGCCTTCCTCCTGAAGCAGCTGTCTGACCGCGCTACCGATGTAGGCGTACAATTGCCTGCGGCAATCACCACTCCCTATCGCAATTCCATTCCGCCCAATGCGGAAAAGCGTATGCCTGGCGACTTATTTATGGAGCGCCGCATTCGCTCCCTGATTCGCTGGAATGCCCTGGCGATGGTGGTACGTGCCAACCAGAATGACGATGGCCTCGGTGGCCATATCTCCAGTTTCTCCTCTGCGGCCACACTCTACGATGTGGGCTTTAACTACTTCTTCCGTGGCAATGAAGGTGAAGAGCGCGGCGACCTGATTTTCTTCCAGGGCCACAGCGCACCGGGTATTTATGCTCGCTCCTACTTGGAAGGGCGTTTTGATGAAGAGCAGCTGGACAACTTCCGCCGCGAAGTGAACGGCAATGGCCTTTCCTCTTACCCGCACCCCTGGCTGATGCCAGAGTACTGGCAGTTCCCCACGGTTTCCATGGGATTGGGGCCGATCCAGGCGATTTACCAGGCGCACATTATGCGCTACCTGTCTGCCCGCGGCCTGTCCCCGCGCGGCGATCGCAAAGTGTGGGCCTTCCTCGGTGACGGTGAGTGTGACGAGCCGGAAACCCTGGGCGCAATCTCCCTGGCCGGCCGCGAGCAACTGGAAAATCTGGTGTTCGTGGTTAACTGTAACCTGCAGCGTCTGGACGGCCCGGTACGCGGCAACGGCAAGATCGTGCAGGAGCTGGAAGGCGTATTCCGAGGTGCCGGTTGGAATGTTGTCAAAGTACTCTGGGGCCGCCTATGGGATCCGCTGCTGGAGAAAGATGACAAAGGCCTGCTGCAGAAAGTCATGGACGAAGTGGTCGATGGCGAGATGCAGAACTTCAAGGCCAACGGCGGCGCCTATACCCGCGAGCACTTCTTCGGCAAATACCCGGAGTTGCTGGAGCTGGTTAAGGATATGTCCGACGATGAGATTATGAAGCTCAATCGCGGTGGCCACGATCCCTATAAAGTCTACGCAGCTTACGCGTCGGCGATGGCCCACAAAGGCCAGCCCACCGTGATCCTGGCCCAGACCGTTAAAGGTTACGGCCTGGGCTCCGCCGGCGAAGCGGCGATGGATACCCACTCTGTGAAGAAGCTGGATCTGGATTCCCTCAAGCGTTTCCGCGATCGCTTTGCCATTCCGCTCACCGATAAAGAGCTGGAAGAAGTTCCTTACTACCGCCCATCTCCGGACAGCCCGGAAATGAAATATATGGCGGAGCGCCGCAAGGCCCTGGGCGGCCCGGTTCCCCGTCGCCCGGTTGAGTGCCCGAAACTGGAAGTCCCCGGTCTCGATGCCTTCAGCGCACTGACCAAAGGCTCCGGTGAGCGCGAAATCTCCACCACCATGGCATTTGTCCGCGCTATCGCGGCCTTGGTGAAAGACAAGAATATCGGCAAGAACATCGCGCCGATCGTTCCCGATGAAGCCCGTACCTTTGGTATGGAAGGCCTGTTCCGCCAGCTGGGAATTTATTCCTCCCAGGGGCAGCGCTACACCCCGGTGGATCACGGCCAGATCATGTATTACAAGGAAGATAAGAAAGGCCAGGTGCTGGAAGAGGGCATCAACGAAGCCGGTGCTATGTCCACCTGGATGGCATTGGCCACGGCTTACAGCAACCACGGCGTGCCGATGGTGCCTTTCTATATCTACTACTCCATGTTCGGTTTCCAGCGTATCGGCGACCTGGCCTGGGCCGCTGGCGATATGCAGGCGCGCGGCTTCCTGATCGGTGCCACTGCTGGCCGTACCACCTTGAACGGTGAGGGTCTGCAGCACCAGGATGGCCACAGCCACGTACTGTCCTCCACTATCCCCAACTGCCGCAGCTACGACCCGGCTTACGGTTATGAGCTGGCTGTAGTTATGCAGCGCGGCTTGAAAGAGATGTACGAAGAGCAGAAGAACCTCTTCTACTACATCACTATCGAGAACGAAAACTACCTGCAGCCGGAAATGCCTCAGGGCGTGGAAGAGGGCATTATTCGCGGTATTTACAAGCTGCAGTCCAACGTCAAGAAAGGCGCCAAGGGCAAAGCGGCGAAGAAACATGTACAGCTGATTGGTGGCGGTACTATTTTGCGCGAAGTACTGGCAGCGGCGGATATCCTCGCCGACCAGTTCGGTGTGACCTCCGATGTCTGGAGCCTCACCTCCGCTGTGGAATCGGCCCGTGAAGGCCAGGATGTGGCGCGCTGGAATATGCTGCACCCGGAAGCCGAGCCGCGCAAAGCCTGGATCACTGAGCAGTTCGAAGGCAATACCTCCCCGGTTATCGCCTCTACCGACTACATCCGTTCCTATGTGGAGCCACTGCGCGAATTTATCGACGGTGAACTGACCACCCTGGGTACCGATGGTTTCGGCCGCAGTGACAGCCGCGAGCAGCTGCGTCGCTTCTTCGAAGTGGATCGCAACTACGTGGTAATTGCCGCACTGAACGGCTTGGCCAAGCAGGGCGTTATTGATGCGAAAGAGGTTGCGGAAGCAATCGTGAAGCTCAATATCGACGCCGAAAAAGTTAACCCGCGCATCAGCTAAGAGAAGGCAGAACTCCTATGGCAAAACAAGTCATTAAAGTGCCTGATCTCGGTGGTGCCGATCAGGTGGATGTGATTGAAATTTCTGTTGCTGTCGGCGATACCGTCGCGCAAGAGGATTCACTGATTGTGGTGGAGGGCGATAAAGCCTCCATGGATGTGCCAGCCCCAGTGGCTGGCAAAATCCTCAGCATCAGCGTGAAAGAGGGCGATAAGGTCTCTGAAGGCGACGTGATTGGGGAAATCGAAACCGATGTGGCGGAAGCGCCGACAGAGGAGCCGGCTGCGGCCCCCGCCAAGCAAGAAACTGCACCTGTTGCAGAGCCTGTGGCTGAAGCCCCTGTGGCGACGCCGAGCGGCGAGCCGAAAGAGGAAACGATCCAGATCCCGGATCTGGGCGGCGCTGATGCGGTTGATGTGATCGAGATCAGTGTGCAGCCCGGTGATGCAGTCGAAGAGGGCGACTCCCTGATTGTGGTGGAAGGCGATAAAGCCTCTATGGATGTGCCTTCCCCCAGCGCCGGTACCGTGGTTTCTATCGCAGTAAAAGAAGGCGATAAGGTTTCCACGGGTGACACCCTGGGCATATTGAAAGTCGTTGCTGCAGGCGCCGCCGAGCCTGCGGCTACAGCTGCAGCCCCTGCAGCGACAGCGCCTGCCGAGAGCGCGCCACAGCAGGTATCTGCGTCTGTTGAGCCCCCGGCAGTGCCGCAGAAAGACTATCAGCTGGAGCGCAACCTCACCGCAGCAGCCCAGGTTTACGCTGGCCCGGCCGTGCGCAAACTGGCCCGCGAGTTGGGTGTTACCTTGAATAAGGTGAAGCCTACCGGCCCGCGCAACCGGGTCTCCAAGGACGATCTGCATAATTACATCCGTGAGCAGGTGAAGAAAGCTGAAAGCGGCGCGGTTGGTGTCGGCGGTGGAATCGGTATCGCCAAGATGCCGGATATCGACTTCAGCCAGTTTGGCCCGGTGAATGTGGAGCCGATGAGCAAGATCCACAAGATTACCGCAGCCAACATGTCGCGCAACTGGCTCAATGTGCCTCACGTCACCCAGTTTGATGATGCGGATATCACAGAGCTGGAAACCTTCCGCAAGTCCATGAAGGCCGAGGCGGAGAAGCGCGGAGTGAAGCTCACTCCAGTGCCTTTCCTGCTGAAAGCGGTAGCTGCGGCCCTGCGTGCAGAGCCGAGCTTTAATGTGTCCCTGCACAACGATGGCGAGCACATTGTGCGCAAGGACTATGTGCATGTGGGTATGGCAGTAGATACACCCAAAGGCTTAATGGTGCCGGTTATCCGCGATGTGGATAAGAAAGGCTTGTACGAGCTGGCGGCCGAGGCCACTGAAATGGCCCTGAAGGCCCGCGATGGCAAGCTGAAGCCCAACGAGATGCAGGGCGCCTGCTTTACCATTTCCAGTTTGGGGGCTATCGGCGGCACCGGATTTACCCCGATCGTCAATTCTCCGGAAGTTGGTATCCTCGGTGTTTCCAAGCTGGCGATGAAGCCGGTGTGGAACGGTAAGGACTTTGAGCCTCGGCAGATGTTGCCCTTGGCGCTCTCCTACGATCACCGCGCGGTAAATGGCGGAGATGCCGGACGCTTTATGACTTACTTGGTCAGCGTGCTGGCAGATGTGCGCAGACTGTTGCTGTAATTGTCAGCGAGTTAAAGTCAGTAAAAAAAGCGGCCAATCGGCCGCTTTTTTTATAGTCAGGACTAAGGAGCCTCTGAATAACTCCGTACATTCCATATAAGTAAGTTAGCCTTTAAGTGGAAATGAAATATTCGCCGCGAAAAACATCAACAAGATGATTTACGCGCAAATCGATTCTGGGTTGCTGGCTGCTAATGCCTCGGCAGCTAGACTCACAGAGAGGCTACTATCATCGCAGCACTGAAAATGTGAGGTGTCGGATTATGGGACCTACAAGGAAATTCGCGTTGCCGCTTGTGGCGGTATTTGCGATGCAGGGCTGCTTGTTTTTGCCTGCGGAAGAAGTGGAGGGTGAAGACCCTTTCTTTTATGAGGCAGAGGCTGCCGGACAAAGCGCCAGCTTTGTGGAAGTCGGCAGTAACCACACAAAATACCCACAACCCCTTACCGCCAAAAGCGAATGCGAGGCGGCGGATTGCGTAGATAGCTTGCAGGACTCCATGGCCTGGTTTTTCCCTATATTGCGGGTTTACTAACGACAGTAGCCGAGCCCAGTGTGGAGCTGTTGCGAAATAGCCGGATCTAAAAGTGCGTGGATTCTGTCCGCGCGGTGCTGATACGGAGCGCTACCATGCAAAAGTTTGCGATATTTATTTCTGCCTTGTCGATGGGTGTATTCCTTGAGGGTTGTGGAACCCCCGATACGCGCAATCAAGTGGTTTATCCCGTAAGCCCGCCAATTCCCCGCCATGCGGAATACCGGGGTTACCCCTCTTCTCACTCCTCTCATTCCTCCCATGTGCCAGATGCGCCTGCGTCTCCAACAAGCTGCCCGGGAGATTCTGAGGAGCTGGCGCCGGGTTCTATTTGTCCACCCAGTGCCCGTTGTTTTGATATTTCCGGTGGAAGGCGTTGTATTTCCTATGAAAATTAGCGTTGTTTTTTTTCTTATTCTTGTAGCGCAGTCCCTGGCGGGCTGCGTGGCTGACGGTTTCGGTTATGACTTAACCGGCACGGCAACTTACTACACCTACAAAACTACTCCGGTGCCACCGGATGAACTTACAGCATTCCCGCGTTTTTGTCTGGCCGGTGATCCCTATATGGGAAGTCTCGACAACTGTATTGCCGAGGGTGTGCACTGCTATCAACTGGACACCGGTGATTGGTGTGAAGGACCTTATTCACCATTTGAGTTGAGTTACAGTTTCTACTGACCAAGTAATTTTCCGCTAGTGCCGCTTTTTGAGCCGGTGCGAAATGGTGGTATGGGGGCACGCAGTTTATTTTGACTCCATTGTTTTTTCCTGAGTGGAGTAAAAATTAAGACTGGATCGTTTTATTTTGGGATGCCGATTTAAACAGGTTTAATAATGAGGGGTGCCAATAGAAGCTGGATGCGAAATGTAATTGTCGCAGTGGATCAGCTGGGAAATGCTATTGCCGGTGGTAATCCCGATGCAACAATATCGGCACGCTGTGGGTATTTTTCCAGAGTGACGGAAACCCGTTTTCGCCACTATTGGAGATTTTTGGAGCGGGTGATTAATTACACCTTGATGCCAATAGATGGGCCGGATCACTGTTACCAGTCTTATCTGTGGGATCGCGCTGAGAAACACGAAGAGGGCAGTGACTATATGCGAGCCATTCTGGGGGTGATCGTTATTATTTTTTGTGTACCCATGGGGTTATTGATTCGGGTTTATGTAATTTTATTTCCGAGAGCCCGCTGGAAAAAGGAAACGCGCAAATAGAAAAAAGCCCGGACGCACAGCATTTATGCGCCCGGGCTAAGCGGGGTTAAGTGTTAGCTACTTGCTCCAGAGGTAAGTTACTCTTCTGGCTATCTGTAGTGCGGGCAGCTGATAGTTTGCCGCCGGCAATCTTGCGCAGGGCAACATAAAATACCGGAGTGAGGAACAGGCCAAACAGGGTTACACCGATCATGCCGGTAAATACGGTAATGCCCATGGCATTGCGGACCTCAGCGCCAGCGCCGCCGGCCAATACCAGTGGTACAACACCGGCAATAAAGGCGACTGAGGTCATAATGATCGGGCGCAGACGCAGGCGGCAGGCTTCCAGTGCAGCCTCGACAGTGCCTTTGCCTTCCATTTCCAGTTCGCGAGCAAATTCCACGATTAAAATAGCGTTCTTACAAGCGAGCCCCATCAGTACAACCAGCCCGACTTGAACAAATACATTGTTGTCGCCGCCAGTAGCCCAGACACCGAATAGTGCAGCCAGCAGACACATGGGCACGATCAGGATCACCGCCAGTGGCATTACCCAGCTTTCATAGAGGGCGGCCAGCACCAGGAATACCAGTAATACTGCGAGAGGGAAAACCACCATGGCGGCATTGCCCTGGTTGACCTGCTGGAAGCTGAGGTCGGTCCATTGGATTTGCATGCCCGGTGGCAGGGCTTGGCTGGCAACCTGCTCAACCGCTGCCAGTGCCTCGGAAGAGGACAGCATGCTGGGATCGGACTGCCCCATCAGGTCGGCTGCGGGATAGCCGTTGTAGCGGATCACCGGATCGGGTCCGTAACTCTGGCGCAGGGTCACCATGGTGCTGATGGGCACCATCTCCCCATTCATATTGCGAGTGTAGAGATTATCGAGATCCTGCACTTCATCGCGGAAGGGTGCATCAGCCTGGGCAACGACCTGGTAGGTGCGACCGAAAAGGTTGAAGTCGTTGATATACATAGAGCCGAAGTAGAGCTGCAGGGTGCCGAACAAGTCGTCCATGCGCACACCTTGAGCCTTGGCCTGTAGTCGATCCACTTCCGCGTCCATCTGCGGCACATTGGCCTGGTAGGAGCTGAAGGGGTAGCTGAGGCCACTGGCTTGGCTCAGGGCGCCCGCCAACATATTGGTGGCGTTTTGCAGCTCACCGTAGCCGGCACCGCGACGGTCCTGAACATAGAGCGAGTAGCCGGAGCCGGCACCCAGACCGAAGATGGGCGGCGGCATAAAGGTCATGGCAAAGCCTTCCTTGATCTGTGAGATCTTGCCATTTAGCTCCGCAGCGATTTCCTGGGCACTGCGCTCACGTTCATCGAAATCGTCGAACAGGATAAATACCGTGCCCACGTTGGGGGTGTTGGTACCTTGCAGGGCATTGAAGCCGACAAAGGCCGCGGCGTTGGCAACACCTTCGGTTTCCAGGGCCAATTCACTCACGCTGCGAGCAACTTCCTCGGTGCGGTCCAGAGAAGCACCTTCCGGCAGGCGGATACTGCCCACCAGGTAAGTCTTATCCTGAACTGGAATAAAGCCGCCGGGCACCTGTTGGAACAGGGCGAAAGTACCGCCAAGCAATATCAGGTAAACACCAAATACGATACCGCGACGCTTGAGGCTGCCACCCACGATTCGCTGGTAGCGCTCGGAATTGCGCTGGAAGAAGCGGTTGAACGGGCGGAATATCCAGCCGAACAAACGCTCAATAATGCGCGCGGGCATATCCGGTTTGGCGCCGTGAGGCTTCAACAGAGTTGCCGCCAGAGCCGGAGATAGAGTCAGAGAGTTGATCGCGGAGATAATGGTGGCGATGGCAATAGTGGTGGCAAACTGGCGGTAGAACTGGCCGGTGATGCCGTCCAGGAATGCCATGGGCACAAACACCGCGCAGAGTACCAGGCTGATCGCGACAATCGGACCGCTCACCTCGCGCATGGCCTGGTGGGCAGCGGCTAAAGGCGTCAGTCCCTCCTCGATATTCCGCTCGACGTTTTCCACCACCACAATGGCGTCATCCACCACAATACCGATGGCCAGCACCATGGCGAACAGGGTTAGGGTGTTGATTGAGAAGCCCAGCATTAACAGCACCGCAAAGGTGCCGACAATAGATACCGGCACGGCCAACAGCGGGATCAGTGAGGCGCGCCAGGTTTGCAGGAACAGGATAACTACCAGAACCACGAGTAGTACAGCTTCCAGTAGGGTCTTGATCACTGAGCTGATGGAGGTGCTAACAAAAACCGTGGGGTCGTAAGCGACTTCCCACTTGAGGCCTTCCGGGAACTGGTCATCCAGTTCAGCCATTTTCTCCCGTACCGCCGCAGAAACTTCCAATGAATTGGAGCCGGGGGATTGGAAAATAGGGATGGCGACAGCCTGGCGGCCGTTGAGCAGGGCGCGCAGGGAGTCCTGGGAAGAGGCCAGCTCTACACGAGCCACATCTCTCAGGCGGGTGATCTCACCATTATTGCCGGTCTTGAGTACAACATCGCCAAACTCCTCTTCACTTTCCAGGCGGCCTTTGGCGTTAATGGAAATCAGGAAGTCGGAGCCGTTCGGCATGGGGGAGGCACCGATCTGGCCGGCGGAAACCTGTACGTTCTGCTCACGCACGGCACTGACAATATCGGCAGCAGTAATGCCTACGGCGGCGGCTTTCTGCGGGTCCACCCACAAGCGCATGGCGTAGTCACCGGAACCGAATACGGCGGCGAGGCCTACGCCGGGAATGCGCGATAGCTCATCGCGAATATGCAGTACGGCGTAGTTGCGAATATAGGTAGCGTCGAGGCTGTCGTCCGGTGAAATCAGGTGCACCGCCATCATCAGGTTTGGCGACTGCTTCTGGGTAGTAACACCTTGCAGGCGGACATCTTCGGGCAGGCGCGGCAAGGCCTGGGACACCCGGTTTTGCACCTGTACCTGGGCTTGATCCGGGTCTGTGCCCAACTCAAAGGTCACGTTCAAAGTCAGGGTGCCGTCACTACCAGCCACTGACTTCATGTAGATCATATTTTCCACGCCGTTAATCGCTTCTTCCAGCGGCGTGGCTACAGTTTCTGAGATCGTCTTAGGGTTAGCGCCAGGATAGCGAGCACTCACTTGCACGCTGGGGGGGACAACTTCGGGATATTCGCTGACCGGCAGTGAGGGAATACTGATCAGGCCGACGACGAAAATAATGATCGACAACACGGATGCAAATATCGGTCTGTCGACAAAGAAACGGGAAAAATTCATATACTGCTACTCCGAGAGCGACTTAGTCAGCCGCTCGGATTCCATTGATAGGATTAGCTGAATGTATGGGCTCACTTCGGCAAGCCCCTTGCTCTTTGTTTAGTGGCCGGCGACTTGGGTCGCCTTTACCTGCTCCTGCATGGCCACCATTTCCGGTGCGACGGGCATGCCCGGGAAGAAAATCTTTTGCAGGCCATTCACCACAATTTTCTCGCCGGGCTCCAGGCCGCTGCGGATAACAACGAGGTCACCTTGGCGTTGGCCAGCGACCACGGGGCGCTTTTCGGTGACATTACTGTCGTTGACGATGTAAACATACCGGCGGTCCTGATCGGTAAGAACCGCTTTGCTATTGATTAAAACTGCCTGTGAAACCTCTTCAATTGGCATTTCCACCCGGGCAAATTGCCCCGGTCTGAAAAAGCCGTCCCTGTTGTTAACCACAGCGCGGAACTGAATAGTGCCGGTATGGCTGTTCAAGCGGTTATCAATAAAGTCCAACTCTCCACTGTGTGGATAGCCTTGCTCACCGGCGAGACCTACGCGCACAGCAGGTTTTTGCCCGCTATTAAGCAAGTCGCGGCCCTTAGCGAAAGTCTGTTCGTCACTTTCGAAATACACGTACATTGGGTCGACAGAGACCAGCGTTGTCAGCAGGGTGCTGTCGGCATTGGCGAGATTGCCTTGAGTAACCAGGGCGCGGCTTACTCGGCCACTTATTGGTGCTTTAACTTCAGTGTATTGAAGGTCCAACTGGGCATTTTCCAGCGCTGCCTCGGCGGCGCTGAGGGCCGCTCGGGCCGAATCTCGCGAAGCGATACGCCGATCGTATTCTTCGCGGGAGATGGCTTTGCTGTTAAGTAGCTGTTTTGCCCGGCCGGCTTGCTTCTCGCTATAGGAGAGGTCGCTGCGAACCCGAGCCAGGTCTGCGCGGGCGGCGCGTTCGCGGGCCTGGTAAGGGCGGGGGTCAATGGTGAACAGGACATCGCCCTGTTTGACCAGAGTTCCCTCGGCAAATGAAACCTTGTCGATATAACCGCTAACCCGTGGGCGCAGTTCAACGGTTTCTGGGGCTGCCACACGGCCGGTAAAGCTGCGCCACAAGGTCGTATTTCCTGCAGATACCTGGGCGACCTCCACGGCTGGGGGAGGCGGCTGTTGGCCGCTGGGTGCGTCACTGTTGCAGCCAGCGAGTACCAGTGCAGATACGCCGAATAAAACCGTCGTTAATTTTCTTACCATTACGCGTGTACTCCCTTTGCTACGGAGGGGGAAGGGCTATTGGGTGCTTCTCCCAGTAAGGGCGCAACTCTAGCGGTGGCCAAGTTGGTTGCGGTATCCGGGAACTGTTAATTGATTGCCTATTTCTACTTAAGGCGTGCTTTTGGGTTGGAAGGATCACATTCTGGAGGACGTGTAAAGAACTGGATATATAACTAGTTATCGCAAAAAGTGATTAAGATATTACAGCGACTGTAAGGCTATTAATCGGTTATGGTTACCTATTACTGCACAGTAATTGCCCAATCCTGCAAAACTACACGGAAATTGCCTAAAACTCCGTATACTCTGTGCCACTTCGTGTTGAGTCTTGGAATTGTTAGCGGGCACAAGGGGAGCATATGAGCATTGAAAAAAGAGCGGAATTCAACTCTGTCGCCATGGATATGGAGTCGATACGGCAGAAACTGATTGCCTCCCTGATGCGTCAGGCACCGGAACAGGGATTAAATGAAACAGTACTGGGTGGTCTCTCCCTGATTCGCTGCAACGAGCCGGGAGCCTGTGCGGCATCGGTGTATACACCGTCCCTGAATTTTATTATTCAAGGCCGCAAGACCTTGGAGCTGGGAGACCGGGAAATTTCCTATATGCCGCTGAGCTATGTGGCAACCTCAGTGCACTTACCGATCCTGGGACGTGTTGAAGACGCTTCCCTGGATACTCCGTTTCTCGGCGTAAAGATAACGATCGATCCACAAGAGGTGGCAGACCTGGTTATGGAGCTGGGTGATAAGGCGCCGGGTGTGGAGGCTGGCTACGACTGTCCCGAAGTCAGCTGCGGCCTGTGCCTGACCAAAATGGATTACGGTATGCTCGATGCGCTAAACCGGCTGGTCTCCTTGCTGGATAGCCCTAAAGATGTCCCGATACTGGCGCCATTAGCTCGGCGTGAAATTATCTATCGCGCCCTGATGGGGGAGATTGGCGCGCGGATGCGCAAGTTTGCCATGGTAGATAGCCAGGCGAACCGGGTATCCCGCGTGATTGAGGTGCTGAAAGACCGCTTCTCAGAACCGCTGCGTATCAGTGACTTGGCCGACCAGGCCAATATGAGTGAGTCATCCCTATATCACAGCTTTAAGCAGATCACCCGCATGTCCCCGTTGCAATTCCAGAAAAAGCTGCGCTTACATGAGGCGCGACGCCTAATGTTGACCGAGGGGCTGGAAGCGGCTTCCGCCAGCTATCGGGTTGGCTATGAGAGCCCCTCTCATTTCAGCCGTGAATACAGCCGCATGTTTGGTCTTCCGCCCCGCGCGGACGTGATTAAATTGCGCGGTGAACAACGGGTCCCAGCTTAATTTGAAACTGGGTTGCCCTGCTTCAGAACAAATAAGCTACACCACCCTTCGGGACTGATATCGCCCTCCACAACCAGGCAGGCATTGGGGGGCTCAAACAGCTGACAGTCCACGCACTTTTTCCCATCCTTGGGAGTATCCTGGTAATTTACCTTGTCTTTTTGCGCTTTGATTTGGGCCTGAGCTGAGGGTGTTGCAATAAATGTGGCAGGAATTAAAAGTAGCGATGTCCCTGAAAGCTTAAGAAAGTGGCGACGGGAGTTGTCTAGAGGCTTTTCCATAAATGAACGCCTGAATGATGAAAATAAGTTTCTGGCATTCAGGTTAGCTGGAGAAGGGAGTTTTGCTCAAATTAAAGGCTTTGTTTTAAGCGGTAATCTTATTCTATTTGTTAAATTGGAGACGGCGCCATGTAGGCGCCGTCTGTTTTTACTTCTTTACTTGGTTACGCGTATTTTAGCTACAGATTTATCTCCGCTGCGAGATACGACCCGAACCTTTAAGCCGTAAGGTGTGATAGCGCGGCCGGCATCTGGTATTTCTTCGCTGCTATAGCTCCGGGTGTCATTAAACAATGGGTAGCGGCGGTTGTGAGTGTCACTTAAGAGTATGCCGTAGTCCTCGAGTAAATCCAGAACCATGTCGTCGGCTCTTTCGATGTTAAATGTGGCATCGTGAACCTGATAGCGGGTACTGGCAACGGAATCATCACTCCATCTCAATACATTTTGGTCGGCATCAACAACTCCGAGGAAGCCGTTTCCTGGGTGTACGCCAACCCAGTTATTATCGTAGCTGGAATCTACGTACCAAACCAAGAGGCCTTCTGTGAAAGTGAGCATCTCGCCGGCTACATTCACATGTGCCAATCCGGCATCAACGCCGCGATGCGTACGCCATTCGAGTAAGTAGTAGTGATCGTGCTCGAGATAGCCTGGGTTTCGGCTAAAGCCTGCAAGGCTAAAGTTGCCATCAGTTTCAGCATCATCGAAAAGGAATGTTGTGTCATCAATTTCGATGCTGATGTCATCGGCAAAAAGACCTGAATTCGCTACGGCGCCATCAGTAATATAGGCAAGTGAAAGGCTAATTTCTTGCCCGGCGTAAGCGCTTAGATCGAATGTAACGTCAATCCAGCCCTCGGAGCTACCAGTAATACCATTACCTGGGTTGGTGCCGTTGGGGTTGGTATCTGTAGTTACTGAACCAGGAATGGAGACAAAGCCATCACCGGAATCTACCATGATCGCGGCGTAATCCCAATCCAGCTCAATGTCGTACCAAGCTTTGAAAGAGAGGCTTGCTGTTTCTGCATTGCTCAGATCAACAGATATTGTCATAGAGTTTTGCAGGTTGTTGCCGCTACCGCTGAAGTAGGCGTATTCTCCACTGCTGGGTTCGGTAACTATTTCTTGTTTTGCTGGTAGGTCAATTCGTACTGCATCGTTATTGGTCCCCTTATTAACCGCTTCATCGAGTAGCAACTCGATACCGCGGCGAGGAATTTCATCTAGTGCAATAGTTTCACCATGAAGCCAGTTACCACCATGGTTGTGTTGCAGGTATTCCTTGGCATAGGCAGAGAAGCCGGTGGGCTCTGAACCCGGAATAATACCGGCCCAGCTACCACTGGACATAATGGACCAGGAGGAGACGGGTTCACCGCGACCGCTACCATCGGTATCGTATTCATCGGGCAAGCCCAAATCATGGCCATATTCATGGCTGACAACCCCTGCAGCGGCGTCCGCCGGCTGAATGGTGTAATCATAAGCAGCCATAGTGCCGCCCCAGTAATCTACCTCCGCAGTAGTTCCTTCAAGTGAATAGACGCTGCCAAGGTTCCAACGGTGAGACCAAATAGCGTCTTCACCCAGTTGCCCGCCACCTGCTTCTTCACCAACCGAGGAGTGGAAGATCATGATGTGGTCTACCAAACCATCTGCTTCCCAAAAATCGCCATCGCCATCCAAGTCGTAACGGTCTTCAATATCAAAATCTGACAGGTTTACTGTGGGGTCGGCAGCTGCAGCTTCCAGGGCCTCACGAATTAGGGAGCGAGCATCACCATCAGTGTTATTGCCGTAATAAGCGGCTGGTTGGCTGGCCATATACCAACCTGCTACAGAGCCTTCAACAGAGTAGCTGTTACCGGATTGCTGCCAGTAAAACTGTTGCATGGATAGCATGTTTTCCCCGCTGGGGCCTTCAAAGCCGTTTTGGGAGAAAAGTAAGTCAGCGTAATGTTCAGCGGCGTAATCCGCGTAGTACATATCACTTTCCCCGGGCTCGATGCTGTTATGGGGAAAATCGGGGAACTCCATCAAAATAGCGAGAACCCGTGCAGTTTGGGCTTCACCGTCGTAGCTCTCTAGTTGAATGTTTCTAGGGTGGCGGCTGCCATGGTTGCGGTGAAGGGAACCTTTGCCCCTTTTAAGCCGGGGGTGATGTCTTCCTCTGGCATCGCGCATCATCGTTACGGTATCGCTGGAAAGATCTTGAGCCCCATTAATGCTATGGGTGGCCCGCTCTTTTAAGTAAGCCCTTAAAGTGCGTTCAGCTTCTGCAATAGAGGCATCTTGGCTGATGCGCCCAGAGCGCTTGAGCATATCAATTAATTTGGCTTCATTGGCAATGACCAAGTCAACTTGATCACCACCTTTTTGATGTGAATTAATCGCCTGGGCATTGGCTGCCATCAGGCTCAGTGCAAGTGTGCTGGCGGAGAGCAAACTATTTATTTTTAGCATGATCCCTTCTTATGCGTTCCGAGATGATTTTAAGTTTCGAAATTAGACATAAATAAAATTTACTTAAATAGTCAGATTTCGAGTTATGGCAGCTCAGGTTTTTTATTATTAGCTACAGAGGGGTGACGTTTCAGGATGATTAGGTAGCAATAAATTTATGGGGATTTTGCATAATTTTAAACTAAAGTGTGATGTTAATTTGATCGCTGATAAATTTTCCTAATGATGTTATTGGGAATTATTTCCTTATCTGGGTGGCTTCTGTAGCATAACTTGTTGTACATCTAATTTTTATTGTTTTTCCATGGCAGCCAGAGACAGATTTGCAACCCTCCATTGGGACGATTCAAAAGCTGAATATGCCCATCATGCGCATCAATGATTTCTCTACATAGAGCTAATCCCAAACCCACGCCTTGCTCTTTTGTTGAGAAGAAAGGGAGTAGTGCCTGCTCAAGTACTTTCTCACTCATCCCGCAGCCTCGGTCGGAGAGTACTAGCTTTTGCCCAAAACTGTCTGTACTAACTTCAAGTTCAATATCTTTGCTATCGCTTCCAGCTTCTCGTGAATTCTTAATTAGATTTAGTAGGGCTTGCTCTATTTGGACGGGGTCAAAGTAACCGGGTTCGTCTGGCAGGCTTCCCTTTAGGGAGAAGGCTTGAATTGGCATTATGCGATTGACTAGCTCCTGCCAGCTAATAGTCTCACAGCTTGGAGCGGGCAGTTTGGCAAAAGAGGCGTATCCCTGAGTGAACTCTGTCAGATGCTTGCAGCGGTCTGCGATAATATCGAAAACCTTTTCCAAAGCCTGCTCTTTGCCAGGCTTTGTTACCAACATTTTTCCAGAGTGTGCGAGCGATGAAATTGGAGCTAGAGAGTTATTCAGTTCATGGCTGATTAAGCGGATAACTTTTTTCCAAACTTCTACCTCCGCACGGGTCAGCTCACGAGTCATTTCGCGTAAAACGATTAGTCGATGTTTTTGTGTGTTTAAAACAAAAGAGCTGTTTCCGATATGCATGGAGTGGGGGCCATTGATATCGGTATAATTAAAAATTCCATTCTTCCAACTATTAATGGCGCTGGCTATTTCATTGGGGCTCTTGGATAAAAGCTTCGGTAAAAGTAGTCCTTGTATTGGTCTTCCATTGTTAAGAAGTTGCTTGGCACTACTGTTTGAATAAATAATGCGATCGTTTTGATCCACTAGTAGAAGAGCTTGGGGTGATGTTTGGATAACTGTATCCAAGAGGAGTTCCCGTTGATAAATATGGGCACGTTCCTTACGCAAGTGTTCCCCAATCTCGTTATAGAGAATTGTTATTTGCCGGAGTTCACTATCCTTGGGGTGTACGAGGGAGATTGAGAAGTCGCCGTCACGAAAATTTAGCAGGCCATTTTGTAGTGATTTTAGGGTGCTAGTTAGGGGGGCAAGTATAAGGCGAATCAGTACAATTAATAACGGCAATGAAATGATGAGTCCCGCTGACCAGGCGAGTGATGGGTTAAAGCCAGCCCGAATGCCGAGCCAGGATATGGTAACACCAGCGACTAAGGGAATGGCCGCTGTTGCAATAAGGCGGCCTTCAAGTGAAAAATATTTCGACATCAATAGGGTATACCGTGTTTTTCCAGGCGGCGGTATAGCGCTTGGCGGCTCATACCGAGTTCTCGTGCAGCCTGGGCAATAATTCCATTGCAGTTGGATAGTGTCTCTTGTAGCAGCTCACGACTGGGCTCGAAACTCACTTCCACTTTATCGGATGGTGTTTGCTCAGGAAGTGCCAGGACGGCTTCATCGATGGTATCCTCCTGACTAAGGACGGCCGCTCGCTGCATAACATTTTGAAGTTCTCGCACATTGCCGGGCCAATGATAGCGAGTAAGGGCGTTTAACGCTTGAGGAGATAGCTTTTTTGAGTTGCCACTTTCTGCGAGGAAGCTCATCGCGAGGGGAGGGATGTCTTCAGGGCGCTCATGCAGTGGTGGGAGGCGCAGTTCTATAACATTGAGTCGATAAAATAAATCCTGGCGAAACTTGCCTTCCTCGATAGCCTTGTGGAGATCTCTATTGGTAGCACTGATTACCCGAACTTTGGTTTTGCGGGTTTGGCTGCTGCCTAAACGTTGGAATTCCCCGGTTTGTAGTACACGCAGTAGTTTCACCTGACCGCTGGGTGATAGCTCGCCAATTTCATCGAGGAACAGGGTGCCGCCATCGGCGGCCTCAAACCTGCCCTCCCGTGCCCGATTGCTGGCGCCGGTATAGGCTCCAGGTTCGGCTCCGAACAGCTCTGCTTCCATCAGATCTTCCGGCAGTGCACCCACATTAACTTTAATAAAAGGCCCTTCTTTAGATGAAGAGTTCGCCTGGACAATCTCAGCAATCTTCTCTTTGCCGGCCCCATTTGGCCCTGTGATCAGGATGGGAACTTCAGATTTCGCTACTTGAGTGGCCATCTCCAACAGCTTTTGCATTTTATCGCTGCGGTAAATTATGTCTTGTAGTAGAAAGTCCTCCCGTAATTGGCTGCGAGCATTCAAAGCTTGTTGCTGGGATGCCTGCTGGCGCTTTTGTAGTTCTCCCAGTTCCAATAAATTGTTAATTGTGGATATTAGTTTATTGTCATCCCAGGGCTTACCCAGGTAATCAGCAGCACCAGCTCTGACTAACTCGACGGCCATTTCCAGCTGAGTCCAAGCTGTCAGCAGGATAATCGGAAGGTCCGGATTTATTTCCCGAATCGCGAAGAACAGTTCTTTGCCTTCTTCTCCAGAAGTTGTGTCAGCGGTGAAATTCATATCCTGGATAACCAGGCTGACATCGCTGTTCTCTCGTAGTAGCTGTAAGCCGGCTTGAGGAGTAATCGCACAAAGTGGCTGCAAGTCATGCAGAGACAACAGGATCTCCAGGGCGGAAACGATACTGCTGTTGTCGTCAATAATAAGTACTTTGTCCATAGTTTCTAAGACACGCTATTAAGGCGCCTATTATGCAATGTGTTGATGGCGAGGGGGAATGCTTGTGGCAGGTTTTCCCTGCCACAAATAGATTAGGGAGAGTTAGTGGACGATGTGTTGCTCAGCAGGTTTATGGTCGAAGCTGAGTACCCTCGCGAGCTGCCACTTTCCATCTACCTGTTTCCAGAGGTGAGTAAACTGTGAACTTTCCCGTAAGATCTCAGATTTGTCGTCATTGATGCCATAAAATCGATGGGTGCCTGACTGAATAGCACCGTAATGGTTAACAGGGTAGATTTTAGTGCTCTCGATTACCAGTTCACGACGTGCACGAATACCACTTCCATTTTCACGCTGTTTACACATATTGGTAATGGCCTTGACAAACTCTTCTCCAGACTTTGCTGTTTGACCCCACTTGTCATGGTACATTTCAAAGTCATCGGTCACCAGGTTTTGTGCTTCTCTTAGATCACAATTATTGAATAATGCATCAAATAAGCGTTGGTCGGCTCTAGTAATTTGTTGTACTAGTTCTTCAGTTACTAGTGGACCAGCAATAACCGGATGTTTTTCAGCTTGTAAGTTTGGGCTAATGAAGGTTAGCCCCACAAAAAATAAAGAAGATATTTTTTTAAACAAGATCAATGTCCCTATTGTTTTTTTGCTGGGGGGTATGTCGACCGAATGTGGCAGATAAACCATGAAAATGAATGAGGAAAACTTTTACCTTATCTTGGGGGCGAGCAATTAGCTCACCCCCTAAAGGTTGTTGTTTAAATACTTCGGGTGGCTGTCGCCGGCGATATATTGGCTGCTCGTAGTGCTGGGGCAAGTGCAGCTACAAGGCTGACTAAGAGAACCAGTAGCGCACAAATAACTAGAGGTACAATTGTTAAAGTAGGCTGTGAGTAATCGCGAACCATATATTGATTGGCAATCAGTGCCGCTGCACTGCCAACTGCGATACCCAGACTCGCTATCATTCCGTTTTCAATAAGGAAATATCGGCTGATATTAGTACGGGTGGCCCCTAATGCACGTCTAACACCAATTTGCTTGGCCCTTTGGTTAATCCAAAAAATGGTTAGACCTACAATGCCAAGGGCTACAATAAAGCTCAGCATAGCTGCAACGATAGAGAGTACTTTAACCATCATATTGTCGATAGCATAGCTGCGTTTGACATACTTAGAGAGTGGCTCAACAGAGATTACTCGCTGAGGGTCTCGCTCGGAAAGCTTGTCAGCTAACACCTTCATTACCTCATCGCGTTTACCCGGCTCTGTACGTACTATATATTTTGCATAACGCCTATTTTTTATTTCTGGGTAAAACATCACATTACCAGCTTTGGACCATCCAACCCATGCTCCCAGATGCCGTTCTACAACTCCGACTATTTCCATCGGTTCAGAGCTACCACCGGAGAAAATTGGCCGTCCTATAGGATCCTGATTGGGGTAGAATTTATCGGCAAGTTGCTGGGTGATAATGACAACAGGTTTTTTTGTAGCCTCGTGAGAGTTGCTGGCCTGCATATCGGCCTCGGTAAAGTTACGACCTGCGACTAACTTTAAATTGAGGGTGTTAATAAAGTGTGGATCAACTTGATAGTAGTTGGCTCCTTCTCCGCCGATTTCCTGATTGGCTTTATTGTGATATACCGAAGACGATCCTGATTGCGATAGAGGGATTTGTTGAGTGATCGAGGCATCGACAACATTTGGAAGTTGACGGAGAATCCCTAAATCGGCTCGTACCGCCCCAATTGTGTCGTAGTCTTTTGGTATTGCCATGAACCCAATAGTAATAATGTTGTCGACATCGATTCCTGTGGGCCGGTTTATCTTTTCTACTCTATCTTGGATTATTATTGCTGTGTTGCTGATAATTGCCAGGGTTAAGCCAAGCTGAAGGGCAATCAGCAGTGCAGAAACTTTGTTGCGCCAGAGGGCGGACAGCATCGGTTTTAATTCAAGCATGGTCAGGCCTTACTGGGTTTTCAGGTAGATAGAAGGGTTGGTTTGACTGATCTTCAATGCTGGATAGAAACCTGCCAATAGGCTTGCGACAATAGCCAGGCCAATAGCCGCAACCATCATGACCCAATCCATAGTTGGAAGTGTGTCGATTTGGCCCATGGCCAGGTAGCGAATGCCGCTAAGGCCGAGTATGGCGAGAAAAATACCTGCTACTCCGCCGATGATTCCTATGGTTGCGCTTTCAATTAAGTGCTGGGTGAAAATCGCACTTCTACTTGCTCCCAAGGCGCGACGCACACCAGCTTCTGGTGCTTTGCGTAGAAATTTTGCCAACAATAATGCAACGGCATTGATAATACATACCAGGAGAAACGCCAAAGAAACCCACCCAAGAATGCGGTTGTCATCGCTGAGTACCTCATTGAGAACCAACCACTCAGATGGCTTACTCAAGGCAAACTTTAGTGGTCGCTCGAAACGTCCTTGAGCTTTCTCTTGCTGAATATAAGCACGAAGAAAATTTTCGTAATGTGCTTTTTGTTCGCTAGTTGTAAGTTCAACCCAGTATTGAACCCAGAGATATTCACTCTGTAGAAACTCTTCATATCCCTGCGGATCGGCATTGTCCCAGCCATTGGTGTTGCCCCAGCTGTGAATTTCCAATTTGCGGTGTAAGCCAAAGGGTATGAATAACTCTTCTACTGTATCAAACGGGCTGTTGTTGACATCATATACCTTTGGTGAGGGCTCCCAAGTGTCGATAACGCCCACTACCGTATAGGGTTCGTCGTTGAGTTTTATTGTCTTTCCAACGCTATTTTGACCAGAGAAAAGCTTGTCATTTGTCGGCTTGGAAAGCACAACTACTTGAGTAGGAGAGCTATCAGCAGACTTTTCCCAAGTGCCACCATAAATAAAGGGCACATCGAACAAAGCGAAAAAGTCTCGGGTAGTTACCCGGGTATGTGATTCAAAAGGTCTAATAGCAGAATTTTCAATCTCAACGGTAAAACCGTAGCGATGCATGGCAACTTGGCGGGTGGGAATATCTGAGCGCAATAACGCTTCGGCGTCCCGATAGGTCAGCTGCCAGGGTATTTCATTCTTACTTTTGTAAGCTTTATTAACATCCCAACTGTCTAGCTGTACGGCAAAGAGAACGTCGTCTTTGTGCTTTAAAGCATTCTGGGACATAGTGTAGTTCAGGGTCAGCACCGTCATAGAGGCGCCGACACCGACTGCAATAGCGGCAACCATTAAGCTGCTTAAAATCGGGGTTCCGCGCAAACTTCGTAGGGCCAGGGAAATATAGTATCCAAACATGGTGCAGTCTCCTTAAGCAGTAACGGCAGCAGGCTGCTCGGGGACCGCACGTAAATCGCAAACCTGTCCATCTACAATCTGGATGTTGCGGTGGGCACGGCGTGCGAGTTCTGGATCGTGGGTAACCATTACGATGGTGGTTCCCCACTCGTTAATAAACTCCAGTAGCTCCATTACCTGGCGGGCCATTAAGGAGTCGAGGTTACCGGTGGGCTCATCCGCAAGTAGAAAACGGGGTTCGCCAGCTAAAGCGCGGGCGATAGCGATACGTTGCTGCTGTCCACCGGAGAGCTGTGCCGGCAGGTGTTTAGCGCGTGCAGAAAGGCCTACCTGCTCGAGCACTTTTTCAATACGCTTGCGACGTTCTTTTGCATTGAAACCACGATAGCGCAGGGGAACGTCGATATTGTCGAATAAAGTTAGGTCGGGAATCAGGTTAAACCCCTGGAAAATAAAGCCTATTTTTTCGTTGCGCAGATGTGAGCGCTGGCGGTCATTGAGATTACTAACATTCTCACCGTCGAGCAGGTACTCTCCACTGGTGGGCGTTTCCAGTAGGCCGGCGATGTTGAGAAAGGTGGTTTTACCGGAGCCACTGGGGCCGGTCACAGAAACAAACTCACCCTCTTTAACTTCAAGGCTGAAATCGCGCAGCGCATGAGTTTCGATAGTATCGGTACGGAAACTTTTACGGATATTGTTCATTTTCAACATTGCGATATTCCCTTTTTCTTAAACTTTAAATTATTGATTGATTTACTAAAGAGCTTTACTGAGCTCCAATTTGAATTTGGGGTTAATCTGTCAGCGCAATTAGCTGGGCATTTTCGAGTTCCTCGGAAGAGGAGATAATGATTCTGTCTCCCTCTTGTAGACCTGAGATAATCTCTACCTGTTTTAAGCCAAAGGCGCCTATCTGGATGGAAACTCGCTCTGCCTGTTGTTCGCTGTTCAAACGAAAGGCATGGTTGCCACCGCTTTGATCGAGGAAGCCACCGCGTTTGACCAGTAGCACGTTATTGCGGTTTTCCAGCAGTATGCGGGCGGTGAGGCGGAGATTTTGTCGAAGCTTTTTCGGCTGCCCCTCAGTGAAACGAACCCGTGCGACCACCTGGCCGTTTATAACCTCGGGGGAGATTGCAGTAATTTCCCCTGGTAGCTCTTTTCCACCGAGTTTGATTACCACGGCCATGCTGATACCCAGGTCGTCGGCATAGTTTTCCGGCACTTTGGCCTCGAGTTCAAAACTGGTGAGATCGACAACTGTAATAAGTGGCGCATTGGCGCCCACGGCGCTGCGCTGTGCCACAGCTAAGCTACCGATGGTGCCGTTGACCGGTGAGATAATGTTCAGCTCGCGCACTCGGCGCTCAGTTTCTTCTACCTGAAGGCGTTGTTGTGAGACCTGGAGTTCCAGGTTCTGGGTTTCAAAGGTCAGTGATTCTTTTTCCAGTCCCGCATTTTGTACGGCTTGTTCGTACTCCAGCTGGGCGCGGGCCATATCGTCCTTGGTTTTTTCAAAATCCAGCCGCGAGATAATTTGCTTTTCCATCGACAACTCTGCTCGCCTCAATTCTCGTTTGGCAGCGGTGAGGTTGACTTTGGCCAGGTCGGCCTTTTGCTGGTTTTCCATATGCTGGCGTTTGGCCTGGATTTTTTGGCGCTGCAGGTTCACCGTCAGCTGGTTGAGTTGAGCGTTTTCCTGGGCCAGCTGATTGGATAGTTCCGGGCTGTCGACGGTGGCCAACAACTGCCCTTCGTCAACGGTATCCCCAGCTTTCACTGCAAACTTCACAATGCCCTGGGCAGGGCTGAAAAGTGTGGGGCTGTTTGCGGCGATCACTTGGCCCTGAACCACCAGATCCCGCACCAGGTCTCCTCGCTGGACCTGGGCGATATTGACTTGAGACAGTGAGAGGGTGCTGTCGACAGAGCTATTGCTGTGCCAGGAGTTGATACCCCAGGTCAGGAATGCCACTGTCAAACCGGCAAATACCGAGGCTTTGACGACCTTTTTGTTCTTCCAAACCGGCACGGCTTCTATCTTGGTATCTTGTCCGGAAGTATCTCTAATCATTGCGGCTTTCCGTTTCTCTTGCTGTTTTGCCTGTCATTGCTATTTGGATGCAGGCTTTTGGAAATTTGGATTCAGAGCTAAGAATCTGCTTGTTAGGAGGGGTATCGCAATAAGCATGCCAACAGTTAAATTTTATTTAACCTGTTGATATAAAAAGACTTTTTTAGTTTTTTGTGTTTTTTTGTTTTCTTAATGGTGTCCGCAAAAAGTGTCCGGTGTCCGCCTTGTCCGCGGTCGGACAGCTGTGGACAGTTCTGATATTTATCAGGGGAAAAGTGGGGAGAGGGAGGCTGCGCCATGCGGGGTTACTGCCGTTTATGTTAGAGTGCGCGGCCTTTTTTTGATCAATCTCAATTTAATTAGCTGTCTCCTATGTTTCCTTCGCTGCTCTCATCGACCAAAGCCGACTGGTTCGGCAACATACGTCGGGATGTTCTCGCCGGCCTGGTAGTGGCCCTGGCTTTGATACCCGAAGCCATCGCTTTCTCGATCATTGCGGGCGTTGACCCCAGGGTCGGGCTCTACGCCTCTTTCTGTATCGCTGTTGTGATTGCATTTGTCGGTGGTCGCCCGGGAATGATCTCCGCTGCCACCGGGGCCATGGCTCTGCTGATGGTGACTCTGGTGAAAGAACACGGGTTGCAGTATCTGCTTGCGGCAACCTTATTGACTGGGGTACTGCAGATTATTGCGGGTTACCTGAAGCTGGGGAGCTTAATGAGTTTTGTCTCCCGGGCTGTGGTGACAGGGTTCGTCAATGCCCTGGCAATATTGATATTCCTGGCGCAAATGCCGGAATTGATCGGCGGCACCTGGGAAGTCTATGCAATGACTGCGGCGGGTCTGGGGATTATTTACCTGTTCCCTTATATCCCCGTGATTGGCAAGGCTGTGCCATCACCGCTGGTGTGTATTCTGCTCCTCACCGCAGTGGCAGTGACGATGGGATTGGATATTCGCACTGTCGGCGATATGGGTGAGCTGCCGGATACTTTGCCTGTTTTCCTCTGGCCAGAAGTTCCGCTTAACTTTGAAACCTTACAGATTATCTTTCCCTACTCCGCAGGTCTGGCCGTCGTGGGCTTGCTGGAATCCCTGATGACCGCGACGATTGTCGACGACCTGACGGATACTACCAGTGACAAGAACCGCGAGTGTAAAGGTCAGGGTATTGCCAATATTGCTGCGGGTACCCTGGGTGGTATGGCTGGCTGTGCGATGATCGGCCAGTCTGTTATTAATGTGAAATCCGGTGGCCGCGGCCGTCTTTCCACTCTGGTGGCCGGTATCGGTCTGCTGACACTGGTAGTGTTTATCAGTGACTGGGTTGCTGTGATCCCCATGGCGGCGCTGGTGGCAGTCATGATTATGGTCTCTATCGGCACCTTTGACTGGGGCTCCATCCGCAACCTGAAGCACTACCCACTCTCTACAAATTTGGTCATGCTGGCCACTGTGGTTGTGGTAGTGTGGACTCACAACCTGGCCTATGGTGTATTTGTCGGTGTGCTGTTGGCATCGCTGTTCTTTGCCAACAAAGTCAGTCACTTTATGTATGTGAGCAGCTCCCTGGATGAAAAGCAGAGTCGCCGCACTTACAAGGTCATTGGGCAGGTATTTTTCAATTCAGCCGATAAGTTTACCGCTTCATTTGATTTCAAAGAGGTGGTGGATACGGTGGTGATCGACCTCAACCGCGCGCATTTCTGGGATGTTTCCGGGGTTAATGCGCTAGACAAGGTGGTGCTTAAGTTCCGCCGCGAGGGAGCACAAGTTGAGCTGGTAGGACTGAATGAGGCCAGTGAAACGATCGTCGACCGTTTTGGCGTACACGATAAGCCCGAGGAAATTGAGCGGGTTCTTGGAGGACATTGATGGCCGTAAGCAACAGCGAAAATAACAATGAGAACACAGGTAATGGCGGCAAAGCGCCATTGATACTCTCTTGTATCGATGGCTCTCATTACACTGGAGCGGTGTGTGATTACTCGGCCTGGCTGGCCAGGAGCCTGCAAGCACCGCTGAAGCTGTTGCACAACATCGAAAGAAGCAGTGTCCCTGCGGTAACCGATTTTACCGGCAGTATTGGCCTGGGAAGTCAGGAGGAGTTGCTGGAAGAGTTAACTGCGCTGGAGCAGCAGCGGGCGCAGTTAATGGTGCAGCAGGGCAAGCTGATGCTACAGGCCGCCCGCAGCCGCGCCGAAGATGCCGGTGTGCAAAATATCAAAGCCTGCCAGCGTCACGACAGCCTGACAGAATCAGTGGTGGAAATGGAAGACTCCATTCGCGCGCTGGTGTTGGGAATTCGCGGTGAAGAGCACGGGGATTCTGAGCGTGGACTTGGCGCTCACCTGGAGACAGTAGTGCGCTCACTGCACAAGCCGATTTTGGTGGTCAATCGGGACTTCACAGAGCCCAGCAGGGTGATGCTTGCCTACGATGGCAGTGAGGCCTCGTGCAAGGCATTGGCGATGGTTGCAGAGAGCCCATTATTTCGCGAACTCTCCTGTCACCTTGTCTATGTAGGGCCCGCTGAAACTGCGGAGAATTTGTTGGCTGAAGCCTCGGCCAAACTGGATTCTGCAGGACTCACTTGCACTGCCAGTAATCTCACCGGCAATACCGTTGAAGCTTTGGTGGCCTACCAAACCGAGCACCAGATTGACCTAACCGTGATGGGAGCTTTCAGTCACAACCGCCTGCACGACCTTCTGATGGGAAGCATCACCGTTAAAATGTTGTTGAAAGCCCGCCAGCCTCTGTTGCTGTTGCGGTAGAAGCCCCTTCGCTTCCCACTTAAAGTGCCAGTGCCGCTTCCCGGGGGCTGGCAAACCAGCGTAGGGGTTCTGCCTCATCGGGTAGTCTTAAATCGTAGAAATGGGCTTCGCGAGCAACTTTGCGAAGCTCTTTTTCTCCCATCATTAAATAGCTCTTAAGATCTAAGTTGCAACGGTTTTCCTGCTCTTGTTGCGTGTCTTTATCAGTAAATGTCAGCTGAGAAATATCAAGCGATGTCCTCATTTTCTTATCCTGATATCTCCATACGCCGGTGAGCGGGTCAAAACGGTAAAACGGCAACAATCTCCAGCCGTAGTTGGCGACCAGGGCCACTGCCTCCAATAAGTATTCGAAGACCTCCTCGCTGATAAAATAGTTAAAATTGAGTCTTATCCAACCGGGTCTCAGTACCTTCTGACCTTGCAGGATTTGTTCTTCCAGGGATTTACTGTGGGCCATATCGATGCCCAATAAAGCGTGTCCATAGGGACCGGCACAGGAGCAGCCTCCGCGAACCTGAATACCAAACAGGTCATTGAGCAATGCCACCACAAAACCGTAGTGAAGGTCCTTATTGTTCCATTTAATTCGCAGGGAGATGATGGATAGTCGTGCGGAGTCAGTATTGCCGAGTATCTCAATGGCCTCCTCCTCCGACCAGCGTTGCAGTGCCCGCTGTAAAAATTGGGTTTCGCGTCGACCAATCTCTTTTGCGCCCACCGTCTGTTGAAGTTTGAAAACCATACCGGCCCTGATCGACTCGATAATGGCTGGAGTGCCGCCCTCTTCACTGCGCTCGGCGTCTTCCAGATAGCGGTGATCCTCCGGTGTGACATAAAGGACGGTACCGCCTCCCGGTGTAGCAGGTACCGAGTTTTTCAGCAGGTCTTCGTGTACAACCAGAATACCTGGAGTGCCGGGTCCTCCGATGAATTTGTGCGGGGAGATAAATACGGCATCCTTTTGGTAGTGGCTATCCGGCGTTGCTGGCCCTTGCATATTAATTTGCACATAGGGTGCTGCGGCGGCGTAGTCCCAAAATGATAAAGCTCCATGTTTTTTAAGGAGTGCAGTCACTGCCTCTACATCTGTTTTGATTCCGGTTACGTTAGAGGCCGCAGAAAAACTGCCGATTTTAAATGGTCTATGGGCATGGGCGCGCAGTTCTGATTCCAGTACTTCAAGGTCAAGTTTGCCTCTTTTATCCAGTGGAATAGCGATTAAATCGGCAATGCTCTCTCGCCAGGGGAGTTCATTGGAATGGTGCTCGTATGGGCCGATAAATATTACCGGGCGATCATGTTCGGGAATTCTACTTAAGAGCTGGTGTTGCCTATCCAGGTCTGCGGGCAGGCGCAAGTTGAGAATATCGATCAATTTGTTGATCGCGGCTGTTGCACCAGAACCACAAAAAATCACTTTATGGTTATCACTGGCGTTGACTGCCTGACGAATTTCTTCACGGGCCTGCTCCCGTAGCGCGGTGGTATGGGCACCGGTATAGGAGCTCTCGCTGTGGGTATTGGCATAGAAGGGCAGTACCTGCTGGCGGATAGTCTCTTCGATAAATGTCAGCGCACGACCGGAAGCTGTGTAGTCGGCGTACACCAGAGGACGTTTTCCAAACGGCGTTACGATTGCTTGCATATCGCCGATTACTGAGTCGCGGATGTGCTTTATCAGGTCTGTCATGATTTCCTTTCCCCTGTTTTGTGGGGCTCACTTTAGTCCCGAATGCTTGAAACAATGTCTCTACTTGTATCCTTTATTGTGTGATTTATGAATGATTGTGCCGATAATAAGATTTAAATCGTAAAACTGTGCCATAAAGCGTTATTTTTGTGTGATTGGGCGAGGCGGGGACTGAGTGATGACTGAAGGATTAAGCAAATTGGATAGGGCAATACTCGAGCTGTTGCAGGCTGATGCGACCCTGTCAGTGGGGGAAATTGCCGAGCGGGTTGGGATGTCCAAGTCGGCATGTTGGCGCCGCATTCACCGTCTTGAGAATGAGGGGGTGATTTGCGACAGGGTTACCCTCCTCGATCAGCAAAAACTGAACTTGCCGCTGACGGTCTATATTTCAATTCGTACCAACCAGCATAATGATCAGTGGGCCGCCCGTTTTAGCGAATTGATACAGGGGGTGGCTGAAATTCTTGAGGTCCATCGTATGAGTGGAGATTTGGACTATCTGATCAAAGCGGTAGTCACCGATATGCCTGGCTACGATCGTCTCTACAAGGAACTAATCAAGGCCGACCTGTTTGATGTCAGCTCCAGTTTTGTGATGGAGACGATGAAGCAGACAACCCGTTTACCGCTAAATCATGCATTGTCGAAATAGGGGTGGATTCTAGCCGCGTCGATTACTCCACCAGTGGCGCAATCGGGTTTCTCCCAGGGCGCTGTCACCCGGGGGGGCCTTAAGGCTGTTGCGAATCTCACTCCAGGCGTTGGAGTTCAACCACAGGTTCAGGGCGAGTACCACCAGCATGGTGGTGATAGAGCCGAGCCCCGCCAGCAGCATGTCTTTCTGCGCGTCCCAGATATCTCCCTGGGAGCCGAGGAAGGCTGCGCCCAATTCTGGAGAGACAGCTTTTGCCGCTTGCCACTCAATGATTTCGTAGATTGATGAGAGCGCAAAAGTCACGTCTACCGGGAAGAAATAGGCCCAGAATCCACGCAGCTGAGCCAGGCGCACAAGAATCTCTCGCACCGGATAGGCCAGGAGAAGGCCAAAGCTGAAATGCACCAGGCGGTCGTACATATTGCGATCGGAGCCCAGCCATTCCTGCAAGGTGTAGCCAAAAGGCGTTTCGGCATAGGTGTAGTGAGAGCCGATCACATGAAGGCACATGAAGATGGTGATCAATGTATAGGAGATATTTGATAAGGGAAAACTCCGTGCACTGATCAAAATGATCGGTAGAGCGGCAAATACCAGATAGTTCTCAAGCAACCAGTCATCGGGGTGCAGGGGGTTCCAGGCAGACCAGGCCCAGGTAATGGCAAATGTGGTCAATAAGAACAGGTGGAACCAGTGTTGGCGAAGGAAAGTCTGCATATGTTTGGCGCCTCTACGTCGGGCTAGAGATTGGCGCCAGGATACACCATTGGAGGGGAATAGGAATTGCGTTGAATTACGGTCCGCTAATGCAATGCCGCGCGGTGTGGGAGTGCGGCAGTAATCGCGGCTTCCTCGTCGAGTAATTCAGATAGCCTCGCTTCCACTTTTTCGCGGGGAAAGTACTCCAGGGCGAGTTCGACAAATAGTTCGTGGTGGCGAGCTTCACTATCGGTGATGACCTGGTAGAAGGTTTTCAGGGGGCCAGCTGGCAGTGCCTCAGCCACCAGTCCAAAGCGCTCGCACCCCCGCGCTTCGATGATCGCTGCGGTGAGCAGGCGGTCCATCAAGTATTCATCTGGCCCCCGGCGAATCAGTTGGCGCAGGGCGTTGATATACGGATCTTTCTCATCCGGTGCCTGGTAGATCCCTCGATCATGCATAATCTTAATAACCTGGCGGAAGTGGTTCATTTCTTCCAGTGCCAGGTTGATCATGGCTTCCACTAAAACGGGCTTGTCGGGATAGTGGGAGAACATGGATACCGCCATGCCGGAGGCCTTTTTCTCTGCGGCAGCATGGTCCTGCAGGAATCGATCAAAGTCGGCGAGCACCACTTGAGCCCAGGGTTTGGGGGTGTGAAATCGCAGTTCAAACATAGTCGATGGCGGTTAGTGCAAAGCGTCAGTATACCGCCACCGTTTCACTGCTCTAGAGCGTTATTGCTCCGGGGTAGAGTCAGCTGGCAATTCTGCGTTCGCGAACCTCCCGCTCTTGTTGAGTAACAATTCGGGCCTGTTCCAGAGACATGCCGGCCTTTGCGTGAGGGGTGGGCTTGCCATTTGCGTCCAGCGCGACAAAAACAATTTGGTCCACTTGCACAATCAGCTGCTGCGACTGTTTGTTGCGAACCTCGCAGTGGACTGTGAGCGAGGTTTGGCCGATACCAACCACTTCGAATCCAAACTCCACCACATCACCGCAGCCAGCGGAGCTGACGAAGTCAATTTCCGACATCAGTTTGGTGACCAGCATTGGAGTACCCATCTGGCAGCCGGCAAAGATTGCTGCTTCCTCATCAATCCAGGACAGTAGCTGTCCGCCAAACAGGCGCTGGGCAGGATTGAGGTCTCCGGGTTTCACACAGTGTCGCGAATAGTATTTCACTCTGACCTTCCTAACTTACTACAGGTTTAACAACGCTCGAGCTATCCCTGGCTTGCTGTATGACAGCGAAAAGCTTCCTTCACTGGTGAGACTGCATACAGCGTGCCAAGCCAGAAAAAGCGCGGTTGATGAGTTTTCCTGTGGAAATATGTCAATTAGCCCTTTTGTGGCACCGGCTTGGCGCGACATTAATCACTGTAGCCCCTTTTATGTGCAGGAAAGTCAGGAAATATCGATTTCCTGTTTGGGTTTTGAACAGGATGTGGCGCTTTGGCCGGGATAGTAGATATTTTGGACGTCATCTATCGATTGTGGGAAATACCGCTATGGGACTCCTCGGCGACAGAGATTAGAATGGCCCACGAACCTGACCCAGGCGTCGCACTCACGACCTTGGGTTGATAGTTCTCCGGAGCGCCACCAGCGTATCTGTAATCAGGTAACAACGATTCCCAAAAGACGAAGGGAGAGACTGTAAGGATGATCATCCAGCCGAAAGTACGCGGTTTTATTTGTACCAATGCCCACCCGCAGGGCTGCGCTGCTAACGTACGCGAGCAGATTGAGTATATTCAGTCCCAGCCAGCGGTCGAAAATGGGCCCAAAAAGGTGCTGGTGATAGGTGCCTCCACAGGCTACGGCCTGGCATCACGAATTACAGCTGCTTTTGGTTGCGGCGCAAGCACCCTTGGTGTGTTTTTCGAGAAGCCGCCTACTGAAAAGCGCACGGCTTCTGCGGGTTATTACAATTCCGCAGCTTTTGAGCAGGAGGCCCACAAAGCGGGGCTTTACGCAAAGAGTATCAATGGCGATGCCTTTTCAGATGAGGTGAAAGCCCAGACTGTAGATATGATCAAAGAAGACCTCGGTCAGGTTGATCTCGTGGTTTACAGCTTGGCATCCCCGCGTCGCACAGATCCGAAAAGCGGTGAGCTGTATAGCTCTGTACTCAAGCCCATTAACAAATCTTACACTGCCAAGAATCTGAACACTGACAAGCTGGAGATCTCCGATATTACTTTGGAGCCGGCGAGCGACGAAGAGATCGCAAATACCGTCAAGGTTATGGGTGGTGAAGACTGGGAACTGTGGATGCAGGCCCTCGGTGATGCCGGGGTATTGGCTGATAACTGCAAGACTGTGGCTTATACCTATATCGGTGAAAAGTTGACCTGGCCGATTTATGGTCACGCGACTATCGGTAAAGCTAAAGAAGATCTTGATCGCGCGGCAAAAGCGATCACCGATAACGGTAAGGCTGCGGCTAACGTTGCCGTTTTGAAGGCGCTGGTGACCCAATCCAGCTCTGCTATTCCGGTGATGCCACTCTATATCTCTCTTGCGTACAAAATCATGAAAGAAGAGGGGACTCATGAGGGCTGTATCGAACAGCTATACCGCCTCTACACTGAGGGGCTCTATACCGATACTCCACGTCTCGATGATGTGAACCGTTTACGTATGGACGAGAAAGAGCTGCGCCCTGAGACCCAGGCGAAGATCGAAAAGTTGTGGCCAGAGGTAACTGCTGAGAACCTGTTCGACTTGACTGACTTCAAGGGCTATCAGGCGGATTTCCTCAAGCTGTTTGGATTTGGTGTTGATGGTATTGATTACGATGCCGACACCTCACCCATTGTAGATACCAAATTTGGCTGATTTTATGCGGGACTCCATTTGGGAGTCCCGTTTCCCCTTCCGTAACGCACTCCTACAACTCTTCCTAGCAAAGCTGCATAATCCGGTTTTTCGGTTTATGGGGGCTTTTCAATGGAGTATCGCCAACTCGGCACCACCAACCTTAAGGTAAGCCAGATTTGCCTGGGCACCATGACTTATGGTGAACAAAATAATGAAGCTGAATCCGCTGAGCAACTCGACTATGCAATATCTCAAGGGGTTAACTTCATTGATTGCGCGGAAATGTATCCCGTACCGCCACGGCCAGAAACCCAGGGCCGAACCGAGGAATATATCGGCAACTGGTTGGCTGCGCGAGGAGGCAGGCACCAGGTTGTTGTCGCAACTAAAGTGGCGGGCCGCAGTGCCGCCAATTCAGGTGTTGGCCATATTCGCTCGGGTCCCCGTCTGAACCGAGAGCAGATTTTGCAGGCCTGTGACGATTCCTTAAAACGTTTGCGCACTGACTACATTGACCTCTACCAGGTCCACTGGCCTGAAAGGCAAACTAATTTCTTCGGGCGCCTGGACTATACCCACGGCAGCGACGATGGTGTGTCTATAGCTGAAACATTGGGCGCACTCGAGGAGTTGGTTGAGCAGGGCAAGGTTCGTCATATCGGTGTTTCCAATGAGACCCCCTGGGGTATGTTTGAGTACCTGCAGCAGTCGATTGCCTACGGGAAGCCAAGGATTGTATCGATTCAAAACCCCTACAGTCTTTTAAACAGGGCTTTTGAAGTTGGCTGCGCTGAAATTGCTATTCGCGAGAGATGTGGCCTATTGGCGTACTCCCCCCTCGCATTTGGGGTTCTTTCGGGTAAGTATCTGGGGGGAAGGAAGCCTGAGGGTGCGCGACTTACCCGCTATGATCGCTTTCAGCGCTACGCCGGAGAGCGAACCCTGGCTGCGACCCAGGCCTATGTGGATTTGGCCCGGGAGTTTGGTCTGGACCCTGCGCAGATGGCACTGGCATTCGTGAATCAGCAGCCATTTGTCACTTCAAATATCATTGGCGCCACAACTATCGAGCAATTGCGTTCCAATATTTCCAGCGTTGAAATTACCCTGGATGGTGAGCAATTAGCGGCTATCGAAGCTATACACCAGGGGAATCCCAACCCGGCGCCCTAAAAGGGCAGAGTCTGAATTCTATTGATGAAAGCCTGTGATGCCTCTGAAAGCCCCGCAGGAATAATGCGGGATGAATCAGGGGCTGCCCAACTATAATTGGGGTAGTCGCCATGAAAATATGGCTGCCAGAATAGATAGCGGTAATCGTTATGGAAACTACTGGACATCACACACTGAAGGACCTGTTTTCCCAGTTGGGGCTGGCGTCTGAAGATGCACAGATCCATGAATTTCTGGTCACGCACTATTTGCACCGTCACGAGAAGCTTTCCTCCGCCTCCTTTTGGAGCGATGGGCAACGAGAGTTCCTGGAGAATGCTATCTTGGATGATTCGGATTGGTGTGTCGCAGTGGATGAGTTGGACACCCTGTTAAGGCACTGACCTCCTGTGGTTGTTACTCAGTCCCCGCTCTCCTCGCATAGGGTATACTACGTCGTTTTCAACCGACTTAGGTTGCGCCTCGGCGCCACACCCTGATATAGATCTGATGGAAAAACCCCGATTTCGCGCGGCATTGCTGCATCCTCGCTACTGGCTGACCTGGCTGCTTTTTGCACTATGGTTTTTGATCGCGCAACTGCCCTATCGCTGGCAGTTGGCCATGGGCCGTGCGTTTGGCCGCCTAATGCTAAGAGTAGCTACCAGTCGACGCACGATTGCTGAACGCAATCTTGCGCTGTGCTTCCCCGAGCTGGGGGAAGGTGAGCGAGCTGAACTTCTTAGGCGTAATTTTGAGTCCAGTGGAATCGCCTTGATGGAAACCGGCATGGCCTGGTTTCGCTCTGCCGTATGGTTACGAAAACGCTTTACCTTTGAAGGGCTGGAAGCCCTGCAGGCCATCCAGGCCCAAGGCCAGGGCGTTCTCCTGATGGCTATGCATTTCACTACCCTGGAAATCGGCGCCGCCATGATGGGGATGAGCATTACTCTCGATGGCATGTATCGGCCGCACAAAAATCCGGTTTATGACTACATGCAGCGCAAAGGGCGAGAGCGCCATACTGAGAATGGCAGTGTTTATCAGCGTAAAGATGTGCGCGGGGTATTGCGAGCCCTGCAGCGCGGGCGTGCGGTCTGGTATGCTCCGGATCAGGATTATGGGATTAAGCAGGGGATCTTTGCTCCTTTCTTCGATGTTCCGGCGGCGACTGTTACGGGAACCTCACGGTTCGCCAGGGTCGGCAAGGCCAAAGTGGTGCCCTATGTGGTGACACGACTGGATGATGGCTCAGGTTACCGTTTGAAGATTTACGATCCTATTGATCAGATCCCTTCGGGAGATGAGCTGCAAGATGCCATTTTGGTGAACCAGTTTATCGAAGCGCGTATTCGCGAGGCCCCAGAACAATACATGTGGGTGCATCGCCGTTTTAAGACCCGTCCTGAAGGGGCAGAAAATGTGTATCACGGGGTACGCAAAAAGAAAAAGAAACGCAAAAGAGTGGCGAGCTAGTCGCACTGGCGCAGATACCCTGGCCTAAGTAACATACTGAACTGACTCTGGCGGTGGTATTCCGGGTGGAGTGCAAAAAATAAGGAGTGAGGATGTTAACCGGTAGTATGGTGGCCCTGGCCACCCCAATGTACGCAGACGGAAGCCCGGATTGGGACAGTCTGCACAACCTCGTTGAGTGGCATATCGAGCAGGGGACCCGAGCACTGGTTGCTGTGGGGACTACCGGTGAATCTGCAACCTTGGACTTCAATGAGCATATTGAGGTTATTCGACGTGTTGTGGACCAAGTGGCAGGTCGAGTGCCAGTGATTGCTGGAACTGGCGCAAACTCTACTTCTGAAGCGATTGACCTTACAGAGAATGCCGCCCGATGTGGTGCAGATGCCTGCCTACTGGTTACACCTTATTACAATAAGCCCACCCAAGAAGGCCTCTACCAGCACTATCGTGCGGTGGCCAAAGCTGTCTCCATTCCCCAAATTCTCTACAATGTTCCCGGCCGCACAGCAGTAGATATGCTGCCAGAAACGGTACAGCGCCTGGCGTTGGTCGGCAATATCGTAGGCATTAAGGAGGCCACTGGTGACCTGGAGCGGGCTAAGGTTTTAATAGATACTCTGCCCGAAGGGTTTGCCGTTTACTCTGGCGACGATAGTACCGCGGTTGAACTAATGTTACTGGGTGGTCATGGAAATATTAGTGTAACCGCTAATGTGGCCCCCGCAGCAGTGGCCCAAATGTGTGAAGCGGCGCTGGCCGGTGATGTGGTGACTGCACGGACAATTGACCAGCGAATACAAATATTGCACAAAGTGCTGTTTTTGGAGTCCAACCCGATACCGGTGAAATGGGCTCTCCGGGAGATGGGTCGTGTCGACGGTGGAATACGCCTGCCTCTGACAAGTTTATCCCCTGAGCACCACGGAACAGTGCGCGAAGCTCTGCGCAGTGCCGGTGTACTCTAAACCCGCGAACTGAGAATTAACCAGGATAGCTTTAATGAAAAAATTGACCGTTGGAGCCGGGCTCTTTATCTCCAGTATTACACTGGCGGGGTGCGGTGTGTTCGGCAACGATGGCTATTTCCGCGATCGCAGTAATGATTACCAGCATGCCGATAGCCTGACGCCTCTGCGGATACCTGAAGGTGTTAATACCAAGCACCAGGAGGAACTCTATGAGATTCCGCAGATTGCAGGAGAGCAGCTGGCCCAGGGGGATTTTGAAGTTCCGCGTCCTCAAGCGCTTTCAGTGAATGCGGGTCTGGAGAGAGTAAAGATTCAAAAGCTCGGCGGAAATCGCTGGGTGCTGGTATCCCAGCCTCCTGAAGAGGTGTGGCCCCAGTTGCACCAATTCCTTCGCAGCTCAGGCTTGAATATAGAAATGTCAGATGCCAATGCGGGTGTGATGGAAACTGCCTGGATGGCCTTTAAAGAGAGTCCTGACACTAAAGATAAGTATCGCTTGCAGGTAGAAACCGGTGTGCAACCCGATACGACAGAGATTCATGTGCGCCACTTGTCTGTGCCTTCTGCAGCCCCGGTTGGCGGTAGCGTTAATTGGCCTGATCGCTCTTCGAGCCCTGAGCGTGAAGGGTGGATGATTGATGAAATGTCCACGGCACTGGCGTCAGAAACAGCTGCTGCTACAGCGTCTTTGGTTGCCCAGGCAATTGGTAGCAGCTCACTTAAGGTCCAGTTGAGGGAGCCTGCTGGTCACGAGCCCTATATTGCAATGGGGCTCGAAATGGATCGGGCCTGGGCTACTGTCGCTCATGCTGTGAATTCTGGTGCTTATCGCCTGCACCGTGAAGATTCCGATATTGGACTTTTTTACGTCACCTACGATGAAGACCGTGCACTTGCTTCTGATGAGGAAGATGGCGACGGAGGCTGGTTCTCCTGGGGTAGCAAGAGCGATGAAGATGAGCTGGCAGAGAGCGCTGATCAGGTAAGCCTACAGCAGATCTTGGCTGGAATTGATATGACTGAGGGGGCTGAACCTGCTCTCTTCAAGGAAATCAAAGGCCTGGGAGTAGGAACCGCTACAAGCGAGGCTTATCCCGGTTATCTGATTGTTATTCGT
This sequence comes from Microbulbifer maximicatervae (SeqCode), assembly GCF_052467615.1. NCBI lineage: Bacteria > Pseudomonadati > Pseudomonadota > Gammaproteobacteria > Cellvibrionales > Microbulbiferaceae > Microbulbifer > Microbulbifer maximicatervae (SeqCode). The sequence continues at coordinate 293,292 of NZ_CP174319.1, forward strand.
GGTAATGACGATGAGATTGAAGTGCGCGTGCGCGATACTCGCGGACAGCCGCTTTCAAAGAATGAAGCTTCCCAGCTGCTTCAATCTATCCAGCAGAACCTTATTTAATGGGCCTGCGCTTCGCCTCTTTGGGAAGCGGCAGTAAAGGCAATGGAACAGTGGTCGCCAGTGGCGACCACTTTCTTTTGGTTGACTGCGGTTTTACCATCAAGGAAACCGAACGCCGTATGGCGCGGCTCGGTATGTCTCCCGCTGATATCTCTGCGATTGTGGTTACCCACGAACACAGTGATCACCTCTCTGGTGTAGGTCCACTTGCGCGCAGATATGGCCTGCCTGTCTACCTGACGCCCGGTACTTTTAAGGCGCGTGATATTGGCAAGTTACCGGAGTTGCACTTAATTGAGGGGCACCAGCCTTTTGTTGTCGCTGATATTGAAATAACCCCGGTCGCGGTTCCCCACGATGCTCGTGAGGCGGCGCAGTTTGTGTTTCGCTGTCGCGGTAGCAGTCTGGGCTTGTTGACGGACTTGGGGACTATCACCCCTCATGTTGAAGCGCACTTTGGTGATTGTGATGCCTTGGTTCTAGAGGCAAATCACGACCCTCTGATGCTCGCTCAAGGGCCCTATCCACCTTCGTTGAAGCGACGCGTTGGAGGTGCCTATGGCCATCTGAGTAATCAGCAGGCTGCTGGCTTTCTACAGCGCGTTGGCTATGAACAGCTACAGCACCTGGTTGTAGCCCATATCAGTGAAAAAAATAACAGCCTTGCCCTGGCAAAGGAGGCCCTGGCAGAGGTTGCCGAAACAGTGGAGAGCTGTATTTTTGCCTGTCAGCAGGAAGGGTTTGACTGGCTTACAGTGGAAAGCCGAAGTTAAGGTCGCTATCTATCCCCAGCTTATATCTGTTTAAATGCGACAAAATTGTTTGTCGTATTTAAACGGGGTGGGCTATGGAAATACTACTGGTTTATTTGTTGGTCGGTGCCGCTGCTGGAACTATTGCCGGACTATTTGGCGTAGGTGGTGGCCTGATCATTGTCCCTGCCTTGGTTTTTGTTTACACCGCTATGGGGATATCCCCTGAAATCCTCACCCACATGGCTGTGGGTACCTCCCTAGCAACAATCATTGTCACATCAATAAGTTCAGTGCGCGCCCACAATAAGAAAAGGGCGGTGGACTGGAAGATCTTTGGGATTATGGTCCCCGGTATTTTGGTTGGCTCTTGGATCGGAGGCGCAACGGCTGAATTACTGCCTGGAGCCTGGTTGCAGTTGTTGATCGGCATTTTTGCGATTGTGATCGCGGTGCGCATGTGGCTGAGCGGTATTCGTCACGCCCAGGTAGCTGAAGGGGCTGGAAACCTGCCCGGTGCGCCCGCGCTGGTCTCTGCGAGTGGAGTGATAGGTTGGGCATCTGCGATTTTTGGTATTGGTGGCGGTTCATTGACGGTGCCATTTCTGTCCCACTGTCACGTACAAATGCAGCGGGCTGTCGCTACGTCTGCTGCGTGCGGGCTACCCATCGCCATCGCCGGCGCCCTCAGTTTTGTCTACCAGGGGTGGAATAACGAACTGCTGCCTGAGTGGAGCAGTGGCTATATTTACTGGCCGGCCTTTGTCGGTATTGTTATCACCAGTACCCTATTTGCCCGTTTCGGCGCAAACCTCGCCCACCGGCTTTCAGCGAAAATGCTGAAGCATTGTTTTGCGCTTTTACTGTGTGTGATCGGCCTGCGTTTTATCTGGTTGAATATGGGGCTGCTGCAAGGGTTGATTTAATCGCGCCTATAGGGGCTCAACAGTAGACCAATAAAAAAGGCCACTGCAATGCAGTGGCCTTTTGGGTTTTGCGTCATTGCCGCGATTAGCGGATACCGCACATTCCTTTTTTCAGGAACGGGGAGATGATAATCATCAGAGCACCCACACCGAGGCCCCACCACATCAGATACTCATACAAACTGGTATAAGTGGTCAGGGTTGAGGCCAGGTCTGTGGCTTCACCCTGTGGAACGGCAGCCATCTTACCGATTCGCGTTGCAACGGTTTCAGATAGGGCGGTCGCCAGGAACCAGGTACCCATGCTGACGCTGACCACTTTACCAATAGACAACTTGGTTACAGCAGACAGGCCAACAGGGGACAAGCACAGCTCACCGGAGGTGTGCAGCAGATAGGCCAATACCAGCCAGATCATTGCAACCTTGCCCGCCTCTGTGGGGAACTCCGCACCGAGAACCAGGGCGCCAAAGCCGAGGCCAGCCTGGATAATACCGAGGCCGAATTTTACCGGGGTGCTGGGTTCCCAGCCGCGCTTGCCGAGCCATACCCACAGGGCGGCGAATGGAATCGCCAGGAGCATGATAAAGCCAGCGTTCAAGGAGCCGAACATGGAAGCGCGAACTTCGCCATCGCCGATAGAGCGATCCAGTACGCGGTCTGCATAGAGAGTCATGGAGCCGGCAGACTGTTCGAACAGCGCCCAGAATACGATGGTGGAGGTAATCAGAACCATCAATACCACAGTGCGGGAGAACTCTTCGCTATAGTGGCGAACAAAGCCATAGCCAATAAAGCCAACCAGTGCCAGCAGCATTCCACCGAGCCAGATGTCATTGCCGCTAAACGCCCAAATTAGGCCGAGGGCAGCGGTGAGCGCAGCCATACCGATAGCAATAAAGTCTTTGCCTTTATTGTCTTTATACAGCATGGAGAACAGGATCAGGCCGACAATTGCCACGATAAGAAGGCTGTTTTGCGCAAGGTGAACGGCGGGCTCACTTTGTACGAGGTACCAGACCGCACCCAAAGACAGGATGGCGCCAAGGTACACTGCCCACTCTTTGTTGATAGGGCCGAGGGCTTTCTCTTTGAGCACTTCGGGGCGGCTTGGCTCTGCCAGGCCATCCAGGTACTTTTGTCCCCAGACGAAGGTGATCAGGCCGAATACCATGCCGATACCAGCGAGGCCAAAGCCATAGCCCCAGCCGTAGGTTTCCCCAAGCCAGCCGCACAGCAGGGTAGCGATAAAGGAACCGACGTTAATACCCATATAGAAAATGGTAAACCCGGCATCGCGGCGGGAGTCATTTTTGGGGTATAGCTGACCTACAATTGTCGAGATATTTGGCTTCAGGAAGCCCACACCAACGGTGATCAGGGCCAGAGCCATAAAGAAGACTTTGAGTGCAACAACATCCTGAATCACCACTTTTTCTGTGAGGGTGGTGCCCGCAGCGATGACCGTGCCATCATTTAATGTAATTGCCTCACTGAGAACAGTGCCGGCGGCGTAGGAAATCGCCTGGTGGCCTTCGACCGCCATCAACAAGTGCCCCAAGCAGAGCAAAATGCCGCCGAACAGGACAGCCTTTCTCATGCCCAGGTAGCGGTCAGCCAAAAGACCACCAATCAGGGGGAGCGCATAAACGAGGCCAGCGTAAGCCCCGAGGACATCATAGCCAGCACTGTCCGTAAAGAGGTGATACTTTGTGAGATAAAGTAGCAGTAAGTACTTCATCCCATAGAAAGAGAAGCGTTCCCACAGTTCTGTCGCAAAACAGATGTAGAGACCCTTGGGGTGCCCAAGCAACTCGCCTGAGCTAGGTGTGGCCGCCGTGGTGACGTCCGCGACATTAGAAGACATAGAGGTTCCTCTGTCTGTAATAGTTATTGGGGAACCTCAGGCAAGGCTAGTCATGCAAGGGGGGAGCAAGACTGGGCGTCCAGAGTTTCCAGTACAACGGGCAGAGTTTACCAGCTGTCTATTTAACAGGGGAACTGTTGTGAGGTTATTCATAAAAATGGCAATAGGGTACTTTGTGAGTCTGTAAATTAGAGTTAAATCCTATTGTGATCCTAATCTTGAGGGGAAATAACTGTGAAGCTTCTATTCGGACTTACTCTGGTTCTACTGGCCACTGGTTGCTCCCAGTCTCCAAGCCGTCATGTGGAAATTGCAGATAGCGATCTTGTCTTGAGTGGTAAAGCAGTTTTCGGCAGGCCAGTTGAGAAATTTGAGCTCCCAAGCGAGGGATTATTAGATCTTGATAACGATATAGAATCTTACCTCAGTACGATTTCTCCCGGCTCAGCTCCCGATGTGCGGTTAAAGGGGCTGCTTGGCGCCTTCCGTCAGGGAGATATGCAATTTGAATACGATGCCGATAGTACCCTTCCCGCAATAGAGGCTTATCACCGAAAGCGTGGCAATTGCCTGACATTTACCTTATTGATGGTAGCTATGGCTAGACAATTGGGTGCCCAAGCTTATTTTAATGAGGTAGATGTACCTCCAGTTTGGAACCAGGATGAGGCCGAAATCTTCGTTGTCTACCGCCATGTGAACATGGTGTCCGAGCATGCACGGGGCCGGCGGGTGATTGACTTCAACTTGGCTGCTTATGACCCTATCTACAAGCAGCAAAAGCTCGAGGATAGAGTTGCTTTTGCGCTCTATTACAGCAATCGGGGGGTTGAGTTGATGCGCGAGGGAGAAGAGAGGCAAGCATTTTTGTACCTGCGCAAAGCTATTCAGTTACACCCGAATAGGGCGGACCTATGGTCAAACCTAGGAGCTTTCTACAGCCACTTTAACCATCTTGACGAAGCTGAACAGAGTTATTTACAGGCGTTAAACCTGCAAAAGGGAAACCTTGTTGCGAATAGTAATTTAGAGCGTTTGTATCGTAGCACAGGTAGGGAAGTGCTGGCTGATGGCTACGCAGATAGGGTTCGCTATCATCGTGAGAGAAACCCTTATTACATTTACTATCAGGCGCGGAAAGCCTATGAAAATGGCAAGTTTAAGCTGGCTGAAAAGCGCCTTCGAAGGGCTATAAGAGCCGATAGCAGTGATCACCGGTTTCATTTTTTGTTGGGATTAACTCGATACCAGCTTGGGGATGTGGTGTCTTCCAGGGAGAGCTTTACGGAGGCATTTTCACTGGTAAATAATTTATCCGTTAAAAATAGATATATGAATAAGTTAGAGTTCTTAATGGGCGCTGGGGAGTAGTTAGTGTAAGAGCGGTTGTAACTTTATTTGCGAATACTTAACTAGAAAAAATAAGGGCGCCAAATAGCGCCCTTATCGATTTGACTTAGTAAAGTCAGTACTTAGAACTGGTAGCTAACACCAGCCCAGGCGTAGCGGCCTTGGAAGTCGTAAGTACCATTCCAGTCGCTACCAGAGGTAGTAGACGGTTCGCGATCGGTGACGTTGTCGATACCTGCAGTAAGACGCATGGAATCGTTAACATCCCAACCTGCTTTCAAGTTCAGGTAGGTGTGTGAAGGCATATCCATATAGGGGCTATGGCCATCACCGATATACTGAATGTCTGCTCCAAAGTCCCAGCTGTCGGCATACCAGGTTGCACTGGCCAGCCCGCGCCATTTGGTGTATGCGTCGCCAGTAGTGCCTATGTAGTCTACATAGTCAGTAGTTTGGTCAGTCTGGGTGTTGTACTCCTCATACTCAAGCAGGTGGGTCGCTTGAGCGCGCAGAGCCAGCTTACCAGCATCGTAGTAAAGGTTTTGAACTACGTCGATATCAATACCACTGGTATTAATTTCGCCAATATTCAGCAGAGAGCCTTCCAGGTAGTTAATTTGCCCACTGGTACCACGGCTAACAAGCTCACAGGCAGAGCTGATACCGTCTCTGTAGCAATCATCCAAAATCTGCTGGGTGTCGGCATCTGTGATGGCGTCTTTGATTTGGATATCGAAGTAGTCCAGGGTAATGGACAGGTCTTCTACAAAGCTAGGAGTCCAAACAATACCAGCGGTGAAACTTGTTGATTCTTCAGGCTGAAGATCTTCGTTACCACCGATGTTTGTCGGTACCTGGGAGCCGGCTTGGGTGAAGCCCGCGCTTACCATGTCGCAGTTTGCGCCCTGGCCAGCAGAGTTGTTGCTGCTAGTGTCACATGGGTCGATGAGATACTCGTAGCTCTGTGAAGAACCGCTGTAGAGCTCATAAATGCCTGGAGCACGGAATGCAGTAGACAAGCTGGTACGGAAGCGCAGGTTTTCAGTCGGCGCATAGACTGCACCGAGCTTGTAAGTCGCTTGGCCGCCAAATGTGTCGTAGTCGGAATAACGAACAGCGGCGTCAACAGACAGCTCATCCGCATACTTTAAGCCAGCCAGGATAGGCAGGTTAAACTCGGCAAATACTTCAGTTACAGCGAAGTCTCCGGATGTCGCATCTTGCTGGTTGCTAAATGTGGCACCGGATTGAGTTTCTTCACTGGGGTTAAATTCGCCAGACTCCTCTCGATATTCAAGACCAGCAGCAAACCCTAAGGCACCGCCTTGGAATTGAATCTGTTCGATGTCTCCAGTCAAGCTCGCGCCGACATTGAGCATGTCGTACTCGTTGTCTTCGCGATCGGTGTAGCTGATGTAGTCGATAACTTCATCGCTCATGCCACCGAGGAACTGAATATCCTCGTCAGCAATTCCACTTTCCCCATCCAGGATTTCCTGCAGCATTGTTTTGCTGATGGAATTTCCGACAGTGTTTTCACCTTCGTTTTTACCGTAGCTTACGAAAGCGTCCCAGCCCCAACCATTGGCAAGATCTCCGCGTAAGCCGCCGAGGATACGGTAGGTTTCAGTTTTCTGTTCGGAGTCACGAGTTCCACCGGCTACAGGGCGCAGGCGAACATCAGAGAGGCCGTCTGACCAGCTGTCCCCGTGGGTTGCAGTTGGTGCTGTAGGCTCAAGATCCTCAGGGCTACCTTGTGCTTCCCACTCTGCAACTGCAGCATTGTAAGCTGCAAGTTCAATCTGGTAAGCATCTTCAGCTACCTGCCATGCTTCTGCCAATTGCTCTTGAACTTCATCAGAGAGGTGGTCAGCGGTCAGGTTGAGGCCATTGCCAGCGTACATGGGCTGAGCGGCAAGCTGCTGATTGGTAGTTTTCAGGGTGTAAGAACCTTCCCCGTAAAACTCAATGTCGTCGGTAATGGAGTATGAGCCACTTCCGGTGAAGCTGGTGCGCTCCATGGAACCGGAAAGCCACATGTATTGGCCGATATCATAGCTGGAGTAATCACCCAAAGTGACACCGTCATCGGCAACGCTGAAGGAGCCGTAGTTGGTAAAGATATTACCGGTGGGAGACATTGAGCTTTGCAGGCCCGCCCAGTCGCGGTCGCTATAAGCGATTTCGTCGCGCTTACTGTGAGTCACGTTAGCGATAAACTGGCCACGGTCGAACTCTTTACCAAAAGTGACAGAAAGTTCGCCATTCTCACCACCGCCAGCTTCGGTTGCTCCCGCACGAGCATTTATACGAACGCCGTCGAAAGAGTCTTTCAGGACTACGTTAATTACGCCTGCAACCGCGTCGGAACCGTATACAGCAGACGCACCGTCGGTCAGTACTTCGATGCGGTCGATCATGTCTACAGGGATATTGTTCATATCTACTGCAGAGGCTACGCCAGAGCTGGACGATACGAAGCGACGACCGTTAACGAGAACCAGGGTACGTGCAGAACCTAGGTTGCGAAGATCTACAAATGAAAGACCAGCACCGCCGTTGTTGTCATTTGCATTGATGCCGGTGGTGCCCATAGAAGGAAGTTGGTTCAGCAGCTCATCAATAGTGCCTACACCAGAGCGTTGAATCGCTTCGGAATCAACCAGGGTGATTGGTCCGGTAGTGGACAGTGGGTCACGAGCAATGCGCGAGCCAGTAACAATTACTTCTTCTACCTCTGCGCCAACATCAGCAGATTCCTGAGCAAAAGCGCCAGTGCTGGCGATGGTGCCCAGAGCAGCGATGGCGATGCTCAATTTGGTCTTGATCATAGTGGAACCTTCTTATACTTAAGGTGCTTATTAGGCTTTATTCGATAAAAAGCTTTAAGTGACATGAGTGACTTTAATGCATATTTGCTTATTATGGAACTATTGTGACATTTCATGCACCCAATAATTTGGCCTAGAAGATAGATTAGGATTGGCTGATATTGGGTTAAACAGTATTTTTTTAGGTTTTTTGTCCTATTTACAGGTTTATGCCGTTAATTTATTGCGTAGCCGAGTCTTTTATTAATATAAAAATTTTTAGCGCTGAGGCTGGGGATTTGCCTGAGGAATAGTGGAAATTTCTTCCAGAAATAAAGGTGAGAGGAATAGTTAATGTAGTGAGGTGGGTATCAAGCTGGAGGTGTTTGGGGGAAAGTGTGCACTGTATGCAGCTTTGAGTTGCTTGCCTGCGAGGAGTTTTCACAGGCAGTAAGTGCAATCGTGAGAAATTGATATGATTTATTTGTCGTGAAACCAGCCGCTTATAGCGAGTCGTAACTTGGGTGCAAATGGAGCAACACAAGTTACGGAATGAATATGTTTGACATGAAATAAGCAAAGGCTGTTGTAAGTGGGAGACCAAGACTTAGTGGGAGTGCCATCATCTTTGTAAAACTGCAAGAGTCCCCCCCAGTCAGGATGCCAATTTTCGGATAAGTTATAAACAAAAGCCACTCTTCTTTTTTCTGCCGAAACATCGTCTCTATGGCGAGTTAAAAAATCCCCAGGAGCAAAAGCTGTTATTTGGGCGCTTGGGTATGCTAACGATGAAATTCCTGTAATAGTCCTAATATTCTTTATCATCTCTTCGCTAGAAAGCCAGCTGTAGATATTGGCTAGATGAGGGGTTGAGCTCTGACTCAACTCTTGCCTTCCATACCAAAAGCCAACTCCATCGCTAGCTAACTTATGTACGTTTTGTACTAGTGTGCGGCGATCATTAAGATCTAACTGTGCAAATTCATCTTTTGATATCTCAGAGTATTTCCCATTGGAAATATGTGCCTGCTTAAAACTCGCATATTTTAAGATTTCTTTTTTCAAAGTGTGGGCTGAATCGTTACTTAATAAGTTTGTAACTCGGCAGCTCAGGTCTTGATTAAACTCATTGCTCCAGTAAAGGGAGTCAAGTTCACGATTAATTATATATTGCATATCTCAACTTCCCGTATTAGATGTTTGATGCTTTAGGGCTCTTTTTGATTCGTTGTTTAAGGCTGCGAGGAGGTCTTCGGCAGCCTCAGAAAATTTGCTCCATTTCTTGGCTTCTGAAGGATCTATAGGTTTTCGTACTTGCAGCTCGCTAAACGTAAAATTGTTAGATTTTCCCCTCAGGGACAGTATGTTGTCGCTCCATCTAAGGCCTAAAAAGGAGTATAGTTTTTGGGCAGTTTCTTTTTGTGTGGATAGAAATTCATCAAAATTCAGGTTGAAAATACTCTTTGGGAAGGTTTTGCCCCAAAATTGCATTAGTCTCATTGATTGGTAGTAATAGTGAGCGACATCTTCTGCTTTGCACGCATATGTATGCCCTTCGGGAAAGGGCTTTGAAAGAATTGACATGCATACATCGAAAGGATTTCTGGCTACTTGAATAATGCGGGCATTGGGGAATAAAGATAAAATCAATCCAACGTTTAGTAGGTTGCTGGGCATTTTGTCCACAGTGTCTTTTTCTGCTTCCGTTTCGAGTTTCATGTAATGCTCAGCAAGCTGGTTCCAGTCGGTAGAGCTTAATTTGTGAATGTTCTCATAGGCTTTCCCCTGAAATTTCAATTGCAGCTGGGATACCGTTCTAGGTATTTCTTCACTTTCTCCGAGACTGTAAACACTATTGGAATTTTCTATAATTTTATTTATTAAAGTTGTTCCTGATCTTGGCATTCCCACTATAAATATAGGGCTGTTTTGGTTGGAACTCTTGTTGTGCGCATGCGATGATAGGCTGTATGTCTCTATTATTTTCGAGAACAATTCTTCTGTTTTTCGAGGGTCGTAGGTGTTATTTGCCCTTTTTAGTAGTTCAAGCTTGATTTTGTTGGCTATTCCAATTTGCTTGTAGGATTTTTGGTATTTGTTTTGTTTTATATAGATTTCTGAAAGTGCAAAGTTACATATTTCCGCATCGATCGATGGTTCTAATAGAGATTTAATGGCCGAATTTAGTTTGTTTACTAGAGCTTGGCTAATGTCACTTGGAGGGGTGAGTTCAGCAATAATTTGCCATCCAGCGCTGAGTTTGGGGTTCTTTGAAGTGGCTAGTGTTGCATGCTTAATTGAGTCGCTATAGTTCCCATTTAGTCTTTTTATTTTAGCCTTCAATAGATCAGCCTGAGCGGATGTTTCCCCCATGCTTATTGCTTTCTCGAGCTGGACTTGGCTTTCTTCAGTTTTTCTTGCCATTAGTAATAGATCTGCATACTTTAAACGGTCGGAGGCTGAGGGCGATACTAACTGAATATATCTAGAGTATGCAGTGATGGCGGTTTCATAATCCCGGAACTCCGCTGCGACCAATGATAGCTCGCGGGCAATAGCCAGATTGTTCTGTAAATGAGAAAATAATTTTTTATAGATTGGAAAAGCTTTCCCTATATTCCCTAACTTAAAGTGAGAAAGACCGAGCAAATGGAATGTTTGCCCATCCATTGGTTCAATTCTCTCAATTGCTGCGACTGCATAATGGTGTTTTTCTAGGGCTACATATTCTGTTGCTATAAATTTGAGATCAGCTGCTGTGATACCGTTTGTAGTTTCAGCTTCCTTTAGCTGGCTAAGTGCTTCGGACCTCTTTTTTAGCTGTCTTGACGTAAAGGCAAGCATCAACAATTTTTGAATTTGCCTGGAGGAGGTCGAGGTTGGCAGATTAAGAAGTTGTGTATGTGCAGAAGTATAATTTTTCTGTTTTAGATCAAGTTCAATTGAGGCAATAGAGGTCTCCCATTGAGAGGGTTTGGGGCTTTTGGGTGGGGTGTGATGCTTCATATGACAGATTTATCTCGGTATACTTCCCTAAGTGTTTTAAATTGCCGACCTTGAGTGAAATTTAATTGTCTTATAGGCATCTCTTCTGATCGATGCTTACTGGGAGTTGTAATGTATTGTATATCATCTGATCTCGATGTTGATAGGCTGCGGGAGGAGTTCTTAAGGTCATCAGTTGTACAGGTACCTAATTTTCTTCATAGTCAGTCGGCTAGTGATATTTTTTCTTTTTTGAGGGAGCAGAAGGAATGGAACCTGTCTTTCAATAAGCTTGGTGTTCATACGGATATTAGCTTTTCTGATTATTGTGGTTGGAGTGCTGATCAGAAAGGTATGTTGAACGATATCGTGTGGTCTCAGGCTGGGACAGAGTTTCAATACCTTTACAAGAGCATCCCTATATTTGATTTTTGTAGTCGTGGTAGTGGTCAGGATAAGCGGTTTATGTCTATTTTTCAGTTGGTTAACAGCGAGTCATTTTTATCCTTAATGCGCTCAGTTGTTGGGGACAATAGTATTGCTTTCGCCGACGTTCAAGCGACATGTTTTGACCGTGGGCATTTTCTAAAGGAGCATGATGATGGTGTTTCCGGGAAGAATAGAGTTGCAGCATATGTTATTAATTTAACCCCAAACTGGAATTTAGACTGGGGCGGAGTTTTGCATTTTTATGGGAAGGATGGAGGGGCAATCAAGGGACTGGTGCCAACATTTAATGCTGTAAACGTATTTAAAGTCCCTCAGAAGCATTCAGTTTCATATGTTGCTCCATTTGCGCCTGAGAGCCGCTATTCAATTACTGGCTGGTTAAGGCGTGGGGAAATGGCGTAATGCGTTCACAGTTAATTATTAATTGCTAGGGATTACATCAAACGGCGTGGTTACTCTCAGATGCGTGGATTCTTCTGGTAGGGGGATTGTTCCGTGCCAAGTGTATGAAGGAAATAAAACTAGTGATCCTTTAGAGGGAGTTATTTGCTTTTCCACAAAATCTCTCTCTCCAAGTTCATATGGAGACTTCCCGAAAAAGATGTCACCTGGATTTGTTGGGGCTCCTTCATTTTCTGGTGGTGGTAATTCTACATAAAAAGCGGAGCTAATCCAGCCTTGGGGATGCACATGGCTAACATGGTGTCCACCACCTTTTAGCATTACGGACCATGATCCAGAAAATTTAAAATTTGATGACGTTCTTCCTAAAAATGGGTGTTTCTCATCTTCAGGTGAGTTTGATATGTAATCGCTAATGACCTCTTTAAGGCTTTCCTTTAAGGAGCATATTACAGGATGACTTTTGTGAAGCAGTCTGCCAGGTGTTTGAACTCCAGAGCGTACCGATTGAAAAAGGGGGCGCTCCTTCAGTTTGTGCATGTCTAATAGATTTGCTTTTAACTCCAGAAGGAACTCGTTAAGGCTGGAATACCCATTTGGGGTTGGTATTACATACTCTTGAATATAGCTACTATTTTGAGTGAGCCATTGGTAGCGCTCATTCCCCATCATTTTCCAGCACGTCCCTTGAATAGCCCAAAGAAGTTGGTCATTTGGGGCTTGTTTTAAGGCCTGCTTAACAAGTTTATCAGCCACTTCGAATTCATAGTTTCTAACAAGGGTTATTAAGTACTGCTTTGTAATGCTGAGGTCAGGTTGCACTGAAAAAACAGTTTCATAGAATTTCAAGGCAAGCTTTAAATCTCCTTCCTCTTCGGCAATTTTGCCTCTGAGAAATAGAAGTTCGAAGCTTGTGTCAACATCTGGACGTGACTCAAGTACGCTTTGTGCCTCTTTAATTAACCCTGCTGCGATTAAGCTTTCAATATGAGCAATGGTGATTTCTCGATGATCTTTTGGGGATTGCGATAACTTGCGATAGCTTTCGCAAAATAGCCCTTTATTACCAAGCTGCCAATATGCTTCATTCAGGGTTTTGTGCGCCTCGGTATGAAGAGGTTCTGTAGTAATGAGTTTCTCAAGTGTTTCTATGGCTGTTTTATGGTAGCCAAGGTTTAGTTCGGCAAGTGCTTTGGCATAAAGTGCTTCGCTCATATCAGGTGCCAAGCTAAGAACTTCTTCAAGCAAAGCTAGCGCTTTTTCAGGCTCCTCAAGGTCAGAATAAGTTATGGCTAATCCATAAGTAGCCTTCAAATTCTTTGCATCTTGAGCCCTCGCTTTTTGAAAGAAATCCAAGGCATCTTGAAATTGGCTGTTTTTTCTGCAGATATTTCCAAGGAGGGTTAGTGAAGCAGGAGAGCTAGGCGTGAAGCTTGCGGCCTTTAAGGCATGTTCATAGGCTAGAGTTAGGTTGTTTGATTCAAACTCAAGTATTGCCAAATTTCGCCATGCGGCTGTAAATTTCGGATTGTAATGAATAGCTTGCTTGTAATGGTACCTTGCAAGATCTATCTGCTTTTGCGCTTTTAGAAAGTTAGCAAAATTATTATGTACCGGCGGTTGGTCATTTTTTGCTTTAAGTGATTTTTCAAAGAAATCTTTAGCTTCTCTTTTACTGTTGACTGCACCTAACGCGAGAGCGGAGAGGTGTAATACATTCGGCTCGTTCGGGAACTGCTGATTCAATTTTTGGATTGCAGGTAGCGCGTTCTGAGCATGTCCAGACTCCACCATTTTTCCAAGGCTCGCCAGGACTTGTTGAAGCGTTAAATTTCTCTTCATAGACATTTTCTAATTAAAGAAACGGCGAGCAATGCTCGCCGTTTCTTTGTGTCAAATGACAATCAGCTTACTTCTACTCAAAACGATAGCTTGCGCTCAGGAAGTAGCGCGGACCTAACAAGTCATAAGTAGATGGATAGGTATTAGCTTGCTCAGCAGAATCCCCCAAAGTGGTGGGTTCAGTATCTAGAACATTCTTAATACCAAAGTTGATGTCAAAGTTTTCATTGACTGCCCAGCCGGCGCTGAGGTCAAGGTAAAACTCATCATCAATAGACTCTACAACCAGTTGGTTGCGCTCATCGAATGGATTGGTGACAGTGTCTCCAACGGCGATGTTGGTGAAAGCAGAGCCCGCATCCATCAGATCATCGATGTTGTCAGCGGTAACTTCGATAGTGCGAGGTCCACTAACGGTCATCAACTGGTCATCTTTGGTTCCATCAAGATAGCGAACCAAGGCGGACAAGGTTAGTGGGCCACTCTGCCAGCTAACACGTGTATTCCAGTTGAATTCGCCTCTGGGTGCCTCACAGGTGTTTCCGTAATAGCCGGCACACTCATTCACAACACTTGGGAACTCAGCAACGGGAGTTACGTCGTACTGGAGCAGGTAGGTGCTGTTGAAAGTGACGCTCAGGTAGGAGGCACCATCAAAGCCGAAGTCCAGATCGGTACCGTAGTTAATGTTGAGGTCAACACCTCTGGTCTCAATCAGGCCGATGTTCGCATTAAACGCTTCTACGTAGTCAACGTTACCGTCGCTGCGGCGGTTAATTGCTTGGCAATATGGTGAGCTAGCATCTTGGAATTGGTTGTAGCAGAGATCCAGGATGTTATTTACACCACCGCCGTATACGTCGATCGCATCTTCGATTTCAATATCGTAGTAGTCGATAGCGATGTCGAGGCCATCCATCGGCTCAATTACTGCACCAAATGTGATCGTAGTTGAGGTTTCCTCTTGAAGCTCCTCATTGCCGCCGAAAACACCTTCAATCTGGGTATTCGCTTGAGTAAAGCTGCCTGCAGTTACGCCATCAGGCATGGTGGCGTTACAGGTATCGGTATCCCCTGAACCGCCTACAGCACATGGGTCGCTAGCGGGCGGGAAGCCTGCGGATTCACCTAGGTAAAGCTCGTAGACATTTGGAGCGCGAACAGACTGCTGAAAGCCTGCGCGGAACTTAACCATTTCAATTGGAGCGTAGTTTAAAGCAGTTGCGAAAGAGTTAACTCCGCCAATATTCGAGTAATCGGAATAGCGGTATGCACCCCACAGAGCTAGGCTCTCAACTCCAGGCTTGCCAGAAACCAGCGGTACGTTTACTTCGGCAAAAGCTTCCATTGCGGTATAACCACCAATGGTCTGCTGCCCGGCATTAAAGCCCAAAACGTCGCCTGTAGCGAGGTAGCTATCAGGGTGGAAGCTAGACTCATCATCGCGATGCTCTAAACCAAACACCACACCGATAGCTTCATCTGCAGAGGGAACAGTGCCCAGAAGGCCGGATACGCTTGCAGAGATTACTTCTTGTGTGATGCTGGTAATGTTTGTGGCATCGACAGTGATGAAGTTAATCGCTTCGTCACTGATATTGCCTGCGCCCCAAATATTTAATGGTACACAGCCATTGGAAGTATCTTGACATGCTGTGCCGTCATCTGTGACAAGGATAGCTTGCTTGAACTTGGAGGCCGCAACGTCGTTGTTTTGACGGTTGGTCTGATCGAGATTGGAGTAGCTGTAGTAAGTATCAAAAGACCAGTCGTCATTGATGTCGCCACGGAAGCCAGTCACGATGCGGAAAGCGTCACGAGTATCTATTGATTCGCGAGAACCATTTTCAACCATTCGACGTCCGATGAAAAGATCAACCGGATCATCTGCATTGTTGCCATTTGCAACATTCAGGTTTCTAAGAGTTTCTTGGTAAGCTTCATCGAAGAAAGGTGTATTTGGGTTTACTGAAACTGTAGTAAATGCAGGGGTGGGGGCCAGTTCCTGTGGAACTTGGTTGTGAGAGAACGCCATTTCACCATAAGCGGTGACTTTGTCATTCAGGTCGTAATGCGTAAACGCACTAATCAGGAAGCGCTCTTGCGGCAGCTGCAAATAGTTATCTGGAGCGTAGTTAAAGCGGTCTTCTGGGTCTTGGAAAGCGCGAGAAGTGCCATCTGGCTCAAAGGTTGTGCCAGTACTAAATACGTTTGTGCCAGGAATGCCACTGGAACCAGAGGTGGACAGGCTATCGTTGAAGCCGTCCCCGTCAGTGTCCGCTTCGCCCCAAGTGTTAGTACTGAAGTTGCGGTCAGCTTGGAAAACGGGGTCACGGTCAGTCCAAGATGCATATACGGTAGCATTACCGCGTCCATCGGCAAAGTTACCACCGATAGTCAGGTCGATATTGCGCTTGGTGCCATCACCTTCCTCTGTAACATCATAAAGGCTGGTAAGTTGAACCCCTTCGAAATCGTCTACTAACTGGAAGTTAACTACACCGGCGAGGGCATCGGAGCCGTATACCGCAGAAGCACCACCAGTAATTACATCAACACTCCGGATCAGGGTGCTGGGAATGGTGTTCAGGTCAACGATACCTTCTTGAGTAGAGGGAATATAGCGGCGGCCGTTGACAAGAACCACTGTACGATAGCTTCCGAGGCCGCGAAGGTCTACCTGGGCAGTACCGTCCCCAGGGTTGTTAGAGCTGGGACCAAAGCTGGGCCGAGTCTGAGGTAGTTCAGCGAGTTTCTGCTCAATATTGAGGTTACCGGAAATCTTGAACTCTTCTGCCCCAATAGAGGTTAATGGAGTAACAGATTCAAGGTCTTGGCGCTTGATACGAGAGCCAGTAACGATAACTTCTTCAACCATTTCCGCATCTTGCTGAGCGAAAGCAGGCATTGCAGGAACCATAATTGCGGCAGCGGTGAAGCCCAGGGCTCCCTTTACGGCTGCGGACAGGAGGTTCTTTTTCATTGTCAATCCTCTCTTGATCGTTGGATTTATAGTCTGTTGTCATTAATGACGATTGCTGGAAGTAGCTACCCCCAAGTGGCTACTTCCCTCCCAACACACCTATTAACGTTTGGCGGGCGGAACCCCTCAAAAGAATCGTGTTTTTTTCTGATACTACGTATTGTCAGGTTTGGTAGGTCAGCGCGTGCTCGCTCATCGATCTTTTTGTTTTATTTTTGGTCTGTCTGAGAGCGGTAAAAGGGGAGGCAGAAGAGGTTTGAGTAGAGAGGTGTAACTTAAAGGCTTAGGGAGAAGCTTCCGTAAAAGAATCGACCTGTTAGGTCATATGTAAGGTAGTCGTGGTTATTGCTCTCTGCGGTTGAAGCAAAAGGAGGTGAGCGATCTAGTAAATTATTGATACCGAACGCAAATCTCAGTCGAGAGCTCGGGGTGTAAGCAACCTGAATGTCATGTGATGACCAGTCGCTGATATTGCGGCTTTCGTTAGTGCCGTCCAGGGTGGTAAACGTTTCTTTAAGGCTGTCCACGTAATGGACGGTATAGCCGGCATTCCAAGGGCCTTTTTTTATGTATGCTCCAGCATTGGCTTTCCACTTTGGCAATGATCCTGGGCCGCCGGCTGAAATATCTGTGAAGGTGCCAGATAGATCTTCTTTGGTTGAGTTAGGTGAGCTTTGATTGAGGTAGTGAAGCATTCTGCTGATGTTTAAAGCCAAATGCAGCTCCTTATCACCCTCTAGTTGGAAGTGATAACGAAAAGCGGCGTCATATCCTCGAATTTCACGGCTTCCTTGATTTATACGAGAAGCATATATTTTGGTGATATCGCCACTTTGGTCGCGTTTGACTAAATCCGTATAAAGGTTGTAGTAGGCATTTTGATCCAATAAAAACTGGGGGTTAGTGCCGATCACTTGGTCTTCGTCGATGTCATAAAGGTCAAACTTAGCAATAAAGTCGGAAAGCCTGAGAGGTTCCCATGTCACTCCAAGAGAAATTGTTCGGGATGTTTCTGGAGCTAGATCTGGATTACCGCTAAATTCAGTTAAATATTGTATCCGTGAACTGTCTGACTGAAATTGGCAGCCAGGAAGGTCGCTTGCATTTGTGCTGGTACAGGGGTCGAATAGAAATTCTTGTGTTTGGTAGCCCTGTTGATTCATGTCTGTAAGAGTTGGGGCTCTGAACCCAGTGGTATAGCTGCTTCGTACAAGAAGGGAGGGGGCTGGTTTCCATCTTAGAGCCAGTTTGGGATTACTAGTATCCCCAAAGTCGTCGTAGTGAGAGCTTCTAATGGCACCATCTAGCCACAGCTTTTCTGAAATAAGCGGGATGGACACCTCAGCAAAAGCTTCTTTGACAAGCCGGGTTCCTTCTGTAGATCCAGGGGCGTGCCCACCAATAAAGGACATTCCAAAATTATCATTGGAGTGAAGATTTACGCTTTCCCGTCTGAACTCAATTCCTGCTGCTGCAAGAATATTTCCTGCTGATATCTTTTTGATAATGCCGTCAGTTATGAATGTGAAAGATGTCATTCGGGAGTTGCTAGTGGTTACACTTTTGCCGCGAATGAACTCTAGCTGTTCCGCATCAATACTTCCGCTGGGGCCAAGAAGGTTTACAGCCACACAGGAGGTCGTGATATTGCAGACATCTGGTCCTTTTAGCCCCAGGGAGAGCGCAAAGGGATCTATTACATTGTTTAGTGTTTCTTTCTTAGAGGTTCTGTGAATTGAGGCACCTAGTTCCCATTGCCACTCATTCCAGAAGCCTTTAATTCCGGTATTGAGTCTCCAGGTGTTTGTTCGGTTGTTTTGTGTCCTTGGGCCAAGCTCGATAACGCGTCTGCGGACATCATAAATTTCTTCGTTAAAAGTATTGTAAATATTATCAGCCGCTATCGTTAGGTCCCCGTTGTCAAAGCGTGTAAATACAGGGGTGGGAGCAGAGGTTGATACTCCGATAGATCGGACTCCCATAATTTCAGAAAAAGCTTGCGTGCTTTCGCCGATATCCAGGTTGCCGGCTATGTATATTGAGTCACTTTGGGTGGGGGTAATTGCTGAGGTGTAGTCGCTGTAGTTAAATTTCTCTTCCGGCGACCAGCTCTGATAGGTTCCGGGGGAGAGGTTGGTTAACACCTCATTTCTCTCGAGGGCGATAAAGCCATCTGGGATGGCGGATGATCTCTGGTCTGTCCCCCCAATTGCGCGACTATCCGCTGAGCTGGAGAGATCTCGGTCCCGGCTCATTACTTTTCCCTGGCGATTTTGGGCCAGGTTTAACATTAAGTGAGACCGGTCCCCCCTCCATCCCCAGGTTAAATGGTGGGATTCACTCTGTCGATCACCTTGTGAAGCTTGTCCGTAATAGCTCTTCACTGTGAGCCCTTCAAAGTCAGTTTGCAGGATAATATTCACAACTCCTGCGATAGCATCGGAGCCATAAACAGCCGAAGCCCCGTCTTTTAGAATTTCGACTCTTTCAACAAGAGCTAGAGGGATAGTGTTTAAGTCGGTTGCTTCTCCATTAAACCCATCGCTGATGATTCGTCTCCCATTGAGGAGAACAAGAGTGCTATTGGCTGGTAGGCCGCGCAGGGAGACTGCTGCAGTACCATCGCTCTCCTGGCTAACTGAAGTGCTTGTGGAGTTGCCGGAGATAGCAGGTAAAAACTTTAGCAAATCGGCAATAGTCTGAGCGCCGGTCATTTCCAGCTGGTCTCGCGAAAGACGGTCTACCGGCAGGTATCCTTCTGATTGGAAGTGGCGCAAGTGACTTCCCGTTAGGCTCTGACCCGTAACCGTTACTTCTTCAGTTTGTAAAATACCTGTTGCTATTTGCGGGCTAGTATTAGCCTGGGGTGATTCAATAACTGCTACTGATGATGGGCCTACTTTTTTGAAGGATAGCGGCACTCCTTCTAATAGTTGCTTTAAAGCGGGCTCAAATTGGCCGTCGGGGCTAAGTAGTGTCCGCCTGTTAACTTGAAATTTTGCAGCTGATGAGGCTCTAACCAGCAGTGATATTTTACATTGTTGGCCCAGTGATATCAGAGCTTGAGAGAGGCTCCCTTTGGGGATTTCGATTCCCGATTCAGGGCATAGGGCGTAGGTAGCGCTAGGGGAGCAAAGCGCTAACACAAGGGATATTGTTATCCAGTACCTAAGTGTCAATGAGGTGCCCATTCAAATACATGCAGCATGTCAAAATGCAGCAAATTGATAGTTTTTCTTAGTTTTTGGGCGGGCTTATTTTGCTTGTGTAATATATAACCGCCGTATCGACGGTTATAACCTAGTTATGTGCGGGAGACAAGATAGTCAGGTTGGAGTCGCTGTGGTCTTCATGTAAATCGAGCGCAGTAGCGATTGCTTTCAAGGTGCTATCTGGGTCGGAAATCTCAAAGGTTCCTGAAACCAACTTGTCCTCTACTTGGGGGGAGGCGGCAACTGGAACAGCTAAATAACGGTTTAACTCGGTTAAAGCGTCCTTAAGTGGGGTTTTTTCAAAGACTAGCAGTCCTTTTGTCCAGTCGGTAGCTTCTTCCGGTGATGTTTGGCCAATTGGACTGAGTCCTCTTTCAGAAACGCTGACTTTCTCGTTCTTGACCAATTGTACTGATTCAGGCTCCAAGCCGGGAGCGCTATCGGTTTCGCTGACTGAGACTGTGCCCTCAGTTACAGATACTCTTGTGCTCTGTGGGTTGAGTTCAACGTTAAATTCGGTTCCCAATACGCGGATATTGGCGCTGCCGGCAGTAACAGTAAAGGGGCGAGAAGTTTGCCTTGCCACTTCGAAGAAGGCTTCACCTCGAACTAACTCAGTGCGGCGCTCATTGCGGTTATAGATCACCCGCAGTTCACTATTGGAGTTCAGCTTTACTTCTGAGCCATCGGACAGGTTTATTGTCTGTATTTGTCCGCGTTCAGTCGCATATATTTGAGCCTTGAGTTCGCCGCCCATACCCTGATATCCAACCCACAGGGCAACTATTGCTCCGCAGGTTGCTAGACCGCCGCCCATAAGCCACTGCGGCAATGTCCATTGCTTTGAGCTTTGTTGCCCCTGTGCGTTATCGGTGGATGCGGAGCAAATCGCAGTTCTATTTTGCGGAGAGGGGATGCTTTCAGGGAACAATGTATCTACCGGTAGGTGAGATAAAGCACCCAGGTCTCCCCAGAGTTCAGTGATTTCGGCAAAAGCCAGCTGATTCTCTTCTTGGGAAATCCACTTCTTGAACTGGTGACGGTCGCTAGATGTAATCGAGTCAGAGCGCAAACGAGCAACCCAAGCGCAAGCCTGGTCAAGGCTTTCTTCACTTATTGCTTGCTTAGGGTTAGTCATCATGGTTGCTCTAGCATCTTGGGTTTACGAAGTGTTACTTTAGTACTTTGATATTCAGGGCGGCATATTACTCAAAGTTTCTGGATTTGTGCGACCTCTACCGCGCATACCGTCGAATAAAAATGTCATTCCAACGAGTTTTTACTGAATTGCAGTAAAATGTTCTGTTGTATGTAGAGTATTTAGGTTTACTCAATTCGGTCCTTCGAAGCTGAGACGACTGAACAGCTTCCCCCCTCAAATAATTTTGTGGAGTTGTTGTTAAGGTGTGAATACTGGTGGTTCATTTTTTTATCGTTATTTTAAGGATATATGTCACAAGTGGCGCAACTGACTGAAGGTCACCTTTCAGGAGTCACCTTCTTACGACACGCTTTCAAAGCCTGCAAAATATACTTTTCCACACTACTCACGGAGATATTCATCTCCTTAGCTATCTCGCTATAGGAGAGGCCCCGGGTCCTATGCAATAGAAAGGCCTGGCGACACTTAAGGGGCAGCTTGTCCATGGTTTCGTAGATGGACTGTAGTTGCTGGCGGGCTGCCAGCAACCTTTCTGGTGACTGATGGTCCGCATGGTCGTCGGTGTAGGGCTCACCCTCCATGGGGATCTGCTGGCTCACATACTCTACATGAAGCTTGCCCCGACGCAGCTGGTCCACAGCAAGGTTATTGGCAATCTGGTAGAGGTAGGCCCGTGGATTCTCAAGTTCCTTCTCATCGCTGAGTTTTTGCAGGCGTAGATAGGCATGTTGGGCGATATCCTCGGCATCGTCAGGGCTTTTTACAATGCGAGAGACAAAGCGTACCAAGGCCTGTCCGTGTTCGGTAAACAGCCTTTCAAGAAGCGTCTTCCTGGCCTTATTCATTACTGATCGTGATCCCCGTACCCTGCTCGCTGTAGTTATGGACTGATTGTTCTTAGTGCGAGCTGGCGCACAGTTATATCACAAGCATTGGTTTCGCTACGAGAGGTACGATAGAACTTGACTGGTCACACTCTTCGATTCTCTATGCCTGGCGATGGATGCCGGTATAATGGCGGCCGCGCCACAGGCGCAGACAATAAGACCTTGCAGAGGTGTGTCGAGCACCGGAGATTGAATGAGTTATCAAGTACTGGCACGGAAGTGGCGGCCGAAGCTGTTTCGCGAGATGGTGGGACAGGAGCATGTTCTCCAGGCGTTGATCAACGCCCTGGATAATGGCCGCTTGCACCACGCCTACCTCTTTGCCGGTACCCGTGGTGTGGGTAAAACCACGATCGCACGAATCCTGGCCAAGTGTCTGAATTGTGAAGAGGGAGTTAGTTCTGAACCCTGTGGCCAGTGCCACACTTGCAATGAGATTGCCGATGGCCGTTTTGTCGACTTGATCGAAGTGGATGCAGCCTCGCGTACCAAGGTCGAAGATACTCGTGAACTGCTTGAGAACGTGCAGTACGCACCGACCCGGGGTCGCTTCAAGGTTTACCTGATCGACGAAGTCCATATGTTGTCGAACAGCTCGTTTAACGCGCTGTTAAAAACCCTCGAAGAACCGCCTCCCCATGTGAAGTTTCTACTGGCAACGACTGATCCGCAGAAGTTGCCGGTTACCGTGCTGTCCCGCTGTCTCCAGTT
Organism: Microbulbifer maximicatervae (SeqCode); assembly: GCF_052467615.1. Taxonomy (NCBI): domain Bacteria; kingdom Pseudomonadati; phylum Pseudomonadota; class Gammaproteobacteria; order Cellvibrionales; family Microbulbiferaceae; genus Microbulbifer; species Microbulbifer maximicatervae (SeqCode). Next base: position 315,739 of record NZ_CP174319.1, read on the forward strand.
CAAGCTGAAGAATATGAGCCCCGAGCGGGTTGTGGGGCACTTGAAGTTTGTGTTGGAGCAAGAACAGGTTCCGTTTGAAGAAGGGGCCCTGTGGCATCTCGGTCGCGCCGCAGATGGCAGTATGCGAGATGGGATGAGTCTTACTGACCAGGCCATCGCATTTGGTGGGGGGCAAATTACCGAGGCAGAAGTGCGCGGTATGCTGGGCAGTATCGATACCGGTTTGGTGTGGAAGCTGCTGCAAGCCTTGTCTGAAGAGGACGCACAGGCTTTATTTGCCACAGTTGCTGAGTTGTCTCAGCAGGCCCCTGATTACAGTGCTGCGCTGGCAGAACTCGCCGATAACCTGCACCGTATCGCAGTGGCTCAGGTGTTGCCGCAATCTATCGATAATTCCCTGGGTGATGGTGAGCGACTGAGAAATTTAGCTGGGCGTATCGCCCCGGAAAATGTGCAGCTGTATTACCAGATGGCCCTGCTGGCCCGGCGTGACTTGCCCTTGGCCCCGGATCAGCGCAGTGGCTTTGAAATGGCTCTACTGCGGATGCTGGCCTTCCGTCCTCAGGGAGTTGCGGATATTCCCCGTTCTCCACTGCCATCGGCTTCCGAATCCGTTTCACCAGCACCAGCTCTAGAAGCGCTACAGCCACAGGCCCCTGTAGCGCCAGAAGTACCGGAGGTCAGTCCGGCAAAAAAGCCTGAAGCGGCACAGCCGCAGGCTGTTACAAAGGTTGATGTGGCTCCCCCGCAGGCAGTGCAGGGCCTGCAGCCGTTGCAGAATCAGGCAGAGCAAAGGGAGGTAGAGCCTGCAGCCCCAGCTGAAATGATCAGTGAGCCAGCGACGGAGGCTCAGCCGGAGCAAATTACAAGCCCGCCTCCTGTCCAGGGAGTGGCAGAAGAGCGTCCCCAGCGTAAAGATGTCCTGGCCGAGCTTCGCCAGCGAGTTGCGGAAGTGGAGTCGGCGCCGGCATCACAGCAACCAGTACCACAAAATACGGTGAATACCTCGCGGGAGGCTCCGGTAGAAAGCCGCAGTCAGGAAGTGCCAAAAGGGCGTTTGGAAGCATTAACGCCTGGCAGTTGGCCGGTAATGTATGGACAGCTGGGTATTACCGGTATTTTGCACTCCATTGCCCAGCACTTGGAGATGGTGGGCAGGCGGGACAATATACTCTCGTTCACCCTGGATGAATCCTACAGCAGCCTCTACGACGAAGTTCACCAGCGGCGTCTGGGGGACTCTCTGGCTGACTTCTTCCAACAGCCTGTGGTAGCGCAGATACAAGTAGGGCAGGTACATGGGAGTACCCCCGCCCGATTAGTCGCAGCTACCCGCCAAGCGCGGCTTGAAGCTGCCCAGGATGCACTGGTCGCTGACCCGCTGGTTCAAGAGTTACAGATAGAATTGAGTGCGGAACTGGTGCCGGGTTCCGTAGAATCACTAGTAGTAGAAGATTAATGACAATTAGGGCCCAGTTTGTTCCGGGGCCACATGCACAAGATAGAGGTTACCTATGAAAGGTTTGGGCGATTTGATGCAGCAGGCCCAGAAAATGCAGGCCGATATGCAGGAAAAAATGCAGAAGATGCAGCAGGACCTGACTGAGCTTCGCATCTGCGGTGAGTCTGGGGCGGGTATGGTCAAGGTGACGATGAATGGTCGCCACGATGTGACATCTGTGGAAATTGATCCCTCCCTGATGACTGAGGAGAAGGAAATGCTGGAAGACCTGCTGGCCGCTGCGGTCAACGACGCTGTGCGCCGTGTAGAGGAAAAAACACAGGAACTGCAAAAGCAGGGGATGGGAGACCTGACTTCAGGTATCAATTTGCCTGAAGGCTTTAAGTTCCCCTTTTAAGAAGTGGCCATCCACTGGTTTTGAGTTTGTATGTTTAGTCCCCTGATTGAAGAGCTGATCCGCGCGCTCCGCTGTCTGCCCAGTGTGGGCCCCAAGTCCGCGCAGCGCATGGCGATGTACCTGTTGGAAAAAGACCGAGAAGCTGCCTCCCTGCTGGCCCAGAGTTTGACACGAGCGGTGGAACAAGTGGGGCGCTGTGGGCAGTGTCGCACCCTGACAGAGGAGCCCGTTTGCTCATTGTGTAGCAATAGCCGGCGCGAGCAGGACTCACTGTGCGTGGTTGAGACGCCCGCTGATGTTCTGGCTATTGAGCAGGCCGGTAATTACCACGGTCGCTACTTTGTCCTGCATGGGCATCTCTCGCCCATCGATGGTATTGGCCCGGGGGACCTGGGGATCGACTTGCTGGAGCAGAGGCTCGCTACTGAGCAGTTGCGCGAACTTATTGTCGCCACTAACCCTACGGTAGAAGGTGAAGCTACCGCGCAGTACATCGCGGAGAGAGCTCGTGCCCAGGGGGTGACGGTGAGCCGGATTGCCCACGGTGTGCCCATCGGCGGAGAGCTGGAATATATCGATGGCGGCACTCTCGCCCACGCCTTTAATAGTCGAACCGCATTTTTTTCCGGCAGTTGAGTGATATCAATGACAGAAATAGATACCACTCCACGCTGGGTCGACAGTTACGAGCAGCTGGTAGAGTTGTGTGCAGAATGGCGCAAGCAGAGTGCGGTAGCCCTGGATACCGAGTTCATGCGCAGCCGTACTTTTTATCCCCAACCGGCCCTGGTCCAGGTAGGTGATGGAAAACACTGCTACCTGATCGACAATTTGGCGATTGAGGAGTTACAGCCGCTTCGCGACCTCTTGCTCGATACCGCTGTCACTAAAATCATGCACAGTTGTAGTGAGGACCTGGAAACCCTGGAGCGCTTGCTGGGGGTGATCCCCGAGCCCATTTTTGATACCCAAATTGCCGCTGCGATCTGTGGCATGGGAGCGGGCTTAGGTTATGCGGCGACAGTTAACCAGCTACTGCATATTGAATTGCCCAAGAGTGAAACCCGCTCGGACTGGCTGCAGAGACCTCTCAGTGATGCACAGAAAACCTATGCCGCCCTCGATGTCGCTTGGTTGCCGGTACTCTACGGCGTACTGGTAAAGGACCTCAATGGGAAGGGGCGCCTGGAGTGGTTGCAGGAAGACTGTGCATCATTGGTGGTCACGGCTCGAAACCCGAACCCGCCTGAGATTTACTACCAAAAAGTGAAAGGTGCCTGGCGCCTGCGCAGTAAACAACTGGCAGTGCTACAGGATGTGTGTGCCTGGCGCGAAAAGCAGGCCAGGGCGCTGAATATGCCGCGCAATCACTTGTTGAAAGAGAATATCTGTCTCGGCCTGGCCCAACAGTTGCCTCGACATAGAGGTGCCTTGAGCCAACTGGGTATGGAAGGGCGGGCTTTGCGTGAGCACGGAGAGGCCCTGTTAAAAATCGTTGCCCAAGCCTGCGAGAGAAGCGATCCTCCTGCGCGAATGCAGCAGCCTCTCAACCGGCAGCAGGGAGAGATCCTCAAGCAACTGCGGCTTGAGATGGTGTCTATTGCCGAGCGGGCCGGGTTGCCTGCCGAAATATTAATTCGCAAAAAAGAGCTGGAAGCCTTGGTCCAGGCCCGTCGACCCGAGTTAGAGGGGCGGCTCACAGGGTGGCGGGCCGATGTGATTGGCCACCCTTTGCTCGAAGCTCTGAAACAATTGCGTAAAGAGGAATTGAAGTGAAAGTTTTATGCGATATTTATCGCAGTCCAAATAAAGACGAAATGTATCTGTACGTGGATAAGCGCGAAGGCACTACGAGGGTTCCCAAAAATCTACTGGAGCTTTTCGGCAAGCCGCAGCACGTCACTACGATGTTGGTGACGCCGGACAAAAAGCTGGCCCGTGCAGAGGCGGACAAGTTGCTCAAAGAGGTGCTCACTCGCGGCTATTACTTACAGATGCCGCCAATAGCCGATTCCGAAATGAGTGAAATCGCGCTGAAGAACAGCAAGTTGCAACGCTGAGTCGAGCTAAATGGCACAGGAGCCTTTTTGGCGGCGGAAAACGCTGGAGCAAATGAGTCGATCCGAGTGGGAGCAGCTTTGTGACGGTTGTGGTCGCTGCTGTCTGCACAGCTTGGAGGATGAGGATACGGGTGAGGTCTACCTCACTAATGTGGCCTGCCGCCTGTTGGATACCCATTCCTGCCAGTGCAGTGAGTACAGCCAGCGCAAAGCCCATGTTCCCGGATGTATTCAGTTGCGTATAGAGGATATTGCCGAATTCGATTGGTTGCCGCTCACCTGCGCATACCGCAGTCTTGCGGAAGGGCGCCCTCTTGCGGACTGGCACCCACTGGTGTCGGGGGACCCGGAATCCGTACATCGGGCGGGGATATCGGTGCGTGGGCGCGTTGTCAGTGAAGAGTCGGTTCATTCAGACGATATGGAGGATCATATTGTCTCTTGGGTTGAACAAGGTTGATCGCAAACGGGAACTGCGACCTGTGAACGCCTTTGAATATTGCGCATAATTAAATCATTCTTCGGATCGATTTATGGCTGGCAGTGCTTGTCTGCGAAGCGGCGTAAATATGCCGGTTCCGAGCGAGTGACGATGTAAAGGACCCTGGCATATTTGCCCGATATTAAATCGGTGTGCCAGAAAGTAGAGTGAGAGAATGACAGAAGATTTCCAATTTGCCTGGATGGTATACGCCGCTTCAACACTGGTTATGCTGTTGGCGGGCTGGTGGTTTATGCGCAATTGGCGATGGAGTTGGGTGCGCCAGACTCTACTGTTAGTGGCTGCGGCGGTGTTGCTGGCGCCGGCAAAGACCTCTGTAGCGGAGTCAGTTGCTGTGCCGGTGTTGCCGCTATTTGTTTATCAAACGCTGTTTGAAGAAAATGGAGCGGCGCCAGAGGTCACTACCAATTTGATATTCGCTTCGGGTGGAGCCCTGGCGATCATGGTTGTTTGGGGGATTGTCAGCTTGCTGATGAGGTTTCGCCGGGACAGGCGTCGTCGCTTTGATGAAGATCCCTACTTTAACGAACAATAACCCAAGATATGGCTGTCATGCCTGAGGGCAGGGTAGCCATTCCCCCAGTATTTTTTGTTGCACTTTAATTCACTTGCGCAGCCATCGTCCCTCCTCGACGCCTATATCCAGGCCTTCACTCGGTTGCTCGTATCAAAGGCGCTAAAACCCTTTAGACCGACAACCCCAGTCAATGACAGCTGCTATATCTATTAAGCTGGTTCCCGCTGTGGCGCAATGCAAAACAATGTAAAAGCAGTGTCACTTTTCTGCCAGGTATCCAGTAACAACAAGAGGCGGCTGTATCCGGCATGTGGGAAATACCTCGCACCTAATAGGGGAAGAGGGCAAGGGCAGTCGTGAATAGAGTGAAATATTCAGTTCAATACCCACTTGCCCGGATTGGCAGTGAGAGCCGAATGGCTGAGGAATACTGATGCTCGATCACCTGCTTATATTGACTGCAGTAATGCTGGTTTCGGGCATTTTGGGTGGGTTGGTCAATTACTATCAAATGCTGTTTACCGAAGAAGATCCAGCGGGGCTCGCACGTTGCCTGATTATGGGGCTGTGTGGCGCCTTGATGGTACCGATATTCCTTAAATTCACCCAGAGTGACTTGTTGATAGAAATCCAGGGTGACCCCTCGCGTTTATTGATTTTTACCGGTTACTGCCTGCTCGCTGCAATTGCATCACGTATGTTCGTGTTTAACGCCGCGCGGCGCCAGTTGCGAGACGCCAGTATTGCCCGCGCCCGAGTAGAGAATATGGAGCAGGAACTGCGCACCATGCAGTTGGAAATGATGCCCCTATTGGAGCATGAAATTGAGGGCGACCCCGAGCAGGGGCCGACCATCGATTTCAATCAGATCCGTAAATTGGATGACAATGCCCTACAGGTGCTGCATTTGTTAAATACCGGGGAGTGTGTATTTCGGTCTCTTTCCGGCATGGTGCAGGACAGCGGTATGGAAACCAATTCTATAGCCCGCGCCTTGAATAGCTTGCTGGTGCTGGAGATGGTCGGGAAAATTCACAGTCACCTGGGCATCCGCTGGTATATCACCGGCAAAGGTCGCCAGGTTGTACACCGCCGCAGTACCCAGATGGCCTAGGCTGCTTCGGTAAGCCCACGCGTACTTTCAAGGCTCGCCCTGCGGGACTGGCAAATTCCCCCAGCGCAAGCTGGTCATCCAAATTGAGCGTTACCGCCTCGCCCCCAACCTGTTGTTCAATTATCATTCGCTAAAAGAGATAGTTAGCCTCGACGACAGGATTGGAGCAGTTATGAAGTTTACCGGTACCGAAAGCTATGTAGCGACCGACGACTTGCAGATGGCGGTGAATGCGGCCGTTACCCTGCAGCGCCCACTATTGATCAAGGGTGAGCCCGGCACCGGCAAAACACTGCTCGCCGAGCAGGTAGCAGAGAGCCTCGGACTAAAGCTGATTCAGTGGCATATTAAATCCACCACCAAAGCCCAGCAGGGCCTGTACGAGTACGACGCGGTATCCCGCCTGCGGGACTCCCAACTGGGGGTGGATAAGGTTCACGATATTGGCAACTACATTAAGCGCGGTAAGCTTTGGGAGGCCTTTGCGGCAGAAGAGCGCGTGGTGCTGCTGATCGATGAAATCGATAAAGCGGATATCGAATTCCCCAACGACCTGCTGGTTGAGCTGGATCGTATGGAGTTCTTTGTCTATGAGACTGGCGAAACCATCAAGGCCAAGCAGCGCCCCATCGTAATTATCACTTCCAATAATGAGAAAGAGTTGCCGGACGCTTTTTTACGCCGTTGCTTTTTCCATTACATCAGCTTCCCCGATCGTGACACCATGCGCAAAATTGTCGATGTGCACTACCCAGGGATCAAAGGGCAGCTGGTGGCCGAGGCAATGGATATTTTCTTCCAGCTGCGCGAGGTTCCAGGCCTGAAGAAAAAGCCTTCGACCTCCGAACTGATCGATTGGCTCAAGCTGTTGATGGCTGATGATATTCCCGAGGAGATCCTGAAAAACAGCGATAGCAGCAATGCCATTCCGCCGCTCTACGGTGCCCTGCTGAAAAACGAGCAGGATGTCCATATGCTGGAGCGCCTGGCGTTTATGGCCCGTCGCGATAATCGCTAAACTGTGTTGGTTAATGTCACCGAGGGCTGAAATTGTCCTCGGTGATTTCGGCCCGGTTTAACCGGGTGTTATTTTTTCTCTGTGCTGACTGCGAATTATTATGCTGATTGGCTTTTTCCAGAATTTACGCCGCTATAAATTACCGGTAACCATCACCGAACTGCTGGCCCTGCTTGAGGCATTACAGCAGCGCCTGGTATTTGCCGACCTTGAGGAATTTTACTTCCTTGCCCGCGTTTGCCTCGTCAAGGATGAGAAGCACTTCGATAAATTTGATCGCGCTTTCGACGCCTATTTTAAGGACCTTGAGACCCTCGACGACATTGTCGAGCAAATGATTCCCGAGGACTGGCTGCGTGCAGAATTTATGAAGCAGCTGACCGAAGAGGAAAAGGCCCAGGTGCAAAGCCTCGGTGGCTTGGAAAAACTACTGGAGGAATTTAAAAAGCGTCTAGAGGAGCAGAAGAAACGTCACAGCGGTGGTAATCGCTGGATTGGTACTGGCGGCACTAGCCCGTTTGGCAATAGTGGTTATCATCCCGGCGGTATCCGTGTGGGTGGTAAGGGGCGCAATCGCTCGGCGTCAAAGGTTTGGGAGAAGCGCCAGTTTAAAAATCTGGATGACAGTATCAGTCTGGGCACCCGCAATATCCAGGTGGCTCTGCGCAAGTTGCGCAAATTTGCCCGCACCGGTGCCGCAGAGGAACTGGATCTGGATAACACCATTTCCTCTACTGCACGCAACGCAGGGTTACTGGATATTCAAATGGTGCCGGAGCGACATAATGCGATTAAGGTGCTGATCTTTTTCGATGTAGGGGGCTCTATGGACCCCTATGTGCGCGTCTGTGAAGAACTGTTCTCCGCCTGTCGTTCCGAGTTCAAGCATCTCGAATATTTTTATTTCCACAATTTTGTTTACGAGCATGTGTGGAAAGACAACCAGCGGCGCTATAGCGAAAATACCTCGCTGCTGGAAATACTGCGCACCTATGGCAAGGACTACAAAGTAATTTTTGTCGGCGATGCGTCTATGGCGCCCTACGAAATTACCAGTCGTTTCGGCAGTGTCGAACATATGAATGAAGAGCCCGGTGCGGCCTGGATGGAGCGTGTTACCGATACCTACAGTAACCTGATCTGGTTGAATCCTGTAGGAGAGGAGTACTGGCAATATACCCCCAGTATCGGTATGACCCAGAGACTGGTGGACGGGCATATGTATCCGATGACCCTGGAGGGGTTGGATCGAGCCATCGCTTATTTGGTTAAAGGGCGTTAAAAGGCTGATCGCTTTTTCAGGTAGCACCGTAGGTGCTGCCTGCTATTCCTTCGAGGGATTTTGTTAGTTGTTCAACTAGAGAGAGAAGCGAAAAATCGCTTCGTGGAGTCATTATCAATGAGAAGCCACTGGGTTTCTCTATCTCTTTTCCCCCAGTATTAATCCCATTTTCTACGATAGAAAACAACGGCAGATGACACTGGGGGGCGCCCCAAAGCCCTGCAATAGCGGTTAAACCCAATAGTCGCTGGCGATTTGTTTGTAATTTTCTGGATTCACTATCGGTCCCTTTCTTAATTGCGGTTGTGGGGGTGGTTGGTACTAGTAAAACGCTACTGTTGTCCGGTAGTAATGTTTCCATCAACTTGCACCACTGTTGTCGTTTTTCGTTGGCCCAGGATATCTCATCGTCGGTAATTGATAGGGCCATAGTAATTCTTGTGGCGATGTCCTCTGAAAATACTGGCCGGTATTTTCGCAACCAGTCTCCGTGGGTATTGGCGATGGCGCGGCCCTGCAAAATTCTGAATACACCCGCCAGTTCGCCGAGTAATTCAATATCAGACAGGTGTTTAATCTCGCAGATAGGAAATTGATTATTTAATGTAGGAATAAATTCCTGGATTGCTGCTTGAATGGGCGTATCTGCCAGTTGACTGATCTCGGGGCAAATAACCAGGCGGGTTACTTTATTTGTGGACAAGTGCTGTGACGGGATGAGAATTTTGCCGACGTCTACAAGTAATGAAGGAGTTTGACTAAACCAACCGACAGTATCAAAGCAGGGTGCTAAACCGATAACACCGTCGGTAGGAATAAGTGAGTGACTGGTTCGAATGCCGAATAAACCACAATAGCTTGCAGGTACCCTCACCGATCCGCCGGTGTCGGTGCCTAAGGCAATATCGGCTGTTCCTGAGGCCACGGCGGCGGCCGATCCCATAGAGGAACCCCCACAAAAATAGCCGGGCAGTTTAGGGTTGTCGGCAGAACCGTAATGTAAATTACTCCCCTGCATGCTGTAGGCGAGTTCATCAAGGAGAGTAAATCCAATAAAGGTTGAGCCGGCCTCCAGTAATTGCTGTAAGCTGAGTGCAGTTTTATTGGCTGGGGGGTGAGTATTGAACCACTCGGGGCTGCCTGCCGTATTTTTCTCCCCTTTCAATTGAAAGAGATCTTTGACTGCTAAACGTACGCCTGTTAGCGGTCCGGAATCTGATAACGTTAAAGAGCGAGGTCCGTGCTCGCAAAATACGCCTTTTATGGGTTGGCTCCCTTATTTGTCATTACCGCTAAAATGCTTCGGCGGTACACCGTCGTGATCGGCGGTGATGCTCAGTTCCTCCTTGGTGGTTTCGCCCACCTTTACGTGAACCTCTTCTGCACCGTGCATCCAGTCCACCAGTTTCTCGCGAATAAAGTACAGGATAATTCCGGCAATAATTGCGGCCAGGGCTACTCCGCCAAAGGTTGCGAGTGGACCGGATACACCAACGAGTTTACCGATCTCTGCGGCTCCTTTGTTGGCAATACCAATAAAGGCAAACCAAAGCCCCATCATCAGGGATAAATAGCGCAGCGGAGATAATTTAGTTACGACAGAGAGCCCAATTGGCGATAGGCAAAGTTCGCCAATGGTGTGGAAAATATAGGCAAATACCAGCCACCAAATACTCGCTTTAATGGTCTCTGAATCGCCAATTTGCAGGGCGGCACCGCACATGGATAAGAATCCCACGCCGAGAAAAACCAGTCCCAAACTGAATTTGGCCGGTGAGCTGGGTTCCCGGTCTCCCATGCCTACCCAAATACTGGCCATAATTGGCGCGAGGATAATAATAAACAGAGGGTTTACCATCTGCAGCCAACTGGCGGGAATCTCCCACCCCAGCACATTCAGGTCGGTTCGATATTTGGCGAATAAGTTCATTGAACCGGCAGCCTGCTCAAAGCCAGCCCAAAAAATCACGATAAACACGCCCAAAACCAAAATAACTTTGATGCGGTCTCGCTCCTCCTGAGTCAAAGGGCGGCGCTTATCGACGTCCTCATCTTTCTTGTCTTTCAGTTCCAGGTGCGCAGAAGGTTCTACACCGATTTCTCCCAGGTAGCGCTTGGCTTGGGTCATCTGCAGGATTAGGCCGGCTAACATGCCAAGGCCAGCGACGATAAAGGCCAGCTGGTAATCCACCTTTTCCCCAATCCAGCCCACCAGCAGGTAACCGAGGATTGAGCCCAGGTTGATGCCCATATAAAAAATGGTAAAAGCGGTATCCCGGCGGTGATCACCCTCTTCATAGAGGTCCCCGACCATGGTAGAGATATTTGGCTTGAAGAAACCGTTGCCGATAATCAGCAATGCCAACCCGATCCATAGCATATAAATTTGGCTGCCATTTGGCAGCCAACCGTGGGGGAATCCCAGGGCGAACTGCCCCAGCATCATCAAGGTGCCGCCGAACATAATACAGCGGCGCTGGCCCCAGCGATTATCTGCCATCCAACCACCAATAATGGGGGTTAGGTAGACCAGCATTGCATACCAGCCCAGATAGCTGAGGGCTTTGGATTGCAATTCGGTATCGGTCAGTTGTTCCCAGCCGAAGACTGCGGCAGTCGCTGTAGAGGTCAGGTAGAAGACAAAAATACCACGCATGCCGTAGTAGCTGAGACGTTCCCACATCTCAGTACCAAACAACAGGAAGAGTCCCTTGGGGTGGCCAAACAGCTGGCCTGCGCTGGCGGGGGGCTTGGGTTTGATCTCTTGCATAGTACTGCTCGCAAGGTATGACCCTGAGGAATTGCACCAGCGTAAAGGCCGTGCCCCTCAGAAGAAGTGCTATTCGCACCAGTATAGATGAGCGCCACAATAAGGTTTGATAGCCCTGCGGTGCTCAGGGGGTATAATCCCGCGTTTGCCATTGCTGTACGAATTATGAGTCACACCGAAGCAGAAAAAGTACTGGGGGCGCTGCAGGCCCGAATCTCCGCGACCATGGGGCGTGACCGCTATGGGTTGCGCAGGACTGTCAAAAATGTGCGCCGGCGCCAGAAAGAGGGCAAGCCGGTAGATCGCATGTTGGCCCAATTGGAGCAGCAGCTCCAAGCGTCTGAGACCCTGGTGGAGGAGCGCCGGCGCAAGTTGCCGGAAGTGCAGTGGCCGGAGTCGTTGCCAGTGGTAGCGCGGCGGGAGGAAATCGCCGAGCAGATCGAGAAAAATCAGGTTGTAGTGATTGCCGGTGAAACCGGTTCTGGTAAAACCACTCAGTTGCCAAAAATTTGCCTGTCACTGGGCCGGGGAATTTATGGCCAGATCGGCCACACCCAGCCGCGCAGGATTGCCGCGCGCACTGTAGCCAATCGAATTGCTGAGGAGCTGGGGCAGCCCCTGGGAGAGTCCGTCGGTTACCAGGTGCGCTTTACCGACCACAGCACCGAGCATACCCACGTCAAACTGATGACAGACGGTATCCTGCTGGCTGAAATTCAGCGCGATCCCCTGTTAAATAAATACGATACTTTGATCATCGATGAGGCCCATGAGCGCAGCCTTAATATTGATTTTCTGTTGGGCTATTTGAAAACCATACTGCCCAAGCGCCCTGACCTGAAACTGATAATTACCTCGGCCACCATCGACCTAGAAAAATTTTCCCGGCACTTTGGCGATGCGCCAATTATCGAGGTTTCCGGTCGTACCTACCCGGTGGAAGTTCACTATCGCCCCGCAGCGGATACGGATGCAGATCTCTACGAGCAGGTGGTCACTGCTGTGGAGGAGTTGCTGCACGAGGAAAAGTCCAGCAGTCGGCGCGGTGGGGATATCCTGGTATTTATGAGCGGCGAGCGGGAAATCCGCGAGTGCGCCAAGGCTTTGCGCGATGCACAGATAGCGCAATTGGAAGTGCTGCCCTTGTATGCCCGCTTGAGCCTTGCGGAGCAAGCCAAAGTTTTCCATGGCCATAAAGGCCGTCGCATTGTACTCGCTACCAATGTGGCAGAGACCTCTATTACGGTGCCCGGTATCCGCTATGTGATCGACCCGGGTACTGCACGAGTGAGCCGCTACAGCTACCGCAGTAAAATTCAGCGGCTGCCTATAGAGCCGGTTTCCCAGGCCAGCGCCAACCAGCGTGCCGGTCGCTGTGGCCGTGTCAGCGCCGGCGTTTGTGTGCGCTTGTATGAAGAGCGGGATTTTGAGCAGCGCCCAGAATTTACCGATGCGGAAATCCTGCGCACGAATCTGGCCGCAGTCATTCTGCAAATGTTGCAGTTGCGTATCGGTGATATCCGCGAGTTTCCATTTGTCGATCCGCCGGACCCACGACTGATTAATGACGGCTATAAATTGCTGCAGGAATTACAGGCGGTAGATGAGCAGGGCCGGGTCACTAAATTGGGGCGATCCCTATCTAGGTTGCCTTTAGACCCGCGCCTGAGCCGTATGTTATTGGCGGGGGCAGAGAATGGCAGTGCGCGGGAGCTCTTGATTATTGTCGCCGCTCTGGCCGTGCAGGACCCGCGCGAGCGCCCGGCAGAAAAACGCCAGGCTGCGGATGAAAAGCATCGCCAGTGGCAGCATGAACAATCGGATTTTTTATCCTTCGTTCAGCTATGGGATGCCTTTGAAGTCCAGCGTCAGGAACTGAGTCAAAATCAGTTGCGCAAGTGGTGCCAGAAAAATTTCCTGTCCTGGCTGCGTATGCGTGAGTGGAGAGATATCCACCATCAGTTGCGCGTAGCTTGTCGCGATCTCGAAGTTAAAGAAAACAAAGAGCCGGCGGAATACGAAGCGATACACCGAGCCATCGTGGTTGGATTGCTGGGCAATATTGGCGCGCGGGATGAAAACAAGGAGTTTAACGGCTGCCGCAACCGTCGTTTCCATATTTTCCCAGGCTCCGGTCAATTTAAAAAACCTCCCCGCTGGGTGGTGTCTGCCCAGTTACTGGAGACCAGCCGCCTGTTCGCCCATACCGTAGCCAAGGCCGAACCCGAGTGGATATTGGCCGCTGCGCAGCATCTGGTTAAGCGCAATTATTTTGAACCCCATTTTGACGCTCGCTCCGGACAGGTGATGGCCTTTGAGAAGGTCTCCCTTTACGGTTTGGTGCTGGTGGAAAAACGTCGAATTCCCTACGGCAAATTGGACCCGCAAACTTCTCGGGAAGTGTTTATTCGCCAGGCGCTGGTGGAGCAACGCTATCGCGGTAAGGGCCGGTTTTATAAGCACTATCTCGACCTGTTGAAGTCCCTGGAAGAGCTGGAAGCCAAATCCCGTCGCCGGGATATTCTGGTGGATGATGAAGTGGTGTACCGTTTCTTTGATGAGCGTATCCCGGCGGATATCGTCAACCTGGCTGGATTTGAGCACTGGCGCAAGAAAGCGGAATCCAGCGATACACAGCTGCTGTTTATTCCCCGCGACTTATTGATGCAGCAGAGTGCCGATCATGTGGGAGAGGCCCAATTCCCCAATGAGTTGCAGGCGGGCGGTATTGTCTATCCGCTCAGCTATCACTTTGAGCCTGGCAGTGTGGATGATGGCGTCAGTATCCAGGTGCCGGTTGCAGCGCTGCACCAGGTGCCGGCAGCTCGCCTCTCCTGGTTGGTGCCGGGCATCTTGCGGGACAAGTGCATCGCTCTGGTAAAAGCCCTGCCCAAGCAGTGGCGCAAGTATTTTGTGCCAGTGCCAGCTGCGATAGATAAGGCTTTGCCCCGACTGCGTGCAGACAATACCCCGTTGTGGCAGTCGTTGGCTCTGGAGCTGAAGCGCCAGACAGCACAGCAGTTGCCAGATGAGGTGTGGGAGTCTGCGGAACAGGCCCTGGAAGATTATTACCGTTTCAATATCCAGGTAATGGATGAAGGCGGTAAATTGCTGGATCAAGATCGGGATTTGGCCCTATTGCAGGCGCGCTACCGGGATCGGGTACAGCAGGGGCTGGCAACAGCTGGCGACAGTTTTGAGCGGGAGGGTATTTCCCGCTGGGACTTCGGTAATCTTCCAGAGACCCACACTCTCAACCAGGGCGGGCTCAAGGTGCGGGCTTACCCCGCGCTGGTTGAAGGAAAAGACAGTGTTTCCCTGAAGCTACTGGATAACCCCAGTGAGGCTCGCAGGCTTACTCGCGCCGGTATTTGCCGTTTGACTCTGTTGCACTTGCCGGAGAAGGTGAAGTATCTGCGCAAAGAGCTGTTGCGAGGCAAGGAGCTGGGGCTTTCTGCAGCGGATCTGGGGCGCCGTGAGGAGGTAGCTGACGACATCCTGATGGCAGCCGTGCGCGAAGTTTTCTGGCCCAAAGAGGAGTTGCCGCGCACCGAAGCTGAATTCCTGGCCGCTTTGGAAAATGACGGTGACTTGGTGGGGGTGGCCCAGGAGATTGGTGATCTGTTGGTCAAGGCCCTGGCCCAGCTGGTGCCCCTGCGCAAACAAATCAAGCAGCAGAAAAACCTGGCGGTCGCAATGGCGGTGGGGGATATCCAGCAGCAACTGGCTGGGCTCTTCTACCGAGGATGCCTGTTTGATACTCCGCTGTCATGGCTGCGCCAGTACGGTCGCTATTTGAAGGCGATTGCAATGCGCTTGGAAAAGGCCGCTCTCGACCCTAACCGTGACCGAAAACTGCAAGTTGAATACCAGAAGGCGGCGGAGCCTTACTTGGCGCAAGTGGAGAAATATTCACCCAGAGAACTCTCTGCAGAGGCAGAATTGCGTGAGTTTCGCTGGATGTTGGAGGAATTTCGTGTTTCCTTATTCGCGCAGACTCTAAAAACCCTGATGCCGGTGTCATCCAAGCGCTTAAGCAAGTCATGGGCAGAAATTGATGGGAAAGGTTTGCTTGGTTGATTTTCTCTATGGAAAAGAGATCACAAAAAAAATTTTGATCAAGTGTAAGAATTTGATGGAGAGCCCGACAGAAGTACTGAAAGCAGGCCTGGAGCCCAGAATGACCCCTTGATACCGGTTATTTTGTGGCGGGTTCTATTCAATGACTGATTTTTGTTTCGCAGCATTATACTTCTGCGGAGTGGAAAAAAGTCTCTTGTACTTTTTATTGCTAAGGACACCTAGTTAGGAGATTCACTATGAACAAGAAGCACCTTTCCCCTGTAGCCGCCGCAGTTGGCGCAGCGTTTATCGCCACTGCCGCTATGAATGTATCTGCTGCCAACAGCAATGCTAACCCCTTTGCCGCAGCAGACCTGAGCTCAGGCTACAACGTGGCGCTGGCTGATCACGATGGTGATGATAAAAAGAAAGAGGGTAAGTGCGGCGAAGGCAAGTGCGGCGAAGGTAAGAAAAAAGAAGGCAAGTGCGGCGAAGGTAAGTGCGGCGAAGGCAAGAAAAAAGAAGGTAAGTGCGGCGAAGGTAAGTGTGGCGGGTAATTTTTCGTTGTACTCAAAGAGGGTGGATACGCTTTAGCGATCCACCCTGTTTTTTATTGATCGCTGAAAAAAGTGAGACCTGAAAGTGTTGCGCGAGTTTTCCGTAGAAGGCGCTGGGTTTGGATTGCGCCGCTCAATGATGGGTGAAAACCTTGATACAGATGCCGTAGATTTTCTGGAGGTAGCGCCCGAGAATTGGATTGGTGTTGGCGGTCGCTATGGGCGCTGGTTTAAGGAATATACAGAGCGTTTTCCCTTTTTAGTTCACGGTTTATCTCTCTCGATTGGTGCACCAGAACCATTGGATATGGAATTGGTTGCAGCCATTAAAAAATTTATCAAGCAACACAATATTCGCGGTTACAGTGAGCACTTGAGTTATTGCTCAGATCACGGCCATTTGTACGATTTATTGCCCATTCCCTTTACGCAAGAAGCGGTGATGTATGTTGCCGAGCGAATCCGTATGGTCCAGGACGCACTGGAAGAACGGATTGCAATGGAGAATGTCTCCTACTATGCGGCGCCGGGCCAGGAGATGACTGAACTGGCTTTTTTAAATGCGGTGCTGGAAGAGGCCGATTGTGATTTGCTTCTGGACGTGAACAATATTTATGTAAACTCGATTAACCACCGCTACGATGCGCTGGACTTTCTATCTGCACTACCTACTGAAAGAATTCGCTACGTACATATTGCCGGGCACTATGATGAGGCAGAGGATTTAAAGGTGGACACCCATGGTGCACCGGTTATTGATCCTGTGTGGGAACTACTCGATCGCGCCTACGATATTCACGGTGTGATGCCGACGCTACTTGAGCGGGATTTTAATATTCCGCCGATTCCCAAATTACTTGAAGAAGTAGGACATATTAAAACCATTCAGGCCAGTCACCAGGTGGAAGAGAATTATGTCCTCAGTCGTCGATAAGCCCGAGACATTCAAAAGTGTGCAGCGGGACTTTGCTGCCCATTTGCGCGCACCGGATCAAGTTGCGCCGCCGGCAGAAATTGAGGACCGGCGTGTCGCTATTTATCGAGATTTGATTTACAACAATATTGAGTCCTTTGTTGCCAGTGGATTCCCGGTATTGCGCAGTCTTTATAGCGACGAAGACTGGCATCAAATGGTGCGTGATTTTGTCCACAAACATACATCCGTTAGCCCGTATTTTTTGCAGATCAGTGAAGAGTTTCTCTCATATTTACAGAACGAACGGGGAGAACAACCACAAGATCCTCCGTTCCTGTTGGAGCTTGCCCACTACGAGTGGGTAGAGTTGGCTTTAGATGTCAGTGATGTGGAATTACCGGAAGGGCTGGCGATAGAGGGGGATGTTTTACAGCAAGTTCCTGTAGTTTCCCCCCTCGTTTGGAGCCTCAGCTACCGCTACCCAGTGCATCGGTTGGGGCCGGATTTTCAGCCCCAAGAGCCGCCGGAGGTACCGACGTTCCTTTTCGTTTACCGGGATCGTTCCGACAAAGTGAATTTTATGGAGATCAATGCCGTCACCGCCAGATTGTTGCAGTTGGTCTCTGCGGGCGATTACACCGGCTTACAAATATTGGAACAGATGGCTCAGGAATTACCCAATATTAGTCGTGACTCCTTATTTGATTTTGGTGCCGATTTATTAGAAAAACTACTGAATAAAGGGGTTATTGCCGGTTTAAAGGCTTAGCCTGTGATTGCCTGAAACTCCTTTATCTTTGGCAAATCCCAGCTGCTATGCTGCCGAGGGTAGCTTACGAATTACTAGGGCGTTAGAATCCTTGGTCTCACTAGTTTGATATAAGAGGAGCAGGGTTGTGCTTGGAAGCAAAACTTTATCGCCCTGGTTAATGGCAACTCTGATAGCTGTTACTCCAGTAGGGGCGCTAGCGCAACAAGATCCGTTTGGTGGTGCAGCTCAAAACCCGGCTGCGGTAGATACCAGCGGAGCAGAGGATGCCAGTGCCGATGACGGGGGCCTGTCTCTCGAGGATGAGTACGGCTTTGATCCTGCCGATGAATTTGGTGGTGCCGAGGGCGAAGATTTATCACTTCGCGACCCCTGGGAAGGTTTTAATCGGGCCATATTCTCCTTCAACGATGGTGCAGATCGCTATGTGTTGAAGCCCGCCGCTGTCAGCTATCGCCAAATTACCCCGATTTTCGTGCAGCACGGTGTCAGCAACTTTTTCGACAATCTGCGCGAAGTTACCAATACTTTTAATGATGTTCTGCAGGGTAAATGGGGCCAAGCGGGCAATGACGCGGGTCGTTTCCTGGTGAATTCCACGGTAGGTATTGTCGGTATTCTGGATGTTGCCCAGCACATGGGTCTCGAGCAGGGTGATGGCGAGGACTTTGGCCAGACCTTGGCTGTTTGGGGAGTGCCTTCTGGCCCCTACCTGGTTTTACCGCTACTGGGTCCGTCCACTGTACGGGATACCCCAGCCAGGGTCGTGGATTACTACACCAACCCCTTGACCTATGTAAATGACGACGCGACCAAATATGCATTGAAGGGGACAGATATCATTCAGAGCCGCGCCAGCCTGCTGCAAGCGGAGTCCCTGTTGCATGGTGATCGCTATGTACTCTTGCGGGATGCTTACCTGCAGCGCCGCGACTATTTGATTGTCGATGGTGAAATGGATGTTCAAACCGAAGAAGAGGCCGCAGAGGCAATTGATCAGGGTGAAGTGGAAGAGGCTTCCGACTACTGATTTGTCACCTAGGGCAGATAACTTTTTAGAGCCTTTATATGGCCGGCCCCAGTAGCCTGGTGCTAACCGACGATGAGCGCTCCCGCAATTTTTTGCGAGGGGCGCTTTCGCGTTTTGGCTTCCAGGTAAGTGTTGCCAACAACGGGGAAGATGGCATCGGCCAGTTCAGCCCCGGTGCTTTCCATATCGTATTGATTGATCGCTATTTGCCGGATATGAGTGGGCTGGAAGTGTTGCGGCGGATAAAGCGCATAGCCCCAGAAGTGGCTGCGGTAATTATTGCCTCAGACAGTGCTGCCGATGATGTACTCCAAGCGATGCGCCTTGGAGCCAAAGACTACCTGGTTAAACCCCTGGAAGAAGCGGCGGCTATTGATCGCATGATCTGCCGTATCAGCGGTGAAGAAAACCTGGCGAAGCAGAATCGCGAATATAAAGTGACCTTGGAGCGTCGCAACAGTGAACTGCGGGATCATGTGGAGCTGCTGCGCAGAGACCAGGAAGCTGGCCGTTTACTGCAACAGCATTTACTTCCCCGTACCCCCTATCACTACCCCAGCGGTGTGGAAGCATCCTACCGGCTGGTTCCCTCCCTGTACCTGAGCGGTGATTTTGTTGATTACGGCTTGTTCGGTGAGCGCTTTGTAGCCTTTTACCTGGTCGATGTGTCGGGCCATGGTGTTTCTTCTGCGTTAGTTACTGCCCTGATTAAGCACAGCATTATGCATCGCTTGCGGGAGCGCCCCTTATTTGCCCAGCTGGACTCCCTAAGTGATGACTTGTTGGATGTCCTTAATCTGGTCAATGGCGAGTTGTTATCCACAAAATTGGGCAAGCACGCCAGTATGTTTGTCGGGGTTGTGGATAGTAGTGCCCGGCAGTTGCACTATGCCGTCGCCGGGCAAATACCGATGCCGGCTCTGGTTAGTGAGGCGGGTGCAGACTGGTTGCCGGGAAAAGGGCGTCCCCTGGGTATTTTTGAACGGGGTGATTGGCAAGTGATGCGTGCTGAGCTGCCGCCCGCTTGGCGCCTGGTCGCTTGTTCAGACGGTGTACTTGAATTATTACAGGGTGATCTGCTCGATAAAGAGGCCCAGCTTTTGCAGGCTATTTCAGAGAGTGGGGGAGAACTCGACAGACTCTGTCAGTCTCTAAAAATGGATACTTTTGGTGCCCTTCCGGACGATATTACGATTCTCACTTTAGGCCGCCAGTAATGCCTAAAACTTCTATCGATAGTCTTCGACTATGAAGTCGAATTTTGTGCTTTATCGCACTTGTCAGTCTGCATAGTCAGGAGTAAGCTCCGCCCACTTTATGCACAAAATTGCACTAGGCGCCAAAAACGTCAAATGCTATTGTGTTCTCTACCAGTGAACTTTTGCCATCCGCCTGCACTTCTATCAAAAGGTGTATTCGGGTGAGCCAGGGGTTGTTATGCAGTCCGGGCAAATTATGGTTGGGGCCCACCAGGGCATCTACGTCATCAAGTTAGTAGGTGATGTTCGTCTCAACCTTTGTACCTCATTTGATAGCTTTATCGACAACATGTTTGCACGGGGTGATTTTGCCGGAGTGGCATTTGATCTCGGTGGTGCAGAAGGTGTCGATAGTACGACCCTCGGCCTGATGGCGAAGATTGCTATTCGCGCTTTGGAGCGGGGCTGTGATAAGCCGCTGGTATTCTCTGCGGGTAAAGGTATCCGCCATCTATTGGACGCTATGGGCTTTGATTCGTTGGTTGAAATCAGCGATACGGTTCACGATATGAGCGTACCCACCACGCCTTTGGTATGTAATAGCCCCGACGAGTGTGCTGCGCGGGAAAAGGTGCTGGAAGCTCACCGGGTATTGATGAGCATGAACGAGCAAAACGCCGAGACTTTTCGCGACTTGGTACATACCCTGGAGCGAGAATGTTCCCCGGTTGCCAAATCTTCGGCGCATTATCACTAGCGCTTATTCTCTCCTAATCCCGAGTCCTGGAAATCTCCCTTTCTTAGCAACGCTTCATATCCCTCGCTTCGGCGCGTGCCTTGGTGAAGAGTCCGTGTGGCAGATAAATTAGCTCTGCCACCCTGCGAATCAGGTGCTCCTCGAAAGCCTCGATAACATCATCTGAAAAAGCTACCTGCCACATCTGCAAAATCAGCAGGTATTTATCTCTCTCGCTGAACTGTTCATTCACCGCCTGGGTGAACTCGAACAGGGATGTGGCTCTGTCCCGTTGGCCAATAGCTTCACTGACTATTTCTGTGGCACTAGTCTGGTCGAGAGAGTAGTGCTGGCATAGGAGTTGTGTGAGCGTTTCACGCTCACACTCATCGAGCTTTTGATCGACAGTGGCGACCTCGACTAACAGCGCAGCGCTGATCATCCGCACGTCTTTTTCATCACGTGCTTCAACATCAACGCTATTTCCTATCTGCTCAAACAGTTTACGGATTTGTTGCAGCATGAATTTCCTGCTGTCCCTTTACTCGGTTCTGTAACAATAGCTCTAAACGCTCCTGATCCTTCACGAAGTTCCGGATGCCATCGGCAAGCTTTTCAGTGGCCATGGCATCGCTATTCAATTGAAAGCGGAATTCGGCTTCAGCCAGATCCTGTGTCGGCCGGGATTTGGTTGCGGATACCGGTGGCAGGCCAGCAGCGAGAGGTGCCTCACTGTCCTCCAGGGCCTGTAGTAGCTGAGGGCTGATTGTCAGTCGATCGCAACCAGCCAGGGCCTCGATCTCCCCGGTATTGCGGAAGCTGGCGCCCATCACAATGGTTTTGTAGTCTCGGGACTTGTAGTACTCATAGATATTGCGCACCGAGATTACGCCCGGGTCCTCTTCCGCAGGGAATGACTCGCGGCCGCTGTTGGCGATATGCCAATCGAGGATTCGACCGACGAAGGGGGAGATCAGAGTTACCCCGGCTTCGGCACAGGCAATCGCCTGGGATTGACTGAACAACAAGGTCAGGTTGCAGTGGATTCCCTCGCGCTCCAGTACTGATGCGGCAGCAATGCCTTCCCAGGTCGACGCGATCTTGATCAATACCCGCTCTTTGGCAATACCTGCGCGTTCGTACAGGGCGATCAGGTGGCGTGCGTAATCAATAGTAGCGCGGGTATCAAAGGAGAGGCGAGCATCGACCTCGGTGGACACCACTCCGGGCACCAACTGCAAGATTTCCGTGCCGATGCTGACAGCCAGTTTGATGGCGGCCAGGCGCGCAATATTTTCCGCGTTCGAGCCACCCTGGTGGCTTTCGGCCCACTGAAGTGCTTCGGCGATATGGTTGTCGTACTGAGGGAGCTGGGCGGCCTTAAACAGTAGGGAGGGATTGGTTGTGGCATCTTGAGGACAATATCGGCGAATTGCTTCAATATCTCCTGTATCTGCTACAACCTGGCTGCGCTGTTTGAGTTGCTCCAACTTGTTCATGGTTCCTCCCTTAATTATTCACTGGTCTACATATTGAAAGCGGTCTAAGCGGCTTGGGTGACCTGGGCCAATGCCTGTTCAAGCACCTCGGGACCCGCCCCCGGCTTGTGGGCATATTCGCTCAAATGGCGGCGGAAGCGCCGAGCACCAGGAAGCCCCTGGAATAACCCGAGCATATGCCGGGTGATATGATTCAAGCGCTGTCCGCGCTGCATTTCCTGCTCGATATAGGGCAGCATCTGCTCTACCACCTGGATGGCATCCGGGCCGGTCTCACCGCCAAATAATTGGCTGTCCACCTGGGCCAGGATTGTCGGGGTTTGGTAAGCCGCGCGCCCCAGCATAACACCATCCACGTGGCTTAAATGTTGCTGGCATTCCTCAATTGAATTGATCCCCCCGTTAATAACAATTTGCAGTTGGGGGTAATCTTTCTTCAACTGGTAAACCATGTCGTAATTGAGCGGAGGAATTTCGCGGTTTTCCTTGGGGCTTAGCCCTTTTAGCCACGCTTTGCGCGCATGGACGATAAAGGTATCCACACCGGCATTGGCCTGGGCCTCCACGAAGCGGGTCAGGCCTGGGTAGTCTTCCATATCGTCGATGCCGATACGGTGCTTGACGGTAACCGGAATAGATACCGCTTCCCGCATGGCAGTGAGTCCTGCGGCTACCACATCCGGTTCCGCCATAAGGCAGGCGCCAAAACGCCCGGACTGGACTCGGTCACTGGGGCAGCCACAGTTAAGATTGATTTCGCTATAGCCCCACTCCTCGGCGATACGGGCGCATTCAGCCAGTTCTTGAGGGTCATTGCCCCCCAACTGCAGGGCGACAGGTTGTTCAGCTGCATCAAATTGCAAATGTCGCTGTTGGTCACCATGCAGTATTGCCCCGGTGGTCACCATTTCCGAATACAGGCGTGCATGCTTGCTCAATAGGCGCCACATATAGCGGCAATGGCGGTCGCTCCAATCAAGCAGCGGAGCGGTACAAAAGCGATGGGGGCTAAAATCGGACATAAACTACGGTGTAACAGACTAATAAAAACAGAGTAGCCCGCCATTATATGGGATGTAAAACGTAGACCCCATGTGGAAATGTATCTGGATGAGGGTATTTTGACCTCTTGAGCATTTATTGTGCTCAACAGTCGTATCGGTTGCATGGGGCTGACAGCTGTCCCGCTGGGCAACGTATGCTTGCTGGGCTGGTAGTGAAGCTCCAGAACCGGGGCCTCTTTTGGTGAATACTTAGCGCTACTAGGCTCGCCTAAGTGGTGAGTAACTGGGGTAAGGTCAGAGTATTATCTTGCCAGCAGTTTATTGAGAGCATGGACCCTGTATGGCGTTATTAAATAGCAGCTTCTTTTTTAACTTAGCTTTCCGTAGTGGAAAGACAGAAGTTTAATCGCTTAGAGATAACATTTTTTCGTCCGCTATTCTTGCGGCCAGATATTACATAGTTTTCTTTGTTTAAATATCTCAGGTAGAGCCCCAATAAACGCACAGATTTAAGTAATCTTGATTCTATTTTATGGGTGTGGTGTATAAATGACCTTTCTTTCCATGCTCTAACTTTGTAATAGATTGGCAACAGTGCCTCGATTAATAATTTAGAAGTCATCCGAAAAACTTAGACTTATATTTTCTCGAGCACCTATTTCATACTGCGAAATTATGGGAAGGATCTTACCAGGACGCTAATTAAATAACTTTCGATGATTCTCCTAACCTTTAATTTTCGTAGGAGTTTCATCTTTTAAGGTGAGCTGGGTCGGTAATGAACCTGCAGGATTTCAGACACTTCCCCTTCGGTCAGTATCATCTCTTCTTCAATACGCAGACAGTGATTTAAATACTTCCTACCTACTTCCTTTAAGGTTTGAGAGCCTGACTGATAGCTGACCCTCCAGGTGGGTGATTTTCTTACTTAAGTTGGCTTTTGGTATAGCCTGGCGATTTGAGGCTTGGATAAAGCTACCTGTTTCCACTACGGCTAAAAGCACCATCATATCTTTGAGATCTTGGCTCATAGAAATCTATTGTTGTTGAAAGTGAGATAGTCATATTTTAATTTTGGTATATATCAAACAATAAGTTGTACCTAAGATACCTCCATCGCTTACATATTTTGGAGGCACATCATGAAAATCCTCAAACGTGACTTACTACCGCTTGGCGGTTTTGCTGGGCTTACCGAGCACAGGTTGGTCACGGATAGCCAGGTATTCGGTCCGCACAAACATCCACATACCTCTGAAGGGCTCGATAATTTTGTATATCTGGCCGATGCCCGCTTCAATCCGAAAGGCGAAACAGGCATGCACCCCCACCGTGAGATAGATGTGATTTCGGTCATGGTGGATGGACGAATACAACATGAGGGCTCTTTAGAGCATGGCAAAGGTTTAGATAAAGGAGGAGTGCAAGTCCAGCGAGCTGGAGGCCAGGGGTTTACACACAACGAGGTGAACCCGGATAGTAAAAAAAATCGAATGATCCAGTTATGGGTCTTACCAACTGTCTCTGGTCAAGCCGCAGGCTACAAGTATTACATGCCCAGCCAAAATAAGGTCACCCGGGTTTATGGGGGCCGCGATGATCAAACAGTGACCTTTGATAACAGTACGATTATCGAGATCGCCAATTTAAATGCAGCTGAGCAAATTTCATTTAATGGCGAAATTCTGGTTTACCTAACTAAAGGCTGGGGAGTCTTTTCTGAAGCTGGGCAAAAAGAAAACGTGAAGGATGGAGATTTAATTAGGAGTTGTTGCGGTAAGTTAATTGCAGATGTCAATACAAGTGCAATTGTTATTAGAAAGTTAAAACATTAAATAGGTAGGTAGCACCGTGAATAAGTTTTCAGAGACCTTAACTAAAGACAATTCTGTGTTGGCATTAATTGATCATCAAACGGGACTACTGGTGAGTTGTCGGGATCTGGATCCGCATCTGATGACGGAGAACATAAAGGGATTGGCAAATCTTGCGAAAGCAGTAGGTTTACCCACTGTTGTTACCGCGAGTATGCCTGAAGGCCCTAATGGTCCTATTATGCCAGAGATAACAACCATCTTGGGCAGTGAAATAATTGAGCGTGAAGGTGAGATAAACGCGTGGAAAAGTCCGGAGTTTAAGCGAGCTATTGAGGCAACCGGGCGTAAAAAAATAATTATGGCTGGCATCGTTACGGATGTCTGCTTGATGTTTCCCGCTATCTCTGCTGTAGCCGAAGGGTATGATGTATATGCCGTAGTGGATGCTTCTGGTACTTGGAATAGTACAGTGACACAAGCTGCTATGCATCGTATGACGCAGGCGGGCGTTAAAGTTGCTACTTGGTCATCCGTGTTGGCTGAGATGATGGATGATTGGCGAAGTGATCACGGCACGGAACTTGGGGGCATATTAGCTCAACACACGACCTATCGATGGGTATACAACAGCTACCTTACTGCAGCAAACCAAAAGTAATTCAAAGCCCCTCTCATTTTTACGGGAGGGCGGGAGTATATCTATGATTCATCACAATAAGCATTTTGCTACATTAATTACATTTTTATCCTTGATTCCTTTGGTTTATTTTATTCCCGACAGCTTAGCCCTAATTTTGCCAGAACATAAATTGTTACAAGTAATTGCTGCTGTGGCGATTATAGCACCGATTATTAGCTATTTGATTATACCGTTCGCTTTCTATTTGGTTGGGCATATTTACGGTAAAAAGGTGAAGAGATAATTTATTTGTCAGATGACTATTTTGGGTTGATATTAAAGTGACTTGAGATTGGAAAATTAAACTGCACATTCAAAATGTATTTAAATATTTCGCTCTCTTTCGGAGGAACTATCTTCTGTTTTGGTCGGGGTATTTTTTGTGGCAATCGATCGACCAGCCTGGAGGGTGGGCTCCAGTTTTTTCAGTATCTTGCGGGCAGTAGCGCGGTAGCTGGTCAATTTGCCGCCTGCTACGGCCAACATCCGTGGCTTCTTATCGTCATCGCAGCAAATAATGGATTCCCGGGATCGCGCGAAGGGGCTCTTCTCCATTTCAGGAAGTACTCGCAGCCCCGCATAACTCTCACAAATGTCCTCGCCGTTCAGCCCTCGGGCTTGCGCAAAATATTTCTGTACGGCCTGTAAGAGATAGCTCTCTTCCTCGAGAGTCGGTGTTACGTCGCGAGGATCGCCGAAATAGGGCCGCTCTGTGGTCCCTACCAGGGTTTTGTCTTGCCAGGGCATTACAAAAATTGCGCGCCCGTCATCAGCTTCGACGTAGTAGATTTTGTCGCCCAGTGATAGAGGCAACAAGATATGGGTGCCTGCAACCAAGTCGATAGGTGGAATATCTACTGGGGGCGTACAGCGAGCATTGGTATTGGCTACCCAGGGGCCACTGCAATTGACCAGTGCACGGGTGCGCAGGGTGTTGAGCTTGCCGTTTGCTACATAATCAATCCGGACATGGTCGCGGGTGACTTCTGCGCCTACCAAACTGCCAGGGCAAATTATTTGAGCCCCTTGAGCGACTGCCGAAGCCACAACGTCACGGGTTAAAGCGGCATCGTCGGTTTGTGCATCGTAGTAGCGAAATACAGCCTTCAGGCCTTCCCGATTCAGGCCCGGCAAGCTGTCCCATTGGGATTTAGGGACTTTTCGAAAGCGGGAATCGCTGTTGTTTATTCCCGACAACAGGCTGTAGAGGCTCAACCCCAAGCGGACCAGCCAGGCCGGTCTCCTGCTGTGCTGGTAGATAGGGATATAAAAAGGGACCATTCTCACGAGTTCAGGCTTGTTATCCAGTAGCCACTTTCTCTCCCGCAGGCACTCGTAGACCAAACGGAACTGGCCGCTCTCCAGGTAACGCAAGCCGCCGTGAATAAGTTTGGAGGAGCGAGAGGAAGTGGCGGCGGCGATACCCAGCTGTTCGAGTATCACCACGGAATAGTGATTTGTGGCCAGAACCTCAGCGGCTCCTGCTCCCTGTATACCTGCGCCGACTACCAGGACATCAAAATCCGTAGACATCACTCGCTTCCCGGGAGCGCATCAGCAGCGGCAAGTTGCCGGTGAGAATATGGTGAGCACCGCGCTTGCGCCAGAGTACTGCCTCTTCTGTTGAGTTGATTTCATAGACAACCCATTGCCAGGGGCCTGGGGGCAATTCGTCACATTCAACCTGGCTGTCGCGAATTAGTAGATATTCTGGCGCCAAAGTAACAATGTCGGCAGATAGGCACCGGGAGACACTATTGATCTCAAGGGCAACCCGATGCCAGCCCATATTGCGGGCGGCTCTGAGGCTGCGGCAGTCTGCGGTGAGTAGAGCGAATGACTCATTCTCACTGCGCATCAGCTCCATTAACTTTTTAACGGCGGTGACAAATCCAGTGGCGGCGATATTGGCAGGTGAGATACCGATAAACCAATCCAGGTGGCGATGGCAGCTGGCCCAGTCCACCAGCTCGATAAAGCGATTGATCGACTGGTGGTGTAACTGTGAGTCCCTAAGGGAGTGGAAGACCTGGGACTGGTCATTGCCGGGGATGTGCAGGCTATCCTCGTGGAAGCACCAGGGGGTGCCGTCGGCGCTGAAGCGGATATCGCACTGAATAGCGCAGGCCCCCAGATTATGGGCCGCCTCGAAAGCGGCAATCGTATTCTCTGGTTGGCGGGTCTTGTCGCCGCGATGAGCAATTAACATGTGAATCTGGTCCGAAAAGCGGGTGTTATTGTCGTCTGGAATTGGGCGTAATTTGGCCTTTGCCCAGAGATGAACCGGACCCTGGCTGGAGCCGGGTCATACAGGAAAAATAGACGGTGCCACCGCTGTTGCAAGGTTCACGGGGAGGAAATATGGGACCAGAGGGCTATCAATGGAGGGCTGGGGTTTTTACAAAGTGATGATGCTGAATCGATTGCATACTGCCCATATGGATAGCGCGCCACTGAGTGAGCTAGCGGTATGTCCCGTCAGGATGATCTATTACGTTGGCAGTGTTTTACTTTTCAGGCGGTGTACGGCAATTCAGTATTGCCTCTTATTTACTAACGGGACTGGTGATGTTGATTTAAGGGGGGCTCATTAGGTTCCGATTTGACTTGTGGATAAAACAGCCCGATATTGCGCTTACTATAAGAAGTTCTAAAAGTACCCGCTCTTTATGAAAAAAGTACTGCTTTCACTGCTATTCTTTGTCGTCCAGCCAGTAATGGCAGCTATGTCTGTGGATAAAATTGTCCTTTACCTGGAAGATACTCCCAGCGCCCGGGATGATGTTCTCGTCAGCAACCCAGATAATGAGACGCTATATATCCAAACTGAAATATTCCGTGTGGATAACCCCGGCCATGATAATGAGAGTCGAGTCAGGGTGATAAATCCCGATGAATTTAAACTCCTTGTCAGCCCCGCAAGAGCTGTCTTGGCCCCCGGAGAGAGAAAGCGCTTTCGCTTAATGGCCTTAGATAGAGATCTTGAAGAGGAAAAAGTCTACCGGGTGACTTTTAAACCGGTTGTAGGTGATATCAAGAGTGACAAAACGGCACTAAAAATCCTTGTAGCTTATCAAGCATTGGTATTTGTGCAGCCAAAAGGCGGAGCTTATAAAATTGATTTAGTGGCTGAAGGGGATAATTACCGACTCACGAATAGTGGCAATATTAATGTAGAAGTCGTGGAAGTACGTCATTGTGTGACTGAAGAGAAGTGTGAAAAACTTGAGGCCACCGGTCGGTTATACGCTGGCACCAGTATCGAAGTAACGGGTAAACCCGTTGGCGGTGAGCTGGAAGTTTTACTGCGAGGGCAGCAGAGTGAGCGGGTTCGTTTTCCTCTTAGTGGCTAATTAGAATTGGTTGCTTGCCTATAGCAGGCTGGGCGGATTAAAGGATTATTTTGTATTTAGCTCATTGGCTGCTCACCGTTACTGTGAGTACATCGGTGTAGAGAGGTTCGCCCGCGTTTTCCCAGTCTGAGGGCGCAATGGAAATATAAATTCGCGCATTATCAGAAAGGCAGTTTTCATCCGAAGTTCGGCTAAAGCTGCCGGAGATATCGCCAAGGCTATCTGGGGAGATGCCTGAAGTTGCAGCCAGATTGTCTGAGAAGGCTACGCTGTAGGGGATTTGTTCACTGTTTCCCCCCAATTCATAGGCACTGCTGCCTGATCCCCCGGTGCTGCCATTGGCGCTGGACAGGTTTACTGTGTAACCGCTAAATCCTATACCGCCAACACAAAAGTCCTCACTGCCCTCAATGGCCTGTCCAAACAGGGTGCCACTGTTGCTGAGGTCAATATCACCCAGATTGCGAATGGCGATGTTTGGCTCTACGTCCAGCACAATGTCAAACTGAACTGTTTCGGTGCCGGCAGTCCAAATAATAAAATAATTATTCAGTGTCATCTCAAAGCTGGCGGAGTAGCGGCTGGAAGAGGGTATTTGGCTGCTGTCCAGCTCGATCACTAAATAAGTATCTGCATCGTCGCTGGTGCCGGCAAAAGTAGCGGACTGAGTTCCTGGACTGAGCGTTTCCGTGGTGCCGTTATTGGCTCGAAATGAAATATCAATATCCAGCTGTTCACCACTGTCCGCAAATAGTGCGAAAGTAGATCCACTGAGCGGGCTCACTTCTACATCGTAGCGCAGGGTCCAGCTTCCCAGCAGGCTTCGGGTAGTGAACTGAATTTCTTTAGGTTCCGATTCGTAATCAATAGTGTGTGAATCTTCCAAGCCACAAACTCGCAAATCGTTATTGCTGGAGCAATTTACCTGGGCTTGTACTGGTATATTAAATAGCGGAATCAACAGCGCAGAGACCAGGCCAAGTTTGTGCAGCTTCTTAGTTATGGACACGGCTTACCTCTGCTATTTGCCCAGTCTGGCATTTGGCCTCTGACTCTTCTATGGTTCCCAGGTTGAGCCAGCTATCACCCGATGAAGTGGCCTCGATTGAGGCTTTACAATTTCCCCAGCGAACTTCTGTATTTAGGATGGTGTTATGTTCACCGTGGAATTCCATTTGGAAAACGCCGTATTGGTCAGTTTTCGCTGAGTGTTCGCCAATGATTACTTCTGTATTTGCCAGCCCCTGGCCAAGGCTGGTTAATCGGCCCAGTACCAGGATTTGTGGCAGTATCTGGTAGCTGCTGGCGCCCACATTGCCCGGATACAGGGTAATGGTTTCGGAGGTTTCCCGGTAATCGAAAAAGCCCTCTTCCAGGGGCCGGAGGGAAAGGTCGTAACTGCGATAAGCCGGTAAATTAATCACTGACGTTGTGCCGCCTTTGGCGTATCCACGGCGGCTGCCATTAACCAAAACTTCAAAATCTTTATCTTCACTGCCTTCGATATTTACGATAACTGCGCTCTGGAGATTTTGCTCACCGCCCCAATTGAGGGAATTTTTTGTGGCAATCAGGTTGGTGCTGAATCCTCCGAGGTAGTTGATCGCACGGCCTTCATCATCATCATAAAGCCCAACTGCAGTATTCAAATATCCGTGATGTCCCGCTAAATGCGTACGGGCCTCCAGGTAATTGGCTTCAGGGGATGCTTCCATAGAAAGCTGCTGTTCAAATTCAGCCGCCCATAAATCCCGGTCATACCAGCGGCTTTGCAGTGCAAATCGCTCGCTGCTAGTGCTTTGTTCACTGTTGTCGCTATAGAGATTAGCGGTGTGTTGCCAGTGTTTGGAGCGCATTCGGAACTGG
Source organism: Microbulbifer maximicatervae (SeqCode) (assembly GCF_052467615.1). NCBI lineage: Bacteria > Pseudomonadati > Pseudomonadota > Gammaproteobacteria > Cellvibrionales > Microbulbiferaceae > Microbulbifer > Microbulbifer maximicatervae (SeqCode). The sequence continues at coordinate 346,348 of NZ_CP174319.1, forward strand.
AATTCCAGACTGGTGTATTGCTCGCCGTCTGCATCACTGTGGGACAGAGTGGCGTTGCCGAGCCAATGGGTGCTTTTAAAAATGGGGTGGCGGAACTCCAGGGTTTTTAACTTCTGGGCACTGCTCAGTGAATCGCCATTGTCGATGTTGCCGGGGAGTTGGTTTTGGTCCCGCTCGCTGAATCTTAGGGATAGCTGTCCGCCCAATACTGCTGTGCGCAGACTCAGACTTGTTTGGGAATAGCTGCCCGGCAGCAATGTATATTTATCGTTATTGAACGGCGTTGTATTGGCATCCAGCTCGGTTTTTACTGCACTAAAAGTCCCGTAGGGCATTTTAAGTAATGCCTGCAATCGGTATCCGCTGCGTCCATCACCGGATGTGACCAAGCTTGGGGAGACTTCAACGCCTTCGCCAATCCAGCGACCGCCGACTTCCAACAATTGCTGCTCCTCGGCTGCGGCGCCAGAAACAAAAAGACCCAATCCGGTCGTTAAACGGCGTGCGATAGAGGCCGTAATAATTCCATCGTCGTAGTGGTCCGGCAGAGTGTCGTCCCAAAAACTGCGGGTGGGCAAACCTGCCTGCAAGCTCCAAAACCACTCGCCGGGGGCCGGCAGTAGCGAATCCTTGGCAAAGAATTCGATATGCCGGCTTAATACCCGCCCCGCTTCATCGTAGGTGCGCACCTCAATATCGTAGGCGCCGTGGGGTAGGGTAGAGGTATTTAACAGGCGGTTGCCGGCCTCCAGTAGTTCGGTGTGGATAAGTCGTTCATCCCGATATACCTCGACTCTACCGCGCACCGGCATATTAATTTCAACTGGCGCTCCCTGTTGATAACTGATATCAGTTCGGGTGCGCTGGGAAGTGCGTAGCTCTACGCCATAGATCGCTTCCTGAGGCCGGAAATAGCCAAAGCCCCCTTGGGGTTGTAAAAGGCCGGCCGAATAGGCTTGCCCCTGAAAATCCCGACTCCAATATAGATTATGGATCCGGCTGTCCTGCTCTGAGGCCACTGACCATTGTGAATGCAGAGCGCTTTCACCAAAGCTCACTATGGTGTTGCCATTTAATGCAGCGCTATAGCTGTCCGGGCCCCAATCACTTTCAACCCCACTCCAGGAACCGCTCAGGTTTTGTACGACAGAGAAGTCAGAACTCGCTTCCGGCAAATAGGGGTCATTGATTGCCGCTTGTTGCGGTAACAGATCTTGTGAGAAAAAAAGATCCAGCCGGTAGAGCTGCTCATCGTAAATAACGGCAAACTCCGAGGGCATTAAGTAGCCGCAGCCAATCTGCCGGTTTGAGCGGCATACATGGTGACTGTTTCTTGTTTGCGGTCGTTCGAGGATGGAGAGAATTCGCTCGGTATCGCGAACTTCGGGCAACAGTTCGAGTACCTCAGACGGGGAGTCAAAGCGAACAAAGCGCGGATCTATTGTGACTTGCGCAGCACCAATTTCCCGGCCACCGTAGTAGAGATCCACCACGAGTTGCTGGGGTTCGGTGAGATCATCAAACCCTTCAGGAGCAGAGGTTTCCAGTAGGAAAGTCGCTGCGGTCGCTGCAAGGGCATCGGGGCAAGAGGCTTGCACCAGACACAAAGCCAGCGCAAGGCGCCCCAGATGACGTCCTGCCATATTGAGCTATGGCTGGCAGGGCCAGCCACTCTTTACTGTTACTCGGAGGCGACAGTGATCAGCAGGGTATCGGTATAGGTGGTGCCATTTAGCACAGTTGCAGTTTCCCAATCGCTGTTGGCCACAGTGATTTGGAAGCGCGCATTATCGCTGGAGCCACAGGAAGCGATATTCCGGGTTTGGCCTGTCAACGCATCGCCTTCGGTAACAGTTGTAAAAGTACCGGAAGTGCTGTTATCAAAACCAACACTGTAAGGGACATTGTTGGTGCCGTCAGTGAGGGTGAACTCAGTGTCATTTACTGTGTCATTACTGTCGAAAGTAATGCTGTAGGTGGAGAACCCGAGGCCGCCCACACAGAAATCTTCGGTGCCTACGGCATCGGTACCCAAAGTGGGATCGGTAATCGTGAGGTTGTCTACACGAGTGATCTCAATAGTGGGTGTGAAAGAGAGGGTGATATCACTGCTTGCACTATCAGTAGCGGCCATTGAAGCGGCAGAAATGCTGAAAAGGGTACCTGCTGCAATAGCAGAAAACAGTGTGCGAACTACATTTTTTTGCATGGTATGCCATCCTGAGCGATTAATTTATCGTTCTTAGGGAGAAGCTGCTCGCGGAAACCCCTGCAAAATTTGGGGTAATACGTTAGTCAAGCCATTCCTTCTTTATGGCCGCAATAATACTTTTTTCGTGATGTATGTCACGTCATTAGCTCACAATAATGAAGTTATGGCGCGTAAATATTCTTATTGAGGAGAAAACCCCGCCTGTGCCAAGAGGCTGGCCAGCGCTATAATCCTGCGGTTTAACGAGTCCTCCATTTATCAATCAGGTTTATCATGACCGTAAGAACCCGAATCGCACCGTCTCCAACCGGTGATCCCCACGTTGGTACAGCCTATATTGCCCTCTTCAACCAGTGCTTTGCCCGCGCTCAAGGCGGCCAGTTTGTATTGCGTATTGAAGACACCGACCAGCAGCGCAGTACCCCGGAATCGGAGAAAGCCATTCTCGACAGCCTGCGTTGGCTCGGGCTGGATTGGCAGGAAGGACCGGATGTCGGCGGCCCTCACGGCCCCTATCGCCAGAGTGAGCGCGGCGATATCTACAAAACTTACTGCGATGAGCTGGTACAAAAAGGGCACGCCTTCCACTGCTACCGTACGGCGGAAGAACTGGAGCAACTCCGTGAAGGATTGCGCGAAGCGGGCCGTACTTCACTGAAGCCCAGTGACCTGGCTCTGCCGGAAGAGGAAGTTGAAAAGCGTCGCGCTGCCGGAGCACCTTATGTAGTGCGCATGAATGTGCCTGAGAGCGGTACTTGTGTGGTGGAAGATCTGCTGCGCGGTACTATTGAAATTGATTGGGCTCAGGTAGACGCACAAATTCTGCTCAAGTCCGATGGTATGCCCACTTACCACTTGGCGAACGTGGTGGATGATCACCTGATGGAGATCACCCATGTTCTTCGCGGTGAGGAGTGGATCAACTCCGCACCCAAGCACAAACTGCTGTACGAATACTTCGGTTGGGAAATGCCGGTGCTCTGCCACCTGCCGCTGTTGCGCAACCCGGACAAGACCAAGCTTTCCAAGCGCAAGAACCCCACCTCTATCCTGTATTACCAGCGCGCCGGCTTTATGCCCGAAGCACTGCTTAACTACCTCGGCCGTATGGGTTGGTCCATGCCGGATGAGCGCGAGAAGTTTTCTCTCGAAGAGATGCTGGAGCACTTCGATATTAAGCGTGTTTCCCTGGGTGGCCCGGTATTCGATGTAGAGAAACTGTCCTGGTTGAACGGCCTGTGGATTCGCGAACTGGAAAACGAGCAACTCGCCGATCGCCTGACCGAGTGGATGTTTAACCGCGACAACCTGCTTAAGGTTCTGCCCCAGGCGAAAGAGCGCATGGAAACCTTCGGTGACTTTGCTCCGCTGGTTAGCTTCCTCGCCTCTGGCAAACTGCCCCTGACCGAAGACAGCTTCAGCGGTAACAAGCTGCCCCTGGATGACCAGAAGAAGCTACTCCAGTTTGCCCTGTGGCGTTTGGAAGCCCTTCGCGCTTGGGACAAGGACAGTATCTTCCAGGCGGTGAAGGCGCTGTCCACGGCCATGGAAATCAAGCTAAAAGACTTTAACGCTCCACTGTTTGTCGCCATCAGCGGCACCACTGCGTCCTTCTCCGTGATGGAAGCCATGGTGCTCCTGGGCCCCGACCTCAGCCGCGCCCGCCTGCGCCAGGCGATCGACGTATTGGGCGGTGCCGGGAAGAAGGTGCTGAAGCGCTGGGAAAAAGAGTACGCTGGACTCAAGTAAGGCTTATCCGCGTTGGTGACCCCCCGGAAGCAGCAGCCTCTGGGGGCCTGTGGTGTCAGCAGCTAACTAATTGATTAAAAAGTTATTTTTTCTGTTGACAGGCGCCTAAACCTTGCTAAAATGCGCCCCGCTTTCGACGGAAACGTCAGGTAACAAAATTTGGGGCTATAGCTCAGCTGGGAGAGCGCAACACTGGCAGTGTTGAGGTCAGCGGTTCGATCCCGCTTAGCTCCACCAAATTTCCCTTGTCTATCAAGGGGTTGCAGAAGAAGAGAAATTGACTTCTACAAACTGCACATAAACCCGTACACAAATTTACGGGTATTGAAAAAGGGCCTTATCGGCCCTTTTTTTTCGCCTGAATTTCTCTCCCTCATAGTTTTCTTAGGTGGCCTGCTGGCCTTCCCGAATTAATGTTTAATTCTGGGCAGGTGAAGCTTCACCGCTTCGCGATCAGCCTTTCTCTAAAACTCGAGAAAATCTATTCATTTAAATGTGTACCATAGATCCAATTCGGAGGCCGATTATCATATGAGTTTTTCAGCTTAAAAAGGATCTTATGGGTGTATGGGGCGAAGTGGTATAAATAAGGGGAGTTTTAATTAATTGCCGTGGTTTAGTGCAAAGGGAAAGTGATAGCCAATGAATGATGAAGCCTCTGAGATAGAAGCCGATAACACACTGAGCTCTGTGAAGAAAATCAAATTACCTTTGAGGGATGGTAATGAGCCGTACACATTTAATTCTGTTGAGCAGCTTGAAGTCTTTATTTCAGAGGAGAAAAATTGTTGGGAATGGCTTAATGGTGTCCCAGCTCAATGGAGTATATTTTCTAAACATCTTAAGACTCATATCTTAGATGTTGTTTTGAGTATGTTGTCCAGCGTCGCTTCACATTGGAAAAACAAAGATATGGCAGCTGTACATCAAAGTACAGCACGTATTGAAGATTTACTTAATGTTATAGATTTTCCATTTTCATGTCGAAAAAAAGGAAGAGCAATATTACATGAAAGAAAATATTCAAATATAGTCTCTATAAATATGCTGTACCTGAGTTGCGTCCCGAGTGATGGATTCCAGGGGCAAGAAATAAAAAAAGTTGTAGATCAATATCTATCGATAGCAAGTTTAAATAGAAATTCACATTTTTCTAAACTTTACAAGGCATTTGTAGACTCAGAACCTTTCCGATTAAAGGCAAATAGGATATTAAATAGAATTGAGCTTTTTGGGATTGATAGTGAAATTGAAAAAGTTTCTGAGGAGTTAACAAAGGTTTGTAATGAAGTATCGAGCATTAAAGAGCTCTGTGAGGAGTCATCATCAGAATTTGAAAGCTGGAAAAGCGATGAAAAAAAAGAATATATTAAATGGGTAGGCGAGACAAAGCGAGACTTAAATGTACTGGCTAGAAAGGTCCTACGAAAATTCGTAACTCTAAAAACTACATATATTAGAAGATCAAGTAAAGTTCTTTCTATAGCTGAGAAAGAAGTTTCGAGCGCAAAGGATGTGTATCTATCACAGGTGGAGCTTAATGCGGCTGTAACCTACTGGGAAACTAAAAAAAGTACACATAATAATTCAAGAAAAATATGGCTTGGTTTTCTTATTACTTTGCTCGTTATAACTTCAATATCACCTTTTTTGATAATGAAGTATCTTCCTGTTAAGGAGTTGGCTGATGATAAGCTTCTTTTGAATGTATTAAATCCAGCAACACTTATCACTACGGTGTTGGTGATATCTATACTTAGTTTCTCTATACGTTTATGTTCAAAGCAATTCTCTACTCAACAACATCTTTATTTAGAGGCTGAAGAGAGGAAAACTATGCTTAAAACATACTTAGCACTTATGAATGAGGGTAAGCTTGTGGAGCAGGAAGATCGAAAATTGGCTCTTGATGCTCTCTTTAGACCAGCACAAACGGGAATGGTTACGGAAAGTGGTAATATTGTACCATCGGATTCTGTAGTTAAAATTATTGAGCGTCAGTCAGGTAAAACATGATGAGATTTTGTGGGGGAATTTAATAGGTATTGTTGTTCGCTGGATAAGACTGAAAGTGACGAAAATAAAAGGGTTTGGGGGCGCGCAAGCCCCTTCTTAATTCAAAACTCTCTCCCAATAGCCTGCTCATCCAAATAAATACTAATCTCCTCATAATCAATACCATGTCCCGCTTGATAAGACTGCGTAACAAGCTCATCAGTATGCGCCATCAATTGCTGCACTGACTTCACGTCATATCCCATTCGCTTAAAACGGTCTGAAGCCAGACTACGCACTTCATGGAAGCTGGGTGGGATTTGGTTTTTAGGTAAGCCGATATAGAGTCCGGTAGCGTTGCGGACTTCAGTGAACATATCGCTAAGTCGGTCTGGGCTTACCTGGCAAACATGCTCTTTAGTTTTTCCGGTGCGCCGTTGCTTAGGTGAGTGGCTCGGTATGTAGGGGCAGCGGTAATTTCTTAGGCTGAGTTCTCTTGCGCGGTTTATAAGTTTGCCAAGTTGTTGGTGGGTTTTTAAATTAAAACTTAAATGGCTGGCGGCGAGGCTATCCCTTTGCGCTTCGGATTTATTAATCGTCTTGCGTAGATGGTCACCTTGCAGGTGTTTCTCAAAGTTCAGCTCGCAAATATCAGCGCGGCGCATAGTGGTTAGCATACTGATACCCATGGCAACTTGTAGCGCTTCATAGCCTAACTCCCCGGCCTTTTCATAGATGGTCCAATAAGCTTCCAGGGTTAAGCGTTGGCGATTTTTAATGGGCTTTCCTTTTTCCAATAGGCGCGGTCGGTCGTCGGCAGTGGTGAAGGGGTTACTTTCCAGTTTGCTCAAGCCTTCAGCCATTAGGTAATTAAAGAATTTATTAAACTCAGCGCGGCGCGCGTGCTGTTGGTGATAGGTGAGGGATTCCCACCATTTGCGCAGGTCAGCCAATTTGGCTTTGTGAATGGGGATCGCTTCGAAGTCTTCGCCAAATCGTTTTAGTGCGTTACAGCGATTGCGCCAGCTGGCCTTGCTGGGTAAGCGTGGATCATTCTCCTCTCGCCATTCCATATACCGCGCGGTGTGATGTGCAAAGCTAGCTCTATCTGGTACCTTGGTGGGTTTGCGTTTTAAGCTGTCGTCTCGGTGAGTATTAGCCTGCTCAGCCATACGCAGAGCATCATCAAGAGATGCGTTGAAGATCTTGTTGGAGCCATCCGGGCGGCGATAGCGCCAGTAGTTTTCCCTGTGGCGCGGGTCCGGGTAGAGGTTGTCCGGTAGTGGTGTATCGCCCACCATACGGGGCTTCTTTGGTCTGGCCATTTCCTTGCTCGACTACTTCTCTTTAATTGGAGTTAGCCAGCCAGCAGGTCCATCCCGGTCTTGGGTTGGCCATCGTTGGCGGCGGTGTTCTGGGCTGGGGTTTTGCGGGTGTGGTCGCGTATGGCGAACCTGTCGGCATCCACATAGGGCTCCCCGGCGATGATCTGGCCGGGGATATGCTCGACCTCTATCCACTCCAAGATTTTCTCTTTGCCAGGGCGGGAGCCTTTTTCGAATTGCTCTTTGGCCCAGGTGACCCCTTTAACCAGCTTACCCATTGGGCAGCCCTCCCTGACTCGCGAGGAAGTATCCCCGGCCATTTTTATTGAGTGTTCCTGCTTGTTGCAGTGCTTTGAAAACAGGGTTAACGGTTTCGTAACGAAGGCGTAAATCTTTAATGATGTTGCGCATCACTGGCTTCGGGCCGAACTCCCCGGCGCTGATTCGCTGGGCAAGATGTTGTTGTTCTTCATTGAGGTGGGCGGTGTGTAACGGGTGTTTTTCCACTGTTTCTGGCTGTTGCAACGGGTTAGTGGCGCGTTTCGCAACTGTTGCAGCGGCGTTAAACGCGAGTAACGCTACCAGTCCTACGATGTCTGTAATGATTGCCAGCGCGAGGAAGCCGATATGCTGAAGCTTTGCTGGGGCTGTGTTCAGGGTGCTGGCCAAGCTGTTGAAGGCGCTGTGCGTTCTGGGCGTCTGCTCGAGTGTGGATAGTTTTTCTATCAGCTGCGAGCGTTGATCTTCCAATGTGGATAACTGTGCAGCGGTATCAATGGCGCGCTAGCGGTAGCCGTTGCTGGCATTGGTTTTGATCAAACCGATTAGGGGGTTGCCCCACTGTCCTAGGCTGGTTAGCTACTGCACAGTTGCTGTTCCATGTCATCGGCAGCAGCGGTTGGAAGGTGGCCAACTACCCTGTGATTTTGCTGGTGATTAGTGGGAAAAATTCGACGGGGTGGTTGGGCAGATATTCGGGAACTTTAATGGGATTTACTGGAAGTCCCCAGTATGAACACCTTGTTCTTTATTAAAAATTGAGATAGGTCAGAGTAATATCGAAGATAGTGATATAATGAACTATCCCTTTGAATGCACTGAAGTGAATTTGAAGTAGTATTCCAATAAATTGAGATTAAATAATGCGCGTAGTATTTGTTGTGTTGGCTTTAATATTTGGGTTGGCCGGGTGTGTACAGCAATATGTCTTTAATCATGAGTCTTCCAGTCAGATAGTGGAAGAACCACAATCAGATAAAGCACAAATAATATTTCTTCGTCCTTCTGCTGGAGTGTTCGCAGGCTTAAATGCATTAGTATTTGATATTACAGATGATAATGATCAAATTGTGGGAGTTGCGTCGGCTAGGTCAAAATTCTTGATAAATGTTGATCCCGGTACTTATACATTTATGGCTACAGAGGGTATTAAAGGCCATGTCATGCAGGCCACGGTCGAGCCTGGGCAACGATATTACATTGTTGTAAGACCTATATATGGGCAAGGTTTCCAATTACGTCCTATGAAAAACAATATAGATGGAGAGTTTTCTCTAGAAAGTTCAGAACTACAGTTATGGCTATCAAAAACCTTGATTGTCGATAAATCTTCTGGTGCAGATGATTGGCATGCCTCATATGAAGAAAAAGTACAAAAGGTGAAAGAAAAAGCTTACGAAGTCTGGGCTGAAAAATCTGATGACCAACGTCAGCTTCTGACGATAGATGTTAAGGACCGAGTTCTTTACTAGCTATAAAAAGCAGGGTAGCCAGGCGTTTAAGACAAAGATTGCTCAAGTGATATAAGAGAAGTCAGAGTATTTGAATAAGCGTAACATTTTGTACTTTTACATTTAGATGCACTTACTCTCCATACTTGTTGTGGCAGCCACACTAAGCGGCTGCCACAAAACCAGATCCCATGCCCAATAATGCCAGCTGTTACTCCCCTGCAGGTAGCGATTGCCAGAATTTTCGTCTAGAAGTGTTGATTCGCTTCTCTCTGGTTCCAATAACCTTTAGCAGTAAATTATTTATACTGTCGTATCAGGTTTATGGTTGCCCTTATACCGGCCAGATCTTAGACCAGGCTTCAGATTTAGGCGTAGAACATATAGTACTTCTTATAAGAGCGGTAGTACCAAATGGGTCCTAAAAAGTGTGTATTAGGTAAAGATTCAGCCAATCTTTGGTTGATGGGCTAGGGGCAAAAGTAAAGCCGAGAGGGTAAAGGCCTTGATGAGTGATTGCCGCATAGCCTGCCCGGGAGCTCTATTTTCAGCATGCTGAAGCAGTGGCGAATCAGTTTGGGCTGTTGTGTTTAATTAAAGTAAGTTGCCAAATCTTTTGGGAAAAATTACTTTACTTGGCTTGGAAGCGACTACTGTGATGTGTCTTTACTACCTGGTTGATATCTCGGGTAAACTATATCGATATCAAGTAATTGATTAATTAAATACTTTAAAGGATTAAAATATATGGCCAAGCTATTCTTGACTTCGTATTTTGCTGAGGTCGCTAGTGCGATCGCGAGTTTTGATAAGCGGCTTGAAGGTAAGAGGGTTACATTCATCCCTACTGCAAGCATTCCCGAAGAGATCACTTTTTATGTGGAAGATGCCAAGAAGGAACTGGAGCAGTTAGGTCTTATTGTAGATGAGTTGGAAGTCTCTAAAGCTTCAATGGATGAGATTAAAGATAAACTGCAAAACAATGAGTATATCTATGTAACTGGTGGTAACACCTATTTTCTACTTCAAGAACTTAGACGTAGCGGGGCTGATAAAATCTTGTTGGAGCAGATTAGTCTGGGTAAGCCTTATATAGGTGAGTCGGCAGGTACTGTAATCCTGTCGCCGAATATCGCATATATCCAGGAGATGGATAACCCCGATGCAGCGAAGAATCTAGAGTCTTATGACGGGTTGAATCTCGTGCACTTCTATCCCTTACCTCATTATGGAAACCAACCATTTGAAGATGCTGCTGAGCTTGTTATTTCCAAATATTCAGACGAGCTGGAATTAGCTCCGTTCAGTAACAATCAGTTGATCGCCGTAATCGATGGAGAAGCAGAGACCTGGATTGCCGTGTCTTAGTAAGTCGATAACCACTGTATGATAAGTCATACTATCTAGATTTCATTAAGATTGCTGCAAGTGCCTAGTGGTTAGGAAAAAGATAAATTCTAGAAATTCTCTCTTCTTTAGAGCTTTTCTTTCAAGGAGTGCTTAAAATTGGGGAAGGTAAGAAGTTATAGCTTGAGTTGATCGGAACGTTAAAGAATACTGCCGGGGAGCAAGTGATAATGTGACTTACTCCCTGACGATGCTAGTGCTTATTCGCTTGCAGCATTACAGTTATAGATTTTCGCTGGGATATGCGTGCCTGTTACAGTCTTACCTGCCGATACTCCATTAGGCATATAGATATCGCCAAATTGCGCCATTGAAGAAGCCTTAACCACATGGGTTCCACCTCTTCGCACAGCCCTTTTTTGTAACCAAGGAGTACAAACATCTCCCTGGTTAACCCTGATTGTTTTGCATGTTACATCTTCTACTAGTACGCATTCTTCTATAGCCTCAGCGTTAGAAAATACTATCTTCTGCATCGCTTCTTTTTCCTGGGCACTTGTACATCCCATCAAAGTAATTGCGGACGCTAGGATGGTAAGGCCAGTTTTAATGGATAACTTTTTACACATTACATCGTTTCCATAGGCTGAAAGTTAATCTGCTTAGATGAATATGATGCCACAACCAGGCTCTGCTTGCTGTTTAAAAAATGCTCAAGCGCCATATATGACTGTATTTTTTTAATGGTAAAAATAGGAGATTTACAAGAAGCTCTTAAGTGAGGCTCTTATTTAGCATATCGCGACATCTGTAATTCGAGAATTTGAAAAAGGGCTAATTATGACAGTCCTCTATTAGCAACTTTTACAGTTCTCCCTGATTTTTTGATGAATACTTATAAGGGCATGTTTAATTGTGATTCGAGAATACCTGAAAGAAATATTATGCACTACTGTTTATTAGACCAAATTCCTGACAATACGCAAGAGTAGTCATAGGTATCTCGAATATTCTGAGAGGGTACTTTAGGTGTAGCCTTTGGTATATATGAATTATTTGGTAACTTTCTTTGGTCACTATTTCGATGGCTATTTATCGAGTCTTTAGAAAAATAAAAATTAGCTCTCAACATCTATGCTTCTCTTTAGAAACCTTTCGGCTGGTTAGATAGATGAAAAATGAATAAATCTTAAATAAAAGCAGGAGTATTTATTGACTTTTTAGTCGGCCATATGTTCCTATCGCAAAGGATGGATAAATAAGAAGTTTAAGAATTAGTTCTAAAAGGAAGTCAATGAAAAAGCATAGTATCTTACTCTCTGGGCTACTTGGATTGGTAGTTTCTCTTGGGGCTTTAAACGTTTTTGCTGAAGCTGATCCTGAAGAGGGTAAAGAGCAATCAGATGAACAGTTAAGTGAATGCTTTGCTGCTACTTTATGGCAAGTATCTGGAAGGTCATTAAACAATGGGGAAGTTCCAGAAAAAACTGTAAAAGTACCCGAGGGGTGGAAAGTTGTAGGGGGAGGTATTGGTGGAGCAAGAGGTGAAGCTCTTATGATTCTTTGCCGATAATACTCATTCGTATAATCCCAATTTTATTAATGGGTGAATGCTTCGGCTGATCTGTGTCAGCATGCACACGTATGCTGACGATTAACTGCCTCATAGAGCAGATAAGATAAAGTCCATATCTGTATCATGAAGTTACAATCATGCTGGTTTATATGGCTAATTTAACTGTTAAGGATTATCAGATGTCAGAAGGATACCAGCGAGTAAAGTTATCTATCAAAAAGTATATAGTGATTTTTTGTGTATTTGCTCTTGGTTTTGTTATTTCCAGTTTTTTAAATGCCAGAGCTCAATTACTGGAGGATATGAGTAAATATAATAGAGAAGCAATATTTATTGATAGGCTATTAAAAATTTACAGCAATACCTGTGACAAATTTGAGTATGGCCAGTATTATGCTTTTCAAGAACATGCCTTAACGAGATATGAGTTTATTATATCTAACAATAGTGGTTTCCCATATTATTTGGATCCGAATACTTTAACGTTCCACTATGATGCAAGTATTTACTATCGTGAAAGCTGGGTTTCAACCAAAAAGCAAATAGAAGGCTGTCAATCTATGCCCCATTAATTAATACATGGGTAAACCACCGCCTCTGGCGGTGAGACTTGACAAGGCTCTGCCGTTCCGGCGTGCAGAGTAAAAATATGGCCTCCATGAACCGGCAAGTTCTTTAAGGAGGCCATATGCGAGATTGGCAGTGCCAAGCTCACGTGAAACATTATTGCAGGTACCATGTGGTATTTGTGCCCAAGTATCGAAAGAAAGCGTTAGTTGGGGCATTGAGACGTGAGATTGGAGCAATATTCCGAGACTTGTGTCGTCAAAAAGGCATTGAGTTGGTCGAGGGGTACGCAATGAGGGATCACATTCATATGTTGTTAATGATTCCTCCCAGGTTAAGTGTTTCCAATACGGTTGGGTTTCTGAAAGGGAAATCTGCGATCCGGATATTTCGGAAGTACAAGCATGTACAGAGAAATTTCACAGGAAGACGTTTTTGGGCTCGGGGCTACTGCGTGAGTACAGTAGGGCTTGATGAGCAGATGATTCGAGAGTACATCAAGAATCAAGAGGTTGAAGAACGCCGGCAAGAGCAGATGCAATTGGCGGGATTGTAACAAGCCCCCTCTGGGGGCTTTCACCATACCACCCGCTATGCGGGTGGTTGCTGATTCAGGGGCTTATTGTATCCCTCTTTGGAACTTGTACTTGAGATAATACTATCTAGAACGGTAGCCCTTTAATGGGCATCAATGCTGAGTTCTTTGTCCTTATTTACAGGGTATATGTAGGTATAATGGCGTTCTAAATAAGGTTGAGAGTTTTAGGGCTCATCTACGTCATTAAGAGACGTGATGGAAGATAAATCTCCTATCTCTACTTCTGCTATTTTCGGTTTCAAATATAGGTTGATCAGTATGTTCATAGTATCCCTTACCTACATAAAGCCCCTTGAAGAAGTGAATAAGTTTATTCCAGAACATCTTGAATTCTTGAATGAATACTACGAGCTAGGATACTTCCAGCTATCCGGTCGTAAAGAGCCTCGCACAGGTGGGGTAATTCTGGTGACCATAGGTAGCCGGTCCGCGTTAGAGAAGGTACTTAAACAAGATCCATTCTATCGTGAAGGATTGGCCAATTATGAAGTGACACAAATAATACCGACTAAATCCTCACCAGAGTTAGAGTTTCTGATTGAAACCTAGTCAAAAAATTAAGAAAGGTAATAGTTTTTCGATCGTAAATACTTTTGAGCTGTAGTGGCTTATGTGAACATAATTGCGGGGGTAAGCAATATAAGGAGTCAGAAAATATGTAGTTGAGAGGCGAGCAATAAATTACCCGCCTGTGAGTACGTAGAGTCACTATAAGACCCTAACTCGCTAGATAGATCTCAACCTAGAGGAGTTGACAGCGAGGAGGTGAGGATTTCTTTGTGCTTTATCCGTATGCCCCTAATCATGGCTGTTCAGTAGACTTTGTCGAGCAAATCATGAACCTTATGGATAATGGACTAGCGCCAGCCATATCCATATCTTCGCATATTTAGTTGATCTCTGAGGGCAGGATTGCGGATACGAGTGGAAGGATATTCAAAACCCTCATTTTTTCCCCAAGGTGAATCTTACTGTTCTCAAAAAAAGTGGTACACAAATGCAAGATAGGTTGTGCTGATGCGTAGTTGAAATGATCCAAAGTCACTTTGCCTACGATTGTACGGATGAAGAGCAGTCTTAGAGGGGGGTACATTGGTACCAATTTCTTCTCTCAAGGGTATCTCCAAGTCTTCGAAACTTTTACTGAAAGTACTCGGATAACCTTTTCTTTATAGCTTTTATATCCCTCCTAAAAATTACCTTGGCGTGAATTTTGCTCAGCAAAAATGAATGAATATTGAAATAGCTACGTATAGAGGAATACTGGATGGTTTCTGTAAGCGACGAAAGAAGTTATGCCAGCGATGGCGTTAAGTACTTCTCTGATGTCTTTTTACGCCTGTTTTTTCCAGTTACTGTTGGTGTTTTCACATTCATAAAAGATGTAAGTGATAGCATTTAGTCCCGTGACTAGAATGTACCTAAAGGATGTCGCCTGCTTGTTCATAGAAGCTTTAGTGATCCTTGTGAGAGGGTGCCTGCTGGGCCTATCAGCTGTTATGGGCAGCTTTAAACGAGACTATTGAGGCGAACGTAATGGCACGTAATTAATTAAAAAATGACGAATAAGGAGCGCTACGATAGGATTCTGCGTCCATTTTGACGTGCGCTGACAATTGAATGGCGACTTTTGACTCAGAATGAACGGGGTGTGACTCAGAGAGGCCGATCTAATAAAGGGTTTTGATTCTCTGAGCTGCCAAAATTTAACGAAGTAATTGTCTCAGTTTCCACCCAAGCTAGGGAAGCGACTGGTTCACAGAATGCCAAGAAAATAATCACTATGCATCCATCAACCCAACGATCCTTTTGGCAAGTTCAGCGTGATGTAATTTACGCATTGTTGGTGCGCGAGATGAAAACTCGCTTTGGTAAGTGGCGACTGGGGTATGCTTGGATGCTTCTCGAGCCGGTGCTGCATATTATGGTCTTGGTAGCAGTATTTAGTTTCCTGAAAGATGCATTTTATCCAGGTGTTCCAACTCCCCTATTTATGCTTGGAGGGATCGCGCCTTTCCTATTTTTTACATACTGCTTTCAAAAGGGGTTAACGGCGGTAGAGTCAAATAGAGGGTTGTTTAATTATCGCCAGCTTAGGCCATTTGATGCTGTACTTACTCGAGTGCTTCTAGAGTTTGTTATCTACTTGGGAACAATTATTGCACTTTTGGGTATATTTGCTTGGTTTGGCGTTTCAACTCGATTTAATGACTTTTTACTTCTAGTGGTAGTAAATGTTTTCTTTTTTTGTTTTGGCTTAGGTTTAAGTCTGGCTCTTTGTATCGTAGGGGTGAAATTTCCCGAAATTGCAAAGTTTTCTCCGATGCTTGTACGACCTCTTTACTTTATGTCTGGAGTGTTCTTTTCTCTAGAGCAGGTCCCCAAGGAATATCATATATATTTAGAGTGGAATCCAATATTACATGTGATTGAATTAACCCGAGAAGGGCTATTCGAAAATTATCATGGGATGTTTGGGGATTTGACATATTTAATTGGCGCTTCAATTACAATGCTGGCTTTTGGGCTCTTGTGCTATCGGGCCAATTGGCGTGATTTGGTAAGAAGTCAATGATTCAATTAGAAAATCTCACTAAATCTTTCCGGACTCCACATGGAAGAAAAGTGCTGTTTAAGGATGTAAATGCAAATTTTCCAGAAGGAAAAAATATAGGAATTCTGGGGCGAAATGGAGCTGGAAAAACAACCCTACTGCGGATTATAGGGGGGATTGATTATCCGGACTACGGACGAGTTATCACTGATCAGAGGATTTCATGGCCAATGGGATTGGCTGGAGGATTCCAGGGTAGTATGACCGGCCGTGAGAATGTTGCTTTTATCTGTGGGATTCATGGTATTTGGGGGAGTGAACAGCGGAGGTTGATGGATAGAGTTCAGGGCTTTGCAGAGATAGGAAACTACTTTGATATGCCAGTAAAAAGCTATTCATCAGGAATGCGTTCACGAGTAGCCTTTGGTTTAAGTATAGCCGTTGATTTTGATATCTATTTAGTGGATGAGGTAATGTCAGTTGGCGATGCTCAATTCAAAAAAAAATGTGAAGAAGTCATTGCTGAAAAGCGTAAAAACTCTTCTTTTATTATTGTGGCACATGCCATGTCGATGCTGAAAAAGAACTGTGATGTAGGTATTTACCTTGATTCTGGTGGTCTCAGCATCTTTGACACTGTTGATGAAGCTATTGAACTTTATAGAGGTGAAAAAGCAGATGATAAGCCTGAGCCAAAAAGTGGTTTCGTCAAACCGGCAGTAAGCGCCTAAGAGTCATTTATGGAAGCTAAAGAGTTAATTATCGACCAAGAGAAACAGGGTCTAGATAAAAAAAAGGAGGAGACCAAAATCTTTTCTAAAAAAATATACCATGGCTTTTCAAAACTACTAAGAAGTAAAGGGAATGCAGCTGGAGGGGGCATTCTAAAAATGCTCTATCAATCTAAAGGTATTTCGCTACTTGTGGTATTACCAATTCTTTTAATGAGTGGATATTATCTTTTTGGTGTGTCTGAGCGTTATGTGAGCAGTGCCCAGTTAATTGTAAAAGATAGTGTTTCTTCACAGGCAGCATCGCCTGCATTGGGATTCTTGATACCTGGTATGTCGGCAGACAATCAAGATGCCTTTTTAGTAGTCAATTATATTCAATCATTGGATATGGCTCTATATTTGAATGAAGCCTTACAGCTGGCAGATTATTATAAAAGTTCCAGTCACGATGTCATCTCGAGACTGGCTTCAGATGCCACCCAGGAAGACTATTTAGAATACTATCGTGATCACATAGGTGTTGGCCACGATGAAGCTACTGGAATCATCACGATAGAGATGCAGGCCTTTGATCCTAAATTTGCTAAAAGTCTGGTCGAAACAGTTATTCAAAAGTCAGAAGATTTCGTTAATGGAATCAGTAATCAGCTTGCAGATAAGCAGGTAGCTTTTGTAAAAAATGAAGTTGACTTGGCTCAAGCTAAATTGCGTAGCACTAAGCAAGAGATACTCGATTTCCAAAATAATCATAAAGTGGTTAGTCCAGAAGAACTTACTAAAGGTATAAGTACTATTATTCAGGGGTTGGAGGCGCGGTTAGCTGAACAACGGGCTAACCTGACGGCTGCAAAATCTTACTTGAATATTGATTCCTCCCAAGTGGTATCTATGCAAGCCGATATAGATGCGCTTGAAAATCAAATTGAAGTAGAAAGGGTACGTTTGGTGGGCATAGATGAAGATGGAGGCGATCAGCGGCTTAATTTTCTTGCTGCAGATTTTCAGAATCTTGAGCTCGATCTGCAATTTGCAACTGACGCCTATGCTGCCTCCTTAAAAGCACTAGAAACTGCCCGTATGGAGGCTTCTGGGAAACTCAAACACTTGATGGTAGTAACTCAGCCATCTTTGGCAGAAAAAGCTGAGTATCCACATAAACTCTATAATCTAGC
Source organism: Microbulbifer maximicatervae (SeqCode) (assembly GCF_052467615.1). Taxonomy (NCBI): domain Bacteria; kingdom Pseudomonadati; phylum Pseudomonadota; class Gammaproteobacteria; order Cellvibrionales; family Microbulbiferaceae; genus Microbulbifer; species Microbulbifer maximicatervae (SeqCode). The sequence goes on from NZ_CP174319.1 coordinate 363,907, forward strand.
CAGTCTTGGGATTATTCTTTTGATGATATATGGAATAGGGAAAATGCTGGTTGTGACTATTCGAGATCATAGAATGTAATGCCTGATAAGGTAAGTAAAACCCACAGTGTCGGTGAGTATTTTTAACTAGCTGATTTGGTAAATATTAATTCACAAAGAAAAGCAAATGATTACTGAAAAAATAAAACGCTTCAGTTTTGGGTTGGGACTGTTGGTTTCACTATCCAGTATTCAGGCTGGAGCACTGGAAACGCAATTGATTGATGAGGTTGCCTCAACAGAAATGCCTAAGACAGGTATACCCGTTTTTGGGGAGTCACTGTTTCAGGGAGCGTTTAAAGATCAGCCATTTAGTGGATTTAATCCCGACTATAGAATATCGATTGGCGACCAGGTTAATCTACAACTTTGGGGTGCCTATAGCTTCAGCGCGACATTACCGGTTGATCCGAAAGGTAATATTTTTGTTCCCGAGGTTGGTCCAGTCCATGTTGCTGGAGTGAAGAATGGCGCATTGAATGACTTTGTGTTGCGCCACGTAAAACGAGTATTTAAGAATAATGTGCAAGCTTATGCCAATTTAGAGGCGAGCCAGCCGGTTAAAGTCTTTGTAACGGGCTTTGTTGAGAACCCTGGTCTGTATAACGGCTTTAGCTCAGACTCGATCCTTTACTATTTAGATAGTGCTGGAGGTATCGATGAGCAAAGTGGCAGCTTTGTTGATATCAAAGTAATGCGCCAGGGAGAGGAAATACAAAAGGTAAACCTGTATAGCTTCTTGGTCGATGGAATTATGCCTGCTTTACAACTTCGCAATGGCGACGTGGTAGTCGTTGGTGCTCGCAATGGTTCGGTAACAGTTGAAGGAGCTGTTCAGCAAGCCGCACAGATGGAATTTACTGGACCATACACTCAACTGGGTGAAATGCTCCTCGTAACGAAGCCTGATCCGCAGGCAAACTTTGCACGAATTACTCAGGTAATTGATGGTCTCCAGCAAGCAGACTATATGCCCCTTGCAAATGCTATGACTACACGCCTTTATCCGGGAGCTCATATAGAGTTAGTGCGAGATAACGATATTGAGTCAATTTCAATCAGGGTCTCTGGTGAATTAGATGGGCCTGCAACTTATGTACTGCCCTATGGTGCAACTCTTGATGAATTACTGAGTCAGTTAAATTTTCGTGATAATGCAGACAGAAACTCCATACAGCTGTATAGAAAGAGTGTCGCTGATCGGCAGAGAGCTGCTCTTGATCGTTCTTTAGATGCGCTTCAGATGGAGGTTCTAACTCGTCAGCCCAACACTGACCTGGAAAAATCTGCGCAAAAAGATAGTGCCATGATGATTCAGAGCTTTATCGAGCAAGCGCGAAAGGCTGAACCCAGAGGCCAGGTTGTTATTGCGAACAATCCAAATGCAGCAGAAATGCTGCTTGAAGATGGTGATGAGCTGATTGTGCCTTTGAAGTCATCAACTGTGTCAATCGTGGGAGAGGTAATTTTCCCAACTTCCTTGGTCTACAGCAAGAAGCGGACTCTGGAAGACTACATAGAGTTGGCCGGCGGGTTTGCTAATAACGCAAATCGTAAAGAGCTGGTTATTCTACATCTCGATGGAACGATTAACCGTATAGAAGATGGTGATTTTGATAATCGTTTAGGGGATAGATTGCGCCCCGGAGATGAAATTATGATTATGCCAAAAATTCACTCCAGTGAATTACAAGTAACCAAAGATGTAACAGAAATACTCTACCGTATAGCTGTCGGAACCGCTGCAGTTCTATCTTTCTAACTTGGTACCAATAGGTTGTAAACTTTTTTAAGATTGGCTCTCATATTGCACGATATAAATCGGTATGGTTAGTTTCCTTACAGGCTGTTATAAGCTGTAAGTCTTATATCATACCGATTTTAAGTGTTGTATGTAATTATTCACTCCGAATTTGTCATTCTAAAGTTTGATGTCTTTCCAGGATTATCAGGTCTGCTAATCCTGTTTTTTCACGGCAACTCTTAATGCTTGATGTGACTATTAAATGAATATTGATTCAATGGTGGGGGAAATGCTTGTGAAGGGGTCTTCTGATCGGAAAGGAATAATTTTGGCTGGAGGTTCCGGCACACGCTTATATCCTTTAACAAAAGGTGTAGGGAAACAGTTAATGGCTGTTTATGACAAGCCTATGATCTACTATCCATTAACGACCCTTATGTTAGCAGGCATTAGAGATATCCTTATTATCACAACACCAGAAGAGCAGTACCTTTACCAGCGCCTGCTGGAAGATGGTGCACAGTGGGGGCTAAATATCTCCTATGCGGTTCAGCCCTCACCTGATGGTTTGGCCCAAGCATTCGTAATTGGTCGTGATCATGTAGGTGACAGTAATAGTGCACTGGTTCTGGGCGATAATATTTTTTACGCACATAACTTTAGCCGACTTCTTCAGCAGGCTGATAAACGAGACAATGGCGCTACTGTCTTTGGTTATCATGTTGCTGACCCTAAAGCGTACGGTGTAGTGGAGTTCGATACTGAAGGAAAAGCGGTAAGTTTGGAGGAGAAGCCCGAAGCACCCAAGTCAAACTATGCTGTAACGGGGTTGTATTTCTATGACAGCCAAGTCTGTGATATTGCTAAAGAAATCAAACCCAGTGCTCGTGGAGAGCTGGAAATCACCGATATCAATAAGGTTTATTTAGAGCAGGGGCAGCTAGACGTTGAGCACCTTGGTCGAGGTAGTGCCTGGTTGGATACAGGTACCCATGACAACCTTTTGGATGCAGCGCAATTTGTTCAGACAATAGAGCGTCGACAAGGACAGAAGATAGCCTGTCCTGAAGAAGTCGCTTATCGCAAAGGCTTTATTAGTGCTGAAGAACTGGAAGCTCAAATACAGCCTCTTATGAAAAGTGGGTACGGTAAATACTTAATGCAATTGCTAATTGAAAATGGCGAAATATTATCTTTAAGCGAACGCCGGTACGCTTCAAATATTTAAGTAATTGATTACATATATTGGTTATTTGAATTTTAACCAGGGTATCGTCTAGGGATGGACGGATCCATTACTTACAGTTTAAAGCTTGAGCTTGATAGAGCTTGGTCTTGGCGGTTGTAGGCATTTAGACGTTATGAATATTATTGAAACAGATATACCCGACGTAAAAATCATCGAGCCAAAGATATTTGGTGATGAAAGAGGATTTTTCTTTGAGTCATTTCGTGATGATGTATTTTTGGACAAATGTGAAAATAGAGCATTTGTACAAGATAATCATAGTAAATCATCAAGGGGTATATTACGTGGACTGCATTATCAAACAGAGCAAACTCAAGGTAAACTTGTGCGAGTGGTACAAGGAGAGGTCTTTGATGTTGCTGTAGACCTACGCAAAAGTTCATCAACTTTCGGCAGCTGGGTTGGTGTTTATTTGTCAGCTGAGAACAAACGACAACTATGGGTGCCAGAAGGATTCGCACACGGTTTTTATGTTACAAGTGATTCGGCTGAATTTGTATATAAATGCACAGATTATTATGCACCAGACTATGAGCAGTCGATATTATGGAATGATCCGGACCTAAATATAAGCTGGCCGATCGAAGATGGGCGTCCCCCACTACTCTCAAGGAAAGATGCTGAAGGCAGGCATTTCCGGGATGCCGACTACTTTGCATAACAAACAATAACAGTATATTTCTGAAATTGAAGTTAAGCCTTTATATAAGGTCTCCTCGTAATTAATAAATTAATTGCATTTTCAATGCTGCGATATAAGTCATGCGTATCATTATTATATGCAATCGGTTGGTGTATCTATGAAAATTTTAGTAACTGGCAAAAACGGTCAGCTTGGACGTGAACTTCATCGTTTATGTCCTGTGGAGCATAAGCTGATTGGCTTATCTCGCGAGGAGCTTGATATTACTGATCGGTCCGCCGTTGAATCGGTAGTAGAGAAGCATCGCCCAAATCTAATTATTAATGCGGCAGCTTATACGGCTGTAGATAAAGCTGAAAAAGAGCAAGATCTAGCTTTCGCTGTTAATACAATTGGCGCATCAAACCTGGCTGAGGTATGTAAGAACCTTAGTGTTAGACTTATCCACATATCTACTGATTTCGTTTTTGATGGGAAAAAGTCATCCCCTTATTTGATAACAAATAAGTTGAATCCATTGGGGGTTTATGGTGCTAGTAAAGCGGAAGCTGAAGTTGCCGTTCAGAATGTACTACCAGAAGCGGTAATAGTACGTACTGCTTGGGTTTATTCTGCCCATGGTAATAACTTTGTTAGTACGATGCTTCGACTAATGTCTGACAGGAAGATATTAGGTGTGGTTGCAGATCAGATAGGCACACCAACATGGACTGGAACTCTTGCTAAGATTCTATTCATATTAGCCGAGCAAAAGAGTGTAAAAGGTATCTTTCATTGCACCGATCTGGGAGTGGCAAGTTGGTATGATTTTGCAGTAGCAATATTCGAAGAAAGTAAGAAATTTGGCCTTATTCCTTCAGATAAAGAGCTTTCCATTGATGCAATTAAAACTGAAGACTATCCAACACCGGCTGAAAGGCCTCCATATAGTGTCTTAGATAAAAGCCGATTGATACATGAGCTAGAAGTTGAACTGCCACATTGGCGGGAGTCTCTGAGACAAGCACTATCCCTAAAATCTCAATAGTACAAATCGAGTTTAAATAAATCGTAGCTAATTTTTTGGTATGAAGATGAAACACTTGCTGGTAACCGGTGGCGCAGGCTTTATAGGAGCCAATTTTGTTCACTACTGGATGAAAACCCATCCACAAGACGTAGTAGTAGTTCTGGATGCACTCACCTATGCTGGTAATTTTGCAAACTTAGATTCAATTAGTGATCGGCCCACTTTCAAGTTTTATCAGGGTGATATTTCTGATACGCAATTGGTCGAAAATATACTTAGAGAGCATCAGATTGATACTTTGGTACATTTTGCAGCTGAGAGCCATGTGGACCGTTCGATAAGTGGGCCTGATGCTTTTATCCAGACAAATATTATCGGCACTCATAGCTTACTGAAGGCGGTAAAAAAAGTATGGCTGGATGAAGGGCTCCATCGAGAAACTCACCGTTTCCACCATGTATCAACTGATGAAGTGTATGGCACCCTTGAAGCAGAAGATCCTGCATTTAGTGAAACGAGCCAATACGCTCCAAATAGCCCGTACTCTGCCAGCAAGGCTGCCTCTGATCATCTAGTTCGAGCCTATCACCATACTTATGGACTGCAGGTAACAACCAGTAATTGCTCCAATAATTATGGCCCGTATCATTTTCCAGAGAAATTGATTCCGCTGGTGATCACAAATATTTTGCTCAATCAACCATTACCTATATATGGAGATGGAAAACAGATTCGCGATTGGCTTTATGTCGAAGATCACGCTAGGGGCATTGAGCAGGTGATACAAAAAGGGCAACTTGGAGAGTGCTATAACATCGGTGGCATTAATGAATGGGCAAACATCGATATTGTTAAACTCATCTGTGACTTGATGAATCGTGAGTTTGCTGAAAACACTGCGCTAGCCACTAAGTACCCTCAAGCGCTATCTGTTATCAAAGGTAATGCGCAAGAGTTAATTACTTTTGTCCAGGATAGAGCAGGCCATGACCGCCGCTATGCCATTGACCCAAAGAAATCCAATAATGAACTTGGTTATCAACCCCTGGAGAGTTTTGAGACAGGCATTTACAAGACCTTGCAATGGTATTTGAACAATGATTGTTGGTGGAGAGCGGTAATGGATGGCAGTTACCGTAAATGGATTGCACAACAATATAGTACCGCTGAATAAGGATGGAATGAGATAATGGGAATTAAGATACTAGAGCGTTTAAAAGCGGCAACAACTAAGCCCGCTAAGAATTTCCCGGAAATAGCTCAGGTTTGGGTTGATATATGCGGTGTTATTGGTGGCAAGCATTTATTAATACAAGGTTGGGCTTTTCATCCCGTCCATAATGCACTGGATTTTCACCTTGAATATATTGATAGCGATGAAGATTTTGAAGGGCCAAATATTGGTGAACTTAATTACTCAACGCTTCGCACAACTCGCTTAGATGTAAATCGACATTTTGGCTTTGAAGGTAGCGCCCGTTGGGGGTATAGCCTGTTGGTGGACTGGCCTTATGATCACCCAGTGAACGAAAAATCCCTGTGTTTATCTGTTGCTGCTAAAGACACTCAATCTAAGAGCGTTGAGTTAAATGCTTTTGTTGAATTAAGTGGTGAATCCCTATTTGGCCATTGTATGACTTGGCGTACGGATGAAAAGGCACAACTACTTGACTTGATGTTCGAAAGGATGGGTAACAGTGTATTTGAAATCCCAGGATTGCGTAAACTTGATGAAAACCAGCTTAAATCTAAAGTTAACTCCCACTGGGATAACATTTTAGCAGTCCCGGGTCACGGTTTATTCCTATCAGGCTGGCTTTTAGACGGACAAAATGATATGGCGAGTCTGGTTTTGCGCACTACCGATGGTAGTTATAGCGAAAACTTACTTAAAGAGTCTGCTCGCTATACTCGTCAGGATGTTCTGGAAGCTTTTCCTGGAAAAGCAAGTCCAACTTATAAGGCTGGATTCTTTGCTTGGATACCTATGCCACATTTAATTGAGCAAGCTAAGTTAGAACTTCTTTTTGTCACTAAAGATGGTGCTTTAGGCACTATTTCAGTACAGCAATCCAATGTGCGAGAAGATATCATTTTAGCTAGCCAACAGGTGTTAGTGAATTTTAATGTTACCGGAAGAGATTATCAGGTAAATATGCGTCAACATATCGGCCCAGCATTATCTGCATTTTGGTCGAATCGACGTGATCTTCTAGACGAACCTCGAGTTGAAGTACTGCAGTTTGGTACAGAGGTTCGCAATCCTAAACGTAGTGTCATTGTTCCGCTTTATGGCCGCTATGATTTTCTTCTACACCAGATTGCACAGTTTATTAATGATGAAGATTTTAATGAAACTGAATTAATCTACGTCCTGGATGACCCCAGACTTTACGATGAGTTTATCCCATTCTGTTATGACACCAGTATGTTGTTTCCTATTAGCTTTAAGGTGGTCTATGGGGGCAGAAATCTGGGCTATGCAGGTGCCAATAACCTGGGCGTCAAGTATGCAACCGCAGATAAACTAGTACTGCTTAACTCAGATATTATTCCAAGTAGTAGTGGTTGGCTTTCTCGAATTGAAAGAAAATCATCGGGCTTGGAAGATGTTGGCGTTGTTGCACCAAAGCTGGTATTTGATGATGGCACCATACAGCATGTGGGTATGAGTTTTTCCAAGAGCGTCCAGTTTGGTAACTTATGGTTGAACGAACACCCAGGTAAGGGTAATCCGGAATGGTTGGTGGATATTGATTCTGTGATGGAATCACCGGCAGTTACCGGTGCTTGTATGTTTATTAGCAAAGCGTTATATGATTCTGCGGATGGTTTGGATGAGACTTATGTACTCGGGGATTTTGAAGATTCTGATCTCTGCTTAAAATTACGCGAAGCAGGTTACCGTCATTATGTTCTTGCCGATGAAAAGCTCTACCACCTAGAGCGGATGTCACAAAATTTGTTCGAAAATAGAGACTGGAAATTTAAAATCACCCTTTATAACGCCTGGCAACATACCGAGCGCTGGGGAAGCCTGATTGAACAGCTGGTTCGTTAAGGAATTATCAATGACTGAACACAGAATACTGATTGTTTCCCACGGTCACCCGGATCACAGCAAGGGTGGTGCAGAAGTGGCCGCCTACAATCTGTTTAAGGAATACGAACGACAGGGCTTGGACACTGTTTTTTTGGCACGTACCGACCAGCCTTCCCATGGAGGATCTGCTTTCTCCACTATTAATTCGAACAAAGAGATTCTATTCCATACTCATATGTCCGATTTTTTTCTGTTTCAATCGGGTTGTAAAAAGCATGTTTGGCAGGAATTTCGTGCATTATTAAAGCGCTACAAACCAACTGTAGTACATTTTCATCATTATATTCATATGGGGTTGGAATTGATCCGTGAGGTAAGAAATACCTTACCGGATGCACGTCTTGTTGTAACACTGCACGAATATTTAGCTATCTGTGCTAATAATGGCCAAATGGTTAAGCCTGGAAAACAGATGAAGCTTTGTTATAAGTCATCTCCCACTGACTGTGCACATTGTTTCCCCGATCGCTCTGCAGCGGACTTCTTCCTGCGGGAGAAGTATATCAAATCCATTTTTAACTTGGTGGATATGTTCGTCTCACCCAGTCATTTTCTCATTGAGCGCTATAAAGTCTGGGGGATCCCCGAAGAGAAAATGGTAATGATCGAAAATGGCCAGCCGGAGATTGAAACGCCTGCATCTCGCCCCTTAGCAGAAGGAGAAGGACGCGGCCGTTTCGCTTTCTTTGGTCAGATCAATCCTTTTAAAGGTGTAGATGTATTACTGGAGGCCTTTAAACTGTTGCCCGAAGATCTCCAAGAGAAGGTTCACTTGGATATTCACGGAGCTAATTTACAAGGACAGACGGAAGAGTTTCAGGAGAAAATTCTTAGGTTGTTAGAGGATCTGGGCGATTTGGTTACCTTGCATGGATCCTATGAGTCCCATGAAATAGGTCGCTTAATGGAGCAAGCCGACTGGGTGATTATTCCATCGGTATGGTGGGAGAACTCACCGATGGTTATTCAGGAGGCCTTTAACCATGGCCGTCCTTTGATCGGTAGTGATATCGGCGGCATGGTTGAAAAAATTTCCGATAATATAAGTGGATATCATTTCCGTAACGGGAGTAGTAATTCTCTGAAACAGGCAATACTGAAGGCCTGTGGAGAGGGTAGTAGCTGGAACCTGATCGCAAGTAATATTCCGAAACCTCTAACTATTAGTGAATGCGCAGATAAACATATGGGTATTTATCATGGCTAAACTATATCTGCATGTCGGAATGCCTAAGACGGGCACCAGTTATATTCAAGCCTATATGAACCTGAATGTAAAAAGGCTAAAAGCTGATCAGGATGTTGATGTTATATCGGGGCTGGATCCACATATTATTGCATGTGAGCATATTGGGGATGCTCGCTTACGAAAGCGCGAAGATATTAACGGATTGCTGCAGGAAAAAAAGTTATCTGAAATATCCAAAAAACTGACTAAATTTAGCACAGGCTCTGTAGCTATCTGTTCATCTGAGTATTTTACGCTCTCCGATAAGAAGTCAGTTTTGAGTTACTTCTCTTCCTATTTTGATGAAGTAGAGGTTATCTATACCGTTCGTAGACAAGACAAGTTACTGGCTTCAGGATTTAACCAGGATGTAAAAGCTTTAGGTAGAACTTCTAATCTTGTTTGGTCAAAAAAAGATAGCCTTCTGGATTATTATGCCAACTGTCAGGAATGGATAGATCTTGGAGCGAAAGTATCGATCATTAATTTTGATCAGGTGCGAAGTTCAAACCAAAAGATAGAGGAACAGTTCTTTGAGGTCTGTGGTATATCTGGAAATTTATCAGGTTACGCTATTCCAGATTCAAAAGGAGCAAATTACTCCCTGAAAAAGAGAGAGGTCCTTTTAAAGCTGGCTCTTAATCGGAGAGGCGTGTCTGCGCCAGAGCTGCTGGAAGAGTTTATCTCCTTTAACAATCAGGATGTTGAGTTTGTACTTCCCAAATATTATGCAAGGGTATTGATGGGGTATTACTCTGAGTCAAATAGGAAGTTTGCTGATAAATTCTGTATCGGAACTGATATGAGTGAATTTATAGTTTCTGAACCCCTGGTAAATGGTATAAATGGATTTGAGTGGAATCCATTGTCCGAATCTGAATGTCTAGTCGATTTCTTTATTCAAAAGTTAATTCCTTAGGTGCTGTATGAAAAGAATAGCATTTGTTGGTGCTAACCCAAATGGGTCATCATTTAATAAAAATACAAAAGAAGCTTTTTTAAATTCCGGGAATAACACGGGAAATTATGCATTTTGGAATGCAGTAGATCGACAGATTTTAGGTGATAAGAAGTATATCGAAGGTTGGAATTTCGATCCCAAGAAAATTCAAAGTGAGTTTGATCTAATTGTTCTTCCTGCGTCAAATTTTATACATCCTGATCGGGATATGGGAAGTTTGGCAGACAAGCTAGAAAAAGCCAACCTCCCAGTCTTAGTGGTTGGCCTAGGGGCGCAAGCGACTCACAAGAATGAGGGGGTTAAGTTTAAGGAAGGGACTATTAGGTTTGCTAAAGTTTTGAGTGACTTAGCTACGAAAATCGCTGTTCGAGGAGAGTATACGGCTACACTCCTTGAGTCATTTGGGGTTAATAATGTAGAGGTTGTAGGGTGCCCATCAAATTTTACAAATTTAGATCCTGAGTTGGGTTTAAAGAGTGAGAGTTCTTTAAGAGCATTAAGGAATATGCCAGAGGAAAAATTAAGTATTTTGGTGAATATTGATGCGCACAGGAAAAAATTTAAAAAAGTTTTTGATGGATTTCATTTATCAATAAAGAAAAACTATTTCGAGGTTGTATGCCAGAATCCCCTTGAATTAGTTTCTTTGGCACGTGGAGACGCATATGATGAGGGAAATCATCATATGCTTCATCAGGCTGACTTATGGTGCCCTGGTGAGTCAAGAGATGTATTCGAGCGCTTTGTTAAAGAACGGTTTGTTACTTTTTTTAATGCAGAGGCCTGGATGGAATATGCTCGAAAGTTTGATTTGTCAGTTGGTACACGATTACATGGAAATATGCTTGCTTTCCAAAGTTATGTTCCATCATTGTTTGTTTCCCATGATACGAGAACAAGTGAGCTTGCAGATATTATGATGCTGCCAACTTGCTCTTGGGATATGTTTGTAGCTGGAGGTGTTGCAGACATGGTAGATAGTTGTAAATTTGATGGGGCGGCTTATGACAAGAATCGAAAAGCTCTGATAAAAAGATATCTTGCTGTTTTAGCTGCTTATGATATTTCAGTTTGCAATAAACTTACTGAGTTTGTGAATTAAAAAATTGGGGTTACTTTTGTGAAGTGGAGCTATGTTGGTCCAGGTTATGGGAAAAAATTTTTCCCGAATGATATTAATAAATATAAATCACAGTTTAGTGGTAATACTGGAAATTTAATTTACTACTTTGCTACGCAGTGTGTTATTGATTTTTCAGGTAGGCCGATGAGTGTTGGCACTGATACGTCGATTTTTAATCGTGAGGGTGCTGGTATTGTGCTTTCACTTGCAAATCAACTCGGGTTTCATACTGATTTGTCAAAAAGAGGGCTGTCACTTTGTAATTTGAATGTTCCTGTGATTGGTTTGGGATTGGGGGCGCAAGTAAAAACCAAAACAGATGACATTAGTTTCATACCAGAAGGAACAATCTCTTGGCTTAGAGATTTTTTCGAACGCAGAAAGGGGGCAGCAATAACACTGCGAGGGGATTACACTTTAAGTTTGATGGAAAAACTGGGGTTTTCTAACAACGTGGTATCAATAGGATGCCAAACTAATTTCATATCCTCCGATAAGAGATTAGGGGAAAATATCTATAAGAAAATATGTGGAAATGAACTGGAGAGAATAAACATAGCTGCGGGTAGTCCATTCAATAAAGAGCTAAGAAGTCTAGAGGCATCTTTGCTAAGGATGGCCGTGCAATCAGGTGGTGATTATATTGTTCAGCATCCTGAGAGTTTTATATCGCTGGCGGCAAATTTTTCCGATGATGATTTTGAAAAATCCTTTGAGAAGATATTCCCTGCTTTTTCATCTTATGGATTTTCTGAAGCAGAATTTAGGGGCGCAGTTAGAAAAAATTTTAGACTATATAATGATGCTGTAAATTGGATGTTGTCTCACAGATCTACGGATGTCGTTGTTGGTACTAGAATCCACGGTGTTCAGTCTGCAATACAATCTGGTGTTCCTGCTATTTGTTTGTATATTGATTCTAGGACACATGAGCTTTGTGAAAAAATGAAAATCCCCCATGTATCAGCGAGTTCTTTCGAGGCTGGTATAAGCAAATCTCAGATTGAGTCAATTCTTAAAGATTGGGATTTTGAAGAATTTGATAGGAATAGGCTAGAGCTTGCGAAAAAAATGGAAAAATTTCTTGATGATAATAGTGTTCCATTAGGGCGTTCTCTAAAAGCCTTGGTGGATTAGAAAATAGAGTAGAAATTTTAAAAGGATTTTTATTCTTTATATTAATTGTTTGTAGATACACTGCGATTTTAAATGAAAGCAATTTTACCTGTTGCCGGCTTGGGAACCCGTATGCTGCCTATCGTCGATAAACCGTTTATTCGGTATGTGGTCAATGAGGCGGTTGCCGCAGGGATAAAACAATTGTGCTGGTTACCCATTCCAGTAAGAACTCTATTGAGTGGGATGATGATTATAGATATATTTCTCAAGGCGCAGAAAAAATCAGCTTATAAGGTTGTTGTTAAGTGATAAGTTGTGATTTATTTTTTTTGAGGGATAGTTATATTTATGATTTTCCCTCTATTGCTGTACATGAGCTTTTAATTTACTTCTTCAGTTGTGGTTGAAAGGTTTGTGGTTAAGAGCTTTTTTAGACTGGCGGATACTGCTTGGGATGCTTTAGTGAAACCTATTATTTTTGTGCATATCCCAAAAACAGCTGGCACAAGCTTCAGGAAAGGTGCTGATACTTATTTTGGAAGGTCAAAAATTTGTCAGGATTATGGCAGGGTTTCGCCTTTGACAAGTCCCCTTATTAAAAAATGGGCTTCTGGGGAGATGGATGGTTGGAGTTTTTATCAGGACTTTAACAGGCAAGGATATCAATTTTTGACTGGTCATTTTCATGCGTCAAAATACATTGATATATTTGATGCTGGACAGATGATAACTTTTTTGCGCGATCCCGTTAATAGAATTGTTTCTGAGTATAATCATAAAGTTCGGCATCAAGGTTATAAAGATAGTTTTGAGAGTTTTTACCGCTCTCGTGAAAATATTAACAGACAGCTCCGTCTTGTCGGTCAGGGTAATTGGTCTCAACTTGGCTTTATAGGGCTTGTTGAATCATTTGAGGATTCTCTGCTCCTGCTTAACAAAAAGTTTGGTATTAATATTCCAATTTTGCGTCAAAACATTACTTCTAATGAGGTTGTTCATTCGAGAGGGCTCACGAATGAACAACTATCTGAATTGCGAACCTTGAATGCAAAGGAATATGAATTTTATAACTGCGCTCGTACACAATTTGACTGGCGACTTCATTTAGCTCGAAACGGCGCATGCTTTACACGAGGTGCCGCTACAGCTTTGGAAAGCGGGTATTTGAAGGGGTGGGCGATGCCTGAGGGAGGGACTGAAGCGGCGCTGCTTAGAGTTAAACATAATGGCGAAGTTGTAGCCGAGACAAAAGCAAGTGAATACAATCCTATCTACAAGGCACGAGGGCTGGGCAGGAGGGGGTTTATTGGCTTCTCCTTTGATTTAACTGATATCAAGGATTTATCCTCTATAGAGGTTGTTGTGGCCAGAACGGGCCAACCCCTGCCAATTTTATCATCTCTTACAAGGCTTTCTTAGTATGTATGCCTCACGATTTTGGAACCGGGGTACCTTACAAGGTGTTGACGGGGGTGGTTCTGTCCGGTGAATTGTATCATGGGGCATTTCTCCACCTTTACTCGGTATAATTCATCCAAGATGTGTGATTTAGTAATGTAAGCTACTTTTTCCTGATTGCTCTGTTTCATCCTCTTGATAGTGTATGTTATGTAGTTTGATGAAAGTTATAGTCCTTGGTTAGCGGTGTAAATAGCTAAAAGCAAGACCCAAATTCTGTATTACTTTACTGTTTCGATTTGGATCAAATACAGGCAGCTCGACGTTAAGAAGCACTTTGGATGAATAAGCTTTTAAAGATTTTTTTAGTATGAAAGTATCTCAAATTGGGTTCAATAAGTGCGGTACAACCAGTGTAAATCATTTTTTCTTACGTAATGGCTATGAATCTGTCCACTGGGATCATGGGAGCTTGGCTTTACGACTTGAGGACAACTACTTACATGGGAAGCCTCTATTAAGTGGATATAAAAATTTCGATTTCTATAGTGATATGGAGTTTGTCTCAAGTCGGTGCCTGTATGCTTTCGAAAAGTACTATCATGAGTTGGATCGACAGTACCCCGATTCTCTTTTTATTTTAAATACACGCCCTGTAGAGAAATGGGTTGAGAGTCGGCTTAATCACGGTAATGGTAGTTATTTACACAGATTTGAGAAGATCTATTCATGCGATCGAGAAACTGTTATACGGCGCTGGAAATATGAGTGGCATAGGCATCATTCAAATGTGCTTCAGTATTTTTATGGTCGGAAAAATTTTCTTCTTTTTGATATAGAAAAGGATGATGGGCGCAAACTAAAAGAGTTTATTGGTTGTTCAAGGTTGCAGGCTTCTTTTTATAAACATGCCCACAAAACAGCTTGCTAATTAGTCTTTTGGAAAGTTGAGCTTTCATCTTTTTGATGATTATAGTAGACGGTCGCGAATTGTAAGTTATATTTTGTTTATTGTGAGAGTGTTGAAAATAGTACTCTCACCTGGAAAGGTCTTTTGAGCGCGAATGAAGTTTGGAATAGCAGCGATTTTTAAGAACGAATATGAGTACATCCTTGAGTGGATCGTGTATCACCAGTTGATCGGTGTTGATACTTTTTATATTGCAGACAATGTCAGTGATGATGGTTCCTCCCAATTGTTGGAGGCTCTGGATAGCTTGGGAGTAGTAAATAGGATTTATTTCCCCAGAGTAGGGGATCATGGTCCACAGATGCCGGCATATAATCTGATCTTAAATCGCTTTGGCGATAAAGTTGATTTGCTCGGCTTTATTGATGCTGATGAATTTATCGTTACTGCGCAGGGCGTTAATTTAAAAAGCTTGCTATCTGATTTTAATCAAATAGAGGATGCCAGTGCACTAGCGCTCAATTGGAGAAATTTCGGCTCATCTGGACATAAGTTCAAGAGTGATGGTTTGGTGATTGAGCGATTTACTCAAGCTTCCAAGCAAGAGCACGAATTTAACCGACATATTAAAACAATTTTGAAGCCATCTTTGGTTGAAAAGATGCATGTCCATGAATGTGTACTTAAAAGCGGACGTTATTATTCTGCTAACTTACAACCTACTGAATTTGAAAATGGTACATCCAGTGAACCCAAGACAACTCGAGTTCTCTATGACGGGTTAAGGGTTAATCATTATGTTGTCAAGTCCAGGCATGAACATGCGATGAAAAAGGAGAAAAAGGGTTCTGGTGCTGGTAGTTCAACTAGGAAAAAAGGTGAAGCTTATTTTAAAGCTCATGATTTAAATGATGAGACTGACGATGCACTTCTCTGTCATGTAGAAAGTGTAAAAAATGGCGTTGCCCGTTTGAAGGAACGCATAACTGCTGAGACTCCATATCTGTGTTATGGAAAAATTTTTGTAGATGTGGGTCCTGACTTGATTACTGGTTGGGCGACAGCAGAATTTGCGGGATCGATAAAAATTCGCTTACTGATTAATGGGGAAGAGCACTTAGTTGAGTTAAATAGAAACCGGCCCGACGTTGTGCGAAAGGGACTTTCACAGAATTTGAAATGCGGGTTTGCGTTTAAGCCTAAAATGGGTTTGTCCAATCGAGACGAGATTGAGGCCTATATTTATGGCACGAACATTGCTGCCAAAGTAAACTTCAGACTGGATGGTAGCCCTTAGTCTAAGGTGTGTATCAGTTGGCTGATACTTACCAGTTTCAGTGTGAGTTGAACTAGCTATTATTTTATTGGCGAATGCATGCGGTGCCGCTAAGAGTGCTGAGTAATAACTGGATTTGTTACGGTGTTAAATATTTTTAAGTCCTTTTTCTATGTTGATTTGGCGCCCAGGCTTAAGCCCGGAATTGCGATTGAGCCCTCTGATTGCACTGAAACAGATTTTTTATGGTGTGCATCTGGACCGGACCCCCAATTCCAAGTACTGGGACGAGCTCCTGGCCCTGGCTGGTATATGGTGGAACTTGGACTGCAGCACAATCAGTCGTCTGCAGATTCTAAACTCTATTTTGACTATGGAGATGGCTTCACCGAGCCGGATAGTATATTTCTTCCAAGTAAATCGGGTCGTGTTAGTAAGCGTCTACTCTACCTTCAACAACGCCCTAAAGCTTTGCGCTTTGATCCTATGGAATCCGAAGGACTATTTACAGTACAACACTTCCAGTTAGTGAAGCTTCTCCCCCAGTTTGCCTACGATCGCCTGGCGCAGCGCTTGGCCAATATGCACTTTAAATTTCGTAGTCAGGGAAAGGCAAAGGTTTTACAACTCATTCGTGGCGAGGCTCGTGAATCAGGTTGCAACTGGCGGGATTTGGCTTTACAGCACTATGCAAGAACTTTTGTTAAACGGAAGCAAACCAGTGATTATTCTGAGTGGATTAGAACTGTAGAGGCAAAAAGAGTTGCTTCTTATCCGGGCTCACTGGATTTAGCTAAAGGCTCTGGTAGACCTTTAATTTCTATTATTCTTCCAACCTATAACACTGATATTGAACTGTTAAGCTCATGTATCAATTCGGTTTTAGCACAAAGTTATAGTCATTGGGAGCTGTGTATTGCTGATGATGCTTCTTGTCAGGCTCAGGTTAAATCCTGCCTGGAGAAATATCAAAAGCTAGACCAGCGTATCAAAGTAATATTTCGAACAGCAAATGGACATATTTCGGCTGCAAGTAATAGTGCCTTGTCGTTGGCCGGTGGTGAATATATAGCGCTTTTAGATCATGATGATACCCTGGCTCCATTCGCGCTACAGCGAGTTGCCCAGTCAATTGTAGAAAATCCGCAGTTACAATTAGTGTATAGCGATGAAGATAAAATTGATGAACAAGGCGTGCGCTTTGATCCTCATTTCAAGCCAGGCTGGAATCCAGATCTCCTACTATCACAAAATTATATTTGCCATTTAACCGTATTGCGCCGTGAGCTGGTTGAGCGTGTAGGTGGATTTCGTGCAGGATTTGAGGGAAGTCAGGACCACGATTTGTTACTGCGTTGTATGCCCTATTTGAATAAGGAAAACGTAGCACATATTCCCGAAGTGCTCTATCACTGGCGGGCTATTAGCGGCTCGACAGCACAAGAGAGTTGCGCGAAAGATTATGCGGCTTCTGCGGGGCTTAGGGCTGTAAGTGACTACTTGGGAAGTGAAGGTCTGAAAGCCAGAGCTCTGCCTGGTGTAGCCCCTAATAGCTATCGGGTGCGATGGGATATTTCTGAGCCGCCCCCCTTGGTAAGCTTGCTCATTCCAACCCGCGATAGCCTGGATATACTGAAGCCCTGTGTGGAGGCTATCCTTACCCGAACATGTTACCCCAATTTTGAATTACTGATTTTAGATAATCAGAGTCGTTGTGAGGCAACTTTACACTTTCTGGATGAAGTGAGGGCTACTGATTCCCGAGTCTCAGTGCATCGCTGGGATCACCCCTTTAACTACTCTGCAATTAATAATTTTGGAGTCAGCCTTGCCAAGGGTGAGATCATCGGACTGATAAATAACGATATTGAGCCAATTAACGATGAATGGCTAACGGAGATGGTCGGCCAGGTTCAGAGGCCTGAAATTGGTTGTGTCGGGGCGAAGCTCTATTACCCAAATGATACCATCCAGCACGGTGGAGTGATTTTGGGAATTGGTGGTGTTGCTGGTCACTCCCATAAGTACTTCAGCCGCCATGAATATGGATACTTTTCGCGCCTGCATCTGGTGCAGAATCTGTCCGCTGTAACTGCAGCATGCCTATTGATACGGAAGTCGGTATTTTTAGAAGTTGCTGGCCTGGATGCGGAGAACCTGGCTGTCGCGTTTAATGATGTTGATCTATGCCTAAAAGTGCGTGAAGCAGGTTATCGCAACTTATGGACACCATACGCAGAGCTGTATCACCATGAGTCGGTATCACGCGGGGCCGATAATACCTTAGCTAAACGCCGGCGGGCACAGCGTGAGGCAGAGTATATGCGGGCTCGCTGGGGAGGCTTACTGGATACTGATCCTGCCTATAATCCGCATCTGACGCTGATTCATGAAGATTTCTCGCTAGCATAGCGATATGTCACGGTATTCTTGGCATTGTTGTAGTTTCATGATAGAGCAAGTGCTTAATCAGGATCCCTGAGATATCTCGCAAGTTGTATTTTAACCTTGAGTCTAAGCCAGCTTTGTTGGAGAAAATGCGCTGGGGGGCATACTCACCTAAGATTTGGCATAATTCGATCTCAGCACAGGTTTGTATATAGAAACGAACACTAGAATCGGTAATCAGAGCGACCTTTCGATCTTATGACTTTCCCCCAATTATTTGTTTCCGGTATCTTCGCCCTGGTTATCGGATGTTTAATTTTTACTCATTTTCGTCCATCCTTGGTGTTTGCTGCGGCAGCTGGTGCTTGTTTCCTGACTGGATTGGTCCCAGCGGAGTCAGCGTTACAGAAAGGAGCAAACCCAGGTTTAGCCACTTTAGTAGCTCTGATGCTCGTGTCGGTGGGGTTGGAGAAGGCCCGCTGGTTGCGGTCGATTTCAGAAGGACTGATTAAGGGCTCCTTAAAGGCAAGTTTGCTGAGGCTTACCACTGCTACTGCATTAAGTTCTGCGTTTCTTAACAATACGGCAGTTGTGGCTGCCTTATCCTCAAGTGTGAAGGGGCAGCGGCGCTTGCCCGCGGCCAAATTACTGATTCCGTTATCTTACGCGGCGATTCTCGGCGGTACTCTGACGCTTATTGGTACCTCCACTAACTTGATTGTTAACAGTTTTGTGCTGGATCGCGGCCTTCCCAGTTTGGAGTTTTTTGCCTTTGTACCGGTGGGCTTGGCCGCAGCTTTAGTAGGCTTGGCGGTACTGCTCTTATGCAATCGTCTTCTGCCGGAAGGGGGAGTAACGGAAGAGCCTGTCACTGAGTATTTGTTGGAGGCGGAAGTGATAGCTGACTCCCCATTGGATGGGAAAAGTGTCGAGCAAAACCGCCTACGTCAATTGGAGACTTTTTATTTAATTGAAATTGTCCGTGGCAGCCAGGTTATTAGCCCAGTGGGTCCCTCCGAAGTTATCCGTTGTGGGGATAAGTTAATTTTTAGTGGTGATGTACGTGACCTTGGTCGCTTACAGGATATTGAAGGGCTGCGTTTATTTGCGTTGGAGGATGAGGATCTGGACCTGAATCTTACAGAAGTAGTGATTACGCCCAGTTCCAGTATTCTTGGCCAATCTTTAAAAGGGTGCAATTTTCGTACTCGGTTTGATGCAGCCGTGGTTGCTATGCGTCGTGGTGGTGAGCGGTTGTCTGGCAAGCTCGGTGAGATTGAGCTTCGCGCTGGGGATGCCCTGCTGTTGGCGGTGGGCCCGGATTTTCGTCATCATCTGAATATTGATAAGAATTTCTATGTGATCAGCGGCACAGAGGTTCGGCGCGACCTCTCTCGACGTAATAACTGGCTTTTGGGGTTGGGCTTTGCTGCCGTTGTGGCCGGTGCGGCACTGGGTGTCTTCTCGCTGCTAAAAGGGCTCGTGGTTCTTCTTGGAGGAATGATTGGTCTGGGAATCGTATCTACTACTGAGTTACAGCGGCGTTTCCCATTCCAGATATGGCTGATTATCACTAGTGCCCTGATTTTGGCTGAGGCTTTCGCGGGTAGTGGTTTGGCAGATTCGTTAGCGCTAGGGCTGCGTAGTTTACTAGCGGACTGGGGGCCATTAGCCGGGTTGGTGGGCATCTTCTTACTGACATTGGCGCTTACAGAATTGATGACCAACAACGCCGCTGCAGCACTGGCTTTCCCACTCGCATGGAGCTTGGCTGAGAGCTTTGGGGTTAGCTGGATGCCCTTTGTGATGGCCGTAGCCTATGGAGCTAGTGCCAGCTTTCTCACCCCATTTGGCTATCAAACTAACCTGATTGTGCAAAACTTGGGAGGATATCATTTACGTGATTTCCTCAGGGCTGGATTACCCCTGACTATTGCTTATTCGATAACAGTTTTGATTTTGATTCCAATCGTGTTTCCGCTCGAGGGGTAGTAATTTGGCACTTGACTCGGTTCCCACAGAAAGCTGTTTAGTCATTGAAGAGGGAGCAAACCCATCAACAGACTATTTTATTCGGCCATATTTGTATGACAGGGGAATCAAATTCCGGTGTATAACTTGGTCCAGCTCTCCGTTTGAACAGGATATTAATGGCAAATCGTTAGTCTTTGTTCGTTACATCCCCCGGAGTTGGAAGTCATTTATAGATAAAAATAGAGGTCGGTTTCATAGAATTTACCTCTTTATCGATGATGACCTATTTGATTGGTATGCGTTCTCCAGCATGCCACTTCGGTATCAAGCAAAAATATTACGGCTTAGTTGGTCTAAACAGAGGTGGTTAAAATCTGTCGGCGCACAACTATTGGTTTCGACATCCTACCTTGAGGAAAAGTACCAAAGCTGGTCACCAGAGTTGCTACAGCCGGCTCCCTTGAGTTGTGAGCAGGAGCAGCCTTTGACCGTGTTTTACCATGGCTCTGCGTCACACCTTGAAGATGTTCTGTGGCTGCGGCCGGTGATAGAAGAAGTCCTCAATCGCAGTCCAATTCTCAATTTTGAGATAATTGGAGATCAGCGTGTCAATCGACTCTTTCGAGGATTGCCACGGGTACAGATACTGCACCCGATGACGTGGCCTACCTATGTGTCGATGCTTCGAGAGCGAGGGCGATCAATTGGTTTGGCACCTTTGCTCGATTTACCGTTTAATCGCGCCAGGTCGCATACAAAGTTTTTTGATATTACCCAGGCTGGTGCCGCAGGTATTTTCGCTCAAGGGGACATATACGGTTCCGTAGTGCGGCACGGGGAAAATGGTCTGTTGCTACCAATGGAACCTTCAGCTTGGGTTGAGGGAATCTTAGACCTTGCTAACGATCATAGTCTTCGGGATGCACTTTCTTTTGAGGCAAGGAAATGCCTGTAATTGGACACTGCTCATTCGGACTTCGGCGTTTATCTAACCTTGAGAACTTCCTGGGAGCTGAATGTCGCTATGTAGCTCTTAAGCCCGATAGATCAATTACCATGATGGCCGGCTGGGGGTTAAAAAAAAGCGCTCTTAAAGCACAGCGCCTCGCCACTCATTTGAGTTTGCCCTATATTTCCATAGAAGATGGTTTTTTACGTTCACTCGGCCTTGGCGTAAATGGTGCTGAACCTCATAGCTTGGTCGTAGACTCGACAGGTATCTATTACGATGCCTCCCGGCCAAGTGACCTGGAAACATTAATTAGAGAAGCTGATTTCTCACTGGATGACCTTGCTCGTGCAGAGAAAGGCTTAAAACTGATACGAGAGAGCCGACTGTCGAAATATAACCAGTCGGCTGATATATCACTGGAAATTTTGCCAGGACAAAAATCTATTTTAGTGGTCGATCAAACATTTGGGGATATTTCCGTTAAAGGAGGGTTGGCTTCTGAGCAGCATTTCTCTCAAATGCTTGAGTCCGCAATTAATGAAAATCCTGATGCTGAAATTCTTGTAAAGATTCATCCCGATGTTGTCGCAGGAAAAAAGCGTGGCTATCTAAAGGAACTGGCTGAACTGAGGGGGTGTAGGATTATCTCTGAAGATATCTCTCCCTGGTCAATCCTGGATGGAGTTGAAAAGGTCTATGTGGTCAGCAGCCAGCTGGGTTTCGAGGCGCTGGTCGCCGGTAAGGAGGTCCACTGCTTTGGAGTGCCTTTTTACGCGGGCTGGGGGTTAACTCGGGATAGAGGAAAGTGTGGTCGCCGCAGTGTGAAGCGAACGTTGCTTCAGGTTTTTTGCGCTGCGTACCTCAAATACTCCCGGTATATTAATCCGTATACTGGCAATCGATGTAACTTTGAAGACACTGTGGCATTAATTGCTGAACAACGCAGGCAGTGGAATCGCTTTGATGGCGACTGGGTTGGAGTAGGATTTTCTCACTGGAAAAGGAGTTTTATTCCAGGCTTTATCGGTGGAAAGGGAAGGATTAAATTTTCTTCTGCAAAGGTACCAGATGCAAGGGCAGGAACCAATGTTCTGATATGGGCAAGTCGGATTACAGATGGTTTGCTTGATGAGGCTAAGAAATCTGATTTAAATGTCTGGAGGGTTGAAGACGGTTTCTTGCGTTCCGTTGGTTTGGGTGCCGATCTGGTCGTTCCGAATTCACTGGTTCTAGATAGTCGTGGTATTTACTTTGACGCCAGGCAGCCCAGCGATTTGGAGATGCTGTTAAATACCTGTAGTTTTCCTGATCCTCTTCTAGATAGAGCTAGAAGGTTACGAGAAAAATTGATCGATAAGGGGATTAGCAAATACAACGTTGTAGAAGATAAACCTACAGTTGATTTTGGTTTTTCCTCTGGTAAAAAAATTATTTTAGTTCCCGGGCAGGTAGAAAGTGATGCCTCGATAGCTAATGGTTCCCCAATAATAAAAAGCAATCTGGCACTTCTTGAGCGCGTCAGGCTCAATAACCCCGATTCTCATATTATTTATAAGCCGCACCCTGACGTAGTTTGCGGTGCTCGTCTAGGTACTTTGCAGGGGAGTTCTGATTCCCTTTATGACACTTTGCTTGAACAGGGTGATATAGTTTCTGCTATTAAAGTCGCTGATGAAATTCACACCATGAGCTCCCTGAGTGGTTTTGAGGCACTACTGAGAGGCAAGCAAGTGGTCACTTATGGGTTACCCTTTTATGCTGGTTGGGGACTCACAAGGGATACGCTTGTCGAAGATAGAGAAATCCCCACGGGTGAGTTAAGGGATTTTACATCGAGAAGGCAGCGCAATTTAACTTTAAACCAGATGATTGCCGCTACTTTGCTGTTATACCCGGTCTATGTGGATCCCAAAACGACAGAATTTATCAATGCAGAAACTACCATTGAACTACTTGAAAAGGCACGTTCTTTGGAAAACAAAAAAGGAGTTTGTTTTAAACTCTTTTCCTTATACCGAAGAATCTTTATGAGATATTGAAAGCTGTACCCGAAATCCAGTATAAGGCTATCTATTCTATTTCTTTTGATAGATTGGTTTAAATTTTTAGATCTCAGGGAATATAGTTTCAAACTTCTACTTAACAAACTTTTATATTTTTCCCTTCTACGCTAAGTGTTCGGGAGCTGGTTTCCAAGGCTTTCTGGCTGCAAGCCATTCTTACTCTATTACGCCCGATTACACTTTGGTGATTATAGTACTAGTTGTACTGACACCTATTTTTTCCTGGTATAAGATGTGGGATTAAATGGAGTTGGAATTTATTCGGCTTGCTACAGGGGTATCTTTCTCTCGCGTGTCGCCAGATGTTAATTTCTTGGCGTGCTGAGTGGTTGTGTTTTTATATGAATTGACTTTATGGTTTGTACCAAATACAAATTGTGTGTTGGCATTTTTACGCTATACAGTTTGATTGATGGGAAGATCCTTGAAGTAAGAAACCACAGTAGGGCAGTTTTTGCTGCCAAATTTACAGAAGTTTCTGCCCTGTTAGTAGCGGCTCTAATATCCAAGTTCTATGTTGTTAGATGGCTCGCATAGATGTAAAAAGCAGTTCATTATAATAACTGTGAAGTTTGCCTAATTTCACAGTCATTTCTTTTTTATTCATCGCCTCGTTTCAACGTATCCAGTGACCTTAGTTCAAGGAAAAGCCAATACATGTCTGAGGCAGTATTTTTACAAGGACCTCATGGACCATTCTTTGCCCAATTGGCAAGGCGCCTGTCACAGAGCGGAGTCATTACTCATAAGATCAACTTTAATGGCGGGGATCGCTACTTCGCTTGGGCTGATTTTCAGGTGGATTTCACCGGGGGAGAAAGTGATTGGAGTGCCTTCTTCTCAGATTATCTATCTAAAAATAATGTAGATACTGTTTTTTGCTATGGGGACTGCCGCCGCCTGCATACCATTGCAAAATCCATCTGCGAGTCCAAGGGTATCGCTTTTGGTGTATTTGAAGAGGGATATTTGCGCCCGGATTTTATCACTCTTGAATTTGGCGGGGTTAACGCTCATTCGCGTACGGACTGGTCTCGAGAAGCAATTAATAGTTATCGAGCCAGGGAGCGAAAGCAGGTTAAGCCTGTCGGGCAAACTTTTTTTAGGCGAGCGCGTTTTGCAATTGCCTATTATCTTGCGATGCGGGCTTCTCAATCGGAATTTCCCCACTATCGGCACCACCGTAGTCTCAGTTGGCTAGGTGAAGGCGTTTGCTGGATCAAGAGTTTCTATCGAAAAGGCCTCTATAAACTGATGGAGCGCGGACTTACGGCCCGTTTGACGGGTGAGCTCAGCGGCCGGTACTTTCTTTTTCCACTTCAAACCCGCGATGATTTTCAACTGCGAAAGCACTCTGATCTGGTTTCTATCGAAAATGCGATAGAGGTGGTGTTGCAGTCGTTTGCACAAAATGCTCCAAAGGGTTCGATGATGGTAATAAAGCACCACCCTATGGATCGAGGGTTTTGTCACTATCAAAAGCTGATACAGGAGCTGGAAACTCGCTACCAAATTACTGGCAGGGTTATCTACTGTCATGACCTGCACCTGCCGACTTTGCTCGATCACACCCTAGGGGTTGTAACAATCAACAGTACAGTGGGGATATCTGCACTCTTCCACGAGGTGCCAACTCAAGTACTTGGAAGATCACTGTACGACTTACCGGGGCTGACTCATCAAGGGGGGCTCTCCAGCTTTTGGAGTCAATCCGACCCGGTAGACACGGAGTTCTTCCAGCGATTTCGGGCCTATCTCTATGATAAGACCCAAGTGGATGGCAGCTTCTCCCGCCATATTACCGCTACAATCGATGGAGTTTGCAGGCGCTTGACGGAGGCCCGTGCAAGGGAGCTAAGGCAGCAGCCTGAAACTGAGGTGGATATGGTCTAAGGAGCGCTGTACTCTTTTTACCTCTAGATCAATGACGCTTTTCTTTTTATCTACCCAATATTGATATCCTATCTGTCGGGGCAGATACATGCCAATCAACTTGCCTAAAAAACAGGCTGATCTGGATCGTCTAACCTGTTAGACTGCGCGGCCTTTTACCCACCGCTCCGGTCCCGCGATAGGGACTTTGGCTTCAAGTGAATTCCGAAATGACCGATACCCCTAAAGCGGCCGGCTTCGACCAGTTGGGTCTGCCGTCTGAAATTCTCAGCGCCATCGAAAAGCTCGGCTATGAGACTCCCTCCCCGATCCAGGCACAAACTATTCCGTCCCTGCTGGAGGGGCGGGATGTGCTAGGCCAGGCCCAGACCGGCACTGGCAAGACCGCAGCTTTTGCGCTGCCGCTACTCTCCCAGCTGGACCTGAAGGATCGTCGCCCTCAGGCACTGGTGCTGGCACCGACCCGCGAACTGGCTATTCAGGTGGCTGAAGCCTGTCAGTCTTACGCATCCAAGTTGAAAGGTTTCCACGTTGCGCCTATCTACGGTGGCGCTGACTACCGCGGCCAGATACAGCAGTTGAAGCGTGGCGTTCAGTTGGTGGTAGGTACTCCCGGACGGGTGATGGACCATATGCGTCGTGGTTCCCTGGATCTGTCCAATCTACGCACCCTGGTGCTGGATGAAGCGGATGAAATGCTGCGCATGGGCTTTATCGATGATGTGCAGTGGGTATTGGAGCAGATTCCTGAAGAGCGCCAGATTGCGCTGTTCTCCGCCACTATGCCAAAAGAGATTGCCCGCATCGCCCGCGAGCATCTGGATGAGCCGGTTGAAGTAAAAATCCGTGTTAAGACTGAGACTGCGGAAACCATTCGCCAGCGCTATTGGCCGGTTGGTGGTCTGCACAAACTGGATGCACTGACCCGTATTCTTGAAGCGGAGCCGGTGGACGCCACGATTATCTTCGTGCGGACCAAAAACAGCACCGTGGAACTGGCAGATAAGCTGGCCGCCAGAGGGTTCGCCAGTGCCGCCCTGAACGGTGATATGGCGCAGAACCTGCGTGAAGCCGTGATTGACAAGCTGAAAAACGGCAAGCTCGATATTGTTGTAGCCACCGATGTTGCGGCTCGTGGACTGGACGTAAAGCGTATCAGCCACGTGATTAACTACGATATCCCCTACGATACCGAAGCTTATATTCACCGTATCGGTCGTACCGGCCGCGCTGGTCGCGAAGGCGATGCGATCCTGTTTGTGGCGCCCCGCGAGCGCCGTATGTTGCGTGTCATCGAGAAAGCGACCAAGAAGCCGATCGAAAAACTGGATTTGCCCAGCGCAGATGCAGTTAACAGCGCCCGTATGCAGCGCTTCCGCGAGCGCATTACCGCGACCCTGGAAGGCCAAACTGATCTGGCGCCCTATCGTCAGCTGGTTGAGGAATTCCTGGCGCAGAATGAGGTTGACCCTCTGGATGTTGCTGCCGCGCTGGCTGCAATGGCCCAGGGTGACCAGCCCCTGCTGATTCAAGAGAAAGAGCAGAGGCCGCGCAAAGAGCGTCGCGAGCGCGATGATGACTTTGACGGTGGTCGCCGCCGCAAGAAGGAAAGCTTCGAGAAAGATCGCAAGCTGCCGCCGCCCGATGAGGGGCTGGAGCGCTTCCGTATCGAGATCGGCCGCGAGCAGGGCGTGCGCCCCGGCAGCATTGTTGGCGCTATTGCCAATGAGGTGGATCTGGACAGCTCCTATATCGGCCGTATCGAAATCTACAACGATTTCACCACGGTAGATCTGCCCCAGGGAATGCCGAAAGAGGTGTTCCAACACCTGAAGAAGGTGCGTGTTTCCGGTAAACCGATGAAAATCACCCGCTTCGATGAAGCGGCGGTGAAATCGAAAGGGAAGCCCAAGGGTAAGCCTAAGTTCAAGCCCAAAGGTAAGCCCAAAGCCAAGCGCGGCAATAACGACGAGTAAGTCGTACCTGTTTAGCAGGTTTATTCCGGGAGAGCGCAGGCCTGCGCTCTCCCATTCAGTTTCCTTTCTTCTATTTCTTCCCTGACTTGAATTAGCGCTGTGGCAGCATACGGGTGAGTGTGTTATCGCGGGCAATAAAGTGGTGCCACAGGGCGGCGGCGATATGCAGTCCAACCAGTACGAGCAGGGCGGGCCACATTACATCTTTGTGCAGGAAAGCGATTTGCTTGCCCAGATCCGGGTTTTTGGCGAACAGGTTGGGAACGGCAAACAGGCCAAAAAACTCGGTATCGCGCCCAAACAGTTGGCGCATCACGATGCCTGATACCGGCATAGCCAGAATCAACAGGTAGAGTCCACCATGGGTCAGGCTGGACAGTGCCTTCTGCCACTTCTTGCCTTCAATCTGTGGGCGCTTGTGACGTGCACGCCAGTAGAGGCGAAGGGCCAGAAGCATCAGGACACCGACTCCCAGCGAGAAGTGCAGCTGCATAAACCAGCCGCGCATGGGGTCGCCGCGCTCGTAAAACTCATGCAGTTCAACCGCTCCCCACACAGAGAGCAGCAGGATTACAAAAAGCCAGTGCAGTCCTTTACTCACTGAGTTCCAACGTTCAACCGGGTTTGACATAGAGGGTCTCCTACAAAGTCCAGGCATTTGGCCGGGTACAGGCCACTGCCGTATAGTTATTTGTGTGATTTTACCGGCCTCTCCGGCCAGACCAAACCATTGATTTGTTTGATCTGAAAATATTCAGTTTGTTTGATAATTGTGCTGAGGTTGAGTAAGTCATTATTTCCGCAAAGGCTTAAGCCGCCCAGTTAACTTTTGTAAGTGGTTAGGCAGGTTCTGGCCGCTCTCACACCTTGTAGATTGGCAAAGCTGGTATCCCGTGCGGTTTTGAGGAAGTCTGTGAGATAAGGTTGCTCGAGCATATCTTCCCGCACTGCCGCGTAGAGAGTGCTCCAAAGGCCCTCTTTACCCAGCTGGAATTGGGAAACAAACCCCTTTTGCAGGTACTCGTGTAGCGCCCAATTGGGCAGGGCGCAAACCCCTCGGCCGCTGGCTACTAACTGAACCATCATCACGGTGAGTTCTGCGGTTCGAACTTCTGCGGGTTCAATTCCAGCGGGGTCGAGGAAGTGCTGGAAGATATCCAGCCGCTCGCGCTCAACCGGATAGGTAATCTGGACTTCACCAGCCAATTCCTGCGGTTCTACCCAACGCCGTTTGCTCTCCTGCGCTAGAGGGTGTTTGCGACTTATGGCAAGGCACATTTCAAAGCTGAATAGCGGCTCGTAGTGCAGTCCTTTGAGATCGGGGTCTGGATTAGAAGTGACAACCAGGTCCAGATCGCCGCGCACCAGTGCGGGTAGGGGAGCGAAGTGGAAGCCGCTGCACAGGTCCAGTTCCACTTCTGGCCAGCTGTCCCGGAAGGTATTCAGTGCGGGCATCAGCCACTGGTAGCAGCTGTGGCACTCGATAGCGATATTGAGCCTGCCCGCTTGCCCAGATGCCAGTCGAGACAGGTCCCGTTGTGCTATAGCTACCTGGGGCAGTATGTCGTCCGCCAATTGCAGCAGTCTCAGACCGGCACTGGTAAATCGCAGAGGCCGGGATTTACGTATAAACAGTTCTTGGCCGAGCCGGTCCTCCATTTCGCGAAATAAGTGCGAAAGAGCCGACTGGGTCAGGTGAAGGCGCTCTGCTGCGCGTACCAGGCTGCCTGTCTCACGCAAAACACTCAGCGCACGCAAATGGCGCAATTCAATCATCATTAAAATTATTCATGTTATTTGCAAAAAATATGAAATTGATTGAACAGCACTGTGCGCACACAATCAAGTCAGGACTCTCGCTAATGCGACCGTTACCGAGATCGCAGCTGCGGGGTATTTTTCAATGGGGCAACTTTGATCCCCTCACAGGAAAGAGCTTGGGAAGGCGGCCATGGTGCAAACACATATCCTCGGCTATCCGCGTATCGGAGCCAATCGCGAACTGAAGAAAGCGCAAGAAGCCTATTGGCGCGGTGATATGCCCCAGCAGCAGTTGCTGCAAGTGGGCACAGAGATACGCCGTGGTAACTGGCAGGCCCAAAGTGAGGCCGGTTTGAGCCGTGTAGCTGTGGGGGATTTCGCCTGGTACGACCAGGTTCTGAATCACTCCCTGATGTTTGGTGTGGTCGGTCAGCGCTTTAAAGAAGGAGCGGCAGATAACAAGCTGGACCAGTATTTCCGCTTGGCCCGTGGTCGCGCTCCATCGGGACAGCCGGTAGCGGCCAGTGCCATGACCAAGTGGTTTGATACCAACTATCACTACTTGGTCCCTGAACTCTCCAATGATCAGGCCTTCTCCCTGGATAGTGAGTGGTTACTTGACGAGGTGCGGGAAGCCCAATCCCTGGGCTACAAAGCCAAGCCGGTGGTTATCGGACCACTCACTTACCTGTGGCTGGGGCGAGGTGTGGATAGCCCTCTGGATTTAGTGCCAAAACTCCTGCCTTGCTATGCCGAGTTGCTGTCTCAGCTCGCTGACCTCGGAGTTGAATGGGTGCAGTTGGAGGAACCCATACTAGGCCTGGATCTGCCGGATGAATGGCGTGGGGCTTTTGATAGCACCTACCAGCAGATTGCGGTAGTAGCCCCGGGGGTGAATACACTGCTGGCTACCTATTTCTCACCTTTGCGCGAGAATCTGGAGCTGGTATTTTCCCTCCCTGTGTCCGGGGTACATATTGACTGTGTACGCGCACCTGAAGAACTTGAAGCTGCGGCCCAGCTGGCAGGTAAGAACAAGGTTCTGTCTGCGGGTGTGATTAATGGGCGAAATGTGTGGCGAGCAGACCTCAATCGTTGGCAGGGCACTTTGCAGCCTTTGGCGAAGCAGTTGGGAGATCGCCTATGGCTATCAGCCAGTTGCTCCCTGCTCCATAGCCCTGTGGATCTGGAAACGGAGGTCAAGCTGCCCAGTGAGCAAAAACAGAAGCTCGCTTACAGCCGCCAGAAACTTCAGGAGTTGGCTCAATTACAGCAGCTGCTCAATGAGGACACAGAGATCCCTGTCTCAGGCGGAGAGAGTGGTGTAGCCGAGGGCTCCATTGCTGATCAATTACGGGATACCTGGCGTCAACAGTGCTTTCAGGATCGCTCTTTAGTACAGGCCAAGCGTTGGCAATTGCCACTGCTACCAACCACCACAATAGGCTCATTCCCACAGACGGATCTTTTGCGCGGTGTGCGCCGCAAGTACCGCAATAGCGAAATTTCTGAAGCGGATTATTTAGAACATCTACGCGCTGAAATTGCCGAAGCTATCCGTCGTCAGGAAATACTCGGTCTGGATGTACTGGTGCATGGTGAGGCTGAGCGCAACGATATGGTGGAATATTTCGGGGAGCAACTGGATGGTTTTGTACACACCGGTAATGGCTGGGTGCAAAGTTATGGCTCTCGCTGTGTGAAACCCCCGATTATTTTTGATGATATTTCCCGACTTAACGCTATGACAGTAGAGTGGAGCAGCTATGCCCAGAGCCTTACTAATAAGCCGGTAAAAGGTATGCTTACCGGCCCGGTGACAATTCTCAACTGGTCCTTCCCGAGGGAAGATATTCACCGCAGTGAGAGCTGTCTGCAAATTGCCAAGGCATTGCGGGAAGAAGTGTTGGATCTTGAGGCGGCCGGTATCGGGATCATCCAGATTGATGAACCGGCTTTGCGTGAGGGAGTTCCCCTTCGAGAGTCTGAGCACCAGTATTATTTTGCCTGGGCGGTAGGGTGTTTCCGCTACACCTGTAGCGAAGTAAAAGCGGAAACCCAGATCCACACTCATATGTGTTACAGCAATTTCAATGCAATTATGGATGCCATTGTTTCCCTTGATGCGGATGTAATTACTATTGAATCAGCTCGCTCCGATTTGCGCCTACTCAGCGCGTTTGCCGACAAGGCCGGTGGTTACCCCAATGAAATTGGACCTGGCATTTACGATATTCACTCACCCAATGTGCCGGAAAGGGGGGAGCTGGTTGAGCGACTTAAGAAAATTGCACAGGTGGTGCCGGTTGAGCGACTTTGGGTAAACCCAGACTGCGGCCTTAAAACCCGTAACTGGGCTGAGGTCGGGTCATCCCTACTGAATATGGTAGAGGCTGCACGCACTGTGCGTACAGAACTGGCCTAGCCAATTTATAAATAAAAAACCGGCAATCATTTGGATTGCCGGTTTTTTTTCTGTTTTTTTCGCTTCTGTTTTTTTAACTTACTCGGACTTGGTGGCTACTGTAGTAGTATTATTTAATTCAAATGGCACTGAAGGGTGGAAAGGTTTAATACCCAAGGCAGTGTAAAGTTCATCCGGGCGATACATATTTTGTCCCTCGAGCACCAGTGCAGTGCGACGCAGCGCGGTAATATCCTCAAGGGGATTTCCCTCCAGTAAAACCAGGTCTGCATTTTTTCCCACTGCAATACTGCCAGTGTACTCGTCGGCCCCCATAACCTGCGCCGGTACCAGTGTAGCCGTGCGCAGTACATCAATATTGGGAATACCTGCTTTGGCATAGAGTTCGAGTTCGCGTAACAGGGTAAATCCGGGGATGCCATCGGAGCCCGCGACCATAGTGACCTTGTGCTCGTGTAGCTTGAGCATCATGGCCAGCAGGGCTTCCGCTGAAAGGTCGTAGTCATCCCGGTGTTCCGGCTTCACATCCAGTTCGGCCCCAACAAAGGCGCGCTGGATATTGACTGGAAGGTGGTCGGTAATATCGGCAAATTCAGGATCTACTTTGCCCGGCTGGCGCAGTAACATCGAACTGAATACGGTGGTGGTTGCGTCTACGACAGTGCCTTTCTTGGCTAGCTTATCCAGGAAAGCAGCCACTTCTTTGCTATCCAGATCCAGCTCGTGGGCGTGCTCTCCGATTTCTGTAAAGCGCAGTCTTTTACGGGTATCTATCTTGCCCATAAAATTCAGAAACAGCATATTGATATGCTGAATTTCATCAAAGCCCGCGTCCACTGCCTCTTCGGCGGTCATAAATGCAGGAATATGACCGGACAAACGCATACCATTTTCGTGGATATGCTTGGCTAACGGAGCGATCCACTCGGGCTCCATCGAGCTGTAAGTTTTAATTTGCTGATAGCCGCGATCGGCATACCACTCGACAATATCCTTGGCTTCTTCCAGGCTGTCCGCAGTCTTGCCCATTCGCATGGCATTTTCGCTTTCCCGGTCCATAAAGCCCGCACGGAAAAGGTCGCCGCCAATGATTTGCTCTGACTCAAACATGCCTTCAATACGCATGATACTTTCATGGGTATTACCGATGTCGCGAACATTGACAATGCCAGCGGCCATATTCAGAACACCATCGGTAGGGGATAAGTGGGCGTGCATATCCCAGAGGCCGGGGATCAACGTATGGTTACGGGCATCAATGGTGGTTGCCCCGTTGGCTTTGATCGGTTTTTTACTGATTTTTGCGATCTTTCCATCTTTGATCAGCACATGCTGCTTTTTCTGCAGTTTGCCAGATTCAACATCAACCAGGTTGACGTTGCTGATCAGGATGGGTTGGGTTGATGTGTGGGTATGTTTCTTGGCAATACTTTGCAGGTACTGGTCTGCGGCTGCGACTTGCCGGGTTTTCAGTTCTTCGAGGTGAGATTTATCCCAGCCTTTGCGCAGGATGGCGAACCATCCCCCCTCATCGGAGGCAAATAAATCCCCATTGTCATCATACCAGGCGAGATCTGGGGTAAAGCCCAGGCCGCTTACGCCGTAAAGGTGGACCGTTTTCTTTTTCTCGCCTTGTTGCAGGGTCACTTTATCAAGCTTATGGAGGCGTGCTTTTCCTTGCGGCAGTAAATCAATATTTTGATCTGCATCGGCAATCAGTGCTTTTACCAATTGCGTCTGTACGGCAAGGGTACTGTTCTTGGGAATATAAAATTGGGCTTCGGAAGTTTTTGCACTGCCATGTTCATCGGAACCTTTCCAGCGAGAGACACCATTTTCCTGGGAAAATTCTTCGCTGACTGGAGCACCAAATGGGCTGATCCCTTCAATGGATAATTTCTCGGGCATTGCCGCCTCACCGATAGTGAAGCTCTCCTTGAGGTTTAGGCGACGGTTATTCCAGCCGAGCTTTAATTCACCAGATACCTTTGTTCCATCCTGATGAATAACTTCAGAGCCAGCAATGCCCTCTTTATCGTAAAAAATATACTCGATTGATTTTGCATAAGCGCTATTGGCTGCGGCTAGTACTGTGGCTGCGATAAGCGTTGCCAGTGTTTTTTTTCTCATGAACAGTCCCTTTTCTTGTTGTAATACCGGTGATGGACTTTGGCTTCTTTTCGGTGAGGGGGCAAGCAGCTTAGGGGCGCAAGCGGCGAGAGGAAAAGCGGGAGCGGTAGGGCGTTCTTTAATGTTTTAACTTTCGGAGTAAGGTAAAGGTATTGCGAGAGCGCTTACTTGTAAGCACTCTCACAATATTGCGTTACTCTATGAACTAAGGGGTGCGAGAAAGGTTTTCGTTGCCGGCTGCGTGTACGACAATATTGTCTTCAATACGCACGCCGCCGTAGGGGCGGAAGCTGTCGACCTTATCCCAGTTAACCTCGGCAGCGAGGTCTGAGTCTTTTAGCTCTCCCAATAGGCTATCGATAAAGTAGAGTCCAGGTTCGATGGTAAATACCTGGTTCTCCTCGATAGTTCGGCTGGTACGCAGGAATGGGTACTTGGCCGGTGGGGGTGTCGTGCCTCCATCGGGGCCGGTCTGGTGACCGCCGACATCGTGTACCTGGAGGCCGAGGAAGTGACCCAAGCCGTGTGGCAGGAAGGGGCGAGTTAATCCGGATTCCACGGCATTCTCGGCAGAGGTTTTGATTATGCCAAATTGGGCCAACAGCTCGCCCACGTTTAAGTGGCACTGGCGATGTAGTTCTGGGTAAGGCAGGCCAGGTTTGAGGCCGTCTACCAGCTGCAACTGCTTTTCATCCATGGCCGTTACCAGCTCTGCGAACTCATTATCGGCATAGGCGTAGGTGCGAGTGATATCAGAGCAGTAGCCATTGCAGTCAGCACCCGCATCGATCAGGAAGCTTTTCAGCTGCGGCTCAGGCAGCCGCTCAGTAGACAGGTGGGTGTAGTGCAGGATTGCGGCGTGTTCATTCAGGGCAACAATGTTGCCGTAGGGCATACGGTTCTCGCCCTGGCCAGCAGCGCCCAGGTAGGCTTGATTGATCTCAAATTCACTGGCGCCACTGCGGAAAGCCTGTTCGGCGGCGCGGTGCCCATTGACCGCAATACGGTTCGCCTCACGCAGGCAGGCGACCTCATAAGGCGTTTTATAAGCGCGGGCCCAGTGCAAGCGGTTGATCAGAAGCTCCGGATTTTCCTCCCCCAGTGACCAGCCTTGCAGCTTGTCGCTCTCACCGATAAAAGCGGCATTCTCCGAGCTCAGGAACGCCTGGGCATCGGCCGGCTTGCTCAGTAGCTCGATATCGTAGAAATCGCTCCAGAAGGTCTGGGGTGCCGGCGGTACATAATGCCAAAAGTCTACTGGACGGTAGAACAAAAGCTTTGGCTTTTGTCCGCGCTGATAGATAACCCAGCTGTGGGGGTTGTCGGTAATGGGAACCAGTGCCTTAAAGTGGGGATTCACCTTGAACGGGTAATAGTTATCGTCCAGGAACTGCACCCTGGGAGCGCCACTGAATACGTTGAGGGTATCAAACCCGCTCTGCTCGAGGATTTCGTCGTAGCGGCGGCACAGGGTGGCCATATGATCGGCGTAAAGGTTTTTATCCATGTTCTCCCCGGAATGGATCGCTGAATCGTAAAGTCGGCATAGTGTATAGTCTGGACTCTGGATATTTGGCCTGAAATTTGACCATGGAAAAGAAGATACTGCTGACCGACTGCCCCGATGATAAGGGGCTGATCGCAAAGATTACCAATATTTGCTACAAGCACCAGCTGAACATCATCAAGAATGATGAGTTCGTGGACCGGGTTGAGGGGCGCTTCTTTATGCGCACTGCCCTGGAGGGTATCTTTAACGATGCCACCTTCCTGGAAGATCTGGATATGACACTGCCCCAGGGCGCAGAGCGTCGCTTGGTATCCATAGAGCGGAAGAAACGCCTGGTGCTGATGGTTACCCGCGAGCCCCACTGCCTGGGGGATATCCTGATGAAGTGCTATTCCGGCGCTATGGATGTGGAGATCGCGGCTGTTATCGGCAATCACCCGGATCTGGAGGGGCTGGTACAGAAGTTTGATATTCCTTTCCACTGTATTTCTGCAGAGGGGATGGAGCGCGGAGCTCACGAGCAGCAAGTGGCCACCTTAGTGGATGAGTACAACCCGGATTATCTGGTGCTGGCCAAGTATATGCGCGTGCTGACCCCTGATTTTGTTGCTCGCTATAGTGGACGCATTATCAACATCCACCATTCTTTCCTGCCCGCATTTATCGGAGCCAAGCCCTATCAGCAGGCCTACGAGCGTGGAGTAAAAATTATTGGAGCCACAGCGCACTTTGTTACCGATGATCTGGATGAAGGGCCGATCATTGAACAGGATGTAATACATGTGGATCATGCCTATTCTGCAGAAACCATGGCGGATGCAGGTAGGGATGTCGAAAAATTGGTTTTGACTCGAGCGCTGCAACTAGTTTTGCAGGAGCGAGTGTTTATACACGGAAATAAAACAGTGGTATTTAAATAGAAACGCAGTAAACAATACTAACTTTGCGCTCGATGTAGTAAAGCAGGTTAGTGTTTAGAGAGGATTTTGAGTGAATAATAAAAATATTAGCAGTTTTCAGGCCCGCTTATTTATTGCCGCTGGCCTAGCGTTACCTATTTTTCTCAGTGCCTGTTCCAGTAACAAGCCGATTCCCGGAATGAAAGAGTCGTTTGTAACTAAGATTGCTCAAAACGGAGCTAAGCGTTTTACATTTACTCTTGAGAAGGATCGACAGGATCTTCCTCCCCCAGTTTCAAACCAGCCTAGTTCTCAACGTCGAATGCAGCGGGATACTATCGGTTTGGGAGGCCGTTCAAGTGACCGTGTAGAGCTTTATTTAGATTGGGCTCTCGAACAAAAGATGTTGGAAACCGGTTTCTGTGAGCGTGGCTATTTTGAAATTGAACGGGTTATTTCTGCAGATGGGGGTGAGGTGCGGGGAGAGTGCCGAGAAGGCGCTTTTTAGTGTCTTTTCTGCTTGCTAGACCTGTGCAGTAATTCAAGCCGATGTAAAAAGACAGGGGCTCTTTACCAGCTATTGCAGATAATAATAATGAAGTCTGAATCAATATTGGAAATGGTGTCTACCCAGCAGATTATTGCGGTTTTTGATTTAATATCAGATATTATTTTTTGGGTGAAAGATGATTCTGGTTACGTAGTACATTGTAACCGAGAGTTTATTGAGCATGTGGGATGCAGGTCCCTTAATCAGGTTGTGGGCCGCTCTGATATGGATTTTTCCCCCTCTTATCTCGCAAAAAACTATATGCGTGATGACCAAAGAGTGATGGAGGGTGAAACGATTACAGATCGACTGGAGTTAAATATAGGGAAAAGTGGGGAGTTGGTTTGGTTTACGACATCCAAGCGCCCACTAAAGAATTCCACTGGAAAAATTATTGGTACCTATGGCGTAGCTCGCGATCTTAATGAGACGGTCAAAACGCTCTCCAGAATGGATAAGCTGAAAAAGCCTGTTGAATATATTAAAAATAATTACAGCCAGCCGATTACTGTCGAACAGCTAGCAGAGGTGGCCAGTTTGTCTGTTAGCGCACTTGAGAGGCGATTTAAAAAGTATTTGGAGAAAACTCCAATGCAGTTTGTCAGGGAGGTTAGGTTAGAGAACTCTCGTCGTATGCTGGTGGATACTCAGCGGCCAATTTCTGAAATCGCATACCGTGTCGGATTTCCATCTCACAGTTACTTCAGTAGACATTTCAAGACCATGTTTGGGCAGCTTCCCGCTATTTATAGAGAAGAAGTCCAGTCTCAACTTTGAATGCGATAGGCCATTCCTGAACTACTTAGAGATGGATAATCAATAGAAGTTTTTTGTTGAAATGGTTTGGTGCTGGCTTTCTTCTCTTTAAATATAGTTTATCTATTTGTTGAATATCCTGTAAATCCATAATCGAATTTTGTCCTTTCATACCTTCTAATACCTTTCCCTTAGTGTCCTCCAAAATTCCAAACGCCGATTTTGTTCTATTCCTGTCTCAGTTTCTATTACCCCCTTATCCCGTTTTTTTCTTAGGGTTTTAGTGCTCAACAAGTGGACTGTCATTACGGGGTTTAGGGTCCCCTGACGGTTTCTCGCCCCTCTCCAACTTGGAGAGGGGCTCTTTTAAAAAACTTATAAGAAAAGAAAGTTGGGATACTATGAAAACAGTCAAGAATAATAGACGAACCACGGTCAAAATCTGGAGCCGGGAGATTAAGCAGAAATCGCTAGTCTCCGCTATTTCATTAGCCATTAGTAGCGTGGCGATTGCTGATGATATCTCTGAGAAAGACAAACCGATGGATCATATTGAGGTAATCGGAATTCTTGAGAGTAATACCAGAAACCTGGAAATTAAGCGGGATTCTAATGCTATTGTAGACGCGATAACCGCCGAGGATGTGGGCAAGTTCCCGGATAAGAATGTTGCAGACTCTCTTCAGCGCGTGCCAGGGATCACAATTACACGCAGTGGTGGAGAGGGTAGTCGAGTCAGTATTCGTGGCACCAGTGCCGAGTGGACCTTGACTCAGTTAAATGGAAACTACATTGCAACCTCTGATGGAGAAGCGCCATCTCGAAGCTTTAATTACACTTTGCTGCCATCCAACATGATTAGCAAAGTAGAAGTTTACAAAAGCCCGGAAGCTAGAATTGATGAAGGAGGAATTGGCGGAACGGTTATTCTACACAGTCGTAAGCCTCTGGAAATGGATTCTGGTGAGGGTGTTATAACTACTGAAACCACTTACTCAGATACTAATGAGCAGTGGGAGCCTCAATATAGTGCTTTTTACTCCTGGAAAAATGAGAGTGAAACCTTTGGTATCCTGGCTGGCTATACCAAGCAGGACAGAACCGTAACCTCAATTGAAAACTACGCGAGCCATTGGCGATTCCATTCAGATACAGTTGAAGGTGCTGAGCGTCCGGCAATTGTTGACCAGGAAACTGGTGAAGTTTACAACAATGTTTGGGCGCCCAGGGCTATGGGTATTGGTAATCATGAGCAGGATAGGGCCAGGGATGGTTATCAAATTACTACTCAATGGCGGCCAACTGAGCGCTTGGAATTTTCTCTGAACTATTTCGGTTCCCAGTTAGGGTACGATACCCGTAGTCAGAATCTCACCTTAGCTGAATGGAATGATAACCATAACCCCTACTTTGGCGTTGAGCTGGAAGGGGATACCGTAGTTACCTATGGCAACGGTGATAACGGCCTGCTAAATGCTGATAACTGGGGCGATGCTGATGTCAATGGTGGTGTCGAGGTAGAGCGAGGTTTAATGTCTCCGCAATTGACCGGGCAGGATAGCTACGGTGAATCAGAATCTCATACATTCGACCTCGAAATTCTGTATGAAGGTGACTCTTACACAGCAGCAGTGAATATAGGGCGCAGCTCTGCAAAAGGAGGTGTCTCCGAAAGAATCATGGCAAATATGGATGCACGTTATGGTTCCGTAAATAGTTGGCTGTGGTCTATTGCCGACGGGGAACCTAGCTACGAAATCTCTACAGATCTCACCTCGGAT
The DNA here is from genome assembly GCF_052467615.1 of Microbulbifer maximicatervae (SeqCode). Classification (NCBI taxonomy): domain Bacteria; kingdom Pseudomonadati; phylum Pseudomonadota; class Gammaproteobacteria; order Cellvibrionales; family Microbulbiferaceae; genus Microbulbifer; species Microbulbifer maximicatervae (SeqCode). The sequence continues at coordinate 402,767 of NZ_CP174319.1, forward strand.
CAGGAGGCCTATCCATACTATGACTGGTTTAGTTCTGACGCTACCCAAAATCGGGATAGAGAAGATTATTATCAGCTTGACCTGGGATTTGATACCAATTGGGGAATAGTTAACAAAATCTATGTCGGTACTAAATATCGGGATCATGAAGCTAAGTCCCTAAGAGATACTTTCCTGTGGGATGACGGTATTTCGGATAACGGTGGTTATCGTGGGTGGTTGTCGGGTACCGAATGGTTCCACAACCCGGATTTTCATCCAGACACTTCAATCTTACTTGGCGGCAGCGTAATCGATAATAGCGCAGGCGATACCGGGGCTATTAACTATCTGCCTTTTGATATAGATGCGCTTAAAGCCTACGTTAGTGATAATTTTACCCGGACTGTAGTTCCTGTCTTATCCGGTACCTATACCATCGAGGAGAAAATATTTTCACTTTACGCACAGGCAGATTTTGAATGGGAAGCCTTCCGGGGTAACTTTGGTGTCCGCTATGTTAATACCGACTTAACTACCTCGACGTACGATGACATCATTGGTCAAGAGACAGATATCACCAATGCAAATAACCGAAGTGCTGATAGTGAAAACTTCCTGCCAAGTTTGAATATTGCCTGGGATCTAACTGATGACCTTGTAATACGATTTGCTGCAGCAAAAACCATGTCTCGAGTTAGTTATGCTGATTTGGGGCAGGCTGAGTCTTATGGCCCCCCTGTAAATATTAACTCGCCGGATTCTTGGACCGGCCGTGGGACTGGCACTTCAGCAAATACTGGGCTAGAAGCGATGCTTTCCAATCAATTCGACCTGGGAATTGAGTGGTATTACTTTGATGCTTCCGCACTTGGGGCAACATTATTTAGTAAGGATATCAGCAACCTTCCTATAACCACAACTGAAGTTGTATTACGTGAGCACAATTGCTGCAATGGACCCATTGAAGTCGACATGACCACAAAAACGGGTGGTGCTGAGGCAACTTCAAGAGGCGTTGAGCTGTTTGCACAACACGCGTTCGAAAGTGGTTTTGGTGTAATGGCAAATTATACCTACACCGACACCAGTACTTCAGGGGTGTTTGTTAATGGTGAAGAAACTGAGGCAGAAATTCCTGGAACGGCTAAGCACCAGTACAATCTTTCCGGTTATTATGAAAATGATTTGTACAGTGTGCGAGCATCTTATAACTGGAAAGATGATCGAGCTGGGGGGCTTCACCAAGGGTATAATTTATACGATAAAGCTTATGGGCAGCTTGATCTTAATGCCAGCTTTACCTTTAATGAAAACCTCAATTTCACGGCATCTATCATTAATTTAACGGAGGAAAAGGCAGAGGGGTTCTGGAAGCAGGAAAACAGAATGACTTATTATAATTACTCTGGGCGCAGACTATATATTGGTGCAAACTATAAATTCTAATACCTCGTTGATCGTAGTATTGGGTGTAGAGTGTAAGCTCTACACCATTTTTTTTGACTATCGATATTAGATTATAGAATTTACATAACCACATAATAAAAATGAGCATAAATATGAAACAATCGACACGTAGAGCAATGCAGGCTGCTTGTGCCACCATTTTATTTCAGACTGGTGCATACGCAGATATTGAAGTGGTCAATTCGGATGACTGTCCCTCGGACACTACAACAGTAAGCTATTCTGAAGCGCTTAATTATCCTAATGAATTTTGTGATCTTCTCAATAATGGTGATTTGGTTGGTTTATCAGACGGGTCCTCAATAGAACATCTGGGAAATAATTGCCAATTGACGAGTAATGAAAGTCGCCAATTATCCATGACATTGTGTAAATCCGAACCTTCAGCGCCTCATGTTGTTAGTGGAAGCAGCTGTGCAACTGATGCAAGCCCGGTCACCTATCTTGAGGCTCAAATCTATAAGGATGAGCTGTGTTCCATCCTGGGGGACTGGGAAATTGCAAATCTTGCCGATAATGCCTCCATGGATGGCAGCGGGTATGGGTGTGGTTCACGTAAGAATGAAATCCGTGAGCTGGGCTCAACTCTGTGTAAATCTGATACTCCTCAGGAAAGTGTGTCAGCGCCTAAAGTTGCTTACGTAGAAGTTAATAGTAATAACCTGGGCAATGCAGGCTGCTTTACAGAGAGCGATGGCAGCCAGTTGTTTGATATAGCTGTGATCTTCGCGGCAAATGTTAATTACGATGGTCAGAAAGCTGTACTGCATTTTAATGACCAAGTGTCAGACTTGCTCAATAACAATTTGAGTACAGTACAAGAATTGCAAGACAAGGGTACGAAAGTGGTGCTCAGCGTTCTCGGAAATCACCAAAATGCAGGTTGGTCCTGTTTTGCCGATGAGCAGTCCGCTGATGACTTTGCTCAGCAGCTAAAAGATGCCGTGGATCAGTATGGGTTGGATGGTATTGATATTGATGATGAGTACTCACAGTGCAGCCAAACCTATTCTGACTCCTTGGTAAAAGTGACTAGTGCATTGCGAGAGAAGATGCCTAACAAAATTATTTCTAAAGCACTTTGGAGTGATACCGATGCTTTTCAGGCTGAATGGAATGGGAAGAAACTGGGCGACCAATTAACTTATGGTTGGGAGATGAGCTATTGGTTGGGCTCAAGCTGTACTTCACGAATCCAGAAATATATCAATCTGGGTGTTGATAAGTCTAAGCTAGGTGTTGGAGCTTCCACTGTGATGAATGGTGCATCTACTGCAAGTGCTTTGGCCTCCTGTAATGAAAATAATAACCTTGGTGGTGGCACTATGATATTTAATGTGACTAAAGATTCTAGCAGTTACCTTTCTACAATATGGCCAGGTACTTCAGCGCTTCCTAATTGCCTTAAGTAGTTCAAAAATATTGATAGTTATGATTTAGTTAATTTTCTTTAGTAAAGCTATTTCGGAGTGGGTAGTAAACACTCCGAAATACAATCCTTATACTCGGCTCCCAAGGAGTGATTTCTGGTTCTTACCAGATGCACCTATACTATTCCTTAATAAAGCCCTTTTTAAAGAAGGCCTCATTGGGGTGTGGCTTTTTCTTTGCCATTGCTTCCATATGAGCTTTCTGTTCTGCTTTCGCTTGGTTTTTCTTTTTCCTACAGGGGCGACAACGAATCGCAGAGGTCTCAAAGTCTCCCTTGGCGATTTCATACCACCATTTTTGTTGCTTTGCCGTCCATACTTCATCTGAGCCACAATCTTTACATTGAAATTCTCGATCCAAGTAGTAGAGAGGAGTATCAATGTAGTAAGAGTGGTGCACAATTGCTGCCCTATCTACCGCAATAGCCCAGTCGGGAATGGGGCCACTGAACTGATCAAGGATCTTGCCTCTATTTAACTTCTCTATTCTTTTTCTTCGAGCTTGCTTAATTTCGGTTCTTCTTTGTTTGCCGCTTTTCATTGGGTGTTCCTTACCATTGATTGAGATGAAAAGGGGAAAGCTTTGCGGGTGGTGCGAAGGTTAAATAGGCCTAATAAAAACGAAAAAGCGGGCATTAAGCCCGCTTTTAAATCCACCTGTGAGAGTGTTAGATCTTACTCAGCGTAGCTCTCAATCGGAGGGCAGGAACAAATCAGGTTGCGGTCGCCGTAGACGTTGTCGATACGGTTAGCAGCGGGCCACACCTTATGCTCTTTTAACCACGCCGCCGGGCGTGCAGCAATATCCCGGGAGTAGCTGTGGGTCCACTCACCGCTCATTACATCCTCAAGAGTGTGAGGGGCATTGTGTAGTGGGTTGTCCTCAGGGGTGTATTTACCGCTGGTGACATCTTCCACTTCCTGGCGAATTGTCGCCATAGCCTCGATAAAGCGATCCAGCTCACCCTTGGATTCGCTTTCGGTAGGCTCGATCATCAGGGTGCCGGCTACCGGAAAGGACATGGTGGGGGAGTGGAAGCCAAAGTCCATCAGACGCTTGGCGATATCCTCTTCAGTGATGCCGCTGGCTTCCTTGAGTGGGCGCAGGTCAACCAGGCATTCGTGGGCAACAAAGCCATTGGTACCGGTGTAGAGCAGGGAGTAGTGTTCACCCAGTTTCTTGGCTACGTAATTGGCGTTCAGGATCGCCATCTCGGTAGCCTGCTTCATACCCTGCTTACCCATCATACGGATATACATCCAACTGATCGGCAGGATGCTGGCGGAGCCCCAGGGAGCGGCGGAGATGGTGCCGTTATCCAGATTGGTTTCCGGTACTTCAGTCACCGGGTGGGCCGCCAGGTAGGGCTTCAGATGCTCGCCAACAGCGATCGGACCCATACCGGGGCCGCCGCCACCGTGAGGAATACAGAAAGTTTTGTGCAGGTTCAGGTGGGATACGTCACCACCGAACTGGCCCGGAGCTGCGACGCCGATCAAGGCGTTCATGTTGGCACCGTCGATATAAACCTGGCCGCCAGCCTGGTGAACCAGATCGCAAACTTCGCGGATACCTTCCTCGAACACCCCGTGGGTGGACGGGTAAGTGACCATCAGTGCGGCAATGCGGTCGCCGTGCTCTTCGATTTTGGCTTTCAGGTCTTCGATATCCACATTGCCTTTATCATCACAGGCAACCACAACCACTTTCATACTCACCATCATGGCGGATGCCGGGTTGGTGCCGTGTGCAGAGGCGGGAATCAGGCAGATGTCGCGCTGGGTTTCGCCCTTAGCTTCGAAGTACTTCTTGATAGCGACCAGGCCTGCGTATTCACCCTGGGAACCGGCGTTGGGCTGCAGGCTCACCGCATCGTAACCGGTGCAGGCGGACAGCATCTGCTGTAGCTGGCGGAACATTTCCGCGTAGCCTTCCGCTTGATCTACTGGCGCGAAGGGGTGCAGCTTGCCGAACTCGGGCCAGGTGACCGGGATCATCTCGGCGGTGGCGTTCAGCTTCATAGTGCAGGAGCCCAGGGGAATCATGGAGTGATTCAGGGCGATATCCTTGGCTTCCAGAGACTTGAGATAGCGCAGCATCTCGGTCTCGGAGTGGTAAGTGTTGAACACCGGGTGAGTTAGGAATTCAGTTTCGCGCACCAGGGAGGCGGGTACACCCAGGGAGCCCTTGCTTGCAATTTCGCTGTCCAGAGTATGCAGATCGATGCTGTGTTCGGTGCCGATAAAGGCATTGATCAGGTCGGACACATCTTGCAGGGTGGCGGTCTCACTCAGGCTCACACCCAGGGCGTCTTCACCAATTTTACGCAGGTTGATCTCAGCGGCCAGGGCGCGCTGGTAAATCTCTTCCTGCTTGGCGCCAACGGTGACATTCAGGGTATCGAACCAGCTGTCGTGGGCCAGATTGAAGCCTTCCTGCTGCAGGGCGGAAGCGAGAATATCTGCCAGGCGCTGGATGCGGGCAGCGATGGTTTTCAGGCCTTCGGGGCCGTGGTAAATCGCATAGAACGCGCTCATCACCGCCAGCAGTACTTGGGAGGTACAGATATTGGAGTTGGCTTTCTCGCGGCGAATATGCTGCTCGCGGGTCTGCATAGCCATGCGCAGGGCACGCTTGCCTTTGCTGTCGACGGAAACGCCGATAATACGACCCGGTGCGGAGCGCTTGTAAGCTTCGCGGAAGGCGAAGAAGCCTGCGTGGGGGCCACCGTAACCCATGGGGATACCGAAGCGCTGGTTACAGCCGACGACTACGTCCGCACCCATATCACCCGGTGCCCGCAGGGCTACCAGGCTCATCAGATCTGCGGCCACGGTTACCAGGGCGTTGGCTTCGTGGACCTTGGCAATAATATCGCTCAGGTCGCGTACACGGCCGGTGCTGCCGGGGTATTGCAGCAGTGCGCCGAACAGCTCGGCGGGAATATCTTTTTCCACATCGCCGACCACGACTTCGAAGCCGAAGTGTTCGGCGCGGGTCTTAACTACGGCGATAGTTTGCGGATGGCAGTCCTGGTCCACAAAGTAGACGTTGGACTTGTTGCGCTTGACCTGGCGCTTACACATGGCCATGGCTTCTGCGGCAGCGGTGCCTTCATCCAGCATGGAGGCGTTGGCCAGTTCCATGCCGGTGAGGTCCATAATCATCTGCTGGAAGTTCAGCAGGCCTTCCAGGCGCCCCTGGGCAATTTCCGGCTGGTAAGGGGTATAGGCGGTGTACCAACCCGGATTCTCCAGCACGTTGCGCAGGATCACATTGGGGGTAATGGTGTCGTGGTAACCCATACCAATAAAGGTGCGGTAGATCTTGTTGCGCGCCGCGATATCTTTCAGCTCTGCGAGGGCCTCAACTTCATTGATCGCGTCGGCCAGATCCAGCTCATCGGTCTTGCGAATGGCTTCGGGCACGGTTTTCTCGATCAGCTCTTCGAGGCTGGCAACTCCGAGGGTTTCCAGCATGGCCTCTACCTGTTTGGCATCGGGGCCGATATGGCGATGGATAAAGGCGTCGTGTTGTTCCAACTGCTGCAGCGATGGTTGGGTCATAAACTTCGTTCCTGTAGTCGCAGGGAGTCGTCGCGGTGCGCTCGCGGTTAAAAATAGCACCTGGCCTCAGTACCGCTTTTCCTGTGGAAAGCCTCGGGCCTCCGCGTTGCGGATAGGCGAGGGTAACGCTTGGGAAAATCGGTTTGCAGGCAGCCCCAGTGTCGCAATACGGAACCAAAGGGGAAGCCGGGCCATAGCGGCAGGCGCGCATCTTAGCAATCGGGGCGAGTAGGGGCAATCTGCGGGATTTGAGCGAGGAAACTGCTAAATTTGGGGCCAAAAAGTAGGTTTAATCCTGTGAAATGGGGGTTGAGGCGATTTTGTACTGTGCTGAACTAAGCGAGTGATGCGTATAAGGGCGAGGAGTGCTTAGGAAGTGGTGTGAAAAGATTCCATAGGGCTCATAGATAGTCAGCTCTACTTACCTCGAAGGCAGCGAACTTTTCCGCCAGCATTTCACTTGGAGATCCATTTAGTTGGGCGTAGTTAAATTCTTGCTTTAGAGATTGTCGATGAATTCATTAAAGCAACTTTAGTGAGGTCTACTCGTAGTACAAGTGAGTTGTAAGCTTTTTGGGGCAACGAATATGACTGGCTAGGTGGGGAAGTGGATATATCTTTTAGTGAAGTGTCCCATTGTTTATTGTGAAAGGTAACTGCGCAATTGTGTTGCAGTACGAGCATTTCCAACTTGGATATCTGTTTGATCTGCTTTTTGAATTAAGTGAACACTTCATATGTTCTAACATTGCTGAAATTATTAGATTGCATAGGCAGGTTCCCAGTGGAAAGTAGAGGATTATTGTTTACCGTTGATGAAAGTTACAAAATAGCTGCCGAATGGGTAACGGGAGTTAATGCCGATCAAGTTACGCCTTTACAGTATTATCTATCCGAAGAGGAAGTTAAGGGGAATCCATCCGGTTACCTGAGGGAAGGAGAGCATCAGGCTATAGCAAAATTGCGCCGAGTTAAGGTGGTGGAAGACTTGGCTAAATTAGGTTTTGTTCCGGGAAGCCCCACTCCTCCATTCGCTTATTATGTAATTGCTGGCCAACCCAGTGCCTTTAATTTTCCTGAAACCCTGTATTATGAAATCCGACATACTTTTGAGGACATGGGGTGGGAATATACTGGGTGTCCTCACGATCGGACGGAGTATTGAACATTACTTATAGGTAAAAATGGCGAATTTCACTTATGGTGTCTGTTACTTGATCTGACAGAACGCTCCAGTGTTCATCGGGATCTGCCAGATCAATTTTTTATGTTATTACAGTTTATACCTTAAAGTAAGCTTAAGAATTTTGTGATAAATCTAAATTCCAGTCTAATAAATTCCAAGGGCTGTTAGGATCTCCGGTGAGCCCTTTGATCATATTCATCGCATCTTTAGCGAAGAATTCGGAGGTGTCTTTTCGCCAATATTGCCGGCCAGCTATATAACTCAACCCAAAGCTATACCAGCTATCATAGGAGTTCTGGACTCGCAAAGCTACTCGGTGTATTTTTTCCCAGGATTCCTCTTCTGTAAGTACCCCTGTAGTGGCTCCCCAGCGACAAATAGAGACATATCGGCCGTCATCCCAGGCACCAATCCCGCCGACTCTTAATGTGTGGCGATAATTCTTAACTATTTTAAAACTGCTCTGTTTGTCGGTATCGTGGGAGTATATGTCTATAAGTGCATTAATTGAGCTTTCTGATAGTGCATTAAAATGATTTTGGATCTGCATGTAGGAATGGTTGTGCCCTTCGTTAGATAGCCATTTCAGCATGTCTAGGTATTCTTCGCGCGACTCAATTCCCCAGTCGCGCTTCATCATGTGTATAAGGTTAGTGACCACATTTTCAGTTCTCGCACCTGATTGATAAAGTGTGTCATGCCGTTGGCCATTCATTTCTGTGAGGATAGAGCTGACCCCTAGTCCCCAAAGTTGAGCATCTGATAGGTTGTCAGGATTGTAAGTGTTAGCTCTATTATTGTTCATGTTCACTACCCCCTCTATTTTTTATGCTCTCAATACTGTTGATATATTCGGCAATTTCTTCTGGACTTCCATCGGCATTGAGGAATGCTTCCTTTGCTAACTCTGCACTTCCAATATTTTCGACCTTACAGGCAACTTCAATCCATTCTAGTGCAGCACTTTTGAGTTTGGTGTTATAGGATAGAGCCCGCTCGTATGAATCCACTGCTTCATCATAAATGCCTTGTTTGTTTTGACAGGTGCCCAGGCGATACCAGGCTAGAGCGAAATTATGTTTTGAACGTAGAACCACCTTGAGATCTCGAGCTGCAGCGTCGTAGTCTTCTGCAGACATTAAGAGTAGTGAGCGAATGGAGTAGCTGTGCCATTCATTGGGGTCCAGCGATATTGAGCGATTAATATTTTGCATTGCTTCTTCGTTCAAATTTAAACAGCGCTGAGCATTGGCAAGCAATTCGAATACTTTTGCGGATTCTGGGTTGTACCTTGCTGCTTTTTTAAGCAGGGTTATGGCTTTTTCATGCAGATCTTGATTGACGTAAATCTCCCCTAGTTTAAGCAGCGCATAGTAACCATTCCCTCCATTTTCTTCTGAAATCTCTAGGGCTCTAATAAATTGGGATTCCGCATCTGATGATTTGTTATTGGCTTCGTAGGAGAGTCCTAACAAATAGTGCAAGTCGCCGATATGCTCTGTAGTTGGTGTATCTTTATTTACAATCGAAAGTATAAATTGAATAGCCTCGTTATATGCTCCAATTTCAATGTAGCTTTCAGCTGTTTTAAATTGAGCGCTGATATCTTCAGGGTTATCCGATAGTTTTATCCGGTTCTCTTTAATCAATAATTGATTAATGCGAACTAGCTGGATGCGAGCCTCAAGGTCAAAGGGTGTCTGTATTGAAACTTGTTCATATAGGCACTTTGCGGAAAATAAGTCGTTAAACTCTAAATAACATGCTGCTAAGCCCTTTAAAGCAATATCATGATCTTCATCTATAGATAATGCTGTCTCATAGCTTTCTAGTGCCTTCTTGAAATTTTTTTCTTTGTAATAAATGGCGGCAATAGTGAGAGGGCCCTCTATAGCTGTAGTATCCCATTTTGCTAGTTGGTGCCCATATTTGAAAGCTAAAGGTAAATTTTTCTCGTTGAAAAAAAATGAGGATAGTAATCGGTATAACTCTGGATCTTGGATATTATTATTGGTAATTTCGTTAAGCAGTTCATCGCGGTCTTTATCTTGTTTGCTGATAACAAGATACTCTAAGTGTTCTCGTTGTGATAAGTAGGTTTCGATTGTATTTAGGTTAGTGGGTTCTGGAAAAGTGATACCCTTGTAGTTTAGTCCCCACTTGGAAGTTACTATTCTATTGAATACGTAATCAATATATTCTTCAGTAAAGGTTCGTTTCAGCCAAGTGAAATTTTCATGCCAGCAGAAAATGCTTTCTAGATATTCGATAACTTCCTTTGGAATGAATCTGTTTTGTCCAATAAAGCTAAATAGCCAGAGGGATATATGTTGTTTTATTTCTATATTCCATAGATCTTCACTCTCAAAAATATCTCGCCATAGTGGTAGTTGTATTCGCTCGTTAAAATTTGCGTAAAGTTTGCTTGTGGCTTCTTGTAGGGAGTTGATTGACTCTTTAATGTAGTCGGTATCAAGTTCTCGGGGCGTGCTCGATGAGTAAGATCGCGTTTCGGTCTGGTTTGATTCTTCAGTGTTAGGGACTGATGAATTCTTGGCTATACTGTTGATTTCTTTATCAGGCTGATACCGCTTGGCTTCTTTTAGGGCCTTTTCGAAGGCGGCTCGTAAAGATTGGAAACCCTCAGGATCTTCATCTGGTCGATGAGTTTTTAACTTTTTAGCGTAGGCACGTTTAATTGATTTTATATCGACTGTTGGAGGAATCCCTATGATTTCCCAGCAATTCATTTTATATTTCCTTAATGAATTAAATTTTAATATGAGCGCGAACGCTGTCTTGCTTTACAGGAGCATGTTTCAATTATCTACTTTGATTTATTGTTTCAATTGCAGTTGTAAAACTTGCCTAAATCTTTTAATCCTATTGTTTGGAAAGCTCTAATTGTGAAGGGTGAGAATGCCAGACTAGAGGTTCGAGTTAAAGCAAATCGAAGTTCTTAAATGTAGGTTAAGGATAAAGAGTTAACGGATTTCTCAATTATTAGTTTGTTTGTACTTTTGTACGAATGTAGGGGGGTGATACTGTTTATATGTTAATTTAACAAACTATCGTACTAGATTAAGATGTAGTTTAGGGCCTGTTCAAGTATTTGTATCAATCGCAGGGAATACATGAAAGGCCCCCAATATTTATTTGGGTAAGGCTAAATATTACTTAACGCGGCATTTAGGCCCCTTCCGCGCAGCATTAAAGCGATCACGCAAGCGCTCAATCATCGCTGAGCGCGCAGCATCCTGGTTAATACCCATAACCACATTTACTGCCAAGCCCTCATCGGCGTCAGTAAAAGTAGTCTTTCCTACTGTTGGATCAAAGGTAATTGGATCATAAGGTGTTGTGCTGTCGGCTAGGCCCGCATCTAGTTGATCGACGGTGATATAGCCGGGCACTAATTCCATTTCCAAGGTTTCAGGCTCCAGTAGTACCAGCGCAGCGATAATATCCCACAGGCGAATAACGGCATCCATGGCGAAGTCACCATTACCCTGGAAATCCCCACCCTCAAATTCACGAATGGAACTGAGGAGTTGGGAGGTGTAGCAGGCTTCCGGAGTTGCGCGGCGCTCTGCGAGGGCTTCGATGGTGCTGCCTTGTACTTTGGCCATATCGGTTGAGTTGGTCGGAACCAGATAGGTTTCAATACTATTTTCACTCAGGGCGTCGAAGGCCCATTGTGCGCTCAATGGGTCGAGCAGAATATTGAATTCCTGATGGGTACTGAAGTCGCTGTCACAGCCGAAGCTGGGGTGGGAGAAAATATTGCCGCCCAGATTTCTAGATTTATCGCCAAAGCAGGCTGCTTCGTGACTCTCAGTAAACGGCTCATAATTCTCAAAGCCACCGCCCATCATAATAACGCGGTCAATTTTAGCCAGCTGCTCTTCGCTGGCTTTGCCAAGTACCCGGGCCAGGGTGGTGAGTTTACCGGTGTTGAAAACTACTGGGCGTTGCTCCAGGTTATCCATCGTTTCCAGGATAATGTCTTCGGCCAGCTCAAAATTGAAGGAGACACCATTGTTACCTTGGTAGCGGTAGTGCTCCTGTTTGGCGCGCGGGATTAGGTGGTCAGTTCCATATAAGGTGGAGCCGTTGTCACGCCAGGGGCCGGGTACATACTGGCCGTAGAGATTGATACCCATGGCGTTGCGGCGCTCCAGGTTCCAGGTGCCGGTGGAGAAATCGGAGGAGTTGGGTAGTTGATAGTCTTCTCTGCCGAGAACGGCCTTATCGTCATTTACCGGAGATACTGAAGCTTTGCCGTTTGCGCCGTAGGCGACTTCTTCTGTGGCAAAATAGGCTCCGCGAATAACCTGGGTGTCGTTATTTCCCAGCCATTCGAGGATGTTGTAAACAGTGTTGGCCCCGTGCGCTACGGTATTGAAAGAGTCCTCAACGACAGCCAGCTCCAGGGTATAGCGTGGGTCTTTGGCGATTAGAATCAGTGCTACGGCATCGTCAAAGTTATTGAAGTCGCCAATCCAGATAATGGGTTGGGCGTTTTCAGTCTTGATGGCCTGGTGTGGTTTCTTGCTGTGAGGTCCGCTATCCGCATTGCAAGAAGCCAATGTGGTTAGGCTGCCCAGTACCAGAGCTCCTGCAGAGAACCAGTGTTTCAATTTCATTTATCCTTCCCTAAATATTCGAGTGGTTTTACTCGGCAATCCAATAGCTCCTCCCTGATCTACTCGATTGCCACCTTGTAGCACCGTTTGTTGTATGAGTTAACGGTATTACACAGGTGTGAGCCGGAACATGGCCGGCAGCGATACTTCCCTGTAGCGCTTTGTCTGAAAGCTGTTTAAATCAGCCTGCAATAAATGGCTTTAAATTTCGTAATAGCTGTTGCTCCAGGGGTTCGCTACTGCTAATCCCCATATCTGTCAGTTTTGATTTATCCAGCTGGCAATTGTAAGGGCGTGGCACTGTAAAATTGGGTTCACTTTCAGCGCTCAGGTGTTCGGCATTCAGATTGCAAGCCTTGGCAATAATGTGTGCGAGTTCGTAGCGTGTGCAGGCCGTATCGCCACTCCACTGGTAAATGCCTTCAAAACTCATACCACTACGAATTTTTAGCAGGCATTGCTCCAATACTTCAGCCACTTCCTCAACACTGGTGGGAAAACGAATAGCCCAGTGATCCAACGTGACTGGCTTTTGCTTGCGCAAAGTATCCAGTAGGGCGGTGATGCCGGATTCCTCCAGATAGGCAACGGGCCCGAATAACCAGGGCAACCTCAATACCCAGTGACTTCCGTTATTCAGTACCGCCTCTTCCCCTGCCAATTTACTGCGGCCATAGAAGTTAACCGGGTTGGGATTGTCATCAGCTTTGTAGGGCGGGGTGCTGCCATCAAAAACATAGTCGGTGCTGATATACACTAATTGTGTATCATTTTCGTTACAGTATTTCGCCAGGAATTCTGTGCTGCTGACATTGAGCTGCCAGGCGGTGTCGGGGCTGTCGGCGCAGCGATCAGGCCAGCGCTCGGCGGCGCAGTGAATGACAATATCGGGATTAACCTGTTGCAGGCAGGTCTTCACTGCTTCGCTATCGGACAAATCCAGGCGAATTAAATTATCTCCCGCGCGGGAAAAGGCGGTACCGGTAACAGAAAAAATCGGATTGCTGGAAAGCTGTTTAAATACACTGCGCCCCAATAGGCCGGAGGCGCCGGTAATCAGTATTTTCACGGGTGATTTCCTTTTGTCAGGCTGGCGGGAAACGTGTGGCCTGAGTGGGATAAAAGATGGTGCAGGATGGTTGGGTAGGCCACAACTGAAGGCCGCCTACCCGGGTGCTGCCCGGTTTGCCTATCTGAAGAGTTACAGAAGGTGATACCGGGCTGGAGCAATTTACATCTGCTCCATCACTTCAATGCCAAGCAGGTCGAGGCCAGTAGCGATAGTGCTGGCCACTAGATTACATAATTGCAGGCGGCTGTGCTTCTGCTGTTCACTTACGCCTTCTTTCAATACTGGGCAGGCTTCGTAGAAGCTCATATAGGCGCTGGCCAGTTCGTACAAGTAGGTGCAGAGTACGTGCGGGAAGGTATCCTTGGCTACCTGGTCCAGTACTTCGCCAAATTGGCTTAGTTTAATTGCCAGGGCGCGTTCCTGTGGGTTTTCCAGTTGGATATCGCCCTTGAGCTCGCTCGGCTCAATACCGGCTTTGCGGAAAATACTGCGTACGCGGGTGTAAGCATACTGTAGGTAGGGGGCGGTATTGCCCTCAAAGCTCAGCATGGATTCCCAGCTGAAGATGTAATCGTTAGTGCGGGTCTTGCTTAGGTCCGCATATTTCACCGCGCCGATGCCCACCTTGCGCGCGATTTCTGCACAGGTTTTTGCATCCAGCTCCGGGTTTTTCTCAGCCACCAGTTTCTCTGCACGCTCTACTGCTTCATCCAGGAGGGCTGCCAGTTTTACGGTGCCGCCGGTGCGGGTTTTAAATGGCTTACCGTCGTCGCCCATCATAGTGCCAAAAGCGCAATGCTCTAGAGAAACCGACTCCGGCAGGAAGCTCGCTTTGCGTGAGGCGACAAAGGCCTGCTGTAGGTGCAGGGATTGGCGAGCATCAACAACATATAGGATACGGTCGGCACTGAGTTGGTTGGCACGGTAGCGGATAGCGGCCAGGTCGGTGGTGGCATACAGGTAGCCGCCGCCTTTCTTCTGGATAATCATCGGGCTGGGGTTGCCTTCCTTATCGGCCATCTCTTCCAGGAAAACAACGATCGCGCCCTGGTCTTCAACAGCGATTCCATTATCCAACAGCTCTTTTACCAGCACCGGCAGATCATCGTTGTACTGGCTTTCAGCGTAAACGTCTTCCTGTTTAAGGGTGACATTTAGCTTGGAGTAGATTTCTTCGCAGTGGCTGATAGAGATATCAATAAACTGCTTCCACAGTTTCAGGCACTGCTCATCTCCGCCTTGCAGTTTTACAACGTATTCACGGGCGCGATCGGCAAAGCCTTCTTCATCATCAAAGCGAACCTTGGCTTCGCGGTAGAAGACTTCCAGGTCGGCCAGTGCCACTTCTGCATCACTGTCTGCCAACTTGTCGGAAAGGTGTGCCAGCAACATACCGAACTGGGTGCCCCAGTCGCCCATATGATTTTGGCGAACTACCTTGTGACCTTGGAACTCCAACAGGCGTGCCAGGGCATCACCGATAATGGTGGTGCGCAGGTGGCCTACGTGCATTTCTTTGGCCAGGTTGGGATGGGAATAGTCGATGACTACGGTCTTGGGCTCTTCAACCGAGGCGATATTCAGGCGCTTGTCGCCTTGGGCGGCCAATAGCTGCTGGCTCAGCCACTGTTCGCTCAAGTGAATATTCAAGAAACCGGGGCCTGCGATCTCGACCTTTTCGATCATATCGCCCTTATCCAGCTGCTCAAGGATCTTGCCAGCCAGCTCACGCGGGTTGGTGCCCATACGCTTGGCAGCGCCCATAGCGCCATTGGCCTGGTAGTCGCCAAATCCGGCTTTCTTCGCAGGTGCCACAATCGGGCCGCATTCTTCGGGGATACCGGCGGCGAGCATGGCGGCCTGGAATTTGTCGGTGAGGAGCTGGCGAATATTCATAGAGTGAAGTGCTGTCTTAAATTCGTGGAAACGCCGAATTTTAATGGGCGGTGGCGGCTTTGCAACCAGCGTTGGCAAAGGAGTTGGTCCGGAGTGCTCGAAATCTCGACTTGGGTGTCCAGACGAGGAGGTTCTCGGTGGTATGATGCCGCCAAATTATGGAGGTACCGTGAGTTCTACCACACTTTATTGGCACGATTATGAAACCTGGGGTACAGACCCGGGTGCCGACAAGCCGGCGCAGTTTGCCGGTATCAGGACCGACGAAGAACTGAATATCGTCGGCGAGCCATTGATGATTTACTGTCGCCCTTCAGTGGATTGCCTGCCACAGCCGATGGCGAGCCTGGTGACTGGCATTAGCCCGCAGAAAGCCCTGGCCAATGGAGTGCCGGAAATAGAGTTTATCCAGCGCATCCTCGCCGAACTGGGTGCGCCGGGCACCTGTGGGGTGGGCTACAACAGTTTGCGTTTTGATGACGAGGTAACTCGCTACACCCTTTATCGCAATCTGCTCGATCCCTATGAGCGGGAATGGCGCTCCGGCAACAGCCGTTGGGACATTATTGACATGGTGCGCCTCACCTACGCCCTGCGCCCAGAGGGAATCCAGTGGCCCACCCGTGAGGACGGTGCGCCGTCCTTCCGCCTGGAAGAATTGACCGCTGCCAATGGGATCTCCCACGAGGGCGCCCACGATGCGCTGTCGGATGTGCACGCCACCATTGATATGGCGAGGCTGATCCGCAAACAGCAACCAAAGCTGTACGATTATGTGTTCCGCCTGCGTCGCAAGCAGGAGGCCGCCAAGATGATCGATATGCGCGAGCGCCGTCCGCTATTGCATATTTCCGGCAAGGTCTCTGCTAATCATGGTCACTTGACCTATGTGATGCCCTTGGCCAGTCACCCGGTTAACCGCAATGCGGTTATTGTTGCCAACCTGGCAATGGACCCCGAGCCATTACTCAGCCTGGATGCAGACACTCTGCGAGAGCGCCTGTACACCTCTCGCGACAAGCTGGGTGAGGGCGAGTTGCCGGTAGGGCTGAAACTGGTGCATTTGAACAAGTGCCCGGTATTGGCGCCTGCAAATATGCTGGATGACAAGCGCGCCGCAGAGCTGGGTATCGATCGCACAACCTGTGAGGCGAACTGGCAGAAGCTCAAAGATATCGATTTGACGGAAAAGCTGCACAACGTATTCCTGGATAGGGAATTCCCTGAGAGAGATGTGGAAGCGGACCTTTACGGTGGGTTCCTCTGCGACTCTGACCGCGATATCTGCCGTGAACTGCACCGTGGACTGGCGGCCCGAGGTCCGGAAGCTTTGGCGGGTGAAGTGCCTTTCACCGATAAGCGCTTACCCGAGCTGCTATTCCGTATGCGGGCGCGCAATTTCCCCGAGACCCTGTCTGAGGAAGAGCACCAGCGCTGGCAGATCTGGTGTTTCCAGCGCTTAACTGACGCTACTGCCGGGGCCTCAGTCACCCTGGAAGATTACTTCCGCCAGCTGTCTGAGCTGCGGGTGCAGCACCCGGAGCGCATTTCCCTGATTACAGAGCTGGAGAACTGGGGCGATAGCTTACTCGCCTAATGTGTCGAATCACGTCAGCGGCCGTTCTTCCTCTGGGCTCTTTCCTGGTGCCCGAGTAGAATGCCGCTCGCGAATACCCGGCGCCCACAAGGCGCAACCACTGGAGTAACCATGGACTTTATCGGAGCCAATATACTGTCGGTCAGCCAATTTGAGCGCGCCGACATAGAGCGTGTATTTGATGTAGCTGACGCCATGACCCCCTATGCACAGCGTGAAAAGGTAACGCGAGTATTGGAAGGGGCGATTCTCGGCAATATGTTTATGGAGCCGAGCACTCGTACTCGCCTGAGTTTTGGAGCCGCCTTTAATCTGTTGGGCGGTACTGTACGTGAAACGGTAGGAATTACTGCCAGCGCTATGGCAAAGGGCGAATCCCTTTACGACACCGCCCGAGTGCTATCGGGCTATAGCGACGTGATTTGTATGCGCCACCCAAAAGAAGGGTCGGTGGCTGAGTTTGCTGAAGCGAGTCGTGTGCCGGTGGTCAACGGCGGCGACGGCGCCAATGAACACCCCACCCAGGCACTGTTGGACCTCTACACCATTCGCAAGGAACTGGCTGCGCACGGCCGCACCCTGGATGATTTTCGTATCGCCATGATCGGCGACCTCAAGCACGGCCGCACGGTGCACTCCCTGTGCAAACTGCTGTGTTTGTTTGGCAAGGTGCAGATTACCCTGGTTTCTCCACCGGAACTGGCGATGCCGGAAATGATTGTGGAGATGCTGCGCGGGGCGGGGCACGAGGTGACGGTTACCGATCAGCTGGAATCCTCTATCTCCCATGTGGATATTGTTTACTCCACCCGTATCCAGGAAGAGCGTTTTGCCTCTCAGGAAGAGGCCAACCGCTACCGTGGGCGCTTCCGCCTGAATAAGGCTATTTTTACCCGCCACGCAGAGCCTAACACGGTAATTATGCACCCCCTGCCACGGGATTCACGCGCAGAGGCGAACGAACTGGATACCGACCTGAATGAACATCCGAGTCTGGCAATTTTCCGCCAGACCGATAATGGCTTGCTGGTGCGTATGGCTCTGTTTGCCATGTTGCTGGGTGTTGAGAATCAGGTAGATAAATATTCCCGCGATGTGAACTGGTATAGCCGACGCAATCGGGTATAAAACTACTCAACTGGGCGTAAATCCCGGTGGAAATAAACAAGGCCCCGGCTAATTCTGTTAATCTGATGGAATTAGCCGGGGTTTTTTGTTTCCGGTCTAGGGTGTCGTGAATGCTAAAGTGATTTTGCTTTTTCGCTGTGGCACTCAATATCCAAATATTGGCGTTGAGCCAGATGTCGCATCAGGGATGGATGCATGTCGAAGCAGAATTCGCCCGTTTTGTTCTTTCGCAGCTTGGTTTTCCTGGCGCTGCTGCTCAGCTTTTTTGTGTGTAGAAGTGCCGCCCAGGAAGAGCCCTTTCCCCATGTAGCCATACTCAAAATTGATGGCGCCATAGGTCCCGCGACGACTGATTATTTCAAGCGGGCCACGCAGGAGGCTGTGGACCAGGGCGCCGAGTTGGTGATTCTGCACCTGGATACTCCTGGGGGGTTAGATGCTGCCTCACGGGATATTATCCAGCATATCCTTGCGTCTCCAATCCCTATTGCCACCTACGTTTACCCCTCTGGTGCGCGCGCCGCCAGTGCGGGAACTTATATTCTCTATGCCAGCCAGATCGCCGCTATGGCTCCTGCTACCACCTTGGGAGCGGCTACGCCAGTGCAGATTGGCGGACCTCAGGGCACACCTATGCCGGGGGGAAAGCAGGAGGAAGAGAAAAAAGAAAAGGCGGAAGACAGTGAGGATGGAGAAAAAGAAAAACCGCTTGCTGGAACAGCCATGGAGCGCAAAGTCGTTAATGACTCTGTCGCGTTTATCCGAGGGTTGGCACAGCGCCATGGGCGCAATGCAGACTGGGCGGAAAAAGCTGTACGCGAAGCAGCGACCCTGACGGCTCCAGAAGCATTAAAAATGAATGTTATCGATATTGTTGCGGATAATGATGATGATTTATTGCGCCAGGTTGCCGGTCGAAAAGTATTACTCGATACCGGCGATTATACGATCCCGGAGAATATTGCCGAGCTGCAAAGTGAAAGTTACGAGCCGGATTGGCGTAATGAATTGCTGGCACTGATTACCAATCCTCAAGTGGCCTATATTTTGTTATTAGTGGGTATTTACGGGCTTATTTTTGAGGGCTATAGCCCCGGTGCTTTCGTTCCAGGGATTGTTGGTGTTATCTGCCTGTTGCTGGCATTTTATGCCTTGCAAGTTTTACCGATTAATTACGCTGGTCTTGCATTAATTATTGTTGGCGCATTGCTGATTGTGGCAGAGGTTTTTATGCCGAGTTTCGGCGCCTTGGGGATCGGCGGAATTATTGCATTGGTGATTGGCTCTGTAATGCTTATTGATAGTGATGTGCCGGGAATGCAGGTTTCCAAACAGCTGATTGGGGCTATTGCCGGTGTAAGTGGTGTCTTTTTATTGATGCTACTGACCGCTGTTGGACGTAGTTTACGCCAGCCGAAAGTCCCGGCAGACCAGGCTTTTGTGGGACGCTCTGCAGTGGTAAGCGAAGTTAAAGACGCAGAGATCTTGGTGCATCTCGATGGAGAGATTTGGCAGGCGACCTGTAACCAGCCTCTGAAGGTGGGGCAGAAAGTTAGAGTAGTGGCCCAACATGGTATGGTTTTACGGGTAGAGGTGGAGTAGGTAGGGTAATTAATTGAGCTAATGACAGCGCTCAACAGTTAAGGTGGGATTAAGGAGAGTCCAATGATGCTCAGTTATTTTTTTGGGATACTGGTAGTCGCACTCATACTGCTACTGATGTATGCCATTCGTATTTTGCGGGAGTATGAGCGCGCGGTGGTATTTTTCCTGGGGCGTTTTCAAACAGTGAAAGGGCCAGGACTGATTATAATCATTCCCATTGTTCAAACTATGGAGCGTGTGGATCTGCGCACTGTGGTGATGGACGTACCCACCCAGGATGTTATCAGCAGGGATAATGTCTCAGTTAAAGTCAACGCAGTGGTTTATTACCGGGTAATTAATCCACAGTCTGCAATTATTAATGTGGAATTCTATCACGAGGCTGTAAGCCAGTTAGCGCAAACTACATTGCGTTCGGTACTGGGTAAGCACGAGCTGGATGAGATGTTATGTGAGCGAGATAAGCTAAATGTAGATATCCAAAAAATACTCGATGAGCAAACAGATGCCTGGGGTGTAAAAGTTACTAATGTAGAGATTAAGCATATCGATCTTGATGAAAGTATGGTGCGGGCTATCGCACAGCAGGCAGAGGCGGAGCGCGCGCGGCGGGCTAAAGTTATACACGCAGAGGGGGAGGCGCAGGCGGCTTTAAAGCTGACTGAGGCAGCGAATCAATTATCGAAAAATGCCAACGCGATTACTTTGCGCTATATGCAAACCATGATTGATATTGCCGGCGCAAATAACAGCTCTACAATTGTATTTCCGTTGCCACTGGATCTAATTGAGCCAATGCTGAAGCGGGGCTCTGCATCCAGTTAACGATGTCCTTAACAAAGATCAAAAAAGGCCGCACTAATTAGTGCGGCCTTTTTTGTAGAGTTTAGAGCAGCTTTTTCATCAGGCTGCGGGTTGAACTATCCCAGTCATCCTGAGGAATTTCACCCTTGGCAGCCTTATGGATTTTTGAACTCAACTGCTTACCAAGTTCGACGCCCCACTGATCAAAGGGGTTGATCCCCAGCAGGCAGCCGCCAACGTAGACTTTGTGCTCGTACAGTGCCAGGAGCGAGCCCAGGTGGAAAGGATCTAACTTTTCCAGGATCAGGGTGTTGCTGGAGCGATTACCAGGGATTGCTTTATGTGGGGCTAGGGCGTGGGCCTCACGATGAGTGTGACCAGCTTCTTCCAGCTCCTGGCGGGCCTCATGCAGGCTTTTACCTCGCAGTAGCGCCTGGCTCTGGCTAATACAACAGGCCTGCAGCCAGCGGTGCTGTTCGAGGAGTTCAGACGTCGGTTCCTTGACTGCGATAAAGTCTGCTGGAATAAGATCGGTTCCCTGGTGCAATAATTGGTGGAAAGAGTGTTGGCCATTCGTACCCTCACTGCCCCAGATAACGCTGCCACTGGGGTAGCCCAGCGCCTGCCCGTCCTTGTCGACACTTTTACCCAGGCTCTCCATATCCAGCTGCTGTAACCAGGCAGGGAATCGGGCCAGGCGCTGCGCGTAGGGCAGCACGACATGGCTGGTCGTATGCCAGCACTGGCGATACCAGAACTGGGTCAACGCCATCAGTACGGGTAGATTGGACTCCAGTGGAGCAGTGGCGAAGTGCTGGTCCATTGCATTGGCGCCTTGCAGAAGCTGTTCAAAAACTTCATAGCCGCAAGCAAGAACAATGGGCAGGCCGATAGCAGACCAGAGTGAGTAGCGACCACCCACCCAATCCCACATTGGGAAAATATTCTCAGGAGCAATTCCGAAATCCTGAGCAGCAGTAATATTACTGCTCACCGCAACAAAGTGTTTGGCCAACTGCGACTCATCGCAACCGGCAGATAACATCCAACGGCGTGCGGACAGCGCATTTTCACGGGTTTCCAAGGTGGAAAAGGACTTGGAAGCAATCACAAAAAGGGTTTCTTCCGCATCAATACCAGCCAGGGTGTCGCTAAGGTCTGCGCCATCGATATTTGATACAAAGTGCACATCGATAGAGTCTTTGTGCCAAGGGCTGAGGGCCTCTACCGCCATGCGCGGACCCAGGTCGGAACCGCCGATACCAATATTTACGATATGGCGGATCGGTTTACCTGAGAAGCTGCGCCAGCTATGGCTGTGCACCGACTCGGCAAACTGTTTCATTTGCTCGCGGCAATCTTTTACCGCGCGTTCTTGTTCAGTTTTCGGTTGCCCCTGAAAGCGCAGCGCGGTGTGCAGGGCAGGGCGGTGTTCGGTATTGTTGACAATGGCCCCGTTCACTAGCGCAGTAATTTGGTTGTTCAGACCCTGCTCTTCGGCATATTCCAACAGCAACTTAAGGGTGTCTTCACGCAAGTGGTTTTTACTGTAATCCAGATAGATTCCGGCTGCGTCTGAGCTGAACTTCTCTGTCCTTTGGGGATCCGTTGCAAACAGCTCTCTCAGCGACCACTTATGTTGGTCAAAATGGGACTTCAACCGTGAGATTGCCGCTACACGGCTTAAAGCCAGGGTTTCACTAGTCATGGTATTCGGTTTGTTCTCTTCTGAGCCTTTTTATTGCCACTTGGCTAAAACGTACACAAATCAAATTTTATTTATTATTTCTGGGCGGCAATGCTAACGGCATTTTCTTTGCCGGGCCAGCGCCGCGGGCATCACAGTCTATTACAGGGAATGTTTCGAGATAAGGAACTGTGTGGGGAAAGACAAATGCCGCTCGTTAGAGCGGCATTTTGTGGTGATCCATACTAAATAAGGCTTTGTAAATCGGGTGTCTGTCAGCGGTGATTTGGTCAAAACTTCATTTAGTATGAATCACCACGCTGTCGGGCAAGAAAAAGATTTTACTTGACCACCTTCATGCAGCGCACTCTGTCGGAAGCCATCCAGCAGTCGGCATCTGCAGGACAAGCCATGGATAGAGGAATTTGTTCAGCGCCGGGTGGGCAGTAAGCTGGAGGTGCCGGAGGGCTACAGCAACCTGCAAGAACCAGTGCACTGATAATTCCAATTAAGTACTTGGCTGGAGTGAAATTCATCCCCTAACTCCTTTCCGTTGATGTTAGCCATTAGCATAGCCAATAAAACGTCACCTGTTGGTCAGCTTTGTAAAATCTGTTCTACAAAGGTACCGCCTATTTGAGTGTAATAGGCGTTGGGTTTAAATGTCTGTCAATGATCAAGTTATGAAAAGAGGTGCGCCAATTTATTTTAAAAAACTACTTAAATAAGGGGTTTTTAAAAAAATGTGGTTTGTGCTGACCGTTTTTTATGGTGAATTTCGGTTGTTTAATCTACGCGCTGAAACTGATCGCGCCAGTTTTGAGGCAGACTCTAAGAATTACTATTGTGGCTGACAATGCCGCTTGATGGATTGGGGAGTTTTTTTGCGATGCAAAGAAAATGGTTTCACGAGTAAGAGTTTTTTCTGTTAAAAATTCTCACTCGTGAAAGTAGCTTTAATGGGTGAGGGAGCACCAGCTGAGGCGTTATCTTTAGGCCTTCAGTGTGTCGGTTTGGGTCCGTGCAAAAAATTGCCAAAAGCTACTGCGAGACTTTCTTTTCTTGCCGGGTCACGGAGAGCACTCAATAGGGCGATTCGCACTTTCGGAATGAACATTAAATCGGAAAGCAGTAAGTTAAAAGTCTGCTCGTCAGCGGCATCAGCCAGCTTGCCAACCCACTGTGCGGCCAATTCTTGTCCTTCCAAATCTTGGACGCAGCGACTGCCTATTGCGGCCAGGACTTCTTTATTCCGGTTGCTGGCATCTTCAGCCAAAAGTGACTGTATAAATGCCTGTCGCAATCCTGTGGCTGGTGAGTGAGAGATACCCCTGATAGCAGCAGCGGCCACCGAGATATCCGGCGTGTTTGCGGTCAGTTCTTGCTCTGCTCGCTCAATAATGGCTGCTGCAAGACGGTGGTCGACCGGCTGGTTTTCCAGGCAATGGCAAATGTTAATAAAAACCGGAGCCGCGACTTTTCCAATCTGGCGCATTAGCAAAGTGCTTTCTTTTTCCCAGCGCACGGCCAAGTCGGCAATCCCTTGCAGCGCAAGGTTGTCCCAGCGGTGATTTTCCGGGTCGCCAAAATAGCGGAGGACAGGCTCGTAATGTTCGCTGGGCTGGCGGCCCAGCAGAAGCGCTGTTTGGGAGTGAAATGCTGCCTGCCGCTCAGTTGATGGGGTAAACAGCAAGCCACTTTGCTGCAGCAGCTGGTCCAGCTGCGCAGCAGATTCAGAAGCGGGTCCCTGCTTGAGTTCCTGTGCCAGAGCGCGAAGTAATCCATCTCGGGCTTGAAGTTGCAGCTTGCCCTGCTCGTCCAGCGGAAAGCGCAGGAACCAGACGATGGGTTCACCGCCTTCGGCTGGTTGCAGCAGCAGGCCCGTCCAGGCCTGGCGCAAGTATGGGTGTGGCCAGGGAGCCAGACCTGCTTCGAAGGATGCCGCAGTGGATTTCGAAACCGACTGCAAGCGCCGGCCCAGATCGAACCAGCGCAATTTGAAGTCAGCCTGCTCGATCAGGGCGCTTAGGGTACCGCTTTCACTCATAGGGGTTTTGTCTATTTCCTTAAGATGCCGTAGCCGCTACAGAAATGGGCTTCTGTTTAAAGTGCAGCCAGCCATAGGCGATCGCCAACAGAGGGCAGATAATATTGAATAGGGCAAAAGGTAAATACTCCCAGGTAGCAATACCCAGCGTTGCCGCCATAAAGGCACCACAAGTATTCCAGGGAATCAGCACAGAGGTGATGGTGCCGGAATCCTCGAGGGTGCGAGACAAGTTAAGCCCGTGTAGGCCCTTTTCCTTGAAGGCTTCGCGGAACATACGGCCCGGAATAATAATCGCCATGTACTGATCGCCTGCGGCCAGGTTCATTCCAAAGCAGGTGAAGACGGTGGCAGTTACCAGGCCGCCCACTGTTTTAACCAGTGACAAAACTCCCTGGACGATGACCTGTAGGAATCCGGCCCGCTCCATAGCGCCGCCGAAGGCCATGGCGGAGGTGATCAGCCATACGGTGTTGAGCATGCTGCTCATACCACCTTTGGACAGCAATGCAGCCACGTTCTCGTTGGTGGAAGTGGACTTATAGCCGTCGAACAGACTGTACCAAGCGCCCTTCAGGGGGGCTAAAGCACCTTCACCACCACCGAGTCGACGGGCGGCTTCCGGTTCGAAAATCAGTGCGATGGCACAGCCAACCAGGGAGCCGATGATCAATGTTGGGAAAGCGGGGACTTTGCGCCAAGCCATTGCTAGCAACAAGATCAAAGGCAGCAGGCTAACCAGGGAAATTTTGAACTCACTGCTAAGCGCGGTGAGCAATGATTCGATATCAGTTGCGGAGGCAGAACTGGCTTCAGAGGTAAAACCCAGGAAAGCGAAAACCGCCAGGGCGATCGCGAAGGCCGGGATCGCTGTGGACATCATATGGCGAATATGCTGGAACAGATCATTGGATGTTACCGCTGCGGCCACGTTGGTAGTGTCAGATAGCGGAGACATCTTATCGCCGAAGTAGGCGCCAGAGATTACGGCTCCGGCAGTGACCTCAAGGGATAGGCCCAGAGCGCCGGCAATTCCCATCAGTGCCACACCTAAGGTGCCCGCTGTGGTCCAGCTGGAGCCAATACTCAGTCCTACTACGGCACAAATAATACAGCTGGCGGCGTAGAACCACTGTGGCGATAGAATCTGCACGCCGTAATAGATCATTGAAGGCACTGTGCCGGCCAGGATCCAGCTACCGATAAGTGCACCTACAGACAGCAGGATCAGAATAGCGCCAAATACCAGGCCAATGCCATGGAGCATCCCACCTTCCATGTCGTTCCAGCTGTGTCCGTTCTTCATCCCCATTAGGGCCACAACGCAGGCACAGAGCAGTAGCGCTATTTGATTGGGACCGTAGGAGGAGTCTGCACCGTAGAAATATACGGATAGTGACAACAGGGCGACGAGAATCCCGAGAGGGATCAGGGCGTCCGTTAAGCTGGGAGCGCGCGGCTCTGAGCTGGGGTTGGATTGAGACAAGGTGAACTCCTGCTTGACTGCGTGGCTAGCGCCGTATTCGTTATCGTTGTTTTGCCGTCGGCGGCGGTTAATAGCCTTATTCTCATAGCTTGGGGCGGTGAAGTCCACTTTGTATCATCGCACCATCGCTGTATTTTGGCGTTGACTTGGTCGTCGAAACCGGATTTATCACTGGGGTCAACTATCTGGTCGGGTCCAGTGCTGGCAGTTCGTCGACGCTTCCGGTATGTTCTGCGCCCAGTAGTCCCGGCTGATCCAGCCGCAAAATAAATAAGTGCGGGCCGTCTGAGGCAGGCCCGACAGGTAGTATTTCATGAGAGCAAGTGAGTTAGACCCCTCTCAATTCGAGGATATGCGCCCCTATCGCGATGATGAAGTGCGCGAGGTTATCAAAAGGCTAATTGCCGACCCGGAAATGTCCCACGCAGCTGCGCATTTCCTTGTCCCCAAACTGGCTCAGCTGGAGGGCGCCGTCGCCTGGTTGGTACGTCAGTTTCTGCGCTTTGAACTGCGCAATGTTCGCAATGTGCGGGATCTTCAAGAGATTGTCGGCAAATATATGGAGAAGGTGATCAAGCGCACCACCTCCGGCCTGAGCATTTCTGGACTGGACACCCTGCCCAGGGATCGCGCCTGCCTGTTTGTCAGCAATCACCGTGACATCGCTATGGACCCGGCGCTGATGATTCAGGCGATGTTCCGCGAAGGGCATGAGACCTCCCGCATTGCGATTGGAGACAACCTGCTCAGCAAGCAGTTTGCCAGCGACCTGATGAAGTTGAACAAGTGCTTCACCGTGGTGCGCAGCTCTGGCAGTCGTCGGGAAAAGCTGCAGGCAGCAACCCAGTTGTCCAATTACATCTATCACTCCATCGTCAACGATAACGAGCATGTGTGGATCGCACAGCGTTCCGGGCGCGCCAAAGATGGCCTGGATCGCACCAATCCAGCACTCTGCGCCATGTTCGCCATGACTAAGGACCGGGAAACGCCCTTTGCCGATTTTTGGCGCAAGTTGCATATTGTTCCGGTGTCTATTTCCTACGAATGGGACCCCTGTGATGCACAGAAGGCCAAGGAAATTTACGTTACCGAGCACAAGGACGAGTACAAGAAGGGTAAAAACGAGGACTTGGCCTCGATTGGTAAGGGCATTGTCGGTCACAAAGGCCGTGTACATGCCGCCTTCGGCACGCCGATTGAAGGTGATTTTAACGATGTAAACAGCCTGGCTGAAGAAATAGATCGCCAAGTTATCGGCAACTACACATTGCATCCATCCAATATGATTGCCTACGAGATGGTTTACGGTGAGGTTCCGCAATTACCGGTGGGATATCCGGCTAAAGCCTGGGACCCCGCTGCACATAAAGAAGAGCGGGAGAAGTTTGAAGCGCGCATGGCTCGGGTCGATGAGCGCTGGCGCGACAAGGCTATTCAGGCCTACGCCAATCCCGTGGTATCTCGCCTCGCCTATGAGTAAGGCCCGCTGAGTTCAGAAGCTGGTGGGGAGAGGGCGCTTAGTGGATAATAGCGCCCCCTGCGCCAGCCACTTAGCGAATAGACCTCACCCCCGTGCTCAACGAAAAACACAAAAGCGCCATTCAGGGCGCCTATAGCCAATTCCTGTCCGGTCGAGGGCTGAAAGCCCGCTATGGGCAGAAGCTGATGGTAGCCGCCATTGCCCGCTCACTGGGTTCCATCACCCAGAATGCCAGTGGTGAGCGCGATAGCGACAAGACTGATGGCGAGCATATCTGTGTAGTTGAAGCGGGTACGGGTACCGGTAAAACCGTTGCTTACCTTCTCGCCTCTATTCCCCTGGCCCAGGCCCAGGACAAGACCCTGGTGATATCCACCGCCACTGTGGCCCTGCAGGAACAGATTATCCACAAAGACCTGCCAGAAGTTGCTCGTCACAGTGGGCTCAAATTTGAGTTTGCCCTGGCGAAGGGCCGTGGCCGCTATCTCTGCCTATCCAAGTTGGATCAACTCTTGTCCAGCTTTTCTGCCTCCGGCACCGGCCTTTCCCTTGGTCTCTATGAAGATGAACTCCCGCAGGTGGAAGCGGAGAGTGTCGCTCTCTACCAGAAGATGACGGATAGCCTGACATCGGGTACCTGGGATGGCGATCGGGATAACTGGCCGGATACGATCGAGACGGATGATTGGAGTCGGGTTACCACTGACCATCGCCAATGCAGTGGCCGCCGCTGCCCCCATGTCACCAATTGCAGCTTCTTCCGAGCGCGAGAGAGCTTGGGCAAGACCCAGGTGATCGTTGCTAACCACGACCTGTTGCTGGCGGACCTGGCCCTGGGTGGTGGCGCGATTCTTCCGCCCCCGGAAGAGACTATCTATGTACTTGATGAAGCCCACCATCTACCGGAAAAGGCTCTCAATCATTTCTCTCACCACAGTCGCGTAGGGGCTTCCACCGGTTGGTTGGATCAAACCAATAAGGCCCTGGGGCAGATGCTGGGTGAGATTGGTGACGGCGCCCAGATCGACCGCTGCGGCGAGCAGCTGCCGGCGGTTCTCACCTCTGCCAAGCAGGGGTTGGAGCAGATGTGGCCGCTGATTGAAGAGCTGTGTGAATTTGAAGATGAGCGGGGCAATACCATCCGCCATCGCTTTGAAGGTGGGGTAATCCCCGATTCCATGTCGCAGCTGGCGGAAAAGCTGCGGGAAGACTTTGATGAGTTGGAAAGCCTGCTCAGCAAGATGTTGCAGGCCGCCCAACGCATGATGGAGGACGGCCACTCGCCGGTACCCCTGGCAGATCTGGAGCGCTGGTACCCCCAGTTGGGCAGTTGGCATGGGCGCGCTGAGGCCAATCTTCTGTTGTGGGCGAATTACGCCCGTGCCGATGCTGATGGCGCATTGCCCCAGGCGCGCTGGGTCACCCTGGTGGACTGGGGCGGCTCCACAGATTTTGAGGTTTGCAGCTCACCGATACTCGCAGGCAAAACCCTGGAGTACAGCTTGTGGCGCCGCTGTTACGGCGCGGTACTGACTTCGGCCACACTCACAGCTTTGGGGAAATTTGATCGTTTGCAAATGCGTGCCGGTACTCCAGACAATGCCAGCTATCAGGTGGTGCCGAGTCCTTTCGATTTTTCCCGTGCAACACTGCAAGTGCCCCCGGAAGCTGTAGATGCGGGCAATGCAGAGCAACACACAGACGCCATTATCGATGCGTTGCCAGACCTGTTGAAAGGGGAGGGTGGCGCTCTGGTGCTGTTTTCCTCCCGGCGCCAGATGGAGACGGTTTACGAGGCGCTCCCTGGTACCTGGCGCAACCGAATTCTGATGCAGGGGCAGCAATCCCGCCAGCAGTTGCTGGATAGCCACCGTGAGATTATCGATGGCGGTGGCAGCAGTATCCTGTTCGGGCTTGCAAGTTTTGCCGAGGGATTGGACTTGCCTGGTGACTACTGCCGCCACGTGGTTATTGCGAAACTGCCTTTCGCGGTGCCCGATGATCCCATTGAGGCGGCGCTGGCGGAGTGGATTGAAGCTAAGGGCGGCAATCCGTTTATGCAAATCACAGTGCCGGATGCAGCCCTAAAATTGGTGCAGGCCTGCGGGCGCTTACTGCGGGCAGAAGGGGACAGCGGCACAGTCACTTTGCTGGATCGCCGGGTGGTTACCCGTCGCTATGGTCAGGCAATACTCAATTCACTGCCGCCCTTTAATCGAAAAATTTAGAAAATCTTTAGTCGTATTTGCGCTGTTACTCAGATTGGGCAGGTGGCTATTGCGTATTATCACGGCTGTAAATGTGAAGGTTCTATGAGTTATGCAACCTATTTATTCTGAAATCGCTGATCAGCTCCTGTTCCTTGAATCTGAACTGCGCAGCCTGCAGGTTTGGCAGGATAATGCGCCGCCTGCAGAAGCCCTGGCCAGCACCGAGCCATTTTGTGTGGATACTTTGACCTTGCCCCAGTGGCTTCAATTTATTTTTTTGCCGCGTATGCAGGTCCTGATTGAAGGGGAGATGCCCCTACCGGGCCAGTGTGGTATTGCTCCGGTTGCCGAAGAGTTCTTCAAGGGGCGGGATGATGCTGCGGCACTGCTGGCTATTTTGGAAACTATCGATCAGCGCCTGCAGCAGGGCTAACCGGCTTCTGACTCCCTGAGCCCGGTGCTCCCAATCACTCTGGGCGGCATGTCACATTGTTAGTGTTGAGTCCCGCGACTCGGCGGACATCGCTGTGCAGTGGCCGCGCTCATGAGCTAATATCGACCTTTTGCCTGAGGCGGGGAGCAATTTCTCCGTCAGATAAGCGAACACCGCGCGTTTGTAGCGGTCCGAATGGCATTGCTAATGGGGCTTGAGGTAATTGGTCGGTATGCAGAGATTTTCCCTTCTGTGGTTAATGTTGACGCTTTCGGTGCTCGCCGGTTGTGAGTCACTGATGTATCCGGGGCGGGACAGGGCCGCTCAACCAGCGGAAGTTGCACCACCGGTAGAATCACCAGATTCTGCAATGCAGTGCCCAGAGCCTGCGGAAGTGATTTGTGCGGAACCGGAAGTGAAGGTTGTTGAGCGGGTAATCGAACGAACTGTAGAAAAAGTAGTCGAAGTGCCCGTTGCCAAAGATAAGTTGGTTTTGGGATCGGTAGAAGAAGTGGCCATAGAGCCTCCCGGCCTGATCCTGGAATCCGTTGTCGATACAGGTTCACCCACTTCCACACTGCGGGTCAGGAAGCTGACTCCGTTCGAGCGGGATGGCAGGGACTGGATCAGGTTCCAGATTGTTCAGTCGAGCAAAATGGACCCGGTCTCGGTAGAGCTGCCGATAAAACGCCATGTTCGAGTGGAGCGCCTGGGCTTTGATAATCAGCGCAGGCCAGTAGTGGAGCTTAACCTGACTGTTGGGCGTATAACCCACCAGGTCGAAGTTAACCTGACCGATGAGGGCGGCTCTGATTTATTGATGCTGCTGGGACGCAACTTCCTCAAAGATGCCGCTGTTGTCGATGTGAGCCGGCGCAATGTCCAGGGCCAACCCCAAATAGACGGGGTTAAATAGGCCAGTTATCCAATTGGGTTCCTAATTGGGACCTCAGAGTTACGGGGAATGGCGAATGTCGCCGCGTGTCCAAGTTTATGTAATTGCGGCGTTACTCGCATTGGTAGGAGCAGGCCTGACCGCCTATAAAAACCTTGAGTTGGGTTTTCCGCTGTTGCCGGGTGAGTACCGCACCGTGTGGACTATCGAAGCAAAAGTGGGTTTCGATGCCGATGGCGGTCCGGTAAAGGCCGCACTGACCCTCCCGCGCGAACAGCGCAATATGGAAATACTGGGGGAGACCTTCAGTTCCTCCGGTTTTGGTTTCTATATCGCGAGAGAAGATGATGCCTATCGGGCCATTTGGTCTCGCCGGGCCGCAAGAGGCCCCCAATCTCTCTTCTATCAGCTGGATGTCTACCAGCGTCCCGGTGCTGCGCTGGCGCAGCCTCTGGATCTGAGCACTGAGATACAAAAACCCTTCCTGGGGGCCCGTGAGCAAGAAGCGGTGCGCTTGGCGATTTACTCCCTGGTTGAACAGGCCCGTGAGCGCTCTTCCGATGTGGAATCTCTAACTACCCAATTACTATTCGAACTGAATGACGATGAAAATCAGGATCGCAACCTGATCTTCCGCCATTACGCCGACCGCTCTTTTGTAGATGTCGCTTTGCTTGTACTGGCGACAGCCGATATCCCCGCCCACCGTATTCGCGGCCTCTACCTGGAGGATGATCGACGTCGACTATCTCCAGAAGATCTGCTTGAGGTCTATGATGGCAAGCGTTGGATCGTGTTTGAACCCAGCAGTGGCCAGCCAGGTGTGCCGGAAAATTTCTTTATTTGGCAGCGCGGTGGCAAGAGTCTTTTGGATCTTGAGGGCGGTCGTAACTCTCAAGTGACTTTCTCTGTGATTGCCAATGATGTCCCAGCTCGCGATGTCTCTATGCGCAGCACCAAGGATGAGAAAGATGCGCTGGTGGATTTCTCGATCTACAGTTTGCCCATTGAGCAGCAGAGTATTTTCAAGCTGATCCTGCTGGTGCCTGTGGGGGCCCTGGTGGTGGTGCTGCTGCGTGTATTTGTGGGCCTGCGCACCTCCGGTACCTTTATGCCGGTACTTCTGGCAATTGCCTTTATCGAAACCCAGCTGATTACCGGTTTAGCCATTTTTACTTTGATCCTGATCCTCGGTCTTTGGGTGAGGTTTTATCTCAGTAGGCTCAATTTGCTATTGGTGTCGAGGATCGCCGCCGTCGTGGTGACGGTGGTGATAATAATGGGGGCAATCAGTGTGGTCAGCTATAAGCTGGGCATTGAGCAGGCTCTCACAGTGACATTCTTCCCGATGATTATCCTTGCCTGGACTATCGAGCGTATGTCGATTGTGTGGGAGGAGGATGGTCCCTACGAAGTGGTGGTGCAGTCCGGGGGTAGCTTATTAGTGGCGATACTGGCTTGGTGGGTAATGACCAACCGCTATATTGAGCATTGGACGTTCAACTTCCCCGAGTTACTGTTGGTATTGCTGGCCTTTATTCTGGTGGTGGGCAACTACACCGGATATCGACTCAGTGAGTTGATGCGTTTCCGTCCGCTGGTTCGCTAGGGGGCGTTATGCTGCAGTTTTCAGTTAAGCATATCTTCAATAAAGTTCGCGGCGGAGTGGTATCTCCGCTGACCCTGCGCCGCATGGGGGTGTTGGGGATGAACGCGCGTAATATTGACTATATTGCGCGCTATAACGATCGCAAAAAATATCCCATCGTCGACGACAAGCTAAACACTAAGCGTGCGGCTAAAAAAGCGGGAATTCCTGTGCCCGAGTTGATCGAGGCATTTGAAAGTCCTGCCAGCCGCAAGCGAGTTATGGAGGTGATTGACCCTCTATGGCAGTTTGTAATCAAGCCGGCACGGGGCTCCGGTGGTAAAGGTATTCTCGTTATTGCCGGTCGCAATGGCGACAAATATAAAAAGATATCCGGTGCTGAAATTGATGCGCTGGATATCTTGCGGCACGTGAGCAATATTCACAGCGGCCTCTACAGCCTCGGTGGCAAACCCGACAGGGTGATGGTGGAGGCGCTGGTGGACTTTGACCCGGTCTTCGATCGCTACTCTGTTGAGGGTGTGCCTGATGTGCGGGTTATTGTTTTTCGCGGTTATCCGGTGATGGCCATGCTGCGCTGCTCAACCCACGCCTCAGATGGTAAAGCCAATTTGCACCAGGGCGCTGTGGGTGTTGGTATCGACCTGGCCACGGGCAAAAGTTGTCATGCGGTAATGCGCGGGTTGCGAATTGACCAGCACCCGGACACTGAAGTGCCTTTCGATGCATTGCAGGTACCAGGTTGGTACGAGCTGGTCCGCTTGGCGGCAAGCTGTTACGAAATGACTGGGCTGGGTTATTTAGGCTGTGACATTGTTCTGGATCGTGAACGTGGCCCGCTCTTACTGGAGGCCAATGCGCGTCCAGGGTTGGCAATCCAAATTGCCAACGGTGTTGGCTTGCGCGAGCGCTTGGGCTTTATCGAAAAATTTGATGAAGAAATGTTCAGGAAAAATGTGGATGAACGGGTGGCATTTTCCATGCGCAAATTTGCTGTGAGCAAATACGCAGAAGTGTAGGTTTGGGCTCCATTAGGGGGCCTGATTATAAAGCTTCCTTAGGTTTTTCTTCCTGGACGTGTTCCATCAGAGCTTGAAGTCGTTCTCCTTGCATTTTCAAACTGTACTCAAGTTCATTCGTCTTGGTTTGTATTTGGGTTAACTCCCATTTGTTGGGCTTTTCTCCATTTTTAGCCTTATAGCTTTTTAATTGCAATTGCTCCCATTTTTCCAGGGTATGAGTGAGCTGTAGAGCTTCACTTTTTAGGGCCTCTTCGACTCCCTTGGGCAGAGATCCGCTTTCCAGCTTCTTACGCGCCTTCTTAAACTGTAGGTCTAGCTTGGCTTTTTGAATTTTCACTGGAGAGGCTACTTTTAGGTTACGGGTAATACCGATCAGACTAAGAGCTTTAATGACCCACTTGGTTGGATCGTAATGAAACCAGTGAATGCCATTGCGATAATCGAGCTGAAAGGCGTGGTGGTAGTTGTGGTAACCCTCACCAAAAACAAAAAAATTAACAATTTTGTTGTCGCAAGCGGTCACATCATCCCGGTAGGGCTGGCTACCAAATCGATGGATGATCGAATTTACCATAAAAGTAGTGTGGTGACAGAAGGCAATTCGGAGTGCTCCTGCAAGTAAGAACATACCAATAATATCGCCGGTACAAATTCCCAGCAGGGTGAGAATCCCAAGATTCATGGTGGCGGTGATTGGAATGTAGTTATTGTGTTGCCACATCACAATTTTATCCCGCTTTAGGTCTTGTACATTCTCGAAGTTTTGGTGGCTGGTTGGATATTCATGCATCATCCATTCGATATGGGAAAACCAAAATCCGCGTTTGGCTGAGTAGGGGTCGCGGTTGTTGTCATCAACAAACTGATGGTGGTGGCGATGATGATCGCACCACTTCAAAATAGAATCTTGTAGTGCTGCGGCTCCGAATAGTGCAAATAATAATCGTAGGGCCCAGTGAGCCTCATAACTTTTGTGGGACCAAAGGCGATGATATCCGGCGGTGATAGAAAGGCTGCACATTGCACCCATTACGGCGAATGCGAGCCACTGATACCAGTGATAACCAAAAATAAAGCCATATAGGGGCACAGCAATAATTGCCAGCAAACCGGTTATGGCAAATAGCAACGTGGGAGGCCAGAAGCGTTTTCTTTTGAGAGTAGAGTCTATCGAGGTTGTGTTCATAGTGTGGTCCTCGGGTTTATGTATGCCCGGGAGAAACAAATCTCACCGGCCATATTCTGCGGTCCCGATTTTTCTCAGACCTGATAGCGATTTTTCCCCTAGTGTCTTTGCCGAGAATGCATCGTTTTGGTGCGGTGACCATATTTTTAGGTTCGCAATGGTTCGTAAGTTTGCTGTGACACAATGGATGAAGGGTGATGCCGGTTAAAAACACCGTTTTTAAAGTTGGCATAAGTGTTGCATTAGTGATTGTGCGGGACAACGGACCCGCATTTCGGGAGAGTTTCTTAGGGTTATGGCAAACCATTAACACTGGGTGACTTCCCGTTTTCTCTCATCATCGCTGATTACGGCCCCGCATTGCGGGGCCTTTTTTTTGCCCGCACTTTGCGCAAAGCTCATAATGCTTTAGTTTAGGGTCTCCCGAGGCGTTCCCAAATTTAACGGCCCCGGGAGAGAGGCTCTCTTTTATGTATGGCAAGGATGCATGAGCCAGGTAATTAATGAGCTAATTTCGATAGTCGAGCCCTGTGTGTCAGAGTCACTAACCCCAAATCCGTCCAGCGCAGTGTTCCAGTTGGCAACCAGCGATGAGCTTTCCTCTTTGGATGCATCGCGCCTGCCTCGTCATAACGCCTGCTTGCAAGATTTGTTTTTAGATTCAGACTGCGGGTTGTGGGAGTGGCATCCGGATTCCGGTGCTCAGCGTGCTCAGGGTGAAATTTGGCTCCTGTTTGCAGAAACTGCAGAACTCTCTTTGACTTCCCTGTGGACGGGTGATGAATTGCGTTCGGTTCACTCTGATGAGCGGGATCGAATTATCACTGTGCGGCGTCGTCTTACCAACAAAGGTGGACACTTCGATACTACTTTTCGGGCCTACGATAGTCTTGGTCAATTGCGCTGGCTGCGATTGCGAGGACGCGCAATAAACCTCGAGGATGACAGTGGGTTTGTTGTGATTGGAAGTTGCGCTGACTTCACTGAAACCTTGGCCCAGCGCTACCTATCTAACCTGCCTGGCGAGCGCCCCTTACAGACACTGTCTGGAGTTGGCGATGGTTTATGGGAGTGGGATCTACGCGCAGATGAAATGGTGCTTGATGATGCCTGCTGGGGGATTCTGGGTTATGAAGTGAGCCCGATACGCAGTATCGGTATTTCAGCCGCGGAGCAGTGGAAGGCTCGAATTTTAGCGGAGGACTTCCCTCGGGTTGAGCAGTCCATGCGGGATCATGTGCGCGAGGGGTTACCGCTCGATGTGGAATTTCGCATCTGGCGTTCGGATAGCAGTGTGGTTTGGGTTCGCTGCCGCGGTAAGGCCCAATTAAATAGTCGCGGTCAGCCCGTGCGGGTGTTGGGAGTTTTACAAGACGTCAGCCGCAGCCGGGAAAGACTTTCGCAAATGGAGCGGGAGCTGGAGTTGCAGCGGGAGGAAAATGCGCATCGGGCAGATTTATTATTTAGCCTGAGCCATGAATTACGCACGCCACTTAATGCAATTTTAGGTTACAGCCAAATTGTCGAATTAGATCAGAGTCTCAACGCAGACCAGCGTCAGCGCTTATCAGAAATTCGTCGCGCGGGGCAGCATTTATTGCATTTGGTCGGTGATGTATTGGAGCTGGCCAGAATCGACAGTAGGCGTTTGGGCCCCTCGATGGAATTGATTCGGCCGGCCGATTTGGTTGCAGAATGTAAACGTTTGCTCGAGCCCCTGGCTGAAACCCGTCGTGTCAGTTTGGTGTTTGAGCCTCTCGGCTGGGAGTCCGCTTATATTTGTGCGGACCCTGTGCGCTATAAGCAAGTTGTATTGAACCTGGCGGGCAACGCGGTGAAATACAATCGTGAAAATGGCCGTGTCATTATTAATTTTACGCCGCAGGCCGATGGCTGGTTGAGGCTGAATATTTTGGATACCGGCAAGGGGATTGCAGCAGAGAGACGCAAAGAAGTTTTTGAACCCTTTAACCGTTTGGGGGAGGAAAAGGGGCATATCGAGGGTACCGGTGTCGGTCTTGCAATTGCCAAGCGTCTGGCGGAGGCGATGGGGGGGCGGATCGATTTTGACAGTCAGGAAGGGCAGGGCTCAGTATTTTGGGTTGAATTCCCAATGGTTGATGCTGCGGAGTCTTTCCTGTCATTTGCAAGTTCTGTTGATGCCCCGTCAACATTACCCGACTGTATATTGCTGCTAGTGGATAACCGCCCTGAAAGTGTGGCTCGGGTGGAAAAACTTTTGCAGGGGGCGCCGCAAGTACAGCTTTCTGTGGCCGCAGATGTTGTTGAGGCCATATTTATGGCGCGTACCCAAGCACCGGATGTGGTGTTGTTTCACAATACCTTACCGGGAATGTCGGTTGGGGATTTGGTAAGTATCCTCAAGCAGGATCAAGTCACTCAAAAAACCTGTTTGGTGGTTATGGGAGGAGAGGCTTCCTCGGGAGTGACCACCGCTTTGCCGGATAACTTTGATCGACCGCAGCTTGCGCGAGTTTTGATGGAGTGTTTGACGGGGAAGAGGTGAGTTGGACTGTTGGAATCAGCACCCCGGCATCTTATTTGCCGGAGTGCCGTTCAGGATTTTAGCGTATGTGCCCCATATGTTTGCCCACGATTTTCACCAGGGGCTTAAATACTTTCGGAGTTGCACAGACCAGGTGGCCGGAGTCCAGGTAGTCTTCACCACCGCGGAAATCGCTGATCAGGCCGCCGGCCTCTTTGACCAGCAGGGAGCCCGCTGCGATATCCCAGGTGTTCAGGTACATTTCCCAGAAGCCGTCGAATCGCCCGGCAGCAACATAGGCAAGATCCAGCGCTGCGGCGCCAGGGCGGCGGATTCCCGCAGTTTGCCCAGCGATATCTTTTAGGGCGGCCAGGTAGGCGTCGATGTTATCCAGCGGCAGGCCGTTGAAGGGAATGCCGGTGCCAATCAGAGAGCCGCGCATGCCCTGGCGTGAAGAGACGCGGATACGGCGGCCATTCAGGGCAGCGCCGCGACCGCGACTTGCGGTAAATTCTTCGCGTTTGATCGGGTCCAGTACGACTGCGTGCTCAATGCGGCCGCGATAGCGACAGGCGATAGAAACAGCGAACTGTGGGACGCCGTGGATAAAATTGGTGGTGCCATCGAGGGGATCGATAATCCACTCGTAATCGGGCTCTGCGCCCTCTTGCAGGCCGCTTTCTTCAGCGCGGATGCTGTGCTTGGGGTAGGCCTTGCGCAGGTGATAGATAATTTCCTGTTCGCTGGCCTTATCCACTTCAGTAACGAAATCGTTGCGCGTCTTTTCTTCGAATTTCATCAGGTCGCCGCGCTCCCAGGCCCGTTCGATCAGTTCTCCTGCCTTACGCGCCGCGCGCAGGGCAATATTTAGCATGGGTTCCATAACTATTCCGCACAAAGTGGTTAAAGGGGTTAAAAAGCAGGCCGCAGGTTAACTGCGACGGACGCGATTGTAGGGATTCCGATTGGTTTTTGCTACACTCGCGCGCCCCCATGACACCGATTTATTACTTTCAGTATGGCCAAGTCACCTTTAGACACGACTCCACTTGCCGCGCTCGACAATGTGCGCGTGGTTCTGGTTAACAGCGCACACCCCGGAAATATTGGTGGTGCGGCGCGCGCGCTCAAGAATATGGGCCTGAGTCAGCTGTACCTGGTAGCGCCTCGGGAATTTCCTGCAGCCAATGCTGTTTGGCGTGCAGCAGGGGCAGCTGAGCTGCTCGATAGCGCCGTTGTGGTGGATACCCTGGAAGAAGCCGTGGCTGATTGTGGTCTTGTTGTGGCCACCAGCGCTCGCGAGCGCCGAATCCCTTGGCCCCTGCTGACCCCGCGCCAGTGTGGAGAGCGTACCGTCGCCGAGGCCGCGTCTCATCCGGTTGCTTTGGTGTTTGGCCGCGAGGATCGAGGGCTTACCAACGAAGAATTACAGGCCTGTAACTACCATGTGCATATTCCTGCCAACCCGGAATACAGCTCCCTGAACCTGGCGACTGCTGTTCAGGTACTTGCCTACGAAGTGCGTATGGCGGCCCTGGAAGCGGAAAAGGGTGAGCCTGTGAATTACACCGATTGGGATCGTCCACCGGCCAAGGCCAGCGATATGGAGCTGTATTTCGATCACCTGCAACAGGCGCTGGGCGAGCTGGGCTTTATTGACCCGGATAACCCCCGTCAGACAATGACCCGCCTGCGCCGACTGTATAGTCGGGTGCGCCCCGATGATATGGAGCTGGGTATACTGCGCGGTATGTTGACCTCAATCCAGAATTACATTCATCGCTCTGGTGGTAAGGGGCGACCCGACTAGTTGAGTACCCGAGTGTCCCGCTGGGTTATATACTTGACTACAGTAGTGGGTTATTCCATACTCGCGCCCCGATCGGAAAAGGGCTGTACATCAGTTGGGAGCTGATATGCGTTTGACAACCAAAGGCCGCTACGCGGTGACTGCCATGCTGGACCTGGCGTTGCACGCTGATCGCGGACCGATCAGTCTGGCAGACATATCCAAGCGCCAGGGTATATCACTGTCCTACCTGGAGCAGTTGTTCTCCCGGTTGCGGCATTCTGGGCTGGTGTCCAGTGTGCGTGGACCCGGCGGTGGCTATCGCCTGGCGCGGGATGGTGAAGAGATTTTTGTGGCGCAGATCATTGATGCGGTCAATGAATCTGTAGACGCCACCAGCTGCGGCGGCAATGCGGATTGCGCCAACGGCGAACAGTGCCTGACCCACTACCTCTGGTCAGACTTGAGCGATCAGATTCATAGCTTCCTCAGCAGTATCAGCTTGGCCAACCTGGTTTCCCGAGCTGAGGTGCAGGAAGTTGCGCGTCGGCAAGATATGCGCGAGGCGCCGGAAGAGAGGGTCGCTGTACTCGGCGGCCTGTGATTGAGGCCCAAACGGGCCAGCAGACAGATATTAGAGATTTACTAAGCGGAAACGGTATGACTATGAAGCTTCCCATCTATCTGGACTATTCGGCTACCTGTCCGGTTGACCCACGCGTCGCCAAGAAAATGGCAGAGCAGCTGACGATGGAAGGCAATTTCGGCAATCCGGCCTCTCGCTCCCACCTGTTTGGTTGGAAAGCGGAAGAAGCAGTGGAGAATGCCCGACGCCAGGTGGCGGAGCTGATCAACGCCGATCCGCGCGAAATTGTCTGGACCAGCGGTGCCACCGAGTCTGACAACCTGGGTATCAAGGGTGCGGCCCACTTTTACCAGAGTCGCGGCAAGCACATCATTACCTCCAAAATTGAGCACAAAGCTGTTTTGGATACCTGCCGCCAGCTGGAGCGGGAAGGTTTTGAAGTGACCTACCTGAATCCCCGCGAAGACGGCATCGTCTATCCGGAGCAGGTTGAGGAAGCTATGCGTGAGGACACCACTGTGGTGAGCCTGATGCACGTCAACAACGAGATTGGGGTGATCAACGATATCGCTGCAATCGGCGAACTGTGTCGCTCGCGCAAAGTTATTTTCCATGTGGACGCGGCCCAGAGCGCCGGCAAGTTGCCGATCGACCTTCAGGAAATGAAAGTTGACCTGATGTCCTTCTCCGGCCATAAAATTTACGGCCCCAAAGGTATCGGTGCCCTTTACGTACGCCGCAAGCCCCGCATCCGTCTGGAAGCCCAGATGCACGGTGGCGGCCACGAGCGCGGCATGCGCTCCGGTACCCTGCCGACTCACCAGATTGTCGGTATGGGCGAAGCCTTTGGTATTGCCAAAGAAGAAATGGCTCAGGAAGCCGAGCGTCTGCGCTCTCTGCGCGACCGTTTCTGGGATCAGATCAAGGATATGGAAGAGGTCCATATCAACGGTTCCGCCGAGAAGAGAATTCCGGGCAACCTGAACGTGAGCTTTGCGTTTGTAGAAGGTGAGAGCCTGATCATGTCGCTGCGCGACCTGGCGATTTCCTCCGGTTCCGCCTGTACCTCTGCGAGCCTGGAGCCCAGCTACGTACTGCGAGCCCTGGGTGTTAACGACGAACTGGCGCACAGCTCACTGCGTTTCAGCTTTGGTCGTTTTACCAGCGAGAGTGATGTCGACACCGCTGCCGCAGAAGTGCGCAAGGCAGTGGAGAAACTACGTGAATTGTCACCGCTTTGGGATATGTACAAAGACGGCGTAGACCTGAACAAGATTGAATGGGCCGCTCACTAAGCGCGCGCAAGAGTTAGGAGAAAAGTCATGGCCTATAGCGATAAAGTAATTGACCACTACGAGCACCCCCGCAATGTTGGACGTATGGACGACAAGGCGGACAATGTAGGCACCGGTATGGTGGGCGCGCCCGCCTGTGGTGACGTGATGCGCCTACAGATTCAGGTAAGCGACGAGGGCGTTATCGAAGACGCCAAGTTCAAGACCTACGGCTGTGGTTCCGCCATTGCCTCCAGCTCCCTCCTGACCGAGTGGGTGAAAGGCAAGACGATCGACGAAGCGGAGCAGATCAAGAACACTGCCATTGCAGAGGAGCTGGCGCTGCCGCCGGTAAAAATCCACTGCTCGGTTCTCGCTGAAGATGCGATCAAGGCTGCGGTTCGCGATATCCGTGAAAAGCGCGGTGAGTCCGATGACGCTGTAGAAGCCAAGGAATCTGCGGCGGGTTAACTTTTCGTCCAAATGTAGCGTCTAAACATAGCGAAGGTGTTGTTTTGGCTATTAGTATGACCGAGGCCGCTGAGGCCCACATTCAAAGTCAATTGGCCAAGCGAGGCAAGGGAATCGGCATTCGTGTCGGTGTCAAAACGGCCGGCTGTTCCGGTCTCGCCTATGTGCTGGAATTTGTCGATTCGTTCGAAGCCGAAGATACGGTATTTGAGCAAAACGGCGTTAAGTTGGTGGTGGACCCCAAGAGTCTGGTTTACCTCGACGGCACCCAGCTGGATTTCGTCAAGGAAGGCCTGAACGAAGGCTTCACCTTCTCGAATCCCAATGTAAAAAATGAGTGTGGCTGCGGCGAGAGTTTCCACGTCTGATTCGCTCTCGCCCCACAAGGCCGGGTGCGCTGCGCATACCGGCCTTTTTATTGGCTCCTCGGACAGTTGGGGGCCGTGCAGCAGTAAGCGGCAACTTCAGCCGCGTCCCAGGCTGTGCCCCAGTAGGTATATTCAGATGGCAACCAACCTGAACCATTTCGAAGTTTTTGGTCTGCAACCCGCGTTCGCGGTCGATCGCAGTGCCCTGGCGACCCGCTACCGGGAGTTACAGCGGGAATTCCACCCGGACAAATACGCTTCCCATTCCGAGGGCGAACAATTGTTGGCCATCAAAATGGCGGCTCAGATTAATGAGGCGCACACCGTTTTGCGCGACCCGGTACAGCGCGCCGCCTACCTACTCAAGTTGGCCGGGGTAGATGTGCCACCTGAGCAGACCACCAAAGATACTGAATTTCTGATGCAGCAGATGATGTTGCGCGAGCGCCTGGAAGAAGTGCGCGAGCAGCCCGATCCTGCAGCTGCGCTAGATGAGCTCAGTGCTGAGGCGCGGGGGCTGATCTCCAATGAGGAACAGCGCTTTGCCGAAACTTATGACGGGGGCGATCTGGGCGCAGCAGAGGATTCTCTGCGCAAGCTTCAGTTCCTGGCCAAGCTTGAGAAACAAATTGACGAGCTGGAAGAAGACCTTTTCAACGACTAGTTGCGAGAGCACTGACTGAGAGGGCCAGACGGTACCGCGCCCCGCTTAAAGAAGAGATAACTAATGGCATTACTGCAGATTTCTGAACCGGGCCAGAGCCCAGCTCCCCACCAGCGCAAGCACGCAGTGGGTATCGATTTGGGGACCACTAACTCACTGGTAGCGACCGTGCGCAGTGGATCGGCAGAGGCCATTGCCGATGAGCAGGGTGAAGTGATCCTGCCATCAGCGGTGCACTACGGAGCCGAGGCGATTACCGTGGGTGCTGAAGCCCGCGCGTGCGCTGCAGAAGATCCCTACAACACTATGATTTCTATCAAGCGCCTGATGGGGCGAGGTGTTGCAGATATCAAAAGTTTTGGTGAGCAGCTGCCCTATCGCCTGGCTGAGAGCAGCGGCGGTATGCCTTCGATTGAAACTGCAGCCGGACCGGTAAACCCGGTGCAGGTATCGGCAGAAATCCTGAAAAAACTGGCTGCGCGTGGCCGCGAAGCGCTCTATGGCAAAGCGGGCGGTGAGCTGGATGGTGCGGTGATCACCGTGCCGGCCTACTTCGATGATGCCCAGCGCCAAGCGACCAAAGACGCCGCCCAACTGGCGGGCCTGAAAGTCCTGCGCCTGCTCAACGAGCCCACAGCAGCGGCTGTTGCCTATGGCCTGGATAAAGGCGAAGAGGGTGTGATCGCGGTCTATGACCTCGGTGGCGGCACCTTCGATATCTCTATTCTGCGTCTGTCCCGGGGTGTGTTTGAAGTCATGTCTACCGGCGGCGATACCGCTCTCGGTGGCGACGATTTCGATCGTACCATTGCCAGTTGGATCGCCGAGCAAGTGGGATTGGGTACCGATCTCGACGCTGCGACCCAGCGAGTCCTGTTAGACAGCGCCTGTGCTGCGAAAGAATCCCTGTCCAGTGTCGAGCAGGTGGAAGTGCAATACGGCGACTGGTCCGGTGTACTCGATCGCGAAACCATGGCTTCACTGCTGGACCCCCTGATCGACAAAACCCTACGCGCCTGCAAGCGCGCCCTGCGCGATGCCGGTATCAGTGCCGATGAGGTGCAGGAAGTGGTTCTGGTGGGTGGCTCCACTCGTACTCTGCGCGTGCGGGAGCGGGTTGAGGGTTATTTTGGTCGTCCCCCCCATGCGGAAATTGACCCCGACCAAGTAGTAGCAATCGGCGCCGCGATTCAGGCTGATGTACTGGTGGGCAATAAGTCCAGCGAAGAACTGCTGTTGTTGGATGTTATTCCCCTTTCCCTCGGGATTGAAACCATGGGCGGCCTCGCGGAAAAACTGATTGATCGCAACACGACCATCCCCGTCTCCAAAGCCCAGGAGTTCACCACTTTTAAAGATGGCCAGACTGCCATGGCGATCCATGTCGTGCAGGGCGAGCGGGAACTGGTGAGTGACTGCCGCTCACTGGCGCGCTTTGAATTGCGCGGCATACCGCCGATGGTGGCCGGTGCCGCCCATATCCGTGTGACTTTCCAGGTGGATGCTGACGGTCTTTTATCAGTGACAGCCATGGAAAAAAGCAGTGGTGTCAGTGCCGATATTACGGTTAAACCGTCTTATGGGCTGGAGGACAAGGATATTGCGCGAATGCTGCAGGAATCCTACACCCACGCCGCTGAGGATATCGCCCTGCGCGCCCTGCGCGAGGCTCAGGTGGAAGCGGAGAGAACCCTGGAAAGCATGTTGGTGGCCCTGCGTGAGAACGGTGCCCAGCTGCTGGACGAAGGTGAGTTAAATGAGCTTGAGCACGCGATGGAGGCTTTGCGCTTGGCCCATAACGGCGGCGACGCAGAGGAAATTCGTCGACGTATCGAAGCCTTGAATAAGTTGTCTGAGCCTTTTGCTGCCAAGCGTATGGATGCCTCCATTAAGCGCGCTATGCAGGGCCACAGCTTGGATGAATTTGATAAATAACCATGATCAGGCGCAGACTCTGCGCTGCCG
Organism: Microbulbifer maximicatervae (SeqCode); assembly: GCF_052467615.1. Classification (NCBI taxonomy): domain Bacteria; kingdom Pseudomonadati; phylum Pseudomonadota; class Gammaproteobacteria; order Cellvibrionales; family Microbulbiferaceae; genus Microbulbifer; species Microbulbifer maximicatervae (SeqCode). The sequence continues at coordinate 446,828 of NZ_CP174319.1, forward strand.
GCGGCCGGGGAGTCGTTACTTTCTCCCCGTCGGATTGAGACCACAGAGGTTCAGTACCCCATGCCGAAGATAGTATTTTTACCCCATCCGGAAATGTGCCCTGAGGGCAAAGTGGTGGAAGCGGAGAGCGGTGTCAGCGTGATCGACGCGGCCCTGGCCAACGATATTGAAATTGAGCACGCCTGTGAAAAAGCCTGTGCTTGTACCACTTGCCACGTCATTGTGCGCGAGGGCTTCGATTCCCTGGAAGAGCCGGACGAGCTTGAAGAGGACCTGCTGGATAAAGCCTGGGGCCTGGAGCCGGAGTCTCGCCTGTCCTGTCAGGCGATTGTGGAGGATGAAGACCTGGTGGTCGAGATTCCCAAGTACACCATCAACCAGGTGTCGGAAAAGCACTGACTTGCACGCTGAGGAAGCCGAATCATGAAGTGGACTGATATTCACGATATTGCCATAGAGTTGAGCGAAGCTCACGAGGATGTGGACCCTCTGACGGTCAACTTTGTCGACCTGCGCAACTGGGTGATGGCGCTGCCCGGGTTTGATGACGATCCCGATCGCTGCGGAGAGAAAATCCTCGAAGCGATCCAGGCTGCCTGGATCGAAGAGCAGGAGTGACCGGCCTTCGGGGGCAGTATTGGCAAGAGAGTACAAAAGTCGATCAATACCCCGTATAATCCGCCGGCCGCGAAATGCGGTGATCAAAAATTGAGTACCCCCGGTGGGTATGAAAGGAATATCAGGGAAGAGCAACTGAGTAGGTTGCTCTTTCTTTATGTAGGGAGCCTCTGAACAACTCCGCAACAATCCCGCAACACCTCTGCGAGCCTTGAAGGCCCGCCCTGCGGGGCTTACAGAGTTGTTTGGAGACTCCTAAGTTAAGTTACAAAAAATCAATTTGGAGATAACCATGGCCCTGGAGCGTACCCTTTCTATCATCAAGCCGGACGCAGTAGCCAAGAATGTAATCGGTGAAATCGAGAGCCGTTTTGAGAAAGCTGGCCTGAGCATTGTTGCCATGAAGATGGTTCAACTGTCCCGCGAAAAAGCTGAAGGTTTCTACGCTGAGCACAAAGAGCGTCCTTTCTTCAAAGACCTGGTTGACTTCATGACTTCCGGTCCAGTTGTTGTACAGGTTCTGGAAGGCGAGAACGCTATCCTGGCAAACCGCGACCTGATGGGTGCTACCAACCCTAAAGAAGCTGCTGCTGGCACCATCCGCGCTGACTTCGCTGACAGCATCGACGCCAACGCTGTACACGGTTCCGACTCCGCAGAGTCCGCTGCTCGCGAAGTAAGCTACTTCTTCGCCGACGACGAAATCTGCGCGCGCGCTTAATCCGCGCCACAAATCGCACCGGTCTGTCCGGACCGGTGCAATTCTTCCCCCGAGGTGAAATGAATGACCACAGAGAAAACCAACCTGCTCGGCCTTTCGGTAGAAAAGCTGGCCGCCTTTTTTGAATCATTGGGCGAGAAGCGCTTCCGCGCTGTTCAGGTTTTAAAGTGGATTCACCAGAATGGGGTTGATGATTTTGCTGAGATGACCAATGTCAGCAAGGCCCTGCGTCAAAAGTTGACGGAAGTGGCCGAAGTCCGTGCCCCAGAAGTATTGAATCAGTGGGATTCCGCCGATGGCACACGGAAATGGTTAATTAAAGTTTCCGGTGGCAATGCTATCGAGACTGTTTATATCCCCGATGGTGATCGCGGTACCCTTTGTGTCTCCTCCCAGGTGGGCTGTTCCCTGGATTGCAGCTTTTGTGCAACTGGCAAGCAGGGCTTTAACCGCGATTTAACGGCGGCAGAAATTATCGGGCAGGTCTGGATTGCCTGTAAATCTTTCGGTCAATTGGATCCGAAAGGACCGCGCAAGGTTACCAACGTGGTAATGATGGGCATGGGTGAACCGCTGCTCAATTTCGACAATGTGGTCGATTCCATGAACCTGATGATGGAAGACAACGCCTACGGTATTTCCAAGCGCCGCGTTACTCTGTCGACCTCCGGTGTAGTGCCCGCACTGGACCGCCTCGCCGATGTGACCGATGTGAGCCTGGCAATTTCCCTGCATGCGCCCAACGATGAATTGCGTAACGAGTTGGTGCCGATCAATAAAAAATACCCTATTGCGGTGCTACTGGATTCCGCCAAGCGCTACATCGACCGCATGCCGGATACGCACCGTAAAATGACCATTGAATACACGCTGATGCGCGAGGTTAACGACCGCCCGGAGCACGCTGAGCAATTAGCGGAGCTGCTTAAAGAGATTCCGGTGAAAATTAACCTGATTCCCTTTAACCCGTTTGAGTTGTCCGACTACCAGCGAGTGAGTAATAATGCACTGCGTCGCTTCCAGCAGATTTTGCTCGACAAAGGTTATACCGTGACTGTGCGCACTACACGCGGCGATGATATTGATGCGGCCTGTGGTCAGTTGGCGGGCAGTGTTAATGACCGCACCCGCCGCTCCGAGCGCTACCGCAATGCGGAGCGCCCCGTTCGTATTGTTAACTAGTCGCTGGTAATTTTTTGTATAGGTTGCCAACTTGTTGGCAGCCTATTGGCTTCGATTTCCCCCTTCCCAAAAAAACTCTGTTCAGCCTGAAATTTCCTTTCTATTCTATTTTTCGTGTCAACGAAATTGCTTTATCTAACGTTTAACGCTCGAGGAAAATTTACCCGGGAAGGGAGCGTTGGATATATGCATGAGATTAGGTCAAAACGATCATATTTTTTTAATTTGCATTTTGCTTGCAACATTTTGACTTTGAATGAAATAGCTGGCCATTGGAGAGAGGTCTTCACTAGACCGTCTGGCACTGGATCTTTGCAGTAGCTACACCCGTATCTCCAACATCCATCAAAACATTATGACGCTATAGCGTGCTATCCAGTCATTTTCATTTGGCCTGGAGCTGTTACAGCGTGCTTAGGTTCAGGAGAAACAAAGTGTAGAAATGCTTGCACAGCTGTGTTGAGAGTTGAAGTGCATGGAGTTCTCTGAGTTGCCTGGCTTAGGAAAAGAAAAGTTATCGACGGGACTGTTCGAACATTATGAACGCGGAAAAAAACCAATTAACCCAATTGCTTGTAGCGCTGAATAAGCTGCTGTTCATTTCTTTATTTCTATTTATGGTGGGCTGTGGGGGAGGTGGTTCCTCTAGCGGTGAGGATGATTCATCGACAGAAACTACTGAAAATGATAGCGGCTCTGGGGATAGCTCTGGCTCAGACGATGGTGACGATTCGGACGGTGATACTGATGGTGGTTCGGATGGTGATACTGGGTCAGATGATGAATCCGATTCAGAGCAGGGGATCTTGGTTGCTGAACTGATTGCAAATCCCTTCTCCGGCACCAGCATAGGGCTCTCCTGGGAGGACTCTGAAGAGACCTACAGCGTCTATCGCGATGGCGAATTGATCGCAGAAACTACAGATAACCATTACGTGGATGAAGTCCTCTCAGTTAATACTGAATATAGTTATTGGGTCGGTGTGGGGAGTATTGATAGTGATACTAATAGTGTTACTGCAAAAACACTGGTTAATAACACGAATGATGGCCTGAGCAATGGTACTGAAGCAGAGGCCATTGAAAAGCGCATTGTTGATTTTGATGAATGTCAAAATGAGCGCTCAGCCGTAGATGTTGACGATAGTAGTCTCGACAGTTGCTTGCGGGCTGTGCTGGATGAAGTGGGAATGGCAGAGCAATTGGAGGATATGCGTGCTTTCGCTGCTCGAGTTAGAAGTGAGCAAGACCCGGAGATGGTTGAGTTGGGTATGCGGTTATTCCACAGTAAAAGTCTTAGTGCTAACGGTGATACCGCCTGTTCTTCTTGCCACCACCCGACAATAGGCTGCGCTGGTGATGATCTTTCCATGTCTGTTGGGGTTAATGCCGTTGATCCCGATTTGCTTGGCCCAGGGCGTTCCGATGGTGAAAACGAAGTGCCGTTGGTTGCACGCAATGCCCAGCCTATTTGTAATGTGGCGCTCTGGGATAATGGATTATTCTGGGACAACCGCGTTCTTTTCACGAGCGACGGTGGCCTTAAAACAGACTCCAGGGATGTAACCAATAATACTGAAGCGGCGGTTGGTACCGGAACTTTGGCACTTATGATGGCCCAAGCCCATTTTCCGGTGACAGATGCTGCTGAGATGGGGGATATTTCTGAATTTGGCTACGACGAAAGTAGCGACGATGACCTTACTGACTACCGTGAGGAATATCTTATACCAAAGCTCAATGAGGAGTCCTGGGGCCCCTTATTTGCTGCCGCTTATGGAGACAACAGTATTGACTACAGTAGGGTTGCACAGGCGATTGCCGCCTATGAAGCGGTATATATTTTTATTGATAACCCCTTCTTTGACTATATCGACGGTGACCTGACAGCGCTGGATGACGATGCGAAGCGGGGAGCAATTACTTATTTTACGCCAGGCTCTGGTTGTACTGCTTGCCATACGGGCGCCTTCTTTACTAACCAGGGTTTGAGGGTCGTTAACTATCCTCAAATTGGTGTCGGAAAAGAGGATGATGGCGCTGATTGGGGAGGGGCAGTACTCGGTGGCTTTCGTGTTCCAACACTGCTCAATGCAGGCATTACTGGTCCCTGGGGGCACGCCGGGCAGTTTGGCTCCTTAGAAAGAAATATTGAGCACTATGCCGGGCAAGCAGATTCGGTATCCCGGTATTTCGCAGATAGTGAAATGTGCGACCTGGATCAGTTTGCTGAGCTAGAAGACTGCGCAGCGAAAGTTGCGCCCAATGGTCTGGAGTTGACCGAGGCAATTCTGGAGATTGATGGTGATGCAGCACTTCCGATAGACGACGATGAAGTGAAGCTTTTAGCGGCATTTCTTGAGGCGCTCACTGACCCGGATGCAGAGAATGTAAATTCAAATGCAACCCAATCCCTGATTCCTCCCCGTGACGGCGGACCCGATGGAATGCAGCTGGATGCCTGGGATCAGGACGGCAACGAACTTTAATATTCCTGCATTTTATTTGAGCATCTCACTAATATTGACTTACTGGTGAGATGCCAACTCTTCATTAGCGAACTTTATTCGCATTCATCATTCAGGCAACTACCTTCTGCCTTAAAATTCACCACAGTTTCATTCTTACTTTGCTTCCAGGGCCAGGCCGAAGTTGATCCGAGAGTGAATTCTTGCGATCAGGGCTAGGTAAAAGTCATCGTCTGGATTGCGAAGTTTTTAGTCAGTTGTTGCTGGAAAAAATGCTATCCCCTGAAATTCTGGTGAGCTGGTAGTTTCCTCCGGGATTCACTCCGGACTTTTGTTCACATTTCTTCCTTAATTGGTCAACCAAATCTATTGGTGTCGCGTTATCACCTATGAATTATTAAAAATATATGGAAGGGATCACTAGGATTCTTATGAGTGCTCAGAAGTTCGATCAAAAAGTCTTTCCCAGAGTCCTATTTAGACTCTTTTTCCTCACGCTGTTTTCGCTGTTAGTCGGTTGCGGCTCCGGGTCATCTGGTAGTGAGGATAATTCGCCTGCAGATACCGTTCAGGGTGATGATGGTTCCGGTTCCGGTTCCGGTTCCGGTTCCGGTTCCGGTTCCGGTTCCGGTTCCGGTTCCGGTTCCGGTTCCGGTTCCGGTTCCGGTTCCGGTTCCGGCTCAGGGACGGGCACCGATCCTGAGCCTGAGCCTGAAGAAGCCGGTGAACCCGCTGAGCTAATTGGCTATGCCCACTCGGGAACCAGTATCGGTCTTAACTGGGAAAGAGATGGTGAGACTTACTTTATCTATCGAAACGGTGAAAAGGTCGCGGAAACCAGCAATAACTATTATGTCGAACAGGGCCTCTCAGTTAACACCGAATATGTTTACTCTGTCAGTACGGTTGATGCTGCAAACGAATCGGAAACTTCGCAGGTTACGGTCAAGACATTAGTTAATGACACCAATGCTGGCCTGAATAACGGTACAGAAGATGATGTTTTAAATGAGCGTATCTCCACGTTTGCAGAGTGTAAAAATACTGCGACGGCACTAGATCTACTCGAAGAGGACTTGGACAATTGTTTGGCAGCCATGCTCGAGTACAATCGCATGGTTTCTCTTGTCGAAGATATTCGGGCTTTTGCTGCACGGGTCCGCAGTGAGCAGGATCCTGCCAAGGTGGAGCTGGGCATGCGTCTGTTCCACAACAAGTCTCTCAGTGCTAATCAAGATGCTTCTTGTTCATCCTGTCACCACCCTGCGATTGGTTGTGGGGGAGATGACCTCTCGATGCCGGTTGGAGTGAATGCTGTAGATACCGCTTTGCTCGGGCCAGGTCGATCTGATGGAACTAATGAAGTGCCTTTAGTGCCGAGAAATTCACAAGCTATTTGTAATGCGTCACTATGGTCTCGTGGACTGTTCTGGGATAACCGGGTCTCACTGAGTCCGAATGGCGTTCTCCGTACGGATTCAAGAGATGTTACCGATAATACGAATGATGCTGTGGGATCTGGTTCGTTAGCCCTACTTATGGCGCAGGCGCATTTCCCGGTAACGGCCCCGCCAGAAATGGGTGACATCGCGGACTTTGGATACGATGATTCTGTCGATGAAAATTTCACTGCATACCGCGAAGATATATTAGCGGCTAATTTGGATGTCGAAGCTTGGGCTCCCCTGTTTACATCTGCCTTTGGGGATTCTGAAATTAATTTCAGTCGTATTGCTGAAGCAATTGCAGCTTATGAAGCCGTGCAAATATTTATCGATAACCCCTTCTTTGACTATGTGGGCGGTAACCTGGAAGCGCTCGATGTAGAGGAAAAGCGTGGTGCTATTACTTTTATGTCGAAGGATGCTGGGTGCACGTTCTGTCACAAGGGAGCTTTCTTCACGTCTGAAGCCTTGATGGCCGCAAATTATCCGCAGATAGGTATAGGAACCGATGAGAGTGGCAGTGGGGAAGATCTGGGTGGAGAGGGTTCCTTAGGGTTCGGAGCATTCAGGGCACCGACCTTACTGAATGTGGCGATCACTGGTCCCTGGGGGCACAACGGGCAGTTTGGCACGCTGAAGAGAAATGTTGAACACTACAGTGATCATGGAGCCTCCATTTCCAGGTACTTTGAAAATAGTGAGATGTGTGATCTCGCTCAATTCAAGGATCTTGAAAATTGCGCCAGTAAACTGGCTCCCAATGGTTTGGCACACTCTCAGGCGATCTTAGATGGAAATGAGGGTGGGGGTATAAATCGCCTGAGCGAAGAAGAGATGGACCTTATAGTGGTATTTCTGGGGACTCTTACTGACCCCAAGGCCGCGAATACCAACTCTAATGAGATTCAGTTTCTGATTCCTCCTCGGGATGGTGGACCAGATGGAAAGCAGTTAGATGCAAAAGATAGCGATGGTGAAAGTTTATAGCCTTCATTCCATAACTCTTTGGGAAATGGTTGCGTCAAGAGCGCTTTGCGTTTCCCCTAAGTTGGATTAGCCGGCTATTTGCCGGTAGTCACCGCTAAAAAGCTGTCGGTTATTTTCGGCAGCTTTTTTTAATCTATCTGAAACAATCCTGATACAGTTTGTTCTTACAAACTCTTCTTGCTTTTCCCACCTCTGATTCAACGGCGCAAAAATATTTTCATTGGGGTTTGGGTGTTAACGCCCAAATTTCAGAGATTGAATTTACATATTTTCTAAAGCAAACACTGAAACTACTAATTTTTATTAAATTCCTGACTATGAGAACGGATGTAGTAGCTTACTGCGACCTTATTAGCAGTTATTCCCGTTTTAAGTCATTACAGTAGGCCCTGGGAGTAACTGGATATTTTCGCAATGCCGCTGATTTTCAGGTCGGTTCACAACCACTGCGAGGCTCCCTAGATCTCTCATTAGGTTGCAACGCAGAATTTATTCTTAGATATAGTAAGTATTTCCTTACCCTTTGATGCCAGTGCTGGCACTTAGGTCTGTATTTGCTGTCCAGAACTCGGAATAAGAAAAGGTCATTGACGGGCAGGTCAAGAACTATGAATGTTGATAAAAATCAAATCACACTATCGCTAACGGCTCTGGTAAAGCTGCTGGTCCTACCTCTATTTCTTGTGATGGTGGGCTGCGGAGGAGGTGGTTCCTCAAGTAGTGACAATGACACACCTACTGAAACTTCTGATACTGGCAGTGATGGTGATTCTGGTTCAGGTGATGATGATAATGGCGATGGCGATGGCGATGGCGATGGCGATGGCGATGGCGATGGCGATGGCGATGGCGATGGCGATACAGGCTCAGGTCAGGGAATTATTCCTGCAGAACTGATCGGCAACGCATTTTCCGGTACCAGCATTGGTCTTTCCTGGGAAAGCACTGGTGCGACCTATGTTATCTATCGTGGCAGTGAACGAATTGCTGAGACGACTAGCGGATACCATGTCGATGAAGGTCTCTCATCAGACACTGAATATACCTACTCAGTAACCACCGGCGATGTCGACAGCGAAGATGAGACCGCCAGCGTCACTGCCAGAACATTGGTAAATAATACTAATGACGGGCTCAGTAATGGTTCTGATGCAGATGGTTCTGATAGCCGAATTTCCGATTTTGATGAATGTCAAAATGCGCGTTCAGCGGTCAATATTGCTGATGGCAGTCTCGATAGCTGCTTACAGGCAGTGCTGGATGACGTTGGTATGGCCGAGCAGTTGGAAGATATGCGCGCCTTTGCTGCCCGGGTCAGAAGTGAACAGGACCCTGCCATGGTAGAGCTGGGTATGCGCTTGTTTCACAATAAAAACCTGAGCGCTGATGGCGATGCATCTTGCTCTTCCTGCCACCACCCGGCAATAGGTTGTGGTGGCGATGACTTATCCATGCCAGTTGGCGTTGATCCCGTTGATGCTGAATTAGTCGGTCCCGGTCGCTCCGACGGCCAGAATGAAGTTCCGCTGGTACCTCGAAATGCCCAGCCTATCTGCAATGTAGCCCTTTGGGATAACGGTTTGTTTTGGGATAACCGAGTGGCGATCAATGGTAATGGAGGGCTCAGGACAGACTCCCGGGATGTTACTCGCAACACAGAGGCGGCCGTGGGTACTGGTACCCTCGCACTGATGATGGCCCAAGCCCACTTCCCGGTCACAGAAGCTGCTGAGATGGGGGATATTACCCAGTTCGGTTACGACGATACCAGCGATGATGGTTTTACTGATTATCGTGAGGATATTCTCGCTGAAAAATTAACCCAGGACTCGTGGGGTGCAATGTTTACCGCAGCATTTGGCGATTCGGCAATTAACTTCAGCAGAATTGCAGAGGCAATTGCCTCTTACGAAGCGGTGCAAATTTTTATTGATAACCCCTTCTTTGATTATGTTGATGGAGACCTTGCGGCCCTCAATAACGATGAAAAGCGAGGGGCAATTACCTTTATGACACGAAATTCAGGGTGTACAAATTGCCACTCAGGAGCCTTTTTCTCTAATCAAGGGTTGAGAGCTGTCAGTTATCCACAAATTGGTGTTGGTAAAGATGAGAGTGGCAGTGGTGCTGACTTGGGTGGTAATGGAAGCGGCAGCTTCCGCACGCCAACGCTGCTTAACGTGGCGCTCACTGGCCCCTGGGGGCACGCAGGTCAGTTCGGTACATTGAAAAGAAATGTCGAACACTACACTGGTCGAGCCGACTCTGTTTCCCAATATTTCACCAACAGTGAGATGTGCGATTTGGATCAGTTTGCAGAGGTGGATGAGTGTGCGGCGAAAGTTGCGCCCAATGGCCAGGCACTGACTGAAGCACTGTTGGCTGAAAATGGCGACGGCGCTGTGAATTTGGACGACGAGGAAGTTGATTTACTGGTAGCGTTCCTCGAAACCCTAACTGATCCAGATGCGGCAAATACTGACTCCAATGCAGTCCAGTCATTGATTCCGCCGCGGGACACTGGTCCAGATGGCATGCAGCTGGATGCGGTTGACCAGGAAGGTAATCAACTCTAACTCTTCTAAGCCCTTTTTACTTATTCCGCCGGTACACCGGTACTGGCGGATTGACAATACTCGACAAAGTCATCACTAAATGGAATTGATTGGGTTTTAGGGCTGCAACTGGCAAGGCTTTCCGGCAGTATAGGGATTTGGAAAGTGCCAGCTGAGGCGGGATCAGATTTCTCACACAAAATACCGATATGTACTTTTACCACTGCCAGTGGATGCCGGTGGTCGATGTTGGGTTTTGCTGTGTTTTGCGGGCTTGCTTTGTCCAGGGATTGGCGTTAGCACTCATTGGTGTATTGGTGACACCCGCGCAATCTCGCTGGGCCGATAAGTGAAAAATAAAGATACAGGTGATGTAGTGTCCGCGAAATTTAAGAGCCTGTCGCTCCTGGTGCTGCTCGGTACTCTGCTGGGGGGGTGTGTAACCTCTGGGATGCCCGAGCGCAAGGAAGTTGACCTGGATAAGGCATTGGAGACCCATGTTCAGTTGGGGCTTCGCTATTTGCGGGACCCCAACAGCAGGGAGCAGTCCCGCCGTCATTTTAACCGCGCTTTGGAATTGGGCAAAAAGAACCCACTGGCACATCACGGTCTGGCACTGCTTTATCAAGCGGATGGTGAGCTGGATATTGCGGAGTCTCACTTCAAGAAAGCCTTGCGCTATAGCGACGGGTTTTCCATGGCTCACACTAACTACGGCGTTTTTCTCTATAAACAAGAGCGCTACAAAGAGGCCCTCAAACAGTTCGAACTCGCCTCTACAGACCTCACCTATAATCGTCGATCTTTTGCCTTGGTTAACTACGGCCGTACGGCCGCGCGTCTGGGTTTCACTGACAAGGCGGAAGGGGCCTATGCCAGGGCGTTAGCGCTGAACTCCGATTTGCCGCTGGCGTTGATCGAAATGGCTGAGCTGAAATTTAACGCCGGTGATTATGCAAAATCCAAGGCGTACCTGGATCAATTTAGTGAAAAGAATCGCCAGACACCCCAGTCACTGTGGCTTGGGATTCGTATCGAGAAGGTGTTTGGCAATCGTGACAAGGAGCGGAGTTACGCCCTTGCTTTGAAGAATTTGTACCCGTACTCTGCGGAGACACTGAAATATCAGGAGTTGAGTGGTAATGACGGATAGTAGTCCCGAACACTGCGAAGGTGGTGAGGTCGTATCCAATACGCAAACTTCTAAGGGTTCCGCTGGCAATCTTTTGCTGGCGGCTCGGGAAGCGGCCGGGCTGTCCCGAGAGGAGTTATCGCAGCGCCTGTGTATTATTGATAACACAGTTGAGTGGATTGAAAGCGATAATTACGAAAAGCAGCCAGAAGCTGTCTACACGCGAGGCTATATCCGCAATATTTGTCGCGAGTTGAATATTCCTGCTGAGCCGGCTTTGGAAGCCTATGATAGGGATCGGCCGCAGCCAGCACAGCGCAGTGAATCCCGGCGAACCACTAAAGCCGAGGCATTTCGCCCTGAGCGCAAGCGCGGACATGGTGCCCTGGCCCTGATTCCCCTGTTGCTCGCGGGTGGTGTCTTCTGGTGGAAGTACGGTACTCCAGTCAATATTCCCGGTATGCCCATGGGTGAGGATACTGCGGACCTGGTTGCCGAAGCCCCCGTTGCCAGTGAAGTTGTAACTGATCCGGTTACTGAAGTAGAGGGGCAGGAAGTTGCAGTTGAAGAGTTGAGCTCAGAGCCATTTGCACCAGCATCAAATGGAGTTGCTGATGTTCAACTTGAGGTTGGCAGTGCTGAAACGGTGGAGAATAAACCCGCTGCTTCTGTGGAAAAAGTGGTTGAGCCTGTTCCCTCCCAAGTAGCCCAGTTGGACCAGGCCCTGAAAGGCGCTTTGCGGCTTCGCTTTGATGAAGATGCCTGGGTTGAGGTGAAAGACGCACAAGGTGTGATTTTACTGGCCGGGGTCCAAGCTGCTGGCAGTGCCAGATCTTTAGATGGAGATGCTCCATTTGAGCTGATGTTGGGAAATGCCCGTGCAACCCATGTGGTTTACCGCGATGAAACTATCGACAGCCAGCCTATTGGCGACCGCCGCACTCGTCGTCTGATTGTCGGCGATTAAGATGATCTTCCCCGTTTGGGCGCGAACCCTGTAGGTTTGCGCCCAATCTCTCTATAATCTCCCCTCGATTTTTATCAGTAATACCACCAGGTCAGCCTATGCAATTTGAATCTCCCATTGTCCGCCGCAAGTCGCGCCAGATCATGGTGGGTGATGTACCGGTCGGAGGGGGTGCCCCGATCTCGGTGCAAAGTATGACCAACACCGAAACCTGCGATGTAGCAGCTACTGTTGGCCAGATCCAGCGCCTGGAACAGGCTGGAGCCGATATAGTGCGGGTTTCTGTGCCCAGCATGGATGCCGCAGAGGCGTTTGGAGAAATTAAAAAACAGGTGAATGTCCCGTTGGTCGCAGACATTCACTTCGATTACCGTATCGCCCTGCGGGTCGCAGACCTGGGGGTGGATTGCCTGCGTATTAACCCCGGCAATATTGGCCGAGAGAAGCGTATTCGGGCCGTAGTGGATAAAGCTCGCGATCTGAATATCCCGATTCGTATCGGTGTCAATGCGGGCTCCCTGGAAAAAGACCTGCAGAAAAAGTATGGCGAGCCCACGCCGGATGCTCTGGTAGAGTCGGCGCTGCGCCATGTATCGATCCTCGACAGCCTGGACTTCCAGGACTTCAAAGTCAGTGTAAAAGCATCCGATATCTTTATGGCCACGGCTGCCTATCGCAAGCTGGCCCAGCAGATTGAGCAACCGCTGCACTTGGGTATTACCGAAGCTGGCGGCTTGCGTGCCGGCACAGTGAAGTCGGCGATTGGTCTCGGTGCCCTCCTGCTCGACGGTATCGGGGACACCCTGCGGGTTTCCCTGGCTGCAGACCCGGTGGAAGAGGTCAAAGTGGGCTGGGATCTGCTCAAAAGCCTGCGTCTGCGCAGTAAAGGTATTAACTTTATTGCCTGCCCCAGCTGCTCGCGCCAGAACTTCGATGTGGTGAAAACCATGAATGAGCTGGAGACGCGCCTGGAAGATGTGACCACACCGCTGGATGTGGCAGTAATTGGCTGTATCGTCAACGGCCCCGGCGAAGCGAAAGAAGCCGATGTAGGCCTGACTGGTGGTACCCCAAGCCATGCCATCTATGTGGATGGGCAGCCGGACCGCAAGTTTAAGAATGAAAATCTGGTGGATGATTTAGAACGCTTGATTCGCGAGAAGGCGGCCGCCAAGGCCGAGCGCGAAGCGGATATCATCGCCAAGGCGTAGAGGGCAACAGCTCCCTGCGCAAGACCCAATTAATTGAGTGAAAAATTAAGGAACAGCGTTGAAACAGCTTCGCGCAATTCGCGGCATGAACGATCTGCTACCGGAACAGTCCCCGGTATGGCAGTACGTGGAAGCCACACTGAGTGAACTTACTAGTCGCTACGGCTACACCGAAATTCGCACTCCCTACCTGGAGTCGACCCAGTTATTTTGCCGTGCGGTGGGCGAGGCTACCGATATTGTCGAGAAGGAAATGTACACCTTTGATGACAAGAGCGGTGACAGCGTTACCCTGCGCCCTGAGGGCACAGCGGGCACTGTGCGTGCGGCGATCCAGAGCAACCTGCTGAACCAGCCACAGCGCCTATGGTATTTCGGCCCTATGTTCCGCTATGAGCGCCCACAGAAGGGGCGCCTGCGTCAGTTCCACCAGTTTGGTGTCGAGGTGTTTGGCATTCAAGGGCCGGATATCGATGCAGAAATCCTGATCATGACTGCGCGACTGTGGCGTCAGCTGGGTATCAGCGAACATGTGACCCTGCAGCTCAATTCCCTGGGTAACGCCGAGAGCCGCGCAGCTTATCGGGATGCGCTGGTCACTTATTTAAGTGAGCGTCGTGACCAGCTGGATGAGGACAGCCAGCGCCGTCTGGAGCGCAATCCGCTGCGAATTCTCGACAGTAAAAATGCGCAAACTCAGGAACTGCTGGCGGATGCGCCCTGTCTACTGGACTTCCTCGATGAGGAATCCGCCGCCCACTTTAGTCAGTTAAAGGCACTTTTGGACGGGGCTGGCGTTAAGTATGAGATCAATCCCAAGTTGGTGCGCGGTCTCGACTACTACGGAAAAACTGTATTTGAGTGGGTGACCGACAGCCTCGGTGCCCAGGGCACTGTGTGTGCCGGTGGCCGCTATGACGGCCTGGTAGAACAGATGGGTGGCAAAGCCACTCCGGGCGTGGGTTTTGGCCTGGGTGTTGAGCGCCTTGTATTGATGCTGGAAACCCTAGAAGTGTTGCCTGAATCCCTTTCGCAACAGGTAGATGCCTACCTGGTTGCCGTTGGTGATGTACAATCAGCTGCCATGACAGCCGCCGAGCAATTGCGCGACGAGCTGCCCTGGTTGCGACTGCAGTTGCACTGTGGTGGAGGAAGCTTTAAAAGCCAGATGAAGAAAGCTGATAAGAGCGGCGCCGATTATGCGCTGATTATCGGCGAAGATGAGGCTGCAAATGGTCAGATAACTGTGAAGTACCTTCGCGCTGACCAACCGCAGCAAACGCTGGCACCAAAAGAGCTGGCAGCACTGCTGCAAGGCTGAAAGAAACACTGAGGGAGGCGGAGGCCCCCGCCGGGAAAGTTAGTAATCTACAGGAAAGGCAAATTACCCAATGGCTGAGCATCTTACCGAACAAGAACAAATAGAAACGCTGAAGCGCTGGTGGGCGGAAAATGGCAAGGGAATTGTGACTGGCGTCGTGCTGGCCCTGGCCGGTTACTTCGGTTATCAGTGGTGGCAGGGAGATCAGCGCACTAAGGCTGAAGCGGCCTCTGACCTGTACCAGACTTTCGTTGAAGCGGTCTCCGCCAACAACAATCAACCGGACAACAAGCAGCTTACCACTGCCAAGAATGTGGCCGAGCAGCTGAAAGATGATTTTGCCAAGCGTATCTACGCCAGCCAGGCTGCACTGCGTCTCGCGGCTATTTCAGCGGAGAGCAATGACCTGGAAGCTGCCGAGCAGCAGCTGCAGTGGGTACTCGACAACACCAGTGAAGCAAGCCTGGAGCTGCTCGCTAAACGCCGCCTGGCCGCTGTTTTGGCAGCCCGGGGTGAGCCGGATCAAGGTCTCAAACTGCTTGAGGGCACTGTACCTCCCGCATTTGCGGCGCTTTATTCTGAGACCCGTGGTGATATCCTGAAGCAAAAGGGTGACAATGCCGGTGCGCGTGCCGCGTACGAGCAAGCGCTGACAGAGCTTCTGCCAGAGCAAGCGGGCAACACCCAACTTCTGCGCCTGAAGGCTGAAAGCCTGGCGGTAACCGAGAGCAGTGACGCTCAGAACCAAACCGAGCCTGTATCTGAGGGAGACGAGTAATGGGATTTCTGAATCGCGCTGCGGGTCGCACTGCAGCGGTGGCGCTAGCGGTGGCCCTGGCTGCCTGTGCCTCTAATGACGAGAAGGAAGATGTCGACCCCGTCGAACTGGTGGATATTAACTCCACTGTTGCCCTGCAAGAGGTGTGGTCTGCCGATATTGGCGGTATTGACCAAAAGCGTTACGCGATGCTGCAGCCGAGCCTTATCGATGGTCGCCTGATAGCTGCCAGCAGCGATGGTGAAATCAGTGCTTTTGATCGCAGCTCCGGGCGCAAGCTCTGGGAGACAGATCTGGATGTAGATCTGAGCGGTGGTGTGGGCACTGGCCTGGGCATGGCGGTAGTCTCCGACTACCGCGGCCGCGCTGTGGCTCTGGATCTCGAAAACGGCGCTGAGCTATGGAATTACCAGGTCTCCGGCGAAGTAGTTGCCGCTCCAGCGATCGGTGCTGGCGTGGTTGTCCTGCAGACCGTAGATGGCAAGCTGGTTGGCCTCGACGCTACCAGCGGTGAAGAGTTGTGGAGCCACAATACCAATTTGCCAGTACTGACCCTGCGCGGTACTGCAGCACCTGTTATTAGCGGTGGTATGGTGATTGCCGGCCTGGATAACGGCAAACTGCTGGCCCTGGACGCCCGCGATGGCATTCAGCGCTGGGAACAGCGAGTCGCTATTCCCCAGGGCTCTGCGGAGCTGGAGCGGGTAGTTGATATCGACGGTGCTCCAGTAGTGCGCGGTGATTTGGTGTTTGCCGCCAGCTACCAGGGCCGTGTTGTCGCCCTGTCCAAAGATAATGGCCGCGGCCTCTGGGCTCGCGATGCCTCTACCCACCACGAAGTGGCAGTAGGTGGTGGCCATGTCTACCTCAGTGATGCCTCCGGTAGCGTCTATGCCTACAATGTGGGCAGCGGCCAGATCGAGTGGAGTAATAACGAACTATTGCGCCGCGAATTGAGCGGACCGGCTTTCTTCCAGGACGTGGTCGTTGTGGGAGATCTGGAAGGCTACCTGCATGTGCTGGACCCTAATTCCGGACAATTTATTGGCCGCGAGCAGGTGGACGGTGATGCGATTCGCATCCCCATTCTGGTTGATGGCGATCTGATATTTGTGCTGTCGGATGACGGCAAGTTATCAGCTCTACGCCTCGCTGATTCCTGATAATCGCAGCCAACTGACGAGAGGCGGACAGGCTGTCCGCCTTAGGGCTTAGAGCCCGCAAATGGAGCCTGCTGTGCAGGCAAGTTGAAATCGCCCGCCTCGCGCGGGCTTTTGTATTTTTTTATACGGCTAAAACCAGAATTTGTATGCTGCCAGTAATTGCCCTGGTCGGGCGCCCCAATGTGGGCAAATCCACACTTTTTAACCGGTTGACCAAGTCTCGCGACGCTTTGGTGGCCAACTACGCCGGGCTTACCCGCGATCGCAAATACGGTGAGGCGGAGATCGACGGGCGCAAGCTGTTACTGGTCGATACCGGTGGTATTTCCGGTGGCGAAGAAGGCATCGATGCGGCTATGGCCGAACAATCTATGCAGGCCATCGAAGAAGCAGACTTCGTACTCTTTTTGGTGGACAGCCGCGCCGGCCTGACCCCAGCCGACGAGATGATTGCCGAGCGCTTGCGCACCCGCTCCAAGCCCACTTTCCTGGTGGCCAACAAAGTTGATGGGGTAAACCCGGATATTGCCCTGGCACCTTTCTATGAATTGGGTATTGGTGAGCTTTTCCCGACGACTGCTACCCACGGGCGCGGTGTTCGCTCCCTGATGCAGCGGGTAATCGAGGACCTGCCCGAGCAAGAAGTTGAAGAGGAAGCCGAAGAAGCGACCGGAATCAAGATTGCCATTGTGGGCCGCCCCAATGTGGGTAAATCCACCCTGGTTAACCGCCTCTTGGGTGAGGACCGGGTTGTTGTCTACGATCAGCCCGGCACAACCCGCGATAGCGTCTATATCAATTATGAACGCGACGAAAAGCCTTACACCCTGATCGATACTGCGGGCATTCGCCGCCGGAAAAATATCAAGGAATCGGTAGAGAAGTTCTCTATCGTCAAAACCTTGCAGGCGGTGGAAGATGCCAACGTGGTGGTGCTGGTGATCGATGCCCGCGAAGGCCTGGTGGACCAGGATATGCACCTGATGGGCAGCGTAGTACAGGCGGGACGCGCGCTGGTAGTTGCCCTGAACAAGTGGGATGGGCTGGAAGCGGATCATCGCGACTATGTGAAAGCCGAGTTGGAGCGCCGCCTGCGCTTTGTGGACTTTGCTGATGTGCACTTTATTTCTGCACTACATGGCACCGGTGTTGGGCATCTGTACGAGTCCATTGAGGGTGCTTACCAGAGCGCTACAGACAAACTGTCCACTAATCACCTCACTCGTATTCTGGAGTGGGCAGTAAGTGAGCACCAACCACCTTTGGTGCACGGACATCGTATCAAATTGCGCTACGCTCACGCCGGTGGACAAAATCCGCCGGTTATTGTGATCCACGGTAACCAGACTGAGCAGGTACCGGCACATTATGTGCGCTACCTGGAGAAGACTTTCCGCAAGGCTCTGGATTTGCACGGTACTCCGGTAAAAATTGAGTTCCGCACCAGCGCTAACCCCTACGCGGACAAAAAGAACAAGCTGAGTGACCGCCAGAAGGCCAAGAAACGCCGCCTGATGAAGTTTGTTAAAAAGAAGAAAAAATAAGAGGCGGTAACTTAGGTTACCTGTAAGCCGGCAAGGGATACTGCCGGTTTGCGCACCACTCCAGCTTCTACAGCCTTAACCCACAGTGGAATGGCATTGTGGGATTTCTATCGTACCAGTGATCCCGTTTTTGACGGGGCCAGGGAAGAAACCACAAGGAGAATACGATGTTGAAGCTGAAGAATCCTGCATTGCTGCGCAACCAGTCCTATATCAATGGCCAGTGGATTGACGCTGATTCTGGCGATACCTTCGATGTGTTGGACCCGGCAACTGGCAAGGCGGTTGCCAGTATCGCCAACTTGGGGGCAGATGAGACTCGCCGTGCTATAGAAGCTGCTGATAAAGCCTGGCCTGCCTGGCGCGATACTCCGGTAAAAGAAAGAGCGAAAATACTCAGGCGCTGGTATGAGCTGATAATTGCTAACGCCGATGATCTAGCCATTATTTTGACCGCAGAGCAAGGCAAGCCACTGACAGAGTCCCGTACCGAAATTGTATATGGTGCTAATTATGTCGAATGGTTTGCGGAAGAAGCCAAGCGCGTCTACGGGGATGTTATTAGCCCGCCTTCCAGTGATAAACGGCTCTTGGTTATCAAGCAGTCGATTGGTGTGACCTGTTCTGTAACGCCATGGAATTTCCCCAGTGCTATGATCGCACGCAAAATGGCTCCCGCTATTGCCGCAGGCTGTCCATTTATTGCCAAGCCCGCCTCCGAAACACCTCTATCCGCACTGGCTCTCGCAGTTCTCGCTGAGGAAGCGGGAATCCCCCCAGGTGTTTTTAATATTGTCGCAGGGGATAAGGCACCGGAGATTGGCGCAGAAATGACGGCCAATCCCTTAGTGCGGAAATTTACTTTTACCGGTTCTACCGCTGTCGGAAAATTGCTGCAAGCCCAGTGTGCAGCAACCATGAAAAAAACCTCTATGGAATTGGGCGGTAATGCCCCATTTATTGTTTTTGATGATGCTGACATTGGCGAAGCCGTAAAGGGCGCAATTGTTTGTAAATATCGCAATGCCGGTCAAACCTGTGTATGCGCCAATCGCATTTTCGTGCAGGAAGGTGTTTACGATGAATTTGCACAGAAATTTTCCGCTGCGGTAAACCAGCTTTCCATGGGCAGTGGTTTTGATAGCGGTGTCGACATGGGCCCTATGATTACCACCAAAGCAGTGAAGAAAACGGAATCCCTGGTGGAAGATGCGCTGCAAAAAGGCGCGCAAACCCTAGTTGCTGGTGGTCCCAGTACTATGGGGGAGTGCTTTTATTCTCCCGTAGTATTGGGTGGGGCCACCGATCAAATGCACTTGTTCAAAGAAGAGATCTTCGGTCCGGTAGCTCCGCTATATAAATTCTCCTCTGAAGAAGAAGTCATTAAAATGGCCAACGATACGGAATTTGGTCTGGCTTCTTATTTTTACTCCAGGGATATCGGTCGTATTTGGCGTGTTGCAGAAGGACTTGAATACGGTATGGTCGGTATCAATGAGGGTATTATTTCCAACGAAATGGCACCCTTTGGCGGTGTAAAAGAATCCGGGCAGGGGCGCGAGGGCTCAAAATACGGTATTGAGGATTACCTGGAAATAAAATATCTGTGTGTCGGCGGTATTGATAAGTAGTTTGTAAATGATTGTAGAGCCTATTGCGCGGGTGCATTCCTGCTTTGGAGAAAAGTTTGGAGTGCCCCGCCAGCCACTATTGGCGGATGCCAGTCGCGCCAGTATTATGTTGTTACCCCCCCTGGATACGCCAGATGCAGTTGCCGGTCTGGAGCAAAATAGCCATATCTGGGTAGTGTTCCAATTTCACCAAGCCGCTGGGCAGTGGTCAGCTAAAGTGCGCCCGCCCCGTTTGGGCGGCAATAAGAAACTGGGTGTACTCGCCACTCGCTCGCCTTTTCGCCCCAATAATATCGGGCTGTCAGTAGTTCGTCTTCTGGAGGTACGCACCTCTCCTAAAGTGGAGTTGATAGTTGCTGGGGCAGATTTGGTCGATGGTACGCCGGTATTGGATATTAAACCCTATGTTCCCTATGCGGATGCGTTAACGCATGCGCAAAGTGAATTTGCTGACGCAGCTCCAGTGCAAATTCCCGTTACTATCCCCGAGTCAGTTCTGAATAAAGCCATAGCCTACCGCGATGACTGGGGTACAGATCTCCCCCGTTTAATTGAACAGGTGTTATCCCAGGATCCAAGACCGGCATACCAAAAGACCGATCCACAGCGCACTTATGGCATGCAATTGTGTGAATTCAATTTGCGTTGGCGTTATACCGATGCCGGAATAGAAGTAGTGGCACTAGAATAACCCTCGACCAGCTAGTGTCAGTATTCTGCAGTAAGTCAGGGTGTGTCTCCTCCGTAACTGTCTAGGGTTCGGAACGGATATGTCATTCATTTTCATGGGAAATACAATTCCCCAAGATACGGCATTCGCCTAAAAATAACGCCTAGCTATCCAAGGGCACAGCTATGCCAGTACGTGAAACCTTTAATTATCAAGGCTTAGATGCTATTCGCGTCGGTCGAGTCAATATGGGTGTTAATACAACCTTTGTTGTTTATCGCCTCAATGGAACCGTAATTGATACAGGTCCCAGCAATCAGTGGAAGTATGTCAAGCCGTTTATACAAAACGCACCGCTAAAGCAGTTATTGCTGACTCACCACCACGAAGACCATAGTGGCAATGCCGGCGCTATCCAGAAACTTACCGGTGTGCAGGCGGTGGCCCCGGATCTGACTATTGGTATATTAAAAAAAGGCTTCCGAATTCCCCCGATGCAGAAGTTTTTCTGGGGAACTGCTGGAAAAGCGGAGGTGGCACCTCTTCCAGAGGAAGTCTACATTGGTGGAGAAAAAGTGGTTCCAGTATTTAGTCCCGGGCATGCAAAGGATATGACCTGCTATTTACTGTCTGACCGTGGCTGGCTGTTTAGTGCTGATTTATTTATTGCCAACTACTTAAAGTTCCTGCGTATTGATGAAGATGTCCCTACATTAATGAAAAGTATAAAGGGAGTCCTGGATCATTCATTTGACGTTATCCTTTGCCCTCATAGAGGTGTGGTAGAGGATGGTTGGCAGCAGTTGAATAAAAAATATGAGTACCTGCTTAATCTATCTGGAGAAGCGCAGGAGTTGACGCAGCAGGGACTGCCCTTAGAAGAGACTACTTTGCGTTTATTAGGTAAAGAAGGATTGTTCAGCGCTTTGACTGGTTATAATTTCTGCAAGAGAAATTTGATTGCTTCATGCTTACAAGTTAACTTGGATGAGATGCCTAGATTCTAGACCTTGAATTTCAGTTGCAATTTGTAGCGAAGCACTCTTTGCTTTGGTTGGTGTAATTTCTGTATTTTGAGGGTTAGAGGAATATGTATTTGTGGTGGGGAAATTATATTGCGGGGTTAGTTGCTAGACTGCTTGCTTAGTGATTGGTGGGGGTTAAATTTTATGAGTTGTTAAATTAGGGTTAATTTTTGGGTGAGTGTATCTATATTTTTCCTGCCTCTATTTTTCGACCTCAATAATATATCGTTTAATTCTGACTCCTGCTCTGCTTTTCATTTTTATATGAATTTTGCGAAGGTATTCTTCTATTACTTGATTAGCAAATTCCTCTCTCAATGGGTTAGGTAGGTGTCGGAATTGAGGAACCCAGGAAAGAAAGAAGTCGGTCAACTTCTTTTGAGTTCCAAAGTATTCTACCTGATATATCTCATCTATTCTCGAAAGGTAGAAGCCTGCACCTTCAATAAAGTCACGCATTTCCTGGAGTGAAAAATGATTGTATGGATCTCGAAAATTTATAAAAAGTGGCTTCCACTTTGAACTATTTTGAAACATATCCACTGTGTCCCAAAAATTTTCATGCCCAGCCTGAAAGCCGACTATCGAAACAATTTCGCCATTATCTTTTAAGTATTTATGGAAGCCCTCCCAAACCTTGGCTTGGTCTTTAACCCAGTGTAGGCAGCTGAATGAGAAGATTTTGTCGAACTGATGATTGAAATTTAATTCATCTGCACTCATTTGTTGAAAAGATAGGTTAGGGACATCTCCATGCATTTCACGAGCATGCCTTATCATGTCCTCGGTAAGATCTACGCCAATAACCTTGCCGTATTTTAGGTTCTCTGCCAAGTATCGAGTAATTCGGCCATCTCCGCAACCTACATCTAGAATCGATTTCGCGTCGCGAAAAGTACATCGTTTAAGCGCCTCCATAGCTTGCTGCCACTGCATCTGCGATGCTTCAACGTACTCAGCAGCGCTCCACTTATCATGCCTAATATTTTTTTTCACAGGGCTGATACCGGAAGAGAGGAGATTTAGTAGTCTAGCTTGAGCGTAACGGATAGGCAGTTAATGTGGCCGTTTTTAAGATAATTTGACATGAAAACTATCCAATATTTAAGTTTGGGAATGCTAGAGGGTAGGTCGGGTATATCATTGTAGTCATTATTGAGGATGGCAAATTTTTTATCGCTAGAACGGTTCTAATAGTCGTGAAAGTGTATTCCTCCCACTACTTGGAATCTTCAATTAAAAATGTATATATTCCTGAACTTACCATCACTTAGTATTTCCGGCGGCTTCAAACGTTGGCTGACCTTCGGGGCTCATTAGGAAAGAGGAAAATCAATCAGTTTTCCTGGATACGGCTACTACGGTGTTAGAGGGAAAGAGTGCACCGATTTAGAGGCGCGCTGTGAATGCTCCCTATAAGTTCGTAATCAGTATCCCTGTCTGATGTGGTTCTAGGGGTAGTTACGTCATTTCTTCCTTTTTTTAGTAATTGTTCGATAGCGTTTCAGTGACAGATAATTATTGTACAACGATCTGTAGGGGCATTGATCTACCGTACTTATCTGATGCCGAACGACAAGTTAAATCTGGAAAAGTACTGTGAAACTCAAAGGATCTTGCCACTGCCAATCGGTTAAGTTCAGTTTGAACTCCGGGCAACCTTATCCCTTCAACCGTTGTTACTGCTCAATATGCAGAAAAACTGCTGGAGGAGGGGGCTTTGCTATTAACCTGGGGGCAGATTTCCAAACCCTGAAAGTGGAGGGCGAGGAGTTTTTGAGTGTCTATCAGGCTGAAATTGGGATTCGAAGTCGGGAAAGTAGCGGGAAGAGTCCGGCACAGCGACATTTTTGTTCAAAGTGTGGCAGTGCGTTATGGCTTTGGGACCCGCGCTGGCCAGAACTCGTACACCCCTTCGCTTCTGCGATTGATTCTGAGTTGCCGGTACCGCCAGTGCGTAGCCACATGATGCTGGATTATGCTCCGAGTTGGGTGCAGCCAGATATACGGAAGGGGGACGAAATGTTTGGAAGCTATCCTGAAGAGTCCCTGGCTGAATGGCACCAGCGAAATGTTCCCGATTAGGGAGGGGATAAAGAGAGGCGGGGCGAGCCTGTGACCGCCCCGCTTCAGGTCTATAGAGTTAACCTTGCGTTTATTCTTCCGCGAGATAGAGCACCAGGTTATCCAGGAAGTTGACCAGGTCTGCTTTTTCAGTGTCACTCAGCGCATCAAACTGTTCCTTGCTGGATTCAGCTTCACCACCGTGATAGACAATCGCCTCAGTCATAGTGGTAGCGCGTCCATCGTGTAAATAAGGTGGTGTTGAGCCAACGCCCCAGAGGTTTTCTGTAAGGAATACTGAGGCTCCCACATTGCCTTCATCAATTTCCTCGGCCATGGCTGTTCCCATATCGTGACGCTTAAGGTCACCATATAGGCGGACTATAGCCCCGCCATTTTCCGATTCCTCAAATTGCCCTAGCGTTTGTCCAGAAGGAAGCTCCTGAGGGTTATCCATGATCTCTGTGAGCAAGTTAAATTGCAGGGATTGGCTGGGTAGGCCGGCTATATCGCCTGCGGGATAAGTTTCATCGCGGTAGCTAGCGTGCTGAGAGGGCTCATAGAATACCGGCGATGCAACTTCCATCTCGGGGGAGTGGCAAGAGGCACAGCCAATGGAGCTAAATAGCTCTTCGCCATTTTCGATACTGGCAATTTCCTCATCACTTAAAGGTAGGCCGTATGTCTCCTGCTCCTCTTCCGTTAGGGAGTCGATTACGCTGTTAAGCTCGATTTTTGTTACCGGACGGGGTTGCGCTGCGTTGTAGATAGTTAACGCGGTGATGTCACCAACACTGAGTTCGTTAGTGATCGAATCAAAGTCACTGTCCGCATCACCGACCAGTTCAGTGGCCTGCATGCCCAATTCCTGGTGTGCCGCGCCACGAACGAATGCGCGTACAAATCCGGTTAGGCCTTTCCACTCAAAGGGTCTGACTACCAGGTCAGCATCTAGGCCTTCAACGCTATCGTAGTTGACCTCATCACAGGAGACGGAGATCTCACCAAAGCTAACGCCTTTTGCGGTTAATGCGACAGTCGTATCGGTGCCGGATGAGCAGCTCTCACTGATAGCCTCATCCCGCAGAGTGTGCAGTTGGGTAGTCATTTCTTCTGCTACCAACTGTACAGCCCCCATTCCGAACAGGTGGGGCGACTGGCGTTCGATAAATCCTCTTTGCTTGCGCTCAGGGTCCATGCGAATCACATTATCGTTAACGCCACCACCGCCATCGGCCACGGGTACGTTGTGACAACTGATACAGGAGTCACCGTTGGGGCCCGTCGTGCGGTGGGGCAAGACATTTGCCCATGCATTTGGCCCTTTCAGGTCAGGTCGTGGGAAGCTGGTGAACCTTTTGCCGTTGCCTACATTTACGCCGACCCCGTCGAGAGCGTTGTAATTCATCTCGAATAATTCATCGCCCTCCTCAAAAGCGTGAACATAGGCTTCCAAGGTATCCATGGATTCGAGATCAGATTGCTCTAAATGTCCACCCAGGTGAATTTCAATTGCCCCAGCATGCAATATCTGTACGGTATCGAAGACTTCACTAAAATCGAAAGGAGTGGCCCTTTGCTGTCTTTGGTTTTTTCTTGCGTGCTTGGGAACTCGGTTTTTATCGTGCTTGGAACCAAAGTCGGCAAGCGCTGGAGTGGCATTAAATGTTAAAGCCGATATTGCCATAGCGACAGGCAACAGGTGTTTTTTAAGTATCATCAGCTATATCTCCGGGTACTGATATTGAGCGGACGTAAGGTGAGTTCTTCTACGAAAATGCACTCGATGCGGAGACACTCGACCACTTTTCTTTTAAGCACGATTCCCCAAAAAACTGATTGTCAGTTGTGCTACAAGGAAAAATTGATAGAGATTTTGGTAATAACATTTTTATCTCGCAAAGTGCATCCAGTGAAGGTTTAACAGCATCCTTGCAAGCTTCTTATAGGTAGAACTGTGCCTGTTCTGCCACTTATGGCAGGCGTCAAGACCACGGGAGATACAGTATTGCGATAGCAGATTTTAAAGCTCAGATTAACTGACCTAAAGATCTAAAATGCGATCCCGATTGTGTCGATTTTGCCCATAACCTACCGCGCTAGTACGCGGCTATGTTTTTGTTTTTCGGCTTTTTTAGTTGCCGTTTCTGATAAATAAGTTCCTTTGAAAGGGTAGGTATTTGCATATTTGCCTTTCGGTGACAGGCTTTCCTACTTCACGGAAAGTCCCTATTCCTGGTGGTTGTGACATTAGATTTAGGAAAAAGTGCTGGTTATTAACGTTACTGAAGGCAATGGATATTTCGAAAAACTTATAATTATTTTCGATTGAGAGTGAATTCCCCAATTGTGAATTCGTATTGTCTTCAGGTGACACATGATTTGGAGGCTAATAACTTATCTGTTTGTGGAATTTAATATCACCTTTGTAGATAGGGTTTATGGAAACACTTCTTATCTTCGATGAGTGCCAGTTCGTTATACCAGATCAAATTTCAGCATGCGCTTGTGAGCGTAGATACAGAGATAAAGGATATTTGATTACTGTCTTACTTTCAGAAAGGTGCTTTGGGGTGTGTGCAACTAATGTGAACCGTATAATTGTCAAAAAAGTTTAGCTTTATTGAAAACATTATTGGCGTATTTTCCCCTTCTAATAGGGGGGTAGAGTGATCGGTCTAAAACAATGGTGTTTCCGTTCGAGTGCTCCATGTATTTAGGCTAAAAGTAAAATTGGCGCATTATTCATTTGAATGGCGCGATAAAGATCTTTGTCGCCATATATTTCAATATAGAAACAATGAGATAGTTCTATTATTGCGCCTGTAGGCGAGGAAGCCCTCAACTTACTATTAACTACAAAGCTGCTGAGAGATATTTTTAACGTGTGATTCTTTTTTTCTCATTGTGGCGTACAAGGAGCATGGATAGTGATATGGATTGTCACGACATTGTCACAAAAAGTCGAATAAATTTGCCCGTATGGCCTCGTTTAACTGTGGTTGGTACTTTTGAATGAGGTAGGTTAATTCGAAGCTGATAAGAATATTAGTGTATTCGAATTGTATAGAATCCTAAGAATTTTTTGGGGGTAGGGTGAGGAAAATATTGATTTTGGGAGGTGATGGATTTTGTGGTTGGCCTACATCTCTCCACCTTTCAGAGATGGGTTATGAAGTTATTATTGTTGATAACTTATCACGGCGAAAAATTGATATTGAGCTTGAAGTTGATTCATTGACACCAATCAGGCACCTGTCCGAGCGGCTTCGTGTATGGCGTGAAGTTTCCGGTATGTCCATCAGGCATATTTATATTAACCTCGGACAGGATTTTGAGCGATTGCTTACTCTCTTAAAGGAGGAAAAACCAGACGCGATTGTACATTTTGCTGAACAGCGTGCCGCACCCTATTCGATGAAATCTGTCCAGCATAGACGTTATACACTTGATAATAACTTGAATGCTACCAATGATGTCATGGCGGCTATAGTGGCAAGCGGATTGGATATACATTTGATTCACTTGGGTACTATGGGTGTATACGGGTATGGAACAGCTGGTCTCACTATTCTCGAAGGATATTTAAAAATCCAGGTAGAGACTGAAGGGTATTTGAGTGAACAGGAGATTCTTTACCCTAGTAATCCAGGTTCTATCTATCATATGACAAAGGCTCAGGATCAATTGTTATTTGCCTTCTATAACAAGAACGATCAGGTACGTGTCACTGATTTACACCAAGGGATCGTTTGGGGTACCCAGACCCGACAAACACAGAGGGATGAATCTCTGATTAATCGATTTGATTATGATGGTGATTATGGAACAGTCCTCAATCGATTCCTGATGCAAGCGGCGATTAATTACCCACTTACCGTTCATGGCACTGGTGGCCAGAAGCGGGCATTCATTCATATTCAGGATACCTGTCAATGTATTCAGTTAGCTATTGAAAATCCTCCAGAGATAGGCGATAGAGTCAAAATTCTGAATCAAATGACAGAGACGCATCGTATCAGGGATCTAGCAAATATAATTTCCAACAAGACAGGGGTAGGAATCGCCTACTTGGACAACCCCAGAAAAGAGTCAGAAGAAAATGATTTGTTGGTAAATAATGATCAGCTTATCGAGATGGGGCTCAAGCCTATAACCCTGAATGATAATCTTCTCACTGAAGTTGAGGGTATTGCCAAAAAATATTCACATCGATGTGACCAAACTAAAATCCCTTGTGTGTCGAAGTGGTGATTTTTTTATACTTCAATGGCCCTGATTTTATATGAAATCAAGGTTGCTTGTGGAAGGTGAGGTTTTATGTCTATAGCTGAAGAGTGCAAAATATGAAGATTTTGATTGCTACGGATACTTATCCGGAGCAACTAAATGGTGTTTCCAGAGTGCTGGAAAAAACTGAGAAAGAACTCACAACACGAGGGCACCAAGTAAAAATTGTTTCTGCTACTGATTTTACTAATTTCCCCTGGCCAGGCTATAAAGAAGTGAAAATTGCAGTATTTCCCGGTGGGAAAGCTGCCCGAATTATTGAGGATTTTTCACCGGACGCCATTCACATCATGAGTGAAGGTCCAGTGGGGTGGGCTGTTCGTGGCTACTGCAAACGGAATAATTTGCGTTTTACGACATCTTGGCTGTCCCGTCTCTCTGAATATGTATCGATTCGCTATAAAGTTCCACTGAAGTGGTTACACGGTCTCCTGCGTCGCTTTCATAATTCCGCAGCACAAACAATGGTGACTACAGATGGTATGGCAGCGGAAGCTCGAGCCTTGGGAATTGCCCGTGTCACCCGCTGGCGAAGAGGCGTAGAGTTAGAAAAATTCCATCCAGTTGAGACAAAACTTTTTGAGGGCCTAACTCGACCTATCATGCTCAATGTAGGACGTGTTGCAGTGGAAAAATCACTAGATAAGTTTTTATCTATTGAGTTACCGGGAACAAAAGTTATCGTGGGGGATGGTCCTCAACTCAATGAATTAAAGAGGAAGTTTCCACAGGCGGTATATCTGGGAATTAAAGAGGGTAAGGACTTAACTGAATGCTACAGCGCTGCAGATGTTTTTGTATTTCCTTCGGTAACTGACACTTTTGGTCTGGTTAATCTTGAGTCTTTAGCCTGTGGTTTGCCCGTTGCCGCCTACCCTGTGACAGGTCCGAAAGATATCATTGGTGATGCCCCCGTTGGAGCGTTGGATAGCAATCTGCAAGTGGCCATAGAAAAGGCACTATTATTGGACCGATCGGACTGTGTTACTCATGCCAGGACCTATTCCTGGGATGTGGCCACTGAGGATTTTATTTCAAGCCTGGTCCCGGTAAGTGCTGTAGAGGCTTTGCCTGTTGATGGCTAGATAAAAGCGTTGCTCGTAAAGTTCGCAAGGCTTACTTGCGAGCTGACTTGAGCAACTCAACCCAGCAGTACTTGTTAACAAAGGCATAGTGTCCCAGCTGGTGCCAGCTTTGAGTTGAGCTATTTGGCATTATACTTGAGAGATATTCTGGCATTTTAATATCAATTATATCGTCGGCATCACCATAAAATATTTTGGTGGAAGTGGTGATTTCACGAGGATCAAACCCCCAATCCCAAAGCGCCATTATCATTTCAAAAAAACCCTCCCCATGCTGCGTTGCTCCAGCAGAAAATGATTCTTCAAACATTTTCTTAAGTGCCGGGTCTCGAATAAACAGTGCGGCATCAGAGGCGTCTTTCTTTGCAAAGAGCTGAATATAATCTTGTATATTGCTATTGGCTTGGTATGCACTTAATCGGCACAGACAACGAGTAAGAAATTGCCAACGATGGATCTTTGCGATAAGTCTGATATCCGGGTTTTTTAGCAGGTCAGTCATTCCTGGGTAGTCCAGTGGCGCAACTGGGGCTGCAAGGGCAATTTTAGAGACTCTGTGGGGAAGTTTGTTAGCGATAGAAAGTGCATGAGGGGCACCACCTGAATGGCCGACTACCGAAAATGTCTCGATATTTAGACGATTAACCAGTTCTTCGATATCCGATCCCCAATCAACCATTCGCCGGCCTCTATGAGGAGATGATCCCCCCACACCAGGTTGATCTACTGAGATGATTCTTACGCCAAGAGATGCGGTAAGGTCCTTATCAGGATTGCGAATTAGTCGCGAATCTGAGAAGCCATGATTGAAAAGCACAGGCCAGCCATTTGGATCACCATAGTCATCATAAGTAAGGATACGGCCGTCACTTATCTGCAAGGCAGGCATTCTGGGCGCTTCTTTAGGTTAGGTATGATCGGAGTATAGTGAGACTTCGTTTTGTGATGGGTGAGGCCAATGTTGTAACTTGTATCTGACCCAAAGGAGGAATACCAGTTGATTAGGCGAGAAGGAGAATCACATTGAAAATAAAGACCACGCTGATCAACATCTGCTGTTTAACGTTACTGTTGGTTGCGGGTCTCCCTGTAGCACAGGAGACGGCATCTGGTGATCACGTCAAAGTGCGTTGGCTGGCACCTGATACATTTCGCCAAGGAATGAGAGAGACAGTTGGATTCTACTTTGAGGTAGATCCTGGATGGCATGTGTATTGGCGTAATGCTGGAGATTCAGGGTCGGCTCCACGGTTTGATATGGAGGCTCAGGGCGCTTTATTAGGGCCGATCGAATGGCCATTCCCAACGCGCCTCCGGGTAGAGCATCTTACTAACCTGGGGTACTCCGGGAATGTTGCCTACCTGTTCCAGCTCCTCCCAGATAAGCGCACGCAAGAGATCATCCTGCATGCGGACCTGGAGTGGTTGGTTTGTAAAGTGGATTGCATACCGGGCTTTGCCACTATGAGCCTTGTACGGCCGGTTGCAGAGCAGGCGGCTTGGCCAGCTACAGATCTGGCGTTAAGGAATTACTTTGCCAACAGGCTTCCAGGGGGAGAAAGTGAGAGCCCGTGGCAACCAGTATCCATTTCAGCGCGAGGTAGTGAGCATATTACTTTGCAGCTCAGTGGGAATCGTAGCGATGAAATACCTAGTATTTTCCCCGTAAATGGTGACTTGTACTCTGCGTCTGAGCCAGAAGTTCAGCGCAAAGATGAAACTCTCCTCTATAAGTTCAAGCGTCTGCCAGGCTCTGAGATTATTGAAAGCAGCGATTTTGTGATTACAGACTCGGACCGGGCCTGGAAAGTCTCTGCCCCCCTCTTATCCCAAGTGGAAATTGAGAAGAGCGCGACCTCTATATGGCTTTTACTTCTGTTAGCATTTATTGCCGGTCTCCTATTGAATCTGATGCCCTGTGTTTTCCCGGTGCTGTCCATCAAGCTATTTGGACTGATTGACGGTGGTAATCGCCCAACCGAACGTTTGCGTGAATCTTTCCTATATAGCGCCGGTATTATGGTGACTTTTCTTGCCCTGGGGCTTGCTTTATTGGCGCTACGCTGGGGAGGGTTGGCCGTTGGCTGGGGTTTTCAACTTCAGTCACCGGTTGTGGTAATTGGGTTAATTATGCTCTTCTGGCTGATGGCCTTATCCTTTAGCGGCTTTTTTGAGTTTGGGCACCGATTAATGGGGCTTGCTAGCTCCAGTAGCCGTGGCTCCTTTACCACCGGTGTTTTAGCTGTCTTTGTTGCGGCCCCCTGTACCGGTCCATTTATGGGAGCAGCTCTGGGAGCAGCGGTGGTGATTCCTCCACTTCAGGCTCTACTCATCTTCTTATGCCTCGGTTTAGGGCTCGCTGCGCCATTTATTTTGATGTGTGCAAGTCCTGTAATACTGAGGCATCTGCCAGCTCCAGGTCCATGGATGGAGAAGTTGCGTCAGTTTCTGGCATTTCCGCTTTACGCAACGGTGATATGGCTACTATGGGTTTTAGGGCGCCTAGCTGGGGACTCTGGTTGGTTGGCCGGTTTAAGCCTGTTGCTCGTTGTTACTCTTGCAATCTGGCTAGTAAAAAATTTTTCCAAAAAGGGGGGAGCAGCGGGTCTGATTTGTGTCGCTGCTATTTTGCTAATATCTCTACCGGCAATCCGTATGGAGGGTGGTGAGCAATCTGCAGAAATGGCGTATGACTGGCATCGTTATGACAAGGCACTTTTGACGGAAGCCTTGGATAATGGGCGCCCTGTATTTATTGACTATACCGCAGCCTGGTGTATTACCTGCCAGGTAAATAAAAAGCTGGTGCTTGATACCCCAAATGTACAAGCATTATTTAAAAAGAATAACGTGCTTCTAATTCGGGCCGACTGGACGCGTTATAACCCTGAAATTACTCAAGCTTTGCAGGATTTAGGGAGGAACTCTGTACCTGTATATGCATGGTACCCTGCAGGAGAGAAAAAACCAGAGTTACTTCCACCACTGCTGCAAGAGTCTTTAATTGCAGCACTGTTTAGTAAGCACTTAACTGTTAATAGTGAGGATGGTTAATTATGAAATTACTTTTCAACGTGAATAATTCGATACTTAGAGGAGTTTTGCTTTTATTCCTGATGTTGCCGAGTGTTGTGTTGGCAGCAGCCGTTCCTGGACAAAAAGCGCCAGAATTCTCAGTAGTGGATGCTGCTGGAAAAACTCACAATCTTTCCGATTACACAGGCCAATGGTTGGTTATTGAATGGTTTAATAAAGATTGCCCCTATGTCAGGAAACACTATGGCAGTGGTAATATGCAGTCCCTTCAAAAAAGGTATACAGCACAGAAAGTAAATTGGCTCACGGTTATTTCTTCAGCTAAAGGAAAGCAGGGCTATTTGGAGCCAGAGCAGGCTATGGCAGTTGCACAGAGTCATAACCTCGGCGCAAGCGTACCCTTTTTGCTGGATACCTCTGGAGTTATGGGGCGTGCTTATGGAGCTAAAACTACTCCGCATATGTTTATCATTAATCCTCAGGGGAAAGTCGTATATGCTGGAGCCATTGATGATAATGACTCAGCCAATCCTGCGGTTATAGGCAGTTCACACAATTATGTTTCTGCTGCACTGGATGCTTCACTGAAGGGACTGGCTGTGGCCAAGTCCTCGTCGCGGGCTTATGGGTGTAGTGTGAAGTACTAAAGGAGTTTATTTGGGGTGGAAAAAGCTCGTTATAGCTACCTGATTCAGGCGTTGATATTTATCACCTTGGCGGTACTAATGGTTACTGCCGTGGGTTATTTCCACCAAAGAGATATCCCTGAGAACCAGGCCCCTCAGTTAGAGGGGCAATCGCTGCAGGGAAATCTTATTGACCTAAAGCAAATGTACTCTAAAGGTCCAGTATTAATTTATTTTTGGGCAACCTGGTGCCCCTATTGCCGGATAGTTTCCCCCGCTGTGACTGACCTGTCTCGGGATTACCAGGTTGTTGGTGTTGCGATGCAGTCTGGAACAGAAGAGGTGGTTACTGAATATATGCGGAATCACAAACTTGCTTTTCCTTCTCTAAATGATCCATATGGTGTTTTAAGCGCCCAATGGGGCGTTAAAGTGACGCCAACCTTGCTGATTGTCGACACTGACGGGCGCGTTGCCTGGGTCACCACTGGCGCCACATCCAAGTTGGGTTTGCAGTTGCGCTTAAAGATGACAAAGTAGCTTGTCACCATTAAGGTTACTGTGTCGTATTTAAGCTTATATCAAACTCTCTTTCCCTGAGCCTGCGATGGTTGGCGTTAAAATTGCCTAATTGCCGGGGAGGACTGCCCTTATAGATATGCTTCTATAATTCCTTAAAGGTCTGTCTCTTGCGCTGGAGAGTGGCGTGTCGGTTATTGATTCTTTTGACTATCAAGATCTGGATGCGCAAAGGGTCGGCCGTTTCGATTTTGGTATCAATACAACCTTTATTGTATATCGGTTGGGTGACACTATTATCGATGCCGGCCCCAGTAACCAGTGGAAATACGTCAAGTGGTTTGTAAAAAATAAACCTTTTCGGCAATTAGTCCTCACCCATCACCACGAAGATCATAGTGGTAACGCCGGTGCAATTTATAAGCTTACCGGTATTCAACCAAGAGCCCCTAAGGCGACAGTAGAGATACTAAAGAGAGGCTTTCGGATACCTCCAATACAGATGCTGATTTGGGGGAGGGCCGGGCGTGCGGAAGCTGCGCCACTACCGGAAGATTTAAGGTTCTCCGGCGAAAAGGTAGTTGTTATCCCCGCACCAGGGCATGCCAAAGACATGACCTGTTATCTGGTTCAGGATCGAGGGTGGATATTCACTGCTGATCTGTATGTAGCTAGTAAGTTAAAGCTATTGCGTAAAGATGAAAGTATTCCAACTTTAATGCACAGTATCAAAAAAGTGCTCACCTATGATTTTGATATTATATTTTGTCCTCATAGAGGGATTGTAGAAAAAGGAAAAATCCGCTTACAAGCCAAGTATGATTATTTGTTAAATCTTGCAACTGAAGCACGGGAATTGGACCGGCAAGGATTGCCTCTTGGTGAGATTACCCACCGGCTATTGGGAAGGGAAAACTTGATGAGTGTCGTGTCCGGTTACAACTTCAGTAAGAGAAACTTAATAGCTTCCTGTATGCGGGTTGATCCTACAGAAGTGTCTGATTATTGATCTTTCACTAAGAATAAGAAAAGTATTAAATCACGTCCGTATGTAATTTATAAGTGAATACCGATTTTATATGAATTGGTACTTTTAATTAAGTTGTCGCTATTCCTGAATGCCCTCAATTTACAATCAGTCTTTCGACTCTCTCATGTTAGTATTCGCAACATGTATTAAGGGATATTAGATGAGCTCAAAGATGAAGAAGATTGGCCTTTTGGGTGGAATGAGTTGGGAGAGTACAGCAATTTATTATCGCCTGATTAATGAAGGAATTGCTCAAAAGTTAGGAGGGCTGCACTCGGCTGAAATTCTACTTTACAGCGTCGATTTTGAAAAAATTGCACGGTTACAAATGGAGGGTGATTGGGCTCAGGCGAGTAAGCTATTGGTTGAGGCGGCAATGTGCCTGGAAAAAGCTGGTGCTGAGGGCATTTTATTGTGCACTAATACTATGCATAAAGTAGCCGGAGATATTATCGAGACTATTGATGTACCTTTTTTACATATTGGTGATGCTACAGCTGAAGCACTTAAGAACAGAGGGATAAAGACCGTCGGCTTGTTGGCGACAGCTTTTACTATGGAGCAAGATTTCTATCGTGGCTATATGCAGGAAAAGTATGGGATTGAGGTTTTGATTCCGGAGCCCAGCGATAGAGAGATAGTCCACAGGGTTATTTACGAAGAGCTCTGTAAGGGAAGAGTCCTTAACAGTTCAAAAATGGAATTTATTCGTATTGTGGATTTGCTATCCAATCGAGGTGCCGAAGGTGTGATCCTAGGGTGTACAGAGATTTGCATGTTGCTTTCGCAAGAGGATACCTCTACTCACCTGATGAACTCCACAGAGATTCACGCTCAAGCCGCAATAAAGTTCGCACTTGATTGTTGAATAGTGTTGCTAGGTTTACTTAGAGATATCTTTGTCAACCAAAAGTTAGACTGATAGTTCACTGTGACGTTTATTAAAGCCACTCTACTAGCTTCGAAGCGTATCAGTGGGTGGTTTTTTTATAACACAAATCTACTCTTGTTAGGTTTGCTTGTCCCATATTCGTTAGTTTTTTAGTATTAACCTCTTTTGTTAAGTGGGTTTTCTGTGGATGTTTGTCTGTGAGTTAGAGCTGACAAGATAAAATATCTTCACGGTATTTGTTTGTGAAATGATATTTATCATGTTTATTACGGTAGGCTAAGGTTATTTTTTTACCTCAAATCATCAAATAAGTTTCATTTGTCCTCTGTAGAAGTTATTATTTGGGATATACCCTGCTTGTTCATGAGCGCTCTATTTGGCTTCCCTTTGTACTAAAATTTAATTTAATCATCTAATTAGATTTATTTTATTTTTGGCAGTTTTGTCAGTATCTACATTTTTAGTCGTTCTTAATTTTTAAATTGCCTTTTTTGCTCTTGCAAATTGTAGTTTTTCTGGCATTTTCTCTGGTTGTCACACTTCTTGCAGTGAATGTATTGGTGGTAACCTCCCTCTGCATAAGCGAGCTTTCAAGTGCGTAAAAAATTTTTATTGATCTCCTGGAGCACTACCTTAATTAGCCAATTTATTTTTGCTGTAACGCACAAATTGGTTTAAGTGAAAGCTGGTTGATTTGGCTCGGAAGAAAATAAGAGATAACTAAAACAGGGTATTTCTCCTATGAATGAAAAAAAGAAGCGCTGGCTTACAGCCTTTGGCGCTCCCTCTCTGCTGGCAGCTTCGATTGCTGCACTAAGCAGTCCCACTTTTGCTGAAGATGCACTCCTTGAGGAAGTGATAACAATCGGTACCCGTGTTGAAGGGCGTTCCGCTACAGATTCCTCCGCTCCCATCGATATCGTGACCGGAGAAGAATTTGTAAACCAGGGTGATGGAGATCTCAGTAACCTGCTTAGAAACGTTGTTCCATCCTACAACGTTAATGCAAAGCCAATTTCTGATGCTGCCTCAATCGTTCGCCCTGCAAACCTGCGTGGACTGCCACCCGATAGCACACTGGTTCTGGTGAATGGCAAGCGTCGCCATCGCGCTGCCGTCATTTCCTTCCTCGGAAGTGGTGTTTCAGATGGTGCCCAGGGGCCAGATATCTCCGCAATTCCGGCGATTGCTCTGAAACAGGTTGAAGTCCTCCGTGACGGTGCCGCGGCCCAATATGGCTCCGATGCGATTGCCGGCGTTATCAACTTTCAGTTAAAGGATGCAGCGGAGGGCGGCACGGTTGAAGCCAAGTATGCAACTACCGCTGAAGGTGATGGTGATCAGAGTACGATAGCGGCGAATTTCGGTCTGCCTCTGACGGATTCTGGTTTTGTGAATGTCAGCCTCGAGTACCGTGAGCAGGACTCTACCAGCCGCAGTGTGCAGCGAGACGATGCAGCCCAGTTGATCGCAGATGGCAATACCTATGTTGCCAATCCTGCGCAGATCTGGGGCCAGCCAGAAGTTAATGACGACACCAAGTTCTTTGTTAACAGTGCCATAGAGATAAATGATACTGCTGAGCTGTATGCCTTTGGTAACTATGCCAGCCGCGAAACAGATGGGGGCTTTTACTTCCGGAACCCGGAAACTCGTCCCGGCGTTTATGCGCTTGATGATGAGCCCTTAATTGGTGATCTGGATGCTAGCAATGGTATCTATGATTGTATTGGCATGACCCATGAGGAAGCACAGTCTAGTGATGAGTGCTTCTCATACACCGAAATGTTCCCAGGCGGATTTACTCCGCGCTTTGGCGGTGAGCTAGAGGACTACTCAGCAGTATTTGGTGTTCGTGGTGAGTTGGCAAATGGCATTGGCTACGACGTAAGTGCCAGTACCGGTCACAACGAAGTAGATTTTTTAATCTACAACACCGTCAACGCCACGCTCGGACCTGACAGCCCGACCAGATTTAGCCCTGGTGGTTATATACAGGAAGAAAACAACTTCAATATCGATTTGACTAAGAGCATTGAACTTGCCGGAATGCCTCTGTTCATGGCCACGGGCTTTGAATGGCGTGAAGAAGAGTTTGAGGTCAAACAGGGTGATACTGCCTCCTGGCAAGTTGGTGATCTGGCAGAGCAGGGTTTCCTGATTGGTTCGAATGGGTTCTCTGGTTTTGGTCCTGAGGTTGTAGGCACATTTGACCGGGATAATATTGCACTTTACACCGACTTCGAACTCGAAGTCGTCGAAGCTCTTCGATTAGGTGCGGCACTGCGTTGGGAAGATTTCTCTGATTTCGGAGATACTTCCAATTTCAAATTGTCAGCCCACTATACAATCAACGATGTGATTGCCCTGCGCTCTACACTGAGCACCGGTTTCCGTGCTCCAACACCAGGTCAGTCCAACATTACCAATGTCACTACGGCATATACCAATGGCGCATTGGCTAACCGGGGAACTATTCCGGCAACCAATCCCATTGCGGTATTGAAAGGCGGTAAGCAGCTGCAGCCAGAGGAGTCTCAGAGCTTTACTTTCGGTACAATTATTGCCGCAGGTGATTGGGATATTACCCTGGATTACTTCCTCATCGAGGTTACAGATCGAATCACTCAATCTGCTAACCAGGAACTGACTGATGAAGAGCGAGATCAGTTGGTTCAGGATGGCATCAGTGGTGCTGATTCCCTTGAATATTTCCGTTTCTACACCAATGACTTCGATACCCAAACCCAGGGTGTTGACCTGGTGGCGACTTACCCACTCGGTGATGCGACAGATTTCAACCTGGCTTTCAACTGGACGGAAACGGAAGTTACCGATTTCAGTACGGATACCATGGATGAAATGCGTATCAGGCAGCTGGAGGATGGCTTACCAGAGGTGCGCGGTAATGCATCTGTCACCCATAGTGGTGACAGCTGGCGCGGCTTAGTGCGACTCAACTACTACGGTAGCTACTGGGAAGCACATTTGGACGATTACAGCTTGCCCATTGATGCCGGTGATGAATGGACTGTGGATATTGAGGCTGCTTATGACTTCAATGATTCCATGACCTTGATTGCCGGTGCGGAAAACGTATTCAACAACTACCCGGATAAAAACCCCTGGTCCGGTGTTGCTGGAGCGGAATATCCGGAAACGGCACCTATGGGATTCAATGGAGCTCTGTACTACGTAAGAGCGCAGTATGAGTTCTAGGTAGTTCTAGTTGCTATGTAGCTGGCTAACCTGGTGTTTCTTAATACCGGGTTAGCCGACTGCAGAATTATGTGACGATTAGATCCCGCTGTAAGTAGCGGGATTTTTACATATCCCACAGTGAATTTGTGGCCATAGATAAGGTAATTCTTTCCTTATCTTGTATTTGCTTTAGGTCTTCAAACACCTCTTTCACCTCCATCGACTCAATTGCACCATACACCGCCTGATAGAGTTCTGAGAAATAGCGATCTACCTCTCGTCCCATATTATTAATTTCACGAATTGTCGGTGGATCACTCAGATTGAGGCGGCGAATAAAGTCATTGGCACTTTCTTCATGGGTGTATTGCAGCCATGTCTTCATCACCTTATTTTGCGCTACATCATTGTAGTTCTGCAGGTTTTTCGCCATTCTCTGCTCATGTTCAAGCATGTGTTTTAATAGCAATTGGGTTCGGTAGTCTTCTGATTTGTCCAGTAAGGTCTCGTAAACAGCTGCCATTTCCAGATGAAATCTCTCAGCATCCTTGATGACTTCAAATGCTTGTTTGAAAGTCTTCATAGTAAGTACCCTCTGATGACCAGGCTATTGCCTGGGCTTTAAAATATTTTTACATCAGCACTCGCTCTCTACTTTATATAGCATTTATCCAGTTAATAAGGACCTGTGGAAATATTCCGAAAAAAACCAGTACGGCAGCGAGAGTTGCGATTAAAAACTGCCCTGAAGTGGTAATTTGTAACGTTTCGCTGTTACTGCTAGTGTCAATGGCATCTCTTTGTACCATCGTAAGTAGAAGACGAAGGTAATAGAAGAGGCCCAATGCACTACC
Source organism: Microbulbifer maximicatervae (SeqCode) (assembly GCF_052467615.1). Taxonomy (NCBI): domain Bacteria; kingdom Pseudomonadati; phylum Pseudomonadota; class Gammaproteobacteria; order Cellvibrionales; family Microbulbiferaceae; genus Microbulbifer; species Microbulbifer maximicatervae (SeqCode). The sequence continues at coordinate 485,843 of NZ_CP174319.1, forward strand.
AATAACCACACCAGCGAGAAGAGCCCACATTTTTCCTTCAACACCTGCGGTAAAGACGTAAAACTTCCCAATAAACCCAATAGTTAAGGGAATTCCAGCCAGAGATAACAGCATTAGAGCAAGACAGCTCGCCAGCCATGGACTACGCCAGAGTAATCCCCGGTAAAAGTCTCTGTGATAGGGATCATCTGCACTGTCGGTCACGTCACTGACATTTGTTCCATTGGTTAGTTGGGCGGCCTCCACTGAATCAGCTATCAGGCCAACAATTGCAAAGGCTCCTAGTGTAGTAATGACATAAGCGACCATGTAATAAATAACCGCCTCTGTACCAAACGCGCTATTGCCGATGATAAACGCCACAATTAAATAGCCTATATGGCCGATTGAGGAGTAGGCCAGCAGCCTTTTGATATTGTTTTGCATCAGGGCCAATAAATTTCCTATCAGCATGCTGGCTATGGCGGCGATTGTCAGTAAATCAATAAGAATAGGGCTCTGGTAGAGATTTAAGGTATTAAAGAATCGCAACAGAAAGGCAATTACGGCTGTTTTTCCCACTGTGGCGATCAACGCCGTCGTAGGCGTAGGTGCGCCCTGGAATACATCGGGTGTCCAGATATGAAATGGAACCAGTGATAACTTGAAAGCAACAGAAATGACCAGCAGAGTGGCGCCGGTTGCAAAAAGAGCAGAAGTCTGTGAAAGATCCTGTATCCGTGTAGCGATACTGCCAAAGTCCAGTGCCCCAGACGCCGCATAAATTAATGCGATACCGAATAGCCCGAGAGCGGTAGAAAGTGCTGAAAGGATTAAGTATTTAAAGGCAGATTCCAGGGAATTTACTTGATCTTTACTTGAGGATAAATTGCCAGTAACCGCAAATCCCAACAGTGGATAAAGAGCGAGGCTAATTAATTCTATACCGAGGAAAAAGGTGGCAAAGTGGCTGGCAAATACCAGGGTGCTTGCTCCCAAAATGGCAAGTAAAAGTAGTATATAAAACTCTTCTGGATAGCTATCCGGGTTTCTATTCAGGTCACACCGAAGTTTTAAGTAGTTGTATCCCATAACGCTGACGGCTATGGCGGTAACTAATATCAGCAGACAGAAGAACAACGAGTTGTAGTCAATCGAGAGTAGGGCAGTCACTTGAATGGACCCGTTATTGCCCGATAGGCTGGCTCCAACCCAGAAACAGGCAATGATAGCGGCTACCAAGGTGATAAGAGTTGTAACCAGAGCGCCCGCATGATTTCTCCAGAAGGATACTTGGAGCAGCAAAACTACAATACCGGCACTAATCAGTAAAAGCGGTAGGATAGAAAATAGTTCTTGGGCACTCATAGAGATGTACCTGTATTAGCGCTTTTAGCAGTAGGAGAGGATAAGCTTGCTGAAGTTTCCGGCCCTGTCTTTTCTATGACGACTTCTTCATTTTCGGGGGCCTGAAATTTTTGCATTGATTTGGCAATCGTAGGCTCGGCGATATCAAAGATAGGCTGGGGGCGGAGCCCGAAGATCACGAGAAGCACCGCCAGTGAAAGAAGCGCAGAGATCTCCCTGAGGCTTAGATCACTGACAGTTTTCCCCTCTGTAGCGGGTTTCAATTTGTCATTAAACTTGCCAAAGAAGACACGTTGCATCATCAATAGTGCATAGAGTGCTGCTCCAATAAGCCCAATTGCTGCAATAACCGTTAACCAGTGATTAGCTTTAAAGCTACCAACAAGCACCAGGAATTCGGCAACAAAATTACCCAGCCCAGGCAGTCCTAGCGAGGCGATGGCAAAGAAGAGTGCAACGGCGGATAGCTTTGGCAGAAGAGGCCAGACACCGCCGAGCTGACTCATATCCCGAGTATGGAGACGATGCTGTAGTGCGCCTACTAATGCGAAGAGAGCAGCGGTACTCAAGCCGTGGGCGATCATTTGCATCACTGCGCCCTGCAGGGCGATAGTATTCAGCGCGTAGAGCCCCAATAGAACAAATCCCATATGGCTCACACTGGAATAGGCCACAAGTCTTTTCATATCCTTCTGAGCGAATGCCAGCGATGCGCCGTAGACCACACTGATGGCTCCAATGGTCATTGCAACGGGTGCAAAAGCTTGTGAACTCTCCGGGAATAAGGGCAGTGTAAAGCGTAATAAACCATAGGCTCCTGTTTTCAACAGAATCGCCGCCAGCAGAATACTGCCGGCAGTAGGGGCCTGGGTATGGGCGTCAGGTAACCAGGTATGGAAGGGCAGCGCTGGCAACTTGACGATAAAGGCAATAAAAAATCCGAGCATTAACCAATAAGCTGCTGTTGCAGACAGTTGAGCACCCAACAAATCCATATAGTTAAAGGTCAGTTGCCCGCTATTCCGATAGTGGATAAATGCCAAGGCAACGATGGCAATCAGCATTAACAAGCTGCTTGCCTGGGTGAAAATAAAGAACTTTATCGCAGCGTAGACTCTGCCCTCATAACCCCAAACTGCAATCAACAGCAGCATGGGAATCAGCATAACTTCCCAGAAGAAAAAGAATAAAAACAGGTCGATAGCGGTAAACACACCGACAATACCGGCCAGTGTCCACAGGTAGTTAAAATAAAAGAAGCCGCGCCGGAAGGTGACATCATTCCAGGTCATTACTAACCCAAAGATCCCCATCCCCATTGTCAGTAGCAGCATAAGAAAGCTGAGCCCATCAATTGCCAGATGGAAGCTGATCCCAAACCTGGGTATCCAGGATACCAAAAGGCTATCCCACCACTGACTGTCACCTGTAACAACTGTGGACTCTGCCTGGGGGAAATAGCTGATCAAGAGCAGGGATGCGATTATCAGGGAAACCAGGCTGATTAAGCGTCCACCCTCATAGAGATGTCTCTCTGCCAGCCAGGCTAATATTCCCCCAACAAATAAAATTATAATTATTGCCAGTAATGTCATAGAGCCACCAACAGGGCTAGGAATAAAATTGATCCGGCTACAAAGGTGGCCAGGTACCAACGTATTTGGCCATTTTGTGAAGAGCTGAGGGCGTTATTTAGATGTGCACTCAGCGAAGCGGTACCCTTGTAGATGCTGTCGATAATATCTTTGTGGTTAAGGGCGGTGATAAATTTAAAAGGTCTTACAAAGACCCGGTCATAGACCCAGTCAAAACCCCATCCCTTAAACCAAAACTGCATTAGTGGAGAGCGCTGCTCCCCAACCTTCTTCTCGAACAGGAACATTTTCCAGGCGATAAACAGGCCGATCAGCGGCATGGCAATGGCAATGGCTTCAATGACCCAGGAGTGGTGTTCGTCGGTTGGGGTGCCAAAGACTCCCTGGAGAGGTGGAGCGAGAATTCCACCAAATAGGGCAAGTACAGCGAGGAGGCCCAAGGGAAGCATCATCACCGTGTTATTGGCGTCTTTACAGTGTGAGGAGGCGCTGCCCTCACTGCCCAGAAATGCAAGAAACAGAACCCGGAAGCTATAAATCCCTGTGACCAGCGCACCTAATAGACCGGCAAGCCAAAGCAGGTTTACTCCTTGATGATATTCATAAGCACTGAGCAAAATATGATCTTTGCTGTAGAAACCGGATGTAAATGGGAGTGCTGCCAGGCAGGCGCAACCGATGGTAAAGCAGATAAAGGTAAAGGGGATTTTGCGATAGAGGCCGCCCATGGCAAAGATATTCTGCTCGTGATGTACGCTCAGGATTACTGACCCTGCGGAGAGGAAGAGCAGAGCCTTGAAGAAGGCGTGGGTCATCAAATGGAAGATGGCTCCTGACCAGGCACCGACACCCAGGGCCAGGAACATATATCCAATCTGGGAGATGGTCGAATAGGCCAGGACCCGTTTGATATCACTTTGTGCGATAGCACTGAATCCGGAGATTAATAGAGTCAGAGCGCCGACAATGGCTACAGCTGTCATGGCGGTTCCAGACAGCTGATAAAGCGGGTGCATGCGGGCGATCAAGTAGACCCCGGCCGTCACCATGGTGGCAGCGTGGATAAGGGCGCTGACGGGAGTGGGGCCTGCCATCGCATCGGGAAGCCAGGTCTGGAGTGGAATCTGTGCTGACTTACCCACAGCGCCACCCAGTAACAGCAGCATAGCGATAGTGACAATTTGAGTATTGACCCCGGGATTCCCTGCCGCTGTGATGAGCTCCGGTATATTTAGTGTTGAGAACTCAAAGAACAACAGGAACAAGCCGATCGCCATGGCGGTATCGCCGACGCGGGTGACGATAAATGCCTTCTGTGCCGCCGCGCCGTTTGCAGGGTCCTTATACCAAAAGCCAATGAGCAAGTAGGAACAAAGACCAACACCTTCCCATCCCAGGTAGAGAAGTACCAGGTTGTCCGCCATTACAAGAATTAACATGGCAGAGACAAAGAGATTCAGGTAGGAAAAGTAGCGGCGGAAATCCGGATCTTCACGCATATATCCGGCTGAGTATAAGTGGATAAGGAAGCCCACTCCGGTAATGATCATCAGCATTACCAGGGTTAGCCAGTCCACATGAAAGGTGAAGCCGAGTTGGAGGTCTGATACCCGCATCCACTGCCAAACTGACAGTGTAACGACCGATTCCGGGTTGCCCAGAAAGGTGGAGAGTGCGAGGTTAAAAACCAGAATCGCTGCTATTCCCACACTGCCCACACCAATCAGGCTCACTAACTTTTGTGAGGGTTCCTTTTGTGTAAACAGTGGAATACTGATGAGGGTCAGGAAACCAAGAAAGGGAAGTAATGGTATCCAGGCTAGTGATCCGTTCATATTAACCCCTCAATCCATTGAGCTGGTCAATATCGACCGTGTGTTTGCGATAATAAAATTGCAAGACCAGCGCCAGTGCAATGGCTACTTCGGCAGCGGCCAGGGTGACAACAAAAACAAACATCACCTGCCCATCAGCATTGCCCCAGTGTGCGCCGGCGACAACAAACATTAATGCTGCGGCATTGGTGCAAATTTCAATACTCATCAGCATAAAAATAATATTTCTTCGGATGAGTAATCCGGCTAACCCCAAGCAAAACAGAATGGAGGCCAACAGCACGCCAGCCTCCAAACCAGGTGCAGATTCGATAGGCATAGCTTCACTCCGGTTTAACTGTTCTTCTGTGTCGGGCGAGGTGAAAAGCTCCAACAAGCCCTGCCAAAAGCAGCATTGAAGCCAGTTCGACAGCGAGAACGTAATGACTAAAAAGTGCGATACCGACTTGTTTGGGCCCGATATAGTGGTAGGTTTGCTCTGAAGGAATTTGCCCGCTACTAACCAGCAGAAGTAGCTGGATTAACAAAATGGCTGATAGAAGGGCTGGGCCAATCCAGGTGTGGGGTTGTAACCAGGCTTGCTCCTGTGCAACTGAAGCGTCTCCCTGGTTGAGCATCATGATGACAAAAATAATCAATACCATGATGGCGCCGGCATAAATAATAACTTCCAAAGCTGCTGCCAGGGGGGCGCCAAACTGGTAGAAAATAACGGCAACCGATAAAAGTGAAGTGACAAGATAAAGTAGCGCGTGGACCGCGTTCTTGTGAAAGATAACCATGGCGGTTGAGACAATGGCAACCGCAGCGGTTAAGTAGAAAATGTAATTCACTGGGAAAACCTCTTTTTAGTTATTAGCCTTATTGAAATCAGAGATTTAGGCTTTTTACATTAATGGGCTCGGCCTCATTTTGAGCTTCGCCCTTGTCCTTACCTGAGATGGCCTTTCCTGCAATTTGATAAAAGCTGTAGTCGTGATACTTACCAGGGCCACTGATTAGAAGATCTTCCTTTTCGTACACCATGTTTTGCCGATCGTACTCGCACATCTCAAAGTCAGGTGTTAGCTGGATGGCATAGGTTGGGCAGGCATCTTCACAAAGCCCACACATAATGCAGCGGGAAAAATTGATACGAAAATATTCGGGACGCCAGCGGCCGTCAGGATCTTCTGTTTTTTGCAGTGAAATACAATCAGGAGGGCAGGCAACGGCGCAGAGATTACAGGCAACGCAGCGCTCGTCACCGTTGGGATCTCGGGTGAGCACGATCCTGCCACGATATCTGGGTGCCAGATAGGGCTTTTGGTCGGGGTATTGTACGGTAACGTTCTTCCGGAACAGGTGTTTAAATACCAACCACATGCTGCGAATCTGGCTTGAAATCATTTCTTTGGCCTCGCACGCTTATTTTAATTTTCTAGGCTGTCCACAAAAGTACCGCTGCGGTAGCCAGTAGGTTGATCAGGGCCAGAGGTAGCATGACCTTCCAGCCAAACTTCATTAATTGGTCGTAGCGGGGGCGTGGAATCGCCGCCCTTAAAAGAATAAACACACCAACCAGAATGGCAGTTTTCAGGCAAAACCAAATAAATGGGGGCAGTAGGGGGCCGTGCCATCCACCGAGAAACAGGGTGGTGATTAGTGCTGAAATTAGAATCACTGCCAGATATTCACCCACAAAGAACATGCCGAACTTCATACCGGAGTATTCGGTATGGAATCCCGCTGTCAGTTCGTGCTCAGCTTCCGGAAGATCAAATGGAGTTCTGCGGCTCTCGGCAATACCGGCAATAAAGAAAACAATAAAACCCAGGAATTGAGGGATGATAAACCAACCATCTGCCTGGGCATTAACAATCTCACGCAGATTGAAACTGCCTGAGAGCATAACGACGCCCATCAGGCTCAAACCCATAAATACTTCATAGGACACGGTTTGAGCGGCAGCCCTTAGCCCACCGAGCAGAGCATATTTATTATTTGATGCATATCCTCCAAGAATTACGCTATAGACCGCAATAGAACTCATAGCCAGCACAAACAGTAAACCGATATTCAGGTCGGTGACCCCAATATTGGGCGATATGGGCACTACAGCAAAGGCAATCAACATGGTTGCCATAACTACAGTGGGTGCCAGTACAAATACGGGAATATCTGCAAATTTCGGAGTGAAGTCTTCCTTAAAGAATAGCTTGATCATATCTGCAATAACTTGCAGGGTGCCAAATTTCCCTACTCGGTTAGGGCCCGGGCGATCTTGCCAAAAGCCCAATAGGCGGCGCTCGCCCCAAGTTAAAATGGCTGCTAGCAGCACGGTAACTATCAATACGCCGAAAATATTGAGCAATATGATCCAGATATTTGTGCTCATAATTAGTCCTCTTGCCCGATTGTGGAGCTTTCTTCCACTGGCAACAGATTGGCGCCACCCGGTAATACGGGGGCAAGAGTTTCAAGCCCTGGAAGACCATAGGGCACACCCAGGCTGCCCGAAGGTTGGCTATCGGAGATAATCACACTGCCCCGGAAAACACCGCTATTGGTGTCTAATGCCACTGTGTCTCCCTGGTTGAGGTTGGCACTTTCGGCATCACCGCGATTTAAAGTAAAGAATGGCTTATCGATCACTGTAGCGATGGCCATTGCGCGGTTACTGAGCTCTTCCGAACCAAACATTCGGTAAATCGGCAGTGTCGCTAGACTGTGGTTATCGCTATCTGTATCGCCATCGGAGGCTGTGGGCAAGGACCACTCCGATAGTGCTTGCTCTCGCCGCTGGATATATTTACCCGAGGCACCACCACGGCGTTCGCCACCCACTTCCTGCTGAAACTTGAAAATCGATTGGTTGGAGTTCCATCCGGGAGACCAGATATTGGCTTGCAGCGGTGATCGGTTTGGATTGTGCACACCTTCCATGCTAAAGCTCATAGGAGCATCGGGGTCTTGGTGTGGGGGCTCTTCTGAGACATGTTCCTCTGCGTGAATAGCCGTGCGCCCACTGTAGCGAGCGGTCTGTCGAGCAACCTTGAGCCCGTCAATCCGGAAGTTTTCATCCGGCCCTAAATCTTTGATGACCTTGAGTGAAGCAAGACTTTCTGCCAGGGAATCGGTGATATCCGGGCAGTGATTCCAATTGATAATAGTGTCGATACTCTCGGAGTGTTCTGTGCAAAAACCAGCGGCATCTACCAGCCAGCGCCAGCTCTCCTGGATATACCCAGTGCCTTCATAGACCGCATAAAATCGCTGTGCCAAACCAGTATTGTTAACAAATGTCCCTTGGGATTCGGCCGTTGCGGATACAGGAAAGATTAAGTCGGCATGTTTGGCGGTTTCATTGAGCAGGGTGTCCAGCAGAATGATATGGTCGACGCTGGCAAACAGACTGTTTAACTCTTCACTCGCGATTCTTAAGGAGAGGTCATTCTCCAGAATCACTAGGGTTTTATCGATATTGGTTTTGTCATTCTTGAGTTCAGTGATCAGATGCTCAAGGGAACCGGTTTCGGGCTCAAACAGTTGAATAACTCCCAAGCTATTAGCCTCTTCACAACACAAGTATAGAGAAGTAGGTTTGCCATTTTTTTCTGCCAGTGCACTGGCGATTTTGGCTGCGCTGTGGGTAAGGTGGATATTTTTGCTGCTGGTTCCAGAGATGATCACTGGGTTCTTGGCCGCAGTTAATATTGCTGAGATTCTTTCAGCTTCCTCCAGATTCTCTGGACTCAGTGAAGTTTTGTTGCTTTTAACCTCCAGAATATTATTGGCAATTGCCTGGCCGATTTGGGCAGCCTGTTCCGGCAGGGTATAGATCGCTTTACAGGTAATATCTGAGATCTGATTGAGTTCAGTGCCGATAAAAATAATCGGACTGGGTTCACCCTCTAATTGTCGAACGGAAGCATCCTGCCACAAGGGTATTCTTAATGATTCAGCTTGTTCTTTTTGGCGGCTCCGTGCTGCTTGGCGAACTGCCAGAGCAACCCTGGGGGCTGTGTTGTAGATATCTTCTCCGAGTATCAATACAACATCTGAATTTTCTATCTCAGGGATGGTCGGGCTGTGGATATTGGCATCGCTCTGAATTCTATCGACAAGGTGTAGTAGCTGCATATCCCGCTGGTTGAGACCAGAGAAGAAGTTATCCCGCCCTACAAACTTTAATAGGGCGAAGTTATTTTCCAATGATGCCCTGGGTGAACCTATGCCTATTAAGTGATGCTCACCTCTTTGCGCAGATGCGAGTTTTTCTGAAAGTGAGAACACCGCGTCCTTGGGGGAAACCTCTTTGTGCAGACGTTCATCAGTTTCTGCTGTAGAGCTGATCACATCATCTTTGCGTGCAGAAAGTACCTGGGTTATCCGGCTCTTACTGTTGACATATTCGTATCCAAAGCGCCCCCGGTCACAGAGAAAATAGCCGTTGATATCGTGGTGATATAAGTTAACCACACGGCGCAACATCGGGTCTTGGTTGTTGCCGGATTCCCTCGCTCCTGGCGCGGTGTTGCAACCCACGGCGCAGTGTTCACAGACTGAGGCAGCTGTTTGCAAATCCCATTTTCGGACAAAGTGCTGGCTGAAGGTCTTATCGGTAAATACTCCGGTGGGGCACACTTCGACAAGGTTCCCACTAAAACCATTTTCCAGCATGCCCTCAGTATTGCGGCCAAAAAAGACCTGGTGATTGCGGCCCAGTGCTTGTAAATCCTCGCCACCGGCATAGTCGTGATAGAACCTGACACATCGATAGCAGGTAATACAGCGATTCATTTCGTGATTGATAAAGGGACCGAGATACTGGTTTCGATGGGTGCGCTTGGTACCCTGATAGCGGCGCATGGTATGACCGGACATTTCAGTCATATCCTGTAAGTGACACTCGCCACCCTCCTCACAAACCGGGCAATCATGAGGGTGGTTGGTCATCAGGTCTTCTATCACAGAACCGCGAAAATCTTTCGCAGCTTCCGAACTGACACTGTAAATACCGCCGTCTTTTATCGGTGTCATACAGCTCATAATCAAACGGCCCCGTTGATCTTCGCTGTCCTTATGCTCGATAACTGCACACTGGCGGCAGGCGCCAACAGATCCCATGGCGGGGTGCCAGCAAAAATAGGGGACATTCAAACCCAGGGACAGGCAGGCAGTGAGCAGGTTTTGATCTCCATCAACCTGGTATTTATTACCGTCTATTGTGATGGTTGGCATTTGAAATCCATCTTCTTTTTATTAATGCTTTCAGGGGCAGGGTTGTTGTACTAATTTAGTCGCGCCAATTTATTGGTAGGGGCAACAACCGCCTTCAATATGGTCGATAAAATCCTGTTCAAAGAGTTTTAACGCGCTTTGTATAGGCTCTGCAGCGCCGGGAGCCAGGGCGCAAAAAGTATTGCCGGGGCCAATACGCTCGCACTGTTCCCTGAGGAGTTCTAAGTCTTCTTTAGTCCCCTGGCCAGACTCTATTCTCTCCAGAATTTTGACTGCCCAGGGCAAACCGTCCCGGCAGGGGGTACACCAGCCACAGGATTCCCGCGCGAAGAACTGGGTCAAGTTCAGTACCAAGCCAACGGGGCAGGTTTTATCGTCGAGCACGGTGATCGTGCCGGTCCCCATACGGCTGCCGGCCTTGCCGATAACGTCGTAGTCCATGGGAAGATCGAGGTGGTCCGGGCCGAGGAAGTCGGTCGATCCTCCACCGGGAAGAATGCCCTTCAGTTGTAGGCCATCTTTCATGCCACCGGCATGTTGTTCAATAATTTCGCGAATGGGCGTCCCCATTGGGAGTTCCCAAGCCCCTGGATTATTAACCTTGCCGCTAACACCAAATATTTTGCTTCCCGCATCGTCACCCCGGCTAAGGTTTTTGTACCACTCCACGCCGTGGCTAATTAAATGGGGGAGGTTGCACAAGGTCTCTACATTGTTAACGACAGTGGGTTTGCCCCAAAGACCGCTGACCTGTGGGAAGGGGGGCTTGGCGCGGGGAATGGCCCGCTTGCCTTCAAGGGCGTTTAGCAGTGCGGTTTCTTCACCACAGATATAGTTACCGGCGCTGCGGTGCAGGCAGATCTCCAGATTAAAGCCACTGTCGAAAATATTTTCGCCAATCATGCCCTGCTGCTTGGCTTCATCGATTGCCTGTTCGAGCCGGTTTGCAGCCAGGTGGTATTCACCACGAATAAAAATATAGGCGTGAGAGGCGCCAATGGCATAGGCGGCTATAGCCATTCCCTCAAGAAGGAGGTGAGGGTCTCGCTCCATTAGCAATCGGTCTTTGAAGGCGCCGGGTTCCATTTCATCGGCGTTACAGACGATGTACTTCTGCTTGGGCGAATCTTCACCCCTAGGTACAAAACTCCACTTCAGCCCAGTGTTAAACCCCGCTCCACCGCGTCCGCGCAGGCCTGCATCTTTTACTTCGTTGATAATACTGTCCGGTACCATGGTGATGGCTTTGCGCCAGCCCTGGTAGCCGTCGTTTTCCACATATTGCTCAATAGTGGCGGCAATATTTTCACTGGAAATATTTTTAGTCAGTGGATTTGTCAGCATGGTATTTTTTCTTCTTATCGATTAATTCATCAATACCTTTCTCATCCAAATGGCGATGCATCTCTTCGCCGAGCATAAGGACTGGGGCTTTGTCACAATCTCCCAGGCAGGGCGTTTCCAGCAGGGTGAAAATCCCATCTTCGGAGGTTTCTCCAGGCTGGATATTTAAGCGCTCAGATATTTTTTTCTGCAAATTATCGCAACCCATAATCCAGCAGCTGGAGCTTTTACACAGGTAGATCACTTCCTTACCTACTGGTTGGCGGAAAATCAACTGGAAGTAGGTGGCGACACTCTCAAGTTCTGCAACGGGAATATCCAGATAATTGGAAATTGCCTGGAGGCTCTCATCGGAAATCCAGCCGCGATGTTTCTGTACAATCCGCAACGCCTCGAGCCCCACTGAAGTTTTTTCGTGGTAGTGGGTGGCTTCCTGATCAATTTCCTCTTTTTCTTGTACTGTTAAGGTCGCCTGGTTGTCTGCTGAATTGCTATTGCCTTGCTCCATTACTTCAATCAATTCCGGTTCTAATAAGCTGGACATAGTCGCCCCCGAGATAGAACTTGCGGAGGTTTCGTTGAGGCGCTGCCGCCATCTGTGTTTGCGATGGCTGAAACGCTGGGTGTATTTCCGTGCACTTTTCTACTCCGCTGCTGTACGGCCCTGTGCCTGCCGTAATTCTTTATTGTTATCTGTCCACATCCGCCATGACGAAGTCGATGCTGGCAATAATGGCAATAAGGTCAGCAATCAACAGTCCGTTGGACATCAACGGAATCATTTGCAGGTGTGGGAATGAAGGGGTGCGAATTCGGGTCCTGTATGAGGTGGTCCCCCCATCACTAACGATCTGGTAGCTGTTGATTCCTTTAGTGGCCTCAATGGGATAACACACTTCGCCGGCTGGCATTACCGGTCCCCAGCTGTTATTCACAAAGTGCTGAATTAAAGTCTCGATATCCTCCATGGTGCGCCCCTTTCGCGGAGGGGTAGTCAAAGGGTGGTCCGACTTATAAGGGCCTGCCGGCATATTTTCCAGGCACTGGCGGATAATCCGCAGGCTCTGCCATATCTCATCCACCCGGACCCGGCAGCGGTCGAAACAGTCCCCACCATCGTAGCTGGGAATCTCGAACTCGAACTGATCATAGCCGCTGTAAGGGCGCTTTTTACGCAGATCCCAATCCAGGCCCGTGGCGCGAAGCCCTGGCCCGGTAACCCCCCACTCAAACGCCTCCGCCGTATCGTAGACACCAATGCCACGGGTGCGGCGTTGCAGGAGTTTGTTTTTAATTACCATGCCGTCGTAATCGGCTAAGCGTGCGGGCATATAGTCAAGAAATTCCCGCACCATCTTGTCCCAACCTTGGGGTAAGTCCTGCGCTACTCCGCCGATACGGAACCATGCCGGGTGCATTCTGCCGCCGGTAATGGCCTCAACTATTCCAAACAGTTTTTCCCTATCGATAAACATATAGAACACGGGAGACATCTGCCCCACGTCCTGGGCAAAGGTGCCAAAAAATACCAGGTGGCTGGATATGCGGAAGAACTCGCACATCATCACCCGTATCATCTGTGCGCGTTCAGGGACCTTAATGCCGGCGAGTTGCTCCAGTGCCATCACATAGGGCAGGTTGTTCATGACACCGCCGAGGTAATCGATACGGTCAGTGTAGGGCACATAGGTATGCCAGGCCTGGCGCTCGGCCATCTTCTCCGCACCGCGATGGTGGTAACCGATATCTGGCACTGCATCGATAATCTGTTCACCATCCAGCTGAAGGGCTACACGGAATACCCCGTGCACACTGGGGTGATTCGGGCCCAGATTGAGGAACATAAACTCTGAGTCTTCATTACTCCTGGCCATGCCCCAGTCTTCCGGCCGGAACAGCAGGGCGTCTTGTTCTTTGCGCTCCTTCTCTTCTGACAGACTAAATGGGTCGACTTCGGTAGCTCGGGCGTGGTGATCCTTGCGCAGTGGATGCCCCTTCCAGGTCAGGGGCATCATGATTCTCTGTAAATGGGGATGACCGGGAAAGTCGATACCGAATAGATCCCACACTTCCCGTTCATACCAGTTGGCATTCTCCCAAACGGCAGTAATAGTCGGTGCGCTCAGATCACTCTCGGGAAGAGCCACCTTGATACGAATAAATAAATTGCGGGTAAATGAAAGTAGTTGATATACCAGGGTGAAATCGCTGGAAGGCTGTTTTTCGGTTCCCTCCCCACGGTTGACCCGCAGCCGTTCGTCGATAGCACTCAGGTCATACAGCATTTCAAATGGCTGGGTGATATCCCGCTTGAGAAAGAGTAAAAGAGGGATCAAGGCATGTTTCTCGATCCACAGTGTGGGCATATCATCACAGTGTGGCTGCCACCAGAACGAGTGAAGCTTATATCCGGTGTCGAGGTCCCGAATAAATGCCTCTGCTGCTTTCCTGTAGGGAGTTGCTGTGTGGACAGTTTTCGCAATTACGCCAGTCATTGGCTATTCCGTTGTTTTTTTCTTATTCCATGAAGCCTAAACACTGTCGGGCGCACGTAGCATGTCAGCTTTCATACGTTCCTCCCTATGGAGATCACGCTGACTGGGCTTTGGAACCTTGTGAGTTCCTTGATCATCCACAACCCAGCTGAAGGCTCGTCTCTCCGCAGCCACCGACTTTTGCAGCAAGGTCAATCCCTGCAGTAGAGCCTCTGGGCGTGGTGGACAGCCGGGCACATAAACATCGACCGGGAGAAACTTATCGACCCCCTGAACCACACTGTAGATATCGTACATACCGCCGGAATTTGCGCAGGAACCCATGGAGATGACCCAACGGGGCTCGATCATTTGCTCGTAGAGTCGCTGTACCACTGGTGCCATTTTCAGGAAAACCGTCCCTGAAATTACAATCAAATCCGCTTGTCGTGGGGTTGCTCGGATGACCTCAGCGCCAAATCGGGAGATGTCGTGGCGGCTGGTGAAGGCGGTGGCCATTTCTACATAGCAACAGGACAACCCGAAGTTAAATGGCCACAGGGAATTTGAACGGCCCCAGGAAACCAGCTCTTCGAGTTTGGTAAGGAGAATATTTTTTTCTAAATCTTGAGTGCTTATTTCTTCAGAAGGATTGCCGTGTTCGGTAGCAATAAGGTCGTCGGCTTTGCTCAGCTTCCAGCGCATTATGAATTCTCATTGTTGTTATCGGGGTTTTTGGCGTTTCTCCAAACTCTTCTGGTATCCGCCCCAGTCAAGTGCACCCAGGCGCCACAGATAAATAAGCCCCACCAGCAGTATCACGATAAATACGGTGGCCTCGATAAACCCGAGCAGGCCAGTTTCATAAAATGCGATGGACCAGCTAAACAGGTAAATCGCCTCCAGGTCGAAGACGATAAACAGGATGGCAACAAGGTAATAGGCGACAGAGAGGCGCAGACGCGCATTGCCCTGGGAAACAATACCCGACTCATAGGGCTCATCGGTAGCCGGGTCTCTGCGTTTCTGACCGAGAAAATAGGAAAGGCTGAGCATTAAGGTAATTAGGGCAAATACGGCCAGACAATAAACAATCAATGGCCAAATCTGAGGAGTGAACTGATCCGGGTAATTCAACTTCGCTCTCCCATGTTTCTGCGGGCGAAGCCCGTATCAATCACTGGTCTTGCAGTAAAAGGGCAAATCAAGAATTCTGATTTTGAGGGTGCTCTCACGCAAGAAGAGATAATTTGAAAAACGATTATTGCTTTTCTGAGAAATTTTTTAGTTGTCGGTAATCCTATTCGCTTGTCTGATTTATAAATCGTTGCGGGAGATAGCGCCAGTGGTGCGAAGGAACGTTTAATTCTTATGTGTATACTTTTTATTCGGTAGGGTTATGTAATGTCTTGCGACAGTTCGATAAATGAAGATGTGCGCCAGTATTCAGAAGATGAAGGAGGGGCCTATTGTTCTTAAACTATTCCTCTGATCAAAAGCAGATCGGAATTTTTAGGGTTTCGTAGTAGTGGAATTAGAGTGTGATGTCATTGGCTTGTTTGGCACCTAATAATGCCATCATAGCGTACTCCACTTGCGTTTCTGTATGGGACTTTCCATTTCTCATGAGAGAGGTAGTTTGGCCAAGCAAGTACATTTAACCAATTCTTTTCGGTATTTCTAACAAGGTACACATCGCTTGCGTTACATTGAAGTTTGTACCTCCGGAATCCTTCTATGGCTGGGTTCATAGTGATTTACTCATGATGCCTCGCTGAGCCGAGGATATACAGAATTTATTTTGTGATTAGCTCAGCGAAGCATGTGTCAATGTTGTGCAGGTTCTAGTTATGATTTGTCCCAATCTTTAAATGGAAAATCTAATAAATTGGAGTTGTAATATCTTGGATCTCCAGTGACCTCTTTATCAATCCACTTCGGCAACTCCACACTTTCAGATTCACTTTGCATCTCGACCTCAGCAACAATCAAGCCGTCATTGTCTCCATGAAAGATATCTATTTCCCAGGTGTGTTTTTCGTGCTCTACTATGAACCTCGTTTTATCTATGAGGGGACCATCACATAGCTCCGCAATCATTTCATTTGCGTCTTCAAAGGGTATTGGATACTCAAACTCAGTCCGTGTAATTCCTTTACTTTCACCTTTCAATGTTAGATATGCATGATCTCCGATTACGCGAACTCTGACTACAGCTTTGGACTCCGTACTTATATAGGCTTGTTTGATTCTTTTTCCACCTGTAAAAGAAGCAATAGCCTTTTTATCAACTAAGAACTTCCGCTCAATTTCCTTTGCCATACTTTCTCAACCCTAAAATCTTAACACTTGCTTAGTAGGTATATACGAGGTGGTCAAAATCTGACACGCAGCGTAGTAGTCAGCCAGTATATGCCCTTGTTGGAGCACTTATAAACTGTTCTTGCCGACTTCTTTCAATGCAATCAACGCTTCCCTTGCTTTTTCTGATTGTACAAAAATATGGTCATGGAAGTATGCTGCAATTACATTTGCACTAATACCCTTCGAAGCTAGTTTGTTAGAAACAGCGGCTGTTAATCCAACAGCCTCTAAACTAGAATGTACGGTTAAAGTTATTTGCTTGTAAGTATTTTTAAACTGCAAGCCCTCACGGCTTGCGATATCCTTTGTTAAGACAAGTGTTAATCCTTCTTTTTCGTTGAAGCTTGCAAGTGGGTTCCATTCAATATATTGAGCTAATGAGCCCGAAACAGTGCAAAATACAAATTCACCTTCAATAAGTTCGGGATTCATTCCGCTCAAAAGACGCTCTAATTCTAGTATTCCTGACATTACTCGATGATTCCAAGTTCTTGCTGATACTGCAAGTGTCTACCAATATGGTCTTAAGGTGCAAGTCAGTGAAGGTAGAGAAAAATTACCGTGGAAAAATTCAAGTGCTTCACCGATAGATACCGTCCCATCATTTCTGTTGATTGTGAAATGATAACCGTCATTGATATCAGATTATATTAGGTTCAACATGATTTCTCTGCTAACGCCTCGTATAAGGGCAGATAAAAAAGTGTTGTGTTTTGGCTATCCAGGCGAACAAGGGGATCGATTGCTTCGGTTTGTTAACTGTATGAACCAAAATCATAACGATATATCTCTGGAAACAAAAAACCTATGATTAGTAAAATTAATACAACAAGCACTCCAATGATCATTGCAATAAATGGGTGAACTTCTTTTCCTTCGTGGTTGTCGACAGCTCCTGGCATATTCTCAGGCATATGCACCATCTCGCCTAACAGTCCCAGAGCTGTAACTATAACTATGGTCATATAGAAGCTGCTTCCAAAGAAAAATGAAATCGCAGCTGCAACTACAACTACCAATACGAGCCTAAGTGTTATTCCTTTTCCCTTATTCATGATTTCACTGGTCAGTTAACGCCCCGCTAAACGGTAAGCGGAACGCAGTGTATCGATCCCAATGGAGGCCGCGCCTTTTACGATCGGAATAAGTTTGAGCGGCTTGTTAAGTGTTTGTACTTTAGTGCTTTCTGAAATCACGCCTAGGAGCCTCTATACCGTGTCTTTCTTCTCGAATGTCTTCTAGCCACACTAGACGTTTGAAAAATGATTTACGTCCCGTAGTAGTACCACCATTTTTTGAGCCCCACATACAGCGCTCAATCTCCTTATTTGTGTCAGGGAGAGACATACTGGAGAATTTCTCCAATTCTCTATCACTCCCTTTTGAGCCTCGTTTCACTCAATTGCTCCTGACGCTTAATGTCTTGCCATGGGGCGTGGACATTCCGCAGAGGTCCAAAGGGCTGCAGCCAATGTAAGCAACTTCTTATGCATACATACCTTGGATTATTTGGTATACCTTATATGCTATACCTGAATAAATGGGTATTAGTAGCATTACAAATGAACCAATACCGTATACTCGTGCACTTAAGTATCCGCTTGGATTTGTCTCAGTGCTAAAGAGCTTAGATAGATTTTCTTTGGTCTCAGGATCTATAGGAAAATAAAAGTTCTTTGTACTTAGTTTAAGCTTAATCTTAATTTTTTGCTCCATAAGGATCATCAAAAAGTTCAATCCTAAGAACATATAGATAATTAAGTAACCAAAAATTATAAGTAATACTAACGTATTCATTTGAACCTCTTTGAGTTAACAGGCAATTCCCTTGATGTGCATAATATTGCCAGCACGGGCAGTCGAAGCCAAGTGTGGTTAGTCCAGTCTGAGTATTTTAAAAATGATTGTACCGCAATTTGCTAAGGCTGGTTTCGCTCCGGACTATCCGAAATCTTTACTAATACCACTGGTGGTAATCTTCTTGCTTGATCAAATGCAAATTTATCTGTCTCAGTTAAGAGAAATTCTTTATTGTGATACTTTACATAATAATATATTTTTTCATCCATAAATTCACTGTCAAAGGTAATCTGGTTTCCCTGTAAAGAATATGAACCTTTATAAGGTTTATAGGGCACTTTATTAAGGTGGCAATTTGGATCACTTTTATTGCACATTATATCAGTAGTGATTTTATGAATGAAGCCTTTATTTTCAATCACTAAAATATGCCCGCCAAATAAGCCAAGGCCTATCGTGGACTCACTTTTATACTTGCCAAGAATTTCATTCCCTAGAGCTGGACTAGCAAGAAGAAAGCATAAAATAGTAATTAGTTTTTGCATGATGTTGCCCTAACAGTATATCCAAAAGCAGCTGAACATTATCATTCGTCAAAATATCCTAGGGATACAAAAATACTATATTTAGTAAAAATATGATATCCAGAGGGTTGGCTGGCATAGTCATAAAGATGCTTTTGTGACTATATGAATCATACGCTAGAAACCCGCTCTTCTTCAATAAAGTGAAGAACATTCAGCGGCTTGGAGCGACTCTTCAAGCTCTGGAAGCGTTACGCCTAACTTTTTTTCTTTTGCGTCTAACATCCTCGGGTTCCACATCTATTTCCGCAAGAGATACCTTCAAATCCCTCAGCCAGGAGAGCTGGATATGGCTCGAGTATCAGAAGAAGTAGATATGTTGATCTGAAAGCATAAGACTAGAGAGAACTAAAGGAATGGAATAAGTGTGTCAATCACCGTGCTGGACGTTAAAGGCAACCAAGTAGGTAAATATACTGACAAATTAAAATGGGGCGAAAATCATTAAGAAACTGGCTGAGTGTCTGGAATGCTGTAAGCGGTGACGCGCATTGGTGCGTCCAATCTACAGTATTTTTGTTAATTATATTTACGAGTGATTATGTTATATCGATTTTTAGGTAGCCGTTATCAAGGGCTACTAACTAAACATAATCCATAAAAGGTACCATAAACATTTGGTAGTCCTATTTAACTACAGACTGATAATTGTGATCATTGGTCTGTCCAATGCCTGATGTGATTAATTTGTCTAGAAGTCTATCTATACCATTTTCCATAGGTCATTGCATTTCTCTATTAGGTATTGTAGTGCATATTGGCAAAGGGCTTAGCGACTCCGCGATTAGGATATTCATAAAATTAGATGGACCAACTCGGATTTCTTGGGCAGTATAGAAATATTTAAATCATTGAACTTTATAACTTTCCATTTTGGTAATTAAGAAGTCCCAAAAAGCCTTGATACGTGCTGTGTTTCTCAGATCCTTATTAGCCAGAATCCACAAAGATGAGTTGTACTTAGCGTCCAGTCGATAGAGTTCAACTAGATCGTATGAATCATCAGTTGGTAACAACGCTATCCCTTGATCATTAAGCGCAGCGTTCAATGCTGTAGTTATAGAATTACAATATATGGATTTAGCGTTGTGTTTAATTCGTTTCTGATACCAGAGCACTGCTGGGTTATCTAAGTGCACGTAATCAATAGCTGTTAGGTGTTCAATTTCGGACAACTTAAAAGGAGCGTTGTACCCACTAGCCTTCAAAAAGTCTTCAGAGGCATAGATGCTTAAGTTTACATCTCTCATTTTACGTGCAATAAGGTTTTCCGGTGCTGTATGACTTGCCCTAATGGCAATGTCCGCATCGCGATGCTCGATAACCAGAGCCTGCTCACTTTCAAGGATCTCAAACTCAACGTCGGGGAATGGCCTCCGGAATTCACTAACCCACTCGGGCAAAGTGGTCGTTGCCATTGTTGAGGGTGCGGTAACACGAATTAAACCTTGAACTTTGTCATGTTGCAGAGAACTTTGAATGAGGATGCCATCGGCCAATGACTCCATTCGCTTGGCACTATCCAAAACAGTTCGCCCCGCCTCAGTCAGTTGGTAGCCGCGACGACTAACAATAAAAAGCTGCGTTGAAAGCTTACTTTCAAGCTGCTGGATCCGCCTCCACACAGTGGTTGAATTAACATTTAACTGCCTAGAAGCCGCCTTTAAGGTTCCTTTCTCTGCAAGCGCGATAACGACCTTCAAATCGTTCCAATCCATGACATTACCCTGACGTTGCATTCATGCAATAGAAGTTTGCCTTTTTGTCTATATAACTGCAATAAGAGAACATCTAATCTGTACTCGTCATTTAACGAAACAGGATTCCCTTCATGAGAAAACAGGCAGTCATCTTTTACCTGGTCTCTTCTATGTTCGCGGTGCTGATGATGATATCAGGCATGGCCAAACTAACAGGACAGGAAGCCATTGTTCAGGCAACGGTTGATTTAGGCTACCCGCTTTATTTGTTGAAAATTTTAGGAACCGCCTATTTGATTGGCGCGATTGCAATTCTTCAACCAAAGTTCAAAACACTTAAACAGTGGGGATATGCTGGCTTCTCGATAGCTCTGATCGGGGCTTCGGGATCGCACCTACTGGCCGGGCAAGCGCTCAGCACCGCTTTACCAGCTGCTGTCCTATTAGCCGTTTTAGCGGTTGTTGTAACCTTGAATACGAGACTGACTCGCCTTAATTTTTCTGATGAGGAAGTCAGAAATAATATCTCCTCACCGCAAAGAGCAATGTCAGAGGCCAATAAGATATGACCAGTTACGGTGTATTGGATAGAAATATGTCGGCTTACTCCGTTAACTGATCTGACAAGAGGAGTAATCAACAGGAATATAGTTTTATGGAGGTTGCTAATGTCGGATCCCTGGGTAAATAGCCTTACCTGACACTCTTCAGGATACCTTGGAAGGTGAGGTAACCGGTTCAGGCCGTATTAGCTGTCGCTCGAGTGAGTGTCCTGAAGAATTTAAACATTGCATTTACAGTCAGGAGTCTCTATCTGTTAGCCTCGACTTGCCTCCAATCAAATTTTCAGGATCTGCTGGCAATTCTTTTTAAAAATTATATACATTGAGGACAATCTTACGCCCTCCGTATAAAGGCTCAAGGACCATGCGTGCTTGTTGTAGCTCAAGGATATTATACGTATATTCTTTTTGTTCTTTCTCATAATATTGATCGTATTCTACATACAGCACAGAGTCTTCTATAGATCAAACAAAATCATAAGTGAGCGGAAAGTGTGGGTGGCCAATATATGTATTTAACTCGCCTTTCTCTCCCTATTGATAGGTCCAATGTTCTCCGGGCCTACTCCAAGTTTGAATTAACAGGCTTCTGGTAAGGTTGCCGTCACCTTCGTAAGGCACCTGAATTGCGCAACTGACAGCAGTAGCTATTGCTAAAATAATTAGAACGATACGCATAGTGTTTTTAGTATCCTGGTGAGGGCGCTATTTTGTAAGACTTTAGCAGACTTTCTACTTGTTAAAATTTTACTAAGTAGTAGTTCCCGCCGCTTTTAAATCTAGTTTATCTGGTTTACCCTTATGCCGCATACATGGTTAGTTAGAAATTTTACCCTCGAATTTTGTAGCTATAGAAAGATTCATGGATTTTTTTATAGCTGGGGTCAGAGCCATCAGATTCTACAACAGTGACTCCCTTTGCAGGCATATACAAACCGTACTCTGAAACGAATACACTACCATATTTGATATAAGCACCACTTTGGTCGCAATAGGAGTGTCTTTTTCCGATTGGCTCAATATGATCTACTTCACTAGAAAAATACTCTCCTTTCTCTGCACATTTTAATAATAGCCGTTCCAAAGACTCAGTCGCTGCTTCGATATTTATACTGTCTTCATCTATACCTGACGAGCAGGAGCATAGAATTAGAACCATAGGTAAAAATATATTTTTCATTACGGCTATTTTTTACTTCCTAACACTTCAATCGATCGGCTGTATTGACTTGTTGGTAATTAGTTGTACTCTGGACTCAGTACTAGGTACTTTCCCTGAATCCTAAAGTTTAGCTTTTGTAGATCGGGCATCCATGTACCTTTATTACTCCCCTGTGAATCCCATTGAGCCTGTTCATGCCAACCTTCATGGAGGCTGGGATCTTTGCAATAAAAGCCATCTTTTCGAATGAGGAATTTGTTACATGGCAGAAAAGGGCGCTCCCAGGTGGGGTCTGGTAACCAATAGGTCCCATCGGAGTAGGGCACTACGAAAACTGTCATTTCAGGATTTTTTACCACAAGAGCTTTATACCATTGATAATCGACTTCTAGTGCTCCAACCTCTGCTATCTCGGACAAATCTATTCTGATTTTTGAGTTGCTCTTAGCAGCTTTATTTGGATTCATAGAGGCAAAAAATGGTGTTGCGACAAAGGCTAAGCCAATTAAGATGCTCAAAGTGGTAACTAATGATAATAGCTTGCGTCGATTCATAGGATTACTTACGCCTTTTGCACTTCCTGTTGCATAAGCCTCCACCGGTAAAGTAGACGCTAGCTTATATTCATCTTATGCGGTCATTTTTTCATATTGATCTTAAGGAAGGACACATCACTTGTCCATTGGGAGTCTAGCTCAGTCTGGTATACCTGATTCTCTCTTTAAACTTTCAGCTCTAATATATGGGATCCTGGCAAAGAGAGTTGATGATAGACACTTCCCGCTTTACACACTGTTTTTCCTATGAAAATCAGTGTATTTGTGGTCTATTCGTGCATCATCAAGTTTTGGCTCTACTCAAATTCTTGGGTTTCTATAACTATTATTACACCAGAGTTAGGTGCCCCGTAATTCGACAGTTCTCTCTATCTCGCGTGCTTTCCTCAGGGATAAGTTGTATGTAAAAACTATGAGTGGGCGTTTTATATAGGTATCTGGTACTGGGGTGCTATTGTTTATGGGCAATGGACACGCATCTTTAAGTTTTTTTTTGGCTTTCAGGGACACTTCCCAATTTTTTGGAGAGTCAACTTCCTAATGCAGTTTCTCAACTTTTCTGTTGTGATCTATACCCCATTCCTGGATGCAGGCTGATGATATCTACGGTGGTAATCGTATCTACCATCAGTTGATTAATGATAGCTATCACTCTAACTAAGAATGCAACAAGGTGTTCTTCACAAGTATTTTCGGAATCTTCTCCCAATATATCCAAGGGGGAGGCGACTATTTAATGGAGCAAAACTTCATCCAAGATTTGATTCGCGATCTTCCAAGTACTGCTTAGCAAATTTCTTCCACCATTACCGCGCAACGGTCAAGATAACGCACGCAATAGAATTCATAGAGCTTGCATTATTTATTGCCATTATAGGTACGCTTGTTTTGTAATTGATATCTATTACGCCTGAAGTCTTTACTAGAAAAGTATATATTTTGACTTACAGTCGTCTGTAAATATGAGATAATGCTGGAAATAACTCTGTCGATAATAGACCTGTCTTCCATCCCATTTGTAAATTGGATTTATCTCAATGAAAAAAGTATTAACAGTATTGCTTCCGGCAGCAGTGCTTACAGGTGTTGTTGCGCCGAAAATTGTTGGCATTCAACTAGAGTCATCCATTGATGAAATAGTCACTGCCGCGAATGAAAATTCGGCATACACGGTTGAAGTAAAAAGCATGGATTCATCCTGGTTTTCAACCCAGACCACCTTTTTGGTGAGCATGGATGTCAGTGCTTTCTCGGATGTATCAGGTGCCCCTGAAATTGATCCTTTTTCTGTAGAAGTAGACTTTAGTGCTTCCCACGGCCCCTTCCGTTTCGGCGAGCATGCTGGTTTTGGTTGGCTTGGCTGGACACTAGAAGTTGCCGGTGATCAATTGCGTGAACATTTGGTTTGGGCTGAGGAAGCTCCTTTTTACCAGGTTCATGGTAATATGAATGCCTTAGGTGGTTATTACTATAACGATAGCATTACGCCATTTACTACTGATGTTGAGAATCAAAAAGCTCAGTTAACCTTTAGCGGTTTTCAAGGCAAAGGGCAATATCAGGATGAGCAACTAGCTTATCAGGGGAGTGCCGATAGCCTTACTGTTACTTCCGAGCTAAGGGATTTTAAGGTTGAAAGGTTGACTATGGATATGACCATGCCTTCCTCCCTTGAAGCAATGTTTGAAAGTGCTTTTTATGATTCTGATACAACAATTAACTTTGGTGCCGTAAAGTTTAATGATAGAGAGCAAAACGAAAATATTGACATTGCTGATTTATATATAAAGGCCAGTACTGAACTCAACCCAGAAAATCAGCTGGGGAATATGCAAGTTGCCTATGGAACTAAAAAGGTTGATATAGCTGAATTCCATGGTGAAGACCTGGCCCTTGAGCTTGAGGTCACCAATATCAGCCAGGAATTTTTGAAGTCTTATCAGGACTTTGCCGTCTCACTCAATAAACTACCTACGGAAGAAGCAACCGCTAAGACAATGGAGTTTATGAGCGAAAACTTGCTATCTTTAGTGGCTGGCGAGCCTCAACTGAACATTACCAGCTTACGTGGCACTTTCCCACAAGGAAGCTTTAACAGTAACCTTCATACTAGCTTAGTTGGTATCAGTGCGTTACCGGAGCAACCGCTAGATCCAGCTTTTTGGCTGTCACATACCTTAGTTGACGGCGAGCTAAACGGCGATAAAGCTGTAATTGAATTTATTGCCGTACAAGTGATGAAAGCTCAATTGAAAAATAACCCTCAAACTCAAGGCATGAGTGAAGAGCAACTGGAGCAAATAGCTGCTCAACAAGTGCCGACCATATTAGAGTCCCTTGAACAGCAAGGTTTATTAGTGTCTACTAAGGACGGCTACAGCTCAAATGTCAGTCTGAAAGACAGCGAGCTTAAGGTTAATGAAAAACCTATGCCACTGCCGCTTTAGCAGATATTAGCTGTTTGTGATAGAAGTGGCTTATTTTAAGCCACTTCATACTTTCCTGTCTCAGACTGAGCGTTTATTTCCCTATTAAGGCTGACTATCTGTTTTCTTGTGTTAACGGTTTCGACCATGGCTAAAAACAAGGTTGGATATGGTTTAGCTTTTCTCCATTTGGCATTTTATATATGTATACATTTAACGTTTTGTAAAGCGCGTCCAGCGTAGCGAACCGGACGTAGCTGGGCCCCTCGCTGCAAGTTTTTAACTGGTTATGCACCACTCTTATTGTTCTTTTTTGGCACTAGCCATCCGAATGCGTGGGTGGCCCCAAAGAATAGAATCCCAAAAACTCCAGCATCTATAGCCAGCTTCCTAATATCAAATGACTCGCTAAATAAAAAATACTGAAAATCAAAACTGCTAAAAATAAGCCTGGAAACAACATACGCAACAAAAAATGCTAAAAAATACTTCATATATTTAATCCTTTAATACTCGGTTTTCAATTTTTCTATTGTCTTCGCCATCTATTTACTGCTAATACTTTAAGCGCCGGGTTCATACAGTTGGATGATTTTGTGAGCAATAAAGGCGACTGAATCCTTAAATCTGCTGCTATTTAATAACTCCTTAGCAATATTTCGAAGCTTTCTATTGCTGCCATTTTTAGTAAGCCATTTTACATGCTCAGCTTTTAGAACGCTACGGAGTATAATATACTCTTGGATATAAATATCACCACATAACTTTATTTCTTCAAAGCATTCGCTGACAGAGCTATTTTCGACTTCTCTAGTTAGTTTTTCTCTAAAGTACTTTTTTTGTACTGGCCTTTCTGATGTCTCTCGATATTGTACAATCCAATCAAGTCGACTGTCAGGTAGTATATTAGAGTGGATCAACTTGACAATACGGTTTTCATGTAGATTACATTTATCTGGACCGTTGTCTTTTAATTCAAAAATTGTAGACAGCTCCATTTCACTGAGCGAACGTTTGGACGTTAAAAATCACGAAATCCACTATTTTGATAATGTTCTGAACTTTTATCTTCAGAAGATTTAACCTCATTAAATTGGGTAAGAAAGTATTCTTCCGAGACCACTTCTTTGGATAACCACTCTTCAGCATAAGCTTGCGCTGCCTGATTATAACTGGTGCTCTCGGAACGACCTATTTACTCTTTAGCAGTAAACGTTAGCTGGCTACTGCCATATAAATTCACAGGGAAAAATACCATACTTTTCCAACAAATTAACTTTTATTGGCACTCTATGATGGACTAGCAAGGTCGTAAGGCTTGTTGACTTAAAACGATAGTACTTGAATGAAACTGTGGTGCCAGCTTTTAGGAAAGTTTTTTGGAAGTGAGAGTTAAGGTGTAGATAGGTGCTTGCAGTAACTACAAACTATCTAAAAGTTGGATGCCATAATTATGTATTCCAAATTATCAATCAAATTTCAATTTACATGAAGCCAATAATGATTAGGGTTATCGGTAAAGCTTTATCGTGTCCAGATAGTTGATTGTTGTGAAGCGATACCTTATTTCTCCCCTGACTTACGTTAAACAGTTTGACTTATCTCGCTGAGTATAAAGTTACGAAAAGCCTGTACTCCAAGGTTATCAAGTTTTTCGTATGGGCAGACAAGATAATAAGAGAAGTTGGAATCAATGCTTATATCAAATGGTTTTACGATTCTTCCAGATTTTAAGTCATCCTCGATTAGAGATATTCGGCCCAGTGCAACGCCCTGGCAGTTTTCGACTGCAATTGCGAGAGAGTTACCATCATTCATGACGCTACCTGATCGCGGATCGACATCGTCGACCCCGGCTGCTTTGAGCCACGATGCCCAATCGTCAAAATTATCTTCATGCAGCAAGGTTTGATACTTGAGGTCGGATGGCACTTTCAAAGGATTTTTGCCGTTAAGCAGCGAAGGGTGGCAAATCGGGCTTAAATCGAGCGGCAACGAAAGCCTGGTCACTGAACCTTGCCAGTTTCCGTCACCAGCTCGAATGGAAATATCGACGCCATCGTTAGTGAAATTGGCGAGAGCCAGGGTATGGTGAACATTCAACTGTATATCAGGGTAGGCTCTCCAGAAGTTACCTAACCGCTGTATTAACCATTTGCTGGCAAAACTGGGGGTTACGCTCACGGTTACCACCGGAGATTGACTCTCGGCTTTGATGAGGTGGAGCGCATTTTCGAGTCGATCAAAACATTCACTGGCTTCGGATAACAGCTTTTTCCCAGCATCGGTCAATGAAATCGACTTCCCCGCTCGATGGAACAGTTTTACACCCAGTCTCGACTCCAAATTTCTCACTTGGTGACTGATCGCCGTTTGCGTAACGCTCAACTCCTTCGCAGCATCGGTAAAACTCATATGCCTTGCCGCAGCCTCAAACCCACGCAAGCCGGCCAAAGATGGTAAAGATCGTGTTTTGGTATGAATTAAACTCATAAGTACATGTAATTATATCCTTTTGTTGCCACTTTTAAAGATCGTATATTGATCTCCACCCATGAATTATTTGCACTAGAGGATAGCGTAATGTCCGAAACAAAAGTTGCTATTATGACCGGAACTGGTCAGGGAATTGGTGCCGGCTGCGCCCGCGAAATGGCTAAGGCGGGTTACAAGGTCTCGTTGATGTCCCCTTCCAACCGCAGTGTTGAACTGGCCAAGGAATTAGGTGGCATAGGGCGGCAGGGTTCGGTTCTCGAAACCGCAGATCTGCAGGCAATGGTCGACGATACGATGCAAACCTATGGCCGTATTGACGCCATCGTTAGCAATATGGGCCATGGTGGCGGGGTGCCGGAAGAAATTAAAACAGTAGGGTTCGATCCTGATTTCAACGGCCCCCTGCTTGAGCTAAGCGACGATCTCTGGCATGAGAGCCTCGATATGTACGTGCTCAATGTCGTCAAGCTTGCCCGTATAGTCACGCCGATTTATATCAAGCAGGGAGGAGGGGCATTTGTCAATATTTCTTCAATGAACACGGTTGAGCCGAGAGCGCCTTATCCGATGAGCATGCTGCGTGGCGCTTTACACAGTTTTGCCAAGCTCTATGGTGATCGTTATGCAAGATACAATATTCGCATGAATAATTTAATGCCGGGCTTCTGTGAAAACGTAAACCTGTCGGAGTTTGCCCGCAGATCCATACCCGCACAGCGCACTGCCACGTTCGAAGAAATCGGGCAGACCTGTGTCTTTCTTGCTTCACATGAAGCCCGATACATCAATGGGCAAAGTATCTTGTCTGATGGCGGTATGAATCGGGCGGTTCGCTAGACACTAGTGACTACCCGATTTAGTTGAAAATCCTATTAGAGCGCTCAGTACTTTGAAGCCCAAATTGCCAACCTATGCATGATTGCCTTCTGTGATATCTTGTCTTCTGGAAGCGGTTGAATTATTTTATCGTGAACTAAAAGACGGTAAATATATTCGAGTTTCTCGTGAGCTGAATCGGTAGCTTCGAACTCGACAACTCCTCGCTTGGTGCCATATGCAGTACCGAGTGCTATAGCCTTTTTCACTAACTCTTTTTCGTTTTTGAGTTTCTTCATTATTATGTCTCAAAGAGGTTGTCGATATTACACGCCTACCGTTTTTAGCAGAGGGGAACTGCGGAACCGCAGGTGTAGTAGTTTTTCAGCTTACCTAAATTTTGTAAGGGCTGAACCTGGACACTAACTCTCTAAGTACGCCCTAACAACCGATTCTAATTCTTGAACTAACTCTGGGTCCATGTATTTGTATTCATCTGGAATATCTAAGACATGAACTGGCTTATGATCCAGCATTCTAGAGAATTCTGCTATTAGCCTATTTTTATGCTTTTGTTCCATAACAAATATCACATCAGCCCAGCGAATATCCGCTGATCTGACTGTTTTTTTAGCCCGCGGGCTGGTACCCGCAGATTTAGCGTTGAAATCAGGGTGTTTTCTCCAAATGGCTTCAGCTGTAGGACTACGCCACTGATTCCGGCTACATATGAATAGGAGATTTCGCATATCTAAATCTTTCTCAGGAAGCTCAGTATTTAGGATTTGAAGCATAGTTCGCCTGGGGTACTCGATCCCTAATTGCTTAGCTCTACGAAGCTTTTCAGAGCGTGTATACATCAACTTCCAGTTTTTCTCCGAAATCCACGGCTTTTTAGTTCTAGCACTATTCTTATGGGGCTTAGCTTTGGTCTTGGATCTTCTCGCAGCCCTGCTTCTTAAATCATCCATTATTCTTTCCCCTATCAATTATCGAGTTCAGAAGCCGCGATAAAATGGAGAGGGTTCCTAATCTTGCGTGTGCTTAACGCCTGGCGCAATGGCGAGGCACACAATGCTGAGTCCAACCGTGATGGACTTAGCATTGCCGCCACTTGGTACGCCCAGTATAGACGTAAGCTAACAGGGCGAAAGTCCCTTGTAAGAAAATCACCGTTGAATGGGGTCCATTAAATGCTAACTACTAGCGAATGGCAACCGCAGCACCGTGAGGTTTTGTGGGCGAGGAAGCTGCTAGCAAAACTACGAGCTGACGAATAGAAATATCCTATACGGCTTAGTCTGGAGGCGAGATAGCCAAGAATACCGACGCGGAGTGATCTAACGTGTAGAGTAAATAATACAGTAGTGTGGTGACAATTCACGTCCTTATCTGGGGGGGGTGTGTAACTTACTGTTGTGAGGCTGTCAGCTCATAAGTAGGCCTAACCCGCTAGCCACGATCTCGGGATAGATGAAAGTGGTGGAACACAGCTGCGCCTCGGTCTGTAATGGCTAGGTGATTATACAGAAGCCAGCAGGCTGCATAATGGTCAAATGCAAGATTAATATCTTTGGCAGAGTTAAGGCCTGAACCTAAATCTACGAGTTAAAAGATTAGGCTAGCCTACCGATATATTTCCAGTTTGGATAAATTTGAGGTAGCGTACTTTCGTGACACTCAGCTCAGATGAAGTGCTGGACAATAATGTTGTCTGGTAGAGATTCATTACGAATAGGGAGCCGTCCATTGCGGACTCGCTCGATGGGTGGTGTGGGGGCCGGTAGCTAGAAACTACTTGCTCCCAATTTATTTTTTTTCACGACTTCCTCTATTTCTAGCAGCTTGACAAGCTAACACTAATATTAATGGAAGCAATGTAAAGTCTACGATTAAAGCAAGCCACCAATAATCCGACAAGTGAAATGTTGGATGTAAATATACTCCACCCAAGCAAATTATACCGCCTATATATGGGGAAAATGATGTACTACCTTTCTTTATCAAAGCACTTAGCCCTGATGCCCAGTTAGAAAGACCAATGACGCTACCAATAATAATCAAGCTTAATGCAAAGGTTTTCATTTTTTCTCGCCACTACACATAATACCCAAAGCAGCACTGCACGTTAGCACGTCCTATCCATAAGGCGCACAGCCTTTATTTGTTAGGTGCTTGACCGTGGGATTTCATTCTTCCACAGGTAGCACTCTAAATTTGTTTTACGTTTAAAGCGTTCAAGTACATTTGCACTAATATGCCAGCGCCTACAAATTACCAATAATTTAATTATGGCTTCATCTGAAGGTGATTGGTTAAAGCTGATAGTGAGTTCCATTCCATGGCCTCGTACTTGTTTGTAGTCAGGAAGCTCATAGATACAGGAAAAGAAAATATTTTCATCTTCTTGGTCGTAGAAAGTTGGCCCATCAATCGTAATATCCATGCGTACACCTAACGCTTTTAGCACGAGTAAGGCTGAAGCGCAGCGCCAATTTCGTCGGCTTGCCTACGCTCGGTATGCCCAGCACGGGCGTGAACTAATGGGGTGAAAATCCCCGATAGGAAAATCACCAATCAATGGGCGCTATTAAATGCTAACTACTAACTAATGGCAACTGCAACACCAACACCTCGAAGTTTTGTGTGGAGGAAGCGGCTAGTAAAGCTACGAGCAGACGAACAGATACGTCCTAAAAGACTTAGCCTGGAAGCAAAGTGGTTAAGGACATCGAAGCTGGGTGATCTAACGGGTAGAGTCAATGATGCGGTTGTGTAGTGAAAGTCAAGGTTCTTATCGGAGGAGATTTATTTGTCTTGCTGGGGGAGGTTGTCAGCATGGTCGCAGACTCATAATTAGGCACCACCCGATAGCCACCAACGTGGAGATAGAAAGAATGGAGGAGCACAGCTGCGCCTCGGTCAGCTATCGCCAAGGTGAATAAACAGACGTTAGCCTACCGATAAGTTGCCAGTTGGATATAGTTGGGGCAGTCGTACTGCCATGACACTCAACTTGAGTGAAGTGCTGCTCGATATTATCGATAGGTAGTGGTTCATTACTGATAGGGGACTGTTCATTGCGGACCCGCAAAATGGTTGGCAGCTTAAGGCTGCCAACTACTCGATATAGTCTATTTCTTGACTTTGTGTACCCTTATTATCTCGCCTGTTTCAGCATTCTTTACTATAAACTTCAAAGGCTCAAAATTTTTCTCTTCTTGCATACATTCAATATATTTATCCTGAAGGCTATTAATAGCCTTAATCTCAGTCGGCTTCTCCAGAGTCATATATTCTTTCGTATAATCTTCATATGTTTTGGGGTTACCCTTAGACTGATAAGAGGGGGTATCACTTTTAATTGGAATAGATAAAGCCGCACTGGCCAAATTAAATGATCCATTAATGCCTAAACTTCGAGATGATCTATTTTTAATATATTCAGACATGTGTTTAGTGGATATTCCGTTTAGCTTTGAGCGATCATATACTAATATATCATTAATTTTGACCCCATCATCATAAACAGTATTTTCACACTCTTTCTGGGCCTTTAAATATTCTGGGTGTTTACTGGTCACCTCTCCAAATACAGGATTAAATTGTATAGTTTCATATGTTTTTTTTACTGGTTTAAATGATTTTTTCAACTCGGTTGAAGCACACCCAGCTAGCCCGAGAAAGGGTATTACTAACACCATATTCCTAATAATCACAACTCTTCAACCTCCTGAGATATCATGCCCTGTACAAGGGCAGGCAGATAAGCGCAGCCTTTTGGCTGTACCAGCGATCAAGGGGAGCGATTGGTACAGCATGGACGCGGACTAATGGGTGGAAGTCCCTTATAGGAAAATCACCATTTAATGGGCGCCATTAAATGCTAACTACTAGCGAATGACAACTGCAGTATCGTGAGGTCTTGTGGGGAGGAAGCCGCTAGCAAAACTACGAGCTGACAAACGGAAACATCTTATAAGGTTTAGCCTGGAGGCGAGGTAGCCAAGGGCAGCGAAACTATTTGATCTAACGAGTAGGGTAAATGATGCGGTTGTGTAGTGAAAGTTCACGTTCTTATCTGGGGAGGCCCGTTTAGATTGCTACTGTGAAACTGTAAGCATGGCCGCTGACTCATAACCGGGCCCAACCCGCTAGCCACCATCGTGGGGATAGACAAAAGTGTTGGGACATATCAGTGCCGCGGTTAGTAATTGACTAAGCTGATTAAACAGAAGCCAGCCTACGGCATAGTAGCTTAATACCTTGGACAGGTTGAGGGCCTGAACCCAAAATCCACGAGTTAAAAGATAGGGCTAGCCTACCGACATGTTTCCCATCCGGATAAAGTTGAGGTGGCGCACTGTCATGACACTCAACTCAACTCAACTCAAGTGAAGATCTGCTTGGCACTATCGCTGGGTAGAGATTCATTACAGATAGGGAGCCACCCATTGCGGACCCGTACGATGGATGGTATGGGGGCGGTAGCTAGAAACTACTGGCTACCGACTTGTAAAACTGCACCGCTATGAAAAATATGTCGATTTTATTTCAGAAGGTACCAAAGAACTCCATTGTTTCTCGAACTCTGCCTCTTCGCTTTCTTCAACACCACATTCGTAGTCCAAGGAAGAATTAAACCGCTGTTCCTCTTTTGTTAGTATGTAATAGGCTGACGTGCCATATTCATCCCTGATTCTCGCGTAGATCTCTATTCCACGTGCGTTTTTAGCTAAGACATCTACAACGGGCATCCACTCATCACCAAATATGGATATAGAAGCAATTCCATTACCACGCTGGATCCCCTCATGATAAAATGAATTGCCCTTGCAGTACTCAAGCTTATAATGACTACCTTTCAATTGTCCCAACCCTAAAGCCAAGAATAGACTTTCCATTGAGGCCCACTCGATACTTTCATCGTCAGCCTTAATAAGATCAACTATAGAATCATCACCTTTTATTACTACGGTTCCCCATGCTTCAGCCATTTAAATCTCCTATTTTTGATGGTTTTTATAACGCCTAGGATAACGGGCGGAGGTACGTTAGCACCGGGGTCCAGCCCGTAGGGCAATTTTGACGGTATTAGTACGCCCAGTAAGCGCGTAGACTAGTGGGGTGAAAGTCCCCTATAGGAAAATCACCGTTTAATGGGCGCCATTAAATGCTAACTACCAGCGAATGGCAACTGCAATACCGTGAGGTCTTGTGGGGAGGAGGCCGCTAGCAAAGATGAACAGAAGTAGTTTATAAGACTTAGCATGGAGGCGAGGTGGCCAAGGACATCCAGCCGAGTGATCTAGTGGAAAGAGTTAGTGATGCAGTCGAGTAGTGAAAGTTCACGCTCCTATCTGGGCAGATCTGTTTAACCTACTGTAGTTAACCCTCAGTGTACTTAGTTGATATCTTTATGTGATATATTCATTACGGATTGGGAGTTGCCCATTGCAGTCTCCCATGATGGGTGGTATGGGGGCCAGTTGCTAGAAACTACCGACTACCCGATTCATGTGGCCGTTATGGATTTACACACTGTATACTCCACAATCTACCTGAATTCACTTTGGGTTGCCGGCCACTAGAAACCATAACCAACTCTATATCTTTGGGTATATATGTATATCCAGATTTACAGAGCTCTTGGGATCGCCTATGCAGATAATATACATACAATTCTTCTTTAGTATTTTCGTACCCCCAAACTTCAATATCGTAGCGACCGCCCCCTAAGTCTTTCTCTTTGTAGCCTGGAGTATCATCCCCGTAGTTATCCTTCGCGATTGGGGTATATGGGATATTATTCGTACAAGATATATAAAGAATAGAACTCAATAGTACCGATAATTTCTTCAACATATATACTTCCATATAACGATTTTATCACTGGTAGCTGGAGCGTAGAGTGATTGTCCAGCCCCAAAGGGGCGAAGCTTCCAGCATCGGCGTGAACTAATGGGGTGAAAGTCCCCTGTAGGAGGATCACCATTTAATGGGCGCCATTAAATGCTAACTACTAGCGAATGGCAACTGTAATACAGTGAGGTCTTGTTGAGAGGAAACCGCGGGTAGGGCCCCGAGCTGATAAGCAGAAACACCCTATAAGGCTGAACTCGGAGGCTAGGTGCCCAAGGACACTGTAGCGCCTCGGTCAGTAATGGCCTAGAAGATTAAACAGAAGTCAGCCGACGGCATAGTAGCCTAATACCAAGATGAATACCTTGGGCAGGGGGAGGCCCTGCACCCAAAATCCACGGGTTAAAAGACAGGGCTAGCCTACCAATATATTGCCAGTCGGATAAAGTTGAGGTAGCGCAATGCTATGACATTTAACTCAATTGAAGCGCTACTCGAGACAATCATTGGGTAGAGATTCATTGTGGACAGGAAACTTCCCATTACGGGCCCGCATGATAAGTGGTGTGGGTGCCGGTAGCTAGGAACTACCGGATACCCGATTTGGGCATTGCACTCGTTTACAAAGCAGTGTTCGACCCATTCATTTTTCGGTATTTAATATCCTGGAGTTCATCTCATTTTTAATGCCAGAGATCTTTGGTGGGACAGTTCTTGCGTGGTGCGATCACCGCTCAGTAAGAGAAGGAGCTTCTCCCAATTGGTACATCAGCGCTCTGAAAGTTCCTGGATAATACCGTGCCTCAATATCATTTTTGCGATGAGACTTAGGGATATTTTCACCAAATGAAGAATGTTCTTCAGTGAAGGACTTCTTAGGGGTCTTAACTCCTCGTACCTTCATCTCTCTAAGGATGCCAAGATTAACCAGGGCTTTGTTAACCTTAATCGCTGAGATATTATAGCCACCGCCTTTGAGTGCGTTTGATAGCGCTACCAGGTGCCCTTCGAGTTGATCGGCATGTTCAAACTCAACGTTTGCATTGTTATCATCTTCTAACACCAAGGCAGGCTCTATGTCAAACAGGCGGGAAAAAGCGGTATTGATAAACTTGTAAAGATCACTCTGTTGGTAGCGCTTCATAATAGCCTGCCGTTCTTCCACCGATAGCTCTCGCCTCAGATTGAACTGCAGATGCACGCCGCTACCACTGACAATCTTGATCTCGTTACCAGCGCCTTCATAACCACTATCTGAAATATCGAAAAGTTCTACATTTGGTAACAATAGGTCCTGGATCAAGCGCTTCACGTACCGCCCCTTTTTTGACGCAATACTGATATAGCCGCACTGCTGTAGACCGTTCCCGTAAATAGCAGTCAAAATGTTTTCGAGTGAACTTGGAGTGTAGTTACCATCGGCCCCGTCTGACCAATAGTACATAGTGAGTTCTTCGACAGTGAGACCACCGTAATCTAACCAGTGCTTAACTAGGTTAGCTTGTTGCTGTTCAGATAGACACTTACCCGTATACAGCTTATTTTCAGCCGGCAAAAGCGCATAAATATTGTAATTGAACGTACAGCCCTCGCCCAAATTTGGGGCCTGTTCCCAACTTTCAGGCCAGGTTAGTCTCAGGTGGTCAGGCTCTTCGTCCTCAGCGAAGGCGCTTAAGGACCTCTCCACTTGGCAGTCGCGATAACGCAGGTCCATAGGCTCAAGTATTTTATCAATCGTGGCTTTTATCTGATCAGCAATCTTGAAGGCGTCACCTTCAAAATCCAAAAATGCATAGATGCCGTCTTTGTCGCAGTGCCAGGAGCACATGGTGCAGATCTCACTCAATTCACTGAGCCCTAAACTAAACTCATCAAGTGTCACATCAATAGTGGCAGTCTCACCGCAGTATAGTGGCACCAGGCTAAGAAAGAATGACTCTGCTTCCTGAGCCGTGTCAAAGAAATACGTTAATCTCATTATTCCTCCATGTACGTTCATATGAGAATGGGGTTAGCCTTTTGTGTAGCTTCGTCGCCGTATCTAAGCTTGTCGGCCTGGCCCCTTGATTAATACCAAGGGCCTGATGCCCGTAACACGGGCTAGGAGCGCAGCGACGAGTCCAGCCCGATTGTGGGCGACCGTGCTTGCAATTATTATATTGTGCATGCAGCTGCAGCTCACTGCTGAATTTAATAATCTAACCAGCCTTCACCTGTACATCATTTTCAAACTTGGCCATTATTGGTGATGGCAGCGATTCGACAGCTATTTTAAGTTCGCCTTCTTACACTACATTTAGAACTTCGCCACATACTGAGATGTGATTTTGACCTGAAATCTGATTGATGTTATGTGCGGCTGCTCCCTTAATGACAGATAGCACGGAAGCAAGCCAAACGTTTAATACTTCCATTCTTGGGGACATCAAGGTGCTCATCCTCATCACTAATAGATATCAAAACACGATGCCGATTCCATCAACCCAAAATGGATAAAAAATTCTTTGTAGTATGCTCCCTCAAAGTTGGTTACATTACCTCGGATTAACATATCTCTCCTGGAATATAACGCCTAAATCAGGTGACACCGTAGGAGTCACATGGATTTACTTAGTACACCCAGCTTGGATATGAACTAATGGGGTAAAAATCCCCTGTAGGAAAATCACCATTTAATGGGCGCCATTAAATGATAACTGCTAGCGAATGGCAACTGTAACACCGTGAGATCTTGTGGGGATGAAGCCGCTATTAAAGCTATGAACTGAGGAACAGAAATATCCTATGAGGCTTCGCCTGTAGGCGAGGTGGGTAGGTCACCGAAGCCTTGTGAGCTAATAGGTAGAGTCATGATGCAGTTGGGTAGTGGAAGTTCATGCTTTTCTCGGGGGAGGTCTGATAAGCATACTGCTATGAAGCCGTCCGCGTAGCTGCTAACTCATAAGTAGGCCCAGCTCGCGAGCCACTATCGCAATGGATATAAAATTTAGCAGCGACTCGGTCGTAATGACAAAGGTGGTTAAACATAAGTCAGCCGGCGGCATAGTAGCTTAATGCCAGGACTAATACCTTAGATATGGTGAAGTCCTGAACCCAAAATCCACGCGTTAAAAGATAGGACTAGCCTGCCAATATGTTGCCAGCCGGATAAAGTTGAGGTAATGCACTGTCATGATACTCAGCTCAAATGAAGTGCTGCACGATATTGTTGTTGAGTAGAGATTCATCAGGGATAGGGCACGGCCCATTGCGGACCAGCACGATGGGTGGTGTGAGGCCGGTAGCTAAAAACTAGGGCCTACCTGATTTATAGCCATCAGCTTAACACCTCCAGACTACCTTTTTGGGTGTCTAAGCGATGTATTTTTAAGTTATCTTTTTTGGTAAGTGCATTAAATCGGACATATTTACAATCATCTTCAGAGCTCTGGTATATACCCTCAGTCCAAGTAATGTCATCAGGCTCGTTAAATAGCTCAGTTGCTTGGTTAGTTTCGATGTAAAATATTGTTATTCCACATCCTGCTACTACAATGAAACTTCCATCGCATGATATTACAGCTGAATCTGGATCGCCGTAGATCCAAGCTATACATTGATCCTCTTCTTCATGCTCGACTAGATTTCTACAAGTAGACTTATTTTTTAAATACACAGACTCGAAGATGGAATAGACTTTGTAGTCTTTTGTTTCTGCAAGATATCTAATACTCAAAAGAATCTATCCGTGGTTATTGTGTCCGCAACAGCGGACGACAGTACAGAATACAATCCAAGACCAATGAAGCTACCGAAAAATTGACGAACTCTACCAGTAAACATGCAGGCAAATGAAATGCTTAAACAAGCACTGGCGAAGACATAGAAGCCGATTACTTTATCAGTTGGTGGTGCAGAGATAATCATTACAAGGCCAAATGCTCCTGATCCACAGCCAAGTAGTATGGGTGTAAATGAGCTCAGCCCCTCATTGATGATTTCCTCACATGCTCGATACTTAGTCTATAGCCTTAACGCTTTTAGCATCTGCGCCGTAGGCGTCGGCTGCCTAAACTTGGTACGCCCAGTATGGGAGCGAAGTAATGAGGTGAAAGTCCCCTTTAGGAAGATCACCGCCGAATGGGGTCCATTAAATGCTAACTACTAGCGAATGGCAACTGTAACACCGTGAGGTTTTGTGGGGATGAAGCCGCTAGTAAAGCCATGAGCTGACGTACAGAAAGATTATAAAAGGCTTAGCCTGGATACGAGGTGGTCAAGGACAGCGAAGCCGGGTGATCTAACGGGTAGTGTCAATGATGCAGCTATGTAGTGAAAGTTCACGTTTTTATCTAGCGAGATCTGTTTAGCTTACTGCTGTGAAGCTGTCCGTGTAGCCGTTGACTCATAAGTAGGCTCAATACGCTATTTACCGTCTCAGGGAAGGAGAGAGGTAGTAGAACAAAGTAGCGCTTCGGTCAGTGATTGGCAAAGTAATTAAACAGAAAAATGAAGAGCTGCTCGACACTTGCGTTGAACAGAGATTCATTACGGATAGCGCACCGCTCAAATCGGACCCGTACAATGAGTGGTGTGGGGGCCGGCGGCTAGAAACTACCGACTACCTGGTTTAAATGTTGATGCGACACGTACTTTGTCCAGCTGTTTTTCCACACTATAAGTGTAAATTCTTGGCTTCCCGTTGGGAAAATATGATCGCACCACATAATCAGATCCTCTACCGGCTTCTACGATCTTTTGATAAAACTCTACATCTTCCTCTTTTTCCATATCTAGAATTTGATCAAATAGCGGGCCAGAGTGAGCCATACCAAATTGATATAGTCCGATTTTATCTTTTGTAAGATAAACTAAATGTTCCTTATCAATACAATAGGTAAAGCTACAATAAGTACGATTCTGTGATACCTCTACGACCTCATTTTTTTTAATATTCCCTTTAAATGGCTCAATTACGAGATACTTATAGATTCTTACACCCCCCTTTTCTCGAGCTGTTCGTGCCGTAGTTTCGGCTTGTATCAAGTACCCTCGAAAGCAATATCACTCGACGCTAAATTCGATTCATAGATTGACATACCCTCATACTCCTTCAGCATGGAGGGAGCAATTTTCATACATGCATAAACATTTTCTGATATAGCCGACAGCAATAGTAAGAGTAATGGAGCGTATTGCATTATTTCACTTAACGTCTCAATAATGGACCGGAGCACCTAATGCAGAGATCCGGGTAGCATTGATTAACTTGCTACACCCAGCATAGGCGTGTGCTAATGGGGTGAAAGTCCCCTGTAGGAAGATCACCATTTAATGTGTTCCATTAAATGATAACTACTAGCGAATGGCAACTGCAGCACCGAGAGGCCTTGTGGGGAGGAGGCCGCTAGTAGAGTTATGAGCTGACGTACAGAAATATCATACAAAGCTTAGCCTGGATGCGAGATGGCCAAGGACATCGAAGCCGGGTGATCTAATGGATAGATTCAATAGTGTAGTTGGGTAGTGAAGGTTCACATTCTTATCTGGAGAGATCGATTGAGCTTGCTGCTGTCAACTTGGTCGCTGACTCATAAATAGGCCCAATTCGCTAGCCACCATCGCAGGGATAGAGAAAAAGGGTGGAGCACGGCAGCGTTTCGGTTATTTATAACCGAGATGATTAAACAGAAGTCAGCCGATGGCATAGTAGCCTAATGCCAAGATTAATACCTTGGACAGAGGGAAGGCCTGAACCTAAATCCACAAGTTTAAAGGAAATGCTAGGCTACTGATATATGTCCAGTTGGATAACGCTGAGGTAGCGCGTTGCCATGACACTCTACTCAAATGAAGAGCTGCTCGGCTCTATCGTTGGGCGGGGATACATTGCGGATAGGTAAACGCTCATCGCGTACTCGCACGATAGCTGGTGTGGTAGCCGGAAGCTAGAAACTACCGGCTACCCAATTTAAGCGTCACCCCTGAACCTACGACTATTGGCCATTTGCCTTGCAATATTACGTACTCGCTTATTGGCGCCATTTTCCGCCAACCACCTGACATGATCTAATTTAACATCAGGAAGATCCAGTACATACTCATGCACTGTAGTATCTGTTGACGATTTTACTTCATCAAACGCTAGCTCAATACCAATTGAACGAATTTTTTGACGCAATGCAAACCTTTGATATACCTTCTGTATCGGTTTTTCTAAAATCTCATTATGGTGCGCAATTTTAACAAACTGTTCATCGGTTAGCAGACCCGATTGAATCAGCTCAATTACTCTATTTATATGAAGATCGATATCGTCAGGACCACGATCTTCAAGCGAAAATATATTTTCTACCTCATCGTCTGATAGTGTGCTTTTTCCACGAATATAGTTGAGAAATCCACCCCACCTATAATGCTCTGCATTTTGGTCCTCACTATTATTTATCTCGTGGTACTGCAAGGCTAGAAATTCCTCAGAGATGATACCGCTATCGATCCATTCCTGCGTATACCCTAGCCTTTCCATTGCCTCTTCTGTACTCATATCTTTTCGCTTAACGCCTCAATAGCGGCAGCAATGTGGCGAAGCCACGTTTTTAGCTGTCCGGCCACGTAGGCGCGAAGTTGATCGGTTTGTTAAGTATTTACACATTGCTTGCTACCCATTCTTTAAAAGACGGACAAATCTCTTTGAAGTGGCCTTTAGGGCCCACCTCTGGATCATAACCTGTTGGATCGAATTCAATGACTTTATTATTTTGGCAAGTAGAATCTATGCAATAGTGGATTGCACACCCAATATGAATAAATGGAACTAGTTCCGTTGGCCAAATCCAGTTGGGGTCATCAGAGTCTCCAGAACATAAACTCTGATATAGACTCAAGATCGAATCATCTA
This sequence comes from Microbulbifer maximicatervae (SeqCode), assembly GCF_052467615.1. NCBI lineage: Bacteria > Pseudomonadati > Pseudomonadota > Gammaproteobacteria > Cellvibrionales > Microbulbiferaceae > Microbulbifer > Microbulbifer maximicatervae (SeqCode). The sequence continues at coordinate 526,871 of NZ_CP174319.1, forward strand.
AGTCGTTTTTGTGGCCAGTAATAATTCCGAGCATGCCATGTTCAGGGCCAAAACCTTCTTTCCCTTTTTCTTTGTAGAGTTCAATTAAAGATACAGGGAGTTCTATCCCTGTTATTACTTTGAACTCTCTAGCTTCCATTTCGATACTCATAACTTGAGCTGATGCTTAACGCCCAAAGCAGACGCACAGGCTCTTCAGCGTCGTTCTGCCTTTTCTTGGTACGCCCAGCAAGGGCGTAGACTAGTGGGGTGAAAGTTCACTGTACGAGGATTACCATTTCATGGGTTCTATTAAATTCTAACTACTAGCGATTGGCAACTGCAATACCGTGTAGTCTTTTGGGAAGGAAGCCACTAGCAAAACTATGAGGTGAGGAACAGAAACATCATAAAAGGCTTAGGCTGGATGCGAGGTGGCCAAGGACACCGAAGCCGGGTGATCTAACGGGTGGAGTAAATGATGTAGCTGTGTAGTGAAAGTTCACGTTCTTATCTGGGGAAATCTGATTAGCTTGAAGCTGTCAGCGTGGTCGCTGCCTCATAAGTAAGCCCAACCTGGGTGGGGATAGACAAAAGTGGCGCAACACAGCAGCGTCTGGATAAGTAATGACCAGGGTTATTCCACAGAAGTCATAGACTAATACCAATTTGAATACCTTGGACATATTGAAGGTCTGGACTTATACTCACGGGTTATAAGGCAGAACTAGCTTACCGATATGTTTCCAGTCGGATGTATAGTTGAGGTAGCGCATTGCCATGACACTTAACTCAAATGAAGAGCTGCTCGATACTATCGCTGGGTAGAGATTCATTACGGATAGGAAAGCGTCCATTACGGGCTTACACGATGAGTGGTGTGAGGGTCGGTAGCTAGAAACTACCGACTACCCGATTTATAGCTTTATCACAAATTTGTCAGACTCTAGATTCTTCGAGGCAAGGTTAAAAACTTTGTAGCGAAGTTCATTTGACACTTGAACAAGCAAGCCCAGCGTCTGTTTATCTGAGAAATACTCGTACTGGATGATTTTGTTTAATCCAGTATCAAGGCACTCAAGGGTTGTTCCATCGGTGGCGCTGACACAAGCACTTATCCCTTCAGATTCAGGAATAATCTCCACATATATGTAGTCGGACGTCGATTCATTTGTTTGACTATCATATGTTTTAAGAACGCGATGTTCAATAATTTGAGAGTTATTGTTCGGAAGTAACCATATAGGTTCCTCCCTGATTTGACTTAAGAAAAGCAGGTTTCGAAGGGTTCGGCTATACCCCCCAGACTTTAAAACGCCATCACGCTTTGAATAGACACGTATATACTGGATTCCTTTGTCTCGAATTGTTTCTACATCTGAAAGCTCGATTACTTCTTTAGTTTCTTTGTCAGGAGTAGCAATTTCTACCGCATTTCTCCTTGTACTTTTCGTTATCTCTTGAAAGATAAAAAACGCCCCAATTAATGAACTAATCAATAATAGTAGAAAGAGTATTGAGTTAACTCTGTTGATTGTTAGAAATATCTTATTGCTTTCCATATCTATCCTTGGCTATAACGACTACAACAGGGACGGCTGGAGCATAGCGTCGTTCGTCCTGCTAAGGGTCAAAGGCCCGAAGTAACCTGCTTGTACATGGTATGCCCAGCATGGGCATGAACTAATGGGGTGAAAGTCCCCTTTAGGAAGATCACCGTTTAATGGTTTCCGTTAAATGCTAACTACTGGCGAATGGCAACTGCAGCGCCGCGAGGTCTTTTGGGGAGGAAGCGGCTAACAAAACTACGAGTTGACGAACAGAAATATACCATAAAGCTTAGTCTGGAAGCGAGGTACCAAGGATATCGAAGTTATGTGATCTAACGAGTAGGGTAGATGATGCAGTTGTGTAGTGAAAGTTCACGTTCTTATCTGTGGAGATCTACTTAGCTTGCCGCTGTGCAGTTGTCAGCGTAACTGCGTACTCAGAAGTAGCTCACTGCAATGACACTCAACTCAATAGAAGAGCTGTTTGAGACTATCGTTGGGTAGGGGTTCATTATGGATAGAGAACTGACTGTTGCGGATCTGCGCGATGGCTGGTGTGGGGGCTGGTGGCTAGAAACAACTTGCTACCCGATTTAGATTTTTCTCGCTACGATGGAGAATATATGCCAATGATGCGGTGTACCATCTGTAGTTTTTCCTGAAAGGTCATGTTCAGTCCACTTTAATAGCTCAAAGTTACTGAGGTGTTTTCTTATCTTCGATTCATTCATAACTAGAGTATCATTCCAGAAAGCTTCCTTATCATACTCAGGCCCAGCCATTGTGTCTTTCGGCCCTAGGAATGAACCGCAAAAAATTCCACCTTTTGTCAAAGAGTTAGTTATTTTCAACCAAACAGATTCAAAATCTTTTTCAGGACAAAAGAAAAGACTGGCATCAGCAACTATTAGTGAGGACTCAGGATAATTGAAACTGCTAAAACTATCCATTGATAGAATAACCTGCTCATCATCTTTAAATCGTTTGCGACATCTAGATATAGATTCATTCTCAATATCAAAGGCATGAACTATGAAATCCTTACCGCGTAAATAAGCTATATCTGATCCTGCTCCACAGCCACAATCAACAGCAACCTTTCTTCCTTTTACTTCGCTAAGAGCATAGATTAAATCTTCTCGAGTATCACTATGTTCTGTTAAGTCATAATAGTTGGAAATTTCTTTCGATGACATTCCCTGTCTCCGATGAGAAGAAAATATAATGCCGCCAACAGCAGCCGAGCGTAGCGAATTCCAGCCCCGAAGGGGCAATACTGGTTAGCCCTGGTACGCCCAGTATGGGCATGGACGAATAGGGGTAAAGTCCCCTGTCGGAAGATCACCGTTTAATAGGTTCCATTAAATGCTAACTACTAACGAATGGCAACTGCAACCCCGTGAGGTCTTGTGGAGAGGAAGCCGCTAGCAAAGACGAACAGAAACATCCTATAAGGCTTAGCCTGGAGGCGAGGTGGCTAAGGACACCGAAGTCGGGTGATCAAGCGGGTAGGGTCAATGATGCAGTTGTGTAGTGAAAATTCACGTTCCAATCTGGGGAGATCTGTTTAGCTTTCTGCTGTGAAGTTGTCGGGGTTGTTGCAGACTAAGAAGTAGCTCACTGCAATGATACTCAACTCAAATGAAGACCTGTTCGGTACTTTCGTTGGGTAGAGATTCATTACGGATAGGGAAACGCTCATTGCCTATCCTCACGATGGGTGGTGTGGGGGCCGGTAGCTATAAACTACCGGCTACCCAATTTAAGTTTTGGCAAGTTTGGAACATAGAACCTCCACTACACCAGCTGTATTAAAGTTTAATTTATAGTGGAGCCAATTTTTACCTTCCAAGGCTTCACCCTGCTTAAGATCTTCTTTCATCCTCCCAGAATCATGTAGGGTGTGACAAGAATCAAAGCTCTCAGACTCAGAAATCTCGTATTCTGAATTTTAAAACCGAAATCCTTGCGTATTCTCACACTTGATAGTGATGTGGTTTTCTTGCCAATCATTGAATTCCAAAACGAGGTCAGCACAATCAAATTTGAGGGCGATCTCTAATATCAACCCTTAATCTTGGTAACTATCTCATTAATTAATTCAGGAGGTAATAACGATTTAGATAAATACTGTTGCCCTCCAGATTTAGTCACCAAAATAAGCCCTAAATCAGTTTCAATAGTACGCTCGATATCTGCCCACAACAGAGCTGTTACCGTATAAGAATTTTTTGTCTGGATTCCATCCTTGTCTATAGTTAATTTCACTTCACTACCGGCACTTTTCCCAAGCATCTGCCGTGCTAACCACCAAGCTCGTCGAAATCGAATATGTATGAGCTCCAGCGCGCCCAACGCAATTAACGTGCAACTTGCGATCTTAGGTTGCTCAGTAAATAACAGTAATCCCACACCAGAAGATAATAATAATGTAGGAAGAAGATAATTCGGCTTGATATTTTTCCCATAAGGTAGAGACTGATCAAAGCATTCGGCAAGGTAATCTCTAGATAAGGTAAACTGAGTATTAAAAGGCTGCATAAAAACAACTTATTGTGTCTAGTAAATTTGTCGTAGCACTTCAGTGGGTGTCAGGGTGATTCTATAAGCTAATGTTAATTACGCCACATCTCTTAATAAGACCTCGACTTAGCCCCACATTACGCCCTTGCAACGGCAAATTACAGAATCGAAGGCGTAGTAATTTGTCCGCTTGCCTAAATTTGGCACGCCCAGCATGGACGTGAACTAATCGGGTAAAATTCCCCTGTAGGAAGATCACCATTTAATGGGTTCCATTAAATGCTAACTACTAGCGAATGGCAACTGAAACACAGCAAGGTCTTCTGGGGAGGAAGCGGCTAGTAAAGCTATGAGCTGATGAACAGAAGCATCTTATTTGGCTTGGTCTGGAGGTGAGGTGACCAGGGGCACTGAAACCGGGTGATCTAACGGGTAGAGTCAAGGATGCAGTTATATGACAAAAGTTCACGTTCTTATCTGAGGAGATATGTTTAACTTGCTGCTATGAGGCTGTCAGCGTGGCCGCTGACTCATAAGTAGGTCCAACCCGCTAGCCACCACCGCGGGGATAGACAAAATTGGTGGAATATAGTAACGCTTCGGTTAGCAATGACAGAGGTGATTTAACAGAAGTCAGTCGACGACATAGTAGTCTAATGCCAAGATGAATACCTTGGACATGGTGAAAGCCTGAGCCCAAAATCCATTAGTTAAAAAATAGGGCTAGGTTATCGATATGTTTTCAGTTGGATAAAGTTGAGGTAGCATAATGCCATGACACTCAACTCAAATGAAGAGCTGGTCGACACTATCACTGAGTAGAGATACATTACGAACACCGGCCACGCCGGCTGGAGCCAATTATTGGCCCTTGTTCTGTGTGGTTGCTTGACCACACCCTACCGGTAAGTTTGCAGTTTTTCTTGAGCCACCTACACGCACGGTTATAAATCTTTGAAACATCATCTCCCGAAATAGATGAAATATCTTTCCATATTGAACCAGGACTAGTATCTAAGAACAACCTTCCAGTAGGAAACTGAGGATTTGGCCTCATATCCCTTTCCCATTCGATGCATGAATAGGACTTGCTCCTCATTTGCCATAAATCCTTGCTAGGTCCAGTATCAATCAAGTTTGCAGATTCAATCAGAATCTCTTCTGCACGAGCATCAATTATTAGCCAATGGTTTGTATCATTTGTCTTGTAAAGAGCTGACTTATCCCAAGACGCAGGATAGAACCTATTAGCAACCCTGATATCAAACCTCTCTGATATGTATTTCTCGAGAAGAATTTCATCATCTTGAGTTAGAGAGATTTCTATTTGTTTACCCATAGTCTTTACGCAGAACGCCTGTATAAATTGTGCCGAAGCGGTAGCGTAGGCATCAATTTGATACATTTGGTACGCCCAGCATGGGCGTGAATTAATGGGGTGAAAGTCCCCTGTAGGAGGATCACCGTTTAATGGATTGCATTAAATGCTAACTACTAGCGAATGGCAACTGCAATACCGCGAGGTCTTGTGGGGAGGAAGCCGCTAGCAAAGCTACGAGCTGACGGACAGAAACATCATATAAGGCTTAGCCTGGAGGCGAGGTGGCCAAGGACACCGAAGCCATGTGGTCTAACGGGTAGAGTAAATGATGCAGTTGTGTAGTGAAAGTTCACGTTCTTATCTGGGGAGATCTGTTCAACCTGCTGCTGTAAAGCTGTCAGCTTGGCCGCTGACTCATAAGTAGGCTCAGCCCGCTAGCCACCATCGCGGGAGTAAACAAAATTGGTGGAACACAGCAGCGCCTCGGTCAGTAATGGCCAAGGTGATTGAACAGAAGTCAGCCGACGGCATAGTAGCCTAGTGCCAAGATTAACACCTTGGATACGGTGAAGGCCTGAACCCAAAATCCACGAGTTAAAAGACAGGGCTAGCCTACTGATATGTTGCCAGCCGGATATAAAATTGACGTAGCGCACTGCCATGACACTCAACTCAAATGAAAATCTGCTTGAAGCCATCCTCAGCAAAGAAAATCTTAATGCTGCATGGAAACACGTGCGAAGCAACAAAGGTGCCGCAGGCATTGACGGGATTACTGTCGATAATTTTGTGCAGCACTTCAAGGCAGTTGGCGACGACCTCATCGAGACCATTCGACAGGGTCATTACCAGCCGCTTCCCGTCAGGCGCGTCTACATTCGCAAGCCAGATGGTGGCCAGCGTGGTCTCGGGATACCTACGGTCTTTGATCGTGTTATTCAGCAGGCTATCGCCCAAATCATCGGTCCCAGTTTCGATAAAACCTTTTCGAAGTTCAGCTATGGGTTCCGCCCAAAGCGATCGCAGCATCATGCGGTGAAAAAGCTGCGAAAGTATATCGAGGGAGGGAAACGAATAGCCGTAGATGTCGATTTATCTAAATTCTTCGATCGGGTAAATCATAATTTCCTCATGAGTTTACTTGGCCAAAGAATCAGCGATAAGCGTTTACTCAAGTTGATCGCAAGTTACTTGCGTGCAGGAAGTGTAGAAGATGGATGCTGGAAAGCCTGTCATGAGGGGGTTCCACAAGGGGGCCCTTTATCGCCGCTGCTCTCCAACATTGTACTCGACCTGCTCGATAAAGAGCTGGAAAAACGCCGACATGATTTTGTTCGCTATGCGGATGATTTTGTGATTGTTGTTGCTTCCAAGCGCGCGGGTGAACGGGTAATGGCGAGTATTAAACGCTTTGTTGAGCGCAAGCTTAAGCTCAAAGTTAACGATACTAAAAGCCAAGTAGTCCCCGTTAGTCGTTGTAAGTTTCTGGGTTTTTCTTTCCGTGGAGCAAAGCTTGTCTGGCATGATAAGTCACTGCGCCAATTTAAATACCGCGTCCGCCAGATTACAGGGCGATCTCGTGGTATCTCTATGGAAAAGAAACTGAAAGAACTTACCGTATACCTCCGTGGTTGGATCAACTACTTTGGGATAGCGCAAGGCTATCAAAAATGTATAGATCTTGACTGCTGGATACGGCGGCGATTAAGAATGAGCTATTGGAAGAATTGGCGCAGAGTGAGAACGAAAGTTCGAAATTTACTGCGTATGGGTGTGAGAGGGTCGCTGGCAGTTACCTGCGGCTCGTCCGGTAAAAGTTACTGGCGAAGCGCAAAAACTGAGGGTATTCATATTGCGCTCAATAATGAGTTCTTCGAAGAGATGGGTTTGATTTCATTGCGAGATCGTTGGGTAGAGATTCATTACGGATAGGGAACCGCCCATTGCGGACCCGCACGATGGGTGGTGTGGGGGCCGGTAGCTAGAAACTACCGGCTACCCGATTTCTGTGTTGATCTAGTTCACAATAATAATTATAAACTGGACCAGGATTAATTGGATTCCAGCCTTCGTTTATTGCACTCTTAATACATGATTCAATTAACTTTGGAGTCACAGAGTTTGGATAGCTAGTTATTGCAACATCTGGACGCAGCCACTTGAATTCAACCGATAACGTAGAACCTTTTTGGCTATCTAATTCAATAGCAGCAAGCATTTTCCCACCTTGACAAGCTTGTGTGTAAGTAGGCCGGTCTCGTACGATCCAACGGTATGAATTTCCTTTTACTACAATTTTTCTACTTCCCTTTTTAGGTATACTCACGATAACTCCTTTGACACAGAACACCAAGCTTGCACACGCAGGCGCGATAGCGCCAGAGTCGGATGCAGCGCATTGTTAGACATTGATATCTGAAGTATTGTAACGTTCTCTACACACATATTCTTACTTCAACATCTCTTTCTTCAGGAGGCTCGATCATATCAAACTCTTCACCAGCACATTGAATTCTTTGATCGCCGTTAGAAGTAAGTTTCTTGAGTAATACTTCCATGTCAGCCTGGTCTATGACACGGAACTTGCCATCAACGTGGATCTCGTTGCTTTCTAAATGAAGAAGGTAGATAGCAACCGTCCGCTCTTTGATAAATTATTTTTAGGAGATCAAGCTTCTTTCTATAACTTTCATACACAACTCTAGATGAATCATCTTCATCAATATTAAGCCAGAATCCTTCGTATTTTTCTTCCATGACTACTTACGCATAACGTCGTGCTTACCGGCGAGTAAAAAGCGTGCTTTTTGCGAGTCCCAGCCTACGCAGTAGGCGGTCCGGTAGAGCACTTTGTTATGGCTTAGCCTGTACACACTAGCTCACGTTCTTGTACTATATTGCTGTCTTCAAAAATGAACTCGTAGATAAAGCAGCCCTCGACCGATTCATCGAAAAATTCAGGTTCCAACTCCAGAGTTGGCGAACACAACCGAGTTTGCTTCCCAGACGTATACCAGTAGTACTTTTTGGGTGTTTTGAAGAACACCGACTCTTTTGGGATTAATTCCAAATAGACCCGCTGTGATTCAGAGGTTAGATCAACTAACTCCCACTTCTTTTTGTTATCGGGATTACCGCAATAATACTGGGCTCCCAATGAAGAGCAACCTCCCAACGTCAAGAAAATTACCAATAATAGATTGAGCTTAGGAAAATTCATAATGATCCATAACGCTGAGTGAATCGGCTGTGTTGCTGCGAAGCAGTGCTTTTAGCGGTCCAGCCCGAAGGGCGATCATTGTAGGTGTTGTTAAGCATTTATTGCACTGTAACCGAGAATATTGCAACATAAACTAAAAATAACTGCCCTAGCCATGCAGGCCATTTTGAAAAATGAAGAAGCATGATGCCAGCGGCTGTTAATGATGACCCGAAGACAATGCCATATAAAGCGTACAGTCCCTCGGCTAGCCCGCATCCATCTGTAAATAGGAAGCAAGTATAACTATGGATATGCGCCAACACAGATACAAGAATTAGAATGCATCTTGTCGCAATTTTAAATTTGGAAATAATATATTTTATATTTTGCCATAGCTTTATTGCTTAATGCCATCAATGATGGGCCAGAGCACGCAGTGCGAAGATTCAGCACCACGGGGGGCATTGATTGACTTGTTAAACGCGACGGCTCGCATAAGAAATTTCAATTGTATATGTATAATCTTTTGTAACTCTTTCTGGGAACACGCGATCACAAACTACACTAAAACTTTCGGTTGAATTTGCTGCCAGAAACCCTAGCTCCTTCTGACAGCGATCAACCTCGATACCACTTTTTAGAACGACCACATCAATGGTCACATTCTTCCATGAGTCTTCGGTGTTATTTTTGATGACACCGCCGATTATGTACTCTCGCATATCTCGAATATCTGAGTGATCACTGATTTCAAGCTCGTTGCCACCAGAGTACTGAATATATTCCTTTGAATAAAAGATGCGTTTTATCTTCTTCTCAGCCCTCTGACCTCCCTCTACGGCCAGAAAAACACCAATACCAAAGACAAAACCAAAAGCCAGCTTTTCTCCAATCCAGCGCATTATTCTCATATGATTCCTTACGTTTAACGTCTTTAGCATGCGAGCGCTTTTTATGGAGCCGAAAGGCGGAACGAAAGTGGGTCGCGTGCCTGAGTTGGTTAAATGCTTTTACCATAAAGTCTTTTAACATAGTAAAACACATTAGATGATAACCAAACCAGTATAAGTTGAATTAACAATTCACAATAGGTTAAGTCATACGAGGCCTCACCATCCATGCGGATAAACCAATGTAAGAAAGGAGGGGGACCAACGAAGCCTTGGTAAAACCAAAGCCTCCACCAAACGATAGAAGCAACAAACAAGCCCAATAAGATCAGTAATTGTATTCCTGTAGTCTTGATTCCTTTCTTCATTTCATTCCCGCTATTTAAAGCCTTCGGATTACGTTACAAAACAAGAAAAAGTGGCCAACGACGAACAGTACAATCGTCATCAAAATCATTGATCTGCTACTTGTCACATAAGTCAGAATAGCTGCGACGGTTAGCACCGCTATATCGAGTAACGAAATCCTAAAGCCTGGCTTGAATTGACTCATATAGAAATTCCAGTTAACGCTTTGCTAAAGGGCAGCCGAAACACAGTGTAGGCTGTCCGTGGAGGGCGCAGCCCGGAACGTATTTAAGCAACTTGTTAAGTTTTCAGGCGCGACAAATCTTCACAGACAGGTTCAAATTCTGAGAGAACTTCAATACATTCATTAGCAGTATAAATACAATAATGAACAATTGAACTTTCTCGATAAATATTACAGCTAAACATATGAAAACGCTCAATTAAATCCGATGCTTTTGTTTGCTGAAAAGTAGCGGCTGGATTACCTATCGTACTTTCTGGAGACAACAAAAAGCCTTCATCTACTCTGTGGTAGTACATCGGGCCAGCCAGAGGAAATCTCACTCGTAATGCTTGCTTATTCGAGATCTTGTCACAGTAAGCCTCTAAAAGTATTCGAAAACCCTCCGAATCGTCATGGATTGCCTGAAACGAAAAATCTCGATACTCAGGAAATGGGTTCCAGCTTAAATTCATAATATTTCCGTAAACTTAACGCCTCAAACACCGGCTTGGTAGTGTGAAGGCCTGAATCTAAAATCGATGAGTTCAAAGACAGGGTTCGCCTACCGGTATGTTTTCAGTTGGATAAAGTTGAGGTAGCGCAATGTCATGACACTCAACTCAACTCAACTCAACTCAACTCAACTCAACTTAAGTGAAGCGCTGCTCGACACTATCGTTGGGCAGAGATTACGGATAGGAACCGCCCATTGCAGACTCACACGATGGCGGGTGTGGGGGCCGGTGGCTAGAAACTACCGGCTACTCGATTTAGGATTGGGTTTGTGCACAACAACCCCAGCCGTTAAGAACACCATCAAAGAGGCTTGAAATACATACCATGAGCCCCGAGACAGAAGTAATAATGTTCTGGTTAATAGGCATATTTATCACCACTGTTACACGATGAGCCCCATCATGCTCGCCTTCAAGAGTGGCGTGTCCATAGTTATAGTCATTTATGAACTCGCAGATTAGTTTCGCTTTTTCTTGAGTTGGAGCTTCAATAAGAAAGTCTACATCTCTGTGTAGATCGAAGTTATCTCCCTGAGAATTCAACAAATTTAATACGTCAATATCAGCTTCTGCTGCATCCATCATCTTTTCAATTACTGACATGTTCTACCTTTAGTCTAAAAGCCTAGCGCTCGGATTTTCAGCTGGTTTGAAGCGCAGCGGAAAAACAGTCCGGCAGCATGCGCTTGGTACGCCCAGCATGGGCGTGAACTAATGGGGTGAAAGTCCCATGCAGGAAGATCACCGTTTAATAGGCGCCATTAAATGCTAACTACCAGTGAATGGCAACTGTAATACCGGGAGGCCTTGCGGGAAGAAGCCGCTAGCAAAACTACGCGCTGGCAAATAGAAACATCCTATAAGGCTTAGCCTGGAGGCGAGGTGGCCAGGGGCACCGAAGACGGATGATCTAGCGAGTAGAGTCAGTTATGTAGTTGTGTAGTTGTGTAGTTGTGTAGTTGTGTAGTTGTGTAGTTGTGTAGTGAAAGTTCACGTTCTTATCTGGGGAGATCTGTTTAGCTTGCTGCTGTGAAGCTGTCAGTATGGCCCCTGACTCATAAGTAGGCCCAACCTGCTAGCCACCACCGCGGGGACAGACAAAAGTGGTGGGACATAGCAGCGCCCTGGGTCAGTAGTGGTCAGGGTGATTAAGCAGAAGTCAGCCGATGGCATAGTAGCCAAATGCCAAGATTAATACCCTGGACAAGGTGAAGGCCTGAACCTAAATCCTTGAGCTGAAAGACAGGACTAGCTTACCGATATGTTTCCAGTCGGATAAAGTTGAGATGGCGCACTGCCATGATACTTAGCTCAAATGAAGACCTGCTCGACACTATCGTTGGGTAGAAATTCATTACGGATAGGGAGCCGCCCATTGCGGACCCGCATGATGGGATGTATGGGAGTGGTAGCTAGAAGCTATCGTCCCCCGATTTACACTTTTTATCACTTAAGCTAGTTAAGTTCATATATTGCGGTAATTCTTTGTCCCACTTTAATATATTCCGGCACCGCCATAACTAAGTCCATACCGTAAGAATCTGCGGCCATAGCCAGTGCATATTCTTGGGGGTTGTACTCTAAGGAAAATATAGCGTACGCCTGACCAAAGTTTTCCTCCGTAGTTATACCATATACACTTTTTACCTTTCTAGATTGGGCTTGGGCAAGAGCATTAGCTTTTTTCCGAGCTTTTACACTAAGCTCAGTTATCATTTTCTCTTTGTACTCTTCTTCTTTAGACGTCTCAAAGAATGCATCTATATTTTGAACTCCATCTAGCCGGATCAGTTCATTCATTAGGCTGGGGTATTTATCGAGGTTCGTTAATCTCAAATTGAATCCTTGCTGTACCTCATAACCCAAAACCTCCAAATTATAGGCTCCGTCTTTTCTAGCGCGCTTTGTGTTTTTATCAATTTGGGTTGACTCTAAGCTTGAAATGAGTACCCCATGCTTTTTAAGCGCCTCCAACATCAGTGCTGAGGATTTTGTTAATTGCTCCATAGCTCTATTAGAGGATTGTTCGTAAGCCAATATACTGAAGCGTACTTTTACTACATCGGGCTTTACCTTTTGCTCAAGTTTCTCCGTGACAATAACGAACGGAAAGTTAGGTACTGGATTTGCAGTAACTGCCAATGACATAGCAAGCGTTAAAGCCAAAACAATAAATTTCATGCACGATTCCTTTTTGAGTTTTAACGCCTCAATCACCCGCAGCCGAAACATAGCGAAGTGAAGTATAAGCTGTCGGGCGCCGAAGGCGCGTAGTTAATTGACTTGGTACGCCCAGGACGGGAGTGGACTAATGGAGTGAAAGTCCTCTGTAGGAAGATCACCATTTAATGGATTCTATTAAATGCTAACTGTTAGCGAATGGCAACTGCAACATCGTGAGGTCGTGTGGAGAGGAAGCGGTTAGCAAAGACGAACAGAAACATCCTATAAGGCTTGGCTTAGAGGCGAGGTGGCAAAGGACACCGAAGCTGGGTGACCTAACGGGTAGAGTCAATGATGCAGTTGTGTAGTGAAAGTTTACGTTTTTATCTAGGAAGATCTGTTTAATTTGCTATTGTGAATCTGGCAGCGTGGCCGCTGACCCATAATTAGGTCCAACCCACTAGCCACCACCGTGGGGATAGACAAAAATGGTAGGACATTGCCGCGCCTCGGTCAGTAATGGCTGATGAGCTTATTAAGCTAAAGCCGGCAGACTGCATAGTAGCGCCCAATGCCTAGATGAATAGCTTAGACACGGTGAAAGCCTGAACCTAAATCCATGAGTTAAAAGGCAGGGGTAGCCTACCGATATGTTTTCAGCTGGATATAACGTTGAGGGAGAGTACTGCCATGACAATCAACTTAAATGAAGAGATGCTTGACTCTAGTGTTGGGTAGGGGTTTATTACGGATAGCGAACCACCCATTGCGGATCCGCATGATGGGTGGTGTGGGGGGCGGTAGCTAGAACTACTGGCTACCCAATTTAGCTTTGATTACTCGCAAAATTCGTCTTCATTGAGTTCAGCTGCAGAAACACCTTCCATTCCAGCTAGGCGATAGATATTAATTAACAAGTTCACGAAACCCTTTGCAACCCAAGAGTCGCACATGTACTCGATTTCCACGGAATTTCCATCAATATTCCATTCCTGAGGCTCCAACTGTTCTTCCAAAGTTAACTGCTCATCTAACCACTCTCTCTCACCTTCATCATCCGTTATCTCAAGCAGCTCACGGATACCTTCTCCCAACGACGAGATCGCATTGATAGCACCCTCAGTATCCATGCTCATAGTTCCCTCCTCGAGAAAGCTCTCAATTTTAGACCTTTTATCTTGAGGAACATTGAAATTAATTGTTATGTAAAATTCTGACATTTTCTTATATCTTTAGGTTTGACGGATTATGTGGATGTGAATGCTAGCGCCGCAATCAGTCGCGGCTTATTTTATATACTTTTTGCGCGTAAATGGGAGCGTAGCAGCCATACAAAAGTACATAAAGTAAGATGTCGGTGGCATTGATTGACTTGGTACGCCCAGCATGGTTGTAAACTAATGGGGTGAGAGTCCCATTCCCATGTAGGAGGATCACCATTTAATGGGGTCCATTAAATGCTAACTACTAGCGAATGGCAACTGCAACACCGCGAGGCCTTGTGGGGAGGAAGCGGCTTTTAAGGCTACGAGCTGACGGACCGAAATATCTTATGAGACTTAGTCTGAAGGCGATGTGGTTAAGGGTACTGAAGCCAGGTAATCTACAGGATTGAGTAAATGATACAGTTGTGTGGTGACGGTTCATGTTCTCATCTGGGGAGATCCATCTAGCTTGCTGCTGTGAAGCTGTCAGCGTGGCTGCTAACTCGGAAGTAGCGCACTGCCATGGGACTCAGCCCAAGTGAAGAGCTGTTCGACACTATCGCTGGGTAGAGATTCATTATGGATAGGGAAATACCCATTGCGGACCTGCTTGATGGGTGATGTGGGGCCGGCAGCTAGAAACTACCGGCTATCCGGTTTAGTAGATTTATTCTTCATCTGAAATGTCGTAACATGATATTGTAAAATCTATATCAAGTTTCGCTGTTGCAGACAACTCCTCCCTCTTAAAGCCAAAATTACATTGATCTTTATAGAAGTAACCTGCATAAATTCTCGTCTCTTCAGCACCACATCCATATAGCTTTTTAAGGTTTACTTCGAGGGTCCGACATTAACCTGTTGTTATATGGTATTTCAGCGGGAACTTCTAGCTGGGCAGTACCATAAGGAACAGGCTTACCTCGATAGGGCCCTTTCGGGGAAATCTCTCCAAGCTCTAATTTATCTTGAAGTCGAACCCCTGTGATATTCTCTGCTTCCTTTGAAGAAAATTTTTCTGCACGAAGTAGAACACTCAATCTAAGCTCGGCGATCATTACTTCAAATTCCTATCAAAAAAAACCGTATATGGATAGACAGATAACTACAGTCTACTGCCATGATACTATCATTGGGTAGAGATTCGTTACGGGTAGGGAACTGCCCATTGCGGAACCGCGCGATGGGGGGTATGGGGGCCGGTAGCTAGAAACTACCGGTTACCCGACTTCTGGCTTTTCTATTCGTTTAACACGTTATATTTTTTTAGTTCTTTTGCACACTGCCTGTGGCCTAAATTAGCCCCCATCTTTAGATATTTTATCGCAGTTTCTTCGTCATTTGGCCAAGTTCTCCAGCTATATGCTCTACCCAGAGCCCACATTGCATCAACGTTACCAAGTTCTGCAGCCATCTTCCAATATTTCTCCGAAGCTTTAATATCCATATCCCATGAGCGAACAGAGGAATTATATAAATGACCAATAATTGTCATACATTCAGGGTCTCCAGAATCAGCAAGAAGCTTGATCTCATCAAATAAAATCTTCCAGTGTAATAGGCCTGCTTCTCCTGGGTGGTCTGAATACCATTTGTAAGTCTGAAGTGCATTTTTCGATGTTGTCTTCGGTAATTTCTTGAGAACAAACTTAAAGCCATTTCTTCTCAATACTAAGTTAACATCGATGCCTTTATTGGCCCATGATATTTCAGAATAATTCTCTCTAATTTCTTGCTGAAAAAACTCAATGTTCCAAGCTAATATTTTCTTGTTGAAACTTTCTAGGTCCAATTCTAATCCGTCTTGGGCTGAATTGATTTCAACCATTTTAAATTTGCTATCGTCCAAACTTATATTGATACCAAAACCTGAAAAGTTGTGTTCTTCTATTTTTTTCAATTTCGATATAATGGCCGTAAATGTAAACCCCATTATTCCATGATCAGAAAGAGAGTGAATTGCCTTCTCGGAAGAGCAAGAGTATTCATTTAAGTAAGCTAATGTAAGCTTACCAAGCGGGCCATCAATAAATTTTCGATTTTTACCCCTAAAAGACTTTGGAGAGAACTCCTCTTTTGCAGCTTCCTTAACCAAAATATTGGTGGGTCTTTTAATTCTTGCTATGAAAATACTACCGACTAGCTCCCTTTCAATAGAGCAGTCAAATTCAACGTTATCTTCGTAATCATCTAGTGCAGTCAAAGCCAGCTTTTCTGAAGTCCCTTTGTAATAAATCGTATGTCCATCTTCAGACATAAATTTCATATAACAAATAGTGCCAAAGTCACTGTCTATCCAGTCAGACTCCAATAATTTTGCTTTGATTCTGACCCTGCCTTCAGGAAGATAGAGTCCCTCAGTATCACCAGCTATATCTCCTTCGTAGCTTTCCTCATCGTATACTTTTTTGGAGACCTTTCTGTCTTTTATAAAATAGTGTGTTTGCCCACCATCATCCCATTGCTCTCGCAAACTAATGTATTCGCAACCCGTTAAAGCTATTGATTTAATTAGCCAGACTGGCGAGTCAATCCTTCCGCTATAGGCAGAAATATTGATATTTGACTTGGTTCTTTGAAGGCTTTCAACTGTTATTTCATTTTCTAGGTTTTTGTCATTGAAAGCCTCTAACTTATAAAGTGCACTATTAAGATCTTGATGACTTTCATTCAGTAATTTTCTAATTTTCTTGCTTGCAAGAGATGCGTCATCCGTATTTGAATAGGAAATTTGAAAGAAAAGATTTACTTCACTCACTCATTACTCCTTGTGAACGTTATTAGTTATATCGCCAAAATAGGCTTAACGCTCTATCTGAGGCCAGGACGCTCAAAGAATGGGCGTGAACTAATGGGGTGGAACTCTCCTGTAGGAAGATCACCGTTTAATGGGTGCCATTAAATGCGAACTACTAGTGAATGGCAACTGCAATACCACGAGGTCTTGTGGGGAGGAAGCCGCTAGTAAAGCCATGGTCTGACGTACAGAAACTTCATACAAGGCTTAGCCGGTGTACGAGGTGGCCAGGGACAGCGACACCGGGTGATCTAATGGGCAGAGTCAATGATGCAATTGTGCAGTGAAAGGTCATGCTCTTATCTTGGAGATCTGTTTAGTTTGCTGCTGTGAAGCTGTCACCGTGACCGCTGACTCACAAGTAGGTCCAACCCGCTAGCCAGCGTCGTGAAGATAGAAAGCAAGTGGTGGAACACAGTAGAGCCTCGATCAGTAATGACCAAGGTGATTCAACAGAAGTTAGACGACGGCATTGTAGCCTAATGTCAAGGCTAATACCTTGGACACGGTGAAGGCCTGAACCTAAATCCATGAGGTAAAAGACAGGGCTAACCTACCAATTTGTTTCCAGTCGGATAAAGTTGAGGTGGCGCAAGGCCTTGAGACGCAACTCAGGTGAAGGGCTGCTCGACACTATCGTTGGGTAGAGATTTATTAAGGATAGGGAGCCATCCATTGCGGACTCGCACGATGGACAGTGTGGGGGCTAGGAGCTACCAGCTATCTGATTTAGCACCTCAATGAAGAGACGCCGCTGGTTAAAAAATATCATCATTAGATTCATCCATTTCTCTTGCATGAAGAACTTCCCGCATTCCGTTCTCATGTAGCCAAATAGGATCTGCGTTCCTTTCAATATACATGTCAACGTCCATTCCATCTATGGTTGGGGGACGCTTAACCCGAACTTGTTTCCCGCTCATGAAGACCCACATATATTTTTTTTGCCTCTCGGCCTTTTCTCTCTTCTGTACTGTTGTGAGCTTGTTTCTTACTTTTGTCATATCGAGACTGCTTTTAAAGTACTAACGCCCACATCAGTTGGCCTTGGAATGGAGCGAATTTGGGTTAGTTTACGCAGCAAGCCCAAAAGGCGCAGAGCATCTAGGGTCAACTGTAGGTGCTCGTTAGGCATTTTTAACTTCTGAAAAACTTTTAAACATTTCTTTACAAATACGTTCCAAGTACTCGGCGTCTATAGGAAAGGCTTGAATAATTTTGGACCAAAAAACCTCAGGACCAATCCAAATTTGCTTACCTAACTCAAAGTGGAGAGCCATATGACCCAGGGAGTCGACAGATGTAAATTTTATTAGTAATTCTCCTGGCGTTTCTGAAGCTAATTCGGCCTTTCCACTTAACTTATGGTTGAGTATTTCAAGCTCATTTAAAAAACACTTAAATTCAGTACCATCCACCCAGACTTCCTGTGAATATGTCTTTTCGCCAGTTCTAAATGAAACTAACAAATTACAGTCATAAATGTAATTTGAAGCTCCCCTACTGAGCAGTTGAATTTGGATTTCCTCTGAATCATTAAGTTTTATTTGCATATTCTATATAGATGCCTAACGCTCGCAATTGCGGCTGGTTTGGAACGCAACGGATAACTAGTCCGACAACATGTGCTTGGTACGCCCAGCGTGGACGCGGACTCATGAGGTGAAAGTCCCCTGTGGGAGGATCACCATTTAATGGGTTCCATTAAATGCTAACTACTAGCGAATGGCAACTACAACACCGTGAGGTCTTGTGGGGAGGAGGCCGCTAGCAAAATTACGAGCTGACGAATAGAAGTATTTTTTAAGACTTAGCCTGGGGGCGAGGTGGCCAAGGACACCCAGCCGAGTGATATAGTGGATAGAGTCAATGATGCAGTTGTGTGGTGAAAGTTCATGTTTTTATCTGGGGATATCTGTTTAGCTTGCTGCTGTGAAGCCGTCAGCGTGGCCACTGACTCGGAAGTTGCGCACCGCCATGATACTTTATTCAAATGAGGAGCTACTCGACATTATCGTTGGGTAGAGATTTATTACGGAAAGGGAGCCGCCCAATAACGACTCGCGCGATGGGTGGTATCGGGGGCGGTAGCTAGAAACTATCGGCTATCCGATTTAGTGCATTTATTCCTCATCTGACATGTCGTAACAGGATATAGCAAAATCTATATCAAGTTTTGCTATTGACGACAACTCCTCCCTGCTAAAGCCAAAATTGCATTGATCTTTATAGAAGTAACCTGCATAAATTCTTGTCTCTTCAGCACCACATTCATATAGCTGTTTAAGGTTTACTTCGAGGGCTCGAATTATCCACATCAACCTATCTTCATATGGTATTTCGGCGGGAACTTCTAGCTGAGCAGTACCATAGGGTACAGGCTTACCTCGATAGCGCCCCCTCGGAGAAATCTCACCAAGCTCTAATTTGTCTTGAAGTCTAAGCCCTGTGACATTCTCTGCTTCCTTTGGAGAAAACTTCTCTCCTCGAAGTAGAACACTCAATCTAAGCTCTGAGATCATTAATTCAAAACTCCTATCAAAAAAGACCGCAAATGGGTAGGCAAATAACCAGAGTCCACTGCCATGACACTATCGCTGGGTAGAGATTCATTTCGGATAGGGAACCGGCCATTACTGGCCTGAACGATGGGTGGTCTAAGGGCCGGTAGCTAGAAACTACCGGTTACCCAATTTACATTTATTTACTTGAAAAATAGGTCTTAAGTCTTGCCTCTCTAAACGCCTTTAGAATTTCTTGAGATTTCTCAAGTGGCACAAGGATTAATGGCAAAGAATCAGAATCTTCATCAACAGCAAGAAGCTTAAAGCCTGCTTCGTTTGCGCATTTAAACAAAGAGGGCCATTCACCATCCTGTAGGAAAGTTGCAATGCCATACTTACTTGATCTATAGGAATCCATGATCTCATTGTATGAGTCTGCTGTCTGTAGTTTTTCCTTTGAAAGGATGTTTAATTGTAACAATGCATCACTTGGTTCATGATCGCCATCTACGTATATAAGAAATTTATTCTTCAGTAAAATTTCTACTACAACGACGGAATCAGACATCTCATCTACTGATTCAATATCTCTTTCTCTGAATTCGAACTCATATTTTTTCAAGAATGATTCAGGTGAATTTAAATACAGATTTATATCGGTACTTACCTTCTCACTAGAGTTAGAAATTAATGATGCCAAGCTACTTAATGGATGTGTTGGTTTACCAGCCTTCTTCATGCTGGCATAGAGAGCATAAGAAGCTAAGCATATGCCAATGATTAAGAGTAGTTTCAAGGTTGTACCTCATTGTATATGTAACGCCTCAATCAGCCGAGGCTTTTGCGGTCGGCTGATTGGTACACCCAGCATGGGCGGGAACTAATGGGTGAAAGTCCCCAGTAGGAAAATCACCGTTTAATGGCTTCCATTAAATGCTAACTACTAGCGAATGGCAACTGCAATACCGTGAGGTCTTGTGGGGAGGAAGCTGCTTACAAAACTACGCGCTGGCAAACAGAAACATCCTATAAGGCTTAGCCTGGAGGCGAGGTGGCCATGGGCACTGAAGCCGTGTGATTTAGCGGGTAGAGTTAATGATGCAGTTGCGTAGTGGAAGTTCACGCTTTTCTTAGGGGAGATCTGTTTAGCTTGCTGCTGTGAAGCTGTCAGAGTGGCCGGTGCCCCATAAGGCCCAACCCGCTAGCCACCATCGCGGGGATAGTTGAAAGAGGTGAGACACAGCTGGGCCTAGGTCAGTAATGAGCAAGGTGATTAAACAGAGGTTAGCCGACGGCATAGTAGCCTAATGCCAAGATGAATACCTTGGACAGAGTGAAGGCCTGAACCTAAACTCCATAAGTTAAAAGACAGGGCTAGCCTACCGATATGTTTCCAGTCGGATAAAGTTGAGGTAGCGCACTGCCATGGCACTCAACTTAAGTGAAGTGCTGCTCGACACTATCGCTGGGTAGAGACTCATTACGGATAGGGAACCGCCCATTGCGGACTCGCAAAATGGTTGGCAGCTTAAAGCTGCCAACTACTCGATATGTCTTATTTCTTGACTTTGTGTTCCCTTATTATCTCACCTGTTTCAGAATTCTTTATAATAAATTTTATAGGCTCAAATTTTTTCTCTTCTCGCATACATTCAATATATTTCTCCTGAAGGCTATTAATAGTCTTAATCTCAGTCGGTTTCTCCAGAGTCATATATTCTTTCGAATAATCTTCATATGTTTTGGGATTACCCTTAGACTGATAAGAGGGGGTATCACTTTCAATTGGGATAGATAAAGCCGCACTGGCCAAATTAAATGATCCATTAATGCCTAAACCCAGAGATAATCTATTTTTAATATATTCAGACATGTGTTTGGTGGATATTCCATTTAACTTTGATCGATCATGTACAAATATATCATTAATTTTGACCCCGTCAGCGTAAACAGTATTTTCACACTCCTTCTGGGCCTTTAAATATTCTGGATGTTTACTAGTCACTTCGCCAAATACAGGATTGAATTGTATACTTTCATATGTATTTTTTACTGGCTTAAATGATTTTTTCAACTCGGTTGAAGCACACCCAGCTAGCCCTAGAAAGGATATTACTAACATCACATTCCTAATAATCACAACTCTTCAATCCCCTGAGATATCACGCCCTACACAAGGGCAGGCAGATAAGCGCAGCGTTTTGGCTGTACCAGCGACCAAGGGAAGTGCTTGGTTCGGCTTGGTACGCCCAGCATAGACGCGGACTAATGAGTGAAAGTCCCCTTTAGGAAAATCACCATTTAATGGGCGCCATTAAATGCTAATTACTAGCGAATGGCAACTGCAATACCGAGAGGTCTTGTGGGGAGGAAGCCGCTAGCAAAACTGCGTGTTAGCGTGATCCTGGACACCCACCAAATAGAAAGTATAAACCGTCATCCCTATTGACAAAAGATTGAAATCCCACAAAATGCTGTATGTTTATACAGATAAGTGCGCGTGCAGCCGATGACTCTACCGCGAAGCACCCAGATATCTCTTGATGCAACACCGTACTATCACTGTGTCTCCCGCTGTGTACGGCGTGCATTTCTCTGTGGCAGAGATACTGAATCCGGAAAAGATTACGAGCATCGGCGCGAATGGATTGAAAGCCGTATGCATAAGTTAGCCGAGGTGTTTGCGCTAGATATTGCCGCCTATGCAGTAATGAGTAATCACTACCATATAGTGCTCTATATCGACACAGAATCGGCTAACAAGTGGTCTATTACAGAGGTAATTACTCGCTGGCAAAAGCTATTCAAGGCTTCCAGCTTAGCTCAGCGCTATATTCAGGGCGATACTCTCGATCATGCTGAGGAAGACAGGCTAAAAGAGGTCGTTTCCCTATGGCGGGAGCGTCTAATGGATATCAGCTGGTTTATGCGCTGTTTAAATGAATCCATCGCTCGCCAGGCCAATGCTGAAGACAACTGTACAGGCCGCTTTTGGGAGGGCCGGTTCAAGTCTCAGGCTTTACTGGATGAAAGAGCACTCGCCGCCTGTATGGCCTATGTAGACCTTAACCCCATCCGTGCCAATATTGCCAAGACACCTGAAGAGTCTGATTACACCTCGATTCAACAGCGTATTCGTGTGGCAGTCTCAGGTAAGCAGCCCAAAAATCTACTTCCGTTTGTCGGCGGTGAGCGTTTGAATATGCCGAAAGGGCTTCCTTTCCAGCTGGATCACTATTTGGAGTTAGTGGATTGGAGCGGCCGGCATTTAGACCCCAGAAAACGGGGTTGTATTGCCGAAAACATACCTCCTATTCTGGAGCGACTCGGCATTTCACCCAAGCACTGGCTCTATCTCAGCCGGAACTTTGAAAGTCGCTTTAAAGGCTTGGTGGGATCGGTAGAGGTTGTACAAAAAGTTTGTGCTCAACTCGATAAACGCTGGGTACACGGTATAAGCGACTGTCGGCGCCTCCTCTCAGCTACGCCCTGCTAATCTACCCCGGCCTTAAGTACTCAACAGCACGATTACCGCCCTTTTATCGAAAAACAGCGATCCCAATAGCCTGAAGACCAATTCCAAGTATTTAATCTCCTTTACCTGTAAACCAAAGAGAAAGAGCCGCCAGAGAGGTAGCTAGCTCTATTACAGGAACCACCCCTCAGTCTTTGGCTGTCCTAGATCTTCAGTAATGGCTGAGGTGATTCAACAGAAGTCAGCCGGTGGTGTAGTAGCCAAATGCCAAGATGAATATCTTGGACAGGGTGAAAGCCTGAACACAAAATCCATGATTTAAAAGACAGGGCTAGCCTACCGATATGTTTCCAGTCGGATAAAGTTGAGGTGGCACACTGCCATGACACTCAGCTCAAATGAAGAGCTTCTCGACACTATCGGTGGGTAGAGGATTATAACCAATAAGTAACCGCCCATTGCGGACCCACATAATAGGTGGTATGGGGCCGGTAGCTAGAAAGTACCGGCTATCCGATTTATATGCTTTCACCATTCGTCAGTTTATTAATATCTTCAAGCATCAATTTAGCCCTTAGATCAATGAACTCAGGGTATTCAAGTGTTGAAAAATCTACTGATCTGGGATCCGGGAGGTAATTAGAATTAAATACATCCACAACTTCTTTTCCTAATTCGCTAATCAAGTGCGGCAAATACTCATTCGGATGATCATCACTGATTGCATTGTTTTCTGAAGCGGCCAACATGCAGAAGTTTGCTAAGCTATTGTGCTCTCCAGATGCATTAATTCGTTTTAGATGAGCTTTCGGATAAATGTGGTGAAATTGTTTGCTGTTGTAGTTCGATAGCGCTATTTCAGGATCAATAACAGCTCCATTTGTAATATTTCGCGGGCGTTTCAGAGCAAGCAATATTATTAGTGCCCGAGATCTGGAGTTATTACTTCTGAACGCTAACTTTTTAAAGGCTTCCTGTGTCGGAATGCTTCCAAAGGATTTTTTAGGATCTTCACCATTAATAACAAAAGAATCTATAGCTTCAAGGTCTTGAGAGACAAATGATTCTGATGCCCCCCGATATCGTTCAGAAAATGCACTTAACCAAAACCATTTTCTAACACGTCTTACGTCTTCTAGTGTTAACGTCTTTCTTTTTGAGAAAACGTATGAAAGAACAACAGCAATAGCTTCATAAGGAAGGAAGTCCCAGCTGTATATTTTAAACTCCGTTTTAAGTAAATCTATAGTCTTAAGAAGCGCAGCCTTTGCTATTTCAACTAAGCTATCCATTTCATCTTTAGATAGATTTCTTAGAGATAAAACTTGCTCCTTCTTTATTCCTTTGTGTTTGATTGCAGAAAGGCATTTGAGAACAGTATTGCCATCAATATCATCAAAGCCTTTAGGTTTTAACGAATTCGCAATTTTTTGAGCCTCTTCATTCAAATCAAAGCTCTCTGTCCATGTTGCGGCAACCATTAAGTCGTACGTCGAAAGTCTAGTTCCTGAACTGTTGATCCTTTCAAAAATTGGGCAAACTTCCTCAACAGTTAGCTCCTTTAAAGTAACAACTGGAATTCTATAGTTTGTAATTACATCAATTAGACCATCTAACTTCTCTTGTAACTCATCTGCATTCGGATAACTTACAAGTCCAGATCGGAAGTTAAGTAGCTTCGTTGTGTTGTATATAATGCGAAGGGGAAATTGAGTTTGACTAAAGTCCTCAGGGGCCTCCATGAAGCAGTCTTCAACGAGATCGTAAGCTGCATCAAAACCATTTTGCCCTTCTAAAGCACCTAGTGCCGAATAAATTACAGTCAATCTTTGCTGCCCGTCTAGAACATAGTCTGTTGGAGACATATCGTCTGTTTCTGGCAACTTAAAGGCCCCAATATTTCGCTCTACAGCTAGAGAATTTTTTGTACGCCAAAGTAGCAAGCTGCCAACTGGATAATTGCTTGCAATAGAGTCCAGAAGCTTCAATGCTTGCTCTTCTTTCCAAACAAACTGGCGCTGAAATTGAGGAACTTTGATCTGTCCAGAGTTTATATCTGCAATTAAGTCTTTTAGATATGGGGTTCCAGTTTCCAACCTGCTTGCTATATTCGCTGACATCTTATTCCTTAATTTAATTATTCCGGTTACACTTTTTGGGTATGTAACGCCCGCGGCACAGGCAAGCAACTTGTTGTGAGTCCAAAGTGCGAAGCCTGTATTTGTGCCGGCGCTTATTATAAGTAATTTCAATCATGGAGACCGGTACCCATATTATCGTCAAGCGCCTCTCCAATTTGGTGAAGCCCAACCACGGTTGTGTTTTCGGCTGCCCAGTGGAGATTGGTAATTATTTCCCGAATTGCTTTTCTGTCCATATTCAGGCTTAACTGTGTGTCGAGAGACTGCAACTCTCTGGAAAGCTGCATGCAAGAAGTCGCGACTAGATCAAGCTTCCTTTTTAGTTCTTCAGGTTCCATTTTTTTATTACTTATAACAGCGATTCAAAAGAAGCCGCATTATACCATTAGTAATTTTCTGCTTTTGATCTTCGAGGCAAGAAGTATAGAAAATCAACAGAATGTACATAAAAACAGCAGGGCGAGGCTGTTATGGATAATCTATTGTTTCTGGATTCCAAAGTGAGTTGCGGGGAAGAGTATCAATCTTAACGCTTATTTTTATGTGCAACTAAGATTCTCCGTTTGTGAATACACAAAATATAGGCACAAAAATAATCTTATTGGATTTTATTCAGTTTGTTTTAGTGTCAAAGCTGCGTAAAATCGGTGGATATTTATCGGTATTTGGGTCGTCATTGAACAGCCTTCTGAAGGCCGATGAGCAAAGCGGTCCAAGAAAC
The DNA here is from genome assembly GCF_052467615.1 of Microbulbifer maximicatervae (SeqCode). Lineage (NCBI taxonomy): Bacteria > Pseudomonadati > Pseudomonadota > Gammaproteobacteria > Cellvibrionales > Microbulbiferaceae > Microbulbifer > Microbulbifer maximicatervae (SeqCode). Next base: position 552,431 of record NZ_CP174319.1, read on the forward strand.
TCGAGAGAATCAAGAATTTTCTAAAAACCATTCCCTCAAAGGAGAACGGTAGCGTGACGTAAGAGTAAGTAAAAGGCGCTGACCCAAGGTGCGCTAACACCTGGGGCCAGCTAACCAAATTGATACTATGACTATCAAAATGGCTATATGGATCATACGCTAGAAACCCGCTCGTCTTCAATAAAGTGGAGTCCATTCAGTAGTTTGGGGCATGTCCCCTGGCTCTGGAAGCGTTGCGTCTGCCTTTTCTACCTCTATGCCTACCGTTCTCGCGCTCCACCTGATACTTCCTTAAAAGTTACTTTCAAATCCTTCCATTAAGGGAGGTCTACGCATGGTTTGAGTATTCATAGGAAGCAATTATGTTGATCTTAAAGCGCCGGACGGGTGAAAACTTACGGATTGGAGCGAGCGTTTCAATTACGGTATTGGAAGTTAAGGGCAATCAGGTAAAGATAGGCATACGTGCCCCAAAATCTCTACCTGTTCACCGTGAGGAAATCTATAGACGTGTCCAACAGGAGAGGGTGCTGGGGGATGAAGTTGGTTGAGATTACGGAGCGCCCTAAGCAAGGGCGCGCGTTGGCGTGTTCAATCCGCTAGGCGATAGGGTTAACGTTCTAATAACTGGCAGCTGGAGCGTATCGTAAGCTATTCGGCGTGTGTCTTTCACGCGCGAAGTTTATTAGCTTGTTATAAGCTACTATGCACTTCTCTTCTATTTTTAAGATCTTCACCACAAAATGGGCAGTATCTTATAAGGAGGTGATGAGAGCACATCTGTGAGCCAACTTTCCCTTTATAACCATCCTCAATATCAAATTCAGTCGCAGATTGCCACTGCGAAAGAACCCAACCCCATTCCACTTGATTAATTTTTTGATAGAGAATTTCAGCATCTTCGTACTGATTTTGCTTACAACTATGCTTTAATTTTTCTTTACTCATATGGATTTATAGCGCCTACGGTAGAGCGTGGAGGTGTGAAAGCACCAGAGTCCAGCCCGTAGTGCGTCTTTGAGCATATTATTATGATGCTGGATAATTTGACCGGAAGTTACCATGTTAAACACCAGCCTTGATCATTGATTTGATTTTTTCGGCCTTTTCAAAATGATCAAGTTGGTGCGTTTCTATCCACCACTTCGCGGCCTCCATTAGAATTTCTGGCTGATCATTCTTGTTTTTGAAAAATGCATAGAAAGATACTCCTACATTACTACCTTTCTTTTCTATTTTTTGGTCACAAACGTCAATAATCTTTTTCCTAAGATCTGCTCTCAAAAAACTTTTTCCTTAATTTTACAGCACCATGCCGTCTACATTTGTGGCTCTATAGTGTAGTTGTAAGCAGCGGAACAAAGATCCTATCGGCTTTACCGATGAACCACGACACGTTTAATATGGTTTGCTAGTGCTTAGTTGAAAAGTTTAAGCACATATATAAGCCCAGCTACTATAAACGATATAAGTATAGCCAACATAAAGGTGTTGATGAAGTTTAAATGATTACTAAGTTTTGTGGTGAAAGTAAATCTATATGTTTTTACTATTTTTTCTATTTGCCCAGTGCTTCTTTCTTGAATCAGAAATAGTCCATATTTAACGAATCCAATAATCAATAATAAAATTGCATAGATAAATAATACAAAAAGTATAATTGGGATCAAAGTTTCCAATTTTCTCGATTCCCATTTTAACCATAGTTCTGCCAGCAGGGGGCGCCAAAACCAAAACGGAGGTTTTGGCATCCCTCGGGCTGGCCTTCTTAACTCTCTATGATGCCTTGCTTAATTAGTGTTTTTTTCGCAAACCCTACGAAGAAATAGATAGCGACTGCATGAATAGCTCCGATAATTGCAACTGAGAGCAAAAGAACTGAACCGCTTGTTTCATGACCAGATTCGGAAAGTGCGATAGCCCCGAAAATAGCTTGAATAACTACGTTAATAGTGATGAGGGCAATTACTACCCTGGTTTTTTCACTTTTATTGAAATAGCGGCGATTCTTATTAGCAAAAGAAGAGCATACCCAAAATATCGAGCCCATTAATATTCCGAAATTTACGCCGCTATTACTGTCAACGCCAAAATAGTTAAGTGTAAATCCTACGATGAAAATCAGTGTTATATAAGTTAAAGCGAACCGGGTTAATACTCCTCGAATGCTCATTACTTCTCCTTGTGTAGTTAATGCCAGGTTCAGCGGAACGTACTGCAACCATTTGTTATGATTTGCTATGGAAAAATACAGTTACAACTTTCCTTTTGTATAGAATTTACTTCCATGTGATCGTGTAACTCATTATATAGGTTTACACCTTTGTCTATTTCTTCCTGGGTAATGTTCATATTGAGATACTCTCGACAATACTCAACATGTTCCAATGGGTCTTGACCGGAGAGTTGGATAAACGCAAGCTGTTCGTACATTTGCGGCCCTAAATCTTCAGTATGCTCAGTTCCTAAATCATCCATAGCCCCCCAGCAACCACCTTTGGCTGCGTAAAAAACTAGCTCTCTGGCTTTCGTCTGTAAATCCTTGTACGGTTTTCCGTCTTCCTTGAGTTTTCTAGCTTCATCTCCTAGCATTCGACCGTACAAGTGCTTCCCCTTTACAGAGCCAAGTTCAGAAGCACGTTTTGCTACCTTTTTCACCTCACCCGGATATAGTCGGTCTAATACTTCTTCGAATTCATCTTTATCATCATACTCACATGCATCAAGTTCCCAACCGAGACTTTGTAACTTTGACTCAATCTCTTTTAGGTCTGTGATTTGCTCATAACTCATAGTTTATGACTCCCCCTTATTTGAAACATGGCATTTATATAGTAATCATTCTGACCACTATTATGATGATTACTATTCTGGAATCAATCTAACGAAGAAGTACGTAAGAACCTTGAGGGATCAATAAATCACATACAAACCGGAACTCTTGTCCCAAGTTCAAAAATAATTAGTTTGGTCACTATCCCCAATGAATAGTTTTTCTCTAACTCACTATTAGACCTAGAGTTTTCAATCAATCAGAATCTTTGTATAAAAAATAACAGTCAAACCGATCGGAAATCATGTTGATTTCTTATCAGGTACTTAGGAGGGTTGAAAGATTGAGCGTAGCTTGAAGCGTTTTAGCGCGCTTTAGGTCGTATACCACTTCGGTAAAGCTGATTTTGGCGCTGACAAACCCATAGGCGATGCAGGTACATTGAGTACATACTCAGGTTCTGAAGTTGCTAGAAAATCGAAAGGCACTAGGGCTAGAAGGGGTCGTTTGATTTATGTCAAAAAAAGAAAAGGGGGCAGTGCCCCCTTTTTTAAATCAGCTCCGCTCTTTAATGGAGCGGATTACCAGTAATCTTAAAGGTTACTGATTTCCTCAAGTTGCTGTTGCAGACGCTCGTGAGCACCTTTCATTTCTGCAAGCTTGTCCTTCTCCTTGGCAACAACGGCTTCGGGGGCTTTGTCTACAAACTTGGGATTGTTGAGTTTGCCTTCAACCCGCGCGAGTTCTTTGGAAAGTTTATCAATCTCTTTTTGTAGACGGGCGCTTTCGGCTTTAACGTCGATCAAGCCGGCCATGGGTACCAGCAATTCCATATCGCCTACCAGGGCAGTGGCGGAGGCGGGGGCCGCTTCTCCACTTTCCAGCCAGGTGATTTCTTCGAGGCTCGCCAGTTTGATCAGCAGGCTGCGGGCTTGCTCCAGAAGTTCTTTGTCTCGGTTGGAACCGCCGCGCAGGATCAGTGGGATTTTCTTCGCTGGGGAAATATTCATTTCACCGCGAATATTACGCACGCCTTCAATAACCTGCTTCAACCAGGCAACGGCCGCTTCCGCTTCCTCGTCGATCTTGCTGTTATCGGCTTCCGGGTACTGTTGCAGCATAATGGTGTCACCGTTGGAGCCGGCGAGGGTTTTTACACGCTGCCAGATTTCTTCAGTGATAAACGGCATCAGCGGGTGGGCCAGACGCAAAATGGTTTCCAGTACGCGGATCAGGGTGCGGCGGGTGCCTTTCTTCACTGCGTCGGAGGCGTTGTCGTCCCACAGTACCGGCTTGGACAGTTCCAGGTACCAGCTGCAGTACTCGCTCCAGATAAAGTCGTACAGGGCCTGGGAGGCGAGGTCGAAGCGGTAGGTGTCCATGGCTTCGCGTACGGTGATTTCGGTGCGCTGCAATTGGGAAATAATCCAGCGGTCGGCGATGGTCAGTTCAAAATCCGTGCTGCCGTCCTGTCCACAATCGTGCTCTTCGCAGTTTTGCAGCACGTAGCGGGAGGCATTCCAGATCTTGTTACAGAAATTGCGGAAGCCTTCGATACGGCCCACATCAAACTTGATGTCGCGGCCGGTGGATGCCAGTGAGTAGTAGGTGTAGCGCAGGGCATCGGTACCAAAAGCAGAGAAACCTTCGGGGAAGTCCTTGCGGGTTTGCTTTTCGATTTTCTCGCGCAGGTGCGGCTGCATCAGGCCGCTGGTGCGTTTCTGTACCAGGCTCTCCAGGTCGATACCGTCGATCAGGTCGATGGGATCGATCACGTTGCCCTTGGACTTGGACATCTTCTGGCCGTGGTTATCGCGCACCAGGCCGTGCACGTACACGGTGTTAAACGGTACTTCCTTCTTGAAGTAAAGGGTCAGCATCATCATACGTGCGACCCAGAAGAAAATAATATCGAAGCCGGTGACCAGTACGGAGCTGGGGTGGAAGGCTTTCAGTTCTTCGGTATCTTCTGGCCAGCCCAGGGTGCCGAAGGTCCACAGGCCGGAGGAGAACCAGGTGTCGAGTACGTCGTCGTCCTGGCGCAGGCTGATATCGGCGCCCAGGTTGTGCTTCTCGCGCACTTCCTCTTCGCTACGGCCAACGTAGACTTTACCTTCGTTGTCGTACCAGGCGGGGATGCGGTGGCCCCACCACAGCTGACGGGAAATACACCAATCCTGGATATCGCGCATCCAGGAGAAGTACATGTTTTCGTAGTTTTTCGGTACGAACTCAACGCGGCCATCTTCAACGGCGGCGATGGCTTCATCGGCCAGGGGCTGGGTTTTTACGTACCATTGATCGGTGAGCCAGGGCTCAATCACGGCGCCGGAGCGGTCTCCGTGAGGTACCTTGAGGGTGTGGGGCTCTACTTTTTCCAGCAGGCCGAGGGCGTCCAGGTCATCGACAATCTGGGTGCGCGCGGCAAAGCGCTCCATGCCCCGGTATTTTTCCGGCACTGCGTCGTTCAGGTGGGCGTCGGCATCGAGGATGTTAATCATCTCGAGGTTGTGGCGCTGGCCCATTTCGTAGTCGTTGAAGTCGTGTGCCGGGGTGATTTTTACACAGCCGGTGCCGAATTCACGATCGACGTATTCGTCGGCAATAATCGGGATTTCGCGATCCGCCAGGGGCAACTTTATGGTCTTGCCAATCAGGTGCTGGTAGCGCTCGTCTTCCGGGTGTACGGCTACGGCGGTATCGCCGAGCATGGTTTCCGGGCGGGTAGTGGCAACTACCAAGTGGCCGGAGCCGTCGGAGAGCGGGTAGCGGAAGTGCCACAGGTGACCCTGCTTCTCTTCGTTTAATACTTCCAGGTCGGAGATCGCGGTGTGGAATTTCGGGTCCCAGTTCACCAGGCGCTTGCCGCGATAAATCAGGCCGTCTTCATACAGTTTGATAAAGACTTCCTGCACCGCTTTGTAGAAGCCGTCGTCCATGGTGAAGCGTTCGCGGGACCAGTCGGGGCTGGCGCCCAGGCGGCGCAGCTGGCGGGTAATGGTGCCGCCGGACTCTTCCTTCCACTCCCAGACCTTCTCAGTAAACTTGTCGCGGCCCAGGTCGTGGCGGGATACGCCTTCGGCGCCCAGCAGGCGCTCTACCACCATCTGGGTGGCGATACCGGCATGGTCGGTGCCCACTTGCCACAGGGTGTTGTCTCCCTGCATGCGGTGGTAGCGAATCAGGGCGTCCATGATGGACTCCTGGAAACCGTGGCCCATATGCAGGCTGCCGGTGACGTTCGGCGGCGGGATCATGATGCTGTAGGGCTTGGCCTCAGTATCCCCGGAAGGCTTGAAGTAGCCGTTCTCCTCCCAGGTTTTGTACCACTGCTGTTCGATGGCGTTGGGCTGGTATGTTTTGTCCATGCGGGCGGGAAACCTTGTGTTTAACTGACTGCGTGCACAGCGTTTTGGCTCAGGATAGTCTGGTGCTTGCTCGGGCTGCGCGGAAAAGGCGGCAATTATACCGCCGGGGTCTGGTGGGCAAAAGGCAGTATTTGAGCTTAGGGAGTTATTCAGAGGCTCCCTTAGGCCGTCTCTTAATCCCAAACGCCGAGCTCGTCGACCACGTGTTCTATTTGGGCGCGCAGGCGGCGCTCCAGTTTGGGCAGCTGCTGGGCGACGAGTTGTTCGATCAACTCCTGGCGCTGGCGCTCTTTGGCGGAGGGCTCAGGGTCTGCGGCCGGATCTTCTTCGGCGGCTTGGGCCTCAGTGCTTGGAAGTTCAACTTCTTTTTTGGCTTCAGGGGCTGGGGCCACTGTTGTTGGAGCTTCTGCTTCTACTTCCGGGGCCGGGGGCACTGGGGCTTCGGTTACTTGGGTATTTTCTTCAGCTGGCAGGGGCCGTCCACCGGTGAGGCGGGAGCGAATATGATTTGGCAGGAACGGGTTTTCCGCTCGGGGCTCCGGCTGCGGTTCGGGCTGTCTCTCCGGTTCGGCCTCTGGGAAATCTTCAGTTTTGCTTTCCCGGGAAATCTGCTCTAACGGTGTTTCAACCGGTTTTTCTTCAACGGGCTCTTCGTCGATTTGCCCGGTTTCTGCGGAAGCCTGCGGTTCCTCATCCTCTACAGCCAGCTCTTGAAGCGGGCGCAATAGAGCCAGGTCAGACTCTGCCAGCGACAGGGATTGCTGGGCCAGCATCTCTTCTTCAACCGGTGAAAATAAAATCGGTAAGTCGATATCTTCCAGTGAGGTGTCGATATCTTCGAACTCACTGGTAGCTGGTGTCCCACTGGGTTTTGCTATGTCGTCAATAGTGGGAAGAGTGGGGGGCTCTGGGGTTACAGGATTACCCTGCTTGGCCACCTGGCTGAGCACGGGGATTTCTTCATTGTTCTCGTCGGTGACAAGCAAGTTGTGCAGTGAATTAAGTTCATCCAGAAATTCACTGGGCTGCTTGCGCTGCTGTCCGCGGTGCTTGTGTTTGTTTTTTTTGCCGGACATGACTCTCGGACGTAGTTAGAGGCTCTAATTGATCTTATGGGATTGTAACGGATATCCGCGATCGCGGAAGTGACCAAATCGCAATCGGGACCGTTTTAATGGTTCCGGTTGTTGGATCACAACTTCTGCCAAGCGTTCAAAGCGGCTAAACCATTTGGGTACTTTGGAGCAGAGATTGATCAGTAAGCCGTGGTGATCTGCGGGGTCTTCTCCGCTATTAATTTCTATTTGCGCCTGTTGGTTTTCAGTTTGCGGGGCGTGGGGCAGAAAACTGTCCTCGCGAAATGTCCATAGCAGTTGATCCATCTGTTCCGCCCGTTGCGGGTCGTCCACCGCGATTAATACACGCATACCCGCGCGGAAGGCTTTCTCAGCCAGGCGGCAGGCAAAAACATCGGCGTGTTCCGGTTGGTCGGAAGAGAGAATATAGAAATCAATGCGAGTCATTTCAGATACTGGTCAAATAATCCCGGCCATATTGATACGCCGCCAAAAGCAAAAGCGGCCCATTAATTAATGGACCGCCCGGCGGCCGGGCACCGATGGTGCCGGCGGCTATTGTGCGCTTTGGCTACTTATTTGCCCAGTAGATATTCAACCAGTAGAGGAACCGGACGGCCGGTTGCACCTTTCTGTGCGCCGGACTTCCAGGCACTACCGGCAATATCCATATGTGCCCACTTGTAGTCTTTGGCAAAACGCGCCAGGAAGCAGGCAGCGGTTACTGAACCGGCTTCGCGTCCACCGATATTTTGGACATCGGCAAAATTGGAATCCAGGGAGGACTGGTACTCGTCCCACAGTGGCATTTGCCATGCGCGGTCGCCAGTAGTTTCGCCAGCCTGGAGAAGGCTCTTGGCCAGTTCTTCGTTATTGGCGTAGAGACCGGTGGCGTGATGGCCCAGGGCGATAACACAGGCACCGGTGAGGGTGGCGATATCAATCACTGCGCTGGGCTTGAACTTGGCTGCGTAGGTGATCGTATCGCACAGAACCAGGCGGCCTTCGGCATCGGTGTTGAGGATTTCGATGGTTTTGCCGGACATGGAAGTCACAACATCACCGGGCTTGCTGGCGCGGCCGCTGGGCATATTTTCAGCAGCGGCAACCAGGCCTACTACGTTGATAGAAGGCTGCAGTTCAACCAGGGCGTTCATCACGCCGAAGACACTGGCGGCACCGCCCATGTCGTATTTCATTTCGTCCATAGCCTGGCCCGGCTTGATGCTGATGCCGCCGCTATCGAAGGTGATGCCTTTACCAACCAATACCACAGGTTTTTCGCTGGCCTTGCCACCTTTGTAGTTCATGGCAATCAGGGCGGGGGGCTCGTCGCTGCCTTTGGAGACGCTGAGGAAAGCACCCATGCCCAGGGCTTTCATTTTCTTTTCGTCCAGCACGCTGGTGGTGAGCTTTGCATGTTTTTTGGCCAGCGCCTTCGCCTGGGCAACCAGGTAGTTGGGGGTACAGATATTGCCTGGGAGATCCCCCAAATCACGGGCGACATTGCTGCCCAGTGCTTGAGCGGCACCCACTTCCATGCCGCCTTGAATAGCTTTCAGCTGCTTTTTCTCTGGGGCGTGGATGGTGAATTTCGCCAGGGGCAGGGGCTTTGCATCGGTGCGGGACAGGGTGTAGCGATAGCTTGCCAGACCGGCGGCCATGGCGATTTGCTGTGCTTTCCAGCGATTATCGGCACCTTCAACCTCTACTTCGCACAGGTAGCTCGCGGCTTCTTTAAAGTTCTTTACTCCATTGGCACTGCTGGCTGCCAGCTTGCGGAATTCCGCCTGGCTGATGGTGCCTTTACCGGTGCGTACGACCAGAACGCGCTCGCTGGGAACGTCGATAAGATTGATCAGCTGGGTGCTGCCGGATTTGGCCCCCAAGTCCCCGCGCTTGAGGATTTTTGCAATCATTCCCCCGGTCAGTTTATCCAGGCTTTTTCCACTTTCGCTGAGGTTATTTTTGGCATCTGCTGAAATAATTGAGCAGGCACTGCGTTGTTTACTGATATCTGCAACCTTGGCGGAGAACTGCATTTTTCGCTTTCCTTAAAATCTGACAATAGATTGCATGCCTCTAGGCCGAGACATAGCAAGAATTTTTAGTGATAATGCGTCGCACAAGTTTAACCCGCCTGCCTGTGGATTGCTGTACCTAGAGGGAAACTTGCTCGTTTTTGATTCAGACACCATCACACCGCTGTCACCAAGGAATTTGTTCGCCCTGTGATTATTTTTCGCTATCTCTGCCGCGAGCTGCTGTTTGCCACGCTAGCGGTTAGCGCAATTTTGCTGTTAATTGTGATGAGCGGCCGATTCGTGAAATACCTGGCGGAAGCTGCTGCCGGTGATATTTCGGCGAATATCCTGTTCTCCCTGATGGGGTTCCGTTTGCCGGGATTCCTGGAACTGGTATTACCGCTGGGCCTGTTTGTGGGGATTCTCCTCTCCTATGGCCGCCTTTATATAGAAAGTGAAATGACGGTTCTGCACGCCTGTGGCTTTAGCGATTGGCGTTTGCTGGGCTATACCATGATTCCAGCACTGATGCTGGCGCTGGTGGTGGCGTCCATGAGCCTGTATTTCTCTCCGGCGGGTATGGAGCGTTCTACCAGCCTGTTAAATGCAGAAAAGGCGCGCAACGAATTTGATCACCTGGTACCAAAGAGATTTGTGTCCTCCCAGGGCGGCCGCGCGGTTTATTACGCCGATGGTCTGAGCGAAGACAAGTCCACCATGTTGGGGGTGTTCCTGGCTGAGTTGGGTGGTGCGGAAGAGGAAACTGAGGCAGACCAGCAGATTGTCATCCGTGCTCGTGAAGGTGTACAGGAGATAGATCCTGAGACAGGCCTGCGCTATTTGGTACTGCGCGACGGTTTTCGCTATGAGGGTGTTCCCGGTGAGCGGGAATATCGCCAGATGAAATTTGACAGTTACTCAGTGATTCTAGAGGTGCCTCGCGAGCGCAGCCGCTTGCAGGACCAGATGGAATCGGCTTCAACCCTGGATCTTCTTAAAGGCGATGATCCACAACAGAGGGCCTACCTCTACTGGCGCTTCAGCCTTCCGATATTGGTATTGGTGGTTGCAGTACTAGCAGTTCCATTATCCCGTACCAACCCTCGCCAGGGGCGTTTTGCGAGGATGATCCCGGCCATTCTGCTGTATATCACCTACCTGGTAATCCTGCAGGGTGTCAGGGGGGCGATTGAGGACGGCAAGATTTCCAATCCGGCAATGATCTGGCTGGTTCACCCGCCATTCTTACTGCTCGGCTTGCTGTTGTTAGCGGGAAGAAATTGGCGCAAGGCGCCGCCCAAGCGTTTGCCCGAGGGTGTGAAGGAGTCGCCAGGTGAGTAAGCTCGATTTATATATCGCCCGCACCGTTATTGTTGCTGTGGGTGGCGCACTGATGATTATTCTTGGCCTCACTGTGGTCTTTGCATTAGTGGACCAGTTGGGGGAGCTGAAGAAGGATTACGGCTTTATCGATGCCCTGAAGTATGTGGGTTGGACATTGCCGGCGCGTATTTATGAACAGCTGGGCTTTTCCGCCCTGGTTGGGTGTCTGGTGGGGCTTGGTTCATTGGCAGGTACCAGTGAGCTGACCGTTATGCGGTCTGCCGGAGTCTCAATCGGTCGGATTACCTGGGCGGTGATGAAGCCCATTATGCTGCTGATTTTACTGGGCTTGGGCCTGGCGGAATTTGTTATTCCCAAGACCAATGTGATTGCCGAAAGTGACAAAGCCCGGGCATTGGGTGAGCTGGAGGCGAGCGGTCTGGAAAGTGGCCTGTGGCTGAAAGACAGTGGCGAGTTTGTTCACTTCAACGCGGCATTGCCGGATGGTGAACTTTACGGTGTTACCCGCTACCACTTCGGTGCTGATCGAGAACTGGAGCAGGTGGAGTTTGCTGAGCGCGGCCATTTTGACGGCAAGCGCTGGGAGCTGGAGAATAGCCGCACGACCATCTTCACCGGTGAGCATACCGAGAGTGAAGTACTGCCTACGACCGAATGGAAGGCGGAGATTTCGCCAGAGTTATTCGCTTTGGTGGTGCCTTTGCCTGCGGATCTGTCACCGCGCAATCTGTGGGCTTACGGCAAATTCCTCGATCGCAAAGGTGAAGACTCCAGTCGCTACTGGTTGCAGTTCTGGAAAAAAGTATTGCAGCCTCTCACTATCGCCAGTCTTGTGATGGTGGCGATCTCCTTTATTTTTGGCCCTCTGCGTGAAGTAACCACCGGACTGCGTGTGTTTACCGGATTGGTGGTTGGCCTGGTGTTCCAGTTTGTCCAGGATATGCTGGGGCCATCTTCCCTGGTATTTGGCTTCCCGCCTTTCCTCGCGGTGCTGCTACCGATATTGCTGTGCTTTGGCGCGGGATGGTATCTACTGCAGCGGGCCCGTTAGGGCCCCTGGCCTTCTACTTTTTAGACTTCTTGGGAAGTACGCGCACCTCGGATTCGGAGATAAGGTCATGCCACGTGGCCTTGTCGGATCTGGCCCAGGCAGAGAAGTAACCGAGTCCCAAACAAGCAATAGACAGTGGCGCTACGATGGCGCGAAGGATGCACTGGCGCCAAGTGAGCTGGGCTCCGTTTGGACTCGCCAGCAGCAGACGCCAGGCGCGCATCCCCACAGTTTGACCCGCAGCCCTCCAGGACCAGAAGTAATACCCTACGATAACCGCTAGAGCGCCCAGCTGGAAGAATGGTCCGCTGACACAGGGGTTGTAGTCATTTGCCTCGGGCTGGCAGTTGAGGCCCACCACGGTAGAGGCAACCATCAGCGCGATAAAGCCGTAAACCACCAGTAGGCCCATAAGTATCAGGGTGTCGTAGAGCAGTGCGGCCAGGCGTGGACCCACCCCGGCAACAGGGAGTTCAGGAAAGGATTTGGGGGTGTTCGAGCTACTCACGGTTATCTCCGCCGGTTTTAAGTGGCGGAGATTCTAACAAACCTGTAAACGGGGAAGGAGAGGTAGCGCGCCTGAGTTCAGGGGCTCCCTAAAACTCCAGCTCAAAAGAGAACTTGAATTTGTCGTCGGACAGAGAGATGCCATAGTCCACCGAGCTGCCAATCTTGCCCTCGTTGTTGGTGTACCTGAGCAAGCCTGTACGTGCGGCGCGGGAGTTCTGTGTTTTGTACGTTTCTAGACCCATTCGCAGGATTTTGGATAATGCCTTGCCACCTTTCAGGGGCTTAAACTTATCTGGATTGGTGTGCATCTGCAGCCACTGGTAATTCAGGCGTCGCTGTACGTTGCTCATACTATTGGTGCGCAAGTACTCGGCGGCCTGGACCAGTGCTTCGTTATCCATAGCAAATGCACTGTCGGAGAAAAACAGACTGCCGGATTCCATATTCAGGGTTTCATGGGAATCCGGGATAAATAACTCATCGGCAGAACAGACGCAGCACGCGGGCAGAAGAAATAGGCCAACGGTTTTTGGCACTAGTTGATTGGCGCTGAATCGGAAACTGCAGAGTAGCATTCTGTTTACCCCTGGGTGTCAACTTCTCATTTCGATGGCCGCAAGCGGTCGTTGAATTTATTATGGGTCACCCTTAACAAAGCATTTTTTCGAATTAATTAGGCGGCTGATGCAACTCCACTTACTGGACAGTCCGAAAAAGTCATCTCTTTCCTTGGAGGCCGCATGAAATGGATACTTTTTCATTTTTGTCTAAGTGGTCGCGAGCGTGAGCAGGAGCCCGCCAATGTTTTTTTATTATTGTTTTGGTATTTCTGTGCCAATGCTGATGAAAAAATTGTCTTGAATAGCTCCTCTTTCCACCGGATCGGGGCTTAGGTGCCAGGAAAGAGTTCCAAAATGCGCTACCGCAAAATTTTCCCACAAATAATCAGTGAGGATGGGGTTGGTTGGCTATCGGCTCTGGGTTCGTAAATCGCTTCTATGGCAAAGCTGTTGTTGCGAAATAGCTGGACCCAACTTTCCAGGGTGCGGAAATACCAGGGAGCGGCCTCTTCAAAATCTCCGTCAATACCTTCCCAAGATCCCGGGCGCCATCCATCTCGATAGGGCTCATTACCGCAGGCCTGATGGGGGTGAAGAGTTTGGATGACAAAGTACCCACCGGGCAGCATTAACTCTTGTGCATTGTTGAACAGTTGCTCGACAGATTCCTTTCCGATAAGGGAAAAGTTACACACGATAAGTTCAAACTGCTGTTCCAGTTTTTCGGCGCAAATTTCTTCGTATTGCAATTGCCGGTAGGACTCATTGGCGCCTGCTCGAGCGCTGGCAATATCCACTAAATCTTTAACGCCATCGACACCACAGACTCGAATACCTTGCTCCGCCAGTTTTCTACTGAGCCAGCCTTCACCGCAACCGATATCTAAAATGCTCGCAGGTTGGTACGCCATGATTGTGCTGACAATGGCGGCATCAGTGACCAGTCGGCGGCTGGGAATGGCGGCATTGTCTACTACTTTAGTCCACTCATGAGCATTCTTATGCCAGCAGGTGAGTACCTGATCATCACTGAATTCGGAATTGGGCATGCTTGGGTGACCTCCAGCCTGTCATTATTCACAGCTTGAGTGTACCGTCAGTGGACCATCCAGCTACAAAGGTGCTGAGGTCCCATGTCCACTCAAATGATTTTTGATTATGTGATCGTAGGTGCCGGCTCCGCCGGTTGTGTTTTAGCAAATCGGCTCAGTGCCGAAGAGCAGAATCGAGTTTGTCTTCTGGAGGCGGGTCCTAAAGATCGGAGCCCCTTGATCTCCATTCCTGTGGGTATTGGCGAGTTGCTACCGGGTACTCGCTATAACCTACACCACCATACCACGCCACAAAAGCACCTGAATGACAGGAAATTGTTCTGGCCGAGGGGCAGGACCCTCGGGGGTAGTAGCTCTATAAATGCCATGGTTTATATCCGTGGCAATAGCGATGACTACGATGCCTGGGAAGCAGAGGGTAATCCCGGTTGGGGCTGGAAAGGTTTGTTGCCTTACTTCTTAATGTCGGAGGGCAATGAACGGGGTACTGATGCGCACCACAGTGGCTACGGCCCTCTGTCGGTCTCGGATTTAAAGTGGAAAACCCGATCGGGGCATGCTTTTTTACGCGCAGCTGAGTCCCTGGGACACCGGCCGAATAACGACTTCAATGGCAGCCAGCAAAATGGCGTGGGCTTTTACCAAGTAACCCAACGGCGCGGGCGCCGCTGCTCTGCCGCTACAGCATATCTGCACCCAGTTTCTAGCCGCTCTAATCTACATGTCCGTACCAACAGTCAGGTGGCGAGGATTATTCTCAGGGGAGAGAAGGCGACCGGCGTCGAATTGCTTGATGGCACTAAAATCCTGGCGAACAAGGAAGTGATTTTAAGTGCCGGTGCTATCCAGTCGCCACAGCTATTAATGCTGTCCGGTATTGGGGATCAGGACCAATTGCGTAAATCTGGAGTGACTTCGCAAGCGCACCTTCCCGGTGTTGGAAAAAACCTGCAGGACCACCTGGATATCATACAAGTAGTGGAAGCCTCTGAAGCGGTTAGCTTTTCCGAGGCACTATGGCCGAAGCTCCTCACCGCAATGCGCCTGCCAGAACTGATCTTTTTAAATAAAGGGCCCTTAACCAGCAATGTGGCCGAGGCGGGGGGCTTTGCCAGTTCCAGTCTGGCGGGTGGCAACCCGGATATTCAGTTCCACATGACGGCAGTTCCAACTTTCCAGCATGGGTTTAATAAGCGCACCTGCTACGGTTACTCCCTTCACGCCTGTGCCCTGAGGCCTAAGAGTCGCGGTGAGATCACTTTGGACTCCACCGATCCACGCAAACTGCCCAGAATTGAACCCAACTACCTGAGTGAGCCCGAGGATCTGCAGGTAATGGTGGAGGCATTTGAAATGGCACAGGATATCCTCGCCCAGGAGGAACTGAGTCGCTACAAGAAAAAGTCCTTGCGTCCAGAGCAGAAGTTGAGTGATAGAGAGTCAATCATCCACTATATTCGCCAGCATGCAGAATCCATCTACCATCCGATAGGTACCTGTCGAATGGGGAGTGATGAATTGGCTGTAGTGGACAGCGAGCTAAAAGTACACGGTGTGGATGGACTGAGGGTTGTGGACGCCTCCATAATGCCCACCCTGATCAGTGGCAATACCAATGCGCCTGTGATCGCTATTGCGGAGAAGGCGGCAGATTTGATTATGCAGCGGTCTTCGCGCTCGTTTGTAAAAGAGAATAGACACACTCAGGAAGTTGAATGATTTGGCAATGCCCGCTTTGTGCTGCCCCCTTAACTTTAGGAAAAGATACTTGGCACTGTACCAATCGACATAGTTTTGATCGCGCGCGTGAGGGCTACGTCAATTTGTTGCCCGTTTATCGCAAGCGCCGCAAAGATCCCGGTGACTCTTCGGAGATGCTTCACGCGCGGCGGCGCTTTCTTCACGCCGGTTACTATCGGCCTCTGGTTGATAGTATTTCGGCGCTCTTGCCCTACAAGCCCGGCCGCCGTTTACTGGATATCGGTTGCGGTGAGGGGTATTACCTGCGAGAGCTTGAGTCCGCTGGCTGGCATGGCCACGGCCTTTCCGGTATCGACATTTCAAAATCCGGCGTGCGTATGGCGGCCAAGCGCGACAGTGGCGCTCAGTTTGTGGTTGCCAGCAATGTGAATTTGCCGGTGGTCTCGGAGTCGGTGGATAACCTGCTGAAGATCTTTGCCCCAGCCCCCGATCATGAAATGGAGCGGGTAATCAAAACCGGTGGCCATTTGGTAGACGTATCCCCTGGCCCCGATCACTTGTGGTCACTAAAGAAGTACCTCTATAAAGAGCCGCGTAAACATCCCGCACCAAAAGTGATTGAGAAGTTGACCCCGGAAGTCGATATGCGTTGCTGTTTCCCTTTCGTATTGAAGGGCAAGCAGGCCATTGCAGATTTTCTCGCTATGACGCCTTTTGCCTGGAAGGGCAACCGTGAAGAACGACAGAAACTCGAAGAGCGCGACAGCCTGGAGCTGGAAGCGGACTTTGTTATTCGTCGTTTTATTAAACATAAATAACAGGCATTTGCTAGGTAGAGGTAATAGAGCAGCGTTATGGCGACTCCCAGAGACTTTGGATTTATGCGGCGAGCCCTGGAGCTTGCACAACTCGCTGCTGAGCGCGGTGAAGTACCGGTGGGTGCGGTTTTAGTCCAGGATGGAAAAATCATAGGGGAGGGCAGTAATCGCCCGATTGGGAATTGTGACCCCAGTGCCCATGCGGAAATCGTAGCCCTGCGGCAAGCGGCAGATAAACAACAAAACTACCGCCTGCCAAACACCACTTTATATGTGACGATTGAGCCCTGTACTATGTGCTTTGGCGCAATGGTACATGCGCGGGTAGGGCGGCTGGTATACGGCGCTACCGAACCCCGGGCCGGTGTTGTTGAGAGCCAGCTGGAATTGGCACAAGCCAACTTTTTCAATCACAAGATTACGGTGGAGTCGGGAGTCATGGCGGAAGAGGCAAGCAATTTAGTGCGCGAGTTCTTTCATGATCGACGCTGATCTGGCATTTGCTTTTGTGGTGAACTCAATAGTTGTCGCCACCGTCGTCCTGATTCACCACGAAGTATTGAGTGCCCTTGCCCGGATTGGCCGCTGGATTCCGATCAAGCATAACCTGGCGATTGTCTTGGGGGTGTTTGGCGCTCTGATCGCCCACGTGGCTGAAATATGGCTGTTTGCCTACTGCTACTACTTTATGGTGAATTCGCCTTATTTTGGTACTTTGGTGGGCAACTTTAATGGCAGCCTGCTGGACTGCGCCTATTTCTCATTCACCACTTATACCTCTCTGGGTTTCGGTGATATTGAGCCCCTGGGGCATCTGCGTTTTACCGCTGGCCTTGAAGCCCTTACGGGACTGGTAATGATTACTTGGACCGCTTCTTTTATGTTTTTAAAAATGCAGCGTTATTGGGAGAATTGATCGCAGGGTTCTTAAGATTTAATTCGCGCCGTACGCCCTGTGCGCTGTGTGGGTTTTTCTGCTGGATAGAACTCTTTTGAGTGGAGCCTTAAATAAAAGTGCCTGCCCACACTGCGCCAAAGTTTTCCGAAAGGGTGCAGCCAATAGAGCCACCGGGCGACTTTCGTGCGGTGGATATTGGATTTAACAATGTTGGAGATGTGTTCGTTTTCCCACAAAAGGTGGGGCTCAACGCCATATAGTTTTAGGTCAAATTGCCAGAAGTGATCGAATACCTTGTCGATGGGTTCGAAAATACGGCTGGCATATTTTAAGACTTTCTCCATACCGCGCCGGTTAATCAAATATCCCTGTGCTCCACACCACCCCCGCTCTGGCCGCACTAACTGATGAACACCGTCATTCAAGGTTTGCACGACTTTTCGCTTGCGGACTTTAAGTCCCATCAGTCGAATCATCTCGATATTTTCAGGGAGTTGCTCTAACTCCGCTAAGACGCGGCCAAATGAGGGTTCTAGCTGTACATCATCTTCCAGAATACAGACCCGGTCCAAGCCGGAGCGGTATGCCCGGCGAATTGCTCTCAAATGGGCGAGATAGCACCCAATTTCGGAGTTCTTGAGTTCGCACAAGTGGCGCCACCGGGTGACGTTACTCGCGATATGCTCACCTTCTTCCAGTTCTGGGGTGCCTGAGCGCCCATCAATCCCTTCAATTGTGTTGATATGCAGTCGCTGCATTTTCCCGGCGCTGAGTAATAGGTCAACGTCATCACTGTTTGGTTGCAGAGTGATAATCCAACAGGGGGTATTGGCGATATAGGGTCGCTGACGGCGGCCACGCGAGGTAATTGGGCGTCTGGAGCTTAAAGGGAGGCGGCGACGTGGTCTTGTTGGTGGGGAAAGCGGGTGTCGCTTGGGCTTGTGGCTGGTAGCAGCCAGCAGGCCAGGCAAAAATTCCTGAGCTATCACAGTTGCTAGAATGACAGGGCTTTTCCACCAAGAGGTGTTGAAGAAGAGCCGGGCACCACAGGAGCCTCCTGGACGCTTGGAGGTCAGGGCTGAAACACCTTTAGTTATACCGTCTGCAGGCGGTATAGAAGCGTCATGGGCCATTAACTCCCCTGATCTTATGGTCCTAAATTAAGTTGCTACGATTGAAGGTTAAGGTTTGACCTGCCAGTCCGAAAAGGATGAGGGAACTTACTGCTGAGGTGGAAGGAAAGAATACACCGCACTCGAGACACGCTGTGAATACATCCCTGTAAGCTCCTAATCGGCATCCATGCCTCATAGGGTCCCAAGCGCGGTGTATTCTTTCCTTCTCCCTTTTTAGTAATTGTGAGAGGTGTCTTGTAGAGGTGCCAAGGTGGAGTTGGTTCAATAGGGGCTGTGGATGAACTCAGGCTTTATAAAAATGGCGTTGATCCTGGGGCTTTTGAGCTCTGTTGGTCCTATGGCCATTGATATGTATCTGCCTGCATTGCCTGCGATGACAAAGGCCCTCGACACCTCAACCCAGGTCGCGTCTTATACGCTGATGGCCTATTTTATTGCGTTCGGGGTGTGTCAGATTTTTTATGGCCCCGCTTCCGATATGTTTGGCCGCAAACCGCCGCTCTATTTTGGTTTGCTGGTTTTTACTTTCGCATCTATTTGTTGTGCCCTGGCAACCACTATCGAGTGGTTAATTGCCTTTCGCTTCCTGCAAGGAGTGGGTGCCGCTTCGGTAATGTCGATTCCCCGAGCAATAATTCGAGATTCTTATACGGGTACTCAAGCAACTCGCCTTCTTACCACAGCAATTCTTGTCCTTTCAATTTCTCCTATGTTGGCGCCATTAATTGGTAGTCTGCTATTAATTTCGTTTGGTTGGCGCAGCATATTTTGGGGGATATCCATTGCTACTTTTTTAAGTTTGATACTTGCTATTACAAGCCTTCACGAAACCTTACCAGTGGATAAGCGCATACCATTTAAAATAGGTGCGCTGCTTGAGTCTTATTCGATATTGCTACGTGACCCCATCTATATAGGGCTTACTTGTATAGGAGGGTTTGGCTTCGCTAGTGTACTTGCTTTTTTTGCGGCAGCTTCATTCTTATATACGAATTACTACGGATTGACCCCAACCGAATTTAGTCTTGCTTTTGCTCTAAATGCGCTTAGTTTCTTCTTGTCGAGTCAATTTTCGGCAAATTTCGGTGCCCGTTTAGGGATGGTGAAGCTGGTGAAGTGGGGTGTGACTGGATTTGTAATAAGCTCGGTTACCATGTATTTAGTGATAGAGGCCGGTTTTGATCATCTCGTACTACTGATATGCATGCTTATCGTATGTAATATGTTTCTTGGTTTGGTTCTTCCGACGGCATTTATTCTTTCCATGGAAAGACATGGCCCTATAGCGGGAACGGCTTCTGCTCTGGCTGGTACTATGCAGTTGTCAATCGGGGCTGTAGCTATCCTGATAACCAGTTTGGTATTTAATGGAACACCAGGGTCGCTTGCTGGGGTAATTGCGGTGTGTGGAATTTTGGCCTTTGTGGTTTCCTGGTTGGTTTTGCGTAATGTAGTCAGCATCACAGCAGACCAGAGCGATTGAGTAATACCAAAATAAATTAGGGAGCCTCTGAATAACTCTGTGCTGGCATTTCACTCAGCATCGTTCGAGTGATGCTGAGTGAATTCTGGAGTGCTTAAGATCAGTAGGCACCAGCACTGTAGATCAGCTCATAGCTGTGGCTGTAAATTTCCAGAATGTTGCCAAAAGGATCTTCCATATAAATCATGCGATAAGGCTTTTCACCGGGATAGTAATAACGGGGCTCCGGCATACGTTTTTTACCACCGGCCGCCACAATCTTATCCGCCAGTTCTTCCAGGTTGGGGTCTTGTACGCAGAAGTGAAAGATCCCGGTTTTCCAGTATTCAAAATTATCTTCTGGGTTTTCCTGATTGCTAAACTGGAATAGTTCTACGCCAATCCGGTCCCCTGTCGATAAGTGAGCAATGCGGAAACTACCCCAGTTTGGGCCAAATACGTCGGTGCACATTTCACCGATAGCGCTTTTGTCCTCTGTGATATCTGTGGGCTTCATAATCAGGTACCAACCAAGTACCTCGGTGTAAAACTTCACAGCTTCTTCAAGGTTTGGCACTGAAATACCGATATGAGAAAAGGTTCTCGGGTATGCGTTACTCATAGCTGTCTCCTTTGTTGAATGCGGTTAAGTTACAGCTTCTGATTCATTACGTATAATTATCATTTGTAATATTTTCAAGTAGCATTCGTAATGATAAATCCAGTGTGGTTAAGAAGCTTCTGTACTTTAGCTGAAGAGGGGCACTTCACTCGTACGGCGGATCGCTTGCATATGACTCAGTCTGGGGTCAGTCAGCATATACGCAAGTTAGAGGAGTACTTAGGTGTCGCTTTGTTAGTCAGGCAGGGTAAACACTTCACGCTAACAGATGCTGGTGATCGGCTCTATCGGGAAGGGCAGGGGATTATTCAGAAACTTTCCAGCCTGGAGCAAATTGTTGGTGAAGACCCTCCCCACCATGGGGATGTACGAGTAATGTGCCCCGGAAGCGTGGGGCTTAAGCTCTATCCTAAGTTGCTATCCCTGCAGAAAATCCACCAGGGTTTATCGATGAGCTGCCGCTTCGCACCCAACCTGGATGTGGAGAAGGCCATTGCAGAAAACGGCGCTGATGTTGGGTTAATGACCAGCCCGCCACAAGCAGAGGAGCTTGATAGTCGGCCGATCGCCAGTGAAAGGTTGTTGCTAGTGACGCCGGCTGAAGTAAAAACTCCTGACTGGGAGAAGCTTTTAGTGCTGGGCTACATAGGCCACCCGGACGGTATACACCATGCGAGTCTATTATTGGGAGCGAACTTCCCACAATTTAGAAGTCTTGAAGCTTTTCAACAAAAAGGGTTCTCCAATCAGATAAGCTTAATACTGGAGCCCGTTAGTATGGGTTTGGGTTTCACAGTTTTACCCGCCTATGCGGTAAGTGCATTTCGAAAGCCGAAATTGATTAAGGCACATAGCCTTGAACATCCCGTTAGTGAGACACTGTATTTGGCGCTTAGGCGCACTCAACTTGTACCCGCCAGAGTCAGGTTTATTATTGGTGAAATGGAGAAATGGCTGTAATCGGGCTCCTAAGTATCAAAAAGCTGAACAGTTTTGGTAAAAATACCGGGTTGTTTCGCTTCCTGTTATTTTTGGCTCTATCACAACTTTCTCTTGTGGGAATAGCTAAAGCTGAGAGTGTTAAGGATGAGCAAGATAAGATACTGATGTTGTTGGCTTATTCTATAGTATTCCAGGACTGGGTCAGGCCTACTGATAAAAATAAAAGAGGCCATAATATTGGTGCGGTTTTATTTGATAATGATGCCAGGAAGATAGTCGGGGCCCAACTAAATTCAGTTTTGCGTTGCGATGACAAAACTCAACACGCTGAAGTGCGTTTAATGCAGCAGTGTCTATCAGAGAAATGTCTCGGAGAAAAAAGCCAATATTTGACCAAGGCCAATGTTACGATCTACACATCTTTAGAGCCCTGTATGATGTGTAGCGGAATGATGATTTTTTTGGGCGTTTCAGGTGTTGTATACGGGCAAACTGATCCAGATTATGGTCAAAGCATCGAACGACTTAAGCAAAGCTTTGACAAAAATTGTGGCTATGAACATTCTCAGTGTATCGTAGATAAACCGGGAAATTATTACACTCGCCGTATAACTTCAGAACCATCGAAGCTTTTACAGAAAGAGAAGCTGGATGGGGCTTACTTTAATTATGAATTACTACACGGAGACTATATTGTTAGCTTCCTATTGAGTGACGATGCTAAAGAAATTTATCAGGAAGCTTTTCGGAACTTCAAAAACCTGGATATTAGGCATAAGGAAAATCAGTATATATATCGCCAAGCACTTTCAACCCTAAAACAGCTGGAAACTGGTGAACTGCAGCTGGATTACTGTCCATCCTGGCAGTCGCACCATCACTAACTATTCGACTATTGGTTTAGTGCTTTTCGGGCATGTTCTGTGAGATTGATAGTGATCTCTTTAATCAATTTCGATTTTAAATTCCAAACATGCCAGTAAAGAGGAATCTTCAAATACTGGTCTTCAGCGAGTTTCACCAGTTTTCCACTTTTTAGCAGGCTGGCTATCTGAATATCTGGCGCCATTCCCCAACCCAGCCCCAGAGTTAAGAAACTGAGGAAGCTCTTTGAAGAGGGGATTTCATGAGATGGGTACTGACCGGTCTCCACGCCCCAAAACTGTTTAAGGTAACGACTCTGCAATTGATCCTTATAGTTGAACTCCACTGTGGGAGCGTAGTGGAGCTCTTCAACCTTAATCGGGTCTGAAAAAAACTTCTTCTTAAAAGCCTTGGTGCATACCGGGTAATAGGCCATATGACCGAGCAGTACTGATTGGCAGCCCTGGAGGTTACTGGTTGTTGAACTGATACAGCCAATGACTTCACCATTCTTCAGCAGTTCATGGGTAGCGTCCTGATCGTCGACCTTTAGATCCACGAGCAACTGCTGGGATCGAATCAATGGTGTGATGGCGGCCAGGAACCAGGTATCCAAACTATCTGCATTCAGTGCGATACGAACCTTATTCTGGTTGCTATAGCGGGTCTTGCCTCCCTCTGGATCGATATCAGTGAGAAGCTCTTGCTGTAACAAGTGCATTTGCTGGTAGTACCCCAACACTTTGAGGCCGGCTTCAGTGGGTCGCAAAGGGTTGGAGCGTATCAATAGGGCTTGGCCAACCTGGCTTTCTAAGGCTTTGATTCGTTGGGAAATCGCAGACTGGCTGACATGGAGTAGGGCGGCAGCCTTGTCAAAACTGCGCTCCTCTATGACAAAGGCAAAGGCCTGGAGTTGCTTTAGGTCTAGCATAAGAATTTCTTATGAGGGATCAGTATAATTAAGTTTACTTATTCTAGTTTGACTCTTAATCTCGCGCCACTATTAAGGCCCGCAGCCCTGCGGGCACTTCCAAATTAGAGAATGAAACACAGGAGGCATCGTGTTCTCAGGGTTGTTGCTGGCGCCGCTCGCAAAAGGTTTTTTGACTACCATCAGTTTGATTATGGCGATCGGAGCGCAGAATGCGTTTCTGCTGACGCAGAGTATCCGTCGACAATATCACTTTAGTATCGCGGCTTTATGCGTACTGATGGATATTGCCTTGATCACAGGCGGTGTGTTCCTGGTTGCAAACCTCGCACAAGCGGGTGGCGACTGGATGATCTGGTTGACCTGGCTCGGTGCTGCTTTCCTGTTCTCCTACGGTGCTATGGCTTTCCGTTCGGCCTTCACTAATAAAGGTCTTGGAGAGCAAAAAGAGTGGATGAAATCCCGCCGCTCTGCATTGATTACCGCAGTAGCCTTAACCCTGCTTAATCCACACGCGTATGTGGACACGGTTGTACTGATTGGCTCAGTAGGGGCGCAGTATGCTGGCAATGGAACCTGGTTTTTTGTGCTGGGGGCATGTAGTGCATCCCTGCTATGGTTCACCCTTCTTTCAGTGGGTGGCAGTATGATGCAGCCGCTATTTAAGAACCCCAGAACCTGGCAGGTACTCGATGTACTGGTGGGCATTATGATGTGGACTATTGCTATCAGCTTGTTGTGGGCGCAGTAGACACTCAATAATGGCTGCTAAAAATAGCTGTAGACTAATAAGTCTACGGCTATTTTTTTGCTTCCAGGCCCCTAACTTATTCCGATAGTTTTCCACACTAACTCCCCCTTAACATTCCCCCTGACTTGTTTAACCCGCCGTTTCGATCGCTCAAAAAGCGCCCAAATTGCATGCAAGGCCTCTCCACCAACCAATAAATGGCTGCCGCCAAAGCGAAGCTAAGTAGTGTTACTGCCACAAGCAACGTGGATAGAGAAATACTTATAATCCCTTGTCCCCAAGGTTGGCTTATGGCCCAGCTGACGAGAAAGACAACGATTAAATGAAACAGGTAAATGGAATAGCTGATAGTCCCCAGAGTGGCTAAATGTCGTATTGGCTTTGGTGGAAGTAATACAAAAACGAGGAAGATAGCTAAAGCGATGAAATGAGATGATACAAAGCGGAGGGGAGTTTCGCTGATCGACCTACCTAGTAGGTGCATGGCCATAACGAGTAGTGGTATCGAGAAAGTCGAAACCAGGCCCCAAAGCATATAACGATAACCGCGCCTTGTTTCGTAGCAATACCTGAGTAGGGTTCCGCAGAACATAACTGCGATAGCAAAGGGGAGGTAAGTAGTGGTGGCGGGAAGCTGGGAAATTGGAGTGGATGATTGCCCTAAAAGTTGCATGCTGACAAATACCGATAGTGCCCCCCAGCACACTAAGAGTAGATATCTGGGATTCCCTAGTAGTTGAAGGGTGAACATCAGTGCGCAGAGACAGTAAAAAAGCAGCTCTACAGTGAGAGTCCAATATAGAATCTGAACACTTTCAAACCCCATTAGGCCTTGCAGCATTGTGGTATTGGCAAGAATAGTAGATGCAGAGAATGTTCGGTCAGCGAGCAACCATGTAAGTCCGATAATTGCAGTCAGAGATAACCAGTAAGCGGGATACAAGCGGAAGAAGCGGCGGATAGCAAAGCTCTTGAGAGTACGGTTAGATGCAAGAAGACTGTGGGGAATGACAAAGCCGGATATTAGGAAAAAGCAAAGTACACCTATCCTGCCAAAATCCAGTTGACTGATAAATTCAGCCAGTGCCGAGCCGTGCTGGGCGATGGATGGGGTGCGGATAAATACTTCACTACTGTGTTGCCAGACAACCAAAGTTGCAGACAGCCCCCGTAGTACATCGAGATTAAGAAGGCGTGTGTTCATTGCTAACGACCTATATCCATGGTCAATCCAAGAAGGTATGGGCATGATCTTACCTTGCCTAAGTTGAACACACTATCTGTATTCTGTGTGATTCAACTCAAATCTTCGGGCTTTCATGCATGCAAATCCATTAATGGCTTTTCATCCAAGGCAACGCTGAATGGCGAGCTCAACTGAATAGGTGAAGTATTCTCCAGCGTTATAGTTAGCCTTTGTCCTTGAGGGTGTTTACTACCTGATCAACCTCCGTTTTATTTTCCTCAAGAAGCCTATCTGCTAGAACTTTCAGCTTCTTACTTGCTTTATAGTCAAATGGGTCAACATATGGATTAACAAGCTCTACATTTAAGTAGTTATATTTTATTCGCCCTTTAGGGCTAAGGGATTGTGCGATTTCCAAAGTGTATACTTGTTGGTCATCCATGGACCTCTGTACATTAGATATAAGGTCTTTCACCCAATTAATTCTTCCCCAGTTTTTTAAGTTTCTGTAGTTAGCTTCCATTGTACTCAGTGGAGAAGTTCCGGCCCCGAGAATTAGCACATAGTAGTTTTTTTCAGGAAACTCTCTAATAATTTCGCGTAAAATAATACTGGCTGGATTATTTGCATATATACCAGCGTCGGCATAATAGCGCTGATGAATGTCCCGTCCAGTAGTTACGAACTCGACAGGTGGGTATAGAGTCTCCGCACTAGCTGCCGCTGTTACAAGTTGATACAGTGTGTCTGTGGGTAGTTTACTGACTGCTTCACCACGGTTTTTGAATAGTTGAAGCTGGCCCATATGAATATTGAGAGAGGGGATGATGACGTAGTTCTTCAAACTCGTAAACTTCAATTTTTCAGTGTAATGCTTTTCCATGGTTTCGCTTAAACGCTCACCGCTAAAGCGAGGAGAGATAAAACCATTAAAGGTTAGTAATTTGTGATACCAGGGTACGGAGAATACGTATCTACTATCTTGTTTATAAATATCAATAATTTTATCACTTTGGGATTTAAGGTTTTCAATCCCTGGATGATCATCGTCAAATGATTCTTGAGTCACATTGAGGCCAGTAGCGATAATGGCACCAGTGGATACTCCACTAAAAACATCAAACAATTCATCAATAGGTTTGCCGGTCTGCTCTTCAATATGTTGAATAACATAGAGCGGTATCAAACCACGTATTCCACCGCCATCTATGATAAGGATGTTGATAGTATCTTTGTCTTTAAGGGGAGCATTACTCTTAATAAACTCTTTAGTAACAGGGTGGGCGTCATACTGAATACTTTGGGTCAGTCGATAATTGTAGACGTACACCAAGCCTAAAAACGCTACGATAACTAGTATGGTGAGGGCTGACGCTAGCCGAAGTTTCATTGATCTTCCTGAACGCTAAACTCTTAATACAGTGAGTGTGGCAAATCAGATTAGTTTTATTTCTTTGGGTTATTTAAAAGTTACTTAAGGCTGTTTTCTTATCTTGCTTTGGGACTGTGATAGGAAATTAAGCACTATTGGGGGTTCTTATTCGAATGAGAAAAAAAATCGTAATTTCTATTCTCTTAGTAACTTATGGAAAATTTCACTATCTATAAAGCGAAAAGCACATAAAGTAATCTGATGACTGAATGTCCAGGTATTGAACAGTAATTTAATGGAACTCTCTCAAGTCGGCGGCTGAAGACTGCACATTTCCCTTCGGACTTTATTTTACGGGCTTGATATAAGTATTGGTGGAGCGCTAGAAATTATAAGTTGGTCGGTAATCAGGAAACCGTTTAGTCTACTGACTGTTGTGTCTTATACACAAAGTAACCGCAGGGTTGAATGGTTACAAGTTATCAATGAGCTAGTGACTGGAAACCCGTGAGCTCAGCCAAAATTGATTAGAGCGAAAGATGCCCACCCCGAAGGGTGGGAAATAGTTTAATGAGCTTGATGTTCTAAAGCGTTTAGGAAAGTTGCAATATCGTTTACCTGTTGTGTGCTCAATTTCTGTCCCAATTGGTACCAAGCCATATCGTAAATTGCCTGCTCAATGGTTTCTACACGCCCATCGTGGAAGTAAGGAGCACTTCTACTTACGTCGCGTAACATTGGAACTTTAAACATCATTTTATCGTTTTCAAGGCCTGTAACTTTATAACGACCTAAATCTTCTTGGTGTGGATATTGGTTGACCAGCCCCATCTTCTGGTACATGTTTCCACCCAAGGTTGCTCCATTGTGGCATGCTGAACAACCAGTGTTGATAAAGGTTTGCAGGCCCTTTAACTCGCTTTTTGTCATAGCCTGATCATCACCATTTATAAAATCATCAAAACGATCATTTGTAATCAGTGTGCGCTCAAACGCAGCTATGGCCCCAGCAATATTGTCGTAAGAGATAGCATTCTCTTTACCAAAGGCGTGTTTGAAACTTTCTTGATATTCGGCAATTTTTGAAATCTTTGCCACAACAGCCTCTTCTGAAGGCATTCCCATTTCTACAGGGTTTAGAATTGGACCTTTGGCCTGTTCCTTCAGGTCCTCTGCGCGACCATCCCAAAATTGAGCCACCTGGAACCCGGAATTCCAGACCGTTGGAGAGTTTCGGTCACCCTTGGTGCCAGGTAAGGCTCCCGGTGATGTCGCTTCATTGTCAACGCCCGAGCCGTTGTAGTTCCCTACTTGATGGCAGCTGTTACAGGACTGGCTATCATTGACTGAAAGCCGTTCGTCCATGAACAGTGTTCTTCCAAGCTCAACCATCGCTGGGGTGTCATTCTCACTGCCTGGCATAGTTTCTGAGAGAGTGCCGAACATAATTTTGGATTGCTGACGTAATTGATTTATATCAACTTCGGCCGCTGCCGATACAGTTGTTGATAGTAAGCTTGCTGCCGCTATCAAGCCGCCAATGATTGGAAGCTTGAGATCTCTTTTCGAAAAAATTTTCTTAATCACTTTGGTATCTCTCCCACATCTCAAAAAACAATGACAACTAACCTATTTTTAATCAAAGTTAGGCGGCGCCACTATATAGGGAAGCTCGTTCGGCTGATACCATGATTTAACAAAAAAAGCCGTGTATTTTTAGAATATCCAGAATCGTTCACAAAATACTTTTTCAGATATTATTCAGAACTCGGACTATACATTGAGTGCACTGGATTTGGAGAGATTGAAGTCTTGCTATTTGCCTTTGAAAATTGCAGGGCAATTTCTGAGATGGAGAGAAAGTGTAGGATACGGAAGATACTTATCAGTATCTCTGAAGAGAAATGATTCGTATTTCTGCTAACCGGTTGGCGGTGTAATATCTGCTTGAACGGTAAATGACTCCTTAATTATCTGAATGTGGTTAACTTCTTAGTTAGAGTTTTTAGATTTTAGGAAGCTATTAATCTTATTGTTATATCTTGTTAAAGTTTATATTGGTCTACGCACTCTAAATAGAGGTGTTTTGCTACCTATCAAGCTACCGGGCTTAATAAGAGTCTCTTCGATTATTCCGCTACAAGGGCTGGGCAGCTCAATTGTGTAAGTTCCAAAATCAGCAACGAGTATCGTTTGTCCACCGTAAATTGGATAATCAACACCAACCATGACTTCTACTACCTCCCCAAGTTCTTTTGGGCGGACTGAGCCGGTCAAAGGTTCTTGTTTGTGTGGAATCGAATCAAAAGAGGGTGCGCGTACAATTCCGTCTGTTGGAAAGCGTTCTTCCTCTGGGGATATTCTTTCGCCGCTTTCAATGGAACTTATACCTAGAGCACCATTTATATAATTTAGTATGAATTTCCACATATCTTTCTAAGTTATTTTATAACTCTATTTTGCTTTAAATGGATAAAGTTATCTTTGTCGAATTACTTAGGGCTACTGACAAGAGAAAGGTCTCTGATGAATATTGTATCTGGATCATCATCATCTCTCCAGGCAATGCCTTTATCAAGAATGATTCCTTGAGCTATCAAAGAATCAACAACTTTATTTGTTACTTCTTTATAGTACTTAAGGTCGCTTCGCGATCCGTTGATAAAAGACCAGTCGTCGTATGTATCTGATACAAAATCCACGTTATCATTGTGATGTTGAGCCTTGTACCACTTTACTATATAAGCAGATAAGGGGTTACTAAGAATTTCACCCATAGTATTGACGGGTAAATGAAGGAATATAATCTGCTCTTTTTTTGTATTATTTACAAGTGAGTATCCAACTGTCATATTTACTCATGTTTAATAATGGGTGTTTGTTGATAGGATATTACAGATTCAAGTTTTTTTCGATTTTTTTAAGTACTCCTCTAAACTCGATGCTATATGGTTAAATTAATCACTTCTCAGTGAGTTAAGGCATTTGGAACGTACAAGACTCAACCTTTCCTGAGAATTACATTTTAGAGCCACCTGAAAATCTCTGTCGATATTCCCTAGGGGAGAGGCCGGTCTGTTTGTGAAACATTTTCCGGAATGCGCTGACATCCTCATACCCCACTTGCCAAGCGATCTGTTCGACTTGCAATGTGCCCGTTTCCAATAGTTCGCGAGCCTTTTGCAGGCGTTGCTGTTGAAGATATTCGGCGGGTCTATAGCCGGTAACCTTTTGAAATCTTCGTAGAAAGGTGCGCTCGCCCAGATTGGCGAGTTGAGCCATCTCTGCAACAGAGATTGGTTGTTGATAATCCCGGTGAATTTGCTGCTGTACTTTTAAAATTGCTTTATCACCATGATCTACAGGGGGTAGAAAACTGCGGTAATAACTTTGGTAACGGGTTCCCGTATCCACCAACAAGAAACGTCCCAACTCCATAACTATATGGGGAGGCATGTATCGTCCGACCAGGTGTAACCCAAGGTCAATCCAAGACATTACACCTCCTGCGGTGACAACATCCGGGTCTGCAATCAGGATGGAATCGATATTCAGCTCTATATCCGGGAACTTCTGCTTAAAAGCATCGGCCAGTCGCCAGTGAGTGGTCGCCTGGCGTCCATCTAATAGTCCTGCGTCGGCCAACATAAAAGCCCCAGCACAAGCGGAACAGGTTACGGCCCCCTCTTTGTGCCGCTTTAACAACCAGGTACTGACATCCTTCGGTGGCTCCATGTACTCCTGACCTTCCAGTACCGGCGGTACAATAACGATATTTGGGTCTTTAGCAGCCCCTTTTTTCTCGGGTATGACTTTTCCGTCATTAATTAGCCAGCGTGATACCTCAAATAGGGCCTTGGGTTCTGGGATTGACTCCTGACAGATGTGATTTGCGGTTTGGAACAGGTCGATTAGGCCATAAGTTGCCGACTGAGCGGCTCCGGGGATCATCAGTATTGCAATGTGGATTGTTTGGGTCACTAGCCCCCCCTGTCAGTTCTTGCCTGTTTTATGTCGGTCTTGCCACGCCTGTATCTTAGCCCATCGCCCTAACATGCGCTTGTACATTTCAAAGACACAACCAAAGGACAATCTTATGAGCAAGACAGCGCTAATCGTCGTCGATATGCAAAACGACTACTTTGAAGGCGGAAAGTGGACTCTTGAAGGCATTGGCCAAGCATCAGACCAAGCCGCAAAAGTGCTGGCTGAGTTTCGCAAAAAGCAGTGGCCAGTTATTCATGTTCGCCATGAATTTCTCAGTGAGGATGCTCCATTCTTTATTGCCGGTAGTGAGGGTGCGAAAATTCACAAAAGCCTTCTGCCTGTTGAAGGTGAGCCGGTAGTACTCAAGAATGAAGTTAACAGCTTCAAAGGTACGGATCTTAAAAAGCACTTGGATGAGCTAGGTGTTAATAAATTGGTCATTGTCGGTGCGATGAGCCATATGTGTATCGATGCTATCACCCGAGCGGCAAGTGACTTTGGATATGAAAATACCGTTATTCATGATGCCTGCGCTAGTCGGGACATGTACTTCAATGGTGTCGATGTTCCCGCTGCACATATACATGCAGCTTATATGGCAGCACTACAATTTGCTTATGCAGAGGTTATCAGTGCTGACGAATACTTAACGCAGTAATTAACTCGCCTGCACTTTAGCGTTAAGCCACACACGATACTGCTATACCTTTATCGATAAGGACTTTAGGCATTATAAGCCTAAAGTCTTTCTTCAAGCTGCATGTTCAGCTCTATTTCATGATAAATTACACTGCATCTACAGGTTTCCGACTAGGCTTTTAAAGCTCTTAGTTTATGTGCGTGTAGAGATTTAGCTTGTTTTATCTTTAAACCAAAATTCAATTTCATCTGTTTCGACTTCAAAAGTCGCGGAGTGCTCTACATTTGCCGGTACGTGGTACCACTGTCCAATACCAATCCGTTGGGTGGCACCATTCATGGTGAGTATTAGTTCCCCCTTTGTGATAACGCCATGATTATCTGTGTCATGAGTGTGGGGTGGAATGAACGTTCCAGCTGGATATGATGCGAAAAGAACATCACTGTTTTCTGCCTTAAGCTTGTAAGCATCAAAGCGACCATCGTAGAGAGGTAATTCCTTAATTTTACTTGGATAACTGCCTGGCATCTCTGCTTCCTTGTTGAGTGCGTATAAAATAGTTTTGGGCTAAAGGTCCTGTAGGTAGAGTAAATCACCGCCCTTATAGTTCCAAGACTATCTTTATTATCTTTGTAGTTGGATTTTTGATCTGTTCCTAGATTCCCATAACAACCGACACACTTGGCAAAAGCGAGGGAGGCTAGCTGGCTGTAGTCTAGTAAGCTTCCACACAAACAAGCCAGGAACCTCAAGGGAGCCCGTACCAACCAGCTAACCTTAAAAGAACGATACCAGAATGAGGCTCTTAATGGGCAGAGCTATTCAGCTCGAGCCATTGCACAACACCTCCATAGATCCAATAAGACCATCTCTCGCGAGCTTGATCGTTGCAGCCCCTACTGTGCCGAGAGTGCCCATCGTCAGGCACTGCAACGGTGGCACGGAGCTCTTAAGCACAGCAAGCTAGACTTTGCCATGCAGGTACAAATCGACTTCCAGCTAAAAAAATGCAAGCCCTGAACAGATCACTGGGCGAATGCGGCTTGAACGGTGTACTAAAGCGGTTAGCTGTTCAACAATTTATCGCTGGATCCGTCGACTTAACTGGAGGTCACGTCTGCCAAGGAAAGCCAAATCTTATTGTAAACGGGCAAGTTCTGATGCAGGCGTAAAGCTTTTTCCAAAGCGCATAGATATTTCTGATTCGCGCTGCCGACTTTAATTAATTATCAAATATATATCCCAGTAGCCGCTGGATTGCGGACATGTCAAGACAAGTCTGCTTTTTAGGTTCACTCAAATGGTTTTAGGCGCTCCATAAGAAGGTTGCGGATATCTTCCATTGATTTTTTTGCAGTATCATCAGCGGAGTTCATCGCGATTAGAAAAATTATGTTGTTCTTCGGCATGATATGTGCTTCGGTGAGCCAATAGAGGTTACTACCGGTGTGTGTAAGCAGCAATAACTCTGGATCGTAAAATGCCCCCCAGCCCAGTGCGTAATTACCATTTACGGGTGAGTGTAGTTTGCGATAAGTTTCGGACTTCAATAATTTACCGCGGCCATGTACGCCATTGAGTTGGTCTTCTGCGAAGAGAATCCAATCTTTAAGAGAAATATTGATTGTGCCGGCGGGGCCGAGCGCTTGAGGATTATCACTTTGTATGTCAGCGGGATCGAGTGGTACGAGCTTGCCCCACCAGGTTTTTTTATGACCGCGCGGTTGGTCCAACTTGCCAGAGGATCCGGGCGCAGCAAATCCAGCATTTTTTATGCCGAGCGGAGTAAAGACCTGTTCCTTGATGAGATCCTCCCAAGTCTTGCCTGTTCGTGCCTCGGCGATGGCACCCGCGATAATGTAACCGAGATTGGAGTATTTAAATGAACCAGTTGCGGATGTAGGTTGCATTGCAAGGTAACTGCGTGCAACAGCAATACGCTGCGCCCAAATACTGGCTACCGACTCAATTAAGTCTTCAAATTGAGGAAATTCATTATCGTCGGTCAGAGATGGTAAGCCTGCGGTATGACTGAGCAATTGCGTGATCGTAATATTGCGGTAAGCGGGGTCCATATTTTTTGCGAAAGCGGGAAAAGAATCAGCGAGTGTATCCTCAAATCGCATGACACCTTGCTCAACTAAGCGTGCGATCATTGTTGCAGTTAGCGCCTTGGTATTCGATCCAATATGCCAACGATCGTCGATAGTGGCTGGTTCTATATGACCATGTGCACGAAAACCGTCTGCAGCTATAGCAGCGGTCTTGCCATCGATTTGAATCAGCGCGGCGACGGCTGGAAGATCGTTTTTGTTACGTGCTGTGGTAAGTGTCTGCTCGAGAAATGTCTGCAGCGCTTCGTCTGCACGTACAGCAACGGTTACTGCTAAGAGTGCGATTGTAAGAAAAATTTTTGAAATAATTTTTGTGTGCCGACTATGTATCATGATAAGCCTGTATTAAAAGTAACTTGAAAACTGGGTCAGATCTTAGTTGCCGCTAAAAGTAGTACGAAATTTCGAGTTATTGACGTACAACTTCGATTTCTGACTGGACCGTTTTGTTTAAGTTCCTAAAAATATGTAATTGTTGGGAAAAAATCTATACAAAAAATTATTTTAAGTAATTTATGCCGTAATCATGATATTTATAACCTTCCAATACCAAGAAGCTGTTTGTACAAAGCTTGTAAAAGAAGTTGAGGGTATAAATAGGAAAAAAAGCATTTGATAGAGTGTCTTTTAAAAAAATATCAAATAATTCATTTAAGTCATGCGTTTATAAGATTATTGGAAATAGTAAATTGTTGATGGTCTGCTATATCTAAACCAGATAAGCCGCACTAGGAAATACCTGCGTACAACTTTAAGAGTCTTCTAGAACTTTTCTTATTGATAGATTTTGAGAGTGAGGAAGCCGGATGCTTGTAAAAGCCAGCTGCCCGAAGGCAGCACTAAAAAGTAATTGCTCAGTCTAAGCCCAGTTCTTGCTCAATTTGGGCTTTGCGCCAACCGGAGTAGTCAGAACGTAGTTTTGATTCTTTGGTGTTATTAGCAATAATGGCACGTTTCATACTGGGTCAGGCTAAAACGGCCAAAATTATCGGAGCGATCACCTGAAAGACCTTGGGCGGCCCTATCAGAGTTTTCAGTTTCTGGATCAGCGGAAGCCAAGAGGAAGGAACTACCTGCTCGGTGGTTGCCCAGGATGCTTGGGGTTCACTGCCCAGCTGTTTAATAAGGGGCTTATAGCGTAATGTTGCTGCATACAACGCTTCTTGTGGAGATGCCATTATTGCGGCATGGTCGCGCCTTTCAGCGCAGAGCAGGCAAATTTCTCTTGGAAGTTCACTCCGTACGGCTAATTCTGGATTCAGTGCCCAGTTACTAGCCTTTACCTGGCATTGGCATATTGAACAAGCATACTTAGGGATATCAGTGCTAAACAGTGAGTCTACCCCCAGCGGACGTCCACCGTTTGCCAGAATAATGGCTGAGAGTAAAAAAATGGCCGGCAAAGTACCGTGCATAAATTAACCAGCCCCTAGATTTCCATAACAACTGGCACACTTGGTAATAGCGAGAGAGGCCAGCTGACTGTAGGCTACTAAGTATCAAAGCGACCATCGTAGAGAGGTAATTCCTTACTTTTACTTGGGTAACTGCCTGGCATCTCTGCTTCCTTGTTGAGTGCGTATAAAATAGCTTTAGGCCAAAGGTCTCATAGGTAGAGTAAATCACCATCCTAATAGTTCCAAGACTATTTTTACTAACTTTGTAATTGCTCTTTTGGTTTGTTCTTTTCTATTGCTATGCGAAAGGACGGAGTTTTGGAAATAGCGTGCTAATTATCCGTCTAATTAAGAAGTAGCATGCTGCCATTAATAACCAAATATTTAATGAGATAAATAGTTAGTGGAACAAAATGGAATAAAAATTAAGTGCTCAAAATCCATCTTAATCCACTCTCAAAAAATCCCATGTTGATTACCCAATAGGAAGTGATAAATGAGCATATCATTACTCCAAGAGCTACCTTTATTTGACCAAATCTCCATTGCTCACGAATTCCTAAGTAGATTAGTATTCCTATGGTGGTTAGCATCATAGGCTCGTAAAAATACCTAATAGGAGCATTGAAGGGAAATAGAAATAAACCGTAGATAAGCCTTCCTAGTCCCGGCGGTAGTATAGCTACCAAGCTCAGCATCATGCAGAGCATATGCTTTTGGGGAGACTTTCGGTATTGGAACCCAGATAACAGAGAGAACACAAAAAGTGGTAATAAGAATAGGTCAACCCAATATACAAGTTTAAATATTTCACTTTTCTCTAAGGTTGATTCAATAGTGCTGAAAAATGCCCAGTATGAAGTGCCTATAAATAATGTGGCAACGACAACTGACAGCCAACCTAGATATTTATGAAGAGATGTGCTCCCTTTGAGCATTAAATAAGACTGTAAGCACATGATTCCAATCCATAGAAGGGAAACTATTCCATGGATATGATGCATTGTGGATAGGTTTCGGTAAGCCATAACATAACTTGGTGTGAATCCAAGAATAATGATTGTCGATAAGCCGCAGAACCAAAAGAAAAGTGACCTAGGATTCAAATGGCTATCCTCATGTACCTATACCTAAATTAAGAGGCTTCTTTGTTTTAGGCGATGGAGTTAATGGTTGGCAGCCATCCTAGCCATACTTATAGAGCTATGCAAATATGTATCTCGCTACAAGTCAAATTAATAGGTCAACTCTGTGGGTTTCTTGGACTTGTATCGTCAGTACATATAGTAACGTATACAATTTATTTGTTATCGCCCTTGGCTAAATATAAGGCTTATTACTTATACTGCTCTAAGATAGTTTTCGATGAAGTTCAAACAAAATGACCTTAAGATGGAGGTATTTTATCTCTCTTATTTTTAAATTTAATAAGTGGAATTAGCTTGAAGTCTTCATTCAGAGCCTGAATTTTGCTAATCCTGTCACAGCGAAATACCCGAATATCCTCACGGAGCTTGTCCCAGGCTAGGATGTACCATACGGGATAACTAAGAAAGAGGTAGTGGGGTTCAATAGTTCGTAGTGTTTCTTTTCCGCTTTCGTCACAGTAGGTGATCTTTATGCGTTGAAGCATTAAGAAAGCCTGGTGGAGCTTCTCGACAGTTTTACGCTTTGGAGTTAAGAAATTTGAGAGCACAACCTCGGAAGCCGATTTTCCGATGATGATACGTGCCTTTATACCATTCACTTTACTTTTCATGGACGGTGAAAAGGAAGCCATTACCTTGTGGCGGATGCTACTTAAGTGTGCCATAAAGAGGGGGGATTTCATCTGTTCAGCAATAGCCAAACTGATCATCAGGTCAACAGCCTCTGTATAGTTTAAGTTGACACGACCAACGCCCCAGCGCTGGTCCAAACGGATTCCACCACCGCGCCCCACATCTGTTTCAATCGGCAAGCCTCGGCTTCTCAACACCTCTATATCTCGATTCAGCGTTCGAATGCTAACGCCCACTTCCTTGGCAATTTCACCAATCGTGATGGGTTCGTCCGACTTTAATCGGGCGGTGATAACTTCAAGTCTATCTATTCGTGAGAGGGTAGATGTTCGCATAGTTATCAAAATATGCCATATAGTGGCATATTTATCCATAACCTATGTCTCGTTCGGTGATATTGAATGATTACAAATTGATTGGAGGTTTTGGGTATATGGCGAAGGCAACTATTGGACGCTGTATTTTAGGTATCTTAGCCCTGTTTTTTATGGGGACTGGATTGGTGCTTATGATTAGTCCATCTGTCATGCTGGCCCACACATTTATCGGGCCTATTGATTCTGTGCGTGGGCTATCGAGTATTCGCTCTCTTTGGGGTGGGACAACAATCGCAATTTGGGCAATTGTTCTTCTTGGAGCGATAAGATCTAACGTTGACCATATTATGGTTGGATTTATTGCATTGATGTTGGTTCTAGTTGGCCGATTAGTAGGCTATTTTATTGATGGATCTTATCCAGAATTTATCCCTACAGTGGTCCCAACAATTGTGGCCGCTGTCATCATGATAATTGCTTGCAAGCTCATGGCACATACTGCGGATGTTTAAATATCGTTTTAAGTACAATCTAACCAAATTAAAGATAACAAGTTCTAGTTTGCTTAATTTGCAATCTATTTTGGAGAGGGATACTTAAAAAACAAATTTTCATATTGAAATAATCCGCATTGCAGGAAATACTGAGATACGCAGGCAGAATATCTTAATAAGTATTCTGCCTGTACCTATTTTTTGCCTAACATAATCGATATAGATATTGGGCAATATAGTAGGTAGGATAAGTTGTATTTTACATCTGTATTCAAAACAAAACGGTTAACTAGGAAGTGATTGGTTAATTTAAAGAATAAATTATCTGGTTAGTGCTTTATTTTTGACGCTGAAGGAATAGAAATGTCAAAAGATCCAAAGCTCATTGCTGAGCAGCTTAGAAAACCATCTGGTACATTGGCTTCAGAAACCGCGCAACAAATGAACAAAGCGAATGAAGCAACGAATCTTGCCGCTTTAACAGCTCTCAATGTGGTAGATGGTGATTCTGTTCTAGAAATTGGTCCGGGCAATGGCAAATTTGCAGTCGACGTAATTCGTAAGGGATCTTGTGTCCGCTATACCGGTATTGATTGGTCAAGCGATATGGTTGCAACCGCAAAGGGTCTAAATTTTGAATATATAGAGTCGGGTCAAATGGATTTTTTAGTTGGTAACTCAGAAAGCCTGCCATTTGCCGATAAACAATTCGATAAGGTTCTAGCCGTACACACAATATATTTTTGGGACACCCTAAAAACTCATCTTGCAGAGATCTCCAGAGTACTAGCACCTAAAGGAAAGTTATGCCTGGCTTTTGGCGATAAATCTTTTATGCAAAATCTACCATTCACTCAATATGGATTCAGGCTGTTTGGTGAGGGTGATATTTGTGCCCAATTGTCTGACGCTGGATTTAAAGTTGTATCCCGCGGGAAGCATAGTGAGTATGGAGAAAGTAACACAGGGCAGCTTGTGGAGAAGAAACTTAATATAGTTGTGTGTGAGCTGAATCCATAAGCAATAGCCAATCTTGGGAAATTGTATCTTTCCGAAGAACACTTTTTATTTTGACTAATTAAATAGAAGTTCTGGATTTAATTAAATCCCTATCTAATAGTGATTACCCCGATATCGAGTATATGTAGCAGCATATACTCTGTCATTTGTCAGAGATTACAAAACTGCGGAAGCAATCGGTTCAGGTAGTGCTAGCGCATGGTAGGGCTACTAAGAGTCCGGGGATATAGCCTTGGCGCTTACATAGTCCTGCAACTACAACGGTGCTTCAGTCGAGGAAGCTAGGGAGCTTCTGAATAACTCCGTAATGGCTCTGCGGGCCTTGAAGGCTGCAGATGTTAGGCGCAGCTCGCCGGGAATGGCCGTAGCCCTTTGCAAGAGCTGCAACGCAGCAGCTGTGGCCTTCAAGGACCGCCCTTTGGGGCTTGCAGAGCGATTCACACTCCGCGTTGCGACTTCTTGAAAGGTCTAGACATTCCTGCAAAGCCGCGCCTTGATTGTGAACCGCTCTGCATGCCAGAGGTGTCACGGAGTTATTCAGAGGCTCCCTAGAGCTACAATGATCAAGATCTAGTTACATCAATACTAGAAAGCTCCAGCTCACTCACCGGGTATCCCTTTATGCCTATGAATCTTGCGCAGAAACTTATCCAAAGCCACCTCGTGAGTGGATCAATGGAGCCTGGCAGCCCAATAGAGATAAAGATCGATCAGACGCTAGCTCAGGATGGGACGGGAACACTTATCATGTTGGAGCTTGAGGCGCTTGGTTTGTCTCAAATCAAGACCGAGCTTTCAGCACAATATGTAGACCATAACCTGTTACAGACGGATTTTAAAAACGCCGACGATCATATATTCCTGCAAAGTGCCTGTCGTAAATTTGGAATTTGGTTTTCGCGGCCCGGTAATGGTGTCAGCCATCCAGTACAGATGGCTTGTTTCGATGTGCCTGGTAAGACATTACTTGGCGCCGATAGCCATACTTGTGCAGCGGGTTCTATGGGGATGCTGGCGATTGGAGCCGGTGGCTTACAGGTAGCAATGGCCATCGCAGGCGTCCCTTTTGCACTGAAAATGCCCAAAATACTCGGTGTGAAGCTCGAAGGTGAGCTGCCGCCATGGATTAGCGCTAAGAACATCATTCTAGAAATGTTGCGTCGGCAGTCTGTTAAGGGCTGTGTTAACAAGATTGTTGAATATTACGGTCCCGGCCTGGCTAAATTGACAGCGATGGATCGCCATGTGATCGCCAATATGGGGCAGGAAATGGGCGCTACCACCAGCGTTTTTCCTGCCGATGAAGCAGTAAGGGCTTTCCTAAAGCAGCAGCATCGTGAAAACGACTTTGTCGAAATGAAGGCCGATGAAGGCGCGGGTTATGACGAAGAAGATACTATCGATTTATCAAATCTCGAGCCGCTAATTGCTTGCCCATCAAGCCCAGACAAAGTTGTGACGGTCCGTGAAGTGGAAGGCCGTCCTATCTATCAGAGCTATATTGGCTCTTCTGCCAACCCAGGGTTGAGAGACTTTGCGATACCTGCACGCATGGTTTCAGGTCGCCGAATAGCCGATGACGTTTCCTTTGACATCAACCCAACCTCACGTCAGTTACTCGAAGAGCTCAGTCGGAGTGGAGATCTGACAAAATTGCTACAAGCGGGAGCTCGCTTGCATCAAACCGGGTGCGGTGGCTGTATCGGCATGGGGCAGGCCCCTGCCAGTGGTGGTATAAGCTTGCGTACGGTCCCTCGTAACTTCCGTGGCCGCTCAGGCACCGCAGACGATCAAGTCTATTTATGCAGCCCCGAAGTGGCCACTGCCAGTGCGTTAAGAGGAGTGATCACTGACCCTCGAGACCTGGATATGGACTACCCCAGCTTCCATGAGCCGGAATATCTACCTGATATACGTCCGTTATTACAGCCACCTCAAGAAATCCCAGTAGCAGTTGAGTTGATAAAAGGACCAAATATCAAGCCCCTCCCTGATTTCGAAAAACTACCGGAAGTTTTAACTGGCCCATTATTGCTGAAAGCAGGGGACAATGTTTCCACTGATGAAATATTACCTGCTGGAGCAGAAATCTTACCGCTGCGCTCAAATATCCCTGCCATCAGCCGTTATACATTCTCACGAATCGATGAATCGTTTTATGATCGGGCAGTGAAGCTCAATGGAGACTGTTTTGTTGTCGGTGGTGAGAATTATGGACAAGGCTCCAGCCGTGAGCATGCGGCAGTATCTTCACGCTTTCTTGGGGTAAGGTGCATAATTGCAAAAAGTATGGCCCGTATACACCGGCGTAATCTTATTAACTTCGGTGTGCTGCCATTGCTATTTGAGAATTTTGATGATTACAATCTTCTTCAACAGGGGGTAGCTCTTGAAATTGACAATCCAATTGCACAGATAAAGTCAAGCAGTTCAATTAAATTAATAATTAAATCATCAGGAGAATGTATTAACTTGCGGAGTGATTTGGCTAAGGACGAAATTGAAGTGTTGGAAGCAGGAGGTATGATTAATCAGGTAAGAGAAAAATACCTAAGCTCTAATAAGTAGTATGACTTTCTATAGCTGTAATTTGATAAAGTCAGCGCTGGTCCCGATCGGTAGTATTACTGATACCTATGGCTCCCTTGGTTGTTGACTAATATAGTAGCTATTTCTTCCAGCTCTTTATCAAAATACTCTGCATTCCTTTCTCCCGCTTTTTTTAACTTCTTCAGGTTTTCTGGTGTCGCATTGTCCATAGATGAGTCAGCAGCGTAAAGCTTTGGTTGTATCCGGTAGTAATTTGAATTCTCTACGGTAGAAGAAATTTGCTTCATATAGTAATGAACCATTTGCGAGCTTCCATTTACGGCGATATCAATGGCGGGCCTTGCCCAATTGAGTATCCCCCAATCTTTAACCTCCTTGTATTTGTATCCTGAAAGTTGCCTGCCAGTACCCAGAGATACAATAACCATATCCTTCATCCCAGAGACCCCGCTGAATTTGATGGCTTCGGAGTAGGCGCATAAAGCAGGATCACTAGCTACCATGCCACCATCAATTAAGACATATTTATTGTTGGATGGAGGTAGTGAAAAGATGCGTGCTGGCTCAAAGTAGGTTGGTACCGCGGTGCTTCCCAGTAGAAGGTCTTTAACCAGAAAGTCTTCATTCTTTACTATGGCACAATGTTGCCTAAAAATGATTTGTTCCCGCTTTTTGATATCATAGGAAACAAAGCAGCAGGGCTTTAATAGATTACTAAGTTTCATTTTCCCAAAGAATTGCGATAAAACCCTATCCAACTCCATGGAACAGTACTTTTCCTCCTTCAATAACTTTAACTTTTCTAGAAAAGGCCATGAGCCTGAGCCAAATACCTTCTCGCCTTCCTTAAGGTAGAGGCTGACAGCATCCTGGGCAGAAAATTTTGGTTTTCCTTGCTTGTTAGGGCAGATGTAGGCGGCACCTAATATTGCACCGGTACTTGTTCCGGCCACCAGGTCGAAGTACTCGCCTATCCTGGCGTCAGGATTGCCTGATTTCACCTTTAGCTTGTGCTCAAGGGACACCAGTATCTGGCCAGGCAAGATTCCCCGGATTCCTCCACCATCGATAGAAAGGATTCTGATAGCCATTGCCTTCTGGTTCCGTAGATTGTACGCGACTCTAGAAACATAGCATTTGGTAACAGGGGTAATACTTCATATACCCTGAATACCACTAAAAAAGCATATAATATCAATAAGTTAGGCGCACCTATCACCATGCTGAGTTTATTAATATGGTTAAGGTAAAGAAACTAATATAATGATTGATAGGCATGGGAATTAGCGGGTCTCTGAGCTGACGCCTAAAGCTCAACGGCTAGAGTCTCGTGGAGTTAGTAGGAACATAAAATTAGATTCTTACACAACGCCGATTACTGTGCACCGGTGCAGCCGTTTGAAGTCTCTATGGTATATTTGGCGACTCTCAAGCTATTTTTATAAGTGATGCTTGCAATACAAACCGTATCACCTGGGTGTAGGTTCATATCGCTGCCCACATCAATCACCTTGCGATTCTTCAGCTCTACTTGATATTGGTATTTTGGTATGTGAGCGGCATTGGAGCGACCAATATAAAATTTTGATTTGATTGTACCATTTTGCTTTACAACCTTCTCGGTGTTACTGGCCAGGTTAATAACATGAAGTAACACCAGTAATAGAAGGAGAACTATTAGGCTAAATCCTTTCCACTCCCTAAAGTAAAATAATAGAATCTTGAGTGTTCTCATTGAGTATATATAAAAATAAATTATTCCTTAATTTCAGAGTCAAGTATATTTAGGAGAAAATTTGCAGTTTTACTAAAGTCCCTTTCCACATCGGGAGCAACACTTAGTCCATTCCAGCGCTGAACGGTCCTTTTTTGGCCTCCATAGGCAGCCTCAATATAAACGGTCTCCCCATCGAACCCCAAAGGGCATTTATTAGGTTCGGTGGAATCTATTTTCGTTGATAATTTTGGAGGCTTGGCACAGTACAAATCAATTAATCTATCATAACTTTCTAATTTAAAGAGGTTGAGATCCTTAAATTGGGAAACCATGTCTTTGTACTGGGATAACGATAGAGGATATTTATCATTTACATCTAGTGTCCCGTCATGGCGTTGGTAAACCGTTGTTATCTTGGCTTGTCCGAATGATGGAGCAAAAACAATACGAAATCCTGCAACATACTCAGGACTTAGGCCGCATAGTAGCTGAGCATTGAATTTTTTGAGCTGACTTTTATAGCGATCTGAATCTCCGTCGCTAGTACAATTTATACCTCCTGCAAAAACTGCTGCGGGGATAAGTGTAATCAAGAGTACCAATATACGCATAAAATCTCTAAACGGTACCATTTAGTTTTTCTAGTTTTTGACTATGGGGATTGTGAGGGAATCTTATAGATCACATACTGACGCCCACGATAGTCGATACCTTCTGAAAGGTAAAGCCATCTTGATACGGCGACTTTAACGGGGGTATCCCATGCTTTATCAGATGAACCTTCGATCTTTATTTCCCCAGGAACAAGACCTCCACCTTCAGACGTCGTTTTCTCCACCAGTCTAAAGGATACGACTACGCATACGGGTAAGTTCCTGTTAGTGCCTATCGGACGCAGTGGTGCGACCTTTATTACTGGGTTGGCTTTAGATTCAGGAATGTTGAGATTTAATTTAGGGCAATTATTTACATCCCCTCTTGCTATAGAAGCCATAGAGAATAGGGTCAAAATTATAACTAATGAGTTCTTCATTTGTTGACGCCTTGAGCCTTACTAAGGTGTTAT
This sequence comes from Microbulbifer maximicatervae (SeqCode), assembly GCF_052467615.1. NCBI lineage: Bacteria > Pseudomonadati > Pseudomonadota > Gammaproteobacteria > Cellvibrionales > Microbulbiferaceae > Microbulbifer > Microbulbifer maximicatervae (SeqCode). The sequence goes on from NZ_CP174319.1 coordinate 595,955, forward strand.
TAGATAGTATAAAAGCCAATAATAGACTTGTCTGTTGACTAATAGCATAGGTATTTGTTCTAAAATCACATAAGTGACTAGATGGTTATTTTGAGCGAAATTTCTTTAAGGCCACTGAACACCAGTTAGTAGCCTTGGTAGTTATTACAGCAATAACCTATCTTCAATTGGAGTGAATTTGCTCGCCGCATTAATTAATGCTCCAGCCGTCAATTCCGGAACACCATATACTTCAACCTTCTTGCCTCTATCTAACCTGAGCTTATGGGCAAGAATGTCAAAGTCGCCATCTCCTGACACTAAAATCACTGTATCTACCGAGCTTGAATATTCCATAGCATCAATAGTGATGCCCACATCCCAGTCGCCTTTAGCTGATCCGTCGGATCTTTGGGTGAAGGGCTTTAACTTCACTTCAAAACCAATCGACCTTAAGATGTTTTGAAATTCATACTGTTTTCTATCACCACGGTCGATTGCGTAAGCTATGGCTTTAACAACTTTTTTACCCCCTGTCACCTCCCGCCAAAACTTGTTGTAATCAAAGTTTCGTTTATAGATTTGTCGACATGTGTAATAAACATTTTGCACATCAACAAATATGGCAACCTTTTCCATTTGGGAATCCAGTTATTATAAAATTCTAAAATTGACAGTGAAGTTATGATCTGCCTGCACCAGGGTGGATGCATTAAGCCGCTAGTTTTACATACTTAAGCGATGATTGTCAGCCATATTTAGCGGTGAGGAACATCTCGGCAGCAAAGCCAATTTATCAGTATCTGATGAGTTGTATCGAGATATATAGTGTTGAGCAGTGGCCTTATGAAGTAGCATGTCTCGCTTATATGCACATGCTATCCCCAGATGGCCACTTTACAGTGGGTATCCTACCGTGAACGCCCTTTTTTTGCGGGGTTCTGTGTGGATAAATTGAAAGGGAATTTCCTAGAGAAATGGATACTAAGTAGCGGATTGTTGTTCCAGCCAGTTTAAAATCAATTGAGTGGTTTCTTCCGGTCTTTCCTGTTGAATCCAGTGGCCGCAATTAAGGTTCACCTCATCTACATTGGGAACGAAATTTTTGATATCTGGAGACCTAGGTATCAAATCATGATCGCCGTAAATCATAAGGGTCGGCTTTTGGATAACTGGGTCTACATCTGCCAGGATATGCCAATTGCGATCCAGGTTTCTATACCAGTTTATGCTACTTGTAAAACCCGTTTTTTCAAATGCGGAAACGAATACAGCCAGTTCACTATCATTCAGCAAGGGGGCACCAAGCGGTGATGCTGCTCTCGCGAGATTGATCATTACCATACCAGGCTCCGGCGGTGAAGGAGGTACGTCTTTGCGGAGCAAATTGCGAAGGAACTGGGAAGCGTTCTTGTCTAACACTGCGTCCGCAACACCTGGCTGACTATTGAAGTGCACAAAATAATAATCGCTCCCAAGGAATTCCTCCATAAACTCGATCCAAGGTTTCTCTGTTCGGGCTTGATAGGGCAGTGCGAGGTTTATAATTTTATTTACGCGGTTTGGGTGTAATAGCGCTATTCCCCAAACGACCATTGCACCCCAATCATGACCGATGAAGGTGGCATCTTGGTATCCGTAGTGATCCAGAAGTGCAGCTAGATCGCCGGTTAATTGTTCGATGTCATAGCTGGTTACTTCCGTTGGGCAGGATGAGTTGCCATAGCCTCGCTGATTGGGAACGATAACGTGGTAGCCCGCTGCGGCGAGAGCGGGTATTTGGTGGCGCCAGGAAAAGGCATGTTCCGGCCATCCGTGACAAAGCACAACGGGGTTTCCTGTGTTCTGTTGGCCCGCTTCAAAGACCTCCAGCTCTATGCCATTCACTGAGATAAGAGTAGGTGTGGGGAAATCGGGTATTCTAGACAATTTACTTCCTCTTTTTTGGGGAGGTCTTGAGAGCTGCTATTTACCAACAGGCTCCGCTTTCTATCCTTAAGGGTTGTTCCAACTTCAACATCCCTTTGCTGGATCGTGAGTGCATAGGCTAGAATCTAATGGTGCCAAAAACTGTCACCATTTATTAATGTCTGTGTAAAATGAATGTACGTCTCCGACAAGACGCCATAGTGCGAAGCCTTCGCCGAAAGGGCACTTTGACGATTGCCGATTTAGCCGCTGAAGTTGGCGCATCCAGGCGCACCGTGCTGCGTGATATCAGCTCGTTGCGGGATGAGGGCTTTGTTATCCGTTCTGAACCTGGTCCTGGAGGCGGCCTGCAACTTGATCCGCAATCGGTTCAAACTACGGCTCGGCTCTCGGTCGCTGAGATTTTTGCGCTGCTTATCAGCGTTGCATCCGTGCGTGCAACAGGGGGGTTGCCCTTTTCGGATCTTGCGGATGCCGGGCTGGCAAAAATAGAGAAGGCTTTACCCATTGATAAGGTGCGTGATTTACGCAGGTTTATGGATTGCCTGTACATCGGTAAGCTTTCACCGGAGGTAGACATATCTAATGTTGGAGAGATGTCGCCCTTACTACTGCCTACATTTGAAACGGCTTTTCTTCAGCGACTGTACCTGAGCTTCCAATATCGTGATGCGAAAGGGGCAGTAACTAGCCGGGTTGTTGAACCGCAAGCTATGTTGATCTTACCACCCTTATGGTATCTGGTAGCTTGGGACCCTGCTCGCAATGACTTTCGTCATTTTCGAATGGATCGGATTAGCCAACCTGAATACCTTCAGGACAAGAAGTTTCGAAGACGACATATAGTCTTCGAAGATGGCGTATCTCCAATTCGTGATAATCCCAAAGTTTCAAGATGATTGGGTTCTTGACGGTAAGTATGATTGCTTCCGCGAAAGGCATTAATTGGTGGCAGTGTAACCCATTAGCTTACTCGACTCTGCCCCCAATAATTGGTCCAGGTTTTCCGCTCACAGATTTTACTTGCCTATCTTCTGTTCCCTCTGGATACGGTTATAAATTTCTTCGCGGTGAACCGCTAAAGATTTGGGGGCTTTTATTCCTACTTGTACTTGATTGCCTTTAACGTTCAATACAGTGATTGAGACATTAGCCCCAATTCTGAGGTTTTGGCCAATTCGGCGAGTCAAAATCAACATATGTTATTCCCTAATGATACTCAAACCATGGATAGCCTTTCCGCAATGGGAAAGCTTAGAAAGAAAGTTGAAGAGTGAATGCGGGGTGGGGCACGGGAACGGTAGGCATAAAAGTAGAAAAGACGGACACAACGCTGCCAGAACCTGAGTAATTGCCTCAAGTTACTGAATGTGCTCCACTTTATTGAAGACGAGCGGGTTTCTAGCGTATCATCCATACAGCCATCTTGATAGTGAGTGTATCAATTTGGTTAGCTGGCCCCTGGTGTTGGTAGCACCTTGGGTCAGCGACTTTTACTTACTTTTATGTCACGCTACCGTTCTCCTTTGAGGGAATAGGCTATTTATAAAGTTCTGCAATATTTTGAATTCGACTTACTCACAAATAACGCTGCTCGGCAGTGATCAAAATATCGAGAAATATTCACTTACCTTACGCAGTTTTGTTGCTGAAAACAATCTGAATAAATTCCAATAAGATCATTTCAGCGCCTATCTTTTTAGCTGTATTTGCAATTTTAAAATATGTTAGCTGCTGTTGGAGTTTGATATTGTTGGGTCATAGTTGGTCGAGATTGAATTGATCAAAACGACTTAAATCAATAGTCTAAATCATAAATGTTGCTTTTAATTTTTGTATACACGTAGGTGTCTTAGTTCAAGGGTGGTTTTTATTTTTCTATTTTATTTGTGGGGCTCTTATTGCAGTAATTATGGCTGCGAATTTAGATTAACGAAATGGCACAAAGTGAAGTAATCTCACTCTTCGTTAGGTTACAGTGCAGCAGGATGTGGAGTGGGTACTTCAGCTGTTGAGTTAAAAGTTATAATCTAGACAGAATTGAAACTTATCAATATTTAAAATATAGACGGTATGAGTACGCAAGATATAGAAAGCCGACTTCTGGGCATCAAACAACAACTTAAACAGCTGAGTGGTTTGGATAAGGATTGTTCTCTCTTTGGTGCAGAGCGCTGGAAATATAACTTCCGTCGGTTTTCGGAGGAAGAAGTTAACGGTATCGAGAAACAGTACAACATTTCTTTACCGCAGGAGTTTCGAGCCTTTCTTCTTGAGATTGGTTTTGGGGCTGCGGATTCTTATGGTGCTAACGTAGAGGGTCTTCCGCACTACTACCAGGATGATGAAGATGAATATCCGATGTCAGAAGGCACCATTGATATTGCAGAAATAGGCTGTGGTATTGAATTTATGTTAGTTATTAACGGTGTTCATCGTGGGGAAGTATGGGTTACTCAGAGTTACCGGGAGCCACAGCCTTGGTCTAGTAGCTATCTTAACTGGTATGAAGACTGGCTGGCTAAAAGCATCGAGAGCTTAGAAGTACCGCAAAACCCTCCTAAGGGCTGACTACCACAGCTTTCCTCAAAATACTCCTGCTAGCTAGCAGGATACACATTGTTCTACGACAACCCCTCTGCTTCTCCCTTGCATTGAGTTGAGCGGTGTAGCCTATGTACTACTCACCGGTGTTCCCTCACCTTAAGCTTTGTTAATCATTTTTTAATCAAAAAATAGATCACTGATCGTTTCTTATACAGTCTATGGCTTGTCCCAGCACTTTATACGACTGGGTTGCCAATACACAGGAAGTGTATATCTGCGGCTATGGCGTAAACGGTGATTACCCTCGTACCAAACTCCTTGATAACACTGGTAATTTCGCGTGCAGAAGGGCGATATGGGCGGAGTGGGCTCTGGACTGGCGGCAATAGTGACTTGACAGTTCCTGAACCTCTTACCGTATACTGTATGCATGTACAGTATCTTGAGTAGAGGTAGCAATGGGAGCCAGAAATATCACTATTGACGGGGAGCCGATCCGGATCTGCCGTTACCGATCGGGTTATAACAACCGGGCAATGTACGCTATCTGTATCCTTAACTATACAAAATACGTGCGCAGCTTTTCGGTATCGGTGAAGATGAATCTACGCGAGGAGTTAGAACTGACCCTGGCGCAAATGCGAGGAGTTGAGCGAAGTATAAATTGGATGGAAGTATCAGCTTAGGAGTATAAGGGCTTAAGCTGTTTTATGGATAAGGAGAAAATTATGGGAAGAAAAATCAATCGGTTCGCAATTTTTGCAGAGCGGATTCATTTAATGAATGGAGGTGCAAAAAGCTTTAGGGATTCTGCACCCACAGAAGAAGCCGCAAAGGAACTGGCAGAAGAAATTGCTAAATCTGAAAAAGCGCTGTTTTATTCCTGGCTACAAATTCTCGATATAATGACTGGTAGTTATACAGAATACTCAATCAAGAGGGGTGGGGTATTGGAAGAAAGGGAGTGCCCAGAATAATAGGAGCCTGGTAACTAAGATAGACTTAATGAACGAAGACAGAGGGTAGGAAAAGTAAGTAACAGTTACATGTATAGTGTGAGTAATTTAAAGTTCAGGTTAAGGCAGGTTGTGGTTTGATAATCTCCCGAGTGACCAGAGCTATTTGCAGGGGTAAAGTTGAATAGCTCTGGCTACAGCACCGTTAGAAAAACTCCAAGCTGAAATTGATTAAAATCAATTTCTGAAAAATATCATTAAAATAAAGCCCCTTTGTACATAATCAGGCTCAGTAGTGGTAGAGTCTAGTTCTAACATAAATAGAACTCTGGCGGTCAGTACCTAACTTATCTATCTACTTAATTTTGCGAACAAATCGATTGTTATTAACAACTAACTGGATGGTTGGCACACAAAGTTAACTTTACACTCGACTTTCTTGGCCCAGAAAGTTTCCATCTAATATTTTTCTTAATCAAAAAAGGCATGACAACGATAAGGTCGTGCCGTTGGCAGTATTTATAGGGAGCCTCAAAATGGCAAATCGTTCTTATCTTTATAGCCTTAGTAATCAACCTAAATCCTATTCAGACCGCCCCGAGACTATCTCAGGCTTATCTGAATGGCCATATAGTATTCCCTTCACCTACCGTGTACTAATGTCCGGGAATCCCAATCTGTGCGCGTCATTGGTCTCAGATGGCTTTGAGGACGATTCACCTGATGATAAAACTCAACTTTATGCTATTAGTAGTGACTTTGAGGCAGGATTTGCGCGGTTAAAGAAATTTGTTGAAGTTCTGCGAGTTATTAGCAAAGACATTACGGATCTGCCGGATTCAATGCTAAATGAAACGTTAGAATTCCTTCAAGAGCATAAAGATAGGTATCTACTGCTTGAGACTATCGAGCTGGACTGTATGGATGACTCTGAAGAGTCAGTTCTGCGTGGCTACGTTGAATCCGAAATTATCGCTTGCTGTGAAGCTGGAGCAGCTATTGATGCACTTCCTGAAGACCCAGAGGTCTCGGCTGATATTGTAAAGAGTGCGGCAGAAAACAATTCAGAATCTGCTTTAAGTCCATTTTATGGGCTCCAGTTCAATGATAAATTTGACAACGTTGAGAGTGAGCCTCCGATGGGTTTGTATTGGAGTGATGTTCTTTATTACGAATTAGAGAGCAAAAAGGAATTTGAAGAGTCTCTTGAATAATTGAATATCGAAACTCTTATTTCCACTTAAAGAAATGCTGGGCTAGTTTTAGAGGCTCCTGTGTCTTTCCAAATGTATTGAATTGGTTCAGCACTTCACTCTTGTCGATATGAAGATGATTGCTTGATAGTGCTTATGAGGTGGTATTAATAGCCAACTTTCCGGTATCCCATACCAATCCCAGTCAAGTTACCATTTGGCGACATTGTTTATATAACTTTTCATAAGATGACATCAGGCATCTAAAGTTCACAACTTAAAGTGCAAAATTCATATATTATTTAGCACTATCAACTACAAACCATTTCAGTAAAACTTAATGTTTAGAAATCTTCTAGTGCTAGTGTTGTTGCTAGCGTTTAGCGCCCATTCCCTTGCCGATAAGTTAAAGAAGTACGAAGACGAACATCTATTTTTATTTTATCCTGACAGCTTCAGTGTAAGTTATGAGGTAGATAAAGATGGATTCAAGGAGATCTTTGTTGATGGTCCAAACCGTACGTCAGTATTTATTACTGTAACACCATATCCAGTTGAATTGCCACTGCCAGATCTAGCCGAAAATATTAGTAGGGTTATGCTAGAAGAATACAGCAGAATAGAAGTGCTTGAAAAGGAAACGCGCAAAACCATTACCCCTATAGATGGTAGGATGGTTCCAGGTATTATCAATATTTATAAAACTGATGGTTTTTATAAGGTTAATACTGTGAGAACTACCTTGTATCTTATTCATGCAAGAGACCGGTCTTTCATTGTTATAGAGGAACGTAGCAATAGGGAAATTGAAGCAGACAGAAATATGGTAGAGAAAATACTGGATAGCATAAGAATAAAGAAATTAAATCTTGATCCAGTCAAGGTTGGAGGATAGCGAGATCACCCTTTTTAACTTTCTTTTTCGCAGTGGTAATTGGTGAGCTTTTTAAGCTGGTGCTGAATTAATTTAAAAAATTTTAAATGTTAAAAATCGGTATTTTGAGTATAAATACCTCCGTCTTTGATCTAGTACTTTTGTGGCTGTAGAGTGTCTTAGGGGTTGTAACTTTCTGTGGTGGCCAATGATACTTTATATAAGTCGCCTTATGATTTCTTATCCATTCGAAGGGTATACTATTGAGGGTTAGCTGCCTCTAGCTTTTGAGCGGCTTCAAGAGCATCCAAAACATTCTGAACATGATCTTGGTCCACTAAGCGATGGGCAAATAGTCGATACTCCACTCGAGTATTGCCATCGCCGGCTGTTTCTATATTATCTATGCTTATAAATGGACTGTATTCAGGTCCTAAAACCTCTTTGGCAGATGCTCTGGCAAGATTTTGTATGTGTTCTGCTCTATGAAAGGTAAGGTTCAATTCATCCGAAGTAAAGTTTGTTACAAAATTGCATTCGCCTTTGTTACATTCGAAACTTTCAATATTGTCTAAGCTAAATAGTGCTTCGTTAGACATTTGTTCCCTAACTCGGTCAAAGATCTCTGTAGATTCAAATGTAGAAATGTTTTTATGTATAACTTCTTTGGCTGCAACGGGCTCTAGTTGAAGGTCATTTACTGCTATTTCTATGGCATCCTCGGCAGCAATGCTTCCTGTATTGTAGGTCTTATCAGCCTTAATGGACTTTGGTGAAAGCCCTTCTAGTTTGGTTGGTTGAGCATTAACTTTAAATTCCTCCTTGGCTGTAATAGCTGGGTCTTTAAAGTAGATAATGGTGGCTAAGCCTAGACAAGATACCCATCCTGCAATTGAGAATATTTTCCAGTTCATATATATTTCTCTTTGAATACAAAACGTGATTACCTCGGATTAAAAGGTATGCACATAAGTATGGTAATCTAAATCATCTAATTGGGCTAGAGCGATTGCCTGCTTATGTGGTTATCTTTAGGTTTATATTTCATTGATGTGGATAACATACAGTCTCGACTTTTGTGTATGCCTTGATTTCAAGTAATAACTGCAATCTTTTTATGCTGTAAACTCAATTCAAGACGTTTGTCGAAGATAATTGTTGTGATTTAATCTTTGAAGCTCCTTGCCTAACTAATAGGCACTTCAGCCAGCAAGGTTGAACGTTTTTCTATCAATGTAATAATAAAAGTAGGTGCCACTTGCGTTCAATCATAGTTAGAAAAGCTTAGTAAGCTTATGTGCTTGCCATGGGTGGTACCCTAGCAAACAAGTGTTGTGTCGTGACTCTTAGCTGGTAAAGGCGCCGACTCTACCAGTTGAGTACTCCCTTACCAACTGCACTTATTATCCGAAATCAAGATAAATAATCAGTATCTTATTTTACATCCAGTAGAAATTTGAACAGCAACTAGATTCTCTTGAAGTATGAAACTCAGTTAAGATTAACTAAGTAGTTCCACCAAAGGTCGATAATTTTATTTTCTGTGAAGTTATCCTAAGAAATTTTTTGGTTGACAAAGAATCCCCTCAGAATGCTATTTTTTTCACATTTGTTAAGTACCTAGCAATGTGAACGCTACCTTATTTACTCTAAATACGTGAACTATATATGATCAGGTGCAAGATCTGCCTGCATAGGTTTTTGTAGGCTAAAAGCAGTATTCATTGAGGTAATAATTATGTTTACACGGAGGAAGTCTTACAGCTTTCTACTGGTTATAGCTTTTATGAGCTACTTTGCTTCGCCTCCTGCGTGGTCTCATGTACGCTGGTTTGTACAAAACGATGGTAATGCAGTTGAGTTTGAGTGGAATTGGATATATGCGTTAGTTCTTTTGGGGGGCTTTCTATACTGTATGGTGAATAGATCCTTACAGTCGCTTGAAACAGTAGCTGTTCACAGAGTATCTAATAAATTTCCCAACCTCTGGTCCGACATTGGCCGCCACAAAATTTGGCATATCACGTCTGCCTTGATTGGGTTGACCTTTGTTTTTAATTATTTTTCGGGTGTATTACTGGCCCCAAACCTGGAATTCTCTGCCACGCAAAGTCTTGTTAATGAGTTTCAGCTGGTAATTGGTATTGTGTTAATTTTAGATGTCAGCCTAAGAAGCTCCGGATATCTAATCTTCGCGCTTTTGCTCTCAATAATGGCTACTTACCCATTCTCAATCTGGATTGACTATGGCTTTGAATTTTTAGGGCTTTCACTAGCATTTATATTGTATCAAAAGCCAGGTCTTGGATTGCTTGCTTTACGTTGTGGGCTAGGCCTTCAGCTTATGACTCTGGCAGTTCACAATAAGTGGCTCAATCCTCACTTGGGTCTTGAATTTCTGCAGCACTATCATTGGAACTTCATGTCTAATCTGGGGTGGCACTCTTTCTCCGATTTGACCTTCGTTTTTTCTGCGGGAATGGCTGAATTCTGCTTTGGTTTGGTTATCTTGCTCGGGTGGTCAACACGGTTGGCAACTATTACGGTATTGAGTTTCTTCATTTTGACCGCGTCTATTCTTGGTGTTCATGAATTGATAGGGCATTTGCCAATACTTGGGGCTGGAATTCTACTGGTTGTATTTGGCGGAGGTTCTAATTTGAAGGATATTAGAAGAGGTGGGTTTATCTCAGTTAGATCCTTAAGTGCCCACTAGGTATACGAATTAAATAATATATGGGCCTGAAAAAATTGGGCATCCGTAGATTTGATAGGAGGTTCTAGTGAATTTTAAGAGCCGCATGGAAGTGGCATTTGTTATCTTCTATCTAGTAGCCTATCTATAGCAATTTGTCTGATATCAATATGGCCTGCGATTAAAATTATTGATTTTGTGGATATCCAGAATTGTTATTCAATCCAAGTTTGCGGCTTTGCTGAATATTAATAGTACTGTATAGTATACCTTTGGTAAGTGCTTTAGGGGTTATTAAGGTCTATTATTGTGATCTTCAAGCCTTTCACGTTAGAGGTTTTTATGGGTGGCAAGGATTTTAGGATCGCTTTGTTTTTATGTTTCTCTGCTTTTATTTTTTATCTTTCTTGGTCGACAAAGCAATCCCGGCAAGTATTTTTTGATAATACAAAACTAATAGATGCTGAAAGCATAGAAGGTGTAGTATTTTTAGCGAGAGGTCAGGAATTTGAGTTGTTGCCTAAATACTATGCTGAATTTGCGAATTGCTTTCATAAGGCAAACAATAAAGGAACGGCATTTGGTGGGGAGGTAGTTGAATTTTATATCTACCTGAAATCAGAAGGCATATTTTATGCACAAGTGGGGCTTGTTCATAATATTGAGTCCGTAAAATTTGGGGGGCTGCCGATGAAATTAATTTGGCCTGAAAAAAATATAGATGTTGGGCGCGGTGGTTTTATGGGGACAAGTGATTGTCTTTATACGTATTTTAAGCAAGGTTTGGATTTGCTCGGCAAAGGTTGATTTGATATGTGCCTCGTTGAGGTTGAGAGGGCCGTTGGTGTCTAGGAAAATTATTGTCACTTTATTGTTATGTGTAGTAAACGTTAGTGTTTTAGCAGTAGATTCCAATCAAGATTCACTGGGAACTCTTCGTGCTTTAGAGAGTCGGCTTGAGAGCCAGAGGTTGCAATATGAGCATTTGCGAAAAAAATGCCCAGTTAAATGGTTTGCTCACCTCAGTGAAAAAACTATAAATGAGCAAGAATATTTTGCTTATGCGGCAGCAAAGCTGCCGAAACTGCTTGAGCTTGAATTAAATAAATCATTTTTTCCTAATATGGAATTCAGGATTTCAGTAGTGATTAATCATTGGGGTAAAATTGAAAAAATAGTGTTACTAGAAGTTGATGATGATAATATATCTGGAAAATTACGGAAGATCTTTTCAAATATGAAAGCGGAGCTAAATGCACCAAAGAATAATGGAGGTTGTGCTAAATTTGGAATGATACTTTCCCTTGAGTATGCTAGAGGATATGGTGATTTTTTGATAAAAGAATAAAAGTTTTGTGAAGATTATTAAGGCTGGCTCCTGCCGGGGCGGGGCTTAACTAAAAACTAGTAAGTCTGACTAGGGAGATTTACACAGTGTTTCTAATAGTGTAAATCTCTGTTACATAAAAACTCTCATAGCACACAGCGGGTGCCGCAGTGGTAATAGGGAGTGGCCTCTGATTAGATTTGAGTACTGCGTGGAAGAAGCATTGCCCCCCCCTGTTTCTCTCTTTCAAATAATAATAACCTACTTGTAGTCGTTGACTAGTTGCCCATCAGATGACTCCTTGAATTGAGGGTGTTCGTCATCAATTTCGTAAAAATCAGATTTTTCGCCAGTGAAAATATGCCCCATAGTTTTCAACCCGGTTGGGCCATCTAGTGATCCTGCAATAATTCCAGTTGCATCGAGATTAAATGGTTCCCAGAATAGGCTTGAACCACATTGCTGGCAGAAGCCTCTGCGGGCTACTTCTGATGTTTTATACCACGCCAGCCCGTCATCTTTTGTTATTTTAATGTTGACCTTGCGAGCTTTGGTATGCGGGCCGAAACTTCCATGTAGTTTTTGACACATACTACAATGACAGTTAACTACGTTGCGTAGTGGCCCTTTAACCTCATATCGCACAGCTCCACACAAGCAGCCACCGGAAGTGATTTTATTCTTGCTATTCATATAATGGCCTGTAGAGGCAAATGTTCACTTAAAAATAAGAATCTAAATTAAGAATGCCTTTTTATCATCTATAAGATTTTTTGTTTAAATTATAAATGCTAGTCTAATTAAGTGATGTAAACATAAATATTGATAGCTTGGCTAGTTATTTATCAGTTCTTTGTCGATATAAGTTACGAGATGGTAGTGGTTTGTTACTTGATCGCTTGCCATTTTTCATACTGTTACCGTTGCACTATGCAGGCAATGGCGGATAAGCCATTTATTCGCACGGTGCTGTCACACAGGGTAGGACTCCCAGCGTTCGACCGTGAAGATTTAATTTGGCAGCAATGCAAATCACTGCGGCAAATGGTGGACGCCAGTGCAGAATGGAGCCGGGAAACTCACTGTGATATACGGGAGAACTAGTTACGCAGAATTACAAAGTCTGCTGAAGTCAAAGCGAGCTGCGATAGCGAACACCGGCAAGTGCGGGAACACTCCGTAGAAGAGGTGTCCGGCGTAAAAATAATTGAAGTCCCTGGAGCTTTACGTTTCTTATCTGCTGGCGGCCTGAACTTATCCGCGCTGGATAATCTAAATATTACAACAGCCAGTGATATTAATATTTCAGCGGGCCGCGACATAAAGAAACAAATCGGAAACATTCGCGAATCAGTGGCCAAGGTTCGCCAAACCATCAAAGTAAAAGACGGCGGCAAGGTTTGGTTAGGCAGTGAATCTTTAAACGTACTGAAAGTGCTAGAGGATTTAATAGGCGTAGTGTCTGCCCTGGCCGCCACCCTGGCGACGCACTCGCACCCAGGGAATGGCCAGAAGCCAACCCAAGAGGCGGCAATTAATGGGCACAAGAGCAGTGCGGATACTTTGAAATCTCAGCTTAGCGCGGTGCGGGCTTAAGCTGGTTATACACTTAAAAGGAGAGAAGTTATGAATAATAGAGTAAACAGGTACGCCATTTTCGCGGAGCGGGTTCACTTGATGAATGGCGGAGCTAAGAGCTTTAGAGGCTCTGCGCCAACTGAAGAGGCTGCAAAAGAACTGGCAAAGAAAATTGCTAAATCTAAAAAAGCGCTGTTTTATTCCTGGCTACAAATTCTGGATATTGTGACGGGTGAGTTTACTGAGTATTCGATTGAGAGGGGTGGGGTATTGGTAGAACGATGTCTAGAATACACTTGTTGAGTGGCTAATGACTGTTGCCCTCGTGACATTCTCATGCGCAATAAATTAAGAGGAGATGTCGGAGAGGGCAACTTTTATTTTAGGTTAAGGAAGGTTCTAGTTTGTTGCTGTTTGCAGGTCGATTTCTCTTCACTTCTTCTTCGAATAGGTGTCTAAGTTCTATATTAAGTTCTTTATCTCGTACTTTGAATGGGCAAAGATGAACCTTTATCCCGTAATCTTTAATGCCTAATACTTTGTAGGTATTATTTTCATTTTTCTCGCCGAATGTACATATGTAAAGGTAATCCCTAAGTGGGTTTATACTATCTTTTCTCCTTGCTCTTTTTTCTTTAATAAAACTGTTTGCCTTGCAGAAAATATCGGAAATTGGTCGTGAAAATTGGCTTGCAGTCTTATCACTGTCGGAAAGTGAAATTATTGTATTGCTTATATCGATAATCACTCGTGTAACTCTTTTAAAGTTATCAAAGCTTTCATACAGTTCATGTGTTGGTAGGTTGTCGTATTCAATACGTAAAATTATGAGGAATATAGTTAGTTCTTTTTGTGTTAGCATCAGATCTTCTTCTGATAATATTCTATTTCTATATATCTTCCTAGTGTTATACCTTAAGATTTCAAATCTATTTGCGACATACAATGGGCCTATAGAGTCTATTAGAGATATGTCAAAGTTATCAATGGCATTTTTTGTAAACCAAAGGCTGTATAGACTATTTTTTTCTTTGAATCTTATCCCGTGTTCTTTTTCCAAATTTTTTAGAGCGTCAAAAAACATTTTTTTGTGTTCGAAATAATGGCTAAATATAGTTTTCCTGTGCTCATGTTCCATTTGGTAGGCTGTTTGATTGGTTCTAAATATTAATCCAATTATGGTTGCAATGGCGATTAGAGCTGTTGCGACTTTGATTATTGGTTGATGATAAATTAAGTAGTTGTTTAAGCATTTGCTTGAAGGGCAAATTTCGTAGTCTTTAAGTGAAATCCATATTGCTATTTGGAAGATTAATAGTAATGCTCCCCCAAGCCACAGAGTATATTTAAAGGGCTTATATTCGTACAGTGTAACTTCCTTTTTTGGTTTTGACTCTGGGGTCTGAGCCTCCTTGGAAGCTGTTTGTTCCTCTTTCGGGGCTTCACACTTCGCGCCTTTTAAGTGCTTTAGGTCAAATAAGGATTTAATTTTGGCTTTTATTTTGGAGAGAAGCATTTCCACCTGACTTTAATATTTTAATAAACAGTTTTAATTTTTTGTATTGCAGTAAGGGTTAAGTTATTACTTTTATTTGTATCAATTAATTGCAGATCTATAGTGGCAATTCTACCCATACTTAATGCTACGGTAGTATGATAATTTCTTGCCTAAATATATCGCATGTCATTCCAAAAATATTTGGCTATCAGTCTATTTTAGTCTCAATTGAGTTGAGTGCAATTTCGTCTTGCTAGCTGGCGTTGACGACAGAAACTTTACAAATGCGATTAGGGGATTCACAGATGATGATTTGGGTTCTCGTATGGAGGTTGCATGCTTCCATAATCTTTAGCCAGTTAACGTCAATCTCCATTTGGGTATCTGCTGCGGGATAGATTTCATATTTCTTCATTGTGTCTTGACAGCTGGTCGAGGCTGACAAACATGTCCTAGCTATAAAAGCTTCCAAAGAATTCGCATAACCAGTCCCCTATGATTTTTAATAAGTAATGTCTGCACTCTCAAGGTGGAGTTTAGCAAAACGAAGAGGGATGTCATCGTAATTTGATTGCTCAAATAGCCTGAGATATTTTATGGCTTTCCTTCCGTGTTCTTGAAATATTGGGCAGTAGTCCTTACTGGACATTATGTTGTCATGGTATTTATCTAGGTTTGAGCAGAACTCAGCAAACAGTGGTGACAGTTTGGATAGCGTTTCTTTAATGGCCTCTTCGTTTCGAGGGCTGGTAGGGTCAATTAGCAATTGGCTAAGAGTTCTTTCAAGTCCATCGCCATTTTCACATTTAATAGGCTTATCGAATACTCTTTGGATGTCTTTAAGATTTTCTTCAATTTGATACAGGCTGCTTGATTTCAGTTCATCATAGGATCTATCACGTAGGTTTTTTTGATGAATCTTTCTCATTATTGATATTGTAAATAATGCAGCTAAGATTCCGAGGCAGGTTACTAATAGCGTTGAGTTGGATGAAATAAATTCAAATAAAAAATCTTTCATTCAAAATATCCGTATTCAAATAAAGAGAGACTTGTAAAGGTTCATTCAAGAAGCTTCCGTAGGTTTTAATATTTTCATTCATTCATATCACTTTGGAAACCCTCAGAAAAAATGACTTTGCGCTTTTCATTTCTGTTCGTAGTTAACCCACTACAGAACGATCGTACTAGTTGACTGTTGGTGGCCAAAACTCTTTATAAATAGCGGTGTACCTTCAATTAAAATCTTGATGACTATTATTTGCGCATTAAAAGGGGCTTTCGGTCACTCCTCCCCACGCCTGCCGATTTTGGGCGTTCTTTTAGTTGATGAAATGGCATAAGCGGCCAGGGCCTGAGCTGGTGTGGGGTTTGGGAATGCTTTGGATTTCACACTTTGAAGAGATTGGAAGAGAAATGAAGAGGAGTTTCACAGGAGGAAAGCAATAGATTGATGGTGTCCACATGTGGGCAGGGGAGAGTCAAAAAAATCCTGTGTGGACACAATGTGGACACTTTGGATCTTTTAAGCGCCATTCTTCAAAATTTAGGGAAGGTAAATCAGAATTAAAAAACCCGCGAAAGCTAGGTCTGACGCGGGTTTGAGATATGGTACCAGAGGCCGGACTCGAACCGGCACGCTTTTAAGGGCGGGGGATTTTGAATCCCCTGTGTCTACCAATTTCACCACTCTGGCACTTTCGCTGCTCGACCTTGAGGTCGGTGCGAAGAGGGCGTGATTATAGCAATGCTTTCGCTTGGGTCAACCAGTGATTTCAATAACTTAGCGCATTTTCTGTCGTCCCAGTTAACAGCTCCTAAAATTTCCTATAACCTTCGCGACCTCTCCATAGTTTCTAGATTTCCAGGATTCCATGCAGCGTCAGGACTTTGACTTTCATCTGCCCGATGAGCTGATCGCCCGCGCGCCCACCGAGGAGCGCCGTGGCAGCCGTCTTTTGTGTCTGGATGGGCCCAGCGGGGCCATTGCACATCGGCAGTTCCCAGATATTCTCGATCAGGTCCAAGCTGGTGACCTGATAGTCTTTAACGATACCCGGGTGATCCCGGCGCGTTTGTTCGCGCAGAAGGAGACCGGCGGTAAGTTGGAAATCCTAGTGGAGCGGGTGCTCAACGAGACGGATATCTGGGCCCACGTGCGCTCCAGTAAGTCGCCTAAGCCCGGTTCCACCATTGTTCTTGAGGACGGTACCCGTATAGAGGTGACCGGCCGCAAGGACGCACTGTTTGAATTGTCCTTCCCAAAAGAAGAGGGTGTGCTGGCGATTTTGGATCACCTGGGCCATATGCCGCTACCTCCTTATATTGATCGTGAAGACGATGCCAGCGATCGCGAGCGCTACCAAACCGTATACGGCCGCAATGCCGGTGCTGTGGCGGCACCGACGGCGGGGCTGCACTTTGATGATGAAATGATCGGTGCATTGCGGGATAAAGGTGTCGAGGTTGTCTTCGTGACCCTGCATGTGGGTGCGGGTACTTTCCAGCCGGTGCGCGTGGACAATATTTATGAGCACCAGATGCACAGCGAAGTGCTGGATGTCTCCCAGGATGTGGTGGATGCGGTAACTGCTTGCCGCGCTCGCAATGGCAGCGTGATTGCGGTGGGTACCACCAGTGTGCGCGCGCTGGAAAGTGCGGCGCGCAGTGGCCAGTTACAGGCCACGGTGGGGGAGACAGATATCTTTATTTATCCCGGTTATGAATTCCAGGTTGTGGATAAGTTGATCACCAACTTCCACCTGCCGGAGTCCACCTTATTGATGCTGGTGAGTGCCTTCGCGGGGTACCAGCATACGATGACCGCTTATAAGGCCGCAGTTGAGGAGCGCTATCGCTTCTTTAGTTACGGCGATGCCATGTTTATTACCCGCGATCCCAATGCCAAAAAAGAAGAAGTAGCACCAGCGAAAGGAGATACCCAGTGAGCCGCGAATGTTTTATGCAGTTTGAAGTGGATACCACTGATGGCAAGGCCCGTCGCGGCCGCTTGCGTTTCCCTCGCGGTGTGGTGGAAACCCCGGCGTTTATGCCGGTGGGCACTTACGGCACCGTGAAAGGCATGTTGCCGAGGGATATCGAAGGGATCGGTGCACAGATTATTCTGGGCAATACCTTCCACCTGATGCTGCGCCCGGGCACCGAAGTGGTTAAAGCCCACGGTGATCTGCACGATTTTACCCAGTGGTCCGGCCCGATCCTCACCGACTCCGGCGGTTTCCAGGTGTTTAGCCTGGGTGAACTGCGCAAGATTACGGAAGAGGGGGTTTCTTTCCGCTCGCCTATCGATGGCAGCCCGGTATTCCTGGACCCAGAGGAGTCCATGCGCGTTCAGCGGGACCTGGGTTCCGATATCGTCATGATCTTCGATGAGTGCACCCCTTATCCGGCCACCACTGACGAAGCGCGCAAATCTATGGAGTTGTCCCTGCGTTGGGCGGAGCGCTCCAAGAAAGCTCATGGCGATAGCCCGTCGGCGCTGTTCGGAATTGTGCAGGGCGGTATGTTCCCGGAGTTGCGCGATGTGTCACTGCGCGGCCTGACTGAGATTGGTTTCGATGGCTATGCCATTGGCGGCCTGTCTGTGGGGGAGCCGAAAGATGAGATGATCAAGGTGCTGGATCACCTGGCTCACAAGATGCCGGAAGATAAGCCGCGCTACCTGATGGGCGTGGGCAAGCCGGAGGATATTGTCGAGGCGGTGCGCCGCGGTGTGGATATGTTCGACTGCGTCATGCCCACTCGCAATGCGCGCAACGGCCACCTGTTTACCTTCGAAGGTGTGGTGAAAATCCGCAACGCCAGGCACCGTCACGATACGGGTCCCTTGGAGGAAGAGTGCGATTGTTACACCTGTGAGAATTTCTCCCGCGCTTACCTGCACCACCTGGATCGCTGCGGTGAAATTCTCGGTGCGCAGCTAAATACGATTCACAATTTGCGCCACTACCAGCGCTTGATGCAAAAGCTGCGCGATGCCATTGCCGCCAATGAATTGGAGGCTTATGTCGCCGAGTTCTACCGTGGTCTGGGGCGCGAGGTTCCAGCGCTGGAGGCCTGATCAGGCGTCGCTTTTACCCTGCCTGGGGTGCTGCCCGTCTCATTGCGGCACCCCTGTAATTTGTCCGTTCCCACGATCCCCGTATAATCAGCCCCCACTTTTATTGGGGGCGGTGTACCTTGCATTCTGCGTATACTGCCCGCATATCCAGGCAAATTGCTTAGGCAGATTGCCAAGATTTACCGGCCCTCGGGGTCACACTAGAACAATGAGAACAGCATGAATCGCTACCCGATCTGGAAGTACTTTCTGATTCTCGCGGTTGTGGCCTTTGGCCTGATGTACGCCGCGCCCAATCTCTACAAGCCGGACCCTGCCGTGCAGATTTCCGGGCAATCCAGTGCACTCACCATCGGCCCCGATGTCCTTGCGAATGCACAAAAAGCCCTGGATGAAGCGGGAATTGCTCACTTCGGCGGCGAAGTTGGGGACAAGTCAGTACTGATCCGCTTGAACTCCATGGAGGAGCAGTTGCCGGCTAAAGAGGCGATTCAAAAAGCGCTTGGTACCACCAACTATGTTGTCGCCCTGAACCTGGCTTCCACCACGCCCCAGTGGATGAAAGATATCGGCGCTAGCCCGATGAAGCTCGGTCTGGACTTGGCTGGTGGTGTGCACTTCCTGATGGAAGTCGACACCAACACCATCGTCAAGAACAACATGGAAAGCTACGAGCAGGAAGTGAAAAGCAAACTGCGGGAAGCCAAGGCTCGTTACCGCAATGTGGAGCTGGTGGATGATCGCGAGATTATTGCCCGCTTCCGCAACGATGAGCTGCGCAGCCGGGCGATGTCCACTCTGCGGAAGGAATTCCCGCAGCTCCAACTGCGCGAGTCCGGCAGCGGTGAAAACCTGGAGATCCGCGCAACCCTGACCGATCAGGAAATCAAGCAGCTGGAAGATTACGCCGTAACCCAGAACCTCACCACCCTGCGCAACCGGGTGAACGAGCTGGGTGTTGCTGAGCCGATCGTACAGCGCCAGGGCCGCAACCGTATCGTTGTGGAGCTGCCCGGTGTACAGGACACTGCAGAGGCCAAGCGTATTATCGGTAAAACTGCCAACCTCGAATACCGTATGGAAGCTCGCCCGGATGAGCTGGTTTCCAACAAGGAATACTTCGAGTACCGCGATGATCGCCAGGCGCAGATGTATGGTGGTGCCTGGTTGGAGCGCCAGATCATTATCAAGGGTGACAGCGTTACCAATGCCCGCGTCGGTTACGACGAGAGCGGTTTCCCGCAGGTAAATATCACCCTCGACGCCCGTGGCGGCGAGATGATGCACCGCGCTACCTGGAAAAATGTCGGTCGCCGTATGGGTACCCTGTTTATCGAGACTCGCTTTGAGCCGGTAACCGAGATCGACGAAAACGGTAACGAAGTTACCGTGCAGAAGCGCACCGAAGAGAAGAAGATTATTAATCTGGCCACGGTACAGAGTGCCTTGGGCAAGCAGTTCCGCACCACCGGTCTGGACAGCCCGGCTGAAGCTCAGGAACTGGCCCTGCTGCTGCGTGCTGGCGCCCTGGCTGCGCCCATGTACTTTGTGGAAGAGCGTGTGATCGGCCCATCTTTGGGTGCCGATAACATCAAGGTGGGTGTGCAATCCGTACAGATCGGTCTGCTGGCCGTGATTATCTGTATGCTGATTTCCTACCGCGTATTTGGCTTGGCCGCGAACCTGGCCCTGGCGGTGAATATGATCCTGCTGGTGGCGGTGATGTCGCTGTTGGGTGCAACCCTCACGCTGCCTGGTATCGCCGGTATCGTATTGACCGTGGGTATGGCGGTGGATGCCAACGTGCTTATCTTCTCGCGAATACGGGAGGAGCTCAGGAATGGGATGCCTCCCCAGACAGCGATTAGTGCCGGTTTTGACAATGCTTACAGCACCATTGTGGATGCGAACATCACCACCCTGATTGTGGCGGTGATCCTGTATGCCATCGGCTCCGGCCCGGTACAGGGCTTCGCGGTAACCCTGTCTATCGGTATTCTCACCTCCATGTTCAGTGCCATCATGGGTACGCGAGCAATTGTTAACTTGTTCTACGGCGGTCGCCGTGTGCAGAAGCTCAGGATTTAAGGGAGACGGTCATGAGTGAGACCAAAGTGGATAATGGCAAAATTACCGAGTACATGGGCAAGCGCGTCTACGACTTTATGCGCTGGCGCAAGATCGCCGGGATTGTCTCGGTGGTGCTGGTACTTTCCTCCATCGCCGCACTGGCAATGAACGGCCTGAAGTTCGGCCTGGACTTTACCGGTGGTACCCAGGTTGAAGTGGGCTATGAGGTAACGCCTTTTATTAGCGACGTGCGCGATCAGCTGGAAGCAGCGGGTTACGACGGTGCCACGGTAGTGAATTTTGGTTCTGAAAAGGACCTGCTGATCAAGTTGCCCCCTGTGGTGACCGAGGAGGAAATCCAGATCAGCGCTACCGATCAGGAAACAACGACACCGATCGGTGACAAGGTTGTGGCTCTCCTGAGAGAGGGCAGTGAGGGTGATGTTGAGCTGCGTCGTGTCGAGATGGTGGGCCCGCAGGTAGGTGCCGAGCTGCGCGACGACGGCGGCCTGGGCATGATGCTGGCCCTGTTTATGGTGATGATCTACGTTGCCCTGCGCTTCCAGTACAAGTTCTCTTTCGGCGCTGTAGCGGCTCTGGGCCACGATGTGATTATCGTGCTGGGCTTCTTTGCGGTGATGGGATTGGACTTCGATTTAACCGTACTGGCGGCCGTGTTGGCGGTGATCGGTTACTCCCTGAACGATACCATTGTGGTATCGGACCGCATCCGCGAGAACTTCCGCAAGGTGCGCAAGGCTGAGTCTGAGGAAATTATCAATATTTCTATCAGCCAGACCTTGGGCCGTACCTTTATGACGTCCTTCACCACCTTGCTGGTGCTGTGGGCGCTGCAGTTCTTCGGTGGCGAATTGATCCACAACTTCTCCCTGGCCTTGATCGTGGGTGTGGTTGTGGGTACTTACTCCTCTGTTTACGTAGCTGCCAACGTGCTGATGGCTTTGAATATCAACAAAGAAGATCTGATGCCGCCGGTGAAAGAGGGTGCGGAACTGGAAGAAATGCCCTGATGTGAATGAGAAGTGGCTGCGTTGACGCGGCCATATTCGAGCGGCCCCGGCCGCGCTTTGCTGCAGATCAGCGGAGCGCCGTCGGGGTTTTTTATTGCGCGGAGTTTAGGCTCTGGGCTTTTTGCCGAGGGTGATGTGCTTGGGGCCGGAAGTATTGGTCTGGCCGCTCACCCCTTTGGGCACCTGCTCGATCTCACCGCCACCGGCGAGGAACGCCTTTACCTGCTCCTCGATACTTTCGCTGGTCTCGAGGGGAGCGGCTTGTTTGCGATTGGAGGAAGAGGAAGGTTTCTTGGCCACGGCGCTATCCGGTTTTTATGTGTAAGCGGGCCATATTAGCACGGCTTGCACAAAAAATCACCCAAGTGGCCAGAGTCTGCACATAGCGGGTGTTTTGTCGACAGCTTTCGAATAATTTTGTCGTTTTTGGATAAATCGGGCCGCTTTGAGGCAGCCCGGAAGGTAGTGCGTTATTCGGCTTCTTCTGTGGTTTCTTCGGTTTCCAGCGGCCAACCGCCCATCTCTTTCCACTTGTTCACGATGCCGCAAAACAGGGTTGCGGTTTTTTCTGCGTCGTACTCGGCGGAGTGGGCGCAGTTGTTATCAAACTCGATTCCGGCAACCTGGCAAGCTTTTGCCAATACGGTCTGGCCGTAGGCGAGGCCGGCGAGACTGGCGGTATCGAAGCAGGAGAACGGGTGGAATGGGTTGCGCTTGATGCCGGTGCGTTCAACAGCTGCATTGACGAAGCCCAGGTCGAAGTGGGCATTGTGGGCAACCACGATGGCGCGGGTGCAGCTGTGCTTTTTCACGGCGCTGCGAATCTTGCGGAACAGCTCGGGGATGGCGATTTCTTCCGGCCAGGCGTCGCGGTCCGGGGATTCCAGGTCGATGCCAATAAAGTCGAGAGCGGATTGCTCAACGTTGGCGCCCTCAAAAGGCTCCAGGTGGAAACTGTGGGTCTCCAGCGGGAAGAGGTTGCCGGAGTCATCCATGTCGAGGATAACCGCAGAAATTTCCAGCAGTGCATCGGTGCGGGCGTTAAAGCCGCCGGTTTCAAGGTCGATGACCACGGGCAGAAAGCCTCGGAATCGCTGGGCGAGAGGGCTTTTTGGTCCTGTGGGTTCTTCGGCGGGTGTCACGGTGGTTCCTTGTAAATCTTGTCTTCAGGCCAGCAGCATTTGGCGCTGGTGGGGCAGGGTATTGTATTCGAATTGCGGCGCCTGCCGGGAGTGTTCTCCCGCAGGCGCTGTAATCAGGGCACTCGCCGATTACGCAAGTTGCCAGTTTAAGGTTTCACCGGCTGCGAGGGGAATCAGATTTTCACCACCCATATCCAGTTTTTCTGGCAGGGTCCAGGGGCTCTTGACCAGGGTGATGGTGCCCTCGTTGCGCGGCAGCTCGTAGAAGTCGGGACCGAACTCACTGGCAAAGCCTTCCAGCTTGTCCAGTTTGCCCGCGCGCTCGAATACTTCTGCGTAGAGCTCAATAGCGGAGTAGGCGGTATAGCAGCCGGCGCAACCACAGGAGTGTTCTTTTTTGTGGTGGGCGTGGGGGGCTGAGTCGGTGCCGAGGAAAAACTTCGGGTTACCGCTGGTGGCCGCTTCGATCAGTGCATTTTGATGGTAGCCGCGCTTGAGGATTGGCAGGCAGTAAAAATGCGGTTGGATACCACCAACCAGCATATGGTTGCGGTTGTACAGCAGGTGGTGCGCGGTGATGGTTGCGGCAACGCCTTCGCGGGCGCCTTGTACAAACTCTACTGCTTGGGCGGTGGTGATATGTTCAAACACCACTTTCAGCGTGGGGAAATCATCTACCAGGCGGGACAGGGTTTTCTCGATAAAAGCCTGCTCGCGGTCGAAGATATCGATATCGCTGGTGGTCACTTCACCGTGTACCAGCAGCTTCATACCGCAGGCCTGCATTTCTTCCAGGGCCGGGTAGATGTTGGCGATATCGGTAACGCCGGAATCTGAGTTGGTGGTCGCGCCCGCTGGGTACAGTTTGGCGGCGATAACGCCGGCTTCATGGGCCTTGCGAATAACGGCGGCGTCGGTCTTGTCAGTGAGGTAGATCACCATCAAGGGTTCGAAAGGGGTGTCGGCGGGAACATTGGCGTTGATACGTTCCTTATATGCCACTGCACTTTCGGCATCGGTCACAGGGGGTACCAGGTTGGGCATTACAATCACGCGGCGGAATTGTTTTGCGGCATCGGGCACGGTGCGCCCGAGAGCGGCGCCGTCGCGCAGGTGAATGTGCCAGTCGTCGGGGGCGCGAAGGGTAATTTGCTCCGTCATGGTACTCCGTAAAGCTTCTTAGCGTAGTGAGTCGTTGTGCGGCGCGAATGCTACCCGAAGCTGTACAAAATTGCGATGCACGAAAAGGTTAAAAATCAATCAATTGTGCTTACTCGCGCCTTGGCGCTAGTCGATCGCGAGCTTAGGCGCTACAATCGCGCCCCGACAAAGAGTGTGGGTATTGTTGTGCCCGCAATTTACCGATCCTGGGCATATCTCCAAGAATAACTCCCCCAGACCGACACTAGTTTCGCGTAGTGGCATTCCCCGTCTCCGCGTTTTTGTCGCGGCGGCGTATTTCCGGCAGCAGAGGACAGCAATGAGCAAAATCGAAAAGGTGGTACTGGCATACTCCGGTGGATTGGATACGTCAGTAATCGTGCGATGGTTGCAGGAGACTTACGGTTGTGAAGTGGTGACTTTCACCGCTGATATCGGCCAGGGTGAAGAGGTGGAACCGGCCCGTGCCAAGGCCGAGGCCCTCGGGGTTAAAGAGATTTATATCGACGATCTGCGCGAAGAATATGTGCGCGATTTCGTTTTCCCGATGTTCCGCGCCAATGCGATTTATGAAGGGGAGTACCTGCTGGGTACCTCTATTGCGCGCCCGCTGATCGCCAAGCGCCTGATTGAGATTGCCAACGAGACTGGCGCCGATGCCATTTCCCACGGTGCTACCGGTAAAGGTAATGACCAGGTGCGCTTCGAACTGGGCGCTTACGCGCTGAAGCCGGGCATCCAGGTAATCGCTCCCTGGCGCGAGTGGGACCTGAACTCCCGCGAAAAGCTGATGCAGTACTGCGAGCAGCACAATATTCCGGTGGACTTCTCTTCCAGCAAGAAGAAATCCCCTTACTCCATGGATGCCAACCTGCTGCACATCTCTTACGAGGGCGGCAACCTCGAAGATCCCTGGGCGGAAGCCGAAGAGGATATGTGGCGCTGGAGTGTGAGCCCCGAGGCGGCTCCGGAAGAACCCACCTACATTACTTTGGGTTTTGAGAAGGGCGATCCCGTTTCTATCGACGGTGAGCGCTTAAGCCCTGCTACTTTGCTTGAGAAGCTGAATAAGTTGGGCGGAGCCAACGGTATCGGTCGTCTGGATATCGTGGAAAACCGCTACGTGGGAATGAAGTCCCGCGGCTGCTACGAAACACCGGGCGGCACCATTTTGATGAAGGCGCACCGCGCCATTGAGTCCATTACCCTGGATCGCGAAGTTGCGCACATGAAGGATTCCCTGATGCCGCGCTACGCCGAGCTGGTTTACAACGGTTACTGGTGGTCCCCGGAGCGCAGCATGCTGCAGGCTGCGATCGATGAGTCCCAGGATGTGGTTAACGGCGAAGTTCGCCTGAAACTGTACAAAGGCAGCGTGAGTGCTGTGGGCCGTCGCTCTGCGGACAGCCTCTTCGATGAGCGTATCGCGACCTTCGAAGACGATGCTGGCGCTTACGACCAGAAGGACGCGGAGGGCTTTATCAAGCTCAACGCCCTGCGTCTGCGCATTGCCGCAGGTAAAGGAAGAAAATTGATTTAGTTGATTTAGATCAGCAATCACCGGGCAAGGATGCGCTTAAATCCTTATCCGGCCAATAGTAACCACAGTGCCTCACACATTGTGGTTACACACCTTCTGTGGTGGGCCAGTCCCGCACAGTGGAACCGAATCTTAAAAGCAACGGAAGTAAAAACATGACGACAACGGTGGCAAAGACCGGCCCTGTGCCGGACTATGACTACAATATCGTGCGCCAGTTCACCATCATGTCCGTGGTCTGGGGCATTTTTGGTATGGGCATGGGCGTATTGATCGCAGCCCAGCTAGCCTGGCCTGAACTCAACGACTTTTGGCAGCCCTTCTCGCACTTTGGGCGCTTGAGGCCCCTGCACACCAATGCGGTAATTTTCGCCTTTGGTGGTAGTGTTCTCTTTGCCACTTCTTACTATGTGGTACAGCGTACCTGTCAGGTCCGCCTTTGGGGTGGCTGGCTGATCCCCTTCACCTTCTGGGGATGGCAGGCCGTTATCGTCGCCGCGGCAATTACTCTGCCGATGGGCTTCACTTCCACCAAGGAATACGCTGAGCTCGAGTGGCCTATCGATATCCTGATTGCCCTGGTTTGGGTTGCTTACGCGCTGGTGTTCTTCGGCACCATCATGAAGCGTAAGACTTCTCACATCTACGTGGCGAACTGGTTCTTCGGTGCTTACATCGTAACTATTGCTGTTCTCCATATCGTTAATAACCTGGAGATTCCTGTTGGCCCGTTCAAGTCCTACTCTATCTATTCGGGCACTAAGGACGCAATGATCCAGTGGTGGTATGGCCACAACGCAGTAGGGTTCTTCCTGACTGCTGCCTTCCTCGGCATCATGTACTACTTCGTACCTAAGCAAGCTGGTCGTCCGGTTTATTCTTACCAGCTGTCTATCGTTCACTTCTGGGCACTGATCTCCCTGTACGTATGGGCTGGTGGTCACCACTTGCACTACTCAGCGCTGCCCGACTGGGCTCAGAGCCTGGCGATGGTTATGTCCCTGATTCTGCTGGCACCTTCCTGGGGCGGTATGATCAACGGCATCATGACCCTGTCCGGCGCATGGCATAAGCTGCGCACCGACCCGACCCTGCGCTTCCTGGTGGTATCCCTGTCCTTCTACGGTATGTCTACCTTCGAAGGTCCGATGATGTCCATCAAGACTGTAAACGCCCTGTCTCACAACACTGACTGGACCGTTGGACACGTACACTCCGGCGCTTTGGGCTGGGTTGCCATGATCTCTATCGGTGCTCTGTATCACCTGGTTCCGGTTCTGTGGAAACGCCGCGAAATGTACAGCTCCAAGCTGATCAACGCGCACTTCTGGCTGGCCACTGTAGGTACTGTTCTGTATATCGCCGCTATGTGGGTTAACGGTATTACCCAGGGTTTGATGTGGCGTGCATTTAACGCCGACGGCACCCTGACTTACAGCTTCGTAGAGAGTGTTGTAGCCAGCCATCCGGGCTATGTAGTTCGCTGGTTGGGCGGCGCCATGTTCCTGGTGGGTATGCTGCTGATGGCTTACAACGTTTACCGCACGATTACCGAGAAGGTAAACGATGCCGAAGCCGATAACACCGTTCGAGCAGTGCCTGCGGCATAGGAGTTTAGATCGTGAAGAATCATGACCTCGTAGAAAAAAACATCGGCTGGATGATCTTTTTCACCATTATCGCCATCAGTTTCGGCGCCCTGGTTGAGATCGTTCCGCAGTTCTTTACCAAGGATAACTACACGCCGCTGCCGGGGCAGAAGCCGCTGACAGCAATGGAGCTGGAAGGTCGCGATATCTACATTCGCGAAGGCTGCCACGTTTGCCACACTCAGATGATTCGTCCTCTGCGTGCGGAAGTTGAGCGTTACGGCCACTACTCCATGGCTCAGGAATCCATTTACGAGCACCCCTTCCTGTGGGGCTCCAAGCGTACCGGTCCAGACCTGGCGCGCGTAGGTGGACGCTACTCTGATGAATGGCAGCGCGCGCACTTGTACAACCCGCGCAGCGTTGTGCCTGAGTCAATCATGCCCGCTTACCCCTGGTTGTTCGACAATGTGGTAACTGGCGAATACACCGCACGTAAGATGGAAGCGCTGCGCTTCGTCGGTGTGCCCTACACCGATGACGACATCGCCAACGCCGCTGAGCCTTTCAAAGGTGGCAAGGTCAAGGAAATTGACGCGCTGGTCGCTTACTTGCAACAGCTGGGTACCCTGGTTACCCAAAAACGCTAATAGCGAGGAAGGAAACTCGTGACTATTGAAACTTTGCGGGAAATCGGTCTGGTTCTGGGCTCTGTGGCTTTTCTGGCTATCTGCTGGTGGGCCTTCTCTCCGAAGCGCAAGAAGCGCTTCGAAGAAGATGCCAATTTGCCATTTGCCGATGAAGAGCGACAAGCCGACAAGGACAAGTCGGCCGCTCAGCAGGACGAATCCAATTCCGGGGATAAACCCGGAGCCAATCGAAAACAGGGGCAGGATAAGTAATGAGTACATTCTGGAGTGTGTGGGTAATTGTGCTCACCCTCGCCAATCTGGCGTTGATTACCTGGGTGCTGTTCGCCAACCGAAAGGTGGCGGTGGATGACCAGGCTGAACCGGAAAACAAAACCACGGGCCACGTTTACGACGGCATCGAGGAATACGACAACCCGCTGCCCAAGTGGTGGTTCATGTTGTTCGTCGCCACCCTGGTGTTCTCTGCGGGATATCTGGTGGTTTACCCGGGTCTGGGTAACTTCAAAGGTGTCGGCAACTGGACTTCTGTCGGTGCATTGGAAGCTTCCCAGGCTAAGGCTCAGGAGAGATTCCACGAGACCTTCGGTAAGTACGAAAATATGCCTATCGAGCAGATTGCGCAGAGCCCTGAAGCTCTCAAGATGGGTTCCCGGATCTTCGCTAACAACTGTGCGGTATGTCACGGTGCAGATGCCGGCGGTAACTTCGGCTTCCCGAACCTGACTGATAACGCCTGGCTGTACGGCGGCACTCCGGAAAAAATCCTGGAAACCCTGTACAACGGTCGTCAGGGCATGATGCCTCCTCAGGGTCCGGTGATCGGTGAAGAAGGTGTTAGAAATGCGACAGAGTATGTTCTCTCCCTGAACGGCCTGGAGCATGACACCGCCATGGCCGCCGAAGGTCAGAAGGTATTCAACACCGTGTGTATGGCTTGTCACGGTATGGATGCCAAAGGCAACCAAATGCTGGGTGCGCCGAACCTGACCGACGACATCTGGCTGTACGGTAGCAATCGCGAACAGATCCAACACACTATTCGCGGTGGTCGTACAAATATGATGCCCGCGCAAAAAGATAAACTGCGTGAAGACAAAATCCGCCTCGTAGCGGCCTATGTCTACAGCCTGTCGCAGCAGGAAGAAGAAAAGCAGTAATTAACTATTGAGGCCCGGCATTTGCTGGGCCTTGTTTTATCAAGGGACTCCGGGCGCTGCAGGGACGGAGAAAAAAGCCTCAACATAAGGGGCTACCTGGCCCACGTACAAGATGTGCCCGTGCGAGAGTGAGGTTTGTGTGAGTGATTTAATTCCAACCCGTGAGGAACAGGAAGGTGATGGCGAAGTTCGCTATCGCATGCTGTATGAGTCGGAAGACAAAGTCTACATCCGACATATCAAGGGTGTTTTCACCCGTGTTCGCAAATATACCGGCCTGCCTTTGCTGCTGGCTTTCTTCTTCCTACCCTGGATCAATATCGACGGGCGCCAGTCGGTCTTCTTTGATCTCCCCACCCGCCAATTCCATATTTTCTGGACTACTTTCGGCCCCCAGGACGGCTTCCTTCTAGGTTGGCTGCTGATCATTGCCGCCTTCGCGCTGTTTGCGGTCACCACGTTGCTGGGCAGGGTGTGGTGTGGCTTCACCTGTCCGCAGACTGTCTGGACCATGATGTTTATCTGGGCAGAAAGGGTTTGTGAAGGCGATCGCAACAAGCGAATGAAGCTCGACAAGGCCCCCTGGAACCTGGAAAAAGTTCTGCGCAAGGGCGGCACACATACCATCTGGCTGTTGATCTCACTGGCAACTGCACTGGCCTTTGTGGGTTATTTCTACGGTGTGCGCGAGCTGGTCGTAGATCTGGCGACGTTTAACGCGCACCCGCAGGGTGTTTTCTGGGTCGCTTTCTTCACTTTTGCCACTTATATGAACGCCGGCTTCCTGCGTGAGCAGGTGTGTAAATACATGTGCCCCTATGCCCGTTTCCAGTCGGTGATGTACGACGAGGATACGCTGGCGGTTTACTACGATGCCAAGCGGGGTGAGACCCGTGGTCCGCGCAAAAAGAACGTGGACTACAAGGCGGAAGGTATGGGCGACTGTATCGACTGCTACTGGTGTGTTCAGGTGTGTCCGGTGGATATCGATATCCGCGACGGCATGCAGTATGAATGTATCAACTGTGGCCTCTGTGTCGATGCGTGCAACAGCGTGATGGACAAGATGGGCTATGAGCAGGGCTTGATTCGCTTCACCTCTGAGGACGAATTGCAGGGTGGAAAGACCCGCTTCCTGCGCCCGCGCTTATTTGGCTACGCGTTGATACTGGTTGCGATGACCGGCCTGTTTGCACAGCAAGTGATGACTCGAAGCCCTATCGAGGCAGAAATCACTCGCGACCGCGGTGCTCGTATGTTCCGTGAGTCCCAGGGACAGGTGCAAAACGTCTACACGGTAAAAATCAACAATATGGATCAGGCTCCCCACGAATTCACCATCAAGGTGGAAGGTAAGCCTGAATACGATTACTCCATTCGCAAGCCGAAGACGATTTACCTGGTGCCTGGAGAGATGTTCTCCGTTCCCATTCGGGTAAGCGTTCCCAGAGACCAGCTGAAGGATACCAAGCACGATATCGAGATTGTTGTCCAAGCAGTCGACAATCCTGAGCTGATTGATAAGCACCGAACGGTGTTTATTGGTCCAAAGCAGTAGACGGGACGCCAATCCCGTTGCAAAGTACGGGCCCGCCCAGGCGGGCTCGACTTTTGTGCACAAACGGTAACTTTTTGGTAACGCGATGAATGAACCAACCCCAAAACCCTGGTACCGGGAACCTTGGGCGTGGATGGTACTGGCCCCACTGATTACAGTGGTGGTTGTCTCCACAATTACAGTCTCGATAGCGGTGCGCTTCGCTGACGATAAAGTCAGTGATACTTACTACAAAGACAGCCGCATGTATCACTTCAGCGCCGAGCAGGACTTGCGCGCGAAAGAGCTGGGTCTGGCCGCTTTGGTCCAGTTTCAGCCGTCTGAAAAATCGGTTGTCGTGGAGCTGAATGGCGACCTCGACTACCCCAAGGCCTTACTGCTCACATTGAGCCACCCGGTGGAGTCTGACCTCGACAAGCATATCGAGCTCTCCCAGCTCTCCGTGGGTCGCTACCAGGGCACCTTGCCTGAAGGCGTTGGGAATCGCTGGTATCTGCGCTTGATGCCGGAGCTTGATCCCGATGCGCATCAGGACGCTAACTGGCGCCTGAAAGGTGAAATCAACTTCGATCTCGGCAATGCCGCGCCACTGAACGCAGTAACTCAATGACTTCGTCTTCCTCCTCCTGTTATCACTGCGGACTCCCAGTCCCTCCCGGCAGCAACCACTCGGTGGTGATCGATGGGGTCGCCCGGGATATGTGTTGTCCAGGCTGTGAGGCGGTAGCCAGCGCTATCGTTTCCGGTGGTCTGGATGGCTTTTATCGCTTCCGGGAGAAGGAGAGTGACAGGCCGGAGGAAGCTCAACCCCAGGACCGCTGGGCGGCATACGATTTGCCGGAAGTGCAGCAGCAGTTTGTTCACGATTGGGATAACGGCAACAAGATTGCCTCGCTGTTGATTAGCGGTATTACCTGTGCGGCCTGTGTGTGGTTGATAGAAAAGCACCTGGGGCAGTTGGACGGGATTGAGAAGGTCTCTGTCAACGCCAGTACCCAGCGTGCCCAGATCGGTTTTAATCCCGACAAGATCAAACCCAGTGAGCTGTTTGGCGAACTGGAACGGATTGGCTACCGGCCGGCCCCGGCTACTGCGGCCAACCAGGAAAGTGTGATCCAGAGCGAGCACCGCGCCGCCCTGCGCCGCCTGGGTGTCGCCGGACTCGGCACCATGCAGGTGATGATGTTTGCCATCGCCCTGTATTTCGGTGCTGCCGCGGAAGAGGGCGTCGGCGAGTTTGAGCGCTACTTCCGCTGGGTTTCCCTACTGGTGGCAACGCCAGTGGTTTTCTACGCGGCGCGCCCATTTTTCAGTGCCGCTTTGCGCAGTCTGCGCGCCCGCCACCTGAGTATGGATGTGCC
This sequence comes from Microbulbifer maximicatervae (SeqCode), assembly GCF_052467615.1. Classification (NCBI taxonomy): domain Bacteria; kingdom Pseudomonadati; phylum Pseudomonadota; class Gammaproteobacteria; order Cellvibrionales; family Microbulbiferaceae; genus Microbulbifer; species Microbulbifer maximicatervae (SeqCode). Next base: position 627,874 of record NZ_CP174319.1, read on the forward strand.
GGTGTCCCTGGCGATTGGTATGGCCTATGTCGCCAGCTTTTACGCCACGGTGTTCGGCACCGGCGAGGTGTACTTCGAATCTATCTCCATGTTCACCTTCTTCCTGTTGTTGGGACGAACGGTGGAGATGCGTGCCCGCCACCGGGCGGGCTTAGCCAGCGGTGGTCTGGCCCAGTTGTTGCCGATGACGGCGGCCAAATACCAAGGGGACGATATTGTCCATGTACCGGTGGCCGCATTGGTCGCTGGGAATAAAGTCTTGTTGCGCCCGGGAGACACTATCCCCGCCGATGGGGAGGTGCTGGAGGGCGTTAGTGGTGTGGATGAATCCCTGCTCAGCGGTGAATCGGCACTGCAACAGAAGTCTGCAGGCAGCCCGGTTTATGCCGGTAGTGTCAACGGCGATTCCACCCTGACTATTCGAATTACGGCAGCGGGGCAGTCGACTCGTTTGTCCGCTATTGAGCGCCTGGTAGAGCGGGCGCAATTAGATAAACCCAATCAAGTGGCCCTGGCAGATCGGGTCGCGGGTATTTTTGTCGGTGTCGTTTTATTCTCGGCACTGGCGGCGTTTGTTGTCTGGTGGCAAATCGATCCCAGTCGCGCTTTTTGGGTATCCCTGTCTGTGCTGGTGGTGACTTGCCCCTGCGCACTGTCGCTGGCAACCCCTGCTGCCCTGGCTTCCGCCACCCTGCGTTTACAGCAGCTGGGGCTTCTTGTGGCTGGAGGCAGCCTACTGGAAACGCTGCCGGGTATCGGCCGGGTGCTGTTCGACAAGACCGGTACCCTGACGCGCGGTGAACCGAGAATCCTGCATATTGATTTGCTGCGGGCCAACTGGACCGAGCAGCGGGTTAAGGATGTTGCCGCCGCCCTGGAATCCCAGACCAATCATCCCCTGGCCAGGGCCTTCCGCGCCTGGCGTGGCAATCTCATCGCCAGTGATCTGAAAGTCCATACCGGAGCCGGCCTGGAAGGGCAGATCGAGGGGGACAGTTACCGGCTGGGTAAGGCGAGCTTTGTCTCCAGTGAGGAAATTTCCACGCCCGAAGGGGAGGGGCAGTGGCTGCTGCTCGGCGACTCCCTGGGTCCTGTTGGCTGGATTGCGTTGGGGGATAAATTACGGGACTCGGCAACCACCGCTGTTGAGGGTTTGACTGAGCAAGGTCTTTCAGTGGAACTGCTCAGTGGTGACCAGTCTGCGGAAGTTGAGCGGCTGGCAGGGCGAGCGGGTATCGACAACTACCGCGCCGGTGCTTCACCAGAGGACAAGCTCAGCCATATGAAGCAGCTGCAAAGCGATGGTGAGAAGGTGTTGATGGTGGGGGATGGCATCAATGATGTGCCAGTGCTCTCCGGTGCTGATGCCTCTGTGGCGATGATGTCAGCGGCGGATCTGGCCCAGTCCCGCGCCGATGCCATTTTGCTGAACGGAGATCTCGAAGTGCTGCCCAAGGCTATAGAGCTGGCGCACAAATGCCGCCGAATTGTGCGGCAAAACCTGGCATGGGCTCTGGGCTACAACGTGATTGCCCTGCCGCTGGCATTTTGCGGTCTGGTGCCGCCCTGGGCTGCGGCAATCGGTATGTCCCTGAGTTCTCTGATCGTAGTGCTAAATGCGTTGCGTCTGTCCCGTGGACAGGAAGTCGACGAAAACCCTGTGGGCGCCGCGGCTTAATCCCGTGCTCACAGAAAGAGAGGAGGTGTAACTGATGGAAAGTCTGTATTTCCTGATTCCCATTGCGGTGATTTTGGTTGGCTTTGCGGTGAAGCTCTTTTTCTGGGCCGTGAATAACGGGCAGTACGATGACCTGGAAACGGAAGGTCGTCGCATTTTGTTTGATGACGATGATGTTCAGCAGGATAAATCTGACGCGGAAAGGAAGCAGGAGAAGTAAGTGGGGGACTGGGGTTTTTTAGCGGCGGCGCTAGCTATCGGTTTTTTGGGTAGCAGTCACTGCATCGGTATGTGTGGGGGAATCTCCGGAGCGCTGGGTATGGCGACACCGGGGAAAAAGACTGCTTGGGTGCAGCTGGGCTCTTACCAATTGGGTCGCCTGGGTAGCTATGCGCTGATGGGAGCGCTCGCCGGTGCCCTTGGTGCGGCGATATTGCCCGCTCTAACTCCACTGCGATTTGCTGCAGGGATCATGCTGATCCTGATGGCGCTGTATATCGGCGGTATCTGGCAGGGATTGGCTTGGATTGAAAAAGGGGGCCGTTACCTTTGGCGCTATGTGCAGCCACTATCGGCCAAATTGTTGCCGGTTCGCTCAGCGGGGCAGGCATTAGCACTGGGCTCCCTATGGGGCTGGTTGCCCTGTGGTTTGGTTTATAGCGCGCTGACGTTCGCCCTGGCCCAGGGCAGTGCCGAGCGGTCTGCCCTGGCTATGTTTGCTTTTGGTTTGGGCACCGTGCCCGCCATGCTGGCTACTGGTGCTGCGGCGGCGCAGGTGCGCGGCATAGTGCAAAAGCCGGGGGTTCGCTATGGTTTCGCCGCAGCGATTTTGCTGTTTGGTATCTGGACCATTTGGGGGGCTATGGGCCACGGTGGACACGGAGACCACGCCAACCACGGGCAGATGAGTGGGATGGAAACTCCCGCCGAAGACACGGAAGAGCAGGGACACCATCATCACCATCACTAAGTACAGTGATGATGGGTCTTGTGGGCGCTAGAGATCGATTCGCAGGGATAGATCGATAGCGCGCAGGTGCTTGGTCAGGCTACCAGAAGAGATATAGTCCACTTCCAGTTCGGCTAACTGAGCGATGCGATCCCGGTCGACACTGCCGGAAAGCTCAATTTTGGCTTTGCCTTTGGCCAGTTTCAGGGCCGTTCTAGTGTCTTCATCATTGAATTCGTCGAGCATAATCACGTCCACACCGACGGCGAGCGCCTGCTCCAGCTCTTCAATATTTTCCACTTCGACTTCAATCAGGGCTTCCGGCTTGATCACTCGCGCTTGGGCGACGGCGTGTTCAATGCCTCCGGCGGCGAAGATATGGTTCTCTTTGATCAGGAAGGCGTCGTAAAGACCGATGCGGTGATTGTGGCAGCCACCGCAAAGTACGGCGTACTTCTGTGCGCTGCGCAGACCGGGAATGGTCTTGCGGGTGTCGAGAATCTTCACCTCAGTGCCTTCAGCTCGCGCGGCGAACTCCGCAGCGGTTGTGGCAGTACCGGATAAGGTTTGCAGGAAATTCAGTGCGGCGCGCTCGCCGGTCAGGATAGCGCGGGCATTGCCTTCCAGCTCAAAAATAACGGCATTGGCGCTGATACGGTCGCCGTCCTCGAAGTGCCAGGTGAGGACGAGCTCCGGGTCCAGGGCGTGGAATACAGCCTCTACCCAGGCGCGACCACTCAGAGTGCAATCTTCGCGGGTGATTACCCGGGCCCGCGCATTGCGGTCCTCTGGGATCAGCTGGGCGGTGATATCGCCACTACCAATATCTTCTTCCAGGGCCACCTGAACTGAGCGTTGCAGGTCGGCAGTGATATTGGGAATAGCCGTGTCTTGTGGTCGCATTGGGAAACCTCGAAATTAACGCCGGCGCAGTTTACCAAAACACTCGGGGTTTTGACTGCTCAACTCAGTCATTGGCAAGTAGCAGTTGGCTCTACGAATAGCTGTGACAAGTGTCTCAAATATGTCGCAGAACTGTGTAAAACAGTCCTATAACGCGAGTAGAATGACCGAAGAGTTAGGCTTGATCGCAGCCTGAATTGTTTCAGAGCAGGGCCGGTAAACGCTGTTCTCTCGCGGTCAAAACTTGAGTGAAATCAAGAACTTCGGCAGATTTTTCGCGCATGATCGCGGCGGGATTTCAACAGTTTGGGAATGTGGTTAACGGGGAACAGAAAGCCCCCGTTCCCGCTTGGGAGACCACTTTTCCACTCACTAATTTTTGCTTTTGGCCTCAGCGCTACAAGTCGGACGGCATTCGAAGGACCTCTTGGAAATGAGTGAATCCAGAAAGGTAGTTTCCCTCTCAGAGAAAAGTGGAGCGCGAAATATTTCTGCATCAGGTAAGCCCCCTGTTCTGCCCGCCGCAGTAACAATGCTGAAAGACAAAGCGACGGCACAGCTGCTGGAGCGGATTAAAGCGCTGTTTGGCAAGGTGGATGATTCCCTGTTTGCAATGGCCGAGCGAGCTCATGGCCAGGAGGAGCAGGATGGGCTTTTCCAGGCACTGCGCCTGCTGCGCGTTGAGCGCCGCAATATTGCCGAGCACTTTATCCAGAACGTCTCCCGCGCTTTTCAGGTCCGCCAGGAAGAAAAGACGGAAAGCAGTTTCGCCTCAGATAACCTGTCGCTGGTTCACAACGATGACCTGGAGCAGTTGGTCGCTGCCGATACCATGGTGGCCAATGCCAAGCGCGATTTCGCCGAGCCCCTTACCGAGCTGTGCATGAGGCTCGATACGCTATACTCCGTCAAGGTGTACGACAAGAACAACCCTCTGGGGCCAGACGTAATCTGTGACGCCTTTGTAGAGGCGATTCAGGATCTGGACCTCTTTATCCGCGCTCGCCTCACCCTGCTGAAAAAGTTCGAGCAGGTGGTCATGCTGCAGCTGCGGGACTTCTATGAATTTTGTAACCAATTACTTGTAGAGCAGGGCGTACTGCCATCTCTGCGTGAGCAGCAGCGAGTAGCCAGGCAGCGCTCGGCCTACAACGGTGCTCCCCACGCCGCCAGTGCCCCCACTGGTAGTGCCGGCGGTGTAGAGGCTGGCAGCCAGCCAGTACAAGGTGGAGTCGCAGCTACGGGGCACTTCCCTCCAGGATTGGTGCCCGCAGCCGCAGGTGTTACTCCAATGCCTGCAGGGGATCTGCTTTCCCACTTGGGCGCGCTGCAAAGTGGCAGCCACTATCAAGGTGGAAGTGCGGTACAGCTTTTGAATGTGGGCGAATTGCTACAGCAGCGCTTGGTGGATTCCAACCAAGCTGCTTCGCTGGCAAAAGTCGATAGCGATGTGATCAAGCTGGTAGAGATGTTGTTTTCCTTTATCCTGGAGGACCGCAGCCTTGCCACCCAAATCAAATCACTTCTGGGCCGCCTGCAACTGCCGCTGTTGAAAGTAGCCATTGCAGACAAATCATTTTTCAGTAAAGGCGGCCACCCTGCGCGCAAATTGCTGAACGAGTTGGCCGATGCCGCTACCGGATGGCAGGCGGGGGATAACTACGAATCCGATCCCCTGTACAAAGAGATATCCGAAATTGTTGAGCGCGTGCTTAATGAGTTTGATCGGGATATCAATATCTTTGCCGTTTTGCTGGAATCCCTGCGCGAATTTATCGTCCGCGAGCGCAAGCGTGCCGAGATGTTGGAGCGCCGCGTGGTGGATGAGGCTGATGGTCGGGCTAAAACCCAAGCTGCCCGCGCACGGGTTGCCGCAGTAATGGATGCCTTGGTTGCAGAGCGGGATCTGCCACAGGTGGTGCAGGATTGGTTGAACAAAGTTTGGAACAACGTGCTGTTCCTGACCTGTGTCAAAGAGGGGACAGAGAGCGACGCCTGGAACCGCGACGTGCGCACAGCGAGAGATCTCGTGTGGAGTGTGCAGGCCCCAATGCCGGATTCCCGCAAACAGTTATTGAGCTTACTGCCTGTTTTGCAGGAGAGATTGCGCGAGGGAATTGAGGCGCTTTCCTATAACGCTTTCGAAGCGCGTACCCTTTTCACCGGCCTCAAAGAAGTTTATCGCGAGCGCTTTGCCCTGGCCCAGCAATTGGCGGAGCAGCGTGAACGTGAAGTGGCAGAGCAGGTTGCCCGCGAAGTGCGCGCAGCGAAATCTGCTGAGCCTAATGTTGCTGACAAGCCTGTTGCCCCTGTCGTGGAGCAGGAAACTGCTGCTGATGCTGGATTCGCTGATGTTACTGAAGCTACGGTTGATGAAGCTGCAGTGACTGAAGCGGTTATTGCAGAAGCCGTGGTTACCCAGGAAGTGATTTCAGACACTGCCGAAGACCAACTTCCAGATGAGCCAGCTGAAGTTCCTGTTGAAGCTGTCCAAGCCGAGCCCCAGGAAGTGGCCGTGCCGCAGATGGAAGAGCTTGAGCAGGCAGTTGCTGAAGCAGAGGTGGCTGCACCGGAGCAGGGTGGACTGGCCCCCCTTGACGAAGATGATCCCCACTGGCAGATGACCTTCCGCCTGGCACAGGGCAGTTGGTTCGAGCTGAAGCGCTCTGAGGACGAGCAGTTCCGTTGTCGTCTGGCGGCGGTAATTCGCGATATCGACCAATTTATCTTCGTTAATCGCAATGGCGCCAAAGTCGCTGAATTCGCCCGACTAGAGCTGGCCCATGCGCTGCGTTCGGCGCAACTGTTGCCGCTAGATGACGGCATGTTGTTTGAGCGGGCGCTGCAGTCCGTAATTGGCAATGTGCGCAAGAAGCGCAGTGAGCAGCGCTAATTTTCAGGAATGTAACGAGCGGACGTTGAGTATTTAGCAGGGATACTCAGTGGCCAGTGGTTTTCCGCAAGTTATGTCGCGATACTGCTCCGATCAGATTGGCATATCGATCAACGCTTCCATAGAATGGTAACTGCTGAAGCCTCGGGCGATACCGGGGCTATCAATAGGTTGCAGCGGAGATCGCAGATTGAAATATCAAGTGGAGTCTGGCTGGTTGGCGGGCGCGCGCCGGGTTCCGAGTCCTCATTGCAATAGCCGCCCGGAAGACTGTGCGGTGGATCTATTGGTGATTCACAGTATCAGCTTGCCGCCCGGACAGTATGGCGGCCCCTACATTGATGCCTTTTTCCTGGGGCAGTTGGATATCGATGCACACCCCTATTTTGCCGATATTGCTGCGTTACAGGTGTCCGCGCATATTTTGATCGACCGCGATGGCCTGGTGACTCAATACGTGCCCCTTGATCGGCGTGCCTGGCACGCGGGCAAGTCCGAATTTAAAGGTCGCGCTAACTGCAATGATTTTTCCATTGGTATTGAGCTGGAAGGTTTGGATACCGATATTTACACCGACTCCCAATATCACGCACTTGCCGAGGTGAGTGCTGCGATTATGCAAGCTTATCCCGCTATTGATATCGATAGAATTGCCAGTCATTCGGATATTGCTCCCGGAAGGAAATTGGACCCGGGCCCGGGGTTTGACTGGGAGCGCTACCTCAACAAGCTGAAAGAAATCGTCTGATACCCAGTAGCGGACTTTAAAAGTGGGAAGAGTTTCTGTAATAGAAGCCGCAGCACGATTTTGATAACTGAAACAGTCCCGGATTATTTATGACTCTGTTAATTGTTCTGATCACCGTTGCCCTGGTGCAAATCTGGGGTTCAGGGGCTCCGTTACATCGCGATGGTTGGTTCAGTCGCTGGAGTCAGTATTTACAGGCGTTGCCCAGCATTAATAGCAATAATGGTCTGCTGCTTGGTGTCACTATCCTGGTTCCAGTATTGATCTCTGCAATTGCGATGACGCTGGCAGAGGGCGCTGCGGGCGGTCTGGGCTACTTGCTGTTGGGGGTGCCACTGCTGCTCTATTGTCTCGGTCGCGGCAACTTCAACGATATCGTCGCAAACTACCTGCGCCACTGGTATAGCGGAGACCTGGAAGGTGCCACCAAAGCGGCGGCGCCCATTTTGCGCGAGTTACACGAAGCGCCCTCCGATGACACTTGTTTGCATGAGCAGGTATTTCGCGGCGCTGCCTACTGCGCCTTTGAGAGACTCTTCGCCGTGCTGTTCTGGTTTATTTTGCTGGGTATTCCCGGGGCTGTACTCTTCCGCTTGAGTGCTTTGTACGCAGAAAATACCCGGGGCTCCTCCGAAGAAGCGACGGCGGCGCGTTGGTTGTGGTTGTTGGAATGGCTGCCGGTCCGTGTGATGGGGCTGAGCTTTGCCATTGTGGGTAACTTTGCCGGTTGTTACCGCGCCTGGCGCCGGGTGTTGATGTGTCGTGAGAGCCATACCGATCAGGTTCTCGAGGCTTACCTGGAGGGGGCTCTCGGTGGTATTGACGCCAGTGAGTGCAGTGGTGGCTCCGATCTGTCTCAGATGCAGCGCCAAAGTGGTGCGGAGATTGAGGGGCTGCAAGCGCTGCTATCCCGAACCTTGCTTCTGTGGATCACTGGTTTGGCCCTTCTGGTTCTGTTTATCTAAGGAGCCTCTGAATAATTCCGTAGTGCCCGCACTATCGCCCCAGAGCTACTTTTGTCTTTTGGGGCGATTGTTGAATTTGTCGCCATTTTCAAAATTTTCTCTCCTTCCTATCTTGACTTATCCCCCCCTTCCTACGAAATTGCGCGCCCCAGCGGCCGGACTTCGGTGCTTTGCCATATCAATAAAGCGAAGCTAGTCATTGCCTGCGACGGCTTATACTCATTGGAGGAAGTAAGGTTTGGAAGTTTCGGTATTGGAACCGCAAATGTTGTCAGATCTGGCTAGGGCAAACGATTGGAACGCAGCCACATTAGTGGCGGGCTTGCGAACCTATTTTCGCAGCGGCAGCACCACTGAATTGAGTTGGCGGCGCAAGCAACTGTCTCAGCTGCGCAAGATGATCTCCGAGAACGAGGCACATTTTGTCCAAGCCCTTCACGATGATTTGCGCAAAGCTCCCCAGGAAAGCTACCTCACTGAAATTTCATTTCTCTACAACGATATCGATCACACCTTGAAGTCCCTGAAGAAATGGGTGCGCCCGCGCAAGGTCCAATCGCCGATGATGACCCAGCCGGCCAAGAGCTATGTGCAACCGGAGCCGCTGGGTGTTGTGCTGATTATCGGTGCCTGGAATTATCCGCTGCAATTATTGTTATCGCCGCTGGTACCGGCGATTGCCGCCGGCAATTGTGCGGTGGTAAAGCCCTCTGAGTTATCCCCCGCAACCTCCCGGTTAATCGCAGAACTATTACCGCGTTACCTCGACAATGATGCCTTTGCGTGTGTCGAAGGTGGTGTGGCAGAAACCACGGCGCTGCTGGAGCAGCGCTGGGACCATATTATGTACACCGGCGGTGGCCGGGTCGGCAAAATCATAATGAGTGCGGCGGCTAAATACCTGACTCCGGTAACCCTGGAACTCGGCGGAAAGAGCCCTTGTATTGTTGCCGATGATGCCAACTTGGAAGTGGCTGCACGGCGAATTGCCTGGGGTAAATTTACCAATGCGGGGCAGACTTGTATCGCCCCGGACTATGTTCTCTGTAGTCGGCGGACAGCCGATCGGTTCACCCCCATGTTGCAGCGGGTGCTCTGGGAAATGTATGGGGAGCATCCGCGAGAATCTGCTGACTATGGGCGCATTGTTAACAGCCAGCACACCCTTCGCCTGTCGGATTACCTGGGGGATGGAGAGGTGGTATTTGGCGGTGAAGTCGATGTGGACGACTGCTATATGGCGCCCACCATAATGCGCAACATCAATCTCTCTGCGGGAGTTATGCAGGAGGAGATCTTTGGTCCGATACTCCCCATTATTGAACTGGATGATTTCTCCAAAGCGGAGGAGTTTGTCAATGAGCGAGAGAAGCCCCTGGCCCTGTATGTATTTACCCAGGATGAAGCATTGGCGGATCGGATTCTATCCCGTTGCAGCTCCGGCAACGCCTGTGTGAATGACTGTATGATGTTTATGCTGGCCCAGGACCTGCCTTTTGGAGGCGTCGGTGCCAGCGGTATGGGGTCCTACCATGGAGAGCATGGCTTCCGCACCTTCAGTCATTACAAGGCCGTCATGCGGCGCAGAAATATCCTAGATATCGATATACGATATGCACCCTTCAACGACAGGAAAATGAAATTCCTGCGTATGCTCAGCAAATAATTCCTTATCGACAGGCACGGTTTTCCACTGTGCCTGCTCCGTAGAACACTGGATGTTATCGGCGGTGGATAAGCTGGATTATTCCCATGTAGTCGAAAAGGATACACAGTGTTATGCCCCTGGATCGCAACGAGATACCTGCCAGTGAGGATGTATTTAGTGCCGCACAAAATATTGCAGGCATGGTACACGAGACCCCTCTGCTCAGCTCTCGGCAGCTGAACGAGCTGACGGGCGCCAATTTGTGGTTTAAGTGTGAGCACTTGCAGAAAGTGGGCGCCTTTAAAGCGCGGGGCGCGGCTAATGCGCTTTCGCTACTCCCGGACGGGGTCGAGGAAGTTGCCACCCATTCGTCCGGTAATCACGGTGCGGCGCTCGCCTGGGCAGCAGCCCAGCGGGGATTGGCCTGCACGGTGGTGATGCCCGAAACGGCTCCCAAGACAAAACGCATGGCGGTTGAGGGGTATGGTGCCAAAGTGGTGACTTCGGGCCCCAGCCTGGCTGATCGCGAATCCACTTTGGCAAAGGTACTTGAGGAAACCGGTGCGCACGAAGTCCCGCCCTATGACGATAAGCGCATTATTGCAGGGCAGGGCACTGTAGCCATGGAAGTGCTCAAGCAAAGTCGCGAACAGGGCTTTGCTCCAGACGTTATTGTGGCGCCAGTGGGAGGCGGTGGACTTTTGTCCGGCGTGGGATTGGCTATGGCTGCGCTTGCCCCCGATATCCTGGTAATTGGTGCGGAACCCGCCGGAGCGGATGATGCCCAGCGTTCACTGCGCGGTGGCGTTCATATCACCACACAACAACCCGATACGATCGCCGATGGTCTGCGCACAACATTGGGCGGCAAAAATTACGCCGTTATTGAGCGCACGGTGCGGGATATTGTGACAGTCAGCGAAGCTGGTATCGTCAATGCGATGCGGCTATTGTGGACGCGAACCAAACAGCTGGTAGAACCGTCGGCTGCGGTGGGTCTCGCTGCGATCATTGAGCACAGCGCGCGCTTTCGCAATAAGAATGTCGTGGTTGTTCTGACCGGCGGAAATATGGATCTGGACAAAGTAGGCCCACTGCTGTCCAGTGAAGAAAACTAAAAGGGGAACTGGGATATGAGCCATTTATTGAAAAAGGGCGGCCGGGGTTTGGCCGGGTTGCTTTGTGCTGCTGCGCTGTCACTGACTGGAACCAACGCGATTGCTGAGAAGCTGACACTGTCATCCAGCTCCTTACAAGCTGGAAAGAAAATGCCCATGGCTCATGTTTATGGCAGCTGCGGCGGTGAGAACCTGTCTCCCCAATTGAGCTGGAGTGGGGTACCGGAGGGCACAAAGAGTTTTGCTATTACCGCTTACGATCCCGACGCGCCCACCGGCAGTGGTTGGTGGCACTGGGTGGTATTTAATATCCCAGTGGATACTACCAATCTTCCGGAAGGGGCCGGTGACCTGAAAAACGGCCTGATTCCAGAAGCAGTGCAGGGGCGCAATGATTATGGTAATTCCGGTTACGGTGGTGCCTGCCCGCCCAAGGGGCACGGGGATCATCGCTATCGTTTTCGTGTCTATGCCCTGAAAGTGGAATCCCTGCCGCTGGATGAAAACACTTCTCCTGCTAAAGTTGGCTTCAATATCAATGCCAATAAGTTGGCCGAAGCGGAGCTGGAAGTTTTGTGGGGCCACTGAGTAAATAAACTAATTTAATACTCCGCTGTGCAGGAACACCTGTTGCAGCGGCTGAGGCTCTGGAGGCCCGCGCTTGACCAACTTACAAAAACAAATGACATGGGGGCAAGCGCTGGCCGCTTATTTGAAGCCCCGTGTACTCACCATGTTTTTCCTCGGCTTTTCCGCCGGCCTCCCATTACTGCTGGTTTTCTCTACTTTGACTGCCTGGCTGCGGGACTACGGTGTCAGCCGTACTGCCATCGGGTTTTTTGCCTGGGTGGGGATTACCTTTTCGATCAAGGTTCTCTGGGCCCCTATTGTCGATCAGCTGCGTCTGCCTTTTTTCACGGACAAATTGGGCAAGCGTCGGGGCTGGATGCTGGTATCCCAAATCGGGATAGCGATTGGCCTGATAGGTATGGCCAGTGTAAATCCCCAGCTCTCCCTGATGCACGTAGCCCTACTGGCCCTGTGGGTGGCTTTCTGTTCGGCCTCTCAAGATGTGGCGATTGATGCCTATCGAATTGAGGCCATGGATGACGACTATCAGGGCGCTATGGCTGCCAATTATGTATTTGGCTATCGGGTGGCAATGCTGATAGCCGGAGCGGGCGCCCTGTTTATTGCGGATATCTTTAGCTGGTCCGGTGCTTATCTTGCGATGGCTGGATTGATGGGGGTGGGCCTGATTACCACCCTGATTATTGCCGAGCCCGATCACAGCAAGGTAAACAAAGAAGCCGATGAGCTGCAAAGCGAGTGGGCCCAGCGTCTGTTGGGCAAGGGGGAGCACGGTCGCTTGAAACAGTGGTTTATTCGCGCCGTGGCCTGCCCCTTTATCGAGTTTTTTCAGCGCAATGGCCGCTTTGCAATCATTCTTTTGTTATTTATCGGCATCTTCCGTTTAAGTGATATTGCGATGGGGGTGATGGCCAACCCTTTCTATTTGGATCTGGGTTTTACCAAAACGGAAATTGCTGAAATCAGTAAGCTGTTTGGCTTCTTCTGTACCATTATCGGTTCCTTTCTAGGCGGGCTGTTAGTGGTGCGATACGGTGTTGTGCGTCCGCTGATACTGGGTTCGGTTATGGTCGCCTGCACCAACCTGTTATTTGCCCAACTCGCTGTGATCGGTCCCGATAAAGCCTGGTTGGCGCTGGTAATTAGTGCGGACAACATCAGTGGAGGAATTGCCAATGCGATACTGATCGCGTTTCTCTCCAGTCTTGCCAATAAAGCTTATACCGCCACTCAATATGCTTTGTTTAGCTCCCTGATGACCTTGCCGGGGAAATTTATCAGTGGTTTTTCCGGCATAGTGGTGGATGCTCAGGGTTATGCCTACTTCTTTATTTATGCGGCGCTTATGGGAATACCAGCCATTGTGCTGTCCATTTATTTCTGGCGCCGCGAGCAGCGCGACTGGCCGGGAGAAGAAGTTCAGCCGGGAGCGGGCACTACCTAAGGTTTACAGGGATGCTATTTCCTCTCTAAGAGTACATCCCGAATTCAGCTCTTTTCTAAATCCCTATGTCATATCAAAACTCTTCGCCGGGCATTCTGCCCGGCTTGTGTCTATGGTGGTTGTAAAGGTGAAACCCACCCCTCCATAGACTCGCCCTTATGTTCGATTGTGTGTCTGTTGCCTGTTGGGTCGGGTATCACTGGTAGATGATGCTCAGCGAATAAAAGCGACAAACTATGGCCCACGAAACCATCCGGGAGGCGGTGTTTAATCGGCGCATGCTGATTTGTATTGGCACCGGTTTCTCTTCGGGGATGCCTCTTTTTGTATTGATACAGTTGGTGCCCGCTTGGCTGCGTACCGAAGGCGTGGATCTGGCCACTATCGGTATTTTTGCATTGCTCGGATTGCCCTATACGTGGAAATTTATCTGGTCTCCATTGATGGAGCGCTACGCATTCCCGATGCTAGGCCGCCGGCGGGGCTGGATGCTGGTAATGCAGCTGTTACTGATTGTTTCCATTGGCGTCCTGGGGATGTTCAGTCCCCAGTTTGATATTTGGTCAATTGCCGCAATTTGCTTTGCCGTGGCTTTTTTTAGCGCCAGCCAGGATATAGTCCTGGATGCTTTCCGACGCGAGATTCTGCCAGACCAGGAGTTGGGCCTGGGCAATTCCTTTCACGCCAACGCCTATCGTATTTCCGGCTTGATTCCGGGATCCCTCAGCTTGATCCTGTCGGACCACCTGGCCTGGGACCAGGTGTTTATGATTACTGCGGCCTTTATGTTGATTGCCGTCTTTATGACCTTGATGGTCGCTGAGCCAGACCATCCAGCAGGTCGTCCTAAATCTTTGCGCGAGGCCATTGTTTTACCCTTCGTCGAATTCTTTAATCGCAATGGCGTAAAACAGGCGGTGCTCGTACTGGCCTTTATGTTTTTGTACAAGCTCGGCGATAGCATGGCTACGGCACTGGCGACGCCTTATTACCTGGATATGGGATATTCCAATACGGATATCGGCATAGTGGCAAAGAATGCCGGTCTGTGGCCTGCGGTAATTGGCGGTTTCTTTGGCGGCTTATTAATTGTGAAGATCGGGATTAATAAGTGCCTATGGATTTTCGGGGTGGTACAGCTGGTTTCAATTTTCGGATTTATGATTTTGTCTGAAGTGAATGGCGAGCTGGTGGGCACTCCAGATTTCAATCCGAGCCTCTGGCTATTGGCGATAGTAATTGCCTTTGAGTATCTTGGGGTGGGGTTGGGGACAGCGGTGTTTATTGCATTTATCGCCCGAACTACCAGCAAGTTGCACACCGCGACTCAATTTGCCTTGTTTACTGCCTTGACCTCGCTCCCGCGCACCTTCGCCAATGCCTCCACTGGCTATTTGGTGGAGGGAATGGGGTGGACACATTTCTTTCTCCTGTGTGCCGTTCTGGCGGTGCCTGGAATGATCCTGTTATTTTGGGTCGCGCCCTGGGGGGCTGATGAGGTAGCGTAGTTTTCTGTCTGCGATTGGGGCTAAGGTTTCCAGCGGTATTTGCCCATATCCACTCGCCCTTTCAGCAGTATGACCCCCTCTCTTTCCAGTTTTTCACGCTGGCGGCTGGCGCCGGGTTCCGGCAGGGAGATGCGCCCCTGGGCGTTAATCACCCGGTGCCAGGGTAGCTTGGTACCCCGGGGTAATTTACGCAGAGTCTGACCTGCAAGTCTCGCAGCGCGTGGGTAGCCGGCCATCTCAGCCAAGTCCCCGTAGGTGACAACCCGCCCTTTGGGGATTGCCGCCAAGGCTTGGCATATTCTTTCCAGGGAGTTCTGTTTTTCCATAAAAAGCTCTAAATATCGGCGAATCACGCCAATTGGGCGCAATTTTTTACTTTGTAATCTCCAGAAAATGAGATTTTTATTCGCCATTTATGGATACTTTACCAGCTCGCAAGGTCACAGTCCCCAGGGCGCGAAAGCCTCTGCTGTGACGGCGTGCCACATGATTCTAGTTGTGGCATCATGGTGCGATTGTTGAAGCTGTTTGCACCGTTCATACTCCTAAAAAGTCCAAGGTTTCTTAGTGGTTTTATCGACACGACTCCCCAGGTTCTTTGCTCGAACTCTCTTATTTCTTGTGCCCTTCCAGGCCTATGCCGGTGTGCTGACCCTGGAAAATGGCGATCGTATTCAGGGCGAGTTGGTGCTGGTAGAGAAGGATCAGGTTACTTGGAAGTCAGAGACTTTTGGTGAGGTTAAAGTCGACAAATCCAAAGTGGTGTCGATGGACATCGATACCGATATCAAAATTGCAGGCAGGGATGAACCCTGTACCTTAGCCGGCCACCGCCAGGAGCGTTGGGAAGTGTACTGCGCTGAAGGGCGCGGTTGGTTGATCGATTTCCCCGGTATTGAGCGGGCAGAACCCTACAGTACATTTACCACCAGTCCGGTGTTATTCAGCGGTGATGTTACCGCCGGGGGCGTATTTGAGAGCGGTAACCGTGAGCGTGAAGACCTCGATGCCAGTATAAACTTGGATATCCGCCATGGAGATTTTAACCACTTGATGGGGGCGGTTTACCAGAACCAGGAAAGTGAAGAAGATGGTGACCTGGAAAAATACCAGCTCAATTATGATCTTCGCTGGATATTTGCTGAGAAGTGGTTTGCCGCGGCTAATAGTGAGCTGGAAAGGGAGGAGGCTCAGAACTTAGACCTGGGAACTACGCTCGGTCTCGGTATGGGTTATCTGTTTTACGATACTAGTAAAACCACTTTTTCCCTCGAAGGTGGTGTGAGTAGCCTGCATGAGAGCTTTATCGATGAAGAGTTGAGTGAAGACCAGGATGAGCGCTATGTCGCCGGTCGAATTGCACTTAACTACCGCTACAAGTTTTCCCTTGGGCCGGAAATTTATTTCGACCAGGAAACCTTACAATCCTTTGATCACAGTAACGACTACGAAGCTAACGCCAAGCTGGGGGTGCGCACACCGCTGGTTGAAGGCGTGCTGATGGAGATCGGTTACGAGTGGCAGTACGACAATACGCCCTCCCTGGAAAGTGAAAAAGAAGATACCAAAGTGACCGTTGGTGTCGGTTACGAATGGTAATTCCCCCTCGAGCCTGCATAGGGCAGGATCGAAGGCAGTCATAAACGATAAATCTAAAAAACGAGCGACGACGAGGAGTTCAATATGCAAATCGCTGACAGTATTGTTGCGATTACCGGTGCGGGCCAGGGGTTGGGCCGAGCTATGGCCGAGTATCTGGCTGCGCGAGGCGCCCGCCTGGCCCTGATCGATGTTAATGAGGAAGGCCTGAAAGACAGCGTTGCAGCTTGTGAAAAGCTCAGTGCTGAGGCTCGCAGCTACTTGATCAATGTTGCCGATGAGGAAGCGGTGGACTCCGGTTTTGCGAAAATCGCAGCAGACTTTGGCGGGCTCCAGGTTCTGGTTAATAACGCCGGCATTATGCGCGATGGCATGTTGCTCAAGTGTAAAGACGGCAAAGTGACAGATCGCATGTCCCTGGCACAGTGGCAGTCTGTGATCGATGTGAACCTTACCGGTGTATTCCTTTGTGGCCGTGCTGCAGCGGGCATTATGGCGGAGAGCGGTAAGGGTGGGGTGATGGTCAATATCTCCAGTTTGTCCCGTGCGGGCAATATGGGGCAGACCAACTACTCCGCCAGTAAAGCGGGTGTTGCAGCGATGACGGTATCCTGGGCACGCGAACTGGCGCGCTACGGCGTGCGTGTTGCCGGGATTGCCCCGGGTTTTATCGGCACCGATATGGTTGCGCAGATGCGCCCTGAGATTCTTGAGAGTCTGGTAAAACAAGTGCCCCTGCGCAGGTTGGGTGAGCAGGATGAGATCGCCTCGACAGTAGCGTTTATTCTGGAGAACGACTACGTCACCGGTCGAGTGATAGATATTGATGGCGGAGCGCGCTTGTAAGCTTCCCTCTTTCCCAGCATAAAAAGGGTGAACTGAGTTCACCCTTTTTTGATTCCGCAATTAGTTTCTTGATTTACAGCAAATAGTGCTTTAACTCAAACGCGTAACACCATCGGCGCGGAACTTCGAATACATTAGCTGCCATAGCTGAAGTGTGCGCCCCCGGAATGCACCGGCGTAAGATAGTAGATAGTAGCGCCACATCCTGTAGAAGCGCTGGCCGTAGCGATCGGCAAAGCGCGGCCAGTTTTTCTCAAAGTTTTCATGCCAGGCCATTAGGGTTTTATCGTAGTAGTATCCAAAGTTGTGCAGGTCTTCGCACACTAGCAAGCGATCGGTCGCGTCGCCCAGCTGTCCTACGGAAGGTAGCTCACCACCTGGGAATATATATTTTTCTGTCCACAAGTCCGTAGATGCGGTGCGCTGGTTGTTGCCGATCGTATGTAACATCATCAACCCATCTTTGTTCAGACAGCGCGCTGCTGTTTCCATAAATGTTCGGTAGTTCTTGCGGCCGACATGCTCAAACATCCCTACGCTGGCGATGCGGTCGAAGGGTTCTTTGAGTTCTCTATAGTCCTGAAGGCGAACAGTAATTGGCAGTTCACCATAGCGCTCTGTCACATAGGCTTTTTGCTCTCGGGAAATCGTAATCCCAACACACTCCACTTGATACTTTTGCGCGGCATAGCTAACCAGGCTACCCCAGCCACAGCCAATATCCAGCAAGCGCATCCCGGGTTTCAATTCCAGCTTGCGGCAAATCAGGTCCAGCTTGGCTTCCTGGGCTTGGTCGAGGGTTTCAGCCTCTTTCCAATAGCCGCAGCTGTACGTAAGCCGATTGTCGAGCATGGCACTATAGAATTCGTTGCCCAGGTCGTAGTGTTGCTCTCCCACATTAAACGAGCGGTTTTTGCTCTGTAGATTCATCAGATAGCTGCGTGTGGCGCGCCAAAAGTAGCGCCAGTTCTTGATACTGTGATGAATCTCAGCACTGAGTAACCGGTGGAAGAATTGATCCAGGTCTTGGACATCCCAATCGCCGCGCATATAGGACTCACCCAGGCCCAAGCTGTGCCGGGCGATGACCTCATCAAGGGCTGCTTCCCGGTGGAGTTGCAGGTCCCAAGGTCTTTCCCCGTTAATTTGAATGTCCGCTTTCGCCAATATATCGTCCACTAAGTGGCGACTGCGTCCGATGGCTGGCACTTCTATAGCATCCTGTTGCTCGCTTGCCATTCAATCCTTCCTCTCTCCAGTTACTGTGGGGTGGAATAAGGCGCCCTTGAATAATTTGCCTCCCCACTCCATTTACTACAGCATATTGAAAAAACCATGATCGTCCCGGCTCTCAGCGAAGCTGGTTAACTAGGAATTTCCGCAATGCGCCCATTATTACTTCTATTTATAGCCCTACCTGTACTCGAAATGTGGGTGTTGATTGCCGTAGGGAGTGAAATTGGCGCCCTGCCAACGATTGGCCTGGTCATTTTGACCGCAGTGGTAGGAGTGACACTGCTTCGCCGCCAGGGGATCTCTACCCTGATGCGGGCCCAGGAGAAGATGCAGGCTGGAAATATTCCCGCCAAAGAGATGGTTGAGGGGATATTCCTCGCGGTGGGTGGTGTGCTGTTGCTCACCCCGGGCTTTATCACTGATTTCTTCGGCTTTATCTGCTTGATACCGGGGCTCAGGAACCTGTTGCTCGGTTTTATCCTTCGCCATGTCAAAGTGGTTCCCCCGCAGAATTTTAACCAGTCGCCAAATCACAAGCGTGGTGACGACATTATCGAGGGGGAGTATTCGCGGGATGAAAAGCGTCCGGGAGAAGGTAAACACTCCGTTGAAGACAAGCGCCCCAAGCCTTAATTAGATCAAAAAGTGGACAAAATGCCCGTCGTGAGAATTTGCTTTGCAGTTTTTTCACCTGATGGTGTTGAAATCCTTATTCCCGCCCATAGATAGGGTTCAACTGAGAATTAAGCCCCGCCTCTGAGGATCAGAGAGGGGTGAGGTTACCGGCCCAAAGGGCCAGTGCCGCCCATGTTGGAAACCATTAAAACGACTCAATGGAGAACTTATCCATGAAAATTCGTCCTTTACACGACCGCGTCGTAGTACGCCGTAAGGAAGAAGAAGCGATGTCAGCTGGCGGTATCGTGCTGCCAGGCGCTGCCAAAGAAAAGCCGAACCAAGGTGAAGTGGTAGCCGTGGGTGAGGGCAAGCAGCTGGACAATGGCGACGTTCGCGCACTGTCTGTGAAGGTAGGTGACACTGTTGTTTTCGGTCGCTATGCCGACAGCAATACCCTCAAGGTGGAAGGCGAAGAGCTGATCATCATGAGCGAAGGTGACATCTACGGCGTGTTGGAAGGCTAAGGCCAGCCTTTAACTTTACTCGCAAAAAGAATTTGAGGAATAAGAATCATGGCAGCTAAAGACGTAATTTTTGGTGACGACGCTCGTCAGAAAATGCTGAAAGGCGTAAACATCCTGGCAGACGCTGTAAAAACTACCCTGGGTCCTAAAGGCCGCAACGTAGTTCTGGACAAGTCCTTCGGCGCTCCTACCGTAACCAAAGACGGTGTTTCCGTAGCGAAAGAAATCGAGCTGAGCGACAAGTTCGAAAACATGGGCGCACAGATGGTTAAAGAAGTTGCTTCCAAAGCTTCTGACACCGCTGGTGACGGCACCACCACCGCTACCGTTCTGGCCCAGGCTATCGTAACCGAAGGTCTGAAATCCGTAGCCGCTGGCTTCAACCCAATGGACCTGAAGCGCGGCATCGACAAAGCGGTAACCGCAGCTGTTGACCACATTGCTGGCCTGTCCACTCCTTGTGCTGACACCAAGTCTATCGCTCAGGTAGGTACTATCTCCGCTAACAGCGACGAGAGCGTTGGTACCATCATCGCTGAAGCCATGGAAAAAGTTGGCAAAGAAGGCGTTATCACTGTTGAAGAAGGCTCCGGCCTGGAAAACGAGCTGGACGTAGTAGAAGGTATGCAGTTCGACCGCGGCTACCTGTCTCCTTACTTCATCACCAACCAAGAGAACATGACTGCCGAGCTGGACAATCCGTTCATCCTGCTGGTAGACAAGAAAATCTCCAACATCCGCGACCTGCTGCCCCTGCTGGAGCAAGTAGCTAAAGCTTCCAAGCCGCTGCTGATCATCGCTGAAGACGTAGAAGGCGAAGCGCTGGCAACTCTGGTTGTAAACAGCATGCGCGGCATCGTTAAAGTTGCTGCTGTTAAAGCACCTGGTTTCGGCGACCGTCGTAAAGCCATGCTGCAGGACATCGCTATCCTGACTGGCGGCACCGTGATTTCTGAAGAAGTTGGCCTGGAGCTGGAAGGTACCACTCTGGAGCACCTGGGTACTGCTAAGCGCGTAACCCTGTCCAAAGAAAACACTGTAATCGTTGATGGCGCTGGCAATGTTAAAGACATCGAAGCTCGCGTTAGCCAGATCCGTGCACAGATCGAAGAGTCCTCTTCCGACTACGACAAAGAGAAGCTGCAAGAGCGCGTAGCCAAGCTGGCTGGCGGTGTTGCGGTAATCAAAGTAGGCGCCGCTACTGAAGTGGAAATGAAAGAGAAGAAAGCCCGCGTTGAAGACGCGCTGCACGCTACCCGCGCCGCAGTAGAGGAAGGCGTAGTACCTGGCGGTGGTACCGCACTGGTTCGCGCTACCCAGGTTATCTCTGTAACTGGCGACAACGAAGACCAGAACCACGGCATCGCAGCAGCCCTGCGCGCTATGGAAATGCCTCTGCGTCAAATCGTTTCCAACGCTGGTGACGAAGCTTCCGTAGTTGTTGACAAGATCAAGCAAGGCGAAGGCAACTTCGGTTACAACGCTGCTACTGGTGAGTACGGCGATATGCTGGAAATGGGTATCCTGGACCCAGCTAAAGTAACCCGCTCTGCTCTGCAAGCGGCAGCTTCTATCGCTGGCCTGATGATCACCACCGAAGCCATGGTTGCAGAAATCCCGGAAGACAAGCCGGCTGCTCCTGACATGAGCGGTATGGGTGGCATGGGCGGTATGGGCGGCATGATGTAAGCCGGCCTTAAGCCTATCTAAAAAGCCCCGCAATTGCGGGGCTTTTTTTTGCCTTGTGGAAAGTGGTTTACTAGGATCTGCTTTTAGTTATCAATATAGTTTTCAATTTTATCTTCAGGGTGTAGGCGAGTGACTGGTAGCGATAGGTTCTCTAGTATCAAGACGCTCTCTGGGAAAAGTGAGTTGATTGAATACCACCGCCAATTTTCTCATGGTGAATATAAGCAATTACAGCAGGGGTTGACTGCGAGAAGCATGGATGAGAAATGGAACGGCTATTTTCATGATGGGCGTTTTTATCTTTGTCGAAGTTGGACGGGTGTTTGTATTTATGAACTTGACTTGGTGGAGACTGAAAGTGGTTGCTCTGCAGAAAATACGCGGGTTAACAGGGATCCGAGTCAATATCGAGAGACTGATAATCGCTATGATGTATTGTTGTTGGATTTCTTGATTTCAAATCTGATTCTGGGGGAGCCAAAGCCCTTCCCTAGGCGCTCAACCGATGATGTTCCTGGTGAAGTTGAGCAATACTCGGTTGCTGGAGTTAGGGTTACAGGGGGAGATATAGGAAAGAAACTTTAGTGCGATGGTAGATCGATTTACTTTCAGCTGATTAATTATGACTTACAGATGGTAAGAAATAGCATGAGAGAAACAGAGAAATACTATTTCTTCTGGAAGCACCAATTTGGACAGTGGACTAAGCGAGATATTACTGATCCAGATGGCGTTAAGTTTAATTGCTGTGAACAATATATGATGTATAAGAAAGCGATATTGTTCGGTGATTTAAAGACTTCAGAGAGAATTCTTGTAGAAACTGATCCAGAGGTTCAGCAGCGATTAGGGCGAAATGTTGTCGGGTATAACTCTAGTGTTTGGAACCTTCATAAGATTGGTATTGTTTGGTACGGTAATTACTTAAAATTTACTCAGCATATTGATTTGGCAGAGCGATTAATAGATACCGGTGATAAGACGTTGGTGGAAGCATCTCCTTATGATCTTGTGTGGGGCGTTGGTTGGAGTTCTGATTCTGTTGAAATTCTAGATGAGGCGAATTGGCGAGGGCAGAATTTGTTGGGCAAAGTCCTTATGTCCGTACGTTCCTCAATCCGCTTGGTGTTAGAATTCTGAGATGGTTTTTTCAGGTTGAAATTCTTCAATTTTTGTTAAGTTAGTGGTTTTAAATATATTGAGCATTTTTTATTGCTTTGTAGTGTAGGCTTTATATGGAAAAATCGTTAAGGTTGGCCGCGTTGGCAAAGGAAAGGCAGCAAGTAAAGAAAGAGGGGTATAAGAATATCGGTGATTTCCATAATGGAATTTATGATTGTGATTATGTCTCTCCTTATACGAAATCCGCTAATAATATCGATGCTTCTGTTATGGTTCTTTTACAGGATTGGTTGGGGGTAGATAAGTTATCCGGGTCTATTATCCAGGATGCTGTAGATCTCGGGCAGATTCCCTCGTTGCCCACGAATAAAAGACTTAAGGATCTGTTGCAGCGGCATTTTGGCTTATCCCTTAGCGATATTTACGCAACTAATGTTTTTCCACTAATTAAGTATGGGAATTTAAGTGCAGATGTCCCAGCGAAAGATATGGTCTGGGCTGCTCAGAAATTTGCAGTTCCTCAGATTGAAGTGGTGGCACCAACAATTGTTATATGCTTGGGGTTGAAAACCTTTAATGCCATACGAAAAGCAGTTGGTCTAAAATCTTGTAAAAATTTAGCGGAAGCGCTGCAATCTTCATTTGATATTGCCGGTATCAGGGTTTGCTGTCAGGCCCATACCGGAGCATTAGGCCAAAATAGTCGAGGGCGGGATCGAGTAGAGAAGGACTGGCAGGCGATGGTGAACTCGATTGAAGTTTAAGTAGCAAACATGGAATAGGCTTAGTGAGGAAATATGGACATCTACGAAATGGTAGAGTCAGGAGATCTGCCAGTACCTGAGTGTGCGAAAACTCTGGGATTTGGGTTAATAAGCTATTCACGTGAAAAAATGGAGATCAAAGCCCGATTTTTTGCCAGTGAGTCATTCTTAAACCCTGCGGGAACAATACAGGGTGGGTTTCTATGTGCAATGCTCGACGACGTAATGAGTCCTGCACTTGTATTTTCACTGAATATTGGTCAGTTTGCTCCGACACTAGAGCTAAAGACTCAATTTGTTCGCCCAGCTAAAGTGGGGCCAGTTGAGGGTGTTGGCAGAGTTGTATCTCGAGGTGGAACTGTCTGCTTTCTGGAAGGAGAGCTTCTTCAAGAGGGGAAACTAATTGCTAGGGCAACCGCTACCGCTTTAATAAAGGGACAAAATTTATAAATCCTTGATGAAGGATGTGATGTTTTCTGAGGTAAAAATGAGTTTTGAACAAGGCATATATAGCTCCCCGGAAAGTGAGCTTTGCCCGGAGGGAAATAAGCGGGTTAGGTTGGGGAGCGTTCTTTCTATATTGGGTACTGCTCTTCAAACCCCGATTATTGTGTTCTTTTATTTGGGGATGTTGAGTTTTTGGGAAACTTCTCAGATCGCCCAATCACTTGATACATCCCCTGAAGTAATGGCAGGCATGATGAGCCAATCCATCTCTAATTTTGTTATAGGAGGTCTATTGTCTGCTCCAGGTTTGTTGATTTCCTGTACTGCTTTGTTTTTATCGTCTTTTCGAGCTAAGTGGTTATTCTGGTATTCTTTAATACTCTCACTGATTTGGATTGGCTCTTTTCCGTTTGGGACATTATTTGGTTTGATATATCTGTTAATAATTTTGATTAAACGAAAATCGTAAATGCAGATTTGATCCATTTTTTATTCTGATTTGTTAAGTAAAGTGAAATAAATGTTAGACACTATTTGGGATTATTTTCAGCAGCGAGAAATCGATGATGCGAGATATCGAGCTCAAAATGCAAAGCAGATGGCCGCTAACCTGGAACTGGAAGTCGGTGATATTCAGGGGCGTATAGATACATTAGTGTTGGCGAATCAGGCTATGTGGGAGCTTCTATCGGAAAAATTAGGGGTAACCGAGGCTGAGCTTATTGAAAAGATGGGGCAGATTGATCTGCGAGATGGTAAGCGCGATGGAAAAATAACAACGGGTAACTTGAAAGAGTGCCCTTCCTGTGGCCATAAGGTGAGAAAGCAAAGGGCAAATTGTTACTGGTGTGGAACGGAGTTGACTTTATCCAGCCCGTTTATGGACTCAAAGCGGACTGATTAATTTCCCACTTGATGAAAGAACTACCAATGTGGTTTTGGCATACTTGGATAGTCACTTGGCATCATCGGATTCTTAGTTGGCGCCTTCTGATCATATACTGATTTCAAGATTAACGCTTGGGAGACAGATAGATGGAAACGGCACTTATTACTGGGGCCTCTGGTGGCATCGGCCTTGAACTGGCCAGGATACATGCATCTAAGGGTGGCAACTTGGTTCTGGTTGCCCGGTCTGAAGGGAAGCTTTCAGCACTCAAACAGCAGCTGGAGAAGGAGTTTGGTATCCAGGCAATGGTTATTGCCGAGGACCTTTCTGACCCCATGTCCGCGCAGAGAATTTTTGAGCGAACCCAAAGTGAGGGTGTGGAGATTGGCACTCTAATTAACAATGCGGGTTTTGGTGGTCATGGTCTTTTCCATCAGAGGGATTTGGAAGCTGAGCAGGGTATGATGCAGGTGAATATGGTTTCCCTTACCAATCTCACCCACCTGTATTTAAAGGGGATGGTTGGCCGCAATAGTGGACATATTCTTAATGTTTCATCTACAGCCTCTTTTATTCCCGGCCCTTTACAGGCGGTTTACTACGCAACTAAAGCCTATGTAACTTCATTTAGCCAGGCACTGGCGGAAGAGTTGAAAGGCACAGGTGTAACAGTAACGGCTTTGTGCCCCGGTGCTGTTGCAACAGGGTTTGTGGCCGCTGGTGATCTTCAGGGTGTCGATATTTGGAAAAATGCCCGTTCGGCTGAGTCTGTTGCCAGATGTGGCTATCAGGCAATGGAGCGGGGAGATCTGGTTGCTTTTAATGAGACACGGCTCAAGTTGTTTCTGAATTGGATAATGCCTTTACTGCCACGTAAAATGGTACTGAAGTTTTCCCGTCAGACGATGGAAAAGTCTTAATTGCAGGCAGGTCCGGTAATGATCAAACGTGCAGCGAAATTCCTGGTACCTCCCAGCTGGAAGTTGATATTACACGATATGAATATCGATACAGCGCTGGCTCTTGCCTATGCCGGGTTACCTGCGGATCTGTTACAGCGGGAGGCTGTGACACTCTCTCCGGTGGAATATTTCCGTTTTTGGTGTGGTATTGATCGGGCCTCTAAGGATCGGCCATTACCACTTTTACTGGCGGAGCACCTTTCGGCTGAGTCGTTTGACCCTCCCATATTTGCGAGCCTGTGCAGTGCAAATCTGAATCAAGCTCTACTGCGGATACAGCAATACAAACCACTGATCGGTCCCATGGAATTGCACTTGGATATTACTGATGAGTACACCAAGCTCAATTTAGAGTGCTATGGAAGTGATGGAAATATTCCTGAAGCTTTGGGCCTGAGCGAATTAATTTTCTATATCCGCCTGGTTCGGTTGGGAACCCGGGAGGAAATTCAACCATTGGAATTGGCGCTACCGCAGCTGCCTGAAGATCAAACGCCTTATCGGGAGTTTTTTGGTTGTTCAATTAAGCAGTCAGACCGGGTGAGGATTTGTTTCTCAGCGCAAGATGCACAAAAGCCATTTCTGACTGCCAATGCCCCTATGTGGGATTTCTTTGAAGGTAAATTGAGCCAACAGCTCAAGGATCTGGATAGCGAAGCCACAATGGGAGAGCGGGTAGGTTCAGTATTGATGGAGTTACTACCGGCCGGAGAGAGTTCTGTCGAAGCGGTGTCTGAACGCTTGGCTATCAGTAAAAGGACTTTGCAGCGGAAACTGGGGGAGGAAAATCAATCCTTCCAGACAGTATTGCAGGGTGTTAGGTCAAGTTTGGCTGATCACTACCTCGCCAAATCCAGCCTTCATCTGGGAGAGATTTCTTTTATGTTGGGATTTAAAGAACCCAATTCATTTATTCGGGCCTACCGGGGCTGGAAAGGAATGACACCATTGCAATACCGGGACTCTATTCACTGAATAGATCCCTTAGTTAAAAAACCAATGTTTGCATATCACTGTAAATTTTTGTGACCCGTTTGGACCTAGAGGTTTAGTTTTAACATTCAAACAGCGATTAATTGGCTGGTCGGTCAGCAATAATTATTCCGTTGTCCGGATTCACCTCCAGAGCCCTCAATTCTCCTCCGTAGACCGCCTGGATTTTCCATCTTCCGCCCACAAATTCGATATGCGTGATGGGGTTGAACCCTAGACCATGCAGTTTCGCTTTAATAGTGGATAAGTCCAAGGCAATGACTGAGGGTTCTGCTCCGTAAAGGTCGGGGCTGTCGTAGATGGGGGCGGGTTTATTGGGATCGAGGCCGGGGGGGATTGGGTTAGTGAGATTGCCAACTAAAGCTATGGCGGTAAGAAAAATCATCTACGGCTCCATACTGCTAACAAGCCATAGTTTTAGTTTGGACTAGGGATTATCGCAGTGCCAGCGGGCTGTAGTGATTTCGGTCTTACCTGAGCGCGATTATAGCAGTGGATGGCCCAGCTACAGGGTGTAGCCGGGCCATAAAAATACTAGCGGGTAAGTTTTAGCATAAAGTCGATAACTCGAGTTGAGAGTTTACCATAGGGAGGCCGCAGTAATTTTAATAGATCGATTGGACCCTGATAGAAGATGGGGCGAAGTTTAGAGAAGGTCAAAAATCCCTCGTAGCCATGATAGTGGCCCATACCGCTTTCACCAACGCCGCCAAATGGAATATCGTGCTGGCCAACGTGCAGTACACAATTATTTACCGACACGCCCCCAGACATTACTTTGTTGATATATAAATCTTGTAAGGTTTTGTCGTGAGTGTAAGGGTAAATCGCCAGGGGTCTGGGGCGAGCATTAATATAATCAATAACTTCCTCTGGCTTGGAGTAAGTGATAATCGGCAATAGAGGGCCAAAAATCTCACGCTGCATTGCCAGCATCTCGCCGTCTACATTGGTCAGGATATGCGGAGGGAATTTTCGCAGTTTATTGTCCCTATCCAATTTGCCAGCACTTAAATCTATGGTATTAGCACCCTTAGCCTTGGCGTCATCCAGGGTTGCCCAGATTCTCTGGTAAGATGTGTCGTCGATAATAGAAGTGTAATCCTGGCCATCTAAGTTGGGGTAGCGCTTCTGAACATAATGTTTTGCGTGCTCGATAAACTCTTCGAGATGCTCCTCCGGCAAGAAAAGATAATCCACGTTGACACAGATCTGCCCGGCGTTTACCAGCTTCCAGTAAATTAGTTGCTCGGCGGCTTTCTTAACCGGGTAATCGGGGCCAACAATTGCCGGTGATTTACCTCCAAGCTCCAATGTGACTGGAGTCAGGTTTTCTGCGGCGGAGCGCATTACTGCACGGCCGGTATTACTGGAGCCAGTAAAGATTAAGTGATCGAATTTAAGGCTGGAAAATACTGGGCCTATTTCATCGGCATCGGGAATAAAAACCAGCTTTTCTTCCGGGAAGTATTGTTCACAGACTTTACTGAGTAATTCTGCAAGGTGCTTGGAATTGGTGGACATCTTGACCATCGCCTGATTGCCTGCGGCGAAAATATTGGTCAGTGGTGAAAAGCTCAAGTTTATTGGGAAGTTCCACGGCACTATGACGCCAATTACCCCCAGAGGTTGTGGGACCACACGATTTTTAGAGAGGGGATAGGATTTAAAATCTGTATGGCGCCCTCTGGGTTTCATCCACTTCTTTAAGCGCTTGATAGTCTCTTTAATGCCGGAGAGCGCTGGGTAGATATCGTAGAGCAGTATCTCTTCCCGGGCTCGATTGCCGTAGTCGTTACTGATCGCCTGGATAATGGGTTCCTGCTGTTCTCGCAGGAGCTGGGCAAGGGTTCTAAGATCCTGCACACGTTGCTGATAGCTGGGAGCCGGGTTGGCCAGGTAGGCACTGCGCTGTTTGTCCAGATAGTTTTGCAGTACCGCTTTGTCTGCATCCTGCCGGGTCAGGGTTTGTGTTGTCATTTTATTATCCTGTGGCGTTGATCTCAGAAAGACTAAACGAAATTGAATCGGAGTGATTGACCAATCCGGTAAATTCCTTTGATGATCGGATAACAAATTTTATCCGGGGTATGGCCAAGTTTGTTTTGCCATCGCAATTTATGGCGCGGATTACATCGCAATATTCAAGCAGAATAGGTTAGGGCCGGCTTTGGCAGCCGGCCCAGGCAGGATAGCTGGAATGAGGACGCTAATCCTTAATCGTTGTCCGGTTTTTCCGACAAAACTTCCGCAGAGTTGGGGTCTACGTGCAAGTCGTACTTCTGGTCACCCTTATAGGCCTCAATCTTCCACTTACCCTTGTCCAGATCGACCTCAACAATTGGGGTGTAGCCCTGCTGTTCCAATTTGGTCAATACGGTGGAAAGGGCCATAGCTCCGGGTGGGGGCTTTTCTTTGGCGAGTGCATAGGGTAGTGCTGTTGCGGCGATAAAGGCCAGCAACAACTTGCTGATAGGCTGCATGGTGCTATTACCTCGCTGTCTATTTGCTAAATCGCAGTATCCTATGAATCAAATCTTCCCTTAACCGAGCGAACGGTATTTCCAAACTGTAAAATAAAAACTGATGCGTCTGCGTTTGGTCTCCAGGCACTTACAACGGGTTTTGTGGACTGCCCTCGGTAAGATGCTTCTGGATAGCCTCGCACCACTCCATTCCTCCGGGTTTGAGACCGTTGGTATTGGCTCCGCTGAGCCGGGTGATGGCTGTGAACCATTCCTCACTACCGGTAGTCGGCATACCGGATGGGTATAGTTTCGCCATATCGCCATTTTGCTGGGCAAGCACTTGCTGTTGAACCCAGGCAAACCATTCCGGGGTGCATATAGCTGCAGCTTTCTTTTCCGCTTCCGCTCCATTGCCCGGTGGGGCAATGGGCTCCTTCATGGCGCTGGTAGCCGACTCATCTGCAGGAGGGGTTGCAGGTGACTTGGAGTCCTTCGGGCCCCCACAGCTGCAGAGGACAAAGATCAGTGCTATTAAAGGGCCAAAGCGGTACATAGGACCTCTATGGGTGGCGGTATCAAGCCTAAGCATAGGAGGAAATTGACGACTTTGCCTTATCGCCTTAGGTCATATGTATTTTTATTGACATTGCCATTAAATCAAATGAGAATGTTTCTCGTTTAATCCAAGGGTGATCTACGATAATGTCTACCAGAGCTCTATTTCAAAAAGTGCTGGCTGTAGCCGGCTTGTTGGGTGCTGTGGGTGCCAGTGCGGCCGAGCAGGTAAATATCTACTCCTACCGACAGCCTTTCCTTATAGAGCCGATCTTAAAGGAGTTCACCGAAAAAACCGGTATTGAGGCCAAAGTGGTCTACGCCAGCAAAGGCTTGAACGAGCGTTTGCAAAGGGAAGGGCGCAATAGCCCCGCTGACCTGGTCCTGACTTCCAATACCAGCAGCCTGATGGATCTGCTTAATAAGCAGCTGACCCAACCGGTAAGCAGTGAAATCCTGGAAGACAATATCCCATCACAATTTCGTGATAAGGCCGGCAACTGGTTCGGCCTGACCACCCGGGCGCGTTTGATCTACGCCTCCAAAGACCGCGTTAAGCCCGGTGAAATTACTCGCTACGAAGAGTTGGTAGACCCTAAGTGGAAGGGCCGAATCTGTACTCGTAGCGGCAAGCACCCCTATACCTTGTCCCTGATCGCCTCCATGATCGCCCATCACGGTGAAGCAGAAACCAAAGAGTGGCTGCAAGGTGTGAAAGCGAATCTGGCACGTAAGCCCCAGGGCAATGACCGCGCTCAGGTTAAAGCGATTAGCGAAGGTGT
Organism: Microbulbifer maximicatervae (SeqCode); assembly: GCF_052467615.1. Lineage (NCBI taxonomy): Bacteria > Pseudomonadati > Pseudomonadota > Gammaproteobacteria > Cellvibrionales > Microbulbiferaceae > Microbulbifer > Microbulbifer maximicatervae (SeqCode). The sequence continues at coordinate 657,813 of NZ_CP174319.1, forward strand.
CTGCGACCTTTCCCTGGGTAACAGCTACTACTTCGGTAAAATGATTACCAATAAGGAGCAGCCGGAGCAGGTGGATTGGGCCAAGTCTGTAAATCTGGTCTTCCCTAACCAGAAAGATCGCGGTACCCATATGTTTATTTCCGGTGCGGCGCTGACCAAGCATGCCCCCAACCGTGAAAATGCCGTTAAGCTGCTGGAATTCCTCAGCGGCGCCGATGCTCAATACTCTTACGCCGAGAAAAACTTTGAGTTCCCGGTACGCCCTGGCACTGCCCGCTCTGAGTTGATTAAGGAGTATATGGGTGAGTTTAAGGAAGACGATCTGAGTCTCACGGAGATCGGTTCCTACGTTCCAGCGGCTTCCCGTATGGTTGATGAAGTACGCTTTGACTTTTAGAATGGTTAACTGAATGGGAATTGCTGCAGAATAAACTGGCAGCACTATCTCAGCCTTATTCGAACGGCCCTGTCGAGAGACCAGGGCCGTTCTTTTATAATGAGCTTTTGATTCCTTAATCCATGCTAAACCGAGCCAACTTATCAGCTTCCCGCTGGCTGCTACTGGTAGCTACTATTTCCCTACTGGTAGCTCTGCCAGTGCTATCCATTTTTTGGTTGGCATTTTTCCCTGAAGAAAATATCTGGCCGCACCTGGTGGACACGGTGTTGTTTCACTATGTGTCCTCCACATTGATTCTGGCTGGCGGTGTCGGTTTGGTAACGCTGATAACAGGCGTGGGCAGTGCCTGGCTGGTGAGCATGTGCCAGTTTCCCGGGCGTCGTTTGTTTGAGTGGGGGCTGTTATTGCCGTTTGCTGTTCCCGCCTATGTGATTGCCTACGTTTACACGGACTTGCTGGAATATGCGGGCCCTGTGCAAAAGTCCCTGCGCGCCTGGTTTGGTTGGCAGACAGCCAGGGATTACTGGTTCCCGGAGATCCGCAGCATGGGTGGGGCGATTGCCATGCTGTCACTGGTGCTCTTCCCTTATGTCTATATGCTTGCGCGAGCAGCCTTTATCGAGCAGTGCGGCAGTATACGTGCCGCGAGCCGGTCATTGGGCTGTACGCCCTGGCAGAGCTTCTTGCGCGTATCCCTGCCAATGGCACGCCCGGCAATTGCGGTGGGTTTATCACTGGTATTGATGGAAACCCTGAATGATTTCGGCACAGTGGACTTCTTTGCCGTACGCACCTTGAGTGTCGGAATTTACGATACCTGGTTGAGCCACGGCAATTTAGGAGGCGCGGCGCAAATTGCCTGTAGCACTCTGATTTTTGTTGTTCTGTTAATTACGCTGGAGCGAATGGGGCGGGCGAGACAGAAGCACTTTGTACAATCGCCAAATTCCCAGCGTGAACGCTATGATTTGCGCGGCTGGCGATCCGGTGTAGCCCTATTGTTCTGCGGGTTACTGTTGGTGGCCGGTTTTATTATTCCCTTGCTGGTTCTGGGAGGTTACGCACTCAGCAACTTCTCCAGTTATTGGAGCGAAGATTTTATACAGATCGCCAGCAATAGCTTGTTACTGTCAATCGCAGCGGCACTGGTCTCTGTACTGCTGGGCCTGCTGTTGGCTTACGGTAAGCGACTGCAACCCAAAAGATCCGTACGGGTCTTGGTCGGCTTTTCCAAGCTGGGTTATGCAATGCCCGGGGCAGTACTGGCGATTGGTGTCCTGATTCCCCTGGCCGCTTTTGATAATGCGGTGGATGGTTTTTTACGTGAACACTTTGATATCTCCATAGGGCTGCTGTTAAGCGGCAGTATTTTCGCCATTATTTTTGCCTACACAGTGCGCTTCCTGGCAGTGTCCACAGGGGCCATAGAATCCAGCCTGGAGAAAGTAACCCCTTCAATGGATCGCGCTGCCCGCTCCCTGGGGCGCAATAGCTGGCAAACCCTGTGGGCTGTACATCTACCTTTGGTGCGTACAGGCCTACTAACGGGGGGCTTGGTGGTCTTTGTGGATTGTATGAAAGAACTGCCGGCGACTTTGCTACTGCGCCCCTTCGGCTTTGACACCCTGGCGACTTATGTTTACCAGTTCGCTTCCGATGAGATGCTGGAACGCTCGGCCCTGGGGGCTTTATTGATTGTCCTGGTGGGGTTGATACCGGTGATTTTACTAAGCCGTTCCATTGGTTGGCGCAGAGGTGAGGAGCGCACAGCCGTGGCGGACTCAGAAGCGCCCGCCCTGTCCTGATAGCTTTTATCGGGCCTGGTCAAACACCAGAGCAGAGGAAAGGTGCAGGGGAAGTTTATCACCGGGAGCCGCTTGAACATCTGCATTCAAAGCGGCCTCGACAGTTTCCCCTGCGGCTAGCTGAAAGCGATAGCTCACCTGGTTGCCGAGAAAATTCTTTTCCACAACCTGAGCCATCACAGCACCGGGATGTTCGCCTGCGGCAATATCCTCACTGCGCACAAACAGTTCGAGCTGATCTCCACTTTCGTATGCAGCTGTTGGCACCTTCACTTCCCCCAGAGGGGTGCTAATCAGGTCATTGCCCACAACAGTACCGGAAATGATATTCCCTTCACTAACAATCCTTGCAACTGCCAAGTTTCTAGGTGTTTGATAAGTGTCTTGAGGGCTGTCCCACTGCTGTAATTGTCCCTGGCTGAGTACTCCCAGCTTATCTCCGGCAATAAAAGCCTCATGGCGGTCGTGGGTAACAATAATTGCAGGGATCTTCTCTTCGCGCAGTATATGGCGGACTTCGGCGGCGAGACTGCGGCGCAACTCGGTATCCAGGTTGGAGAAGGGTTCATCCAGGAGTAACAGCTTGGGGCGCGGTGCCAGTGCCCGAGCCAGAGCGACACGCTGCTGCTGACCGCCAGAGAGCTGATGTGGATACTGTTGCCCGAAGCCTTCCAGACGCACTAACTTTAGCAAAGACTGGGTGCGGGATTGCCGCTTGCTTTTCGGCATTGACTGGATACCGAAGGCAATATTCTGTTCAACGGTAAGATGTGGGAAGAGGGCGTAGTCCTGAAATACCACCCCAATATTCCGTTGCTCTGCGGGAATCTGTAATTCAGGAGAAGAGATTACTTCTCCAGATAGCTGAATATTCCCCTCAGCGATTGGCTGGAAGCCGGCAATGGCATGTAGCAGAGTTGTCTTACCGCAGCCGCTAGGGCCCAACAAACAGGCAATTTCTCCCGCTTGTAAAGCAAAGGAAACCGATTCGATAACTACCTGCTCACCGTAGCGGCATTGCAGGTTTTCTATAGAGAGTATAGGGAGCACGGGTCTTCCGGTAGTTTGGCCTGTAAACGATTAGGGCAGCTTTCGGGTTCATAGTTATCACTACACTAACCGGTAGCCAGTCCAGAGTGAAGTATACTTTTAGCTGTGCAGTAGTGTTGGATGTTTTTTAGACGAGTGAATTATCTAAACACTCGCCATCAACCTCGTATACTAAGGTATCCATTCTCGTGGATATTGAAATCTCGCCTGTTCCAGATTCACAGTGCTCAGCTGAATAGTAACGATATTTGATTTTAAGATAAGCCGGCCCAACTCCGATTATACCATCAGCCCCCGCATTTGGTGCATGTATCGGACTATGAGTGATCTCGAGAGAAGATAACGATACATTTCTTACATTAAATTTTTCAGGGAGGGATATCTTCACGGGTCGTTCATCAATACTGAGGTCGATATAACTAACGGAATCATCATCTGGTGTGAGGGAAATTTGCAGCGAAAATTCTTTGAAGGGGCTAATTAAACTTCCGCTTACTCTTGTGTTTAGAATCTCGGCATAGAGATCTTGAGTTGTATACGCTATAGCAGGTGAAATAGCAAAAATTAATACAGGTAGGTACTTTATCAAGTGAACTGCCTAGCGCTTACTGACAACGATATGTACTAGTGCGTTGCTTTATTGCCAAGCATTTTTGTCACTCTTGGAACTTCCCCCCAGCAATCGCCGAAAAAGCCCGGAGAAAATATCTGCAACGATATCCTCTTTGTTGATAATGTCTTTTTCTCTTAGGTTCTCGGCCTTTCTGTCTAGTTGTGTAGCCATAGAATAGTTATTGCGGACCCTAGCTTCCTCTGCTTGAGCTTCAAGTTCGTTAGCTTTCGCGTTTCTTTCATATATGTTTGGGGTTGAGGCACACCCGGAAATAAATAAAACGGACAGTATAAAAAATAAACTCTTCATGTTCGGTAAAATAAATTCGAGTTTCATAAAATTATTACTGGTAGGTGTTGGCCTGTATAGGATTACCAGCAATATACCATAGTAGCGAGCTAAATGCTGGGCTTCTGATAATCAAAGCCCAGTGTAGTTGGCACGCTGACCGCATTTAAAATCCGCGTGCAAGCTATAAGGCGACCCTATTGATTTTCTATTAGCATGGACCTTTACGCATTCTCATTGTACTTCCGCGAACCATTTCAACTTTGCTTGGGGTAACTGATAAAAGTTTATGTGTCCCAACATTTGACATTATCAGCTTGTCGTCTTCAACAGACCAAGTGCCATCCTGCTTCCAAAAACTATCGACCCACTTATAGGAGCCATCTTTCTTGAAAGTAATTGTGACATTTTCAGCGGCGACATTTCCTGCTGCTTCTTGTTCGTAAAAGCACCAAGCACCATTAAGTTCATTTGCCTCGTAGGCATTGGTAACTTGTGAAGTTGAAGCAATAATAATTGCTAGTACAATTTTCTTCATTTTATATTCCTTTTAGTTTAAGGTTTCCAGTTTTCAGGTTTGATTTATATGGCCTTGAGGTTGGTTCCCCGCCTAATTATATACAGCATTAAACTTGACCAAATATTTAACGCGAAGTGACTAGGTGCTGCAATATAGCTTTCTATTATATTTCCCTTTGTCCTATCTCAAGTACATGCTCATGAGAATAGAATAAAATTTTGTTTGAATCATTGTGCAGAACTATTGCATCATCTCTGGCAGGCATAAATATATCCTGCCAAGCATCAAGGAAGATACTGGTTGCTAGAATAAAAACTTCATTCTCGCTAAATACCACCTGAACTGTTCCCTCAGTGTTGAAATTACTCTTTAGCCAAGCGTCTGTAATGGTATTACTCTCAATCTTAAGTCTAAAAATTGATTCAACGACTTCACTATTTAGCCCATAGAAGTCGGTCGCACAGTATTTGGCTGTAAAATCGTAAGCATTTTTGGCATTCTTAGAATTAAGCCATCGAACACTTAAGTTGAGTCTTTCTATTTCAGCTTTTCGATATTTCATTTCGATGCACAAAATAGTACGAGTGCACTAATACGAGGGCGTACTAACGTACAGGGCGGCAAGGAAGTGAATTGGTTGGGCATAACCCGCCTCATCAGGTATTTGATTTTGCTTTTAGAGTAAGAAAGTACCCTGCTATGAACGAAGGTACCAAAACTATATTCGATGCTATTTCATACCAAATGGGGTACTCTTTATCTAGATTCGATGGAGATTGGCCAATATAGTACATAAAACTACCATACATGGCTGCGACTAATATCGCATTTACTATATTTGGACTTCCCGATATTTGAGCCGACAAGTAAATACCAATAACAATACCAACAAATATTGTGAACAATGAATATACCAAAGGCTCAACTGAGGTCATCAGTATATCCATTGGGGCCTTATCAACAATAAGGTAAGAGAATATAAAAATACTAAAGAATGAGAGAACCATTATTGTAACTAGCGCAACAATAAATCCAACGAATATACCAACTAAACTTTTAAATGCTACTTTCAATTTATCTATCCTAGCTAAGAACATATCCATATTTGGAGCAGTAGGAGTATTCTGCTACAAAGTGGTGAAAATTATAGCCTATTTTATCTTCAAAATTCACAAACCAAATGTGACATACTCCAAAAATAAAGAGATGCCTCTTAATTTCAGATGTTTTTGCTCTCACTCAGGAGTGATTGCGTACATGAAATGTTATCGGATCACAAGGGAGAAAAAATATCTCCTTTCTGTGATAAGAAAATAAAATATTTCAAGTTCTCAGGTTGCTGAGCGGATAGATTGTCATTAGTCAATGATTTATCTCGGAACAAAGAGAAAACTAAGTTTTTGTACTCGCTACTACCAACCTTTGGGTCTCACAGAGTGTCACAAGAGTGCGATCATTGATCTCGAAGGGGCTAATTTATCTCCGATAAAAAGATTGTCCTTACGATACCACCATTATCTTAATTGCTACCTCAGGAGTAATCGCTCTGCTAAACAAAAACATTGTTTTAAAGTAATAGAGATGAATCTATCTAGCTCGGTTGTAAAGAATATAATAACTATCAGTTTGGCTGCTATCCCATTCTATATATCAAACTGTAACTCTTTCACCTTCAGATTATTTTCCCATATTCCTACGCGGACCTCTGAATAACGGCAGGGGTGACTATAGATTAATTAGCATCTGCAATCCCTGCGGAGCTATTGAAGACCCAGAGGTTAAGTATGCCAAAAGAGGATAGGGATTTGGTAGGCAGTTTGAAAATAGATAGTTGATGTTTGTCCGTTGGAATTAGTGCTAGTTTAGAGTTTGGGTGGATTACTCTCTGAGAAGAAAACTTAAATTGGTTCTTAAGTTTTCATTTATAGATATTCAATATGAATATATTCAATAATAACTGCTAACTATGGAAAAATTGTATCTCTCCTAATGTCGTGACTAATATTGGCTTTGTGTGGTAATCATGAGGCTTGTTTTGTTATGTTTGCTTTATGATTATTTCGCAATAGAAAATATATCCATAAAGTTGATATTGCAGCAAAGAAACACCAGGTTGATACCCATGTTTCACGCTGGGTAAAGTAGACGATAACACCGAGTGCCATGACAAGCGCCCAAAACTTCCTAAAAACCATATTGCTCGACAATAAAAATAAAAATCCGAGTAAAGAATAAATAATATGTCCAGTTGTAATGGCGAACAAGCTGTAATCGGAAGTGATATAGCATAAACTATGTCCGCATACACTCGTTTTTATCAAGTGTCTTGGCCCTGTTTCTAATAGGATCGGTACCCAAAGATATAAGCCAAAAATAAAACCTATGATTATTAATGTAATAAAGAAAATTCTTTTCCATTTTTTTGTCTCAAGACTAAAGGCAACGGTTGGTATCCAGACAAGCCAAAAAAATAGAGCAAAAAATAAGTAAAAAATAGAAGACGCTGCCGTCAATGACACTAAATTTTCGTTGTATCCAATCCATACTACCCCTTCGCTTGCTTGCTGTAACGCAAAAAGGAGGGGGGTAACTGCGAGTAATAAATAGGTTTTATCATTTTTCATAGCATGTGTTGTACACAAAGCACCACCGACAATAAGCAGAGCTGCTGATCCGAACGATGCCGTGGCTGAAAAACACATAATGATTTCTCTATATGTAAGATATTCTAATTAAAAGCAAGGTCTTATAACTTGATACGCAACATAACAATACCCTTAATCAAGAAAATCAGTTGACTTCGCTAATTTGTACTAAGCTACTTAATTTATCTGTGAAGACTAAATCTACTTCAATGCTTTCAATTCATCTTATGAGTTAAGCTGAAAAGACTAATAAAGCTATATTGAGTTTACTTATGGAGGTCGATACCTATATGCGTAGAATCTATGCCGAAAGGGTTAAATAAGCAAGTGTAATGTTGCTGTGGTGGTTGCATTATCTATTCAGCTAATCAAAGTGGGTCTCACTTTTGCTTCTTGGGATTGGCATTTACGCTTAACAGTCTTAATACGTCCTTTAAATTAAATACATTGGGGGTATTAATCCTAGCGATACTCACCGGTCATTTACGATGAGCACATTTATCAGAGATCGCTATTAAATCGTTGATACCAGAGTAATTGCCTTTTACTCAAGACATCTTAGATTTCAGATGTGTGCCACGAATAAGCCTATCTACCGTAAACTAGAACTGACAGTCATAGGTTTTCAATTCCATAGCCCTCGGTATCCTTGCCATACTTTACGACTCACTTTGGACATTGCGGATAGGGCTGGCAATCACGTCCATTTAATTCCTTATTTTTTCAGATGATCGGCCATATAAGAATGATTGGGGTGTTTAAAATGATGTTGTCTTGTTCGCGTTGATTGTAAATGAGGCAGCCAATGTCTAAATCAGCGGCTTGGCCGAATGGATATACCTTATTTGTTTAGTCTAAAACACATATTCAAATCAATAGGCTTTTAACAAAGAGTATGGGGCGGGGCATTGACGTCGTGTTCAACATTAATGGGTCATTATTTTATGATCGCTGATTATCAAGCTTTTGGAAGTGGCCGCAGTCCTTGCACTTAACTCCATGTTGATAGAAAAATAAAGGCATCCCCAAAAGTAGGAAAACCAAAAATGCGGGCTTTTTCCCCTTGGTAAACGGCTCGACATTTCGTGATGAGCAGGACTCGCATACTCTTTCTTCATCATGCCCTAATTCTTGGTCTACAAGAATGGAACGGTCTTGATTTAGTATTTTATTGGCTTCATCAAGGTCTCTTTCCGACACTTGAAGCCTGATTCCACCCATAGCATTAGAATATAGCCACTGCATATTGACGGTGTGCTCATCTGCAATGAAAGCGTGTATTCCTTCAGACTCAAGTCGTGCTTTTGCAATCTGCGCTTCATATGGAAATGAGAATCTAGCAACGGTTACTAGCAAGTGATCACCTTAGCGCTTAACGTCTTGAGATGCGGAGCGAAGTGTCTGAAAATTTAGACGTGTTATGTTTTTATAGCCCACTAAGGAAACCCCACAACTTACCCCACCGTTCTAGCTTTTGATCAGGGCTCAATAGCCTTGGCTGAACTTGAATAGGGTCGCCAAGTTGATCTACACCTTTCAATAAGTTGAGATTTACTGCTCCGCGAAGCTGGCTATTTATATTGCAGCCTACGGCTAGCAGTTGATTACAACCTTTGCAATGGTAGAAAACTGCAAGCTGATCTCCATTTTGATTAGTTGAAATTCCATCGCCAATGAAAACCGCAGACATAGTTGGGTCACTTATAATTGGGGAAGGATTGGCTTGGCAATAACTGCAATCGCAAATGCGCGGATTCAAAGCTTCGATCGGCTTTGCTAACTGAACTTCAATATGCCAACGGTTACATTTACACGATCCCTTAAAGAGCATAAAAATTAGTTCCAATTATGATGAAGCATAGCGTCTATATAATGGGCAAGTGCAGCGGCTCCAGAGCTTTATCGTACCTGCCACCGTAAGGACCGTAGCAACGAATGCCTGGTTCATTTGATTGTAATGCCGCTCAGCTTGAACTGGACACATCGTTTGCCACCCCAACAACAAATACGAAGTTGGTGAAAAACTCACTCGCAGTGAAGTAACCACATTCCCCAGACAAATTTACACCAGAGTTCAAAGCAATTGTGTATTTGTAGCTTCCATTATTTTGCTCAATGACCAGTAAATTGTCCGGGACTCATCTGGTGCTACAGCACCAAACCTAAGTCTATTGCTTGGAAGCTGAACAACTGCCGAGTCTACCTATATTCCACTTTGGTTCTTGATCATCACATTCGGCATCACCCCAAAGAAGCCTTTCTAACACCAATAGTCAGCAATACAGCGGTAACTAGTAAGCAATATCTTCTCTTCAAAATCTGATACTCCACAGAACGGAATAATACCCGCCAGCAGTGGCCGCAGAGAAGTGGAATTTCCTCTGGCTGAGCTTGGATTAATGGAATGAAATCCCCTTTAGCAAGACCGTCGTTTATGACTCCCATTAAATGCCAACTACTAAAGAATGGCAACCAAAAGACGGCGAGATTCTGAGGGAAAGACACCCTATAAAAGTAACGAGCTGACGAACAGAAAACGATATAAGGCTTGACCTGTAGGTGAGGTGGTAAGGGACACCAAAACTATATGATCGTGAATGCGGAGGTTGTATTGTGAAAGTTCATATTCTTATATAGCGAGCTACTATAAAGCTATCAGTGTGGCCGCTGACTCATAAGAGAGTAGTGTTGGAGCCGGTAGTTTGAAACTACCGGCTACCCGATTTAGGCTGGCTGTATCTTTGTATTGCGCGGATTAGAATTTGGGTCTGTGTTTTTCGATGATTTGGGCATCTACCCAATAGATATCGCCCTCAGGATCGACATCATCTTCTCTCTTAATGGGGTTGTGATTGAAGAACAGATACTTACCGTCTGGTGACACATACGCGCTGGCCTCATTGCCGGCGGTGTTTATGGTATCTCCCAGGTTTATTGCCTTACCCCAGGAACCATCTTGTTGGCGGAAACTGATGTAGAGATCTTTGTCACCGTAACCGTCGTCTTTTTCGCTGTCCCAGATGAGGTAAGAGCCATCGGCGGCAATGAAGGGGTGGGCTGTCCACTTACCAGAGTTGATATGCGGCCCTAATAATACAGGTGGCTGCCGCTTGCCGTTTCTAACGGTTGAAATACGTAGCACGTCATCGCTTTTGTAGTCGTCAAATACTATGGTGCCATCAGCTGAAGACGTCAGACGCATGATGCCCCAATCTTTGCGGTCGAACATCGTCCCCATACTTTTAATATCTGACCAGCCTGATTCGGTACGCACCATGTACTTGTTCCCCAAGTGCATGGTTTTGCCATCTGGGGCGAGTAGAGGGCGGCCGACCCTTGGGCCAACAACGGATTCGTGCCACTGGTTACCTATCTGCTTGAAACGAATGAGCAACCACTTTTCAGTGTCGACATCCATTCGGCTAAAGTAAAACTCGGTCATATCTGGTGTGAAAGAGCCGCTATAGTCACGATGCCGGGTTGCGACATAGCCCGGCGCGAATATTTGGGGTGTTAGTCCCGGTGGTGTTTGCCCAAGGTAGGGGCCTTCCAGCAGGGGAAGTGCTTCTTGGCTACAACCGTGGCTACTCACCGCAAGAAGAGAGATCAGGAGTATGATAAAACTACAAAAATGCTTCACAGCTTGTCCTTGTTTTTACATCAACGAATAAATGAACTGCGGACAATTTAATCAGTTCAAGATGAAAACACCTGAAGTACTTATGATTTTTAAATGATTTTGAGCTGACGGCACCAAACTTTTAAATCTAAAGTGCACAAAAACCAACACACTTGGCAAAAGTAAAGACCGGCAGCTGGGCACTGTAGACTGGTCAGCTTTCAAATATCTAGGGCAGTAAGATCGTGGGAATCCGTACCAACCAGCTGTCCTTGAAAGAAGGATACTAGATTGAAGCGCTTACGAGACTGAAATCTTTAGTCTGGAGCATCGCATAGTGCCGCCATCAAGGGTATAAGGTCGCCTCTCGCTGCTGTGCCGAGAGTACCCACTATGGATGTTGTAGCGCCAGCACCAAGCTTTAAACACACCAAACTCAACTCTGCCATATCGGTGTAAATCGACCACCAGCTAAAAAAATCAGGTCCTGAGAAATCGTTGGGCGAATATGGCTAGTTGTTTAACGATTCATTACTGGGTGGCCGATATGAAGTTAGAATTTGCTGCGGCTGGAGTGTGACGTAAGCTGTCTGGTCGCGATAGCAACGAACGACATTCGCTAGTTAGGCCCTTGCCTTCTAAATTGGCTCATATGATGAAATTCCAATATATGAGTCATATTCCTGTTTTTCTCTTTCCGAACCAAGCTGCTCTCTTGTTACCCGCAAGGTGTAAGCACCTTTTACATGCCCGTTTTCAATCACTATCCAATCAAATACATCTTCTGGACCGAAACCAAGTCGCTCACCTACTTGATGCCACTTTGTAAGCTCTTCTGGGACTTCGAAGAATACTCCTGAAAGGAAGTTTTCTTCGACATGGAAATATACATTTGACAGCCAAAGGTATAGAAACCGGTCTTCTCCAAGCTTTTCAGATAAATCCAGATATCTAAACCTTAGCTTTGCTGCGTAAATGGCTTTAGGACCGGATTTCACAAGATCGATGAAATCAGCAATAGTGTTCGATGCTTGAGCGAATGCCTTAAGCATTTCTTGATCTTGATTATGCGTGATTTTGAATAACGGTTCGATCATTATCGATTTTTCCTTGCCTATTTGCGCCCAGTATATCAGCGACCAAAGCAGGGCGAAGTAGTACGTAGGCAGTCCAACTCAGTATTTTTTAAGAGTGTACGCGCTATTGTTTGTTATGTATTTTTTACGTGTTAAAACTGTCTAGCAGCAAATAAGCCCGCTATAACTATTGCAACAAGGCCGGTGGCACTACACCAAAAACCGTGACTATTGCCGTTATAACTATCTAGATAGACAGTTTGTTTTGGTGAAGGGTAGCGGCCGAGAGTGATTAGTTTACAGATGGGCCAGCCAGTCCAGTAGCAGATGGTGCCGAAGAATATTTCCGCTAAGATATATCCTATACCTCGGAGAAATCCCCTACCTATCTCCCCAATTAACTCATCCATAATTACCTTCCTTGTTGATACGTAAAATGCATTGCTTAGCGGCTCATTGGACGGTAGCGTAGTTTTGGCTACGCTAGAAATTCCCGCCCAAAACAAAGTGGACCTCAAAGCATCCACTGGATTAACTTTCTATAATTTCTTACTAGTATTCTCTGTATTTAACATTTGCTTTAAATGCTTCGGCTTCAATTGGGGAATCCTCATACCCATGCTCTAACACACCTAACAAATGACCAGAAAGGACGTCCTTAAAGCTAGCTCGCTCTACTTGCAAAACATGAACAAGCTCATGTGCTAACTCCGGAGTATCCATCTGGAATCCCTTTCTTATGTATATAGAATAACCAAATACTTGTGCGTTATTCACAACTCCGTCGCCTATAAGTCCGGCTTTCTCGCCAATAAACTTTAGAAGTGAATTCTCACGTGGAAATGGCACTTCATCCACATAAACCAGTCTTATTTTTTCAGGGTTCTTAATGCCTATCTCTTTCGCAATATCAAGGTGCTTCTGATCTAGAGGGTGACCAACTTGAAGGCCTTCAGTATCAATTTTTTCAGCCCACTCTGCATACGGATTTACAAAGGTAAATTCAATTATTTTCTGATGAAAAACAAAAGGCAAAGCTAAAACAGCTAAACCACAAAGCAAAAATTTACTTTTCATATTTTACTACCGCTTTATACTATTCAAGGGGCAATCTACCATAAAAGCACTCAAAAACCATTAAGAATCAGTGGGTTATATCTAAATTGTAGCGATGGTGTTAAGTACGATTACAGCGATTTGGCTACTATTCCTTGTGTATGAGCGGTCCCTAAACACTCAGTAATATAAAAGCTTTTCAGGCCTTTTAGTCTTTTATCAAAAATACGTTCAAGCAGATTAGGCATATAATCTCCAGTTCTACCTAAATCAGAAATTCTAAAAGCCAATTCAAACGTTTAGTCTGTTCTGGGTTGGATAAACGCATGGATGCATGGTTTACTCGGGGGGATGCCTGTTTATCCCAAAACAGATAATTGTCTGCGAGTCGGAATGCATTGTGGATAGAGAATCGCACACTATAGAGCCGAACGATAGATAGTGGGTAGCCAGAAGCTGGAAACTGCCGGCTGCCCGATTTTAATACATTTTTAGCACGGAAGTACTGAAAGCGCCGAGCCCAAGGCGTTTGCTATACCATTTATTAGCTCAGTTGTGACTCGTGCCTTATTAAGTGCGATGTCAACCAGCAAGCCAAAAATGACAGAGATATAGGCCAGGTATCCAAAACCCATATAGTCATTGTATAAGATGGTATAAAACCAATCTTGACCATATGTGTATATGGCGGAAGATATGATGGTAGCAACAAACAAAAGCACTGCAGGTAAGAACAAGTGAGCTATTGCTTTTGGTTTGACGAAAGATACGGCCAAGAGGATAAGAAACATTAGAAAATTTGACCCAAGGAATATACGAAGGTCAAGTTTTAAATTTCCCACTATCTCAAGGTACTTTCCCTTAATAAGATCGCCGAGTGTATGTTGCGCAACTTTAATGCTCTTAAGGCGATCGAGGTAGCCTGCTGTGATAGACTGAGCCAAAGTCTTTTGTCTTTCACAGTCATAACCACACATAGAGGCAATTACACTTGCTATTTTTTGCGGTAGATTGTTATCTAAGTCTTCTTTAATTTTTTCCGACTCCAGTCCAAGTCTATTAGCAATGCTCAGCGCTTGATTTGCAACTGTAGATTCGCTTACAAGATGCTGTTTTTCTCGAACCTCCTTCTCTATTTGGTATTTTACAAATCCTTTTGCTGATTCTTCTATGCTCTCAGGCGACAAGAATGTAATAGAGAATAGAATTCCAAAAAATAGAATTCCAAATAACCCGGTTGAGCGTAATGTAATATTCATAGTTTCCTTAGCATTTAACGCCTGAGTAACCCGTAGCAAAGCGTAAGCTGTCCGGGGCCGAGGGCACACAGTATGCTGTCTTGGTACTGCCGTATGGGTACGGACTAATGAGGTGAAAGTCCGTTGTAGAAAGATCACCATTTAAGGAGGGTATTAAATGCCAACTAATAGCGAATGGCAACTGAAACACCGTGAGGTCTTATGGGAAGGAAGTCTCTAGCAAAGTTATGAAGTGACGAAAGAGAATGTCATACAGAGCTTAGCCGTGAGGCGAGGTGGCCAAAGACAGCGAAGCCAAGTGATAAAATGGGTAAAGTAAATGATGTAGTTGTGTAGTGAAAGTTCACGCTCTTATCTAGGAATTTATGCTTAGCTTGTTGCAATTAAGTTGTCACTGCTGATTACATAAATAGGCCCAACCCACTAGCCACCATCGAAGGGATAAAAAAAGTGCTGGAACATAACAGCGCCTAGGTCAGTTATGATCAAGGTGATTAATCAGACGTTGGCTGATGGCCTAATAGCCTAATGCTGAGATTATTACCCTGGACATGGTTAAGGCCTGCTTGAGGCTGTCGCCGGGTAGAAATTCATTGAGAGTAGTGAGCCACAGAGAAGTAAAACTGAATTGAGTGCTAGGAACACACAATCGAAAATTACTTTCCTTAATAGCGAATGACTTTCTTGATACATTTGAAAACCTAGTACGGTAAGCATCTGCTGTTATTTAGTAGTGGAGCTGTGAAATGGATACCCTGTCCACGTAGTGGGAAATGATGCACTGCTATGTTATGCAGTAACACGGCTAAGCCCTTACTTATGGCTTGTAATTTTCATATTCCCAGTGCATAAGATTAGCCAATTGCCTGCTAATACCTATCCAGCTTGTACATTGACATTGTTCAAGCATTGACTCTACCGTGCGAAGCACCTTCTTCCAACTGTATTCATAAAGAATGATGGCGTATTTGGTAGAACCTTTGCCGTGGAGGTTGTTTGGTGTAACGATATGAACTTGAAAGTTATCCCCGCTTTCGGTATCAGGCCCAATTCTAAAATTAACCCATATATCCACATCATATGGGTCATTTGGCACCCACTGGTCAATTGGATCATGGTCAACACAATCATAGCTGTTGATGGTGGCTTTCATCATTTCTCTTAAAGGTTGGGGCGAAAGTCTCTTGTGGCGAGACCACCGTCTAATGGGCCCCATTAAATGCTATCTACTAGCAAGTGGCAACTGCAATATCGCGAGTTCTTGTAGGAGGTGTGGCTAAGGAAACGGATGCGATGTGAATCAATGGGCAAAGTAAATGATTCAGTTGTGTAGTGAAAATTCACACCCTTACCTGGAGTAAACCGTTTAGCTATGCCCCTATCAGCATGTCAGTTGAGTCATAAGTCGGCCCAATCGGATATCCGCCATCATGAGAATAGAGAGAAGTGATGGAACACAGTAGTGATTGTTGAGGAAAAATTTATTGGGGCCTGGAAGGCACTCATTGTGGATCCGCACTATGGATGGTGTGGGAGCCGGTAGATAGAAACTACAGGCTACCGGATTGAAGCATACTACCCAGCTATTTTTTTATTTGCGTTAAAAAGTATTTTCATTTTGTTAATCGTTGGTTTGTGTGTTGCTTCGTCAAATAAAGATTGGGCCAATGTTAATCCTTTTTCTGAATCTAATAGAGATGAAAAGCAGGCGCCAGCTAATTTTATGTCTCTTATACCCAGAAGATAATGTGTTTGATACATTACTTTACAAGTTTCAAAAACAGTTTCGATACTGTCTTTGGTATTAATGTGCATCAGAAGCCACATAAGACTTTTAAGAATATAACTACTACTTTCTGTTATTTTCCATAGGTCGAATGACTCCTTTGTGGAGTCTGAGCTTAGGCCCTCTGGCTTGCCATAGATCATAGTTCTTCTACTATTGTGTGACTCTTTTAAAATGAGTTTAGCTCGCTCACTAAATGAATTTACACCTATAGATTCAACGAGTTCTTTACAATCTTTAAGCCATTTCTTACTAGGTTTCTTTGCCTTATTCAGGCACTTATTTAATAAACTGCACCATAGATTTTGGGTGCGATCATCATCATGAATAATGCTCTTAATAAAAACTTCACACCAGCTGTCGTGGATTGAGATTGAGTTTAGGGTATTTAAGCATGGTATTGTTGTTTCATATTTCTCAATCAAATATCTCTTCGCATTATATTCATCCAATATTTGTATAGCATCAGTAACTACATCGGCATTATCTCTAAAATGATAACGATATATGTGATGACTTCTATTCAAACAGATATCATATAAATTTCTCTCAGGAATTACTTCTTGATTTGGGCAAGCACCCAGGCTTAAGAATTTTTTGATTCCATCAGAACTCCATTTTGCGACAGAGAGGCGAAGTCCGAAGTTTAATAAATTCTTATTTATAGGGAAGAAACTATCTTGCGTAAAAATCCAACGGGATAGGTGACCCATATCAGGGACGCATGCATCGAGTGACCAATCGAGTATAGATAGTATATAACTTGGCTTTTCAGCTATTTTTTTAGTAATATACTCAATTAACTCTTGCTCTCTTCCTTGTTTAAGTGCTATAGCTAATTTATTTACTTCACCAATGTCAAAGATTTGATCTTCGAATCCTTTGTATATGCCAGTTGTAGATACGCTAACTTCTATATCATCTAATAAGTTCACTCTATATATATCCTATTCAAAACCGTAATCGCTTAACGCTTACCACAACCATAACCACATAGAGCAAAAACATGTATAGGAATAAATGTCGGATTGCTACCACTTGGTACTCTCAATACGGGCGGAGACTAATGGGGTGAAGTTCCCCTGTAGAAAAATCACCGTTTAATGAGTCCATTAAATGCTAATTACTAGCGAATGGCAACTGTAACATCGAGAGGTCTTGTGGAGAGAAAGCTGCAAGCAAAAAGCTGTGGGCTGAAGAGCAGAGATATCCTATAAGGCCCAGCCTGGAAGCGGGGCGTTCAGAGGCGGTGAAGCTATGTGCTTTAGTAGGTAGAGCAAATAAGGTAAGCATCTATTCGATGGGGAAGGCTTCTTACGGCATAGCTATAACTTGCTTTGATTGCTTTGTTGATTCTCACACTTTTGTAATCCCACGTTTTTCCTATGTGATACCAATTTGGCTTTAGCGGGAAAGACATATTCTTTTGCCACTTTAGGCCATACTGACTTTAGGTTGTGCTCCATTCTAAATGCGATATGACATAACCACTCTTCAGTTTTCGGAGCTCTTGTAATTCTGTCTTTTTCGAGCCCATCGATTATCTGGTAGATCGCTAAAGCATTCATGTAAGCTGCTTGTGAAGCGACTTCTCGTTTAAGAAAATATAATCCTGATCCTACAGTAATAGCTATACCTGTTACGAAAGCTAAAATCTGAGGTATATATTTCATATTTCTCTTGAAAAGTAACGTCATGCGAAGGCCCAGCCGATAGTAGCTTACTGCTTGCTAGACATTTCTCGGACTAGAGCCAACCCTTCTTTGCCAATGTCCCCGAGCAAACGAGTATGTGAGCATGAGTGAATCTTAGGTGTTGAGCCAAATTCTCCAAAAACCAAATATTGGTACCCGACCACCATGTGGGATGCGCACATGTCATCGGCAAACAGTGTGTTTTTTACTACCAAAGTATCTGCAGTGCCCTTTAATTTCTCAAGTACAACTAATTTGTTTGTGACGACACCATCGTCGCCGAGAGTAGAAGAGCGAACCTGGCCAAGGTAGACATAGTCAGACTCCAGATATCTCTCCTTAAGTGGAGATTCTACGCAATAGCAACCGAGCGCGGCCTGAGCAGAAAACATAATTATTAAAAATACATAGATTCTCAATCTAAAACGACCTTATGGTTATTGTCCCGCGTAGGCCGATGGCTCGTAGTATACTGGCTAGCATTGTTATGGCTGGAGCTTCCCTTGCCTCTGCAACCAAAGTGCGCGCTCTTCCTCTTTTGAGAGATTAGGCCTAGTTATCAGCAAAACTATGAACATGTTCATCAAGCCAATGAATAGTGTAAACGGATTCATGGTTACATAGAATAGCATGGGCCCAAGTAGAAATATTAAAATGGCGGGTATTAGGCGTAATTTCAAGCTGTGAACACTTATTGCCAGACGGACAAATCCGCCTAATACTACTCCAGGAATAACCCAGCCAAGTACTGATATGAATAATTCTGGAGCAGAATAGAAGATGGCAATAGTTGGAATAGAGCCAATAATGGTGGCAATTAGCATGCCCCATAAACTCTCTTTGCTTTCTAGAGTCCTAAGTATGTCTTTTTCTTTTTTGTAATTGTCCATTTTACGTTCTTTCACTAGTTGCCATGATGCCTTGCTCAGCCGCCACCGGGATGGAACCACTTTTTACTAGCATAGCGTACAATACAAAACGAGCGGAGTGTGGGTGATCGTGCATAGCAAGTTGTTATAAATTTTGCGAGATCCTTCTAATATGAGCTTCTTTAGATTTGCTATTTACGTATTGAATAGCGCCGTACACGTCAATATTTTCTGGATTGTAAAAAACCAAATAGTAAAAATCTTGATTTTTTTCTAGGCGTATCGTATCACACGGTTGATCGTTAATATCCTTCCACATAGATATAAGATGCTTTGACTGACTCAGAGCCTTACAAATATAGTGTGTAGCTTCATACCGCTCTTCCATGACCTTTATCTTACTTCTAATTGGTCCAAGGAAAGATCTTACTTTTAGCGGAACGTCATCCTTCGAGTTAACAAGTACCGCGTCCTTGGAAAGTAATTGCAATAAATCTTTCTTGGCAGGAAAATCGGAGTGGATCACTCTATCTAATAGCTGTTTTTTGTTCATACTCTCTCTACGTTGGCCTTGCCCACAAAAAGTAGACATTCTAACTATACATATTTAAGCTCATACTCTGCTGGACTTACATAGCCCAATACAGAGTGCATACGAACTCTATTGTAGAAAATTTCAATGTTTTCTAACACCTCAGATTTTACTGTTTCTTTGCTTTCAAATGTCCTAGCACAGACCAACTCGACTTTTAGCCTGATAACAGGCAATTCTATTGCCGCATTATCCCAGTACTTAATCTAATACTGAGGTTACTCTCCGCAGGCAGGAGTTCCTCAAAGCTTCTAATTTGGTTCAGCGCTTCATATAGGGTGCCTCACTGAACTGCACTGATGAGAGCAAACTTAAAGAGTTGATCGAGCTATGGCGAGAGCTATTAATGGATATCAACTGGTTTATGCGCTACTTAAATGAATCTATTGTCCGTCTGCATGGTCTATGTCGATCTCAATCCTATCCGTGCCGATATTGCAAAAACCCCAGAGGACTCCGATCACATATCCATTCAACAGCGTATTCGCACTATGACTTCAGGTGAGCAACCTAAAGACCTACTCCCGTTGTGGGCGGCGAGTGTCTTAATATGCCGAAAGGGCTACCTTTTTGCTGGATCACTATTTGGCACTAGTAGACTGTAGTACTCGCCATCTAGCCCCTCCAAAAAGCGAAATGCCATTTCTCAATAGACGACGCCTATCCTTGAACGGCTGGGCATCTCGGCCAAACACAGGCTCTATCTCAAGCGGATCTTTGAAAGCCTGGAGGGTTTAGCAGAGGCTGTACGGCAAACCTGTATTCAGCTCAATAAACGCTGGGTGCATGGCATAGGGGAGTGCCAACGTTTACTTTCGGCATCCCAGCCTTTCGATGCTACTCCTTCCGACTTGGCCAAAGTTACGTAATTTTCAAACCTAAAGTATAATTTTTTAGCGCTCCACCTTGCCGTACACCAGGCTAGGAGAAATAGTCGTTAAGACAGAAGCGCTGTACTATTTCTGGTGTCGCCTTTCAATCTATGGGGGTTCTAGTGTGTAGCCTGCTCAAATAGTAGGCATCTACTCTATGGAGAGAGGTTTCCCTCCGGAAGTATTGTTACGAAGTATCCAGTAGCTTTTCCTGTTATGGTTTTAACTGCCTTGAAAAGGATAGCTAATTTTCCGTGCCGGTTTCAGCTAGCTCTGTTACGTAAACAAAAGTATTCTCTAATCCAGCTTCTTTATGTTCTAAAGCCTCCTGTGCGGCAGGGTTTAAGAAAGTATTTAAAAAGGCATCACGACTGGCGTAGCGCACAATCATAATCTTTTCCCAGTCGATAGTATCTTCAGTCAAAACAATATCAACATCCATTGAATAGGTAGGGCCGCTGTTGTAAGAAAAGAGTATTAACCCAATGGTTTCACCATAGATGCTATTAGCTTCTTCGCCAGTTAGTTCTGTTTCTCGGCCGTCAGAATATTGTGCTGTTTCATAAAAGTCGATGAGGTTCATTATAAAAAATGGGGAGGGTGAGTCACTGACAATCATATCGATCATGACATCGATATTTGTGTAAAGCGATACCGCTTCGCCGCTATCATCTAATGCGCCTGTATTGAGAAGTAGTTCAATGGCTTTGTCTTCATCAAGATTATCCAGGCTTGGGTCAGAGAATGAACCGGAAGGTTCAAACGGAAGATTCCCAGGTATTCCTAATATCCAACTTTGACCAGTTGAAGCTTCATATAGTGTATTAATAGCGGTTGTAAAATTGTCTGAATTAATAGCTTCTAATAGTGCATTAACATTCGGAAATTCGGCGATACGAATCGCGCTAAATTCTCTTTCAGCGAACATGGTTGCAGCTACTGTGCTCCTAAAGACAGTGCTTCCACCTACGCTTGACCATACTGATTCAATCGAACTTTCGTAGTCGCTAAAACTATAGGCATCACTAATGGCGATAAGCTGCACAAGAGCCAATGTTTTCGACGTATCCTCATATTCCAATAGCGCCTGCATTGTTTCTTCGCTAAAGCGGCCTTGAGCATCGCCAAATTGCGCCAGCAACGATTCACTTGCTGTTGTGGTATCCTTGGGTGTGTCATTGCTGTCAGAACCACTATTATCGCAGCCTAGAGCCAAACACATACACGTGAGAATGAAGCACTTTATAAGTGCCTTATTAGATGTGTTTAAAAAACTATTTTTATAGCCCCTTTCCATAAATTAACCACCCCATGAAGTATATTCTGTAGTTTTACTTAATCAAGCAATTAAGATCCTTACTAAGCTTGCTAATGAAAATAGCAAGGGCTCATAACCTAAGGCAGACTGAAGGGTATCAATGGTGTTTTTTTGCGTATGGAAGGTGATGAATAACGTTATGCGATATCGAATAATAATTGCTTTAAGGTGATAGTGGGTAGATTCCCATTTAAATAAATCGAACTTGCACTTAATAATTTAAAATTTATAAAATACTTAAATTTAAAAAATTTTTATAAATAAATAGAATAGAGGTTTTCTGCGTTTTGATTGATGGCCACTGAGGCAGAGCAACCAAATATTACCTGTCCCTTTTTTTACGAAACTGAGACCACAGGGAGCCACATAAACATACATAATATTGGGTCTCCTTCGGAGGCCTGAGGGATCGAATAAAGCTACCAGTGTTTGTTATACATCTAAAGTTGATCGAACCCGGAAAAAATTGCACAACGCCTCTCGCTAGGATAAAGCCATCCATGAGGGGAGGCGCCGCTAGCAAAGCTACAATCTGACGAACAGAAGCATAATATAAGACACTGTTGGCAACATCCCCCAGTCTTTGGTTGCCCTATTGTGGGCTGATATATATCGATTATCGTGGGAATTTAGAGCAGAGGAAATATCATTTAGCTCCTCCGCCATCTTATTCTTTATTATATTTCTCGAAAATAAATCGTTTAAAAACTTCGATTTGCTTAGCTTTATATTGAGATTGACGATATACAAGGCTGAGTTTCTTAGGTGGTAACTTGTTGTTTTGGAAAAGAGGTATTACCAGTCCCGACTCAATTAGCTTAATAATACTCTGATGCAACTGGAACCCAATACAGATATTCTTTAGCGCCATGGTTTGAATGGCGTGAACATCATTTATTCTATGGTGAGCATACGTCTGATTATTAAACTTGTTGTTCTTTAACCACTTTCTTACTTCTGGTGAAAGGTCCTCGAGAGGTGGCATGGCAACGCGATGGGAAGTAAGTTCAGAGATTTGAGTAGGTGTACCATGGGTCGCGAGATATTCTGTCGTTGCAAAAAATGTGGGTCGAACCTCACATAGCTCGCGGGAGATTAAACGTGTACTGTCCGCAATCTCACCAATTCTAAAAGCAAAATCAAGATCGGAATCACTAAAGTTAATAATGGATTCGGAATACTCCAGCCGATATCTAACATTTGGATAACGCTCAGAAAACTCACTTAACCAAGAAGACAAGCTTGAGTCAACCAAAGACCGGGATAACGTTATTTTGAGGTCCCCTTCGACGCGCTCGTTATCATACTGAATGCGCCTTTCTGATTCGCTGATTTGCCTTAGTATTGCAGCACTGCTTTTGTAAAAGCTTGCGCCATGCTCTGTAAGAACCATTTGCTTATTGGAGCGATCAAATAGCTGCACGCCAAGATCATACTCCAGGTTTGTAATCTGCTTACTAAGCGCTGATGGCGTCTTGTTTAGACTGTCAGCGGCAAGCCGAATACTGCCAGAATCAACAACAGCCACAAAAGACTCATACTGGGTAAACTTCGACATATCACTTTCCAAAATGGAAACTCCGATCGCATTATAGGTCACTTTTTGTCATTCAAAAAGAACAATATAGTGGACTCGTAAATAACGAACCCGGAGTAAATAATGATTTTATTAGCGGAAGTCGCGATCACGGTTAAACGTCCGATTAACACGTTCTTTGAGTACGTCACCAACATGGAAAATTACGGAGAATGGTTCCCAGGGGTAACCTCTATTGCCTCTCACAACGAACTTCCCCATGGCATGACCGGAAAAACATATCAAGAAGTGATCGTCATGCCTGAAGGAGAAGCAACCCTTGTTATAGAAGTTAAGAAAAGCCGATTGAATCAAGATTTCTACACTGAGGGTGATCTTCTCCCTCTATTACCCGCCATGCTAATGGAGTTTAATGCTGAAACACCGAAGTCAACCAGGTTCAACCTGAAGTACTTTTCTCGAAGTGACATTCTCGATTCTAACTCTGATGTAATAAAAGAGATAAAATTAAATTTGGGTGGGCGAATTTCAATTGCAGTCGATAATTTACAGCGGCGATTTAGTTAGTCTGACTTGATCCAATAATTGTTCCTTAACTAAGTGGCGCCGATGCGAAGTGATGAAATAAAGAAATCCTCTCTCTATGGCGGGAGCGCCTAACGGATATCAGCTGGTTTATGCGATATTTAAATGAATCTGTCGCTCGCCAAGCTAATGCTGAAGACACTTGTACAGGTTGATTTCGGGAAGGCCGTTTCAGTCCCAAGCCTTACTGGATGAAAGAGCCCAGGCTGCTTCTATGGCTTATGTAGACCTCCTCGATCCGTGCCAATATCGCCAAGACACCTGAGAATCTGATTACACTTCAATTCAACAGCGTATCCGTGCGGCAGCCTCAAATGAGCGGCCCCAAAATCTACTCCCGGTTGTCGGCACTGAACATTTGAATATGCCGAAAGGGCTACCTTTTCAGCTGGATCACTACTTGGAGCTAGTGGACTGGAGTAGCCGACATTTAGACATCGGAAAACGAGGTTATATTGCACAAAAACGCCCCCTGTCCTAGATCGGCTTGGCATTTCGCCCAGGCATTGACTCTATCTCAATCTGAACTTTGAAAGCCGCTTTTAAAGCCTGCTGTGATCAGAAGAGGCTGTACGGCAAGCCTGTATTCAGTTCAATAAACGCTGGGTGCATGGCATGGGCGACTGCCAATGCTTCCTTTTGGTGACACGCCACTATTTCCTCCCGGCTTTTCGATGCTATTCTTTTAGGTTGGCTAATTCACGCAATTCTCCAACCTAAAGTATATTTTTTCAGCATTTCACTTCGTCCGAGCCAGATCAGGAGAAATGGCCGTTAACGTGGAAAGCCTGTATCATTTCCATTGTCACCTTTCAATCTGTGGGTGTCCTAGTGTGCACCTTCAATCAGTAGCGGTTCTTCGTTTTTTTCAACCTTCTGATTGGTGTTTCGATGGTTACGGCTGACGTTAATCGGTATTCTCGGGTTTTAATTGGGCTATTTGTCTGCCTTGGGTTCGGTAGGGTAATCGCTTAGCCGCAAGTTCTGGCTATAGTATCCAATTTGGGGGAGCGCTAACCTTTTGTCCAGCCATCGACAATCATTAATAATCTCCCCGGTCTCGACTGATTTATAAAGAGCATGTTATGTCCAGAAAAATATTATCCTTAAAGGTAAAGAGAAATACGGAGCCTAAGAAGGCTGATAAAAAGGAAGAGAATACTTCTGATCCAAAGAAACGGTTCTTAAATGGAGTAGCTATTAATCCATCTGAGCCTATTCGCCTTGAGTCAGGTTCTCAGCAACTTACGGTAAGGGCGATGGATTTGATTACGCCAATTGGTAAGGGGCAACGAGGCTTGATTGTGGCTCCACCGGGCTGTGGCAAAACCACTATCCTGAAACATATCTGCCAAGCAGTGGGAGAGGCTTACCCTGAAATAAAGCTGTACGCTTTGCTTATTGATGAAAGGCCAGAGGAGGTTACTGACTTTAAGCGAAGTGTACCGGCCGAAGTTTATGCGTCCTCTTCTGATCATAGCTATGAAGAGCATGTGAGAGTAGCTAATGAACTCCATGATAGGGCCTGTAAGGAAGCCGGTGAGGGCCAGGATGTGATGATCGTGGTTGACTCGTTGACAAGGCTTTCACGGGTACACAATGCGCAGCGGAGTGGTAGGGGACGTACGATGTCTGGCGGGATCGATGCCAGGGCTATGGAGGTACCCAGAAAGCTGTTTGGTGCTGCGAGGAAGATAGAAGGTGGTGGCTCACTTACGATTCTGGCAACGGTACTCGTGGATACCGGAAGCCGCATGGACCAGGTGATATTTGAGGAGTTTAAGGGCACGGGAAATATGGAGGTAGTATTGTCAAAGGAAGTTGCGAGACAGCGAATTTTCCCTGCCTTGGATATTGCTAAAAGCAGTACTCGCCGTGAAGAAATCCTGTTCAACTCGAAAGATATTGCAACGATAAGAGCTTTACGAAGAACGCTTGCTAGCCTAAAGCCTGTAGATGGCACTAAAAAGCTTATTGAACTCCTTGAAAAGTACCCGACAAATGCGGAGTTACTTGACCATTAATTTTTTAGTTAAATTTAAGGGTA
The DNA here is from genome assembly GCF_052467615.1 of Microbulbifer maximicatervae (SeqCode). NCBI lineage: Bacteria > Pseudomonadati > Pseudomonadota > Gammaproteobacteria > Cellvibrionales > Microbulbiferaceae > Microbulbifer > Microbulbifer maximicatervae (SeqCode). The sequence continues at coordinate 683,444 of NZ_CP174319.1, forward strand.
GTATTTAGCCGCTTAGCATTTTTGGAGTTAGTTGCTTAGCGACCGAGTCCTTATTAGGACAGCTGTTATTCAGTTGAGGGCTTTACACCTCAATCCTCTGGTGTGTTTTTACAAGATACCGCTCAATGAGGAGCTTAGTGGAAATGTGGCCTTAATATGCCGAAAGGGTTGCCCTTTCAGCTGGGTCACTATTTGGCGTTATTAGAATGGAGTGGCCGGCATTTAGCCCCAAAAAGTGCATTGCCATTTCTCAAAAGACGCCTCTTATCCTTGAGCGGCTGGGGAACTCAGCAAAACACTGGTTCTATCTCAGTTGGAACTTTGAAAGCCGCTTTAAAGGTTTGGTGGGATCAGTGGAGACGGTAAAGCAAGCTTGCATCCAACTCGATAAACGCTGGGTACACGGAATAGGGATTGCCGGCGTTCCCTATCAGCCACACTCTGCTAATCTACTCCTACCCCAAATACTCTATAACACGATTACCATTCATTTATCCAAAATAGCACTTCTAAAAATCTGTATATCAATTCCCAGAACTTAATCTCTATTACCTATAAATCAAAGGGTAAGAGCCCCCAGAAAGAGAGCTTGCTCTACAGTTCACAACATCCTCCAGCCTTTGGGTGTCCTAATGTGTGTGTGCACTAATTTGCGTAATAGGGCAATAAACAATACCCGTAGCAACCAATAAGGTTACTATACCGGGTGCTTTCATCTAAATTTATGCATCTTCTGAAGATTCACGTATGCGCTCTTTCCGTTCCAGTTCCTCTTGCATCACCGCTTTGATTTCTTCTAGCACGGCGTCGACATCGGCGCTGTCATCGGCATCATCAAACTTGCCGCTGAGCGTTGAGCTAGTCGTTAAGTTACCCTCTTCAAACAGTGCCCACATTTCCTTGGCGTATTGAGTCTGTAATAAAGAGGGGGCAAATCTGCCATAATAACGACGCATATTGTCGACGTCGCGAGTGAACATTTCTTGTGCACTGTTGTTGGCAGCGGCATTAACAGCTTGGGGTAAATCGATAATCACAGGGCCGGAATCATCCACTAGGACGTTAAATTCGGATAAGTCACCATGTACAATTCCCTCGTGAAGCATGAGCATGATGTAATGAATCATTAATGCATGATCTTGAATTGCTTGCTCTTCTGACATTGTCACATCGCCAAGCCGTGGTGCGACATTGCCTGCTTCGTCAGTGATTAACTCCATCAATAATACACCGTCAACACAACCAAAAGTCTTGGGAACTCGTACATGAGCGCGTGCTAAACGGGATAAAGCATCAACTTCGGCATTTTGCCAAATCTCTTCCTGCTGTTGGCGGCCATAATTCGACCGTTTTTGCATGGCACGTGCTTGACGACCACTGCGAACTTTACGCCCTTCTTGGTATTGTGCGGCCTTTTTAAAACTACGCTTAGTTGCGTCTTTATAGACTTTGGCGCAACGAATTTCGTCACGACAACGGACAATAAATATATCGGCTTCTTTGCCGCTCATTAGGCGGCTGATAACTTCATCGATTAAGCCATCATCGATGAGAGGCTGTAGACGTTTGGGAGTTTTCACTAGATACCAGCTTCGAGTGTTCGGCAATTAATCATATATGCTATTGACATATTTCTATGAGTATTTGAGGCAAGAAATCTAATCCTGCTTATGGATAAAGAGCGATTATGGGGCCCTATAATGCCCGCGTAAAGGATGGGGGCAATAAGAATAGCACTTGACATGTGAAAGCCCCCAGTAGGAAGATCACCTTTAATGACCTCTAACTATCAGCGAATAGCAATACTATAAGGCTTTGTGGGGAGGAAGCCGCCAGCAAAACTATGAGTTGGCGAACAGAAACATCCTATATGGCTTAGTCTGTAGGCCAAGGGTGCCAAAGCCACGTGATCTAATGGATAGGGTTAATGATGCAGCTGATTTGTGAAATTTTATGCTCTTATCTTGGGGAATGTGTGTAATTTGTTTCAGCGATTCTGTCAGCGCGGCTACTGGCTGGTAAGTAGGTCCAACTGGTTAGCATTCATGACTCGCATGATGGGTGGGGTGGGGGCCGGTAGCTAAAAACTACCGGCTACCCGATTTAGCTATTTACTTCGTGTCCACCCTTTGTTTTTAAAGCACTCAATCGACTCTTTTTCTAGTGCTTGATATTCACTCCAATACTCTGGCTCTGCTTGACTTCCGCTTCTTATTCGCGCTAATGAATCTTCTACCACCTTGGAAATAACTTTACTTCGATCAGTATATAAGGTCCCATCCATTGTAATTCCTTTACTATATGCCTTAACTCCACAGGAATCTCTATCCGACGAGACAATCGGACTGTTCCCATCAAGCTTTCCGTATTCAGGATGTTCCCAATATGTTTTTTGGGTCGCGCATGAGATTAAAGTTAAGCCAGATATTATTGCAAATAAATATTTCATCTCGTTGATTTCTAGTCCTTGTTGATAACTAATGCAAAGCTTTACGGACGCCGAAGCAACCCGTAGGTTTTCCGTAAGAGCTTTTTGTTATTATTTTACTTTGATTAATTAACATACTCCAACCATTCATTACAAAATATACTTTCAACGGCCATTTCTAACTGAAATATCTGAGGGTCAATCAGGTGGCCTCTAAATGTTGCACCTTTATCAATCCACGCTGAGTACTCAATATATGGATAGTGGCCTATACAGTACAAGACGTACGACAACTCTTTGCTCAAACTGCTTGAACTTTTTAGATTTTGACATAGTGAATGCAAGTCAGACAGCAGTTGTTCTATATATTCTTTTCCTGGATCTTCACCCATTCTGGCCAATACCGGCAACCCTTTTTCACCTAATCCCGCGTTTATAATTCTTTCTTTAATCTCTTTCATATTTGGAAGTCATAACGTCCCAAGCACTAGCCGGAAAGTAGTTGGTTAATTTTATGCCATTAAAGTACAAAATAAAGCAATGCACAGGAGGTTCAGTGCATTGCTTTGTCAGTTTTTTGAATCGCAAAATGATAGCTTGTCACGTAAAACCAAATCAATAATCCCATTAGGATCTGAAGAAAGCTCGACGATTGATTGTTTGTTATCGCCGATTGGTATTCGATGACACGGATTAGACTGGATTTGATCGTTTTTCCGATAAAGAAAATACAGTTGAACTGAACCCAATTCAACAGGTATCGATGAGTCATTAAATGTAAATCGATCCCCTGTTTCAAAATTACCCTTGATTGAATTCAATACCAAAAAAGTTGAGTCGATACCTCGATTCAGATCTTGCAATCTCTCCCACGCTGGAGAGTCACGCCACTCAATAGGCTTTGCGTTATATGAGCTAATTTCATGTGTCAGATCTGCGTACGCGATGCGGCCTGAGATTTTCTTGGCAATAACAATGTCAGTGGCATTATTCAAATCAAAGCTTAAATCCTTATGATCATATTCAAACGAAATGGCTCGCTGAGAATAAAGGATGATTAATAAGGTTAGATATATAACTTTCATTGATTGAAGCCTGATGAAAACTAACGCCTTTGTAACGGGCCGGAGTAAGATGGCTCTGTTTTTTGGCGACAGCTTACGGAGGTCCAGCCCAACAGCCCTACCGTTGAGTGGTCGTTGGTAAACTTGTTAACTGACATTGCATTGAGCTTCAAATTCATCTTTGTTACTACAAACAAGATTTAAGCTTGAAAGAGTATTGAATACCATAATACCCGCTCCACCCAAGAACCAAGGAGTTAATGCAGGGTGATTGAATGCTTGCAATATTACACCCCATGATTCTTGAATAAGAAGCAATATATCAGTATTTTTAATATCTGGCATATTCCCATTTGAGACTATTGTGTATGCTGAAAAAGCGAAAAAAGCATACAGAAAAATAATATTGAATATTACAATAGGAAAACTAGTTACTGAAAGTCCAGGCCACGACCAATTGTATTTAGCTTTATATATGATTGATGCCACAATTAAGGCTATGCCTAATGCCATTGCAAACATAGCTTGATTTAACGGGCTTTCTATAGGTCTCCCACCAAATAAAATCATCATAGCTATGTGATAAACAAAGAACAACTTAAAATCGAATGACATATTTCCAGGAGAATGTTTCTCATTCTTTGCTTTAAATTTATTTAGTAATGATTCTAACATACATCAATCTCTTGAGGGTGTTAACGAGGGTGTAGAAAAACTCACCCCTCTTTTCGTATTGTGCTTCTACGTGAAAAATAGCCTACTTATCTGTGAAAGTTAGATCAGAATTCACTTAGAATTACCATTTATGTTTAATATTCAATCACACCCAAGAAAGCAAAGACATAAATTTGTTTTTCTACAGCCTGAACGCCAAGCTCAACCGGCGCGTTAGCGATCAGTTGTAGTGCCTTGTCAACTGTTTCATTCTAAATTCGTCTGCATCCAGGCTAAAAGCTCTTTGGCTCGCCCAATTTTTTCCAGCTTTAACCAACGCGATTGCAGCGAAGGATTAGCGAGTTCTGCTACTACAGCCACAGGCTCTTCATCAGTACCGGACCGAATAACCAACTCACCAGCTCTGCAAATTTGAAACAAGGCCTTAGCAAGCGATATATCTAAATCATCGTACTCGAATGCAATACCCACCAGAGATTCATTTTCTAGAAAGTTGAGTATCCCTAATCTTAGTGTCGCGTTACTTTCTAGTGGCACATAAACATAAGTATCTTCTTCTTCAGAAGTTGCACCTAATTCTAACAAGAGCTGCTTTAGGTTACTTTTTGCCGAAGCGCTAATAGGATCATCTACAGACGCATAGGAAACCTCTTCAGTAAAGGGATTTACCATCTTGCGTGTGTTGGTTGTCAAATTGATCGTATATAGGTCCATAAAAATACATTTAACGCCAAGTGAATGGGCTGGCGTTATGAAGCAGTGACAGTCCAAGCCAAGGTTTCCTTGGCCGAGCATTGCGTGCCTGGTTATGTGTTGAGTTTAGCCAGTGCTGTTTGAAAAGCTTGAACACTAGCTGTACGTATTGTTTCATTTCTTTCTTCGGCTGATATCCAGCCGCCAACGTTATTGAGACAAAATTGATTGTCTGAATCTTGAGCCACTTCGCGAACTGCTTGAAAAACGCGGTGTTGAATTTCGTTGCAGTCTCTCAGTAGTCTCGGATCGGTAACACCCGACCCTTGAAATTCATAGCCACCACGGGCATGAATTGTTAATTGATGGCCGTAATTACACAACAGCTGAATCTTCTTATCATCAGGAAGCTCGTCTATTACTTTTTGTATTTGGTGTTCTTTCATTTTTTACACATAACGCCTTGCAGTAGAAGTCGGCACGTAGCGACGGTCCTGCTGACTGAGATTGTTATGTCTCGTTTTTCTTGAGCTGATTTTCAAGGCTCTTTAAATCACCCAGCACCCATACATCAGAGATTCGATCACCTTCAAAGGTAAATAAGGCGCACCCATTCCAAGTTACGCGTTTATGTGATGGTAAAAAGCCCATAAACTCATCTCTATGAAATCCGGTAAAGGACATCTTTGCAAAAACCTTGTTTCCCTCTTCTACGAGATCTTCAATAATGCATTTGTAATCACCCAGTGCTTTGTGAATCATATCGACATATTCAGCGAAACCTTTGTGACCTCGCTTTTCCTGCCCCAATGATCCCCTGAAGGAGAAGCTCTGATGCAGGATCGATGGCATTGCTTTCTTATCGTGGGCATCCCAAAGAACCTCATAAAATCTTCGAACTTGATTTTTGTGCACTACTCATCCTCAGAAACATAACGAAGCGGCGTGTAAGCTGTCGGGCGCCAAAGGCGCGTTGTCAATTGACTTGGTACGCCCAGCATGGGTGTGAACTAATGGGGTGAAAGTCCCCTGTAGGAAGATCACCGCTTAATGAGTTCCATTAAATGCTAACTATTAGCGAATGGCAACTGCAACACCGTGAGGTCTTGTGGGGAGGAAGCCGCTATCAAAATGTGAGCTGACGGACCGAAATATCCTATAAGGCTTAGCCTGGAGGGGAGGTGTCCAAGGGACCGAAGCCGGGTGATCTAACGGGTAGAGTCAATGATGCAGTTGTGTAGTGAAAGTTCATGTTCTTATCTGGGGAGATCTGTTTAGCTTACCGCTGTGAAGCTGTCAGCGTGGCCGCTGACTTATAAGTAGGTCCAACCCGCTAGCCACCATCGCGGGGATATAAAAAGGTGGTGGAATATAGCAGCGTCTTGATCACTGGTGGTCAGAATGATTATACAGAAGTAAGCCGATAGCATAGTAGCCTAATGCCAAGATTAATACCTTGGATAAGGTGAAGGCCTGAACCTAAAATCCATGGGTTAAAAGACAGGGTTAGCCTACCGATATGTTTCCAGTAGGATAAGTTGAGGTAGCGCACTGCCATGACGCTCAACTCAAATGAAGATTTGCTCGACACTATCGTTGGGTAGAGATTCATTACGGATAGGGAATTGCCCATTGGGGACCCGCATGATGGGTGGTGTGGGGGCTGGTAGCTAGAAACTACCGGCTACCCGATTTAGGTGCTTACGGCTTTGACATATATTCGGATATTTCTCGCTCTATACGCTTGAATTCGTTCACTGGCACTACATGACCGTATTGGCGATCAATTGGGTTAGTATCAGGCAACTCAAGATGAATGTCGATGAGGGCTAATTCTTGCATGCCGGTCATCTGTAGCTGAATCGAATTTTCCTCGATGATCCAAACCGCTACATTTTCTAGGTTGACGTTAAAGCCCTTGGATATGTGTAAGCCTTTCTTCATTTTATAATCCTTGTTTAAAATATATTGCTCCAGATTGCTCTGGCACCTAATGCTGGCAGCACGGGCCGGAGCCGCAAAGCGGCGGAGGTCCAGTAAATGCGTAGCATTTACGATCGTGCCTGCCCTTGGTACGCCCAGCCTGGGCATGGACTAATGGGATGAAATTCCCCTGTAGGGAGATCACCATTTAATGGATTCCATTAAATGCTAACTACTAACGAATGGCAACTGCAGCATCGCGAGGTCTTGCGGAGAGAAGCCGCTAGTAAAACTGCGAGCTGACGAACAGAAACATCTTATAAGGCTCAGCCTGGAGGCGGGGTGGCCAAGGATACCGAAGCCATGTGATCTAAAGGGTAGGGTAAATGATACAGTTGTGTAGTGAAAGTTCACGCCCTTATCTGGGGAGATCTGTTTAGCATGCTGCTGTGAAGCTGTCAGTGTGGCCGCTGACTCACAAATAGGCCCAATCCGCTAGCCACTATCGTAGGTTAAAAAATGTGGTTGAAAACAGTAGTGATCGTTGAGTAGAAATTCATTACAGATAGGGAGCTGCCCATTGTGGACCTGCACGATGGGTACTGTGGGGGCCGGTAGCTAGATACTACCGGCTACCCGATCCAGAGCCTTACTCTTGATCCCACTCTTCTGCATAGCCATTACTCACTAAGTAGCCATTCAGAGAGTGAAAAATATACTCCATCCACTGCTCGATTCCTTCTTTCTCCAGCAGAGGGAATCCAGAACCTTGATCATCAGCAGCAACGTCTATCATTCCCCAATAGAATTGAGAAAGAGCTAATGCCTGCTCTCGATTAGAAACTACGCATTTCTTAAGAATATCTAGTGCAGTTTCATTCTCCATCTTTTCAGCGTAGTGAATAAGGATCTCGCGTTCTTCTGGGTATTTATGTTCAATCATAGTGCGTCTTGAGCCTCTTTAATTACTGACATCTGATCAGCAACCCAAGTTAACTTACTTACCAAGTCTCAACCCTCATTCTTTTGGTTGCACAATCAGGTAGTGCTTCTTATCTGGAGAGGCCTATTTAACTCGCTGCTATGAAACAGTGTGTGGCCGCTGACTTTTAAGTAGGCCCAAACCGCTTTCCACTATCGCGGGGATAGAAAAAAGTGGTGGAACATAGCAGCGCTTTTGCCAGTAATGACCAGGGTGACTAAACGGAAGTCAGCCGATGGTATAGTAACCTAACGCCAAGAATATTACCTTGGACATGGTGAAAGCCTGGAGCCAAACTTCATGAGTTAAAAGACAGGGCTAGCCTACCAATATGTTTCCAGTCGGGTAAAGTTGCGGTAGCGTACTGTCATAACACTCAGTTCAACTGAAGATCTGCTCAAGACTATCATTGAATAGAAAATCAGTACGGATAGGGAGCCGCCTATTGCGGAGCCACACGAAGGGTGGTGTAGTGGCCGGTAGCTAGAAATTACCGGCTACCCGATTTAGAGTTCAGTTCTCCAGTTGGACTGAAGAAACTAAATCTTCATAACTAGGATAATTACAGTTATCGCTCCACTTATGTTTATACAACTCCGCAAGTGCTGTCGAAAGAGATAATAGTTGCATGGAATGCTCTCCACTGGCATCCACTTCCTCTTCTGTTGAAGAGGGGTTATCTATTATCAATTTCATTCGATATATTTCTGACTCAGTTAGCTCGATCATGAGTGACAAATGTGAAAGGCTTAGTTCCATAATTAATTCTCGAATACTATTTCTTTAGTAAGTTCATCTAAGAGTATACAAAACTTAGCGACTGGCATATCCCAATGAGGCCGGATTGAGTAATGTGTAGCCTCATAACTTCGATTATATGAATCCTTCGTTATAACTAGGCCATGAGGGATTACAATGTTTGGTGATAGCCTATAATAATCCCAACGAGAAACCGGTACCCCCAGCACATCAAATAATGAAACACCCCCTGAAGTACAGTCTACCCACCACTCACCATTGCTCCAGTATGTGTCTATATCAGGATTTCTAATTTTTCCGTTAGAAAGCCTAAAAGACTTTAGTATAGGATACAAAACAGGCGATCCTCGATCAGCTTTACGCTGCCCTCTCCACAAATTTACGTCTAAATTAAATTCGGAGTCAAAAAGTTCACCAAGTTCCCTCTTTTTAATAAAGAACTCTTCTTCCTTCTTGCTTTTTTTCATAAATTCACTCCATTGAATATTTGAAATTGTTTTTATTTTAACGCCTTAAGTATGGACACGCAGCGTGGGCACAAAGTGCCGAGACGGAGAACCAGCCGAAGCTGAACATGCCTTAACTTGGTACGCCTAGCATGAGTGTGAACTCATGTGGTTAAAGTCTCCTACAGGAAGATCACCATTTAATGGACCCTATTAAATGTTAACTATTAGCGAATGACAATTCAAACACCATGAGGTTTTGTGGAGGGCGGTAGCTAGGAACTACCTGCTATCCGATTTAGCTATACTTCTTCAAACTCCGACTCTCCGCCAGGTGTCGGTTTGAAGTCTATATTCACGTTGTCCGCAAAAGGCCATTTAATTGAAATTTGTTGTATAAAACTGCCGGCGTCACAAAAAGCGATTACACTTCCCTCAATACTCTTCTCCCAAGACACGCCGTTCCAGTTTGCGAAATCATAACATCCCGCTGCTGGTCCCATTTTAACCGCTACAAAATATAAACCTTCTAGTGAAGGGTTTCCGTCCTTCCATTCGATTTCTTGCATAAAACCCTCCTAAAATCTTGATCTAAACCTTTCTGCTTCTTCCGCTAATAATGTGGCTCAGCGCTTCATTCAGGCCTAACTGGACTGCAGTGAATAGAACAAACTTAAAGAGCTGATCGAGCTATGGCGGGAGCGATTAATGGATATCAGTTGGTTTGTGCGCTGCCTAAATGAATCTATTACTCGCCAAGCGAACGAAGAAGACCGCTGTACCGGCCGCTTCTGGGACGGCCGTTTCAAGTCTCAGGCGCTATTGGATGAAAGAGCTTTGGCGGCCTGCATGGCCTATGTCGATCTCAATCCTATCCGTGCCGATACTGCAAAAACCCCAGAGGACTCCGATCACACGTCCATTCAGCAGCGTATTCGCGCTGTGATCTCAGGTGAGCAGCCTAAAGAGCTACTACCGTTTGTGGGCGGCGAGCGCCTTGATATGCCGAAAGGGTTGCCCTTTCAATTGGATCACTATTTGGCGTTAGTAGACTGGAGTGGCCGGCATTTAGACCCCAAAAAGCGCGGTGCCATTTCTCAAAAGACGCCGCCTATCTTTGAGCGGCTGGGAATCTCAGCAAAACACTGGCTCTATCTTAATCGGAACTTTGAAAGCCGCTTTAAAGGCCTGGTGGGATCAGCAGAGGCTGTACGGCAAGCCTGTATTCAGCTCAATAAACGCTGGGTACATGGCATAGGCGACTGCCGACGTTTCCTTTCCGCAATGCCCCACTAGTTCCCTTCCAACCTTTCGATACTATTCCTTCTGGTTTGTCCAAAATCACGCAATTTCTAAACCTAAAGCATAATTTTTCAGTATTTCACTTTGCCCTATACCTGATCAGGAGAAATGGCCGTCAAGGTGGAAGGCCTGTACTTTTTCCTGTGTCATATTTCAATCTGTGGGTGTCTTAGTGTTGCTGAATGGAAAGGAAAATGAGTAATTATTTTAGAATCGGATAAGCTGTGGTCTTGAACTATGTCTCTTCTATTTGAGTACCGCAGCGGCTCTCCTCTACTGACCTTTGCCAAAACCCGGCTTGAAACAGTGTTTGTCTCAAGCCGGGCAGGCGATATGTCGATAATCGAGTTGGGTTAGCCCGGTGTAATGGGCAGTAACCCCACATCTACCTCTTCGACGGAGGCGGTAAACCGCTCCTTAAAGGCTTCTATTCTGTCGTGGAGGGCAGGGTCAGTGCGCACATTCCAAAAAATGGGCTTTTTCAGCGTAAAGGTACCGCCGTCTTTCCAGTCGGTGCTGGTCCAGGTGCGCGTACACTTCACGCAGGCCACCACATGCTTGGCGGGAATTGAGTCGGTGGCAAACTCCTCGGCAAATAGTGGCCAGGTGACCAGAGACATCGCTTCTGTGCCGAAAACACCGGCGCGTTCATGGCTTAGCGCATGCCAGGCATCCATTTGTTGCTGCTCATAGGTGTTAAACCCTTTGTCCACATAAACACCATATATCCAACATTCTTTAACTCTGACATCGTTGGGAAACAGCGCAGCTGACTTCAAGTTGCTCGATACACAATTGGCGCTGCCCGAATGCATATCACCAGCCCTAGCATTGGGCCCCTCATCGACTTTAGATAAGTAGTACATATGAGCGGGATCTCCAGTGACTGGGTCCCGTTTTGCAGAAAAACCATTGTGCAAAAAGCCAAAAGGATTTTCGGTCGAAATGCCTCTATAGCCAAATACCTTCAGATCTGTTGCATCAACATGTGGCATAATAATTTCCCTTTCTTTGATATTTTCTATCGTCATCCGGATGACTGGTTTTACCTGATCGACGTTGCCTAGGACCTCTATAGCCACGCCTGTGCACTGGCACCTCTAATAAAACACAAGTGATTGGCGCAGAGCAAGCAAGCATATTTTAGACAAGCATTAAAATCGTGATGGTTTTACGATATTTGTTTTAGCGAATACAGGGATGTTTAAATACAAATTTGAATTATTATACGCAGCTGTCGTTCCCAGAGGACTAAGTATACAAGAATTCCTCCAAGTCTATAGATAGTAGTTAAAATTGACGCCATAGCTGCCTAGTTTGTAATCATCATTGGGTGTACTTCAATATAATCATATTCAAGGTCCCATCGTTTTTTATAATTTCTATGCGCCTGTTGATATGATCTGTAATAGAGCCGGGTGTATTTATATTGTAGATCAGATAAATCTTGCTTGCGCGGATCACTTTGGAAGTATTGAAAAAGCCAAATTATTTTTTATCGATATCATGCCGCTTCATGAGATAGAGTGTGCGTATTTTAGAATCAAAATAACCAAACCCACTTTCATGAGTTAGCATTTTTATTGCATTTCCCGCCGTTGTGTCTCGGTTTTGAATGATCGAGCCCCCATAAAATATCTAATATTCAGAAGCCAAATAACGCCCGCGTCATTTGCCGCAGCGAAGTGGAGGTCAAATGCACGCGTTTGTTATACAATGCCATTATCCTTAATGAAGGACCACCCACCTAGATTGTCATCCCAATGGGACAACCTTCCAAGGGGGTTACCCTCAACGCTATACATTCGTGTTTGCATTGGACCATTACTACTAAAAATCATGTAACCGGGCTTAAACACACCATAATCACAGTGCTCGTGTTTCAGTCTTATTTCATGTTCTTCGCCAAGCAACGAATATTTTTGCCCTGCGCACTCTACACATTTCCCCTTAGTGCGCCGCTTTGCGAGCCATCTACAATAATCTCTTAATAGAGAAAGTGCTTCTTGTTCGGACATAAAGCTATTGTCAAAGGGAAATTCAATTTTTTCGCCGGATTTAATAACTATAGAGAGATTTTCGAGAAATCGAAGAGAAGGAATTTCCTCTACCCAAGATGGCTTGTTACAACTGAAGCACCATGCTGGAGTTAATAACATGCTTAATATATCGGAGTCCTTAACGGCTTTCTGACACGTATCATCTGTAAGCAAATAGGCCCTATCCTCTGAAGGGAAATAATGCCTTTCACTACATTCTGTACATTCAAGAAACCTTGGGTTCATGCTCGGAGCTCATTCATGTATTTCGCCTTGCTAAACGGCAGTCGAAACGTAGTGTAGGCTGTCCGGTGGAGGGCGCGTTTTTTGCGCCCGGAACGAATTTGAGCAACTTGTTACATGTTTTTACCGGCATAACCGCGAAGCTTTTCCAGCTCAGGTTTGACTTGGGTTCCCTCAGCATTGAAATAAGCCCAAGATCCATTTGGCATGGTTACAAACAGGTTGTCCTTTAAAAAAAATACGTATTCCATACCGGTTAGCAAGCCAAGCATACAATTTCCTGGAGAAAAGGGAATTTCTTTTACCAAGCCCGTTTTGGGATTATCACCCTTGAAAGATTCGACAAGCTGATACGTAGCATTTACAACCTCATGCGAATCTCCATCATGATTCTCCGCCACTAATTTGGTGGCAATTATCTTTGCCCGAAATACTCGCTCTGCACGATCGAAAGTTTCTTGTTCATTTGAACGAGAAAATGAACACGCATTAGCCTCTTGATATAGGAGGAAAAAAGCTACCAGAAAAGTGAAATATTTAGTCATAGTGATTATATCTAACGCCGCTAGCAAGGGCAGCCGAAGCAACGCGTAGGCTGTCCAGCCCAGCCCAGCCCAGCCCAGCCCAGCCCAGCCCAGCCCAGCCCAGCCCAGCCCCAGAGGGGTTGGGCGAGCTTGACTAGCCTGGTTATGGCTGGCGCGTACTGAACCACCTACTTGCTCTCTACCAGCCAACTTTGGCTGGTCACTACCCGATAAATTGAAAGGGAAAAATACCATACTTTCCCAACCGGTTAACTATCTGATTGGCACTCCATGATGGCGTAGCTAGCTTGCAGGGCTTGCTGACTTAAAACGATGGCACTGGAGCGAAACTGCGGTACCAAATTGCAGGAAAACTCTCAGAAAAAAGTACTCAGGTAGATATTGATGTTTGCAGCAGCTACAGAACATCTAAAAATCGACTGCCACAATAACGTTGCTAGCAAGGGCAGCCGAAGCGGAGCGTAGGCTGTCCCGTGAAGGGCCAAAGGCCCGCAGCAAGCTGTTTGCACTAGTTAAGCATTTGCTAACACCCCAGCTAACCAAAAAATAGTGATGTACATTAAAGCGGTAAAGCTGATTATAAATATAACTTGCAAAATTGATAGTTTGGAGTGGATACCAAAATCAATGAGTTCATAAAGTTTTTTTGGGAAGTACTTTTTTATACTCAGTATAACCATAATTACTGCTATACCTACATAAAGCAACACGATACCCCAAAATCTCTCTGGTTCAACATCAATACTGATTGTTTCTGAGAGCCCAGCTCGTTTATAACCAATTACTTTGCCGCTCACAACAGCAAACACGCAGTAAGCTAACGTGAAAATGGCAAGCAGTAGATGAATTAATCCAACTTTCCGCTGCATTGCTGCTCCATACTTTAGGTGCTTAACGCCTTACTAAGCGGCGAAAAATAGTTGGCTAAAATTGCTAGGAACGAGCACTAGCCAACTGTTTAGCGTCCGTTTGAGTAACTTGTTAGAAGTTGTTTATAAATACTCTCGAAACCAACTAACTAGCTCTTTATTTGCTTGTTTTCTGTTTTTCATTAAACCATGATTATCGTCAGGATATAAAACAAGTTTGTGTGGAATATTGTTCTTTTTTAACGAAGCTGCTAAATCAATAGAATGATTAACTGATACACGTTTATCATTAGTGCCGTGTAGAAGTAAAATAGGAACATTTGGCGATAAATCAGCTGTCCAGTTTAATACTGAACGCTTTTCTAGTTCAGCTACTTTGTTTTTCTCATAATCAGGGATTCTGTGCTTGTATACTTTTTCCATTTCAGGTCGGTAAGTTAAGCCTTTTAATAAATCAGAATTACCTGCAATAGTTGCTATAGCTTTTATATTTTTTAATTTTTTCACGGCTAGATGAGTTTGCATCCCCCCTCGACTTGCACCGTACATTCCAATACGTTGATCATCAGCACCTTCAATACGTGGGATGTAATCTAATAATGCAGTGACATCATTCACATCACTTCCACCAAATTCATCGTAAGCAGAAGAATTCTTGGTGAACGTTCCACGATACTGACTACCGATAATAATAAAACCTTCGTTAGCAATAGGAAACAAGTTATGCATCATTGAGCCGAAAACAACACCGCCAAAGTTACCATTTCCACCGCGGTTATAAATTAATACAGGTAATCTACCTTTCGATGATTTGGGCTTTATCACATAGCCATTTACAATATTTCCATCGACAAGATATTTAAAAGTAGAACAAGATAGATTTCTCTGATAAAAATCGAACTTTTCCTTACCGAAACGCAAATCAAATCGAGATAAAGCTTGATTAAGCTTTTCTTCTGATTTTATTTTCCTTTTGAATTTTTTCTCCATGCCATTACGCCATGATGTGTAATCAGTGAAAATCCAAGTAAAGCAGCTTTGTTGATCTTTAATTCGTTCATCATTGATCAAATTGGATGCTTGGGTGCTAAAAGATGAAATAGCAATAGAGATAATTAATAGGTATTTGTTCACATGAACTCCATGTCGGTGATTGAAACTTCTAACGTTGCTAGCAACGGCAGCCGAAGCGGAGTGTAGGCTGTCCAGCCCGACCCCGAAGGGGTTGGGCGAGCTTAACTAGCCTGGTTATGGCTGGCGCGCTCGGGACTACCTATTGGCACTTTACCAGCCACGAAGTGGCGACAACATAAACTTGTTATGTGATACACAACAGAATTATAACTACCACCCAAAAAACCAGACCGATAAACGCAACTGCTAATGCTCCGAGATAAACTTCTTCATCTTTTTCTATGAGAGTGAATCCGTTTTGTTTACTGCGCCTACCTCCACCCTCTCTACTGAGGCTAATACTTTCTGGCTT
This sequence comes from Microbulbifer maximicatervae (SeqCode), assembly GCF_052467615.1. Lineage (NCBI taxonomy): Bacteria > Pseudomonadati > Pseudomonadota > Gammaproteobacteria > Cellvibrionales > Microbulbiferaceae > Microbulbifer > Microbulbifer maximicatervae (SeqCode). The sequence continues at coordinate 698,898 of NZ_CP174319.1, forward strand.
CCATCTTCCTAAAGAGATTATTAGAGTTAATACAGCGCCAGTAGCATAGCTAATTCCCCAAAATATGACATCCAAGAACAAGCCAATTAACACAAACCCCAATAGATCTTCCATGCCTATATCTCAGCGGCCTGATTCACATGCCGCCCCGCAGCACAGGCCGGAGGTCCAGCACACGAAGTGTGCGATTGTGCCTGCGTTTGTTAAGTGACCCACATATTTTTACTAAATACGCCACCATACCTCATCACCAGATACACATAGCATTACGTCTTTAAATACACGTTTATCCGACATGCGCACCAATCGCAGTTTTAAATTATCAATTTCGACAAAGGTATCTTCTGATGCTTCAGAATCGAATTCTTCGGTTTCTATAAATCGCTGAGCTCTTTCAAAGAGATTACGGTATTCATCAAAAGCCGGAGTTGGAACCAACACACCTATGAACCAAGGCTGATCAAGGTCTGTTTGTGTTAAGTCGGCCAACTTTTCGTCTTCTTTGTATAGTTCCCAGATATTCATTTTTCACTTAACGCTTAAAGCACCTGTGACAAAACCAAAGCGAAGCGGTGGTTTTGATGTCGGGTGCCTTTACATGTTATGGCTTTTACTCGCCACATTTTATGCCCGATGATTCAGTAGTGTGTTTTCCGGTGTTTACATCAATCAATATATAACGGCCCGTGGAATCAGTAAATTCAAAAACCTCATTTTCAAATTGAAATGGTTCATCTTGCCAGCATATCCAGGGGCGCGGGCCATTTAAAACATCGGAGCCCACATCTTGAATTTTCTTTAGTTCTGACTCACTGAAGAAATTGAGCCCAGAGAACTCAAATGAAACTTTACCAGTAACAGAATAGATAACGAGATCATGACCCGCAAAAGGGTTTGCCCAGTCTAGCATGGTAACTAGCACTCCCTCATTGCTTAAGTAAGCTGATTGTGGGGAAACCTCATTTAGCAGGTGAAAAGTCCTTTTAAGTTCATAAGTATTACCATTAAGTTGATATATCTCAGCTTTAGCATAGGGCTTATATTTATCGTCTACAGGCCACGCAGGGATGATCCTCGACATGAACTCCGTGTTCTCACTGAAAACCCCATAGGTTTTGGGCGACTTATAAACAGTGGCCGCAGTGTTAATGGACAAGAAAAACAAAGCTATTAGAAAAATAGAAATCCGCTTACTCATACGATGCAGCCTTATAGCCATAACGCCTTGCGAATGGGCGAGCGGCGCGTAGCAGAGCGAGTCCAGCCCCGGTTGTTTTTCCGGGACGAACATTGCGCATCTTGTTATGCCTTTGCACACACAGCGACCTGGTTAATTTCAATGAGCTGGCCCTCATTGGTTTGAAAAAACAGCTTGTTACTTTTATAAACAGCCACAAGGTTAGAGCTAAAGACACCGTTACTAACAACGTTCTCAGGAATTGGCCAGCCTGAAAAATATTGAATGCCACTCTGGCTTTTTATAGTAACGCACTCTTGATACCAATTTACCTTATCTTCAGAGCCCGACTCAATTACCCATCTGAATTCCGTTTCGAATGGTGATACGACTACAATTTCGTGGGCAGACTCGTTTTTGACGATGCTATTAAAGGTTGCGGGACACCCTGAGAGTAAGATTGATATAAGTACTACGTAAAATATTCGATTCATAATTTATAAGGCATAACGCTGCGTTCAGGGCTACCAAAGCGGTGCACCGTTTTGTACAAAATATGAGCGAAGCGAACTACACAAAAAGGTGCACCGCTTTGGGAGTCCCACTGCAACGCCTTGTTAAGTTTTACTGGTACCACTTCACGCCCTTGGTTTTATTCTTGTGTTCAACTGAATACAGATGCTCAATGGTTCCCTTGTATTCACCATGTTGAAACACGAGACGAACGTAACTACGATCATCTGGTGATACCGGTAGTTGCAAATAAAGAATATCATTTGCGCTACCTAATACGAATACTTGGCCAAGATCAATATATGTTACCGGCTTAAAATCTATTTTTGGTATTTGGATTTCTTTGCCGCCTAGTTCAAAACTCACTCCCTCAAGTTTATAGTGAGCTCTGTGCGGGTAAGTCGATATCTCTACACTTGAAACCTCCAAGCTCACCTTATAACTCAGATCTCTAAATTCGCCAGACATACCAATATGTGTAATGGGGCGAGCCACATCCTCTACTGCATTAGTGGAAAAAGAAACCCAGAATATTAAAACTAAAAATCTACGCATAGTCTGATTAAAACTTAACGCCTAGCACACGGGCGGCCGAAGCAAAGCGTAGGCCGTCCAGCCCACATATTTTGTGGGCAATCGTGCTGCTTTTTGTTATGCATTAGCCTCTCCGCCAGTCTTTAATAGTTGCAATAAGTAGGGCTATGAAAATTACTAGAAAGAAAAAGGCAACACCATAGTCCACGGCACCATCTGCTTTTGCTCCTTTGGCCTCCCAATGTCCATAGGTTATAAGCTGGTATAGCATTGCAAAAGATATGAAGCCACTAGTAAATACAGCTAGTAACATATGCCGCAAATTGAAAAGCTTTTTCCCAAAAGCAAGCTCCCCCCATGAAGGAGTCTCGATTTTTCTATCGAGGCCTTTTCGACGCCATCGGCGGTCTTTGAGATTAGACATAGTTTTTATTCATAACGCCCGCACTGTGTTTTATACACATTATTTAAGTCCATTTAGAGCTTCTGCTGCCTCTATATAATGAAGTAGCTTGGTGTATCCCTGCCAAACGGTTTTAACCCCTGGCTCGCCATCCCCTTTACGCCCCAAAAAACCTCCTAAACCTGCCAACATACGGGTTATCTCCCTCATGCTTGGGGGTTCATTTGGTGGAGTAGTTTTATCTCGCATCATCCATATCATACGCCATTCTTTTTCAGAGTAGGCACTTGTACACGGTGCGTCAGGAACTCTTCGTGCATGCGTAGTTATCGAATGTAGCCGCCATCCAATAATCATATAGATCGCAATGCAGTTCAACATTCGCTGCTCTGTTCTAAAACGATTACTTTCTATCTGGCATCCGCCTTTCACCACCCGAAAATAGGTTTCAATTTCCCACCGGCTTCGATACCATTCAATGATGACCCTTGCCTGCTTAAAGTCTTCAACTGGAAGATCCGTCAACAACATCCACTCAATGCCTTTCTCACCCTCTGGTGGGGTTAATTCTTTAGCCAATACAGCATAGAGAGAAAGTGGTCGTTTAGATTTTCCTTTTCCTAGCAACCGTATCTCAGTAGTGGATACGTTGACCTTGGCTTTTCTTCCAGGCTCTCCATTCCGTTTGGGAATATCTACCGTGTATAGACCGACAGATTTCTGCTCATTCATATGATCCCAAAGCAAAACCGTTTCTTCTCCATCGAGCTCTAAAGTGCGATTGGCCTTAGCTCGAACGATATAGCTCGCCCGCCGCTGTTCACTTTGTTCTTCAGCCTGCTGAAACCACTCATGAATATCACCCTCTCTATCAGCAATACTCACAATTGTGCTTTCAGGGCACCGCTCTTGTATCTGACAAGCCGTTTCGTAATGGTCTAGCCAGCGTCGACTCTCCTTATCCTTTATCGACTTTGTGTAGCGGGAATTAGAACTTGATTCCTTATCTCTCTGCCACATACTACCTTCAACAACACCCAAATTAATTCTGGATGGTGTTATCGCGATGGAGGTGTGCAAGAGTTGTTGGTTGGTCTCCTTACGCCTAAGTGTTCCCATCTCTTTACTTTCTAGGTCAGTGGCAAAATTTAGAAAGGTAGTATCTTGTGGGATAAGAACAACAGGCTGCGCCTTGATTCTCTCAAGAGTTGCCGATTTATGGCCGCTCATAATAGAGTCAAAATTGACTTTATCATTTTCGATAAAGCGATAAGCTGCAAACGTTTCTGCCCAAGTTTTGTTTGCACAGGGAATACTATTCTTTGGATCGGAACTTAAACTACTAAGAATGTTGGACAGGCGCTTATTCAAGCGTGTATCACCCATAACCTGACTTTTTACTTCGTCCATGACCCAGTCCTGCATAATAATCCAATCAAATCTATAATTCTTACTAGGCCAAACTGTAACTTATTGATTTACATAATAAAACCGGAAAAACTTGTGTATAAAACTTAGCGCCCGCATTTGCGGCTGGTTTGGAGCGCAGCGGAAAACCAGTGATCTTGCCCCGATAAAACGGACACACTAATTTTCATACTGCTATTCGCTCATATTCCATTGGTGATTGATAGCCTAGAGCTGAATGCAGCCGCTTACGGTTGTAAAAATCATTAATATATCGAGCCAAAGCATATTTTAGATGGCTCATTGTCTGAAATCTAGTTTCTCTAATCAGTTCAGCTTTTAAGCTATGGAAGAACGACTCCATATGAGCATTGTCCGTACATTTATCCGCTCTACTCAAGCTATGCTGGCTTCCATATTTTCTCAACTCTTTTTGATACTCGGACCCTCTGTACTCTACACCTCTATCCGTGTGTAATATTAATCCCGGTTGTGATCCTCTTTTCCTTACAGCATTCATCAGGGTTCTTCGGGTTAATTCTGTTGTTCTCTTTGTATCTAAACTCCAACCGATTACTCGGCGAGAGTACAAATCCATCACCACTGACAAGTACTGCCATTGATCCTTAACCTTAAGGTAGGTTACGTCAGCGACCCAAACTTGGTTCTTGCTTTTAGGCACAGCTCCATCAGGTCTGAGATTCTCCCCAGAGGCTAGGAAACGCTTTATACCTGGTGCCCTACGTGTCACTCTCGTAATTCTGGCTACAACTCCTAATTCCTGCATCAGCCTGGCTACGCGCTTACGGCTAACTTCATATCCCTTGGTCAGCAGGGCTTTCCAAATTCTTGGGCTACCATATCGCCCTGCAGAGTCCTCTGAAATCTTTTGAATCTGAACCTTCAGATGATCATCTTGGTGTTTTCGATGCGATCACGGCCTCTTCAACCAGCCATAATAGCCACTACGTGATACTCCTAGCCACTGACAAGTTCTTTTGATACCTAGTTCTGATCCGAACCTCTGGATGAATCGATATCTTGCTGATGTTCCTCCGCAAGAAACCGTTGCCACTTTTTTAGCAAATCAAGCTCCTGCTTCAATTTACGATTCTCCGCCTCTAAACGCTTTACCCTAGAAAGTTCCTTTTCTGTTTTAGAGACTACACCAGTAAGCTTTCTTGGTTTATTTGCCACAATCTTCCCTTCCTGAAACTCTTTTCGCCATCGTGACAGCATGAAAGGGTGAATGTCGAGAGTTTCGGCCACTTCTTTAACTTGAATATCCTCTATCAAGCTAAGCATTACCGCTTTCACTTTGAATTCGTTTGAATACTGCCAAGTCTTTCTAGGTTTTTTGTATTTCGGCATAAGACGCCTCGTCTGTTTGACTTTGGTGTCCGTTAAAACGGGGCAAGATCACCAGTCCGACAACATGTGCTTGTTAGTTGCTTTACTTACATTCTGGCTCCTGATGGATTTCCCTTAGCTCTTGTAGCTCTCCAATTTCAGAATAAAGCACGACTTCGCCGCCCTCTTGCCTTATATGGGTTAATTTATAATATCGAACCTCATATATTTCTTCATTTATCTGATGCATGGACTCCATAAGAAAGTCGTTTTCCTCGAATTGTGACCCGAATGTTTTCAATTCTTCTCTGAACGTGCCAACAGTTTTTTCTCGGAGGTGTGGCTCTCGTTTTCCGAGTACAACGCCAAGAATATTTTCTAGCACCTGACCTACCACGTATATTCTCGATCTTAAGTCAGCACTCGGGGCAACACAGATCATCTGTACATTTTCGTCAGCGAATCTTAGCTCATCCAATATATTTTTAATCTTCATAGCACGATACTATCTTGGGCAACTAACGCCTGCAGCACGGGCCGGAGCCGCAACGCGGCGGAGGTCCAGCAAATGCTTGCATTTGTGATCGTGCCTGCTCTTGTTAACTTTTTGGTGCACGATAGACCTTTCCACTCTCTAGAGCTACCGAGACAATCCCCTCAACTGTTTCGAGGCGCACATCGTAATTGGAAACATTTGTAATGGAACCCCATTGATAATGTGAAACTGTTGGCTCCAGCGATTCTAAATTGTGGAAGAGTTGCTTAAGAGTAATGGCATGTTGCAACTTACCATTTAAGTAGATGGATAACATTACTTGGTTAGGTGTTACTGATTTTGGAACAAGATTTAGCCCAGGGTAACCCACCACTACGTACTCACCACTTGGAGAAATATGAAAGGACCTGTGCCAGCCACTTATTTTGTATATTTCCTTAGTTTCGAAATTACCCTCCACGCTGTAGACCACAGTGTCTTTCGCAGGCTCCAAATAAGCACAATAAGTAACGAAGATGTTACATACCCTCTTTGCTTTGGGAACTGGCAAAGGGCTATCGGCATGAGAACCAAAACTCAGGAATATCAGTAAAATTGTGGCAGTGACTTTATTCATAGTGAAAGTTAACGCCGCCAGCAGGGGCCGAGAAAACAGAGCGAAGCGGCGGTTTTTTGGTCCCTCTGGCTGGCTTTGTTATGCATTTTTTACCAGCCCAACTTCGATTGCAAAGCTCTCCAACTTTTTATCAAGTTGATCTGGATCTTTGTAAAACTCTGTATCCAGGCTATCTAAGTCTGGCTCATCGCTGTGCTTTCTTATTGCAGCCCAGCGTTCAGCCTGGTCTTTAGGAATAGAGCCTGACCCGAGAAGCTCTTCTTTGGCTTTGCGCAACAGCTTTAGAGAGTTTGTTGCGCCCAAACGAACTAGCCCAAGCTCTGCGTAACGATAGGTCTCACCCGATGAATTATCGAAATATTGAACAAAGCCACCGTTATAGACTTCGCCTCCGAGAGTATTAACTGAGTAGTACAGCTTTTCATCTTCGCACAGAGCTGCAAAACCACCTTGTTGTTTATAGACTTTATCGACAAGCACCCTCCACAGTGCATGGAAGGGGCAGGTTTTATCTAGCTCTCGTTCCCTTTTGTAAAACTCTTTAGATTGTTCAATATTCTTACGAGTGCCATTTTTGCAAGGCATGCATAATCCACCAGTACGCTCAGCAGTACTTGGTAATACTGCTTCTCCGCATTCGGCGCACGGTACTTTCTCACTCATCTCGATGCCTTGATTGCATAACGCCCGCCGCACAGGCGAGCAACTTGTTGCGAGTTCAAAGCGCGAAGCGCGTATTTGTGCCGGCGCTTGTTATAATTCCGGAGCCTCATGGATCTCGATGACCTGATAGGACGCTCCAAACTTGTTCCCCACAGGTAGTTCTTTTAGCGACACTTTAACAGAGTGGATGTCATTCTTCATAAGGGCGTGACGGCCATAGATGACATTAAACTGTTTCCGCGTCACACGCTCATCCACAGACGCAACTACTTCCATTTTGTATAAGTAGAATGTTGCCCAAGGATGGCAGCTCTCTTTATCGTCTTCATAGCAAATCTCGGATGACGTGATTTCTGTATCTTTTAGAAACTCAAGATCTCCAATGACGACGAGCTCCTCAGCTGAGGCAAAGCTAGTTAAGAGAAGGAAAAGTGCTACTGTCAATATCTTCATTAGGAGTTATAACGCCCGCAACAGGGGCGACCAATGCTATGCACATTTTGTGCGATACTGGGAGCACAGCGACCCGCACAAAATGTGTATAGCGTTGGGCGTCCCGCGGAGGCCCGAAGGGCCGCAGCAAACTGCTTGCGCTTGTTAAGTTCACTCCTCTCTAGTACGAACCCACTGAGACTTCATTGATGTTCTTGTGGCGCTCCAGCCAGGAGGTAAATCTGCGATTGAATACAAAGTAGGATCAAGCGATGTGATCTCGCCCATACCCACAATCATTAGATCTTCTGATTTATTAGTGGTACCGCATGTGAACGCCCATGAATCATCATCCGCGTAGTGCACTATCATTAATACTGGGAGTGAATCCTTAACGACCTGCTTGGTCGTTATCGCGGCAACATTCTTTGCTTGATCAAATGGCCAATCCAATTTTTCTACTCCACTTGCGGACAACGAACAGCAAAGAATTGCCAGAAATGTAATTAATTGCTTTTTCATATCCGGAACTTAACGCAGAGTGAATGGGCAGCCATGTGGCGAAGCCACGCTTTTGGCCGTCCAGCCCACGAAGTGGGCGTGCATTGCACGTTTTGTTATGGCCTTACTCGATATACGGTTTGAAGTCATTTATACGTAAGACCTTATTTTTGGTTTTGCCAATATACAGTAGCTCTAGCGATGAGCTTAATAGTTGTGATTCTGAGGCGCACATGATGATGGATGGAACATCATACTCTAGGTAAAACTCACTGATAACTTGGGAGCCTTTGTATGTACGGAATACTGCCTGCTTTAGCTTATTGCCTTGATACTCTTTGGGATAGCCAAAAACTTCAAGAAACTTAACTCCTTTGCAGGTGACAATATGCTCGGTTGACGTGATGCTCATTTCGTGTGCTTTGAGGAATTCTTCATCAATAACAGTTTCATCCCAGTTCCGGGCGAATCCGTTAATTGGCATAGCTAGAAGTAAAATCAGTGTGCAGAGTACTTTCATCTCAGAAGCCATAACGCCCGCAGCTGCGGACGATTTGTAGCGACGACGGAGCGGAAAGGCGTTCCGACAGCCTGCGTTTGTGAAGCGATTTTACTCGGGTGACCATTCGTACTCCATTGCATTACCAAGTGGAATAAACGATGCGAATCCAGAGATTTCATAGACACCCTCTGTTTCAGCGGATTTAGCAAACACATAAAAAGCACTGTTAGGTATTTGAAATACACGAGAACAACTTGAACTTAGCTTGTTGTTTATTACCACCACCCCTGAAACATTACCTTTGTAGGACTTTATAACCGTGAATGTGGCCACTTGTTTTCGCCCATCTTGGATCATCTCTTCTGAATCGAGACGCCCAAAGAACATCACATCATATTCTTGGAGCATTCTATCAGAGTCCATGGCGGTTCTTTTGAACGGACTCATGATGCATGCGTGGCTGGCAGTAGAGAATGCCAATATTAATATGGTCAGTATGATGTGCTTCATTTTTCGCTTAACGCCCACAGCAGGGGCGGCTTACCTTGTGCGCGTTTTGCGCAAAACTGGGAGCGTAGCGACCTGCGCAAAAGGTGCACAAGGTAAGACGTCCCGCGGAGGCCCGAAGGGCCGGAGCATATTGCCTGTGTTTGTTAACTGCTACCTCACAAAGGCATATATACCCTTGAAGCTTGGGGCTGTTAAAACCTCTGACATACGAACTGACTCAGGGTCTGCTTGTAGCCTTGCCCGCAGTTTTCTTAGCTTTACAATTCCACGGATAGCCTGGATCAGAATTAGGCCCGAGAAAACGAGCAATATCGTATCGTAACCAATCCCACCAAGTATTGTGGAAGCGAGAGAACCAAGAAACAACACTCCCATCAGGGATGAAGTGATCCAGCAGCTCACTAAATTCCGCCCAATTTCTTCGTATATTTCCGACGCTGTATATTTTCTTCTCATAATTCTCTTTACCACAGCTAACGTCAAGGTAATGGGCAGCCTTGTGGCGAAGCCACGCTTAAGGCTGTCCAGCCGAAGGCGACATTGATCGCCTTGTTATATTTATGGGTAGGTCATACCCTCTCATTGTGTCCCAAACTAACTCTCCCTGGCACTCATAGTAAGAAAAATATACAGCGCTAATGCTTAGTGTTTCAATTTCAGATGGAGCTGCGTAAAAGTTTGCTTTGGAAAAACCTCTTTCGTTTTCTACGGCTAGCTCTGACGCTAGCTTAACCTTTCCTTGTTCTTTTTTATGCAGATTAATACTGCTCAAATCTCTTGAATTGTATTTTTGAGGCAAGGAAATAGACACATAATAAAGCTCGCCATCAAATTCACTTTTTATTGAGTAAGCGTCTATATCCATTTTATACCCATGCTCAGTACCTTCTACTCGGCTAGGGCATGGATTGGGCTCTTCGACAGCAAAACAGCTAACCGAGAGGAAGCTTAAAATCACGAGAAAAACTTTATTCATAAGTAAACATAACACTGCCAAAATGCGCAAATTTGGAAGCCAAAGACGGAAAAATCTTTAGCTATTGCTGGCCTTGTTAAACATTGCCTCAGAAAAACCATAGTTGTAATCATTTGTTAACATCTACAATTTGCTGGCCAACTATTTCATTGGTTTTTGCATTTTCTATCCAGAACCGTATAGGTTTACCAACACCTAAACCTTCATCCATTTCTTTACGAATGATATATGTCTCTTCTTTTTCAGCAAAAAATGACAACTTTGAAAAAGCATAAAGTGGAGTGACTTTAAATTTCACTTCTATCTCATGTTTACCAGGCTCAATGATTAGTGCTGTTGGATAATCAGTAAATAGCCCCATTCTGTAAAGAGACTTTCCATCTAGCCCGGTAATATTTATTCGTTGATCAAATCCTACTAGAACTTTGTTGTTGTATTCAGAATCTGTTTTTAGAAGCGCTTTACCTGTATGCGTAAGCGATATGTCTTTTGCTGGATCAACTTCACCAACAACAGTACAACCTGTAACCAGAATAAATACATATGTGACAAATAATACTCGTAACATGCTACATGCTTTCTCTTTTAAATATAACGCCCGCCTAGCGACCAGAGGTCCGACTGCAGGCGCTTGCCAAGTGCTTACTGCACATTATTTGACTGTAGATTTTTGATAACACGGTTAGCTAAGCCTTTTGTTATTGGATAATTGATACCTGGATTAGCTAACCAAAATATCATTTCATCCAATGTATCCTTGTACTGACTAAGAAGCCCAATGTCCTCTCGATGTTCGATCGCATTTGCCCATTCTCTGACTTTTTGATCACTTAATTCACCGGAGATAAAACGTTCCAGTACATTTTCCAGGTGAGATGGCTTTAAAGTTACCAAGTCAATTTCTGAATCCCAGCCGTATGACTTGAGATTTCTCAAAATATCATCTATTGGAGCTTTATACTCAACTAACTTTGTAGCTAGAATTTTACGCGATTCCATCATAAGCACTTAACGCCCGTATTTGCGGCTGGTTTGGAGCGCAGCGGAATACCAGTCCGACAACATGCGCTTGGTACGCCCAGCATGGGCGTGAATTAATGGGGTGAAAGTCCCCTGTAGGAGGATCACCGTTTAATGGATTGCATTAAATGCTAACTACTAGCGAATGGCAACTGCAATACCGCGAGGTCTTGTGGGGAGGAAGCCGCTAGCAAAGCTACGAGCTGACGGACAGAAACATCATATAAGGCTTAGCCTGGAGGCGAGGTGGCCAAGGACACCGAAGCCATGTGGTCTAACGGGTAGAGTAAATGATGCAGTTGTGTAGTGAAAGTTCACGTTCTTATCTGGGGAGATCTGTTCAACCTGCTGCTGTAAAGCTGTCAGCTTGGCCGCTGACTCATAAGTAGGCTCAGCCCGCTAGCCACCATCGCGGGAGTAAACAAAATTGGTGGAACACAGCAGCGCCTCGGTCAGTAATGGCCAAGGTGATTGAACAGAAGTCAGCCGACGGCATAGTAGCCTAGTGCCAAGATTAACACCTTGGATACGGTGAAGGCCTGAACCCAAAATCCACGAGTTAAAAGACAGGGCTAGCCTACTGATATGTTGCCAGCCGGATATAAAATTGACGTAGCGCACTGCCATGACACTCAACTCAAATGAAAATCTGCTTGAAGCCATCCTCAGCAAAGAAAATCTTAATGCTGCATGGAAACACGTGCGAAGCAACAAAGGTGCCGCAGGCATTGACGGGATTACTGTCGATAATTTTGTGCAGCACTTCAAGGCAGTTGGCGACGACCTCATCGAGACCATTCGACAGGGTCATTACCAGCCGCTTCCCGTCAGGCGCGTCTACATTCGCAAGCCAGATGGTGGCCAGCGTGGTCTCGGGATACCTACGGTCTTTGATCGTGTTATTCAGCAGGCTATCGCCCAAATCATCGGTCCCAGTTTCGATAAAACCTTTTCGAAGTTCAGCTATGGGTTCCGCCCAAAGCGATCGCAGCATCATGCGGTGAAAAAGCTGCGAAAGTATATCGAGGGAGGGAAACGAATAGCCGTAGATGTCGATTTATCTAAATTCTTCGATCGGGTAAATCATAATTTCCTCATGAGTTTACTTGGCCAAAGAATCAGCGATAAGCGTTTACTCAAGTTGATCGCAAGTTACTTGCGTGCAGGAAGTGTAGAAGATGGATGCTGGAAAGCCTGTCATGAGGGGGTTCCACAAGGGGGCCCTTTATCGCCGCTGCTCTCCAACATTGTACTCGACCTGCTCGATAAAGAGCTGGAAAAACGCCGACATGATTTTGTTCGCTATGCGGATGATTTTGTGATTGTTGTTGCTTCCAAGCGCGCGGGTGAACGGGTAATGGCGAGTATTAAACGCTTTGTTGAGCGCAAGCTTAAGCTCAAAGTTAACGATACTAAAAGCCAAGTAGTCCCCGTTAGTCGTTGTAAGTTTCTGGGTTTTTCTTTCCGTGGAGCAAAGCTTGTCTGGCATGATAAGTCACTGCGCCAATTTAAATACCGCGTCCGCCAGATTACAGGGCGATCTCGTGGTATCTCTATGGAAAAGAAACTGAAAGAACTTACCGTATACCTCCGTGGTTGGATCAACTACTTTGGGATAGCGCAAGGCTATCAAAAATGTATAGATCTTGACTGCTGGATACGGCGGCGATTAAGAATGAGCTATTGGAAGAATTGGCGCAGAGTGAGAACGAAAGTTCGAAATTTACTGCGTATGGGTGTGAGAGGGTCGCTGGCAGTTACCTGCGGCTCGTCCGGTAAAAGTTACTGGCGAAGCGCAAAAACTGAGGGTATTCATATTGCGCTCAATAATGAGTTCTTCGAAGAGATGGGTTTGATTTCATTGCGAGATCGTTGGGTAGAGATTCATTACGGATAGGGAACCGCCCATTGCGGACCCGCACGATGGGTGGTGTGGGGGCCGGTAGCTAGAAACTACCGGCTACCCGATTTAACTTTTAAAACTAGGTAAAGTCCATTGTGTAGATAACTTCCCTACAGTCAGAGCACCTAAACTTGTATACAGCAGGGTTTCCGCCTTTTTCGTAGTGCTCGAGAATATTTTGCCAAACATCAGGCTTGATCATTTCATCACGTAGAAACTTTTCGAGCGATTCGCCCGCCAACTCAACAAGATCTCCTTTCTCTGCATCTCCGTGGAACTCACAAGCTGTACTGCAATGCGTCTGCCATACCTCCTGCTGCCACGAGTTATACCCTGGAGTCCTCTCGCACACTTCTGAGATCACCTCATCTTGTACACCGGCCTCTTGTAACGGGTAGTCATCGGAGAACATGCCATCAAACTTTTGAGCGGCGGAACCATCTGCTATACACCACGGACAGATAAACTCAATTTCTTCCTCAGCGTAAAAGCTTGAGGTATATACATACCCTCTAGCCTGTTCACAGCATTCGCAGACTTCGCTGCTTTCCTTGATCGCACCCGTAGAAATTGGATCAGGGTGATATTTGAACTTCGGGAGTTCCACGATTTCCCCTCAGAAAGTTAACGCCTTTATAAACGGCGTGCGTTTTCAGCGCGTCCAGTTGCAGCCGTTTTCTGGCTGCAACGATGTTTAATAAACTTGTTATACCCTGGCTATTTGTAGATTTTGGGATCAACTTCATATTCTCCACCCATTTCCTTGGGCTTCAAGCTCGGGTGTTGCTCGTAGATGGGGTTCATGAAGCTAGTAAGTAGTTCACCCATCACTTTTCCTGTGGCTTGCTGGTAGTTTTTAAACTCTTGTTCAGAGCATCCATCCTTAATAAGAGCAAGATTATTATCCATTGCAGCCCCTATTTTAAGTGCAAGCAAGCTTGTTTTTTCAGCTAATTCTCTATCCATAGGTAGTATCCGTATAACGCTCTAATAACCGGCAGCCGAAGCGTCGCGTAGGCTGTCCGGCGCGCGCCTTTCGCGCGCGAAGTTCATTAGCTTGTTAAGCATGGCTACCTAACAAGCTCCAATGCTCGACGGTTATATGCTTCTGCAAAATGTACATTCTCAGAGCACGTAGATGGATCCAAACTTAACCCTAAAGATTTACACCCTAGAGGGTCCGTGACATACCCGATTTTTACAGAGACACCTTCCAGTGAGCGTAGAAATTCGAGTGCATCCTTACGATCCAAGCCATAGAGATAGAGCCGATTACTCTCAATACGGCCTTTGAATACTATGAAGCCTTGATCGAAATCTGATTTAGCTTCCTCAGCGCCCATCTAGGCACCAGCGTCATTAGAAGAAACCTCCTCAATAACCTTCTCACTACTTTGTATTTGTGTAAATAACACAGCCGAAAGAGTAAGAAGAACCGCTACCCCCAAAATCACTATATTCTTGGACATATGCTTAACAGCTATATAGTAATCAGTCTGCCCACTATTATCCTGATTGTTATCTCAGAATCAATTTCTGCGCCAAGGCCTAAATTTTTATTTAAAACCATAGACTTAAAGCATTCTGATACGTCCGTACAAACTGGAAAAACGATCACTTTGACTACTATCCCAATTTTTTACGCTAGCCCGTAACCCATTGATTTCATGATTGTTTTTGGGTTTATCTTCTTGTTCTCCAATATCACGGTCAATGTGATCGTAAATCCCTAAGCTAGCACTTGCCAACTTTTACAGGCTGGTATTAGTTGGGGAGTGATTAAGGTATCCAGGGTGCCTCTGAATCACTCTGTAATATCTCTGCGGATCTTGAAGGCTAAAGATGTTAGGCGTAGTTCGCCGCGAATGGACGTAGCCCTTTGCAAGCGTTGCAACGCAGCAGATGTGGCCTTCAAGGATTGGCCTGAGGGCTTCCATAACGATTCATGCACCGTGTTGAGACTTCCTCTAAGGTCTAGTCATTCCTGTGAAGCTGCGCTCTTATTTAAACCACTCTGTAAGTAGAGGCATCACTGGGTTATTCAGAGGCTCCTAAATCTCGCAGTAATATCCTAAAAGTCTGCAAGTTACTTTGGTCTATGGAGAGATCTTTTCTGTAGACATGTGGAGTACGTATTAAATCAAAGCATTGATGATTTATTGTTGTCTGAACTCCAGCGTGGGAGCGGTGGGTATATTAAGCTAATCGGCCATTTTTATATGCAATCGAAATTTTTAATGCGTGAGCAACAAAAAATATAGGCACAAAAATAATCTTATTAGATTTTATTAGGATTGTTTTAGTGTCAAAGCCACGTAAAATCGATAGATATTTATTGGTAGTTTGGCCTTAACTAAGAAGCCATCTAAAGGGAACAATCAAAGCAGCTCGGTTCAAGAGTACCGAGAGAATCAAGAACCCAAGAATTCTCTAAAAACCATCCCCTCAAAGGAGAACGGTAGCGTGAAGTAAGAATAAGTAAAAGGCGCTGACCCAAGGTGCTGGAACACCTGGGGCCAGCTAACCAAATTGATAGGTAAAGTATCAAGATGGCTATATGCATAGTACGCTAGAAACCCGCTCGTCTTCAATAAAGTGGAGCACGATCAGCAGCTTGGAGAGTTTCTCCAAGCCCTGGGTGCGTTGCGTCTGCCTTTTCTTTTTCTATGCCTACCGTTCTCGCGCACCACCTCGCAGTTACTCAAAACATTTCTATCCAAACTTTCCCTTTGTGGAAGGTCTATCCATGGTTTGAGTATCAGTAGGAAACAAATATGTTGATCTTAAAGCGCCGCACAGGTGAAAACTTACGGATTGGAGCAAATGTCTCAATCACTGTATTGGAAGTTAAGGGCAATCAGGTAAAGGTGGGAATACTTGCTCCAAAATCCCTGCCCGTACACCGCGAGGAGATTTATAGGCGGATCAAAAGGGAAGGAAATATGGGCAGTGGAAATCGTTGAAAATCTGATCGGGATTGTGGTGTGTCGCCATAAGCGGGTGATGTTGCTATGAAAGCGCTAACTGCTGATAGTTAGCGCTTTCAGTCGAGCCTTTCGCTGCGGATAGTGCCACAGGTTAAGCTCGGAAGTGATCTGTATTAGTGATGTTTATGCTTAAATCCAGCAGCAAATTTGTCTGCTAATTTAAAGTAGTGATTTAGATCCTTGCGGGTTTTTTCTGGGCGGTTGTTTTCGGAGTTAATGTGGATGTTTTCCACAACAACGGCGATGTCTTTTGCCAGCTTTTGTCTTTCACCCTTCAGGTTCTCAGCGAAATACTCAACACTTTTTTCGAGTCTGTAGGTGATGACATGAATCTCGTGAAGTTCAGCAGGGTTAAGCTTTTTCTTGCCCTTAATTTCTTCTGTTGTTTCAACAAAAATCTTTCTCGCATCCTTCAAAGAAGTAACTTTCGCTACTTTAAAGTGCTGGATGGGCTTTTCGCCTGATGCAGGGCTAGCTTGAGCAGTGGTAGCAAAAGTAACAGCAAAAAGTAATGCAATTAAAGTTCTCATCTTTCCTCTCTAACGCCCAAACTTTAAGGGTTGGTAAGGCATTGATCGGGCGAGGTGAATGCCTAACATTTATCAGTGATCATTTTGACCACTTTGATCGCTATCGTAAATGAGGATAACTATCATTAACATTCATGATACAGGAATTTTTAGGTGCTCAAAACACTTCGCGTAAAAATTGCTATCAAGCTGATCGAAATTTGTAAGGAATAAGAAAATTGAATCTGGAAAGGATGCACAGGGGAGGGGCAACGGAGGTTTTTAGCCGGGAAGAGGCGCCCCCGTGTTATGGAATTTGATCTGTTAACCCTCTCTTCGCGGTAGCAAAGAGAGGGTTATTTATAGGATGAGTCGGTTAGTTCGGGATTATTGAGACCGGCTTCACAAACTAATTGGTACGGAGGCTAGGAAATCTCTCCCAGTGCATCAACCATTGCCGAGGTTAATTGGCTAAGGTCTTGTTTAGAGATCACATAGGGCGGCATGGCGTAGACCAGTTTGCCGAAGGGGCGCAGCCAAACTCCGCGTTCGATTAGGGCTTCCTGCACCTTTGCCGTATTTACCGGCTCGCGCATTTCCACCACGCCAATTGCGCCTAGGGTTCGAACATCGGCGACACCCGGTGCGGATTTTAACGGGGCCAGCTGTTCGGTCAGCTGCTGTTCGATCGCAGTTACTCGCTCCTGCCAAGGGCTGTTGAGTAACAATTGGATGCTGGCGTTAGCGACGGAACAAGCCAGGGGATTCCCCATAAAAGTGGGGCCGTGCATAAATACACCGGCTTCCCCTTGGCAAATACCTTCGGCCACTTTATCGGTACAGAGGGCGGCGGCGAGGGTCATGGTGCCGCCGGTGAGGGCTTTGCCCAGGGTGAGGATATCGGGGGTGATATCGGCGTGCTCACAGGCGAACATTTTGCCGCTGCGGCCAAAGCCGGTGGCGATTTCATCGGCGATCAGCAGTACGTCGTGCTCGTTGCAGAGTTCGCGCACCCGGCGCAAATAATCGGCAGAATAAAAACGCATGCCGCCAGCGCCCTGGACGATGGGCTCTAAAATAATCGCGGCCAGTTGATCGCGGTTTTCTTCCACTTGCTGACGCAGTTCGGCAATATCACTGTCACTACAGGTACTGCCAAATGGTGTTTGCGGAGCGGGTGCAAACTGGTGCTGGTTCAGATGCTCAGCAAACAAATGATGCATTCCGGTGACTGGATCACAGGTGGCCATGGCCCCGAAAGTATCACCGTGGTAACCGTTGCGCAGGGCCAGCAGGCGGTTCTTTTCGGGCTTGCCATGGGAGTGCCAGTATTGGACGGCCATCTTGATAGCCACTTCCACAGACACTGAACCGGAGTCAGCAAGAAATACCCGGTTGAGGCCAGCTGGAGTGATTTCCACTAATTTCTTGCACAGCTCGATCGCCGGTTCGTGAGTCAATCCCCCGAACATGACATGGGACATTTTGTCCATCTGATCGCGCATGGCCTGGTTTAGCTCGGGCACATTGTAGCCGTGCAGGGCGCTCCACCAGGAGGACATACCGTCGATCAGGCCGCGCCCGTCTTCCAGGTAAAGTCTTACCCCCTCGGCCCGCGCTACCGGGTACACCGGGGGCGGGTCGATCAGGGAGGAGTAGGGATGCCAAATATGTTTGCGATCGAAATCCAGGTCCATAAAAACTACATCTTTATTCTCAAGAGCCGACATTCATCAGTTAGGCCAGTTCGCGCAGTACTCTGAGCGGGGGCTGGCTGATCGAGCTGTAACAGGCCAGGGTACCGGCGGTGCCAACCAGTACTGCACCGGTGAGTGGTCCGGTTAGCCAAAGGACTGGGTGCAATATCACCGGCAGTTCAAAGACCCAATAAGACAGCACAGCCAAGGTGGCTTCAGCACCGATAGCCGCGAGCAAACCGGCGGCAAAACCCAGCAGGCCAAATTCCAGTATCAGGCTTCTCAGTAACAAGCGCCTGCGGCCTCCCAGTGTGCGGATAATTGCCGCTTCCTGCAATCGCTCGGCGATACTGGCGCGCACCCCGGCGATTAATACCAGGACCCCGGCAACCAGCATCAGGGCCATAACTGATTCGATAGCAAAGGACACCTGGTTAATGGTGTCGCGGATACGCTGGATGATCTTATCCAGCTCTATCACGCTGACGCTGGGGAAGGCGCGAACCAGATCGTTGACCAGCAACTTGTCCTCCGGTGGGAGGTAAAAACTGGTGATATAGGTAGCCGGGAAATCATCGATAGTGCCTGGCGCAAATATCATATAGAAGTTGGGGCGCATGCTGTTCCAGTCCAACGAGCGGAAGCTGGCTACCGGGGCTTCTACTTCCAGTCCGCCGATGGAAAAGCGCAACTGATCTCCCAGTGACAGTTCCAGCTGGGCTGCCAGCTCCACTTCTACGGAAACACCTTCGCTGGCCTTGTCCCACCACTCGCCTTCCAAGATGCGGTTATCCGGCGCCAGGGTGTCGGTGTAGCTCAGGTTTAACTCCCGGCGAACGCCACCGGGGCGATCTTTTTTCTCTTTAATCGAGACGCCGTTAATCGCCACTAAACGGCCACGCACCATGGGGTAAAACTCGGTGCTGCTTACCTCGCCCTCTGCCAGCATGTTTTCCATGGTTGGAACATCGTGGGGGGCGATATTCAGGAGAAAGTGGTTGGGGGCTTTTTCCGGTAATTGCATCCGCCATTCGTCCACCAGGGCGGTGCGGGCAAAGACCATGGCCAGCATGGCCAATAATCCGGTGCCAAAAGCGGCAATCAATAAAGTGTTGAACGCGGCTCGGCGTTGCAGGCTACCCAGGGCAATGCGCCAGGCGCCCCCCAGGGAAGCCAATTTGCCGCGCACCAGGAGTCGGTTAACCAGGGCGCTGCCCGCTACCAACAGGAGCATGCCGACAAACAGGGCGAGTGTCATAAGCAGGCTGCCGGAAAGCCACCAGATCAGGAGCAGCATGGCGCTGGGGCCGAGAATCAGCCCGAGCCATTCGCGTCTGTCCGGATTACTCCAGTCATGTCGCAAGGTTTGCATCGGGTCTGTACGCGCCAAACGGAACAGCGGTGGCAGGGCAAAGCCCAGGGCGCAGGCGAGGCCGGTAGCGAGTCCAATCAGCAGTGGGCTCCAGCTGGTGGCCGGGGGTTGAACCGGGAAGAACCCTTCCATCAGGTTGACCGCCTGGCTCTGGATAAAGGTGCCCAGTGCCAGCCCGATAGCAGTGGCAATCAGGGTGAGGGCGGCCAGCTGCCCCAGGTAGATACCGAGGATTTTATTGCGCCCGGCGCCGAGACTTTTCATTACGGCTACGTAGGCGCCATGGCGCAGTCCGTAGCGCCTTGCTGCCAGGCCGACGGCGACACTGGCGAGCAGTACAGCCAGGCTGGCGGCGAGAAACAGGAAGGACTCGGCTCTATCCAGGGCTGAGGCAACACGGGGCTGGCCTTCGCGCAGGTCCAGTATCCGCTGATGTTCAGTCAGTTGAGGTTTGAGCCAGTCAAAGTAATCCTTCAGGACTTGGTCATCACCGGCAAACAGGTAGCGGTAGCGCACTCGGCTGCCGGGCTGGATCACACCTGCGGCGGGCAGGTCGGCGGTATTGGCTAATACTCGCGCGCCCATATCAAACAGGCTGGTGCCCCGGTCGGGTTCCCGCTCCAGTATGGCTGTCACTTTTAATTGGGTGTCGCCGAGGGCGATAGGATCGCCGAGCTGGATTCCCATCAAAGGTAGAAGGCGGGACTCCACCCAGGCTTCTCCAGGGGGAGGTCCTTGTGGTGCCACTTCACTAGGGCCGCCCTGGGCCTTGCTGATTTCCAGTTGCCCCACCAATGGATAGCCTTTGTCGACGGCTTTGACCGAGACAAATTGGAACTGGTCGTTGGCGGAGATCATGGAGGAAAACTGGACTATCTGGCCCTGTTCCAATCCCTTTTTGTCGGCCTCTTCCAGCCATGCGCTATCCACGGGTTTGCTGCTGCGCAGCACCCGCTCTGCGGCCAGGAAAGTGAGGGATTGCTGCTCCATGGCGCGGGTAAGGCGGTCGGTAAAATGGGCGATCGCAGTGACACAGGTAACAGCTAAAACCAGGGCTGAGGCAATTAGCGCTAACTCGCCACCGCGCCAGTCCCTGAACAGCAGTCTGAGTGGCAGCATCAGGCGGACACCTCCGACAGGTTGTCCCCGTCGATAAGGGGAGCGTAGGAATCTACGGCACCGGCCGACATATGCAGGTGGGAGGCACAGCGCTCTGCCAGTCGCTGTTCGTGAGTCACCAGCACCAGGGTGGTGTCAGACTCTTCGTTGAGTTTAAACAGCAGGTCGATAATTTTGGCGCCGTTGCCGGCGTCGAGGCTGCCGGTGGGTTCGTCGGCAAAGAGGATGGCATCTTTGCTGCTAAAGCTGGCAAAGGCCCGGGCAATGGCCACCCGCTGTTGCTCACCGCCGGATAACTGGCGCGGGTAGTGGCGCAGTCGCTGTTCCAGGCCCACCCGGGCGAGAAACTCTTCCGCCCGCTTGGCGGCGCCCCGCTCACCGCGCAATTCGCTCGGCAGCATCACATTTTCCAGGGCGGTAAGGCCGGGTAGCAGCTGGAAAGTCTGGAATACAAAGCCCACGCAGCGGGCGCGCACTGCTGCGCGCTGCTCTTCGTCCATGGCGGTGATCTCGTCCCCCGCCAGCCAGATCTTGCCCTCGGTAGGTTTGTCCAATCCTGCCAGCAGGCCGAGCAGGGTGGACTTGCCGGAACCTGAGGCCCCTGTCACAGCGAGGCTCTCGCCACGGGCGACTTTCAGGGAGATATTGTTTAATAGGGTCAGTGGCCCTTCGCTGGTGGAGACCCTGTGATAGAGGTTTTCTGCCGTGAGAATGGCGGACATACTGTATTCCCTTTGCGGATACGCGAGATTTTTGGAGAGTATGACATGACAACAGCCTTTTTTCGGCAGTTACTGACTCGGTTCGGCTTGGTGCTGATGCTGTCGGTCCCCAATCTGGCACTGAGTGCCAACAAGCCCGGCACTCTGCTCGTATTAGGGGATAGCATAAGTGCAGCCTACGGTATCGATGAGGAGTTGGGCTGGGTCAACCTGTTGCAAGAGCGCTTGCAGGAGAAGGGGCGCCCGGTCAAGGTGGTCAATGCCAGCATCAGTGGGGAGACCTCCGCAGGCGGCCTGACCCGGCTGCCGCGCCTGATGGAAGAGCACAATCCCCAGTGGCTGATTGTCGAGTTGGGCGGTAACGACGGTTTGCGCGGCTACCCACCCCAGAGTTTGCAGCGCAATTTGCAGCAGATGGTCAAGCTGGCTAAGGATTCCGGGGCCGAAGTCCTGCTGTTGGGGATGCGTATCCCGCCCAACTACGGCCGCGCTTATACCGAGGCTTTTGCCGCTGTATTCCCCAAAGTGGCCAAGGCCGAAGAGGTCGCCCTGGTGCCTTTCTTGTTGGAAACCGTGGCCCTGGAGCAGGGCGCTATGCAATCCGACGGTATCCACCCCACCGCCAAGGCGCAGCCGGCCCTGCTGGATCATGTCTGGCCCTGCGTGAAGTCCCTGTTGGGGGAGAAGGCGGCTGGTGAGTCGTGTACTCCGTGATCGAAATGCGTACAATCGCGCCCCCAGGAACAGGAAAGCCTGGCTCTGGTCCCAAAGTTTAAGGTTTTGTGCCGGTACTCTGGGCCCGGTCACTGGTCGCGAATGAGTTAGAGAGACACCATGCCCGAATTGGAAAACCGCCGCGAGCGGCTCGAGTTTAATAAGCTGCAAAAGCGCCTGCGCCGCCATGTGGGCCGCGCCATCGCCGACTTCAACATGATTGAAGAGGGCGACAAGATTATGGTCTGTTTGTCCGGCGGTAAGGATTCCTACGCCATGCTGGACGTTCTGCTGAATTTGCAGAGGACAGCGCCGGTTAACTTTGAACTGGTGGCGGTCAATATGGACCAGAAACAGCCGGGCTTCCCTGAGCATATCCTGCCGGAATACCTGCAGTCCCTGGGTGTTCCCCACCATATTGTCGAGAAGGATACCTACTCGGTCGTGAAGGAAGTGGTGCCCGAGGGCAAGACCACTTGCGGGCTCTGCTCCCGTCTGCGCCGTGGCACCTTGTATGGCTTTGCTGAAGAAATTGGTGCCACCAAGGTGGCACTGGGCCATCACAAAGACGATATCGTCGAGACCCTGTTCCTGAATATGTTTTACGGTGGTCGCCTCAAGGCGATGCCCCCCAAACTGCGCGCCGACGATGGCCGCAATATCGTGATTCGTCCGCTCGCCTATTGCCGTGAAGAGGACATCGCCCAGTACGCCGAGTACAAGCAGTTTCCGATTATTCCCTGCAACCTGTGCGGCAGCCAGGAGAACCTTCAGCGCCAGGCGATCAAGCAGATGGTGCGGGAGTGGGATAAGAAATTCCCAGGCCGCAGCGAGAATATTTTCGCCGCGATTACCCGGGTGTCCCCGTCACAATTGGCGGACAGGGACCTCTACGATTTTGAGAGTCTGGAACTGGATCGCTCTACGCCGTCGGCTGTCGAGCGTCCTGACCATTCAATCCAGCGCCAGGTGAATTCTTGGGAGCCTGAGGATGCTCAGGAAGTGGAGCCCCAGTATATCGAGGCGCTGAATCTGTAGGATCGGCACCGCTGACCAGCTGTGCGTAGCTGCATTCAAAGTCCCGGGGACTGGCACTGGGTCCATGGTGAAAGTGCTGATGCCAGAGGCGCGCCATATTGGCCACGTCTGAGGTTTCCTCGTCCTGGATCTTGTGCACTTCGGCCGACCGGTAAATCAGCCAGGCGATGGCTGTGGCATAACGCAGGTTGGTGGTCAGTTCGCTGTGGGGGTGATCGAGAAAATCCCGCTGGCTCGCCAGCCCCCGCACTTTTGAGGCGAGGCTTGGGTGATCGATCAGGTATTGATCCCAGATTTCCCGGTGGGTGTGGGGCTGGATTTGGTAAATACCCAGCCCGTGGCGCCGTCCCTGTTTGAGGTGGAAGCCCAATTGCGACTCCTGGGCGGCGGTTCCCAGAAGGAGGTTCTCCATGCCCTGGCTCCAGGCTCTCAAGTGCTTGAGGGTTGGACGGATAACCTGGAGTCGGAGCTCGTCCAGACAAATGCCCATAGTGTTGTCTTTTTTTCTGTAGTTGTATCCAACATATATGTAGTTTGCTGATTGAGTCGGCGCCACCTTATGGGTAGATTTACGCGCAATAAACATAACAATTTTTAGGTGGTGCTCTTTCCATAGCTCAATGCGCTGAAAAATTGAGCAGGAAAACGCAGACTATTCCCGCGCCAAGTACCACCCCACTTTGATCAGAAGGAATCCCTTATGGCCGCCGAGTGGCTGATCGCCCTTACTTTTGTCGCCTATTTGGCGTTGATTGTTGTTATCGGTATTTACGCTTACATGCGTACAAAAAATGCCAGTGATTATTTCCTCGGCGGCCGTTCCCTGCCGCCGGCAGTGGCGGCCCTGTCTGCCGGAGCCTCGGATATGAGTGGCTGGCTGCTTCTGGGTTTGCCTGGCGCGGCCTATGCAGCGGGTCTCTCTGCCGGTTGGATCGCAATTGGTCTTTTCTCCGGCATCGTTCTGAGCTGGGTGACAATGGGCCGGCGTCTGCGCATCTACACCTATGAGCTGGACGACTCCCTGACGGTGCCAGCCTATCTGGATCGTCGGTTTAAGATGGGGCACCCCTATCTGCGCACAGTCTGCGCGATATTCATTCTGTTATTTTTCCTTTTCTATGTGGCTTCGGGCCTGATTGCCGGCGGCAAATTATTTGAAACGGTATTTGGCTGGGATTACCGCTGGGCGGTGATTATCGGTGCGGTTGCCGTTATTTCTTACACGCTGTTTGGCGGGTTTTTGGCGGTGTCCTGGACCGATGTGTTCCAGGGACTGCTGATGAGTGCGGCGCTGATTGCGGTGCCTCTCGTTGTTATTTCTGACCAGGGTGGTTTTTCTGCCAGCTGGACTCGCCTGCAAACGGAGATGCCACAGCTGACCCACTGGATGACCGATAACACCGGACAAACCTTAAGCCTGGTGGCGATACTCAGTTCCCTTGCGTGGGGACTGGGATATTTCGGTCAGCCGCATATCTTGGCGCGATTTATGGCGGTGCGCAGCCCTAACGATATTCCGGTTGCGGCGACAGTTGCGGCGGTTTGGTCCCTGGCCGGCTTCTTGGGGGCAATGGCGGTAGGTTTGTTTGCGCACCTGGAAATCCAACAGAGCCTGCCAGATGGCGAAACTGTATTTATGGAAATGGTGCAGGTGCTGTTCCACCCGCTAGTTGCCGGTGTTCTTTTGGCGGCGATTCTATCTGCCATTATGAGTACGGCAGATTCCCAGCTGTTGGTGTCCTCGGCTGCACTGGCGGAGGATATTTACCACGTTTGGTTTGGTCGTGAAACCACTCCGGAAGCCATGGTGAAAGTGGGGCGCTGGGCGGTGGTTGCTTTATCACTGGTCGCTGTGTGGATTGCGATGGACCCGGATTCCAAGGTTCTGGATGTGGTGAGTTACGCCTGGGCTGGCCTGGGCGCTGCCTTTGGCCCGGCGTTGCTGATCAGTCTCTACTGGTCTCGTATGACGGGCAGTGGCGCTATTGCCGGTGTTATCGTTGGCGGCCTCACCGTTGTGGTGTGGGAGCAACTCTCCGGTGGCATTTTTGATGTTTATGAGCTGTTGCCGGGTTTTGTTTTCTCTTCAGCTGCTATCGTGTTAGTGAGCGCGCTGACGAAGTGCCCGGAAGCCGTTGCCTCACAGCACCGCAAGTTGCTTGGTTGAGGGGGCAGGGCAGGACTTGAGCCCGAGCGACTTGCTCGGGCCGAGACAGACCAGTCGCGCTAGGGACGCATCTCTGGCAAAGGTGCGACTGTTGTGAAGTGAAATGGATTTCCATCCGCAGCAATTATTCAAATAGCGGTTGGAGATGCTGAGTGATCAAAGTTCATCTCGGTGATATCACTCGATTGCACGTCGATGTAATCGTCAATGCTGCCAACAGCCGTCTCTTGGGAGGCGGTGGTGTCGATGGGGCCATACACCGCGCAGCGGGGCCCAATCTACTGGAGGCCTGTCGCAGTCTGGGCGGCTGTCCTGTTGGTGAAGTGCGCGCCACTGGCGCTTATTCCATTCCCGTAAAACGTATCTACCACACGGTTGGGCCAGTTTGGCGCGGCGGCAGTTTGGGTGAGCCCGAGTTGCTCTCCAGCTGTTATCGGCACTGCTTGGCATTGGCTCGGCGCGAAAATATGCGCTCGATCGCTTTTCCGGCGATCAGTTGTGGCGTTTACGACTACCCCCCGGAGCTGGCCGTAGAGGTGGCTGTAGAGCAGGTGCAGCAATTTCAGGAGAAGGAGGGGGCGCCGCAGCAGGTTGTATTCTGTTGTTTCGATAAATCGATGGCGGATCTCTATCTATCCCAGTTGGATGCCTACGTTAGGCGCTAAAAGCCACGTTTTGTAGGCCTCGTGGTATTTTCGGCCATTGATTGATATCCATGGGTTGGGGATTATTATTGCTCTGACAATAACAATATAAGAATGAGGAGATTGTCATGCGCAGTGCCCAGCAGTGGTTTTCCGAGTATGGTGAGAGTCATCAGAATCCGATCAACAAATCCATTCATTGGATTGCTGTTCCCGTAATTTATGCAACTGTGGCCGGACTTTTGTGGGCAGTTCCGCAGCCGGAATTTATGGCGACAATTCCCTGGCTGAACTGGGCTGTCGTGGTGACAATCCCGATTCTTCTGTTTTATTTCGCGATGTCGTTTCCCATTGCCCTGGGAATGACGGGATTAACTGTTCTGTGTTTGTGGGCTTGGTCGGTATTGGAGCGGCTGGGGGTGCCTATCTGGCAGACGGCACTGGCCCTATTCGTGATTATGTGGGTGTTCCAATTTATTGGCCACCATATCGAAGGCAAGAAACCCTCTTTCTTTAAGGACTTACAATTCCTGTTGATCGGCCCCGCCTGGGTGATTGGTTTTATTTACCGGAAACTGGGCATTCAATACTGATTGCCGGTTTGTGCAGATGAGTGGCTGTGGCCACTCATCGATCTATCCCGCTATCGGTTGTAGTGAACCGGTACTTCCAGTGTCTCTTTGACTTCTTCCATCACCACATAGCTGGTGCACTCCTGTACCTCCGGCAGCGTTAAAAGCGTTTCGCCGTAGAACTTCCGGTAGGCACTCATATCCGCCACTCGGGCTTTGATTAAGTAATCGAAATTCCCCGATACCAAATAACACTCCTGCACTTCCGGCAGGGCGGCCACGGCGTTGCGAAATTCCTCAAAGGCGTCCTGTGCGGATCGATTCAGTCTGATCTGCACAAAAACTACCAGGGCAGCATCGAGATACTCCGGGTTGATCAGGGCGGTGTAGCCTTGAATAACATTGTCACTTTCCAGGCGTTTGACCCGTTCGACGCAGGGGGTCGCGGTCAATCCCACCTGTCGGGCCAGCTCGGCATAGCTGGTTCTCCCATTCTTTTGTAGAACACGCAATATGTTCCGGTCGATGGTACTTAGCTCTCCCGCACGTTTGCGCATAACTGCTGACTCCGAATTGGTCGACATGGTCAAAAAATAGACTTGGCGACAGGGTTATTAGTGGATTCCACTAGTTTTATCAAAAATCTACTAAATATCCACTTCTTATCTGTTCTTATACTGGGGAAAACATAGAAATTAGGTACTCCTATTTGATTAAGGCAGTACCGAGCGCACAGAGCGAGGAGAAGGAAAATGTTGATTGGCGTCCCTAAAGAGATTAAGAACCACGAGTATCGTATTGGCCTGACGCCGTCGAGTGTTCGCGAACTGGTTGGCCACGGCCACCAAGTGATCGTACAGAAGGATGGTGGTGCCGCTATTGGTTTCCCCGACGAGATGTACGTTCAAGCCGGCGCCAAGATTATCGATACTCCGGAAGAGATTTTTGCCACTGCCGATATGATCGTCAAGGTAAAAGAGCCCCAGCCCCACGAGTGCGAAATGCTGCGCCCTGGGCAGGTTCTGTACACCTATCTGCACCTGGCTCCAGACCCCAAACAAACTGAGCTGCTGGTGAAATCCGGCGCGACCTGCATCGCTTATGAAACCGTAACCGACCGCTTCGGTGGCCTGCCTCTACTGGCGCCTATGTCTGAAGTTGCCGGCCGTATGTCTGTACAGTGCGGTGCCCACCACCTGGAAAAAGCCCAGGGTGGTCTCGGCGTACTGCTCGGCGGTGTTCCCGGTGTAGCTCCCGCTAAAGTCCTGATTATCGGTGGCGGTGTTGTTGGTACTAACGCAGCGAAGATGGCCCTGGGTATGGGTGCTGACGTTACTATCCTCGACCGCTCCCTGCCGCGTCTGCGTCAGCTGGACGATATTTTCGGTGGTGCGGTTCGCACTGAGTACTCCACTAACGATGCTATTGAAAAGCACGCACTGGAAGCTGACCTGGTTGTTGGTGCGGTTCTGATTCCTGGCGCAGCAGCCCCCAAACTGCTGACCCGCGACATTATCAGCCGCATGAAGAAAGGCGCAGTTGTAGCTGACGTTGCTATTGACCAGGGCGGTTGTTTCGAGACTTCCAAGGCGACTACTCACCAAGAGCCTACTTACGTAGTTGATGGTGTGGTTCACTACTGTGTTGCCAATATGCCCGGCGGTGTAGCTCGCACCTCCACTATGGCCCTGAACAATGCCACCCTGCCTTTCGCGGTAGCCCTGGCAAACAAAGGCGCCAAGCAGGCACTGTTGGACGATTCCAACCTGCTGGAAGGCCTGAATGTTCACGCTGGCATGGTGACCTACCAAGCCGTAGCCGACGTATTGGGTTACGAGTTTGTAGATCCCAAACTGGCTCTGCAAAAACAAGCAGTAGCGGAAGACGCTGTAGCTTAATTGCCCCCGGTGGCCGCCTGCGGGCGGCCACATTGTAAATAAGCGGTAACGCGCTTGTTGTTGGGAAGTTTCCCCCGGAGCGCTCTTTGCGTTCCTCTCTGTGAGACCTGGTGGCATAGCCACTAATTGATAGCCGCGTATTTACGCGGCTTTTTTATGCGCGTTATTTATGCTTTGGATAAGGCTGGATTTGTTGTTTAGGAAAAAGACCGGGGAAAGGGAAGGGGGATTGGAAGAGAAAAAAGAGAAAGGATGCTGAGGGACTTCCTTGTCGCCTCACGAGGGAGAGGGGTTTTGGGCTAGGGTTAAATAACCCAGATTTCTACCCGGCGATTTTTTATCTTTGAGCTGGAGCTGTTGGAGGCTACCGGCAGATAGGCACCAAAGCCCTGAACCGGTGCTGTATTAATCTGGTGATCCCTTAGAGCTGAGCGAACGGTAACTGCGCGTAGTTTTGATAAAACGATTGAGCGTCCCTCGCTCACTTTCTCATCGCCAAATCCGATCAATAGCAGTCGCTTGTGGCTGTTCTCAGGCTTTTGCATAAAGCGGACAAGTCGCTGTATATCCTGTTTTGCCTTGTTATCTAAAGAGGCGCTGCCTTCAGAGAAACGGAAGTTAATACTCAGGCGTTCTGCATTTTCCGTTAATTTCAGGTATTCGCTGGGCCCCTCCCGGTTGGCTTCAGGTTTTACACCCATTGGCGTCTGCGCGACAAATCCAGTGGCCTTTACCAGCTCCTGCCCCTGCTCGCTCTGTACAAAGTGCAGGAACTCTTCGGCGACGGGTTTTAAATTGTAAGCTGCGGTATAGAGAAATAGACGGCGGGAGAGGGGGTAGTCCTCGGTTGCAATTGTCAGATGCTCTGGAGCTTGCGGTTGGGTGTTCTGGTCAGATACCGATACGGCCTTGGCTCGTCGAATAGACGCCAAGCCGACAAATCCAATACTGTTGGGATTCGCCGAAACACGGTCTGACAATTGATCATTCGATTCGAAGCGTTTTGCATTAGTAATAAGGGAGTACTTTTTCCCGAGCACCAAGCTTTTAAACGTATCCCAGGTGCCGGACTGATTATCTCTCGCCAGAACTTTGATACGACCTTTCCGCCCGCCCACTTCAGACCAGTCGGTAATTTTCCCGGAAAATATTGCTGCTATTTGTTGCAGGGTTAATTGAGTAATGGGGTTTTGAGGGTGAACAATAATGGCGAGTCCATCGATGGCAATGACATGTTCTGCACCTTGACCGCGCATATCTCCAAAGCGACTCAGCGCTGCATGCTCAGCATCTTTTATTGGTCGCGAAGCCATGGCGATATTTGCCTGGGACCGTTCAAGGCCTTTAAATCCAGTGCTTGAACCGTGTGCCGCAATATCGACATAAATTTTATTGCTGCCCAGATCCCCCTGTACTCGAACCTCATTTTCTTTCTCTAGAGGAATAACCTCCAGATTACTGCCACCTCGGGATTCCAGGTAATTACTCACCAGGTTGGGTGCCAGCTTTGCACCGACAGTATTGGAGCCGTGTAGAGTAAAAAGCAGGCCCGTTGTATCGGGAGGGAAACGGGTTTGGGCTGTAGAAGTTGCAGCAGCCAGTGCCCCCCCAATAAGAAGTAAGGTAAGGGTTTGCTTTAGCCGGCTTAAGAATACGCTCATAGTAATTCGACCGTAAGGTGGTAAAACGAGGGCGCAAAATATGACTTAATTGTGACAAATTGATGAAATATTGATTGCTGAATTGTGCAACTGTCTCATCGCAAGAGATAGGTAACTTTACTGGGGGTTATTTGAACAATTGAAGTATGGGTAGTTAAGCTTTCGTAAAAGCTTAAAAAGCAATACGTCGGGTAAGTACTCAGAGGCTCCTGTGGATATGCAGCAGAGCCTCGTAAAGTCCGATAATTTAAAACGCGGGAAATAACCGGCTAATCAGTACTGGCAGTGCAGTTTCTACCCGCAAAATACGTGGACCCAGGTGAACGGATTGAAAGCCTGCTTCCTGGAGCTTCTCGACTTCATAACTGATAAAGCCGCCTTCAGGGCCAATGGCTAAAGTGGTCGGTTGCTTTATGTCCACAGGGCAAGCCGTTCCCCCTACTGGATGAGCCACCAGTTTACGAGAGTCACTGGAGAGGGAAGGGAGTTCGTCTTCGACAAACGGTTTGAAGCGTTTGCGCAACAGAATTTCCGGCATTTGCGTATCGACAGCCTGCTCGAGTCCGAGCAGGCATTGCTCAAAGAGTTTGTCTTCCTGCAACCAGGGGGTTTGCCAGTAAGACTTTTCGACCCGGTAACTATTGATCAAAACCAGTTTTTTGACCCCGAGTGCAGTCAGGTGCTGGATAACCCGCTTGAGCATTTTGGGGCGAGGCAGGGCCAAAATAAGTGTGAGAGGTAATGGCTGGGGCGGATCAATTGCGAATGCCACTTCAAGCTCGACGCACTTCTCGTCGAGCGTAACAATCTCGCCATTCCCTATTTGCCCGTCGAGCAGTCCGACACGAAGTTGTTGTCCCGGAGCTGCTCTGTGAACCTTGGTGATATGCTCCAGCTGGCGTCCACTAAGGCGGACGCGATTGGGACTAATAAAGTCGTGCTTTTGTAAAACAATCAGGTTCAAAGTCGGGCGCCTTGGTACTTCAATTTATAACGGTGTCGGTGCTATGGGGCTGGGCTAGCTGGTTTGAGCTGAAGCAATCGCGCCTTTGCCAATACCTTCGTAGGCTCTTACGGTAATCGCTTTCCCAGGCTCTTTAGCCGCCAGGGTGTTGGCGATATATTGGGCCAACTGCTCCACCGTGGTATCACAGTCAAGAATTTCACAAACTTTGGCAGGGATGGACAGGGTGAAGTTTCCCTGTTGTGCGCTGTAAGCAAAGTTATGCATTTCCTCACCGCGA
The DNA here is from genome assembly GCF_052467615.1 of Microbulbifer maximicatervae (SeqCode). NCBI lineage: Bacteria > Pseudomonadati > Pseudomonadota > Gammaproteobacteria > Cellvibrionales > Microbulbiferaceae > Microbulbifer > Microbulbifer maximicatervae (SeqCode). The sequence continues at coordinate 730,245 of NZ_CP174319.1, forward strand.
TCATCGGCAGTTGTTGAAACCAGATCCTCACGAGTGCCGAGGTAGATATCTTCCCAGCGTTCAGCCCAGTACTTTTCCAGCTCTGCATCGCGTTGGCCACCCGTCATGATTTGAATACGTGAACGGTGCCCATGGGCGATACGCTGGCAGTTACCAAGGTGTTTTTTCAGGCCATGGCTGTAGTGGTAGAAGGCATCTTCAATGACTTCACAGTGGAAGCTGAGTTTGAGCTTCTCCACGCTATCGGGAAAGTGGCTGGCCAGCTGCTGGACACACCAGACGGCGACGCTCTCAGGAGTAATTACCTCGGCGTCCACTAAGGCAAAAGCTTGTTCTGGACCTGACACTTTAATAGAAGCCCCGTTTTCCAGTAGCCAGGTCAGGTTAACCTGGTCTCTATTGTGCTCCAGGGTCAGTTGGGGTGAGCGGGTAGGTACCAGGAGGCGGTGGTCGACTTGATCATCCAGCCAATGCCTCAGGGTCTTTTTCACTATGCCAAAGTCGCAAACCATCCCCTGTTCATCCAAGGCGCCATCGAGGGCTGCGTTTGCCAGCCAGGTCTCGCCTACGATGCCTCGTTTTGAGTCGAGGTAGCTGAAGTCAACGTTGGTTAAATTATCGACAAACAAGTGCATGAGTAACTCTTTGCAGGGGGTGAGATAGTAGTCGTTTATTATAACCTGTTAATAGGGCTGGATCTTATTCGTTTATGCCTCTATAATCGCGCCCTCTTCGGATGCACTGGCACCGAAGATCGTTGTGGCGGCCCTCCCGGTCCCCTCGCAATGAGCAGCTGTGAACTCCGCCAGGCCCGGAAGGGAGCAACGGTAGCAGTGGTATCATGTGCCGAGGGTGTTGCTGGTTGGGCTGCCTCCAATCTCTCCCTTCTTCGTTTCAAAAATCATCCCCTGAAAAATCCCCGTTGAGAGTGTTTTGCTCGACCGTGTCCTGGGTTTTTACTCTTTTCCTCACCAAATTTTTTCCCGCAAAGACGATATAAAAGGGGATTTTGTGTCGATCTGGCTCGATCTTCGGCCTTGCCGTCGCTGATTGTGTGGGGCTTATGCTATAAACGGCGTCAACTATAAGCAGATCTAAAAATGATTCTTGAGGAGAAAATGAAAAAAGTTGCTCTCTCGATAGCGGTTGCCGTTGCACTGTCTGCCTGTGACAGTGGGCAGCAAACGGTAAAACCGGTTGGTGTAGCCCAGGCGACTGCGGAAAGCCCAGCTGATAATTCCCAGCTGACAGCCAAAGATGCGCAAGCTTTCCTAAATGATGCCCAGGCTCGCTTGGAAAAAATGGGGCAAGAGGCAAGTCATGCGGCTTGGCTTGCTTCTACCTATATCAATATTGATTCCCAATATGTAGAGGCTTTGGCTTCAGAGCGATACACCACCCTGGCAGTGGAGCTGGCTTCAGAGGCCGCCAAATTTAACGACCTGGACCTGGACCCGGATACCCGTCGCCAGTTGACCATGTTGAAGCAGGGGTTGGTATTCCCGGCGCCGAAAGATCCGGCACTAACTTCTGAGTTGGCGCAAATTGGCTCAAAAATGCAGGGCATGTACGGTGCCGGTAAATACTGCCGCGAAGATGGCGGTGAAGAAAAGTGCTACACCCTGACCGAGATGGGGCAGGTGATGGCAACCAATCGCGATCCTGAATTACTCAAGGATCTGTGGGTTGGATGGCGTAAAGTTTCTCCTCCTATGAAGCCTCTGTATGAGCGCCAGGTGGAGATCGGTAATGCGGGTACCAAAGAGCTGGGTTATGACAACCTGAGTGTTTTCTGGCGCTCCAAATATGATATGGCCCCGGATGCCTTTGCTGAGGATATGGATACCCAGTGGGGTAAAGTGAAGCCGTTGTACGAAGCTTTGCACTGCCATGTTCGCGCCAAGTTGAATGAGCATTATGGCGATGACGTAGTGCCGGCTCAGGGTAAGATTCCTGCACACTTGCTGGGTAATATGTGGGCCCAGGAGTGGGGTAACGTCTATGACATAGTCAAAGACGACGATATGCAGGCGCCCTATGATCTGACTCAGCTGGTGGTTGATTCCGGCATGAGTGAAAAAGACATGGTTAAAGTGGGGGAGAAGTTCTTCACCTCCCTGGGCTTTAAGCCTCTACCGGAAACTTTCTGGGAGCGCTCTCAGTTCACCCAGCCCCGCGATCGCGATGTAGTTTGTCATGCCAGCGCCTGGAATATGGATGGGCAGGACGATCTCCGCATCAAGATGTGTATCAATAAAACGGGTGAAGACCTGGTTACCATCCACCATGAATTGGGCCACAACTTCTACCAGCGCATCTATAAAGATCAGCCTTTCCTCTATAAGAATGGCGCTAACGACGGTTTCCACGAAGCTGTTGGCGACACCATCGCGCTTTCCATCACGCCGAAGTACCTGAAGGAAATCGGTTTGATGAATGAGGTGCCGGATGAGAGTAAAGATATCGGCTACCTGATGCAGCAGGCGCTGGATAAGATTGCCTTCCTGCCATTTGGTCTGCTCGTTGATAAGTGGCGCTGGCAGGTATTCAACGGTGAGGTGAAGCCGGAAGACTACAACAAAGCCTGGTGGAAACTGCGTGAAGATTACCAGGGCATTGCCGCTCCGGTAGAGCGTTCCGAAGAGAACTTTGATCCGGGTGCCAAGTACCATATCCCCGGTAATACACCTTACGCTCGCTACTTCCTGGCGCGTATCCAGCAGTTCCAATTCCACCGTGCGCTGTGTGAAGCCGCTGGTGAAACCGGACCGCTGCACCGCTGCTCCATCTACCAGAATGATGAGGCTGGTAAGAAGCTGCGCGCTATGTTGGCAATGGGTGCAAGCAAGCCCTGGCCGGATGCTATGGAAGCGCTCACCGGTCAGCGCGACCTGGATGCTTCCGCCATTATCGATTACTTCCAGCCGCTGATGGCGTACCTGGAAGAGCAGAACCAAGGGCGTCAGTGCGGTTGGTAATCTGAGCTTTTAGTTTGTCGGTATTAGAAAAAGGGGCTTAGCCCCTTTTTCTGTTTTATGCTCACGTGAATTATGAACTCTTGAATATTATTAGTTGTGAGGCTCAGTTGTTAGTGGACAGGGGGTTGCTCTTCCTCAGAATTTAGAAAGCTGGCAGCAGCATTTAAAAATGCTTCCAGCGGGGGGTGCAGAGACCCGGTACCGACTTGATAACGGTTCATGCTTTTGTGGGCCAAGCCAGAATTAATTGTTGGTGTTGTACCGGTCCTGATAATTTTAAGTAGGTCGAATCCAAGAGGGGCGCCTCTCCCCTCGATGCCCGGAGTAACGACAAAGTCACTTTCCGAGTGACAGATATCGTACATTTTCAGTATGTTGTCGATGTTATCTTGGTATGTTCCTGAGAATATTTTGTGGGTGCCGCCAAAACCCATAGTCTCTGTGATGGCGCTGTCTCCCATATCTCGATTGACATCTGCAGGAGTGATGCCCGGCATTAATAATCCATGGCCAACCCCAGCCAAACCGGTAAACCAGGCCTTGTCCAGCCCTGAAACTTGAATACCAAATTCCGTCCCATTGCGAGCCATGGTTGTGATAATACTGCTGTGAGGAATACCGCTGCCTGCATCGGAAACAAGTTTGCAGGTGGCCATGATTGGGTTCAACGGGAATGTCTCATCCTTGTAAATTTGGTTCGCAATCTTTTCAATATCTTTTCGCTTTTTACTAGCCCGAATAACTCCCGGCATTAAAATTCTGGAGAAAATCAGTGTTGCGGCATTAGTCATGACATGGCAGTCGTCCCCCATAAGGAGGCTGCGGCCAATGATCGGTATAAAATCAATCCCGCCTTCATCTAGAATTGCTTGATTTAATACGGGAGCAATTTCGTCCTCTATCCAGCGAAGGTAATTGATTGCTGATTTATCGTAGACACCAAAGCGGATAGAGCTGCCGCGGTAATCGGCACGATCATCACTGAGATTGGAGTAAGCGCGATTACCAGATAGCTTATCTTCGACAATATACACAGACATTGAATAGGTAATAATACCTGCCATTGGCCCGACGGCACTGTGGTTATGGCAGGGCTCAAGATCAACTTGGCCTTCCTCCATAACCTGTTCAGCTTCCGCTTTATCTTTAGCGAACCCCTCATAAATTAGACCGGCAATTATTGCGCCCTTTAACGGGCCTGATGCCCGCTGCCAGGTTATCGGAGGGCCGGCATGCAAAATTAAATTTTTCCGCATTCCGGGGATGTTGTCGCTAGCTTTACCTATCCCGATCAAGATCGGGACAGCCTGCTTCATGCGCTTAATGGATTCGTCATTCGCTTGCTGATTGAGAGCTTGGAACTCAGGGGTTGCCAGTTTATGGAGGATTTCTTCGGTGCTGGGCCTGAATTCAATGTCTGTTCTCATTCCTACTCCCCTGAATTTAACAACTCAGCATATTGTTCAGTAACGATGTTCATATTGCGTAGCATCAGATCAGTGGTGCCGGTGATTACCTGAATCTGGCGCTTTTCAGATATTTTCATATCTCCCTCAAACCCCCGGCTAGCATAACTCAGGTGATCTTTTGCCTTGCGCAGGTTGTCATTGATCTCTGGTGTATTGAGGGGGCTCTCCAATAGTTGGTTCAGTCGGTTGGAGTACTCGGAGAGATCTTCCTGCAACCCGGTTTCGGCATCATCCAAGGATACTTCCCAAAGTTTAGCAGCGTAGTTCTTGGCGATTCTCTGGGAGAGCATACGCTGGCGGCCGGCGATATTAATGAGTTCGGCGCTGTTGTGATTGGCGACTTGTTGGAGTTGGACTACATAGGTGTGGGCAGCAGAAAGAAGGGAGTTGCTGCGCTGAAATAATTCGCTGGCGCTTTGTTTATTGACGGGTTGTAAGGCGACAGACTCAAACGCTTTCCATTCTCTTTCAACTTTAACAAGTTGATCCCTGATCTTTTCTGCGCCATGAAAATTATTTAGTTTCTCGTGATTCTTTTTAAATTCATGAATTGATCGGGTAAATACTTTTTCGTGGCGCTCTGCATCCGGTTGAATGCCGCGCAAGATGTAAGTCTGGGTGATGCGTTGGGATAGCATTCTTTGTCGACCAGCCGTATTGATGGCATCTCCCATAGAGAAGGCTGCGACATCCAGGCTTAAAATTAACAAGATAAATACTGCTGACAACTTCATGATTTTACTCTTGTAGTTTGACTTACTTCACAATTTAAGTGGGTTTGATGTTTGCAATGCATGCGTGATCCCTCTCAGTTAATGAGAGGTCGCAGAGGTATTACGGGGTTATTCAGAGATCCTTGAGTAATAGTGGTGTGAGCTTATGGGGCCTACTTTCTGAATAAGGCGATTTTGAACAATATTGATAAGTTAAACAAATAAGCTCCAGATTCCATTAAATGAGCAAAAATAAATAATTTAAATGCGTTGTTAAGATATATGATTTTGCAAACTCATCTGGTTTTAGGATTTGACGTTCCTTATATCAAATTTAAGGATGGAGATATCTAACCCTTTTTTTCGATGTTAACGATTTGGTGGTATTTGGATTGGGGGCGGGGAGAGTTTTCTGGGGAGTGGATTGTTGTGGGGTTAATGGAGGCTTAGGTGAGGAGGATAATAGCTGGGAATAAAAAAGGCCCTACCAGGGGTAGAGCCTTCTTTTCATCAGATCTAAGGTGACTTAGAACTGGTAATTCAGAGCCAAGCTGAACAGGTAAGCTTCGGTTTTGGTGGTGCCACCATCGAAGTAGGTAATCAGGGAGTCGTTAATATTGTTAGCTTCCTGGATAACTTCGTCATCACCCCAGATGTAGGCGAAAGCGCCATCAACAGTGAGTTTGTCAGTTAGTGAGTAGGTGCCGCCAACAGTCAGCCACTGGCGATCAGTGTCGGGAATAGACAGGGTACGCCAGGTAATCGGAAGGTCTTCGTTTACCAGCTCTGAAAGCTCTTCGGTTTCATGGCGGTTCAAACCGTCGCGGGCAGCACCTTGGTCGTAAGCGTAACCAAAGCGGAAGGTCCACTCGTCATTGCGGTAGTATTCACCACCGATGCTGAAGCGAGAACCGCTCTGGAAGTTTTCTTCTTTCAGCAGAAGCGGGTTGTAGTCTTCACCAGCGGAGGGGATAAAGGCTTCGAGGCGCTCGAAACGGTCCCAGTTGGTCCACATGTAGCCTACTGCCACACCCCAGTTATTGTTGAAGCGGTGGTAGAAGCCCAGCTCCAGGGTGTCAGGCAGGTTCAGGGTCAGGTTGCCGGAAGTATCGTCAAATGGATCCAGCGGGCTCGGAGCGATGTCGGAGCTTACTTCACCCTTAATTTTGGGGTCGTACTTAGCGTGGTAAGAAATACCTGCGCGAGTGTTGTCGCTGATGCGCCACAGGCCGCCGATGGTCCAGCTCAGGTCCCAGGCATCCCCTTTTACGTCCAACACGGTGGCGCCGGAGGGGTTAAATCCAAAGGCGGGTGCTACAACGTCACCGATCAGGAAGTCATCGGGGAAGGTGGTGTTCAGTTCTGCATCAACGTAGAAAATATTCGCTGCCAGGCCAATGCTGAATTGATCGTTAAAATCGTAAGCAACAGATGGCTGGATGTTTACAGTCAGCAGAGAGGTTTTGTTAGCGATCGTAGTTGCGGGGAAGTTATCCGGGAAATCTGTTTCCAGGCCAAAGTCGGTGTACATGGCCAGGCCCCAGGACCACTCATCATTGATGGGGGCGGCCAGGTAGCCGTTGGGGATTACTGCGCTGGTGGCGTAGTCTTTGGCGCTCGCGGGAGTTTCGAATCCCAGGTAGCCAGTTTCCTCACTGCCGACATAGTAGGTGACATCACCATCAACATCGATTTCGGGGTCAACGTAAGTCGCACCAAGAGAAATGGTGTAAGTATTGAATAGTGCTGAACCGGCTGGGTTGCGCGCCAGAATCGCAGCGTTGTCGCCGATAGTGTTTTCGGCAGCAAATGCGCGGCCAAGGCCTGTTGCACTGGTTTCCTGCAAGTAGAAACCTGCAGCCATAGCGCCTTGGGAAACGGAGCTGATAGCTGCGGCCAGAACTGCGTGTCGCAGGTATTTTTTATTCATGAGAACCCATCTCTAAGTCTGCTGATTACTGAAAGCCATAAACAGGTTGGAATAAACTCTGCCATGGCAGGAAGGCCTTTAGACTTATATAAGTACCTTCCACTTCCGTAGCAAATCCCTTACTAAAAAGTCTAGCAATACGTCATTGCCCTAGTGAGGGAGAGGAGTGACTTTATAAAGACAATGGGGACAAAAATCTATCCAAGTCGACGGATTTTTTTTCATCAGTCGAAAATGTGGCCATTTATTGGCTGGCAGCGACTTTTTCGCCGTTGATGGATAAATTTGTCAGGTTGATTTGATATCTTTTGCCATTTTCTTCTCTTTGGATAAGTTTCACCAAAGCGTAGTTCCATTGCGGTGCGATCCAGACAGTTGTCTCTCTTCCAGAGTCTTTATCTCTCACTCGAGCGACTTTAATTGTCTCCACCGGACCCAGAGGTGTTTTTAGGGTTTCAGTGCCAACTTGACTGAATTTGTAATCGCGAATTTTTTTGCCGTCGGCAACTTTGTATTGAAGGTCTGTTTTTCCTGCGGCGACATCGAGTGCCAGTTGGATTTGATAGCTCACCTTGTCAAGAGTATTGGGTGGGGCGTCTTTGAGATCCCGCTCCGGATTATGGACGTTAAAGATCATACCTTTTGACGGTTCGAAATTAAGTACCGTGGCGCGATTTCGACCAAGGCCTTTGCGGCGATATTCGTAATGTTGGGGGGTGATATGGCCATCCTGGCTGGTAAAGCGAGAGTACTCTTTAATGCTGGCAAAAAGGGCGCTGCTATCGAAGTCCAGGCGCCAGTTGCCGTCCTGTCCGGACAATTCCCGAGTAGCGGTAATGCTGATCCCATTAAATCGGGCGGCGTAGGTGGCTTTGAAAGGTTCCAGCTCAGCAGCAATTGCCTGGCCGGTAATTAAAAAAAGAAACAGAGAGGTAGCAAAAAGGCGCACTGTGATATCCCACAAAAAACTGAACCCTTTTGAATACTAGCTGGCGAGGCGCGCAAAGTACATTGAAGGACTTTTACCCCGCCAGCTATCAAGGGCTGGTTTTATGCGGAAACCTGAACCCCGTGGTGAGGTAGTAATTCGCCATCCAGCTGAACTCGATCATCCGCCATTTGCAGGCGCTGCTGGGCAAACCAGGTAACCGCCATGGGGTAAATGATGTGCTCTTGAACCTGCACTCGCTTTGCCAGTAGCTCAGGAGTGTCTCCCTCCTTAATAGGAACAATGGCCTGGACGATAGGTGGCCCGCCGTCGAGTTCCTCGGTGACAAAATGCACGGTTACGCCGTGTTCTTTGTCTCCGGCTTCCAGTGCCCGCTTATGGGTATGCAGGCCCTGGTACTTCGGCAGTAAGGAGGGGTGAATGTTGATCAGGCGGCCGTTGTAGTGGCGCACAAAGTCGGGCGTCAAAATACGCATAAACCCAGCCAGTACAACCAAATCTGGTTTGCACTTGTCGATCTCTTCGATCAAGGCGTGATCGAAGGTTTCTCTGCTGGAGAAATCCCGGTGATTCACCACAGAGGTGGGAACGCCTGCCTGTTCTGCGCGAGTCAGACCATAGGCATCTGCCTTATTGCTGACAACTGCAGTCACGGAAAAAGGCGCGTCCTCTTGTGCGGCGGCATCCAGCAGAGCCTGCAGGTTGCTGCCACTACCGGAGATTAATACGGCAACTCTACAAGACATTACAGCCCCGCCAGCTCTACTGCTTCCGCCCCTTCTTTGGCATCTTCGATAGTGCCAACGACAAAGGCGTCTTCGCCCATTTGCTTGAGAGCGGATAGTGCCGACTCGGATTGCTCTGCAGGCACGCAAATAACCATGCCAACACCGCAGTTAAACGTGCGGTACATTTCGCGGCTATCGATATTGCCTGCATCTCGCAGCCAATTAAATACAGGAGGCATTTCCCAGCTGGTGACATCAATACGCGCGCTGCAGCCTTCGGGCAGTACGCGGGGCAGGTTTTCCAGTAAGCCGCCGCCAGTGATATGGCTTAGCGCATTCACCTGGAAGGTCTTCATTAATTGCAGCAGGTTTTTAACGTAGATACGGGTCGGGGCCATCAGCGCCTTGGCCAGGGTTTCACCGCCGATGTCCTGCTGGAGATCGGCACCGCTGACTTCGAGAACCTTGCGGATCAGGGAGTAGCCATTGGAGTGGGGGCCACTGGAGGCCAAGCCGATCAATACGTCGCCAGCTTTAACTTTGCTGCCGTCGATGATTTCAGATTTTTCTACGACACCGGTGCAGAAGCCTGCCAGGTCATAATCGTCGCCTTCGTACATGCCGGGCATTTCGGCGGTCTCGCCGCCGACCAGTGCGCAGCCTGACAGCTCACAGCCTTTGCCAATGCCGGTAACTACTTCTGCAGCAATATCGACATTGAGTTTGCCGGTTGCGTAATAGTCGAGGAAGAAGAGGGGTTCAGCTCCTGCTACGATCAGGTCATTCACACACATGGCGACAAGATCGATACCGATGCTGTCGTGAATGCCCAAGTCCATTGCCAGGCGTAACTTGGTACCTACACCGTCGGTGCCGGAAACCAAAACCGGCTCTTTATAGCCGCTTGGAAGTTCACACAGGGCGCCGAATCCGCCCAGTCCGCCCATTACCTCGGGGCGGGATGTGCGTTTGGCGACATTTTTGATGCGCTCTACCAGTGCATTACCTGCGTCGATATCGACACCGGCATCTTTATAAGAGAGGGATGTTTGCGTAGATTGCGGCTTGGAATCGCTCATGATTCTTCCTGCGGTGGGTATTCGAAGGGCGCGTATTCTATCTGGGTCTTGCCTCGGGAGCCACGCCCAGACGGCATCTCGAAGGGGGATTTCGGCATTTTCTCACCATTTGAACTGTGAAATCACTCCGATAGTGAGAACTCGGGGCTGAGAGAAACGTCTGACGCTGATACAATAGCCGCAATTTTTAGTCCGCCCTAAAATCTGGCGTCTTGCACATCGATAATAATTTCTGCAAGCTCAGGGGCGGAAAATAAGAGGTTTGGAGAGAAGTCCTATGCACAAGCTGCTCCGGCAGGGATTGGTGTTGCAGTTGCTGGCTCTGATCATCAGTGTTCTAGCCCTACCGGTCCAAGCTCGAGTCATCTCGGATTTGTACGAAGTTGTCGAGGCTGTGTCGAGTCGCGGAGCCACGGATCGTGCAGCAGCCGGAAGTCGCGGCCTGGAACGGGTGTTCGTACGTGTTACGGGAGATGCCGCTGTCGGTAGTAACCCAAATGTGCAGCCGATATTAAAAAATGCACAGCAGTTTGTTCAAGGGTATCGCTATACCCGTGAGGACAATCAGCTCTACTTGCACCTTTCCTTTGATCCCCAAGCGATCTCCCGGCAAGTTAATCAAATGAACTTGCCCATGTGGCCTAACAATCGCCCCGGCACTTTGGTGTGGCTTGCAGTAGATACCCTGCAAGAGGGCCGCAGTGCTCTGAGTGAAGAAGCGACCCCGGAGCTCTTCTCTGTACTTGAGGCAATGGCTATCGAGCGCGGTGTCCCCCTGGATTTCCCGGTAATGGATCTCAATGACCAGCGCAATATGCCTTTGGGAGCTCTCTGGGCCCAGGATGAGCAAGCAGCTGAGAAGGCGGGTTTTCGCTATAGCCCCGATGCCACTTTGATGGGCCGGGTGCTTCAAGCTTCAGGCCATCGCTGGCAGGCAGATTGGTTGCTAATTCACGGCGGTCGCAGCTATGCCTTCGATACCGCCGGAGGTTCGCTGGAAGAGGTCGCTCTGCGCGGCGTTAACCAGCTGGCCAATATTCTTGCGCAGCGCTATGCGGTGTCCCCGAATGGCCAGGACAATCAGTTGGGCGCGGTGATTGTTGAGTTATCTGGTATCGACAGTTTTGCTGATTATGCCAAGGCATCTGGTTACCTACAGGGGTTGGCACAGGTCAGCAGTGCTAACCTGCTCTCTGTTGAAGGGGACCGAATGCGCCTGGCACTGGTCACTTCGGCAGGGTTGAGCAATTTGCGTGATACCCTGGCTCTAAACCATAAATTGCGAGCACAAGCGGACGGAGACGCCATTAACCTGAATGGATACCGTTCACCCTTGGGCAGCGCTGAGAATCCGTTGCGCTATCACTGGGATTGAGATGAGTATTCCGCAACAATTGCCGCTGGGGGTATCCCTGCGGGATGACGCCACTTTTGATAACTTCTACCTGTCGGATTCAGATCCAAATCGACAGGTAGTTGCCCTGCTGCAGTCTTTTGCCAGTGGCGAGAATCCCGAGTCTGTAATTTACATTTGGGGTGAGGCGGGTAGTGGCATTAGCCACTTGCTTCAGTCTGCTTGTCAGTGCGCAGAGGCCAATGGTCGCTCTTTCCATTATCTCCCTCTCGCAGACCTAATGAACATGGACCCGGCTGTTATTCTCGACGGACTCGAACGACTGGACCTTGTCTGTATAGATGACGTTCATTTGTTGGAGGGGCAGCCCGAGTGGCAGACTGCTATTTTCCACCTCTATAACCGAGTTAAGGATGGCGGCCGGCAGTTATTAATGGGGGCTCGCAAGTCACCCCGAGGTATGGATATTGCCCTGGCTGATCTGCAGTCACGCCTGCACTGGTCCCTGGTGTTCCAGCTCAAAACCCTGAATGACAGCGATAAAGTTGCCGCCCTGCGCCGTCGCAGCCGTCTGCGCGGTTTTGACCTGCCGGAAGATGTGGCCCAGTACATATTGCACCGCGCCCCGAGGGATACTCGAGCACTCTTTCTGTGTCTGGAGGAGCTGGACCGGGCTTCACTTATGGCTAAGCGTAAAATCACCATTCCTTTTGTTAAGCAGGTTTTGGATATCTGACCCCAGCATTGGACTCTGGCCGACCTGCTTTAGCTCCTGAGCTCATTTGGGCTCCTCTGTCTCGTGTTATAGCGACACTTGACGCTTTTTCCGTCTAATATGGTTTGTGTTTACTCACTTCACCTTCCCTATCTGCTCCTGCGCCATCTCCTTCACCTGTGTATTTCCGTGTGAAATCTGCTCTACTCACGATACCAATTTGAGGCAGCGAGTGGGTTTATGGTGAGTCTTGCCCCTGTTTGCTCCCAAATATCTCTGGTTGAGGGCAGCGTTATGCCAAACATTCATAAAATCCTGTATGTCAGCCATGCTGCTGAGGATGAAAGCAGCGGACTCATGCAGGCTTTTGCAGTGGCGCGCAATCATCAGGCGGAGATTAAGGTTTTACTGGTCTGTCCGAAGGTGCCGGAGGGGTTTGAGGAGTTTAGTCGGCTCTGTGTGAGGACAATGCTTGATAGGGTCAGGAGTGAAATTGAGTCGGCCCGCGTACATATGGAGTTATCGGCGGAAAGGACCAATTTGGAGATTGAGTCAGATTGTGGTGCCCGACCTGCCGAGCGGGTGATCCGCCGGGTATTGGCTGAGGGCTATGACCTGGTGATCAAGAATGTTGAGGGTCGCAGCCAGCTCAAGGGCTTCAAGGCAATGGATATGGATCTGCTGCGAAAGTGTCCCTGCCCGGTATGGCTGTGCCGCCCAATCAAGGAACATCGCAACAAGATTCAGGTGGCTGTAGCTCTCGACCCTGAATGCGAGGATGGCAGCACTTATGACTTGGCGATCCGGTTGCTGCGTTGGTCGCGAGTACTCGCTGACAGTTGCAGTGGGGTGTTGAACGTTATTTCCTGTTGGGACTTCGATATCGATGAATACTTGCGGCGCCATTTTCCCTTGAGCGCTTCTGAGGAAGAGTTGGATGAGGCCACTGAATCAGCGCGGGCCCAACACCGATCAAAGCTCGATGTATTGATACGTGCATCCGGAATTGAGGGGGAAATACGTATTCACCATGTGGTTGCCCATCCAGATAACTTTATTCCATTGCTGATTGATGAAGAAGGTCTCGACTTGCTGGTTATGGGCACTGTTGGACGGGCGGGTATTCCCGGTTTCATTATGGGGAATACTGCAGAGAATATATTGCAGAAGGTCAGTTGCTCCCTGCTGGCTCTGAAGCCCAGTGACTTTGTATCGCCGATAAAATAGTTGTGAATTATGGGTCTAATTCAGCTTGGCCCCTGCGCTGATCGCTCTATCGGAATTCTCTGCTGCGGGAGTTGAGGTGATCCTGATACCGGGACAAAATTACAGCTAAGAATTCGGGAGAAATATAATGATTAAGACTATTGCCAAATGGTTTGGCGGCTTATTTTTTGTGGGGGTTTTGGCAGTTTCTGCTTTTGCTATTAATGCAGTTTATTTCAAGCCTTGGTCTATAGATGTATTTTTTGAACGTGTCTTTATAAAAATCGGCAGTAGCAGTCCGGAAATTCTTTCACAAATTAGAATTTTGGAACAATTTGGAATTGATGGACACAATGCGCATCTCGATGATTTGTCTGAAGAAGAGCAGTTGCGTGTTATTGAAATGATGAAGAGCGAGCTGGCGGTATTGCGCAGCTATGATCGCGAAAGTTTGGAAGGGCAGCAGGCCATTTCCTATGATGTGTTAGAGCATCTTCTCAGTATAAAGGCGGAAGTTGAACGCTGGAGGCACCATGATTACCCGCTTAACCAAATGTCGGGTGAGCAGAATAGGTTGCCGGAGTTTCTCGCTGAAGTACATCAGATCAACAATGTAAAAGAAGCTGATTATTACTTGTCTCGTCTGGGAGAGGTCGGACGTAAGTTTGATCAATTGCTGGATGGTCTGAAGATAAGGGAAGAGAAAGATATCCTGCCCCCGCGCTTTGTTGTCGATAGTGTTTTAGAGGAAATGCAGGGTTTTATCGCCGCGCCGGTAAAAGAAAATATACTTTATACCTCATTACTGGAGCGACTTAACAAAATTGAAAAGCTGGATAAACAGGAGCGGGAACGTATTCTCAGCCAAGCTGAGTTGCTGATTGGTACAGAAGTTTACGCCGCGTATCAAGGGCTAATCGATTATTTCAGTACTCTCCGGTTAAAAGTTGGAGAGAACAATGGTGTTTGGGCATTGCCGGATGGGGATGCCTACTATGCCTATCAAGTACGCAACTTTACCAGTACAGATATTGCACCGGAGAAACTCCATCGTATTGGGTTGGTAGAGGTTGCAAGAATTGAAACGGAAATGAATGAAATTTTTTCATCCGTTGGTAGAACCAGTGGCACTATTAGCGAACGTTTCTCTGCACTGAATAATGATCCCCAGTTTCTTTATGAGGATTCAGATTTAGGGCGGGAGAAAATTATTGCCGATTACCAGGTAATGATTGATGAAATTGATGCAGGCCTGGGTGACTATTTTGATTTAAAACCCAAAATGGGTGTTGAGGTGCGCCGAGTCCCAGAGTTTAAAGAGCAAGGTTCGGCGGGAGCCTACTACAACCCTCCAGCAATGGACGGGTCTCGCCCCGGGGTATTTTATGCAAACTTGCGGGATGTTCATGAAACCAAAAAGTTTGGAATGCGTACCTTGGCTTACCATGAAGCGGTACCTGGGCATCACTTCCAGTTGGCAATTGCACAAGAGCTAAAAGGTGTGCCGACTTTCCGTAAAATGGGGTTGTTTAATGCTTACTCGGAAGGGTGGGCACTGTACTCCGAGAAGCTTGCTAAAGAAGCCGGTTTCCAGGAAAACCCCTATGATGATTTAGGTCGGTTGCAGGCGGAAATGTTCCGGGCTGTGCGGTTGGTCGTGGATACTGGAATGCACTATAAGCGCTGGAGTCGCGAGCAAGCGATTGAGTATATGCTGGAAAAGACCGGTATGACTGAGTCCGAAGTCACCACCGAGATCGAGCGATATATGGTTTGGCCCGGTCAGGCACTGGCCTACAAAACCGGTATGCTGAAGATTCTTGAGTTGCGTGAACGCGCTAAAGAAGCGCTTGGTAGCCAGTTTGATATCCGCCAGTTCCACAATGTAGTTCTCACCAATGGCGCTTTGCCATTGGCAGTGTTGGAGCAGCAGGTAGATCAGTGGATAGCAACCAACAAGAGTTAGGGTTCACTTTTGCAGAGTATTCGGCTATAGGATCGTCAAAAGAGTAACTTAAAAGTTTGAGCATCTTTACCGCTAGAAAGGGTGAAGGTGCTCGGATTATGTGGTTTTAGTAACTAAAAAGGGAGAAGGGAAGAATACACCGCGCTTGGGACCCTATGAGGCATGGATGCCGATTAGGAGCTTACAGGGATGTATTCACAGCGTGTCTCGAGTGCGGTGTATTCTTTCCTTCCACCCCAGTAGTAAGAGTAGTACTTGTAAGGGGTTGGTAAGTGCCGAAGTCAAAAGCTATTACGATAGATGATGGGTTTTCTAGAGTTAAATTTCTAAAAGGAAGAACTCCCGAAACAACGGATGAGGAAGCTAAAGATGCATTTGCCTTATTGTCCGAGTATAGGGATGGTGGAATATACGTAGCCCACTATTCAGGGAATAGCGAGTGGGAAAGACACACCAATGGAGATGAGTTTGTTCAAGTTATAGGTGGGGAAACAGCTCTAATTCTTCTCGTTAACGGTGATGAGAAGCGGAACGAATTATCAGCCGGGCAAATATTGGTTATACCAAAAGGTATCTGGCACCGATTTGAAACACCTGGCGAAGTAAAAGTTATGACTATCACCCCGCAGCCAACTGAGCACAGTATCACTAAGCCATGCGATACTTAAGAAATAGGATCATTCTACATGCTGCAGCGGTTTGCAGTACAAGAGTGCGTGCTGTTAGCTGGGGCTTTCAACCTTGAGCTATAGGGTTCTAAAAATGCAGGTAAACCAAGTATATCGCTTGTCCTCGTGTATATTTGGCTCTCGAATTGTTAGGTGTTCACTAATAGCTCAAACAAAAAAGGCCACAGATAGTGGCCTTTTTTAATTCTGTTTTAACCTTTTAGTTATACTTTTGGAGTTCTGGTGTTTGCTATCCACTCGTCAATAATTTCCTCCAGGGCATCCAGTGGTACTGGGCCGTTGGCCAGAACTGCATTGTGGAATTGGCGAATATCAAACTTTTCTCCCAGTTCTTTTTTGGCTTTCTCGCGGAGCTGTAAAATTTTGAGCATGCCAATTTTGTAGGCTGTTGCCTGGCCGGGTAATACGATATAGCGCTCGACTGCTTTAATCACATCCCCCTCAGGATTAGGGGTGTTTTCCATCAGGTATTGTATGGCTTGTTCTCGGGTCCACTTCTTGGTGTGAATTCCGGTATCGACTACAAGGCGTCCTGCTCGCCACAACTCCATGGCGAGGCGCCCAAAATCTGAGTAGGGGTCTTGGTAGAGTCCCATCTCTTTTGGCACCATTTCAGAGTAAAGGCCCCAACCCTCGGTATAGGCGGTATAGTGACCATATTTGCGGAATTTAGGGATATCCTGTAATTCCTGGGTGATAGAGAGCTGCATATGGTGGCCGGGGATACCCTCGTGGTATGCCAGTGCTTCCATCTGGTAACTGGGCATATCGTCCATGTTGTAGAGGTTGGCATAGTAGATGCCTGGGCGTGATCCGTCGGCAGCAGGTTGCAGGTAAAAAGCTTTACCGGCAGATTTCTCCCGGAATGGTTCTACCGCTCTCACATCGAGGTCCGCTCTAGGTTTGGTGATAAATAACTCGTCCAGCCTACCCTTCATGGTATCGATAATGGTAGTAGCCTTCTCAAGATATGCAGCTTTCCCCTGTTCAGTGGTCGGGTAATAAAATTGCTGGTCGGTGCGCATAAATTCGAAGAAGTTTTTCAACTTACCTTCGAATTTTACTTTACGCATAATTTCACGCATCTCATCATGGATGCGAGTCACTTCTTCAAGGCCAATCCTATGAATTTCTTCGGCTGTCATATCGGTAGATGTGTAAAAGCCGAGGCGAAAATTATAAAAGTCACTGCCATCTGCCAGTTTCCAGGCGCCATCATCAGTAGTTGCGCGTATCTCAAGCTCTTGCAGGTAGTCGATTAGGGTTTTATAGGCGGGGCCAGTGTTGTCTTTTAGTGCTGTTTTAGCTTTATCTATTAAGGACTTTTTCTGCTCTTTACTGATATCGAGACTTTCTACTTTTTCCTTAAAGTCAGCAAATAGAGGGCTGTCCTTTTTTCTGTCAAAAGGAGCACCAGTAATTAGGTTTTGTGCATCTCCAATAACATAGGGGAAAACGAATTTTGGGATAGTGGTGCCAGCTTTGGCGTTTTCTTCCAGTTGGTCTTGCAGCTGTGCGAAATACTGGGGAATTCTATTTAAGCGGGAAATATAAGCTTCGGCATCCCTGATGTTATCGATACGGTGCTGGCTGATAAGTGTTGAAGCGGCGCCGGTATGGGTGGCGAACATTTGGTTGACTGGATAATTATGATTTCGCCACTTATAGGCTTCGATCTCTTGTTGCAAAGTGCGTTTTGCCAGTCGAAGATTAAGTTGGGTAGGTCGATCCAATATAGCGGGATCAATTTTATTCAGCTCGGATAATTGACGCTTATTAATTTCATGGGTTTCTTGCGCAAACTCAGGAGTTAGATCATTCCATTTGCCGTACTCCTCTTTCAGACCCAAGAATGTTTTGAATTCAGGGCTGCGGTCTAGATGCTCCTGGAAGAACTTATCGAATAGCAAATTGACCTTCTTGCTGGCCTCACTCATTTCTTTGCTGACTTTCGGGGGAGGTGACTGATTAAGTGCACTTTCCTCTAAGGGGGCAATCTTATGTGCATCTGCATTGTTGGTACTATCGTTGCAGCCCGTGAGGATGAGTGAGCTTACTGCCGCTGCAATCAGAGTTACTTTTAACTTCATGAGTACAATCCTTGCGTTCAAAGAGTAGCTCTTACTTTTTTATCATTATTTTTGCAGTTAATGGACTTTTTTATGTAAAAGCATCCCATTATTTGGTTTTGTGGATATAAATTCAGCAGAAAATAAGAGCGGTGCACTTTTTTGGTATGGGGAATACTGGGTATGTTTTATTTTGGTGCTTTTATACGACAGTGGCGGCTAAGGTGAGCTGAAAATAGGGGGGGTGAAATAAGGCCACAGTGCCAATCATGCTGGGAGCTGGTGATTGCTTAATAAGAAGTCCGGAGTGTCATTCCGGACTTCCCTGTAAAACAATAAATGCCGTATTGTAAAAACTATACAGAATTTTTACTTCTGCAATGCTCTACTGACGATAAGAAAAAGACAGACAAGTAGTTATCAGGTACTTATCTGTCGCTTCTATTATTTATTGTTGGGTTTTTACTTTTGCAACCCACTCATTAACCAGTTCTTCCAGTACATCCAAGGGGACTGGGCCACTGGCCAGGATAGTGTCGTGGAAGCCGCGAACATCAAACTGATCACCCAGTTCTGTTTTGGCTTTTTCACGCAGCTCGACAATTTTCAGCATACCGATTTTGTATGCGGTCGCTTGGCCAGGCATGACGATATAGCGTTCGATCGCTTTAACCACATCGCCTTTCGGGTTCGGGGTGTTCTCTACGAGGTAGTCGATCGCTTGCTCGCGGGTCCATTTCTTGGCGTGAAGGCCGGTGTCTACCACCAATCGGCCAGCGCGCCACAGTTCCATAGCCAGGCGTCCAAAGTCAGAGTAGGGGTCCTCATAGAAGCCCAATTCCTTGGGTACCAACTCGGAGTAGAGACCCCAGCCTTCGGTATAAGCAGTGTAACCACCGTATTTACGGAACTTGGGAATATCCTGTAATTCCTGAGCGATAGAAAGCTGCATATGGTGGCCGGGGATACCTTCGTGGTAGGCCAATGCTTCCATCTGGTAAGACGGCATATCGTTCATATTGTACAGGTTGGCGTAGTAGATACCTGGGCGCGAACCATCGGGAGCCGGGCGCTGGTAGAAGGCCTTACCCGCAGATTTTTCGCGGAAGGCCTCTACGGCTCTTACATCGAGATCGGCTTTGGGCTTGGTGATAAACAGTTCATCCAGGCGGCCCTTCATGGTGTCGATAATTGCGGTGGCCTTTTCCAGGTATTCCGCTTTACCTTCCTCAGTGGTGGGGTAGTAGAACTGCTTGTCGGTGCGCATGAACTCGAAGAATTCCTGCAAGTTACCTTCGAACTTCACTTTGCGCATAATCTCGCGCATTTCGTCGTGAATACGGGCAACCTCCTTAAGACCGGTTTGGTGGATCTCATCGGCAGTCATATCCGTAGTGGTGTAAACACCGAGGCGGAATTTATAGAACTCTTCGCCGTCTGCCAGTTTCCAGGCGCCGTCGTCAGTGTTGGCTTTTTTCTCAAGCTCTTGCAGGTAGCTGATTAATTTTTCGTAAGCGGGGCCGGCGCTTGCAGTCAGGGCCTGGCTGGCTTTATTGACCAGTGATTTCTTTTGATCTTCACTGATTTCCAGCTTTTCTACTTTGTCTTTAAAGTCTGCAAACAGTGGGCTGTCTTTTTCACCGTTAAAAGGTGCACCGGTGATCAGGTTGCGGGAATCGCTAATAACGTAAGGGAATACAAACTTAGGTACGATTGTGCCGACTGCAGCATTGGCTTTCAGTTGTTCTTCCAACTGGGAGAAATACTTGGGCATGCCGTTCAAGCGGGCGATATAGGCTTCTGCATCGCTGACATCATCAATACGGTGCTGGCTGATCAACAGTGTGGCGGCGCTGGTATGGGTGGCATACATCTGGTTAACAGGGTAGCCGTGGTTACGCCACTTGTAGCCATCAATATCCTGTTGCCAGTTGCGTTTTGCCAGGCGCAGGCTCAGGCGGGTAGCGTCATCCAAGGTGGAAGGATCAATTTTATTCAGTTCCGCCAGCTGACGCTTGTCGAGCTCCAGGGTTTCCTTGGCAAATTCTGGGGAGAGGTTATCCCACTTATCGTAGTCTTCTTTTTTACCCAGGAAAGTTTTGGTCTCTGGACTGCGGGCGAGGTGCTCCTGGAAGAAGTCCTCGAACATCTGGTTTACGCGTTTGACTGCGGCTGGGTCCACTTTTCCTGCGACTTCTTGAGTCGCCGTGCTTTCCGTGGCTGTGGCGGTTGCACTCTGCTCGGCTGTGTTCGGGGCGCCGCGGTCACAGCCGCTGATTACCAGCGCGCTTATGGCGGCTGCGATCAGGGTTGGTTTCAACTTCATGAGCATATTCCCAGTGTTCGGTTCTTCGTTGCTAATTTGTGCCACTCCAGTGGCATTCTTTAGGTTGATTGCCTAAATCCCCCACACTTTATGCGGGATGTGTAGTGCAGATCAGCAGGTATTGTGCTGACTGGAGCAGCATTTGGCCAGTAGTGGGGAGAATTTGATTGGGAGGAGGGCATTAAAGAAATAAAAAAAGCGGGCACATGACCCGCTTTTTCTGGTGACTTCGGGATTAAGCGAAGTTCTGGTTTACAAACTCCCAGTTCACCAGGGCCCAGAAAGCTTCCATGTACTTCGGGCGCAGGTTGCGGTAGTCGATGTAGTAAGCGTGCTCCCAAACATCGCAGGTCAGCAGGGGAGTAACGCCTTCTTCAGTCAGCGGGGTTGCTGCGTTGGAAGTATTTACAATAGCGACTGAGCCGTCAGCATTTTTTACCAGCCAAGTCCAGCCGGAGCCGAAATTGTTTACAGCACTGGTGGTAAATGCTTCTTTGAACTGGTCGAAGCTACCGAAGGCTGCGTTGATAGCCTCGGCAATCGCGCCAGTGGCTTCGCCGCCACCGTTAGGGCTCAGGCAGTTCCAGTAGAAAGTGTGGTTCCAAACCTGGGCTGCGTTGTTGAACACACCACCGGAAGAGGACTTGATCACGTCTTCCAGGGACTTGTCAGCGTCAGCAGTGCCTTCCAGCAGGCCGTTCAGCTTGTCTACGTAAGTTTTATGATGTTTGCCGTAGTGGTACTCCAAAGTCTCTTCGGAGATATGCGGTGCCAGGGCGTTCTTAGCGTAGGGGAGTTCAGGCAATTCGAAAGCCATGGTGTTTTCCTTCCTTTGTCTGAGGGTTATTGGTGAGGGCATTCTACACGTGCCGCATCTCAGAATTAAGCCGGCGCGGTGGATTAGGGAAGTTTGGGACGATTTCCTCAAACACAAGGGGGGAAGCTTTTGCTGTCAGCTCTATTCGACTGTCGTCTATTATTACTGACGACCGCTTACTTTTTCGTCAATTTTTGGTATAACTGCCGCAGAATTCGACGAATCTGAATGGATTCTATTGTCATATATTTCTGAAAATACGGTACCGGAAAGACCAGCATAGAACTGGCGGGTACCGGACTCATCAGCACAGTTATCGGGTGTATCGAACCATGCAACGCAAAGAGCCCACACTGGGCGGCAGCGCCGCTCTTGAACCATCACTGGACCTCACTACCAGCGAAGAAAGGAGTGATTCACCAGAGCCCCAGGTGATCGTGGAGGAGCGCCGAGGTGGTTTCTCTTTCTTGGGGCTATGTGCCCTGATTATGGCGATGGGTGGCCTGGGTGCCTCGGGTTTCCTGTACCAGCAGTGGCAGGACAGCCGGACCCTGTTGAGTGATGCAGAGACTCGTATTGCCGATGCGGAAAACCGTATTGCTGAACTGGAGAAGCGCTTTAGCCTCTCCGATGAGGAATCTACGGCATCGGTCGAAGTGCTGAATGCAAAAGCCAAGGAAAACTCCTCGGAGATCCGCAAACTGTGGGGTGTTGCTTATGACACCAACCGCAAGAGTATCTCCGCCAATAAAACAGCAGTCGCGGCTAACAAAAAGCGAGTCGCCGCTCTTAGCACAAAGCTCAGCGGCCTCGAGTCCAGCGTGAAGAAAATCGCCGCTGTAGAGGCTTCGCTGGCAGAGTTGCGCAAGGGCAATACAGATTCCCAGCGTGAGATGACCGACAAGCTTGCACGTCTGGAGCGCCAGCTGGCTTCAGTGCGCAGTGACCTGACTATGCGTGTCGGTGCGAATGAAGAGGCTGTAGAGTCTATCGATGCTTACCGCCGTTCGGTGAATAAGGATTTGGTGCAGCTTCGCGATGCGATTCGCTCCCTGCAGTCCAGCGGTGATTCCACAGCTTCATCCATGTAGTTTTCCGGTTGAGTTAAAAAAGGCGGACCTGGTGTCCGCCTTTTTTTATTCCGTTTTCCCTTTAGGTGAATGGGATTTCTGGGAATATCTGGGTCAATAACCCTACATTTCGTGTAGAATCGCCGGCCTCGAGACGTTAATCGGAGTTGGCAATGACCACTATCCGCCAGGATGATCTGATCGGCAGCGTGGCCGATGCGCTGCAATTTATTTCTTACTACCACCCACAGGACTTCATTCAGGCCCTGAACAAGGCTTATGAGAAAGAGGTCAACCCGGCGGCCAAGGACGCCATGGCCCAGATCCTGATCAACTCACGCATGTGTGCCGAGGGCCACCGCCCAATCTGTCAGGATACCGGCATTGTCACCGTGAAGTTGAAAGTGGGCATGAATGTGCGTTGGGAAGCGGACATGAGCGTTACCGATATGGTTAACGAAGGTGTGCGCCGGGCCTATCAAAATGCCAGCAACGTGCTGCGTGCCTCTATTCTGGAAGATCCAGATGGTGCTCGTAAGAATACCGGAGACAATACTCCGGCGGTGATTCACTATGAAATCGTTCCCGGTGATACCGTAGAAGTTTATGTGGCAGCTAAGGGCGGCGGCAGTGAAGCCAAAACCAAGTTTGCCATGCTGAATCCATCAGACTCGGTGGTTGACTGGGTGCTGAAGATGGTTCCACAGATGGGTGCCGGCTGGTGTCCGCCCGGCATGCTGGGTATTGGTATTGGCGGTACCGCTGAGAAAGCGATGCTGTTGGCCAAAGAATCCCTGCTCGACCCCATCGACATTCAGGAGCTGCAAGAGCGCGGAGCCTCTAACCGCGCTGAAGAGCTGCGTCTGGAACTCTATGATTCCGTCAACAAACTGGGCATCGGCGCCCAGGGCCTGGGCGGACTGACCACTGTGCTGGATGTGAAGATCAAGGATTATCCCACCCACGCTGCCAACAAGGCTGTGGCGATCATCCCCAACTGCGCAGCTACCCGTCACACCCACTTTACCCTGGATGGCTCCGGGCCTGCGCGCCAGACTCCGCCTAAGCTGGAAGATTGGCCGGAAATTACCCGCGAAGCGGGCAGCAATACCCGTCGGGTAAACCTGGATACCATTACCGCAGAAGATATCCAAAACTGGCAGCCCGGTGAGACCCTGCTGCTGAACGGTAAGATGCTGACTGGTCGCGATGCGGCGCACAAGAAAATGGTAGATATCCTCGCTAAAGGCGAGAAGTTGCCTGTGGATCTCACCGGCCGCTTTATCTACTACGTAGGCCCGGTAGATCCGGTGCGCGATGAGGTTGTTGGTCCCGCTGGTCCAACCACCGCTACCCGTATGGATAAATTCACTCGCACTATGCTGGAAGAAACCGGCTTGGCGGGGATGATCGGTAAGGCGGAGCGCGGCCCCATGGCAATTGAGGCGATCCGCGATAATAAAGCGGTATACCTTATGGCCGTCGGTGGCGCTGCTTATCTGGTTGCCCAGGCGATTAAAGGCTCCGAAGTAATCGCCTTCCCTGAGCTGGGAATGGAAGCGATTTACGAGTTCGAAGTAGAAGATATGCCGGTAACTGTGGCTGTCGACAGTCAGGGTGAGTCAGTACACACTACTGGCCCGCTGATCTGGAAAGCCAAGATTGCCGAAGGTGAGGTGTAACGCTTCCGCCATTTAAAGAAAAGGCCCCAACAGGGGCCTTTTTTATTGGAATTTATTGTCTTGCTTGGCTAAGTCCGCCAGCATCAGCTCGCGAATAATTGGTATAGGTGCACTGCCATAGCTCAGGAACATCTCGTGGAACCCCTTGAGACTAAAGTTGTTGCCCATTTTCTTTTTGATTTCCTCACGCAGGGCCAAAATATCTGTAAAGCCAGCAAAATAGCTGGTGAGCTGCACTTGGCTTAAGGTCGCCCTGCGCCATTTGCCCTCTGCTTCAGCCTGTTGTTGAAAGGCATCCCTGACCATTAACTTCATTGCCTCTGCTTGGCTGATACCCTTTACCTGTACCTCGTAATCCAAAATGGTATTAGTGATAGTGCGCAAGTTCCACTTGTAGTACATCAGCCACAGCTCGGGGGAAAAATTACCGTAACCCGCATCCAGCATCATGCGCTCCGCATAGACTGCCCAGCCTTCGATCATGGCAGTATTGCCGAGAATAGTTTTCAGGATACTAGGGGACTGATTGGCGTAGACCAGTTGAGTGTAGTGCCCGGGGATCGCTTCATGGATATTTAGTATCTGCAGGATATAGTCGTTGTATTCTCGCAGTAAGCTCTCCGCCCGTTGATCGGAGTAGGTCTCTATGGGCATCACGTTGTAATAGGTATTTGCATTTTTATGGTAGGGGCCAGGCGCATTAATGGAAGCTACAGCAAAGCCTTGCATGTAGGCTGGAGTTGTTCGAACTACCAGTGGCTTTTCCTTGTCCAGGCTTAACAGGTTTTTTTCGGTCACGAACTTTGCCAGCTCCGGGATCTGTTGCTCTACTTTTTCCTTGAAAGTTTCTTTGGTGGCATGATATTGGGAAAGCTTGTTCAGAAGCTTTTCAATTTTTACCAGTGGCTCGTTGGGTGGGGAGTCAGAAGGAAAGTATTTTGGCCAGAGTTGATCGGCAAGCTTGGTCATTTTATCGTGGGTTAGCTGCTTCTCTATGATGGCGCGCTGGTATAGTTCAGCAGCGCTCATTCCAATATTGATATCAAACTGGAATTTTTCTTCGTAGAGTTTTTCACCGATACGAAAATCACGGAATTTTCCGGATTTAGTCAATTTCTTTTGCAGGTTTTGTAGGAAGTGGATATAGCTTTGAATCGCTAAGCGAGAATCGTGCATTCGCCGCAGGAAAATCTCCTTTGCGTCCGCAGGCATCTGACTTTCTTTAACCGTTTTTTCCAGCTCTTCACCAAAGACTTCCAATGAGCCTGTACTCTGTTGAATTGCTAATTCAAGCTGTGGCGCTGCCGGACGATAGATAGCGGCCTTAGCGGCCTGATAGTACTCGGGCACTTGCAGCATACGAGTGCTAACGGTATGTAGGCGCTTTAGAAGTGGCGCATAGTCGGTGTTTAGGATCAGGGCAAAAGAATGGGAAACATTATATATGGATGGGTCCCATTGGTATGACTTAAAGCGGGTATATTGCCATTGCAGTCGATGCAGAAAATTTTCTATAAGAGCGAGATTACTGCGTGAATTGATATTGAGCTGGCTTTTATCCAAGGCTGCAAATTTGCGTTCATAGATTTGAGCAAAATCCAATACAAATTCACGATAACTCTTATCGGGCACCTGAAGCTCTTTGGCTACTTCATAGTAGCCTTCACTGAGCGCCCAGGATGGGAATAGATTCCATAGGCCGTGTATAAATTGCTGACAGAGCTGCTCGAATGCCAGGTTTGTCTCGGAGCGCATTTCCTCCAGGATAACCTTCTCAGGTGGAGGAAGGCGCTCTCTATCCACTTGCTGGCGCTCACAGGCTCCTAGAGATACTAGAAGTAGTAATAGGCTGAGGTGTGCTTTCATGACAATCCTCACGTTAATCTGCCGATGTCGACCCAAGGCTGCGGTGGCCATAGATCGTCCAATATTTTTAGCATGCGGTTCCATTTTGTGATGGTAAAACCGGATAAAATGCGTTTTTGAGCCCTGTACTTGTTTCGTTAAGGGGGGGCGGGTAGAGTGAGGCCGGCCCAATTGAGCCGATAATAAACAAGGTTTTGAGGACCGATTCATGACCGAACTAGCTCAACAACAATGTGAAGCCTGTCGTGCCGATGCGCCGCTGGTGAGTGATGACGAACTGCCAGGACTGCTACGGCAGATTCCCGACTGGACGCCGATGACCCGTGACGGAATTATGCAGCTGGAACGCGTGTTTAAGTTTCGTAACTTCAAGCAGGCTCTGGCGTTTACCAACCGTGTCGGCGCGATTGCTGAAGAGGTGGGGCATCACCCCGCACTGCTGACTGAATGGGGTAAGGTTACGGTTACCTGGTGGAGTCACGAGGCTAAGGGCCTGCACAAAAATGACTTTATCATGGCTGCTCGCACCGATGAGCAGGTGGATGCCGCTTAACTAGTATTTCTTGTGGCGCCTATATCCGGCTTTGGGAGGCGATGGACCATTTGAAATAGCACTCACCGGTTCTTGGTAATCTTAGGGCTGGTGAGCATCCCAATTTAGCCCCTTTTCCCCCAAGGCTAGGGGTGTCGTCTAAAGGGAGATAAGTCTTGTCAGAGTATACTTCAACGGTGACCTGGAAACGCGACGAGCAGATTTTCACCGATAATCAATACAGTCGCGCCCACACCTGGCAATTTGATGGTGGGGCATCTATCCCAGCCTCCTCTTCCCCCCATGTTGTACCCATTCCCTATTCAGTAGTTGAAAACGTTGATCCAGAAGAAGCTTTTGTAGCGGCTCTTTCCAGCTGCCATATGTTGTTTTTTCTATCGATTGCAGCCAAGCGAGGGTTTGTGGTTGATGAATATTGCGATGAAGCTATAGGAATTATGGGGGCTGATAAGGATGGTCGAATTGCTATGACTAAAGTTATCCTGCGTCCTTCAGTGCGCTTCTCCGGTGAAAAACAACCCAGTCGCGAGCAGTTAGAAAAAATACATCATCTTTCCCACAAACAGTGTTTTATTGCGAACTCCGTGAAAGCTGAAGTGGTGACAGAGATCCAGGAAGTTCCAATTTAAGGAGCCTATAGCGGTTTGGTTGTCGCTGGGTACTAGGTAGGCTTAGCGGCACTATTAATTTGTTTATTTTTTTCGGCGATGTATGTACACAATTATTGAGAAAGTAGCTTCTACCGAGGATTTCCTCAAACTGCGAGAGATAACAGGCTTAACCCCCAGAAGCCGTGAAGCAGCGGAAAAAGGCCTTCCAAATAGTTTGTATGGTATCCATATAAAAAGACAATCTGAAACTGTCGCTATGGGGCGGGTAGTGGGGGATGGCGCACTTAATTTTGAGATAGTGGATGTTGCTGTCGATCCCAAATTCCAAGGTGTTGGCCTGGGGCGTCAGATCATGGAGCACATTATGGCTTACCTGGATCGAGAAGCCCTTCCTTCAGCATATATTACGTTGATGGCAGATGTTCCCGAGCTTTATAGAAAATTTGGATTTGAATTGAGCCGTCCAGATACTGAAGGGATGTATCTTATCAAATAATGGCACAGAGCTATTATTTTGGATTCGAAGTTGGCTTTACATCAATGAACGAATGATTGATTCAGTGTTGGCTATATCGTTTATGGTATTGAAATCATTTAGGTGTTGAATAGGTTGCTTGTGTTTCATCATACAGTTGATTCCTTTAATTGCGTTACTTTGGATCTCGAGAATTTTTCTGGTACGGAAAATCAGTTCTTGGTTGAACTGGTAGCCATTATAGAAGTATCCAGAGTTAACAGACGAAAGTTGATATGGATAGATCTCCGAGATGCACTTACCCGGTTTATCCCGATATGCCTAAAGCATGGTTTTACATTTCATAGCTGTCGGGATTCTGCTACAAGGCTGGTTCTTAAGCTTCAGGAAGATGCATATGTTCCCTTCTACCCAACCCATACGGTGGGAGTTGGGGGATTCGTACTTCTTGATGGGCAACTGCTCTGTGTCCAGGGCCACAGTGCAGCATCGAGCCCGAAGCTGCCTGGAGGAACCGTTGACCTGGGTGAAAAGATAGCCGATGCGGTGATTCGTGAGGTTTATGAGGAGACCGGTGTGTCCTGCGAGTTTTCCTCAGTACTCGGATTTGCCACCCGATTTCCTACAAATTTAGGCTACACGGATATCTACTTCGTATGTGAATTGAGTGCCTTAAATCGGGATATTTCAATAACAGATACGGAAGAAATTAAGCATGCTTCCTGGGTGGATATTGACCACTACTTAAATGGAGGGCATATCTCAGCATTTAATAGACATGTTGCTGAAATGTCCTTGCAGAGGCTTGGTTTAACTCCTGTCAGCCAGGACTCTTACAAGGATCCTTTCGCAAAGCAGGAAATATTTTGGACTAATGCCTGAAGGGGCCAAATGATTAGTTGAGTATATATTGCTGTTTAACCACTTACTTTGGGGGCAGAGGGAAAGACTAGACTGCATTCTAAACACATTGTGAATTCTTCATTCTCATTGAGTCCAGAACGCGGCGTATGATTTCTTCCTCTTCTGATTATTAAATTATTAGTGGGTTAAATGGTTAGCTGGTGGAAAGATGGAGTGTTCCTATGAAAAGCAAACTTATAGCTATTTTAATTACTGCAGTTTGGAGTTTAACTGCTCAATCCAAAGAGTTAACTATTGGTGAGCGCAAGGTTATTGCCTCGCAAACTCTTGAAGAGAAAAGGGAGTACTGGATTTCTCTTCCCACATCCTTTAAAGAAGGTGGATATAAAGATTACCCGGTTCTCTATTTACTTGATGCAGATTTTAATAGCTTCTTTCATGTCTTCACAGGTATGGTTCGGCAGCTGAGCTCTGATGCCACCCCAGTAATTCCTGAAATGATTGTCGTAGGTATCGTAAGCCAAGAACGTGTTAGAGATAGCTCACCTACTAGATCGCTAATTGAATATGGCGGGCGTAAAAATCAGGCGCTTTCCAATACAGGGGGCGCTGATCAATTCCTTGAGTTCTTAAGATAGGAGCTTATCCCAGAGATAAACGCAGAATATCCGACATCCGGGTATCAAATTCTTGCAGGTTACTCATTTACAGGTCTACCTGTTATCCATAGCTTATATTCGGCGCCTGAAGCTTTTAATGCGTATATCGCTATTGATCCAAGTATGTGGTGGGATGAGCAGATTATGATAAAGCGATATTCTGAATTCCTACAAGGTAAATCAACTGAGAAGCGCAGGCTGTTTATCGCTACTTCAGAGAGAGTGGAAGGTGTATATCCTGATGAAAACTATGTTGCAGAATTTATTAGGCTGCTAAATGAGAAGCCCAAGAAAGGGCTGTACGTAGATTCAGTAACATATGGGACAGAAGAAAATCATCATACAATGCCCGTTATTAGCTTTTATAGAGGGCTTCGATCAATTTTTGATGGTTATATGATCGATGATCAAGCTAGATTTCGCCCAGCAGTAAATGTTAAAAAACATTTCGAAGAGTTTTCAAGGAAGCTCGGAGGGAGGTTTATGTTGAGTGAAGATGCGATTAGTTTTTTTGGCTTTGATCGCCTCTATAATGATCAGTTTGGCGTAGATGTTGATAGGGCAATAGAATTTTTCGAATTGAATACACAGTTCTACCCAGGTTCATATAAGGCATGGGTTAACTTGGCTGAAGCATATGTGGTTAAGGGGGAGAAAGAGCTTGCTGTAAATTGCTATAGGAAATCATTGTTAATTTATCCTGATAATGAAAATGCTAAAAGCAGAATGTCTGAGTTATTGATATATTAGTTTTTATTTAAATCTAGTTCCTTATAGTCGAGTGCTGCCCTTAGGTTGGTGGTGAAAAAGACTCGTTGATAGTGGCTCGATTGATTGCCGCACAAGCAGGTTGGAAACTCTTTTGAGAGTAAGGGTTAGACAGTTGGCGCTCAAAGAGAAATGTTTGAGCTAAGTCCTCAAAAAGTCGTGCACTGATCTGTAATTTGAGTTTTCAATATGAGTTCTGTGTTAGCTGGAAGTAGTCTTATCTATTTGATATTATTTCAGTATAACCTGTGAGTATGTTTGTGATAATCAGGTTTGATTGTATCGGCAAAAGAATATTTTCTGTTTGTGCCCATAAGGAAGTTGTAGTTGATTGTGGCTAGGTATCCCTAAAGCTTGAGCTGACTATTTAAATTTCAGGGCAATTTATTATGGTAAGGTTGTTTAATGAGAAGGATAATTCTCCCGTTTTTTTTACTTTTTTCTGGTTGGGTATTTTCTGGAGAAAGTAAAGATGAGGCGGTTGGAGATATTTTTACTAGCGCAAAATTAATTGAGCGTTCCCCGCTTAAGTATCCGCCCTCAGAAGCTCGCTCCCAAAGAGAGGGGTGGGTTGTTTTGAGTTATGTTGTTTCGGTTGAGGGTGTTGCAGTTGATGCGATAGTTGTCGATTCTAGCGGCAATAAACAATTTGAGAGGAGTGCGTTAAGTAATATTAAAACATGGACTTGGGAGCCGGCGACATTAAATGGGAATCCGGTAGAGCAAATTTATACTCGCAGCAAGTTTAGTTTTAATATGAAAAGGACACCCTCTGGGGCAAGGCGTTCTTTTGTTTTAAGGTATAAGGAAGCGACCTCTCTCATTAAGAATGGTAGTCTCGATGAGGCCGAAGTGAAAATTAAAAAGCTGGGAAAGCGTGAGAAATGGAATCACTATGAGGATTCCTGGTTTTGGTGGTTAAAGGCACAATACAATTTGGCACAGGGGAACAAAGAGGCAGCTTATGGGAACCTGTTAAAGTCGATAGCTTATGACGGCGTTTATCTTCCTGATAATTTTTATATGACTGCACTGGAAATTTTATTTCTATCGCAAGTTGAGCGTGCTTACTATGCGGATGCCTTGGATACCTTTTCCAAGATGAAAGAATTTTCGGATGGCAAGTATGAGGATAAGATCTTAGAGTTAAGCAGTATTGAAGAAAAGATCAAAATTTTTCTTGCTAGTGATAGTCCTATTGCTGTTAGTGGTGCCATTGGCGAGCATGAAAACTGGCCGTATAAGCTCAATAGAAGAAAGTTCTATTATCAAAATATAGTTGGTAGTGTTGATAAGTTTGAATTAAGGTGCGATAGGAATAGGCAGGTCTTTGAGTTTTTGCTGGATAATACTTGGGAAGTACCGGAAAGTTGGGGGGCATGTACCGTGTATGTTTATGGTGAGGAAGGCACTAAAGTTGAAATTGTCGAGCTTAGAGGTTAATAGGGCGGGGCAATTTGATTGCTTTGGGTATCTATTTTTGTTGGCTGTATATCGCTGTAAAATAGAGGCTTAATTCAAGAGGGTCCCTGCTTTGTCGGGGGTCCAGATAGTAATAGTTTGTCAAATGATTACTCTAATAAATTTCTGGCAAATTGTAGTAATTCAGACTTGACCTGACAGAGTACCTCCAGAAAAACCAGTAACTGTCAGATCAAATATGAACTAATCCAAATTAGAATCGCTACTTTAGAAGTTAAGTAGCTATTGTTTTCAATGGTTATACTCAACTTGGTGATCTGAAATTCTACTGTTTTCCTAAAGTCAGATCGCCAAGTTATTTGATGCAGTATTTTTCTGATTTTTATTGCGTTTGATCTAGTTATCTAAAGTTAAGTTGTGCTCTGGGTTGTAGTAACAGTAATCATAGTCCAAGTTCTTGCGAAAACAGTAGGGGTCTATAGCATCAGCATCCGACCATAACCCAAGGCCGTAGTAGTAGGCGAATTCCTGCTCTAGTTCAAATTCGCTGCCGCAGTAGTATTCATAATTCCAGGCAGCCCCACGTATCACCATTTCTTGATTGATATTGTACCCATTCACATACAGGTACCCCGTTTCCCGGCCATAGACATCTTTTCCGGTAGATTCGAAATCAACTGAACCAAATGACAATAAGTAGCTGAGAGTTTGAGTGGCTTCGGATCCGTAAGATTGGGTGTTGGGATTGGTTTCAGGGGCATCAATGCAGTTTAAACGGATTTTTATGTACTCACTGTCGACGTAACCGTGAACTGTATCGCCATCAATAACTTGATAGTTTATTAGCGGAGCCGCCTGTATAGAAGTGGATAGGGCCGCCATGATAAGTAGTTTTTTCATTATGATTATCCTGGATAGAGTTGCATGGCGGAGAATAGGTAGGAGTTGTTACGACCCTATGTATAAATAGTGATATAAAAAATGGATTTTTATTAAATGGATAGTGAAGTCACACTTTTAATAGGGAGGGTTGCTTTTAACGATTTGGTAAAACATCTGCTGGGCACTATGCAAAAAGTATATGAAGCGGTAGTAAGCGTTAAGATAGTAGCGTTATTTTTTATTTTGACGGGTCCGATAGCTCTTATCTTCTAGAACTATCGGGGTTGGAAATAGGGTTGATATATTCAAAGGTACTTTAGGTTTGGCGTGGACTTGCCCAAAGTAAAAACTCCCGGTTGCCATCGCCACCCTTTATTGGACTGTCAATATACTCTTTCACCTCAAGTCCCAAATCTTCGCATAAGGCAGTGATGCGCTCGCGCACCTCCGGGTAGTATTTGGCATCACGCACCAGCCCACCCTTGCCGATCCCCTCCGGGCCCACTTCAAATTGCGGTTTAACCAGACTTAGGAGTTGTCCCGAAGGTTTAAGCAAGGTGGGTAACTGCGGCAGAATGTGTGCTTGGGAAATAAAAGAGACATCCATAACGATGGCATCAAAACCTGCGTCTCCGTGGGGGGAGATTTGGGAAGCTTCCAGGTGGCGTGCATTTACCCCTTCAAATAGGTGCATACGGGGGTCATCCAGTAACTTCTGCGCCAACTGATCTCGCCCAACATCAACACCGACAACTGATGCTGCTCCCCGTTGAAGTAGGCAGTCGCTAAAACCGCCAGTAGAGCAGCCAACATCCAGTGCGTGCCACCCAGAGGGGTTTAGTCCTGTCTGGTCGAGGATGGCGGCCAATTTCAGGCCCGCTCGGGAAACATACTGGTCTTCCGGTAGGGGGGTGACTTCAAGGGCGCAATCTTCTGGAATGCTCTGCCCGGCCTTGCGCGCGGGCTGGAGGGTACCGCCATCGGATACCATGACCCTTCCGGCATCAATCAGTTTCTTTGCATGGGTGCGGGAGTTTGCCAGCTCTCTCTGTACAAGCAGTTGATCCAATCGGGTCATGTTTCGCGGTGCAATCCTGTTTACATAATTGAGAATACAGGGCCCATGCTAACCTCTGGCTCCAGCAGGTAGAAGTGCGGCTCCGCAAATTGTGGGACTAATCTTTAGTAAGGAGGATGTTGGCTGATGGCAAAAAGCGTTCTGGATAAGTTCAAAATTCGCAAGGGAAAGGTCTTTGAGGCGCCACTTGAGGGTGCCTTTGGGCGCTTGGTAACTCCCTTTGAAGAGTTTATCCATCGCCAAAGCAGCAGTGGTATTTTGCTGATGCTATCAGCTCTGGCGGCGTTGGTTATTGCCAACTCTCCTTTGCAGGAGGCTTACAAACACCTGTTGCACATGCCCATCAGCCTCAGCGCGGGAAACTGGGAATTCTCTCTCTCCTTACATCACTGGATCAACGATGGCTTGATGGCGATCTTTTTCTTTCTGGTGGGATTGGAATTAAAGCGCGAATTTATGGTGGGAGAGCTGTCCGACCTTCGCCAGGCTGTACTTCCGGTGATGGCGGCAATTGGTGGAATGGTGGTGCCGGCACTTATTTACGCTTCTTTTAATGCGGATAGTGGTGCAGAACGCGGCTGGGGCATTCCCATGGCCACGGATATAGCATTTGCTGTCGGCTGTATTGCCCTTTTGGGGAATCGGGTGCCTCGTGCGGTAGTTACTTTCCTGGTTGCGCTAGCCATTGTGGATGATTTGGGCGCAATTTTAGTGATTGCAATCTGGTATACCGAACAGGTGAATATCACTGCTCTGATTGCGGCGGGTTGCCTGGTAGTGATTATGTGGCTGCTAAAAGCGGCGGGGGTTCGCAGTTCTCCGGCCTATGTATTTGTCGGTGTGCTGCTCTGGTATGAGTTCTACCTGGCGGGGGTACATGCGACTATTGCGGGGGTGATTACGGCAATGGCACTACCGGCCAAACCCAAATATGACCCGGTGGCCTTTAGTACCTTTGTAAAGGATATTATTCGCAGCTTTGACCGCTGTTTCCGTCCAGGAGATAAGATTATTGCTAACGATGCGTTGCGCGCCCGAGTGATGGCGCTGGGAAATGGCGTCAACCTGGCGCAATCGCCGCTACAGCGCATGGAAACCCGCCTGCACACACCGGTGGGTTTCGTAATAATCCCTATTTTTGCATTGGCTAACGCCGGTATTCCCTTTAGTAGTTTTACCAGTTCTTCGGCAGTGATAAATCCTGTCACCCTTGGGGTCATTTCCGGCTTGGTTGTGGGCAAGCTGGTGGGTATCGTTGGCGCCACCTGGATTGGCTGGAAGCTTGGTTGGGGCAAGTTGCCTAAGTCCGCCAATTTCCAACATATTGTCGGTGTTGCACTCCTTGGCGGGATTGGCTTCACTATGTCGATCTTCATTGCTGAGCTGGCCTTTAGCTCTGAATATGAGCTGTTGATCCAAGCTAAAGCGGGTATCCTACTGGCATCAGTAATTGCTGGAGTGGCTGGGTTCCTGGTATTGCGCAAAGCTCCGGTGGCCGATGAGTTTGAAGTTCATGGGGAGGGGGAGCCCCTGGATGAAGGTGGCAGCGATAGCCTTGGGGAAGGGAAAGACGTAGAACAGCAGCCCAGTCGCCAGGGTTAAGTTGTTTTAGCGTTCCTGATGTCACTGCGTCTCGGTCCGGGAGGGGCCTGATTCCATTAGTTTCCAGTTCCGATTGTTAATGTACGTGAGAGAAATAAGAATTATGTATTTGAGAACACTGGCACAGGCGCTATCAGTGCTGGCTATTTCCCTTCTGCTCGGGGCTTGTGATGGCCAAACTACAGCTAATAAAAAAGCCGATTCTGAAGTCGGGGTTGATAACCAATCGACTACAACCAATCCCAAATCCGATAATGGAGATAGTGCGATGGATAGTCTGGCCCAGGCTTATGTCCTTCTAGTACTTGAACTGGGAAATCATGACGACAGCTATGTCGATGCCTATTACGGTCCGGCTGAATTGCGTGAAACTGCCACCAAGAGTAAGGCGAGCGCTGCAGATATTGCCCGGCGCGGTGAATCTTTACTGGCAGAGCTGCCAGCGGTAATCGACGGCGATGGTTCTATCGAAAACCTGCGTATGCATTACCTGAAGACACAGTTGCGGGCCCTGGTGTTCCATGCTCGTAGTCTGGCAGGAGAGAGCCCGAGAAGCTTCGCCAATGAAGCTCGAACCCTCTACGACACCGAGCCCCCGCAGCAGGATTTGGAAAGTTTTGAACCCATGCTGGAGGAGTTGGAAGTATTACTCCCAGGTGAACAGCCCTTAAGTGAGAGGGTAGCCAGCTTCCGCAAAGCTTATGAAATTCCTGCCGATCGCCTTCAGGCCGTATTTGATGCCGCCATTAAAGAATGCCGCGCGCGCACTAAGCAGTATGTTTCGCTCCCAGCGGATGAGAGTTTTGTTCTGGAGTATGTCAGCGACAAACCCTGGAGTGGCTACAACTGGTATAAGGGGCGTTCGCACAGTCTTATACAGGTGAACAATGGCCTGCCAATTACGATAGATAGGGCTATTGATCTGGGGTGTCACGAAGGGTATCCGGGGCATCACACCTATAACGCGCTGTTGGAGCAAACTCTGGTCAAGGAACGGGGTTGGGCAGAGTACAGCGTTTATCCGCTTTTCAGTCCACAGTCACTGATTGCTGAGGGAAGTGCAAACTACGGGATAGAGCTGACTTTCCCCGGTGAGGAGAAAACCCGTTTTGAAATGGAAGTTCTCTACCCCCTAGCTGGCCTGGATCCGAAAACGGCGGAAAAGTATGAGCAGGTAATGGCCCTGGTAGATAAGTTGGGCTTTGCCGGCAATGAGATTGCCCGCCAGTATATCGACGGGAAAATTGAGGGCGCGCAGGTACCTGCGTTGTTTGAGAAATATACCTTGATGAGCCCCGCCAAGGCGGCACAGCGGAAGGATTTTGTAGATGCCTACGGCGCCTACGTAATTAATTACAATTGGGGTAAGACACTGGTTGCTGATTATGTAGAGCAGGGCAGTCAAAATAATGAAGAGCGCTGGCAGCGCTTTACCCGTTTATTATCCTCGCCGCGCCTGCCATCATCCCTGGACTGGTAATCATGCAAAAAGGCACTTTGAGAGAGTATTTACTATCGCGACCGGAAGCTATCGAGGATTTTCCTTTTGGCCCGGATGTAGCGGTATTTAAGATTAAGGGGCGCATGTTTGCTACCTTAAGCTGTTACCGTGGAGTGGACGCCAGTAATCTCAAGTGCGATCCCGAGGAAGCCCAGGCTTTAAGGGACATCTTTGCCGGTGTTATCCCGGGTTACCATATGAACAAGAAACACTGGAATACGGTGTTGTTGGATGGCACAGTGCCCGATTATGAGATTGAGCGAATGGTAGATCGCTCATATGGCCTGGTAGTTAAGGGGCTTCGCAAGCTTGAGCGGGAGTCCTTGGAACTGGCCTATGGAGCGGAGCTGCTCTACCGCTAGAGGCCCCTGTGAATAGAAATACCCAGATTTAGTCTAGGAGAGGATGTGAACGAATTTATTGTCGATGTAACGGCAGAGAACGCCCAGCAAATTCTGATTGAAGAGTCCATGAAGCGCCCGGTAGTGGTGGACTTTTGGGCCGATTGGTGTGAGCCGTGCAAGCAGTTGATGCCGGTGTTGGAAAAACTGGCCAATGAGTATAGCGGTCAGTTTTTATTGGCCAAGGTCAATGCAGATACCGAGCAAATGCTGGCGGGTCAGCTGGGTGTACGCAGCTTGCCCACGGTAATGGTTTTAAAAGATGGCCAGCCGGTAGATGGCTTTGCCGGTGTGCAGCCAGAGACACAGATTCGTGAGATGCTGGATAAGTATCTGCCAAAACCCTGGGACATAAAGTTGCAGCAGGCACAGGCGTTAATCGGTGAAGATAAAGTGGCGGAAGCCCTGCCTCTGTTGCGTCAGGCTTATACGGAATCGTCTGAACGCACTGATATCGCCAAACAACTGGCTGCTATCCTGCTCGATCAAAACCGTGCCCAAGAAGCGGAGGCTGTGCTTAGTAAAATTCTGCTGGCAGATCAGGATGCAGAATACCAGCAGCTGATGGCTCAATTGGAGCTGAAACAACAGGCAGCGGAAACTCCGGAAATTCAGGCTCTGCAAAAGGCGCTGGAAGAAAACCCTGCGGATAGCGATTCTGCTTATCAATTGGCAGTGCAGTACAGCCAAGCCAACCGCCATGAAGAAGCACTGCAATTATTACTGGATATTTTGCGTAAAGACATGGGTTTTGCCGATGGTGCTGCCAAGCAGACGTTCCTGGATATTGTAAAAAGTTTGGGTGCTGGCGACCCTGTTGCCACTCAGTACCAGCGCAAGTTAATGACTATGATGTTTTAAAATACTCTGCCGGTAAACAAAGGGGCCCAAGAGGCCTCTTTGTTTTTTGGGGGAGAGAGGGACGATTATTTATGTATAAGCTCTGTGTTTATATTCCCGAGTCTCACTTGGAAGCGGTAAAGCAAGCGCTATTTTCCGTGGGGGCTGGGCGTATTGGCGACTACGATAGTTGTTGTTGGCAAGTCCTGGGAGAGGGGCAGTTCAGGCCGCTGGATGGGAGTCAGCCATTTATTGGTCAGTCAGGTCTGGTAGAGACTGTGATGGAATACCGTGTGGAGATGGCCTGTGCCGATGAGCTGGTGGATGCTGCTCTCAATGCAATGCGAGCAGCCCACCCCTATGAAGAACCGGCGTTTGACCTCTGGCGATTGGATGAGCGCTGCAGTAGTGCCGGCTTAAATAAAGCAGAGGCCTCTTAAAGGCTATCGAGTACTTTTTGTCGTTCGTGGCTTTTTTGCTCGATCGCTTTCGCATCTTCCAGTAATTTTGAAACGCTGGTGTGATGGGTCGGCAGTTTATTTTCGGCGGGGCTATTGTCTTCAACGATCGAGTCGGATCTCAACTCAATAGGGTCATTGGCAGTGACTGTATTTAGAGGCTTGACGCGGTGAATACGCACGTGTGAATCCAATCCCTCCGGTACAGTGTCTGAGAAGTGCCAATTCCCGTCTTTATCTTTCCAGGTAAAAACCTCAGATGTTTGCTTGGCAGAATCCCCTTGAGATACAAGCCCGCTGGAAGTTGCCAACTCTTCAATTTTTGACACTGATTCCTGGGTGGTTTCGCGCACACTTTGCATAGCTCGCTCACCGGTTTCGCGAATCGCTGAAATATCCGGTTTTTGCGGCAGCCAGTCGGAGGGTGACATGATGGGTTTGCCATCTGGGCCCGGTAAAATCATAGGCAGGACAACGCCTACCAGTAACAAGGCACCGAGCATTGGGAAGTATTTCATGCAAACATCCTTTTAATGCAGGGTCATTAACTAACTAAGTAAAGTGGTTTACAGCTTTCGATTGATGACACCGCGGTGTAACTGGAATTGCCCGATACGGGTATCTTCGAAATAGTGCTCCAAAGTGCGGTGCATAATGGGAAATGCAATCTCCCTCCAGGGAATTTCGTCTTCGCGAAATAGCTCAACTTCGAGCGATTCAGGCCCGGGTCCGAAATTCATATCGGTCAATTCACCCCGGTACATCATATAGACCTGATTGATATGGGGAATATCGTAGACGGAGTAGAGCTCGTCCACGCGGATACTGGCCCGGGCTTCCTCCCAGGACTCCCGTAAAGCGCCCTCTTCGCTAGTTTCGCCACTCTCCATAAACCCGGCAGGCAGAGTCCAAAGCCCCAGGCGCGGCTGTATGGCGCGCTTGCACAACATCACCTTATCACCGACGTAGGGGACAACTCCGACAATAACTCGGGGGTTGATGTAGTAAATGGCGCCGCAATTGCCACAGATGTGGCGGGGGCGGTCATCGCCCTTGGGAATGGAAAGTGTTACGGCGTTACTGCCGCATTGGCTGCAAAATTTCATGGCGTCAGTATACCCATGCGAGATTTGAGCGCCAGCTTCCGGACCGGTTGACGCCTATAGTTGTTAGTGATGTTGAAGTATAAAGGCGGTATCTACCCTACGATGGCGCATTTTTTTCTGCTCGGACTAGTGCTCCTTGCCCTTTGCGCCTGTGGCGGTAAAGGCGAAGAGGAAAAGGCGCCACCTCCCCCGCCAGTAGAAGTACTGGTTGTTAGGGAGGAGCCTGTTATCCCCCGCTTTGAATTCGTCGGACGGGTAGAGGCAACTGATGAATATCAAGTCCGCCCACGAGTACAAGGGTATATCCAGAGCCGCAATTTTACCGAGGGGGAAACCGTCCAGAAAGGGCAGTTACTGTTTGAAATTGACCCGCGCCCTTTTATTGCCGAACTGGCGAATCAGCGCGCCACCCTGGAACAATCCCAAGCTTCCCTGAGAGTTGCTGAGCGTAACTTCCACCGTGGCCGACGGTTGGTGGCCACTGGGGCTATCAGCCAGGTACAGATGGATGAGCTTGAAGGTAATTTTGAGGAAGCGGAATCCCAAGTCGATGCCAATCGCGCCAAAGTGCAAAGCGCTGAGCTGGACCTTTCTTATACCAAAGTTTACGCGCCACTCACTGGAAGAATCGGGCGTACAGAATTTCCAGTGGGTTCCCTGGTAGGGCCAAGCACCGATCCCCTGGCCACCATAGTAAAAATGGATCCCATTTATGTGCTCTTTGAAGTGCCAGAAGAGCAACTTTATGCGGTGCAGGTGGATTCCCAGAGGCGACAGCGAGAGGGTTTAAGTCCCACTCGCCTGGATGTCCGCATTGAGTTACCCGACGGCAATTACTACCCCCATAAGGGCAAAATCGTATTTATCGATAATCAGATCGATCCCAATACCGGATCGGTAGCGGTGCGCTCCCTGTTTCCCAATCCAGGCCAACTATTAGTACAGGGCCAGTTTGCCCGAGTTTCCATAAGCGTCTACACCGGCAATGACGCCCTGAGGCCGCTGGTACCCCAGTCAGCGGTCATGGAGGATATGCAGGGGCGTTATGTCTTTGTTTTGGGCAAAGATAATATTGCGGAGAAGCGCTACCTGACCTTGGGGCAGAGGGAAGGGGAGTTGTGGGCTGTAGATCGCGGGCTTGTCGCCGGTGAATCTGTAATCGTTAATGGTTTGCAGAGGGTTGTCGCAGGAAAGCCGGTGACGCCGCAAAATACCCCTAGAAATCCCTACGATGTTGAAGCGCCACCAGTCCCTCCCGCCGAGCAAAGTAGTAGTTCTGCGGCGAAATCTGGCTCTACTGACAGTCAAGGGGAGAGAGAGCTACCGGTAACTGATGGGGAAGCGGCACCAGCAAGCCCTGAATCTGAGGGGCATGACGATGACTACAAATAGCTGTCGCTGCCCATGATTAGCGCCTTTTGTATCCGGCGGCCACGATTCGCCTTTGTTATTTCCATACTGATCACCCTCGCTGGGATACTCTCCTTGCCACAATTGCCGGTGTCGCAATTCCCTGAAATAACGCCACCGACCATCAATGTCGCCGCCACGTTTGCCGGTGCCAGCGCTGAAGTAGTGCGCGATAGTGTGGCTGTGCCGATTGAGTCGCAAGTTAATGGTGTGGAGGGCATGGATTATATGTCTTCCACCAGTGGCAATGATGGCTCCTACAGTCTCACAGTGACATTCAAGCCTGGCTACGACGATGACATCGCCCAGGTTAATGTTCAGAACCGGGTGGAGCAGGCCACTCCCCAGCTGCCTGAGGATGTGAAAAGGGATGGGGTGGTAGTTTCCAAGCAGAGCACCACGCTGTTACTAGTAGTCAATTTGTTCTCCCCAGATGAAAAGTTTGATGAATTATTTCTGGCAAATTACGCCGAGATTTATTTAAAAGATGAATTGGCGCGGGTACTGGGGGTGAGCAGTGTTGTTATTTTTGGCTCTCGCAATTACGCCATGCGCCTCTGGCTCGATCCCAACCGAATGGCCTCGTTAGATGTCACCGCCCAGGATGTTATCTCTGCTGTGCAGGCACAGAACGTAGAGGTAGCTGCCGGTCAGATCGGGGCGCCACCGATCCGCCAAGATCAGCAGTTCCAATACAATATTTTGGTGCAGGGGCGCTTGGTCTCTCCCAGCGAGTTTGAGGACATCACCATCCGCGCCAAGCCCGATGGCGCCATGGTAAAAGTCAAGGATGTGGCGAGGGTGGAGCTGGGAAGTGAATCTTACTCTTCCTATGGGCAATTGGATAACCAGGCTTCAGCAGTGATTGG
This sequence comes from Microbulbifer maximicatervae (SeqCode), assembly GCF_052467615.1. NCBI lineage: Bacteria > Pseudomonadati > Pseudomonadota > Gammaproteobacteria > Cellvibrionales > Microbulbiferaceae > Microbulbifer > Microbulbifer maximicatervae (SeqCode). The sequence continues at coordinate 771,350 of NZ_CP174319.1, forward strand.
GGTGTACCAGCTGCCGGAGGCAAATGCGATCGAAGTGGCCGATGGCATTAAGGCCAAGGTTGCTGAGTTGTCGAAGCGCTTCCCCGATGGGCTGGAAGCAGAGATTCTCTACGACACCACATTATTTGTAGAGGCCTCAATTAAAGAGGTTGTGGAAACACTGATTATTGCCCTGATACTGGTAATCCTGGTGGTTTTTTTGTTTCTGCAGGATTGGCGCTCTACGCTGGTACCAGCCATTGCTATTCCCGTATCCCTGATAGGCACCTTTGCCTTAATGCTGGCATTTGGGATGACGATTAACACCATCACATTGTTTGCCTTAATCCTGGCGATCGGCATAGTGGTAGATGATGCGATTATCGTGGTGGAAAACACCCAGCGGTTAATGGCTGATGGCCTCCCGCCAAAGGAAGCCGCGCTGGAATCCATGCGTGAAGTTACCGGCCCCGTTATTGCTACGACCCTTGTTTTGTTTGCAGTTTTTGTCCCGGTAATGTTGATGCCGGGAATTACGGGAAAAATGTATCAGCAGTTTGCTGTCACCATTTCAATGGCGGTGGCCATTTCCTCCCTGAATGCACTGACACTAAGTCCGGCTCTCTGTGCCAGCTTGTTAAAGCCGAGTAAAGACGGGGAAGTTGCCGGTATTAAGGAGACCGGTATTTTTGGTTTCTTTAATAAAGCTCTGCATATTTCTACAGGTTTTTATGTGGGAATGGTGAGGGCTTGTATCAAAATACCGCTTATCGGTATCGCCTCAATTATTCTGATTTTATTATTCTGTTATTTGCTCTTTACCCGAATCCCCACCGGTTTTATTCCCGATGAAGATCAGGGCACGTTTATGTTGCACGTGCAGTTGCCTGATGGATCTTCCCTGGAGCGAACCGGACCCATTGTTAATCAAGTGACCGATGTTCTAATGGAAGAGCCTGGTATGGCTCATGTGGTTGGAGTGCCCGGTTACAACCTGCTTACCAGCAGTGTTTCTTCCAATACGGCAATGATGTTTGCTGTGTTAAAACCCTGGGATGACCGCACGAATAGAGAAGATAGCCAGTTTGCCATTATGGATCGGGTACAGAAAAAGTTATCTGCAATTCCCGATGCGCAAGTGCTGCCATTTGTCATTCCACCACTTCCGGGTATTGGCACCGTTGGTGGATTTGAATTTGTACTCGAAGATCTACAGGGGCGCAGTATTACTGAATTGTCACAGGTCTTGTTTGACCTACTGGGCAATGCCAATCAGCGCAGTGAAATCTCTCAGGCCTTTACCAGTTTTCAGGCCGCTACACCGCAGCTTGAATTAAAGGTGGATAAAGAAAAGTCGCATGTGCTTGGGGTCCCCCTGCCGGATGTGTATTTAACGTTGCAAACCTTTTTGGGTGGCTATTACATCAATGACTTTAACCTATATGGAAAGGTATTTCGGGTAATCGCTCAAGCCGATGCACAATTTCGCGATAAAGAGGAAAATCTGGCTGGCTTTTATGTTCGTGCCAATAGTGGCGGTTTGGTACCGCTGACTTCTATCTCAACTATTACTCCGGTGGTCGCGCCCCAAACAATAACGCGTTACAACTTATATAACAGCGTCACTATCAATGGATCACCGGCACCAGGGTATTCCAGTGGCCAGGCAATGGATGCTATGGAAGACTTGGCATCAAAGTTGCCAGAAGGTTATGGATACGAGTGGACTGGCATCAGCTTACAGGAGGTGACCGCGGGTAATCTGGCCCCAATCCTGTTCTCTTTGGCCGTTATATTTGTCTACTTGTTTTTGGTCGCCCAATATGAGAGCTGGACTATCCCCTTTGCAGTGATGTTGTGCGTCCCCATTGCGATTGGTGGCGCTATGTTTACGGTATTTATCGCGGGGTCTATCAACAATCTCTATACGCAGATCGGCTTGGTATTACTGATTGGGATGGCAGCAAAGAGTGCGATTCTGATAGTAGAGTTTGCCTGCGTGGAACGCGATAAGGGACGGTCTATTGCGGATGCGGCTCTGTCGGCCACGCGCCTACGATTCCGCGCGGTATTAATGACGGCCATGTCCTTTATTTTAGGGGTAATTCCACTACTGGTCGCCACCGGTGCTGGCGCAGTAAGCCGGGTTTCCCTGGGGCTGGTGGTCTTTGGCGGCATGTTGGCTGCGAGTCTCTTCGCCACTTTGCTAGTGCCTGTGTATTACGCCTTGGTGCAAACGGTGCGGGAAAAGCTGAAAGGGGGCTATACCCCCAAAATTGATGAGGATAAGACCGCGAATGGTGGGTCTGAATCCACCTGAGCCAAGCTGTTGATTGTGTGGTAGGGTGGTAAGTCACAAATGGATATTGTGGCATATCGCTCAGTGTTACCGCTGAAAAACGGTATGATGAATGTTATGGAGCCCCCGAAGCGATCGGGGCAGGGCACAGATTTATGCTAGAGATTATTGAACAGAAAATCGTAGGGCAAATTGAGGACTTGGAAGCAAGGGTTCCGGCAGGGCCTGACCTGCAAGGCCATGCCGCAGTACTGATTGCCCTGACAGAAGAGCCGGACCCTCAAGTAATTCTAACTAAGCGCTCTGCAAATCTCTCAACACATTCCGGTGAAGTTTCTCTCCCTGGGGGGCGCTGGGATGCCACAGACCCATCGCTTCAATTTACCGCCTTGCGTGAGGCGGAAGAAGAAGTCAGCCTACCTATGGATGACGTGCGCGTACTCGGCCCCCTTTGGCCTCGCACTACTCGCTGGCAAGTACATGTGACTCCTTGGGTAGGGATAATTTCACCGGATATCCAATTGTTCCCAAACCCAGGAGAATTGGATGCGGTATTTCGAGTCCCCCTGTCTTTCTTTCTTGCAGACCCGCGTATTCGCACTGATCGTATTATTATCGATAACCAGGAAATATACCTTCCGGCGTATATGTATGAAAACTATGAAATCTGGGGCTTTACTGCAGGGGTATTAACCGAATTTTTAGTAAAAATATTAGGGGCATCAATAGGGCGTCGCGATGATGTGCCGCTGCGTGCACTTAATTAGCTCAGCTTACTAAATAGGATTTAGTTTTATTTTGGGGGAGGTTCAGGTATTGGCTCACCTAAGTCATCCCAAGCATCGATTAATATTTTCATTATTTTTCCGGCATCAGGGTCGGCGCAGAGGATTGGGAAATCAGGGGCTTCAGGAAGTTTAACTTCTTCTCCTCGTCGACATTCGATTAACCAGTTGTTATCGATTTTAACGAGTTTGTCCCGATACTCTCCAACAGCAGAAATGCGATAGCCGGATCGTGTTGCTATGATTTCTACGGTCGTTGCTTTCCCTGAGGCGGATTGCCCATCTTCAGAAATAAAATGTAGGGGGGAGCTTGTAATATGCCGGCTTCCCAACTTGCTGTGAACCGCTGCGTAGCGCTCCAGTTTTTCTCTTCCTCGAATCATAATATTGCCGTGCTCAAATCGGCCATTGGGTGTAAATAATGAAGCCCAGCCTCGGGCATCATTACTGTCGATAGTTAATGTATAACGGGCGAGTAGATCACTAATCGCTAGTCGATCTTTTAGCTGTTGAATCTCATCCATTTCTTCACCTTGACCTTTATCGCCAGTAGCTATTAAAGAGGATAGTTTCTAGTGATGGTTTTTGGGGGCGCACCTAGGATATTAATTGAGTATTAATCAAAACCCGTTATCTAACTCGGAATCCTGTAAGTAACCTTGAGAGAATTATTAATAAAATCGGGAAGTGTTTGTTTGTGTAAAGTGAAGCAATACCAAGCCCTAAAATCCTTTGTCGTTTGGTGACTATTTCACGGTTTTAGCTAATGGTGGGATTTATTTGAGACGTAAGTACTAGATATACTGTAAGGTTCTTATATCCTTAATTTTTCTTATTATATACGTTATTGGATTGCTTGAATGAGATCTCTCTCTTTTTTCTGTGTGTTGCTGGGAATCGGATTAATCCAGGCTTGTGCAATGTCCACTGTACCTCCTAAGTATCAGGGACAATGGGCTGGAACCGAGGAATCCTGTAACGCTTCTTCATCGGCCGACTCGATGACACTGGCGGATAGTCGTATTCAATTTACGGAGTCTTCAGGCCAGTTGATGTCTGCTAGCCAAAGTGATGGCAATCTTCATCTGGTTTTCAATATGCAGGGTGAAGGAGAAGCTTGGAAGTCAGAGGAGGTGTACTCTCTGACATCTGGCGGAAAGGTACTGGTGCGTTATACTCAGGATTCTACGTTTAAGTACTTTCGCTGCAATTGATTGGAATTGAAGCCTGCTGAAAATAGTTGAAAAATAATAAGATAAAAATCATAGAGCCCTCCACTCCTCAAGCTTACAGTTCAGAATATGGAATCTGAGGGCGTGGAGGCTGGGCTAGCACTGAGAATAGAACTCAGTCGTTTAAATGACTGGAGCTTGCAGCTCTGGTCATTTAAATGTGGATTTGCTTGGTAAAATATCTACTCGGTCCAAACGTCAATTTTGCCTTGCATTTCTTTGTGAAATGGATAAGCCCCTCCTTGTACCTATTGAATTAGTAGGCTATCTGTAGCTCCTTGTAAAATGACAAGTTCGTCATTGCTAAAGTTTGAGATGGAAGTCTATTCGGATGGCTATAAGGTTAACTTGATGGTTTTAAATAGACTAAGCCGGCTTCTACCATTAATTTTTACTACAGGTTTGTAATTCGGATTTAATAGCCTTAATAAAAGTCTGTACTTTTGTTGGCGGCCTTTTGGAAAACAGATGCATATAATGAATGGGTGCAGCGGCAACAGATGTTATTGGACAAAGTGTGCCGGTATCCACTTTTTTTCGTGCGATAATATCGGGCAACCTGGCAATCCCAATTCCGGCTTCGGTTAACTGTACTATATCGTGTAGGGAGTTACAGCGAACCTTAGGCGTGGCTTTTACCTGAATCCCACTATTCAATTCATACTTTAATGGCATGCCCTGCCAATCATTAGCGATATGCGGCCAATTTTGTAGTTCAGTAAGGTCTGAGGGAATGCCGCATAGCTTTTCAATAAGCTGCGGGCTGGCGTAGAGACTTTCTCCTAACAATCCCAACTTTGAAACTTTTGCCGATTGAAGTGCAAGATTGCCTACGCGAATGGCTAGGTCTACCTGCGATTCAATCAAATCCATGGGTGAGTCATTGGCTAACAGCCTGATTCTCAGTTGCGGGTGCTGCTCGGCCAGCTTAATGATTGCAGGAATAATTACTGGCTCACACAGTGCGTGAGGCGCGGTTACAGATAGGGAGCCCGCCAATTTGTCACCGCTATTCCTAAGGCCCGCTATTGCTGAGTTATAAATATCTTTGATCTCCCGGCAATGGGCGTAAAACTCTGAGCCGGCCTCGGTGAGAGATAGGGAGCGGGTACTGCGGTAAAGCAAGCGGGTGCCGATATCAGACTCCAGTCGGGTAACTGCTTGGCTTACTGCCGATTTGGTGCGCTCCAGGCGGTCGGCTGCCAGTGTGAAGCTGCGCGCCTCTACAACGGCTAGGAATACCTGCATATCCTCCAGGCTTGGCTTCATTGTTTAATTTCCCTAAACACTAATATCAATTAATGGATGTTTATCACAACCATGGCCATGGGGCAATCTATAGGCACAAGGTCGTTACCTATTACAGAAGAGGATTTTGATATGAGCGACATTCTGATTGAGAAAACAAAAGCTGCCAGTGAACAGTGGAAGTCTTACTTCAATAGTGGCAATGCAGCTGGGTGTGCATCCATGTATGAAGAGCTGGCTCAGATGACTGCCAAACCCTTTGGCCTGTTCGAAGGTCGAAAGAATATACAAGCTTTCTGGCAAAATCTGATAGATCAGGGTTTTGCGGATGTGGCCTATATTGGAGCAAAAATTGAAGTAGTGGATGAAGCCTCAACCGTACTCTCAAGTAATTGGAAAATGAACAACGCAGAAGGTGTCATTACTCGTGAACTCTGGGTCCTACAGGAGGACGGTACTATGCTACTGCGTGATGACCAGTTCGAAGCTATAAATCCTAGCGAAAAGTAAAGGTGCTAGCCGTGAGTGAATTTTGGAATAGCTTTACCCGTGAGAAAACGGACGAGCAATATAACCCTACGTTGTGGACCCGCCGCCTTCCAACCGATCTGCTGCTGCCTTCTCATGCTGAGTTTACTGGCAGTCGTAGCTCGGCATATCGCAACGCGATTAAGGACGGTTTACAAACTGTCAATTTTGGGGAAGGTGATTTAGCTGGCTCGATGGATGTTTTCAGGTCAGACGAAGTTGCTGAGGATGCACCGGTCGTAATTTATATTCACGGTGGCTGGTGGCAGTGGTTTTCAAAAGAGCAGTTTTCTTTTCTGGCTGAGCCTTTTAATAAAGAGGGATTTGCGGTTTATATGCCGGGTTACCGTATGGCCCCGGATTGGGAAAATGATACTCCAATGGAGTCTATTGTCTCCCAGGTACAGTGGGCAGTGGCGAGCGTGCTGAATGAGGCCGAGGAAAAAGGGGCTCCATCTGTCTACATCGTGGGGCATTCGGCAGGTGGCCAACTGGTAGCATTGTTGCATCAAACGGATTGGAGTCAATTTGGTGTACCGACATCTGCTCAAAGTAAGTTTAAAGGTGCATTTTCCCTGGCGGGACTATTTGACATTCGCCCACTGGTCAATAGTTTTGTCAATGACGCCATCAATATGTCGATGGAATCCGCCGAAAAGGTAAGCCCCCAGCTGGTAGAGCCTGGTATTGACACAACTGAATGCCCGCTGCATTTAATTGTGCCTGAATTTGATACGCCAGAGTTTTTTCGGCAGACCAAAGAGTATCAAGAGAAGATGCTGAAAATGGATAACCCCTGTTATTTCAAATTAGCGAACAATCGGGATCATCTTGACCTGATAGAAAGGTTGGTCGATGACCGTGACGAAGTTTTAACTTATATGCTGGAGCATATGAAAGACTAACAACGATTTATTGCTTTGTGTCTTAGGCAGGTCTGCAATGATGTTTTGTGATTTGGTGGCTTAAGCTGTAGCCTTGACGAAATCATCAGTGTCACGGCCTGCCAGAGGGGTGTGAGGATAGGTGCTTCAAGGTATTACTTTGAGGCGGCGCTTTAGAGACAAGCGTCTATATAAGTTCTATTGACGAATTATAATGGGCGCCTGTTTTCTCCTCCTGGATAGATTATGCCGAGACCCAAATCCACTGTCTCTTTGGATGAGGTGCACTGGGGTGCACTCAAAACCCTCTTCCCCTACTTATTGGAGTTCCGCCGCGCCGTGATCTTGGCGATCCTCTGCCTGATTGGCGCCAAGGTTGCGGGTGTTACCCTGCCATTTTTACTCAAACATATTGTCGATGACCTGGATAGTGCTGGGGGCATGGCCCAGGCAGTGGCATTACCTTTGGGGCTGCTGTTGGCCTATGGGGCTGTGCGTCTTTCCAGCACTCTGTTTGGCGAACTGCGAGACACGATTTTTGGCCGTGTCACCGAGCGGGCCCAGCGCCGGATCGGGTTGGAAGTGTTCCAGCATTTGCACAAGCTGGACCTGGATTTTCACCTGAACCGCCGTACCGGTGGGCTCTCTCGGGATATTGAGCGGGGCAATAGCGGCATCGGGTTCCTGATGCGGTTTATGGTCTTCAATATCGTACCCACGCTGGTAGAGATAGCTATGGTGGCGGGGTTGCTCTGGTGGAATTACAGCGGGTTATTTGCGCTATTAGTGCTGGCGGCAGTGATTATTTATATCGGCTTTTCTGTGGTAGCCACTGAATGGCGTACGCGCTTTGTCAGGGAGTTGAATGAGGCGGAGTCACAGGCCAGCAGCCGTGCAGTTGATAGCCTGCTCAACTATGAAACCGTTAAGTACTTTGCCAATGAGCGACATGAATCCGGTCACTATGACCGGGAGCTGGCCAGTTGGGAGAAGGCTCGGCGTAAGAACAGGCTGTCCCTGTTTGGCCTAAATAGTGGCCAGGCGCTGATTATTGCCAGCGCTATGTGTGCAGCAATGGTTCTCGCTGCGGTAGGAGTCACCAAAGGCACTATGACCATCGGTGACTTCGTATTGGTGAATGCCTTTATGATGCAGATCTTTATACCGCTAAATTTCCTCGGCTTTGTGTACCGGGAGATGAAAGGGGCATTGGCAAATATTGAGAAGATGTTCTCTTTACTTGCGGTAAAACCTGCTGTGGAAGATCTTCCCCAGGCGGCCCCCCTCACCGTGATGGAAGGCCGAATTGAGTTTGATAACGTCCAGTTTGGCTACAAAGATAATCGCCAGATCCTCAAAGGCATCAGCTTTGCTGTGGAACCACGGCAAAAAGTGGCAATTGTTGGCGCTAGCGGTGCAGGTAAATCCACCCTCTTTAAGCTCCTGTTTCGTTTTTATGACGCTAACAGCGGTTCCATTTCCATTGATGGCCAGGATATTCGCAGTGTTTCCCAGGAGTCGCTGCGCAGGGCTATTGGTGTTGTGCCTCAGGATGCAGTGTTGTTCAACCAGTCGATTCGGGACAACGTGCGGTACGGACGTGTAGATGCCTCAGATACTGAGGTGGATGAGGCGATCCGTCACGCCCAGCTGGAAGGCTTTGTTCAGCAACTGCCAGAGGGGGCTGATACCCTGGTGGGGGAGCGGGGTCTCAAATTGTCCGGAGGGGAAAAGCAGCGGGTTGCTATCGCTCGGGCCCTGTTGAAAAAGCCTCCGATTATGATCTTTGACGAAGCGACCTCATCTCTCGACAGCCACTCAGAGCAGGGCATAGTGGCATCCCTGCAGGAGATCGCCCGCGAGCAGACATCGTTAGTGATCGCTCACCGCCTCTCCACAATTGTGGATGCGGACTGCATTCTGGTAATGGATCAGGGCGGAATAGTCGAGCAGGGAGCCCACCGGGAATTGATGCAGGCTGACGGACACTACGCGGCCCTCTGGCGTATGCAGCAACAGGAGCGTGGAACTGAGACCCAAGCAGCCGAGGTGCCTACGCCATGACGGTTGATAAATCCCTACAGCCAGACTAATGTGGCGCCGATACAAAAAAATGATAGGCAGAGCGATATGACCATTCCTTTTCAGGCTACCAAGATAGCGGCAGCAGTGTTGGCACTGGCCCTTGTTGGCGCTTGTTCCAAAAAAGAGCAGCAGCCCGAAGAAGTTGCCAAAGCGGAAGCTGAGGCGCAGATTGTGGAGTCCAAGACTGTACCTGTACCCTCAGGCCAAAAGGTAGAAGATGCGGACAAGCGTTTTGATATCTATGTACCTGTTGAGCTTACCGCAAACCTGAGTGGTCTCTCCGACAACCAGCGCAAAATGATTGGCCTGCTGATCGACGCCAGCCAGATTATGGATCGCCTGTTCTGGTTGCAATCCTACGGCCCAGCTGAGGAATTGCTGCCGGATATTGAAGACAACCGTGCTCGTAAGTTTGCCGATATCAACTATGGCCCCTGGGATCGCCTTAACGACAACAAGCCGTTTATTGTTGGTTATGGAGATAAGCCCCTGGGTGCTAATTTCTACCCAGCGGACATGACCCGCGAAGAGTTCGAGAAATGGGACCAGGCAGGAAAAGACGGCTTGTACTCCTTGGTACGCCGCAATGAGTCTGGCAGTCTCGAACTGGTGCCTTACAACGAAGCCTACAATGCGGACCTGAATAAGGCGGCCAGCATTCTGCGCCAGGCAGCTGAATTGGCTGAGAGCAAAGAATTTGCTAACTACCTCACTATGCGTGCCGATGCACTTCTCTCCGATAATTTCCGCCCCAGTGATATGGCCTGGATGGATATGAAGGAGAATGATATCGATGTGGTTATTGGTCCTATTGAAAACTATGAAGACCAGCTGTTTGCCTATCGTACCGCTTATGAGTCCTACGTCCTGCTGAAAGACAAAGAGTGGAGTCAAAAACTGGCCAAGTTTGCCGCTCTGCTGCCCGAGTTGCAGAAAGGTTTGCCAGTTGAGGAAAAATACAAATCTGAAGAGCCCGGTACTGATTCAGACTTGAATGCCTACGATGTACTCTTCTACGCCGGCCACAGTAACGCGGGCTCCAAGACTATTGCCATTAACCTTCCCAATGATGAGGAAGTGCAGCTGGCCAAAGGCACTCGCCGTTTGCAGCTGAAGAATGCAATGCAGGCCAAGTTTGACAAGATCCTGGTGCCGATTAGCGATGTATTGATTGCAGAAGATCAGCGCAAGAATATTACCTTCCCGGCATTCTTTGCCAATACCATGTTCCATGAAGTGGCCCATGGTTTGGGAATTAAAAAGACCGTAGAAGGCGGTAATAATGTTCGCCAGGCTTTGAAGGAAACCTCTTCTGCCCTGGAAGAAGGTAAGGCTGATATCCTGGGTCTGTACATGGTTACCCGCTTACATGAAAAAGGTGAGCTGGAAGATGGCCAGTTGATGGATAACTATGTGACCTTCCTGGCGGGTATCTTCCGCAGCGTACGTTTTGGTGCGGCCAGTGCTCACGGTAAAGCCAACATGATGCGCTTTAACTACTTTAAGGAGCAGGGTGCCTTCACTCGCGATCCCAAGACTGGTCAATACAGTGTTGATTTTGAAAAGATGCAGCAGGCGATGACCAACTTGTCTCGTTTAATCATTACTATTCAGGGTGATGGCGATTACGAGGAAGCCAAATCACTGCTGGAGACCAAAGGCGTAATTGGCCCTGAACTGCAGGCTGATTTGGATCGTTTGGCCGAAGCCAATATTCCTGTTGACGTTACCTTTATTCAGGGTAAAGAAGTACTTGGTTTGAAGTAATTTCCTTACCTTTTGTTTAAAAAACCCGGCGCCTGCCGGGTTTTTTTGTGCCCCGAAACTTTACCCCCCCTTCGATTTGCTATTTCTCCGCTGATTGCAGCTTGGTACTTTAGGTACTTTTTCTTATGGCGGAATTAATAGTCACGTCCAAACTAAGGAGGCAGTCTGCATCCCAGGCTAGGAAATCCAGCTCTTATACAATATTGACAGAGGTTTTACATGGATATTAAGCAGTCAGTTATTAAGTTATTAATATTAGGCGTAATGGGGCTATTTACAGCGTCATACTCTTTTGTAGTATCCGCTCAGGTATCCTGTGGTGATGTTATTACAACCGCCGAAGTGCTTACACAGGATTTACTCTGTGACCTTACTGCCGCTGAGCCTGATGCCCTTACGATAGTTGGTCCTGAAGGCAGTTTGAGTATGGGAGATTTTTCTGTGACCTGTGCTACAGGTGCGGGATTTGGCGGTGCTGGAATACGTATCCTGGGCCAAGGTGCGGTGTTGACTGGCGGTGCCATTAATGATTGTTTTGACAATATTTTTATAGGCGGTGAGGGTTATCACACGGTCGTCGGAACTGAGCTAGTTGGTAGTGTTGACGATGGTATTGATATTGACAGTATCTTTAACAATATTAGTGGATGCATAATCACTGATAGTGGTCGGGTAGGCGTTGATATGGATGATGATTTTAATACTCTCTCTTCTTGTGTTGTATCGCTCAGTGTCTCTGATGGAATTCAGGTAGATGATAGCTTTTCAAATGTGTTCAATAATATATCCACATCCAATGGTGGAGCAGGAATTCTAATCGAGGGCTCATCCAGTAATATAATCTCCCAAAATTTAATAGCAAGTAATGATGGTGGAGGTATCGTTTTGGAATTCACGAGTTCGACTAATAATGTCATAACTGGAAATTTCTCTGAACTTAATCTTTCCTTTGATTTATATGATACGGTTGACCCCGATTGTAGTGGCACCAACACTTGGTACGCTAATGTTGCCATTACTAAAAGTCCAAGCTGCCTGGATTGAATTTTTTGGCGATTTTCGAAACTTACTAAAAAGGGAGAAGGAAAGACTACACTGCTCTCGGGACCCTATGAGGCATGGATGCCGATTAGGAGCTTACAGGGATGTGTTCACTGCGTGTCTCGAGTGCGGTGTAGTCTTTCCTTCCACCCCAGTAGTAAGTTGTGTCTCTTAGGCGATTCAATTGAATAGTGAGAGCTAACCTAAACTTGAGTCGCCTTTTGGTTTCTTTAAGTTTGTGAGGCGATTCAAAAAAATAGCTGTTTGTGATGAGGCATTGATGGCTATGAATCGTAGTTCTGTTAATGCACAATAAATTTGATGCTATATTCTAATTGTTTGGCGGTTAAGCGGTATAATTGAAGCTCCCAATTGATCAATATAATTCAACTATAACAATGGATTAATTATGTCTCGTGTTCTGTACTCGGGTACTAAAAATGCATCCACTTGGGCCTTTAGGGCTTGGTTGGCATTGCGTGAACAGGATGTTCAATTTGAGGAAGTGGTTGTAGATATTCGCCGGCCACAGCGATTCCAGAACTTACAGCGTATCGGTGAGCTATCCCCTGCGAGATCAGTACCCGTACTGGAAGAGGGGGATATGATTATTTTTGATTCCTTGGCCATTATGGAATATGCCAATGATATTGGTTCTGGTGAACTGTTACCTCAAGATCCATTGATGCGGGCCCGAGCCCGGGCCATGCTTAGCTGGCAACATTCTGGATTGTCCGGGTTGTGTCCACGCCTATCCTTTGAAAGTGCATTTTACCCCGACAAACGCCCAATGACCCCCGAAGAAGAGATGGATGCGGAGCGCCTATTTGCCGCCTGGGAAGGAGAGCTTGAGCAAAATGGTGGCCCTTACTTGATGGGTGCTTTGTCCCTGGCAGATTTAGCCTTTGTGCCAACAGTGATAAGAATTTTCTCCCACGCCCCAAATTTGCAGCCCTGGCCGCTTACTAAACAGTGGATAGACCGGTTGCTGGGGCGTGACAGCGTAAAAGAGTGGATGTCAGAGGCTGCTGAACTGCCACCGGTAGTACTATCGGATTATCGGTAGGGACTAACTTCCGTAGAGATCAGGATTTCTTTAGTGACTAAACCCGTTAGGTGAAGCTGAACCAGCTTCACCTTTTTTACTATTAGTGGCGTAAATTAATCGGAAAAAGAAGCAGGGTACGTATTTTTTATCGTAAGAAAGTTTCAAGCGCAATCACTGGCTAATAGTGATGCCAATGAGGTCTAAACTGTGCTGGGTTAACCAGTGCGCCAGTTGATGTTTGAGGCGATCAATTTATCAAATATTAAGGATAATATTTAGATCAATGAAAAGATTAGCCTTTAGTCTATGTTTCTTGTTGAGTAGTGGGGTACAGGCATCGTGCCACTTGGAAGAATATGAACGCTTTATCAATACTCAAAGCCTGGTAATGCTTGAAGCATCCGTGAAACTATTTGAGGAGGATAAGGAGAAGTTTAAAATTATTAAACCGTTTGTAAAATTGGAAGTGCGCAATAACAAGCTTAAGGTTTATGTGGCGAAGAAGTTGAGTGAGAAGGAATCCACCGTTCTTAACTTTGACGGCCCTATTGCGAATTACGTTCCCAGCGTATCGGTACAAATTATGCCGGATGGCTCCATACGGGATAAAGTTGATTTGGCGATGTCTGATGATGTTTTTTATCGCACAGAGAAAACTGCCATGGCACCACTGCAAAGCTTATATATGTTTAACGAGGGAATGAATGCAGCGGAAAAGAGAAAATTCACACGTGCAAGAAACTCCCTGAGTAAGCATATGGAGACCATTGAACAATTTTCATATATGAAAAGAGCCTTCACAATGCGTCTTGAAAATGTTTGTCCGGTAAATAGCTAAACACCTAGACGTTCATGCTACTGTTTGAAATAAAAACTATAGCTTTGTTCCTGGCTACGGCGCTTGCAGAGATAATAGGCTGCTACACGGCTTACTTGTGGTTAAAGCAGGACAAGAGTATTTGGCTTCTAGTACCTGGCGGTATAAGTTTGGCGATATTTGCTTGGTTATTGACGTTGCATCCGGCTCCAGCGGGCCGGGTGTATGCCGCCTATGGGGGAATTTATATTTTTTCCTCAATAATGTGGTTATGGCTGGTTAACGGTGTTAAACCCACTGTTTGGGATGTGAGTGGTGCCGCTGTAGCAATGCTGGGTATGGCTATCATTATGTTTTCACCGAGGCAGATGATCAATTAGATTTGATAAATCTATGCGCTTATTTAAGGGTGACTTTGTGATTTATCCTTAAAGCTGAGAAATTCTTGGATCGCGTAAATATCTTACAGTTTATTAAGCCAGCTGATAATTGCTTCGTGTTCAATATTTCCAATGGTCGATATGCTTGGGTGGCTTCTATTGGGAATTTTCACCAAATTAATATTTGATTGATCTAAAGCTATATAATTACCATAGGGTGCAATTAGATCCGAGGGGGAGGATATTAGCAGTATGGGGAGCTTGGAAGAATAGAGAAGGGGAAGTATATTGGTATCACTCGGTTCAATACCAGACTGCTCCAGAGCCAGATTTGCTCCTTTTCGAATTTTATTTTCGGGTATAACCCGGCTAAGTATGGGATGATTGAGCCTACCGTAGTTATACACGGCTTGATCAAAAGGGACCATTGGGGCAAGTAAAATAATTCCATTTAAGTCAGATCTCATGGCTGAGATATAGAGAGCCGTTAAGGCTCCCATAGAGTTTCCTACGATATATAAGGGCTTGTCCTTGATGTCCCCTTTACTGATTAGTGCATCAATAAGTTTATTGATGATTTCACTATCTCCTACACCATATTTTTTGGTGCTATTCGATTCCCCGTGACCAAGGAGGTCCGGAGCTACAACTTGAAATCCAAGAAAGCGAAAGTATTGAGCAGAAAATAACATGAACTCTTTTGATGATCGGAATCCATGTAATAAAATCACTGTTCCAGAATATTTTTCTTTCAGTGCATCTTTTGGTAAATCAAGTTTAACGGTGCTTTCTTTGCCGTCGGTGTCATATTTGACTGAGTAATGAATGCCGTCTTTAGATGAAGCAGGAGCGTGATAATACCTGATGTATTCTTTGCTTTTTTCTATATCATAGCTGCCTTTTTTAAACCCTAAGTCTTTAATTTGTTCTTGGGTTATTGTCTCATTGAAAGGAAAGCTTTCAGATTTTTCAATAAGTTTGGCAATTCTCTGAGAGAAGCTAGACATGCTAAAGCATGTGCTAATGACAGCAAATATCGTATTTAGTTTAATTGCATTTTTCACTGGCCGTTGATATCCAATGGACCTAATCGTATAGAGAAGGATATCTTGTTGCGATTAGGTTTGGCTGGAATTGGTGCCAATATAGCCAGTTCCTGAAAATGGTAACTTATTTAGAGAGGCTAGGCGAAATCCCTCTAATGCTGGCAGGAGAGAACTCCTTGTTTCTTTAGAGCTTGTTCGATCGTGCCAAATAAATGCTCGCCGAGTGTACTTTTTGTCTTAAATCAACAAGAGTGACGGCAAAATCAAAATTTGAGAAATTAGATTTTAATCTCTGTGGGCTGCGTGATACTTTATGCGCCACTATAGCTACATAGATACGATTGCTGTATTTATGTACAGTATTGAGCTGTATAAGGCAAGAGATGAATATTTCCCTAGAGGTTGTACAAGAACTGGCCCCAGACCAGGCTTCTTTAAACGCAGCCAAAAAACTGTTGAAGCCGGCTAAATGGCCTTTGCGCGGTAAAGCGGCTTCTGTAAATTGTATATGGGGGCAATGCCAAGGATCGGGGGCCAATCCCTATTACACCATGGCAGATACAGTAGATCACGGTTACAAGTGTACCTGCCCCTCACGTAAGTTTCCCTGCAAGCATGTTCTAGCCCTTTTGTGGCAATTCGCCGACGGCCCGGATGACTTTATTGAGGCTGAAACACCGGAGTGGGTAGTGGAGTGGTTGGGGCGGCGGCGTAAGAGTAAGCCTGAAGCCCAAGCTGAGACAAAAGCTTCTACCAATAAGAACATTCACGGTATTTCTGAGGAAACCTCGGAAAGTAAAGAGGCACAGGAAAAAAAGGAAGCGGCCAGGGCTAAGCGGGCAGCACAGACGCGCGCTAAAACCAACAAGAGTATCGCCACCGGGCTAGGTGAATTCCAACAGTGGGTTGAGGATCAATTGCGTACTGGCATGGTGGGATTTCTCAAGGAACTTCGCCAGCGCTGCCGCTATATCTCTGCGCGCTTGGTAGACGCCAAAGCCGCCGGCCTGGCATCCAGGGTTGATGAGCTTCCAGCCAAGGCCCTGGGGCTTGCACCACAGAAACAGGCGGAAGTGGTATTCAAGGAGCTGGGGCAATTGATGTTGCTCAGCAGTGCTTGGCTCACCGATGAGGAAGATGTGGATACTCGCAGAGCTATTGCCGTTGCCGAGAACCGTGACCAGGTCTTGGAAAACCCAGCCAGCCCCCGACAAAGGGGCATTTGGCAGAATGTAGGAGAGAAAGTGAGCACCCGCCGCGATGGTTTGGTGAGCCACGCTTCCTGGTTGCTCAAGCTTGATAGTGACACCCCAGTATTTGCCCTGTTGTTGGATCACTATCCGGCTTCTGCGGGGCGCAGGGAGGTGGGCATTGGTATCGGCGCCAGTGTAGAAGGGGAGTTGGTTTATTATCCCGGTCGCATGCCTCTGAGAGCTTTCCCTGTGGAGTTTAAAGTGGTGCAGGATGGTGTGAATCAGAGATGGCCAGCCCAGCAAGAGAGCGTGTTCTCCCACTACCAAAAGCAGTTGTCTCAGCAACCCTGGATAGAGCAGGTACCGCACCTTCTTGAAGGGGGGCGTCTACTGCGCTGTGCCAACGGCAATTATTGGTGGCGCTGCTCGACTGGGCAGCAAACGCTACCGCTCAACAATGAACAGATTCCCTCTCTATTACTGGGTTCAAAATTACAGGCTGCGTTTATTTTGTGGGATGGAAGCAGTGCTGAACTGCACAGCGCGCGGACAGATGAGTGGGGGACAATCGCATGCTAACGCCTGAGAAAATCCAGGAAGAGCAGTTATTGGTAGAGCGCCTACAGCAGCGTTGGATGGTGGGCAGTGATTTGCCCGTAGAGCTCGACGCCTTACCTGAGTCCTGGCGTCCATTGTTTGAAGGCCTGGAAGAGGAGCGCTTGGCATCAGCGGCGGTAGCGCTTCTCAGCCAGCATCAAAGCGCACTCTACCAGCCCCAGGCTCCAGCAGAATTACGCGAATTTCCCTTGTTGCCCGAGTTGAATAAGCCCGTGCTTCCCTACCCAATGCGGGCCCATTTTCGTCGTGTCACTGAAAGCGTTCAGTCCCGCTCTATGGAGCAAACCGGATTGCTCCTGAAGTTGCTGTTACAGCGGGGATTTATTGCCCATCCTGCGGACTGGCTTCCCTCAAGTAATGATGAAGGCTTGCCGGAAGTCTATTTACCCTGGTCACAATGGGCCGCGAATGAGCGAGGTAGTATTGATGATTCTGAAGCGTTAACTGAGGAAAACTGGGATGATTGGTATCCCTCCGGTCGCCTGGCAAAGCTCAGGGAGTTGCGCTTCAGTAACCCCGCCGCCGCTTTGAATTTGATCCAGACCTGCGCCGGGCGCGAACCCGCTGATAAACGTTTAAGGATGGTGCGAGTTCTTGCTATCCGGCTGAGTGAGTCCGATGGGGAATATTTACAGTCCCTGCTTAAAGATCGTTCACAAAAGGTGGCGCGTCTTGCCAGCCAATTTTTATCCCGATTGGGATTGTCATCGGAACTTGAATCTAATACTCAGGAAGAGTCTTCTGCGCAGGAATTGGCTGAGTTTTACGAATTAAAAAAAGTGGGCTTGGTAAAGAAGCAGTTGCAACTATTGCCCCGTAAGCTCAAGAGCAAAAAACAGCAAGCCATTCGCTCGGAATTTTTGCAGAAGGTATCTCTGCAAAGCCTTGCGGAAGCACTGGATATCAGCGTGGCTGACTTAGCTGGGGCTTGGCAGCTCGATAAAAATCGCGATTATGACAACCACAGTTTTGTTACCAATGCGGTAAATACTTTGCCAGATAAGGCTATTGCCCTGCTGGTCACCAATATTGAGAGCTACCTGGATACCGGTGAGGCCGGTATGTCTCTCTTACACAGTTCATTGCCGCGCCTGGAACAGTCCCGCCGTGCCGAATTGATGTTTGGACTTTTGCGTAATAAAAAGGCCAAGGTTGATTTTCAGGATCTACTCAAGTTTTTGCCCGAACCGTTAACGGAGCTTTCCTGGGATGATTTGAAAAAAACGTCACCCTGGAAGGCGCTGTTAAAGCTCGTTGTCGAGGAATTAAGTGAGAGCGGTTATTTGCAGTCTATTTATCTCCAGCGGGAGTTGACCGCATTGGGCTTGATGTTACCCAGAGAGACGGCACGGCAGTTACTGGAAGCGCTTTTTGAGCAGGGTGTGCTACGGGCAGACCCCGCAACTGACTGTCTTCGATTTAATAGCGAGCTTGCCGGCGTGGATGGGCTTTAGTCCATACACCCAACACAGATTTAATTTTAAGACCGATCGTTGCCCGACAAAACTCATAAAATAAGCAGTGAATTTCCGGGCAGGTAAAACAAAAGGATTCCCCATGAGTGACGTACTTCGTCAACCCGCTGAAATTACCTATCAATCAGAACTGGATGCCTTAAAAGCAGAAGACACCGGAAAAAAACCAGAGAATTGGAGTCTATCTCCGCAGGCAGTCGTGAAGTACTTGATGGGCGGCACAACGACTGAAGGTGCTGAGATCAGTGCAAAATATATTGGCAATCGGCGCTTGATTGAAACTGCCGTTGCCACCCTCGCCACCGATCGTGCACTGCTGTTACTCGGTGTGCCGGGTACGGCAAAGTCCTGGGTGTCTGAACACCTGTCTGCGGCGATCTGTGGCAATAGTACCCGTGTGATCCAGTGTACGGCGGGCACTGACGAAAACCAGATTCGCTATGGCTGGAACTACGCTCAGCTACTGGCAAAGGGCCCCAGCAAAGAAGCCCTGGTGCCAACGCCTTTATATCGCGCTATGGAACAGGGTACCTTGTGTCGTTTGGAAGAGCTGACTCGTATGGGTTCTGATGTTCAGGATACATTGATTACCGTGCTGTCAGAGAAAATGTTGCCGATCCCCGAGCTGAATGATGCTGTTTATGCGCAGCGCGGTTTTAATGTGATTGCAACAGCCAATAACCGCGATAAGGGTGTTAATGAATTATCCTCTGCACTAAAACGACGTTTCAATGTTGTGGTATTGCCGCTGCCCGATGATATGAATGAGGAGGTCAGTATTATTTCTCGCCGCGTGGCAGAAATGGGTGAGAGCCTGGAGTTGCCAGTGCCGGCAAATGCCGGCGAAGAGATCGAGAAGATAGTGACCATTTTCCGCGAGCTGCGCGGCGGTGAAACACTGGATGGAAAAATAACCCTGAAAACACCGTCCGGTAACTTGTCTACGGCTGAGGCAATTGCGGTAATGGTGGGTGGATTGAGCCAGGCGAACTGGTTTGGCGATGGTAAATTCAGTGCAGAAGAGCTTTCCAGTAATTTGGTCGGCGCCATTGTCAAAGATCCAGTGCAGGATAAAGCTGTATTGGAGGAGTATTTGGAAACGGTCCTGAAAAAGCGCCGTGACTTTGCCGGTTACTACCACACCATGAACGAAGTACTGTAAGGGATATCCCGTGTCCAAGGTGGATTGTCATTATTTTGGTATTCGGCACCACGGGCCCGGTTCTGCGCGGCGACTTGTCGCCGCGTTGGATCAGCTGAAACCAAAAAAAGTATTGATAGAGGGCCCCGCTGATTGCAGTGAATTACTGCCTCTGCTGGCTAGCGCACAGATGCAGCCGCCGGTAGCGCTACTCGGCTATGCCGCAGAGTCGCCCGGCTCCAGCCTTTACTACCCGTTTGTGGAATACTCCCCTGAGTACCAGGCCTGCCTATGGGCTGTACAACAGGGGGTAGAAGTTAAATTCATTGATCTGCCCATTAATATCCAGCTGGCGCAGTTACTCCAATCTGAAGCCCAGGACCCTGAAGCGGAGCAAAACGGCGGAGAGTCTGATTCCCCTGCGGTGGCAGGCGAGCCAGAGCCACCATCTGATACCTCTGATCCTATCGGCCTTTTGGCGAAGCTGGCGGGCTATGAAGATGGTGAGGCCTGGTGGAATGACCTGATCGAGCAGAATAACGATGACAGTGCGGAGATATTTTCCCGGGTAGAGTCGGCGATGACCGCGCTGCGTGGAGAAATAACTGAAACTACGCCGTTGTCGCAAAGGGATTTACTGCGCGAAGCCTATATGCGCCTGGAAATTGCCAAAGAAAAGAAAGGGGTGGAAGGTGAGGTCGCTGTAGTCTGCGGGGCCTGGCACTTACCGGCATTTCGTGAAAAGCACACAGCAAAAGATGACCGCGCACTGATTAAACTGCTGCCGGCAAAATTGCCCAAGAGCAAAGTGAAAACCACCTGGATTCCCTGGACATCACCGCGATTGGCGATGGCTTCCGGTTACGGGGCTGGGGTTGCTGCACCTATGTGGTATCAGCATATTTGGCGCGAGGGCACCGGCGAGCAGTGGCTGGAGCTTTGGTTTGGGCGGCTGGTGCGCGCATTGCGCGAAAGTGGACAAGTGGTCTCCACGGCCTCGGTTATTGAAGCCGTGCGTCTGAGCCGCAGTTTGGCAGCCGTAAGAAATCGTCCAGCTCCTGGGTTTGAAGAAATTATTGAAGCCGCTGTGGCCTGCCTCTGTTTTGGCGAGCGCCTTATTTGGCAGCAGGTAGAGAGAGAGTTGCTTCTGGGTGAGCAAGTTGGGGCTATCCCCGAGGATGCTCCACTGGTGCCCCTGCTGGAGGATCTACAGCGCTGGCAGAAAAAGACCAAGCTAAAGCCCACCGCTCTGGATAAAGAAGTTTCCCTGGATTTACGCAGTGATATCGGCCTGAATAAATCTACGTTACTGCACCGTCTTGCTGTGCTGGAAGTGCCTTGGGGTAAACCCTCCCATACCGGAAAAAGTCGCGGTACTTTCCGGGAAAACTGGGTGCTCAGCTGGCAGCCGGAGTATGCGGTTAAGTTGGTGGAAAACTTAGTTTACGGTTCCACCATTGAGCAAGCGGCTAACAATAAACTTATCGAGGCGATCACCGCTGAGAGTCATTTGGGCAAATTAGCAGAAGTGGTTTTGCTGTCCCTCGAATCTCAGTTGCACCGGGCTTCTGAATCGGGCCTGAAGCGATTGGCCGAGAGAGCGGCTCTGGCCAGTGACGGTATCGAGCTTCTCGACAGCCTGCCGGCGTTAATCCAGGTTCAGCGCTATGGTACCGCGCGAGAATTAGCGTTGGAGCAAGTTGCCGGCCTGGTAGAACGATTAGCCATGCAATCTGCCCTGGCCCTGCCGTACGCCTGTCGCAATCTTAACGATGAAGAGTCCCTACGGCTGCGAAACAGTATTCACAGCGCTCACCAGGCACTGCAATTGGCAGAGCTGGGTGATGAAGTTATGGAGGACTGGTGGCAAGCCTTCGAGCAACTGGTAGACAGCTCTCTTTCCAGTTTGCAAGTTAGCGGCCTTTGTGCGCGTCTTTTGTATCAGGCCGAGAGAATTGATGGGCATCGGTTACAGCAATTACTGGAAAAATCACTGTCTCCAGCGGTAGCTGCCGCCGATGCAGCACGATTTTTCGAGGGTTTTTTTGCTGAAGCGGTTGAGCGCCTGCTGTACGACCCGGTATTGATGGGAGCGGTACAGCGCTGGTTGCTGCATCTGGACGAAGAAGTATTTATTGAGTATTTGCCTTTGTTCAGACGCGTATTTTCCAGTCTCGATGCGATGGAGCGTCGGCGCATGATGGAGCTGGTACTCGGTGCCCGGTCTAATCCCTCGGTATCCAAAGCCATTAATCCCGAAGTTTTGCCGCTGTGGTCAGAGCATCTATTGCGTATCGGCAAATTAATCCACAAGGACAAGACATGGGCGCAGTAAACGAAGTGTCTGAAGAGCAACAACCCGATGAGATAACGGTCGATAAAGACCAGCAAAAGGAACGCCGTTGGCGCTTGGTGCTAGGGGCTGATGAAGGTGAGTCCGGGCTTTCTGAGCGGGATATGCGTTTGTCCCAAGCGTTAAGTGCGCTTTATGGCAGCGGGGACTCAGAGTCTGGTAAAAAAGGTCGAGGCGGGTTGTCCCGCTCGTCTCCGCAAGTATCCCGTTGGCTGGGCGATATCCGCGAGTTCTTTCCGACTTCTGTAGTACAAGTTGTCCAGCGCGATGCGTTTGAACGCCTTGGCCTCAAGCAGATGCTCATGGAGCCTGAGTTTTTGTCAGCGATTGAAGCGGATGTTCACCTGGTCGCAGACTTGGTTAGTCTGCGTTCTGTGATGCCTGAAAAGACTATTGAGACTGCTCGCCAGGTCATCAAGAAAGTGGTCGACGAGCTGATGGAGCGCTTGGAGCGAAAGACCACAGAAGCGGTTAGGGGAGCTGTCAATAAATCAAAACGTAGTTTCAGGCCGCGCTTTGCTGATATCGATTGGCACAGAACTATTCAGCAAAATCTCAGGCACTACCAACATGACTACCACACAGTGGTGCCTGAGAAGTTGATTGGTTTTATGCGGCAAAGTCGCCGGCTTGCGGACCTGGATGAAGTCATTCTATGTGTCGACCAGTCCGGCTCCATGGCGACATCGGTGGTGTACAGTTCAATCTTTGCAGCAGTAATGGCTTCAATACCGGCAGTGAAAACCAAACTGGTCTGCTTTGATACCGCAATAGTAGATCTTACTGAGGACTTGGAAGACCCGGTCAGTGTTTTGTTTGGCGTGCAACTGGGCGGTGGCACAGACATTAACCAGGCGGTGGCTTATTGTGAGGATAAAATTGAGCGGCCTGGCAAGACGCATTTAATCCTGATTACCGACCTGTATGAAGGGGGGAATGAAGAGGAGTTAAAAGCACGGGTTGCTAACCTTGTTCGCCAGGATGTAAATGTGATTACCTTACTGGCACTCAGTGATGATGGGCGTCCATCTTATGACCAGTCACTGGCGGAAGAGTTTGCTGCGATAGGCTCTCCGGTTTTTGCCTGTACACCGGATCAATTCCCGGACCTGATGGCAACGGCGCTGCGTCGGGAAGACGTTCTTAACTGGGCTGCAGATCAGGATATCAAAGCCGTTCGGCCAAAAGCCTAAATTCTTATCCGCTAAATGATGGAGCAGGGGCGACGCCTACTCCATCATTTGGCCATCTCCCTAACTCTCCTTTCTTTAATAAAATCCATAAAATCGTAGCCGTATTGGCGCATATTAAACATAAAACCCAAACTAAATTCCCATTTTATTAGGAATAATTTCTCATGGTTCTTTCTTAATGCTGGATCAAAATCACCTAGGCATGACCCTGGACTATGAATAACGAACACAGCGCTAAGGAAAAATTTGATGAAACTCCCTCGTTCAAGTCTCTATAAAATCGCCATTGTCTCAATGATCGGGATATCCAACATTTCCATTTCCAAGCCAGTGATTGCGGATGATGTTGAATGTGGGGATACGATTACCACATCTGTTACTTTGGATGAGGATCTCACTTGTGATGTCAGCCCTGCTTTAACTGTGATAGGCCCTGATGGACGCCTGAATATGACCGGGTACGAGGTTCAATGTGATGGTAGTGAAGTTGGAGTTCTGTTAGAGGGGCGTGCTGCGCTACTTCGAGGAGGGCAGGTTGCAGATTGTGAGGTGGGTGTTTTAGCGAATGGAGATGGATTCCATAATATTCAAGCGGTATCGACCACGGCAAATGCCAGCGCTGGATTTCAGTTAGTGAGCAATAGCAACTATATGACAGCCTGTACCGCTCAGGAAAATACAGGGGTTGGACTGATTGTTAGTGGGGAGAGAAATAATGTCTTCCAGAATACTTTTGAGGAAAATACCCTGAGTGGTATCCAGATAGATGGTGATCGGTCATATATAACAGAGAATTTCTGTTTTGAGAATATGGGCTCAGGAATAGAGATTAATGATTCCAGTAATAGCTGGATCGTTGAAAATGCATCGGAAAATAATGGCACTTCAGGTGCGGGAACGGCAGGAATCTTAATGAATGATTTTGATCAGCAATATAATTTGATCATTTTAAATGTGGGGATTCTCAATGAAGATTTCGATGCGCAAGATTTAAACAGTGATCCCTGCAATGGTACAAATTTATGGCGAAATAATACTTTTGATACTGTAGATCCTAGCTGCCTGGATTGAAATATACGGATATAAAAAGATAGTGCCACTATGGTGGCTTCGGTAGTGGTGTTATCTTTTACAATTTATATTCCTGTAGCTTGTATATCAATATGCTCCATTCCCCGCTTAAACTATTTTACTAAATTTTGTGGACAAATTTCCCATGGCTGTTACCAGTTTTTGACTCAAAATCAGCATGACATATCTTTTCTGTATTTGAGCTTTATTTGGGAGGACTCTCGTGAGCTTTATATCTCGATCTGTGATAAGCAAGGCATTGATAACTTCTTTGGCGGCTTCTTTATTGTCTGCATCTTTGTGTTCACTAGCAAATGGTGCTGTTGAGTGCGGAGACACCATAACCAGTCCGGTAATACTGGATCAAGATTTGCTCTGCAATGTTACCCCGGCTTTGACTGTAACTGGGCCGACCGGATATCTGGATTTGAATGGTTATACGCTGAGTTGTGATGGAACTACAGTGGGAATTTTGGTCGATGGTTTTGCGGCCATAATATCGGGCGGGGTGTTACAGGATGGGTTTGTATCTAATTGCAATACAGGTATTTCTGTAGAAGGTTCCGGTATTCATAATTTGTTCGGCCTGAACACCTCTGGTAATACTTCTTCTGGTATTGAGTTTGTTAGTAGTAATAATACGCTAACCATATCAAATATATCGGATAATGCAGGTACAGGTATTATAATCGCGGGGGGAACAAATAATCTGTTTTCTAATGACATAAGTCGAAATGAAATAACGGGTATACAGGTAGATGGTAGCAGTTCAATAATATCGTCAAATACAGTATCGGATAATACTTTAACTGGAATACAAATTAATAACGCCAGTAGCTGTCTTATCAGCCAGAATACGGTGGAGAATAATGGCACTCAAGGGTCAAATACTGCAGGAATCTTAATGGAGCTATTTGGCCAGACTGGAAACAATATCGTAGGCAATACTGTCTCTGGCAATGTGGATTTTGACTTGCAAGATGACAACTCTGCACCCTGTGAGAATAACTGGATAGGAAATTCTCCTGATGCGACTACCTCTGGTGAATGTGTGACATCACAGTAACATTAATTTAGTTGCAAATTTGGATCTGAAGGCAGTTCATTATTTGCCTTCAGATCTCTAGAGTTAATGTCTTTACTCTACAAAAATTTCATGAGACGTGCCGCAAGTCTTTTTAAGGTGCCTTACGTCTATCTCTATTTCCCATAGGTTTTATTATTGTGTGTGATTTTTTGCTGGTGAGGTTAGCTAAGTCTACAAGGGATATATTCTATAGTTATTTTGTCTGCGTGAGATAGCCCAGCCTTTTGGTTGGCTGAGGGATATGATTGTTAAGGTGATTCAAGGAGGATTGTATGGTGTATGAATTTAGGGGATCCGCTAGGCACTTTGTGATACCTGGTATTTTATACTTTGCTTTAGGTAGTTCCGCCTTTGCGGTTGATTGTGGTGACACAATTACTAGTCCTGAAGTACTTGATCAGGATCTTGTGTGCTCAACAGAACCCGCACTAACGATAATGGGGCCTACGGGTAGCCTAGACATGGCAGAGTACACCCTTAGGTGCGATGGCTCTGCTGTTGGTATCCAGATTGACGGTGTTGCGGCTTTCCTATCAAATGGTGTGGTAACACTATGTGACATCGGAATATCGTTGGATGGAACTGGAGCCCACAATATACAGGCAATCAGAGTAGATGGAACAGATATATCAGGGATCGCTGTTAATAGTAGTTTTAACTCTGTTATTCAGTCAGGAATATTTAAAAACAGTGGCACCGGCATATTTATAGCTGGTGATAATAATAATGTGTCTTCTAGCTCGATCCTAGATAATTTAGAGAATGGTATTCAGTTAGAGGGTAATAACAATCTTATTGTAAGCAATGAGATCAGTCGAAGCACATTAAATGGTATCTTAATTGGTAAAGCAGATGGTAATACGGTTGCCCAAAATACCGTCTCAATGAGTGGGATTGGAGGGGCGAATACCGCTGGAATCTTACTGGAACTTTTGGGGCAGTCTGGCAATGTGATTGTTGGGAATACTGTTTTCAGCAATATAGATTTTGATCTGCAAGATAATAATAGTTCACCCTGTTTAAATAGCTGGGTTGGGAATTCACCTGACGCTACTACCTCCGGAGATTGTGTAACGTCAAACTAATAGCGTTTTACGATAAGTTGATAGGCTTGCAGGCAGTTTAATGGTGTCGCCACAGTATTACGGATACTGCAGCTAGTGTAATTGCTGAAAGCCTGATCTCCCTTTAGATTTTCGTTTTCATATTTATTCCTGAGGGATATCCAGTTGGCCAGTGTGGATTGATGTAGTGAGAGGAGAGTTTGGTTTGCTAGGCTGGTTCAGTTATAGAGGGATATTCTCAGAAGTAAGGCATAGATAAGCGTTAATTGTTTTTATGCGGGATTCAAAAGCTAGAAGTTTAATGCCTTGAATCCCGCAATTATTTTTAAGCTAGTTAATGCAGGCGTCATTTGATGAGCTGAAAATATTACCGTACCATGTGGTTCCTACACAGGCAGGAGTATTATCATCAAACAGGTCATCTATATCATTAGATTCAGCAGTATTTCCTGTTACGAAATTCCCTACTTGCCCAAAATTACTTACTGAAATACCGTATTCATTATTACTTGATGTAGTGTTTAGTATAATGTTGGTGTAGTTTGCATCTTGGATTGCTATTCCAGAAAAAGTATTATTTCTGGCGGTGCTTTGGAAAACTTGATTGTTATCTCCTGAGATAATAATGCCACCTTCCCCATTGCTGGTGGCGCTTACTTCAAAAAAACTATTCCAGTCGCCGAGAACGATAATGCCATTACCAAAATTAAAGTCATTGATTGAGCCGCTGACAATATTGCGACTGCTACTGACTGACATTCCCAAAGATCCATTTTCTTGCGTTGTAACGCCGATGACATTGTGAAGGCCGCTGCCTTCTACAGATACGCCTATATCACATGATGTAATGATGCCACTGGATGCTTGGCTATTAATAAGTACAGCTGTAGTTCCTTCCAGTAGAATTCCTGTGCCAGCCAGGCCATCACAGGATAATGAAAATCCATTGAGATCGAGACTACCGGTAGGGCCCATTATTGTGATGGCTGGTGAGGCTGCGCAGTTAGATATATCTGTATCTAATACTTCGGGAGTAGAGATCGTGTCTCCACAACTTACGGATAAGGCTATACCCGATGCGCTCATTAAACAACAACCTGCTGCTGCGATTATTGATGTTTTAATATTTAAAATCGCCTTCATTGATATATTCCTATTGTGATTGTCTGATATTTGAAGTGGTTGATAGGGTGTAAATATCTCGAATTTTGGTCTTTGTTTGGTTGATGACAATAGGAAGTTGTTCTCATATTTATGGAGAATAATTCCTATTGATTAACTATGTTGATGGGATATGTGCTGGAGGAGTTGGATTTTTATTATTTGGTGTTTTATAGATGAGTTTAAAGGTTGGCTTTTCGGTTCAAATATGCGTAGTGTTTCCATAATTGTTCTTTGGTGGCGTGTCAATTAGTGAGGGCGTGATTTTCTAGAGTGGTTTGTGGCCTGGTTGATATTAAGAGAGGGTGTGTTTGAGAGGTTTCGTTGTATGTGTGTAGTGATGGCGTTAAAAATAATGGATTCGCCTACAGTATGGCTGTTTTCCTAAATAGGGGGGGAACTTTCTTCCTATATTTTCCGCACTATTCTCCTATTGCTGAAAGTGCCATCGGAGATAAGACTCAACACAGCATCAAGCATAGATTCCTGAAGGAAGCTGGGGATTGAGTCCTTGAGAAGCAAGAGTTTATAAGCATAAATGCTGAAGTTCCGGTATTTGTTTTAGCAAAATTAAGCGCAGCTGATCGTAAATTGCTTTCTCTTAATGTTGTTGCATATGGTGCTAATTAATTTTGTGTGTTGATGCAGTATAAGAATCTTAATTTAGCGACATTTCATATTCTAAGGAGATAAATATGAAAAGGTGTGCCCCGTTGGCGGCTGCGGTCCTGCTTGCTGTTGCAAGTCAGGGTGTTTTTGCTTCCAACAATGTTGCGGTTCAGAACCAAAATGGAGTAGGTAATAACGCGACAGCAGATCAAAGTGATCCAACCGTTACATTTAACTTTATCAGCCAAACCCAGACTGGAGACACTAATACAGCCACTGCCACTCAGGTAAACGGAAATACCGGAAGCACAGTTAATCAGATACAAACAGGGAATTTAAATACTTCCACTGTTGCTCAAAATTCATCTGATACTGTGGCTGCCGTTATTACTCAAAATGGGAATACTAATATTGGCGTAATTAATCAGGTGGCATCTACAACCAGTGTTGCAACTATAAATCAGTTCAATCTGGTTAACTTTGCCACTGTTACACAGTCGAGTAGTACTACTGATACAGCAGTTATTAATCAAGTGGGTGACAACAACACCGGTACGGTTGTTCAAACCAACAGCACGACAAACTCGGCGGTAACTGCCCAGCAAGGGAATTTGAATGTGGCTACCGTGTCGCAATTTGTATCCGACACTAACACTTCCACATTAAGTCAGTTGGGAAATAGTAATAATGCTACTGTGAATCAAACAGATAATAATAATACCAGTGCTATTAGTCAGCAAAATGAATTTAACACTATTATCCACGCTCAATCTGGCAGCTTTAATTTGGCAAGTACCACTCAGATCGGTTTGACTAATATGGGTTCGACTATCCAAAGCGGAGCGAATGGTGTTGCCACGGCATTACAGCAGGGTAACTTAAATATGTTTACCGTTAGCCAGGTTAACGATTTTCAAAATGCTAATGTTTCCCAGATTGGAAACAGCAATATGGTAATAATTGTGCAGTAGGGCGAGGCTTAGGACGATATCGGAATTCCGGTCCCTGTGTGAGATAAACTCATTCAGGGCCGGATTTTTAGCTGTTGGTAAAGGAGCTAATTAGAATCGGTAGGTAGCAGATAAACCAACATTGCGTGGCTCAACAATGGCTGCGTAGCCATCTGGGTAGTGGCCACCTTCTACTGCCGGTTCAATAGTGAGAAATCCTTCTTCATTAAAGGCATTGTTAACATAGGCTGCGATGCTCCAATCTTCACCTTCATAGTTAACATTCAGGCGGGCGAGAGTGTAATCGCCGGCAACCCGCTCTTCAGTATTGGTGAAATCACCGTAGTACTCGCCTACATAGTTGGCGGAGAGACCTACGCTAAGCGCATCACTAATCCAGTATTTTGTGCCTAGATTAGCGGTGACATTTGGCGCGGAATTGAGTTCGTTGCCGTCAGCATCTGCATAATCAGCACCGGCATCGGTGATTTCAGTCTCCAGTAGTCCGAGTCCGGCACGTAATTCCCATTGCGGAGTCAGCATTGCGATAGCTTCGAGTTCAACACCATAGGTCTCTACTGTATCCATATTAACAATTTTGCGAGTAGAGCTGAGTGCCTGATAGCCGGAGTATTCATTGAAAAACAGGTTACCGTTTAGGCTGACGGTGCCATTTGCCAAAGAGCTACGTACTGCTAACTCATAAGTGTTAACGGTTTCTTCGTCGTAGTTGTAATAGTCACTTGCGCTAAAATCTAGGGCACCACCTGCTGCGTTGTAGCCTTTACGAGCACTGGCAGAAACAATAGTGTCCTCAGTCAAGTCGTATTGCAAAGCGAGTTTAGGGAGGGTGATGGTTTTATCAGTATCCAAACCTGCAATTAAGAAGCCATTATTGAAGTTAAAATTACGATTTTGCTCTTCATTTTCAACACGCAATCCACTGATCAGATTTAATTTATCAGTTAATGCATAGGTAACTTCACCATAAATAGCGGTGGAGGTACTTTCATCGTCACCAAAATAAGTAACGCTGTTGGAGCTATTAAAGTCTTGCTCTCTTTCGAAGTGTGCAAAGCCGATAAAGCCGTGCAGGGTGTCACTGGTGAGACCAAAGTTTAACTTTGCATCGATGGTGGTGTTCTGTTCGTCCATACGAACATACTGTTGGCTGGTGGCTTCTTCTTCATAGGAATCAAAGCCCCACTGGTAATCCATATAAGCTGCCAGGACTTCAATAGAGATATAATCGTTGATCTGGTAATCCACTTTAACGCTGGTAGTTGTGGATTCAGTGTCCATATCGCGATAGAAGTATGTTTCGTAGTCATCAACACCGGTTAGGGTGTAGTACATACGCCCGGTATTTCCCTCTTCACTGTTAGTGGACACAGTAAATAATGCCTCTAACTTTTCAGTGGGTGTCCACAGAAGCTTGCCTTTCAGTCGCTCGGTTTCCAGAGTGTTCAGGTCGAAGTCAGCGGGGTTGCCCTCATACTCTTGGGCATTACTGATAGTGTCGCCGGTGAGTTGCTGGGCCGTCAGGCGGAAGGCGAGGGTATCATCAACAATCGGGCCGGAAATCATGCCAGAAGTATCGATGTAGCCATCCTGGTCGCGGTAACCTACGCGAGCTGCACCTTCCCAGTCGAAGCTGGGATCTTTGGTTTTGATAAATACAGAGCCGGCAATGCTGTTACGGCCATTGCTGGTGGACTGGGGTCCACGAAATACTTCAATTTGTTCTACATCCCAAATACCGGAATCACCCGTGAGGTCTGCAACAAATGGCTCGGCGACACCATCAATTAACGTGGAGACACGGGCTTTGGCACCACCGGTAAAGGAGTTAAAGCCGGTGGCTGAACCGTTACCGGACACACCGCGAATATCCGGAGTAGCGCCGGAAAGTACCACCACGTTAGAGATATTAGACACCGCATCGGTAATGCTCAGGTGTTGCATGCTATTTAAGGTTTCTTCGGTAATCACGGATACCGAAGACGTGGTTTCCTTGAGGGAGCGCTCTGTTTTCTCGCCAATAACAATGACATTTTCCATTGCCTGCGGCGCATACTCTTCTTTCTTCTCATCTGCGGCGATCGCAGTCGCACCAATCGAAGCAAGAATAGTGAGTGAAACGGCTTTGCTGAGCAGGTGGCGTTTATACATAGCGTAATCCCTAGCAAGGTAAAGAAGTCAGGACGACAAGGAAGATCGGCAGCGAATATAATGCTAATCATTCTTATTTGCAAATAGGGAATTGCCGCAATAAACTCTCACTATTATTTGGTCTGGCAACGGCTTAGCTGCACCGATTAATCAGTGCCTGGCAAACAATTTTCTACCACTTTAGTGGTAGTGCTTCTAACCCTTAAGTGAAACTAGAAATGTATTCCTCAGTTTTAACGGGACTCGGCCTATTGAGTTGTCTCCTTGCGTCTTCTGTCCTTTATTTAGGCTGTCCCAATCAGCAGTGGCGTGAGCAGAGACCAATCCAGTTTTACCCCGCTCTTCTCATCAGTTTTGCGCTCCTTGTCATTTCCTGGGCACTTTTCCACCAAAATTTTTCGGCAACGTCAGCTTCCTTTACGCTTCTTAGCACTTTTATGTTAGCGCTGGGACTGCTGCCTTTTAGCGGTGTATTGGACAAGCCGGGCAAAGTCTTGGCAAAGAAAAAGAAGCGAATTCAAAAAGGGTTAGAAGGCTACAAACCCCACTGGTGGGTAAAAAGCCTGTGTGCAGTTTTCTTCGGATTGCCCATTGCAGTTGCCGTTGCTGGTTTGATTGCTTTGTGGGGCCCCGGTGATGTAGTGGTCGATGATAAAAGTCAATTCGTGATGTGGTTGATCACACCTGTCTGGCTCACTTTGGTAAGTCTGGTTTACCTGTTCATTAGTGTCAGGCGTATGTTGTCTCTCTACCTGGGGCTAAATTTGGTGCTGTTTACCCTGTTGTGGGTAGCGAGATTCGGAGTCTAAGAATATGCGCGTTGAATTGATTAAAACTTATAAAAGCGTGCATACCTGGACCGGTATTCTTGCGGGCTTGTTTCTGTATATCGCTTTTGTCGCTGGCGCTCTGACCATGTTTAAAGGGCCCCTCAATCAATGGGCTCTGCAGCCTGAGACCACCCTGCCAAGTATTTCTATCGATCAGTATGACAGCCTTATTTCCGAAGTTCTGCAGGCACACCCGGAAGCGGCAAAACAGATGACCGTCCAATTGCCACTGGCGGGTCTGCAGGCGGCACCGGTGAGTTGGGAAATAGAGGATGAAGAAACCCATGACCATACTCTCTGGTATGCCAGCTTCGATGAAAAAGGGCAGCTGATCACTCAAAGTTTTACGGTTTCCGCCATTGGCGAATTTGTCGATCATTTACATCGCACTGCCGGTATTCCCGGTGGTGAGGGCCACGATGCTTTTGGTACTTATGTATTGGGTGTTGTGGCGGCGTTGTATTTTGTTGCATTGATTTCAGGGTTGATTGTTTTCCTGCCCACTTGGTTCAAGGACTTATTGGTACTCAGAAAGGGTAAGAACCGCAAGCGCTACTGGCTGGATTTTCACAATGTACTGGGTATCACCTCTCTGCCGTTTCACCTGATTATTGCTTTTACCGCCTTTGTATTTGCCTTCCATGATCCGCTTTATGGTGCCCTGCGCGTGGCGGTCTACGGTGATTCCCCCATGTTCACTCGCCCGGCGCCAGCAGAGGTGAAGAGCTTCTCTGAGTTGGTGCCTGTCACAGAGTTGGAAGCTGCGATTCAGAAGGGGGAGCCCAAATTCCAGATGGCGGAAATCCTCTATTTGAATCTGGATACCCGCGCTCCGCGCATGCGTGTAGGTGGAATCATGCATGGTGAGGTGGTGCGAGGTGCTGAGTATGCTTATGTGCTAGGCAACCCTTACTTGAGCGAAGTTCCCTATAGCAGCATTCTGCCCAATAATTTCAATGGCTATAGTGGCACGGTATTAAGCATTTTTTCCCTGCATTTTGGCAGTTTTGGTGGAAATGCCGTGCGCTGGGTCTACTTCATTCTCGGCATTATGGGAGCACTGATCTTCTTCACCGGCAATCTACTGTGGATTGAAAGCCGGCGCAAAAAACGCAGGGGGCAGGGGGCGCTGCCGGTACAAACAACCTCATCAGTGGTAATGGCAAAGCTCACAGTGGGGGTTGGGTTGGGCACTATCTTGGGGGTCGCCGCTAGTATGCTGGCAGTTAAATGGCTGCCCCATGCGCAGGTGGATATTGAGTTTTGGCAGAAAGCCGCTTATTACACAGGGTTCTTATTTGCGCTGATCTGGGCATTTATACGTCGTCCCATGGCTGCTGCTCGACAGCTTCTTGCCTTCTGTATTGCCAGTATTTTCCTGATACCAATTAGCTCACTTATCAAAGGTGAGTTGTTGGGGGCTGCTACCCAGGTATGGGCGGTTGACGTTGTTGCGCTACTGATAGGTGCATCATTTGTTTTACTCTTGATTCATCTTCGCAAGCGGCGGGCAAAAATCGAAGCGGACAGTGTATGGTCTGAACTTGTGGAGAAACCCGCAGTAGAGAGCAGTATTCAAAATCCTTTACCTGATACCCATCCACAGGCATCAGGATAATTAAAAGGGGCTCTATTCAGAGCCCCTTTTTTGATGATATATGGGTACTATTGGAATGATTATTTTACCTTTAGTTCATGCCTGATGCCTCTATAGGTATTGCTAAACAGGCTGACTCTAATTCTTGTGCTTATGCGCCTATGAATAAGTTGAATAGCCTGCCCATTACTTTTTTATTAGATTTTGGTCCTGAGTAGACAGAGAGCGTTTAAAAGCTAATAGGCTTTGCATCGCTACTTGCTAAATAGAAGGCGCTAATTTAAATAAAGGCATTACGTCGTTTGATGTGCTTGGGTTTTATTAGGCCCTAGGCCGAAAGTATTATTCAGTGCCAATTTGTTTTAATTTCAAACTTTAAGGTATGAGAAAATATTCTTATCGTTAAGTTAATAACCGTAGCTAGACTAAAAAATGCTTCGCCTCCGATAAAAGTAAAATCTTCGGATGCGAACTTTTTTTAATTGTTGTTTTTATAGACTTAAAGGTTTAGCTCATGAAACTAATGGATGTGAAGCTTCTGGTGTCAGCAATATTGGCTCTTCCCTTTGTGTCAGTGGCTGCGGTGGAGTGTGGAGATACTATTACAAGCGCAGAGATTCTCACTGAAGATCTATTAAATTGTAGTGGTACGCCGGCGCTAACGATTGAGGGGCCAACTGGAAGTTTAGATATGAATGGATTCACCTTGGAGTGTGGCGGTGGATCCTCTAGAGGTATTGACGTCCTGGGCAACGCGGCTGTTCTTTCAAATGGAGTGGTGGATAGCTGTGCAATAGGTATTTTTGTGGAAGGGGATGGCTTTCATAGTATTCAAACGATGACTGTGAAAGATGGTATCGACGTCGGTATTTGGTTAATAAGCGAAAATAATATTGTGAATGGTTCTACGGCTACTGGTTTCTTTAATCGAGGGATTGAAATTCAAGGTTCTAACAGTCAAGTAATTGGTAATTTTCTTATAGATAACCAAGGAGGAACCTCTAGCGGGATATTGATTAACGGTGATAACTCATTTGTTGCTCAAAATATTTGTGATAACAATAATGGCGAGGGAATAGTTATTGACCCTTCTTCTGGTGGCTTGGTTGTTCAAAACATAGTGACAAATAATGGGCAGACTGGAATATCAATGGAGGGAGGGGGTCAAAGTGACTATTTGGTTACCGGAAATATAGCAACAGGAAATCCGGATGGCGATTTAGTTGACTCAAATCCGGATGCTTGTATGTCTACCAATTTATGGTATGGAAATATTTTTGATACGGCTGATCCGAGTTGTTTAGAGTAAATAATAATCTATGGAGTAGTCGAATTGTATGGCTGCTCCTTCATTTGTTAGTAAGAAATACTCACTCTCTGATTGCTCGCCTGTGTAAACAGGATACTTTCTTCCCACTAGCATACAACTAATCTCTCATAGAAAAACCTTTGTTTCTTATCAATACTGTATTCAGCATCGTTTTATCACTCAAGAAGTATCGCAATATTGTTGTTTGTATGCGAAGTAGTATGAGTTTGACTTATGAAGCTAGTCATTCAACTGTCACCACCCGCCCCTAAGTGGCTCATGCAATGCGCCACGACCTCAATATTTGTTTTACTCAATGATGCTGCTTTCCTGAAAAAATTGTCGTAAAAGCTTTCGAGCTGGACCTGTCATCTTTAAGGAGTATTAGATGAGCATGTACAGACCTGTTGCAGCAACTGTTTTACTTTCAATGATTGGAACTGCCGCTCTTGCCGCAGACCACACCTATGATGTTCTTCAGGTAGGATCGGGTAATACCGCTAACTCAGATCAAAGTGACAATTCTGCTGTTGGTGATACGGTTATCCAGGTTCAGGTGGGTGATGATAATGAGGTGAATGCAACCCAGAACCTATTTACTTCCTTCAGTTTGATTCAGCAATCACAGGTGGGTGATAGTAATTATATTGAGGCAACCCAAGCCGGCTCAGTTTTTTCAAGCATTCTCGTAGAGCAAATTGGTGATAATAACTCAGCGACACCTGCGCAGGAGTTTGCCGAGTTAAGTACTATTTTGATAGTGCAGATTGGGGATAATCATGAAGCCTCATTTACTCAAACAAATACACTGAATGAGTTTATTGGTATTGTTCAGGTGGGAGATACTAACGTTCTGAATGTATTGCAGACTGGCTCAGCAGCAAACTCTATCTCTTTGCATCAAGAAGGTAGTGCACAGAGTGCGGCAGTGACACAAACTGCAAGTATAGGGAATAGTATTACCACTGAGCAATATGGAAGTTCCAATACGTTAAATATAAGTCATACTCTTGCCTTTGACTCTACTGCAATTGTTACTCAGGATGGTACAGGCAATAGCGCAAATACTCTTCAAAAATCTATCGGGCACTACAGTGAAATTCGCCAGGAAGGCGAAGGCCTGGATGCCTGGCACTCTCAGACTGGTGTCTACAACGAGGCATACTCTCAGCAATTTGGCGAATCAAACAGTGTAGATATTACTCAAAGCGGGGAATTTAGTGTTGTTTATACGGAACAGCATGGCAGCACCAATACTGCTGAAATCGATCAGGCAGGTGCCTTTAATAGTGTAGATATTATGCAATTAGGGGGATCAGGAAACTCTGTAATGGTCACTCAGCTGGCTAGCTTTAATGCCAGTTCCACTTCCCAGCTAGGAAACTCAAATCAGATCACTCTTACACAAGCCAACGCTAATAATACTGTGTCTACTACTCAAGTAGGGGACGGTAATGTGGGTCTGTTGACTCAGTAAATGATAGGTTCGAGTGCTGAAGTGATAAGGGGCATATCTGTCACGCTCTTTGGCTCTGCAAAAAATTAGCGGCGGCAAGCCTAATTGCCTGCTGCTTTAAGGAGTTAGTAATGAATTCGTTTAAGCCTATTTCGGTGGGTATTTTAGCTGCGATGGTTAGCGCTTTTTCAGTGGCTGCTGATAACACTTATGAGCTTATCCAAATTGGTAATGGTAATACCGCGTCAGCGGATCAGAGTGAGATAACGGTAGTTGGCAGTACCGTCATTCAGGTACAAATTGGCAATTCTAATAATGCTCAGGTAACACAGGAAGGCTTGACTATATCTAGTACAGTTATCCAGCGACAAGTTGGTACCGCCAATATGTCAGATGTGCTGCAGGAAGGTGCGATATCTACGACCTCTACAGTTGCTCAATATGGAGAAAGTAATACTGGTAATTCCCAGCAGTTTGATACGGAGGGAGATGTAAGTGATATTTTCCAGGCGGGTTCCAGTAATACCATGTTCGTTGAACAAGCGAGTAGTTTTAATAATTCCATAAGTATTAACCAGGTAGGGGTTAATAATAATGGGTTTGGCTCTCAGGCGGATGCATCTGGTAATGTGGGAGTGATGGTTCAGACGGGTGAAAACCTCAGCTTTTTTATGAGTCAGAACGCTGGTGCGATGAATACTGCAACAGGTTTTCAGGCTGGTAACTTACTCTCAATGTCTCTTAGCCAGAATTTTGCCTCAGCATCTAATTCTGTAGGGATTCAAGCAGGTGGGAATAATAATATTGCGATTTCGAGTCAGGTAGGTTTAGGACATGATAGTTTTATTTTTCAAAATGGAACCAACCTTGGAGCCGAAACTGAGCAAACGGGGCTATTTAGTACAGCGTATACGGAGCAGTTTGGTGGAATAAACACGGCTATAACGATACAGACCGTTGGGTTTAACACTGCAGAAACACTCCAGTTTAGTGGTTTACTTAATGAATCTTTGATATTGCAGTTTGGCGGATTTAATACAGCGGCTGCTGTTCAAACAGGAGCCAGCAATTCTACAAGGCTTAGCCAAACAACAGCCGGAAACCTTGCAGGTTCTGCCCAGTATGGTGATAACAATACGGTATTGGGACTTCAGTAACTTGTTGATTTAAGTTCATTAGGAGGTCCAGTCTCCCTTATTATATGGGGAGGCTGTCTAAAACTCACAATATGAGACGATTTTTTTCCTCCCAAAGGGTTTAGTGATGACTAAATTTGAGCCTCTCTCGGTAGGTGTGTTACTTGTGATAGTCAGTATATCCTCTGTAGCTGCCGATAACACCTATGACCTCATTCAAGTGGGGTCAGGAAATACAGCAATGGGTGAGCAAAGCGATCCCAGTGTTACCAATAGTCTAATTAGCCAAACGCAAATAGGGAATAACAATAATACTACTGGAGAGCAGCAATCATTTACCGAATCTAGCGAAATAGTTGTAGTTCAGTTGGGTCAAGGTAATACTGCAGAAGTTGAGCAAAGCGCTTCTGTTTTAACCAGTGTCACAGTTACACAGATTGGTTCGAGTAATATTTCAAGTATTTCACAAGATGGGGTCTTACTATCTATCATTGATTCCGTACAGCTAGGAGACGGTAATGTCAACGGTCTTGTTCAAGATAGCACTTTAGGAAGTATTATAAATATCGTGAGCATTGGTGATGGTAATACTGCTAATGTGATACAAAATTCCAGTGTGGATATTTCTGCCAGCGGAATAACTTTAGGTGATTCAAGTAATATAACAATTACCCAGGAATCTGGTCAGGTCAGTTCGGCAAGTGGATTTCAGTTTGGGTCAATGAATACTCTATCACTTACCCAGAACGGTGGGGCTGGTAATAATGAGGTTACAGTGCAAACGGGAAATGCACTAAATGCTCAGGCATTTCAGGTTTCTGCTTATGGTTCTCGTTCATTCATCTATCAAAATAATAATAATAATTCTTTTGAAAGTCGTCAGGAAAATGTGGGTAACGTTAGTATTGGATTCCAAAATGGAACCAGCTTAGAAGGGATTCAGAATCAGATAGGTAACTTTAGTAGGGGGTTTATCCAGCAATTTGGTGGACTGAACTTTGCTGAGCTTGCTCAGGGCGGTGATTTTAGCACTTCAGATATCTTGCAGTTTAGCGGGATTCTCAATAATGCAGTTGTTGTGCAGCTGGATGCATTTAATACTGCCGGTGCGACACAGACCGGTGATACAAACTCTACACGTCTCAGTCAGGCTACAGTAGGAAATTTTGCTACCTCTGCACAGTTTGGTGATGGTAATACTATTTTGGGACTTCAATAACTTTATTGATTTCAAGCAACTTAAGTAAATCTATCTCTTCCATTTCTTGTGGAAGTTGTCTGGATTCAGGGTTTTAAGCTGAGTTTGATCTTTTAAGGGAATTATGATGACTGTATTGAAACCTGTTTTAGTAGGAATTCTGGCTGTTGTGGCCAATACGGTTTCAGTGGCTGCTGAAAACACCTATAACCTGATACAGGTCGGATCGGGAAATATGGCAACGGGTGCGCAAGGTGATTTAACGGTTAGTAATAGCCTGATTAGCCAGATACAGATTGGTAATGACAATGAGGTGACAGGTGAGCAGCAGTTGTTTACCGAGTCTAGTGAGATTTATCAGTTACAGCTGGGTGCCAGTAACTCTACCGAATCTAACCAGAGCGCAGCTATATCGTCCACCATTACCATTATACAGATTGGGAACAACAATAGTGCCGAAAATATCGGTCAAACGGGTACTGCACAATCGAGTATTGCTATTACACAAGTTGGTACCAATAACGATGTTGGTTCGTCTCAAGCCGGCGTGGTAGCTGGAGATATTAGCGCAATTTTAATTGGTGACGGCAATAACTCAAGTTTAACACAGGATAGCAGTGTCAGTGACTCTATAAGAGTAACGATAATTGGCGATTCCAATAGAAGTGGAGTATCACAAAATATTGGTTTTGAGAATTCTGTAGTTAATTTTCAGTTTGGGTCTAGAAATGATTCGAATGTTGATCAAAATTTAGGGGTGGCCAATAGTGTTCTTGTTGTGCAGTCGGGTAATGAATTGCGTTCTTTTGTAGCTCAGAGTGCAGCTGCGAGTTCGTCCTCACTTGTGAGTCAAAAAAATACCGCAAACTCTTATGCAGTTAGGCAAGAGAATATAGGTAATTTAAGTGTTGGAGTTCAGGACGGTATTGGTCTAGACGCCATGCAGGATCAAATAGGTAATTTTAGTGCTGGGTTAGTCCAGCAGTTTGGAGCTTTAAATTTTGCTGAGTTGGCTCAAAGTGGAGATTTTAGTACATCAGAGATGCTGCAATTGAGTGGATTTCGTAACAATGCTTTTGTTTTGCAGCTGGAGGCATTCAATACTGCTATTGCAACACAGGCTGGGGATACGAACTCTACCCGTTTGAGTCAGGCTACAGTGGGGAATTTGGCTAATTCCTCCCAGTTTGGTGACAACAACACAGTTTTAGGACTTCAGTAATCAATATTGTCAGATGAAAGGGAGTAACCGCTCATGAAGTACAGTTCTCTAATGGCCTGCGTTCTGTTTTCGATTTCCAGTGCAGCAGGGATAGCAGCTGATAATACCTATCAGCTCATACAGATTGGTGAAGGTAATACGGCAGAAGCTGATCAGAGTGGTCCTGGTGTAAATGGAAGTACCATTATTCAACTACAAATTGGTGTTAATAATGGGGCTTCTGCAACTCAAGGTCCTTTTGCTGAAAACAGTACTATTATCCAGCGACAGGTTGGCAGTAATCAATCCGCTAGTGCGGAACAGCTGGAGGCAGCAATTGACTCAATAGCTGTACAGTATCAGTTTGGAGAGGGGAATACGGCAACTTCAGTTCAGGGTGATGTCGACGATAGCTCTACTTTTGTTTTTCAGGGTGGGATAAGTAACGATGTCAGTATAGGGCAGAATAATGGAGTTGGGAATTCAGCGACGGTTACTCAGCTAGGTGTTGCTAACGGAGGCACCGTCAATCAGGGCGGTGTTCAAAATAGTTCCGAGAATGAGGTGTTCGTGCTTCAAGTTGGAGAAAGCTTAACTTTCCAGATGAATCAAAGGTCGGCAATAGATAATTCTGCTGTAGGGATTCAGTTAGGTGACTCTATGAGTTTGGAGATTACACAAAACTCTGCTTCGGGATCTAGTTCGTTTGCCCTTCAAAGTGGGAATACTAATTCTATTGATTCTACTCAGGAGAATCTTGGTCATGACAGCTATATCCTGCAGAGGGGTACCA
Source organism: Microbulbifer maximicatervae (SeqCode) (assembly GCF_052467615.1). Classification (NCBI taxonomy): domain Bacteria; kingdom Pseudomonadati; phylum Pseudomonadota; class Gammaproteobacteria; order Cellvibrionales; family Microbulbiferaceae; genus Microbulbifer; species Microbulbifer maximicatervae (SeqCode). Next base: position 812,096 of record NZ_CP174319.1, read on the forward strand.
GCCTTGAGGTGATACATGAGCAGATTGGTGCTTTTAATACTGCGCTAACTGAACAGCGCGGTGGGATTAATACTGCGGAAACTGTGCAAAGCAATGAGTTTAATTTTGGAGAAACGTTACAGTTAAGTGGTTTGCTTAATGATTCCTTGATAGTACAGCTACAGAGTTTTAATACCGCAGTGGCTATACAGGATGGTGATACCAATCAGTTGAGATTAAGTCAGGCAACGGTTAGTAATCTGGCCACCGCCGTCCAGTTTGGGGACAATAATACCGTGCTCGGCTTGCAATAAGTTTTACTCTCAATGTGTAGAGGTGGGTAGGTTTCTGCTTGTGAAGAACTTTGTTTAATAGCGTGCTCTATATCAAACTAGTCAGCTGATGCGCCTTTTTTCTTCCCGGGGATTCTCAGTGGCGCATCACCTGGCTTAATTTTTCGGAGAACTCTTTTGGCTAGGAATTTTTAGCGTACACATTGGCAATTTAAGGAGTCTGTTAGGGAGTGAAGGCCTTTAACACTTCACTAAAATCCTCCTCTGTTGGTCTTCGGAGCCATTTAAAGTATTTCTTATAGGCTGTTATTCTTGTTCGTATATCAAAGCTCTTTGACAAATATTTATTCTAGAGGAAAAGATGAACCTGAAGGTATGTGCATCATTGGCATTATTAACAATCTTTATTTCAAAGCCAATTTTCTCTCTGGCAGATGTTCAGTGTGGAGATACGATAACGACAGCAGAAATTCTCAGTCAGGATATTTCCTGTGACCTTGAAACACAGGTCACAATAGAAGGGCCTTCCGGAAGCCTGGACATGAACGGTTATGTACTTACTTGTGAAGATAGTGATAGCGCAGGGATCTCTCTTGAAGGTTTAGGAGCTGTATTAGTAGGAGGTACCATAGACACTTGTGGAATTTCTGTCTTTTTAGAAGGCGATGGATTTCATTCAGTTCAAGGTTTGATTTCTGATAGTCCAGGGGTGGGTTTTATAGTGGAGAGTGACAACAATTCTATTAATGGCTCAATGTTTCTTTCAGGTGGCCCTGGTAGCATTGGTTTTCAACTCAATGGGGATTTCAGTCGTATTTCAGGGAACTCTCTAAGTGGTAATAGTGATGCTATAGCAGGGATTGTAATTGCGGGTAGTTTCAGTCAGGTTATTCAGAATACCATTGATGGATCTATTTTTGGAATTATTATAGAGCCTCCAAGTGTTAATGGGTTAGTGATACAGAATGTGATATCGAATTCTTCAGATAGCGGTATCATGATGGATTTTGATATAGTGGATCCACCCTCAATGAACTACATTATTTCTGGAAATCAGGTGACTGGTAGTAATGGTGAAGGTGATTTGGTAGATGAGACTCCTGATGCTTGCCTCTCCAGTAATACTTGGTTTGGTAACATATTCGATACAGCTAGCCCAAGTTGCTTGGAATAATTGAATTCTTGTTATTAGTGGGAGAATAGCGTGTTGCTTGCTCAATAAGTATGCCATCCAAAGCTATATATAGCTCTGATTAGAACCTCTTTTGTCTTAGCGCCATGGCTAATATCAGGAGAAGACAAAATGAGACTGTCATTGATATGGGAACGAATTTCACTGATGGTATTTCCGTGTATGCTTGTGAAACTGTAAATTGCGGAAGTGAAGGCAAAAGAAAAGTTGAACAGTCTGGATGCCATACCGTGCCGACCTTTAATTTTAGTAAAGTTTCAAAACCCTTAATGTTGGTAGTTTGTCGTAGTTAACTAATTACCTGAATAATAGTATGCCCACTATATGATTAGTTGTAGTAGTTCAGACTTGACCTGGCAGAACACCTTCTGAAAAATCGGTAACTGTCAGGTCAAGTCTGAACTACTACACTTCAAGGGCTGATATAAATAGCTGCCTTATGGTATGTCTTTACCTACAGAAGCATCACCGACCACCTTAGTCTAATGTAGTAACAGTCCATGCTTTCGAACCTTTCTTAATGCTGATATTTCGATCACTTAGTTGTCATCACTTTATGCTAGTGTTCGCCATAATTCACCGGGGTATTTAAAGAAGTAGTTATGGAGAAAAATGAGCCCGATGGCACTCCAAATCCGTCATTGACTGAAAATGCCCGGTTCAGCGAACACCATTCGGCTGACTATTACATTGACGAAACTCCCGTTTGGTGTGATGGAACTTCGATTCCGCAGAATATTTTTACGCCAATGCAGTGGCGAATTTGGTGGCTTGCGACAGCTGGTAAATTTTTCGAGGGAATGATCGTCTTCATGACTGGGGTATCCCACACTTTAATTACTAAAGAATTTGGTTTGACCGCCTTTAGTATGGGCTTTGTGACATCGGCGACATTGTTTGGAATTCTGGTTGGAGCGATAACCCTAGGAGGGCTCAGCGATCATTATGGCCGGCGGAAAATGTTCATCGCTGAGATGATCATGTTTATCTTTTTCCTGGTGATATTAACCTTCGCAGATTCTTATCTCGTGATTGTTATTTCATTATTTGGTCTGGGATTGGCGCTTGGATGTGATTATCCCACAGCTCACATGATGATCTCTGAAAGCATGGCATCGAGGATGCGGGGCAGGCTAGTTCTCGGAGCCTTTAGTTTTCAGGCTGTTGGAATTTTGGTGGGGACAGGTCTCGCATTTTTGGTCCTCTCTTGGTACCCCTCTCTGGAAGCTTGGCGGTATATGTATGCTGCGGCGATTGTTCCAGCGATTTTGATCACGATTGGTCGTTTCTATATTCCAGAGAGTGCGATGTGGCTTCTGGCTAAAGGTCGGATGCCTGAGGCGGAGAAATCTATCAGCCAACTGTTGAAAAGAGATCCTCCATACCCGTCCAGATTCTTATTGAAGAGTGTTGCCACAGCGGAGACGAATGAGAAAAAGATAGGTGAACTATCGAGTATTAAGCATTTACTTCAGGATAAGAAATCTCGAAAAGCAATCAAACTCTCTTCTATTCCCTGGTTTTTGCAGGATTTGGGAACCTATGGCGTTGGTATCTTCACGCCAGTAATTTTAGCGAATGTGCTTGGATATGCGTCACCCCATGCACACTCCATTTCGGAATTAATCCATAACAAAGTCGAGGCGGCGAAAGGGGCAGCATTAATCGATGTAATGCTGGTAGTTGGCGTTATTCTAGCAATTATATTTGTGGATAGGGTGGGGCGTATCCGATTGCAAGTTCTTGGCTTCCTTGGTTGTGCACTCGGCCTTCTTATTGCCGCCTATGGAGAGTCTTTAAACACTAGCCAGCAGTTACCATTCATTTTTGGGGGGCTTATGTTGTTCAACTTGATGAATAATCTGGGGCCAAATTCTCAGACTTATCTAATCGCTGGGGAGGTATTCCCGACCCGCTATCGTGGTGCTGGTGCGGGATTGGCCGCATCCGTCTCAAAGTTCGGGGGTGTCGCAATCGCATTTTTTTTTCCAATTTTACTTAGCGACATTGGCGCAAGTATGTTGCTTAGTGCACTAGCGGTGACTTCCTTGATTGGCGCATTAATAACCTGGAGGTACCGGATAGAAATGACAGGGAAGTCACTTGATGACGTTGGCTAATCATTGAAAAAGCCATGGAGTTCCTCGTCAAGTATTTTACCTCCGAATCTATAGATACATCTGCATGCCATTGATAATGGCAAGCCCATATTTTCTAAAGTCTAATTGCAGCTGAAATGGTTTCTGAGAGGCGTTCGAGTAACTATAAGTTTAATTGTTAATTATGCCTAAAAAATAAGCCGGCCAATATATAGTTAACTTACTGGTCACTAACTACAAGGTGCGCCGCTGTTAATTTGATCAGTCCTATCTTGATTGTTTTAAAAAGTATTATTTTTTACGGTTTTTGATTTTGTAATTTTTGTGTGTGGGCAATAGGTGAGGGGTAAATAAGTTCTTTGGTTTGCGTTCTTTATTGTTTTAATGGTTGGAATTAGTTTTCTTTATGTGCTTTATTCCTTTCAATTTAATTGTAAATAAAAAGCCCCGGCGTACCGGGACTTTTTATTTCTTCTTTTAGTTATGGCTGGCTCACTGGTTTTGAGCAGGCCAGGTAAACATCCAGTTGGTTGTTTATAAAGCTCAAGCCGCTCAAAGATAGCCTGACCTGATCAAAATCACTATTGGTGGTGACTAATAGCAGGCGGTGATTGCGTGCACCGTTGACTTTGAATGGAGCGAGACGATATCCACTAGTGGACTCCCCTGTAGCTACTCCGTCCAAGTAAGTGCTGATTGTGATGGTGTTCAGGTAGATGATATCCAGCAGTGGTGTGGTGTGCTCTACCAGGAAACCGACCACATGGCGTCCCTCTTTAACCGAGTGGTGGTTGATTTGAATATGAGTAGAGCCGCCTGCACCGCTGACAACTTCCATTCTGGCTGCATCAGATAGGACACCGTTAAATACCCTTTCTACTGCAGTAATAGAACATCCATCACAGGGCTGTTCAATTCCGTAAGTCAGGTCTGCATCTACACCGTTAACAATCTCCAAGTCTTCAAACGCTGCACAGGACAGGCCTGATTCGAGGTCGCAGGCGTCGCCGATACCATCGTTATCAGAGTCCTCCTGGTTGGGATTGGGAGTCTGGGGACAGTTATCGAGATCGTTTTCTACCTCGTCCCCATCCAGGTCTGCATCGCAAACATCTCCCACTCCATCACCATCAGTATCGGTTTGGTTTGGATTTGGAATCGCGGGGCAGTTGTCGACGGTATCATCAAGACCGTCATCGTCGCGGTCGTTATCGCAGACGTCTCCGGCACCGTCGTTATCGCCGTCTTCTTGCCCTGGATTCGGAATCATTGGGCAGTTGTCGACGTCATCATTAACGCCGTCACCATCCAGGTCTTCGTCACAGGCATCCCCAATACCGTCACCGTCAGTATCAGTTTGGTCGTTTGGCGTTAGTGGACAGTTGTCATCGGTGTTGTCTATGCCGTCGCCATCGGCATCACTATCACATTCATCGCCGGTACCATCGCCATCCGTGTCTGATTGATCTGGGTTAGGGGTCGTCGGGCAATTATCTTCACCATCGTCGTGGCCATCGTTGTCGGTATCACTATCGTCATCACAGACATCGCCGATGCCGTCGCCATCCTGATCGGCTTGGTCGCTATTTGGAATAGACGGGCAGTTATCGGAAATATTGGGCACATTGTCGTCATCTTTATCACTGTCACAGACATCACCAATGCCGTCCTGATCGATATCGGACTGATCGCTGTTGGCAGTATCCGGGCAGTTATCGTAGGCGTTGTCTACTCCGTCGTTATCGTTGTCGCCGTCACAGGCATCGCCAATTCCGTCGTTATCACTGTCTTCCTGTAGTGTATTGCTGACATAGGGGCAGTTATCGTCGTCATTAAAGATGCCGTCTCCATCGAGGTCTGGATCGCAGGCATCACCGACTGAATCCCCGTCGGTATCTGTTTGATCACTATTGGATGCCGTGGGGCAGTTATCGGCTGTGTCATCGACGCCGTCGTTGTCGTCGTCGCTATCACAGATATCGCCGCTGCCATCCCCGTCAGTATCGAGTTGGTCTGAGTTGGGTATTGATGGGCAATTGTCGGCATCGTTATCGGTGCCGTCTCCATCCAGGTCTTCGTCGCAGGCATCCCCGACACCATCTCCATCCTGATCTATTTGATCGGTGTTGGGGACGAGTACACAGTTGTCAACGCTGTCAGGTACCTGATCGCCGTCGACATCGGTGTTGTCATCGCAGGCATCTCCGTAACCATCACCATCTGTATCTGTTTGATCTGCGTTGGGTACCAGCGGGCAGTTGTCATTTTCATTTTCAACGCCGTCATCATCGCGATCGCTGTCGCAGGCATCGCCGGTGCCGTCGCCGTCGGTATCGGTTTGATCATCGTTGGCAACGGCCGGACAGTTGTCATTACTATCGTCTATACCATCGCCGTCATCGTCGCTGTCACAGCTATCGCCTTGCCCGTCACCATCGATATCGCTTTGGTCTGAATTGGCGGTAGCAGGGCAGTTGTCATCGTCGTTATCAATACCGTCACCATCCTGGTCGCTATCACAGGCATCGCCGACGCCGTCTTCATCGATATCACTTTGGTCGGTATTGCTATGGCTGGGGCAGTTGTCGGCCTCATCATCGACAGAGTCATTGTCGTCGTCGCTGTCACAGGCGTCGCCAATGCCATCTCCGTCGTTATCGTCTTGGTTTGGGTTGTGGGTGGATGGGCAGTTGTCATCTTCGTTATCGACGCCGTCACTGTCCGCATCGTCATCGCAGGCATCGCCTATACCATCGCCATCCTGGTCGGTTTGTGAGGAGTTGGCTGCGGTTGGGCAGTTGTCGTCTTGATCGTCTACGCCATCACCGTCGTCATCGCTGTCACAGGCATCGCCAATGCCGTCGCCGTCAAGGTCGGCTTGGTCTGGGTTGGATACGGCTGGGCAGTTATCCTGGCCATCATCGTGGCCGTCATTATCAGTATCGCTATCTTCGTCACAGGCGTCGCCGATACCGTCATTGTCCTGATCTGATTGGTCTGGGTTGGCTACATCCGGACAGTTATCCAAGCTGTCGGTGTAGTTGTCCCCGTCGCGGTCGTTGTCGCACACATCCCCGACGCCGTCGCCATCAATATCACCCTGCTCGCTATTTGAATCAGCAGGGCAGTTGTCAGAATCGTTGGGGACGTTGTCGCCATCCAGATCGCTGTCACAGGCATTGCCTATGCCGTCGCTATCACTGTCGGCTTGGTCTGAATTCGGGGTTTGTGGGCAGTTGTCTGAGGTGTCGGGGTGGGAATCGCCATCGTCATCAATGTCACAGGCATCACCGCTGCCGTCGCCATCTAAATCATCCTGGTCTGAATTACTAACACTCGGACAATTGTCATTATCATCATCGATACCATCACCATCTGAGTCAGTGACGCCAGGGGGCGGGAGCAAGTCATCGGCGGCATCGCCCCGGCCTCCATCAGAACCGCAGGCACTTAAAAGCACCAATGAAAATAGTATCGCAATAAGCGAAGGTAGACGCATGGTCATAATCTCCCGAACAAAATCCATTTTTGTTATCTGTCGGACAAGCGCAGTAGGCCTATAAAAAATACGCCTGCAATAAATCATTTATGCTGACGCACATGGGCTCCGGCTAATTTTTAGATAGATGTCATTATTTTGGTTGTGCATATTTCTAATACTAAAGTTATGGCGCACAACCGTTTATAAGTGTGGTAACTATGCGTTCTTTCTCACTAAAAGTGTGATGAATGGCGAAATTTTGGCGGGATAATTTATGGGTGATAAAGCGTGTAATTAGTGAAGACAAATTTACGCCATAAAATATAATGGAATAAATAATTTGACAGCTTAATTTGCTGTTGCTCTTGACTCTTTCTAAAGTGGAATCTGATTCTGAGCCTGATTAAGCCGCTACTAAGATGGGGAATTACCCCGCCATATCAAGTTGATTATAAATCTTGCAGGCAGGTATTTAGATCGAAGTATATTGGCTAAGGCTTTTTTAATAACACTCTTTGAAATCGCCTGGTGTAAATCAGGTGAGCCAAGGGCATCGACATCACCTGGGTTTATAAGCTGTGAACTTTCTATTTAAGATTTAACTTCATTTCCATAAGTGATGGTTGGAAGCCAACTTTTTCATAGGCTTTTATCGCTGAGCTATTTTGAGAGTAAACATCAAGGTAGAAATCTTGAACTCCATTCTGTTTACCCCATGCAATTAATTTTTCTATTAGCTTTGAGTTAATGCCCTTTCCTCGGTGCGCTGGTGATACATACATAAATCCCAGATAAGCATGCCGCTCATGATCAAGGGATATTTTTGAGCTTCGAATCTGGGCATATCCCGTTCCAATAACCTCACCTTCGATTTCAACTACCAGAAGATATGAGTCATCAGATAGTATCAACTTTTCCATATCATAATAGAATGCTGATTCAGCTTTAATGGATGAATTGTATGGCCTTTCGGCTCCGATAAGACACTGTTCCAGCTTAAGTAAATCAGGAAGGTCTTCTATAAGTGCTGTTCTAAAATTTAACATCTTTATTTTCAGTGGTGATAGATTTGGTCATGAAAACTGCTCCAACTCTACAAAGGCCTGTATTTGACTTTGGTGTGGGCTAACAAAGCTAGACAAATTTCTATTGAGTGGCGGTCAATTCATACTTGTATCTGGCCTCTACTGCAGGCCGTGATCTGTGTGATTGCGTGAGGATAGCAGATTGTAAGTCTTGAAGCAGCTTTTGTGATTCAAGCTTTGTTTGTTTAGGAAATTAGCCCAACGGTCCTTTCAATTGCCCAATACCCGCTGATTACTCCAACTGGATAAATAGCGTATTTTGATTGTGTTAGAAAGTGTTGATACAAAATTGAGATCTTCCAGTTCGAGAATATCCACTGAACTGTAGGTGATAAGAAAATCAAAACCAAAACAAATAATATCTGCCCCAGTTCTACACCTATATTAAAGCTAAATAATGCGGTGGTTTTATGGCTGTGAGGAAGGCCTAATTCCGTTAGTGCACTGGCAAACCCAAACCCGTGAAGTAATCCAAAGCCAGTGGCAACAATCGCAGGATAGCGTCGGGTTAAGCTCGTTTTACTCTGTCCATTATGCGCGTATACAATTTCTGCGGCTAACAGCATAATGCTCAATGGGATCAACACTTCAACAACATCTACTCTTATGGTGAATAAGTCTAAACTTGCGAGTCCCAGGGTGAGGGAGTGGCCTAATGTAAATCCGCTAATCGCTATTAAAGTGCTTCTAAAGTTTTTGGCGATAAAGACTAAACATAATACGAATAGTAAGTGATCATAGCCCTCTAATATATGTAAGAAACCTGCTTCAATATATTGTTTGACACAATCCCAAATAGTTAGGCGGGAAGGTAAATTTATCTCTAAGACCTTGGGGCCATTAAAGAGATTAATAGTGTCACCGTCTGATTTTTCAAAATGAATTAAGCTCGATAAGGCTGGATTGGCAATGGGGTATGTGATTTTTATTGTTAGGGGATTATATAGCCTTGTAAAATTGTTTGGGTGGGGGTTCCTGCATAGGTAACTCTTCACGTTGGATCCGGCAGGCCCCGTTATATCTGGTTGTATTTGGCAGAATTCGCCCTTTAAGTGTATCTCAGGTTCAGTGCCTGGCTGCATGATAGGCGGGACTTTCCATCGAAGGATATATCTGCTTTCTGCGACCTCTTTTAACTCAATGTATATCGGTCTTCCATCATGGGCGAAACTAAAACTACTAATTGTTGTAAGTAACAATAAGAATAGAAGGGGTTTGATGATCTTGTAGGGATTTTTAGTTGGCATAGGTGATGTCCACAGGAACATATGGTATCGAGGCATCCCTCTCTATTCTGTAGCCTGCCAATAGCTCTTGTATCCTAAGTTGTCTGTTTTCCTCCATTTTATTTCGTCGATAATCCTCAAGTACTAAGGGGGAGGCTTCTCTAAAGCTGGGTAGACGGCTTGTTTTGTTTTCACTAACCAAAATTAGATGTAGGCCATATGGAGATTCAAATGGACCGGACCAGGTATTCAATGGTAGTTGAAAGATACTTTCTGCCAAATTATCTCCGAAATGGCTGGCTACTAGATGGAGAGTACGATCTACATAATTCCGATGAAAGATGAATCTGTCTCCGTAGAGGGCGGACTCCTCGAATGGAACTGACTGCTTTATTAAGTGGTTCAAGCTCTGCTTAACAGTCTTCTCTAACTTTTCTTTAGAGTGATGTCTAAAATCAAAGAAAACATGAGTGAAGGTAATAGATGCTTCAATTCGATATTTTTCGAGATGAAGTTGGAAGTAGTTTTCCAAGTCTTCTTCACTAATATCAGTGTTACTGGAAAAGCCACCATTTACATAGTCCAGCTTTTGAATAAGGCGTCGTCGTATAATCTGATCATGCTTCTGCAGGCCTAGATTAAGGGCTTCACGGTAAAGTACTTCTTCTTTAATGTAATCATTAATCAGGTTGTACTTCTCTGGCTGAGTCAAGCCCTCCCAATAACGCCGTGCAAAACTCTGGTTAAATGTTTTTTTCTGGAATTGGAGGTGTTCAATTAGTATGTCCTCGCTGATAAGCAAGGTATCTTCATAGTTGGTTCCATTTTCCTCTATTAACAGCTCTGCGACAACGAATAGTACTAAAGCGATAATAGAAAAGTGTACCAAAGGCTCCCTTTTCAGAATCTCTAATTTCCGCTGCATGAAGCTTCCTCCATTGAAACCTGCAGAGAGTATTGATATCAGTATGCAAGCTACTTTTTTAGATATGCTATTTGCTTGCTGTAGCGTCGAGGTATCCTATCGGTATCAGGGGGTATACCAAATTGGGGATGTATAAGCGCGCTCCTGGATAACAGCGGGTCCTTCAGAGGGTATCTGAATATTTCCGTTGTTAATTTCTTTTACGGCCACTGCATCGTAAAGTGAATGGCGAGGAGTAGGGATTTGTAATACCCGAACATAGTAAAATGCTCTTTCGTTTACATTAAAGCTTGGATCCTGCCACAAGGTCGATAACTCAATAGAACCAATATTGTTAGTGTATTGCCCCGTTTCTCGACTCACGGTATCACCCACTGGCTTTAACTGGCCTTGGTTATTAAGAGTGCGCTCCCCAGACCAAGCAACATTAATTACTTTCTCATGACTTTTTCCCGCTGCGTCCAACCAAGATTTTACCACCTGGATTCGATCCAGATTTGCTTCTTTGGGATCTTTTGTCGCGCGTATAAGTAGCTGAATTGGCTGGTCAGTTCCTTGTGGTTTGACTAAATCACCCCCCATAGGTACTCCATGGGAATAACCCAGCTCAGCAATATTTTCTGCATCTATCGCATGCTTGGGGAAATCCCAGCCTGCAAAGACACGCACCTGTATTCTAGGGCCTGTAGTGGCATATACTTCACGGCGTTTAAATGCAGCGAAAAGGCTTTCTCTAGTATTTTCTTCTGCCCAAGCGGCGGCGAGTCCAGAAGCAGACATATTCCAACCTGTAGCCTTGGTTCCGCCAATGACAGTGTTAGTTCGCTTGCTGCTTGGTACTGAGTCGTGGGCAAACTTGCCCCAAAAGTTATTCTCCTCCGCAGTTGACATACCCGTATGTGAATCTGTGGACCCTATGAACCCCAGCTTATAAGGGTTTACACCAATTTTTTTCTGTATTTCCAGCCCAGAGCGCAAGGCCGATCGGACGAAGTCACCTTTGGCAACACGGTACGACTCTGGGTCAGCTTGTAGGTAAAATGGATAATTCTCAAAGTCGGCAAAAGGATCGTCCGGGGAAAGCGTTGAATGGGTTTCTGAGTCCCCCTTAATTTGCGTTATTTCAACCAGGGGCTCCCAGCGCATGCGTGTACGTGCATACTGGGTATCAATTGGCTCACCACGCAGAGTGGTTTCTGCAAACATATAGCCTTTGGATACATTGGAGTTGTGGGGAATCGCAATGAATTCACTGCCAGTTCGTTTAGATGTCTCATCTAACCAGTGCCACAAATCTTCTGGGTACTGGCTCTGATCAGCCCCAAAAGGAAGATACTGCTTAGCTTTATCCGCCCCATCAGGGGAGACCACAACCCGGTGTAAGTTGGCCCCTGTTGGGGTTGAGCTCCATTCCCAGCCGATAAAACTGGTAAAGGTGCCTGGGTTGTTATGGCGCTCTGCAGCATCGACTATTGCGCTCCATGCACTTGTCCGGGTTTTATCCAAATCACCAAGAACCGGCTCTGGGAACTTGTTAGCCGGGTCCTGGACAGGGTCGGTGGGAGCTACTGTGCCGAGAGCCTTAGCGGGCAGTAACTCATTGAAAATATCCATACCTTCATTCATAGATACTTTATATCGGATATGCTGCTTGGCAAACCAGCGCATCATCGACTGGTATAAGGACATATCGCTGTCTAGCTCATCTGTCTTATTCACCACTGCCCTCATAACACCCAGCCCTTCAGCGTGATCTGAAACCACGAGAAAATCCAGGGGGGTGTCTATACGTACTTTCGCATGAGTGTAGGGGTGAATAACCGGCTGTCCCTTGGCCCAGCGATAAGCAGTGTCTGGAGTTGCCGAATAATTTTGGCTTAAGAAGGCATCGAATGAGTAGGAGGTATGAAGGTGCATATCTCCCCAGAAAACCTGAGTGGGCTCACTAGCAGCAACACCAAGGTGAGTGATGGATAATGTAACCCCTACCAGACGTGCTATTCTTTTTATGGGATTTTTCATATTTCCAATTACCAACGTCGGTTGGCTATCTTTTAGGTGACTAGATCCTCTTAACATGTCAGGATCGTTAGGATAATCTTGGTAAATAAGGAAGTGATTGATTAGATGCTAATCATTTGGCTTTTAGGTTTCTTTGCAAATAAAGCCAATCTCTTGACCAATTAGGACACACTTGTAGATGGCTGAGTATGGACACACGACCATTGCAACTTGGGTATTACCTATTATTGAGGCCCTAAAACCATTCTGTTCTACCCAAGAAATTTTGCAGCGTGCAGAAATTGACCCCAAATGCATAGTGGATGCGAACCAGAGAATCCCTTTAGAGAATATGAAAAAACTATGGGGGCTCGCTGAATCTATATCAGGTGATGATTGTATCGGCCTGCAAGTCACAAAGTATGTTAATCATACAAATCTTTATGCCTTGAGTTATGCCCACTTGGCCAGTAGCTCCATCAGGGAGAGTTTACTAAGATCTGCTCGATTCTCAGAAGTGGTTACCACCGCTATGCGAATCAATGTTCATGATGAGCGGCAACAAGTAGTAGTATCCTGGGAAAAAGTTGACAATTTTCCATATGATCCAAGTATCCATGCGATAGATGCCTTTATGGCTTTGCTAATAAAGTCCATCAGAAAGATATGCCCTGATGTACATCTTCATTTGATTTCAATTAATCTGGAGAGGCCCAGACCTATCACTCTTGAGCAGCATCAATTGATGTATAAGTGTCCAATTAACTTTTCGGCGGACATTTGTGAGATTAGATTTAAACAAGAGTTTGTTGATCGAAAGCTCTCTTCGGGGAACGATGAGCTGGTCAGGGTCAACGAGCAAGCCCTAATTGGTTACTTGGAGCGTTTGCAGAAGAATGACATAGTTAGCATGACCAGTAGAGTGCTTGTTGATCTGATGGCTACAGGTAATTTTTCACAAGAGGTCGTGGCCAAGGAGCTTGGTATTAGTTGCCGTGGTTTGCATAGAAAACTAAAAGAAAGAGGTTCCAGTTATCAAACTGTGCTAGATGAAATACGCCAGTATCAGGCTGTGCAGTACCTTAAGCAAAACGATACTCCGATCACGTCAATCGCCTACAAACTGGGATTCGGTGATACCAGTAGTTTTTCCAGAAGCTTTAAAAAATGGACTGGGCAATCTCCGCGAGAGTTTCGGACTAAGCATAGTAGAGATGCCTCAATAGAAATCTGTATAGATTAAGAGCGACTTTATCTGTCAATAGGGGAGTCGATTTGTTTGCAATAATTACTTATAGGGCTATTGGATATTACATACCGACCAGCTAGGTTTGGTTGGACTATTCTATAGTTATCGAGAGAATATAGGGGAGGTCTAAGCTTTAAAGGGGCTGATAAAGTACTTGAATTTCTCATTCGGTATCATCAAATGCCTCAAGCTCTTCCTTGCTTCGAACCCAAGACTTAACTCTGCCAACTGTAATCCCATTATCATCGTCAAACAGGATTTCAGTGCCTTCAGGATCAAGTTCATCATAAATGGGAATAAGACTGCTTAATCCCTCAAAAATCCAGCGACCTCTACGCCCTTTATCATTTGTCCAGTCACTTTTGTCTTCGATGCCGGACTTCCCGTACTGAATGGCCTTCTGGTAAGCTTGCTCTCTATCATCAGCTTTTAGTATCACAACATTTGAGAATGCCCGGCAGCGCCGCCGCATATTGTCGAGTTCCTCATCATCAAATTGAAACCTCTCTATAATTGTTGCGACCCACCAGCCGTAGGGGCTCTTATTTCTGTCAGGGATTCTCTGGTTACTCATTTTAACTGCCTTGTACTCACCAGTGACGGGGAAGCTAATAATCTCTTATTATGCATTAATTCCTCCACTTGCGCTCATGTAAAACAGGAATAAAGCAGCGGCGAGATTTAGGGGTACACGAATAATGCCTGCAATTCTGTTTGGGCCCCACTCATCTTTAGCTATGGCCGTCTTAAACTCACTTAGAGTGAAATAACAAAATGCGCAGCCAAGTAAAAAGGAACCTGCCCGAGTGTTGAAAATAGGCAGATTTAGCATCTCTGGGTTTACAAACCGGATAGCCAACAAACCAAGCATTGCCAGCAGGGTGGTGAGGATAATAAATTCATTAATTCCAAATGCCTTCTTGCTCATAAAATACGATGTTCCAATTAGTGCGGGCTAACAACTAAGGCAACTTGCCAGTGATGGGCTTTTCTTTGGGGGCTTACCGGTTTGTTAAAGTAGTGCATGTCCTCGCAAGCTTGTATGGTTGCTCTCATCCGAACTTGATCTTAACGCGTCCATCGCGAGGGGATAGGTAGGGCCCCACCTTTGGAGCCAATTTTAGACCAAACAAAGGATCAATTGCAGCCTAAGTTCCCACACTAACCAACACAATTGGTGGTAGTGATGGAAGCTAGCGGTAGACAGGCGTACCCTACACAAACAAGCTAGGAATTCCATAGGAATTTATATCGGCTCACTGCCCTTGGATGAGCGGCACCAGAGTTGGTGTACTCAAGTGATAAAAACGCTAGCCGCTAACTGTTGTGCTACACCTCAATTACTCCACAATCTCATCCCTAGCGAGTTCAATCGTGGTGTGGAGAGGGCTCTTCAGTAGGCGCTGTAGTGGTGACATTAATTTCTTAGCATCAAGCACGGAGGTGAAAGTACGGATTACCTTTCCCTGTTTTGTATGTTGGCTATTAAGGCACGATTAACGGGTTCGATACACGTATATTTCGATTGGGCTCCACTTTCTGAGATACCCTACGAACATTTAGAATTTACAGTTTCACCCTTTGAGTGAAGTAGATTTTTAGGGGGTGTCGCATCAAAAAGTCCAATCCCTAAAGGGTATAAAAATAACGCCATTACTATTCCTAATAGGATGGTTACCTAAAACCCTCAGTAATACATTAAAAACATATAAGAAATTTTGACTGTAAGAAGAAAGGAGCTTGTGGTAAGTGGCAGCATTGGTAATCTATTCTTTTTAGTTCCTTCGTGTGATCTTAATAAAAGCACCAGGCTAAATGATTTGTTTTGTGAATAGCTCAGATTATTCACGGTGTGAAGTTAAAAAATATAGGCACAAAAATAATCTTATTGGATTTTATTAAGTTTGTTTTAGTGTCAAAGCTGCGTAAAATCAATGGATACTTATTGGTATTTTGGTCGGCGTTGAGCTGCCTTTTAAAAAATCTAGCTACCAAAGAAGTTTAATCAAGTCAATAATTTTCTAAGAATCAGCCCGTCAAAGGAGAGCGGTATTGTGACGTAAAAGCAAGTAAAAGGCGCTGACCCAAGGTGCTCGAACACCAAGGGCCAGCTAACCAAATTGATACACACACTATCAAAATGGCTATATGGATCATACGCTAGAAACCCGCTCGTCTTCAATAAATTGGAGAGTATTGAGCAGTTTGGAGAGGTTCTCCAAGCTCTGGGAGCGTAGTACCCGCCTTTTCTTCTTCTATGCCTACCGTTCTCGTGCACCACCTCATATTTCCTCAAAAAGTTACTTACAAAGCCTTCCATTAAGGGTGGCCTACAAATGGTTTGAGTCTTAGAGGAAACAAATATGTTGATCTTAAAGCGCCGGACGGGTCAAAACTTAAGGATTGGAGCAAATGTCTCAATTACCGTACTGGAAGTTAAAGGTAATCAAGTGAAGATAGGCATACTTGCTCCCAAATCCCTACCTGTTCACCGTGAAGAAATATATATACGTGTACAAAAGGAACGGGCACTCCGAAGAGGAGATCGTTGATAGCCCCGCTGTGGCTACAGATTTCCCAAAGCATCCATGTCAAAACCGTGGTGATGTAGCGGTTTTGATATAGGGTGCCTTTGCTAGCGCCCCCTAATTGCTGGATGTAATCACTGGGTTAGTGTTGAACTCACCTACCAATATGCAATAGGTGTCCAATTTATGGGCGCTCAAGATTGTTCTAATTCAAATGAATCCCTACTCAACACTATCGTTGAGTAGAGATTCATTGCGGACCCGCACGATGGGTGTTATGGGTACAGGTAGCTAAAAACTACCGGCTACCTGATTTATAAAAAACTTACTCATAATCTGTAAGGCTTAATCCTTCTTTCTTGCAAACACTTACAACTGAATCACGCAGAGCTAGTTTTCGGAGATAGCGTGCTAAATTTTTAAACGATAAGGGAGGCCTCTTAAATTCATCTGACCAAACTGGTAGCATGAATAAGAAAAAATCACAGGCGCTAATAGATCGTCCAACTAAATAATCTTTACCCTCAAGCTCGTTATCAAGTAATTTCAGCATTTCTGTAATTCTTATTTCTTGAGCCTGAGTTATATTCTTAACGCCTCTTTCATCTGTAGTATGCTTTTGAGGATAAAAGTAGACCATCAATTCAGCTTGAACTGTATTAGTTAAATACATCATCCATTGAAAGAACAAAGCTCGATCAGGGGAGCCTATTTCAGGTATTAAGTTTGAGGATGGATTTGTTTCCGATAAATGAATGCAAATCGCAGCACTTTCAAATAATGGTTGTCCATTATCAATTAGTGTTGGAATTCTTCCAGATGGATTTAAGGCTAAATAATCCTGAGATTTTTGAGCATTACTTTTTCTATCTACTGTAATTAATTCGAAATCAGCTTTTAGCTCTTCAAGGATAAAGTGAGGAGCCATACTGGCATTTAAAGGATAATAATACAGATGGTACAACGAACTCTCCTTTCTAGGTTTGCTAAACGGCAGCCGGAACACAGTGTGGGCTGTCCGGTGGAGGGCGTGCCCTTCGCGGCAGGAACGAATTTCAGCAACTTGGTACGCCCAGCATGGGCGTGAACTAATGGGGTGAAAGTCCCCTGTAGGAAAATATGGGGTCCATTAAATGCTAACTACTAACGAATGGCAACTGTAACACCGTGAGATCTTGTGGGAACGAGTCTGATAGAAAAACAACGCGATGACGAACAGAAACATCTTAGAAGGCTTAGCCGAGTGATCTAACGGGTAGAGTCAATGATACAGTTGTGTAGTGAAAGTTCACGTTCTTATTGTTTAACTTGCTGCTGTGGAGCTGTCAACATGGCAACTGATTCAAAAATAGGCCAAACCCGATAGCGACCATCGCGGGGATAGAGAAAAGTGGTGGAACACGGCAGTGCTGCGGTCAGTAATGGCCAAGGTGATTAAACAGAAGTCAGAAGATGGCATAGTGGCTAAGTGCCAAGATCAATATCTTGGACACGGTGAAGGACTGAACCTAAATCCAAGAGTTAAAAGACAGGGCTAGCCTACCGATAGGTTTCCAGTCGGATAAGTTGAGGTGGCGCACTGCCATGACACTCAACTCACATGAAGAGCTACTCGACGCTGTCATTGGGTAAAGATTCATTACGGATAGGGAACCGCCCATTGCGGACCCGCACGATGGGTGGTGTGGGGGCCGGTAGCTAAAAACTACCGGCTACCCGATTTAACCGCGTGCCACAAAATATTTAAATATTATTTGTATCGTTTACGGTTTCTTCAAGCATCTCTGAAAATTCTTTGGGCTTGGCCCGATAAATCACATGATCACCATTAAATGTACGAATTGTCCATTTCCGCTCTACTGCCCGATGCCAAGAGGGATCTTTAGCTCTATCGGCTTTCGACACCCCCTCAGGAATAAAAGCTACATAAGTGACATTGAGTTTTTTGGCCAGAGGATTCTTATACGATACAGGTTCCGTAAGTGTTTTTAATGGCTGCGTAACATCTCGTGGAAATTCGGAATTAACATCAATCCATGAGAAGTGAACTTGACCATTTACCACTTTATGTTCCTCTGGTATTGTCTGCCCCTCCATCATTGACATGCCATCCTCAGGTACTTTCGCGTCTAAAAATGTAACATGATGAATTCGCTCTGGAATACGATCGATAACTCCGGTGATTACCATGCCACCATAGCTATGACCTACAAGTACCACATTTTTCAACTTCTCAAAAATAATCAGGTTAACGATATCGTTGATATGTGTGGTTAAGTTAACATCAGGAGTGGAAAGGTGATGCCTTTCACCTAACCCCGTCAGTGTTGGCCTGTAGACGGTATGACCTTTAGCGCTAAGGTGTTTACCAACCTCCTTCCAGTCCCACCCCCCGCCTGTAGCACCATGAACCAAAACAAAGGTGTGATAATCTTTTTTTGTATCAACTTCTTCAGCAACAGTTTCAAATGTCGCAAATATTAAGAATATTACTAATGAGAATATAGTTTTCAATGAAATTCCTCTTTTTGTATTCTTGATTTTCCACCTACAGGTAAAATTGCTAATAAAGCAGTTAATGCCTCAAACTGCAGCGCGAAGCGTCCGACACCTTGACCTGGTACGCCCGCCCAGCATGGGCGTGAACTAATGGGGTGAAAGCCCCTTATAGGAAGATCACCATTTAATGGGCTTCATTAAATGCTAACTACTAGCGAATGGCAACTGCAACACCGTGACTTTTGTGGGAAGGAAGCCGCTAGTAAGACTACGGACTGAAGAATATAAGTATCCTATAAGGCTTAGCCTGGAGGGGAGGTGGCCAAGGACACCGAAGCATTGTGATCTAATGTGTAGAGTAAATGATGCAGTTGTTTGGTGAAGTTCACGTTCTTATCTAGAGAGATCTGTTAAGCCTGCTGCTGTGAAGCTGTCAGTGTGGCCGCTAGTTCAAAAGTAGACCCAACCCGCTAGCCACCTTCGAGGGTATAGACAAAAAGCAGTGAAACACAGTAGCTCCTCAATCAGCATTGACCACGATGATTAAATAGAAGTTAGCTGACGGCATAGTAGCTAAGTGCCAAGATTAATACCTTGGACAGAGTTAAGGCCTGAACCTAAACTCTACGAGTTGAAAGAGTGGGCTAGCCTTCCAGTCGGATAAAGTTGAGGTAGGATACCGCCATTATGCTTAGCTCAAATGAAGAGCTGCTCGACACTATCGTTGGGTAGAGATTCATTACGGATAGGGAACCACTCATTGCGGACCCGCATGATGGGTGGTGTGGGAACCGGTAGCAAAAAACTACCGGTTATCCGATTTAAGATTGGTCCGTAGCTCTTTCCCATTCATCTGCATAGCCACTTGAGCGTAGATATGAACGTAGGGAGTTCATTATGTATTCGTTCCAAGCCTCAAGATCTTTATGGCCACAAACTAATCTTTCTTCCTCTATATCCTCTACAGATAAGTCAACCATAGACCAGAAGAATTTTGCTAAATGAAACGCCTCGTCTCTATCAGAAACCATACCTTTAGAAATTATAAGGCTTGTTTTTTGATCGTCGAGGACGTTTGCGTAGTGAAGAATAATATCTTTTTCTTCTTCGAACCTATATTTGATCATAGAGCGTCTTGTGCCTCCCTAATAACCGACATTCTGTCAGCAAGCCAAATGAGCTTTTGATGTAATTGGGCTGTGGTCATTTTTCGAGTGACCGTCAAGAAATAATGCTGTTTATCCCTCTCGTCAGCGATAAATTCAAGTCCTTCTGGTAAATCACATTTTTCTATTACCCAAAATACATCGACTGGACTACCTTTGGCATGTTTCTTTTTTAGTTTGTACTGATCCTTTAAGTGCTGCCAATGAGCCGAAAACGATAGCCCCATTTGAGAATGCGGTATAACCCATTGCTTACACTGTGAAAAAAGGTAATCTTTCTCTCGAATATTGTTGTATGTTTTACCTTGTTTATCATCCATATACAGAGTCGGATGCTCACCTCTTTGTGTTGGTCGTGCAAAAAAAGCATCATAACTTTTAATGTACTCTCGAATATCTTGAATTATCCGAAACTGTTCCATATTCACATTCCATGTCTAAAATCTTAACGTTGCCAGCACACGCAGTGTGCGATCGTACCTGTGTTTGGTACGCTCAGCATAGGTGTGGACTAATCGGGTAATAGCCTCCCTGTATGAGGGTCACCATTATATGGGTTTCATTAAATGCTAACTACTAGCGAATGGCAACTGCGACACCGTGAGGTCTTGTGGGGAGGGAGCCGCTAGCAAAACTACGAGCTGACGAACAGAAACATCATATAAGGCTTAGCCTGGAGGGGAGGCGGCCAAGGACACCGAAGCTGCGTGATCTAACGGGTAGGGTAAGTAATGCAGTTGTTTAGTGAAAGTTTACGTTCTTATCTGGGGAGATCTGTTTAACTTGCTGCCGTGAAGCTGTCAGCGTGGCCGCTGATTCATAAATAGGACCAGCTAGCCGCTATTGCGGATTGGCACGATGGGTAGCGTGGGAGCTGGTAGCTAAAACTACCGGCTACCCGATTTATGCGCCTGTCCCTGCCTTGTCACAGCGACATCTATGTAGTGACCAAATAGTGCTTATTTACGATTAGCCCACGGAGAGTTATTTTCAAAAGTTGAGATATACAGATCCTCGACTTTATCTCGTGCCCACTGGGTTTTGCGTAAAAACTTGAGCGAAGACTTAATTGATGGGTCGCTCTTAAAGCAATTGATATTGATCCTATCTGCCAAACCATCCCAGCCATAATGCTCCTGCAAACGTGTAACAACTTTCTCAAGAGTAATACCGTGTAGCGGATTATTTGGTTGATCTTTACTCATTTTTCAATTAATACTCTATGTTAAATGAGGTATAATGCCGTGAATATGGTCTGATGAAGTTGGCGCGTAATCGCAAATAAAATTAGGTGACAGGCTTGCCGGCCCTTTCCCTAAACTTGCTATGTGTTTAAAGCCCTTTAATAATTATAATTGATATACTAATAAATGTGGATATAAGTAATATAGTGATACATTGTTTGAATCTTTGATTACTTCGTTTTGTTAACTTTTGAGTAAAGGTGGTATCTGTTTCGATAGCATCTTTTAATAGAATATTTGAGCTAGATTGCAATAGTTCACCTATCTTTTCAGCTTCCTCTGGGCTCATTTCAGTCTTCGATGATATTTCAGATATCCTCTGGTGAATCGATGAGAGCTCATTGTATTCAGCCTTGTTGATTTTACCTGACTGAAATAACTCTTCCTGCTTTTCTCTCAGTGTAGTTACATCCACAATTCTTCCTTACACATAACGCCTTGCACCGGCACCGCTCTGTGCTAGCGTAGCGTACAGCACAAAGCGAACGGAGTATAGGTGGTGGGATGCAGCAACTTGTTAAAAGCTTACTGGGACCAGTAACCCAATATATGGTATTTGCCAGACTCTTCAGGTTTTAAACGAATGCCGAGAGCTCTAAAGCCAGGGCAGATAATAAGAGCATGATTGCTAGCGCTACCAGCACCTATTGGTTGTTTGGCATCACCTTCGAGAATGTTGAGGGTGCATAACGAGCTAATGCTTCGCCGCTTGTTGAATTCTGACTGTGTGCTGTTTCCGACGTGAACGAAGCTATCTGTATTCCCTGATTCTAATAGAGATCTGACCGCTATTGAAACTGCCTGATATGATAAGGCACTAGAAGATAGGGCAGTCAAAATTAATGCTGCGATTATTTTCATAACTTTTAACGCCTTATACACAGGCGAGTGGAACGACGTGTAGCGAGTCCATCCCGCATCCTTTGTGGGCGATTGTGCCACAATTTGTAAGTACTACTTAACAGCATTGATCTGAACTACCGTGACATTAGCAATGCGACCACCGCGCCACCAAGTCCCTTTTGTACCAATCTTAAGCCTTTTATGGTGATACTCACGGCGCTCTTCACTTAATATCCACATACTGGCAAAGCCTTCATTAGGAATATTACCTGGAGTAGTATCTCTTATGACTCTGCCATTTTCATCAAGAATCTCTGGCCAGATCATGTGTATACCTTCAACTTGCGGATCATCCCCGTCATAAAGAAAATCCACTCTCATTCCTTGTCCCGGCTTGGCATTTTTATTCTCTTCAGATAAGTCTATCTTGTACTTGACTACAAAATCCGGATTTCTTCCAGATCTTTCTTCATAAGGTATATGTACTTTCATATACGGTGCTAACACGAAGTTGTGGGGCGCCGTAGGCGTCCCTGGCAGTTTGCTGCCGAACGCCGACGTCTTGTTATGCCCACTGGTTTTATTGCATGAATGTGATTCGCACAGCGTTCACTGTTAAGGCCAATAATGGAATGTTTGATATAGCAAATATTAAAAACCTGATTTCAATTTTGTTGAAAGTTGCTTGAACAATACTATGAATTACTCGAATAGCGACATATGTCCATGCCAGAATAAAATTTATGCCATCTCCTGCGCCAAGGACTGCAAGCGATATTGCCAATGCATAGAAAATAGTTGGTTGCTCCATGAGATGATTATAATTATCAGCTTTCCAACGAACATGGGGAGGCAGGGTTGACATTTGCTCTCCGCGAGGAGCATTCGGATCAAGCTTTAATTTAGCTTTCTTCACTGCCGGCAATCGTGTTGCGTACATCCACAACCACATAACCATTGACCAAGCTATCAAGGCAATTACAGGCTGAATTATTTGGGCACTTTCAATCATTCATTGATTCCTTTTTTTGTTATTTACTGATGTTAGAGAGCTGAACGTGGGATAACGGCTACAAAAATGGGCTGTTGGAGCATCGCGTAGGCCATCCCGTGAAGGGCCAAAGTCCCGCAGTAATGTGTCTATGGTTGTTAAGCACTTATCTCATTGGCCTCCACCATGCTATGGCGAGGAGCTATGTCCCACAATGCCGGTAACGCTCCAAGAACAAAGCCACAAAATATCGTTTGAATTTGTACAGGCCAAAATGCAAGCTTCACTCCTACACCGTAAATTGCATATGAATTCAAGGTAACATCCAGCACCATAACTATGGCAGCGAAAATTAGGCCAGCTCGCAATTTAGCAATAAGCAAAACCACCACAAGGAGATCAATTACAGACAATGCAGTCCAGAATACATTAAAACCGAATGGCGCGAAGGTATATGGAAAAGGGCCACCATTTACGATATCTGCTACGTGATTAATGCATCCGATCA
This sequence comes from Microbulbifer maximicatervae (SeqCode), assembly GCF_052467615.1. Classification (NCBI taxonomy): domain Bacteria; kingdom Pseudomonadati; phylum Pseudomonadota; class Gammaproteobacteria; order Cellvibrionales; family Microbulbiferaceae; genus Microbulbifer; species Microbulbifer maximicatervae (SeqCode). Next base: position 835,405 of record NZ_CP174319.1, read on the forward strand.
TAAAGCATGCAGCAATTACATAAATATATATTTTTCTTAACTGTGGCACGATATTTCTCTGTATGCTTAACGTCCAGCAACGAACGGGAGCGATTGTTGCGGGTTGTTAGATATCACTGCTTTAAAGGATTTGGGTCTGTTGCTATGCACTGCCTTGATCCTTTTATCATGTATTGCTGATTCAAAAAGATACAGTGCTCGCCATCCATCGCCACGCTATGCCTGCCATCCTTCTCTCGATAAAGCACCATAATTGAAACGATATAGCCACCATCTGTTGCATAAGCATGAAACTTATAATCAATAGGTTGGTTTGTGCTCGCTACATTCTTTACATAATATTCCTGAGCGGCATCGAAGGCTAGGATTACTTTATCTGACGGTGTATAGTCTTTATGTGGGTACCATTTAGGGGGTGCAAATTCCGTGGCCATTGCTAGTGATGAAAATAAAACTATATAAAGTGCGATTACTCTCATTAGGTCCCTAACGACTGTATTAGGTGCGGGCAAACCAGCGGTTTGTCCACCCCTTGCCTATGCTTGTTATACGTTTTACCAAGCTTTATCACTAATTTCCTCACCTTTATCGGAGATATGAAGCCACGTATATGGATTGTACTGGTTTGTTCCGTGGGAACAAACAACTTTACAATGAAAGTGTTTATGTAGGTCGAGCGCACATTCTCGATCATTTCCCCATTTGGCACCACCTTCAAACACGAGAAAAAGGCACGAAAATTCCGTGAAATCATCTAGGTCAATGGTGACGGTTACAAAAACACGGTCATGGTGAAATTTGCCGTGATAGATATACAAATCGTCTTCGTGGTCTACTTGCTCTACAGATTCGAAGACTGAGGAGATCCAGCTCTGAATCTTATCTATATTAGTTTCTTTGATGTATACATTGATAGTCATACATGCACACACATAATGCTTTATCGCACGCGAGCATTTTTTCCGTCGCTTTGCCTGTTATTGTTATGTGGTTTCACTGCAAAGTACCAAAATACGAGTGACACAATCAAACCACCTCCTGCATACAACGCATATCCTGCTTCTTGTAATTGAGCAGGCATCTCATCAGCTAGGTATTGAATATATTGATAGCTAAGCGCGACAACTATTCCAGATAATGTATAGGCCAGCCAGGATGTAATATTCAGTTTTGAAAATACAAAATGAATAGGTAGCCCGACAAGCAAAACGAATACATATGATACAGCTATAGAGCCAATTGCAAACAAAGTTAGAACCAAAAGTCCTTCAAATGAGACCAAACTTTGCCCGTTGAAAAGTGAATCTACAAGTATCGAAACTATTAAGACTGAGGATGCAATAGGAGATAGCAGTACAGCTAGCAGGGTACGCTTATTGTTCATACTTAACCACATAACGCTTTTGTAAACGGCGAGTGGTGCAGGAGCGAGTCCTGCGGAACACCAAAGATGTGTGGCGTTGTTTGAAAAGCTTGTATGGTGACATGACTAGAACGCCTTATTAAGGGCTGGCAAGCACCTATTTTTTTGTAAAAACTTTTGGATTTCTTCAGCCTCAGCAAGAGCTGGCAAAGTTGAGTGACCATTGCCATATGTAACAAACCAAGCAAAAGAAAGACCTTGTTTATATTTTTGCCACATAATCTGTTGGAAGTAACAATTGCGGGTTTTCCCATTTTGCTTTGCACCCAAGCGCTTTGCAATACCTTGCGGCCTGAAAAGCCCCGCTTGTGTTAACGTCCCAGCTTTGCCAATATAAATTGGATTACCTTTGCAACCATGGCCAGCAAAAATTAAATATATTCCCGGTCTGTTGGGCACTTTATTTAAACGGATATACTTTGTTACGTTTTCTTTTGTAGGCAAGTCAAAACTTCCGTTTTCCGAAAATTTTGTACGAAGTTTCGCTAGCATGATTGTCACCATAACGTATGGCCCCGGGGCTGCATGGAGCGTAGTGTAATGCTGCCCCTAGCAGCTTCTTGGTACCCCCAGCATGGGCGTGAACTAATGGGGTTAAAGTCCCCTGTAGGGAAATCACCATTTAATGGGCTCCATTAAATGCTAACTACTAGCGAATGGCAACTGCAACACCGTGAAGTATTGTGGGGAGGAAGCCACTAGCAAAACTACGAGCTGACGAATAGAAACATCATATAAGTCTTAGCCTGGAGGCGAGGTGGCCTAGTAAGAGTTGATCTAAACACCTACCAAACAGAAGGTATAAGCCGCCAACTCTATTGACAAAGGGTGGAAACACAAGAAAATACTGGATTTTCATCCAGGTTAATGTGTGTTCAGCTGATGACTCTACCTCGAAGCAGTCAGATATCTCTTGATGCAACCCCTTATTACCACTGCGTATCCCGCTGTGTGCGGCGAGCATTCCTTTGTGGTCGGGATAGTGAATCTGGGAGAGATTACGAACATCGGCGCGAATGGATTGAAAATCGTATACAGCAATTGGCCGGGGTTTTTGCGCTGGATATTGCTGCTTTTGCGGTTATGAGCAATCACTACCATGTAGTACTCTACATCGACAAAAAAGCTTTTGATAAGTGGTCTCTTACAGAGGTAATTACCCGTTGGGAGAAGCTGTTTCGGGCTCCCTCTCTGGCTCTACGCTATCTCAAAGGCGATACCCTCGATCACTGTGAGCTGGAAAAGCTAAGAGAAGTCACCGCAATATGGAGGGAACGCTTAATAGATATCAGTTGGTTTATGCGCTGTTTAAACGAGTCTATTGCTCGACAAGCCAATGCTGAAGACAAGTGTACAGGCCGTTTTTGGGAGGGGCGATTTAAGTCCCAGGCTTTGTTGGATGAAAAAGCCCTCGCCGCTTGCATGGCCTATGTAGACCTAAACCCTATCCGCGCTAATATTGCCAAAACGCTTGAAGACTCTGATTACACCTCTATTCAACTGCGTATTCGCTCTGCAATCACCGCTGAGCAACCCAAAAGTTTACTGCCGTTTGTGGGAGATGAGCGCTTAAATATGCCAAAAGGTTTACCTTTTCAGCTGGGCCATTAATTGGAGTTGGTGGATTGGAGCGGTCGGCATCTAGATCCCAGAAAGCGCGGCACTATCACTGAGAATACCCCTCCCATACTTGAACGCTTGGGTATTTCACCTGAGCACTGGCTTTACCTCAACCGAAATTTTGAAAGCCGATTTAAGGGTTTGGTAGGGGCGGTTGAAGCAGTACGGAAAGCCTGTAACTTATTGAATAAACGCTGGGCTCAAGGTGTGCTTGATTGCCAGAAGTTTCTCTCTTACCCCTCATCTCAACTAAATTGAATCATTTTTTATCCCACCGATCGATACCTGTTCGCCCTGTGTGCTGAAAGCTCTGCACGCCACAAATAGACAAAATACTCCGTACATTCGTGTTTCTATGCCCCTCTGGTGAGTATGGATTTTTACTCCGCCGATTTCTTCCTCTCCCATGATTCATGGGTGTCCTATTTGTGCAGTAATCTCGTTTATCAATTAGAAAGGCGGCGTTGGCAAAACAATGATTGCTATTAATGTCGCTGACTGCGCTTCGCTAAAGTGCTGCTTGTCGGTGCCGACAAACAGGGCTCAAGCACGGCATGGGCATGGCTAAGCAAAGCAGAATTAGACACCCACCGAACAAAAAGCATAAGCCGCCAACCCTGTTGGGTATGATTCATGGGTGTCCTATTTGTGCTTATTTGTGCTCATGGATGTCCTATTTCTCGCTTTAGTTGATATTACGCTTCCTCTAATTTCTCTTCGGTTTCTTGGTTTGAAAGATTTGGGTTTAGCTCTTCAAACCCAATAGATTTAAGGCGCTGAACAATGTCATCGTGCTTATATTTATTGCCAAGCAAATCCATGTCTACTGCGACAACAAGCTCTGACTCAGCTCTCGTTAATGCGACATAAACCATATTCCAAGTCTTATTGAACTTGGTTACACCATCCTGCATTAAGCACTTGAAAATCACTGGCGTTAGGACTAAGACACACACCTTAGACTCTAAGCCCTTAGTTCGTTGGATGCTGCTTATTGCGTACTTGGCCGAATTGTCCCTGGATGAACTGTATTGCTCAGCTGATCGGCATAGTTTTTTGAACAGCTCTTTGTTATACGGAATCTCCAGTTCACCAAGAAATTTACGTATGGATTTGTTGTTGTCATTCTTGGATAACAGGGAGGCAAAGAAACGCTGTAATGAGTATATGACCACGCCCTCTTCATATTTGGGAAACTTCACTGTAAGTAGCTCTTCTACCTCTGGGTCAAACTCGGGTAGTGATCCTGCTTGTTTGGTTGAGTAATTACCTTCTTTTCTGAAGATGCTAACTAAGCTTCCATTCTCAATGTGGAAGCTGAGCACTTCGTCGTAATGGTCATCTTCTGATGTGATGTATGTTAGGCGTCCTTCAACTTCAGACAAGCTTTCCTGCTCTTGGCCTTTGGGGCAGAAGGTGTTTGATAGGTCGAGAATTTTCTGTGGGACTCTGCGGGAAGTCGTTATATTTTCCAGCACTTTGACTTTTTCGTTAGATTTGTTCTCAGCTAACCAGGCTTTGAAAGCGTTTGGGTAATCTATTGCTTGTTTGGGATCGCCTACCATGTAGATGTCAACAGAATATTCTCCAATTTTCTGAAATGCCTTGAGTGCTGTGTCATCAAGATCTTGGGTCTCGTCGAGGAAAATCTTATCAATCGCACTACTTATCAGCTTGTGAATTTTCCTGACTTTAGACTTCTTTTTCTGGCTGTTGTGTTTTGAGTAGTTTTCATCGACAACTCTCCACGCTGCGGCATAGGTTTCATCGACGTGTATCACCCCAATTCTCTTTAGTCTTGAAATAGTGCTCTTGGCTTCTCTTTGTTTTTTCGCAACTGACTTGCCAGGAGGAAAGTTTGAGAATGTTTTGCACCGTGAAGATGTAGTGTGTACTTCATTTAGGACGAAAGGAGAGTAAGGGTAAATGATCTCATTCAATAGAAACGTATGAACTGTGCAAACTACGATATTTTCTGGTAAGTATCCAAGTTGCTTGATGATCGCTTCTGAGATGTTCTTCGCGGCACTGTTGGTATAAGTGATGGCAAAGATCTTTTTATACGACGCTGGATCGTAGTGTGCGATGATCTTCTCAGCAAGGCCATAAGTCTTACCTGCGCCAGCTCCGGCTATTTGAACTTCAATCATTTCATGAAATCCAAGGCTTCTTGAATGTGCTTGGGTAACGTGATCGGATCTTTGTTCTCATTATCTAGGATGGAATCTGCTATCTTGAGCATCCTTTCAGCTTTACTTTTCTTTAGGAACTCAGCCATTTCGTCAGAGGTTTTGTACTTCTTATTGAACAATGTATTTAAGCGACCAAGGTTTCCATCTGTCTCTGCAAGGTCATCTTCGAGCGTATACTTGGTGGTGGTTCTTACTCGAATATTGCCGTTATCGGTATCGTATTTTTGATGTTTGTCTTTGGTCGAGTCATTGTCATCGTAATCGCGAATGATACTTAGCTTCTTCTTGGTATTGCCCTTATTGACTTGCAGCCAGACGTCCATAAATGTTGTAAAGCCGGTTTGCTCGATGGAGATCACTTCTAGGCTGTTGACGTTATCGTTGTCACGATAGAGGATGGCGTTGATTAGCATTTCCTCGGTAGTGCCTTCAACGAGGACGGTCTTGTTGCTCAACAATAGTTTTAAAATGTCGAAGTTTGGTCTTTTACGAAGGTAGTTGGTTAGACGCTTCTTACTATCAGTTAGTTGGATGGCATCATTACCTGACAGAACGATTACATTAGTAAGTTCCAGCTTGTTGATGACCTGTGGGCTGTGGGAGCTTATTAGTGTTTGAAGAGAAGAGTCACCTTTTTGAGTGCTTTTATAGATGAAGTCGGTTGCGAAGCGCAGGTTATTTACGCTCAGATGTGCTTCAGGCTCTTCGATGCAGCAAAGGTTGAGAGCATTCTTGTTGCCCTTGAAGAACTCAAATAACAGGTAGATGTATACGAGGTTACGATATCCAAGGCCACGTTGATATAAGTAACTTTCACCAGACTTCAAGGTGATGTTGGATAGGATGCTCTTTAAATTTGGTAGGTTGGGGATACATTCAAGCCTGTCGACAATCTCGTCGAAGAAATTCTCGAAGTCTGGATCAGGTGTAACAATCTTATTGAATGTCTCGGTGCTTTCGATTGCATCAAAGAAAGAGGTGTACGCACTGTTAATCTTGGCTTTATCGGAATCCTCGAGAGAGGAAATCAGCATTTTGGTCAGAATGTCGTTTGATTTCTGAGCATTACTTTCGGCAAAGTCGTCACGCTCAGCGTTTATCGAATTGATGGCTATAAGACTTAGATCAGAATAGCTAACTTTTAACCCATTATTGCTTTGCGTTACGTCGTAGTCGTACAGCTCTATAGGTAGATTGAACCAGCGTGTATCTTTGATGCTCTCGATGCCCTCGAGTAAGTCCTTGGCGGTCTTGACAAATTGGTCTGCATCTTTGGGCCTGAAATCGTAGCGAATCTTATAGCTTTCGTCGGCTTCTCCACCGATTATCCACTTACCAATAACGCCTTCTTCAATAAAGTCCTTTGGCTCAGTGAACTCGACCTCAACCCTAACCTTTGGAATCAAAGCTTTGATCTCATCATCTTCGTTGCCATTGATGATAGCTTGGTAAAAGTCTTTGATTGCTTCACGGTTGATATCCGAAACTGAGAGACGTTTCTTATTAAAACTAATGTCGTTGCTGTTAAGTGGTAAGGCTAACGCGTCGAATAGGTTGGTTTTGCCTGCTTCGTTTTCACCGATTATTAGACTGAGAGGTGAAAGTTGGATCTCGAAGTTTTTGAAGGCTCGATAGTTTTCAATTTCGACCGTACGAATGTACATTTATACTCCATGTAGTTATTGTATGTGATCATGCTCACAAAGTTAACACTAAACAATGCAGGCTAAAACAAACTTAAATGCATAAAAAGTCTTTATGTAGCCTCTTTGACTTGAGAATCATTCGCAAATCATTAGAGTCAGAGTCATCGTGAGCCTGAGACCGCTTTGGGTCGAAAGCGGACTTACTACGCCTACCGTATAACGTCTCAAGAGCCGGCAGCGGCTTTATCGTTGTTTGTGTTACTTGACTTGTTAGCTTCATTACTCTTTGTCAACTGTCCCCAAAATGACTCTTGACCGGACAACTTATATTTAAGCTCTTTTATTTCAGATAGCGATTTAATTAGTACTTCAGAGCTATTTTTGTCCCATAAAAAAATGTATGAACCTGCAACTCCAAGATTCTGGTAACTTTTGCCTTGATTAATTATAACAGTCTTACTCTCACTGGTTTTAGCTGAAACACCTGATAAGTTACCCCAGCCGAAAGCAAAAATAGGAATCTGTATGATGAATGTCACTATCATAGTTCGAAATGAATGATTGGTGATTACATGGTCAAGAATGGTAACTCTAGAAGCAAATGCTCCAATAAATGGAGTCAAAATGCAGGTGGATAAAAACCAGCGTGTGGGGTGACTAGTAAATAGCGCAATATACAATGCAAGAATAAGAACTATAGAGAAAATTATTTTTTTATGCTTGTTAAAAAATTTACCTTTCGATGTGCCTGCACCTGCGCCAGGCTCTAGAATCTCTCCTGTATAAAAATGAAAGATAAGCCCAGAGATAACAAAGAATGAACCATAGTAGGCTAGCTGATAAATAGACACTTTAAGGATGTCTGTTAAATTGACGTATTCGAAGATGTTTATTCTAAACACACTCCAGTATCCAAGAAGATAGAGCACAGATACTATGACTGCATATGGTGCGATTAAAGATAATTTATTCATATATCTTCTTCTGTGTAAGAATCTAACATTTATATAGTGCTCATTCTGATCACTATTATCCTGATTACTACCCTGGAATCAATCTTACGCCTTGCCTTAAAAATTCTATTCAAATTAAAAGCTTGCTTACTTTTATATTAATCGTGACAGATGTGAAAAAAGATCACTTTGATTACATATCTCAAATATAGACTCACCTTGTAACCAATTATATTTCAACAAATTTTCGCCTATTAAAGCCGTTCTGAAAAAATAACAGTCAAACTGATCAAAAATATCTCTGTACAACTTTTTATTACCCGCTGGGGCTAACACATATAGAGCTGGTGTTGAGCAAAGCAACGGCTTGGCTGTTTGCAAAGCTAAAGAATCGCTGGATGTTTTCGTAGTGCCTCTGGCTTACAGAGCGATTCAACTCCGCATTGCGACTTTCTTAACGGCCTAGGCATTTCTGCGTAGCTGCACCTTGACCGTAATTCTGTAAGCCAGAGGCATCAACGAGTTGTTCAGAGGTTCCTTAGGTGCGACTTCTCAACCGAGGTGTTCTTAGAGAGATATTTAAAGAGAGCCCAATTGGCTGCTCTCCCTCTGGGCCCCACCTTCCTGACTTATAAGTCTACAGTCCAAAATGGTCAGTTCCGTTTATGACTAGTTCCGATACCGTCCAATCCATACACTGGTAGTCAGAAACGAGAGAGACTTATGAAGATTGATGCAGCAGTTTGCTCCAGTGCGCGATTGGCCCGAGACCGACGCTTTGATGGGCGCTTCTATACAGCAGTGAAAACAACCGGCATTTTCTGCCGCCCGATCTGTCCCGCTCGGCCACCACTGGAGCGCAATGTCACTTATTTTGAGACTGCGGCGGAGGCGGCCAATGCGGGCTTTAGGCCCTGTCTGCGCTGTCGCCCCGATTCTGCGCCGGGCAGTCCAGCTTGGGGATTGGTGTCGACCACCGTGCAGCGCGCTTTAAAGCTGATGCACAGTGAGCGCGAGCCTCAATCCGTGGAGCGACTGGCAGAGCGTCTCGGGGTCAGCAGCCGCTATTTGCGTCGTCTGTTCTCTGAGCACCTGGGGGTAAGCCCCTTGGCGGTTTGGCAAACTGAGCGGGCACTGTTTGCTTTTCGTTTACTGCGGGATACGGACCTGCCTATTGCTGAAATCGCCTACGAGTCTGGTTTTAACAGCCTGAGACGCTTTAACGGCGTATTCAAACAGATCTATCAACGCACCCCATCCGAGGTGCGCAGGGAGGGGCATGCAGAACGCGCGGAGAAGGCGAGTGCGACTCGGGTGCGGTTGTACCTGGATTACCGCCCGCCGTTAGATTGGCAACAACTCCTGGCTTTCTTGGGAACTCGCGCTTTGGCCGGGGTAGAGCAGGTGGAGGGGGAGGTCTATTCACGCAGTTTCGAGCTGGATGCCTGTCGCGGCGTGATGGAGGTTTCCCACGATCCGGAACGCAATCGCCTGGTAGTGGAGATATTTGGCCAGGAAGGTGGGGCAGGGTTATATCTGCTGAACCAGCGCCTGCGCCGGTTGTTTGATCTGGATGCGGATATTGAAGAGATCCAGACGGTATTAAATGAAGATCCACTGCTGGCGGATCAGTTGGCGAAGAATCCGGGCCTGCGCTTGCCCGGTGCCTGGGACCCATTCGAATATGCACTGCGGGCGATTCTCGGTCAGCAGATCAGTGTCGCGGCGGCGACCACTATTGCCGGACGTATCGTGGCCCGCTACGGGGAGTCGTTTGTGGACGATGCTGGCAGAGAGCGGTTTTTATTCCCAACGGCGGAGCGTCTCGCTGAGGCGGACTTTGCCGATCTGGGCTTGACCCGGGCTCGGGTGAAAACCCTACAGGAGTTTGTCGCCGCAACTTTGGATGGCCGTGTGAGTTTTGCCGATCAGTCCCTGGAGGACTGGTGCAGCCAAGCAACGGCACTGCCGGGTATTGGCGATTGGACGGCGCATTATATTGCTATGCGGGGCCTGTCGATGCCGGATGCTTTCCCCGCGTCGGATTTGGGTATTCTGCAAGCCTTGGGCAGTGATGGTGAAAAGGCAAAACCCAAGCAGGCCCTGGAGCGGGCAGAGCAGTGGCGGCCCTGGCGGGCATATGGAGCCATTTTGTTGTGGCAGTCCCTGAAATCTGGAGAGAAAAAATGATTGTCTATGAGAGTTACACCACGGAATTGGGGGATGTTGCCATCGCGGCCTGCGAGCAAGAGGGAGAGGGTCTCTCCCGAGGTATAGTTGCACTCCAGTTTTATGACGATGAACGACCATTGCGTTTGGGGGCCGGTTGGCAGCGGGGCGCCTCGGAGCTGACAGATTTGGCCGCCCAGCAGTTGCGGGAATATATCGCTGGCCAGCGCAAAAGCTTTGATTTGCCTCTGGCGCCAAAGGGTACTGAATTTCAGTGCCGAGTTTGGGATGCGCTGTTGCAAATTCCCTTTGGCGAAACCCGCAGTTACAGCCAGCAAGCCCAGTGGTTGGATCAGCCACGGGCTATTCGCGCGGTAGCGCGGGCCAATGGTGCGAACCCGATTGCCATCGTTATTCCCTGCCACCGTGTAATCGGAGCCAATGGCAGCCTTACCGGCTATGCCGGCGGCCTGTCTTTGAAAGCGCGCTTGCTCACTCTTGAGGGTGCCAACTTTGTCCAGCAGGGCGAGTTACTCTAGCCGGTAATATTGGGAAAAGCGCAATCATCTCTCCCTAGCCACGGCCTCTTTGGCGCGAGATAATAAGCGGTTCATAATCATATCGAGCCGGAGGCCAAATGCTGTACAGATTGGGGGATAAACAGCCACAACTGGAAGGTGAGGGCCACTATATTGCGCCCGGTGCCCATGTGATTGGAGATGTGCGTATGCTCGCGCACAGCTCCGTATGGTTTAACGCGGTAGTGCGCGGCGACTGTGCGCCGATCACTATCGGTGAATACAGCAACGTACAGGATGGCTCGGTACTGCATGCCGATGTGGGTGTGCCATTAACCATCGGTACCGGTGTCACCGTAGGCCATAAAGTGATGCTTCACGGCTGTGCCATTGGTGATTACAGCCTGATTGGTATCAATGCCGTGATCTTAAACCGGGCCAAAATCGGCAAGTGCTGTATCATTGGCGCCAATGCGCTGGTGACCGAGGGCACAGAAATCCCCGATTACTCTATGGTGCTGGGCTCTCCCGGCAAGGTAGTAAAATCTCTCGATCCCGCCACCTACGAGCTGCTCAAAGCCAGCAGCGATCACTATGCGGCCAACGGCAAACATTTCGCCAGTGAACTGGTCCCGCTTGAGGCTAAAGATGTCTGAACAACCGGTAAAAACCGTGGAGCCGAAAGAGCGCCCGGTGAAATCCCCCTGTATCTCCGTATGTGCCCTGAATGAGCAGGACCTGTGCGAGGGCTGTTTTCGCAGTGGTAACGAAATCAGCCGCTGGGGCTCCATGAACAATGATGAGCGCCGTGCAGTGTTAAAGCTCTGCACTGAGCGCGCGCGGCAAATGGGCCGAATCTGGTAAACAATCGATAGCGCTTTGTCGGGGCCGGGCCTCGCAGGGCCCGGAACTAAATGCGACTATGACCCAACCCTTTGTCCACCTAAGAATTCACTCAGAATTTTCCCTGATCGATGGCCTGGTAAGAATCAAGCCGGCCATCGCCCGCGCCCAGGAGTTGGAAATGCCAGCCCTGGCGATTACCGACCAGTGCAATCTCTACGGGCAGATTAAATTCTACCGGGCCTGTTTGGGCTCCGGTATCAAGCCGATTACCGCAGCGGATTTTTGGCTTAGCGAAGGCGGCGAGGGCAAGCCTACGCTGATCACTCTCTATGCGATGAACGCCGATGGTTACCGCAATATTACCGAGCTGATTTCCCGCGCCTGGATGGAGGGCCAGTACCACGGTAACGCCTATATCAAACGCGAATGGGTTAAGGAGTACAGCGAAGGGGTGCTGATGCTGTCCGGTGCCAAGTACGGCGATGTGGGCCGTGCCCTGGTGGCGGGGCGCCGCGCTCAGGCGGAGGAGCTGGCACGGGAGTGGGCGGAGTTATTCCCCGGCCGCTACTACCTGGAGTTACAGCGCACCGGGCGCGCCGGCGATGAGGACTACCTGCACTCGGCGGTGAAGTTGGCCCAGAACCTGAACTTGCCAGTGGTCGCGACTAACGATGTGCGCTTTATGGACGAGAGCGAGTTCGAGGCCCACGAGGTGCGCGTCTGTATTCACGAAGGCCGCGCTCTCGATGATCCCCGCCGCGAACGCCGCTATTCCGCGCAGCAGTATTTCCGCACACCGGAAGAAATGTGGGAGCTGTTTAGCGATATCCCCGAAGCCCTGGAAAACACTGTGGAGATCGCCAAGCGCTGCACCGCACCGATCCAGCTGGGTAAATACTTCCTGCCGGAATACCCGATTCCCGAGGGCATGACCGAAGACCAGTTCTTCGAAAAGGTCTCCTACGAAGGTATGGAGCGGCGCCTCGCCACCATCCTCGACAAGTCCGCTGCGGACTATGCCGAGCGCCGCCAGATCTACGAAGACCGCCTGCGCTTTGAGCTGGATATCATTATCCAGATGGGATTCCCCGGTTACTTCCTGATCGTAATGGACTTTATCCAGTGGGCCAAAGACCACGATATCCCGGTGGGCCCGGGGCGGGGTTCCGGTGCCGGTTCCCTGGTGGCCTACTCGCTGGACATTACCGATCTGGACCCGCTGCAATACGATCTGCTGTTCGAACGATTCCTGAACCCGGAGCGGGTTTCGATGCCCGACTTCGATATCGACTTCTGTATGGAGAAGCGCGACCGGGTAATTGGCTACGTTGCGGACAACTATGGCCGCCAGGCGGTGAGCCAGATTATTACCTTCGGAACCATGGCCGCGAAGGCGGTGGTGCGGGACGTGGCGCGGGTACAGGGCAAGTCCTACGGCCTCGCCGACAAGCTGTCCAAAATGATTCCCCCCGATGTGGGCATGACCCTGCAAAAGGCCTTCGATCAGGAAGAGATCCTGCGGGAATTCCTCGATCACGACGATGAAGGCCAGGAAATCTGGGAGATGGCCCTGCAACTCGAAGGGGTCTCCCGCAACGTGGGCAAGCACGCCGGTGGTGTGGTTATCGCCCCCACCAAGCTCACCGACTTTGCGCCGCTCTACTGTGACGAGACCGGTGCGGGTCTGGTAACCCAGTTCGATAAAAACGATGTGGAAGATGCTGGCCTGGTGAAGTTCGATTTCCTCGGCCTGCGGACGCTGACCATCATCGACTGGGCCAAGCGCATGGTGGACGAGACCCGTGCGCGCGTGGGTGAGGAGCCCCTGGATATTGCCGCGCTGCCGCTGGACGATGAAGAAACCTTCAAAATGCTCAAGCGGGCAGAGACCACGGCGGTATTCCAGCTGGAATCCCGGGGTATGAAGGACCTGATCAAGCGCCTACAGCCGGACAACCTGGAAGATATGATCGCCCTGGTGGCCCTGTTCCGTCCGGGTCCGCTGCAATCGGGCATGGTTGATGACTTTATTAACCGTAAGCACGGTCGCGCCCAGGTGGCCTACCCGGATGCCAAATACCAGCACGAAAAACTGCAACCGATCCTGGAGCCCACTTACGGGGTTATTGTTTACCAGGAACAGGTTATGCAGATCGCCCAGGAGTTGGCGGGCTATACCCTCGGTGGCGCCGACCTGTTGCGCCGGGCGATGGGTAAAAAGAAACCGGAGGAAATGGCCAAACAGAGGGCCACTTTTGAAAACGGGGCAAAAGAGCAAGGAATTGACCCCGAACTTGCGATTAAGATCTTCGACCTGGTAGAGAAGTTCGCAGGCTATGGTTTTAACAAATCGCACTCTGCGGCTTATGCTCTGGTGTCATACCAGACCGCTTGGCTAAAAGCGCACTATCCCGCCCAGTTTATGGCGGCGACCATGTCTTCGGATATGGATAAGACCGATAAGGTGGTGACCTTTATCGAAGAGTGCCGAGCCATGGAGCTGGTGCTGGTGCCGCCGGATGTAAATCTGGGCAGCTTCCAGTTCTCGGTGGATATCGACAACCGCATTATCTACGGTCTCGGTGCGATTAAGGGCCTGGGTGAAGGTCCGATTGAAAATATTATTGCGGCACGGGAAGAGGGCGGTCCTTTTACCGACTTGTTTGATTTCTGCTCGCGGGTTGACCCTCGCAAGGTGAACAAGCGCGCGCTGGAGGCACTGGTGCGCTCCGGAGCACTGGACAGCATAGGCCCGGATACCAATGGTGCCGACGGCTTGGATTATTCCCGTGCAGTGCTGTTTAACGCGCTGGATGAAGCGGTAAAAGCGGCGGAACAGCAAAAGGCCAATGCCAATGCGGGCATGATGGACCTGTTTGGCGAAGTGGTGCCCCAGGCATCCGAAGGTGATGTGTACGAGGATTTCCGCCGCACACGCTGCTGGAGTATTCGCGAGCGCCTGGAAGGTGAAAAGAATACCCTGGGTCTGTATCTCACCGGGCACCCGATTGACGAGTATGCCGGTGAGTTACAACACCTGGTGAAGGCGCGAATCGCCGATTTGAAACCCGGCCGGGAATCGCAAAAAGTTGCGGGTCTGGTTGTGGCGATGCGGGTAATGAAAACAAAACGCGGTGATTCCATGGCTATTGTTACCCTGGATGACCGCAGTGGCCGTATTGAAGCGGCCATGTTCAGCGAGGCCTTTGGCGAACATCGAGACAAGTTGGCCAAGGATGCTCTGCTGGTATTGGATGGACCGGTTGCCACTGACGATTACAGCGGCGGCCTGAAGATGACAGTAAATAGCGTTTCCACGCTCGATGAGTTGCGCCAGAGCCGGGTGACCGGGGTGCGCTTGCGGGTGGATAGCGGCAGTGTGGCACCGGGGTTGGCTAAGCGGTTGGCCGCTTGCCTGCAACCCTATACCGGTGGTCAGTGCGGGGTCAGCCTTGAGGTTTCCCGCCACGATGCCCGGGGCTTGTACCGACTGCCGCCGCAGTGGAACGTAGAACCAAACGACCAGATGGTCCAGTCCCTCAGGGAACTGTTGGGACGTGAGCAGGTGGCGCTTCAATACGCACAACGGCGTTAAAATCTACCGGGCTCGACTGGCTGGTTCTGTACAGTTAAGCTATGCCGCTGTGATAGCCCGGTGGTAACAAAAAGAGTTAAAGGCGCAGATTTCATGAATTTTAATTTTCTCGAGTTTGAGCAGCCAATTGCAGAGCTGGAAGGCAAGATAAAAGAGCTGCAGCTTGTGGGTGATGACAACGAGCTGAATATCGCCGATGAAGTTACCCGGTTGCGGGAGAAGAGTAGAACTTTGACCGAGTCCATCTACTCCGACCTGAGCCCGTGGCAGGTCGTACAGGTAGCCCGCCATCCGCAACGTCCCTATTCAAAGGACTATATCGAGCGTTTATTTACCGATTGGGATGAGCTGCACGGCGACCGTCACTTTGGTGATGACAAGGCGATTATCGCCGGTATCGCGCGCTTAAATGGCAAGCCGGTAGCGGTGATTGGTGAAGAGAAAGGCCGCTCTGTAAACGAGAAGGTTGCGCGTAACTTTGGTATGCCGAAGCCGGAGGGTTACCGCAAAGCTCTGCGTGTTATGGAAATGGCCGAGCGCTTTAAAATGCCGGTTCTGACCCTGATCGACACCCCGGGAGCCTATCCGGGTATCGACAGTGAAGAGCGCGGTATCAGTGAAGCCATCGCCCAGAACCTGGCAGTGATGTCCCGCCTGCGCACGCCGATTATTTGTACCGTGATTGGTGAAGGTTCATCCGGTGGTGCGCTGGCGATCGGTGTGGGTGACCAGCTGAACATGCTGCAGTACTCCACCTACTTTGTAATTTCCCCTGAGGGTTGCGCCAACATTATCTGGAAAACGGTCGAGAAAGCGCCTTTGGCCGCTGAGGCGATGGGGGTGACCTCCAGCGTGTTGGAAGAGTTGGGTATTGTGGATGAAACCATCCCCGAACCTCTCGGTGGCGCTCACCGCGATCCAGATGCAATGGCCAATAACCTCAAAGACCGTCTCAGCGAGCAGCTGGACCAGCTGAGCAGCATCCCCATTGATGAGCTGCTGGAGAAGCGCTATCAGCGCCTGATGAGCTACGGCAATATCGTTTCCTAAGCTGCTTTTTTACTCTAGGGAGTTGTTCAGAGGCTCCCTAGATCCTTTCCCTGCCGCGCCAAGTGTATAAATTTATTGCCGTGTGCGCGGTTGGTGTTTCCTTCCTAGTCCCTTCTTTCCCTACTCATAGATGCTTGCGCTTGTGTGTCATTTTCCGCGCGATTGAGTTTTTCCTTTCGCTGTCCCTCTGCCTGAAAAAACCACTATTTACAGAGCTGCCTTGTGGTTAGTCTCGTCAAAACAGCTAGGTTATTGGACTCCCGGGAAGCCTTAGAGGGAAAAAAAGTACTAAAACAGGTTGATCTACTCTTTCGAGGGAAGCCGTTGAGAAAGCGGTTTGCCTGACCCGATAGCAGACAGTCTGGAGCCTGGCGGCCGCTGATTGTCCACGCTGCCCCCATTTTGAACCCCCTTATCGAAAAGCCCTCTGAGGCGGCGCTACCTCCATGATAGAAAGTACCAACAATAAAGATTGGTGCAATAGGCACAGGTTTGCCCGGATAAAAATATCGACCGGAGAGGCCTGTGAGCTGAAGTCTCAGGATTAATAATTATGGCAATAATGCAGAGTAATACAGCAACGGATGCTGCGCAGATACCGACGGGTGACCAGTCGGGGCACAGGTTTGCCCTGGTGGCGCTGACCTCACTATTTTTTATGTGGGGTTTTATCACCTGCTTGAATGATATTTTGATTCCCTACTTGAAAGGAATTTTCGAGCTGAACTATGCCCAGGCAATGCTGGTGCAGTTCTGCTTTTTTGGTGCTTATTTCCTCGTTTCCCTGCCTGCTGGTGCCCTGGTCAGTAAAATTGGTTATCAGAAAGGGATTGTGACCGGCTTAAGTATTTCGGTGGTTGGCTGTTTGCTATTTATCCCGGCTGAAAGAATGGAAGTTTATGCACTGTTCCTCGGTGCTCTGTTTATTCTGGCTTCCGGTATTACTATTTTACAGGTTTCCGCCAACCCTTATGTGACAGCATTGGGCGATGAGCGCACGGCGCCCAGCCGCCTGACCCTGACCCAAGGCTTTAACTCCCTGGGTACCACTATCGCCCCTCAATTTGGTGCACTGCTGATTTTACCCGCTGCCGGTGTTGCAGCGGGTGCTGCCAGCGCTGCTGTTATTGAAGTGCCTTACCTGATTCTGGCCTCCGCGCTGGCGATCCTGGCTATCGTCTTCGCATTTTTGAATTTGCCGGCAATTGTCAGTAGTGCAACTTCTGAGTCTGTTTCCAATACTGAAGCCGCTTCCGCCTGGAGCTACCGTCACTTGGTGTTGGGCGCGATCGCTATTTTTGTCTACGTGGGTGCCGAAGTCTCTATCGGTAGCTTCCTGGTGAACTTTATCGCTGAGGATTCCATCGCCGGTTTGGAAGAGTCTGAAGCCGCCTTCTATATCTCCCTGTATTGGGGTGGCGCTATGGTTGGTCGCTTTGCCGGCGCGTTAATTATGCGCTTTATTTCTGCTGGCAAAGTGCTCGCAATCTGCTCTATCGGCTCCTGTGTACTGCTGTTGATTACTGTTACGGGTAGCGGCTATCTGGCGATGTGGGCTGTACTGGCTGTGGGTCTGTGCAACTCTATTATGTTCCCGACTATCTTTAGTTTGGCGCTGGCCAAGCTGGGCCCATCGACCAGTCAGGGCTCCGGAATCTTATGCCTGGCCATTGTAGGCGGTGCCATTGTGCCGTTGTTACAGGGGCTTCTGGCTGACCAAATTGGTATCCAATTGGCGTTCGTTTTGCCGATCTTCTGTTACCTCTATATTCTCTACTACGGTCTCTCAGGACACCGTACAGATAAACGCGCTTAAGTTTTCTTTTCTTCTCTTCTGAGCTCGTTTGCCGGCATTTTTATGCCGGCTTTTTTGTGTCCGGAATAAATGGCCAATTTGAAATGTATTTGATTGTGGGGGGAGGGGGTACCGGCGATCCCTGCCAGTTTTAGAGAGGTTGGGGGTTAGGAAGCTTGGGGGGCAGTTAGATCAGACTGTTTGTTGGAGTCGAGAAACTCTTTGATCGGTAAGCGATAGTTGCGACTTACTTTCAGTTTTGCACCGCTGCTCAGGGTGAGAAAGTACTCGCCTTTGGTTAAAACCTTGATATGTACAATAAAGTTCAGGTTAACCAGTGTGGACCTGTGAATGCGTTTAAAAGTGTCTGGGCAGAGTTGTTTTTGCAGGTCTTTAATAGTGCTGCGCATTACATGGGTTTCCCCTTTGGCATGCACACACATATAGTCACCCGCCGCATCGATCCACTCGATATCCGGTTGGCTAACCATGGTGATACTGCCCCGGTCTTTAATGGCGAGACGCTGGGTTGAAGTAGCGGCGTTCTCTCCGCTTGATGCTTTGCCGGCACTGCTTTCGAAAGATCGCATCAGGCGATTTTTCTCTTCCTGATGGCCATCCTCTCCTTTGGATATCATCTGTGCCTGGCGCTGGCGGGCCCGATCGAGGGCTGTTTCCAGTCGGCGCGGGTCCAGTGGCTTGAGCACATAGTCAACCGCATGGACTTCAAAAGCCTTAAGGGCGTATTGGTCGTAGGCTGTGGCAAATATGACCAAGGGCATGGTGTCAGCCTGCAGGTTGCGCACCACATCAAAACCGTTCATTCCTGGCATCTGCACATCGAGAATGAGTAGGTCTGGGTTGTGCTCTGAAACTGCTTGGACAGCTTCCCGGCCATTGCGACAACAGGCGAGAATATCCAGGTCCTTGCGTTCTTCGAGCATACTTTTCAGTAGTCTTAAAGCCAGGGGCTCGTCGTCCACCAGTACGACGCTGAGCTTGCTCATTGAACTTCTCCCTGTGTCAGGTGGGTTGATTGGTTGGAAATTTCCAGTGGAATATTGATGAGTACTTGCATACCGCCATCAGGAGTCTTGTTTTGTTCTATTTTGAAATCTTGCGGGTAGAGCGTCGATAGCCGTTCGCGTACGTTTTTGAGGCCCACTCCCGTTGAGGAGGATTCCGGGTCACATTCGCTGGCAAAGTGATCTGGGCAACCGGTATCGTAGACTTCCAGCACTAGGCGATCATCAGTATTGTGTGCGTGGATACCGATAGTGCCCCCCATTTCATTGGGGGCTATGGCATATTTTACCGAGTTTTCCACCAGTGGTTGCAGCAACATGCTGGGCACTTGTGCGCGGCGCACGGTTTCATCGATCGACAGGTCTACGGACAACCTGTCGGCAAAGCGGGTTTTTTCAATCTCCAAATAAAGCAATACCGCCTCGATCTCTCGTTCAAGCTCAACTTTCTGCATCGGGTCTTCTTTTAGGGAGAGCCTTAAAAAATCACTGAGACGCACAACCATTTCCCGCGCTTCATCAGCTTGCTGGAATCGAATTAGGGCGTTAATGGAGTTGAGCGTATTGAAGAGAAAGTGGGGGTTAAGCTGGTAGCGCAACATTTTTAGTTGCGCTTCATTGGCAATGGCCTCTGCTTGAAGTCTGCGGAGCTGCTCCCGTTCATGTACTGCTGCAACCTCCAGCATTTTCTTGTGCTCTTCATTGAGTAGGAAGTGATATTTTACCCCGCAGTACAGGGCGCTCCAGAATAAAAATACAAATAAAGAAGCGTAATACCAGCCGCCGAACTCAGACCAGATTGAGTGTTCACCACTGAGGCGTATATAGGCCTCCATTCGAACCAGGGTCCATATTCCCGAAATAACAGCGACAGCCAGAAGGTAGATCACGGTGCGGAAGGCGAGCTCTGATTCCCAGGCGACATCAAAAATCGGTTTTAGAAACAGGGATAATAAAAATGCAATAGCGCACTGGAATACTGTATTGACAGGCTCGAAGTGAGGCCACTCTGTAGGGGAGTGCCACAGGGTCAGTGAAAGAAAAGTGACCAGCAGTATGCCAACCCAGCTGACCAGCTGCAGTTTCCAAAACCAGCGGGTCGACTGAATTTCAGTGTTCGGTCTCGTATCTAGACGGGTCGAGTACTGCATGATTTCCCGCATATTTAGTATTGTGAAAAGGACGGGATAGACGCTCATCGTCGCGTTCATTATTATCCGCAGAATATTACCTTGCAGAAACGTGACCCGCCAGAGGGGATAGCGCCACGCTTCCGGCTTGTCCCCGAGAAAGTCCTTTTTATCTGATTTCGGGGTGAATAGTCGAGTAATTTTCGGCAATCTCGATTCAGAAGACAACTCCTCTCTATTTTTAAACATGAGTTAATCAGCCCGGACTTCTTTGAGACTAAAGTTCAGTGGTACTTCTGTTTATCCAGCTCGACACTATTAGATTGTCTATCTGGTCAAAAATGGTAATTTGAAATTTGGTTGAGTAGATAGGTAGTTGCCAATAATTGTGGTAAAAATGTGCAGGGCCTTTAACGGCTTGAGTGAATCCACAGTCGCAGAGGTGGTACTAACTTTTGCGCAAAATGATGTGGTGGCGGAAAAAATTCCGGGTGAATGGACCAACCGCTAGAAAGAAATAGTTTAGATTTGGGGATCGGTTTCCGATGAGCCAGATGTTGCCCGAATCGGGGTTCTCCTCGAGCGAGATGGTTAAATATGACACTGATGCCCGTGCCGGAGTAGCGGCCGGCGTTGCCCCGCGTTATATCAATTTAATTGCACTTACGTCCCTATTTCTAATTTGGGGATTTATTACCGGCCTGAACGATGTGCTGGTGCCGCACTTAAAAAATGTTTTTGAGTTGAGTTACACCAAAGCTGTCTTGGTGCAGTTTTACTTTTTTGCCGCCTATTTCCTGGTATCTGTGCCGGCAGGCATGTTGTTAAGGCGGGTTGGTTATCAGCTTGGTCTGGTGCTCGGGCTTTTGGTGGCTTGTGCGGGTTGTCTGGTCTTTATCCCCGCTGCCCGCCTGCAAATCTACGAAGTGTTTTTGCTGGGGCTGTTTGTTCTGGCTTCCGGGATTACCCTGCTACAGGTTTCTGCAAACCCCTATGTTATCGCGCTGGGCAGTGCTCGCACGGCGCCCAGTCGACTGAATCTTACCCAGGCTTTTAACTCCCTGGGAACCACCTTGGCACCGGTGATTGGCGGCGCAGTTTTCTTTGCGGGACTTACTATTACCGCTGACCCGGATACAGCGGCGAGTATTATTGAGTTCAGGGCCCGCGAAGCGGCTTTGGTGGAGACCCCTTATTTCTGGTTGGCAGTGCTTCTACTGGTGATGGTCGCTTTCTTTTCCTGGATCAGGTTGCCGGCTATTCCCGAGCACCAACAGGGTGGAGGAGCGGATGGTCACGATGTGTTTTCTCTGTGGCGTTTCCCCCGCTTGACCTTGGGGGCTGTAGGTATTTTTGCCTATGTGGGTGCGGAGGTGGCTATTGGCAGCTTTCTGGTGAGTTTCTTTGGTGAACCATCAGTGGCAAAGATGGCTCCTTTTGAAGCGTCAAAGTATGTCTCTTATTACTGGGGCGGAGCGATGATTGGGCGCTTTGCCGGGGCCTTTTTGCTGCGCTTTGTCTCTGCTGGAAAAACCCTGGCGGTTTGTGGCCTGGGTTCGGTGGTACTTATTGCAATCGCGATGATGACGTCTGGCCCGATCGCGGTCTGGTCCATAGTTGCGGTGGGTCTGTGTAACTCGATTATGTTCCCGACTATATTCAGCCTGGCCTTGCGCGGGCTGGGTAAACATACCAGCCAGGGTAGCGGTATCTTATGCATGGCAATTGTAGGTGGTGCAATTATTCCTCTTTTCCAGGGAATGCTGGCTGATAGCGCCGGTATACAGTATTCATTTTTGGTGCCTCTGGTGTGTTACTGCTATATCGTTTATTACGGCGCTTTTTCACGAACCCTGCGCGGTAGCGCAGTGGAGTAGAACCTTCATTTATCCTTTCCGCCTTGTCTGCAATTTGGACCAGCCCATCGGATTTCTATTGGCCTGTAGAGACAAGTACTGCAATTTGTTGTCATTGCGAACTGTGCCCACTGGGTAGCCATGACTCAGTTTTATGGCCGATCGGTGAATACGGCATTAGCAGAACTTGATTCCGACGAGAGCTGGATCTGGAGTTATCTCTAATATTTCAGCTCGGTGGAGGCAGACCGTGCACAACTGCCGGGGCAGGTGATGTGCGGCATAATAAATATGGCGATAGTAGGTCGCGCTGGGTGTAGGGCTTTGGAGATATTTCCTCTGAAGTTTGTCTGAGCGCAACTCGTAGAGCCAGTTAACAAGCGTGGAATAATTTTGGGAGTTATTCGTGAATTTTAGTAAGCGATTTTCGCTGGGCTTTGTGCTCTGTGCTTCTGTGCTGGCCGGGTGTCATTCCGAGAGCCAACAAACTGAGCCAAAAGCCGATAAAGCGCAGGCCGATACTGGCACCAGTGCCGCCGAGGGCATCGACAACTGGCCTGAACTCAAGCCAGCCTTACCGCGCGATGAAAAGCTGGAAGCCCAAATCACTGAAATCATGTCCCGCATGTCTCTGGAAGAGAAAGTGGGTCAGATGATCCAGGCGGAAATCCGCAGCGTTACTCCTGAAGATGTGAAGACCTATCACCTGGGTTCCGTATTGAATGGTGGTGGCGCCTTCCCGAACAACGATAAGTTTGCCACGCCGCAAGACTGGTTGGCCCTTTCTGACGCCTTCTTTAAGGCTTCTATGGACACTTCCGATGGCGGTGTTGCGATTCCCCTGATCTGGGGTTCCGATGCGGTTCACGGCCACAACAATGTGATCGGTGCGACCCTGTTCCCGCATAATATTGGTCTGGGTGCCGCCCAAGACCCGGAGCTGATTGAGCGTATTGGTAGCGCCACCGCCCGCGAAGTGGCAGTGACCGGTATCGATTGGACTTTCGCTCCCACCGTCGCGGTAGTGCGCGATGACCGCTGGGGCAGAACTTACGAGAGCTATTCCGAAGATCCCAAGATTGTTGCGGATTATGCCGAGGCAATGGTGAAGGGGCTCCAGGGCGAAAAATCCAGCGCTGAGTTCCTGCGCGGCGAAAATCTGGTAGCCACTGCCAAGCACTTTGTCGGTGACGGTGGTACGAATCGAGGAATTGACCGAGGTGATAATGCGGTTCCGGAAAAAGAACTGGCAGAGGTCCATGCGGCGGGTTACCTGACATCTCTGCCGGCAGGCGTACAGACCGTTATGGCTTCATTCAATAGCTGGAACGGTGAAAAACTCCACGGCCACAAATACCTTCTGACCACCGTTCTGAAAGAGCGCCTCGGTTTTGATGGCTTTGTTGTGGGCGACTGGAATGGCCACGGTTTCGTGCCCGGTTGCACTGTAGAGAGCTGTGCAGCGGCGATTAATGCCGGCCTCGATATGTTTATGGTGCCGGCGGACTGGAAAGCCCTGTACAACAACACCCTGGCCCAGGCCAAAAGCGGTGAAATCGGTGCGGAGCGTATCGATGATGCCGTTCGCCGCATCCTGCGAGTGAAGATCCGTGCAGGTCTGTTTGACCGCAATATGCCGCTGGCAGGCAAAGACGGCATCCTGGGCAACCCGGAGCACCGCGCAATCGCTCGTGAAGCGGTACGCAAATCCCTGGTGTTGCTGAAAAACAATGACAAGCTGCTGCCATTGGCTGCGGACCAGAATATTCTGGTTGCCGGCGATGGTGCGGATAACTTGTCCAAGCAGAGTGGTGGCTGGACGATTTCCTGGCAGGGTACCGGCAATACGCGCGCTGATTTCCCCGGTGCCACTTCAATCTTTGAAGGCATTTCATCGGCGGTTAAAGCCGCTGGCGGTGAAGCGGTATTGAGTGCTGATGGCAGCTTCTCAGATGCCACTTTTGCCAATGGTAAGGCACCCAAGGTTGCTGTTGTTGTATTTGGCGAAGAGCCCTATGCAGAGTGGCACGGCGATATTACCAACCTGGAATACCAGCGCGGTAACAAGAAGGATTTGGCGCTGCTGAAAAAACTACGCGAGCAGGGTGTTCAGGTAGTCAGTGTGTTCCTTTCAGGCCGTCCTCTCTGGATTAACAGTGAATTGAATGCATCCGATGCCTTTGTTGCCGCCTGGCTGCCTGGCTCTGAAGGTGCTGGTGTTGCGGATGTGCTGATTAAAGGCGCCAATGGGGAAGCCCGTTACGACTTTACCGGCAAGCTGCCATTCAGCTGGCCAATGCACAGCTATCAGAATGTCCTGAATCCATACCACGAGAATTACGAGCCATTGTTTGAGTTGGGCTATGGCCTGGCTGCTGAACAGGAATCCCTGGTGAGTAACGAATTGCCGGAGACCAGTGAATCCAGTGCCGGTGGCGGTTTGGAAGAAGCCTGGCTGTTGGTATCCCGCCCGCAAGCTCCCTGGGTGTTGAATATTGCTGAAGCTGGGGCAGAGGTTGTACCTGTACACGGTAACTTCGCGGTTAGTGGAGACGATAAAAATATTACTGTCAGCTCCATCGATATGTCTTCCCAGGAAGATGCTCGACTGATTACCTGGAAAGGCCTGCGTCCTGGCGCAGTTCAGTTGTCTGCTGAATATATGCAGGACCTGAATGTCTACCTGGAAGAGAAATCTGCGCTGACACTGAATATCCGTGTCGATCAGCCAATTGAAAAGCCGGTGGTGGCTACCATGAACTGTGGTGATGGCTGTTCTGCCAAGGTACCGTTGGAGTCTGCGCTGAAATCCATGGAACAGAAAAGCTGGACCCGGGTTTCTGTAGATCTGCAGTGTTTTGTAAAAGCCGGTGCGGATTTCGGCAAGGTCTTTAGTGCCTTTGGTCTGGAGAGTGAAGCTCCGATGGCTATTGCGGTTGCCAACGTTAAGTTGACCCCGGAAGCTGGAGTATCTGCTGATATTCGTTGTGACGGTTAAGTTACAACACACTTAAAGGGCTAATTACCCTCAGTTCTAACCGGAGCCTGTTTTTTGGTTCCGGTTAGCGGCTGAAACAATTTGTTCTCACAGGAACGGTGCCAGTGTGATGTTCTATCCCGTTGGCACTTCTTTGCCCGCCAATCTCTTCTTTCCAGACATTACTATTTCTTTTATCCCATAGATTTACTACTGGGGTGGAAGGAAAGAATACACTTCACTCGAGACACGCTGTGAATACATCCCTGTAAGCTCCTAATCGGCATCCATGCCTCATAGGGTCCCGAGCGCAGTGTATTATTTCCTTCTTTAGTATATTGGATAGTGTTATCCCTCGATAAATCTACCTCTCCTGATTTTTGTTATTTCACGCCTTCATAGTATTACTTGTCACAAAATTATTGCCGCTGTTGGTGCTGCATTGAGTTGTCAGGCACTGCAAACGTGCAGGCGAATAAATAATTCAATAAATTTTATTTTCTAATCTTATTTAAATTTTGGAGTGGGGTAGGCTTTGCGCAGGTTCCATTTTCTCGGGAACAGAAAGGTAATTGATTTGAAATGAAGCTGCCATTCCACTCTGGTTAGTATGACTTCGCTCTCAAAATTAGGGCTCTTGGATAGTTGGCATTCTTATTGCTGGTTATTTTTCGAGTGTTTACTTTTCAGACCTGGCCTTCCATTGAATTATGGCGGTTATGGTGGGTTGGTTCCCTGTTTGATTTTGTGCATTTTGAGGTCCTCGGTCATGGTGGTGCCGGGGATGGTGCGGATAAATTAACTTGAAATGGAATTGGAGGAACTAATGGCACCTTGTCATATCGTTTTTTTACCAGGACTTTTCGCGCGTGGATGGATCTGGAATCAGGTTGCAGATGCTTGCCGGCAGCAGGGGCATAAAATAACTGTTTTCGAGCCATCTATCCCTGAGGTTTTTATGGGTAAGTTGGATTCGGCGCACGAAATGATTAGAGAGTGTCTCCAGTTAAATGGAGATATGGATAATAATATTTTGGTCGGCAACTCGATGAGTGGGCTTATTACGTTAGATTTTGCCGCAAAATATCCTGAACTGGTAGCTGGGGTGGTTATCAGTGGAGCCCCGGGGCTTGAGGAGTTGGAGGCAGGAGTTTCCCTTTCTGATTTACGCGGGTCGGTACCTGGAGCAGCAAATATACTTTGTGAGCGGGTCTTCCGAGATATTAACCGCCTGCCGAAACCGGACTACGAAAAGGGCGTCGCCGATATCAATACTATTTTCTCCACTAACGAAACGTTTAAATCAGTGGTTAAATGGCTGAATATAAGTAGGAAGTATGATGTTTATGGCAGTCTGAAGAAAGTGAGATGCCCGATCAAGTTAATATGGGGAGACTTCGATCAAATAACACCGGCTGAATCCTGGCGGTCGCTGGCCTCCCAGAATGATAATTTGGATTATTGTGAAGTGTATGATTGTGGGCACAGTCCTATGCTGGAAAAGCCTGAAGAATTTTATCAGCTTCTCTCTGGGTATCTTCTTGGTATAAACAGGCCCTTGGCGCGGACTGCTTGATGACAAGCATTTCCCGGGTGGCTCGAGATGCATAGCTATGACAGAAGTTGCGCTTGTCATAGCTATGTATCTCGAAGGCTGTTATTAATGTTCTCTCGAAGTTTTTTCCTCGAGACGATAGTCGGGTCGTTAGGTTCCCTGCATATAGTCTGTAATTGTTTTTTCCTCAAAGTTAATATCAGAAAACAAAGCTTGTACTTTGGGGCCTGTAGGTGATTGGGCGAGAAAACCAATCCTGGTGGGCTTGGAGGTCTGCAGGGAAAATGATCGAAGGTATGACCAGTGTCTGCTATCCTCTGAGTGATAAAAAAAGTATGTAGTTCCTTTCCTTGCAATTTTTAGATGGCTGTATTCCCTCTGGGTTTCTATATGGTAGGCATCGTCACCACCTTTATAAACGACGGTAGACGCTATGCCATTTTTGCCAGAGTTAAACCTCTCAAGTAGAAGTTTTGCCCAGTTTCCCTCGTCTGCATAAACAATTAAAGCGGCTCCATCAAAGTTTTTCTCAAGGTCTACAGAGACTTTTGCGGAAAAAATAAAGTCAGTTTTCGGTGCGAAAAGTAACCTTGGGGCATTGTCTATTTGATAAGAGTTGTCGGCATTGGTGAATAAATCGCTGCCTTTTGTGGCGGTGATGGTGATTTTTGAAGGTGCGATACTTGGTTCTTGAATGGTGTGCTGTTTTTCCAGCGGATAAGGAATTCTTAAATAGTTGTAAATTTCTGGGGCGGCTGTCATTGCTATGCAATTGCTGGCTTGAAGTATCAAAGTCAATAGGGCGGGGAATAGGTATTTCATGATTTTATATCCTTTCTAGTGGACATATACGATGAAAGGTATTGCTGAAGATTTGCTTTTGATTTTATAAGCGCCTCTATTGTTTCCATACCCTTTGGCGCAGTCTCCTGCTCAAGAATAATCCACTGGCTGCCGCCGACTTCGATACTGGCCTCAATAATTGAAGGCCAATCTATTAGATCCATGCCGATTATAGGGAGCCTCTGAATAACTCCGTAATGCCTCTGCGGGCCTTGAAGGCTGCAGATGTTAGGCGCAGCTCGCCGCGAATGGCCGTAGCCCTTTGCAAGAGCTGCAACGCAGCAGCTGTAGCCTTCAAGGCCCGCCCTTCGGGGCTCGCAGAGCGATTCACACTCCGCGTTGCAACTTCTTGAAAGGTCTAGACATTCCTGCGAAGCCGCGCCTTGATTGTGAACCGCTTTGCAAGCCAGAGGTATCACGGAGTTATTCAGAGGCTCCCTAGCTTTATTGTTAATATTCTCATCAGGAACCCAGGATTTAAAGTGAGTGGTATAGGTTCGCCCCGGATATCGTTTTAGATAGTTGATAGGATCTTTGCCTGCCGCAGAAACCCAGCCGATGTCTAACTGCAAAATGAAATTGTCATCAGTAGACTGGGATATATAGTCCCAGAAAGTTGTGTTTTGGTAAGTGGAAAATTCTTTATCGTGATTATGAAATCCCATTTTCAAACCGTACTTGGAAAGAACGGATTGCGCACTGCGAAGCTGTGATATTAACTTGTCTACCCCGTTAGGGTCCCAGCTTCTCGGGTCCCAGCCAACAATTAGGTATTCGGCACCCAGGGTCTGGTAATAAGTGGCCGTTGCATCAATTGATTCCGGGAGCAGCTGGGTAATAGAAACGTGTGCACCGCTCACTTTTAGCTTTAATTGCTCCAGTAGAGAGCGGAGTTCATTTGGCTTTTCTTTGTACGGACCTAGTTCCGTAGCCAGTTCTATCGCATTAAAACCTGCTGCTTTTAGTCTTTTTAGTGTGCCTGAAAAGTCCCGGTTTAACTCATGGCGAACAGACCATAGTTGAACCCCGAGTTGGGCTTCAATTTTCTTAGTAGTCATATTTACTTCAATTGCGACTGATTTTAAGGTGGGTAAAGTTGTCAAGAGAAGAGCTGTAAACAGATTGCGAGATAAATTTCGTAGGCTTATCACTTTTATAATCTCCCCGCAGAAAGTTCGCTGGCTGCATAGTTTGCGGCTCGAGCAGTTAATGCCATAAAAGTTAGAGAGGGGTTTTGAACTGCTGAAGAGGTGAAGCAGGAGCCATCGGTTACAAAAAGGTTGGGTATATCGTGCGATTGGTTGTACCCATTTAAAACTGAGTTGGTTTTATCACTACCCATTCGTGCTGTGCCTACCTCATGGATGGCACTTCCAGGGGGATATTTATCACTAGTGACTTGTCCACTGACTTCACTTAGCCCCAAATTCTTAAGCATAGCTTGCATGGTCTCACAGGCATCCTCCATCATTAGGCGCTCATTTTCAGACCATTGGCAATTGATATGTAGTTGCGGGATTCCCCACTTATCTTTTTTGGTGGAGTGGAGGCTGACCTGGTTTTCGTGCCTCGGTAACATCTCTCCCTGTGCACCGATCCAAAATCCCCAGCGCCCAGGTTGTTGCAGTTTTTCTTTGAAAGATTTTCCAATCCCCTCGGAAGCAGCCATTGTCCGCCAGTCCTGCCGATAGGCGCTTCCTGAAATCTGGTAGCCGCGCTTGTAGTGCTTTCGGTAAAGTTCGGGGCGATATTGGAAATTGGGAATCAGGATGCCGGTTGGTCTCCACCCGGAGAAGTACTCATCTTCATAACCATCAATAAAGCCGTGGGCTGAGGCATTGTAATTGTGATCCATAAGGTAGTGGCCCAGTACACCAGAGCTGTTGGCGAGCCCCTTGGGGAAATGCTTGTTGGCTGAGTTGAGGAGTATTTGGGTTGAGCCCAATGTGGATGCGCAGAGGAAAACGATTCGGCCAAAATACTCTCGTTGTTGTAGGGTTTCGCTGTCGATTACCCTTACGCCAGCTACTCGGTTCTTTTGCGAGTTGTAAATAAGGCTGTGTACCACGCTATTACTGGCAATTTGTAGTTTGCCGGTACTCATTGCGGCTGGCATGGTGGCGCTTTGTGTAGAAAAGTAGCCGCCGAATGAGCAGCCTCGTTGGCACTGGTTACGAGCCTGGCAGTTGTATCGGCCTAGGGCTACCTGTTCCCGGTTTGGCTTGGTCAGGTGAGCAGCTCTTCCAATAATGAAATGCTTATCACGATACTGCTTTTCAAACCTGGACTTGATGTCTAGTTCACACTGGTACATCTCAAATGGTGGTTGGTATTCGGAGTCTGGCAGTTGCTCAATATTGTCCGTATTGCCACTGATTCCGGCAAAGCGTTCGATTTTGCTGTACCAGGGTGCAATATCCTTGTAGCGAATGGGCCAATCAACTCCTACGCCATCACGTTTGTTTGCGAGAAAGTCGTGGTTACTAAATCGATATGACTGCCGGAACCAGAGAAGGCTTTTGCCTCCTACTTGATTGCCGCGAATCCAGGTAAAGTCTGAGCCGGGCTCTGTGGAATAGGGTTGTTCGTTGTCATTGCAGAAAAAATGCTTGGTGCTTTCATTGAGAAAAATACTACGACTTTGTATCGGATAGATTTCTTTTTTCTCTTTCAGGTTCATTTTAGTACGGAGCGGGAATTCCCAAGGTCCCTTGTTTTCTGTGGGGTAGTCCTGACCGTGTTTTACCATCCGGCCCCGATCTATCATCAGGGTATTTAATCCCCGTTCGGTTAGTTCTTTTGCTGCCCAGCCGCCGCTAATACCTGATCCTATAACAATCGCGTCAAATATCTGGCTTTCTTTTTGGACCAATAATTCATCATTTTGCATAGTGCTTTCCTTTAAATACGTGGCAGTGAACCCCAGGCCTTCCCGGTTTGATCCAATGGAACTGAACCTTTGAACCCACCGGGAATTGCTTGGTAAGCAAGCTCACGGGTGGCTCCGGTAAAGCTGGTGTAGTAGCCAAGGCACACCAGGAATTTAAGATTCCTGAAATCTTGTTGTAAGTCTGGGTTAAAGGGGGCTATTCCGGTGTCGAGTGATTCGAGTAGAGCAACCGATTGTTCTGGGGCAAGATGAATAAAGGGGTGTCCATACCGGGTGGTGGCACGCTCATCCAACTCATGTAAGAGCTTTTTGGTTTTTAGCTGGGTCTGCTCTTCTATGCAGTCGGTTAAATAGTGATCGACAAATAAATGGCACTCTGTTTCAGCTGCGCCGGGAGTATCCGTTGCGGGTATCAGGTAGGAGCAGATTTTGTGCAGGGTGGTGAGTTGTTCAATAGAGAAAAGCCGTGCCCGGTAGGCGTCAGTTCTTCGCGATTTGAAAAAATTATCTGCTGCCGCAAGAGCTTGCTGCTCTGTGCAGGTTAGGGCCAGAGAGGTCCCGCCCACAGTGGCCAGTCCTTGAATAAATTTCCGACGGTTTATCATCCCTGTCTCCCCTTGTTGCTTGAAGAGTTAGTTCTTTTCTAGTGAATCGATACTGGTAGGGAGATTTTGTCTTCGGGGCTCAAGCTCGTCGTCTTGATTTGTGGTAATACCCAAATCTGGACGTACAAATTCAGGTATTACCTAAAGCTTTACCCTTATTTGGGCGGGCCGATGGTGGTTTAGTGGTAATATCTTTCTAGGGAGCCTCTGCAAGCCCCGAAGGGCGGGCCTTGAAGGCCACAGCTGCTGCGTTGCAGCTCTTGCAAAGGACTAGGCCATTCGCGGTGAGCTGCGCCTAACATCTGCAGCCTTCAAGACCCGCAGAGGCATTATGGAGTTATTCAGAGGCTCCCTAGGTAGAAGGGCTATTTGAGTATCAATGGACGCTTTACTATTCAATTTCCACGATATTGTTCTGATAATGACCAGTTATCAGTGCGCTCTTTTTGCACTGTTGTTGTTAGTGATTCGTCGTGAGCGGCGTTTCAGCAACACCTTGTTGGCGCTATTTCTGTTCTCACAAGCCGCTATTCCCCTGGATATCCTGATTAATTTTGGTGAGGGTTTCCGCAGTTGGTCCATTGAGACTTCCCCGAACTTGTTTTTTGTATTTGGCGCAGCCTACTGGTTAGAAGGTCCCTTGTTACTTTGGTATACCCGCTCCTTAACTCGCGAGGGGTTTAGGATTTCCAGGCGGGACCTTTGGTACTTGCTGCCTTTTTTACTGGCAGTCGTGTTTGAATATTTCTCCTACTGGCAATTTGATAGCGAAACCAAGACAGCCATGCTGCGTGGGGAGAATTTAACTACTGGCTCAATGTTCGATCACTTGTTGGGATTGGCTCGTGAATCGCTTCGGGTACTTTTCGGTGTTTTGTGTCTTTTTGAGGTGCGTCGATGCCGCAGGCAGATTCGAGATAATCATTCCAGTATTGAGAAAATTGACCTGACTTGGCTGTTGGTGTTGATCTGGGGCTTCTTGCTGGTTCGTATTTGGGCTCTGATGATTAACCTGGCGGTAGGGTTGGCGCAGGAGTGGCAGCTCCAGTTGGATATTGGAGCGATGGGGCTGTTTAGTAACTACGCCGTATTTGTTTTGGTTAGTGCCATGATCTTCTTTAGTCTCAGTTACTCCTCAATGTTTGAGGGCGATGGGCATAAAGTGGAGAAGTCCGGGGAAGATGTAGGTTCTGACCAGGAACAGGATGCTAATGGGGAGCCTGAGATTGATCTGGAGTTGGCAGCCCAAATTGAAAATTATATGCGGGAAGAAAAACCTTACTTGGTTCCAGCCCTTACCCTAGAGCAGTTGTCAGGGCAGTTACAGGTATCACGCAGGTTGCTTTCACAGACGATTAATCGTCATTTTCAGTGCAACTTCTTCGAGTTTGTAAACCGTTACCGTATAGATGAGGCAAAACGGATGTTGCGGGAGCCGCAAAATGCGGGGCTCACCGTGATGGAGGTAATGTTGTCCTCGGGCTTTAATACCAAGGCTACATTTAACTCGTTTTTTAAGAAAATGGTGGGTATGACGCCGACCGAGTACCGCCGGCTTAATTGCGAAGCCAGGGCTGGCAGTGAGATGGGTGCTATGGAGCCCAGCTAAAGGGCTCTAGCCGCCTTTGCTGGGTTTGGCAGTATACTTTTGAAAATTTGATTCTGGCTCGACCCCTTGTGAAACCCGTAGACCTCCCTGAAAAACTCCCAACTCTGATAAAGGGGTTACTAAAGTCCCACCCTGCCAGCGGCCAGTTGTGGGTGGGGTTTTCTGGTGGTCTGGACTCCACTGTTCTCCTGCACCTTCTGGTAACTTGCCAGGTTCCCGTGCGTGCGCTTCATATTCACCATGGCCTAAATACAAATGCGGACATTTGGCTGGCTCACTGTAAAGAGTTTGCTGAAAATCTGGCGGTACCCTTTACAGCCACCCAGGTTACTGTTGATTACAAAGATGGCGGATTGGAGCAGGGGGCTCGCCGGGCGAGATATGAGGCCTTCAATCAGGTGATGTCCGAAGGTGATCAAATTCTGCTCGGTCACCACGCGGATGACCAAGCTGAGACTTTCCTGCTGCGCTTAATGCGGGGCGCGGGCGTGTTGGGATTGGCCAGTATGTCCGAGAGTCGAACTATCGGAGATAATAAGTACTTACTGCGCCCTCTACTCAGGGCGGGGCGAAAAGAGCTAGAGCAGTGGGCTGAGGCTCACGGATTGAGCTGGATTGAAGATGACAGCAATGCGGATGAGGCCTTGGAGCGTAATTTTTTGCGGCATCGAGTTGTTCCACTGCTCAACCAACGTTGGGGAGTGAGTCGCCAGATCGCTCGGGCAGCGGAGAACCTGAGGGAGTCTGCCGACTTGCTGTCTGAGTTGGCACTTGCTGACCTGGAGGAGGCTGACTTAAAGGCAGAGCGATTTGGCGAAAGTCTGGCCCTGCCTCGCTTCTTCAGCCTTAGCGAGGGGCGCCGTAAAAACCTTATGCGGCATTGGGTATTGGGCCAAGGGGGGCAGCCGCCAGAGTCAGCCCTATTAAATCAGGCGCTTTTCCAAGTGACTCATGCGGCAGAGGACGCACAGCTTGAAGTTAATATGGGTGGGCGAGTGGTACGACGTTTTCGGAATCGCCTTTACCTGACCCCTGAGCTGGCGCCAATTGCCAATAGCTCCGATAAAAGTTGGCACTGGGATGGCCGCTCTAATCTGGCTCTGCCAGCGGGTGGCATTCTTCGGTCCTCGTCGGATTGGCCAGTGGACGATTATCGAGTGTGTTATCGCAGAGGAGGGGAGCGTGCGCACCCGGTAAATCGCTCCAGGTCACAAACGCTTAAGAAGCTCTTGCAGGAGTGGGCCCTTGAGCCCTGGCTCAGGGATCGTGTCCCATTGGTATTTTTGGGGGATGATCTGGTGGCTGTCGCGGGGCTCTTTTCATGCAAAGCAGGCTGCGCCATCCCGGATGAACCACCCGGCTGGCGGTTTTTCGATTGAGTGTTAAGGGGGTTTCTGCTACCCTGGCGCCCCGTCTAAAAGGCACCGGGAGAAGCTGGATTATCCGCCCGGGCCAGCCCTGTAAGCTCGACATTCATCGAGCGCTCAACTGACCAAGGTTTTGCATGACGCGCTATATTTTTGTAACTGGTGGCGTGGTTTCCTCGTTGGGGAAAGGTATCGCCTCCGCCTCTTTGGCCGCCATTCTCGAGGCCCGCGGCCTCAAGGTTACCATCCTCAAACTGGACCCCTACATCAACGTAGACCCGGGTACCATGAGTCCCTTCCAGCACGGCGAGGTGTATGTCACCGAGGATGGTGCCGAGACTGACCTGGACCTGGGTCACTACGAACGCTTTATCCGTACCCGGATGTCCAAGCGTAACAACTTCACCACCGGCCGCGTGTACGAAACCGTACTGCGCAAAGAGCGCCGTGGTGACTACTTGGGTGGCACCGTACAGGTGATCCCCCATATTACCGACGAGATCAAGCGCCGCGTTGTAGAAGGTGGCCGCGATGTCGATGTCGCTATTGTTGAAATCGGTGGCACCGTAGGTGATATCGAATCCCAACCGTTCCTGGAATCTGTGCGTCAGCTGCGTGTGGAAATGGGCACCAATCGCGCCCTGTTGATCCACCTGAGCTATGTGCCTTTCCTTGCCACTGCTGGTGAAACCAAGACCAAGCCGACTCAGCACTCTGTTAAAGAGTTGCGTTCTATCGGCTTGCAGCCGGATATTCTGCTGTGCCGTTCCGAGCGTGAGATCGATGAGGACTCCCGCCGCAAGATCGCACTGTTCACCAATGTTGAAGAGCGCGCTGTTGTACCGCTGCCCGATGCCAAGACCATCTACGGCGTACCGCGTCTTCTGCACAGTTACGGCCTCGACGATATCGTTGTGGAAAAACTGCAGCTGGAATGCCAGGCACCAGACCTTTCCGAGTGGGATGAAGTGGTCGATGGCAAGCTGAACCCGCAGCACGAAGTGAAAATTGCCATGGTTGGCAAATACATGGAGTTGCTGGATGCCTATAAGTCCCTGATCGAGTCCCTGACCCATGCGGGTATCAAGCATCGCTGCAAAGTGGATATCGACTTTATCAACGCTGAAGACGTTGAGGGTGAGAACGGCATTGACCTGATCAAGGATGCCGATGCAATCCTGGTTCCCGGTGGATTTGGTGAACGCGGTTTAGAGGGCAAGCTTGAATCTGTTCGCTACGCTCGTGAAAACAATATTCCTTACCTGGGCATCTGCCTCGGTTTGCAGTCTGTGGTTATCGAGTTCGCGCGCAATGTGCTCGGCCTCGAAGGTGCCAACAGTACTGAATTCAATACTAAAACCCCGCACCCGGTTATTGGCCTGATCACAGAGTGGATCGATAGCGAAGGCAATATCGAGAAGCGCGACGAGCAGTCCGACCTGGGTGGCACCATGCGCTTGGGTGGCCAGGAGTGTCGTTTGGCTAAAGACACCAAGGCTCGCGATATCTACGGCGCAGACGTCATTGTAGAACGCCACCGCCACCGCTACGAAGTGAACAACAACTACGTTGATCGCCTGCAGCAAGCTGGTTTGAAAATTGGCGGCTGGTCTGCAGACGATACCCTGGTAGAAATGGTTGAATTGCCGAACCATCCCTGGTTCGTTGCTTGCCAGTTCCACCCGGAATTTACTTCAACCCCGCGCGACGGCCATCCGCTGTTCGAAAGCTTTGTTGCCGCCGCAATGAAGCAGCGTGAAAACCAGGGTTAATCAGTAATCCGCCCCCGGTCTCTGTGACTGGGGGTGAGATGACAGGGAGCTGACAGTGAAAACAATTGAAGTCGGAAATATTCAGGTCGCCAACGATAAGCCCTTTGCGCTGTTTGGCGGTATGAATGTACTGGAATCCCGCGACCTGGCGATGCAGGTGGCTGAGCACTATGTAAAAGTCACTGAAAAACTGGGTATTCCCTATGTTTTTAAAGCGTCTTTTGACAAGGCCAATCGCTCTTCCATCAATTCCTATCGCGGACCGGGAATGGAAGAAGGCCTGAAGATTTTTCAGGAAATCAAAGATACCTTTAAGGTTCCCTTGATTACCGATGTCCACGAAGTACACCAGGCTGCTCCGGTTGCCGAAGTCGTAGATATTATCCAGCTGCCGGCCTTCCTGGCCCGCCAGACTGATCTGGTCGCCGCTATGGCAGCGACTGGTGCAGTGATCAACGTCAAAAAGCCCCAGTTTATGAGCCCGCCGCAAGTTAAAAATGTGGTGGAGAAATTCGCTGAGTGTGGCAACGAAAATATTCTTTTGTGTGAGCGCGGTGCCTGCTTTGGCTACGATAACCTGGTTGTCGATATGCTGGGCTTTAGCACCATGATCAACGCCTCCGGCGGTGCCCCGCTGATTTTTGACGTCACCCACTCACTGCAAATGCGCGATCCTTCCGGTGCAGCTTCTGGTGGTCGCCGTGCACAGGTCACTGAGCTGGGCCGCGCAGGTCTGGCTATCGGTATTGCCGGCCTGTTCCTGGAAGCACACCCGAGTCCAGACAAAGCATTGTGTGATGGCCCGAGTGCATTGCCACTGGAAAAGCTGGAGCCATTCCTGGCGCAGATGAAAGCGGTAGATGACCTGATCAAGGGTTTCGAGCCGCTGGATACGAAATAAAAAAGAGATACTTTTGCGCGCCCTGATTGGGCGCGCGGCACTTTCCCCTCTGCTATTTAGCAAAAAGTGCGTAAAGTCTGATTTACGAAAACCTATTTTCAGTAAGTACCAATACGGAGCCCATTGTAAATGAGCAAGATTGTCGCTGTTAAAGCCTTTGAAGTAATGGATTCTCGCGGTAACCCTACCGTTGAAGCCGATGTAATCCTGGAGGATGGTTCTATTGGCTCCGCCTGCGCTCCCTCCGGTGCCTCCACTGGCTCCCGTGAAGCGCTGGAACTTCGCGATGGCGATAAAAGCCGTTACTTGGGCAAGGGTGTCCTGAAAGCGGTTGAAAATATCAACACTACTATCGCCGACCTGCTCAAGGGTATGGATGCTTCCGATCAGCGCGCCCTGGACAAGGCGATGATTGATGCCGACGGCACTGAAAATAAGGCGAACTTCGGCGCCAACGCTATTTTGGCGGTTTCCCTGGCTGCCGCTAAAGCAGCTGCCGCTTCCAAAAAAATCCCCTTGTACCAGCACATTGCTGAGGTAAACGGCACCCCGGGCGAGTACTCCATGCCGGTACCGATGATGAATATCCTCAATGGCGGCGAACACGCTGACAACAATGTGGATATTCAGGAATTTATGGTTCAGCCCGTTAAGGCTGAATCTTTTGCCGAAGCTCTGCGCCAAGGTGCTGAGATCTTCCACTCCCTAAAGAAAGTACTGTCCAGCAACAGCCTGAACACTGCAGTTGGCGATGAAGGAGGCTTTGCTCCGAACCTGCCTTCCAACGAAGCAGCGCTGAAAGTGATTGCTGAAGCGGTAGAGAAGGCCGGTTACACCCTGGGTGATGACATTACCCTGGCTCTGGACTGCGCTTCTTCCGAGTTCTACAAAGATGGCAAGTACGATCTGGCTGGCGAAGGCAAGCAGTTCGATAGCGAAGGTTTTGCCAGCTACCTGGCCGATCTGTCCGCCAACTATCCGATCCTGTCTATCGAAGACGGTATGGACGAGAGTGATTGGGACGGTTGGAAAGTACTCACCGATAAAATTGGTGAAAAAGTACAGCTGGTAGGCGACGACCTGTTCGTAACCAACACCAAGATCCTGAAGGAAGGTATCGAGAAAGGTGTCGGTAACTCTATCTTGATCAAGTTCAACCAGATCGGCTCCCTGTCCGAGACTCTGGATGCGATCAAAATGGCTAAAGATGCGGGCTACACCGCTGTGATCTCCCACCGCTCCGGTGAGACCGAAGATACTACTATTGCGGATCTGGCGGTTGCGACTGCTGCTGGTCAAATCAAGACCGGTTCCCTTTGCCGTTCAGACCGCGTAGCCAAGTACAACCGTCTGTTGCGCATCGAAGCTGAGCTGAATGGCTCCGCTCCTTATCGCGGCCGCGCTGAATTCAAGTAATCCATTATTTGAATTAGCGTGCAAGTACTACAAAGAGGGGCTAGCCCCTCTTTGTAGTACTATAAATACGAACAAGCGAAATATCGTAATCTCGTATGAAATGGCTGCTGGCAATACTCACCATTATGCTCCTCGCCACCCAGTACCGACTTTGGGTTGGTGAAGGTAGTCTCGCCGAAGTTACCCGTCTCAAGCGTCAATTAGCCCAACAGCAAGAAAAAAATATCGCGCTGGTGCGGGAAAACCGTCAACTGTTCAGGGAAGTCCGCAGTTTGAAAGTTGGCACTGATGGTGTGGAAGCGAAAGCCCGTTATGACCTGGGACTGATCAAGGAAGGGGAAACACTGTTTATCTTCCTGGATAAGGAAGAGGCTGAAAATTGATTAAGGATTATTGGGTCATTGTACCCGCTGCCGGCGTTGGCAAACGTATGGGGGCTGATCGCCCGAAACAGTACCTGCCATTGCTCGGGCGACCACTGCTATCCCTGACTTTAAAAAATATTCTTGGGTGGCCAGGTTTGGCTGGCGTTGTAGTATCGCTATCGGAGCAGGATACCTACTTCCCTCACCTGAAAGAAGCAAACCACCCCTTGGTACACACCGTCATTGGTGGAGCTGAGAGAGCAGACTCTGTTCAGTCCGCCCTGGATTTCCTGGCGGAGCGAGAAAGCGGCGATACTCCGGTTTTAGTCCACGATGCTGCACGACCCTGTGTGTCTGAGCGCGATATTTGCGCTTTACTCAGTGACGAAGTATCACCGATGGCACTTTTGGCGCGCCCCGCAAGCGACACATTAAAGCGCAGTCATATGACTGGCGGTGTAGCCTGTGTGGAAGAAACGGTTGACCGCGAAAGTATTTGGTTGGCGCAAACCCCACAGCGGGCCCCTCTCAGTACTCTGCACTCATGCCTTGGTAAAGCCCTGGAACAAGGGGTCGCTGTAACCGATGAAGCCAGTGCACTGGAGTTTTTTGGCCATTCACCGCAATTGGTTGCGGGTGATAGTGACAATATTAAAGTGACGCACCCCGCCGATATCATAATTGCAGAAACTATTTTACGTCTGCGCTACTCCCCGACTGAGGATAAGCGATAGTGAGTTTTCGAATAGGCCAGGGCTTTGATGTGCACGCATTTGGCCCTGGTGATCATGTAGTACTCGGAGGGGTACAAATCCCCTATGGGTATGGTTTGGTAGCTCATTCTGATGGGGATGTTTTACTGCACGCCCTATCGGATGCCTTATTGGGTGCTCTGGCCCTGGGAGATATCGGTAAACACTTTCCCGATAACGATGAACAATTTGCCGGAGCGGATAGCAGAAACCTGCTTCGACATGTTGTTGGATTAATCGATAGTAAAGGGTATCGCCTGGTTAATGCGGATATGACGTTGATTGCCCAGGCCCCCAAAATGGCTCCGCATATCGATGGAATGCGGATCAATATTGCCGCTGACTGTGGTGTTGATTGCGATGCGATCAGTGTCAAAGCAACCACTACAGAAAAGCTTGGATTTACTGGTCGCGGTGAGGGTATCGCCGCGCAAGCTACTGTTTTATTAGAGCGCAAAGATGTCTGAAGTTTGGAATCTGGATTGGCCCCGAGCGCTTGGGGGTGCGGTAATTTCTGGCGATTTTCGCACAGAACCAGAAGATTTTATTGTCGATGAACTGGCTATGCCACCGGCTGATAAAGATGGTGAGCATGTTTACTTACAGGTTAAAAAGCGCGGGGCAAATACCGCCTGGGTTGCCAAGGAATTGGCGAAGTTAGCCGGGGTGCAAAGCCGGGATGTCAGCTTTTATGGATTGAAAGACCGACATGCTGTTACCACTCAATGGTTCAGTGTATGGCTCGGACAAAAGCCAGAAGCAGACTGGTCGCAAATTAACAGCGATGAGATTTCATTGCTCCAGGCCTTCCGGGGGCCACGCAAGTTGCGTCGCGGAGAGCATATGGGGAATCGCTTCAAGATTCGTCTGCGCAATGTAGAAGGTGATCAGGACAAAGCAGAAGAAGTACTTCAGCTGATTCCCAAAGGGGTGCCCAATTACTTCGGTGAACAGCGCTTTGGGATTGATGGCAATAACCTTAGCTTGGCAAAAAACTTAGCTGAAGAGGACGGTCGTTGCCGCAAAAGCGAAAAGGCCTTCGCCATGTCTGCTGCCCGTAGCTGGCTGTTCAACCAGGTTTTGGCTGAACGAGTCAACACCGGAACCTGGCAGAGCCCCCTCGTTGGAGAGCCTGAAGATTACCCAACCGGGCCTCTTTGGGGGCGTGGCAGAAACCTGTCAACGGATGCCCTGGGGCAGTTGGAAGAGCAAGTGTTGTCTCCGTGGCAGCCTTGGTGCAACTGGCTGGAGCACTGCGGTCTTAGCCAGGAGCGCCGGGCCATGATTTTATCCCCGGAGGCATTTCGCTATGAGTGGGAAGGTGATCATTTAATCGTCGAATTTGCCTTGCCACCGGGTACTTTTGCTACGGCTTTGCTACGGGAGATAGCTCAGCTGGTCAATGTTAAACAGTGCACATAAAATTTGTATTTAGGTGACTGGCGCTGTTGCACAAATCATGGACAAGAAAAGAATATGGATCGCTTGAGACAAGAAGGTCTGGGGATGACTTCCCAGCGAACCCGTAATCGCTTGATCCAGCGATTGCGGGAAGAGGGGATATCCAACGAGGAGGTGCTGGATGTAATGGCGTCCACTCCTCGACACCTCTTTCTGGATGAAGCCCTGGCTATTCGGGCTTATGAAGATACTGCTTTGCCCATAGGGTATGGCCAAACTATTTCCCAGCCATACATTGTCGCCCGTATGACTGAACTCCTACTGAGTAGAGCCAAGTCTCTACACCGAGTTCTGGAAGTGGGTACGGGCTCTGGCTACCAAACGGCCATTCTTGCTCGCTTGGTCGAACAACTTTATTCCGTCGAGCGTGTCGAACCTCTATTGGAAACCGCTCGCCAT
Source organism: Microbulbifer maximicatervae (SeqCode) (assembly GCF_052467615.1). NCBI lineage: Bacteria > Pseudomonadati > Pseudomonadota > Gammaproteobacteria > Cellvibrionales > Microbulbiferaceae > Microbulbifer > Microbulbifer maximicatervae (SeqCode). The sequence continues at coordinate 876,135 of NZ_CP174319.1, forward strand.
CGGTTGGGGGAGCTGGGTTATAGCAATGTAGAGTATAAGCTCAGCAGTGGGGGCTTTGGTTGGAAAGAAGAGGGTCCTTACGATGCTATCCTGGCTGCAGCAGCACCTGCAATGATTCCTGATGAGCTGCGAGAACAGCTGGCTCCCAATGGAGTTTTAGTAATTCCGGTGGGGGCTGAGCAGCAATACCTGACGATGGTGACTCGTCGTGAGGATAGTAATAAGTTTGATGTGGAAAAGTTGGAAGCGGTACGTTTCGTGCCTTTACTCGGTGGCGTGGTTCGATGAGATTTACTGAGGTTCTAAAAAGTCGCTACCCCGGAGTACTTCTGCGGGGAATGGCAATGGGGGCTGCCGATGTGGTGCCCGGTGTTTCCGGGGGAACTATTGCCTTTATTACCGGCATCTACCAGGAGCTTTTGGACTCCCTCAGTCGAATAGGCCCGCATTGTATTACAGTGTGGCGGAAGGAGGGGTTTCTATCCACTTGGCGCTATATTAATGGGAGCTTTCTTCTCTCTCTTTTCCTTGGGGTATTGTTGAGCGTTTTTAGCTTGGCCCACCTGATTAGTGGCTTACTGCAAAATTATCCAATTGTTGTGTGGTCTTTCTTTTTCGGTTTGGTTCTCGCCTCAATTGTTCCCATCGTGAGAAATATCCCCCGGTGGTCGCCATCTGTTTTGGTTTTTCTCGCACTGGGTATTGCGCTTGCAGTAACAGTGAGCGAGATGCGGCCTTCGGAGATACCGGCAACTCCACTTACACTGTTTTTATCAGGTGCTTTGGCGATATGTGCGATGGCACTGCCGGGAATTTCCGGCGCTTTCCTGCTGTTATTAATTGGGATATACCCCAAGGTTTTAGCTGCAGTTCATGAACTCCAAATTTTAAACCTATTGTGCTTTGCGGCAGGGGCGGCAATAGGGCTGATGCTCTTCAGCCGCTTGTTGTCTTGGCTGATGCACAAATATGTAGCCAGGACATTGGCATTTCTTGCCGGGGTTTTGTTGGGTAGTTTGAAGATTATTTGGCCCTGGAAACTGCCAATGTCCGGGGAAATCGAAGCATCAAGCAAATTGGCCCCTTTGCTATCCAACACTTCTCCGCTAACTTATGTCGAGCAAACCGGCGACAGTGCTCATTTGGGGGGCGCAATTGTTGCGGCTCTAGTGGCAGCGCTCTTAGTTCTCGCTGTAGACTTCTTTGGCAAGGTGCACAGAGAGAAGTCTTGCGCCACTCCGCAATAAGATCTGGAAAATCTCGGTATGGCAGCGTTTTATCAAACTTTTCCAGAGATTTTTGGAGCTTTTCTTTAGACACTTTTTCCATAAATGCCGTGGTCTGATGTAAAAAGAGAATAATGGAATGTCATCTTTTGCAACCTTTTGAGCGCCGATGTTGGCGGAACAAGCTCCCTAAAATCGGTCATTGTTTGTGGGGGGTGTTTAAAATATTAGGCTTGCTGGTTCTGCTGCAGGCCGTTTCCTCCTGTTCCAGCCATAAGGCTCCCTCAAGCTCCCTACGCCAGCCCCCGAGTATCAAAATTACCCACCACACGGTAGGTAAAGGGGATACCCTCTATTCGATAGCCTGGCGTTACGGCAAGGATTTTCGCCAATTGGCGGCGATAAATGGTATCCGCTCCCCTTATCAAATATATCCTGGGCAGAGAATCAGGCTGACGGGTTCAGTGCCAACCAAGAGCACTGCCAGCACGCAAAAGAAGCAAAAAGTGCCAGTCGCAAAAGCTAAACCGAAAACAATACAAACGACCACTGCTAAAAAATCTTTAACACCAAGCCCAAAGCGCCAATCAACAGCATCTCGCCGGAGCGGATCGGTCAACTGGCGCTGGCCCGCCAAGGGGAAAGTGATTAGTCACTTCCGCTCTGGGGACCCATTGCGTAAGGGAGTTGATATCGCGGGTGAAAAGGGTGAGTCTGTACTGGCAGCGGCTGATGGCACCGTGATCTACGCAGGAAGCGCCTTGAGAGGTTATGGAAAGCTGCTGATCGTCAAGCACAACGAGGTTTACCTCAGTGCCTATGCACACAATCACCGGTTGCTCGTAAAGGAGGGCAGCAGGGTAAAGGCGGGGCAAAGGATAGCGGAACTGGGTTCGAGTGGTACCGACCGCAACAAGCTCCACTTTGAGATTCGCAAAAACGGTCAGCCAGTAGACCCTCTTGCCTACTTACCGTAAGTTCACGGCCGCAGTAAAGCTCTGCAAATAAAAATGGACTTTTAACTAGTACCACTTGAGGTAGTCACTGTAATCGTGGCCATCCCAGGGTCAGCCGATTCAGTGGCTGTCGCCACATACCTGCGGCATTGATAGTTGTGTTATCAATGTCCGAGTGTGTTGTGCGGCTGAAATTGGCAAAGTACAAGGAGCAGGGGAAATGGAAGCACAACGGCAAGACCAGTCTATGGCTGGCCAGGCAGAAGACTTTCCTCCTGAGTTAGACGTTGAAAATGATGAGCAGAAATTAGGTTCAACTGAAGCAGGTGTTAGTCGCACGCGGAAATCTGCGGCTAAAAAGAGTTCCGCACCCTCCCAGGCAGAGAAAAGTAGAGTTTGTAGATTGGATGGCGATGGCCATTTGCAGAAAAATCTCGACGCTACTCAACTCTATCTCAATGAAATTGGATTCTCCCCCCTATTGACCGCAGAAGAAGAGGTGTATTACGCGCGCAAGGCTTTGCGTGGAGATGCTGCGGCAAGAAAACGAATGATCGAGAGCAATCTTCGCCTTGTTGTAAAGATTGCTCGCCGCTACGTTAGCCGAGGTTTGGCACTGCTGGACCTTATTGAGGAAGGCAATCTGGGCCTGATTCGAGCAGTTGAGAAGTTTGATCCAGAGAGAGGTTTTCGCTTTTCCACTTACGCCACCTGGTGGATACGTCAGACGATAGAACGGGCCATAATGAATCAGACCCGGACCATACGCCTGCCCATCCATGTCGTGAAAGAGTTAAACGTGTACTTGCGTGCATCTCGAGAGTTGGCGCAAAAGCTGGATCACGAGCCATCCGCAGAAGAAATTGCGACCCTCCTTGAGAAGCCAGTCGAAGATGTCGAGCGTATGCTGGGGCTCAATGAGCGGGTTACTTCTGTAGATACTCCCATTGGGCCCTCTTCTGAGAAGACCTTGGTAGATACCATCCCCGATCAGCAGGAATCTGACCCAGCAGAGCTTTTACAGGACAGGGACCTTTTTGACAGCATCAACCGCTGGTTGGGAGAGTTACCTGACAAGCAGTGTGAAGTGGTCTCTAGGCGGTTTGGTTTGCGTGGTTTTGAAGCGAGTACCCTGGAAGAAGTAGGGCGTGAAATCGGTCTCACCAGGGAGCGGGTCAGGCAGATACAGGTGGATGCACTGAAACGTTTAAGAGAGGTTATGGAGAAGCAGGGGCTCGACGGGCATTCACTATTTGGCAATTTGTAGCCTCTACTCCTTGATAATACCCCACTGCCAGTTTCTGGCTGTGGGGTTTTTTTATCACTCCGCCTTGCTGAGCGGAGGTCTTCGGGCTACGAATCACTTCCTTACCCAGCGTCCCAGATTGTCCTGGTAGTATTCTCCGGGTGACAAGCGGGCTTCCAACTTTTCAGCGGCGCGTGTTGCCACTTGGGCTATATCAATTTTATTGCGTTCAGCGATTCGAGCGTAAGCAGCTTTTCGCTTGGCATTCACTTCTTTGACCAGTTTTTCCAATTCTGGTGAGCTGGCATCTACGATAGCGATGTATCCGCTATTGGCTTCACCAACCAGGCCCTTACTTTTTGCTTCATTTAGGGAGATTGCCATTGCAGGCAGGGCGATTAATAAGCTCAGTGCCAAAAAGGCTTTCATTAATGTCTTCATATTTGCCTCCTTAGAAAATCCCTTCCTTGTCTTCAAACAGGTTGTCCAGGTCCTTGTCGACCTTGACCCGAATTTCATGCTCAATTTTCACATTCAGGTTTACTGTAATTGGCTCACTGGGAGCCTTTACCGCTACAGTGGGTGTACACCCTGTAGCAACCATAGCGTATAGCAGCCCCATAGGAATCAGTCGGCTGGCTTTCATCTGACACTCCTCACAGTACCTCTTTGGTACCCTTTTACTTTTTGTACCTAGCCCGTGTTACCTGCCTGGTTCAGCAGGTGAGTTGGATGCCGGCAGACCCAAGTATTTTATTGAGTCAACCTTAACCGGTGATGAACCAAGCAGGCTTGTACATACCAATAAAGGCTACTTCACTCCTGACCTATTGGTCCAGCTGCTTTTCCAGGGTTTCAGTCAAATCACGACTGGCTTGCAATGAACGCAGCATATCTGGGATATTGTTTTCAAGGTTCAGGTTGATCACCAGGTCTCGATCAGAATCGATAGCCTCACTTCGACCAACCAGCTTTAGCTGTAGTTGGAGATCTCCGCTGGCTGGATAGTCTATGCTGCCTTCCAGTGATTGAAACTCATAATCTTCCAGTGCATTGGCTATCAACTTAAGTTGGGGGTTGCTTGCCAGCATCTGCGGAGAAAAGGCTCCGTAGTAGCGTAAACGTCCGCCTGGAGCTTCACCCTGAAGGTGACCGGCTTCCACAGTGATACCCTCAGGCCCCGTTACAATGGGGATTTCTAAATTAACTAGCCCGCTGGCCTCAAAGTTCTCTGAGTCCGTCTCCTGAGCTAAAGCCTCTAGAGAAATACCTTGTGCATGTACAATGCTTTTTCGAGTCTCTTCAGCGAGATTCCAAATAAGGGCTGATGAAGTAACCTTGCCTTGCAAAAAGTCAGCAGAAAAATTATGCAATGTAATATCTTTCTGTTTATCCAGTTGCAGTGATAACTGGATATTTTTCACTGGTAAACCGGCGTTAATAGATTCTATCGATAGTGGATATGGTGTAGGTGTGATCCAGTGCCCATCTTCGTTTTCTACTTTTAGATCTCCACTGATTCCGGTGGCAAAACTATCCTTATAGGTTGCTGCAATATCGTCCAATGAAACATGGATACTATCTTTGGACCGGGGGGGCAAAGACACAGAACCACCGGCAGAAAGTCTGCCCGAGACGATATTGAGGGGAAGCCCCTGGATCGTATCGTTTAGAGAGGGATCCGTACTAAAGGTAACTTCAGGAACGGAAAATTCAACTCCACCTGAGGATTTTGCTAAGTCGTAAGAGCCGCTTAAATCAATTTTAATTGCACCTGCTTTAATTTGACTATGACTTGTTAGCTTATTGTGTTGCAGAGATAGCTTGCCTTTGGCTGAAGAGTTAACCTTGTACTTTTTCGATGTCTCAATCTCTAAATTGTTACTATTAAATTCACTGTCCAGCGCTGCAGCACCATTTTTGATGGTAACAATACTATCAAGAAAATTGAGGTCTCCAGAAAGGGAAAATTGCTCGGTATTGATAATTCCAAACTGACTGCTTATTTCTGGGAGAGTGCAGATTGTAGGTTCTGTTACTTCGCAGTGTACTGTTGGTATATCTAAGTTTACTCTGTCAGCCGCCAATGTTTTGGTTGCTATTTTTTCTCCAGATACTTTAATGCTCTCTAGAGTAAATTTTTGACCTTTAAGATTGCTTTCAATCTTTGCCTTGGCCGTTGAGCTCAGATTGGTAACTGCTAATTCTCTGGCCCGCTCATAAAGTTGGGGTACCTTTGTCTTCAGCTCAAAGTTACAGGCACTGATATCAGAGAAGTGACATTGTATGCCGCTAGCGGTTAACTGTACTGTCGAGTCCCCATTGGAGCCTTGTATTGTTGCAGTTAGAGATCCTTGTTCGACCTTAATATCTCTTTTGTTGGGATTGGTCAGGTCACCTGTAATGGAGATAAGATCTTTAATGCTTGCCTGAATCTTGCTCTGATGTAATCCGGTAGTAATTAAAGGCGAGTTTTTTCCTGATGTGGGAGCTGAAATATCCAATTGAATAGTTTGGTTTGGTATCAATTCTAATTGAAAGCTATTTACTTCTGGAGAGTTAATATTGTTAAGCGAACTTAGTTGAAGTTTACCCTTAAATGCCACATCTCCATTAACACTATCTATAGGTAGTGCTGGCAAGTGCCTGAGATATAGGGGGGAATTAACTATAGTATTTGCACTTGTTAGATGAAAAGTACCTTCGATATCTAATTCGGGAGATGTCGCCGATGTGCTCGAGCTAAAGTCCGCACTTAATAGCGGGGTATTGGTGTTTTTATCAGTACCTAAAGCTATATCAAACTCGCCACTCCCCTTGATATGTCGAGGTTTAAATGGAAATAGTGAGTCAAGTGTTATTTTTATTGGATTACTTATAGATAATTGGGCTTCTATATTGGAGTTTAGTTGAGCGTATGGGATTGTGGCCTTTAGATCATTGCCATTAAGTTGAATGTCAATTTCTCGGTAGCTTGAAATAGATAGCAGATTGTCTGGCAAGCTAATCGCGGTGGTAGCTATAATTTTGCCTGATACTGTCGGCTTAGTTGTAGAGCTAGCTTTAGGTTCAAATATCTCTATCAGTGGGGCTATAGATTCCAGCTCTGATACAAGTTCACTGTTTAAAACCCATGTATCAGTTTCTAGTTTAGCAATAGTTATATCAGCTTCAGACAGAAGCTTTGAGTTGTTAGTTAGTATTTTGGGTTTTAGTTTGATTTCTGACAAACCTAAAAAAGCCTCAAAATATAAATTAAGCTCGCCAAACTGGGGGTGTTTAAGGGGAGTTTCGGCATGAATTTTTGTGTTGTCGCGAGCTATATTTAGTGGGCCGCCAATCAATTGGCCATCGAGTACTATTTGCTTAACGGATATCTTGCCTGGCAAAAAGCGGGTTAGACTTTGGCTTAGGGCACTTAACGATAATGTATTACTTGTCTTGACATTATTTTCCGGGAGCTGCTCGTCGATATGGGCTTTGGTAACGATATCTTCAGCTTCCATGCTCCTGGTTAGCTTTTCTATTGATAGTTCAATTTTTTGAGTGTTATCTCGGTCATAAATAATATGGAAAGGATAGACAATTTTTACTCCCTCAAGGAGGATAATGCTATTTACACTGGACTTTAGGCGAACTTCCTGGATCGAAACTTCTTTAAAACCCAGTCGTAGTCCTGTCAGCTCCTGAATAACTACCTCTCCTGAGAAAATATTGATTAGCTGAGAAGCAACGATATCCTTTTTCCACCAGCTAGCTGCTATGAGCGCAGCTAAAAAACAAGATAGGGTTATGATGGATATACGGAGTTTACGCACACTGAACCTCGGAGTTCCGGCAAGAGATTAGCTCAAACTTAAATCTATTATTCGTTACAAAAGGGCGGAGTAGGAATACTTTAATCCCTTACTTCTACCTTATGGCGAGTTTACCAGATTGGATAATTATACTGGCTGCAATTTCTCGCCATGTTGATGGGTATCTACTGTGCTGTGGGGCGGGGCAGACAATAAGTGCTTTATATGGATAGATAATCGACTATTAATTAATAGTTTTTATCTATTTAAATAGCTACACTGATAGCTTTTGATTTCTCCGCCGCTATTACCGCCACGTCTGTGGGGGCAGACGTACCAAGAGTGCCGGTGGGCAAGGCTGCAAGGGCAAGTATTAATCTAACTTATCTATGCGTGGCACCAATCGCGCTGGGAAGCTATAGTCCGGTTTTTAACTTGGGTGATAAATAGTATTAGCCCGGGTAACGAAATTGTTGGTCCAATTAATCGAATTCATACTGCCCCGGAAGGGCATAGAATGACTGAAGGTGTTTCAATAATGAAAGATAGCCGGCCAAAGACCATTTACCTGAAAGACTATCAAGTACCAGATTACCTGGTGGATGCTACTGATTTACATTTTGAGCTGGAACCCAAGGCAACTTTGGTCAAATCTCGTTTGAATATTCGCAGAAATCCGCAAGCGGGTGCAGGGCTGCCGCCTTTAGTGCTGGATGGTGTCGAGCTGGAATTACTTTCGGTTTCTTTGGATGGAGTTTTGTTGTCTACATCTGATTATCAGGTTCTACCTGAGGGCCTGTCTATCCCTGTAGAGAAACCAGAATTTCTGCTGGAAATCCGCAATCGGATAAATCCGGAGGAAAACACATCTCTAGAGGGATTATATCTCTCTAATGGTATGTATTGCACTCAATGTGAAGCTGAAGGATTTAGAAAAATTACTTTCTATCCTGACCGGCCGGATGTTATGTCCAAATTTACCACCACCATCGTCGCGCCGATGGACCACCCAGTACTACTTTCAAATGGCAATGAAGTTGAAAGGGGTAGATATGAAGATGGTCGTCAGTTTGTAACTTGGGAAGATCCATTCGCCAAGCCGGCTTACTTATTTGCGTTGGTAGGCGGGGACTTGGAGCATGTGGAAGATAGCTTCACAACAGCCTCTGGTAGAAAGGTTAAGTTACAGATCTTTACGGAAGCGAAAAATATTGGGAAGTGTGATCATGCTATGCGCTCACTTAAAAATGCGATGCGTTGGGATGAGGAAACTTACGGAAAGGAATATGACCTAGACATCTTTATGATTGTTGCTGTTGATCATTTCAATATGGGGGCTATGGAAAACAAAGGATTGAATATTTTCAATTCGGCCTGTGTGCTCGCTAGCCCAGAAACAGCAACGGATTCAGCTTTTCAGCGGATTGAGTCTATTGTAGGACATGAGTATTTTCACAACTGGTCCGGCAATCGGGTTACTTGCCGGGATTGGTTTCAGTTGAGCCTGAAGGAAGGTTTTACCGTATTTCGTGATGCGGAGTTCTCCGCTGATCTTAATTCCCGAGCGGTTAAGCGTATTGAAGATGTATCCCTTTTGCGTACTACCCAGTTTGCTGAAGATGCCGGCCCTATGGCCCATCCTATCAGGCCAGATTCTTATATAGAAATTTCAAACTTTTACACTCTGACAATTTATGAAAAGGGTGCGGAAGTTGTACGGATGATTCATACACTCTTAGGTGCAGAAGGGTTCCGCAAAGGAAGTGACTTGTACTTTCAGCAGCACGATGGTTGCGCGGTAACCTGTGAAGATTTCGTCAAGGCGATGGAAGATGCTAACAAGGTTGAACTGAAGCAATTCCGCAACTGGTACAGCCAAGCAGGCACGCCGATACTTGATGTGACAGATAGCTTTAATGAAACTGATGGCACTTATAGTCTAACTATTCGCCAGTCTTGCCCTTCATCGCCAGGTCAGGAAGAGAAGTTACCTTTCCACTTACCAATAAGAATTGGATTGCTGGGGGCTGATGGCGCAGAGCTTGTACTCAATGAGCAGGGTGATACTGAAACTGTTTTACAGTTAACAGAAGATGAGCAATCTTTTGAGTTTTCCGGACTTGCGGAGAAGCCTTTACCCTCATTGCTGCGAGGCTTCTCCGCTCCAGTAAAAATAAAGTACAACTATAGTAATGAGCAGCTTCAGTTTTTAATGAGGAAGGATAAGGACACGTTTAACCGCTGGGATGCAAGTCAGCGCCTAGCATTAAATGCTTTGTATGAGCTTCAGGTGGCTTTTCGTAAAGGTGAGGAACTACAGGTACAACCAAGTTTAATCAGTGCTTATAAAGAGGTTTTACAGGATGTTGATCTCGATCTAGCGCTGGTCGCAGAGATCTTGCAATTTCCCAGTGAGCAGTTTATCGCTGAAGAGTCATCATCTATTGATGCGGAAGCAATAATTGTTGCGAGGGAATTTGTAAGGAAGGTAATTGCAGGTGAATTATTTGATGAATTTCGCAAGCGCTATCTAGAATTGAATACGACAAAGCCCTATAGCCCGAATGCGTTAGATATTGCGAAAAGACGACTCAAAAATACCTGTTTATCCTATATGTGCATAACAGAAACTGAGGAGGCCTTAAATATAGCCCAGGTTCAGTTTGAGAGCGCTAGTAATATGACAGATAGTGCGGCGGCTCTCGCTGTTATTATTAATCATGCACCGGAAGACCGAGCCAGGGGGTTGATTGAGCAATTTTATGAGCGCTGGAAAACCGATACTCAAGTCGTAGAACTATGGCTGAGCCAGCAGAGTTGTAGTCCCAAGCGCGGTACATTGGAAAATATTCGTGCACTTATGGATCACCCTGCTTTTGAAATGAAAAACCCCAATAAAGTAAGGTCTGTAATAGGCGGTTTTGCTAATCGTAATTTTAAGCAATTCCATAAGAGCGATGGTAGCGGGTTTGAGTTTGTTGCCGATCAGGTTCTGGCCTTGGACAAGCTAAATCCACAAATTTCAGCAAGGCTGGTTATACCGATCACTCGTTGGAAAAAATACTCTGGTAGCCTGGGAGAGAAGATGAAAGTTGCCCTGCAAAGGGTTGCTGATTCGGGAGACCTATCTAAGGATTTGTTTGAGGTAGTCAGCAAAAGCTTGATTTAAAATAAATGCCTGCTTGGGGTATGCTGCACATACCCCATTTTCTTATAGAATTTTGTTTTCTTTTTCTTCGCCTAGCTGGACTAAATGTAGCTTGTTTCCATCATTTTTTAGCTCAGTGATTGAAGTGTAATCGGGCCTAAACTGTTGTACTTTTTGGTGGTTCCGGATATGTGCAACAACTGAATTGATGACCATAAAATGGCAGAAGATAAAGGTGTCCTCTGAAAGATTTTCCAAATACCTGATTATTCCATCACGCCAATCTTTTTGTTCTCTGTCGCAGGGGTCCCACTCTCCAGTAAGTAATGTTCGTAACCAGGTTAGGCGTTGAGCTTTGGGTATTTCCTCTGGTGTAGGTATTTCCGTCACTGCATTTTCAATTACAACCTCTATATCCCAAGCTTCGGCCAAGGGCTTTGCTGTTTGCTGTGCACGGAGTTTGGGGCTGCTTATTAATTGAACTTTCTCGAGAGAGGAAAGTTTTAGGGCTAGCTCTTCTGCCTGCTTGTAACCTTCGTTTGTGAGTATTGGATCGGGGATGTGCTCCCCTTTCGCTGCTTCTCCATGCCTGATTAAAAAAATTCTTGCCATCTATGCCAACCTAAAGATAACCATTCAACCTATCGTCGGGTATATGTTGCCATAAACTGAGAAGCTCTGGTGAGTTAAACGCCCTGGCTGAGGGATGATTGCCAAATCGCTTACTGTGTTTTCCTGAAAACTCTGGCCAATCATTGCCGGGTTTCCCTGTTTCAGCAAAATTCAGCCAAGCTTGTTGCATTGAGGCACTTAATAAATGGGGGTTTTCTTCAGCACCATATAGTGTTTTCAAGGACTGATCGCTATGGGTTCCAAATACATAGCCAAGCTCAACGGCGTGACAGGCCCCTAGTAAAGGCTGTGCAGCGAGAGGTTGTGCAAAGTGATAGTGATAGTTTTCCCCCTGATGACTTTGTAGGTGTCTCAGCCCAGGCAAGGTGAATACCATATCAGTGAGCAAAAGGTTCCAGGCTCGACTCCACTCTGGCCAGGGATTGTCTGTCATTTTTTTTGCTAGTTGATAGTAATGTCTGAGTAGGGGCTTTAACTCGGACTCTGGGATAAGCCATTCGAGATGAGTGCATATTTGCCGGTAGTCCATGTTAAAGCTTTCAGGGTTTATCGCGCTGAAGAGATTCCATTCCTCCAAATTGTTCCCTAACAAAAGGGATGTTTGGTGTGTCGGGGAGAGCTTTTTTTTAGGGGAAAAAAGTTCCCTGTCTGCGACAGGTTTAAATGGCAGTTGCCCCCATTTTGCTGTCATAGACGTGTCAGAGAGTATTGCTTTTTGGGTTTTCAGAAGAAGTTTGGTCGGACAATTTTTTAGTGAGATGCCACCAGAGGTTTTCTCAAATTGTTGAATGAAAGTCTTACCAACATGGTTAGCGCTTTGCTGGGAGTGAGAGGCTCTTGGGTGCCCACTTTGGACAATTGCACGCCGTATAAGGCCTTTACATTGTGGAGTTTCAAGTAAGGAGGCAATACTCATTGCCCCGGCTGATTCGCCAAAAAGAGTGATATTGTTTGGATCTCCGCCAAATGCTGAGATATTTTTCCGAACCCATTGTAGGGCGGCTATTTGATCTAAAAGCCCTTCATTGCCGGTTGATGGTATATCACTAATATCCTTTAGGCGCAGAAATCCCAGGGCGCCTAAACGGTAGTTTATAGTGACAACAATTGTCCGACCGCTAGCTGCCAAGTATTTACCATTGTAAATTTCTTGGCATCCTGATCCCATGTAAAAAGAGCCGCCATGAACCCAAAACATTACTGGCAGCTTTTTTCCTTGCGACATTGCGGGAGAGAATACATTCAAATAGAGGCATTCCTCCCTTTCAGGAAGATTCCCGTTTTGATCTCGAACTTCCATTAGGGCGGATGAGTTTTGCGCTGCTGGTGAACCAAAGCTATGCGCTTGGAAAGGATTTTTCCAGCGGTCTAACTCTTGCGGTGGTAGCCAACGTAAATTCCCTACAGGAGGGAGAGCGTAGGGAATACCCAAGAATTTATATACGCCAGTTTCCTCATCTGTGGTTCCGATGATTGGCCCGGCAGGCGTATCAACAACGGGGGTAGGTTTTTTGTTTAAGTGCCTGCCAATTTCCGGGTCTGTAGTCATTTGTAACTTCCTAATCTTGCTGAAGTTAGCACGAAAACTGTTTTTCTCCTGCCGCTGCCTAACTCCTCCTTGAAAACGTTTTGAATTACGTCCATACAAAAGTAGTGCGCGTAAAAACGTACTGGCGTAATTGTTTTTTTATGGAGGGAAATTAGTAAGGCTATGTATTAGTGAATCTAGTCACGGATGGGCTCAAAGTGGGGTATTTTCCGTCTTTAAGCTCAGGCCATGAACTGTGTATTTAGGAAGTTGCACCGTTTGAAGTTGGTGAGAGCATGATTGCGAAAATCTTTGACAAATCCACGGGCTCAATCGACGAGCGATCACTGGAGGGGCTATCTTTGACCTCTCCTGGTCTTGTCGAAATGCCCGCAGATCCTGAGGATATTGCGTCTTTTTCCAAGGACGGAGTAGACCTTGTTATTGTTTTAAAGTCCGGTCAAATCATCATTATTTCAGGGTTTTACCTGTTAGATGAAGAAGGTGACCATAGTGAGCTAGTGCTAACAGGGGCTGAAGAGCCTCTTATGTTAGCTTCTAATGGAGACTTAATCTCCGCCTTTGCTGCGGCTGGTGGTGCATCTTATCCCGCACCAGCGCCGGCCAATCCCGGTTTTTCTTGGTGGATTCCAGCATTAATTGCCCTTGGAGTTGTTGTTATAGCTGTCGCGGCTAGTGATGACGATGACAATAACGGCGATCGTTTTTTTATTCCTGATTCTGATGCCGACGCTGACTCAGATGCGGATGCGGATGCGGATGCGGATGCCGATGCCGACGCGGATGCTGACGCCGATGCCGATGCCGATGCCGATGCCGATGCCGATGCGGATGCGGATGCCGATGCGGATGCGGATGCCGATGCCGATGCCGACGCTGATGCGGATGCGGATGCTGACGCCGATGCCGATGCCGATGCCGATGCCGATGCCGACGCTGATGCCGATGCCGATGCCGATGCCGATGCAGATGCTGACGCTGATGCGGATGCGGATGCTGACGCAGATGCCGACGCAGATGCCGATGCCGACGCAGATGCCGATGCTGATGCGGATGCCGACGCTGATGCTGATGCTGATGCTGATGCTGATGCTGATGCTGATGCTGATGCGGATGCGGATGCAGATGCAGATGCAGATGCAGATGCAGATGCAGATGCAGATGCGGATGCGGATGCGGATGCCGATGCCGACGCGGATGCCGATGCCGATGCCGATGCCGACGCAGATGCTGATGCGGATGCCGACGCGGATGCCGATGCTGATGCCGACGCGGATGCTGACGCAGATGCAGATGCAGATGCTGATGCTGATGCTGATGCAGATGCGGATGCAGATGCGGATGCCGACGCGGATGCTGACGCCGATGCCGACGCAGATGCCGATGCCGATGCCGATGCCGATGCCGATGCGGATGCCGATGCGGATGCTGATGCTGACGCCGACGCCGACGCCGACGCCGACGCTGACGCGGATGCCGACGCGGATGCCGATGCGGATGCCGATGCGGATGCCGACGCAGATGCGGATGCCGACGCGGATGCCGACGCGGATGCCGACGCAGATGCGGATGCCGATGCGGATGCCGACGCAGATGCGGATGCGGATGCCGATGCGGATGCGGATGCCGACGCTGATGCTGATGCTGATGCCGATGCGGATGCGGATGCCGACGCGGATGCCGACGCAGATGCTGATGCGGATGCTGATGCTGATGCTGATGCTGATGCGGATGCGGATGCGGATGCGGATGCGGATGCGGATGCGGATGCTGATGCTGATGCTGATGCTGATGCGGATGCCGACGCGGATGCAGACGCTGACGCTGATGCTGATGCTGATGCTGATGCTGATGCGGATGCGGATGCGGATGCGGATGCGGATGCGGATGCGGATGCCGACGCCGACGCGGATGCTGACGCGGATGCCGATGCCGATGCCGATGCCGATGCCGATGCTGACGCGGATGCCGACGCGGATGCTGACGCAGATGCCGACGCTGATGCCGATGCGGATGCCGATGCTGACGCGGATGCTGATGCCGACGCCGACGCCGACGCCGACGCCGATGCCGACGCGGATGCGGATGCCGACGCGGATGCTGACGCTGATGCTGATGCTGATGCTGATGCTGATGCTGATGCTGATGCTGATGCTGATGCTGATGCCGATGCGGATGCTGATGCCGACGCGGATGCCGACGCAGATGCGGATGCCGATGCGGATGCGGATGCGGATGCGGATGCGGATGCAGATGCAGATGCAGATGCAGATGCAGATGCTGATGCTGATGCTGATGCTGACGCGGATGCAGACGCTGACGCTGATGCTGACGCTGATGCCGATGCCGATGCCGATGCCGATGCCGACGCAGATGCGGATGCGGATGCGGATGCCGACGCTGATGCAGATGTCGATATCGACATAAATATTGATATTGATATTGACATCAATATTGATATTGACGTTGACATTATCATCATCAATATCGGATCAAATTCTCAAGAGCCTGGTGAGCTTCAAGACAGCGATGTAGAAGCTCTCGATAGCGGTGCCGGAACGCCGTCTGATGCGTTGTTCGCTTGGGTGCCCGATGGGGATGCCGACGCGGATGCCGACGCGGATGCCGACGCGGATGCCGACGCGGATGCCGATGCCGATGCTGATGCTGATGCCGACGCGGATGCCGATGCCGATGCTGACGCGGATGCGGATGCCGACGCCGATGCTGATGCCGATGCCGATGCCGATGCCGATGCCGATGCCGATGCCGATGCCGATGCTGATGCTGATGCTGATGCTGATGCTGATGCCGATGCCGATGCCGATGCGGATGCCGATGCCGATGCCGATGCCGATGCAGATGCAGATGCCGATGCTGACGCTGATGCTGATGCTGATGCTGATGCTGATGCTGATGCTGATGCTGATGCTGATGCTGATGCTGACGCGGATGCGGATGCGGATGCCGATGCCGATGCCGACGCTGATGCGGATGCCGACGCTGATGCGGATGCAGATGTCGATATCGACATAAATATTGATATTGATATCGACATCAATATTGATATTGACGTTGATATTATCATCATCAATATCGGATCGGATTCGCAAGAGCCTGGTGAACTTCAAGACAGCGATGTAGAAGCTCTCGATAGCGAAGCTGGAACGTCGTCCGATGCGTTGTTCGCTTGGGTGCCCGATGGAGATGCAGACGCTGACACTGATGCAGACGCTGATGCAGACGCGGATGCAGACGCTGATGCAGATGCTGATGCAGACGCTGATGCAGACGCTGATGCAGACGCTGATGCAGATGTAGACATCGATATAAATATCGACATAGATATCAACCTTGATATCGACATTGATATTGATATCACCATCATCAATATCGGTTCTGATTCAACCGTTGGATCTGATGGGTTCCTCGATATCGACGTTACTGCAGATGCGGGCGAAGGTATGCTGGGTGCCGGTTCTAACCTGTCAATCGATGAGCTACTTGAGTCAACGAGTGAAGATGCTCAGGTATTTGAGTCGGGTGAAAATGAGGAGGGTGTGAGCCCGACCTTAGATTCCAGTGGCATGGTTGGTGGCACTGATGCCCTGACAGCGACAGATAATGCAGCGGCGTTTGAAGATCCTGTTGGAGATATGTGGCAACAAAATGGCTTGAGTGACACCTAGATCAGATAGCCTTTCATTAACTTATTTACCGGGCCGCAAGGCCCGGTTTTTTTTGGCTAGACTTTCGTAGCCACTCTTCGAAACCGTTGATGTCTAGCGGTGAGTGCGTGTTTTATCTCTCCAATAATCAGTGAAAAGTGAACATAGTGGAAGTGTTTAAACGACTATGGAAAATGTCAATGCTATTTGCTCTGGCATTTTGGGCTCTCCTTGCTGAAGCTGACCTCTTTGGTTCGTCTCCCACAGCTGAAGTAATTAGTCCAAGTAAAATGGATGTCGAAGTGAATGATTCACTTAGGCAGTTATCGTTTAGTGAGTATGAAAGGGGAATTAAACGAAATGAACTTAATATCCTTGAAGTCGTGCATCAAGCGGTGGGTTGGCACCCCCTAATTGCAGAAGCAATAGGTAGTCTTTACCAGCAGAGGCAGGGCGTCCGTTCCGCAAGGTCAGGATATTTCCCGCAGTTGAGTGCTGGTGTTGTGGCTGGACATGATTCTGAATATAAGCGTGAAGGTGATGGTCACGCATTTCAGATGAATGTTTCACAGATGGTTTACGACTTTGGCAAAGTATCCAGTAGCGTTTCTGTTGCCCAAGCAGGGGTGCAAAGATCGCAAGCTGAAGTTCTCCAATCTATTGATGAAGTTGCAAGGAGAACTGCAAAAGCTGCAATTGAAGTTCAACGTTACCAGTCACTTCTAATTACTTCTGATGCACAAGTTCAAGGTGTATCTGCTATTGCCAGACTTGTGCAAATTCGAAAAGAACGAGGGGTGAGTTCTCGCTCAGATGTTTTACAAGCTCAGTCTAGAGTAGATGCTGCGCACGCCGCCAAGCAACAGGTTGAAGCCCTGTTGCGTCGATGGCGTAGCACGCTACAAAAATTAACAGGTTTTCAGTCCCCTTTTCGGGTTGCTATGTATGTTCCGGAAGATGTCGCCCAAGCTTGTGACGTTGAATCGTTTAATCTGTCCTCTGTTCCAGAGGTTCTGGTTGCCGAAGCAGATAGAGCTGAGGCAGAAGCGAAACTAAAGTTGGCAAAAGCAAACACTTGGCCGACATTCACTTTGGACGGTAATGTAAATCAATATTTGGATCAAAACTATGTAGATGCCAACGCCCTCAATGAAAATGAAAAAGCCATCTTCCTAAATGTTTCCATGCCTATATACCAAGGCGGAAAAATAGCTGCTGGTCGAGAAGGCGCTAATTATGCTTTACAGTCAGCGGATGCTGCTCGGGATTCAGCTCAGCTGTCAGCAACCCAAAAGTATCGGGAGGCACAAGAGGAGGCAGAAGGGTTAATGCGAAGTTTGGGGGCGCTTAGTGCCAGGGAAAGTGCAATTGCAGAAACAAGGGATCTCTATAAGCAGCAATACTCCACCTTGGGAACAAGAACTTTAATTGATTTGCTCAATTCAGAGCAGGAATTACACCTTGCCCGCCTGGAAAAAAATAATACGATTTTTGATTTGCATTTATTAAAAATTGACTGCTTACATAGTCGTGGCGGTATGCGTGAAGCCTTCAAGCTAGAAGGTATTCAAATTCAGGGCGTGGAGGTGTTGCCTTGAATAATAACCAAATTGAAAGTACTAATGATGGTGAGGGTTCATCTTTAGATACCTCCAATATGGTATCTGACTTTGATCCATGGTGTGAGGCAATTATTGCCATTGCACGATATTATCGTATCGACTGTTCGGCCGAGAGAGTGCGAATAGCGGGAAATTGGGGGGGCTGTGATTCGGTAGAAGGTGTTATTCGTCAGATGTCGCGGCAAGCAGGCTTAACGGTTAAATTTTGCCCATTCACAGAGTCTGCGATTAATTCTTGGAGATTGCCTGTTGTAGCACAAACGATAGATGGACAGTTGATTGTCATCGATTCTGTATCCAAGCAAGAGCAACTGAGTGTTACCTACTGTGGCGATAAAGGCCTAAAAACGAGTGTGCCTCTGTGTGAGTTGAAGAGTCAAATTTTAAGTTTGGCAATATTCCGGCCTAGACGTACAGCGACTGATTCTAGAATTGATGAGTATATTAAGCCCCACGATAAACATTGGTTTCGACGTATTATATTACGGGACTTAAAACCCTACTTTCATGTGATGATTGCTACTACAATCGCTAATTCATTGGCATTAGCAGGCATCATTTTTTCCAAGCAAGTCTATGATCGAGTGATTCCCGCCGAATCATTGCCAACACTTTATGTCCTTTTTAGTGGTGTTGTAGTTGCCATTGTTTTTGATTTCATTATGAGAACCATGCGGGTCAGAGTAACGGATCTGTTGGGAAAACGTGCGGATATTCGTATGTCAGATTTAGTCTTTGGCCATGCCATACGGGTCAAAGATCAGGCAAGGCCAAAGTCTACAGGGACCTTTATTTCACAAATTAGAGATCTTGAAAGAATAAGAGAGTTGTTTACGTCCTCGACAATACTGGCACTCGCGGACCTTCCATTTTTTATACTTTTTCTGTTTGTTATGTGGTGGATTGCAGGAAGCCTGGCATTAATTCCTTTGGTAGCAGTCTTCCTACTGATAATTCCTGGTTTGCTACTTCAGCCAAAATTGGCGACTCTCTCCAAAGAATCAATCAGAGAGGGGGCTCTGCGCAATGCCATGCTAATTGAGACAGTGCAGGGACTTGAAGATATAAAAGCAATGCAGGCAGAGCAGAGATTTCAAGGGCAGTGGAATCACTTCAATGCAATTACCGCCGAATCCAGTCTTAAATTGCGGTATTTGGTAGGGCTGTTACTGAGTTGGACACACAATGTTCAATCATCGGTTTTTGCTGTTGTTGTTCTTTTTGGGGCGCCGATGGTAATGGAAGGGGGTATGACGACCGGTGCCTTGGTAGCAGCCTCGATTCTGGGCTCCAGAATGATGGCGCCAATGGCAAATATAACCCAAGTTCTTAGTCGGTGGCAGCAGGCTAGGATTGCGATGCAGGGTATTGATCAAATTATGCAGCTGCCAGTTGACAATCCTGAGAATGAAAAAAAAGTACAAAAATCAGTTATCCAGGGCAATTATCACTTTCAGCAAACGGTATATAACTACGGAGATAGTGCTGCTGAACCGGCACTGGTTATTTCCGACTTAAAAATACATCAAGGTGAGCGAATTGCGATCCTGGGCAGAAATGGGTCAGGGAAGTCAACCTTTTTACATGCTTTATCGGGATACATCGAGCCTGCCAGGGGGCAGTTGCGGCTTGATGATGTGAGCCTTGCCCATATAGATCCTGCTGATGTCAGACGTGATGTTTCCCTGCTTAGTCAGAAAACTGGCCTTTTCCATGGCACTATTTATGAAAACTTGGTGCTCGGCGCCCCATATGCCAGTGATGAGGAAATTATGTGGGCGCTTGATATGACTGGTGCCAAGGCTTTTGTTAACAAGCTTCCAAAAGGGTTGGGATGCTTGATCCAGGAAGGAGGTTTTGGACTTTCTGGAGGACAAAAGCAATCTCTGCTTTTAGCCCGCCTGCTTCTACGCCAACCAAATGTTCTTTTGTTAGATGAACCTACGTCAGCCCTGGATGAAGCTACTGAGAAGCGGTTTATTCATGCTCTTTCACAGTGGAGTGCTGAGCGCACAGTTGTAGTCGCCACTCATAGAACAAGTATTCTACATTTTGTGGATCGAGTAATAGTTTTAGATAGCGGCAGAGTTGCTTTAGATGAGCCCAAAGATAAGGCGATTTCCATATTGTCACGACAAAAAGGCAAAGATACCCAACAGGGTGAGAAGGTTTCATAGACAAATATTGGCGAGGTAGCCATGTCAAACGCAGATGGTCACGATTTGCTATCACACCCTCGGCGAGAACCAAAACGCGTTGCCCTCCTAGATATAGACTCTCAAAATGACGAAAAGCAGTATGGCGATGATGTTGATGATGCATCTCTGGTTCGTTCTGGAAGAATTGTTTGGGTATTTTTCCTACTTCTTGCAGCGTCAGTGACTTGGTCATATCTCGCTAAAGTGGATGAAGTGTCATCGGGTAGTGGAAAAGTAGTGCCAACTTCACGTTCACAAATTATTCAGTCTTTGGAGGGGGGCATACTTGCTGATTTAAAAGTATCTGAGGGAGATATTGTCGAGAAAGGAGAGGTGTTAGCACAACTGGATCCGACAAAGCTTCGCTCAAATGTAGATGAAATTTCAGCAAGATATAGAGCTGCTCTTGCAAGCGTTTCCCGCCTGAATGCCGAAGTAAATGGAATACCAATAAAATTCCCGGAAGAACTTTCAGAGTTCACCGAACTTATTGCTACAGAAAAGAAGTTATTTGATATAAGACAGCGAGGTCTGGCGGAATCCCTTCGTGGTTCAAAAGAAACATTAGAGTTGGTTAACAAGGAGCTAACTATCACAACTTCTTTACTTGATTCCGGGGCGGCTAGTAGTGTCGATGTGTTGCGTCTGCAACGGCAGAAGTCAGAGCTGGAAACCAAAATTCTGGAAATCAAGTCCGATTATATGGTCAAGGCTCGAGAAGAGCTTGCCAATGTTAGAGCAGAAGTTGAGTCACTTTCTTCCGTAAAAGAGGGGCGGTCTGACTCCTTGACCCGGTTGACTCATCGATCTCCTGTGAGGGGTATCGTTAAGGCTATTGAAGTTACAACAATAGGCGGAGTTGTGCCACCCAATGGAAAATTAATGGAGATAGTTCCTCTGGACGATCAGCTCTTAATTGAGGCAAAAATATCACCTAGAGATGTGGCATTTATCCGTCCTGGACAGGCTGCCAAGGTAAAAATAACAGCTTATGAGTATGCAGTATATGGAGGCTTAGATGGTGAGGTTACGACTATATCTCCAGATACAATACAAGATGAATTTACACCAGGGGAGTATTATTATCGGGTTTTTATCCTAACTGAAAAAGATTCCTTGATAAATAAAGTTGGAAAGAAATTCCCAATTGTGCCTGGGATGATTGCTACGGTGGATATCAAAACAGGATCAAAAACCATCTTTGATTATCTGTTAAAGCCGATTAACAGAGCAAGTGAAGCTTTGCGAGAGAGATAGCGGTGGGAATTGATGCTTGGTAGCAAAATCGCGTTTTCGGTGTTTTGTATTTTTCTCGGCCTTTTTGGTCTTTGGCGCGGTGCAGTAGCTGATAGCAAGAAGGTTACCTTGTCCGCAGAAGTTACTATAGAAAATCACTCTGAACGTGATGTCATAGGGTATATTCACAGATTGTCGATGCCAGTTGAAACTGGATTGCAGCAGTCATTAAAAGAGATAAGATACGAATACCCTGAAAATTTAGTTATCAAGGATCATAAGAAGGGAGATTCCAAGTATTTAGAAGTAAGGCTAGACATACCTGCAGGAAAGGTCGTTAAGCGAAAATTTCATTTTGACCTTTTGTTGAGTTCTTATGATTATGCCAAAATTTCTCGAGGTCGTGAGCCTTATCCGGCTAAAAAATATCTTCAGCCAGCAAAATATATTGAATCAGATGCTTTGGCAATAAAAAAATTGTCCTTGGAAATTCAGAATACGTTTTCTGATGAAGAGGGGCGATTGCGAGCTGCATTTCTCTTACCTCAAGCTGTTATCGAATATAAAATCCAACCGACAAAAGGCGCACTTGCGGCACTCGAGTCAAGAAAGGGCGATTGTACAGAGTATGCAGCTCTCTTTGTTGCTTTGGCCCGTTCAATGGGCTATCCAGCAAGGATCACGTCTGAGTTTCTTTTTACCAAAAGAAAGCAATTTAAACAACCCAATCATCATGCTGCTGAGGTCTATATGAATGGACGCTGGATGCCGGTAGATCCTAATTTGGCTCAGGAGTCTCGATTTGGATATGGATTTGGTAGAGGACAGCTCAGTAAAATTACCCTTACCCGCGATTTTACTTGGGTGTGGTCCAATTTGTGGCCTAAAGAATTTAGGGGAAATGTAGACCAAACAAAGGTCGCTATTGAGTGGAGCTTACAATAGCGACTACTTGTTCTGATATATTTTGTAGACTGAATTTTATTCTGTTTTCAAGGTCTGCCCTGTTTTTTGGAGTTTATCTAGCAGTGCAGGAATAGAGCCAAAATCTGAATCCCGCCTTGAGCCTTTTAAAAGGATAAGGTCTGAATCCTGACAAAAGTCTGTTAGATAACTTACCAAGGCGGGAGCTTCGGAAAAGTGAGGGCCCAATAATTCATCAGGTAGCACCTTGCGAAGATACTCCATCTCCTCGCCATGGGTTATTACCCAATTTACCTGGCTTTGAATAAGAGGTCCAGCAAGGCTCTCATGAAGTTCCTTGGCTTTTTCGCCTAGATGCACGATTCGGCCTAGAACGGCAATCTTTCTTCCTTTATCTTGAGTTTCAGTTTGTGCAAATACGGAAAAAGCATTAAGCATTGAGCTAACCGTAGCATTCCAACTATCATCGATCAGACTAATGGATTTCCCATGTACTTTTATGCGGGTGCGCTGTAGGTGGCTGTCATCTAACTGTAGTTCTTGTAGTTTTAATGCCGCTGCATCGATATCTCTGCCCAAGGCATAGACTGCGCAAATGGAGGCTACAGCATTGTGTAGCATACCGATACTTGGAGCAGGAACGCGAAGTTCCAATTCCCTCTTAGGGAATTTCAGTTGGACCCAGCTACCAGATTCATCGGTACGTACTCCCAGAATACGAACTTCAGCATTAGGACTTTCCCCAAAGATGATGATTCGCTTTGCATGTTTCTTGGCTTTCTTCAATACATAGTCAAAGCACTTTAGATGCTCTCCAGCAATAGCGATAGCGGAGCCAGTAAGACCATCATAAATTCGTGACTTCCAACGAGCAGTATCTTCGACACATTTTACGTGGTGACTAGTTTGAGACATTCCAATTTCGGTTATTAAGGCAATAGTGGGTTTTACTTGATGTGTAATAGGGCCACGTTTCATCCATAGGGCACTTTGAGCAACTTCTATAACTGCGACTTCATGATCTTGATTCAGGCTAGCCATCATCGACGGCGCACCTACGCGAGAGTTATAGTTCCCCATACTGGAAAGTATTTTTTCTCTTGTTCCCAGCATTTGGGTAATCATCTTGAGTGTTGTTGACTTCCCCGCAGTGCCAGTAATCGCTATTACATCACCAGTAAATCGCTCCCTTGCCGCTAAACCTAATTCGACAATAACTTTGATTGGGTCTTTTACTTGGAGTACAGGGAGATCTTTTGGAAGTCCAGCAACGGGTTTGGATACAATTACTCCGGCAATTTGATCGGCAAAAGAAGGGAGTTTCTGGTGGAAATCCCAAAATTTGGTTGGCTTTTTTGAGCTTTGTTCATGGTAAGCTCGATCAAGGTTAGTGTGTGCAACGAATAGAATAGGGTCAAGAGACTCCTCTATAAAGCTACTCCCTGAGATTACGCTTCGGACAAACCATCCCTTTGGGGGAGGGACCAACCATCTGCCGCCTGCAATTGCATTAATTTGTTCTTCGTTCCAAGTTTGACCTGGATGATGTTGATAAATAACCGATGGGAACTCGGTCATATAATTGGGGACTCTGGGACGTGTGGAGGGCTTCTTCCCCAGTAGATTCAGTTGGGTAATCATTCCCCCTACGAGTATGGGTTTAATCTGGGTGGTGTTTGAAATTAGGCCTACGGCTAAATGTAAATGTACAGGTTGAAGTTCATTCTTGGCCGGTGCTCTTATTCCATACAGGTCTCGGTAGATTACCCCCGGCTGCCATTTTGTGGTGGGTACCTGCCAATCACAGGGATCATGGTCCATCGATTTTCCCCAATAAGGCATAGATGTTTCCTTGATAGGGATAGCTCGAAAGTCCAGGCGAAAATCTTCCTGTACTTTCTCGTCAGTAGTCCAGAAGGATTCTACCCACAGCATCTGGCGAGTTTTTATTTCACGGGGATAAAACCTGACACCTAATAATTTAAGCGGTCCGCATTCAAGCGGAGGGATCTGTGCATCCAGGGGTACTTGATCTACTGTCCAGTTTGGACTCAATGGACGCTGCTGCTTAATCGGGTCCCGCTTGTAATGGGTTTTAAAGAGATGTGGTAATTTACGGTATTTTCTATCTGGAGGCGAAAGCAAAATTGTTCCGCTACCATCTGAATTCGGTACTAGGTTTGTTCCCAGAGCTGAACAGGATTTGGAAAATCGTTGGGTAAGCTCTTTTGCGCTATCTCCACTCAACTGCTTGCTAAAGCCAAATCCGACACCTACAGGTACAAAGACAACCTTTTCTATTCCTTTTTCACTTAAGTAAAGCCGAAAGACTCCGCTATCTGCCAAACTTCGCCGAACTGCATCAAATAATAGATCCCCAGCATCATGGATAATTGGCCGATTCTTATAGACTTCAATACCTTGTAGGTTATGCGCACTGGTACCCAAAATACAATCTGCCCCAGCATCGATAATGGCATGTCCAATAGCGATTTCATCTTCGCTGGGCTCGGGTTCTCTGTTGCCTCCCCAGTGGACAGCGACAAGCACTATATGAGCTTTCTCTCGCGCGGCCTCAATTCGAGGTTTCAAATTGTCGAACCAGAGACTGGGCATGGTTAGTGGCAAGTGTGCACATCCGGGAGTATTTGGACCTGCTGCAAATCGGGGTTGTGTAGCATCAAGAGAAAAAATGGCTACATTAAGTCGGCCTGCTGGGCGATATACTGGGGCCAGAGCTTCTTCGATATTGATGCCTGAGCCTGTGTGCCCGATACCGGTTTCGTTGAGCCAATACTGCTGTTCCATTAACGCAGCAGTGCCATAGTCTCCACTGTGATTGTTTGCAGTGACAACAACATCAATACCGGCTTCCATTAATACCGAAAGCATTTCGGGCCGGGCTCGGTAATAGTATGGGGACGATTCGCCTTTACTGATCCCTTGCTCACCCTCAGTTCCGACTACACACTCTAAGTTAACGACGCTTATATCTGCATTTTTTAAAGCAATGACTGTGCCGAGTACTTTTTCGGTGCCAAATTGGGCCGTACGGTAATGCTGCCTCCGGGCTAAGTTAACATCTCCTCCCCAAGCGAGCACTGGTAGTGACTTGTGGGAGTCGGCAGTTGGCTCGACGGTCATCTCTTGGTATGCCTCATCAATATCCTCGGGTGCATTTTTGGGCGTAAGCAGGTACTTTCGATAAGCGACAAAACCAGATAGATAGTGCTCGACATCATCAATACGGATTCTGAAGGCATGGTGCCGGATAAAGAAGCTTCCCAATATACGTTTGGGATTCTTGAAATACATGGCGAATTCAGGCCAGAAATACCCATTTAGAAGGTACATCGCACGCTTATGTAGTGCCCTGTAAAAGTGTTTTAGGTCTACCTGGTCAAGTAAATATTGGAACTCGGGCTCTTTGCCCAAGCGAGTTACCATCTTTTCAGCTGCCATCATCAATTCAAGCAGAGTAGGGAATGTGGTTATCCTATTCTCCACAAAATCCAAATAGCTGGCGAAGTTTCGAATACCGAACTGGTAGTACTTCTCTTCGGGGCGATAAAGGGTTAGTTCATTAACGCAGTAGCTTAACCAATGATCGTGGGCGCGCCAGTGATTGGCTTGAATGAAATAATCAAATGCCTTTTCAACCAAATTTAGCCAGCGTGAATCTTTAGTAAAGCCATAGAGGCGCATCAAGCCAAAGGCAGCTTCACCGTCGTAATAGATGACCCTATGTTTATCTTTAACTTGAAGGTCTGGATATTCAAGAACATGGGAGAACTGCCCGGTGATTGAGTCCTGCATATACTCTATCCCAAGTGCTAATTGCTCCATCAGTTTGGAATACTTGTCGGTTTTCGTTGCCTCAGAGTACTTTACCAGGGCTAACAGTGATACTGCGTTGCCCCCTAGTTTTATTTCATTATTTGCCTCTACCAAAAAAGCTCCCTCAGCACCTGAGGGGAGGGTGGCGGTCTGAATTAGCTCTGTTGTAAGGTGTTCCAGTGATCGATGTATGGAGCTCATTAGAGCTTTGTCGCCAGTAACCTCCCAGGCTTCAATCATCGAATAAGTACTACTGGCATGTCGTAAGTTGTTATAGGTGTCGATCTTCCGGTCGAAACAGGCGTGCCAACCATAGTGGAAGGAGCCATTCTTTTTGACTTGAGAGCTTAAGTAGTTACTGCTGTTTCTAATCAATTCAGAGACAGTATTAGTATCTAATTTTTCTATGACACGTCGGCCGGCATCTAAACCGGGTCCGTAGAGGCAAACGGGCTGACGCTTGGATTCACAGAAAACTCCCTGAGTTGAAAGCAGAAGCACAGTCTTTTCTTCTGAAAAATCCAGCTCGGTATTTATACCGAATCTTTGCTTAGCGTAGGCAAGAAAATTGTTCTCATTAATAATGACATGATCAATCTGATTTCCGCCATAGAGCATGGCATTAGCATTTAGCTCTTGCTCCAGGAATGCTATTTCGCAGTCCATATCAAGTGCGAGGCCATAGCGGAAATACGACCTCTTGGTGTCTTTAAGGATTTCTTCCAAGCCTGCAAATGTCATTGTGCTTTTTTGGGTGACCCAATCGACACGTAACCAACAGGGTTCCATCTTGTGCGACTTTGCTGCCCTTTGGATTGTCTTTGCTAAGGCTTGCCAGGCTTCCGAAATATCCGCCGCCGTTTTATGCTTCACGATGGCGCGATGCTTGGCATCACTAATTGAAAAAAACAAGGTATAGGGGGGGCGTTGCTTACCCAGTGCCTGCTCAACCTGAGCACGCACTTGAACGAGCATGTTGGATAGGGACATGTCGCGACTTATCTCTCTATTAAAAAAGCTTGGCAGTATTTTTTCTGCTGGTCGGCTCGGGTGCTTTTCCTGAACGAGTATAGACGGGGGGGAAGATTCTGCTTTTAGTGGTTTGTACTGGGGTGGTGGTGTGGCAAATATTTTTTTTGTTTTATCTGTCAATTTGGGTTTTCAAAACAAATCTTGTCGGATAGTATTGGGTAACCGTATTCAGAATGATTGTTGTGCAACTCGCTCAGATCATTCTCTATTAACCTGTAATTAACAGTGTGGATTAATACCAAGGTTTAGCCGTAGGGCAGGAGCATTTTCTGCCAAGAAGGAAACCCGGGATCTTATCATCTCGGGTTTTTTTGTCGGTAAATATAGGTTGTTTGTCTCAAATTCATCTTGCTTACTGAAACTCTTCTTTGTCTGCCTCTTAATTTTCTGAGGTAGGCTGCTTGCCCTCCCCCGAAAGATGGGCACCTTGGCCGAATAGTGAGAGAACCTTCCGGGTTTGTATTTGTACCAATATCTTGCGGGGACTCGCCGAGTGGCCTTAGCGCCATTCTTTTATCTGGAACCAGTCAACTTAAACCATACAGGACAGGTGCCTCTATCGAATTGTTGGCAGTGAATCTATTGGAGTAGTAACCATGAATGGGAAGTGGTGGAGAAGCTTGAGGAGCTTCCCTCCGTTAGTTTGGATTATTTTAATTGGCAGTTTTTTTAGCCGCGGAACTTATTTTATGGTCTGGCCTTTCCTGGCCATCCTTCTATTTGAAAAGTTTCACCTCGGCGCGGCTGAAATTGGTTTGATCTTAAGTGCATCTGCCGTTGGTGCTGCTGTGTTGGGCTTCTTTACCGGTGCGCTATCGGATCGCTATGGGCGTCGCAATATGCTGTTGCTCGGCTGCATTGTGAGTATTTTTTCCTTTGCCTTGTTGGCTGTGACGCAAACCTTGGTAGGATTTATCTGTGCGATGACCCTGTGTGCTATTGGTCGCGCGGTGTGGGAGCCGCCGGCGAGTGCGCTGATAGGCGACTTAATTGACGATCAAGCCAGCCGTGAATTGGCGCTGCAATTCCGCTACTTCCTGATTAATGTGGGGGCCGCGCTGGGGCCGATTGTGGGTGTCTGGGCTGGTTTGAGTGCGCAGCAATCCACTTTTGGGCTCACCTCTATCAGCTACTTACTCTTAGCCCTGGCCTTTGTTTGGGGTTTTGCCAGAACCGAGAGCGGGCGTTTAGCGAGTAAGCAAAGGGATGCGGGCGTATCTCTGGGAAATACGCTCTCGGTATTGCGCCGTGATCAGGTATTTCTGGTGGTGATTATTGCGAATATTTTAACGCTGTTTATCTACGCGCATATGGATTCAAGCTTGGTGCAATACCTCACCCGCGCTGAAGCGCCGGGATTGGTAGAGCTGATATCCAGCATGATCTTTGTTAATGCGTCGACGATAGTATTACTGCAGTTTCCCATTATGAAGTTAATGGGGCCGCTGGCCATTAACACCCGTATTGTGATTGGGTTGGGTATTTTGTCGATCTCCCAGATTTGGTATGCCCTAAATCCGGTAGATTGGTTTTGGGGTTGGCTCGGAGCGACTTTTATTTTGAGTCTGGCTGAGGCAATTTTGTTTCCAACCATGAGCATTCAAATTGACCGGCTGGCACCATCCCATTTACGCGGTACCTATTTTGGGGCCTCTTCCTTTTATGCCATTGGCTGGTCGATGGCGCCATTAATTGGTGGAGTGATTATTCAATGGTGGAGTGGCCCGGCCTTATACGGCTTGTTAGTGGCGTTATGTGGAGTTGTGTTCGTGCTCTATCGCCTTACCGAGTATCTGTCTCGCCCTGAGTGGCCTGAGCCTGAGGGAACGGTAGTCGCGGATCGAGTCGCCAATGTCTCCTAGCACGGGATACAGAATTTAAGGGCAAAAAAATACCCCCGCCAACTCTGGTCAACGGGGGTATTTTATTTTGTGATCGCCGGGAAATTAGATCTCGGCAGCGAGACGTGAGCCCTGGTCGATAGCGCGCTTGGCATCGAGTTCTGCGGCTTCATCAGCGCCACCAATCAGATGGGTGGTTACGCCGCGTTCTTGCAGAGCTTCGTATAGCTTGCGTGCAGGCTCCTGACCGGCGCAGACAATAATATTGTCGACTTCCAGTACCTTTTCCTCTTCACCAACGCGGATATGCAGGCCTTTATCGTCAATTTTGTCGTAAAGGGCACCGGCAATCATCTCTACCTTGCGATGCTGCAAGCTTCCGCGATGAATCCAGCCGGTGGTTTTACCCAGGCCTGCACCCACTTTGGTGGTTTTGCGTTGCAACAAATATACCTGGCGCGGAGAGCTTACTGCTTCGCGTGGCTTCAGGCCGGAGCGATTCTCCAGGGCAATATCGACACCCCATTCATTGAAGAACTCTTCCTTATCGCTGGCGACCACTTCATCTTCTGTGGAGTGGGGCCCATCGTGGGTTAGGTACTCCGCTACATCAAAGCCGATACCGCCGGCTCCGATAATGGCAACCTTCTCGCCAACCGGCTTCTTGTGCTTCAGTACATCCAGGTAACCCAGGACTTTATCGCTCTCAATGCCGGGGATCGGTGGAGTGCGCGGCTCGATACCGGTAGCAATAATCACTTCATCAAAAGATTGCAGATCTTCCGCTGTGGCGATGGTATTAAGTTTTACTTCAACACCGGTGACTTCCAGGCGGCGCTTAAAGTAGCGCAGGGTTTCCTGGAATTCTGCCTTGCCGGGGATCTGCTTGGCGATATTGAACTGGCCACCAATCTTATCGCTGCCTTCGAACAGGGTTACTTCGTGTCCACGCTCTGCGGCAACGGTAGATGCGGCCATGCCCGCAGGGCCGGCGCCGATTACAGCTACCTTTTTCACGTTGTCGGTAGGCAGGTAGTTCAATTCGGTTTCGTGACAAGCGCGGGGGTTTACCAGGCAGGAGGTCAGTTTCAGCTGGAAAGTGTGGTCCAGACACGCTTGGTTACAGCCAATGCAAGTGTTGATCTCGTCGGCGCGGCCTTCGGCGGCTTTGTTGACGAACTCAGAGTCTGCCAGGAAGGGGCGTGCCATGGAAATCATGTCAGCCTGGCCGGAGGACAGAACTTCTTCGGCGACTTCCGGCACATTGATACGGTTACTGGCGACTACCGGGATAGACAGGTGCTTTTTCACCTTGGCGGTGATATCGGTAAATGCCGCGCGGGGAACACTGGTGGCAATAGTGGGAACGCGCGCTTCGTGCCAGCCGATGCCGGTATTGATAATTGTGGCGCCAG
Source organism: Microbulbifer maximicatervae (SeqCode) (assembly GCF_052467615.1). NCBI lineage: Bacteria > Pseudomonadati > Pseudomonadota > Gammaproteobacteria > Cellvibrionales > Microbulbiferaceae > Microbulbifer > Microbulbifer maximicatervae (SeqCode). The sequence goes on from NZ_CP174319.1 coordinate 906,463, forward strand.
CTTTTTCGATAGCCTGGCCCAGAGCCACTACTTCATCGAAGTCACTGCCATCTTCTACCAGGTCCAACATGGACAGGCGGTAAATAATAATAAAGTTCTCACCGACGGCTTCCCGTACGCGGCGCACAACTTCGATCGGCAGGCGGATACGGTTTTCGAAGGAGCCGCCCCATTCATCGGTACGCTTGTTGGTGCGTTTCACGATGAACTGGTTAATAAAGTAACCCTCGGAGCCCATGATCTCCACACCGTCATAGCCGGCTTCGCGAGCCAGGGTGGCGCAGCGTACATAGTCATCGATCTGGCCTTCGATTTCCTCGCTGGTCAATTCGCGCGGGGTGAAGGGGTTGATCGGCGCCTGGATGGGAGAGGGTGCGATCAGGTTTTCGTTGTAGGCGTAGCGGCCGGTGTGCAGGATCTGCATACAGATCTTGCCGCCCTCAGCGTGAACAGCATCGGTGACTTCGCGGTGCTGCTGGGCTTCTTCCGAAGTGGTCATCTTCGAAGCGCCCTGGAATACGCCACTCTCTTCGTTCGGGGCAATACCACCGGTTACAATCAGGCCAACGCCACCGCGGGCACGTTCGGCAAAAAAGGCCGCCAAACGGGTGAAGCCATTGGGGTGTTCTTCCAGGTTGGTGTGCATGGAGCCCATCAGCACCCGGTTTTTCAGGGTGGTGAAGCCCAGGTCCAGGGGGGCAAGCATATTAGGGTAGGCTTGGGACATGGCAAATTTCTCTTCTTGTAACCTTTAGGGTTCATTTATGTATATGCAAAAAAGTGCATATCGTTGCCCAGCAGGATAACAAGACGGCCCACTGTGAAACAGTGACTTAACCGGTCGAATTCAGTGATCAATTACGGGCCCCATCTAACCTTGATGCGTCCCATTCTCATCTATAAATAAAGTGTTTTTTAAGGGTTCCCTGTCTCGACGTATACAGAGGCTCATTTACTCCTCTACCAAGCTTACCAACTTGTTTCGCAGCCATTGATTGGCGGGATCGTCGTGTTGATTTTTATGCCACAGCAGGTGCCAGTCCATTTGCGGTATTTGAAACGGAAGCTCAAACAATCGGGCTGAGTACTGTCGCGCCAGGCTGGCGGGGACTGTCAGTGCCAGGTCGGTTCTCAATACCACTAACGGTGCGACCCGGTAGTGCTGGACCCTCAATTTCACATTGCGACGGCGCCCTAACTTGTTCAGGGCAATATCTTCCAGGCCAGGACCACTCCGACGGCTGGAGACATGGATATGTTCCAGCTTCAGGTACTGTTCCAGGGTAAGGCTGGCGGAATCCGCCAAGGGGTGATCCTGGCGCAACATACACAGGTAGCGATCGTTCATCAGTCGCTGTTGTTTTACCTGTGGGGAAGTGGGTACGGGAACATCCAGGGCAAAGTCCAGGGTGTTGGCGGCCAGTTCCTTGACCAGCTGCTCCCTTGGGACCTGGAAAGACTCGACAGCAATACCTGGGGCCTCCTGCTCCAGCACTTCCAGCAGCCTGGGTAAAAGGAAAGTCTCCGCCATATCGTTCATGGAGAGGCGCAAGGTTTTTCTGGCTTCCTGTGGCACAAAATGACGCTGCTCGCTAAGGCTTGCCCCCAGTAGAGAAAGAGCTTCCTGGACCTTCGGCATAATGCTCTCAGTCAGTGGCGTCGGTGCCATACCGGTGGGGCTGCGAGTGAATAGTGGGTCGTCTAACGTACGGCGAAGTCGCGCCAGGGCATTACTGACAGCCGGCTGGGTGATATGCAGTTGCTCAGCGGCACGAGTCAGGTTTCGGGTTGTGTATATCGCCTCCAGCACGGGAAAGAGGTTCATGTCGATCCGCTGTAATTGCATTGCTGTCACCATCATCACTCTCATGAATGATTCAATATTCGCATAATAAACTTTGATGATTCAAATGCTGGAGATAGGGTTGGGGAGATCAAAAGGGGAGGGAAGTAGGTGGCTGAATTTATTCTGGTACGTCACGGACAGGCTTCATTTGAGGCTGATGACTATGACAATCTCTCCGATACCGGCTGGCAACAGTCGCGCTGGTTGGGTGAATACTGGCGGGATAAGGGTATTCGTTTCGACCGGCTGCTGTGTGGCAACCTAACCCGGCATCGGCAAACTTTGGACGGTATTTGCGAGGGGCTGGAACTCCCCAGTGAAAATACCCGCAGTGTACTCCCCCAGCTTAATGAATTTGATTTTCTAGCAGTTGCCAAGCATTACAGCGAGCTATACCCGGATCGGGCACCGGGAGCAGGTGCCAGTCGCGCCGATTTTTATCGATTCCTGAAGCAGGGGATGCTGGCTTGGGCCGCCGGTGAGATCAGTCCACCGGAAACCTGGTCGCATTTTGAAGCCAGAATTGCAGATGCGCTTAAAAACATTTGCGATAGCCCCAAAGGCAGCCGAACCCTGGTTGTTAGTTCGGGCGGTGCCATTGCCATGATGTTGACGCAAATATTGGGTGGCTCAATTTCCACCGTCGCCAATCTCAATATGCAAATCCAAAACACAGCCGTTAGCCGTTTATTTTTTAGTGCAGAAAATATCAGTCTGCACAGTTTCAATCATGTGCCGCACCTGGATCGGGATGGGCGTCACGAACATATCACTTACAGTTGATTGGGCAGGTAGCGATGGAATTTGAATACTCAGACAAGGTAAAAGGACTGCTGGAACGCCTGCAAAATTTTATGCAGGAGTATATCTATCCCGTCGAAGCGATATTTATGCAGCAATTGCAGGAGGATCGCTGGGGAGAGCCGGCGATTTTGGCAGAATTAAAGATTAAAGCCCGGGAAGCGGAACTCTGGAATCTGTTTTTACCGGATTCCCGTTACGGTGCCGGGCTCAATAACCTGGAGTATGCGCCCCTGGCTGAGGAAATGGGGAAAGTGCTTTTTGCATCGGAGGTATTTAATTGTAATGCCCCGGATACCGGCAATATGGAAGTTTTGGCTCAGTACGGTTCTGAGGCCCAGCGGGAACAATGGTTAACTCCGCTTCTGGATGGAAAAATTCGCTCTGCCTTTGCTATGACCGAACCCCGGGTTGCCTCCTCCGATGCCACTAATATTGAAACGTCGATTACCCGCGATGGCGACAGTTACGTTATTAACGGCCACAAGTTTTATATCAGTGGCCTGATGAATAAACGCTGTAAAGTGATGATCGTGATGGGTAAGACCGACCCGGAAAATCCCAATCGTCACCAGCAGCAATCGCAAATCCTGGTACCCACCGATACGCCTGGAGTCAAAATAGTTCGCCCAATGACGGTATTCGGTTATGACGATGCACCGGAAGGGCATGCAGAGGTGATTTTTGAAAATGTCCGGGTGCCCGCAAGCCATTTAATTCTTGGAGAGGGGCGCGGTTTTGAAATTGCGCAGGGACGCTTGGGGCCGGGCAGGATACACCACTGTATGCGCTTAATTGGCCAGGCTCAAAGAGCGCTGGAGATGATGTCGGCACGTGCGGAGCAGCGCATTGTTTTTGGTCGCCCGATGAGCAAGCAGGGATCGGTGCGGGAAGATATTGCCAAATCCGCCTGCGAAATCGAGCAGGCACGCCTGCTGACTCTGAAGGCCGCTGCGCAAATGGATCGGTTGGGTAATAAGGCGGCCAAAGATTTAATCGCAATGATAAAAATTGTCGCGCCACAGATGGCTTGTAAGGTGATAGATCGCGCCATACAGATTCACGGCGCCGCAGGATTGGGGCAGGATTACAGCCTCGCCCATCACTATGCCTATGCTCGGACCATCCGTCTGGCGGATGGTCCCGATCAAGTCCATATGATGCAGTTGGGCAGAAACCTGGCTGCTCACTATGCCGCCGCGGAAAATCATGGAGGACTCAGTGACTGAGACGGTAAACAATTTGCGCAGCTCTGTGGAAGAGCTGCCTGTTGAGCGACTGCAAGAATATTTGTCCGGCAAAGTCGACGGTTTCAATGGGCCTGTAACGGTCACCAAATTTCCCGGTGGTCAGTCTAACCCAACGTTCAAGTTGCAGACCCCGGCGCGATCTTATGTTTTGCGGCGCCAACCTCCGGGCAAGTTATTGAAATCTGCCCATGCCGTAGATCGGGAGTACCGGGTAATGTCGGCACTCGCCGATACTAATGTGCCGGTGCCCAGGGTATTGCACCTCTGTGAGGACCGGGACCTGATCGGTTCTATGTTTTATTTAATGGAATATTGTGAGGGTCGGATATTCTGGAATGCGGCACTGCCGGAAGTTGACGCCGAGCAGCGTAGCGCTATGTACGATGAAATGAATCGTGTACTGGCGGCCATGCACAGTTTGGATATTAATGCCGTAGGCCTTTCGGATTACGGCCGACCAGGTAATTACTTCCAGCGGCAGCTGGACCGCTGGAGCACTCAATATCGAGCCTCTGAGCTGGAGCCCATTGCGGCAATGGATGAGTTGATGGCCTGGTTGGGTGACGTTTTACCGGATGATGATGGGCGTATCGCGTTGGTGCACGGTGATTACCGGCTCGATAATATGATTTTCCATTCTCAGGAGCCCAAGGTCATAGCGCTTTTAGATTGGGAACTTTCCACACTGGGACATCCCTATGCCGACCTCGCTTACCAGTGTATGCAAATGCGAATGCCCGCTGGCAAAGACAAAATGTCCGGCCTATTAGGCTTGGATATAAAGGCCTTGGGCATCCCCTCCGAAAAAGAGTATGTGGCCAAATACTGCCAGCGAATGGGTATTGATGGGATTGATAATTGGCCGTTTTATTTGGCATTTAGCTTCTTCCGCCTGGCAGCGATTGTTCAGGGGGTGGTGAAGCGTGCAAAAGACGGCAATGCCTCCAATAAAAATGCTGCAAAACTGGGAGCCCTGGTAGAACCCCTCGCACAAGCTGCATTGGATATCGCTGCTAACGGTTAACTTGTTAAATTATAAGGATAAGAAATGGCAAAGAATATTTTTGATCTCACGGGAAAAATTGCCCTGGTGACGGGTGCCAGTCGAGGTATTGGTGAGGCCATCGCAAAACTTTTGGCTGAGCAGGGTGCCCATGTTTTGGTTTCCAGCAGAAAAATTGAAGGGTGTCAGGCCGTAGCCGATGCAATTGTAGATGCCGGTGGCTGTGCCGATGCGATCCCCTGTCATATCGGCAATATGGATAATATCCAGCAGGTTATTGGCGATATTCGCGAGCGATTTGGTCGCTTGGATATTTTGGTCAACAATGCGGCAACCAACCCTTATTTTGGTCATATTCTGGATACTGATCTAGCGGCCTTCGAAAAGACGGTAGAGGTCAATATACGCGGTTATTTCTTTATGTCGGTAGAAGCCGGCAAATTGATGCGAGAGCAGGGTGGTGGCGTTATTGTAAATACTGCCTCAGTGAATGCCTTGCAACCGGGTGTAGGGCAGGGTATTTATTCAATTACCAAGGCGGCGGTGGTCAATATGACCAAAGCGTTTGCCAAGGAGTGTGCGCAATTTAATATCCGGGTGAATGCTCTACTACCAGGGCTTACAAAAACCAAATTCGCCGGGGCATTGTTTTCCCACGAGGATATTTATAAAACTGCGGTTGGCCATATTCCCATGCACCGTCATGCGGAGCCGGAGGAGATGGCAGGTACAGTTTTGTACTTGGTCTCCGATGCTTCCAGTTATACGACTGGAGAATGTGTCGTTGTGGATGGTGGTTTGACTTCTTGTGGGGGGATTTAACCATGCATGATCCAATTCTCGATTTTAGCGATAAAGTCGCATTGATTACCGGCGCTGCCAGTGGATTTGGAAAATTACTAGCAGAGGAACTTGGTTCTCGGGGTGCTCGTTTGGTATTGGGAGATATCAATGAAGAGGCCTTGATGCAGTTGGCGGACAAACTGGGAAGCCAAAATATTGCTGTGCGCGCCCAGCGCTGTGATGTTTCCCAAGAGTCTGATTGCGCTGCTTTGGCGCAACTGGCTCAGTCAGAGTTTGGACAGCTGGATATCGCTGTTAACAATGCCGGAATCGCGCCTCCGATGATGTCTCTTAAGCAGACCGATGAGGCCATGATGGACCTTCAGTACAACGTTAACCTTAAGGGGGTTTTCCTGGGGCTTAAACACCAGTTGCCCCTGTTGAAGATGACCAGCGGAGCTGTACTGAATGTTTCCTCTATGGCGGGGCTGGGCGGTGCTCCCAAGATAGCCTCTTACGCAGCGGCAAAACATGGTGTGATCGGCCTGACCAAAACGGCAGCGATGGAAAACGCCAAGTACGGTATCCGTGTAAACGCGATTTGCCCCTTCTATTGTCTGACCCCGATGGTTACCGATATTGCAACTGAAGATGCCAGCCCTGAACAAGTTCAAGCGTTTCTCGCTGAGGGTTGCCCGATGAAACGCCTGGGTAAGCCGGAAGAAGTCGTAGCGGCCATGTTGATGCTGGTTTCCCCAAAAATGACTTACATTACCGGGCAGGCATTGGCGGTAGATGGCGGCCTCTCGGCCTATTGAGGTTGGGAGTCGCTGAGAAAGCGAATAGAGAATCGAAAAGGAGCCTTCGATGCCTGTAGAAATTTCACCTGATAGCCTCGGCTATTACATTGGCTTTGAAACAGAGCCCACAGACTGGTTTGAAATTGACCAGCAGAGAGTTGATAGCTTTGCTGAGTGCACCTTGGATCGACAGTTTATTCATGTAGACCCGGAGGCCGCTGCGAAAACACCTTTTGGGGGAACGGTTGCCCATGGTTTTCTCTCATTGTCACTGCTGCCTTATTTTGTAGGTGCTCTACAGATAACGGTTACAGGTGCTTATATGGGGGTGAATTATGGTTTGGATAAAGTCCGCTTTATCAACCCTGTAAAGACCGGTAGCCGGGTGCGCGTCTCCGGGAAAATACTGGATATTACAGAGAAAAAAGAGTCCCAGTATCAAATTAAGCTGATGGTAACTATGGAAATAGAGGGTGAGGCGAAGCCAGCTTTAGTTGCTGAGTGGATTTTTCTGCAGATTACCTAGTGGTGTCAGTATAAGGCCGGACCACCATTTTTCTAAGTCGTGATGGAAAGTGGTGGTTTCGATCTGTTTGAGAGTTGTTTAAGGCGAGTTTACATAAATGTTTCTTGTTGTTTAAGGGTGTTGAGACCCATGCGAACAATATTCAAGTGAGAAGCGGGAATACCTTTTTTGTAGTACTCGCCAGTAAAGTTAAATTGTTGGACTTCGATAAATGGTGAGAATAGGGTGCATCCCCAGTAGGGGTTTATACCCCACCAGCCATATTTTCCGGCGGTTCTGGGGTTTCTTTGAAAGAAGTTGTAAGCCCTTTTGATATTGTCATATTTGAGTTTGAATTTTCTTTTGTCATTGATGCTGTGGGCATCAAATATCACCAGGCATTGTATAGAGATGCCTTGCCGGCCAAGCGCATTGGCGATTTTTATCGCAGCATTTCCCCCTCTGCTGTAGCCAAACAATATCGCTGCTTTTTTGCGCGAAACCCCATTTTTAAGGTAACGGTAAATAGTGAGCTTTCGTGTGTGGGAGAATATCCGCCCATGAAGTTGGTTGATTACTGACTTTAGTACTGGATTTTCTCCGGCAGAAGGACCACCGGCACCGTAGATGCCCACCACAGTGTAGTGGCTAAGTTGAGACTGTATAGGGAGTGAGAATTCGAATTGGCCGCTTGAACTTGATATCAGTTGTTTCTAGCTCCTTGAAGCCGTGCTCGATAAAATCCGGCAGTGACGCTTAGCACTTTTACGTAATTCATCGGGTAGGGATTCTTCACTTGCATCCTGCTGTTCTGCCCGCCAATAGTGGCACAAGGCAACATACTCGCCACTATTTACCTGATTGCGTAGTGCGAGCCAGGGATCTGGCGCTGGGGTAACTGCCATCACAGTTTCTTTCCAATCCCTTAACGCCGGCTCGTACAAATGCTGCTCGGTGGAATTTGCTTTGTGAGTGAAGGCACCTAGGTGTTGGGCTGGATGAAGAAGCAATAGCAAGGCGGTTACCAGGCTACAACTTACTGTTGCACGAGAGAGTAGATGATTGACGTTTACTTTCGGCTTATAAGTTTGGGCTGTTTTATATAGATCGTCATCCAGCTGCTGCGGGGAAGTCAACGTCTCGGCTTCTTTAAAATATTGATTTTCCCAATTGCTCATAGCATTAACTCGATTACTCTTCGATAACTTCTACTTGCCAAGGTCTTCTCTCCGAACCGTATATCGCTTCGTCCAGTGCGGTTCGGGCGCGATGATATAGGGTGCGGCATTTATTGAGAGATAGCTGCTCGATATCAGCCACGGTTGCCAGTGGCAGCTTGCATTCCATATGCAGTAATAAAACATTGCGCAATTGAGAAGGTAAATTTTGAATCGCTGCGAGAATTCTATTCTGCTGTGGAGACTCTTGCGCGGATTTCTTCGAACTGGAAAATTCCTCAAGCTTGAGCAATTTATTGACTTGGATGTAAAGCCAACTTTTAAGCAGGCGCCCGTGCAATTCTGGCGGATTTTCCAAAAGACCACGCCAGAGTTTTTGCAAGAGTAAAGTGGATGAAGACGGCGCCATTTGCATACAGTAGCGATACAGGGAATCTTTATGACGGCCGTAGAGTTGACGGAACACAGCAGGTTTGCGCGACTCCTTGTAGTATTGGAATAGCGCCTCGTCAGATAGCTGGCGTAACTCTTTGAGAGACAATGTCTTGAGCCTCCGTACGCAAATTATCCCGCCTCGAACCACTGGCCGAGTATTGGTTTATGCGGCGTCAATAAAGAAGATTGTAGTATGGTTCTGCGTCGCAATTATTCTCTGGCCAGTACTTATAATTTCAGCCGATGTCACGGTACGACAGATACGAATCTTCGGGCTTGCGAAGTATAGTTGCCCCTGGTTTGAGAGGTGGTTGCTCGGGTAAGGGCCAACGCCAGATTTATCAATAAGTGATGATGCGCCTAATTAAGCCATCAAACGTCAAAAAGAGGCTTGCTCCGGCAGAGGTAGTGGCAATTGAACAGGGCCTTGCCCCGCCCGGAGGTCTGTGAGTCGCAGGCCTACCCCAAGAAGGCGGATGGGAGAAGGGCGTTTTTCTCGACACTCCTGCAGTAGCTGGCGGAATTCAGAAATACGCCCGGCACGGCTGCTGCGCTCGTGGGTGCTGGTAGTAAAATCCGCGTACTTTACTTTTACGGTGGCACCATTTACTTCGTAACGATCGCCGAGTTTTTCCAGCCGCTCCAGCAGACGCATATACAGCTCTGTCAGCTGTTCCAGCCATTCGTCAAAACTGGATAAGTCTTCGCGAAAGGTGCGCTCGACACTAACACTCTTGCGGGAGCCATCGCCGCTTACCGGGCGATCGTCAACACCACGGCAAAGGTCGTAAAGGCGGCGGCCAAATTTGCCAAACTTCTTACTCAGTTCAACTTGCGAAAAATTGCGTAAATCCGCGCAAGTGCGAATGCCTTGTCGATGCATTTTCTCTGCGGTCACCCGTCCCACGCCGTGTATTTTGTTGATAGGCAGGCGCAAAACAAATTGATCGACCTCGCTCGGCGTAATGACTGTCAATCCGTCAGGCTTCTGCCAATCACTGGCAATTTTGGCCAGGAATTTATTCGGGGCCACCCCGGCAGAAATAGTGATACCCAGGGTGTCGCGCACCCGTTGCCGGATTTCCTCAGCGATTAGGGTAGCGCTGCCGTGGCAGCGGCCACTGTCGGTGACATCCAGGAAAGCTTCGTCCAGGGATAGGGGCTCAATATCATCGCAGTAGTCGAGAAATATCTCCCGTATCTGCCCGCTGACCTCCCGGTACTTAGCCATGTTGCCGGGTACTACAATCAAATCAGGGCACAGTTTCTTGGCCTGGGCGGTAGGCATTGCGGAGCGAACCCCATAGCTGCGGGCTTCATAGTTGCAGGTAGAGATCACTCCGCGGCGGTCGCTACTGCCTCCAACGGCCAAGGGGCGTCCACGGAGATTGGGATCGTCACGCATTTCGACCGAAGCGTAGAAGCAGTCACAATCACAGTGGATAATCTTTCTCATGCTGTGATTATATACAGTGTTATGTCGTGCCAGAAAGTAATTTATGCCACTCGGACACCCGGCGATGACAGGTAGGTGAATAATGAGCAGTATTCCGTTGGTCGAGCACCCAACTTCCGATGATGTAGCCAGGGTTTTTGCTGAGATTGATGACGAGCTGGGGGGAATCCCCAGTCTGTTCCGTGTCTACGCCCAGCACCCGGGATTGCTTGAGGCAAACTGGTACAAGTTTAAGACGGTGATGATTCACGGCTGTTTGTCGGCGCAGCTGAAAGAAGCCATTGGCCTGGCAGTCTCAGCCGATAACCACTGTGACTATGGCATTTACCATCACAGTATGTCCCTGCAAATGCTTGGGGTGGAAACGGATGAAGTGATGCGGATTCGCACTGACCCCAAGCATGTGCACTTTTCTGAAAAAGAGCACGCCCTGTTTGACTTGGCGCGCAATGCCAACAGCGCCCCTGATGACCATCGCGAGCACCTGATTGCCGCTGCGCGAAAGCTCGGTGCCGGTGATGATGAGATTCTTGAGGCGTTGGGCGTAATGGAGATGGTACTGGGGGCCAATCACATTGCTGAAGTACTCAGCCTGGCGCCGACCCGAGTGCCTCACAAGAAGTAATAACAGGCGCCCTTGGGCGGCTGTTCTACTTGGGTCTGCCGAAAATCAGTGCCAGCACAAACATCACAAGGAAAATAAAGAAGAGAATCTTGGCTATTTCAGTTGCGGTCGAAGCGATGCCACTAAAGCCAAAGAAGGCGGCGATCAGCGCAATAACCAGGAAGGTGACAGCCCAGCGCAACATAAGAGGCTCCCAATAGAGTGGAGGGAGCCTTGGGCTCCCGTTCCGTTAATTGATAGAGTCCCGCTCCACAGGTTCCAAATGGTCGCCTGCTTTCATCAGGGTTAGTTGCTCCAGTGTGGCAAACTGGAAGCCCTTTTGCCTGAGTTGCGCAGTAATGAGGGGCAGGGCCTCCATTACCTGATGGTGCTGACCATACATGGGATGCAGCAGAATCACACTTCCGTCTTTTGCCTTTTGGGATATATAGTCAGCTGCGACTTGGGCGCCGCCTGCTTGCAGTTGCTCAGTAGGATCGATATCCCAGTGAGCAATCTTGAACTGGTGATCGCTTAAAAGCGTGCCCAGCTCGTCAGACATCTTTCCGTGAGGAGGGAGAAACATGGGCTTGCTGGTATAGCCATTACTTTGTAGTAGCCGACAGGTTTTTTTAATCTCTTCCTTGGCACTACTCAAAGGTATCTGGGAAAGGTTTGTGTGTGAGTAACCATGGTTGCCTAACTGATGTCCAGCCTGAATGATTGCCTGGGTCTGCTCCGGGTACCTTTCCATTTCCTGCCCTGTAGGGAAAAAAGTGGCGGTCACTTCCAAAGACTCGAGCCGCTTTAACAGTGGCTCGGTTTTGCCGGGGAAGGGCCCCTCATCAAAAATAAGCGCTACCCATTTATCCTTGCCGGTAATTGCCTGGGCACAGATTGAAAATACAAAAAGCCAAATGCAAATAGCATTAATTATTATTTTCATTTTTTGGGGTTTCCACAGATAGAAAAAAAGCCGTCAATGACGGCTTTTTTCTTTGAACTTGTTTAGCGCTCCAGCTGGTCCAGCTTGCCCTTCTTGCCGTCCCACTCCTCGGCATCGGGTAATGGGTCTTTCTTCTCGGTAATATTGGGCCATACCTCGGCGAGTTCTGCGTTCAACTCGATAAATTCCTGCTGATCGTCCGGAACCTCATCCTCAGAGAAAATCGCGTTGGCGGGGCACTCCGGCTCACACAGGGCGCAGTCGATACACTCGTCTGGGTGAATTACCAGGAAGTTGGGGCCTTCGTAAAAACAGTCTACCGGGCAAACCTCTACACAGTCGGTGTATTTACACTTAATGCAGTTTTCCCCAATTACGAATGTCATGTTTGTCCCTCGATAGTGCCACTGAATTCTTCGTGCAGCGGATTTTATCAATTACTGGCGCGAATTGTAGTGGCTTTTCAGTCGATTTAGTTCACTGTTTATAACAGGATGAATTGGGCGACCAGGGTCGCCCGGTCTTTTACTTCAGTAACTTGCGTAAAGAATAGAGCGCTTCCAGTGCCTGGCGTGGCGTCAAATCGTCCGGATCAAGCTCCTCAAGGGCATCCACGGCCGGGTGGCTTGGGCTGCCAAACAGATCTACCTGCTGGGGGGAACCAGGGCCCGCGGCCATTGGCACAGCGGCTTCTTCCGGCTCCTGTTTGGGGGCCGGTGCAGGCGTAGCAATAGGAGCTGGCACATCTACCGACTGGGCGCCGGCTTCCAATGCTGCCAAGCGCGCGCGGGCCTCGGTCAATACATCACTGGGGATGCCGGCCAGTTTGGCCACCTGCAACCCGTAACTTTTAGAGGCGGGCCCTTCCTGGATGCGGTGCAGGAAGACAATTCCCTCGCCGTGCTCGGTGGCATCCAAGTGGATGTTGGCGGCCTCAGAGCATTGGCTGGGCAGGTCAGTCAGTTCAAAGTAATGGGTGGCGAACAGTGTAAAGGCGCGCACTTCCCCTGCCAGGTAGTGGGCACAGGCCCAGGCCAGGGACAGGCCGTCGTAAGTGCTGGTACCACGGCCAATCTCATCCATCAGTACCAAGCTGTGCTCGGTGGCATTGCGCAGGATATTGGCGGTCTCGGTCATTTCCACCATAAAGGTGGAGCGGCCACCGGCCAGGTCATCGGCACTGCCGATGCGAGTGAAGATACGATCCAGCAAGCCGATCTGGGCACTGTCGGCGGGCACGTAACTGCCGCAGTGGGCCAACAGGGCAATCAATGCCGTCTGGCGCATATAGGTAGATTTACCGCCCATGTTCGGGCCGGTAATTACCAGCATGCGGCGGTCGTCGTGCAATTCAATATCGTTGGCCACAAAGGGCTCACCCAATACCTGCTCCACCACCGGGTGGCGCCCGCCGGTAATATGCAGGCCTGGCTCAGTGCCCAGTTCTGGGCGGCACAGGCGCAAATCGTCAGCGCGCTCGGCCAAGCATGCCAGCACGTCTAATTCGGAGATACCCGCAGCAGCGGCTTGGAGCTCTGCCAGGGACTCATTCAGCTGATTGATTAGCTCTTCGTACAATGCCTTTTCACGAGCTAGCGCGCGGCTCTTGGCGGAGAGCGCCTTGTCTTCAAACTCCTTTAGCTCGGGCGTGATAAAGCGCTCTGCATTTTTCAGGGTCTGGCGGCGAATGTATTCAGCTGGCGCCTTATCGCTTTGCCCGCGACTGATTTCAATAAAGTAGCCGTGCACCCGGTTGTAACCCACCTTAAGGGTGGGAATACCGGTGCGCTCTTTTTCCCGCTGCTCCAGTTGCACCAGGTAATCGCCGGCGTTTTCACTGATAGCGCGCAGCTCGTCCAGTTCTTCGTCGTAGCCGGTAGCAATAACGCCACCGTCGCGAATTACTACCGGAGGGTTTTCAATAATGGCATCTTGCAGTAGCTCTACGGTTTCTGGCCACTCGCCGATCTGGCTGCACAATTCATTCAATAACGTTGCGTCAGATTCCGCTAACTGTTGCTGGATTTCTGGGAATTGAGCTAGGGACTGGCCCAGGCGAGCCAAATCCCGAGGACGTGCAGAGCGCAGTGCCAAACGGCCCAGGATTCGCTCCATATCGCCCACAGGTTTGAGGGCATCACGCAGAGGCTCAAAGCCATAATCGGCAATTAATGCTGCGATGGCATCTTGGCGGTTGCGCAAGGTAGTCAGCTGGCGCAAGGGGTTGTTAAACCAGCGGCGCAGCAAGCGGCTACCCATAGCGGTTTTACAGCTATCGAAGACCGACAAGAGGGTATTGTCATCGCCACCGTTCAGGTTCAGATCAATCTCCAGATTGCGGCGGCTGGCACCATCCAAGGCGACTGTCTCATCACCACTTTCCGTCAGCAGGCCGCGAATATGGGGCAGCTCGGTACGCTGGGTGTCCCGTGCATATTGCAGCAGGCAGCCGGCAGCGATCACAGCACCGTGCATATGGCTACAACCAAAGGCCTCCAGGTTCATGGTGCCGAATTGCTGGTTGAGCAGACGCAAAGCGCTCTCCAGCTCGAACTCCCAAGGTGCCCGGCGGCGCACGCCCGCGCGGCGTTCGATTTCAGCCGGCAGGCTAAGCTCTTCCGGCGCAAGCAGTTCAGCGGGATTGTGGCGCTGCACCTGCTCGGCCAGGGCTTCCAGAGTATCTGTTTCCTGAACCACAAAACGACCGGTTGCCAGGTCCAGCAGTGCCAGGCCAAATACATCGCCCAAGTGTGAAATAGCAGCCAGGAGGTTATCGCGGCGATCGTTGAGAAGTGCCTCGTCGGTGACCGTGCCCGGAGTAACAATACGTACTACCTGGCGCTCAACCGGCCCCTTGCTAGTGGCGGGATCACCGATTTGTTCACAGATGGCAACGGAAACACCAGCTTTAATTAGCCGCGCCAAGTAGCCCTCAGCTGCATGGTAGGGAATACCGGCCATGGGGATAGGTTCCCCCCCGGACTTGCCACGGGCAGTAAGGGTGACATCCAACAGCTCAGCCGCCTTCTTGGCATCATCAAAGAACAGCTCGTAAAAGTCCCCCATGCGGTAGAACACCAGCTCTTGGGGGTGCTGGGCCTTGATGCGCATGTATTGTTGCATCATGGGGGTGTGTTCGGGTTTCGCGGCCTTGGTCTTGTTTGCGGTTTTTGGCATTTTTTCTAAGAAAATCAGTAAGTTACAAAAGTGTTCGCAAACCCCAAGAGCCCCGCAGGAGTGGCGGCCGGCTCAGATTGGGGTAGGGGGCAGGTTTCCTCGGGGGCTTAATAAGCTGAAGCGTTCGATCAAATAATGAACGGCAAGCCCAAACCTGATGTTCCTGAAGCATACAATCGGGAAAGATCTGAACAGAAAGGTCCAGGCCAAAGTTCGAAGGGCTTCTTTATAGGGGGCGCAGAATAGCAGAGTGGGGGGCAAACCACTATGGATGGATTATCAACTGCAAGTGGGATGGCCTGCAGCGACCCTGTGATTTTATGAGAGCCTTGTAGGGAAGCGGGACGTTTTCCTCTTTGAGGTAAGGACCGTCACTTTTCTTTGCTCTAATGAGTCTGCTGCTGATCTCAACAAAAAAGATTCCTGACTCAGTAAGGTCGAGTACTAAGCAAGCCAATTCTTTACGCGGTAGCGCATCCCTCCAGCTGGGACATATGTGCATAGTAGGCTGATGAAATACAGCACTGATAACTAAGTCCTGCTTCGTATATCAGAATTCAAAAGACGCTGCTCCTATTTCTGGGGAAAATTCTATAACTTGTTGATTTTTAAAGGATGTGAAAAATGATATAAAGCAGGGAGAGCGCGGAATTATAAAGACGCTGCTTTATATCTACTTGTTTCGTTTCGTGCCACTCAATGTATTTTTTTGATTTTATTGGGTTTTTAAGCGGGCTTTGATTGAGGGCAGTAGAATTATAGAGAAGGGTGATATATAGACGCTGCTTTTGAATTAACTGTTATAGCTTCCAATCGGATCGAGATATTTAATGTTCAAACAAGTATGGAAAGGCTGGACTGCTAGTGTCTCAGTAATATTTACACCACTAATCTTAATTGCTGCCCTAATTCAGCCTGATGCCCCAGAAAATCTGCTTCTGGCTGTGCCTCTAGTTCCGGTCATTGCTGCTGGGCAGGGTGTTCTTATTGGTGCACTGGTGTGCTTTGGTCTCAAAATATTATCGTTTAAAAATTAGCATGGGGGCAAAAAGCTCTAACAAGTACAAGCAGGTTGCTATGGGCCTTTGGCCCTTCGCGAGACGGCCTACGCTTCGCTCCAGCCGCCCCTGTTGTAATCGTTAGGAGGCCATATGGAAATAACCACTGAGGTGTACTGCAAGTTTGATGGTGCCAAGCTAAAGGAGAGGTTTTGCTCCATTTTAAATAATTTTCCAACGCCTCCAAATGGATCAAGCTATGATAAATCCAAGCTGATTGAGTTGTTCGCGATGCTAGGATCAGATATATCTGATGTGGGATATCATGTTGATCCAGAGTGGTCTATCTACAATATATCAGTACAATCTGATACCGAAGTATCTTTTTTCTTTGAGGAAAATAATGATTTCTCTTGGGATGATATGCCCGCTTTTCTTAGGTATTTTGGCTGCATCGAGGTTTTCACTAAAACATTAACTGATAATGGTGATGTTTTTATGGGGCTGGATGAAAAGGGGGCTTCCACATTGCTTTACATTACCGGGAATTGCCCAGAAATTGATGAGCCATTTTTAGATGATGGATGTTTTGAAGGGGGGAGCGTCCATGATTATATCAAATTGTACAGAAATAATGATTTTCCGAAGCCGCCACCTCCCAACAAAGCTAGGCAGTCGGACAAAAATTTCTTCGCTTCGCTACGTAATTTTTTCCGCTGCTAGCGGCGTTATTGTGGCGGTCGGTTTTATTGATTTTTCGTGGTAACTGAAGGTTTCGTGCCACTAAATAGCATCTGGTATTGAGCAATTTTACTGATTGCTATTCAGGCAGTTTCGCTCCAAGAGTGTTCGCTCGGGTGTTGTAAAAAGAGGCAGTCCGCTGCAATTTCGCGGATTGCCAGTAAGATAGGAATTGGTTAGGGAAAGTGCGGTATTCTTCCCTCGTAAATATTGGGCAGCGGCCAGCCAAACTATGGCTGGCAAAGTGCTAGTAGTCGGTCCCGAGCGCGCCAGCCATAACCAGGCTAGGCAAGCTCGCCCAACCCCTTCGGGGCTGGGCTGGACAGCCTACGCGTTGCTTCGGCTGCCCTTGCTAGCGGCGTTAAGTATCAAAAACATGGAAGCTCTCAAAGAACTTGAAGAATGGTATTTTTCTCAGTGCAATGAGGACTGGGAACATATCTATGGCATTGAAATCGGTACTCTTGATAATCCAGGATGGTTTCTAAAGGTAGATATCACCGATACAGATATAGAAGAAAAGAAATATGAAGGTTTTTCCTACGGTGTAGGTGATGACGCCGAAGCGAGTGGGAACGACTGGATTATTACAAAACTAGAAGGCGGTAAGTTTGTTGGCTATGGTGGCCCTCACAAACTAAGCGAGCTGATAAAGCTCTTTCTAAAGTGGGTAAAAAATGCTTAACAAGTGCCGGCACAATCGCGCACTGGACTCGCAACAAGTTGCTCGCCTGTGCGGCAGGCGTTATACGAGAAGAGTATGAGCAAAGAAGAAATACAGGAAAATATCAAAGAATATGGATGGCACTTCCTGTTTGTCTTTGATCCAAATGGAGAGCATCAAGACTTTTCATACACCATAGGTTTAGAGGAAAGCTTCGAGCATCCAGAGATTATGATATTTGGTCTCAAGAAAGATTCCGCTCACGCGATTCTTGCTGATATTGTCGAAGACATTAAGTCCGGTGTCACAATGGAGCCAAACAAAAAGCTAGGTAATGTTATTGGTGGTGATTTTGAAGTTATGTTCAAGCCTATTAGTAGCAGCGCGTACAAAGAGTATTTAGGTACGGCTGTTAACTACTACGGTAAGCCTTTTAGAGCACAAGTCATGTTTTGGCCAGACAAAGCTAATATTCTACCCACCGAAGAAGGGTGTGAGCTAACTATTCAAAATGAAGCGCTTGCAATCGTATAACAAGGCGATGAATTTCGTTCCGCCCCAATGGGGCTCCACCGGACTGTCACTGCTTCGCAGCGCCAGCCGATTATCGCGACGTTATGCACTCTTACGGAGTATAAGTTGAAAAATTTACTTCCAATAATTTTGGCTTTATCTGCCCATTCTACATGGGCAGAAGATTTATGCCCTGTAAACGAAAATGTCGAACCTGATATGAGAATGCCCGAATCATATTTCACCAAGGACCGAGCGGCAGAGGCATCCAAAAAGATACAAGGGATTGTTACGGGTACAGACAAGGTTTATGAATGGATTACTGTGCCCAACTCACTAAAGCTAATTGAAGGGTATGTTCTTAGACGTGATGCCTTAAACAGCCAAGGCACTATGCGTGAATATCATGTTTCACAGTTCTGTTCATTTATGCAATCTGAAGCATGGTGGTATGACTAAGTGCATAACAAGCGGCTGTTGTCGCCCCTGCGAGGCTGGGACGGCCTTTCCGCTGCTTCGCAGCTACAAGTCCTCCCCAAAGCCGGACATTATTGTGGCGGTCATTTTTTAGATGGTTTGTAGTTGCTGCAAGTAACAATCTCTACCTGAACACGCTTCGCCAGAGAGTTCTCCTTCAAACTGGTACCGCAGTTTCGTTCAAGTGCCTTCGTTTAAAGCCAACAAGTTCTGCAAGCCAGCTGCACCATTGTGGAGTGCCAATCAGCTAGTTAACTGGTGGGGAAAGTATGGTATTTTTCCCTGTAAATTTATCGGGCAGTGGCCAGCCAAAGTTGGCTGGCAGAGAGCAAGTAGGTCGTTCAGAGCGCGCCAGCTATAACCAGGCCAGGCAAGATCGCCCAGCCGGTGGCTGGGCTGGACAGCCTACGCTTTGCTTCGGCTGCCCTTGCTGGCAACGTTAGGTGTAAAGAATGTCAGCGTATCATCACAAAGGAAAGCTCGTTTCTATAGATGGTGAGTGGGCGACTTACGAGTATTACCCTGATTACCTATCTTACGAGTCGGCAGTTGGTTTATTTAAGGTTAAACCATCAAGCCTTGTGGGCGAGCAAGAGCGAGAATATGAAATTTTGGCTAAGGCTGGTGATGTAAAGCTTTTTAGCAACCGTCCGGAAGAGCATGTTATTTTTACGCTTCTTTCCAAAATACGTAAAAGCGCTGAGAATGGCGAGCTCTTTCCAGAAGAGGTTTATCACATTGCGTAACCCACCTAACAAGCGCATGTTGTCGGACTGGTTTTCCGCTGCGCTCCAAACCAGCCGCAAATGCGGGCGTTATAAACCTAAAGGGAATTACCTGAGTGAACATTAATATTTCATTGATCGGTCAGTTTATTACTATCTTTGCAATTTTTATCGGCATTATCAGTTACTACCTTGGGCGCAGGAAGACGGAAACTCCAATACTTGCAGCGTTTATCGGCGTTGCACTCTCAATTGTTCCCGTGTTCGGACTTGTGTATGTGGTGGTCTTGATGTTCAAACGAGATATTAGTAATAGTAGCCAAGCAAGTGCGTAATTCGGTTTATAACCAAGCCAGGCAAGATCGCCCAGCCGAGGGCTGGGCTGGACAGCCTACGCTTCGCTTCGGCTGCCCTTGCTGGCAACGTTAGGCGCTACGAGAGATTTCAGTGATCAAAGGAACATTAGATAATCTGATAGAAGCTTTCCCCGAATGGAAAGGAGATTTGTCGAAATCTACTCCAGGCAAGGAATGGGAGTTTGTGGTCACGTCACCAGAAAGTGAAGCCAAATTAATCTTTTCTATCTCAGATCGAATCAATATTAAGTTTGGCCGTAAAAATCTAGAGTTTTTCCATGCTTCAGAATCAATCGATACTTTGAAGGATATCGTCTCAGATGACTTGGTATTCATCGAGTATTACTGCGATAAGAAGCTCGCAGAAACATTGGGGCAAGATGTACCGTCAGGTATTCCTGAATATCAAGGTGGCGATATTGTTAGTCCAGAAACAATTACAAACAAAAACACCGATTGGTATTTTGCCAATAAACTAAGGGTAACATCTTGGTCTGGAGCATTAGATCGAGACATAGAGGCCGTGTATGGCCAGTAAATCGCCTAACAAGCGCCTGCAAACGGACCTCCGGCCGTTGAGGCGGGCGTTATGAAAAAGGAAGTCATGAAGACACCTGAGATTAAGGGCTGGGATTGTATTGATCATGACCCCATAGAAGAATGGGTTCCCGATGATCCTTCCGATGTTGAATTTTGGTGCAACATTGCAATAGGGCTATCTGGAGAAAATGGGGCCGATAATTTCCAAGTTCATATCGCAACGAACAAGGCCCTATCAAGGATTGAAGACAAGAAATATATGGTCGTAGTCCCTTACTACGAAAGTTGGGTGCAAGTACTTGATGTACTACATTCTATTGTCGCAGAATGCGAAGACATAGGGTGGTCAGGTATGAGCGAGCAACTGGCTAAGCACTTTCATTGGGAGTATGAGGGTGTGCGCTAAATGCATAACAAAACGCTCAACTACACTCCGGCCGCAAGCGGCCTCCGTCGGACAGCCAAAAGCGTGCTCCGCACTGGCTGCCAGTTAGCTCAGCGTTATGTGAGCTTGTGATGAAAAGTTCAAAGGCTTTAAAGCATATATCGAGCGTCGAAATTGGCCTTGGCTTTATACTTGCGCTGATTTCCATGTGGCTGTTCCTAAATATTACTCTAGAGCCAATCCACCAAGAGCCGCATAGTATTGGTAGGATCATCGCCTCAGTATCATTGCTAGGGTCCCTAAGCTTATTGATTCCTGGCATTGCTCTGCGTATTTCAGTCAAGGTGGGCACCATACTGCAGTCTTTAGTGATTATTTTTGCAGTGTTTATCATGTGGTTGGGTTCTAAATAGGATGCAAGCAAGCTCACTTAACAAACACAGGCAGAATGCTCCGGCCCGTAGGGCCTGCGCGGGACGCCCTACGCTTCGCTTCGGTCGCCCCTGCTGTGGGCGTTATGTGTAATACCAGATCAAACATGGAAGAGTTATCCCATAAAATAGCCGAAATAGTTCTAAGCTCAGCGACACCTGTCAATATTAAAAATGAGGCCACAACTTTAATAGCCGACCTTCTTGGGCCCAGAAAGGATTGGTATGCTTGCATTCAGTCGAACTTGGTTACTACAACTGAGGTTGCGGGCGGTTTGCTCGGCCACCTTTATACCTTTAGGGGCGGCTATCTTGTTGACAACCACTTCTTAATCCAAAGTGCTGAGCAAACCGTAATCGAGTGCCTAAATGAAAACACATAACAAGTTGCTCAAGTGGGACGTATTCTCCGTCGCTTCAATGTGTGGTTAAATACCACACATTAAAACAACTACAAATACGCCCCTTAGCAAGGCGTTAAATTTCTATGAGCCATATTCATATTAATCACGGAGCTCTCTTGAAGTCGGTGCTAATTTCAGCAATTGTGAGCACCGTTGTAATGGCTTTTTTTTCAGGCTATGGAAAAACGATTACACCTGATGGTGTTGTTACTCATTTTTACAATTTCAGCTCCGTATTTTTATGGATGCCAATATTGTTTATGGTAATGACGCCAACCATCGTGATAGTTGCCTACCTGCTGGGTATTGCCCTAATCAAGAGCCGACTATTTTCATTGCCAATTGTGGTTATTGCTGGGGCTGTGGGCGGTGGCCTGGTTATATCTATGCTGTCGGGGAAATGGCTAATGTTCTCAATAGTTGGTTTGTATTACATTTTGTCAGGTATAGTTTCAGCAGTTACCTGCTATTACCTGTACAAAAAATTTAACAAGGCGCTCAATTCGCAGGCTTCGCCTGCTGGGACGCCAAAAAACGGCGCCCATTAGCGCGGCGTTATATTTCTTCAACATCGTACCAACAATAAAGAAAAGAGAGATTGTGTATGGAAATTAGTCTTATAGGAATGTTCGTAACTGTAGCTGTTGCTCATTTTCTAGCACTTCTAAGTCCAGGCCCTGATTTTGTGCTGGTTGTAAAAAGTGCAATAAGAAATGATAGGAGTAAAGCAATTGGTGTAGCCGCTGGAATATCTAGCGCAAATGCTCTTTATATTGCCCTATGCTTGATAGGCGTAGGCTCAATTTTAGCCAGCTCTGTACCGGTTATGATTGCTTTAAAAATTATTGGTGGTTTGTTTTTAATATTTTTAGCAGTCCAGGCATTGCGTGCTAAGAAAAGTGATTATTCGAATTTAGCCATAGAATCAAATGATGAAAATGAGTCTATTAAAACCACTTTCATGAAAGAGTTCATTACAGGATTTATGTCAGGTATTTTAAATCCGAAAAATCTACTGTTCTATCTCAGCTTGTTCACTGTAGTTCTGACTAGCGATGTAAGTTTATATTTTAAGCTTGCGCTTGGTATTTGGATGACTCTAGTGGTTTTTGTTTGGGATACCGCAATAATATATCTCCTATCAGCCAATAAGGTTCGTAATCAATTTACAAAGCTGTCTTATTACATTGATAAAGTTACAGGTGCAATATTGGGCATGATAGGATTTACAATAGTGCGTTCAGCATTGACCAAGTAGCAACACGAAATATAACAAATGCTTCCAGTTCGTTCCGGGGCTTCGCCCCTCCACCCGACGCGCCGTTGGCGCGCGGCTGAAGCAGGCGTTAACTGTATTAGGGAATCTGGAGTGTTTTTCAAAAAGAAAGAATCTACTGATACCAAATCTAGCGGCAATAAGGCCGTGTTTTGGGGGGCAAGTGATCGAATAGTTTGCTGCAAAGGAATAGATTGTAGTCAAAATGAGTTCAACGTAACTTCTCACCCTAAACTATGTGAAGGTGGTTATGTTTGTACTCTTGAAATAACTGTCCCAAGCGAAATTCAAGGTATCTTTGTTCATGTGTTCTACTCAGGCCACTGGTCATTTGCGGTAAGCCCTTCAAGTGAAAATTCAGATGATATGCCAGAGTGGCGGATTGATAGAGACTGGGGAACAATAAACCCTCACTCAGAAACCCTCACGATTTACTGTCCAAAAAGTGCACGACTTGAAGTGATAGACCGGATCGAGGGGGATAGTTAACAAGTTTAGGCAGCATCGCCCCTTCGGGGCTGGACGGCCTAACGGCCGCCGCTGCTAAAGGCGTTATGTGTAAATCATGAATACTGAGCTTCGAAAAATTATTTCCGACTTTCAGCAAAAAGTCGAAGAGGCGAACGAGCTGCTTAAGAAATATCTTGAAACTGACGAACCTCATAATTGGGCCCCGCCGATTGACCAAATCGGTACGCTCGGAGACAAGCATAAATACTTCTTCCATGGCGTTGGCTGTAAGGTTCAAATTAGCAAGAAGGACATAATTGACTTCGACTACGGAGTCAATGGACGTACCGATGGCTTTGATGAATGGAGACTATGTGGCTTCATTCGTACTCGTAGAAAGCAATATCCGTACGTACAAGAAAGTGATATTAAACAATGGTTACATGAAGCTATTGAGGCTAAAGAAATAGAAAGATTGGATTCGAGAGAATATGGAAATTTATACTATCTCGTGCAAAACACATAACAAGGCAATTAACTTCGCTCCAGCCACTGTGTGGCTTCCGCCGGACCTTCGCTTCGCTCCGGCCGGTTATTGCGGGCGTTAAATTTCTAAGGGCAATCTCCAAGTGAGCCGTATTGATAACTCTCTCATTGTGATTTCACTTTTGCCATGGTTATCGGCTATGTGGGTAAACTGGTATGTCATTGAGATGGGCTTTGTCCATTCAAACGAGTCTCGTGACGTAGCAAGGCTAGCTCTCCATGTAGTTGCCGGTTTTACTGCGACGTATTTGGCTATTTTATTTCTGTGGTATCGCAAGCAGCGATTCAGACTGTACAAATGTTTACCATATCTGAGCTGTATCAGTTTTTTAATATGGCTTAAATCGCTGGGGTGGCCTCAATGGACATAAAATTTAACCAGGCCAGGCAAGATCGCCCAGCCGGAGGCTGGGCTGGACAGCCTACGCTCCGCTTCGGCTGCCCTTGCTGGCAACGTTAGGCATCTGTATGCAGTGGAAGATAGTTAAAGAAATCCCAAGGAAGTTCGCAGACGAGTCCTACTATTTGAAAGCTGAGCGAGATTGCTCAGAGGGCACCCTTGTCTTGGAAATATGTTGGGCCCAAATCATGTATGCTTTGACCGTTGACCTAATTAAGGACAACGATAATGCTGAATTGATTTACGACTGCATGGTCTTCTATGAAGATCGAATAGAAAAGTACGGGCATCAAATTATGAGAATCACAGAAAATTCACCGATAAGTAAGTTGGAAAGATTAGATTCGCTGCAACAAGATGGTGTTTTGAATTATGTTTTAAGTGAAAAATATGGCGTAACTTTTAAAACCGCATTGCCAGATAAAGAAAATGCCTAACAAGCGGCTGCATTACGCTCCGGCCTGCGGCCTCCACCGGACTCGCTACGCTCGCCGATGAGCCGGGCGCTAAGTTTTATACACAAGTTTTTCCGGTTTTATTATGTAAATCAATAAGTTACAGTTTGGCCTAGTAAGAATTATAGATTTGATTGGATTATTATGCAGGACTGGGTCATGGACGAAGTAAAAAGTCAGGTTATGGGTGATACACGCTTGAATAAGCGCCTGTCCAACATTCTTAGTAGTTTAAGTTCCGATCCAAAGAATAGTATTCCCTGTGCAAACAAAACTTGGGCAGAAACGTTTGCAGCTTATCGCTTTATCGAAAATGATAAAGTCAATTTTGACTCTATTATGAGCGGCCATAAATCGGCAACTCTTGAGAGAATCAAGGCGCAGCCTGTTGTTCTTATCCCACAAGATACTACCTTTCTAAATTTTGCCACTGACCTAGAAAGTAAAGAGATGGGAACACTTAGGCGTAAGGAGACCAACCAACAACTCTTGCACACCTCCATCGCGATAACACCATCCAGAATTAATTTGGGTGTTGTTGAAGGTAGTATGTGGCAGAGAGATAAGGAATCAAGTTCTAATTCCCGCTACACAAAGTCGATAAAGGATAAGGAGAGTCGACGCTGGCTAGACCATTACGAAACGGCTTGTCAGATACAAGAGCGGTGCCCTGAAAGCACAATTGTGAGTATTGCTGATAGAGAGGGTGATATTCATGAGTGGTTTCAGCAGGCTGAAGAACAAAGTGAACAGCGGCGGGCGAGCTATATCGTTCGAGCTAAGGCCAATCGCACTTTAGAGCTCGATGGAGAAGAAACGGTTTTGCTTTGGGATCATATGAATGAGCAGAAATCTGTCGGTCTATACACGGTAGATATTCCCAAACGGAATGGAGAGCCTGGAAGAAAAGCCAAGGTCAACGTATCCACTACTGAGATACGGTTGCTAGGAAAAGGAAAATCTAAACGACCACTTTCTCTCTATGCTGTATTGGCTAAAGAATTAACCCCACCAGAGGGTGAGAAAGGCATTGAGTGGATGTTGTTGACGGATCTTCCAGTTGAAGACTTTAAGCAGGCAAGGGTCATCATTGAATGGTATCGAAGCCGGTGGGAAATTGAAACCTATTTTCGGGTGGTGAAAGGCGGATGCCAGATAGAAAGTAATCGTTTTAGAACAGAGCAGCGAATGTTGAACTGCATTGCGATCTATATGATTATTGGATGGCGGCTACATTCGATAACTACGCATGCACGAAGAGTTCCTGACGCACCGTGTACAAGTGCCTACTCTGAAAAAGAATGGCGTATGATATGGATGATGCGAGATAAAACTACTCCACCAAATGAACCCCCAAGCATGAGGGAGATAACCCGTATGTTGGCAGGTTTAGGAGGTTTTTTGGGGCGTAAAGGGGATGGCGAGCCAGGGGTTAAAACCGTTTGGCAGGGATACACCAAGCTACTTCATTATATAGAGGCAGCAGAAGCTCTAAATGGACTTAAATAATGTGTATAAAACACAGGCCGGGCGTTATGTGTAAGGTCACCCATGATCGATTCGAACCAAATTAAAGCCTTGTACGAAAGTGAAAGAAGACAGGACCTTCTTGATCTATTGCTAGAGGAATCCCAATACACGATTCCTTTGAGGGATTATGATGGTGATGAAACAAGGCTGACGTTAGAAGAAAAAGAGTTGCGTGGATGTGCTATCGATCATTTGCGATTCGTCATCAGCTATGGTTTCGTACAAAGCGTGGTAAATGATAATGGTAAAATATACGCACCACGCTACCAAGAGTTCGAGAATTGGTTAAAAGCTGGATGTCCGGGGCTAATCAGCCTAGAAGTAGAAGCGTATTTAAATGATAACTCAGTCAACACATAACAAAGTGCAGCACAGCGCGGCTGCGCCGCTCGGACAAGCTACACTGCGTTTCGCTTGCCAGTGTGCACGGCGCTAAGTTTTATACACAAGTTTTTCCGGTTTTATTATGTAAATCAATAAGTTACAGTTTGACCTGGCATGAATTACAGATTTGATTGGATAATTATGCAGGACTGGGTCATGGAGGAAGTAAAAAATCAGGTTATGGGTGATACACGCTTGAATAAGCGCTTGTCCAATATTCTTAGTAGTTTAAGTTCAGATCCAAAGAATAGCATTCCCTGTGCAAACAAAACTTGGGCAGAAACGTTTGCAGCTTATCGCTTTATCGAAAATGATAAAGTCAATTTTGATTCTATTATGAGCGGCCATAAATCTGCAACTCTTGAGAGAATCAAAGCGCAGCCTGTTGTTCTTATCCCACAAGATACTACCTTTCTAAATTTTGCCACTGACCTAGAAAGTAAAGAGATGGGAACACTTAGGCGTAAAGAGACCAACCAACAACTCTTGCACACCTCCATCGCGATAACACCATCCAGGGTTAATTTGGGTGTTGTTGAAGGTAGTATGTGGCAGAGAGATAAGGGGTCCAGTTCTAATTCCCGCTATACCAAGTCGATAAAGGATAAGGAGAGTCGACGCTGGCTAGACCATTACGAAACGGCTTGTCAGATACAAGAGCACTGCCCTGAAAGCACAATTGTGAGTATTGCTGATAGAGAGGGTGATATTCATGAGTGGTTTCAGCTGGCTGAAGAGCAAAGTGAACAGCGGCGGGCGAGCTATATCGTTCGAGCTAAGGCCAATCGCACTTTAGAGCTCGATGGAGAAGAAACGGTTTTGCTTTGGGATCATATGAACGAGCAGAAATCTATTGGTCTATACACGGTAGACATTCCCAAACGGAATGGGGAACCTGGAAGAAAAGCCAAAGTCAGCGTATCCACTACTGAGATACGGCTATTTGGAAAAGGAAAATCTAAACGACCACTTTCTCTCTATGCTGTATTGGCTAAAGAAATAAACCCACCAGAGGGTGAAAAAGGCATTGAGTGGATGCTGTTAACTGATCTTCCAGTTGAAGACTATAAGCAGGCGAGAGTTATCATTGAGTGGTATCGAAGCCGGTGGGAAATTGAAACCTATTTTCGGGTGGTAAAAGGCGGATGCCAGATAGAAAGTAATCGTTTTAGAACAGAGCAGCGAATGTTGAACTGTATTGCGATCTATATGATTATTGGATGGCGACTACATTCGATAACTACACAAGCAAGAAGTCTTCCTGATGAACCATGTACGAGTGCTTACTCTGAAAAAGAATGGCGCATGGTATGGATGATGCGAGATAAAAGCTCCCCGCCAAATATACCTCCGAGCATAAGAGATATAACGCGTATGCTGGCAGGTCTAGGAGGATTTCTAGGACGTAAAGGGGATGGCGAGCCAGGGGTTAAAACTGTTTGGCAAGGATATGCTAAGTTACTCCATTATATTGAAGCAGCAGAGGTGTTAAATGGATTTAAGTAATGTGTATAAAACACAGGCACGGCGTTATGGCCCTAAAGAATAAATATCTATGAGTGAAGATAAAGGATATCAGTGCTTTCTATGTGGTGAGCATATCGATAATCAAGGAGGTCTAGATCCATGTGCAGTCGATCTTATCGCTAACATTGATCAGCCCGCAGACAAGCTAGATCTCCAGCGCTTCTTCTGTCACATTAAGTGCTTTAAAAAAATCAACAAACACGCCCCCATATACAAGCCTAGGTTCGAGGATGCTTCTAGCTAAAAGCCATAACAAAGCCAAGCACGAACGCCAGCAAAGCTGGCTGGACCTTCATTTCGGGGCTTCGCCCCTACATTACGGCCCGTGTTGGCGGCGTTAAGAGTCAAAACATAGATATTCAATGAGTACTAATAAAGAGTTATTTTTACATGTAGTAAAGGTCTTAGGTTATCTGAATTTTGGGCTATTTATTCTGGGTTTCTTTAACTCAAAAGGTGTGAGTGACACTGTTGTACTGTTTCTGCCGGCCAGTTTAATCTTAGCAACAGCCGTCACTCTTGTTTATATTTTTGGCTTTAAGTATCTTCATTTGACTGGAAATCGCATGGACTATTGGTTTTGGTTCAGACCATATGTTTGGCTCATAGTAATTTTTGTATTCCTTGTAATTAGTATTGCTTCTATTGGGCACTTCGGAAATGAGAACTCTTAACAAAGTCAAGCACGATCGCCAGCAAAGCTGGCTGGACCTACATTCCGCAGCTTCGCTGCTCCATTTCGGCCCGTGTTGGCGGCGTTAGGCGTCCAAGAGGATTGAGTCCCTAATGGAAATTAGCGATATTAGAAAAACGTTTGAAGAGTTCGTTGGTACAGAAAGATATTTGAACTTTTTGGCTACTATCTGTTGCTCCAACAAAGAAAATAGTCGCCTTAAATTCAAACAAGAACTTGAATGGGAAAAATTCGTTAGTGAGTATGGGCTAGGCTACAAAACATACCAAGAAATATGGTCGTTGTTTCAATACTGCCATTTGCATCAAGTAGAGCTTGAGCAGGATCATGCTGAAATCATCTATGGTACAAGAAGATCTCCTACAAAAGCTGAGCGAAGAACTATTAATGAAAACTACCCTTATGCTAATGTTGTGGCTTATGGGCCTTGCTGGGTTGAAGATGCAAAGACAAAAGAGGTTCTTTACTGCAGCAAGTGCAGAGAAATCTATGGTAGCTAAGATAGGTTGTTCGCCTAACAAGCGGCTGCATTTCGTTCCGGCCTTCGACCTCCACCGGACTCGCTGCGCTCGCCGATGAGCCGGGCGTTAAGTGCAAGAGAGAATGAAGACATCAGTAGCAATTGCTTTACTTGCATTAATTTTGAATGGTTGCGCTACACCACAAACCTATACCGGAACGGTAACTGATTGCCAAGATAATCCGATTGCTAGAGCAGAAGTAGAAGCATGGGAAAACGAATGGGTTCCTTTTCACTTGCCTGGCAAACTTGGAGAAACCAAAACGGATGAAAATGGAACTTTCACATTAAACACAGAAAAAGGGGCGAGCTTCTTCGTTTATTCTGGTAGTAAACTAGTATTTACAAGCCACCCTGGGAAATCGGAGACCAAGTGTGCTAAAAGTAGCACTTAACAAATCGTGGCAGCAAGGGCGCTTCGCGCCGGGACGGCTTACACTTCGTTCCTGCCGCCCCTGCACTCTGCGTTATGTGTAAGTACAGATGAAGAACATTAGCCTTGCATTAATTTTTGTCTCGGTGATATTTATTGCCAGGATGTACTCAATTGAAGAGGTAACTGTTTCCAATGTCTTTGGCTGGCTAGCTTTTTCAATTGCAGTTGGCTCTACGACATATTTCATGGTGTTCGCGCCATTTGGATTGCGAACTCATACAGAAGTATTTGGTCGTCGGCAAAAATATAGACATCCCGTAGCTGAAATCCCAATTAAGGTTGTGGGCCTAATATTGGTTCCGGTTGTTCTATGCTTGGCTCTTAGTTTTTGGTTCTACGCATATGCCACCTAAAACACATAACAAGGCCATGTTGCATCGCACCAGCAAGCTGGTGCTGGACCTCCATTTCGGCGCTTCGCGCCTACATTACGGCCGCAAATGGCGGCGTTAAATGTACTCGAAGATGAAAGGCATTGACCTAAAGCCCGCAGCAATAATGATTACTTTTTGCCTTCTATTTGGTTTGGGTATCCAGTACTTCACGGGATTCTACTGGCTAACAGCAGTGTTACTAGTAATGATCGCTGTTTTGATTAATAGCCTCATCATCTTCAACGAAGATCTTGATGAAGGAGGGTCCGATCATCAGGTAGGAGTGACTGATACACCTGAAGCCAAAGCTGAACAAAGTAAAGCCAATAAAACCCAAGTGGCAATAATAGTTCTACTTATCATAGGTGCAGTGTGGTCTTACATTTAACAAATCAATTAACTACGCGCCTTCGACGCCCGACAGCTTACACTCCGCTTCGCTGCGTTTCAGCTGCGGGTTATTGAGGCGTTATGAATCAAGATGAACATCGAAGAATTTAAGCAAGAAATAGAAAGGCTAAATCGAAAAAAACTACCTATAGAACTTTGGGTTCAAACTGTGTTTGCTACAGTGAATCGCGAAACCATTGACGAAATAGCATGCTTTTTAAAAGAATGCCCAGAGGTAATGGGTTTGGCCTGCAAATACGCTAGCGAAGCACCTAGTGCTGATGAAGAGTGGTCTAGTGATTTCCTTGTCCCTGCTACGAGACTGCTAAAAGGAGAAGACCCATTGGTGGCCAAGAAAGAGTACATACAAAGAAATCAGTTGGTTGTTGAGGTCTTACGTGAATGGAAAAAAAATAGTGAAAATTCATAACAAGTGGTGGCACAATCGGCAGCAAAGCTGCCTGGACCTCCGCACTGCGTGCTCCGGCCTGTGCGCCAGGCGTTATAAATACCAAGGCGAAAGATGAAAATATTACTGACTATACTAGTACCCTTTTTTGCAGCAGTTTCTTGGGCCGGGTCCGCTAAAGTGCCCAATGGAGTTTGGCAGCCTTCGTACGCTTTTTTAGGGAAAATGCCGTGGAACAAAAATTACCTAATTGTTAACGATGGTCAAATAATAGTCGAGAGTCTGGGTTTACCTTCGGAAAAATATGAGTACGAGGCCTTGAGCGATGATGCCGATATAATTATCAAGCTGTCTAACTCTAAGTTATGGAAGTTTAAACTGAACCCAAAATATGGCTGTGTAAAAAAGAATAAATATTCATACGACTCCAACTGTACCCAACAGGATCAACGGAAAGTATTCACACTGCTTGAGTGTGAATCTACTGGAGAATGTAAAATACTAGATGCATATTTTAGTTTTGAGGATAAAGAGCTTGTTAAGTTGAGACTGGAAAGTGAAAATTTATAACAAGGCGCTTAAATTCGCTCCGCCCCTGCTGGGCTCCGCCGGACACAAATGGCCGTGGTTCGTTTCACTCTACCACAGCCATTTGTGCCGTTTAGCTTGGCGTTAGTGCGTCAAGCTAAGCTTGATGCTTCTTGCAGGGTGGAAGTCCCTGTCGGGTAAGGCCTAACCAGCCACCTGTATCGAGTGTTGCGCGTAGGGCGGAACAGAAGGGAAAGAAAATATAATTATCTTTTTTTTCAACTGTGAACAAACTATGTGAAGCGTACACAGAGAATTCTATAGGCCATAGGGATTATCGTGATCCTCAAGTGCTGGTATCGCTCCGATAATAAAGTGAGCTCCGATTGACGAGATGTGTAACGCCATCGAAGTCCAGGCAATGCAACCGTAATGGTAAGGTTGTTGCGGATCGGCGGGGTTATTAAGCCGTGGCATGTAGAAAGAGAAGTATTGAGAACTTGAGAGATCCGAGCAGGTTCCTGAAGGAGCAGGTAGAGACGTTAAGCCTAATGGCGAAACCAACGAAGACCACTCGGAAGTCGGATCAGCTCATAGTAGTCCGAGAGCGGGAAAGCCGCTTACATGGCGAAGGGGCTGACAGTAATATCGGTGTGCAACAGAAACATAGTCCGGACAAAGTAGGGCTGGAGACACTATGACAACCGCCTTGCACGCCATCGCATTTAAAGCACAGAGCCACCCCAGACACAGGTTTCAGAATTTATACGGACTGCTAAATTCCAACCTGCTGTATCAAAGCTG
The DNA here is from genome assembly GCF_052467615.1 of Microbulbifer maximicatervae (SeqCode). NCBI lineage: Bacteria > Pseudomonadati > Pseudomonadota > Gammaproteobacteria > Cellvibrionales > Microbulbiferaceae > Microbulbifer > Microbulbifer maximicatervae (SeqCode). The sequence goes on from NZ_CP174319.1 coordinate 938,204, forward strand.
GGGCCAGCTCAATAAGCAGGCCCGCCCCGGTATCGACGGAGTAACTACCGAAGTTTACCGGCAAAGACTGCCGAAAAATATTCAATGCCTACATCAACGGCTGTGTGACAAACGCTACCGCACCCAGGCGATTAAGCGGGTATTGATTCCCAAAGGCAACGGCAAGCAGCGCCCACTGGGGCTGCCTACGGTGGAAGACAAACTGGTGCAGCAGAGCGTAGCGCAGCTACTGCAAAGTATCTGGGAGCAGGATTTTCTGCCCTTCAGCTACGGTTACCGTCCCAGGAAAAGCGCCCACCAAGCCGTACACAGTCTTGGCTTAAATCTGCAATTCAAAGGCTACGGCTACATCGTTGAAGCCGATATTAAAGGCTTCTTTGATCAGCTGGATCACGACTGGTTACTGCGGATGCTAGCCCTTCGTATCGACGACAAAGCCCTGCTGACACTGATTAAGCAGTGGCTGAAAGTACGCGTGCAAACTCCAGATGGTAAGTTCAGTAAAGCGGCAGCAGGCACCCCGCAAGGAGGTGTGGTCAGTCCGGTACTGGCGAACATCTATCTGCACTACGTCCTGGATTTGTGGTTCGAGAAGAAGGTTAAGCCGCGTATGCGTGGCAGAGCCATGCTAATCCGGTACGCCGATGATTATGTAGTGGCTTTCCAATTGAAAACGGATGCAGAGCGCTTTTACCGGGTACTACCGCAGCGTCTGAACAAGTTTGGCCTGCAGTTAGCCCCCGAGAAAACGCACCTGAAGCGCTTTAGCCGCTTCCATCCGGGCCGAAAACGGCAGTTCCAGTTTCTGGGTTTTGAGTTCTACTGGAGCTTGGACCCAACAAACGCCCCAGGCTCAGGCGCCGGACTGCCGCACAGAAACAGAAGGGCGCAATGGAAGCGCTCTACCACTGGATCAAAGCCAAGCGCAGTGAGCGTCTGAGAGAATGGCTGCCCACACTGAAGCGCAAGCTACAGGGGTTCCAGAACTACTTCGGTCTACCAGACAACAGTCGAAGCTTGTCCCGTTTGTACAGCTATGTTTTACACAGCATACACAAATGGCTCAACCGGCGGAGTCAGCGCAAGAGTTACAACTGGAATGGTCTAAAGGAAATGCTGGGATATTTTGGGCTAAAGCCACCGCGAGTATACAAACGCAGTATACTTGTGGACTGGTATTAGGGTTCGTGCTTTACACGAGCGAATATATTACTGAAGAGCCGGATGCGGTAGTTCCGCACGTCCGGATCTGCGTGGGGGCAGTTAGGGTAACCGGCTGTCCTACCACTACTGAGTTAGACGAGCAATAAGATACAACGATGAAAAAATATATTATTGGATCCTTGTCGTTTTTCTTGTTTTTCACTTATCTCGGTATGTTCTTTGGTGATTTGGGTGGTGTCGGCGGTTATGACGGTGTAGCGCCGAAGTGGCTATATGAAAAAGTAATGCTAGATCCAAGTTACGAATTTATATTTAAAATTTCAGCAATAGGCTCAATATCTTCACTGGCATTGGCTCTAATCTCTTTAGTGGTATTTGGGGTTCTTATTGCTTGCGCTATTTATAAAGGCTTAGTTCGGCGTGTTAAAAACTCATAACAAACCGCTCAACCATCAGCTGCTAAAGCAGCTTGGACCTCCGCTGCGTTGCTCGTTTTGCGGTTTCACGCTACGCTACCGCAAAACCATCAACACAGCTCCGGCTGGTTAGCGGGGCGTTATTGGTCACTCGCTCCAGTTTTGCGGGGGTTCAATAAAGGATAGCAGGTAATTATTAGTTTGCTGTATAAAAAAACAGTATTGGCGGGAAAGTCCATAGTCAACGGTTCGACCTTCATGTAAGCTTCGAAGCGGCTGCGAACCTAGTGCTGCTAGTTTCTCTCTCCGAATCGTGGTAGACAATAAAAGAAAGATATTTGTAGTGAATTTGTACACAGTGCCACGAGCAACAAATAACAACCCGATTATGCGGAAACCTAAAAGTTGTCATTCCCTTTGCTTGCGCAAAGGCGCTGCCAACTTTCTTAACGGTTTCGCATATCTATTTTCGTTAGATTTAGTCATAGAAAGGAATCAAATTTGAGTAAGAAAAGAATCCCTATTCCAAAAGAAGTTGCTGCCAAAGTTTTGTTTGAATCCGATAGGACTTGCTGTGTTTGCCGAAATGAGAAGTTGCGTATACAGATACATCATATCGATGAAAATCCAGCAAACAATAGTCAAGAAAACCTATGTATATTGTGTTTTGATTGTCATTGGGAAACGCAGATTAGAGGAGGGTTTGATCGCAAATTGGATGCTGCTCAAATTCGGCTATACAAAGAGGATTACAGGTAAAGCCAAAAAGGGCTAAAGCTCAGCAAGGTCCACCACGGATGCCTCCAGAGGATAAAGTTGAAAAGGACTATATAGAATATGAGGTGATACAAGAAAGCGTATTTTCATACTCTAATTCAGAGGTTATGAAAAACGCTGGCTACTTTTTAATGTCTGCAATAGTGTTTATTTTAGCATTAGCAGGCGTGGCTGCTGTTGGGCTGTATTTTCGCGAACCGTTCCTAATTATTTTGGCGTTTCCTGTGTTACTCATTGGCGGCTTTTATTTAAATAACTATCGCTTATTTATCAAAATGTTTTTCTTGCCACAAAGTGATGATGTTGATAGATGTATTGATGGAAAGTATGTGCATAAAGGAAGCGATGGGAACTATACGGTGTATGAAAAAACCGCTCAATGTAACTTTCCCCGCTGTGAGGGTATTGTCAAAATACACAGTGCGCCACCTCGAGAAAGGCATAAGCATGAAATGATTGGTCGCTGTAGCCTAGATCCTAATTTACATACCTATACAGTAGATTTTAACGGCACTGGCTATTTTAAAGAGTTCGATTTTAGGCCTCTGCCTCAGGAAACCAAATAATGTAACAAAGCGCTGTTGTCGGACTAGTTTTCCGCTGCGCTCCAAACCAGCCGCAAAACTTGGCGTTAAGAGTTATCGATGATTAGAGATAAATCCACATACCCAGATAACGAAAATGGTGATGCACTATGGAATATGGTGCAGCAAGGTGATGACCTGTCCAAGAAGAGGGATATTGAATTTACTGTTATATTTTCAACTGAAGAAGAGGCTTTAAAGTTTGGAGAGATTCTTCTTTTCAACAGACAACAAGTATTGCTCTGCGACAATGAAGACTCTGAAGAATACCCATTTGAAATAGTTGCCACAGTTGCTATGGTCCCAACGCACAAAGAAATCACCGATTACGAAAATCTATTGCAAAAATATGCATCAGATCTAAATGGCCACAATGACGGCTGGGGTTGCTATGCCCAGTAAACTCTTAACAAGTCAAAGCACAAAAGGACTGGTAACTGCGCACTCAATTTTTGCATGGCTTCGCCATTTTATGCAAAAATTAAGCGCTCCGTCACCAGCCTGTGTTTGAGGCGTTACACAAGATAAACAATCCTCAGAGGTAAAGGACTATGTCAACACAAGTAATAATGTCAGATACTACACCGGAAATGCTGAAAGATATGATCTTCGACTACGGGTCAGAAAGTATTGGGTTATCTGAATTTCGTTTTATGGTGCGTTCTTACAAAGCTGACGGTGCGAACAATCATATATTTGAGTGTGTGTTTGATGAAGATACATATGATGAATTTGTGCTTGATGAATTTCTTGAGGAAGTTAGCTCTAAAACATGTGTCGGTTATTCGCTGTTTCTACCAGATGGAAGCCCTGTATTGAAAATTTGGAATAAAGGTGAGTCTGTCTGCAATATCTGTGAGCCTGAAGATCTATTTGAGGTATCAGCGGAGTTCCAGGCTATATATCCAAAAATCGTTGATTTCGATTCTTACCATGATGCAGTAGAAGAGTCTGGCGAAGACGACATTAATAGAATTTTGCTGAAAGCTGCAAACACTATTACTAAATCGGATCAAAAAATCGAACCTACACTGCTATCTCAGCGCTTGTTCTCCTTCTCAGAAAATACAAAGGAAGAGATCACTGATTTCGAAATATCTGACTTTGGTGATTGCATTGACATCGATGGTACCGACTTCAACTACTGGTGCTGAATGTGTAACAAGGCGATGAATTTCGTTCCGGCCTTACAGGACTCCACCGGACTGTCGCCGCTATGCAGCGCCAGCCGATTATCGCGGCGTTAGGCCGCCAAGGAGAGTTTAGTGAACAAAGAAGAAAAATACATCCTAGATTCAATCAAAGGATGGGTATGGTCAGGCTTTTATAGCAAAGGCGATATTCGTGAAATGATATACGATATTCTCGAGGAAGGATGCGATGAAGAAATGTTGCTGGCTTCAATCGAGCCCGAGATTGAGAAAAAGCATTTAGCGGAAAAGGAATGGCCAGAGGTTACAGACTTCGATCGCCTTCACGGAGTATTCTATAAGCTACATGAAGAAGGAATTTGTGCTCTTCATAACGCGGGATACACAATGTCTGACGGATTTGAAGATGTTAGTGAGGCCGTTCATGAAGCTCCCAAAGGTCATTATCACAGCTTTTGCTTCTATCATGGACAAGATGTAGAAGGTGCAGTAAATGGTAGAGGTCTTATGATTGCATTTGGTGCTCTTGAAAATGACGATGGGAAAAGCATTCAAACCGGTAAAAGCGTAGCAGAGAGCTTAAGCAAAGCAGGCTTTAAGGTCGATTGGGACGGTACCATTAAAACGAGAATATTCTTGCCAGAGATACAATGGCAAAAGCGAGCAGCCTAACAAGTGACTATGGTTGCTCGTCAAGTTTTTAAGGCATACTTTCATCCCAGTAGGTGTTATTTTTCACCATCGTATTCAGGATTGTAATCTGCTTTCTCATGCAGGCAATCAGAGCGACCTTTTTAGGTTTGCCAGCGTCGACTAATCGCTTGTACATCGGCTTTAGTTTGGGATGATGCTGTATGGCCGACATGATGGAAGCAAACAAAACCGTTCGTACACGATGCCTTCCACCCCGAATATATCTCTTTCCCTGGAAGCTGCCGCTATCACGGTTCATCGGGGCGATACCGACAAGTGCAGCGATTTCTTTACGGTTCAATTTTCCTAGCTCGGGAAGTTCACTCATCAACGTATAAGCCAACACATTTCCAACCCCTTTAGCGCTCAACAATAGGTCCCGCCTTTGCCGCCACTCAGACACACTGTTAACCAGTTTATCCAGTTGCTTGTCGATACCTTGTAACTCTTTCTTGATGGTGTTTAGAATGGCCTGTATAGGTTTGTGCACTGATTTAGGCATCCTCTGAAGCCGATTCTTTTGCATTGTGCTCATCTCTAAACATTGACTTCTTACCGCCAGTAAGTCACTGATCTCCCTAAGTTTTTCTGGCTTTAGCTCCGATAGTCTTGGCTTCATGGCCTCACCAAAATGTGCAATATCCATTGCATCTAGCTTGTCAGTTTTGGCTAGGCGCCCTGCGGATTTAGCGAAGCTTCTTATCTGTGAAGGGTTGCAAACAACAACAGGTAATCCTGCTTTGTCAGCGGCGTAGACAAACTCTAATTCGAGTCTTCCTGTAGACTCTATTAATACTCTTTGAGGTTTAAGAGGTTGTAATTGTTTAATGGCATCCTTAATGCCATTTTTATCATTGGCAACACTAAAGAATTGGCCAGTAGGTCTCACATAAATATCGAGTTGTTTACTGCTGGTATCGATACCGACATTGATCTCTTGAGGTTCCATAAGATAAGCTATCTCCGCCTTGCTATTCGGGCTCGAGGCCCACATGACTATCCGAGTTATGCCTAGTGAGTGTCTGTCACGTTCCTACTTGTTAACGGTCTTTATAAATCGGCGCAGCAACGAACTGTGACAAACAAGGCCTTCGGTGGCCGCCGAAGGTGGGTCTCAATTTACCCGTTTGCGAAAAGGATTTTCAACGTCAGAATCAGGCAAGAACAACCACACAAAGTAAGCCGCGTTTGATTGCGGCGTTAAATGTCATGGCTAACTTACGTAAAACCACTGAAAGCAACGTGATTGGAGGTCGGGAGTATTGGGATCTCGAAAATAGACTTGAGGTAGTGACTACCATTGAAGATGAACCATGTTGCATCTCAATCGCAAACAAAGATAATTTGTTTACTCAAATGCTTTCCAAATATCTGGAAGCGAAGAGCATTGAACATACCCTAACATCAACAATTGACTCCTGCTTCATCGAGGTGTCATTGGCTTTAAAACCAAAAGCTATCGAGGTAATTGAGAGTTGGGCATGGTAAAAACATTTAACAAGTACAAGCAGGTTGCTACGGGCCTTCGGCCCTTTCGCGGGACGGCCTACGCTACGCTCCAGCCGCCCCTGTTGTAGTCGCTATGTGAATATGGTCAGCAAATGAAGAGAATTATATTTTTACTTGTTTTTGGCGCTCTTATTGGTTGTCAGTCAAATAGTTCGAATTCCGAAGAGAGAACCTCGTTCTGGAAAGAAAAGATATCCAAAGAGATCGCCGTTGGTGCGAAGCGAAAATATATAGAGACTTGGGCAGAAAAACAGGGTTTCAAGTTAAGTTACGACGAACGTGATAATTATTTATTTGCAATAGTTGAATCACTAGATGGTGATGGTATTGTGTGTTCAAAGTGGCATGTAGGAGCCAAGTTCATCTTGGACAAGTCTGGTCAGCTCGAGAGTCAGGAAATCGAAGCGCACGGTACGTGTTTGTGATTTCAGAACACATAAAAGAAAATCAGCGGCATATACCTCCATCAAGCATTTCCCTATCGTATAGTTTCTTCGATTTATGTAGTAGTGCAGGGCGTTATGGCATGGTATTTGTTGGTAGTACAAACCCCACATAACCATCGTAGTAGGGGAAAACCCCTCCGCTGTTCGCTCCGGGTTTCCCTACTACGGGCGTTATGAGAATCAGGAAACTGGAGAATGAGTTTAGAATTTGATATTCGCAGATCTATATTCCTGTCTAGGTATATTGAAGAATGGGGGATGCCTGATTCCCGAAGAGTGATGTCAAAAAAAGACAATCTCGTTGAGCTGTATACGTTTTCTAGTGAAAAGATTCAACGATATGCAACTATAGGGCTCTCTTCCTGTAAAACTACTGCTGGAATAGAATGCACAAATGAATTGTTTCTAGCCGTACCAAGTTATATTGTTGATGAGCAAGCTGAAATAATAGAGAATTATATCTTCGACATTTCAGCTTATCTTTTGTGTCGTTTAGGAAGGAATGCTGAATCAGGAATGGCCATACCTGAAAGCCCTATTGCTCCTAAAGGCTGGCCAAGCGCAATTTTATTTGATGAACCTTACGGAGAATCAGAAGAACTTGCATGCTTCCATGTAGGAGCGCAACACGTCAACCTATTATGGGTTATGCCTATCCATAGTTCTGAGTACGAATTAATAAAAGCAGAAGGTCTAGAAAGGTTCGATAAAGCTATTCAAACAGCAGATCTAAGTGTTGTTGATGTTGGGCGAGAATCATGCGTGTAGCTCTCATAACAAGTTTGTACACAGGACTTAATTTCCGTTACACCTTTTTCCATTGCTTCGCAATTATACGGCAAAAGGCTTCACTACAATTAAGCCTGTGACAAAGGCGTTATGCAATTGGACAGAGCATGAAGCAGGTCGCTGAAAGCGAATGGGTTCGAGGTCATTACGACCATAGTTTAGTTTTGCCTTTTAGCTGGGAACAGCTTGAAAGAATGCTTGGTTTTATATTTCAAGATTGTGAAGAAGATGGATTAGGGCTAACGAAAATAGCAGGCGCGAAACTTGGATCTGGTAAGCAAATCAGCTTTGAGCATGTATTACTTGAAAATAAAGACGAGACTATTGTTTATTCGATATTCAATCCCGAACCTGATTATGAAGCGCTGTCAGAAATGCTCTATGAATTGAAAGTGAGTTCTGAAACAATTGTTTGGGAATCTCCATTTATTCGGCATAAGCAATACAAACTGTGTCGTATCGATGACAATGATAACCAATTTTTGGTTGGTACTTACCGCTGGGAATCTGATGCAAAACTAAAAATGGATGCTTTGACTAAGCACCCTCACAAACAAAACTGCTGGATAGAATTGGTTCAAAGTGCATAACAAGTTGATGCTGTTTGTTCCAGCCCTACGGGCCTCCACCGAACAGTCCACACTTTGCGCAACCTGCCGCAGATCAAGGCGTTAATCATAGAAGTGAGTGAATTAGAAAAAAATGGAAAATAAGATAAGCAAAAAGAATATAATCCTAGTAACCGCAGCTACCGCAATAGGTTCTGCCTTAGGAAGTTTTGCCGCCAAAGATCTATTTAAAGAAAATGTAGATCAGAATGATCGCCTAAAGAAAGTAGCCGAAGAGACAAATAAGCTGTTGCCGATGATCATAGATTCAGAAACGCGCCTAGACAGCACTGTCGGCTTAAATAACACATTCACATATATTTATACGCTTACCAATTACTCGTTTGATGAAATTGATGCATCTGTTCTAGAACAGAATCTGTCTCCAAAAGTACTTAATAATTACTGCTCATCTTCGGATTTGAAGCAATTTGTAGATCACGGAGTTACCGTAAATTTCAGATACCTTGGAAAATCCGGCAAGCAAATCCTCAATCTTTCTCATCAACCTTCAGATTGTAAAAATGGTTAACAAAGCCAGGCACGGGCCTTCGGCACTCCGCAGGACAACCTACGCGTTGCTTCGGCTGCCCTTGCTAACGGCATTATGTAATCCATAGAGTGATCATATGTGGTTAGACTATCTTAATTCAAGAGAGGCACTAGACAGGATCTTTCAAGACCAGGTATTCGGAGAAGTTGTAGAGCTTATACGGATGTCATTTGAAGATCGAGATGTCAAAATCGAGTTTGATCTTCGTGAATGGCCAGGGAACGCCCCAAGAAAGTGGAGCGATCAGAAATTTAATACAGTTCAAGTAACAATTGTTCTGGGAGCCTGTACAGAGATTCACATGAAAGATTGGGGGTCAGAGAATATCGGCGAATTTAGAGTAAAAGAAATTAAGGGAAGTGATCTATATTCGTTCAAATTTGTATCTGCCTCTGGTGCATATTTTAGCTGCGTTTGCGATGTTTTGTTCTTTACAAAGGTTTCGGCGTATCAAAATGCATAACAAGCAGCAGCACGAATGCCCGGCAAAAGGCGCAGGGCAGGACGGCCTACATTACGCTTCGCTTTATTTCGGTCGGCCGTGTGCTGGGCGTTAAGTGTCAATTCATATGGAATACTTGAATAAGGATGATATTTTCGAACTAATAGATTCCTTGAGTAGTGATGTTGTTAGCTTTGATAGAGTGCGTCCACATAATAAAGGTGAAATTAGAAAATCAGCCTCAATGGATAGAAGAGAGCTTAAAGAGTTTATCGCTGGGGCAATTGAAGAGGAGCATCAACCTGGTGGTGATATTGAAATATTTATTCCATCAATCAATAAAATTTTAGTTGGGCAACATGACGGAGTTTATTGGCTTGAGAGCAACACTTAACAAGTTGCTGAAGTGCACTCCAGCCGCAAAAGGCGCGGCTCACGCGGGACAGCCAAATCTTTGGTTTGTCTGTCCCTTAGCAAAGCGTTAAATTCCACCATGAACGAACCACGAATAAAAACGGCAAATAAAAGTAATGGGTCCATATTCCTGGCGATAGCAATTGTTGGCGCTTTGCATTTTTTCTTGTTGGGTCAACTTTATACACATGTAGGCCCACAAGAAGCAGGAAAATTTATTGGAGGGGTGGTACTTCTGTTAATATCTTTCTTCTCAATACTGGTCGCAATCAACAATTTCAGATTTAAAGTATTTAAGTGTCCAAATTGCCGATTGCGTATAGGGAAGATAGAGCCACATGGAAAAGTCCCTGGAGATCCGATTTACCAATATTGTTATTGTTGTAATACTTTGTGGCTGGTAGGTAAGGTTCCTGGGCGCATACTGGCCGCCGGTGCAGATGCCTCCGATTCAGGCGCCGGCGGAGAATAAATTTAACAATGCGCTGCAGGCCGACGTCTAACTTTGTGCACTTTATGCGCGGTCGCTACGCTCCCATTTTTGCACATAAAGCGCCCAAAGTTAGCCTCGGCTCAGCGCGGCGTTAGCCTCTAAGCCATGAATAAATTCTTAGTAGTCTTAGCTCTATTGATATACTCACCAAGTGGGCTGGCAAGCTGCTGGATTGAATATACGAAGAAAACATTATCTGAAAGAATAGAAGAGTCGAATTTTATCTTTCGTGGAGAGGTTCAATATCGAAAGGCTATCGTATCGCAAGAAAAGGGGCATGAAGAAAGAATAGAGTCTATTGAAGTTCTATTTGATAAGGTCGAAGATCTTAATGGAAATAGGATTGAAAAAATCTATCTAAAGCTTGATACAGTCTGTACGTGCAAATACGACTTTCAAGTCGGGGTAAGATATGTGGTTATCGGAGATAAGTCAGGCGCTCGGATTTCGGTTCAGAATTGTAATAATATCCTTACGGAGCAAATCTATGAGTTGCATCAGAAGTTCGAGCTTGGTGGCAAAGGCTAACAAGTAGGTGATGTTCGTTCCAGCCTCTGCGTGGCTTCCATATGCCGCTTATGACTATGCCCACTCATATAATAAGAACACGAAGATCAAGCCAGTGAAGATCGAGTTCCCTGAGCCTTACTGCAAAATAGAGGGAAGTTCTGCTGTAGTAGTTTACGGCAACTATATCGATAAGCTGTTTCTTTTGAAGAAAAATGGTATTTTAAAAGCTCGTGGGGACTTTCAGTAAAAAAGCTAACAAGCAATGGCAGCATTGTCTAGACTATGAAAGATAAACGAGCCATATTTGCGACAGTTGAACTCTGGTATTGCGAACACAAAGGCATTCTGTTCGCAATCTTGGTTACGCTAGGAATTGGAGTGCTCTTCCTATATGTCGGTTTTCCTAAAAGCACTGAGCTTGTTTCAGGTGTCGCGCATGCTCAGGTTTATGATGGCAGCCAAACTGGAAATGAGCCTAAGCTCTTGGTCAAATTAGCTAACGGCAACTTGGCTCATGTGGGGGTAAGCTCTCCTGGCCAAGTAAAAATAGGCTCAGAGCTGTGCCTATACAAAAAGACAAGTCATGCAGGTACAGTATATTTTTCAATTAAGGCAGTAGGCAAATGCATATAATAAAATTAGACATGTGACGTTTGCTACGCGGCCGCACATACTAAAGGTGTTAAGGTTCTCCATGAATAAGCTCGTCACTCTAATATTACTAAGTAGCAATACTTGCTTAGCTCAGGATCTAGTAGGCACCTGGGAGGATAGGAGTGGGGACATATTTGGTGGTGAGTCAGGCTGGGACGAGTGTGAGTTTAGATATGACAACACTTTTAAGTGTACAAACTATCCAAAACTAGGCTGTTTGGTTTTACCTTTTGAAGGAGCTTGGGAGTTAATAGGTAACACTCTCATTCTTCGCATGGATGGTTCTTATATGGTAAAGGCTCATATTGCCGAGATTGATAAGGATTTCTTTAGAAGGCTGGTAGAAAATGGCAATAAATTTACGTTTAGCAGGCAAAAGCCTTAACAAGGCAATGTAGCTGACGTTTTATTTTGTGCGTTTTTTATACCGTTGCTGCGCTCCAATATGTATGTTAAATGTTTACTAAGCAAGCCGCCGCTGATCTTAACGTTGTGAGAATAAGAACATGAAGAGCATTCCAATAATATTCACTCTCACTATTTCTCTCATGTTCGGAATTGCGTCGGCAACAATAATTTATGTAAAGCCAAATTATCCTTTAGAGGCACTTAAAAATTGTATAGAGGGTTGGGTAGAGTTCGAAGTGACGGTAATGCCTGGTGGTTTTTTTGAAAATGTTAAAATCATAGATTCTTATCCTGAAGGCGTATTTGATGAGGCAGCTAGAAAAGCTCTTATGAAATACAAGTTAGTGCCTAGGGAATTAATTGGTGTAACTGCCCCAGTTCATGGCGTGAGGCTCAAAATAAGCTACAATATGGACGGCGAGTGTATACGGAAATAACAATCACAGGCAGCGAGTTTACGGCCCTATGGGTCTCCGCAAGGTGTTAAGTGGTACAAGGGGAGCAAATGAAATCATTCATAATTAATTTTTTCGGCCTAGTCGGATCTTGGTATATGATCGATCTTACTTCCGAAAATTTTCTTAACTCAGTTTTTTCCCGATAGTATTTACTGGCGTCCTAATCTCCAGTGTACTGTGGTTAGCTGTAAAGTTTGGAATAACCCAGAACTTTAGCTTTAGCTTTAGCTCTGGCGCTTACCTTGGCAGTGATGATATAGGAGGTTTTGGTGGAGATGGCGGTGCCGTGATGGTGGGTGTAAATCACTGAACAAGCACATATTATTTGCCGCTATCGCGGTCGAATGGCTTACGCCACGCTTCACCCACTGCAAGTGCGAATGTTATGTAAATACTCTGTAATCGAGTAACCATTGATAGCTATGTCTTCAATTTCGAAAAATAAAGAAGAATTAATCTCCTCGATTGAAAATTCTTATGAAAATTTATTTGCTGATTATATGGGAGTCCCCAAGGAGCTTTCGAGAGAGATTGGTGTCGAAGGTAATATAAAAAATACAGAAATAAGCGTTTCTGATACTATTTCATACCTGATCGGTTGGGGAAATCTTGTCCTAAAGTGGCATGAGCTTAGGGCAAATAATCTTGAAGTAGATTTTCCAAAAAAAGGTTACAGGTGGAATGAGCTTGGGAGGCTAGCGCAGCACTTTCATGCATCCTATAAGGATTGGTCTTATAAACAGTTGCTGACAGAATTCCAGTTTACAATACAAAAAATACTGAAGCTTGTAGACTCGTTGAGCAATGATGAACTTTATGGACACAGTTGGTATAAAAGTTACACCCTTGGGAGGATGATCCAGTTTAATACTTCATCTCCAATGAAAAATATCCGCACAAAGGTGCGCAGGTTTAAAAAGCAAAATAATATCAAGTGAATTCATACAACCTGTAAACCCAGATGACGCCTAAGAAGTACCTAATTTAAGCGTTTTGTTCGAGGTGAAGAATGAACAGTGAAACAAAAAATGTACTGCTAAGTGCATATACAGCTATAGGGCTTCCTATATCAGGTATTTTGCTTTTTTTTGCATATATTCTTACAGACAAGGCAGTGCCTAGCGTTCAAGATTATGTAATTGCTACGATATGTGTATTTGTTAGCTTAAGTAGTATTTATCTATATAAGAAATTGAGCGCTAGAGAATCTGACCCACCGTTAACTATTCGTACTGCGATTAATGGTGTTTTGTATATTGTAGCAGTAATAGTAATTACAAGTATCATATGGTAATCCTCCTACACAACAAGGGGTTCCAGTCGACACCCAAAGCTACGTACTTTTGAGTGTAAGGTTGCTGCGCTCCCCTTAATACACAGGTGGCGCTTCGCTCCTGGCGAGCCTGAATCCGCCATTATGAGCTAAACCAGCTATGTTTAAGCATGTTCTAAAATTTTTATTTTTAGCGCTTTGTGGCGAATGTATGGCCTCTGCCCACCTAAAAATACTTAAGTAACACGAGTAAATGCTGACTTGCTGTCTATTAAGTTGGAAAAATAGATTCTGGAAGTGTTAATACTTTTCTATATCAGCTTGAGTTTGCTAACAAACTCGAAAGTTGCTTAGCGGGACGGGTTCAAACCTTTCTATTGCTTGATAAAAAGAAAATTTCAAGCTCTTCTATGGATTATAAAGTCGGCAGTGAGCAACCCAGTGTTTTACTTCATATGCCCGCATCGGGTTATTATACGGCGATAACTATCCAGTATTGCTGCTCAGAGGGAGTATCCCCCAGCTGTAAACAATCACTCTCAATCAGTTCGGTCATTGGGATTACATCGCAGTGAGAGGCCCTCATAGCAAATGACTATGGTTGCTCGTCAATTTTTTAAGCCATACTTTTATCCCGGTAGGTGTTATTTTTCACGATCGTATTTAGGGGGGGGAGTCTGCTTTCTCCGTGCGCAAATAAACTCTAATTCGAGTCTTTCTGTAGACTCTGCTAATATTCTTTGAGATTGAGAGGCGTCCTTAATGACTTAATGAAATTTATATTGGTGACACTAAAGAATTGGCCTGTAGATCTTACATGAATATCGAGTTATTTATTACCGGTATCAATTCCGATATTGATCAGTTGAGGTTCCATGCGATAAGCTATCTCTACCTTGCTATTTGGGCTTGAGATACACATAACTATCTTAGTTGTGCCTTGCGGATATCTGTCACGTTCGTACTCTTTAATGGTCTATATAAACTAATCGGTTTAGCAATGAACTGTGACTAACAAGGTCTTCGGTGGCCACCGAAGATGGCTCCCAATTTACCCGTTAGCGAAAAGTACTTTCAATATCAGAATCGGGCAAGAACAACCACACAAGGCGCTGTCACCGGCTCCAGCGCGAATGCGTCTCTGTGGGTGAGCTTAGCGTTATGAGAAAACTATGGTAACTCCAATAATTATTCTTTTACTGTTGTCTAGTCCCTTAGGTATCTCTTTTATTTATTCAAAGTTTAGCGGCATGCCTCTGAATGTTAAAAAGTACGCCTATTGGGGATTGGGAATAACCTTCATATTCTTCTGCGTTGGGCACTTTGTTAAAACGGAGGGCATGGTGGAAATGTTACCGTCTTGGGTTCCTTTTCGCCTAGCGATAATCTATCTCACTGGATTGATTGAGCTATTGATAGGTATTGCTCTTTTTGTGCCAAGATATCAACTCCATGCTGCATGGCTTGCTATTGTAGTTTTCATTATTTTCTTTCCTGCAAATATTTATGCGGCATTAAACGGTATTGGTCTTGGCGGGCATCAATGGGGGCCTGTTTATTTGTTATTACGTGCGCCACTGCAAATCATACTAATTGCGTGGGCATATTTTTTGTGTGCGAAAGGTCATAACAATTTAAAGCTGTCGACCACTAATTCAGTCGGCTGATTGGGGTGTTGTGTGTAAGGTCTGCCCAAGCTTTAGTAAATCAAATCAAATCTGACAGACGTGCTAACGCACACATGTGTTTGAATTGTTATATTTTTAAAAGGTCGGATGAAATATAGAGCATTATTTGCGTTAGGTTTTTTTGTTGGGTGTGTAGTTCCGATTTCTTGGTGGGTTGTGATTTTTACTCAACTGAGTGGTTTGATAAAATCAATCATATTGGTTGTCGCTGCTTTGATAATGATAACTTCGATGTTTATTTCAAGTAAGGAAATTGACGAACCGTTTCGATTTAGTAAAATTTACAAAAGCAGATGGAAGCCCAAGCTTAAATGTTTTCAACATTTTGGTGTTTTATCACTAGGAATCAATACTCCTATATTCATGTGGGTTGTTTTTTCAATTATTTGGAGTAAAGCATAACAAATTGCTGAATCCTATGTTCTGCTCGCTTTGTGCTGTAGACCAAAGCAGCTTTACCATGGTGATGGCCTGAGTAAAGCGTTGCGCTTATGAGTAGGTCTATGCTACAACTCAGATATGTGTAATCGAGAGGAATAAAAGATGATGAGTTCTTTGGAAGTGGCAGAGTATTATTTCAAACTCTCAAACGAAAGTAACTTTGATGAAATCACAAAGCTATTTTGTGAAAGCTCCACATTCAGGTCAGGAAAAGGAGATCTATTCTTAGGTGTGAATGACATTATGTCTATGCAGAGGCTTCATCATGGTATGTTTTCAAAGCTTGAGTGGGAAGTATGCAGTGTTACAGAAACCAAACCCGGGATAGTTCATTTCAATTTTAACTTTACAGGTGAAACACATGCTGGAGAAAAAGTAGAGTATTCCGGCTTGGAAGATGTGGTTGTATATGGCGGTAAAATTCAGCACGTTCAAATACAGCGTTTGTGATACCTTGTAGCTCCATATCAGCAAGTGCTGCATGCAGGGGTAAAAATCAGGCAAGGGAAGCCATGTAAGTTAAAACAAGAAGCTTTGAAAAGCTGGCCTAGTTTTGCCCAAAAAATCCTCCAACTTCATAAGTCCGGTGTTTGAGGTGTTAATAAAATGACTAGCCTGCCTATAGTAGGTATCCGGTATCGTTAGGTTTAATTGGAAGTTAATTGAAATTTTTGCGGGGAAATCTTTCACCCGTTAAAGCTGGAGAAGTGTTTAAAGTACTTCTCCAGTTTTTCTTAGGCTACCAATCAGCATTTCGCAAATTATTAGCTCACAAAGTGATGGCGTTCTGCTAAAGAGTATATGGTTTATGGGTTGATTAGATGGAGCCTAATCAATCCATACCCTGGTATAAACCCGCTTCTGATCCGGAGTATCAATAAATCCATCCCGATCATGTAGGACTTTGGTGTTGTCAACGAAGACCATATCTCCAGAGTTCATGTAGAAGCTTAATGTATTCTCCGCACTGTTTAATTCCTTATCTAGTATATCCAGAGCCTTAAGTACTTCTTTTGATAAAGGCTGGTTCACGCGTTGATGGCCTTTCTCAATCCAGTACCGCATATAACGAATACTGAGCTTTTCGTTTGAATATTCGAAAATAGGAAAACAGTTCTCAAGTATGCTTTTTATGTTTTTGTCACTGCCTGGAGTAACTAAATCCCTAATATAGTTGTTGTACAGGATCTCTAGTTTTTGTGGGGCAGTTTTTCGTAAGTTTTCATGAACTTGAGCCGCAGAGACGATTTTCGATTTTCCACCCTCAACTGCCGGAGTAAGGCAGCATAATCCAAGTATCGTTGGTTGTACGGTACGTTGTGAGCTATCAGTATGAACGCCAGTGGGTGCATTTGTCTGAGATACAGGAATAGCTTCGCTAGTGTAGTCTTTTCCTGTGTCGAGAATCCCATAAAGCCGGCCATAAGTATCTATAGTATTGCCCATTGCCAGGCTAAGCTTTAGAAATAGTAGGTTAAGCGTTGGCTTGCTTAATGATTCCTCGCCCTGTATCCATGCCACACCACTACCATGTTCTATTTCATGTTTTATCTGGTTGGCAAGCTGGTCGAACTCAGGTGTGGCAACTGATTCTTGGATCAGATTATCAATCGGGTTGTTTTGTTGTTTGGCCCAGCTCTCCAAAGCCTCGACTTCAGATTTCCAGTTTGAAGGCCACAGAAACTTCCAGTTGGAAGTTGCGGTCATATCATTAGCAGTCCAGGCTTGAGCTTGAACTACTTCACTTGGGGCTAAGTTAGTCATTTACTTGCACCTTAAATAATACGTGTAGTGGATAGCCGGCTAGTGGTGAGAAAAAATCTGGATCTAGGTCGAGGTGCTCTTGAGTCACTGAGAGTTCTTGAACGGTTGGCAGGGATTTAAAACCAGCTTGTGCCAGAGCTTCAAAATAGTGTGAAAAATTTTTATGCACGCATCGTACTGAAACTGGCTTGCCGTCTCTGCGCCATATTTTTCCTTCAAATGTTTGATCTATACCATCTAAATAAGTCATGTTGCCGTGTTGAAAGTAGAATGGAGGAACTTCTTCCCTCATGAACGGAAGGCAAGGGTGAGGCACTGTAAAAATAAAGGTACCCCCTTTATTTAGTAGATTCTTGACCTTGCTTATCACTTTTGTCATTTCTTCTATGGTTAGATAGTTGAAAAGAAATACAGCGATAGCATGGTCAAATTTATCTCTAGGGAATTCTGTAAATGTAACGGCATTTCCAACTGCATATTCTGCTTTCGTCAAGTTTCCAGCAGAAGCCGTTTTCTTTGCCTGGGAAATCATCTCTGAGGAAGAGTCAACACCAAAGATTGAACCTGCTCCCTTATCAAGTAGCATCCTGGATACATAGCCTTCACCGCAGCCCATATCCAATATGTTTTTCCCGGAGATATCTCCGATTGCCTCCAAAACTTTGGGGCGAGCGGTGAAATCACTGAGTAGGATTTTCTCCGAGCGGTTCCAGCTGTGAGCTTGTTTGTTATAGATGGTTTCAGTTGATAGTGGTAAGTTCATCCCGAACTGCTCCTTCAATTTTAGGGATAAAGTATGCTATGCAGTGGTGTGTGTATTAGTGTTTACTACATGGCTGGTGAAATTTTAGGTATTTGCGGCTTTAATTATTTAAGTTTAATTGCTGTTTTGATAAGGCTAGCATTTTAAATATATAAAGTTAGTCATTACCAGGAAATCCACTTGGTGTTTTGTTGTATTCTGCAGCTTGTTTTGCGTGGGCATGCTGGCAGTTTTTTATTGTTTGATTTTGTTGCTTGGTTGAGTATGCAAAGCTGGAGGAGGATCCTCAAAGTCTTTTTGTTGAGATAGAATATTCATAGCTCATATTTTATTTATATTTTTCATGCCGGCTCAGGTTAGCAGTACTGTTATTTTTAGAATTGATATATGTCAAATAAAACTTATTTTTTGGGGTTGAATTTAATGGATTAAATTCGCCTTAAGAAGCTGTTTGGGTAGGGGGTGATGTAATCAGGAGTTATGTTTTAGCTTGTTGTATTCAATTCTCTTAGGTTGGATTGCTGTGCCTGATTAACGGCGCCTCTAGTTCCCCATATTCTTGGCGTCTCGATACTTAGGTTAATTTTTTAGGATATCTCTTCCTTGGCTAATCTGATGTTATTGTGGTTTTGATTCTGCTGGCGTCTAGGCATCTTGTTGAGCGTGATTTGATATGAGAGCAACCGCGATTGATTCGGTCGTTTTTTGCGATATTTTTAGTACTTCAGCAATGCGGAAGATTTTCTCGGATGAACAGCGTGTTCAGCGCTATCTCGATGTTGAAGCGGCGCTGGCCAAAGTACAGGCCCGGTTAAAAATAATCCCTGCAGAGGCTGCAGAGGACATTACTCAACACTGTGACGCCAAGCAGATAGATTTTGTAAAGCTTAAGGAGCAAACGGAGCTGATTGGTTATCCAGTGCTGGGTGTTGTAGAGCAGCTAGTGGCACTGTGTAGTCGAGATTTAGGTCAGTGGTGTCATTGGGGGGCTACTACTCAAGATATTACGGATACGGCAACCGTCTTACAGAATAGGGCGGCGCTTGAAATTGTTGAGACGGAGGTCAATGGGATAGCAGATGCTTTAGCGAGCCTGGCCAAGCGTTTCAGGGATACGCCTATGGTTGGGCGCAGCAATCTTCAACAAGCGGTACCTATAACGTTCGGCTACAAGGCGGCTGTTTGGTTGGCTGGTATTCATCGCCATCAAATGCGCTTAAAAGAGATAAAGTCTCGGGCGTTTGTAGGGGAATTTGGTGGTGCGGCGGGTAATCTTTCTTCCCTGGGGTATCAGGGGCTAGAAGTTCAAAGAGGAATCATGCAGGAACTCGATCTCGGAGTCCCTTGTATCGCCTGGCATACGATGAGAGATCGCGTTACCGAAGTGGCTTGTCTATTGGGGCTGATTACTGGCACCTTGGGAAAAATAGCCCTCGATATAAAACTAATGGCACAGACAGAAGTCGGGGAGGTGGCGGAGCCTCTTATATCTGGCCGGGGAGCGTCTAGTACAATGCCCCAAAAACACAATCCTCTATCAGCAGTTCTTATCAGCGGTACTGTCCCAGTGGTTAGACAGCAGGTTGCCTCTTTGCTGGAAGCGATGGTTGAAGACCATGAGCGGGCTACGGGCCCGTGGGAAATAGAGTGGATTGTTCTGCCGGAAATATTCTGTCTTACCGCATCGGTATTATCCCAGGCACGTTTTGCGCTAGAAGGACTTCAGGTATTTCCAGAAAAAATGATGCGAAATTTGGAAATGACTGGCGGTTTAGTGCTCTCTGAGGCTGTAATGATGGGACTGGGACCTAAACTGGGGCGTGAGAATGCCCACGATTTGGTTTACCAGATTTGCTGCCAGGCAATGGAGACGGGTCGTCCTTTTTCTGACTTGTTAAAGGAAGATAAGAAGGTGTCAGGGGCTCTCTCTGATGCGGAGTTAGATCAGCTTCTTGACCCTCATAACTATCTTGGATCATGCGGGGAGATGGTTGATGCAACGCTTGCTGGAAATGAGCGCTGACTCAGTAACCTGCCGTTTCCCAATTGTTAGTGCTAGCTGCCGTGGATTGATTCTTGTGTCCGCTGCTCTAAATGCAAACTCTCTAAGATTAGAGTCTAAATATTTATCTTGGCTGGTTGTTATTTTTTCAGTCAACTATTTTATTTTTAAATAGATACCTGAAGAAAATGTAAGTTATTTATTTAAAGATAGGGATTCTATAGCTGGAAGAAACTTAAAAATTAACACAATCAAGAATCGATGCTTATTACTTGTGGTGCAACATATACAATGATTTAGTCGATTCATGTTGTATTTAAATGGTGATCTGAAGGGTGGGGTGATGGGCAAGTTTAAATTAGCATTGGCACAGTTGCCGTCAGTGAAAGGAAATATTGAACGCAATATTGAGTCACATATCCATGCTGTAAAAGTCGCAGTAAGGAAAAAGGCCTCTATTGTGGTGTTTCCCGAACTTTCATTAACTGGATATGAGCCGGATCTGGCTGAACAATTAGCGCTTAAGATCGACGATCCACAGTTAAGCCCTCTAGCTGACTTGGCAGCTGACTGTGGTGTTTGGCTAGTTGTGGGTGTGCCTATTCGTCAGAAGGATGGTATTGCGATCGGTTCGCTCGTATTTTCTCCTCAGGGTGAGATTTCTGTTTATTTGAAAATACATTTGCACCCAGGAGAAGAAAAATGGTTCGTTCCCGGATCTGAATATCTATCACTGAACATCGAAGGTGAGACCGTAGCTCTGGCTATTTGTGCAGATGTGTGTAACCCAGGTCATGTTGCCACCTATGAAAAGCAGGGGGCTTCAGTTTATGTGGCAGGGGTATTGATTACTCCGATGGGATACCCGGAGGATAGTCAACAGTTGGCAAATTATGCTTTAGAGCACAATTTATTGGTGGCTATTGCGAACTTTAATCAGCCGACGGGTGGTTATTCCACAGCCGGCTGTAGTGCAGCTTGGGGCCCCGAAGGTGAGATTGTCAGTGCGAGTGATACAGCCAGCCAACTAGTTTGCGTTGAGCGCGATGATGAAGGGTGGTGTTCGGAGATTGTATCTCTTTAATTGTGCAGCTCTATAAATGGTAGTTGCCAATAGCTCCCTTCATTTACTCGCTTCCAGCTCTGCTACTAAAGCTGTCACCAATCCGGCTGCGGGCAGGGCTCGTGCGAGAGGGGCTCCTTGTCCGGCCCATTGAACGGCATATTCGTCATTGCCCGCTTTTGTAGCTGCCTGAGCCAGGGCTTTGCCCGCGGAGTAAGCGATCGGGTAATCCGGCAGAGGAGGAGCGCCCTTACTTAGCGCTTTATAGAATTGGTTGCTGATACCGCGAGCGGGGCGCCCGGAAATATTGGCGGTGATCTCTGTGTGCTGTGCGCGCTCACTTTGTAAGGCGCTGCGGTAGCTGTCGGAGGCCGCAGATTCCGGACAGAGGACAAATGCGGTTCCCATTTGCACGGCACTAGCCCCGAGAGATAGTGCAGCGCGAATGCCAGCGCCATCCATAATGCCACCCGCAGCAACGATTGGTAGGCTGCTGTGGCAACACAGCAATCGCACCAAGGCCAGAGTTCCAATTTCCTGGTCGCCCTCTGGGTGGAAGACCCCCCTATGCCCACCAGCTTCAATACCTTGGGCAATTAAAACATCGATACCAGCATCCTCAGCAAGTTTGGCTTCTTGAGGGGAAGTTGCTGTGGCCATCAAGATAATCCCTGCACCTTTTAGTGCGGCGATAAACTCTTCTGACGGTAGGCCAAAGTGGAAGCTGACAACCGGTGGCTTTTGCTCGAGCAAAACTTCCAGCATGGCCTTATTGCCGATAAATGTTGAGTAGGGTTCATTGATCAGCTTGGGAACCGGTGCATCGAAGGCGGCAAAATGTGGGGCGAGATGGGAAAGCCAGGCTTGCTCCCGTTGGGGATCTTTTGTTGGGGGCTGGTGGCAAAAGAGGTTTACATTGAAGGGGTGCTCGGTCTGGTCGTGAGTACAACGAATTTCATCTGCGGCTTTTTCTACTGAGCAGGCGCCAAGTCCAAGTGAGCCGAGTCCTCCTGCATTGGATACAGCGGCGGCGAGAGCGGGTGTGGATACCCCGGCCATGGGTGCTGCAAAAATGGGATGGGAAATTCCGAGCTTTTCGAGTAATGGATTCATGGCCCTACCTGTGAGTTGCGCTCCCCTTCTGGGCCACCTTAGTGCAGATTGTGCGAGGTAGCTATACCTCGCAGGCGTTACTGCTGCAAAAGTTTTTGGGGAGCGCGAACAGCAATCCTAGGTGGATTGCTTACAGGTGCAGGTTGAAACCGATGTATGGTCCTTTGATTTCAATATCGCTCTGCAAGTCGTCGAGCTCTTCCAGGTCGAGAGTCATTACGCGGTAACCAGCTTCGATAGCAAAGTCGACAGCCGGTACAAAATCCCAGCGCACTTTAGCTGTCAGGTCGGTATGGGTATCGCCACGGTAGGCCGTTGCATTGCCTTGGGCAATTACAGACCAGCCGGTAAATGGAAGATCAAAGCGCGCCATGCCATAGGCCATTGGCAGGTAGCCCGTGAGGTCGACAGTCTCTGCCTGGGTATCGCTCACTGCGGTAAATTCACCGTCATACATACGCGCAGTTAAACCGACATCCAGGTTTACCCAGTTGTCCAAAATTTCGTAGTAAAGGGTGGCGTCGGTATGGGTGAGGTTCAGATCTGTGCGGATTTCTGAATTGGCAGTGAAGGTTTCATCATCAAAAGTAACGGAGGTGGCCAGGGTATCGTCACCGTCGGTATCGATATTACTGTGGGCCAGAAGCACATTGGGCACCAGGGGAATGGGGTGTTCCAGGGCAACCTGCAGGAAGGTAATGTTATCTTCCGAGAGGGACAGGTTATCCAGCTTGTATTCGTCGGTACCGATATTACCGCTATAGCCTGGCAGCCATGCGCCGGCAGTAGCATCAAGGCCGAGGATAGTATCTGCGCTTGCGGTGCCGCAGGCGAGGAGGGTACTCAAGGCAAGTGCGGATTTCTTCATTGACTTCACTCCGTGATGAATTTGTCGCGGAGTTTACAGATAAATTTTTCCCGTGCCGTGGCTAAGTTGCACATTTTTACAAATCTTTAACGTTTTGCACTGGTAAAAATGGTGCGTTTGGGTATTGCCTGTTAGTAAATTGGTCGCTTTTTTCCTGCCTCACTAAATAGCTGCTTCGAACAACATCTGTTGTAGCGCGCTGGCGGGATTGCTCAATGTTCGTCCCCGGTGACTGATCACGCCAAGGTTTCGCAGTACTTGCAGCTTTTTGACTGGCAGCACAGCCAGGCTGCTGTCCACCAATGTGTGGGGCAGAACACTCCAGCCGAGACCGACACAGGCCATCATCTTAATGGTTTCCAGATAGTTGGTTGCCAGCTTCGCGGTGAGTTTTAACCCCTGGGCATCAAACTCTCTTTTGATCAGGCGCCCGGTATAGGTATTCATATCCGGAAGTATGGCGGGATAGTTGGCGAGGTCGGTGAGTTCCAGTTCCGGCAGCTTTGCCAGGGGGTGATCTGGGGCCGCCACCACAACACAGGGGTCGGGCCAGATCACTTCGGCATTCAGGTGCGGATACTCCTTAAGTGCCAGGGTGACCACGGCCAATTCATATTTGGCGGCCATCAGGGCTTCGTAAGCTTGTTCCGAGTCGACAAAATCGATGTCCAAGGCAACCTGTGGGTAGCGGAAACTGAACTCTTTCAGCACCGGGGGTAGGTGATGCAGACCTACGTGGTGGCTGGTGGCGATACGCAAGCTGCCGCTGACCGAATTGCTCAATGCGCGGAGTTCTCGTTCGGTGTCGCTGATTTCATTAAGTATATGGCGAGCGCGGGGTAGCAGGGCGCGGCCGGCATCGGTGAGCTGCAATCGCCGTCCGATGCGGTCAAACAGCGGGGAGCCCAGTTGCTGCTCCAGGGCAGCCAGGCGCTTACTCATGGCGGGCTGGGTCAGGTGTAGCAGCTCGGCGCCTTCGGATACCGAGCCCTGTTCGGCGATTGCCAGAAATGCCCGCAGCCACTGTAGTTCCAAGCTGTTTCCCCTGAAGTGGTTTGTCGATAAAGGCCCCGATTGAGCCTCTGTATAAATGGCCGAGACGCCAGAAGATGGATCTTACCCCAGTTTGGCTTTCGAATTCCATTTAGGAATACTTTAGATAATAAATATAAATTGGTGTTATTTGGTGGGTCTGGGTAGACTCAGGCTCTTAACTAATGAGAGGAATGGCTGTGGCAGGGCAAACACTCTACGACAAACTCTGGCAGGACCACCTGATCAAGAACTGTGATGATGGCTCCTCACTTATCTATATCGACCGCCACCTGATTCACGAGGTGACCTCCCCCCAGGCGTTTGAAGGCCTGCGTCTGGCTGGTCGCAAACCTTGGCGCAAGGATTCGCTAGTCGCCACTCCCGACCACAATGTGCCTTCCGAGGCGGCCGAGCGCGCCGCTGGCGTCAGTGGTATTCGTGATGATATCTCCCGAATCCAGGTACAGACCCTGGATGAAAACTGCCGTGACTTTGATGTAGTCCAGTTCGGCATCAATGAGCCGGGGCAGGGTATTGTGCATGTGATCGGGCCTGAGACAGGTGCGACACTGCCGGGTATGACGGTGGTTTGTGGCGACTCACATACCTCGACCCACGGGGCGCTCGGCGCCTTGGCCCACGGTATTGGCACTTCTGAGGTGGAGCATGTGATGGCTACCCAGTGCCTTACCCAGAAGAAAATGAAGAATATGCTGGTTCGCGTCGACGGCCAGCTGCGCCCGGGTGTCACGGCAAAAGATGTGGTGCTGGCGATCATTGGCAAAATCGGTACTGCTGGCGGTACCGGTTTTGCGATTGAATTCGGTGGCGAAGTGATGCGCAACATGTCCATGGAAGGCCGTATGACCGTGTGCAATATGGCCATTGAAGGCGGTGCTCGCGCGGGGATGGTGGCGGTAGACCAGATCACTCTCGATTACGTGAAAGGCAAGCCCTACGCGCCGAAAGACGAAATGTGGGATCGGGCAGTTGAGGCCTGGAGCCACTTGCACTCCGATGACGATGCGGTATTTGACGAAGTCGTGGTATTGATCGGTGAGGATATTGAGCCGCAGGTCAGCTGGGGCACTTCCCCTGAGATGGTGGCGCCGATCAGCGCCCAGGTGCCTACTCCCAGTGACGAGAGCGATGCCACCAAGCGTACGGGCATGGAGCGAGCGCTGGAATATATGGGGTTGAACGCCGGGCAGAATATCAGTGATATCAAACTGGATCGCGTATTTATCGGCTCCTGCACCAACTCCCGGATTGAAGATCTTCGCGCAGCAGCAGAAGTTGCCAAGGGCCGTTACAAGGCGGATAGCGTCAAGCAGGTGCTGATTGTTCCGGGCTCCCAGGCCGTAAAAGCCCAGGCTGAGCGCGAGGGGTTACACGAGATTTTTGTTGAAGCCGGTTTTGAGTGGCGCGAACCGTCCTGTTCCATGTGTCTGGCGATGAATGCGGACAAGCTGGGGGCGGGAGAGCACTGTGCTTCCACCTCCAACCGCAACTTTGAAGGGCGCCAGGGTTACGGTGGCCGCACGCATCTGGTGAGTCCCAGTATGGCAGCAGCGGCTGCAATTGCCGGCCACTTTGTCGATGTGCGAGAGATGGCACCGGTACAGCTGGAAGAGGAGATGGTTTGATGAAAGCGTTTACCCAGCACGAAGGTCTCGTGGTACCGATGGATCGGGCCAATGTGGATACCGACCTGATCATCCCCAAGCAGTTTTTGAAATCCATTAAGCGCTCTGGCTTTGGCCCGAACCTGTTTGATGAGTTGCGCTATCTGGATGAGGGGGTTCCCGGGCAGGACTGTTCTGGCCGTCCGCTCAATCTGGACTTTCCCCTTAATTTCCCCCGCTACCAAGGTGGCTCAGTGCTGATTGCACGGGAGAATTTTGGCTGCGGTTCCAGCCGTGAGCACGCACCCTGGGCACTGGAAGATCACGGCTTCCGCGCAATTATCGCGCCCAGCTTTGCCGATATCTTTTTCAACAACTGTTTTAAAAATGGTCTTTTGCCAATTGTCCTGGCGGAAGATGTAGTGCACCAGTTGTTTGAGGAAACACACGGGCAGGAGGGTTATGCGCTCACCATCGACCTGGAACAGCAGCATGTGCGCAAGCCCTGTGGCGAGCTGATTCCATTTGAAGTGGATGTCTTCTACAAGCACTGTTTGCTAAATGGTCTCGATCATATCGGTCTGACCCTGGAGCACGCCGATGATATTCGCGCTTATGAGCAGGCGCGCCGAGAGAAAGCCCCCTGGCTTTTTGATGCGGTTCAGTAATTAAAGGAAATTCCTGTGACGAAAAAAGTAATGATTCTGCCGGGTGACGGCATTGGTCCGGAAATTGTTGAACAGGCCATGGCGGTGCTGGAAGTTGCATCGGGAAAATTCAATCTGGGGCTCAGTTTTGAGCAGGGGCTGATTGGTGGCTCGTCTATCGATGCCCACGGTGAGCCTCTGACCGACGCAACGCTGAAGGCGGCGGGTGACTGCGATGCGGTGCTGCTCGGTGCGGTAGGCGGCCCCCAGTGGGATACCCTGGAGCGGGAAATTCGCCCGGAAAAAGGCCTGTTAAAAATTCGCAGCGGCCTGGGCCTCTACGCGAATCTGCGCCCGGCGATTCTCTACCCACAACTGGCCGATGCCTCTTCGTTAAAGCCTGAAGTGGTTGCCGGCTTGGATATTCTGATTGTGCGCGAATTGACCGGCGGCATTTACTTTGGTGAGCCGCGCGGTATCAAGACCCTGGAAAATGGTGAGCGCCAAGGCTTTAACACCTACGTGTACAGCGAATCAGAAATTGAACGCATTGCCCGCTCTGCCTTTGAGGCGGCACAAAAGCGCAATGGCAAACTCTGTTCTGTAGACAAAGCCAATGTACTGGAAGTGACAGTGCTCTGGCGCGAGGTATTGGATCGTCTGGCTCCGGAATACCCTGATGTAGAGCTGTCCCATATGTACGTGGACAACGCGGCGATGCAATTGGTGCGGGCGCCCAAGCAGTTTGATGTAATGGTAACCGGTAATATGTTCGGCGATATCCTTTCCGATGCTGCCGCCATGCTTACCGGTTCCATTGGTATGTTGCCCTCCGCCTCCTTGAACGAAAGCGGTTTTGGTCTTTACGAGCCGTGCCATGGCTCCGCTCCGGATATTGCTGGCCAGGGTATCGCCAACCCGCTGGCGACTATTTTGTCTGCTGCCATGATGTTGCGCTATTCCCTCGATATGAATGAGGCCGCAGATGCGATTGAAGCAGCAGTGAGCAAGGTGTTGGAGCAGGGTTTGCGCACTGCCGATATTTATACCGACGGCTGCCAGAAAGTCTCTACCGCAGAGATGGGCGCTGCCGTTGTAGCCGCACTTTAAGTTTCGATTCCACAAGTTTCGAAACCGCAATTTTCGATTCCACTATCGCGCCGCTTTCCCGGCGGCGCACTTTGACCACCTCACATACAGGACACCGCAATGCAAAAAATAGGTTTTATCGGCTGGCGCGGCATGGTCGGCTCGGTATTACTGGAGCGCATGCGAGCAGAGGATGACTTTGCCCATATCGCCGACCCGGTTTTTTTCTCAACTTCCAACGCCGGAGGCACGGCGCCGGACATCGGCAGGCCCCTGCCGCCACTGGGCGATGCTTACGATATTGATGCACTGATCCAGCTGGATGCGATTGTCAGCTGTCAGGGTGGCGATTACACCAAGGAAGTTTTTACCCGCTTGCGCGAGGCCGGTTGGCAGGGTTACTGGATTGATGCGGCTTCCAGCCTGCGAATGCAGGACGATGCTGTGATCGTGCTGGACCCGGTTAATCGCGATGTGATTGATCGCGCAATTGATGCCGGACAGAAAAACTTTATCGGTGGCAACTGCACAGTGAGCCTGATGTTGATGGCTCTGGGTGGACTGTTTAAGGCGGGCATGGTCGAGTGGGTTACCGCCATGACTTACCAGGCGGCCAGCGGTGCCGGTGCGCGCAATATGCGCGAGTTGATTTCGCAGATGGGTGCGCTGCGCGATGGTGTGGCAACAGAGCTGGCCGACCCCGCCAGCGCCATTCTGGAGATTGACCGCAAAGTAGCAGCAGATATGCGCTCAGCAGAATTCCCCACGGCAGAATTTGGCGCGCCACTGGCAGGCAGTTTGTTGCCCTGGATCGATACCCAGTTGGAGAATGGCCAGAGCCGCGAAGAGTGGAAGGCGCAAGTTGAAGCAAACAAGATTTTACAGACCGAAAACCCGATTCCGGTGGACGGCACTTGTGTACGTATCGGTGCCATGCGCTGCCACAGCCAGGCTTTCACCATAAAATTGAAAAAAGATTTGCCACTTGCCGACATTGAACAATTGTTAAATGGTGCCAACGACTGGGTAAATGTGGTGCCCAATGAGCGTGAGGCTACGGTGCAGAACCTGACGCCAACAGCAGTTACCGGAAAGTTGGATATTCCTGTTGGTCGACTGCGTAAATTGAGCGTTGGTCCAGAGTACTTAAACGCCTTTACTGTAGGGGATCAGCTGCTTTGGGGCGCCGCAGAACCCCTGCGCAGAATCCTGCTGATTTTACTCGGCAAACTGTAACTGGTACGAACCTGAGTAAGTCCTCTACTAAGAGTGGAAATAGGCCACTTTAGTGGAGGACTTTTTGCCAAGCTGTGAACTTCTTCGCGTAAAAAACGGCTACTGTTTGTCATAGCGCCTTTTTCGAATTTTCCCCACGGGTATAATCGCCCCTCATTTTTCCCTTTCCAATTCAATGAAGTGATTTGCCATGTCCGAAGCCACCCGCGAACTGGTCATTGTCGGTGTTGATAACGCCGCCTTTGGTCCCCTGCTGGAAGTACTCGAAGAGCGTGAAGTAATTTCCGCCGAGCAGCTGAGTTTGCTGGAGACTGACGAACGGGAAGTGGACCCCCAAGTATTTGCCAATCGCAATATTCCGGTGGAGTCCCTGGAGAAATTTACATTTAACGATAAGCAGGTCGTGATTCTGCTGAGCGCCGGTGATGCCGTTGAAGCCGCCATGGCTGCAGCAGAGCAAAATGGCGCCTGGATTGTAGACGTGGCCAACAACACCCGTGGCGATGAAAGTGTTGCCCTGGTACACCCAATGTTTAACAGCGGTGAACTCGCTTCTGCCGAGCGCCGTGTTGTTGCGCTGCCAAGTGCCGGCGCCTCTATGGTGGCGGAGGCCCTGGCGCCCCTGAAAGATAAACTGCAAGCGGTAGAGGTACAGCTCAATCAGCCGGTGTCTGCTCTGGGCAAGGCCGCAATTGATGCTATGGCGGCACAAACCGCGCGGATGTTTAGCGGCCAGGACGCAGAAATTGATCCTGAGATTGGCCACCGATTGGCGTTTAACCAGCTCAGTGCCTGCGAGGCTCTGCTCGCCAGTGGCCACACCCTCAGTGAGCTGACTTTGGTTCACGACCTGCGCCGCTTATTCGGAGACGCGGTAGCAGTTGATACCAGCATCAATACGGTCTCTGTTTTCCACGGTCAGCTAGCTAATTTGGGCGTCGCTTTAACTGAAGATGTCGACCTGGAAAAAGTGCGTGCGCTGCTGGCAAATGGCGCTGGCCTCAAAATGGCGGAGCAGCCCTCGGCAGAAAGTGCGGTGGGCAGTGACGTGACAATCATCGGCCGCTTGCGCCAAAGTCTACTCAACAAGCGACAGTTAAATCTTTGTGCGGTGTCTGACAACCTGCGTAAAGATGTAGCAATAAACTGTGCACAAATTGCCCACTTGTTGCTAAAAAACTACTGATATTTAATACTTAGCGGCCATAGTGAAGGTGTAATCTTAACTTTGGCCTGGCTGAGACTGGCGAAAAATTCGCCATAGTTGGCGGCTGCCTAAACGGCGGCTAATTAGTTGAACGATTACCGTTCAGTAATGGGGATATTCTGAAGGCGCGCTTTTCGGAAACCCTGGGAAGGTTCTAACAATAAAGGGAATCGGATATGCGTGTGCGTAAGTTGGCACTTGCAGTTGGTCTAGTCGGTGCACTGGGAAGCAACGCGGCTCTGGCGCTTGGACTAGGTGAGATCAAGCTCAACTCGACCCTTAACCAGCCTCTCGATGCGGAAATCGGACTGCTGCAGACTCGCGGTTTGGAAGATACCGAAATTAGGGTTCGCCTCGCAGGTCCTGAAGAATTCGAACGCGCTGGTGTCGAGCGCTCTTACCTCCTTACTTCTTTAAGTTTTGAAGTGGACTACTCCGGTGGTAAGCCGGTTATCCGCATTTCCAGTCGCGATGCCATTCGCGAACCTTTTTTGAATTTCCTGGTTGAAACTCGCTGGCCCAGTGGCCGTCTACTGCGCGAATATACGCTGCTGATGGACCTGCCGGCGTTTTCCCCAACGGCTGCGCAGCAACCCGTGCGCGCAGCTGAGCGCGAGCGGCAGCAAGTGCGTCGCACAGCCCCAGTTCAGCAGCCCCAGCCTCGCACAACACCGGCCCCGGCTGCTCGTCAGGCACCAGCCGAACCAGCCCCAACTGAAAGGACTGCCCCGGAAACTCGCGAGCCCGCTCGCCCGCAGCCACGTTATACGACTACAGACACCAGTGAGAGCAACAGCCAGGTATATGGCCCGGTAAGTTCCTCCGATACGTTGTGGGAAATCGCGCTGCAAAATCGCGCCAGTCGCGAGTTCTCTGTTCAGCAGACCATGCTGGCGATTCAAAGGCTGAACCCAGAAGCCTTTATTAATGACAATATCAACCTGTTGAAGAAAGGTGCCGTGCTGCGCCTGCCCAACACCGAGGATTTGCGCACTCTGACTATGACGGAGGCGATTTCTGAGGTGGCTCAACAGAATGACTCCTGGCGCCAGCGCTCCGAAGTGGAAGTGGCTACTGGCGCACCGCTGGATGCCCGTGCGGTTGAGGAGGAGTCCTATGTCAGCGAAACGGTTGAAGGGCGCGTTAGCCTGGCTGCACCGGGGGACAATGAGTCCGTTACTTCCGGTTCTGGAGTCGGCACTGATGACAGTGAGGCGCTGGAAGGCGATCTCACAGTAGCTGAGGAAGAGCTGGATAAGTCCAAGCTCGAAAACACTGAATTGCGTGAACGTATCGCCGAGCTCGACGAGCAGATCGATACCATGGATACGCTGATTGATGTTTCCAATGAGGAACTGGCTGCGGTGCAGGCCGCCGCGGAGCAGTCAGACGTGTTGCTCGACCCCACTGAGGCGGATGGCGTTGAAGTAGAGTCTTTAGATGACAGCCTGACTGTTGAAGACAGCGAAGAGTTTGATGTTGCTGCTGATACGGAAGAAGAAACTGTTGAAGCAGAACCGGCTCCAGCAGAGACGCGTAACCGTGTAGTTGAAGTTCAAACTAAGCCCAAGCCAACCTTTATGGAGCAGCTGGCCGATAACGGAATGCTGATTGGCCTGGGTGGTGCGGGTCTGCTGGCCGCTATATTTGGCCTGTTCACCTGGCGTCGCCGCAAGGCTGAACAAGAGGCGCAGCAGGAACTTGAACAGCAGATGGCTATGGAACAAGAGCCGCTGGATATTCCTGAGGATATTGCCGAACCCGATGAAACTCTCGCTGCAGTTGAGAGCATGGAGGCAGACGATACCTTCGATCTGGGCGATCTCGGCGATGTAGGCACTGATGACCCAATTTCTGAAGCGGAGATTCACCTGTCCCTGGGGCAGTATGAGGAAGCGGAAAGCAAGCTGCTGCTGGGCCTGGAAAAGGACCCGCAGGTAGTCGATGCGCGCCTGATGTTGATGGAGGTTTACGCCCACAACCAGGACGTTGAAAAGTTTGACGATCACTACCGCCAGCTGCTCAGCATCAGCGACGGTCCTGCTGCCGATCGCGCCGCCCGCCTGCGTGAATCCATTGCTGGTGCGCCGGATTTTGAAGCCCCGGCTATGGGTCTTTCCAATGAGTCCTTCGAAGCGGCGCAGCTCGACGATATCGGCGCGGCCCTGGACGATGACTTCACCAGCGCCGAGCCGGGACTGGTTGGTAGCGGTGACGCGCTGGAGCCCGATACCTCTCTCCTCGATGACCTGACTATGGATCTGTCATTGGATCAGGAAAGCTCTGATTCTGAGCAAGAGCTGTCCCTGGACCTGGAGTTGGATAGCAGCTTTGAAGAGCCGTTGCAGGCGAGCGCAGATCAAAGTGAGTCGCTGGATACCGAGTTCAATCTGGATGATTTGGACCTGGACAGTGCTCTCGACGGAGACAGCCAAGAAGTTACTGCTGAGGTATCGGAACCAGAAGTTGAAAACGACTTAAATCTTGATGAACTTGATTTGGGTGAGTTGGACCTGGGTGATCTGGGCTCAAGTAATCAAGAGCCCGCTTTGATTGAAGAGGATTTGGGGCTTGAGCTTTCTGATAACACAGAAGAGAGTGTCGATGCTCCAATAGAATTCGATACCTCTGAGTTGGATCTGGATTCCCTCGACTTGGAGCCGGCGGCAGAAGAAAACTCTGAGGCCTCAGTTGAGGCCCAGCTGGAAGAAAAGGCAACTACCAGCGGTGGTTCCGTTCCGGGCCTGGATTTTGAGCTGGATCTTTCCATGATGGAGGAAGAGATTCAGCCCCAGACAGAAGAAGAGACTTCGGTTGAGCTGGATACGGCCTTTGAATTGGATGATGCTCTGGAACTGGATTCCGTTGACAGCGGTTTGAGCGAGGAAATCTCCCTGACAGAAGGAGTCTCCTCTGCCCAGGAGTCTGCAGAAGAGTTATCCATGGATGACTTCTCTGATGGCGATCTGGAGATGATCGGCGGCGACTTGGATTCCGACCTGGATCTCGACGGTATCGACCTGGATGATATTGCTGCGGATCTCAACGCAACTGAGCAGCCCTCGGCAGAGGTAGTCGCGGCCAGCAATGAGCCGGCAGCAGATTTATCCCTCGATGCTGATCTGGATACTCTCGATGCTGCAGGTATGGAGCTGGCCGGGGCTAGCGACCTGGACTTCAATGCGGATGCAATCGAAGAGGAGTTCTCCCTGGAGGATGAGCTGGCTCTCATCGATGAATCCACTGAGGGTGATTTGACTCTTGAGCCAGAACCCCTGGTTGAAGCTAAGCCTGAAGCGACAGAGCAGGTTGAGGCGATTGTTGAAAAGCCGTCAGATTCTGATTTTGGTGACCTTGACTTCAACCTGGAAAGCGACCTCAATTCAGAGTTGAGTTTGCTGGAAGGCGGCGATGAGATGGCGACCAAGTTGGAGTTGGCTCAAGCTTATATGGATATGGGTGACGAAGAGGGTGCCAAGGATATCCTCAAAGAGGTCGCCCAGGATGGTGGCGGTGAGCACAAAGACCGCGCCGAGGAAATGCTGGAGCGGATGGTGTAAGCTAGCAGCGTATTCCGTTTTTGAAAAAAACCTCGCACTGGTTGCGAGGTTTTTTTATTTTTACCGGGAAGTTCCCGGCAGTGATTTTTACCCGGCGCAGTCGCAGCGGGGAGAGCAAGTGGTTTTGGTGATATGAGTCAGGTGACGCAGAGGGAATATATTTACAAGCCAAATGGGGAGGTCCCTGAAGGTGAGGGGCTGCCTGAAGGGCTGCGCCGTATAGCCCTGGGCGTTGAATACTGCGGAGCCAAGTTGCACGGTTTCCAGAAGCAGAAGTCTGCATCGGAGACTGTCCAGGCTCATCTGGAGCGGGCTTTATCCACTATTGCAGCGGAGGATGTGACCTTGGTTTGTGCCGGGCGTACCGATGCGGGCGTTCATGCTACCAACCAGGTCATTCACTTTGATACCCGAGCGCAGCGCCCGGACCGCGCCTGGGTACAGGGAGTTAATACCAAGTTGCCGGATTCCGTGCGGGTGCGCTGGGCTCGGGAAATGCCGGCGCAGTTCCATGCACGTTTTTCCGCTCACGCACGCAGTTATCGCTACCTGATCCACAGCGCACCAACCCGCTCGGCACACAGCGCCGCTGAGGTAACCTGGACCCAGCACTCACTGGACTTGGACGCGATGCGTGAGGGAGCCAGCTACTTGATCGGCCGCCACGACTTCACCAGCTACCGCGCCTCTCAGTGCCAGGCTAAGAGCCCGGTGCGCGAAATTACCCGCCTGGATATTGCTCCAGTGGGTCAGCTGATTGCCTTGGAAATTAGTGCTAACGCATTCCTTCACCATATGGTGCGCAATATCACCGGGGTTTTGATGGCCGTGGGGCGAGGGGAGCGCCCACCAATTTGGGTAAAAGAGGTGCTGGATCAGCGGGACCGCTCCGCCGGCGGCGTGACTGCACCGCCGTTTGGCCTGTATCTCGTTGATGTGCGCTACCCGGATCATTTCCAGCTTCCCCAGTGTGAGCCGGGGCCACTTCTGGTGCCACAGCCTTTGGGTGCTTTGCTATCCAGTTAAACTGCTGAATTTTTCGAGGCTAAAGCAAATCTGGGAGAGGGCGTGCATTTCGCGCCTTCTGACTATCTGCTAGTATCCGTCGTTCCCTCTTTTGATCGGCCAGCCGGCTGAGTCCAGGTTACACGATGCAAGTAAAAATATGCGGCATCACTTGTATAGAAGATGCTCTGATGGCTGTAGATGCAGGTGCCGACGCGTTGGGCCTGGTATTTTATAAGCTGAGCCCGCGCTATATCGATCTTGATATGGCAGCTAAAGTTGCAGCGGCAGTTCCCCCATTTGTCACCCTGACGGGGTTATTTGTCGATGCGGCACAGAGTGAGGTGGACGCTGTACTGGAATCGGTGCCGCTTAACCTGTTGCAATTCCACGGCGATGAAAGCGCCCGTTTCTGCGAACAATTCCGGCGTCCCTATATCAAAGCGTTGCGGATGAAAGTTGACCTCGATGTCAAAGCCGCAATGACTGAGCACCCCAAAGCCCGGGGTTTTCTATTGGATGCCTACAGGCCTGGTGTCCCCGGTGGTACCGGAGAGACCTTTGATTGGGACAGGGTTCCCCAAGATAGCAGTCGCCCGATCGTTCTTGCCGGTGGCTTGAATCCCGCTAATGTAACTGCAGCAGTAGAAGCTGCGCGCCCACAGGGGGTGGATGTGAGCGGAGGTGTAGAGCGTCAGCCGGGACGCAAGGATCGAGAAAAAGTTTTTGCGTTTGTCAGCGCGGCGAAGAGATAGATTTAGAGGCGGTACCGGAAGTGCCGCCCGCCGGCTTGGCCGGCGCGAGCCAGTAAATACCAGCAGATCGACGCATCTGCGCCAGTATTTTCTGGCGACGTTTGAATAGTTCGGGAAGAACTACGGCTAATAGTATTGAGGCGGCACAGGGAAGTGCCGCCCGCCGGCTTGGCCGGCGCGAGCCAGCAAATACCAGCAGATCGACGTATCTGCGCCAGTATTTTCTGGCGACGTTTGAATAGTTCAGGAAGAACTACGGCTAATAGTATTGAAGCGGCACAGGGAAGTGCCGCTCGCCGGCTTAGCCGGCGCGAGCCAGTAAATACCAGCAGATCGACGCATCTGCGCCAGTATTTTCTGGCGACGTTTGAATAGTTCAGGGAGAACTACGGCTAATAGTATTGAAGCGGCACAGGGAAGTGCCGCTTGCCGGCTTGGCCGGCGCGAGTCAGCAAATACCAGCAGATCAACGCATCTGCGCCAGTATTTTCTGGCGACGTTTGAATAGTTCAAGGAGAACTATTCAAACAGTAGGTAAACAGAAAGAAAGTTTTAACCCCACGTGACCCACGGAGTATGAGTGTGAGTAAGCCAGGTGCTATCGATTTTTCCACCTTCCCGGATGCGAGCGGACATTTTGGTCCCTACGGCGGTCGCTTTGTATCGGAGACGCTGATCAGCGCATTGGATGAGCTTCAGGCAATGTATAGCCGCCTGAAAGATGATCCGGATTTTGTCGCTGCCTTTGATCACGATCTGGCGCACTACGTAGGCCGGCCATCGCCGCTGTATCTTGCTGAGCGACTGACTGAGCAGGCGGGCGGTGCGCGAATCTGGCTTAAGAGGGAAGACCTGAACCATACCGGTGCGCACAAGGTAAATAACACGGTGGGCCAGGCACTGCTGGCCAAACACAGCGGTAAAACCCGTGTTATTGCCGAAACCGGCGCTGGTCAACACGGTGTGGCTACGGCAACCGTGGCGGCGCGTCTCGGTTTGCAGTGTACGGTTTATATGGGTGCGGAAGACGTTAAGCGCCAGTCCCCCAACGTATACCGTATGAAACTGCTCGGGGCAGAAGTGGTGCCGGTGGAATCCGGCTCCAAGACCCTAAAGGACGCCATGAATGAAGCCATGCGCGATTGGGTAACCAATGTCGATAATACTTTCTACATTATCGGCACTGTGGCTGGTCCTCACCCTTATCCGCAATTGGTGCGCGACTTCAACTCTATTATCGGCCGTGAAGCCCGTCGCCAGAGTTTGGAGCGCTTTGGCCAGTTGCCCGATGCGCTGGTGGCCTGCGTCGGTGGTGGTTCCAATGCGATCGGCCTGTTCCACCCGTTCCTGAATGACGCTGAAGTGAAAATGTTTGGTGTCGAAGCCGGCGGTGAAGGCCTGGCTTCCGGTAAGCATGCTGCACCACTGAATGATGGTATTCCCGGTGTTCTGCAC
Source organism: Microbulbifer maximicatervae (SeqCode) (assembly GCF_052467615.1). Lineage (NCBI taxonomy): Bacteria > Pseudomonadati > Pseudomonadota > Gammaproteobacteria > Cellvibrionales > Microbulbiferaceae > Microbulbifer > Microbulbifer maximicatervae (SeqCode). The sequence goes on from NZ_CP174319.1 coordinate 974,862, forward strand.
GGTAACCGCACCTACCTGATGGAAGATGACGACGGCCAGATTATCGAGACTCACTCGGTTTCTGCAGGGCTCGACTACCCGGGTGTTGGCCCTGAGCACTCTTGGCTGAAAGATATCGGCCGGGTGGAATATGTCACCGCCGATGATGATGAAGCCCTGGATGCCTTCCGTCGACTCACTCGCACTGAGGGCATTTTGCCGGCATTGGAATCCAGCCATGCAGTCGCGTACGCGCTCAAGTTGGCGGCTTCCATGAGCCCTGAACAGAATGTCCTCGTGAATCTCTCCGGCCGAGGCGATAAGGATATTTTCACCGTTGCTGCTATCGACGGTATCGAGGTGTAGCAATATCACCGCCCGCCTCTGAGGCGGGCAAAATGGGTGAAGATCAAATAATTGAGCTGGCTTTTTGCCAGGAGTAGCTCAGGGAATAAACTGTGACAGAACAAAATAGAATTGATCGCCGCTTTGCCAAGTTGCGCGATGAGGGCCGCAAGGCACTGGTAACTTATATTGTCGCTGGCGATGGCGGCTTGGAAAATACTGTGCCGTTGATGCATCAGTTGGTGGCCAGCGGGGCCGATGTTATTGAACTGGGGGTGCCGTTTTCCGACCCCATGGCAGAGGGCCCGGTAATTCAGAAAGGGCATGAGCGCGCACTGGCCAATGGGGCTTCGCTGCGCAAATGTTTGGCATTGGTGAAAGAATTTCGTCAGTCGGATAGTGACACCCCGGTAATCCTGATGGGCTATGCCAACCCTATTCAGCGTATGGGTGAATTGGAGTTTGCTGAAGCGGCGTCCACTGCGGGTGTCGATGGTGCCCTGACCGTAGATCTGCCAGCTGAAGAGTCCGGTTCCCTGAATGCCTTTTTGGCGGAGCGCAACCTGCGCAATATCTTCCTGCTAACGCCTACCACCACTGAAGAGCGTATTCGTGAAATTACCGATGTCGCCAGTGGCTTTGTTTACTATGTATCCCTGAAGGGGGTTACCGGAGCAGGCCACCTGGATTTGGATTCAGTGCGTGACAATCTGGACCATATTCGCCAGTTTACCGATCTGCCCCTGTGTGTTGGCTTCGGTATCAAAGATGGTACCTCGGCCCGCCAGGTCAGTGCCCATGGCGACGGTGCTGTAGTCGGTAGCGTGCTGGTGTCGGCAGTAGATGCGGCGGCAGACCTGGAAGCCGCTAAAACGGCGGTTGGAGCTATTGTCAGCGAGATGCGCGAAGCCCTGGATCGCTAAAAGCAGCTACAGGTCTAAGCACAAAGTTGGCCAGAAAGCCAAAAATAGCGGCTGATCTGGCCGGGTTTGTTGTTCAGCTTAGTGTTTTAATTCCTAGCCTGAAACCCACTGGTCGGTAAAATGTGCCGGCCCAAAGAAAGCCTCCGGATTTGGAAACGAGATGAGCTGGTTAGAAAAAATTGTCCCTGCGGTAATTCGCACAGAGCGTCGCACCGGCAGCAGCAAGGTCCCCGAGGGGGTTTGGAAGAAGTGCGTCAAATGCGATGCGATGCTTTACCGCCCGGAGCTGGAACGCAATCTGGATGTGTGCCCCAAGTGCGATCACCACTTTAGAATCGGCGCCCGTCGCCGCCTGGATATCTTCCTCGACGAGGAAGGTCGTGAAGAGCTGGCCACCGATGTGCAGCCGGTTGATCGCCTGAAGTTTAAAGACGTTAAAAAATATAAAGACCGCTTGGTACAGGCACAAAAGTCCACTGGTGAGAAGGATGCCCTGATCGCCATGCAGGGCAGCCTGAATGGTGCCCCCCTGGTAGCGGTAGCATTTGAGTTCGCTTTCCACGGTGGCTCCATGGGCTATGTGGTCGGCGAGCGCTTTACCCGTGCCGCTCAGCGTGCCTTGGAGCAGCGTATCCCGCTGGTTTGTTTCTCTGCTACCGGTGGTGCCCGTATGCAGGAGGCCCTGATCTCCCTGATGCAGATGGCCAAAACCTCGGCGGTGCTGGAAAAAATGAAGATGGCCGGCGTGCCATATATCTCCATTATGACCGACCCGGTTTACGGTGGTGTTTCCGCATCCCTGGCCCTGCTGGGTGATATCAACGCGGCGGAGCCCGGAGCGCGCGCTGGTTTTGCCGGCCCGAATATTATCGAGCAGACCATTCGCCAGAAATTGCCGAAAGGTTTCCAGCGCAGTGAGTTCCTGCTGGAGCACGGCGCAATTGATATGATTATTCCTCGCAAGGAAATGCGCTCTACAGTGTCCCGCATATTGGGTAAACTGACCGGCAACTGATTTCCATTCCCTTGGGGTAATGCTGTGATCAGCTTAATTTCCGCTGATTGCAGCCCCCATCATCGATGTTTTCAACTATGCCTTCACTGCAAGATTGGCTCTCCCGCCTGGAGCAGCTGCACCCTTCCGAAATTGAATTAGGTCTTGAGCGCGTCGCGTCTGTGGCCGATGCACTGGGTATCCAGAAACCGGCACCGACAGTGATTACTGTGGCGGGCACCAATGGTAAGGGTTCCTGCGTGGCGACTATGGAGGCGCTGCTGTGTAAGGGGGGGCGCTCCGTAGGCGCTTACAGTTCCCCACACCTTCTGCGCTTTAACGAGAGGGTGCGTATCGGGGGTGAAGAGGTTGCCGATAAAGATCTCGTGCTGGCGTTTGAGGCTATCGAGGTTGCTCGCGGTGAGACCAGCCTGACCTATTTTGAATACACCACCCTGGCGGCGCTCTGGTTATTTCAAAGGGCAGGCGTCGAGTTTGCACTTCTGGAAGTTGGCCTGGGTGGACGCCTGGATGCAGTCAACCTGGTGGATGCGGATCTCGCTATTATCACCAGCGTTGCCATTGATCACGAGGACTGGCTTGGCAGTGACCGGGAAATAATCGGCCGTGAAAAAGCCGGTATCCTGCGTGCTGGGGCGCCTTTTGTCTGTGCTGATAGCAATCCCACCCAATCTGTGCTGTCTGCGGCAGAAAAATTGTCCAGTTCCAGTTACTTTATAGGTCAGGATTTCTCTCTCAATTTGGGAGAGGGTAAAAAAGAACTTTACCGTTTTGGTGAGTTGGAACTTGCTATTCCCCCGATCAACTTGCCGCGCCCGAGTATCGCTGCTGGGATTACCGCGCTGGCTCTGCTCAATGTATTGCCCCAAGGTGAGGTCGAATCTGCACTGGCTGAAATTGCCCTGCCTGGGCGCTGTCAGCAGGTTCAATGGCAGGGGTGTAACTTGCTGTTGGATGTGGGGCACAATCCGGCAGCGGCCGAACACTTGGCTAAATGGCTTGCAGATCACCCTGTAGATGGTGAGACCCATGCGCTGGTAGCGGCCATGGCCGATAAGGATTTGGCGGGACTCTTCGCGCCTTTGCGGGATGTGGTGGATGCCTGGCACCCCGCAGAGTTACCGGGCAATAGCCGCGCTGCGAGCGGAGAGACCTTGCTGGAAGGTCTGGCCGCAGCAGGTGTTGAGGCAACGAACGCCGATAGCCGCTGTCCAAGCGTCGCCGATGGTTTACAACAGCTGCTGCCGACCATTGGTCCACAAGATAGGTTGCTTGTATTTGGTTCCTTCTTTACTGTGGCTGAGGTTCTGCAGCAGATGCGAGACGAAGGTAATGGAGAATTGCGAGGGTAAACCCTCCCGCCGAGGGCGATTGAACGACGGATTTAAGCAGCGTATTGTCGGTGCGTTGGTTTTGGCTGCGCTTGCCGTTATTTTCTTGCCCAGCCTGTTGGACCGGGAGGCCGCAGGCAATATCAGTGAAACCAGCCAGATTCCGGCGGAGCCGGATATACGCCCTATTGAAATTGCCGAGCCGCAACCGGTAGCGGATGCTGTGCCTGCACCGGCGCCCGGTGAGGCTTTCCAGCCGGATCTGCCGGAGAACTTCTCCAACCCGAAGGCTCCAGTAGCTGATGAGGGGGAGGAACGGTCAGAGATCGCCAAGAGTGATGAGCCGGAGGAAAAACTGGCCGCGCCGAAGAAGGGAGCCTCGCCCCTTGTAGATGCCTATGGCCTGCCTGTGGCCTGGGTGGTTCAAGTGGCTTCCTACCGGGATGAGTCCAATGCGGACAAGCTGCGTTTGCGCCTGATGAACGAGGGCTACAGTGCCTATACTCGGGCAGTGGATACAGACAAGGGTCGCCTGGTGCGGGTCTTTGTTGGGCCAAAGGTCAACAAGGCCGATGCCCATCAACTGAAAAAAGAATTGGATACCCTTCTGAAAGCCCAGACCCTCGTGCTTCAGTTCAAGGCCTGATCGGGCCTTTGACTTCAGGTTGCCACTATTTCAGCCCGAGGCGGATGGTGGTAACTCGCTGGCAGATTTCCACTTTGCATTTTTATTCGCAATTAACCGATTGCCACTGTGCCAAACGTCCAGGGAAAGCGGTACTACAAGTAATAAATTCCAATCGGTTGGCCTACGGCTTCACGCGCTTAGTCCCTTCAGTTAGAATGCGCGCTCTTCGCGGCAGCAGCCGCCACGCAGGTAGGATTGAATGAATTGGGCTGACTGGATCATTCTGGCTATTGTGGGTATCTCCACGCTTATCGGCCTTAGTCGAGGTTTCATCAAGGAAACCTTGTCTCTGCTTACCTGGATTGCCGCCTTTATCGTCGCCATGATGTTTCGCGACCAGCTGGCGCCAATGCTATCCAACCTCGTCGACACCCCCTCCCTCCAAATGATTGCAGCTTTTGGCATCCTGTTTATCGGCACCTTACTCGCTGGCGCCGGTCTCAACATGGTGCTCTCTGCCTTTGTTGAGGCAACTGGGCTATCCGGTACAGATAGAGTGCTGGGAATGGCGTTTGGCTTGGTGCGGGGAGCCATTGTCGTGATGGCGCTGTTGATCCTGGCCCCGGCATTGGTGCCGGTGGAACAGGACAGTTGGTGGAGTCAGTCTGTTCTGATTCCCCATTTCCTCGAATTTGAGGATAGTGCGCGGGAGCTGGCGGGCTCCGTTAAGGAATTCTTCGTAAAGTTGTTTTAAATAGAGCGCCAAAAGCGCTCTTCTCGAGTCAATAGGGTCAAATATATGTGTGGTATCGTCGGTATCGTCGGTAAGAGTGACGTCAATCTGCAGCTCTATGATGGGCTCACTCTGCTGCAGCACAGGGGACAGGATGCCGCCGGTATCGTTACCTGTGACGATGATCGCCTGAACCAGCAGAAAGCCAATGGTCTGGTTCGCGACGTATTCCGCGCGCGCCACATGGAGCGTCTGAAAGGTAATTTTGGTATTGGTCACGTCCGCTACCCCACTGCCGGTAGCTCCGGCCCGGCGCTGGCTCAGCCGTTCTACGTGAACTCTCCCTACGGCATTGCCATGGCTCACAACGGCAACCTCACCAATGTGCATGAGGTGGTCGATGAGATCTTCCAGCAGGACCTGCGCCATATCAATACAGATTCTGACTCGGAAGTGTTGCTGAACGTGTTCGCCCACGAGCTGCACAAGTTGCACAAGCTGCAGCCGAAAGCCGAAGATATCTTCAGTGCGATGCGCTCTGTACACAAGCGCGTGCGCGGCGCCTACGCTTGCGTTGCCCTGATTGTCGGTTACGGTATTGTTGCTTTCCGCGATCCCAACGGAATTCGCCCACTGGTTTACGGCAAGCGTGAAACCGAGAAGGGCACCGAATATATGGTGGCTTCCGAGTCCGTGGCTCTGGACGTACTGGGTTACACCCTGGTGCGCGATGTCGCTCCTGGCGAAGCGCTCTATATCGAATTGGATGGCACTGTGCACTCCGAGCAGTGTTCAGATAACCCGTCTTTGACTCCCTGTATTTTTGAGCATGTGTACTTTGCCCGCCCTGACTCCATTATGGATGGCGTATCGGTACACAAGGCGCGTTTGCGTCAGGGTGAGCATCTGGCGGACAAAATTCTCAGCATGCGCCCGGATCACGATATCGACGTGGTTATCCCGATCCCGGATTCTGCCCGCACGGCAGGCCAGACGGTAGCCCACCGCTTGGGGGTGAAATTCCGTGAAGGTATGGTGAAGAACCGCTATATCGGCCGAACCTTTATCATGCCCGGTCAAAAGCAGCGCAAGAAGTCGGTTCGCCAGAAGCTCAATGCCATCGAGCTGGAATTCCGTGGCAAGAACGTGTTGCTGGTAGATGACTCCATTGTGCGCGGTACTACCTGTAAGCAGATTATCCAGATGGCCCGCGATGCCGGTGCTGCCAAAGTGTACTTCGCCAGTGCTGCCCCTGCAGTAAAATACCCGAATGTTTACGGTATCGACATGCCCTCCGCCACTGAGCTGGTGGCTCACGGTCGCACCACCGAGGAAATCTGTGAGGAGATTGGCGCAGACTGGTTGATCTACCAGGAGCTGGAAGATCTGGTGGTCAGCTCCAGCGGCGGCAAGCAAAAAATTGACCGCTTTGATTGCTCTGTATTCGACGGCAATTACATCACCGGTGATGTGGACGAGGAATACCTGAACGATCTGCACGCTCAGCGCAATGATACGGCGAAGCGTAAAAAGGCCGACGCCAACGCTTTGTAATTCGCCCTTGGGGGAATATCTAAATATCCTTCATCTGATTGGCGGGCGGCAAAAAAACCGTTTTTGTAGCCTGCCAATAGTAAAAAAGCGTAAGCGTCCTTTTCTCGCGGCAGAAGAGGGCGCCAGTTAAGATCGTTTCGGTTAAGATGACTGCTTCCAAAAATACTGACCAGGAAGCGGTATATGTTTGAAGACGACGGTTACGCTCTGGAAACCCTGGCGGTGCGCGCCGGCCAGGTTCGCTCACCGGAAGGAGAGCACTCCGAGGCACTTTACCTCACCTCCAGTTATGTTTTCCCCTCTGCTGCAGAGGCTGCTGCGCGCTTTTCTGGCGAAAGCTCCGGCAACGTCTACTCCCGCTATACCAACCCCACAGTACGCACTTTTGAAGAGCGCATCGCTGCTCTAGAAGGCGGTGAAGCTGCGGTAGCCACTGCTAGTGGCATGGCTGCCATTCTCAGTATTTGTATGGCGCTACTGAAAAGTGGCGACCACGTTATCTGTTCCCGCAGTGTTTTCGGCACAACTACGGCTTTATTTGGCCGCTATATGGAAAAGTTCGGCGTGCGGGTGAGCTATGTCGATTTGACCGATATGGATGCCTGGAAGCAGGCCGTAGATGGTTCCACCAAGCTGCTGTTTATGGAGACGCCTTCCAACCCTCTGTGTGAAGTAGCCGATATCCGCGCGTTGGCACAGGTCGCCCACAGCGCTGGTGCCATGCTGGTTGTCGATAACTGTTTCTGTACCCCGGCACTGCAGCGACCTCTATCCATGGGCGCTGATATTGTGGTGCACTCCGCAACCAAATTCCTCGACGGCCAGGGGCGGGCCCTGGGCGGTGTTGTTGTTGGTCGCAAGGATGTAATGGATGAGTTGGTGGTTTTCCTGCGCACTGCCGGACCGAGTATGAGCCCGTTTAATGCCTGGGTATTCCTCAAAGGCCTGGAAACTTTAAAGCTGCGTATGCAGGCGCATTGCACCAATGCACTCGACTTGGCTTGGTGGCTCGATGAGCAGGAGATGGTTGAGAAGGTAAATTACACCGGCTTGCCTAAACACCCCCAACACCGCCTAGCGCGGGAACAGCAAGACGCTTTTGGCGCAGTGCTGAGTTTTACTGTGCGCGGTGGTCGCGAAGCTGCCTGGAAAGTGATCGACAATTGTAAAATCCTCTCCTGCACCGCCAACTTGGGGGATGCAAAAACCACTATTGTGCACCCTGCCACGACAACCCACGGCCGCCTTAGTGATGAAGATAAGGCTCGCGCCGGAATTACCGAAAATTTAATTCGTGTTTCGGTAGGGCTGGAAAATGTTGAGGATCTCAAGCGCGACCTGATGCGTGGATTATCCCAACTATAAGCGCTGGCGTAAGCGCCCAGCTACCTATGATTATTAGCGGACAGTGAAATACTGTTCGCTGCTTCCGGTAGCGTTTGCATTTTGTTGCGCCCCTGCCGGTGTGTAGAAATAGCCCCCTTGAGAAAAATTGAGCAGTAATGGATTTGCCGTGCAAAAAATAGTTTCCGCCATAGTGTCCGATATCGGCAGCGTTTTATTGGGTAAAGAGCGCCAGGTGAAGTTGGCGTTGGCCTGTTTGTTATCAAAAGGCCACCTATTGATCGAAGACCTACCGGGTATGGGTAAGACCACCTTGGCTCATGCACTCGCCCAGGTGCTGGGGCTAACGTATAAGCGGGTGCAGTTCACCAGTGATATGTTGCCGGCGGATATTCTCGGTGTTTCGATATTTGATCGGGAGTCCAGCCAATTTCATTTTCACGAGGGACCTGTGTTTAGCCAGGTGTTATTGGCGGATGAGATTAATCGCTCATCGCCAAAAACCCAAAGTGCGCTGTTAGAGGCCATGGAAGAGCGCCAGGTGAGTGTCGATGGTGAGACCCGCACACTGCCCCAGCCATTTTTTGTGATTGCCACGCAAAACCCGATGCAACAATCGGGCACCTTTGCATTGCCGGAATCCCAGTTGGATCGCTTTCTAATGCGTATTAGTCTCGGCTATCCCACCCGGGAGGCGGAACGAGCTTTGTATTTGGGGGCCGATCCGAGGCAGCAGCTGGCAAAGTTAAAGCCCAGAATCGATATCGCCACACTCGGAAAAATGCAAAACCTGGTTACGCAGGTGAAAACTTCTGACAGTCTGTTGGATTACTTGGAGCGACTGGTTTTGCAAACCCGCCAGAGCCCGGATTGCGCAGTGGGTTTATCACCCCGAGGCGCTTTGGCCCTTTTGCGCGCAGCCAAAGCCTGGGCGTTGATTCACAATCGTGGCCATGTTTTGCCTGAGGATATCCAGGCTGTGTTGCCGGCGGTGGCAGGACATCGATTACAGAGCGATGGCAGCAACGGCGAGCAGTTGGTTGAGCGTCTGATGCGCCAAGTGGATGTGATTGCGGCCTGAGTCGATGAGTGTAAGTCACCCCCAACGTCGGAACCCTTCCCGCAATCCGATACACCTGCTGGTGGAATATTGGCGCAACCTTATGCAGCGCTGGCTTAGTCGCCGGGCACCGCGGGCCCGAGCGATTACCTTGAACCACAGCCGATTATTTATCCTGCCCACGCGCGCAGGCTTAGGTTTCCTAATAGTGGTGGCATTATTGTGGTTGCTGGGCACCAATTATGAAAACAATCTGGTTTTCGCTCTGACATTTTTGTTGGTCAGCATTTTGGCGGTGCTACCACTACACACCTTTGCCAATTTAAGTGGCGTGCACTTGCGCCTTGTGGATACCCGAGCAGCTTTTGCTGGTGATTTTGCCGAGGCGGAAATTAATGTCAGTTGTGAGGGCAAGCGGGAGCGGGAATGGCTCGAGCTGAGTTGGCCACCGGAGCAGGGCAGTCGCGTGGATTTGTGCGAGCAGAAAAGTGCGGATATTTGTATCTCTATGCCGGTAGTAAAACGTGGGCGAGTGCAGGCACCTCGGTTGAGGGTTGAAAGTCGTTTCCCTCTCGGGTTATTTCGCTGCTGGAGCCGCATTGACCTGGATGTTGAATTTTTGGTTTACCCCCGTCCAATTTCTGCGGGCCCTTTACCGCTAGGAGAGACTGTTGCCGAGGGGGAGTTTGGTGAGGTGAAGCGGGGGGGGGATGATTTTGCAGCGCTAAAACCCTATCAAGCGGGTGACTCGTTACGCCATGTAGCCTGGAAGCAATACGCGGCCGGACGCGATCTTTACAGCAAGGACTATGAGCGCAAAACTGACACGCGCTTGTGGCTCGACTGGGGTTTACTCGATGGCAGGGATATAGAGATGCGCCTGAGTAATCTCTGTGACTGGACCCTACAAGCGGAAAAGCAAGGCATTGCATACGGTTTGTGCCTGCCTGGCATTTCAATAGAGCCTTCGCTCGGTCCCGAGCATCAGCAGCAGGTCTTGCAGGCATTGGCCCTGTACCCAGGGCGAGGCCAGTGATGATTGCGAATAAGGATTTATTGCCCAGGGAGAGTTTGCTGTGGATTTTTGCCGCCCAGTTTGTCGCCCTATTGCCGCAATTCACAATGCTGCCACTGTGGGTGGCTTTTGCCTGGGCCTTTGCAGTTTATTGGCGCCTGGAAGTTTTTCGCGGGCGCAGGGATTTACCCGGTCGGGCTCTTAAACTGACGGTGATCCTGTTGACGGTGGCGGGACTGGCTCTGTCCTATCGGCGCTTGTTTGCTTTGGAGCCGATGATTGCACTCTTGGCGCTGTCATTCACCCTGAAAAATCTCGAACTGGTCAGCCGCAGGGATGCCTTTGTCAGTCTGCTGCTGGCCTACTTCGTAGCCGCCACTCTGTTTGTGCAAGAGCAGACCATTCCCTATGCACTTTACGGTTTACTGAGTGTGTTGGTAATTACTGCAGCCCTGGCGGCGCAGCTGGGACACTATAGTGCGCGCCCGCGCCGGGCTCTGGGATTATCCCTGCGGTTGGTGGCACAGGCCACGCCGTTGATGGTGTTGTTGTTTTTGGTTATGCCTAGGCTGGGGCCCCTTTGGTCTGTGCCACAGAATACCTCCGCTGGGCGTACCGGTGTCAGTGATTCGATGGCCCCGGGAGACTTTACTGAGCTTTCCAAATCCAGCAAGCCGACCTTGCGTATCTCCTTTGATGGACCAGTGCCCCCGCCAGAGCAGCGCTACTGGAGGGGCTTGGTGTACTCGGAATTTGATGGGCGTACCTGGCGCCAGGGCTATGGTGTTGACCCTCGAAATGGCGGGCGAGTGTATTGGAGAAGTGGTGAGCAGGTGCTTCCGCAAGTGGGTCCCCGTTATCGCTACCAGGTTATCCAGGAAGCGAGCCGCAGCCCCTGGCTATTCGCTATGGCAAAACCGGCTTCAGAGAGCGCGGGTGTGGGAGAGACAACGGATGATCGCCTGGTAAAACGTACCCCGGTTTTCAACCGCTTTTCTTACCAGGTAAGTTCCTGGCCGAGAGAAACCCTGTCGCTCAGTGCTACTCTCAGCAATGCGGAGCGGCGCAGGAATTTGCAACTTCCCAGTTTCGGCAATAGCCGTACTCGTCAGTGGATGGCTTCCCTGCGGGACCAGGGGCTCAGTGCTGAGGCGGTTTCCTCCCAGCTGCTGTCGCACTTTCACAGTGCTTTCACTTATACCCTGAAGCCTCCAGCACTGGGCGGCGATACTATTGATGAGTTTCTTTTCGATAGCCAGCAGGGCTTCTGCGAGCACTTTGCCGGTAGTTATGTGTTTGCCATGCGCGCAGCGGGGATACCGGCGCGAGTAGTGGCTGGTTACCAGGGCGGTGAGTGGGTCAGTGGAGAAGAGTACTTATTGGTGCGAGAGTACGACGCCCATGCCTGGGCTGAAATTTGGCTCGACGACCAAGGCTGGCAACGTGTAGACCCCACAGCGGCAGTAGCTCCGGAGCGGGTGCGCGACGGTCTGGAGAGTGCGGCGGGTGAAGAGTTTATGCAGGACTCCCTATTTCCTTTACACCGTATCGGCATTCTCAGCCAGTTGCGCTTACAGTGGGATATGATCAACTACCGTTGGTATCAAACCGTAGTGAGCTTTGATGCCGATCGGCAGCAGAATTTGTTACAGCGGCTATTTGGTGATCTGTCTCCAATGCGTATCGCCCTATTACTGGGGGCACCGATTCTTGTGCTTTTGTTGGGTATCAGTTTGTGGGCGGCCCGCTCCGCAGGAGGACCCAAGTTGGCGCCTGCAGAGAAGCTCTACCAGCGCTTTTGCCGGCGCATGGCCCGCAATGGGGTCCAGCGGCATTCCGGTGAGACTGCAGGATCCTATGCCCGCCGGATTGCCGAGGAAAAACCGGAGATGTCTGGTTATGCCGCAGCAGTGACAGAGGCTTTTGAGTCTGCCGCCTATGGTGGTGATGGCTCTGGGCTAAGAACACTTCGGAAGCTATCAAGCTGGTATTTCTGGTTGCGGCACTCGGCAAATATGACGCCGCAAAAGCGTGAGTTGGCAGGTTATTAATCATTGAGTTATTTCGTATCTAGAATGCCAACCCAATTGCAAAGGTTTCTGTTGGGCTATAGCGGCACCTCCCTGGCAACCGGGTTGCAGGTGATATTGCTGCCCTGGATTGCGCTGACGATCGTGGATCTTCCGGCCCTGCAATTGGGGTGGATTCAGGCATCAGTATTGCTGCCAAACCTGGTATTCCTGCTGTTTGGCGGCGCTTTAGCGGATAGGCGAGACCCGGCTCTGGTGTCGGCTCTGGCCTGTTTGGGCCTGGCGCTTTGTCATACCGCATTGTTGTTGTATTTCACCTTCCATGTCCTGAATTTATCCACCTTGATGGTTTACGGAATTTGCCTGGGGGTGTGCAGCGCTTTTTTACAGCCGGCACGGGATAACCTGGTGCAGCGCAGTGCCCGCAACCGCAAGGGGCAGGCCACTGAGCGAGGCGTGCAAAAAACCGTAACCTGGATGATGTTGGCGCAGTACGGCGGCCAGGCGGTGGGCATGCTGCTAGCGAGTCGATTTGACCAGTGGGGCTTGCAGCACTTGCTGGGTGTACAGATTGCCGTTGTGCTAGTGGCTTCATTATTGCTTTTCTCCTTGCGCCAGCCTCAAGAGCGTCAAAAGGCACCAGAGAAGCGACCCCATACCCTGATTCTGGATGGTCTCAGTCAGGCATGGAAACATCCGGTATTGCGGGAGCTGACAGCATTGATGGCGTTCAATGGCTTTGTGCATATTGGGGTTTTCCTGGTGGTCTTACCGCTGCTGGCCGAGGACTACGGCCGCGGTGCCGGTTACTACGCGACCCTGCAGCTGGCATTTATAGCGGGCACGGTGATCGCGACGGTGACTATGTTGAGACGGGGCCAGGGGCAGGAGCCAGGGCGAGGAATTTTGATGTGCTTGCTTTACAGCGCTGCACTCTTGATTGCTATCAGCCTGGGGCCAACAAAGTTTGGCTTGATTCTGTTGTGTCTGTGTTGGGGGGCGGTTGCGGCAGCCTCCGCAGGGTTGGGGCGAGGCATTGTGCAATTGATGGCGCCGGCGGATTATCGCAGTCGCATTATCTCTATTTATCAATTTGCCCTATTTGGCTCTGCGGCGCTGGGGGCCCTGGCTGCGGGTGTTTTGAGCGAGGTCGCAGCGCCTCTGACGACACTGTTGTGGGCGGGAATCCTGAGTTTATTGGCATTCGCACTGGTTGCCCTGAGTGGGGCTCTACGGCAGGTTAAAATTTCCGATAGCGAGGTTTAGGGAGCCTCTGAATAGCTCCGTGATACCTCTGGCATGCAGAGCGGTTCACAATCAAGGCGCGGCTTCGCAGGAATGTCTAGACCTTTCAAGAAGTCGCAACGCGGAGTGTGAATCGCTCTGCAAGCCCCGAAGGGCGGGCCTTGAAGGCCGCATCTGCTGCGTTGCAGCTCTTGCAAAGGGCTACGGCCATTCGCGGCGAGCTGCGCCTTACATCTGCACCCTTCAAGACCCGCAGAGGCATTACGGAGTTATTCAGGGGCTCCTTAGGATTCCCGTAACGACCAAATCCGGTTGAGCCACCATATATTTAACAGGGAACTGCGGATATGGAGGTGGGGTTTGGTATCAGTAAAAAGTGCCAAATGGTCACAGAGAGTCTCGACAAACAGCCATGCGCTGGACCTTGAAGCCGGTGTATTTAGCCTGGATGATCCAAAAGCGATAGCCAAATCCCTGAAGAGTGCAGCTGAGGCCAGTCAGCAGCGCAAATCAGAGCCTTTCCGTTCAGCCATGTCTATGCTCACTTTTTATATCAATCGTGCGGGCCACCATTTACCTGCGCGCAGGCGCAGAATCCTGGAGGCCGCGAAAAATGAATTGCGTGAGCTTTATGGGCGTCCGCGCCGGCATTGAGCCGGCGCAGGGTAGAGGCGATGAAGTCTTTTAGGGGGCTAGGCAGGGCAGGCAGCGCACGTAGAGTCCGCGCGGGTCGCGGAAGCTCTGCAGTTCGCCGATTGGTGCCAAAACCGGTTGTAAGCTGTTTAACCAGGCGCCGAGTGGCAGGTTTGCCTCAAGGCTGGCGGCGATACGTGCATCCACATTATCGCTCAGGGCGCGCAGGAATCTTTCGCCGGGAGTCAGCTCGCGCTGGATCTCTATTACATCGTATTCTTCGATCTCAGCAAGCTGTGCGGCGTCGGCAATGGCGTCGTTGAGATTGCCCAGATCGTCTACCAGCCCCAGGTTTTTGGCCGCGCGCCCGGTCCAGACCTGGCCCTGGGCAATTTTGTGCACTTCCTTGGGAGTGCTGCCACGGGACTCGGCCACAATTCTCAGGAACCTGGCGTAGGTATTATCCACTCCCTGTTGCAGGATACTGGCGGCTGCCTCGGGTAGGGCACGATCCAACCGCATGCTGCCGGCCAGGTCTGAAGTGCCCACACCATCGGTATAAATACCCAGTGCCTCAAGGGAATCCTCAAAGGTCGGGAAGGCACCAAATACGCCAATGGAGCCTGTCAGGGTTGCGGGAGAGGCCCAGATTCGATCGCCGCCGGTAGCAATCCAGTAGCCACCAGATGCGGCCAGACTGCCCATGGAGATAACGACAGGGATATCGGCTTCGCGGGTAGCGAGTAACTCCTGTCGAATTGCTTCTGACGCGAAGGCGGAGCCGCCGCCACTGTCAATGCGCAGAACCAGTGCATCAACTTCTTTTTTGCGCGCCTGTGCGATTAGTTCTCCCAGGCTTTCGCTGCCGATCCTGCCGGCGGGAGCGCGGCCATCGACAATAGAACCGCTTGCCGTGATTAAGGCAATCTTATTGGGTTCTTTCTTGGCGGCGACTTCGCTGAGCTTTTGGCTGCGTAAATAGGTGAGGGCATCGATGGCCTTATAACTGCGTTCATCGTTCTCATCTTCACCAATGGTTTTGCGTAGCTCTTGAACAGCCAAGTTGCGGTTGGCGAGTTGGTCGACCAGTTTATTGGCCAGAGCAGTACGTGCCCAGTCGCCCTCATGCTGCTGCAGTTTCTGGGGTAACTCGTCGATAAATAGATCGATGCTCTCAGTTGGCAGGTTGCGAAGGCCAGTCACCTGTTCGGTGTATTCACTCCAGAGTTCATGCAGCCAGCGCTGGTTATTCTCACGAGAAGCCGGAGACATGTCGTCGCGAGTATAGGGTTCGATAAAATCCTTGTAGTCGCCAACGCGGAACACGTGGAAATTGACTTTGAGCTTTTCAAGGGCGCTTTTATAGTAATTCCGATAGACGCCAAAGCCGGTGAGCATCACGGAACCCATTGGATTCAGGTACACTTTATCGGCGTGGCTGGCGAGGAAATATTGCGCCTGGGTGTAGTTATCACCCACCGCGTAAATGGGCTTGTCGGCAGCCTTGAAGCGCTGCAGGGCTGCGCCAATCTCGTCGAGCTTGCTGAGACTGCCGCCGACCATATTGTCGAGCTCCAGCACCAGTGCGGAAATGCGTTTGTCCTGTGCGGCTTTGTCGATAGAGTCGACAAGATCCTTAACCCTGATTTCCGCTGGCCCCTGGGAGCCGCCGAAGAAAATCGGTAATCCGCTGGGCTGGCTGAGCTCATCTACCAGAAATCCACTCGGAGCCACGCGCAGGGCCGCGCCTTGTGGGACTACCAGCTGTTCGTCCTTGCCAAAAATTGCGATACCCAGGAATACCAGTATTAACAGGAACACCAGGTTGGTAAACACTCGCCTCAGCCAGGTAATTGAGCCGCCAATGGCACCAAAAAAGCTGCGGAACAGTCCTTTCTCATTGGATGAATCAGTCAAACCTCAAAACTCCTTAGTGCGCTGAGGGGCAAGCGTTGTCTATTTATCAGTTACAAAATCATTAGCAATGTGAGTAGTGCCGGTGGCTATTGCATGCGATGCCAGCGGCTGCTCATCATTGATGAAAAGAATAGGATAAGGCTAAGGACTACCAGTACGCCATCCTGCCAGCCGCGTGTAGGCATCATTACGTCGACAATACTGGCAGTGATATACAGCAAAAGAATAAAACAGAGCCACAGATAGCTACGATAGTGCTGCTTTAGTAACCCAGGTAGTACCAACAGCAGTGGTATGGTCTGCAAGCACCACAGGAACAATGAGCCGCCTTCGAGGAATAGATTCCAGACGACAAACAGTACGAGCATGCCGATATAACAAATCCAGTTAATTCGCAGCGCTATCTTGAGCTTGCGCTGTACAGAATCGTTCACACTTTATCCTCTAGTTGTCGCCGTTATGTGTATTATCCAGCGTCTGTGCCAGGCTGCCGACTCGCTTGCCCAGTGCTCGGCACAGGGTTACTTCGTCATCGGAAAGCGATGTGGCGTGTTCACCGGACCAGTGTGAGGCACCATAGGGTGTGCCGCCAGTGCGGGTGCGCATTAAGGCGGCTTCGGAGTATGGGATGCCGGCGATTAACATGCCGTGGTGCAGCAGGGGCAGCATCATGGATACCAGCGTAGTTTCCTGACCACCGTGAAGACTGCCAGTGGCGGTAAATACCGCAGCCGGCTTACCGGTAAGGCTGCCATCGAGCCAAATATCACTGGTTTGGTCAAGGAAATAGCGCAGCGGAGAGGCCATGTTGCCAAAGCGGGTAGGGCTGCCCATCAGTAAACCGGAGCAATTGCGCAGGTCCTCGATTGTACAGTAGGGGGCACCTTCGGTGGGTACCGGCGGCTCGCTGGCTTCAGTGTCTGG
Source organism: Microbulbifer maximicatervae (SeqCode) (assembly GCF_052467615.1). Taxonomy (NCBI): domain Bacteria; kingdom Pseudomonadati; phylum Pseudomonadota; class Gammaproteobacteria; order Cellvibrionales; family Microbulbiferaceae; genus Microbulbifer; species Microbulbifer maximicatervae (SeqCode). The sequence goes on from NZ_CP174319.1 coordinate 991,538, forward strand.
GGATACGCCGGGCACGGTGCGCAGGCGAGCGGTCATCCCGCTGGCCTCTACGCCGCGAGCCAGTTCGGTGGCCATGCGCGCCGTAGCACCGGTGCGGCTGTAGTAGAGGATGAGGACATAGCCTTCGTTGTCCCGTTCCATCAGATCAGCCCCAGTACATTTTCAGGGGGCCGTCCTATCACTGCTTTGTCGCCTTTTATAACGATCGGGCGTTGGATCAAAATAGGGTTTTGAGCCATTGCGTCAATTAACTGGGATTCGGCCAGATCTTTGTCTTTCAGGTTTAACTGCTTGTAGGGTTCTTCACCAGTGCGCAACAACTGTCGTGCATCAATATCCAGTTTGTGCAGCAACTGCTGAATATCCTCGGCAGAAGGTGGGGTTTGTAGATAGAGAACCACCTCCGGTTCAATACCGTTATCCTGCAATAGCTGTAGGGTTTGGCGGGATTTTGAGCAGCGGGGGTTGTGGTAAATCGTCCACATTGTGGCGGCATCCTGTTACTGTTTGGCGTATTCTAACCGAAGAATGTTGCGGAGTTCTAAGGCGCTTCTGAATAATTCCCCCAACGTCCTGCGGGGTTTTCGGGAGTTCCTTGGCTATTTGGGGCAGTAATACTGCGGCCTGGGCGAGATGTCCAGGCATAGAGAGATCACAATGAGAAGCACCGTAAAGGATTGGGGAAACCACTGGCTGCGCTTTGCGACGTCGCTGTGGAAGCTGTTTGATGAAAAGGATTGTCGGCAACGCGCGGCTGCTCTCACTTACCTGACACTGTTTGGCATAGTTCCCCTGGTGACGGTCAGCTACGCCATGTTGTCACTGTTCCCCGACTTTGCCGGCTTGCAGAGTAGGCTACAGGATCAACTGTTCACCCACTTTTTGCCTCAGAGTGGGCGCGAGATCCAAAAATATATCAGCAGTTTTTCCGAACAGGCACAGCGTTTGACTGGCGTTGGTATCGCGATGCTGATTATTACTGCGGGTTTGACCCTTCGCGGTATCGAGGGGACCTTTAACTCTATCTGGGATGTCCAAAAAGGCCGCAGCGGCGTTTCGAGTTTTCTTTTGTACTGGGCGATATTGAGTCTCGGTCCAATCCTATTAGGGGCGGGACTGGCGACAAGTACTTTTGTCTTTTCTCAAAAATTTTTCTTGGGTGGAGCTGATTCCTTTGAGGTAACTTCGTTGTTATTCAGGGTTCTGCCGTTTGTTTTCAGCTCCATAGTTTTTACCCTACTGTTCATCGCTGTGCCCAATTGCTATGTCCCGTTGCGCCACGGAATAGAGGGGGGGATCATAATTTCGATTGTTTTCGAGGTTATGAAGTACTTATTCGGCCTGTTGGTAGCGCGGAGTTCGGTCCAGGCAATCTACGGGGCATTCGCTGTTGTTCCCCTGTTCCTGCTTTGGATTTATCTGATGTGGATACTGGTATTGGCCGGCTGTGTGTTGGTGCGCACACTATCGGTTTATCAAGCTGCGACCCAGGAGCGGGAGCATTCTGACCTGGTTGCCCTCCTTATTGTTCTCTGGCAGATGTATAAGAAATGCGCGAAGGGGAGGCCTCTGAAGGAGCGAGATATTTCCCGTATGGGAATCAAGTTTGTTCAGTGGCGAAGGTTGCGGAATATCCTTCAGGCTAATCGTATGGTGACCCAGACTGATCGCAATGATTATGTTTTGCTGAGGGACCTGAATACGGTGTCCCTGGTTGAATTGGCAGGCTGGCTGAGTTCGGATTGGATGCCCAGTGGAATTCCTGCGAGTCTGGATGGATTGCCCTGGTATGGAGAGGTAGAGCAACGCTTTGCCAATGCCAGAGAGTCAACCCGAGAGCAATTAGGTATTACTGTTGGGGAGTTGTTCCTGGAGGCCGAGCAAAAGGAAGCTGAAGATAAGCCCCTTGAGCTGGGTCACGACGGCGGGACTGATGATAAGCAAACAAACTCTGAAACCGGGGGAGAAAGTGGGCCTGATGAAAATAGTCAAAGTGAAGATGACAAGAGCAGCAGCGGTCACCTTTCTTTTGTTGGTATGCGGAATAAGCGCCTGCGCTAAAGACGATAAATCGCTTCTAGCCATTGATGGGGAAGAGTTGGATGTATCGGGTAAGGTTTTGCTGGTTAACTATTGGGCAGAGTGGTGTAAGCCCTGTCGAGAGGAGATCCCGGTCCTTAACCAACTGGCCGACGGTAACAACAATGTCGTTGTTGTTGGGGTGAACTTCGACAATTTACCGATTGCGGAAATACAAAAACAGGCGGATAAGTTGGGTATTACTTTTCCCGTTCTAGTGGCCGAACCGCAAGGGCGCTGGGGGCAGGAGAAGCCGGAGGTGCTGCCTTCTACGTTCATTATTGGTACCGATGGTCGCTGGCATAAAACATTGGTTGGCCCGCAGGATAGAGACGACTTCATTTCGGCTCTCAATCTATAGCGAGTACTAATGGAGTGCTGGTAAAAGCCGGCGGGGTAACAGTGGATTATTAGAAGCTCCCAAACTTTATAAAACTATAACTAACACATCTATAGGCTTGTGGCGGTTCGCTGATAGCATGCCGCCACTTTCCCCTTTTGTTCCGGGTGGGACCCAGACCTTATGCATATCAGTTCATTTGCTTTCCTGCTTCTATTTATTGTTTTTATATACGGACTTTTTCGCTGGCAGCGAGGCCGTGACTCCCTCGCACCAGCAGTGCTGGCTGGCCTGATTCTTGGGGTTATCTTTGGAGGCACCCTGCAACTGTCTCGCGGATGGGGGGCTGCACCCGCAGAGGTGATACCTTGGGTAGAGATGATAGGGGACAGTTACGTAAATCTATTGTATTTACTCGTGATGCCCCTGGTGCTGACTTCCATATTAGTGGCGGTAGTTAAAGTCAGTCATACCCAGGCGCTGGGCAAAATCAGTATTTCAGTCCTGGGGGTGCTATTGGGAACAACGGCGGTGGCCGCTCTAATTGGCGTGGCTATGGCCGAGCTATTTGGTTTGTCGGCTGCGGGATTGGTTGAGGGTTCCAGAGAAGCTGCGCGAGTGGAAGTGCTGAATGAGCGAATTGGCAAGGTCACGGACCTTTCCATTCCTGAGATTATTACCTCTTTTGTTCCGCGCAATATTTTTCTGGACCTGACCGGGGCTCGCTCTACTTCTGTTATAGCGGTGGTTATATTCGCGGTGCTTTTAGGGTTGGCAGCCTTGGCGGTTCGCCGTGAATTTCCCGAAGAGGGCGCAGCGATTGAGCGCTTCGTTCATGTGGCTCAAGTCTGGGTTATGAAGCTGGTGCGACTAGTGATGGCTTTTACCCCTTACGGCGTGATGGCCCTGGTTACAGGCCTGATCGCTAAATCCAGTATGGGGGATATTCTTAACTTATTGAGTTTTGTGCTGGCCTCCTTTACGGCTATTGGTTTGATGTTCCTGGTGCACGGTCTGTTGCTACTTATTAATGGTATCAATCCGCTGCACTATTTCACCAAGGTATGGCCGGTGCTGGTTTTTGCCTTTAGCTCCCGCTCCAGTGCTGCAACTATTCCCCTGAATGTCGAGACTCAGGTAGACCAGCTGCGTACGTCTCCAGCAATTGCCAATTTCTCTGCATCTTTCGGTGCGACTATTGGGCAAAACGGCTGCGCCGGTATTTATCCGGCCATGCTGGCAGTAATGGTGGCAGTGCCGATGGGGATCAATGTATGGGACCCAGTATGGATTGCTACTTTAGTGGCGGTTGTAATGATCAGTTCTTTCGGTATAGCGGGCGTTGGTGGCGGGGCGACCTTTGCAGCCTTGGTGGTACTGCCGGCAATGGGGTTGCCAGTTACTATCGCAGCTCTGCTAATTTCTGTTGAACCTCTGATTGATATGGCGCGAACCGCGCTGAATGTTAACGGCGCTATGACTGCTGGCACCCTGACACAACGCTGGCTCGGCGATGAAGTGCCCGGCCCGGAAGTTGTAGAGGGTTGAACAGAGAATGGTACTTTGTGCACCGATTATTTTTGTCTTCTGATTTCGCCGATTTTTCATAGGAGTCCTGTCAACCAGCTCTGGTGCCTGACGTTATAGTCAGTGCTGTTAACGCATTGAGTTTTTTGTTCACGGAACTGGAGCAACTTATGAATAAACTGATAGGACTGTCAGTACTGGCGCTTAGCCTTGGTTTTCCCCTCTCGCTGCAAGCTGAAAGCAGTGAGGATGATGGACATGATCGCGGCGACCGTATTGAAAATCGTCTCGACAGAAAGGGGGATCGTATTGAAGAGCGCCTCGACGATAGAGGTGATCGTATTAATGAGCGCCTGGACCAGCGGTCTGAGCAGGCTGCCGCTAATGGGAGAGATAAATTAGCTGCACATTTAGATAAAAAAGGTGATCGTATCGATAGGCGCCTGGATAACAAAGGTGAGAAAATAAACGAGCGCCTCGATAAAAAAGGCGAGCGAATAGATAATAGATACGATCGGAAGAACGAACGCGGCGAGCGGACAAAAAAGCACCATCGTAGATCCCGTGACAACAATAACGATTAGTGATTGTTGGTTTTAGCAGGCATTATCTAGTGGGTTGCGGCAAACTAAGGAGCCTCTGAATAATTCCGTGATATTTCTATAGTCTTGGAAGACTGCAGTCGCTAGGCGCAGCCTGCTGATAAAAGCCTTAGTCCTTTGCAAGAGCTATGCAGTAGCTGGGGCCTTCTAAGTCTGTCCTACGGGGATTTCAGAGTGGTTCATACTCTGTGCTGCGACTTCTCAAAAGGTTTAAACACTCCTGTGAAGCCGCGCCTAGACTGTGAGCTGCCCTGACAGCCAAAGAAATATCACGGAATTATTTAGAGGCTCCGCAATAGCCGTAGAAGGATTGCATCCTCGTCAAGGGACCTCAATCGGCTTTTATGGATCAGTTTCTCGCTTCAGTAGAAAAGCGGGCATTCACTATGGCGAAATATGCTGTAGGGGACCGTGATGATGCGCTGGATATCGTTCAGGACTCTATGCTTGCACTCGTCAAAAGCTATAGCTGCCGAGACCGTGCGGAGTGGCGCCCATTATTTTTTACCATTCTTAATAACCGCATAACCGATTGGCATCGTCGCAAGAAAAACCTGTCCCGTTGGCAGCTGTTGAAAGATAAACTTCCTATTAATAGCGAAGGCGATGAATGGGATCTGAGTGAATTTCCCGACCCCAACGGCCGCAGCCCGGATAGTGTCCTAATCGGTGAACGTACGATTGATGCCATTGACCGCGCCATTGAAAAGTTACCTCTGCGTCAACAGCAGGCTTTTTTGTTGCGTTGCGTTGAAGGCTTTAATGTCAGTGAGACAGCAGGGGCTATGGCTTGTAGCGAGGGAAGTGTGAAGACTCACCTCTCTCGAGCATTGCGCAGCCTGCGGGTTCATTTGGAGGCGATGGAATGAGTAATTTAGAAAACAATTCATCGACTAACGAGAAGCGTATACTCGGAGCGGCCAGTGCCGCTGTTATACGTAGAGAGAGATCGCTCGATACGGAAACCCTGGCTGAGTTGCGGCGCATCCGCTCCGCAGCGCAAGATCAAAATAATAAAAAACGGTACTTTTCACTCAACACCTTGTATCCATACCTTCCAGTTACAGCGGCTTCTGCCGCAGTGCTATTTCTTGCTCTATGGTGGCCCAGTTCTGTTATCAATAATGAAAGTCGTACAGAGCTGCTAGTGAGTGGTGATTGGCTGCTGGATGAAGATATGGATATCGAGATGATTGAGGATATGGAGTTTTATCAGTGGTTGGCGGAGGAGTTGGATGGGCACTCTTCGTAGTGTTTTATTCATCATATCTATGTGTGCGCTCGTATTTCCAGGTACTACCGAGGCGGAGGAAGCAGAGCCTCTGCCGGAGGAATTCCTGTTATTCCTGGAAGAGTGGGTCGATGAACAAGGTGATGTCGTTATCCCTGAAGATCCCGAGTTGGTTCAAGGTCCCGGGCAAACCCAAGAAGGCACCAAAAGCAAAGATATATGGCTGGGGGACAGTCATGATTAAAACCCTGGTCGCAACTTGTTTGATGGCAGCCTCACTGCTTTGGGCTGGTATGGCGTGGTCGGTGGAGTGGAAAAGCCTAAGTGATAGTGATCGCAAGCTGTTACAGGGCATGGAAGAGCGCTGGCCCAACATGTCTGATAGCCAGCAGGAGAGGTTGTTGCGGGGTGCGCGTCGATGGAACTCAATGAGCCCTGAGCAGCGTGACAATGCTCGGCAGCGCTATGAAAAATGGCAGTCTCTGCCCCAGGAACGCCGTAATCAGCTGCGGGAATCTTATCGACAGTACCGTGCCCTGCCGGAAGGCAGGCGTGAGAGTATCCGTGAGGCTCGTGAGAGATATCGGCAGATGTCCCCCGAACAGAGAGAGCAAGTGCGCGAGCGCTGGCGGGAAGCTAGGGGCGATAGGAGTGAACCGCAAAGGCCCAGAGGTGATAGGGCTCGGGGAGAGCGAGCGCAAGGGGATAGACTCAGGGAAGATGGGCCTAGGAGGGATAGGTCCGATGAGAATAGACCTAGGGGAAACCGGCACAGAGAAGACCGACCAAGGGGCGACCGGGCGAGAGGAGATAGGCCCAGAAGGGAGCACGAAAGGGGGAGAAGGCACCAGGATTCTCGGCCTAGGCGTGATCGAGAGGCCAGTGACCGACGAGAGGGTGATGAGGAGACTGATAGTTCATCTGGGGCTCCTGAATAGTGCCTGCCATTCAAATTCCAATCCTGAGAGGCTGGCTTATCGTTTTACCTCGCTGCTACGCTGGTACGATAGTGTAATTCAGCGTCTATTCAGATCATCTTAAGTAATCTGGCTCCCGTTGATGACTAGCGGGAGATATATCGTGCAACTATACAAACAGCTAATCGCGGGTGCGGCAGTTGCGGCACTGGTGGGTCTAAGTTCTACTGCCAGCGCGGGCCCCCGAGGCTATGCTGCGGGTGGCTATGATTATGCGCGAGTTACCGAGGTTACTCCCGTCTACACCGATGTTCAGGTTGTTACACCGACGACTCAGTGTCGCGATGAACAGGTTGCCTATCGAGAGCCGACTTCCCCGGCAGGTACTGTAGTGGGGGGACTTATAGGTGCTGCAATCGGCAATAACTTAGGCGATCACGGCCACCGTGGACGCTACGGTTATCATCGCAGTCACAATCGTGGCGGCGCCACAATCGCAGGGGCTTTGGTGGGCGCCCTGGTAGGTAACCAGATCAGCCGTGCCAATGCTCCAATCCACTATGCAACAGAGTCCCGTTGCCATGTTGTAGATGAATACTCTACAAGAAGGGAATTAGTCGGATACGATGTCCGCTATCGGTATAATGGGCAAGTTTACTTGACTCGCACTGACCATCATCCGGGCGATAGAATCCGGGTCCATGTCGATGTCTCACCGGCTCTTTGAGCCCGGTTGAGGGCGGCAGGGAGTTTATAAAGGGTGGAAAATTGGATATCCACAGGAGCCGCACCGTGAAACTGAATCGTACCTTACTTGGCTTTATTGCTTTTACCGCTGTGTTTTTGCCGGCGCTCTGCAGTGCCACGGTACACAGCTACCCCGCTTATGAGCGGGAGAGTTTCCAGCCCCACTTTCTTCGTGTTCAAGGGGGAGAAATCTCAAGGGATCGGGCTGCTTCAATCGTAAAACAACGCTTTGGTGGAAAAATTCTCGCCATTTCTGAGACCAAGAAACAGGGGCGAGCCGTGTATCGGGTGAAAGGACTGTCGGCCAAAAGCCAGGTTTATGTGGTGTTTGTCGATAAACAGAGCGGCCGTATATCCCGATAGCAGAATAATTGCGAGCTGCAATAAGGTAATTACTATGCGCGCACTATTAGTTGAAGATGAAGCATTACTGCGGCAGCAGCTGGCAGAGTCCCTGCGTACGGCCGGGTACACTGTTGACGAAGCCCCCGATGGAGAAGAGGCACTTTATCTGGGGAGGGAATATCCCTACGACGTTGCAGTAATGGACCTGGGTTTACCCAAAATTGATGGTATTCAGGTTATTGAAACACTGCGCCGTGAAGAGAAGCATTTTCCTATCCTGATTTTAACGGCTCGGGGACACTGGCAGGAAAGGGTCTCCGGCCTGGAAGCTGGCGGGGACGATTACCTGGTAAAACCCTTCCATACTGAAGAACTGCTCGCACGGTTGAACGCCCTGGTGCGCCGTTCCGCAGGTTTCTCATCGCCGACGATTAAAGCCGGACCTATCGTTCTGGATACCAGTGCGCAACGGGTTAGTGTGGATGAAGTTGAATTGGACCTGACTTCGTTTGAGTACAAAGTACTTGAATACCTGATGCTACATCCGGATGAGGTGGTGTCAAAAACCACCCTGACAGAACATATCTATGAACAGGACTGTGACCGGGACAGCAATGTGATAGAGGTGTTTATTGGACGCCTGCGGAAAAAAATTGATGCGGCAGCCAAGCTTAAGCCTATCGAGACTCTGCGCGGGCGCGGCTATCGCTTTGTGATTCCGCAGTGAGATCCATCAATTTCCCCCTGCTTTCCTATATTCTGGGTTCCTTAAAGGGGCGTCTGGCCCTGGTTACCAGTCTTGTGCTGGTCGGCTTTATTCTTCTTATCTCTGGAGTCCTCGAGCACGCCTATCGCACCTCCCTGAATGAAGCCAAGCAGCGGGAGCTGCAGGTCTACATTTACACCCTGCTGGCGGTTGCTGAGCCGGAAGGTAAAACCCTGATTCTGCCCCCGAGTTTGCCCGAGCAACGCTTCAACCAGCCTGATTCCGGCTTGGTGGGCGCTGTTATTGATCGGGAGGGTGAGATTATCTGGCGTTCGGAGTCAGCCCTGGCAATGCCGCAGCTGGAGTTCTATCCGCTTTCCCAGGGGCAGCAGTCCTATTCGCAGGTATCGGTTCCGGGAGAAGAGGGAAGTTATAGCAGTTTCCGCCAAGGGGTTGCCTGGGGGCTGGAAGATGAAAATTTGTTTACCTTTGCAGTGCTCGAGGATGCGGCCCCGCTACAGGCCCAAGTGGGGCAGTTTCGCTCAACCATGTGGCACTGGTTGGGGTTGGGCGCATTGTTATTAATCCTTGCACAGTGGTTGGTTCTGCGCTGGGGGTTTGCCCCGCTGACAGCCCTGGCTAATGCGCTTCAGGAAATGCAGCGTGGGAGTGCTGATCGATTGGAGGGTAATTTTCCGCGGGAGCTGCGCCCACTGACAGATAACTTAAATCTGTTGATTGAAAATGAGCGCCGCCAGAGAGAAAAAACCCGGCATACATTAGCTGACCTGGCCCACAGCCTGAAGACGCCATTAGCGGTATTGAAAGGTCTTAAATTTTCTGGAGATTCAACAACCGCCGGCAAGACGCTAACGGATCAGGTGCAGCGGATGGACAGTATTATCAGTTATCAACTGCAGCGGGCAGTAACCAGTTCGCCGAAATCCATTATAAGGGGGACACCGGTCGCGCCACTGCTCCATAAAATACTGGATGCGCTTGAAAAGGTGTATCGCAGTAAGCCGTGTGATGTCGAAAGTTCCTGTGCTGAAAACACCCTGTTTTATGGTGACGAAGGTGACCTGATGGAAGTCCTGGGTAACTTGCTGGATAACGCTTATAAATATGGTGAGGGGAAATTATCGGTTGCCGTTGAGAATATGGAAGATACTCGCAAACTGTCTATTCGGGTTAAAGACAATGGCCCAGGGCTGGACAGTGAGAAATGGCAAGCGGTTACCCAGCGGGGCGTTCGTGCCGATGAACAGCAACCTGGGCAGGGTATTGGACTTGCCGTGGTAGTGGATATTGTTGAGAGCTATGAAGGGCAAATAAATGCAGTCCCTCTTCCTGAGGCAGGTACGGAAATTACGGTACAACTGTAATTTCCGTTTTGCTCGACAAGTCGTTTAACTAGAACCAATTTTCCTGCATGTCGAAAGGAACGCTATTGCCTGATTTCAGCAGTGCGATAGCTGTCTCTGTTTTTGGTAGCTCCCATTCAAAATAGTATTTAGCAGTGTGTAATTTACCCTGGTAAAAATCCTGAGCTTCACTATTAGGATTCTTTTCCAGTGCTTTTTCTGCGATAACTGCCTGCTGTAGCCACAACCAGGCGACTACGGTACAGCCAAATAAATCCAGGTATAGGGTGGCATTACCCAGGCCGCGATCCACATCTTCCTGAAGCTGGGAGAATAATGCAAAACTTGTCTCATCCAACTTTTCCAGGGCTTCTTCCAGCATTTTGGCCATCGATTCGAGCTTAGGTTTATCCCTGGCCTGCATAATCGTATTGCGGATCTCTGCCTGTAACAGTTGGTAGCCAGCAAGATTTTTTGACGGTACTTTCCGGGCCAGTAAATCCAGGGCATGGATGCCTTCTGTACCTTCGTGAATTGCGTTAAGGCGATTGTCTCGATACAACTGCTCTACCGGGTATTCACGAATATAACCCGCTCCCCCCAAAACCTGAATCGCCAACTCATTAGCTTTTAGGCAGTACTTGGAAGGCCAGGATTTTACTACGGGAGTTAGCAGATCGAGCAGTGTTGCAGCATTGTTGCGCTGCTCTTCTGTAGGGGCTGTATGCTCATCCTCGTAAAGTGAGGTGGCATAAACACTCAAGCTTAAGCCACCTTCAGCATAGGCTTTTTGCATCAGTAGCATACGGCGAACATCGGCATGCTGGACGATAGGGACCTGTTTGGATTCAGGATCTCGGTTAGAGGGCATACGCCCCTGCGGGCGGCCTTTGGCGTACTCAAGAGAGTAAGTGTACCCCTGGTATCCAAGTACAGAAGCGCCAGCTCCCACACTGATACGAGCCTCATTCATCATCTGGAACATATACTTCAGGCCCTGGTGGGGTTCACCGATCAGGTAGCCTATAGCGCCACTGTCCTCACCAAAGTTCAAAACCGTTGATGTGGTATTGCGGTAGCCCATTTTATGTAGCAGGCCTGCGAGTTTTACATCATTGCGTTTTGCCGGTTTCCCCTGCTCGTCCAGAAGGAATTTGGGAACCAGAAAAAGCGATATTCCCTTCACACCTGCGGGTGCGCCTTTAATTTTTGCCAGAACCAGGTGAACGATATTCTCAGTGAGGTTTTGATCGCCACCAGAAATATACATTTTCTGCCCATGAATGCGGTAGCTGCCGTCCTCTTCTGGTAGGGCGCTAGTGCGAATGTCTGACAGCGCGGAGCCCTGATCCGGTTCAGTTAGAGCCATAGTCCCGGCAAAACGCCCGTCCAACATTTGTGGAAGGAATTGCTTTTTAAGCGACTCGCTGGCGAAAGTCCGTACCAGATTGGCCGCGCCTATGGTCAAGAACGGGTAGCTAGCACTGGCAACGTTTGCTGCAGCCATGTAAGCGAGTGCTGTGCGCAGAATAACCTCTGGCAATTGCAGCCCGCCTTCCTCAGCATCACAGTGAGCGGCAAGAAATCCTGCAGAGGCAAAAGCATCCCAGGACTGTTTAGTTTCTTCGATAACGCTGACGTTTTCACCATCAAAGCTCGGTTCAATCTCATCGCCTTTGGCGTTGTGATTAGCGAAAAATTTTTCTGCAATGGTGTGTGCAGTATTCAGTGTTGCATCAAAAATTTCACGGGAATGCTCACTGTACCGAGGGCGATTGATTAGGGCCTCGGTATCTAAAAATTCGTAAAGCAAAAAATCGATTTCACGCTCGTTGAGCAGCTGATGGGCCATGTTTACCTCTTACATTATTCTTTTTGGGTAATCCGTTTAATTTCCAGGTAGTTTTCCATTGAATATTTTTATGCTGGAACACTACGATTCAAGTGTATATGTAAACGTGGAGAGGGTGCACTGGGCAATGACTGATTCTATGAATAGACTTGGCGATTATTAGAGTGCTTTTACTCGGATATTCTTTGAAATACTGGTGCTGCGTCTGCAACGGGCTTTGGTACCACCTTGCGCCACAGCTGGGAGGATAGTTCAGCTGGGCTTTGTCGGCACCCGGAAGCAATCCAGTTGCCCAGTGATTGAGCCACATCAGGCCAAACTATCCGAAGTGGAGGGGGGCAGTTGGTTAGCCACTTGTCGATCGTATAGGCATTTATCTGTTTTACGATTGTGGCCAGTTTGAGCTGATCGAGCGCTTTGGCATTGGCTTCCTGCTCAAATTGATTGGCGAGAGGCCTGCTGAGAATGGGTTTTCCCAGAGCCAGGGTTTCAGCCAATAATTCAAATCCGCTATTGCAGATTACTGCTTTAGAGGTTGCCAGATCCTTCTGAAAGCCATTAATTGAGGGGGCCTTAACTTGAATATTACTAGAGGTAGGTAAATTGTGGGGTATACCGTAAACGATAAACCGATAGGGCAGCCTGGAAAGTTCGTCCAGCATCGGAATAGGCTGTTCGAAAGGCAAGTAAACTAGAATATGTTCACCCAACTCCTGGGAGAGTTCAGGTTTCTGAGGGACGATTGGCGGTAGTATTGGGTTGCCGAAGTGGTGCCAATGCAAACCGATACTCTCTTGTGTTGGGGCAAATGATTTTAGTACTGTGCGGGATGCCCACTTATTTCGAGGCGCAGGGATCGGGAATTCAAAGGCGTATTGATGGCCGATACCGATGCTGCGTTTTTTCTTAAATTTCGCTGCCCAGGCCGTAACAGGTTCATAGTCACTGATAATTAAATCAAAATTATTAACCGGCAGTGTTCTTATATCCTTGATGAATCTTACTGCATTGATGTTTCGTAGTGTTGCGAAACTATTCAAGCGGCCGTGACTGTGGATAAAAGTCATTCCCTCCCGCCACCAATAGTCTCCAAAAGAAGACATCTCAAATAAGCTTTCTCTTGGACGGCCTGAAAATAACCACTGGACCTCGAGATTTGGATACTTTTCGAATTGCTTAGCCAGCGCACGGGAGCGACTGATGTGCCCATTACCCGTGGATTGAACGCCGTAAAGTATCTTCATAAAAAGGCAGCACTCACAATTAAACTGACACTGGTCCCCAAAATAGCGCCGGCACAAATATCAGACGGGAAATGAACTCCCAGGCCAACCCTGGCGGCTCCGACACCGGTGGCCCAGATATAACCGAAGCTCCACATAGGGCTCACCTGTATAGACATCGCGGTTATAAATAGGAAGGCGCATGAGGTGTGGCCCGACGGTAAGCTGAAACGATCGTGCGCCACAATTACGGGACGCATGCCCGGGATTGCTTGGGGCGGGCGAAGTCGTCGTGTCGTGTTTTTTATCCCCCAGTACAATCCGCGCTCCAAGGCAACTGCGGTACATGCTAAGTACAGCAGTTGAATGGCTGAATTGAGCCATACATAGGTGAATAAAAGTGCCCCGGCTGCCCACCCATCCCCAGATTTAGATAGCCACAGATAGCGCCGGCGAGAGCTGGGGCGTGATGCCCGCTCAACCATATACAGCACTATGGACACATCAAAACTCTTTAGATTCATCGGTAAGCCTCGCATGCCGACAAGTTACAAATCGATTATTGCACGGACTTGACCGATTTATGTCGCAATAATGAAATCTTGACCAGGCGGGAAGAATAGAATGAAAGAGCTTATTTCAAAGGCTGAAAGATCCAACGAATAGTTGGCGCAAAATTATTCCAAATCAAAATTATAAGTAATTCGATTAATAAACGCTGGGGGTTTTCGGGGTCAGTTGTAAGCTGATAGTACACCTGAGTACCAGCAAGTTAGACAAAAGATTGAGTTGGATTGGGTGCAGATATAACTGAAGAAAGTTGCTTATCTTATTGGAAAAAATAATAGGCAGATAAAGTGACTTTGGAGGAAGCATGGCCCCTCCAAAATTAATTATATTTCAGTCAGGTCAGGCAGCTATGTCAAATGCCTGGACTAATTCAAAGCGTGGAGATTTAACGCCGTTTTTAGAAACTGTTTCATTAAATGTTCTTTGGGGTCTCACCCAGACGCCATAGCTTCCATAAAGGGCTCGGTACACAACCATAACCTCTTCGGATTCGCTATGTTTTGCGGTATGTAAAACCTCGTACAGATTTCCTTTGTAGTGACGATATAGGCCGCGTTGCATGGGTACCTCTAACTTACGTGGTGGGGGGCAAGCTGTAACTGTTGGATGCGATTCCCGTGAAGTACAGCGGTGCCTGAATAGCGATGTTCGCCTGTAGAAGTAAACTCAAACTTGTAACTGCGGTGAAGGCTGAAAAACCCCCTCTTATCCTTTTTGATTCGAGTACGAACCAAAAGCACGGTGTCGTCTAACAGTTGGACACCGAGCTGTCGGCAGTGATCAGAAGCGGCTCGCCGGACGTGCTCTTTAGCGGCCATACTGGCCCAGATATACCAAAGAACCACAAAGAACAGGGAAAGCCACAGTATGTCGCTGAGAGTGTAATACATTGCTATACAGTTGCTATGATCGCTTTCCCGCAAGAATACCATTTAAGGAGCACCAATGTCCGGCACGATTTTAATTACTGGCTGCAATCGGGGAATTGGGCTTGAGTTGTGTTCCCAGTTTGCCGAAATTGGCTGGAAGGTCCTGGCTTGTTGCCGGGAACCGAAGAAAGCCGCTGAGCTCGCGGTGTTGCAAGAACGCTACCCCTCGATACAGTTGATTCGCCTAGATGTGACCGACTACGAACAGATGATCTCTCTAGGTAAGGCCTTTCAAGGAGAGCCGATAGACATATTGCTCAACAATGCAGGTTACTACGGGCCGAAGGGCGTGGGATTTGGCGCTGTTGACCGCGCAGAGTGGCGTCGAGTTTTAGAGTCCAACACTATCGCCCCCTATATGATGGCAGAAACTTTTTGTGACAATGTTGCGGCCAGCGAGCACAAGCTAATCGCGGTGATGAGCAGCAAGGTTGGGAGTATCGCTGATAATCGCTCTGGCGGGGGATATATCTACCGAACTTCAAAGACAGCCGTAAACCAGGTCGTCAAAAGCTTATCTATCGATTTAGAGCCGAGAGGAATCACGGTTCTCGCTTTGCATCCGGGGTGGGTAAAAACGGCTATGGGCGGCCCCGGAGCACTGATTTCTGCTGAGGAAAGTGTCGGCGGACTAAAAAAGCTGCTTTTATCAGTAACGCCAGCAAAAACGGGTCGATTTTATAACTATGACGGGACAGAAATTCCCTGGTAACGCTTGTAATGGGCTGTGACAAAACTCCTTTGAGAATCTAATAGAATGCAGCTCCCACACTCTGCCGGCCTGAATACGAGGTCGCTTGAGTAGCCTTGATCAGTCGAATTTATGCATTTCAACTTTTTTGCATTTGGCCGGTGGGTGAGTCTGTTTTGTCTGCTTCGTGCTACTGCCTGCTGATTGCAAGATTGGGCAAGAATACGGAAGAAGTTTTCTATCCCCCAGAGTGGGAACTACCTGAAAATAGCTTCATATCAAGGAATGGTTCTGATAGATCCTTTCAGAGTGTTGGCGGGTTTTACGTTTTAGGCAAGGAATCTTACCTCTTATCAGGGTGTCCTCGAAGGAGTGGAAATCATGAAGTGGCCCAGTGTTTTAACCAAGCGTAAAAGCTTGTCCCCCCAGTTACTGAAGTCACCAATCCTTGCAATTCTCATTGTTGCGGCACTCGTCGGTTATCTGGGCGGAATGCCAATATGGGTAGCGGTGTTGGGTGTTATTGCCTATTACTCCAGAGGGCGTGATTGGCGGGCAGGTGCCTACAATCTCGCATGTGTGGTGACCGGGCTGGGGTTGGGGTTGGGCGCTCAAACAGCGGCACATAAATGGCAAATTGACCCAAGTATTCTGGTTGGGCCGATTGCACTTCTTTTCTCGATTATCAGTGTATGGGCAATGGGAATGGTGACCGGTATTCGGAATGTCACCAGCTATGCCATTGGTATTATTATTGCGTTTCTTGCGCAGTTGGACATTACCTTGGATGCCTATTTTCAACTGATTGCAACGGTATCTATCGGTGCAGTATTTGCCGGCCTGATTGATATTTTATGGCCGCGTCAGCAACGAGCAGTAAGGACTTGTTGAAAGATTAATCTGAGTGCTTGAGGGAAAGGGTTGTAAGGGGTTCAGTAAGATTGAATAGAGGTATAGTTCAATGGTAAAACGTATATTGCTATCTACAGCAATGGTATTTGTTACGGCTTTGGCGTTTACTGAACCCTATGGGTCTGAAAGTAGTATCGAAATGGAATACTACAGAACACTTCTTCATTGATGTAATTCGTTTCTTATCTATTTTTTTACCTTGGATTGTAGGAGCCAGTTGTGAAGGAAGAATTTTGGCACGATAAGTGGAAAAGAAATGATATTGGCTTTCACGAGGCGGCCGGCAATTCGTTGTTGACAGAGTTCTTTTCCAGTCTCTCTCTGTCTCCGGGTGATCGGATTTTCTTGCCGCTATGTGGCAAAACGAAAGATATTGCTTGGTTATTAGAACAGAATATCTCAGTCGTTGGCTGTGAACTCAATGAGGCGGCCGTGAAGCAGCTCTTCAGTGAAATGGCAGTAATCCCAAAGGTAAGCCAGGTTGGTAATCTGAAGTGCTACTCTGGTGCCAACATCGATATTTTTGTTGGCAATATATTCGATTTGGGTAGAGAGGAGTTGGGGCCGGTTGTAGCGATTTATGATCGGGCTGCACTGGTAGCCCTCCCCACAGATATTCGTGAGCAATATGTCAGACACTTAATGGCTATTACCCAGGTCGCACCTCAACTCCTCGTATCCTTCGAGTATGAACAAACTCAGATGCCTGGCCCACCTTTTTCTGTTGGGAGCCGTTTGATTTATGAATATTATGATGCCGATTATAGCCTACAAGTATTAGCGACAAGAGACGTTGTTGGTGGACTTAAAGGCAAGGTTCCTGCAAGAGAAGAGGCATGGTTGTTAACACCAAAGTGATAATGGCTTTCTCTGCAGGTCAAATTTCTGGCAGGGAATGAGAGCCAAGTATTAGTTTTTCCTTTTTTGATTTTGGCCACTTCTTAATGGCTATCTCCATTTTCAAGGCGGTTGATTTATCGGGTAGCCCCACAGAGAATACGAGCGTAAGGGGCCCCTTACCTCGTAGTGCTTTTGCCGCCTTTGGGCCATCACTACAGTGCTCAGCAAAACGCCTCTCCAAATCATTGGTTATACCGGTATAGAGTGTTCCTCTGGCCGTTCGAACAAGGTAGAGAAACCAATTCACCCTCAGCTCTTCCTTCTTTTTTATATAGCCCATAGATTCAAGAGAATAAATCCTGCTGCTCATTAGTGCGAGGCGGTGGCTTGAACTGGGAACAATCCAAGGTAAGGCGCCGATGATCCAAACCCAGCTTTTTCATAGCCACTTGAAAGCGTCTTTGGAGCAGTTGAGCAAATATGCCTGTGCCAGTTCGCCTTTGGGAAAATTCACTTTGATAGTCCTTACCTGCACGGCTTTGCTGCACCAGGCTCATGACATGCTTTGCTCTTTCTGGGTAGTGTACCTCTAACCATTCCCGAAATAGAGGGGCAACTTCATAGGGGAGGCGCAATAGGATATATGCGGCTCTTACAGCCCCTGATTCCCGCGCAGCTGCAAGAATCGACTCCAGTTCACAGTCATTGAGAGCGGGGATCATAGGCGCAGCGAGTACTGCGGTAGGAATGCCCGCTGTACTCAGCTGTTCAATTGTTCGCAGACGAGCAGCAGGGCCAGCGGTCCTTGGCTCAAGCTTACGCTTAAGGGCATTATCTAGCGTGGTCACACTAATGGCGACTTGGGCCAAGTTATCTTGTGCCATTTCTGCCAGCAGTGGGAGGTCTCGCAAGATTAACTGGCTTTTGGTGACAATGGTTACCGGCTGGCGAAACTCCTGCATAAGCTCCAACAAACTACGGGTTATCTCTTTCTCTCGTTCCAGAGGTTGATAGGGATCGGTATTGGCTCCCAGAGCGATGGGACTGCACTGGTAGCTCTTCTTTCGTAGCGCTTTCTCTAAAAGCTCAGCAGCATTTGGCTTGTAGAAAATCTTGGTCTCGAAATCGAGCCCTGGCGATAAATCCATGTAGGCATGGGCTGGGCGGGCATAGCAATAGATACAACCATGCTCACATCCCCTGTAGGGGTTTATCGATTGGGAGAAAGGGATATCTGGAGATTGATTAGTCGAGATAATAGTTTTCGCCTTTTCCTCAATGGATGAGGTTATTAGTCTCACCGGCTGATCAGGCTCCACTTGCCAGCCATCAGTTTCACGGGAGCTGGAAAGTTCAGCAAAGCGCCCAGGGAGGTTAGAAGCGGTTCCTCGGCCCTTGCATGGGGATGGCGCTTTAGTGGAAGGATGATCTGACATTTTTTTAGCGATAACTGTATTAATGTACAGTTTACGCCTTAATTTTGAAGGATTGCAAGCCTTCGCGGATTTACCTGGAGAGGAAAATAAGCCTGGATTTGGTTTCCCCAAGAGGCAATGCCTCTTAGGGGCTAATTGTGCTCGTAAATACTGTTTAGGCGGTGACTGCGGGGTTATATTTCGATTCCATTGTCAGCCCGGGTCTTTCGTCATCCCAAATCATATGCACTACCTTCCAGGATTCGCCATCGTTCAATAGCTGGATACTATTTATCCCTCTTTTTAGGAATTGGGTTTTCTCCTTATCGCTCCAGGCCTCATAAATACTGAAGACGTGAGCAATATTTCCAAATTGCTCGATAATGTTGTGTATTTCAGCTTCATAGAAAGGGCGATCTGCAATTAGATTTTCAAAATTTTCTGGATATTCTTGGACGCTGAGGATCGTAGACTGGGGCTTGCCATTGCTATCCACAAATGTGCGAATCATTTTCGCATCAGAGGAAAATAATGATGCCTGTGTTTCCCAGTCGCGTTGGAAACCTGAAGGGCCAGAGATTCCACTATATAATGCATCGATAACTTGTTGTATTTCCATATTATTTTTCATATTTTTATCCTTGTCTAATTTCAATTGAGAGCTTTGATTATCTGGCTGGCGACTCTGAGTTAATATTTAATTATATTTTGTATGTTGAGAATACCAATGGCGACTTGTTTGAATATTTAGCGCTGCCATTAGTGAGCAGATTCAAAGCTATCATTATGATATCAACTGAAAGTAAGCTTATCTACAAAGCCGCTAGGTGTGCTTAGCTACGAGATAGTGTGTCACTTCACTTTTTATGTCGTAATTGTTTGATTTATATGTAGTTTTATTATTTTCTATAATTGGTATGAATGCCTTTTAGGTACAGTAGCTTCAACCATGAAATCGGAGATACCCTCTCGGGAGATGGGACGCCAAGAAGCTCTTTATGTAGAGCTGTCTAGGCAGTCAAAAGGGGGGCTGCAACTTATTTCTTTTATTCGAATTTGTGAGCCTCTAGCAATTGATACGCTACGTTCTGGCCTTGAAATACTACATCAGTATCATCCTCTCTTGCGAGCTCGAGTCGAGAAAGATAATAAATATCGGTGGGTTTGTGATGTGGATTTTTCCGAAATCCCTATAGATGTGTACCGGCTAGATGAGGACATGGATTTTGAGAGAGAATACTCAAATCAAGCCAGAAAATATATAGATAGTGATAGATATGCATATTGTCTAAGTATATTTTGCAATCATGAAGGTTTAGTGCAGTGGGTTATTGTCAACAACATTCATGCGATTATGGATGGTCGTTCTATTATGACTCTTTTTTTACAGTTGGATCAGTTAGTGCAAAAAAATAAACCCTTTATAGGCAATGAATCACAACCTCTTGGAGAAAGTATCGCTAAAATTTTAGAAGCTGCTGGATATGCAGGTGAAAAACATATATTTCATGATGCGGATGATCAAAAATTAAACTGGCCTGTTGAGAAGGTTGCACCGGCAAGTAAACGGCAGGCTGGTGCAATAGCGAGACTATTGTGTCCTGAAGATCTCCATCAGCTAGCAAAAATAGGTAAAGACCGGGGAGTAAAGTTAACCGCAATTCTTTGTGCAATTGCTTCCATTGCTTCAGTAGTCCTACCAACCTATAAAAAGGGAGAGGAGATTATTTTAGCTTTGGATGGAAGAGGCTTATGTACCCCCCCGATTCCATTAGAGCATATTGGTTCGTTTTCGCAAACTATTCAGTTATCTATTCCTGAAGATCCTACATCGGTTGATATTATAGATTTTGCTGAAAATTTACAGTCCCAAATATACAAGGTATTAACTAAACAACGTCCGTTGGCAAAAAAAATAGTGTCTGCATACACTGTTGCTGAGGTGGAGGCTATGGCAAGAGAGACAATCTCTGGCTCTGAATCCTTCTTTGCTGGTATTTGCATATCTAATGTAGGAAGTTTGAATAAATTAGGTGGGAGGATGAAATTTTTTGATATCGAAAAAGGAATGGTGACTCAAACTAATGGAATAAACCCATTGATGGTAATTTCGTATACAACCAATAAGAATTCAGTTTTTGTGTTTGGTTACTGTGAACCACTTTTGAGTCGAAATAGTGCTCTTCTGTATATAAAGCGGTATATGGATATTATTAGTGGTCTAATTCGTTGATTTTTAATCAGGGTTTCTAGGATGCTTTTTTGTTTTTATGTAAGGGTTTTACAATAAAGTTTAATTTTCCTTATATTGTGTTGTTAATAATATCAATTTAAATGCATAGCTTGCTAAGCGTATTTGCTATTTTGTACTCGGTTGCGGTGAGTTTCTCCATCGTAGTGATGACGGTTTGGTGAAAAGAAATCCTTGTAGAGGTTATTAATGATCGATTTTCATACGAAGGTTAGTTGAATTCTATTTAAGTGAGGGATAATAAGATATCTATCCATTAGCAATGTATTTTTAACCTTTTAATTTGTATAGACGAAGGAATCAATTGACTGTTAACTAGATTGTGATTGTGCTGGCTGTCTTAGTGATCCGCTCTCTGTATCAATAGCCAATATCAACAAACAGTTTCTAACTATTTTCCTATACTGAGGAGAGTGCTTCTTGTATCACAGGTGATCTACCTATTAGCAAATGTGAGGCCTGCATGGAGAATGAGCCGCTCTCACGTGAGTTGGGGCCCCAAGAAGCTCTATTTATTGAATTGACTAATAAGTCTCGCGGTGGAACTCAGCTAATATCGTGTGTTCGCCTCCGCGATTCTGTTACTTTCGAGCAATTTTGCAGAGGTTTTACCTTTATCCATAGAAGACACCCAATGCTTCGGGCGAGGGCCAAGAAGGGCACCAAGGCTTCTTGCATTTGTGATGTTGAATTTGAAAAAGTACCTCTAATCATAAAGCATTTAAATAAATCATTAGGCTATGAGATTGAATACCTTTGGCAGCAAAATCAATTTGTTGACATAGAAAATTGCGCCTATGGGGTTACCTTGCAAGTTAACGTGAATGATGAAGTTGAGTGGGTCATCATTGTTAGCAATCATACTGCATTGGATGGCCAGTCAAGATTGGTACTTTTTTGCGATCTAGACAGGTTTCAGGAGAGAGAGGGAGGCTATATTGACCAAGAACCTAAACTACTAAGAAAAAGTACGGGTGAGTATTTTAATTTGTCTGGATTCAAGGGTGTCGATCTATTTAATGTGCGGAAATCCAATAGCTGTAGTAAATGGAAAGTAGAGCAAGCGGTACCCATTATAGGAAGAAAAGGATACTCAACACTTAAATTGATATCCCCTGAAGCTATTGCCGTTTTTGCTGCGCAATGTATACCTACATTCCCTGAAGTCACTGTATTCCCTGTTGGTATTTGTGTTTCTAATACCTGTAATATGCAGCGATTATCTGGTGGGCTTAAATACTTTGAAAATGAGTCAGGTATTGTCGTACAAGTCCACGTTACCCACTTACTAATAGTTATTACGAGAAATACCATTTTTGTATTTGGATACTGTGAGCCCTTAACTAGCCATGAGAGTGCACATTTGTATGTGGAGTCATACTTAAAACTTGTAAAGTCTCTACTTGTAGATGAGTGTGTTCAATGAGAGTGTGTCTGTATTCGAAGTGCGAATGCACTGGCAATGGGAGTGGATAGGTGAATGATATAGTCACTGTTGTAGGGCAGGGGTTATATCTCGCTGCCGCTGCAGTTATTGGACTGGGCATTGCAAGGATCTTACGTATTGATAATACACTTGGCTGCCTTGTCGCAGGAGTGCTGGCGGCTTTGCTACTTCCCATAATTGACTATGATACAGGTTTGCGTGCAACCAGTATCAGAGAGCTGGTATTCTTTGTCATTTTACCGGTATTAATTTTTGAGTCCGCCTGGCAGCTGGAACCCAAAGTCTTAAAGCGCTGGATTGGACCTGTACTGTTATTCTCTACACTCGGTTTGGTTATTTGTGCAGTTCTTATTGCAGCAATTACTTATTACGGCATTGGTCATCCGGAGGGTTTTCCTTGGGTAGCGGCCATGCTAACCGGGGCTATTTTAGCGGCTACTGACCCTGTTTCTGTAGTTAATAAGTTGCGTCAGGAAAAAACAGGAGAAGATCTCTTAACCTTGGTGGATGGAGAGAGCCTCTTCAATGATGCTGCAGCTGTAGTGCTCTATTCGTTAGTATTAGGGCTAGCTACCTATGGTATTGTAGAAAGCTCGTCGATGGGGGCTGCAGCTCCTTCGTTGGACGCGACTTCAGTGACACTATATTTTTGCATGGTATTTTTCGGTGGCGTTGCGATTGGGCTTATTTTTGGCTTGATAACCACTCTTGTCATATTGTTTCTACGATCTCCCAGTGCGGCTTTAATGACTTTAGTAATCGCTGCATTTGGTAGTTTCTATTTGGCGGAAAGTATCTTTCATGTATCAGGTATCATTTCGGTAATGATATGTGCAATTGTTGCTCGAGCGTGCTTAAGCAAGCAAAATAACACCTATTTGATTCATGCGGGTCCAACCTGGGAGTGGATGGGGTTGTTTTTTACCGGCATTATTTTTGTGATTATGGGATTGGTGATAACTTTTGAGATGTTTACCCACCAATGGCTGGCAATGCTTATTGCTACAGCGGCTGCTTTAGGAGCTAGAGCATTATCTGTATTCTTAGTGGCACCTCTGACTCGCTTTGTTGGCCCCCCGATACCTAAATCCTGGCGTCTGTTAATGAGCTGGGGCGGGCTCCGAGGGGTTATTGCGGTCGCTTTGGTGCTTTCTCTTCCAGTTGAATTGCCCTATTGGTGGACAATTCAATCTATGGTATTTGGCGTGGTCCTTTTCTCCTTGTTGGTACAGGGGACTACCAGTGGCCGCTTGATTCATAAATTAAACCTTTGAGCTAAGGTTCCAAGTCATACAGCCTTTAGGCTAATAGCGGTTGGGTTATCAGCAATTAACCACACAGCGACAAGAAGCAGGCTGAGTGCAAAAAGCTTGTTTTGCAGATTTCTATTTTTATCGCTGATAAGTGCTTTCGATAAGGTCCGACCAAAAGCGATCCATGAGAAATGTGTTACAAAGTTGAGTATGGTGATCATAATGATCAAGGTGATAACACTGCTTTCATTGCTCTCCTCTTGCTTTGGTGCGAATACAGAGAACATAGTAATTACTATCATCCAAGCTTTAATATTCATACTTTGAATCAGCATTCCCTGCCAAATACTTACCGATTTAGTGGTAGTTTTTCCAGGCTTTCTATTAGGCTTTATAAAAACGTAAGCAAGGTAAATTAAGTAGATGGCACCAGTCCACTGTAAGATGGTCATTACCATAGGGTAGTGAATTAGCCAGCTCATAAATCCGAAGCCAACCAATAAGGCCTTCATTAGAAATACAATGTCTATGCCTGCCAGTAAAGGTAAGGAGCGACGAATACCCAAGCTGGCTCCGGCTGCTGCAAAGGTGATATTGGCAGGTCCCGGGCTAAAAATTAGTGGGAACATTACTGCCAGCCAGGCTAATAGAAATTCTAAGCTCATATATATTACTCATGTCGTAGAAGAGATATCGCTATGAGAAATGCTTCACACCGTTTAACGGTGCGCTTTGTTTTCCCAGAGATAGGTGAGCTTAGAGAGAGTAGAAGGAAGGTTCTTGTACAAAATTGCGCTGAGCAGACTTCAAGTAGCGAGCAGGTGTGATACCGAATGCACGCTTGAAATTTCGACTTAAGTGGCTCTGATCAAAAAATCCACAGTCGATAGCCACCTCAGCCACCTGGGCTCCCGTACGAAATAATGCGCGGGCCCTTTGGGTTTTTAGGAGGATTAGGAATTGATGTGGAGGAACGCCAAACTGGGCATTAAAACTACGAATTAGCTGATATCGACTCATGCCAGTTAATTGGCACAACTCATCCAGTGTCACATTTCTTTGCCAGTTTTCCTGTAAATAAGCGCGGGCCTTCAAGACTCCTTGTTTGTTAGACGATGACTTCGGGTAGATCTTTTGGTCGCCGTGACGGGCAAAGAGCTGGCTAATTGCCAGGGTGAGTAGAGAGTCTGTTGAAAGGGATAAAGCGTTCATTTCAAGACTGCTATGTAGCTTGTAAAGGAGCTGAAAAAGCTCGGGATCATCCAATAGTGGCCCCTTCAAAAATGGTACGGGTGTTTGGTTAAGTAGAGCGTGTTCCCTGAGGGTTTCCTCAATGAGCGCCGTGTCAAAGTAAAACATACGGTAGTACCAACCGGAGTCACTTCCGGAAAAACCGGTATGAATCTCCCCTGGATTAAGCGCAGCAAGGGTTCCCTGAGGAATAGTCACTGTTTCACCGCGATAATCGAGCTTTTCTACGCCAGAAAGGAAGATTCCAATAGCGAGTTCATCATGCCAATGCTTGGCAAAGGAAAACTTATGGAAGTAGGCGTGAAAAAGCTCTATGCCGCAATGACTCGGACTTCGCCAAGCCTTAGAGAATTCCTTTCGCACTGATAACCCTCGTATGATAAATAACCATCACTTTACAGAAAGAAAGGGTGGTAAGGCAAAGTTACAGATGGGTGTGTAACAATTGAATAGTGGAGAGGTTCGAAGTGGTACTTTTGATGTCGAGTGCCTTTGTTTGGTAAGTATTTACCTTACGAAATATAAATTGCCCATTCTTACTTCATAGCTCACTGGTTTTATCCTACCCGTGTACCAGCCAGGATTTGAAACCATTGTTCCGTCCAAAGAAAACCAACCACCTTTACCCTCCTCAACGAAGGCATATTTCTTCCCATTTGAATAAACTCCTGATCTGTATCTGATCAATCTATAGTACTCGGAGTCATCATATTTAACAGAAGCTTCCAATACCACAGGATCACCAGTAGCAGAGGAAATATAAATAAAGACTGGCAATTCATCTCGCCCAAATAACTTTGGCTTATCTACCAATAAGTTATCTATTGGCACTACTCTAAATTGATTTTTCCTTGCGTAATCTATAGGTTTATTTGACCTGAATACAATTGACATATAGAAAACTATACCTGTTAGGAAAATAATTAAAGTGATTTTGGTTAGGATTTTTCTTCGAATTTTATTCATATTGCTTAACGCCATGATTTTGGGTCCCGTGAGGAGGCGAGTTCTTTAATTGAAGCCTTCGAAGCCCAAGAATGGAGATCCAACCCTCATAGTAGGTGGCGTTGACTAGTCTTGTAAAGTGTAACGATGTTACTTGAGTAATTTCATTACTAGTATGCCCCTCTTTTTTGTAGATGGCTCCTTAAGAAAGCCTATGATAGGCTGGGAACGATTTTCTTATATATTAACAACCGATCACCTTGCCGAAATTTAACGCATTCGATAAGCGGTTTTTGGAAAGTAGGGTGAGTTTTTCATTGCCGGGGCAGTGTAATCGAATGCATTGCTAAACGCCCTACGCTACGCCTTGCCATTTTTCTTTGCCAGGTACTCCTTAAAAGTCCAATACTGTACCCCCTGCATTTCTCTCTCCAGCTCATCCATATCATCGGGTCCAATCTCACTCGGAAACGGTTTTGAAAGCATCGAGCGTACTTGCGCTAGCCTATCACTTACCCTTGCAGTCTGAAAATAATCAATAATTTCATTCTTCCACGCCTCTTCACCAAACTCGTGGTGTACTTTATTCATTTGATCCAGTGAGACCACGAATTCATTGATATCTCTAAGAACCGACAGGATCTCTTCTTTGCTATATATTAGTTCATCCACTATAAAGGTCTCTTTCTATAGGTCTTAAATGGGCGGCCGAGCAATCTGTTGTGAAGGCACGCCTGACTTGATTGTTAGATTGAATTTCGTATATCAGTCCTCGCGGGCAATAGTCAAAAGACAAATCGCCAAGAGTAAGGTTGCAAGAACACCCGATGCTCCGGCAATGGAAGAGGGTAAATAGGAATCACGTCCAAACGCAATCGAAATAGCATTAGCAAACATTGCAATAACGCCAACTGAGGCAGTTAAACCTCCCAGCACTTTGGAGTTCCCATTCATTTTGGCAACTCCAAAAATAAGAGCAGCAAAGCCCAGCAAAAATTTCGCCGCGTAATAGATCATAAATGAAAAAGCCACAACGGCCCCCGCTGTAGCTCCAAGCGCCTCTAATTGGCTAGCGACCTCCCGAAATGGCATAAACATAGTGGCGCCAATGCTCACTTGCATCACGTTGAATACAGAGCTGAATGCAATAGCGGACCACCCTACATGGTGGTTTTTAGCCTGCACCATGGCCGCTCCAGCAAAAGCTGAAAGAATGGTAAATAGCAAGCCCTCCAGCCCCCAGAAAAGTTTCCGTGAGGGGTTAATCTCTGCAACATACATCATGGTAAAGAGTGCCTGTGTAACTACTAGCGCCAACAGCAGAAAAGCTATGATTTGGATATTTCGCGCATTGGTAAACTTCATAGTTAGATGTCTCGTATTTTCTATATATGGATCTTGCTTCTAAAAATAGGGGTTGGCCTTATTTATTTTATATCGAAATATTGGGATATGTGGATTGCTCGAACCTAACTATATATTTATATCGGGTCATAGGAAAGCAAGCCGAAGGGCTGGAACGTACAGCAGCAACTTGTTAGGCCTCAGACAAGCTAGGATATCGCAATATCCCATAAGCATCTTTGCTCGCCTTTACAATTTCTTCGGCTCTTTGCTCTAGTGACCAGCCATTAATGCATTCACAGTACCATTCATCCTCTAGAGCAGTAAACTCTCCTAGAGAACCTGGGTAATCTAAATGAATAATAGCTTCGTAGATCTTTGCCACCCCCTTTTCTGGGGTCAATATACCTTCAATAATTTCTTTGGTTAGAACTTTGGCATAACCTTCGATAGCGGTAAGCGAGGTTGGGCGTGTTATGCGAAGTTCAGACAAAACTCGATTAAAGTAATCTTCCGCTTCAAACTCATTAACGGGTTTTAGAAGAGTTGCGAGGACCGCTAAATTTTCTGTCTCTATACCAGACTCAAGTAGGTACATAGCCCAAGCGATCTTATACTCGGAACCACCCGAAAACATGGCCGTTAGACCTAGAACTCGATATGTCTCCAATTTTTGATCATTGCTTAGCATGTCGAATCCTAAAGTTGCATAACGCCGCTAGCAAGGGCAGTCGAAGCAACGCGTAGGCTGTCCAGCCCAGCTCCAAAAGGTTTGGGCGAGCTTGACTAGCCTGGTTATGGCTGGCGCGCACTGAACGACCTACTTGCTCTTTGCCAGCCACCGTTTGGCTGGCCACTACCCAATGTTTACGAGGAAAGAATACCGCACTTTCCCCAACCAATTCCTATCTTACTGGCAGTCCCACACCATTGACTTGTTACACGTTGACTTTGTACTTGAGATCATTTGCCTCATCACCTGTAATACCCCTGAAACCCCATTGATAAGGCGCTTGTTCTTTAATGGTTATTTCAACGTCGGCTGGGGCTAACGAAAGCTGGCTTTCAAGCCCTTGAAAGAGAGGTTTGATAAGAGATCTTTGGGTTTCGGGTTTGCGGCCTGCCATCATGTTTATTTCTATGACGGTGTATGCGTCAGTTCTGCCACCGGGATAATAAAAGTCTTCTTTCTCCAATGGCACAAATCTGTGAGCACGTTTGTCTTCGGGCATTCCAAGAACGGACCGCATGCAGCCGTGAATGACATTGGATAATTTTGCCTTTATCGGGTTTAGATTCTCCTTGATTCCATATACTACGATCACATTTTCTCCTTCATAGAAGTGTAACGCCGTGATATGCGACGGGCGCTGCGAAGCGGCGACCGTCCGGTGGAGGCCCAAAGGGCCGGAACGAACATCATAACCTTATTATATGGTTTTATATTTCAGCCTTCATGAGCAAACAGCCTCCTTCATGAGGAATAAGCTCATGTGGTTCCAATTTAATATATTTCACCACGCTAAATCCTTGGTTTTTATAAAGGCCAATAGCTCGAATGTTGTCAGCGAACACAATGAGGCTGAGTTCATTGTAACCGTCATTACTCGCTTTTTCTTTTGTATGATTTATCAATGACTTACAAATACCCAATCCTCGATACGATTCTTCAACACACATAGCATCGAGAAAATAGCTTCCTTCAACTCTACTGGTATAAAACTCTCTGAACCTTTCAATTCTATTAGCTGGTAAAAAGTTGGTTAATTCATCAGTTATGCAGTGATAGTGCGCTGGATATGAGAGGGCCATTCCGATAACTTTTTGATCAAGTTCAGCCACAATAGCACTGCAAAAAGTATGAGGATAAACGTCTTGTTCTAATCCATCACAAAGTAGCTGCAAAGCAGAACAACTCGGTATCAAGTCGCGAAAAAGATATTCAACTGCACCGTCAGATGCCAAATAATCAAGTTCAGCTATACGTTGACAATCTACTTTAGTTCCTTGCTTATAACTCACGTTCATTTTTTAAACCCTGAACATTCTTGATTAGTGGCCCCGCCATATAACGCTGCTAGCAAGGGCAGCCGAAGCGGAGCGTAGGCTGTCCAGCCCCGAAGGGGTTGGGCGAGCTTGACTGGACTGGTTATGGCTGGCCGCTGCCCAATATTTACGAGGAAAGAATACCGCACCTTCCCCAACCAATTCCTATCTTACTGGCACTCTACAAAATTGCAGCGGACTGCCTCTTTTTAAAATACCTGAGCGAACACTCTAGGAGCGAAACTGCTCGAATAGCAATCAGTAAAATTGCGCAATACTGAGTGCTATTTAGTGGCACTAAACCTTCAGTTACTACGAAAAATCAATAAAACCGATCGCTACAATAACGCCCAGCATGGGCGTGAACTAATGGGGTGAAAGTCCCCTGTAGGAAGATCACCGTTTAATGGACTTCATTAAATGCTAACTACTAGCGAATGGCAACTGCAACACCGTGAGGTTTTGTGGGGAGGAAGCCGCTAGCAAAACTACGAGCTGACGGACAGAAACATCATATAAGGCTTAGCCTGGAGGCGAGGTGGCCAAGGACACCGAAGCCAAGTGATCTAACGGGTAGAGTAAATGATACAGTTGTGTAGTGAAAGTTCACGTTCTTATCTGGGGAGATCTGTTTAACTTGCCGCTATGAAGCTGTCAGCGTGGCCGCTGACTCATAAATAGGCCCAACTCGCTAGCCACCATCGCGGGGATAGAAAAAAATGGTGGAACACAGCAGCGCTCCGCTCAGTAATGAGTAGGTTGATTAAACAGAAGTCAGCAGACGGCATAGTAGCCAAATGCCAAGATTAATACCTTGGACAGGGTGAAGGCCTGAACCTAAATCCACGAGTTGAAAGACAGGGCTAGCCTACTGATATGTTTCCAGTCGGTTAAAGTTGATGTAGCGCACTGCCATGACACTCAACTCAAATGAAGATCTGCTCGACACTATCGTTGGTTAGAGATTCATTACGGATAGGAACCGCCCATTGCGGACCTGCATGATGGGTGGTGTAGGGGCCGGTAGCTAAAAACTACCGGCTACCCGATTTATGTGCTCACTCATTTCATTCCCTCCAACTTTTATAACAACTTGGACATTGTTTAGCCTTCTCTGTCCTAAGTGAGCTACCACAAAATGGACATTTAGCTACAGTATGTAGATCCTCTACTCTTTTATGGAACATTTCTGGGTGTTTCTGTCTCATGACTTCCTCATTAAATGAGTATGCAATTTCTGATAGTCGTTTAGCAAAAGACACATATTCACCTTTTAGCATTCCTCGTTCAAAAGACGCATTAAACTCAGTCAAGCTTTCATAGTCTTCAGAAACAAGATCCGTTAACTCACCCTCACCCTGGTAGTAGAACTTCTCATTCCTAGAGGTTAAGAACTCCATCAATAATTTTTTACCTTTACCTCCTGATATTTCTTCATATGCCTCTAATGTTGCAGTAACTTTCACACGGCCTTCAGGTAGGAATAGTCTTTTATTAATTTCGATATCTTCTGGCGAGAGTTTTGGTACCACTTTTCCATCGAAGGTTTTCTTTCAAACAGCATCGCCATTTAGATAATAGTAGTTAAAGCTACCCTCATCCCAGCCCTCTCGCATATATAGCTTTTTTACTCCTAGTTTGGAGATAGACATTCCTAGCCAATTTATTGATGAAGACCGTCCGCTATATGCGGTTATATACACTAGATTTTTACTTCGGCTTATATTTTCAATAGTTAGCTCTTGATAATCTTTCTCTATAGATTTTCTAGACAGACTATTTATGGTTTTATAGAAATCATATTCATTGCTCTTTGCTGCCGACTTCATGTTTTTAGCGAATACCTTTGCTTCGCTATCGCTTTTCATCTCCGCTTCTACACTAACATTAATTTCTGTCATTCATCCATTTCCATATCTATGAGTTCAGCTCGGTCACATAACGCCCGTAGCGAAGGCAGGAAAAAATGGCGCGTCTTTTAATACAAAAGGCGTGACAGTTTTGACTGTCCGATTGCCTGCGTTTGTTATGCATTACTTCATTTGCATCCTATGGTAAAAGGGGGAAATAGGCGGTTTAGGAAATTTCACCCCTTTATAAGCCTTTACAAAGCAGGCAGACTTCTCATCATCTTTTTTCGTGATTACTTCGCGAATTATGCCATCCGAACCTTGAATTGAAACCAAATCTACTGTTTCTTGCCCAAATTTGTAACAACCACCTCTTTCATCGATTCTGTTTTGGTTATTGAAATTCGTCCATATCGAAAAGTAATCTCTGTATAGATTACTATCCTTATATTCTTTCCACTGTTTAGCACTAAGGTCTTGAGCTTCTTCATATGTAAGCTGCTCTTGAATGCTAGCGAGTGAATTCGTACATATCACTACTACAAAGACGGTCAGATATTTCTTCATATACATCCCATGTGCATAACGCCGCCATCACCAGCGGAGGCGCGATAGCGCCGGAGTCTGGTGCATGGCCTTGGTACGCCCAGCATGGGCGTGAATTAATGGGGTGAAAGTCCCCTGTAGGAGGATCACCGTTTAATGGATTGCATTAAATGCTAACTACTAGCGAATGGCAACTGCAATACCGCGAGGTCTTGTGGGGAGGAAGCCGCTAGCAAAGCTACGAGCTGACGGACAGAAACATCATATAAGGCTTAGCCTGGAGGCGAGGTGGCCAAGGACACCGAAGCCATGTGGTCTAACGGGTAGAGTAAATGATGCAGTTGTGTAGTGAAAGTTCACGTTCTTATCTGGGGAGATCTGTTCAACCTGCTGCTGTAAAGCTGTCAGCTTGGCCGCTGACTCATAAGTAGGCTCAGCCCGCTAGCCACCATCGCGGGAGTAAACAAAATTGGTGGAACACAGCAGCGCCTCGGTCAGTAATGGCCAAGGTGATTGAACAGAAGTCAGCCGACGGCATAGTAGCCTAGTGCCAAGATTAACACCTTGGATACGGTGAAGGCCTGAACCCAAAATCCACGAGTTAAAAGACAGGGCTAGCCTACTGATATGTTGCCAGCCGGATATAAAATTGACGTAGCGCACTGCCATGACACTCAACTCAAATGAAAATCTGCTTGAAGCCATCCTCAGCAAAGAAAATCTTAATGCTGCATGGAAACACGTGCGAAGCAACAAAGGTGCCGCAGGCATTGACGGGATTACTGTCGATAATTTTGTGCAGCACTTCAAGGCAGTTGGCGACGACCTCATCGAGACCATTCGACAGGGTCATTACCAGCCGCTTCCCGTCAGGCGCGTCTACATTCGCAAGCCAGATGGTGGCCAGCGTGGTCTCGGGATACCTACGGTCTTTGATCGTGTTATTCAGCAGGCTATCGCCCAAATCATCGGTCCCAGTTTCGATAAAACCTTTTCGAAGTTCAGCTATGGGTTCCGCCCAAAGCGATCGCAGCATCATGCGGTGAAAAAGCTGCGAAAGTATATCGAGGGAGGGAAACGAATAGCCGTAGATGTCGATTTATCTAAATTCTTCGATCGGGTAAATCATAATTTCCTCATGAGTTTACTTGGCCAAAGAATCAGCGATAAGCGTTTACTCAAGTTGATCGCAAGTTACTTGCGTGCAGGAAGTGTAGAAGATGGATGCTGGAAAGCCTGTCATGAGGGGGTTCCACAAGGGGGCCCTTTATCGCCGCTGCTCTCCAACATTGTACTCGACCTGCTCGATAAAGAGCTGGAAAAACGCCGACATGATTTTGTTCGCTATGCGGATGATTTTGTGATTGTTGTTGCTTCCAAGCGCGCGGGTGAACGGGTAATGGCGAGTATTAAACGCTTTGTTGAGCGCAAGCTTAAGCTCAAAGTTAACGATACTAAAAGCCAAGTAGTCCCCGTTAGTCGTTGTAAGTTTCTGGGTTTTTCTTTCCGTGGAGCAAAGCTTGTCTGGCATGATAAGTCACTGCGCCAATTTAAATACCGCGTCCGCCAGATTACAGGGCGATCTCGTGGTATCTCTATGGAAAAGAAACTGAAAGAACTTACCGTATACCTCCGTGGTTGGATCAACTACTTTGGGATAGCGCAAGGCTATCAAAAATGTATAGATCTTGACTGCTGGATACGGCGGCGATTAAGAATGAGCTATTGGAAGAATTGGCGCAGAGTGAGAACGAAAGTTCGAAATTTACTGCGTATGGGTGTGAGAGGGTCGCTGGCAGTTACCTGCGGCTCGTCCGGTAAAAGTTACTGGCGAAGCGCAAAAACTGAGGGTATTCATATTGCGCTCAATAATGAGTTCTTCGAAGAGATGGGTTTGATTTCATTGCGAGATCGTTGGGTAGAGATTCATTACGGATAGGGAACCGCCCATTGCGGACCCGCACGATGGGTGGTGTGGGGGCCGGTAGCTAGAAACTACCGGCTACCCGATTTAAGTTTCGTTTTCAATTTTTGAGATCATTTTCTCGATGTGCTCAATAACTATCCATGGGTCAGATTCGTCAAAAAGGTGCGACGCATACATCATAGTAACTGCCTCCGCATTGCGAGTGATAGCCCTTAGTTTTTCTTGAGACCGATCCCATGATTTAGTGTATGTATCTACATCTTTATAGCTCATTTTCGTCTGCCGAATACTGACGTGAGGAATGCCTCTAGACATGACAGTGATAGGTAAGTCACTGGGAATTGAATAAATTGATGTATGTGATGAAGCCTCTTCGAAATCCTCGAAAGAGTGATGATTACGCTCCCAATCCATAATCCACTCCATGGTTTTCCAGCCTTCCCGTGACATTGATGACTTCATGTCCTGATACCAGCTTTCGTGTGCCGCATCTACAAACACGATACCTTTAACAACTTCAGGTTTTTGGTTGGTAAAAGCTCTTGCCACTAGGCCTCCGAACGAATGGGGAACAAGCACTACTTTGTTCCATTCTAACTTCTCAGTAAGAGTTGTTAGCTCATCGGCTAGCTCAGACATAGTTCTAACTTTTGGATCGCTATAAGTGCTCATGCCATATCCGGCGCGATCGTACATACACACCTTATAGTTAGCAGGATCAATATTTCTAAATGTATTTTTATATGTTGATTGCACGTTCAGACCCATACCTGCGACGAGCAGTATCGTCAATTCCCCGGTACCTTTACATACATAGCCTATATTCTTTCCGTTAACTTCGACGGATAAGTGTTCTCGCTCTTGAGCCGATGTCATCAAAGGAAGTAACGCTATATGTAGTGCTAATAGATATTTGAACATTAATCAAAACCTCATAGAAACTTAACGCTTTGCTAATGGGCAGCCGAAGCAACGCGTAGGCTGTCCCGTGCAGGCCGCGTCTTTTGCGACCGAAACGAAATTGAGCAACTTGTTATGTTTAGCCATAGAATGCCTCTACGACTCGTTTTTGCGCCAGTTGAAACCACAGGGCTAAAAAATAGGTGAAAACTCCAAACATGGCGAGAAAGCCGATTACAGCTGCGCCTTTAGCCCCAATTGGTGTTCCTTTGTCGATTAGCTCGGCAACTTCAAAGAATACTGGGATTAATTTTGTGCCGAAGTATAGGGAACCTAAACCACATACCATAGCTATTACAATGGCCACGTATGGATTCAGATTTTTAAAAAATCCTTCTTTCTCTTTCATAAGTACTCCTTACCATTTTGAAACATAACATTTATATAGTAATCATTCTGATCACTATTATCCTGATTGCTATCTCGGAATCAATCTAGTTAGAGAGAGATCAATTTCCGTGTGAAATCAGAAGATTATAAGAATTTGGGCTAATCGTACCAAATGGAAAAACGATCATCATGACTACTATCAAACAATATCAGAAAGCTCTTAACTTGTTGAATTATATACTATTTCAGCGTTATTTCTCGCTAGTAAGAAAATAACGGTCATGATGATCGAAAATCTGACGAGCTAGCGCTTGCTAATTTTATTTGGACCTCGTGTAAGATAGGTTGAAACGGCAAAAAATATACAGAAAGTGGGCTATAAACAGAGTGGAATCCTAGGAACAGTTGCTCTGAATAACTGACGATTGAGTAGTAGAAGTCTAGTGGGGAAAATTGGCTCTATTTTTGTTTGAAGTAGTAATTTATGTGGTGGTTATCTGCTTAACAGATCAAAGTATTAAGGCGGCTAAGGAGAGGTTCTGGCTCTCCTTAGCCGAGTTAAGGACGTGGAGCAGTTAAAGGGCAGGGCTGTGTGCAGTATTGTTGCTTGACACTGATCATTGAGAGATGGTTAAGCGGCTAGCTTCTATAGTGGCGATGTGAGTACATTATTGAACTTGGGTGAAAGCTATTTTTGAGTGTTAGTGATTTTGCTGTACGCAGGATGAGGATCTTGATAGATCTTACTGGCTTTGAAAGCCTGTCAGTTCAATCAAGCATGGGATTTTAGATGCTTCACACAAAATAGATGCTTCAGCTCTTCCCGTTGTTGGATTTACGAGCTATAGACTAATTAAGTAGTACAAAAGCAAACTTATGATCAGTAGCTACTATCTATTGCCGCTTGTTCATTTTAATACGCAGATAGACCTCCTCACGGTGCACGGATATTGACTTTGGGGCGTCTATGCCGATGCTTATCTGGTTTCCCTTAACTTCCAATATTGTGATTGAGATCTTTGCCCCAATTCTGAGGTTTTCACCAACTCGGCGGTTTAAAATTAACATATTTCGTTCCTGCTGAATTGCAAAATAGAAGATGGCCTTCCGCAGTGGGAAGACTCAAGAAGTAATGTGTGGGATTTGAAAGGGGGGGGCGCGAGAACGATAGGCATAGAAGAAGAAAAGTCGGGCGCAACGCTCCCAGAGCTTGAGGACACGCTCCAAGCTGCTGGATCTACTCCACTTTATTGAAGACGAGCGGGTATCTAGCGTATGATGCATATAGCCAGTGCGTCCTGAGTATTTTTTTTTTTATTTATTTTTTTATAAATAAAAAAATACGTGCTATCCAGGAGATGGAGGTCGGCCCTCCGTTATCGCTTTGCAGGAAGTGGTAACAAACCGCCTCAAGGTGATCGGAGTAAAGAGCTTTGGTTAGAAGCGATTGAGGAAAAGGCGTACGAGATACGTCAGGTATGTTGTGTAGAGACGAATGCAAATGAACCACTGATGAGGTGTCGAAAGCGTATTACCAAGATGATGTCAAAACCCGTGCACTGGCTAAGTGCGGGGATAAGCTTGGAGGTTACCTGTTTACCGACCGAGTGGCATCCGGCATAGAGGTGGCGTGAACACACAGCAGGCTTTTGGGTGGAACAGGAGAACCTGTCGTCCAGGTGTTAAGGAAGAGCGTCAAGTAGAGGCCCTACAAGACGTTGAGTACCAAGACTGGTCACAGGGGCGGAACAACCCGTAGTAGTGGAGAAGCGGCTGTAATGGACGTGGAGCGAAGGGGTTGTCGTATTCGGCGACTAACCGTGTAATCAACCCAGATGGGGAGGAATTAACGATTAGCGCAAAGCCATTCAATATTCCCAAGCGAGCGGTTTGGGAAGCGTGGAAGCAGATCAAGGCCAATGGCGGCGGAGCAGGGATTGATGAGATAACGATAGAGCAATACGAATCGAATCTTGTCAAAAACCTGTACAAGCTATGGAATCGGATGTCATCTGGCAGCTATTTTCCATCAGCCGTCAAACGAGTGGATATTCCGAAACTCGATGGCAGCCTGCGACCACTGGGTATCCCCACAATCGAAGATCGCATTGCACAAATGGTGGCTAAGCAACTGCTGGAGCCAGAATTGGAGAAGGTATTTCACCCTGACTCCTACGGTTATCGGCCAGGCAAATCTGCTATAGACGCAGTGCGTCGAGCTCGACAACGATGCTGGGATAGAATCTGGGTAGTTGATTTAGATATCAAAGGTTTCTTTGACAATATTAATCACGAACTCCTGCTGAAGGCATTAGATAAACATAATAATCATCGGTGGGTCAGACTCTATGTACAGTGCTGGTTAACGGCTCCAGTACAACATCGGGACGGACAGCTTGAAGAGCGAACACAAGGTACTCCACAAGGGGGCGTAATTAGCCCGCTACTGGCAAACTTGTTTTTGCACTACGCGCTGGACGCCTGGATGGTGAGAACGCACAGAGATATTCCTTTTGAGCGTTACGCGGATGATGCTGTTTACCATTGTCGTAATCCTCGAGAGGCGGATCGCTTACTGTCGGCTCTAAAAGCACGCCTGACTACCTGCGGGCTTGAAGCTCATCCAGAGAAAACCCGCAAGGTTTATTGCAAGAACAGCAATCGAAAAGACAACCACCCTGTGATCCATTTTGACTTTCTGGGTTATCGATTTGGTCCCAGGAAAGCAAAGAATCGCCATGGACAAACCTTCACTGCCTTTGGTCCATCAATGAGCCCTAAAGCTTTCAAGAGGATCAAGGATAAGGTTAGGCAATGGCGTGTGATTAACTGGGTGGATCGATCACTGTCGGAGATGGCACAAGCACTTAATCCAGCAATACAAGGATGGCTGAACTACTACGGTCACTTTGGGCGGAAATATGGTGTTTATCGACTTCAGAAGTATCTTGACCAAACGCTGATGCGTTGGGCCAGGAAGAAGTTTAAGCATCTGAAGCGAAGCTGTTTCAAGAGTTGGGTCTTTATTGGAAAGGTTCGTCAACAAATGCGCGGCTTGTTTGCACACTGGAGAATGGGAAGATTGAAAATGTGCTGAATACGAAGAGCCGTATGAATTGAGAGGTTCACGTACGGTTCTGTGAGAGGCTGAAGGGGAAGTTCCTTTGGTCTACTCGACTTTTGATAGTGTAGATATCAATGTGGTTAGCTGGCCCCTGGTGTTGGTAGCACCTTGGGTCAGCGCCTTTTACTTATTCTTATGTTGCTCTAGCGTTCTCCTTTAAGTAGGTGAGTCTTTTTCAGAGATCTTAGGTCTCTCTTGTAGCTTACTTGAACCTCATAGAGACTCGTTCAAGTAACCTTTATTTGCCGATACATATCCATCGATTTTACGTAGCTTTGATATTAAAACAAACTTAATAAAATCCAATAAGATCATTTTTGTGCCTATATTTTGTAAATTCGCACTTCGAACTCATTGAATCATTGGTAGTGAACCTCAGGTTAAAAAATCTACTTTTAAACTTTGGGTTTGAGGTTTGTATGGCTTACTAGCCGAATTAGATGGTTCTGAGTGAGGATATTAGTAGGTTTGGTCACCTTCACTTTGTGGGGTGACTATACCTTTTAATATGGAATTCCCTTCTAATTCGGCTGGGCTTTTATTTCGGGGGATACATTAGTAGTTTATTTAACTGGCATGGCCGCTAATAAATATAATTATCCACAATCCACCAAAAATAGAATTTGCTTTTCGATCCTGTGCTTTTAGCTAGCTCTTTCATTTCACTAAGGCTATATCTATCGTAGTAGCTCTGATCCAAAATTACCCCTAGGGGCTTGGTGAGTGTGTTTAAGTTTTCTCGTGGATCGTCTTCGAGCAATAATAGTTCGGCATTAAAGCCTGTGGAAACTAAGCCCACATTATTACTAATGCCCAGTGCTTTTGCTGGGTGATGGGTTGCTGCTCGCAATACATCTTGAACAGGAATCCCCACCTCCACTAATCGTTGCATTTCTTGAATAGTGCCCAAGCCGTTGGGCGTATAGAAGGTTCCTCCGTCTGACGCTATCAGTATCTCAACACCGGCTTGGTTTAGCTGCTTGGCCATATCTCCGAAAATGTTGGATTTACCCTGCCAATCCTGTTGCGCTTTAGCGCTATGTATCCCATTAACCTTCTGCTCACCCATTGCTTTTATCGCGGGGTGATTGAGCTCGAGATCATCAGCTACGCTGTGCCAGTAGTCTGGCCCATGCTGAGCGATCTGTGCTACGTTGTCATATACGATTAATGTAGGGCTAACTGGTACGTTGCTATCTAGTAGTTGCTGCACAATTTCATCGAAGCTCTCCTGCTGATAGTCGTAGTTCAAATGTGCCTGAAAGATCATTTCCACATGCTCTAATGACTGCGGTTTAGCCGATAAGTATTCATTGAGAGTAATACCAAAAGGTGGGTGGCCAGCTAAAGGCATGCCGAGCTTCTTCGCCTCATCAGCTATAGCGAAGAAAACCTCACGGGATAAACCGTCATAAACTTTAACTTGCTGGTACCCCTGTTGATATTGCTGGCGAACCAGCTGGCGAGCCTCTTCTTTACTACCAATAAACTTGTGGTGTCGTCCACTAGCATAGTGGGAATCTTGATTAACAGGTGCACCGGATAACACCATATGAGGGCCGGCTATATCCCCAGTATCGATCCATTTTTTAAGAATACGCTGAGGGGAATTGCCAGCCATAACTCTTGTGCGAGTGACTCCGTGCGCTAACATAGCTAATAGATCGGATCGACCCCATACATGGCTGTGCATATCGATTAAGCCTGGCATCACATATTTACCCAGGCCATTAATCCTCAGCTCGCCTTCAATCTCAGGTATTACATCGCTAGTTACTTGGGCAATTCTTCCACCTTGAATGACGAGGTTTTGGTTACTTGCGGCTGTATTATGCTGGGTGTCGATGACTGTGATATCGGTAACTACAATGCGAGCATTCTGTTCAGCTAACCCGTAGGAAGAGGGAGGGATGTACCATGCACATCCCCAAGATCCGAGCGCAGCAACGCTAATGAACACTAAAATAGCTACCGCTGCTTTCCATGAACGAGCAAAATAGGAAGATAACTTCATAATGACCTCTTGTGAATCAAAGAGGCCAAAATGCCAAAATTATCAGCTTCTAGCGTCCGAAATCCAGATTTTGCACGTCCAAAGTAACCATTATTGGGGTTTTGCTACTAAATACTGACTAGGAGTCATCCCAAGGTGGCGTTTAAACAGGCTGTTGAAGCTGGATTTAGAGTTAAAACCCGCTTCAAGTGCAATATCGAGGAGACGAACTTTTTTGTCCGAATCACTCTCTTTTGCTGAATCAAGTTGCGAAACTACATCGGCCAAACGCTGAGCATTAACATAGTCATTAAAGTTACCGCCATAGCCCTGATTGATGGCCCAGGAAATATCTTTCTCTCCAAGCCCTGTATGTTGTGCCAAGTCCCGGAGGGATAGCCTTGGTAGGCGATAGAGCTGTTGACTATGAACCTGTTTGTTAAGCTCCTTGAAAAGGGCATCCGCCTGAGTCGTTTCGTCAGCTTTGCACTTTCCCTTATCACAACCTTCTATTACGGATAAGCCCAGGGCTTGTTCGCCATCTGTTAAACCCGCAAATAGCTGCGGTTCCCTAACCGCGCGAATTACAAGCAAAGCAATAATCAAAAAATAGCTCAGCTGCATAACAAGGTACCATCTGAGCAAAAGAGGAATGGGTAAGTAAGGTTGCAAGTTATGCCGCACTGCATCCACCAGTGCAACGCCAACCAGAACCCATAGGATACGCTTAACCCAATCAGCTCTCAATTTGTTAGCATCGGAGCGGTTTTGGGGCAAGATATGTTGATATCGAATAAGCGCTTTTATACTTAATGAGAAATAAACAATCTGACTTAAAGTACCGGCCGCTAAAACCCACTGGGGCCAGTGATTAAATAATAAGCTGATTGCTGCTGGTACTAAGTGTACCCAGTGTTTACGCTGTTGTTGATAATTGGTGGATATTAATTGTGCAACCACAGCAAAAAATAATGGGCCCATCAATAATGAGAATGAAGGCGTGATTAAATAGTCAAGATTAACCACTTTCGTTTCTTCTACAAAATTAAATGTCATCAATAATGCAGTGGCGCCTAACAAGTATCGCATTGCTGTAAAACGGGTGTGCGCCCAAAGTAATGCAATACCTAGAATCGATAGGGTGATAAAGGCTATTTGTAAAAAATTAGATGCGGAGTAATTTACCATGTTTGCTCAAATAATAATCTATAAATCGATAAGCAGAATTTCTTAAATGGGAACATCGTTCGAAACTTCCTGTATTTGACCATACTGGGTGACTACTCATGGAGCCTCTTAACAAATCTGTAGGCCCTGAAGAGTGGGGGTTGAATGCCACAGCTGCTGCGTTTCAACCAGGTCATTTTCGGTGAACTGTGCCTAACGTCTGCAGCCTTCAAGATCCGCAGGGGTATTATGGAGTTATTCAGAGTCTCTCTAAGTGTAACTTCCCAAAGTATGGGGGGTGAAGCTGAGATCGATTACTCGAAGTACGCGAGTATACTTCTGCTTGTTGCGAGTCTTATTCAACACGACAAAAATATTCTCTAAACTCCCATTTTGTTACTGGCAATGAGTAGCAGTTATTTTCGTATTTTAAAATCCGTGTCTCATCAGAAGTGAAGAGTTCGTCGTAATATGTGATACGAATCGTATCGGCACTCAATACTTCAATCGTATGTGGTGAAAATGTCAATACCTCAGGCTTTTCCCCTATGATGTAAGTTGTAAACGAATCTGCTCGAACTACATTCACGAGACGCCCAAAGAAATTGGAGCGGAAGAGCATTTGGGTTTTCTCGGGTATGTCCTCCACGTTGTTCATGCTGGCTAAAGTCTTTTTTTCATTTGATTGCCAAGTTCCCACATAGAAGAGGTTTTCATCTGCTATGACAAATGGTGTAAAAAGAAGTAATGCCAAAGTTAAATAAAGTTTCATGTTCTTACTTTTAACATTTGTGCCGCGGTAAATATGATCTTTATTATCCTGATTGTTATCTTGGAATCAATTGGACTAAAAACCGGAAGACCTACTGCAGCAGTAGAGTGCGGTAGCGATCCGGTCCAATCGTACCAGGTTCAGGCGCTATAAATATAAAGATGTACAGTAAAAAAGAGGCTTCAGGGATGCTGAATGAATCGCGTGTTAGGTGGGCTGGAACCTAATGATCCAGGATTTTAAAAAAATAATCGAAGTTATAGAAGATCTATTTCAGTCGTTAACTATTTAAGCTGCAGCAACTGCGAAAGTGTTGAAACAGGCAGGCAAAGCAAGAATATTTTGGGGCAGGGGGAGTGGTAAATTGAGGGCAGGGAGAATGGCTGCGGGCAATCCCGCAGCCATTGGGACTTATTTCCAGTTCAGGATAACCTTACCGGATTCACCAGATCCCATGGTATCGAAGCCTTGTTGGAAGTCATCGATCGAAAACTGGTGAGTAATAATTGGGGTTAAATCCAGGCCGGATTGAATCAGGCTGGCCATTTTGTACCAGGTCTCAAACATCTCACGGCCGTAAATACCTTTGATCATCAGGCCTTTAAAAATAACCTGCCCCCAGTCGATCGCCATTTCACCTGCGGGGATACCGAGCATGGCAATTTTGCCCCCGTGGTTCATTGCGGCGATCATATCGCGGAAGGCGACGGGTACGCCGGACATCTCCAGGCCAACATCAAAGCCTTCGCTCATTCCCAGCTCGTTCATCACATCGCTGAGGTTTTCCTTGGCAACGTTTACGGCGCGGGTAGCGCCCATCTTGCGTGCCAGGTCCAGGCGGTATTCATTGATATCGGTGATAACTACATGGCGTGCGCCAACATGTTTGGCGACTGCTGCGGCCATAATACCGATAGGGCCGGCGCCGGTAATCAGTACATCTTCGCCCACCAGGTCGAAAGACAGGGCCGTGTGTACCGCATTACCGAGGGGATCGAAAATAGAGGCGAGATCGTCAGAAATATTATCCGGGATCTTGAAGGCATTGAGCGCGGGGATTACCAGATACTCTGCAAAAGCTCCGGGACGGTCTACACCGACACCATAAGTGTTGCGGCACAAGTGGCGGCGGCCGGCGCGACAGTTGCGACAGTGGCCGCAGGTAATATGGCCTTCACCGGAAACACGGTCGCCCACCTGGAAACCTGCAACTTCCTGCCCCATACCGACGACTTCACCCACATATTCGTGGCCTACCACCATAGGGATAGGAATAGTTTTTTGAGACCATTCATCCCAGTTGTAGATATGCATGTCGGTACCGCAAATTGCGGTTTTGTGAATCTTGATCAGCAGGTCGTTGTGGCCCGGTGTGGGGATTTCCACATCGGTAAGCCAGATTCCCACTTCAGATTTCAGCTTTGATAGTGCTTTCATTGTTTTTAAAACTACAAATGGCAGGGCGCGGTGCCGCTCCGGTGAATTCCTTGTGAGAATTACCGTATCAGCACCGCTGTTTGGTTTAGATAATATTCAGTTCGCGGCCAACTTCAATGAAGGCATCGATACACTGGTCGAGCTGCTCGCGGGTGTGGGCGGCGGACATCTGGGTGCGGATGCGGGCCTGGCCCTTGGGCACTACTGGATAGAAGAAGCCCACTACGTAGATGCCGCGCTCCAGCATCTTGTCAGCCATTTTCTGCGCCAGCGCAGCATCGCCAATCATCACCGGGATGATTGGGTGGTCGGCACCAGCCAGGGTAAAGCCGGCTTCGGACATGCGCTTGCGGAAGTATGCGGAGTTGTCGCGCAGCTGTTCACGCAGCTCGCCGCCTTCAGTCAGCATATCCAACACTCTCAGGGAGGCGGTGACGATCGCCGGGGCTACGGAGTTGGAGAACAGATAGGGGCGCGAGCGCTGGCGCAGCATGTCGATAATTTCCTTGCGGCCAGAAGTAAAGCCGCCGGAAGCGCCGCCCAGGGCCTTGCCCAGGGTGCCGGTAATAATATCGACGCGGTCAATCACATCGCAGTATTCATGGGTGCCGCGGCCGTGGTCACCGAGGAAGCCCACTGCGTGGGAGTCGTCCACCATTACCAGGGCATTGTACTGGTCGGCCAAATCGCAAACGGCTTTGAGGTTGGCGATAACTCCGTCCATAGAGAAAACGCCGTCAGTGGCGATCAGTTTGGTCTTGGCGCCAGCGGCGTCTGCGGCCTGTAGCTGCTTCTCCAGTTCCGCCATATCGTTGTTGGCGTAACGGTAGCGCTTGGCTTTACACAGGCGCACGCCGTCGATGATGGAGGCGTGGTTGAGGGAGTCGGAGATGATGGCATCTTCCGGGCCCAGCAGTGTTTCAAACAGGCCGCCATTGGCGTCGAAGCAGGAGGTGTAAAGAATGGTGTCTTCGGTTTGCAGGAACTCAGAAAGGCGCGATTCCAGCGCTTTGTGAATGTCCTGGGTGCCGCATATAAAGCGCACCGATGCCATGCCGAAGCCGTATTGTTCGAGCCCCTGTTTGGCCGCTTCAATCAAGTCCGGGTGGTTGGCCAGGCCCAGGTAGTTGTTCGCACAAAAATTCAGTACCTGGGTGTCGTTGTTCACCTGGATCTCAGCGGCCTGCTGGGAGGTAATAATCCGCTCGCGTTTGTACAGGCCGTCTGCATCGATCTGTTTGAGTTCGCTGCGCAGGTGCTCAAAGAATTGTTCTGGCTTTGACATGGTATTGTTTTTAGCTCCTGTCGGGTGCTCTTGGCACAGGGTAACGGGCGCGAGCTCGCGGCGCCTGTTGGTTCTACTTTATCCCGCCAGTTCGCAGGCCTCATGGGCCGAAATAGGGTGCTCACTGGCGCGGCAACTGGTGGCAAATTTTAATGCCTCTTCGGCAGTGTCGAACAGTAGTTGCCACAACAACTGACGATCACCTCTTCTCACCGCGCGTACTGCCGTGTGGCTTCTTTGGCTGGCAATTTGAATTTCGATAATGTCTTTACTGGAAAACGGTGATTCGGACATGGTCCCTCCAATGGTAAAACTATGGAGGACTGACGTGGAAGCGGCGAAGTGATGTTCGCTAATCCGGTTGGTTTGCTCTGGTAGAGCCCCATCCTCCCCGCAGGCCTTGTGT
Source organism: Microbulbifer maximicatervae (SeqCode) (assembly GCF_052467615.1). Lineage (NCBI taxonomy): Bacteria > Pseudomonadati > Pseudomonadota > Gammaproteobacteria > Cellvibrionales > Microbulbiferaceae > Microbulbifer > Microbulbifer maximicatervae (SeqCode). The sequence goes on from NZ_CP174319.1 coordinate 1,036,162, forward strand.
GCCGCAGAGAGAGAACCACCTTGCCCCGGTCGGCAGGTTGGCGTTGGCGTCAGCCACTCTCGTGATGTGCGAGCAAAGATAACGGGGAGGGGATTAGCAGTCAACAGTACCGCCCCCATTAGAGGGCGGTGCAGAAGTTTATGCGGGAAGCTGCACGGATTTCAGTTCGATAAACTCACCGAGACCGGCCTCACCAAACTCGCGTCCGTTGCCGGACCGCTTGTAACCGCCGAAGGGGGCGTCGTAGTTAAACTCACCGCCGTTGACAAAGCACAGGCCCGCTTCAATGCGACGAACGATAGGCATGGCGCTTTCGGCGTCTTTAGCCCATACGCCACTGGACAGACCGTATTCGGTGTCATTGGCAATGGCGACAGCTTCATCCATATCCTTGTAGGGGATCAGGCAGGTCACCGGGCCAAAGATTTCTTCCCGGGCAATGGCCATATCGTTGTGAACGTCGGCAAATACCGTGGGTTTCACATAGAAGCCTTTATCCAGCTCGGTGGGCAGATCGAGGCCGCCAGTCACAAGGCGGGCACCTTCTTCGATCCCTTTCTTGATGTAGCCGCGCACGATTTCCAGTTGGCGAGCGGAAGATAGGGGGCCCATAAAGGCATTGGCATCGGTGCCCATGGCCACTTCTTCAGCCACCTGCTTGGCAACTTCCACTGCCTCTTCATAGTGCTCAGCGGGAACCAGCATACGGGTGAGTGCGGTGCAGGTTTGGCCGCTGTTGATGAATACATCTTCGCAGCCCCAGCGAACTGCTGCTTTAAGATCCGCGTCCGGGGTGATAATCAGAGGCGATTTGCCACCCAGCTCCTGGGTTACCCTTTTAACTGTGGGCGCGGCAGCCTTGGCAACTTCAACGCCTGCACGGGTGGAGCCGGTAAAGGACACCATATCGATTCCCGGGTGCGATGACAGCTCTGCACCGACGACTGAGCCAGCACCGGGGATCAGGTTAAATACGCCCGCAGGAACACCGGCTGTTTGGATAATCTCCGCCATGACGAAATCCTGCAGCGGAGTGGTTTCCGAAGGCTTGGTAATCATGGTGCAGCCCGCTGCGAGGGCTGGCGCTACTTTGCCGACAAATTGGTGCAGAGGGTAATTCCAGGGTGTAATAAAGCCACACACGCCAATCGGCTCCCGGATTAATACCGAGTGGGCCGCCTTTTCGGTCTCTTCCATGATTGAAGTGCGACCGGCGTAGTAACGCATGGCGTAGATAGGGCCATCCACATGCAGCCAACGGGTGATATGGGCGGGGCAACCCAGGGTTTGTGAGATCGCCTGGATCAAGTCTTCCTTGCGTTCTTCCATACCGTCAGCAATGGCATTTAGCAGTGCTGAGCGCTGATCTGCGCTGGTATGGCGCCACTTGCGAAAGGCGCTGCGGGCAGCGGCAACGGCAATATCCACATCCTCAGCAGAGCCTTCCACCACCTGGCAAATCATTTCTTCAGTGGCGGGGTTAATCACAGGATGGGAACTGGTGCCGAGGGGCTCGCGCCACTCACCATTGATAAACAGTTTGTCGGTATGCAGCTTGCTGAAATCTGTCATGTCACGCTTCCGTTTGCTTCGCGCCAGTTCAAGGGGCGGTGATTTCGATAATTGTTGGTGTTTTGCGTTGCAGGGCTTCTGCGACTGCCGTAGCTAATTGCTGTGGTTTGTCGATGCGGCAACCTTCAGCGCCAAAAGATTTTGCCAGTGCGACAAAATCCGGAGTGCGAAGATTAACACCTTCTTGAGGTACTTCTGCGGCATCCATAAAGTCGCGAATCTCTCCATACCCGCTGTTATTCCAAACCAGTATTGGCAGGGGCAGTTGCTGTTCTACTGCAACGGCCAGCTCACCGAGAGTAAACATCAGGCCACCATCGCCGATCAAGGCAACTACATCCCGCTCGCTGGATAACTTGGCCCCGATCGAGGCGGGCAGGGCAAAGCCCAGCGTGCCGTAACCGGTGGTGCAGGTAATATGGCTGCGAGGGTGGTACAGCGGCAAGGCGTGGTTAGTGTTATAGGCCAGTTGTGTGGAGTCGGTAACCAGAATTCCCTCATCGGGCAGGGCTTCGCGCAGAGCTTCAACCCAAGGGAAGCGCTCCTCTGAACCTTCCCACCATTCTTTGCGGCAGTTACCGATTAATTGTGAAACTTCCTCTTCTGCGCGCTGTTTTGAGCTCTCTTCGCACTGAACCAGGGCTTCGCTTAACTGCTGAAGGCTTTCTGTTGCATCGGCACAGATGGCCAGGTCCGGCTGGGCATTGCTTACCAGTTGAGCCGGATCAATGTCGATACGGATTAGTTTGCCGGAGAAAGCGTAATCCTCTCTTACCAGATTGCGATCGGTTTCCGAAAGCTCTGTGCCAACGGCCAAGACCACATCGGCAGCTTCTACTCGCTCACGCACGCAATCAAAACTGAGATTGGCTCCGCCACACAGAGGAAGTCTTTCATCGACAACGCCTTTGGCGGCCAGAGACAGGAAGACTGGAGCTGCAATTTTTTCTGATACCTGTGTTGCCGCTTCTCCAGCAGATTGCGCGCCACCGCCCAGGAGAATCACCGGGCGTTCGGCAGCTTGCAGCCATTGGGAAGCAGTCGCGATAGCTGTCGCGTTGGCTGCCGGTACCATGGCATTGGGTGCCGCGCGGTAATCGTCCAGATTGCCGGACATAGGCGCCGGGAATAAATCGATAGGGATTTCGATATGGACAGGGCCGGGGCGGCTGGACTGCAACAGCTGGAATGCCCGTGCCATCACTTCCGGTAATTGTTCTGCCTGGGTCAGGGTGTGCTGCCAGATACAGAAGCCTCGACTGGCATCGCTTTGGCGGGGTAGCTCATGCAGGCGCCCACGGCCCATGCCAAGGTCTTCCCGGCGATTGACGGCGGAAATAACCAGCATAGGAATTGAGTCTGAGTAAGCTTGCGCCATCGCAGTGGCTGCGTTGGTCAGCCCCGGCCCAGTGATCAAGAAACAGACACCGGGTTTGCCGCTGGCGCGGGCATAGCCGTCTGCCATAAAGGCGGCGCCCTGCTCATGCCTTGGCGTGATATGCATCAAGTCGCTACCGGGCAGGCCGCGATACAGTTCAATGGTATGTACGCCGGGAATCCCGAAAACTTTTTCTACCTGGTATTCGCGCAGCAGGCGCATCAGCACCTGGGCGCATGTGGGCGCAGAGGACATAAGCACCATTTTCCTTATTCGTGTAAAAATGCAGTGAGCCTAGCGGCCCACCAAAAGCCGTGCAAGCACCCGCAGAGTCTGCACCTTCACAGGCAATATCGCAGGAAAATTGAGATTCACCCGGCACTGCGGCAGGAAACTTTGTACGTTTGGGTTACTTTGCCTGCCAGTAGATTTTGAGGAATTTGACGAGGTGGCTGCCGCACAATAGCCTTCCGGCACTTCGCTGAATAAACTTTGAGCTAGAACAACCGAGGAAGTATCACCATGGAAATCGATCAATGGCGTCGGGAATACCAAATGGGTGGTTTAAGGCGCTCTGAATTGAAGCCGACCCCCGTGGAGCAGTTTCGCAAGTGGCTTGCAGAAGCTGTTGAAGCAGAATTAGTTGATGCCAGCGCCATGTGTCTTGCCACCACTAACGCGGACGGGCACCCCTCGCAGCGTATTGTTTTGCTGAAAGGCTTCGATGAGAAGGGTTTCGTTTTCTATACCAATTTACAGAGTGACAAGGCCCGAGATATGGCCGTTAACCCTCAGGTGTCGCTGTTGTTTCCCTGGTGCCGTCTCGAGCGGCAGGTGATTGTTTATGGGAAGGTGGAGCCCGTTTCCCGCGAGCAGGCAGAGGCCTATTTCCAGTCGCGCCCCCTGGATAGCCAGTTGGCCGCATGGGCCTCGCACCAGAGCCGGCCGCTTTCGTCCAGGGAGGAACTGGAGCAGCAGTTTGATAAAGAAAAGGCTCGCTTTGCCGGTAAAACAATTCCATTGCCAGAATTTTGGGGCGGCTACTGTGTGGTGCCCAATGCGGTTGAATTTTGGCAAGGGGGTGAAAATAGATTGCACGATCGTTTTATTTATCGCCGTAAAGAAAAGGAAAGCTGGAATATAGAACGTCGCGCTCCCTAATTTTTATATTTATCTTTTCGTGGCCCAGCCCTTTGGGCCACAACTAACCGCTTAATCACGCCTCACTTTGTGAGTACCTATCCCCTGATATTGTGTTATAGCGGTGTCTTATCTGGCAATTTGTGGTCAAGGCCGCTTAGAATAATGCGCCATAAATATAGCTAAAACTAATGTCTTAAAAATTCTATAGATTCGATCGTTTTTGCAATTCGAATCCAAGGGTAGGTAGGGGAAATATGGCCATTATTGGTATCGACTTGGGAACCACAAATAGTGCTTGCGGGGTACTGACTGATGAAGGGGTAAAACTAATTCCCAACCGTTTGGGTGAAATTTTGACCCCGTCAGTTGTGGGGCTTGATGATTCTGGCACACTGCTAGTCGGCAAAACGGCTAAAGAACGTCTTATTAATCACAGTAGTACCACTGTGGCTGCGTTTAAGCGCTTGATGGGCACTGACCACAAAGTTTCCCTGGGGAAGCAAAAATTTAGTGCAACGGAACTCTCCTCGTTAATCTTACGTGCGCTCAAAGAAGATGCTGAAACTTTTCTTGGTGAAGAGGTAACCGAAGCGGTAATCAGTGTCCCAGCTTATTTTAATGATAATCAGCGCCATGCCACCAAGTTGGCAGGAGAGCTTGCGGGATTAAAAGTAGAGCGCCTTATTAACGAGCCAACTTCGGCTGCCATTGCTTACGGTTTACATGACAAGCGCGAAGGAAACTTCCTTATTTTAGATCTTGGGGGTGGCACCTTCGATGTTTCCATCCTGGAATTTTTTGATGGCATTATGGAAGTTCATGCTAGTGCCGGAGACAACTTCCTCGGTGGAGAGGATTTCGTTGAGGCAATGATCGATGATGTCCTGGCTGAGTTTGATATTAAGAAAGAGGCATTAAGCCCTCGCGATTTGCAAAACTTATATATGCAAATGGAAAGCGCCAAACGTCGAGTCAGCCAGCAGCCTGAGCAAAAACTTGAATTACAACTTGATGGGCGCTCCCTGCAATTCCAGGTGACCCCAGAGTGGTTTGAAAAACTCAGCACCCCTCTGTTGTTAAGAGCGAAACGGCCAATTGAGCGGGCAATGCGCGATGCAGATTTGCCCCCACAGAAAATTGATGAGGTGGTATTGGTTGGCGGTTCGACGCGCATGGCCCAGTTTCGTTCAATGGTTGGTCGAATGTTTGGCCGTCTGCCAGCCTGTCATTTGGACCCGGACACTGTCGTTGCGATGGGAGCAGCTATTCAGGCTGGCTTAAAAGAAAAGAACTCGGCACTGGATGATATTGTCCTGACTGATGTATGCCCTTACACCTTGGGGACGGGTGTTATCAATGAAGATAATCCGCAGCTCGGTGCTTACTTTATGCCTATTATTGAGCGCAATACCGTTGTGCCAGTTAGTGTTGTAAGGCGGGTTTGGACTGCTCGGGATGATCAAACCCAACTTTGTGTAGACGTATACCAGGGAGAGAATCGCTTGGTAGCTAAAAATGTGTACCTGGGTGAGATGACAGTTCCTGTGCCGAAAAAGCCTAAAGGGGAAGAATCGGCAGATATTCGCTATACCTACGATATGAATGGACTTTTAGAAGTGGATGTGACCGTGGTATCCACGGGTAAAACTTTCAACAAGTTAATTGAGTTTACGCCGGGGGCTCTCTCCGATGTACAAAAGGCTGAAGCCCTGCAAAAATTGGCAAAACTGAAATTCCACCCTCGTGAAGATGAGAAAAACCAAGCAATTATTGCTCGTGGTGAGCGCTTGTATGAATCCAGTCTGGGCGAGCAGCGTGAGTATATAGCTCAGTTACTGTCATCGTTTGATAGCGTCCTAGAAAGGCAAAACCCTACAGAAATTATTAAGGCTCGAACTGAGGTTAGTGAAATTCTGGATCGCTTGGATGGCGAGGACTGGATTTGATGAATCCCTGGGCCATTCTTGAAATTAACCCCATCACTGATGCTCGCGCGATTAAGCGTGCTTATGCAAAAAAACTAAAGCAAACCCGCCCGGATGAAAAACCGGAAGAATTCCAGGCACTTCATGCGGCTTATAAGCAAGCACTGAAACTGGCTGAGCAATTGCAAGAGGAAGTTGCTGGGCATACTGAAGTCTCCTTGGAAACTCCTTCACTTGGGCAGACAGAAAATACAAACCATGAGAAGGTTAATAGTGAAAGAGTAGCTGTACTAGAAGGGGTGCAGGAAGCAGAAGTGCGGTCTTCCGCTGATGAAGCGTCAACTCCGCTTGAAGCTGAGGAACTCCCAGTAAAACAAGAGGGCGCTTCTGACTCCTTGGAACAGAGCGAAGGTGTATCCCCTGATACGCAGCCAAGTGAATCTCGGGAAGCGCAAGATCCGGATAGAGATTTGCGTATCGAAGAGTTTCGGCGGGTGCTTAAGCAAGTGGATGAGATGCTCAATAATCACTTGGAAATGAGCTTGGAGAAAAGTTGGGGCTTTCTCACCAAGAGTCCCTATATGCTGGATGAGGAGTATAATTGGAACTTAGGTCTTTCTGTATTTGAACGCTTTGCCCAATTTAATCAAAATGCTGTAGAGGGGGGGAAGTCCGCAAGGTTTCGCCCGCAAGTAACGCCGAACATCCTGCAGTACTGTGACCAGTTGTTCGATTGGCGAGGGAATTCGTCTTACCTCTACCAAGCACTTGACGAGAAGTTGTGCAATAGCATATTTAATAGCTTGGAAACCCATGAGTCCCGTATTGATCCTTTGCAAGGGCTTCGTGGCGGGGGCAAGGTAGAGGCACAAAGTGAGGCTGAATTTGAAGAGCGCTATGAAAAGTATTATTTTGGGGATTTCCTGCCTAGAAGTGTTGCACTTTTTTTAGACTTGGTCATGACTTATATGGCTGTAGGTTCTCCGGCTACAGCTGCGATGATGAAGCTCTTTGATTTGCCGGAAGCTATAGCAGCCGCAAAAGTAATCCCTTTTTGTTTGGGGGCCTACTTGGTATTTGCTTGGATGTTTGAGTGTTCAAAACTTCAGGCAACACCAGGCAAGTATATAATGGGCTATCGGGTAACCAGTCAAAAATTCGAGCGGATAGGATACTTGCGAGGGCTTTGGAGGACTGTGAGTTTTGCAATCACTAGTGCATTTGGGCTTGTAACATGGATTATCAATTTCTTTTTAGGGAGCAAATTCCTGCACGATCGATTAAGTCGCACTTATGTAATTAATATGCGTAAGACCCATGACGAGCATTTACGCCGCCTGAGAAAAGCTTAGCTTTGGAGCGGGGATACGTTCCCGCTCTTCCCTTATCTATTTTTATCAGCTAGTCACGCTTATAAAACAACTGAATTATTGGGTTGTTTTTAATATGTTCTTTATTATTATTCCCCTGGCGATATTGTTTGGACTTTACCAAGCAGGAACAAGGCGGGCTATACCGTAAAGCCCAGCTGCTTGCGGGATATCTTTTTTTTACAGTTGCCGCAGAACAGGCTTCCTTGTTGTATCTGTTTTCTGCTATTCCATTTGACCTGGCATATATAGCGACGAGTTTTGTTTTCATACCTTTGCGCATGTTTTGGGGAGGCTTTATGGCAGCTCGAACCACAGAGGCCACTGTAACCATGAATATAAAAATTGTTATGGTCCTTGCGGCTTTGCATTATCTGTTGATTACCTATTTTGCATTTATGAATCATTCAGGTTGGTTGAATGTGTACTCTCTATAGGTGTATATCCCTTGTCTGATAGCTGGGCAGAGAAAAGGGCCTTAGTATTTCGGTAAGGTTTAAGTTTTGAGGGTTTGCTTTAGGGCGTGGCCCTCAAAGCTAACTGAGGAAGGTTTTTAGAGTATATTGTGGGTTGAGAACCCCATGCGTTTTATTGTTTTGACGAGAATTTAGGGTTATTCCTATTTTTAATCATTGACGATGTAATAGCTTATCTTTAAGTGAGATTAGTTGATGAGCCTGATGTGTTGTTGCTCATGCTTCCAGAGATACTGTAAGTCACAAGTAACGGTGTGTGTACTGTATCAGCCTAAAAAATATCTACGTTTTTACATAGTATTCTTGACTGCAAGCCCTTTTACTTAAGGTGCCTCTTAAAAGCTTCAGACCACCTATTGGAATCATATTAAGTGGCGAGCGGCTAGAAGTGCTTCTTAAGATAAGTCGACTTGCATGTTTGAGAGACTGGTACTTGATTATAACTAGATGTCTCTGAAAACCCTCAGTTAAGTGAATTTGAATTCATTGTTTAAAAGGAGTATTTTCTGGGAGTAAGCTTTGCTTTAAAGGCTTTCTCTATCCCTCGATCATAGCCTGGATTAACAACACTACCGTGATTCTCGTTATCAAATACACGTTTTCTTAGAGTAAGGCTATTGTAGTTACGGGACTTCAGTCTTTTTACTAGTTGAGAGAAGTCTTTTACTGCGCAAACTGAGTCGATTTCACTGCAAGTCTCCTCACCACCAATAAATAAATACACACTTTTTCCTAAATCGGCATTGCGTTCTGCATAGGCCAATTCACTATCTAAAATTTGCTTATCGGCCCACCAAATACTGGGGCTTCCAATGATATATCGGTCAAAGCTATTGGTGTGGTTAAAAAGTGCATGGAGAGCCAGAAGCCCACCCAGGGAATGGCCCACTAGGGTTTCGTCTTCTTCGTTACCTTTAAAATTATTATTGATAAAGGGTTTGAGTTCCTCTTCGATAAACTCAAGAAAGTGATCGGCGCCGCCACCTAGTTCAGCACCTTTGATCACACCAGGCACGGGGGTGAAATCCATTACTCGCTGGGCGAAATTCGGGCTGTCAAAAGCGTGGGAGATACCTACCAGAATTACAGGGGGCATTTTGACATTGCCAAACTCATCGGGAACCTGTTCCTGAAGAAGGTTAGGAGCTGTCATAGGAAAATGCAGAAAGCCATCGGTCATATAAATGACTGGATAGCGATCGGTGTTTTCCGGGGTGTACGAGAGAGGCAGCATTATGTCGATAACGTACTCACGCTCTAGTAAATCAGAGTAAAAGTTGTAGGACAGTATCCCCGGGCGGGTGAAAGTTGTGGGTTCGGCACTGCCGGCTGCTGCCAGCTGGCAACAGGTACTAAGAATACCTATCACTAATAATCTAATTATTTTCATTGCTATCCCTGAGGGGCGCTGAAACTTACCTGTTATCGCCCTGCTTACTAGAGGTATCTATATGGAAGCCTAACAGATAGGTAAAGGGAATCGCTAGCTGGGGAGGGGGTTACTGCCGCAGGAATCACTCTTCATCGCAAGTTTTTGCTCAAGAAGTGGTCGTAATCACAGAAATAGGGATATTGCACTTGGGAACCACGCCCACTGAGAAGAGGATGGGCGGGAAGGGGATGTCCCCTCCCTGGCTCAGGCAATGACGTTTTTAGTGTTGTATAGGTGCTGGGCCATCCGTAGGGAGCCGACTTCACCGGATCTTCCCACTAGTTTTGGTGCAACGATATACCGTTCAATATTACTTTCTGAGACTTGAGGAAAGTAACCACCGGCTAAGGCTAGGAATTTTTGTCTTACACGGTTGAATAGGTGCGCCTGTATCATCACTCCACCCCCCAGTATGATCCGCTGTGGGGAATAGCAGCTGGTAAGGTTGACACACATAGTGGCCAGATACTCCGCCTCCAGGTCCCAGGCCGGGTGGTGTTGTTCGAGGTGTTGGCCACGCAGTCCCCAACGCTCCTCTATCGCAGGACCTGAGGCCAGTCCTTCAAGGCAGTTGTTATGAAATGGGCAGTTGCCTTTAAAAGAATCCTTTTGGCTGTCTCTAGGCATCAACATATGCCCAATTTCCGGGTGCATAGATCCATTGATCAGCTGCCCGTCGATCATAATGCCGGCGCCGATGCCGGTACCGATGGTGACGTAGACAAAGTTCTTTACATCTGTAGCGGCGCCGCAGAGGTGCTCTCCAAGGGCGGCGCCATTAACATCTGTATCGAAAGCAACTGGTACCGACAGGGCTTGGCTGAAGTAGCCAGCCATATTGGTATTGGACCAGCCAGCTTTAGGTGTTTGGGTGATATAGCCATAGTAGGCGGATTCTGGGTCCAGGTTTACCGGGCCAAAGCTGGCTATGCCCAGCGCAGAAACAGTGCCGTGGCGCTGACTGCTTTCGTGAAAAAACTGAGCGACCTTGGATAGCGTATGTTCTGGATCGGTGGTTGGGAAGCTGGCTCGCTCACGGATGTCATTAATCCCAGCAGCTACCACACAGTTAAATTTGGTACCACCGGCTTCAATTCCGCCGAGCAAGGTATCTACCGCATTGCCTTGCATTTCCATCCTAATCCGCTCCCCGGGTTACATAAGTTATTCGTATTATCAGTTGATGGTTGCTGAAATTACACTACTGATAGTTTATAGCTGGTTATATTGTTTCTGAAAGAAAAAAACCGAGCGCCGGTGGGGGCCAGACGCTCGGGGTTTGCAAAGCTATGGGCAGAACTGCAAACCACTTACTAGAGTAGGGAAGAACAACGATCAAAAAGCGTAATTGAAACTGACACTTGTGGAGCGGCCACTGATAGCCCGTCCGCGTACTATGTCTCCAACTTCTGCGTAAGACTCTTCAACTTCGGTAACAACAAATTCATCGGTGAGGTTGTTTACATTAAAGGAAACGGTAAGGTCCTCTGTCAGGTAATAAGAACCAAACAGATTGACCAGGACATAACCTTCCTGTTTCAACTGGTTGGAGTCAGAAACAAAATATTCTGTAGACCCTTGGAGGCTTGCACCAAATGTAAAGTCATCGCCAAAGTTATATTGCGGTGTAATCGTGTAAATGAAATCAGCTTGGCGGCGCGGCGTATTACCTACGACAGAACTGTCGTTGGCATCTTTTGAAATTTCGGCGTCGGTCCAGGTGAGGTTTCCATTTACGGAAAAGTCTCCATAACTGTAGGCTGCTTCCAGCTCGATTCCTTGGGCTTCATACTCGCGTACAAACGTTAAGCCGCTAGTGATTTCTGCGTTGGTCTCTTCAGTGACCGTATTGAAGTAAGTTGCAAAGAAATCCAGATCGCCGGTTGAGAGTTTGTATCCAATTTCCAGCTGGTCCACAGAGTCGAAGCCATCGGTGGTGTCGGTTAGGCTTCCGTCACTGTTGAGGGCGCCGCTAATTTGCAGGAGCCGATCGGCAATTGCTCGGCCACCCTCGCTGTAGCGGGCAAAAATAGCCATGCTGTCGTTGAGAATATAATTTCCACCGAGAGAGAAAGAGGTGTTGTCTGCATCGTAGTCAACGAGCTGGGTGGATCCATTGGCCATTGTGATGACGCCGCCGGTGAATCCAAAGGCATCGGAAGCGCTAGCACTTTCCACATCGCTGATAATACCATCGCCATTCAGATCGTAGTCTGTATCACCACCGCAGCAGCTGGAAACCAGGGAGCCTTTGGCGTTGACCATATCGTGGCGGGCGCTGACATCGAAGGTAAAGTCGCCGATGTCGATCGCCACATTCATATAGGGTGCATAAGTTTCATATTCCAGGTCCCAGGCCCAGGAAAGAAAGCTTGCAGACCAGACCCCATCATCTACCAGTACATCTCCGTTGGCATTGGCAGTTATGGTGAGGTTTTCAGAATTGCTGCCGTCAACAGTTTGAACTAGGGCATTCCAACTATTCCAGCTGGTTTTGATATTTTGGTTGGAGTAATAGAACCCACCGGAAACAACAATATTATCGCCAATTAATTTATCGACTTTAAAGTCGTTAACTATCAGACCCAAATCGTGTATTTCTGTATCAAAGAGCAGGTCGACATAGGCGAGGCCTTCGGCCTCTTCACCATTGGCATAAGTCACCGTTGTGCCGGCGCTACAGTCTATGGCCTCTCCGCTACTGCCTACGGCATTTGCACAAATGGTATCAGCCATATCCTGTGTGGATTGTGGTCCGTAATCGCCGAAAGTATCGGTAAAGGGGGAAATAAAGCTGCCGCTAACATCAGAAATTCTGAATTTGTCGGTAACAGTCCAGCCATCATTAAATTCGAATTTGGTTTCAAAGCCATAGGCTTCCACCAGAGATTCGATACCGTCGGATAAGTCGCGGGTTACCGGATTGCCGTAGGCATCAAAAGTGGAAATGTATCGATAATTATCGGAATGTAGGGTTTGGCTGCTGGCATCGAAGTTGGCAACCGTGCCGAATTCACCATCGCCCTTATAGGTTACAGGGCCAGGAAGATAAGTTGTTAACCGGTCATCGAGATGTTTGTAATAGAGGCGGACATAACCGTTATCAAACTCTTTGGTGAGGTTGGCCTTGAGTTGGCCGCCGGAATCCCCATCAAAGCCGGTCTCGCGGATGCCTTCTCCCTCTCTTAAAAATCCGCCGACATAGAATCGCAAAGTGTCATTCAAGTGGTGGCCATAGCCAAAGTCCAGGCGGGACTCATCGTAGTCCGCACCAAACGAAAGTCCTACATTACCACCTTCTTCTTCGCCGGTATTGCTGATCATATTGATCACACCGCCAGGGGAATTACTGGCAAAGGTGGAGGCAGAGCCGCCGCGTACGCTTTCTATACGTGCGAGAGAGGAGTCGGTGCGAACAAAGTTGTCAGTGTTACCGAAATTAATATCGCCGTATTCTAATACAGGCAATCCGTCTTCCTGGATTTGCATATATTTGGAGCCGCCAGTTGCCAGGGGAATACCCCTAACGGTGATATTTGCATTGCCGCCGCCACCGGAGGATTCCGCCCGAATACCGGGTAAGCTGCGGAACAGCTCTGCGGTAGAGCGCGGGGCGTACTTCGCCATTTCCTCAGTGTCCAGTGCACTAACGGATACGCTGGATTCCATCTTGGTAACCGGTCGGGCGGTTGCGGTAACCATCACCTCTTCAATTTCCGGCATTTCCTCAGCTGTTGCCGGTACCGCTACGCTGGAGGCCATGGCAACTGCCAGGGCTATGGAGTGTGGTTTAAAGTGTTTCTGTGTCTCTGAACCTGCTTGGAAGCCCTCTGCAATCACGGCGCTCTCCTCAATCATCTCTTATGGTTATTAGATTTTTCACGGCCCGTTCTCTGCGGGCTCGAGACTCTCTTCCTGTTACCGCATGGGTGGGACCTCTCCCCGCGAACACATTTATTAAATCACTGTGATTTAATAAAGGCAACACGAAAATTTGCGGAATTTACGCAGTGGAATCAGCAAATAGATAAGTAAACCAAGGGGAAGTAGTGATTTTCGCGGTATCGATCTTTGCTTTTGGTGACAGTGCTGCTTGTCTTTCTAAGTAGCACTGGTTGCGGGAGAAGGGGATACGGGGCAGTAGATGCTTCTGGTGAGCATCTACCTAAGGATTTGGTTGCGACTCCTGCCTGCTAGTCTTTGGCCAATTCCAGTTGTCCATCGTCCATAAACTCGATGCGCTTGGGGTCGCAGATACCGCCGATAAAGTTGCCCTCTGCATCGTCCCGATTAAAAGCCAGCAGATACCATTGTTGGTCCGGCCCCTGGATAACCCGGCCGGAATAGAGTGATCCCTGCTGGTCTGCGCCGATAAAGCCATCTCCAACCACTTCGTATGGGCCATTCAGATCATCGGCGATAAAATATTTTGTGCCAGTCAGTGGTGTGCCCTGCATGGATTGTCGATGGGCAGTGCTGTGGAACTTTGTCGATACTGAGCAGAATAAGTAGTAGCGGCCATGGATATATTCAATTTGCGGTACTTCCATTTCGCCATACCAACCGGGAGCCAATACCGGTTGCCCCACTTTCCAGTGAATTAAGTCCGTTGAACTGGCATAGCCAACTGCGCCACGCCCATCAGGGCTGCCCTGGTTACAGCGCGCAGTGAGATACATATGGTAGAGATTCTGCGAGGGGTCTTTAACGATCCATGGGTCACGCCAGGATGCATCGTGCCAATATTCAAGGTTCAGGCCATCGTAGAAATTGGGATCTAATTCCACCAGGGGGTTGTTGGGGTGTTTTTCCCAGTGTAATAAGTCTTTGGAAGTTGCCAGGCAGACCCGCTGAACCAGACCTTTCTCTGAATATTTAGTACCGGTATAAAACATATACCAGGTATCGCCTTCTCTGTGTACACAGCCGGTCCAGGTAGTGTAAGAGTCTGCAGCTTCCTCACTGGCGGTTGCAGTTCGAGGTGAGGGTTTTAATGCATCCTGGAGCGTTGTCCAATGAATGAGGTCCGTAGAAACGGCATGACCGACAGATACATTCCAGTGGCGCAGCTCAGGATCGCCCAGTGATTTATCGGCTTGAAGGTAAAATACATGGTACTGGTCGCCGTCCTGCGCGAACCAAAAATCCCATACCCATTTATTATCGAGATTAAATGCCATGATATTTACCTCATTAGTGCTGATTGGAAATTTTCCGGTGAGTTATTGCTTTGATTATTCTTAAGGAGCCCAGAGTTATTTTTATGCTTTTCTGGGGTTCCAATTAAGGCGCAATCAGGTAGATATTCTTCCTGGTATGCCGCCCTTTAATAGAACTGTTTTATCCGGTGCAAAAATTGAGTAAAAAGGCAGAATCGCACCGCCTGTGGCGATGGCATCGACTCCAATTTTTCCACTGACAATTTTGGGCGCAAATACGCCTGAAGGCGCCACCTGCTTTATCCTGCGAGAAATCATTTCGACCAGTTCGTCTAATAAAAAGCGGGGTAAATGCGCATCGACAATAATAGCCTCCAGGTCCAGTACGCTGTTTGCCGATAGAAATGCATAAACCAGCGCATCTGCACAGTCGTCCAGCCACTCCTGGATCTGAGGGCGGGCCTGGTCCATTACCGTTTCAAGTTCGGAAGTGCTGGTAATTTCGATGCCGCACTCTCGTAAATGTCTGCGCAGCCCAAATAGTGAAGCGCGATTGAGGAGTAGCTCAAATGCCCCTTGATTTTCAGGGGTACTGCTAAGTTTTGAGGGGGGCACTGGCAGGGAAACCAGATTGCCCGCATTGCCATGGACGCCGGTTTCCAGGCTGCCATTTAATACCAGGCCTCCACCGATAAAGGTCCCGATATAAACGTAGAGAAAATTGGATATGTCCTGGCCATTGCCAAACTGCAATTCGGCAACAGCAGCAGCGGAACAGTCGTTCTCGAAGAAGACCGGCAGATGTGTGCGCTGAGCAACTTCTTCAGCAAAATTAATTTCTTTCCACTGGGCCGCTAGTTCCTCGCTCATATTGAGCTCTTCAGTCCAGGCGCCGATAAACCAGGGCATAGCGATACCAACGCCCACTAGTTTCCCTCTGTCTTTAGCGGGTAGGGTATCAGTAAGTGCCTGGAGGCCCGATTCAATTTTTGCCAATAAAAATTCGGGCTCCGGGAATTCAAACTCGTGGCAAATCTTCTTTAGTACTGTGCCACCAAAATCCATTAGTAGCAGCTCGATATTGCGCCGTCCCACCTTGATACCGACAGAGTAAGCACCAGTAGGGTTAATAACGTACATAATCGAGGGTTGGCCTTTGCCGCCCAGTCGGCGCCCCTCTCGCATTACCAGCCCTGCGCTTTCCAAATCATCGACAATCCGGGTAACCGCCTGAGCGGTGAGGTCAGTTTGGCGCGCTAGGTCGGACTTGGAGGCTGCGCCAGTCTTCCGCAGGGTCGTAAGCACCACTCGCTCGTTATAACGGCGTAAACCACTGGAATTGCTACCTTTACCCATCCGTGCCCCCTGAGATGAAACGTGATCTGATCCGGCCACTGATTGTCCGGTTCTATTGTTAAAAGTGTAACTTTAAAGCCCTTGCTTAGTCTATTGACTTCGTTGGTACTAAGATCAGAGTTTATATAACCTATTGATTAATATAACTTTTTTTGTTTGTTGAAGCTTGGCTTTACTTAATTAAATCACTGTGATTTAATTTTCGGCCAAGTTCAAGCAAATCATTCTAAAAATACGCTGCTAGCAGTGAACGAGGAAGTTATGCCGGTCGATTTTGGTCTCCACCCAGTCGATGCGACCATTCTGGTCGTCTATTTCGTTTTCACCATCGCCCTTGGGCTCTTCCTAAGTCGCCGCCACGATACTGCAGAGGATTACTTCCTCGCTGGGAGGAAAATGGTATGGCCCTTGATTGGCTTATCCCTGTTCGCTTCCAATATATCGAGCACCACTTTGATCGGCTTAGCCGGAGATGCTTACAGCACTGGCATAGCGGTCTTTAACTATGAGTGGATGGCGGCGGTTATCCTGGTTTTCTTTGCCGTTTTCTATCTGCCCACAATTCTTCGCTCGCGCATTTACACGATGCCGGAAATGCTTGAGCGTCGCTTTAACAGCACCGCGCGCACTTATTTTTCGGGATTGACTATTTTCCTGAATATTGTGGTTGATACTGCAGGTAGCCTCTATGCAGGGGCCCTGGTAATGAAATTGATATTTCCTGAATTACCAATTTGGACCACGATTTCAATTTTGGCGGTGATCGCGGGTATCTACACCATCTGTGGAGGTTTGGCTGCGGTTATCTATACCGACACCATTCAGGCGCTGCTGCTGATATTTGGTTCAATCCTGATCAGTATTTTTGCCCTGGATCGCGCAGGAGGTTGGGAAAATGTTGTATCCCAGGTCTCCGAGGAACAATTGAGTCTGATACGGCCCATTGGTGATTCGAGCGTACCCTGGTTGGGGCTAATTACGGGAGTCACTTTGCTGGGCTTTTATTTCTGGTGTACTAACCAATTTATGGTGCAAAGGGTACTCAGTGCAAAAGATGTTAATCACGGCCGCTGGGGAGCCTTATTTGCCGGTCTACTCAAACTTCCCGTGCTGTTTATCATGGTTCTGCCTGGCACTATGGCGATTGTTATTTTCCCCGAGCTAGAGCGCGCAGATATGGTTTATCCCACTCTGTTATTTGAGCTGTTGCCTGTTGGTATCCTGGGGCTAGTGTTGGCAGGTTTTGTTGCTGCACTAATGTCACAAATTGATTCCACGCTTAATTCAGCTTCCACGCTGGTGACCATGGACTTTGTGCGGAAGTTTTTTCCGGGCCTAAACCAGCACCAGTTAATGCGTGTAGGTCAGCTGGTCACCTTTATCTTTATGATACTTGCCGTACTTTGGGCACCACAAATTGAGAGTTTTGGTTCCTTATTCCAGTATCTGCAGAAGGTACTTTCCTATGCAGTTCCCCCTGTACTGGCACTTTTCCTGATCGGATTCTTTTGGCGTGGTGCTAACTCCAAGGGAGCTATAGCTACTTTGCTGTTAGGCACCTTGGGCGGTGTTGGCCTCTTTTTTGTCAATGAAGTCTTCGACTGGACAAACTTACATTTCCTCTATATTGCTCCAATTTTATTTGTCTTCTGTTCACTGGTATTGGTGATTGCCAGCCTACTTTATCCTACTGAGATTAGCGAAGAAGCCAAATCTTTCACTTGGTCTAAAAGTGATTTTGACACTGAGACCGTATCCCTGAAAGCACAGCCACTATGGAAAAACTATCGAGTTCAGTCTGTGCTACTGCTTGTGGTTACTGCGTTGGTGGTTGGTTCGTTCTGGTAGCGCGAAGTCAGATTACTTCTATTTTTCACCCCACAGGATGGAAAACTTAAACAATAAAGGCAATACAGGAGGGTTGGACACGGACGAAGTTGACAAAAGGTTGTACTCAGATAGTTGTATCCGTTTAAAAGAATAATCTTATAAAGAAGGTGTTGACTATGAAGTATTTCGTCACAGCGATGTTAGGTTTATTGGCTTCTGTGCAGATTAGTGCAACAGAAAATATTTTGGATCAGTACTTTAATACATCAGATAATGGTGGGACCCTAAGGTACGATACAATATTTCAGTATGGTAAGAGTGGGAATGGTAGCGATTTCGATATGTGCGATAGCTATGTTACCACCCGAATCCCTGGAGATAAGATCACCGCTATAACCAGTTTTAGCGGTGATGAGAGAATCAAAGGGTTAAAACTCGAATACTTATATGCAGGAGATGAGGAGGTTGGTAAAACCACTATCTCCGGGTATCGAAAGTTGCTTGGTGCTACCGAATATATTCAGGGTTGGCGCTTCTATAAAAAGCGCGATGGCAATATTTCCAGGATTCGAGTCTACTTGAAAGACATGGCTGATAACTCAACCCGTGATATTACCTTTGGAGGTAATAATGGCTGGTATAAGTGGGAGGAATACCATCTAAGTATTGGAACCCGGTCAGTAGTTGGATTTGCTGGTACTGCGAGTGATAGTAAAGTTTGGAGTATTTACCCTTGCGTTGCGGATCGTTTGGAATTGGTGGAATCTGGCGTAGAGATTCACTGGGATCAGATTGTGGAAACCCCCAACAATACCAGGACATTCTTTGGTGAGAGATTACTTGAGAACTCTGGCAGTATTGCCCAAAACGACAGTACAGAAGTCTGGTATACCGACGGGAAGAGTGAAACAGATACCTGGACTAATACTATGGGTATTTCGGTTACTGCTGGAGTTAGCTTGACCGAGGGTTACAAAGTCGGTGTTCCCGGCACTGTTGAAAATAGTGGCTCCATTACATTCAGTTTTTCTGAGACTTTTAGTGTTTCAACGACCGTTGGGGAAACATCGACCAAAAGCAACCAGGAAACTGTTAAAGATGCCATGCCATCTAATGTACCCGCCTATGGATTGATGATGGCGCGGATGATGGTGGAAAATAGCGAGGTTGAAGTTCCCTATACCACAACGGTCATGAATCCCCATAATGGTGATGAGTTCGAGTTGTCAGGAGTTATCAAAGGTTCCAGCTATTCCAATGCGCGGAAACGCTGGGATGAAGTGGGGCGGGCCTATCCGACTCGTTATGAGATATACCAGAGTTATGCTTGGGTGATCGAGTACTATGGGTTGGAAAATGCAAGTTTGATAGATGATCCGGATATTTTTTAGATTGATATTGATAAGAATTGACTGGCCCAAATTATAAAGGGCCAGTCAATCATATGAGATTTGGCTACTCATCATGAAACCGGATTGAGCCTAAGCGAATCCTGTCATCTTCACATCCGTAATAACTAAACTTTACAGTTTTCTGGGACATATAAGCGGAAAGCAGAAAAGATACTTTGGTGTTGTATATGGCAGAGTCGTCATTGATAAGAAAAAAGGTGTTTTTGCTCACGCAGCTCACCTCTGTCTCTGGATTGACAAATCCTCTAAGTCTGACATCTACACCATTCGAGTGTACTTTTAAGTAGTAAATTTGCGCCTTCTCTGTCCAAGCGGCATCGCTGATAAGTGGCAGTGTAAATGGGATACTCAAAAGTAAATATATTAGAGACTTCATCCTTGATTCCTTACCAATTTATAAGTGGTAATTAAACCTTTGCTCTCCATGTTGGTTAACTACATCCTATAAAACTATAGCAAATAAAGTCACTTGAATAAGTCGCGCACTGCGTCGCAAAGTGCTTTTCGGAGTAGGTATTAACGCCCATTCTGGCACAAAAATAATGCTTCCAGTTTGGGCGTGAATAAATTGAGGTCAAATGAGGGATATCACGCAGTAGAGGCTTCTGGCAGTTTCAACTCACTCTTTTGGGTAGTGTCAGATGTATGAGGGCTAAACAGCCTTTGTGATAGTAAAGCAGACATAAATGCCAAGACAAATAAGGCGCTAAACACCATTCCGCCAGTAATAACCGCAGCTAGACCGCGATAGATAGCTGCGCTACTTCCGGGGTTAAGCACTAAAGGGATATTGCCAAAGATACAGGTAATTGTTGTAAGCATAATGGGGCGGACACGCAAGCTGGCAGCCATATATATCGCCTCCAATTGATTGGCTCCGTTTTGCAATGACTTATTAAATTGGTTGACTAGTAGTATCGCATTATTAACTACCAGTCCCATTAAGATTACAAAGCCGATCATGGTTATTACATCCAGGCTTTGGGGGGTAAATAGATTTAAAATTTGTAAGCTAATCATTCCGCCTGCAAATGATAAGGGTACAGCACAGAGTACTGCTGCTGCTAACTTTGCGGACCTTTGGGCGAAATACATTAATAAGGCCAATACTGCGATAGCTGCTGCAAAAATTTTCAGGAACTCACTGAGGAACAGGCTGAGTTCATTAGCGCTACCTCTAAACTGTGTATGAAGATCATTGTAGGAACTTTCTGATAGAAACTCTTTCACAGATTGATCAACATCCTCGACAAATGACTTCATGGCAACGCCTTCGGGAGG
This sequence comes from Microbulbifer maximicatervae (SeqCode), assembly GCF_052467615.1. Classification (NCBI taxonomy): domain Bacteria; kingdom Pseudomonadati; phylum Pseudomonadota; class Gammaproteobacteria; order Cellvibrionales; family Microbulbiferaceae; genus Microbulbifer; species Microbulbifer maximicatervae (SeqCode). The sequence continues at coordinate 1,056,496 of NZ_CP174319.1, forward strand.
AGTTAAGTTTATTGATGCACTCACTTCCTGGCCGACACGAAGTATACTGGCTGGCGCTTGAGTGATTTTGGCGTCGGTCAATTCACGTAGAGGAATAAAGCCGTGACTGTTAATCAGTATCTCTGTATTTAGGAGCGTCTCAAGATTTTGCGGTTCTCTTGCTTTAAAGTAAAAAGGAAGAGTGTTGGTTCCCGTATAGAAGTGCCCAATATATATTCCATCGGTTAAAGCCATCAGATGATGATTTAATTCCGATATTGTAATACCTAAACGAGCTAATTGTACTAGCTTGGGTTGGAATTCAATACGAACCGCTCTATTTTGAAGTGCGCTTCCCTCTTGAATTTGCGCTTCTGGAAATTCTAAGCGTAAATGACTCATCAGCTCACTTCCCGCCATCTGTAGTCGAGATAGCTCTGCCCCTTTGATATCTAACTGGCTAATACGGTTGTTGGGTAGGGCAAACCTTAATAAACCACCTTGCCTGAAATGTATTCGAGTCCCAATTAGTCCAAAGAGAGATTTTTCATTTAGCCAACTCTTTAGTTCTTCAAAATCCCAGTCCCCTTTTGTGTATAGATAGAGATTGCAATTATTTGGGTTGCAAATTATTCCATAGGTTGAAACTTGGTTCTCTATTTCTTCTCTATTGGCTGTGATTCTATTTACGACCCGTTCCCCAATTTCATTTTTTATGGTCTCTGTAGATAAAGGACTTTCAAAGTTGATATAAACAGAGACCATATTTTGTTTAGGGTCTGGGAGGACATCAATGTCAGGGCTGGAAAAGAAGGTAGCGATGAGTGCGACGGGTAATCCTAACAAAATCACAGTGGAGGCTAGCTTAGGATTGCTTGCAGAACGGATAGAAAGCTTCACCCACCATTCAAGCACCTTATTGATTTTAATACTACTGGATCCCTCCTCAGAAATTGCTGCTTTTCCAAGTAAGTGTCTGGCCAATGAGGGCAGTATTAGTAGAGCAAACAATAGTGATGCTAATAATGCGCTTGAAATTGTGAAGGCCAGGTCTTGAAAAAGCTGCCCTGTTGCTGACTGCATAGCAATAATGGGCAGGAACACGATAACACTGGAGATTGTAGATGAAACTAATGAGCCCGAAACTTCTTTGGTTCCCCGCGTGATACTTTCCTGAATATTTATACCCTGCTTGCGCAGTCTTTGAATGTTTTCTACGACAATAATTGCTGCATCGACCATTAACCCGATAGAAAGTGCAATCCCTGCAAGTGAAACAACGTTCATGCTTCTATTTCCAAGATACATTCCCAGAACCACCAGAGAGATACAAATGGGAATGCTTAGAAATATTAGGGTTAGAGTTCTGGGGTTACGTAAAAACCAATAAATGACCAGGCAGGCGAGTAGTGATCCCAGCAAGAGGCTTCCGTATACCAGGCTGAGGGAATTCTGAATACCCGTGGAGTCATCCCGGCTTATGGCGAGCTTCATCCCCAATCGATTTAACTCTCCGTCATTTAATTCTTCTATTGTTGATTTGAGCTGGGCGATAGTTTCTAGAACATTGACATTTTCGGTAGGGCGTAGGTAGAAGTATAGAGATCTATTGCCTTCAAGGGCAAAATATAACCAATCTGAAGCTACACGCTCTTTTACCGAAGCAATATCCGAGAGTTGAATGATTTGGCTTTCTCGTGTTGCGATAGGTAGCGTTGAAAGTTCCTCTAGTGGGATCTGCCCCTTAAAATGAAGGGCATAATCTTTTGATCCAATTTTTAGATTTCCTCCCGAGCGATCCGTTAAATTGTTTAGATTTTCGGTTATCTCACTAATGGTTAAAGAGTACCGAGTCATCTTTTCTGGATCGAACTCAATATCGACCCTTTGGGCAGTGGGTGTGCCGGCCTCTTCAATGGACTGTACACCAGGAACTTTGCTAAAGGCTGGCTTTACATGATTTATAAACGCGTCGATTAATTTAAGTTCGCTAGCTGGCTTCTCAGAATATAGGAAAAAGGATCCAAGCGTAGCCCCTGCACCATTTGCAAAATTGAATACATCCGGTGTGCGAACTTGTGTTGGCCAATTGGGTACTTGGTTGATTTTGGAGAGGACCTCAATATACATTTTCTCCATATTTGCCTCCGAATGGAAGTCAATTACGGTCCAAGCCCAGCTACTATTAACATTGGTTTGCAATTCTTTTAGGTGGCTTAGGCTGGAGAGTTCCTGTTCTAGCGGAGCAATTAGTATTTGTTCTATTTCTTCTGCGGTCTTTCCTGGCCAGGAGGTTGCGAGTGCAATTTGTGGGCGATTAATGGATGGGAGTAGGGCGTTTGGTAAATTTATCCCGGCTATAATCCCGGCTATTATTAGGGTAAAGGTACAACAGATGATAATTGAGCTGTATTTCTCCAGGGACTTCATGTGTTTTCCCTCTTTGTAGGAGTAACGGCTTCATTGAGCTGTAATCCTTCGTAACCCAGTACAATCAAAAGATCGCCAGGAGCAATACTTGAACGTACAACAAAGTAATTATCGAGAGTATCTATTATTTGCACCCTGGTACTAACTGCTCTTTGGTCGTTGTCTAGAGTCCAAACCTTATATTGTCGCCCATTCTCAAGAATTACGGCGTCACTAGGAATTCTAGTAATGTATTCTTGCTCGCTATGACCCGCGAAAGGGGTAAACATAGTTATTTCAAATCGCTGCCCAACCAGTAAGGATTTGAATTTTTGTCTGTTTACTTTAAAGTAGAGATTAAAGTTCTGTGTTTCTGGGTTTACTATATGGCTGATATTTCTGAGTTCAATATCTTGCTCCTTAATTTTGAAGGTGCTATTGCTTAGCAGGCTTTCTTTATTTATGTGTTCTTCAGGGAGACTACATTCAATTTGGTTTTCAGTTAGTGGGAGTAACTGCATAATTCTTTGTCCTGGATTGAGGTTTTCTCCAGGATTAGCTTCTATGCTTAAAACTTGACTATCGGTTTTTGCGTAGTGCAGTAGTCGTTTAGAACGATATTCAGCTGTATTTAGTTGTTGTTCGAGTCTTTGCTTGGTTAATTGATAGGTGTCCACATTGAGCTTAAGGTTATTTAAATGAGACTGAGAAACCATGTCGGCTGAGCGAAGTTTCTCCAGTCTACCTAGTTCTTCTTCTGCATAGTTAAGCTGGCTTTGTGTTAATTCAATATCGGTGCGAATGATCTTCATTTGCTGGGAGAGATAAAAGTCATCCTGGGCTGCTACTAGCTCACCAGCTTTGATAATGGAGCCAACAGGCTTTATTTCTATAAGTTCAGCATCTGAGTGACTAGATATTTGATGTAAGGCAGGGGATGATACAGAGCAAAATAACTTTGTTCTAATAGCTTGCTCCCAGGGTTGTGCTGCTTCTACCAGTACTGTGCGGCTATCGTTGGCAAGGCTATTGGAGCCAATAATTAACAGAATAGGTGGGATGCTGCCCATAAAGAGCTTTTTAATTTTACTGTTTCTCATCCTGAGGCTCTGGTCGGTTTTATTTCTGAGTTAATTGCTTAAGCGCGGTAATTAGTATTTAAAATTAAAGAGACTGAAATGCCTTTAGTATTATATTTGACTAAAAGGTATTTGGATGAGCTATTTGCTGCAATCTCGGTGCGGTAAGATGAAATCTACAAGGGGTGAGTTGTTCACGTTCAGAATTTTATAAAATGTCAACTTTCACAATGGATGTCTTTGGCGCCAATAACTAGGTTTTACTGCATATATTGCAGTGCTTATATGCTCAGCTGGAAATGACGGCAGGAGTGGCGTTGTGAATTTCAGAGTGACTTGCCTGCTCGGGTTTTCTATCGGCGTAGTTTGAATAGGTGTGTTTGCAACTTACTTAAATGGTAAAGATGTGCCGATATTATAAGACTTAAATAATTAGCTTTAATAATTTGGTCAGTAAAATGTATCTAGGTCTGAGGTGGCCAGGTGTTAGGCTAATTGGTGTTGTGTTAATCGGGTGCACTGATAATGTTCTGTACACCCGAATTGATCTATGCGGAATTTGTGTGGTAGGAGTTAAAATTATAGTTAGATAGGGCGTTACTCCTCTCGTCTTAACTCCAGGCGTTGAGATTCACGTATACGAAAACGCCGTTTATTTTCTCGCTCTCCATGAATACGTACTCGCTCACCAGATTGCATACCTTTATTCTTTGCCTCTTTTGCGTCGATAAAGTAGTACTCACCGGTAGTTTCGTCTTTTACGGAGAAGCGGTGATCCACTTCTCCTGTTTGAAAGTTCTCGGAGATCTCTTCCTCTAACACGCCAGTTACGGTCTCTTCGGCAACCGCTGAAGAGGAAAGGGCGAGAAGTAGGGCTAAGGGTAGATTTTTCATTGCGGTCTTACTCCCCATTAAATTATTCATCATAAGTTACAGAAACAGTTGCAGAGTTGTTGCTGCTGTCAGTGGATAGGAATTCAATAGTGATCCCAGCAGATGAGTCAGAAAAGCTGTCCCCGGTAGTTGACAGTGTGGCTACCTGGTTGGCGGTAACATTGTTATTACTGGTGCCGCTAAGATAGTGAACGGTTACCGCATTTTCGTGGTGTGGATGGGGGTTGAGGGTGTCGTGCTCGACGTGGTATTCGATGTAATAGTAGTTTTCTCCATTCCTGCTACCAATACTTTCGGCCTTTAAGAGTTGAGGTAGATCGCTACTAAGCTCACCAGCAGTAAGTTCTATGGCTTGAAACTCAATATTAGTGGTGCTGCCTGCGACTGCCTCAATAGTTTCAGTGTATCCGGGGAATGAGTCATACCAGCCCATATAGTCACGATGACCGCTTCCAAAGAGTCGTGATTGCCAAGCATTGCCCATTAGGGAGCCGTCACTACCATATTCACTCTCACCGCTATCGTTGGTATCCCCATCATTATTATCGTCATTACCGGCGTGGCTCAGGCCAATATTGTGCCCAATTTCATGGCCCATAATCAGTTGATCACTATCTGCAATTATCATGCTCCAGCGGCCTCCGACAGAGGCGACTCCCGTGCCAACCAGTCCTGCACTGGCCGCAGCTTCCGGGAAAATGTAGACCCGATGACGCCAATCGTTGAGCTCTACGGGCTGGTTGTTGGAGTCTACGTAATTGCTTTCGATCCAACTGGTTGCCCTATCTCTCCATGTATAGCCGCTATCGTTATATTCACTGCCCGAGCGAGATTCCGCATCTTCGATGCTCAATACACCGCCATTCTGGCTGTCGGCAATGCTGTAGGTAAAGCAGTCTATAGAAGTGCTCTCATCATTGTCTTCACCGTAGCAGTATTGATCTAGTGAAGTGTCATTGCTTAGATGGCGGCTGAACTTTAGTTGTCCCAGGGAGTTTTCATGGTAGGCATTATCAAGAGAATCTGTGTCATTGAAAGCCATATTTGCAATTTGGGTAATGCTTAGATCATCTTCTACGGCGGCATCTGAGAAGTTCATAAAGATAAAGACAATGCTGCTTTCTGTGGCTTCGATGGTTTGAATAGAGAACACCACGGAGAGGGTGCTGCCATCGGTGAGCTGGAAAGAGATAGTGTCCTCCACGGACTCACCATCATTCAAACTCTGGGAACTGGTGTTTAATTGATATTCCCAGTTTCCACTTTCATAGAGAGTAAAATCTCCATAGCTTCCGGCCACACTGCTGGCTTGAAAAGTGGGGCTATTACTATCGGTATCTTCGAGGCTGAGAGTGCCACTGGCATACTCTTGTGTCCCTACGATAAGTGATGCCAGGGGACTACTGGGGTTAAAAGTGTAGCCCCCCGTTTCTTCATCACTGTCGTCGTCCCCGTTATCGGAATCATCAGAACCACTGTTGTCTCCGCCGTCGGTACTTGTTTCGGTTTCAGTAGTCTCATCGTTGGAATTACTACTGCCGGATCCTCCTCCACAAGCTGTAAGGAGAACCGATAAACTGAATGCTGTAAGGAATTTTAGGGTATCAGGCATGACAAACTCGACGTATTTCTTAATCTAATTGAGCAAGGCGATTTGTAATTGATGGACAGCTGCTCAGTGGCCCGGTTCCTGCTGATTATTAGTTAAATAACTATATTTGGATTCTGGGTCACCTAAGGCAAAATAGCTATCGCTTTTTTGGCAGGTTGTGACGGTGTTGGATCAATTGCTATTAGCGCCTGTAAGTAGTGTGAACCCCGTTTGAGCAATTGATGACAGGGTTCAAAAAGTTAACTAGGTGTAATGAGTAGGATAAAGGAATGAGACCTATATTTGAACGTAGAGTGCACTTAACCCCATTTGCTTTTTTGCACAGGTGGGAGTCTGAAATTGGGGTGTTTTTAGTTGGGGTTGATTAGAGGGAAATATGGATGTTGTCTTTCGTTGAAACAATCAAAGAAGGTGGAAGGAAGGGTAGGTTAATTGTTGTTGTGGCCGGTATAGGACTTTTGATCGCCGTGATATATCAACTGGCTACTCGCCTAAACCTTAATACAGCTTATTCTGTCGGAGAGATTATAGACTCACTTCATGGGGTAGAAGTTTATTACAATGGAGGAGTTAATAATGTTGAAGAGCGCAACACCTCGGAAGACGGTTATAATCTTGGCCTAAGGTACCAGTGTGTTGAGTTTGTTAAGCGCTATTATTACGAGCGATTTGGGCATCGAATGCCGGATACATTTGGACATGCTAGAGATTTTTTTGACCTGACAGTCCAGCACGGGAGTGTGAATACCAAAAGAGGATTACTGCAGTTTCACAACCAAGGTAATACCCCTCCGAATATTGGCGATATCGTTGTTTATAGCCCCTCCCTTTTTAACCCTTATGGCCATGTAGCTATCGTTTCTATGGTAGATATAGAGAATGCTACCCTGGAGATTATTCAGCAGAACGCGGGTCCATTTTCTCCCTCCCGAGAGCGTTACCCACTTATTTTCATGCCCCCAGGGCAATGGTATGTAGAGAATAACCGTATTCTCGGATGGTTGCGCAAAGAGTGATCAACTTTTCAGAGGGTTATTTAATGGATAACCCCCTCCATTAATCTCGGTCAAAAGCCATTTATCTGATTCCAGTACCGTTGGTCTTATCCGATGGTATGGGCCTGGAAGGTTGGTAGTGTGCTTCCCACGAATGGAGGCAACTATGAAACTATATTCTCTTTGGGCGCTACTTCTACTGATTGGTAGTGCTACTAGCCAGGCGGATGCCCTTGAATCACAGTGGGAGCTGGCGATGACAGCCGCTTATGATCGCGCTTCTGATAGCTCACTTTTTGAGGCGCAATCAAGTGTGTCTCGGCAAGCTTTACTACAGGGGGCACTACAGTATGAAGCTTGGGAAGGGCAGATCTCTGCATTCCACCAGGCAGAGCGCGGTGGCAGTGAAGACTTAGAGTTGGTAGTTGAGGAGCTTTTCTGGCAGGGGAGCTGGCAGGACTGGGATTGGTTGCTGGGCAAACGCCGCCTGGACTTTGGTGTTGGTTATGGTCATCGTCCGCTGGATTGGTTTCTACCCATAGAGCGGAATCCGGTATCACTTCAAGTGAGCGAAGGAGTTGGGGTGGTGTCTGCCAGTCGTTTCACTGAGAATGGAGAGCTAAGTGTAATGCTGGTGGATGCCGGTATCAGCCAGGCCTCTGGGGGTGACCACCCAAAGGGATTTGCCATGCGCTGGTATCAGCTTGGAACTAGTGCAGAGTGGCAGTTACTGGGTTACATGGATGATCAGCGAGGTATGAACTTAGGGGGAAGCTGGGTTAATACTTATGGAGAGCAATGGGAGATCCATACAGAATGGCGCTACCAGCAAGAATACTGGCGCTGGCGAGCCCCAGCTTTGATGGCTATGCCAAAACAGGAGCAGATGGATGATGGCTGGCAAGTTCTTATAGGGATGACATGGGCAAACAGCATTGGGCATTCGGTTATTTTAGAGTATTGGTTTGATAGTCGGGCCTGGGGGAAAAGCGAATGGGAGCAGGTGTTTGATAACAGCCTGTGGTACCAAAATCAGGGAGTGCAGTGGGATGGCCTTCGCCAATCCTCAGCGATGGCCTTTTTAAGTGATAATACCCTGAGGCACAATTTACTTTTACATTGGACGCTTACCAATAATGAGTACCATCCAAAAGTAGATTTAATATACACGCCTGAAGATGGTGGCCTTATTTTAACTATCGGGGGTGAGAGGGAGATTGCGAACGATTGGGTACTTGGAACATCCGTAAGATATTTTGCTGGTCCTGATGAGTCTGCTTTTGCGCAGCTTCAAAACCAGGCTGTATTTACCTTGAGTACGACTATTGTTTTTTGAGTGGAGTTAAGGGTGAATCTGTTAAGAGAGTGCTTACGTACATTGATAATTTGTGTGGTGGTGGCGGTAATTACCCAGGCTATCTGGGGGGGGAGCTATGCAGTTCACGGCGTAATTTCTCTGGCGTACGGATTTATAGCGACATCCACGAGGCAGGTAGTCGAGTTTTTCAAGCCCACCTGGCCCTCAAAAGTAAAGTATGCGGTAGTGAGTTTAGCGGCAATTGTACTGGGAACTCTACATGCTTGGTGGTGGATATCGGGTTTTGGGGAATTTCGGGTACTTGATTTTTTAATTATTGCCATTCTTCTTTCCATTTTTCTCTATCAAGTCCATCTTAACCGGGAGCAATCTCACCAGCTTGAGAGGGAACGTCAGGAAGCTGAATTGTTAAAGCTTGAACAACAAAAGACTCTTGCTCAAAGCCAGCTAAAAGTGCTGCAAAGCCAGATAGAGCCTCATTTTCTATTCAATACTCTGGCCAATCTAAAAATGCTAATTCGTCACGACCCTCAAAAGGCAGAAGACCTACTGGATAACTTTAGTGATCTCTTGCGAATTAGCTTGAAAAAATCCCGTTCCGACCAGGTATCTTTAAAGGTTGAGCTTAGCAGTTTGAAATGCTATTTAGAGATTCAAAAGATACGCCTGGGGGAAAGGTTAGAGTATGAAGTTGATTTATCAGAGGATGTGAGTTTAGAGACATTTGTTCCCCCGTTACTTGTGCAACCCTTAGTCGAAAATGCAATTTTTCATGGCATTGAGCCTGCAGCCAAAGGTGGACTGGTCCGGTTGCGGGTGAAACAGAAGGAAGGCCAATGGGTTATTGAGGTGGAAGATAATGGTGTGGGACTCACTGCTGGAGCTAATAAACTTAGCTCCAGCAAACACAATGGGATTGCGCTAAGCAATATTAGGGAGCGACTTTCTACCCTTTACCAAGAGCGTGGTAAGCTACTGATTCAAAGTAATAATCAGGGCGGAGTAACTGCCCGTTTGGAGTTTCCATGCGTGCCATAATTGCAGATGATGAGCCTTTATTGCGTCACCATCTCGACCAAATGCTTGCCGATATTTTTCCTGAGCTTGAGGTTATTGGTAAAGCCTGTGATGGTAACGAAGCGTTAGCTCTGTGCCAGCGAGAGGAGCCTGATGTGGTTTTTCTCGATATTCGTATGCCTGGAATGGATGGTTTGGCTGTTGCTGAGGCTCTTGGCAAATTACAAACAAATCCTATTGTTGTTTTTATCACGGCCTATGATGAGTATGCTGTAAGTGCTTTTGAGCATGAGGCAGCCGACTATCTGCTAAAACCTATTGATGACAAGCGATTGGAAAAAGCTTGTGATCGTATTCGGCAGCGCCTGAGAGACCGGGAAGAGGGTAACCTAAAGTCAGGACCTGATATTGAGGCGTTACTGAGGCAGCTTTCCTTAAGCAGACCTGAGTACCTTCGTTGGATTAAGGCAAGCAAGGGAGAAGATATTCATCTGATTGCCTGCGATGAGGTTTCGGCATTTGTTGCCGAAGATAAATACACTACAGTTTACTCGGAACAAGGTCAGCATATAATTCGAACGCCATTAAAGGAACTTTTGTCCCAATTGAACCCGGATTTATTTTGGCAAGTACATCGTTCAACCATTGTTAACGTGAAACGTATTCAAAAGATTAGCCGAGGATTGACTGGTGGTGTCACTGTAGTGATGAATGATGGTTGTCACTATACAGTTAGCCGGCGGGCTGCTTCTATGTTTAAGTCTATGTAAGAGAGGGGGGTGTACTTTTTACTCTCCAAAAGTGTTTGGATTTTTTGATGGTTCAAAAGGAATGAATTCACTGCGCACCAGGAAGACTTTGAATACATTGTTAGAAGTTTGTAATCAACTTCTGTGGTCCATAGCGTCTTGGAATAAAGTGTGCTTTGAAACACTGCTTGCTCGTAAAAGTAACGTTTAGTCCCTTCTGGTCTTTTCAAGTTAGGAGTCTTTACGATTGCTGAACTATAGCCCTAATTAGGGTGTGACTCGGCTGCCTCAGGTAATTCAGTATTTGTTCAGTATTGATTTTGATGTCGCGTTGATGAGGCTATGAGAATGGTGATTCTAATTTTTAAGGCAGAATAAAAATAAATTGTGGTATTGGTCTCGCTGATAGTCTAAAAAGGGATCTGTGTGGAAGTTCTACTTATCGTATCTTCCATTAAAGTTAAAGAATTTAGTTGTAGTCCTTCAGTATGAGAAATTTAATAATTTTTATCGCCCTTGTTGTTGTAATTCAAAGGTGGGATGACATCAGTCGTGTTTTTTCGTCATCACCTTCTATGATGGACGTCACCTCCGAAGTAGAGGTGTCGGAAGGGCAGGTTATTCTATATGCCACTAAGTGGTGCGGATACTGCAAGAAAGCTAGAGAACTAATGCATAAAAATAATATAGATTTTATTGAGTTTGATATTGAATCATCAAAGGAAGCGAGAGCACAATATGATCGCTTGGGTGGTAACGGGGTACCTTTATTACTAGTTAATGGCGAGTTGATACAAGGCTATAATGCAGGGAAAATACTTCGAGCTTATCAGGGAACTGAATAGTGCGCCCATAGCCTGTCCTACAATGATAAATATGAAGGGCTGGTCATTTGTTGGCATTTTCTCTCTGTAATTCGCAGTAATTTACTTTTTTAGGAATGGCCGGGATAATTGCCTGCAATACGCACTTGCATATAGCAATAGTCTGCTTGAACGAATGATATAGGTTTTTCGGTGTAGATAACACTTCAGGCCTCCGGCTCTGACGGAGGTTTTTACTTAAAAATCAGACCTATACTCTTATATTTTTATTAAGAAATATTAGTGCTTCTCAATAAGAAGTTTGATTTTGGGTCTGCTGTGCCTATTATTTATAATTTGTGAGGCTTTACCTTACCCATTTGTGGTTGTGCTACCGAAGCCTACTTAGCTTTGGTGTTAAAGTTCTAGTGGCAATTCAATAGTATTTACCACAGTGCAGATGCTTGTGCATTAATTTTTATATCTGCTAATAATGGATCTATTATGCTAAACAGTATCAATTTGGCTTCTTACGCTATCTCTGTTGATGGTATTGAGGACTTAATTGAAGTTAAAGCGCCTTACTTTGCACTAGAGTCTTTACACTTTGATGTTGATGGTTGGCTGATTTCAAAGGTACCGATTCAATGTAAAAGTACTTTTGAAAAGACTTTGATGGATGTATCTGAAATAGGTAGGCACTTAGCCATTTTAGGGTCATGTTTTGGAGCATTGGCGAACCCTGTGAAGTCCAGGCATTACTACTTGGCTTGTAAAGCTGACCTTACAACCTTTGATAATTTTGTTTCGGACGAACGGCCTGAGTTTCTCTATGCGAGAACTAAAGCAGTATTCACCAATAAAAGAGAGCTGGTTGCTGAGGCTGAGTTATTTGATACTGTAGGTAAAGTTGCGGCTAGACTTGAAGTTACATACCACGTAATGAAGGAGAAATCCTTCCACAGAATTTACAGCGGAAGTATTCAGGATATATCCCCTTCTATTGAGGGTGTTAACCCTTACGAAAAAAGTATTGATGTAAAAGTCCTTAAGGTTAATGACCAAACTTTAACTGCAACAATCGGTCGGGTGACACCTGAAATGTGTCTAGGACATTTCGATAGGGTGAAAGCGTTACCCGTAGCAATTGCTTCTCAGTGCCTGTTGAAGTCATGCTGCCTGTTTTTAAGGAATCTACTAGGTGAGGATGAGGCAAGATTTGTCCTGACGTCAACAGAGTTGCGAGCAGCTAATCTGGCTTTAGCTGGCCAGGAGGTGGATATTCATGTTTCCCTTGATGGTATTGAAAGTGACACCTTTATTGTCCGTAGTATTGCTAAAAACAATCTTGGAGAGGCGGTAGGCGAAGCGGTCAGCTACATTAAAAAAGCTATTTAATCTTCTATTCCACATACTTCAATATGTCAGTATGAGATGTATCCACCTTATACTGACATTGCTTTCCACAGAATCTATATATCAGCCAAAATCCTGCCTAAGAATAGTGATAAGTCAATATTTTTCGCTATGAAGCTGTAAAACTGTATGTCCTTTCAGTATCTTCCCTAATCCGTACCACTTTTTGAAAGGAGAAGATACGTTTCACATAGAGTCATGTGGAGTGTGGATGCTGACTAGGAACACGAAGGAATCTAGTTAGTGTGTATTTCGGGATGGTGTATTCGCTCTTAATTTCCAGCAGTACCCTCAATTAAAGTTGTAGATCTGCTTCTATTTAGCCATTCAGCATTGCTTATTCCCGCCTATCGCACCTGGTGACTGTTTATCGCATCATAAAGATCATTAGTCATGCTTCGGTTAGCCTGCTCCCAACTTGAATACAGGGAGAGGCGTAATGAAAAATTTGATAGCAGCACTGATTGTTAATTTGGGAGCAAGTACCTCCTCCTTTGCTGCAGTTGATGCGCAAATGGAAGACTTATACCAAAAAGCCACAAAGGCGGGCGGTACGGCAGTGATGGCGTCTTATAAGGCTTTCAAACTGGAGCAAAAAGAAGATCCGTCTGATCCTATTGCACTCTTTTACCTGGGGGCTAGTGAGACTCTAATGGCAAAAGAAAGCTGGTTGCCCTGGAGAAAGGTCAGTTATGCAGAGAATGGAATTGCCCGTATGGATAAGGCGCTCACCATAATTGAAGAAATGGATAACCCTGGTCGTTCCTCTCATGGGATGCCTCAAGACTTGCTGCTCAAAGGAATTGCTGCAAAAACTTTTACTAAGGTGCCAAAGTTCTTTAATTCTTTTGACCGTGGGTTTGAACTTTATTATGAGTTGATGGGTGATCCACGCATGGGATATATACCGCCAGACGCTACTCGCTGGATTTACTGTGGCGCATTGCAGGCTGCAGAGCTTGGGGGTGATAAGGAGTTAGTGAATTTATGGGGAGCAAAGGCTGAGAGTCATGGCATATCAAATCCATGTGGTGATGTTAAAAACTCTGACTAATAGTGCGAACAGGTAGTAAATCTATGTTACAGCTCACTCATATTGAAAAGACTTACACTTCCGGTGAGGTTCAACTTAGGGCCCTAAAAGATGTGAATCTGGATATTCGAGCAGGCACTATGGTAGCTCTGTGCGGACCATCTGGGTCTGGTAAAAGTACCTTGTTAAATATTTGCGGGCTACTGGATCATGATTACTGCGGAGAAGTCTGCTTTGCCGGCGAGGTGCTGAGAAAAAGCCATCGGCAGTCAATGAAGATCCGTCGTACCCAGCTGGGTTTTGTATTCCAAAAGTTTAATTTGGTTCCGGTAATGACAGCCTTTGAGAATGTAGCCTTTCCACTTCTTTTGAATGGAATGAAAGAAGGTGAAGTAAGGCGGCGTGTAATGGGCATGTTGGATCATGTCGGGCTGTCCCAGTTTTCCAACTACAGGCCAGATCGACTTTCAGGTGGACAACAGCAGAGAGTAGCAATCGCTCGAGCACTGGTGCATCAGCCCAAACTGGTAATTGCTGATGAACCTACGGCCAGCTTGGATAGTGTTACCGCACAACAAATTATTGAGTTAATGAAAAATTTGGGAGTGGAGCAAAAAACAGCTTTTATTGTTGCCAGTCATGATGATCGAATGACTCGTCATTGCGATAGAGTTGTTGAGTTGAAAGATGGTGTAATTCTGCAGGAGAGTGCTTTATGCGTCGCTTAAAAGTCGCGGTTTTAAATTTATTGCGCAATCGTCGCAGAAGCTTTCTTGCTGTTGCCATTATCTCCATTGTGGTAACGGCCTTGATGACCTCCGGAGGTTTTGGCCTATTTACATATCAATCCCTTAAAGAGAGCGCGGCGCGCAGTGAGGGGCATTTGGTGCTAACACAGCCGGGATATTTCTCTTCTGATGAGGACTTTCCTCTTCAGCTTGGTTTAGATAATGCCAATAAATTACGTAGGGACTTGTTGGTTGAGGAAAATGTGAAGGCCGTGCAGCCTAGAGTTTATCTGCAAGGGTTAATTTCCAATGGTGATAAGTCTTCTATTTTTTTAGGTCAGGGGATATTGCCAAGTGAATTTCGGGTGAAGGGGCCTTTTCTAAATGTCACTGAGGGCAGTATTTTATCAAACCGTGAAGATATCAGTGATCCTGAGATTATGCTGGGTAAAGATCTCGCAAGAAATCTTAATGTAAGGCCTGGGGATTATATTACTTTAATGTCCTCTACAGTTCATGGGGCTCTCAATGCAATGGATTTTAAGATTAGGGGAGTTTTCGGGACTGGTGTTCCAGATATGGATAAGCGTCAAGTATATATTTCTGTTCAGGCTGCGCAGTTCCTTTTAGATAGTGACAGGGTCTCAACCATGGCAATCTATGGCTATAGCCTTGATAAGACATCGAGCTTGCAGGAAAGACTGCGTGAGTTAGTTCCAGAGTTGGAAATTACAACTTGGGAGGATCGTGCCTTTTTCTATCAGGGAGTGAAGAGTCTTTATGATCGAATTTTTGGGTTGATGGGCATCATTATGGCACTGGTTATCTTTGTCTCGCTTTTCAATACGCTGGCAATGTCGGTAACAGAGAGAACACGGGAAATAGGTACCTTGTCCGCACTGGGTGCATCCAAAGTGGAATTGATAACTGGGTTTATATTGGAGGCTTTAGTACTTGCTGTAGTGGGTTCTTTAGCAGGTGTTATTTTGGCTGGTCTGATAAGCGCTGGGTTGATGATGTTTGACATTACTATGCCGCCACCTCCGGGAAAAACAACGGGGTATCCTTTGACTGTTTATTTCTCTATTAACTTGGCTTGGATGATTTCGGTTGCAATAGCTGCGATATGTGTTTTTTCATCCTTTCTTGCGGCGCGGAAAGGTGTCAATAAACCGATTACTGAGGCATTGGTCCATGTATAAATTAAGATTAGGCAGAGTTAGCTTGGCGATTGGTTTGTTGCTGATGTTCTCTCCCTTTGTTTTAGCTGGGACTGAGGAGAAGGAAAGTCTTTTTTCCGCTGTACAGGTAGAAAGCATGTTGGCCAAAGCCGATTCCTATCGTCTTGGAGAGTCATCTTCAAAAGTTGTCACCAACATCCAGGTTTTTAAACAGGGAGAGTTAGAAAGCGAAGATCGCTACCATGTTTATACTCGCGCTGAGAGAAAATCATTGGTGGTATTTAAAGGTGTTGGTGAAGAGGGGCAAAAAATGCTGATGCTGCAGGATAACTACTGGCTATTGATGCCCCGCAGCCGCCGCCCTATCCGCATTACACCGATGCAAAGATTGCTGGGGGAGGCTTCAATTGGTGATATCGCCACTTTAACCTGGAGCCAGGACTATCGGGGGCAATTCGAGGCAAGTGAAATTCTAAAGGATAAATTGACCCACAAACTTCAGCTGGAGGCAAAAACCAAAGGAGCCAGCTATCAAAAGATAAAATTGTGGCTTGATAGTGAGAGTTTCTTCCCAATCCAAGCGGAGCTTTACTTGAAATCTGGAAAGTTGGCTAAGGTTGCGCATTTTGTATCGGGGATAAAGGATGAAGAGCTATTTGTGCAGGAGATGGTTTTGGTTGATAGCATCAAAGCTACCACTGAAACCAGAGTTCACTACGAAAGTAGCACTGCGCATCAGTTAGCGGAAAAATTTTACAATCCGGCTTACTTGAGTCGGCAGTCAAAAATGGATCTGTGAGAGTGGATCTGAGCGGGTAACTGCCTCTGCCAGTATCAATTCCGATACTGGCAGAGGTGCAGAAAATTAGGCTGCCTCAATTGATGCTATTTGAATTTTCCGCTCTTCGGAAAAAGCTCTATCAAGCTCTTCTGCCTCCCTGAGACGTTTTATTTTATCAAAGAACAATTGGGCTTCAGGAAAAGCCAATTTCAAGTAAGCGAGCCATTGCTTAATACGATTGCCCAGATACTTGGAAGGGTAAACTTCTCGGGTGGTTTGATAGTAACCCCAAAGAATTTCAATAATCTCTTGCCAGCCCATTGCTGTATAGCTCTCACCTGAGCAGTAGGCTTTTATCTGCTTGCCCAAATCTGGCCTGGCTAGCAGGCTGCGACCAAACATAAATGCTTGGCATCCGGTTGCTTCACGGCAGCGTTGAAATTCCTCAAGTGTCCAGATATCCCCGTTGGCAATGACTGGGATTTCGAGTTTTTGACGAATTTCACCGATGTATTCCCAGTAGGCTGGGGGTTTATAGCCATCGACTTTGGAGCGAGCGTGTACTGCCAGTTCATTTGCGCCGCCAGCTGCTGCGGCCTGGGCGTTATCCATATAGCTAGAGCGATCATTAAAGCCCAGTCGGATTTTTGCGGTGACAGGGATGTTTTCCGGGACAGCGCGGCGAACCGCTCCTACAATAGCTTCCACTCTGTGAGGGCTTTGCAATAGGCAGGCGCCACCGTCGCTGTTATTCACTGATTTTGCAGGGCAGCCGAAATTGAGATCAATTGCTGTAGCACCGAACTCAACTGCTTTTACTGCATTAATTGCCATTGCATTGGGGTTGCCGCCTAACAGCTGTAACCGTACTGGAATCCCGCTTGGGGTCTTTGCACCTTTGTCGACCTCTGGGCACAAGCGGGTGAATACTCTGCGAGGCAAGCGAGTATTAGTGACACGAACAAACTCTGTAACACAGATATCGACCCCTCCAATGGCGGAGAGCAGGGCACGTACGTGATGGTCGATTACCCCCTCCATTGGTGCCTGGTAAATCGTAGGTTCTGGGGTAGGTGTCTTGTCGGTCATAAGTCAGTTGAGAGGTAAATCATAAATCTAAAGGCGCATATTCTATCAGCAAGTTATTGTAATGGCGCAAAAACGATCATTCTTCAGTATATAAAAGTAGGAGAAATAAACTCAGCCTATTGATGTTTCGCACCAAAATTGGGCGTGGCAATTTAGACCCCTCCGTTGCCCCTGAAACCAATAAGTGTTTGATTTTAAAAGCAACTTGTATTGATAATAGAAAAATATCAGCATTTTGGAACTAACGAATTTTTTCCTGTGTGCCTGCTCTTTTTGGGGGAGGATCAGGTGCAGCGGCGGTTGAAATTACCGGTCTAGGGAATAAGATTCCGATGTGCAGAAATTTGGGACGGCTGGGCTAAGTGAGATTTTCCCGGGCAAGTTTATTGGTTGTACAACATAAATTTGTTTAATTGTGAGCGAAGATTTTACATACGCACAAAATATCAATTGGGGTGTTTCAGCTGTCCTGAATAAATAGATACGTAAATTCATAGTGTTACGGGCACGGATGAAACCGTCCAGGATGGCTGGTTTTATTGCCTGGTGCCAGGGGGAATAAACAGTGCAAGAAACACTTTTGCAACAGGGGCTAGATATCACCCTGTTTGGTATGGGAATTGTTTTTACTTTTCTGCTATTACTGGTGATCGGTACCGGTATTATGTCGAGAGTCATCTCCCGCTATTTCCCCGAAGCGGAGCCCGTATCCCACGCGCCTTCCCCAACCGCTGGGAATGATAAGGCCCATTTACATGCGGTGATTAAAGCTGCGATCGAACAGCATCGCAAAAGACGCTAACCGCCAATCGCTTCCAAACAATTTCCAATAATTTCTGCCGAGAGAGATAACCCATGACTGAGGTTAAAAAGCCATTGGGGATTACCGATGTAGTCCTGCGCGATGCCCACCAGTCACTGTTCGCTACCCGACTGCGACTGGACGATATGCTGCCGATTGCTGAGAAGCTCGATAAAGTTGGCTTCTGGTCTCTGGAGTCCTGGGGGGGGGCCACTTTCGACTCCTGCATTCGCTATCTCGGCGAAGATCCCTGGGAGCGTATTCGTGAATTGAAGAAAGCTATGCCGAATACGCCTCAACAGATGCTGTTCAGGGGACAGAATATTCTCGGCTACCGCCACTATGCGGATGACGTGGTTGAGAAGTTTGTAGAGCGCGCTGCAGTCAATGGGGTAGACGTGTTCCGCGTGTTCGACGCGATGAACGATATGCGCAACCTGAAAACCGCACTGGCTGCGGTGAAGAAACAAGAGAAGCACGCTCAGGGCACCATCTCCTATACCGTGAGCCCAGTACACACCATGGACTTGTGGGTGGATCTGGGGCGCCAGATTGAGGATATGGGAGCGGATTCCATCGCGATCAAGGACATGGCCGGTCTGCTGCGCCCCTATGAGGGCTACGAGCTGGTGAAACGTTTGAAGGCCGCCGTGGACATCCCCATCCATATGCAGTGCCACGCTACTACTGGTTTATCTACGGCTACCGCTCTCAAGTGTATTGAGGCGGGTATCGACAACGTGGACACAGCGATCAGCTCTATGTCCATGACCTATGGTCACAGCCCAACCGAAGCGTTGGTGGCGATTTTGGAAGGCACTGAGCGGGATACCGGGCTGGATATTAACCTGCTGGAAGAAATTGCGGCCTACTTCCGTAACGTCCGCAAGAAGTACGCGAAGTTTGAGGGTTCCTTGAAAGGAGTGGACTCCCGCATCCTGGTGGCCCAGGTGCCGGGTGGCATGCTCACCAATATGGAGAGCCAGCTGCGCGAACAGGGCGCCGGGGATCGCTTGGATGATGTGCTAGAGGAAATCCCGCGGGTGCGTGAAGACCTGGGCTTTATCCCGCTGGTTACCCCCACCTCCCAGATTGTGGGTACCCAGGCGGTGCTCAATGTCCTGACTGGAGAGCGTTACAAGTCGATCTCTAAAGAGACTGCCGGAGTCTTGAAAGGTGAGTACGGTGCGACGCCTGCTGAAGTTAACCAGGAGCTGCAAGTCCGGGTGCTTGATGGCGCTAATCCGGTTACTTGCCGTCCGGCGGACCTATTGGCACCGGAGTTGGACAAATTGACTCTGGAGCTTCAAGAGAAAACCGGTGAACAGGATGTAGTCTTGACCGATGGTGAGGGGGAGATCGACGATGTGCTTACCTATGCACTCTTCCCACAGATTGGCCTGAAGTTCCTGAAAAACCGTGGTAATCCAGAAGCTTTCGAGCCAGTACCTACCGGTAATGAAGGTGCTGCAGTTAAGAACGACAAAGGTGAAGAAGTTTACACCGTGACTGTAGAGGGACAGAGCTACACCGTCACTGTGGCCGATGGTGGCGACTTAACCAATATTGCTCCGGTGTCCGGTGGTGCTCCAGCATCTGCAGCTAGTGCACCTTCCGTGCCTGCTACCGGAGGTGAGCCGGTTAATGCGCCTCTCGCTGGAAATATCTTCAAAGTAATGGTGAAACCTGGGGATCAGGTGAGCGAAGGCCAGGCGGTGTTAGTACTGGAAGCGATGAAGATGGAAACTGTGGTGAGTGCCCCTCGTGCCGGTAACGTCGCCAGTGTGGCAGTAAAAGAAGGCGATTCAGTGGCGGTGGGTGATGCCCTGCTGTCTATTGCATAGCCAAAGGTAGGAGTCACACGTGGATAATCTGATTACTCTTTGGCATTCCTCCGGTGTCGCGCAGATGGCATCGGGCCAGTTCATTATGATTTTGGTGGGCCTGGGCCTGCTGTTTTTGGCCATTCGCAAAAACTTTGAGCCCCTGCTTTTGGTGCCTATCGGTTTCGGCGGAATCCTGGCCAATATTCCCGGTGCCGATTTGGCACTCTCAGCCGCAGAGACAGCCCTTACCCAGGGAGATGGGGCTGTTTTGGCGCAAATGGCCCAGATCCTGGGCCTCGATAGTACTTCAGCTTTACCCGCGCTAAAGGAAGCTCTGGCCAGTGCGCCGGCAGCCGTGCAGGTACAAGCAGCTGAGTTTGCCCGGGATGCCGGTTTCAACAACGGTATGCTGTATAACTTCTATTCCGTAGCTATTGCTTCCGGCATTGCGCCGTTGGTAATTTTTATGGGTGTAGGGGCTATGACCGACTTTGGTCCGCTACTAGCCAATCCGCGCACCTTGTTCCTCGGTGCAGCGGCCCAGTTTGGGATCTTTGCCACGGTGCTCGGTGCTGTGGGTCTCTCGGTAGCGGGAATCATGGACTTCTCAATCGCCGATGCCGCTGCGATCGGTATTATCGGTGGAGCAGATGGCCCCACAGCTATCTATGTTTCCAGCCTATTGGCCCCGGACCTGTTGGGGGCTATTGCTGTAGCGGCTTATTCGTATATGGCGCTAGTGCCTATGATTCAGCCGCCGATTATGCGAGCCCTGACCACTGAGCAGGAACGCAAAATTGAAATGGTGCAATTGCGCCATGTGAGCAAGCGGGAAAAAATTGCCTTCCCGATGTTGCTGCTGATTTTGGTGGCCCTGTTCCTGCCGGCTGCTGCACCGTTGTTGGGTATGTTCTGCTTTGGTAACTTGATGCGTGAGTGCGGAGTCGTTTCCCGGTTGTCGGACACTGCTCAGAACGCGCTGATCAATATCACCACTATTTTCCTGGGACTTTCCGTTGGTTCGAAATTGGCGGCAGACAAATTTCTCGACCCTAAAACTCTGGGTATTTTGGCCTTAGGTATTGTGGCGTTCGCGATCGGCACTGCGGCTGGCGTGTTGATGGCTAAGTTGATTAATGTATTCAGCAAGCACAAGATTAACCCATTGATTGGTTCTGCTGGTGTTTCTGCCGTACCTATGGCCGCGCGGGTGTCCAACAAAGTGGGACTCGAATCCAATCCTCACAACTTCCTGTTGATGCACGCAATGGGCCCCAACGTAGCCGGTGTTATCGGTTCTGCGGTGGCTGCGGGTGTGATGATCAGTATGGTGCGGAGCCTTACTGGCGGGTAACCAAAATCCATGGCTTTGGAAGAGAGGGCGAACAGTGTTCGCCCTTTTTTGTTGACCTAAAACAAATGCATTTTGTCCGCTTTTGCTGGTTAAAACAGATCCTTCTGATTTAAATAATGTGAAGAGGGAGTCATAGCTGGAGTAGGTATGTTTATCCGGTCAACAGAGCATCTCCATCGATAGAATTCATTTTGAGTTAAGGTTAGTTGCGCTATATTCCTCCCAAAATTTTTACTGGAATAAAAATTCATTAGGAAGTAACCCCAATGCGTAGTTTGCCATTCTTAATTGCCTTTGCTCTTTTCTCCACTAGTGCATTTGCACATGATAATCATCAAACTGCGGAAGAAGTCCGCCAGTTAAAGAAAGAGGTGGTTAAGCTCCGTAAAGAAGTACACTCTGATCACAAACAAGGTGTTGGAGCTGAAAATGTTCGTGACTTAGAAAAAGAAGTGGTTAAGTTACGAAAAAATGTCCATCGGCTTCAGGGCTTGATTTTGGAGTTGCAGGCGAGTATTGAAGCTCAGTCTGAATTGGCACATCCAGTTCCGGTGGAGGAACGCCCTAAGTGGGCTTGTTATATGTCAGATGTAAAAGCTGGGGGTATTCACTCTAAGGGCTTTAGTCGTATTGAAGCGAAGGGGAGATTACTTGAAATTTGCTCTCAACGTGGTGGCCTTTGCTTTGAGAGTGGAATTGAATGCTCCGATGAGTAGTAACTAATAGCCAGTTTAATATGGGGCGGCTACTCTTGGATGAGTTTGCGCCCCTGGCTACCCCTTAAAAAGTAAGGATGATAACTATTAGGTGAGAGTACAGCTTTACACCACTTGTTCATTTTTAAGCTTCTTATCTAAGGTTGCCTAGTTTATAGAAGTGAGTGTCTAGGATCTTATATAAAAAGTCACGCCCTTGCTGATGGAGTTTCTCTGAGGAACCGTAGGTTTTAAAGTATTCAGGAAATAGTTGGGCAATATCTTCACTGGACCACTCTAGGTGAAACTGCAAACCCATTATTTTTTCGCTGAATAAAAAGGCCTGATGAGGGCACAAGTCAGATTCTGCCAAGCAAATTGCCCCCTCCGGAATTTCAAAAAAATAGCTATGTGCCTGGAATACACTCTCTAAATTAAAATTCAGTGCTGTTGTAGACCTTATAGGTAGCCAGCCCATTTCCTCTTGAGGAAGTTGGCGGACCTCTGCTTCCAATGCATGTGCAAGAATCTGTGCCCCAAGGCAGATGCCCAGTATTGGGATCGGGAGTTCAATGCAGCTTTTTACCCATGCAATCTCATTGGCAAGCCAGGGGAGCCTTTTGCGCTCACAAACGTTCATCATCCCACCAAGGATAATAACTCCGCTAAAGCCGCTTTGAGGAAGTGGTGATTTCTGAGGGTTAATGATAGAAAGCGGTATTCGCTTCTCTGTAGCCCAGTCATAAATATACCCCGGGCCCTCAGTCTTCTCATGTTGGATAATCAGTATCGGTTTGGTCACTTACTGGAAATCCTGATTTTCAAAATACAGTTCTTCCTTATAGTAGATGCCAGCTTTAGTTAGGCTTTTTGGCCAGCTATCTTTCGAAAGCGGTTTTAAACTGCCGCTATAAATGTCGCTGAAAAAATTATGGTCGGTGCTGACCAGCAGTATTTGGTCGAAGCTGGGGGTGGATGCAATTTCATGCACAAGCAAAGTGTAATTTTTAAGGAGTATTAATTGGTAGTGCCCATTTTCTGTTCGGGTAAGGGGGCTGTCCATTAGTCGAGAGGTTACTCGGAAAGTAACAGCTTGCAGCGCAAGTTTTCCTCCTCGTTCAAAATGCCCTGTAAACATTTGGGCGTTAAAGGCATTGAGTTTTCCCTCGCGTAGTTCGCGTAAAGAAAATTCCTCTGGAAGCAATGTAACTAACTCGTTTCGCTTGAGGAGGTTTTGCACCTCCTCCTGGTCATCAGTCTCCAATTCCAAAATAACTTGATGACTGTGTTTTCCGCCATGTAGTGGCATGTGTGTGGCAATAATTTGCCCGCCGACGGTAAACAGGGCCATGCCATGAATGCCGACCGAATTGTCACTTTGTGCTAATGAAGATTGTGTGAAGCATAAGCTTGAGCTGATTGTCAGCGCCAAAAATAGAAGAATATTTTTCATCGGTTTTGTGTAGCTATGACCTTGGATGCAGGGGATTCTAAGAGTACTCTAGTGAATAATCGATTCAAAAATAGAGACATTTGATTCCACTATGGAAATAGAAGCACTTGAGAAGTTCCTAGTGATTGCTGCGACGGAGAACCTGCAGCGCTCCGCAGACAGGCTGGATACGAGCCCGGGTGGATTGAGTAAAATCCTAAAACGGCTGGAGGGAGAGCTGGGTACTCGCCTGTTTGATCGAGTTGGCAAGCAACTGAAAATCAATGAAGCAGGCCGCAGACTGCAAAGTCGGGCGGTTGAGATGGTGGCGATTTCCAGAAGAATTCGCTCTGAAGTTGGCGAGCTAAAGGTAAATCAGGAGTGCCGAATTGCTGCTCCGATTATGCTGCAACTAGCCTGGGGTACATTTATCCACCGCAAATTTACTACTGAGGAAGCAGGGGGGCGGTTGTCATTCACATCGGCCTATGAAGCCTTGGCATTGAAGATGTTATCCAGGGGGGAGGTAGACCTGGCCCTGATAACCGGAGCGGTTTTGGGGCAGTTGTCATCCACAATGGATGCTCGGCCACTTGGCTCAGTATCAATGTGTATTGCTGCAGGGCCTGATCACTCTTTGATCGTGGAGCAGGGGGCTGAGGTGAAGGCTTCACTGTCAGATATCTTGCAGTATCCATTTGCCGCACCGAGGATATCACCCTTCTGTGGTGAAGAGCGGGGGATAGGTAGCGATGGCTGGCCAGAAATTAATTATCCTCGCAAGGTGCAGGTCGTTGTAAATGATTATGGGGTTCTTTGCCAGCTAGTAAAAAATAATAGGCTGCTCGCTTTTCTGCCTGAGCCTCTGATAACTGAAATGGGTGGGGTAATCGTTAGGGTGGAGGATGGAGATATAAAATCTAGTGAAGAGCTCTTTGTAGTAGGAAGGAAAATGAATGCCTCCTGGCTAAGTAAATTTGCCGAGTGGGCTTAGTGTTTGGATTGGAGCCAGTTAAGCCAGCTTCCATAGAGGGTATTGCAGCAACTAAACTGCCGAAATATTCGGTTGGCAACTGCCATATTTCCACCTGGATGGCTTGCCCATCTCCGGATTCATCGCGAACCAGAGCGGGGAGCTCCTACTCGGGGAGAGCATAGAGTCGGTATTGGAGACTGGTTGTTGTTTTCTGATATAACTGTTCTCCCCGCTCAGTGAGTTGCCAGTTGAGAGGTTCCTTTTTGAGATGTGCACCACAGACTACAATTTTTACCAGCTTGTCCGGTGTAGCTAATGGCGAGAGCCGCTGCCTTGATTGGATGTCTCTCCCGGGCGTTCTCCTGTAGCAGCCAATGGGAGATTGCAGGCCTGGTGTAAACTATTAGAAAAACTTAGCAGGGACATATCGCAATGTTTCTGGCTAAACAAAGTGACTCCCCAGCTAATTCCGGAACTAAGAAAGCCAACGGGTACTGCGGTCGCAGAATAGTCCAATAAGTTCATAAAATTTGTGTAGGTTCCGAGAATAGAATTTCTTTGAATGGGTTGCTCGGATATTTGCTGGCGGGTGTAAACAGTCGGTATAGTGGGAATAATGATAAAATCGACATTCTCCAGTGTTTTATCACAGATTCTCTTTAGTGCTTGTAAGCGGTATTGTCCCAAGAAAGCATCAGCTGCAGTTTTTGTTTCCGCGGAGTTAATAACCTTCCGGATTACCTCAAGCATGGATTTCGGTTTTACACCTTGAGTTGCAATCCAGCGCTCGGCTACCCAGGGACCTTCGTATAGTAGCTTTGCCGCTTCTATAAAAGGATTAAAGTCTACAGTTACAGCCTGTCCGCCCAGCACTTTTAATTTTTTGATAGATTGATTAAAGAGTGCCTGGGTTTCTTTGTTCCCTTGAAAATCAAGTTGCTCAGGTATACCAAAAGAAAAACTGATCTTATTGTTAGGGAAGCTTTCCTGGAAGTACCGCAGCCTATTTGAAGATGGGGTGGTACGGCTATAGATATCGGCTGAATCAAACTTCGCCGTAATATCAAGTAGCCTGGCGGCATCTTGACAATTTAGGGTGAATATTGACACGCAGTCGAGACTTTTACAGGCGGGGACAACCCCTGTAGTGCTCAGCAGTCCCCGAGTGGGTTTGTGGCCTATTAAATTATTGAGTGCCGCAGGTACCCGACCAGAGCCAGCAGTATCTGTTCCCAAAGCGAAACTGACTTGCCCAAGTGCTGTGGCAATAGCTGACCCCGCACTGCTCCCGCCAGAAATATACTCCTGGTTAAAAGAGTTTTTACCTTCTCCGTAAGGGGAGCGAACACCTACTAGGCCGGTGGCGAATTGATCGAGATTGGTTTTGCCGAGCGGCACAGCTCCTGCTTCAATCAATAGCTTTACAACAAATGCGCTTTCGTGAGGGATATAGCTAAAGTCTGGGCAGGCTGCTGTTGTAGGTACTCCAGCAAGATCAATATTATCCTTGATAGCAAAGGGCACTCCGTATAATGGCAGATCGCTGGGCCTTATTCGGTCCAATGCTTCTAGATAGGGCTCTAGCTCTTCTCGCGTTAATAGAGTTATCCAGGCGTTATAATTGGCTTGCTGCAGTGCTTGCTTTAATAGACTGGCAATGAGTTCACGCGGTGTTGTAATACCTTGGGAGTAGGTGTTTCTTAGATGGTCTAGCGTTAAATCGTGGGCCATAAAAGGGTTCCGAGAATAACTTCAACTAGATACCGAACTGTTATTTATTTCGATGTTTGTATTACTAAGATTATATTTTTTCAAGAATTTTCATCTCACTGTAAACCGCATAATTTTAGATTTAGCAAATACATAATTAGTTTGATGCCCTCTCTGGTGGGCAGGGTGTCCCTGCTGCAATCCAGCCTTTCATTGCTTCAATGAACTTGTCGTGGGGGATATTTACCGGCTGGCGGCTGTCTCCGGGGTGCCATCCCCACAATACCAGTGGGCTGGTACTGACAAACTCCAGTTGACTGGTTGGTGCTCGCCCGCCGTTGTCCTGGGGAGTAGTTAGCAGCTTGCAGATTTGAGCCGAGGATTTTTGTGACCAGTTCAACTCAATGGGTGCCATAACCCACCCTGGAGCTCCAGGCGCACCGGTAACAGGGTTGTTTTTATTTGAATGGCAGTTATTGCAACGCATGGTACCTGCCCCCATATTATCTGGACCGCGCTCCACTCTAGGAACATGGGGAGACCCTTCATTTATAAGTGGCATCTCCAACTGGTGGCAATTGAGGCAGCGGGGATGCAGAAGGACCTCTACGATAGTTTCCCAGTCCTGGTGCCCTGGAGTGCTGCTGGCCTCCTCTTGCTGGGATGCACCTCGATGTTGATCGCAACCGGTTAACGTGAGGAGTGCTATGGCACACAAAGCCAATAGGGGGCGAAAGAGAGCTGTGTCTGGCCGCATTTTCATTCGGCTTGCCTTTAAGTTCGATTTTCACTCTCAAACATAATTGGGCCTGAGGACTAGTGATAGTTTCGAGATTGATTGCCGCGTCAAAAGATAGACCTGGCGGGTTCATTTCTATTGGGTTGTGACCAGCGATTCATATTTGGGGATTAAGGCGCCATAGTACGTGGTATGATAGGCGCGTTTTACTTGTTTGATTCTTATATAGCGGGCGCGACTTTTAGCGTCTAGGAGAGTGTATGTCCTGGTTAGGGGCGGGGTTAGGTGCAGGCTTTGGTTTTATGTTTGGCGGCCCAATTGGTGCGGCATTGGGAGCCTGGATCGGCAGTTCATTTGGTTCCAGTTTGCAGCAGCGCCTCGGGAAGGCTGCTTCGGCTCTGAGCAGGGATGGAGCCCAGACAATCTTCATCGTGACTCTATTTTCGATGCTGGCAAAAATGGCTAAGGCAGATGGCCTGGTTTCTAAAGCTGAAGTGGAGTTTATAGAGGGCTTTATTAGAAACAACCTCCGTCTGGGCACTGAGGAGCGCAAGCATGCAATCCGTATTTTTGAAAATGCCAAGACTGATAAGTACAGCATTTACGATTACGCAAAACAGTATCGCCAGCTGGTTCGCGATCAAGCAATGCGGGAAATGGTGTATCGCCTATTATTTGCTGTTGCTTATGCCGATGGTGAATTACATAGCGCAGAAGAAGAAATTTTAAAACGCATCACTGTTGATCTTGGCTTGCATGAATCTTTATTTGCGGCAATGCAAAATGAGTTTTTTCACGGGGGTAGGAGTACGGCTGCAAATCTGGAGCAGCATTACGCAGTGTTGGGTTGTACCCCGGAGACCAGCGATAAAGAGCTTAAATTAGCTTATCGCCGAAAAGCAGCAGAGTATCATCCAGATAAAATTGCTTCTAAGGGGTTGCCTGAAGAGTTTATGCGTCATGCTGATGATCAGATGAAAAGTATTACTGTTGCCTATGAAGCGATTGTTGAGGCGAGAAAGCAACAGGCTAAGGTTGTCAGCTAGGTTCTGGAAAGTAGCCTTGCTGTATCGCAAATAAAGGAGTTGATAGATGAGTCTTGCTGAGACAATTAAAGATAAACTGACTGCGGAATTTTCGCCTCAGCATATTGAAGTGCAATGCGAAAGCCATATGCACAATGTGCCTGTTGGCTCTGAAATGCACTTTCGGGTCGTTTTGGTGAGTGAGGCGTTTAATTCGGCAAGGAAAGTGCAGCGCCATCAAAAAGTCTATGCGGCTTTGTCTGAAGAAATGGCTGGCCCAATACATGCTCTGGCTCTGCACACTTACAGCCCGGAAGAGTGGGAGGGACAGGCCCCTCAGAGTCCTGAATGCCAGGGTGGTGGAAAAAAGTCGTAATTCAGCGCTTTATTTAAAACAACTCAAACAGGTTCCAGTTCTGGGGCCTGTCGCGTTTTTCATGTAAGCAGCCATTCAAAAAATTTCAGTTTCTTTTTGCGTCACGAAAGCCCTCATAAGCTTTTGCTGGTTGTAAGAATCAGTGGTGAAATGGCGTCTATTTTTTGTTTAATAATTTAGATCTCTTCATATCTCTCTTGCTCTGGTGGCCGCTAGAATTTCAAGAGGCGCCTATCCATTTTAAAAATCATACTTTGTTCGGGAAAATTAAACGCCAAAAAGCGGTTTAAGTGCCAGAAAACAATAAATACTTTTTTACACGCCAACATTTGTTTGTTTTTTCTACACCTGTTACTTCGTGCGACTAGACTGACCATTGATTGGGCTGATTGCTGTTTGATCTGCTGAATATCAATGGAGTTACCACAAATGAAGATGACGCGTATTCTGATCCCCGTTATGACGCCCCTCGCCTTAGCAATCTCTAGTGTCGCTTCGGCAGGACCGGCTGGCTATGCCCCCCCCCCACCAAAGACCCAGGAGTTTAAGGTTCGAATTGGTGGGGCCTATATCTCGCCTAATTCGGACAATGCCACTTTTGCTGACAGATGGCTCGAAGGGCCAGATGACTTTATTGACGACTGGGGTGCATTCCGCTCTAACATTGATCCCAGTGATGAGTGGGGCTGGTTTATCAATGTAGAGTGGCGGGCTACCGACCATATGAGTGTATCCCTGAGTTACACCGAGGGTGACCGCCACACAGGAGGAGATAACAGACCCTGGTTACGTCGTTTTAACCCGGACTTTGATGAGTTCCACCGCCGTCGCGATTTCGCTAGATGGAAGCCTCAAATCACGGCTGCTTATCTGAACTATTATCCTTTAGATCCCAGCTGCATGGTTCAGCCTTATATGGGAGTAGGTATTAACTATACCGACTTTACCGATGAGCGCCTGAGACATTGGGGTTGGTGGGATTTCGATGATGATGTTGAAGTTTTCCGGCCCTGGGATGGTCGTGTAAACCTGGGTGATAACTGGGGTTACACTTGGCAAATTGGTGTCGACTTTAATTTCGGTCATGATAGTAGCTGGCTGATTAACCTTGCCGCTATTTACTATGATGTAGATACCGATATTGAGGTGGATGCCTTCTGGTTCGATACCAATGATGACAATGAGTTCTATCGCCACAGATTTGGTGGTGATTATCTCTTTGACCCCTGGTCATTCAATATTGGTGTAGGCTACAAGTTTGATTTCCACTGGTAATCAGTCATGCAGCCAAAAAAGGGCGCTTCGGCGTCCTTTTTTTATTTAACGCACATTTGATATTAAGGGGAAGGCGCTTAACCTTTCTTGGGTGCTGCAGTTATCAATCCTTGATTACAAGTGACGCTTATATTGATCACATTTATATTCTTTAAATTTCTCTCTCAGCTTTCTTATCTTGTCTTTCCATTTTTCCATCTGCTCTCCTGATCCGCCATCTTTTCTCTCTTCGCGGAAGTGCTCAATTTTTTGTTGCCACTTTTTACATTTCTTAAAGGATGCATCCTCCTGTGCATGTGCTGGGTTGGCAGAGAGAAGTACAGCAATTAGTGCGACAGTGAGGCCTGTTATTTTCATTGTTTTTCTCGTTTGTTGGTAAGCAGATGATCCCATCTTCCAAATATAAAGTAATTAACTTGAAGTCTGGAGGTGTTATCTGTGTGGTAAGTGTTCTCTTAATGGTGCTTGATTGTTCTTGGTGCGATTACTTGTGTTGCTTACATTTTGGGTTTTGTGGATGAGAGCCTGGTTTTGGTCACTTTCGAAGTGTGTTTCTTCTTTTTATTTTTTGGGGGTTTTTTTAAAAAATAATGCTCGATTGGTTCTCATTCTTTTATGGAGGTTTAATGTTGTTGTTGACTCTGTTTTTTGTGAATTGATAATCCTGCGCAAGAGGCTCCTTGATTGTTGAGTAATTTGGAGCTCGTTTATTTAACCAATAAATAAAACTAAAGATGAATTTATTTTTTAAGAAGTATTTAAAATTATTGTTGTCTGTAAATACGCGTATCCTGGCTGTTTTTGCGGTGCTCCTGCTTTGGGGGTGTGGCGGTGGAGGGAGCAGTGGCAGCTCTGGAGGTGACGATAGCTCTGGTTCCAGTGGGGGGCAGGTGTCTACAGATTTGGAGTCTCCCTCTAACTTAATTGCCGTCACGACTTCGGCTTCCACTATCCGTATCTCCTGGGAGCCAAATGAGAGTGGTGATGTTTCCTATTTAATATATCGCGATGGTGAAGAGATAGCGGAGACGCAGGCTGAGCGGTTCGAAGATAGTGGTTTGTCCAGCGGTACAAAATATAGCTACAGCGCTGCCGTGAAAGTCAGTGACGGTAGCTACAGTGAGCCGTCAAATGAGGATATTGCAAGGACACTGGATAGCGATCGAGACGATGACTGGTATAACGGCACCTCCGTCGATACAACCTTTGCAGAAGTAAATACAACAATTGCACGTCTCGATGAATGTACGGCGGGTGAGCGAGTTAGCAATGTATGGGATATAGCTACAGAAAACCTGAATGAGTGTCTTAGGGCTGCTGCAGAGGTTATCAGCCTGGGAGATCGAGTAGGTGCATTAAGAGCTTATGTGGCGCGGCTGCGCAGAGAGGAAGATCCCGCACTTATTGAGTTGGGAATGCGCTTATTTCACAGTAAATCCCTGAGCTTGAATAACGATTCTTCGTGCTCATCTTGTCACCACCCCACACTGGGTTGTGGCAGTGATGGTTTGTCGTTACCGATTGGTGTAAATACGGTAAATCCTGACTTATTGGGGCCCGGTAGAAGCGATGGCAATCTGATGCCGCTTTTACCGCGTAACTCGCCCCCCACCTGTAATTCTGCTATTTGGTCGGATAGCCTTTTTTGGGATAGGAGAGTCAGTTTCAGAACAGGTATTAACAACATTGAGGACAAAGCTACTTATTTAGCCAATCAGGTCAGAACTGATGATGGAGATGTCTCTGATGACGTAAATAGTTTTTCTGAAGAGATAGCCAGTAATTCCCTGACATTGTTGATGGCCCAGGCCCACTTTCCTGTAGTTACAGCAGGGGAAATGGGTGAGCGGGGAAGCTTTGCCAGTGATAGCGATTATCGCGAGAGTATTGCGTCTGGTTTGAGTGATGAGTGGGATTCACTTTTCGAAGACGCTTTTGGGGATAGCGAAAAAACTTTCCTGCGGGTGTCTGAAGCCTTGGCTGCCTACCAGGCTTCCCAGCTATTTATTGATAACCCTTTCTTTGACTTCCTTGATGGCAATGATGATGCCATGACTGAGATGCAGAAACGTGGTGGAATCCTGTTTTACACCAACACTGCCTGTGCACAATGCCATGATGGGCCATTTTTTACTTTGGAAACGTCCAGGGGATTTCGCTATCCACAAATTGGAGTCGGTACCAATGAAGATGGTAGCGATTTGGAAAGATATAGGGTGCCGTCGCTTCTCAATGTTTCCATTTCCGGTCCATGGGGGCACGCGGGACAGTTTGGCAGTTTAGAGCGAAATATCTCTCATTACTTCAATACTTTGGATTCCATCCAAAGTTATTTTGGTGTTGATGATACTGGCACACCCTTGACCGATACTGTTGCAGATTTGTGTGAGCTGGAGCAGTTCGAGTATTTGGGCAGCGGTTGTGTTGATATTGTCGCACCTAATGGTTATCAGCTTACCATGGACTTGGTTGGTGATAGCCCAGCAAATCGTGGCGAGTCCGATGACGAAATCGAAATTTTAGCTGAGTTTCTTCGGGCTTTGACTGATCCCAGTGCGTTACCGGGGACTCCAGAAATCGATGTATTGATTCCGCCGAGAGATGGAGGTCCGGATGGCCGTCAGCTGGATGCGGTAGATCAGGAGGGGAACTCTTTATAGTAAGAAAAAAGTGCCCGGCAAAATCGGGCACTTTTTTTGAAGGGGAAATCTGGGGGGCTGCCACCCTAATGCTTACTGATTTGAGGGGAAACTGAACTGAATACCTTCCCTCACCCCACTGGCAGGCCAGCGCTGGGTGATGGTTTTGCGTTTGGTGTAGAAACGCACTGAATCGGGGCCGTAGGCGTGAAGGTCACCAAACAGTGAACGCTTCCAACCACCGAAACTGTGGTGTGCTACCGGTACCGGCAGAGGTACGTTGATACCGACCATTCCAACTTTAATATTGTCGCTGAAATAGCGTGCGGCCTCACCGTCGCGAGTAAATAGACAGGTGCCGTTACCGTATTCATGAGCATCGATAATATCCATTGCCTCTTGCATGGACTCGACACGCATCACACAGAGTACCGGGCCAAATATCTCCCCGCTGTGAATCGACATTTCCGGAGTGACTCGATCAAACAGGCAGGCACCTAGATAATTACCATTTTCAAAACCGGAAACGGTTTGGTTGCGCCCATCTACAGCCAACTCGGCACCTTCTTCGATACCAGCGGCAATATAACTCTCCACTTTTTGTAAGTGTTGCCGGGTTACCAGTGGCCCCATATCGCTTTGGCTGTCCATACCATCGCCGATTTTCAGATCAGCAATTTGTACTTTGAGCTTCTCAACAAGGGCATCGGCGGTTTCATTACCTACCGCTACAGCGACAGAGATGGCCATACAGCGTTCACCACAGGAACCATAGGCTGCGCCCATCAGAGCAGCGGCAGCGTTGTCCAGGTCGGCATCGGGCATGATGATCGCATGGTTCTTGGCACCACCAAACGCTTGCACTCTTTTTCCATGGGCGGTGCCTGTGCTGTAGACATACTCTGCGATCGGTGTCGATCCCACAAAGCTCACCGCTTGGACGCGCTTATCGGTCAAGAGCGTATCGACGGCCTCTTTACCGCCGTTGACCACATTTAATACCCCTGTGGGGATGCCGGCCTCTATACCCAGCTCCGCGATAAACAGTGCAGAGGAGGGGGTGCGTTCGGAGGGTTTTAGCACAAAGGTATTGCCGCAGGCAATTGCCATGGGCCACATCCACAGGGGAACCATAGCGGGGAAATTAAAGGGGGTTATGCCGGCACAAACACCCAGCGGTTGGAATTCGCTCCAGGAGTCTATTGCCGGTCCGACATTTTTACTGTGCTCGCCCTTTAGCATTTCCGGAGTAGAGCAAACATACTCGATATTCTCGATGCCCCGCTGTAATTCCCCCATCGCATCGTCGAGGACTTTGCCGTGTTCCAGGGTAATCAGCTCACAAATCTTTGCGGCGTTCTCCTGCAGCAGGTCTCGCAGGCGGTACATAATTCGTACTCGCTTGGCCGTCGGAAGGTTTCGCCAAGCAGGGAAGGCCGCTTCAGCTGCGCTAATGGCCTCTTCAACAGTCGCTTTAGAGGCTAACGAAACCTGGGCGATCACTTCATTGGTGGAGGGGTTGGTGACCTCTTGGAGTTCGGAGTTACCTGCGGCACCGGTGTTATTAACCATGTTGCCATTAATCAGGTGGCCGATTACTTTCATAGTTCTCTCTCAGTCGGGTTTATCAATTATTGTTCTATTGCTTTGCCCCTTTGTAACACAGCTCTGTGTTTTGGGGAAAAGCTCCCGACTGTTCGGAGTTATTCGTGTTTGGGAAAATCCCTGAGAACCGCCAAAAATGCATCGCCGAAGCGTTCGAGCTTACTGTCTCCAACGCCGGAGACCGCTAATAGCTCACTGCGTGTTTGTGGGTGGGCTTGTACCATACCGCGCAGGGTCGCATCGTGGAAGACGACATAAGGCGGCACGCCGCGCTCTTCTGCCAACTGTTTGCGACAGTTGCGCAGGGCTTCCCAAAGCACTTGGTTTTCTGGGCTGAGATCATCCAGGCTGCGACTGTCACGGCTCTGCGAGCGCGCCGCTTTTGGGGGAAGCTTGCGAAGATTAAGAGTCTCCTCCCGGCGCAGCAGCGGGCGACAAATTTCAGTGAGCCTCAGCCCCTGGAATTCCCCCTCGACCTCCAGGTAGCCGCGAACAATCAGCTGCCGCATGACTGCCCGCCATTCGGCTGCGCTCAGGTCTTTGCCGATGCCATGAGTGGAGAGCTGGTCATGCTCGAATTTGCGGACTTTCTCGTTCTCGGAGCCGCGCAGTACATCGATCACGTGGCTGGCGCCAAAGCGCTGTCCGGTGCGATAGACACAGGAGAGTAGTTTTACCGCTGCCTCACTGGCATCCCAGGTGGCAGGCGGCTGCAGACAGGTGTCACAGTTGCCGCAGGGTTCGTCCAGGGGTTCCGCAAAATAGTC
This sequence comes from Microbulbifer maximicatervae (SeqCode), assembly GCF_052467615.1. Lineage (NCBI taxonomy): Bacteria > Pseudomonadati > Pseudomonadota > Gammaproteobacteria > Cellvibrionales > Microbulbiferaceae > Microbulbifer > Microbulbifer maximicatervae (SeqCode). Next base: position 1,090,800 of record NZ_CP174319.1, read on the forward strand.
CAGTAGGGCCTGGCGGCGGCAGCTGGTGATTTCACACAGCCCGAGCATGGCATTCAGGCGGCTGCGTTCCTGGCGCTTGTGCTCTTCGCTGCCCTCTGAGGACTCCACCATCTGGCCGATCTTTACCACATCCTCGAGACCGTAGAGGAGTAAAGCAACTGAGGCCCCACCATCGCGGCCCGCACGGCCCGTTTCCTGATAGTAGGCTTCTATGCTCTTGGGCAGGTCCAGGTGAATAACGAAACGCACATCCGGCTTATCAATCCCCATACCAAATGCAATGGTGGCGACAACAATGACACCCTCTTCACGCAGGAAGCGGCGCTGGTGCTCGGCGCGGGTCTCGGCGGGTAGCCCGGCGTGATAAGGCAGTGCAGTGAAACCCTGCTGGCTCAACCACTCCGCAGTGTTCTCCACTTTGGCTCGGGACAGACAGTAAATAACCCCTGCGTTGTCCTGGTGTCCATTCTGTAAGAATTGCAGCAGTTGGCGGCGCTGGTTGTCCTTGGGCTCAATGCGGTACTGGATATTGGGACGGTCGAAGCTGCTAACAAAGTGGCGGGCCTCTTCCAAGTCCAAGCGGCGAGCAATTTCTGCACGGGTGCGCTTGTCTGCTGTTGCTGTCAGGGCAATACGGGGTACCCGGGGGAATTGTTCGTGCAGGCAGTTGAGTTGCAGATAGTCGGCTCGAAAGTCGTGCCCCCATTGGGAAACACAGTGGGCTTCATCAATGGCAAACAGCGACAGTTCCACCCTTTGCAGTAATGACAGGGTTCGTGGCTGTAGCAACCGCTCCGGGGCCAGATAGAGGAGATCCAGCTCACCGTGTAATAGCTGGCTTTCGATTGCCTGGATTTCGTCGTAGGCCACTGATGAATTCAAGTAAGCGGCGCGGATGCCGGCTTCCTGAAGAGCTTCTACCTGGTCCTGCATCAGGGCAATCAGGGGGGAGATAACAACTCCACACCCGGGGCGCGCCAGGGCGGGAATCTGGTAGCACAGGGATTTACCACCGCCGGTGGGCATTAATACCAGGGCATCATTGCCGGCTACCAGTGTGTCGATAACTGCTTTTTGAGGATCGCGGAAATCGGTATAGCCAAAAACGTGTTCGAGAATATGTTGTGGAGAATTCATGGGCGGGGAGTATACCTTGTGGCTCGATCGCGCGCGGTATGTTTATTGATGAGTATGCCGCTGAAATTGAATGAAATTGACGGCTTTACTCCTGTGACATATTTCGCGGGTTATAATCCTACGCCATCACAGCGGCAAGCTAAGGATAGGGCTATGCGCACATTGATTTTGTCAACTGTGTTGTCGTTGACGGTTCCAGCCGGACTTCTGGGGTGCGCCTCCACCTCCCCACATAATCTGGTTCAATCTGTTGTTGCTGACACTCACCTGGGGTGGCAGACAGCACCGGAAAACCAACTGGCATTTTCCCTGGCGACCGCATCGGGTGTTGCCCAGGTTGAGCTACAGCCTTTGCCGGAAGAGTTCACAGTGGTCACTCTCGAGTTACCCGGTATGCAAAAAGTTGAAAATATTCAGTGGGAAAATGAAGAAGGGAAATTCACCACGCTGTATGACGGCGAGGCGAGTTTGGAAGGCGTCAGCCTACAGAGCCGGGGGCACGGCTATCGCTTGCAGTTGCAGTTGTCTGCGATGGACTATCTCCGGGATGGGGGGGTGCTGACCGTTACGGATCAGCGTTAGAAACTCTACTGGTACGCTCAAAGCCCAGTCCTGCAGGGCGAATCAAATAGAGCTGTTTCCAGTACTTTCCAGTTATCCAGAGCCCATTTTTGGCTTTGTCCCAGGCGATCCCATTGGCCACGGTGTCAGGGTGATTTCTGCCGGCCGGATTGAGAGCGCTGAGATCGATAATGCCGCGCACCTGGCCACTCTCCGGATCGATGGCAATAATCTGTTTTTCTTGCCATATATTTGCCCAAATCAGGCCCTGGGCAAATTCCAATTCATTGAGTCTGGACCAATTTTTACCTCCGCCTTGAACTTTGAGGTGTCGCACTACCTCAAAAGTATCGGGATCGCGGAAAACCAGTTCGCCACTGCCATTACTCATAATCAGCTGCTGGCCATTACTGGTGAGGCCCCAGCCTTCGCCTCGATAGTGCATGACCTTCAAATGTTGGAGCTTGTCTGCGTGGTAGACATGGACCTCTCCCGCCTTGTAGGTCAGCAGGTAAAGTTTATCGTGGAGAACTGTGAGCCCTTCGGCGAAACGATTCCTAGCCAGCCATTTGCGTCTTACTGGATTGGCGCCAGGATCGGTATACTCGGCGAGCCAGGAGCGGCGGTAGCGACCACTGCTCTCCCACCAGCGTTGACCATCGTAGAAAAGCCCCTGGGTGAAATGGTCCCCTCCACGCTGGCGCTCTTCCAGGATGGAAAAAGGGATTGTTTGGAGTTGTGTCTCTGCAGCTGCACTTTGCAGCCACGGGGCGTAAAGCAATAACAGTATCCAGCTGTTCACGAGAAGTCGGTTCATCAATAGCCTATGACCAGAATTAAAACTTTTATCACTTTGACGCTGCTGGGTGGACTCGCAGTGGTGCTGCCTATAGCTATCTTTGTCCTGCTGTTTCAGTGGCTGTTCGGTCAAGTTAGTGATCTTGTAGCTCCCGCTGTGGTGTGGCTTGAGGCGCATACAGAATTTAAGAATACCCTTGCCAGGCTCGTGGTGATAGCCCTGATCCTTGGTGGTTGTTTCGCGATTGGTTTGTTGGTGAAAACCAGTGTTGGCAGCTGGTTGCACCGCCATGTGGATCACTGGTTGGGACGCCTGGCGCCGGGTTACAGCACCATCAAAGATGTGGTGATCCAGTTTATTGGTGGCGGTGGTGAAGGTGTGTTGGCGGGGCCGGTAGCCAAGGTCCGCATTCATGGCATTGATAATCCGCTCACTGTCACCGCAATTGTCACTTCTCAACACCCCAATGGAGATATGACCGTCTATGTGCCCACAGCGCCGGTACCCACCTCCGGGTTTGTGTTTCACGTACCGGCAGAGTGCGTAGAAATACTGCCCGGCGTGAGTGTTGAGGCGGCGATGAAGACGATCGTCGCCTGTGGTTCCGGCAGTGCCAACTTGCTGTCTTCAGAGAAGAAGGAGACTGGAGTCCCCTCTACTTGATATCTCGGTTTCTACCCAGATCGCGAATGGCAAAGCGAGCCGGGTGCAGTGCTTTGGCCAGGGTTGCGCTGACCGGAAGGGGCTCGTTGAGCATCCAGGCAGTCAGTACCTCGGCTGTTAGTGGTGCGTAGGTAAAGCCACGGGAACCCAAGCCTCCCATTACATAGAGGCCTTGCTGGTAGTCAGCCCGCTCGGGGACGTACTGCTTGCGGTTCTTGCGCAGTGCGACATAGGTATCGCTGATAGAGTCCCAGATCGGTAGGGGGCCGGCTAAGGGTAGGTAGTCGGGGGTCGCTGCGCGCAAAGCCGCTCGGCCAGTGAGAGACTGTTGTGAGAACTCATCTGCTATTTGCGGCAGTAGCTCTGCCAGGGTTTGTAGATTCTCGCTGTGCTCGCTAACTCGTAGGTCAGTAGCGGTCTCCTTAAGCTTAAAGGTGGCACCAAAGCTCTGACGCCCTTGATAGGCAGGAGTGATATAACCCTCACCGCACAAAGCCATTTGTAACTGCGAAGAATTTTCAGTGGCCGTTGCTCTGGACACCTGCCCGCGAATTGGCTTCAGGGGGAGGGCCGCCGCAGGGGCAAATTGGCGAATATCATTGGCACCGCACAGAACTACCGCATCAAATTGAAAGTCACTGCGGTCTGTTTTTACTGACCAACCGCTCGATTCTCGCCCTAACCCTTTTACCAAGCTGTTGCTGTGCAGGTTGATATTTGGGTGCTGTAATAAAGTGGCGCAGACTTTGCGCGGTTCAATCCACCCGGCGTGAGGAAAGTGCAGTCCACCCACGGGTAGGTCGACGCCTGCCAGGGAGCTGGCCGCTCGAGCATCGACAGGTTCAGCCAATAGCTGCCCATCGCTCTCCGCCAGTGTGGCGGCAACCTGACTCTGTAATTGCTGTTCCCGCTCAGTTTGCGCCAATTGAAGCAGACCGCTGAAGTGGCTCACTTTAGAGCAGCGGCTGCGATAGTAGCGCTGGGCAAACATCAAAGCGTGGAGATTGAAGTCTCCGTTGGGGCCGGGCTTGGGAGATAACTTGGCGTATAGAATTCCCTGGTCATTCCCAGAGCCACCAGAGCCGGGTTCCTCACCCTGCTCAAATACCTGAACATCGATGCCGCGCTCTGCCAGTGCCCGGGCAATAGTGGCACTGGCTATTCCCGCGCCGACAATAGCGACGGTTTTAGGACGCTTGCTTTCCTGGTGAGGCAGGTGCCACGGAGTTTCTCTGGTTTCGCTCACTTGTGGGCTCTCCAGAGTGCCACACAGCATTTCTCTTTTGCGCCCGAAGCCGGGAACCTTGCGCAGGGAAAAACCGGCATTGCGGAGTCCGCGCTTAACCAGCCCGGCGCAGGTAAAGGTGGCGAAAGTGGCGCTGGGACTGCTCAGAGCGGCCATGTTGTTAAACAACTCCGGTGCCCACATATCCGGGTTCTTGGCTGGGGCAAAACCGTCCAGGAACCAAGCGTCTACCTGGTGATCGCTGTCCCTTTGCAGGCGCAAGCTGTTCAGGGCCTCACTTGCCTCCCCGATAATCAGGGTCAGGCTGATCGGGCCAAAGTGCAGTCGGTGAATACCGGCGGCCAGCAGGGGAGGGTAGCTATCGATCAAGGGCTGGGCGAACGGGGCCAGTTGTGGCCAGAGATCCAGTGCCCGGCGCAGGTCGTTGGGACGCAGTGGGAACTTCTCGACCGAAATAAAGTGCAAGCGAGCACTTTCCGGTGCCGTTTTCTGCCAAAGCTCTGCGGCGGCGAGAAAGTTCAGGCCGGTACCGAAGCCTGTCTCGGCAATGGTAAAGGTGCCGTTCTCTGCGAGCCGTTGCCAGCGTTCAGCCAGGGCATTTTGCTGCAGGAAAACGTAGCGAGTTTCTTCCAGGCCGGAGGCGCTGGAAAAATAGATGTCGTCGTAGGCGCGAGACAGCGGCTGGCCGTCTTCACGCCATTCAATTTCTGCGTACTTCTTGTCCGGTTCGCTCACAATAAGACTTCCGTCAGCCCTCATCCTGCAAGCCAAACTCGCGCATTACCTGGTCGCACCAGCGCTGGATACGCTCCTCGCTCAGATCGAATTCGTTCTCCTCATCCAGGGCCAGCCCGACAAACTGGCTGCCATCGGCGGTTAGCCCCTTGGACTCTTCAAACTCGTAACCTTCTGCGGACCAATAGCCCACTGCACGGGCACCGCAGGCGAGGAGCTGTGAATGCAAATAGCCCAAGGCGTCCTGGAACCACTGGGGGTAGCCTTCCTGATCGCCCAGACCAAACAGCGCGACCTTTTTCTCGTGCAGGTCCAGCGCGGCCAAGTCGTCCCAGATATTTTCCCAGTCCTCTTGCAGTTCGCCGTAGTCCCAGGTGGGAATGCCGAACAAAAGGAAGTCGTAGTCTTCGGCGAGGCCAATATCCGCCTCTGCGATATTGTGGATATCAATCCATTGAGGACCGATACACTGGCGGATCTTCTCCGCAGCCATTTCGGTATAGCAAGTGCTGGAACCGTAAAAGAGTCCGATTGGGGCTTGGGAACTTTGCATAACAGGTGAACTTCTTACTGCTGGGACACGGCGCCACTAAAATCCAATTGTCGCCAAGCCTCGTAGATAACAATGGCGGCGGCATTGGACAGGTTGATACTGCGGCTCTCGGCACGCATGGGGATACGCAAAGTGTTTTCGGCCCCTACTGCTTGCAGGAACTCTGCGGGTAGCCCCCGGGTCTCCGGGCCAAACACAATGGCGTCATCCGCCTGGAATTCGATCGCGGTATGGCTTTTGCTTCCCTTGGTGGAGAGCGCCAGCACCCTGGCGGGTTGTTCTCTATCGATAAAGGTCTGCCAGTCCTTGTGGCGCACCACGCGACTGTACTCGCTGTAGTCGAGGCCGGCGCGACGCAGGCGTTTGTCATCCATATCGAAACCCAAGGGCTCGATAAGGTGCAGCTCTGCCCCAGTATTGGCACAAAGTCGAATAATATTGCCGGTATTTGGCGCTATTTCAGGTTGGTATAGAACAATCTTGAACATGAGGTGGCGTTTGCGCTGGAGAGACTTCTAGCTAGACCGGACAGCAGTGCCCGGCCCTGTACGGCTGCGGATTATTCCACAATTAGATGGGGGTGGCGATCTCCTCGCAATCGATCTCGACCCCGAGTTCATTGGCAATCTGGTCCAGATCGTCACGCAGGCCGTCGAGATCTATGTCTTCGGCCACACTGATGGTGCACTCGGCATTAAACAGGGGCTCACCGCTCCAGGGCGTGCTGCCGTAAGTGGTTTCCAGATGCTCCATATTGATATGGTGGGCGGTAAGGGCGCGCGAGATCTCGCGGACTATGCCGGGACGGTCGTTGCCAACCAGTTTCAGCGTCAGCGTTTGCTGGGGTTTGGCGGATACTGCAATGGCATCTTCAATGACCAGGTTGTAGCCTGCGTTTGCCAGGGCTGACAACGCTTCTTTTAGTGTCTCACTTTTATCTGCGGGCACCGCCACCCGCAGGATTCCGGCAAACTTCCCAGCGAAGTGGGCCATATGGCTGTCTTCCCAGTTGCCGCCGTTATCTGCGATAACTGCTGAAAGCTTTTCCACGACACCGGGCTTGTCATCAGAGATCATGGAGATAACGAGATGCTGTTGCATATAGGGTTCCTTTGCTTCACGAGAGACGTTGAGCTGACATTGTAATAGGATCTCGTCGAATAACTCTATCGGCCAATCTCAAAAGCGTTATTTTGAAACCAATATCCAAGTACTTTAACGAGGGACTGTTGATGAACGTGATTGCGGACTTATGTGTGATCCCTATCGGCGTTGGTGTTTCCGTCAGTAAATACGTTGCTGAGTGTGAACGGGTGCTGGAAGAGGCGGGGCTTTCCTATCGCCTGCACGCATACGGTACCAATATCGAGGGGGACTGGGATAAGGTGATGGCGGCAGTTAAAGAGTGCCACGAGCGAGTGCATCAAATGGGCGCCGACCGAATCAGTTCCAGTCTGAAATTGGGAACTCGTATTGACCGCGAGCAATCTATGCAGGATAAGATCGACAGTGTGCAAATGAAGTTGGACCAACGATAACAACACAGGAAAAACTATGACGAGCAATTTTAAGAAATCCCTGGTGGCCCTGGCCGGTGCCCTGGCTTTGGCGGGCACAGCCCAGGCCGCAGATTTCTCTGCTGCCATTAAGGGGGATCATCGCAACAAGGATTATGTCGCCCGCGATCAGTACCGCAACCCAGCGGAGACCCTGGAGTTTATGGGGATCGAGCCGGATATGACGGTAGTGGAAATTACCCCGGGCGGCGGTTGGTATACCGAAATTCTCGGGCCCTACCTGAGCAAGAAGGGGACCCTATACGCGGCGCACTTCCCTGAGAATAGTGAGTCCGACTACTTCAAGCGCTCCCTGAAGAACTTCAAAGCAAAGCTGGCTGCTAACGATAAGGCTTACAAGAAAGTAATTGTGACTGAGTTTGCCCCACAAACCGGTCGCGAGATTGCTCCGGCAGGCAGTGCCGATGCCGTAGTAACTTTCCGCAACGTGCACAACTGGATGTATCGTGATTATGCCGATGAAGCTTTTGCCAGCTTTTTTGCCGCGCTGAAGCCCGGTGGTGTTCTGGGGATCGTTGAGCACCGTGCCAAGCCAGGTACCAGCCTGGAAGATATGGTGAAAAGTGGTTATGTCACCCAGGAGTATGTTATCGACCTGGCTAAAAAAGCGGGCTTTGAGTTCGAAGAGGCCAGCGAGGTAAATGCGAACCCCAAAGACACTGCTGACCACCCCAAAGGCGTATGGACCTTACCACCGGTAATGCGCTTGGGTGAAGAGGACCGTGAAAAGTATCTCGCTATCGGCGAGAGCGATCGTATGACCCTGCGCTTCCGCAAACCCAAGTCCTGATCGTTTTACAATATTCTGGGGGTGGCTATGGCTGCTCCCAGCCTACCTGAATTAGTCGCTGTATGATTATTCCCTTCGAACAACTAGATGCCGATTCCCTGCAAAGTTTGCTGGAAGAGTACGCCACTCGCGAGGGCACCGAATACGGTGAGCGTGAAGTGGAACTGGTGGACAAAGTTGCCAGCCTGCGTCGCCAGCTGCAATCCGGCCAAGTGGTGATCTGGTTTGAGCCCGGTGAAGAAACCGTAAACCTGGTCCTGGCCGAGGACCTGCCCCCCGATGTCTGAATGGTTGATCGATAGCCCGAGAGAGCCCCTTGTGCGCTTTCTGTTTGCCCATGGCGCCGGGGCGCCGATGGACAGTGAGTTTATGCAGTTCCTGGCGCAGGGGTTGTGTGGGCAGGGTGTGGAAGTTGTCCGTTTTGAGTTTCCCTATATGGCGCAGCGGCGCACCGGGGGAAGTAAGCGGCCACCCAATACCATGCCCCAGCTGCAAGAGTCTTTCCGCGAGCAAATCGTCCAGTTAGGCCCCGAATTGCCCCTGTTTATCGGTGGTAAGTCCATGGGCGGGCGCGTGGCGAGTCTATTGGCGGATGAATACTGGGGGCAGAAGGCGATTGCCGGTGCCGTATGCCTGGGGTATCCGTTTCACCCCCAGGGAAAGCCGGAAAAGCTGCGTACCGGGCACTTGGTGGATATTCGCTGCCAGACCTTGGTGATACAGGGAGATCGGGACCCATTAGGCAGTCGGGCTGAGGTAGAAGGTTACGGATTGGCGAATACCATTGAGGTCGAGTGGCTGGAAGATGGCGATCACGACTTTAAACCCCGTCGCGCCAGCGGTTTTAACCAGCTTCAGCATTGGCAATCCGCAGTAGAGTTGGCCGCCCAGTTTATGCTGCGATCTCCAGGACAGTAATGCGCTCTTCCCGCACCATCAGTGGGTTGAGTAGATTCATCTGTGCGCGGCGCTCCTGGCTGGTATACCAGTGTTGCCAATGGAGTTCAGATTGCCATTTGGAGAGTGTAAAGCGCCGCAAGGGATTGCCCTTCTCGATATAGGTCTGCCCCTCGATAAAGCCTACGGTGCGGTAGGCGCAAGTGAGGATTTTGCGGGCGGCCTCTTCATAGCTGCCCTGCATTTCTGCCGCAATTTCCCGTTCTATCAACACGTAGATCATTGTCAGCCCGAATTGCGTTAGCCCTATGAGGATTTTAGTGCGGGCGCAGGGGAATTACCGCGCGGCCCTCATGCCTCTGGAGATGACGACGGCGGCAAAATTGCGCACAATGATACCTATGAAGTCAGATCACACCTTAGATGCCCGTGGCCTCCTGTGCCCGGAACCCGTCATGATGCTGCATTCAGCGGTGCGCAATGTCGCCGATGGTGAAGTGTTGAAAATGGTTGCTACCGACCCCTCCACTCAGCGGGATGTGCCCAAGTTCTGCCAATTTCTTGGATATGAGCTGGTACAGCACGCAGAGGAAAATGACGAATTTGTCTACTGGATTAAAAAAGCGGAATAGCGGGTCGCGGTTGCTCCAGCCCCCATGCCATTGGCGGGGGCTGGCACACTCCTGAATATTAAGACCCAACAGTCCCTAGGGAGCTGTCACCAGGGCAGCGATAGCGGCCAGGGCTTCGGGGTCCTCGGATTTAATTTTGTTAGCGATATGGTGTTGGAAAAAGTACCGGAATCCCTCGCTCTCCTGCGCGGGGTACAGGCAGTGATCCCCCGGTAAAACCGGAGTGGTTTCAACGATATCGTGGTCTATTAGCATGCCGTGAATCTCCCCGTCGGCGTGCAACCTCCAGCTGACGACCTCAATCAGTGTCAGGTTCTCGCGCTGTTCATCCATAAACACAGCGTGGGTGCCGATGGTGTCGGGGATCTCCTGGAGTACTTCCTCAGCTTTATTGCTCTCGTATTCAAAGTATTCCGCCGCAGTCTCCAGCTCGACGATCTTGTGAATGGGGGGCTGATGAAAGATTTCCTCAATGCCGGGGTCATAGTAGCCCTCAAAGCGTCCGTCGAGAGGGTCCTTGATGTCGGGACAGGCCACTATGGTGTTTAACCAGGGAACGAGGCCTACGACCTCGCCATTTGCTTTGAGACCCCAGCATAAAACTTTCAGGCTATATAGATCTGTGCCGCTGGAGTTGTTGGAGTAGAGCATTTCCAAGCCGTCTAGCTCCGGCGATAGGCGAATAAAGCGCCTGTCCGCAGAAGTTTCGATGGGCTCGCCGGTGAAGAGGTCAACCACATTGTTGATGCTGTGGTCTGTCATGGAACACCTCCTTGCAGGGCCGGTTGTATACCGTCTCCACGTCAGATGAAGGTGCGACAGCGAAATGCCCTACCTCTGAAGGAAGACTGGGGCAGGAGGGTGTTTGATTGCTTTAATTCCCTCCTCGGGGAGACGCTAGAAGGACACGCCCTCTGCGGCATCCCTGTTCCTAAAGGTATATGTTGATTTGCCGAAATACAACCAGCGCCTTTTGCGCCCCGCAAGCGCCTGCGCTTTGATCGGGGCGCAGGCGTTGATATAGTCCCCGCCTTTGAGGTATCCCGGAGAACGCCTTGCCTGTTGCAACCGCAGAAATGGCTTCTGTTCCTACGAAACTGCCAATGGCTGATCGTATCGTCAGAGTCTTCGATCACTGTTTTTCAGACCCAAATGGGCTCAATACCCGACTTCGCGGGGGCTTTTGCGAGCCCTATTACCGGCCCAGGGGGGAAGGTCAACCCTACCACCAGGTAGAGTTCACCCTGGACTATGCCGCCAGCGCTTTGCATGAAGTCGCGCACTGGTGTGTCGCCGGAGAGGCCCGGCGGCAGTTGCCAGATTACGGTTACTGGTATGCGCCGGATGGTCGCAGTGCCGACCAGCAGGCTGAGTTCGAGCAGGTAGAGGTCAAGCCACAGGCCCTTGAATGGATCTTTGCACGGGCTTGCGGACTCAAGTTCCGCGTGAGCGCCGACAATCTGGAGAATGGATTGGGCGCCAGCGACCCGTTTAAAAAGGCCATCTGGCAGCAAGTTCTGGACTATTGTGATACCCGGCCCAACCCTCGGGCCTGTGCATTCGCCGAAGCCCTGATGAAGGAATTCGGTTGTCCCAATCCTTTTGACCGGGGCAGCTACCAATTGGCGGATCTCTCTTGAATAGTTATCTCATAGACGCATCGGTATATATTTTTCGCTACTACTTTGCGCTGCCGCCCAACTGGGAGAGTCGCAGTGGCTACTCCACTGAAGCCGTTTACGGCTTTACTAACTTCCTGTTGGATATGTTGGCGCGACAACCGGGCTATATTGCCTGCGCCTTCGACGAATCATTGGGAAGCTGTTTTCGCAATGAGATTTACCCGGACTATAAGTGCAGTCGCGCACTGCCAGATGAAGCCCTGGCTTTCCAGCTGGCGGCGTGCCGGGAAATGGCTGAGGTACTGGGTATTGCCAGCTTTTCCAGTGAGCGCTACGAGGCCGATGACATACTGGCCACGTTAACCCGGAAGCTGCACCGGCATAACCCAGTGGTCGTGAGCCGGGACAAGGATCTGGGGCAGCTGCTGGCTCGGGGCGCTGTATCCCTGTGGGATTTTGCCAACGACCGGCACCTGGATGGCGAGGGCGTGCGGGAAAAGTTCGGTGTGCGCCCGGAACAGATTCCCGACTATCTGGCCCTGGTGGGAGACACCAGCGATGATATTCCCGGGATACCCGGCGTTGGCCCAAAGACAGCGGCACGCCTGTTAGAGACATTCGACACTATAGAAATGTTGCTGGAGCAGCTCGATACCCTTGCCACAATGCCCATTCGCGGAGCCAAGGGATTGGTGGCCCGGATAGAGGAATACGAAGAGCAGCTGCACCTCGCCAAGCGCCTGACCAGTCTTGAGGAGCGGGTTCCCCTGGATATAAAGCTGGCAGATTTGTGCCCACAGCCGGTGGATGTCTATCTGGCCCGAGCCCTGGCGGAGGAATTTGGTATCGGCGGCCTGAGCAAGAAGATTGAACGCACCTTAGCGGGTGTTGATGGAGAACTTACATGACGGATAGCGCTGCACAGAGTGCGGGATTAAAAATTGTCGCCGATGAGAATATTCCTGCGTTGGAGGAGTATTTCGGTGATCTGGGAACGCTGGAGCGCTACCACGGCCGCACCTTGAGCCGAGAACAATTAATTGATGCGGATATTTTGTTGGTGCGCTCGGTCACCCAGGTTGATCAAAGTCTGCTAGAGGGGACTCGGGTGCGCTTTGTTGGCAGCTGCACCATAGGCACTGATCACCTGGATACCCAGTGGTTGGAACGCAATGAGATCTTCTGGAGCGCCGCGCCTGGCTGCAATGCCAACTCCGTGGTGGAGTATGTTTTCTGCACCCTGGCGGCACTGGAAATTGACTGGCATGGGCGCAGCTTCGGCATAGTGGGCTGCGGCAATGTGGGCGGATTATTGCAACAGCGCTTGCATGCCCTCGGGGTTTCCTGCGCAGTTTACGATCCCTGGCTACCGGAAAACCCGGATGCGAGTGAGCTGGCAAAGGTGCTGAGCCAGGATATTGTTTGCCTTCACGCACCGCTGGTTAAGGGCGGCACCTACCCCAGTTTCCATATGATTGGAGCAGAGCAGTTGCGCCAGCTCCGCGATGGCAGCGTCTTGATTAGCGCCGGCCGGGGTGGGGTGGTAGACAACCGGGCACTGCTGGCGGAAATCCAGCGGGGCAAGCGTTTTACTTCCGTACTGGACGTATGGGAAAACGAACCGGATATCGATACTGAATTATTGCAGCATGTTGATCTGGGGACACCGCATATTGCCGGTTACAGCCTGGATGGGAAGCTGGCCGGCACCCGTATGATTCGCGAGGCCTTGTGCCGGGAATTGGGTATTGCACCTATGTCTGCGGAATGTCAGCCGGCTGTTACATTTAAAGAGGTCACGGGAGACTCAGCAGAAGAATTACTGTTGCAGATGTACAACCCCCGCGCGGACGATCGCCGCCTGCGCGCGGCTGCAGCAGGTGATGTGCCGATGGAGAAGGCTTTTGATTTGCTGCGTAAAGAGTACCCCGAGCGTCTGGAGTTCAGTCACTACAAAACTTCAGCCCAGACATTGGGTGACGAAGAGAAGCGGCAACTGGAAGTGTTGGGGTTGGCGTGCAGTTAAGTAAGCAAGTAAAAAAGCTTGGTTTAATTATTAACCCCTGGGCTGGCATTGGCGGCCCGGCAGGTCTCAAGGGGAGCGATGGTGCCGAAACGGTGCAACGCGCGCTGGACGCAGGTATCGAACCCCAGGCAAATCAGCGTGCGGCGCTGGCCCTTGAGGAATTAAAACCCTTTAAGGATGAGCTGGAAATCCTGTGCTTTGCCGGCGATATGGGGGCCAGTACAGCGCGTAAACTCGGTTTTTCTGTCTGTGAAGTGGGCGTGGCCGAGTGCTCGCCATCCTCCCCGGAAGATACAGAGCGTGCAGCAGCTACTATCCGCAACAATGGTGCAGACCTCATTGTTTTTATTGGCGGTGACGGCACTGCGAGAAATATCGTCAATGCGCTGGGAGATAATTTCCCGGTACTGGGTATTCCCGCCGGAGTGAAAATGCATTCCGCCTGTTTTGCGATTTCCCCTAAAGCGGGTGGCGAGGTTTTGCGCCGTCTGATGGCGGGGCAGCTGGTGGACCTCGCTGAGCGTGAAGTGCGGGATATTGATGAGCAGTCATTCCGCAGTGGGCGGGTAACCACGCGTTACTACGGCGAGTTGCTGGTGCCCCAGGAAGGTCAGTTTTTACAGGCGGTAAAAAATGCCGGCCGTGAAGTGGAAGAGCTGGCAGTTGCGGATATCGCCGCAGAGATTACCGAAGACCTGGACCCGCAAACCCTGTATGTCGTTGGCCCAGGCTCTACTACATTGGCAATCCTCAGCGAGTTGGGCTGTGAGGGAACCCTGTTGGGGGTGGATTTATTACTGAATGGCCAGTTGTTGCAGCTGGATGTCAGTGCGCCGCAAATTGAACAGGCTATCGCCGATCACAGCGGGCCGGTAAAAATCATTCTCACCGCCATTGGTGGCCAGGGTCATTTAATTGGCCGGGGTAACCAACAATTGTCAGCCAATGTACTGCGGCGCGTTGGGCGCGATAATTTAATCGTGGTTGCGACTAAAACAAAAATTACAGAATTGCATGGGCGCCCGCTATTAATCGATAGCGGTAACCCCAAGCTTGATAAACGGTGGAGTGGTTTTATTCGAGTGGTTACCGGCTACCGGGATGCCATTCTTTATCCACTGAGTAACGGGGATATTCAATAAGCGATGAGTGCAGATTGGCAGTTACTGCTGGAGCAGGTAGAAAATAAATTAGGGCAAAATGTTGGCGACAGCCGCCGTTTTTTTCACGGCCGGGGTCGCAGCTATGAGGGCTTGGAGCAGGTCTGCGTTGACAGCTTTTCCCCCGCTTTGTTGGTGACTTTTTTTGAAGAATATGAAGGTGAAGTAGAGCTGTGTGAAAAGCTCTGGCAAATGGCTGAGGGGCGAGGTTATCAAGGAGTTGCTGCACAGCGACGCTATCTCCCTGGGGCACCTTTACAGTGGCACTTTGGAGAGCCGGTAACAGACCCGGTCGCGCAGCGTGGAGACCTTAAATTTCCCCTCACGTTTGATCGACAAAATGTGGGTTTCTTCCTGGATATTGAGCCGGGCAGGGCCTGGCTTGAAGAGCAGGTGCGTGCAAGGGCTGGGCAGACGTCAGCAAAAATGCTCAATCTTTTCGCTTTCACCTGTGCCTTTTCTGCGGTCGCGCGAGCGGCAGGTGATATCGATATTGTAAATGTGGATGTCAATCGCGGTGTTTTAAATCGCGGACGGGAAAATCACGAGGTTAATGGGCTGTCGCTCAAAGGGGTTCAGTTCCTGCAATTCGATGCACTGCGTCAATTCAAGCGCTTCGACCGTCGCGGCCCCTTTGACCTGGGCATTGTCGATCCGCCGACGCGACAAAAAGGTCGCTTCGATGTCAGTCAGAATTATGAAAAGTTGCTGAAGCAGCTGCCCGCTTGTCTCGCCGCTGAGGCGGATCTTCTGATGGTGATCAACTCGCCCCGGCACAGCGAAGCCCAGTTTAGAGAGCTAATCCTCGGATCTGACAGCGGTTATGAAGTCGTTGCACGGTTGGAACAAAACCCGGACTTCCCTGATCGGGACCCGGATGCTGCCCTAAAAATGTTGCACGTTAAATATCGTCGCCAGTCCCAGTAATGGCGATTGCCAATGCCGCGCATTAAGGAGCCCCTTACAGCGCGGCAAACTCCCGCATCAAGCGCTCCATCAGCGCCTGCAACTGGCCTGATGATCCCTCGCGCACAGCGCTGTTGAGCAACTGGGCGTTGCTCTGCCCGGACTCAGCTCCGGCATTAATCATTAGCAGGAAACCCTTGTGGGTTAATACCGCATCCTCCATTGCCTCCTGGCGCACCAGCTGGGAAAAGTTGATATAGCCACTCTGCTTAAGCCAGGTCATGGACCCCAGGCAGGCTAAATGGCGGGGGGAGTGCAGCCCGTACTCATCCGGTGAGTCGGGGCCGGAAATATCTTCCACGTAAACGGTTGCCGGTACCGGGAATTGATTAAACATTGCCAGCAGTACTCTGCCGGCATCCCGGTAAAAATCGTGAATATGTAAATCGTCCAGCATCAGCAGGAATATCGCTCCAAAAAGTCGCCCAGGCGTTCCATCGCATGCGATAAGTCGTCGGCACGGGGCAGGAAGACAATGCGCAGGTGGTCCGGTGCATCCCAGTGGAAGGCACTGCCTTGAGCCAGTAGTATTTTTTCCTGGCGCAGGAAATCCAGCACCAGCTGCTCGTCATTTTCGATCTTATGATGATCCAGATGCAGCTTGGGAAACAAGTAGATAGCACCTCTAGGTTTGACACAGCTCACACCGGGAATGTCATTGAGCATGCGGTGGGCCATATCTCGCTGTTGGCGTAGGCGCCCGCCGGGCAGGACCAAATCGTTAATACTCTGGTAGCCACCGAGAGCGGTTTGTACTGCGAACATGGCGGGTACATTGCCGCACAGGCGCATAGAAGCCAGTATTTCCATCCCCTGGATAAAACCCTTGGCCCTGTGTTTGGTGCCGCTGATAACCATCCAGCCAGAGCGGAAGCCGGCCAGGCGGTAGGACTTGGACAGGCCGTTAAAACTCAGGCAGAGCACGTCCGGGGCCAGTTTGGCCATCGGGGTAAATTCCGCATCGTCGTAGAGAATCTTGCTATAAATCTCATCGGCGAAGATCACCAGGTTGTGACTGCGGGCAACCTCGACAATATCCTCCAGTAGTTCCCGGGGATAAACGGCGCCAGTGGGGTTATTGGGATTGATAACCACTATGCCCCGGGTTTTTGAAGTGATTTTTGCTTTGATATCCTCAATATCAGGCAGCCATCCGGACTCCTCATCGCAGCGATAGAGAACCGGCTTGGCACCGGTGAGGTTGGTGGCGGCCATCCACAGGGGGTAGTTGGGCATTGGCAACAGCATTTCGTCGCCATTATTGAGAAGGGCCTGGGTGCTCATGGAAATCAGTTCGGAGACGCCGTTGCCCAGGTAAATATCGTTAATCTCGACACCCGGGATACCCAGGGTCTGGCACTCTTGCATAATGGCCTTACGCGCAGCGAAGAGCCCTTTGGACTCGACGTAGCCCTGTGCCTCAGAGAGATTGTGAATGACGTCTTGGATAATCTCGTCGGGGGCGTTAAAACCGAAGGGGGCAGGGTTGCCAATATTCAGCTTGAGGATGCGGTGGCCTTCCTCTTCCATGCGCTGGGCCTGCTCCATCACGGGGCCGCGAATTTCGTAGCAGACGCCGTGCAGTTTTTCTGATTTATTGATGTCCTTCATGGTGACCTGGAAGCTCTATTGCAGAGCAGGAGCGGCCCAGGGCCGCGAGTTCAGTGCGCGAAAACCGGGTAATGTCCACCAGCGGTAGGTACCACTCCTGCGGGAAACCGGGAACCGATACATATAGGCATTGCCACAAAGTGACGCCTGACCGGAAACCCCAATTGATTACGGAAACACTAGAGTATGTCAAAACAGATGGATGAGAACTACTGGCGGGATAAGCTTACAGATGAGGAGTTTGAGGTCTGCCGGGAAGGTGGGACAGAGGCGCCGTTTAGCGGCGAATATTGGGATGTTTTTGACGATGGCGTCTATCGTTGTCGTTGCTGTGGCGAGGTTTTATTCGGCTCGCAGTCAAAGTTTGAGAGCGGTTGTGGTTGGCCCAGCTTTGATGCGGAGCATTATGAAGGTGCGGTGAAGGAGCTGCCTGACAGCAGCTACGGTATGCAGCGTGTAGAGATTCGCTGCAGTAAGTGCGATGCCCATCTCGGTCATGTGTTCGACGATGGCCCCACCGATACGGGACTTCGCTACTGTGTGAACTCTCTATCGGTGAAGCTGGACCAGGGCAGTGATGAAACGGAGGATGACACTGAGTGACGGAATCACACTGGAGTAATTGGCTATTGCGGGTGCAGTGGATTCTGTTACTGCTGATCGTCCTTGCGGCTGCCGCTTTGCGTTACGGGTTGCTGCACTTCTCTGTGGTTTTCAAAATATTTGTGTTTTCTGGCGGTGCAGCCTTGGCAATTGCGCTACTGAGCCTGTTTGTTTTTGTCTGGGGAGTGAGCAAGAGCAAGCCGTTGGTGCGCAGCAATGCTCTGTGGGCGGCGTTGCTCGGACTGCTGCCGGTGGCAATACCTCTGGTAACCGTAGGCAAGGGCAACTTCGATGTGCCAAGAATTCACGACATCAGTACCGATACCCGCAATCCCCCCCAGTATCAAGAGGTATTGAAGTTGCGCCAGAAAGGCGACAACAGTGCCGAATACGGTGGAGAGAAGGTGGCCGAATTGCAGCGGGAGGCAGATATATATGCCGATATAATGCCGTTGCACGTGGACTTCCCGATAGCTCGTACCACTGAGATCGCTGCTGAAGTGGCCGAAGACCTGGGCTGGAAAGTGGTTTCCTATGAGCCTCAGCGGGGCCACCTGGAGGCTGTAGCGAAAACACCGATCCTCGGTTTTACGGACGATATCGTTGTACGGGTCAGCGCTGACGTGGGTGGTGGCTCCAAAGTCGATGTGCGTTCCAGCTCCCGAGTCGGGGTCAGTGACTTAGGTACCAATGCGAAGCGTATCCGCCAATTTCTGGAAGAGTTGCACCTGCACGCGCTGGTGCTCGAGGGAACTGGCACAGAGCGGTACTAGAATGCACTCCAGAAATGGCTGGGTTTTGTAAGTGTCTGACAACAAAAGAAAAAAAATCAAAAAGAGTGTTGACAGGTTTAGCGGTGATCCATAGAATGCGCCCCACTTCTGACGCAGGGCTACACTCAAAGGTGGAGCGAAACGACAGAAGGTTTCTGGGTCCCCATCGTCTAGAGGCCTAGGACACCGCCCTTTCACGGCGGTAACAGGGGTTCGACTCCCCTTGGGGATGCCACGCGGGAATAGCTCAGTTGGTAGAGCGCAACCTTGCCAAGGTTGAGGTCGCCGGTTCGAACCCGGTTTCCCGCTCCAAATTTCCGCTTTGCGAGATGATCTCTAGTCAACTCGGAAAGCACGCCACCGAGAAATCAGTGGCATCGCCATGGACAGCATGGCAGCACCGGATCGAAAGGTCGAAGTGCAAGTTTCTGTCCCCATCGTCTAGAGGCCTAGGACACCGCCCTTTCACGGCGGTAACAGGGGTTCGACTCCCCTTGGGGATGCCAATACGACCCGGTAGCAATGCTACCGGGTCAATTGCGGGAATAGCTCAGTTGGTAGAGCGCAACCTTGCCAAGGTTGAGGTCGCCGGTTCGAACCCGGTTTCCCGCTCCAATTTTCTGCTTTGCGAGATGATCTCTAGTCAACTCGGAGAGCACGCCACCGAGAAATCAGTGGCATTGCCATGGACAGCATGGCAGCACCGGATCGAAAGGTCGAAGTGCAAGTTTCTGTCCCCATCGTCTAGAGGCCTAGGACACCGCCCTTTCACGGCGGTAACAGGGGTTCGACTCCCCTTGGGGATGCCAATACGACCCGGTAGCAATGCTACCGGGTCAATTGCGGGAATAGCTCAGTTGGTAGAGCGCAACCTTGCCAAGGTTGAGGTCGCCGGTTCGAACCCGGTTTCCCGCTCCAATTCTTGATCTACAGTCGTCGATTGACGATTGTTAGTCATTTTAAAAAGGGGCTTTTGCCCCTTTTTTCATTTCAGTCCAAACCATCAACTTTGAGCCTTTTTGAAGCTAAAGCCAGGGCCGGGCGTTCCGGATTGGTGTTGCGGGGGCAGCGGATAGCGGGAAACTTGAGTTTTCACTAAGGGACACGTTGATGGTGCTTCCTGATCTTATTTTCTGTTTGGGTAAGGTCATCAAAAAAGCCTGCATTCTTTAATCTTTCCGAGGTGGATGGCCTTGGCATGAAGGGGTGCCTTGAAACCACTGTTGTGAACTGTATTCAGGGGCAGTATGTGGTGTGAGTACTGAGTGGGGGCGTATTACTCCCCCATTATCCAACGATAATTGCACCCAGTTACGGGTGGGCTCAATAGCCTTCAGTTGGAGCAGCTAGCCATCAGTAGGGCGATATCCAATCTGAATGAACTCGACTAAACGATGCGGAATGATTGACTCAATAGCTTTCATGGGGGGGGGCAGAGGTGGCTGCATCCTTAACTGAACTGCCAGGCGTAGGCAGAGTTTGCCGCGCCCCCACCCCATCGGGGGATTGGAGGAGAGTTAGCAACCGCGGGCACCGCAAATAAATGACGTTGATTTAGAGGCTTAGAGTAGGCCAGCTTTATCGTGTATTGGTACATTGTTTCAGCTTACATATATCTGCGAGTCGCTTTGGATTCTAGTGTTTAGTTAAGCGTTATTTTTATGCTAATGTTGCCGCCGTTTTGTTTTGCGCATAAATCAACGTTGACAAGGATGTCGCAGTGCCCGAATACCACTATCAGGCCCTCGGGGGAGACGGAAAGCCGTTTACCGGCGTCATTGTTGCATCCACCGATCAGCAGGCTCGAGCGAATCTTGAGCAAGCTAGTGTCTTCGTAATCAAGATTAAGCCCACTCGCAAGGTAACCCTTCGGCGTAACCGGGTGACCGAAGCCGACCTGAAAGACTTGGCTGAAGAGTTGATCGCGTTGCTAAGGGCAGGGATCCAGCTTATGCCCGCTCTTGCCATTCTCTGTGAGGAAGAGCAGGGGAAAGAGCTGAACCGTCATTTGCGTGAAGTTGCTGCAAATGTCGAAAAAGGCTCTTCACTTTACGAGGCCTGTGGAAGATATCCTGAGATCTTCTCTTCTGATTTTGTACGGGCAGTAAAATCTGGGGAGCGACAGTCCAACCTTGTCGATGCTCTCGACGCCTACCGGGAGCTGGTTGCCAAGCGCCTCCAGGTCAGGAGGTCTATAGGCCAGGCCTTGGCATACCCAATTTTTCTGTTAAGTACTGTAGCTGTTGCCATTCTGGTGTTGTTCGTTTTTGTGGTGCCGAAGTTCGAACAGATGCTGGCGGGATTTAATTCAGAGTTGCCAGGGCTGACGCGGGCCGTGATTGCGATTTCCGAGAGCTTACCGCTATTTATTGCGGCCTTGGTAGCAGGTTTTGTTGCCTCTGCTGTTGCCCTCAAGAAACTGGACAACTCTGGGCGTGTGAAAAATGCGCTTGCAAAGTTGTCGCTAGCTATTCCTGTCTACGGCGGCATCCGCCGTTATTCCACCTTGATCAGCTTTTACGGAATGTTGGAGTCATCCATTCGTTCTGGTATGCCAGTTGCTGTGGCTCTGCGGGAGGTGGCGGGCTCCTTTCAGGGGGGGCATATCGGCCCCTCCCTTCAAACCATCTGCAACGAAGTGAACAATGGCGCAGGGCTAGGTGAGGCAATGGCTACCACGGGCTTTTTTGTCGGGCGGGATTTGAAGCTCGTGGAAATTGGGGAGAGATCTGGCAACTTGGCCGGTGTTTTCGAAGGCCTTTCTATTCGTTACAAGGAAAAACTGGACAATATCATTGCGCAGTTCGCATCTCTGATAGAGCCCATGATCATGCTGGTGATAGGGCTGCTTGTTGGCACGGTAGTGATCGCCATGTATATGCCGGTATTTATGATGGCGGAGGTGATCTGAAGTGACCGAGCCGCTAAGCCTGGAAGATATCGATATTGCGTTGGTAGAGGGGGCCACAGACACCCGTTGGTGGGTAGAGCGGAAGTGTTTACCGCTTACTAAAAGCGGCAATCTGCGATATTTGGCTGGCTACGCCGACTACGATCCTTTGGTCCACCAGGAAGCGGAGGACCGGCTGCAGAATCGGGTATTTTTCCGTCGCTGCTCTGAAGAGAGCTTTATGTCCGTGCTCGAGCATCTGAAACGCGCCGGCACGCAGCTCAGGACCGCCACCAATGACGCAGCCCTCAAGCTGGTGGTTGAAAATTCCGAGGGGGAAGTACTACAGGATATCGACGCCATCGGCGGGCTTGATGATGCACCGGTGGTCAAGCTGCTCAACACACTGATTGTGACATCTCTGGCGCGAGAGGTCTCAGATATTCATATCGAAACCTACGAGGCGGGCGTCGAGGTCAAGTACCGTATCCACGGTCAGCTTTATCCCGCTACAGATCCCCTTGAGGCAAATATTGGCCCCCGTCTGGTTTCGCGAATCAAGGTGATTTCCGACTTGAATATCTCCGAGCGGCGTGTGCCCCAGGATGGCAGTTTCAAGCTGGTTTACCAGGGCCGCAAGATCGACTTCCGGGTTTCTGTTATTCCCGCTGCCTACGGCGAAAATGCTGTGATCCGTGTTCTGGATAACAAAAAGAACCTCCAGTCCCTCAAGCACCATGGTCTTGAGGATATTGGCCTGGAAGGAGCATCGCTGCACATCATCCGCAAGGCCGTCCACGCCCCTTATGGGATGGTACTGGTCTCTGGGCCTACCGGCAGCGGTAAGAGTACTACTTTGCATGCGGCGATCTGTGAGATCAACACCGGCCACGACAAAATCGTCACCATTGAGGACCCTGTCGAGTACCAGATTCCAGGGGTTATGCAGATTCCTGTTAATGAAGACAAGGGCCTGACTTTTTCCGTGGGCCTGCGTTCGCTTCTGCGGCATGACCCTGACAAGATCCTGGTGGGCGAAATCCGAGATCAAGAGACAGCCAAGATAGCGCTCCAGCTTGCCCTGACCGGGCACTTGGTTATGAGTACCGTGCATGCTAACGACGCTCGGGATGTACTGTTTAGACTCGAAAATATCGGCTTGGACCGAAACGCCCTATTTACAGCGGTCAAGTGCATCGTCTCCCAGCGGCTGATTCGCCTGTTATGCGAACACTGCAAGATCCAGGCGCCTGGTGTGGCTACCGAGTGGGCTGAATACACGGCGGTAGGCTGCGCGCAGTGTGCAGCTACGGGATATTCCGGGCGGACCATTATCTGCGAGGTTATTGAGATCACTGACGAGTTACGTGTGCAATTGAGTGCGAGCCCCAACAGTAGGGAAGTGCTTGCCGCTAGTGTTAGCACGGACAATAGCCTTAGGGCCGTTGCAGTCCGTTTGCTTCGCGCCGGTCTGACCTCAAGGAGCGAAATTGACCGTGTTACCTTACCTTAAACGGAAGCTGCTCGAATCCTACCAGCGGCGGAACGGTAGGGCGTCAATATTCCTTGAGGATGGGCGTGTTGAGTTGTGGCTTTCCCGCTGGGCCGATGGAGCTTGGTCGACAACCCGCGTTGAACAGGAAATGGAGCCGGGTTTACAAAGTGCGGTGTCCAGCACGCCGATTTTTTTAAAGCGTGCGTTGGCGGAACAGGGTATGGCAACTCCCTACCTATCATTGTACCTCCCTGACCACCTTGTAGATTATCGCCAGTGGGCTATCAGTGACGCATTTGCCGGGCGCAAGCGCCGCGAATATGGGATATGGAAAGCTGGCCAGACATTTTCCGGGGGTGACGGTGATTGGACGGCACACTTATTTAACACTGAGTCTTCTGTTCAATATTTTCGCCATCACAACAGCATTTCCGAGCTGATAAGACAATTGGAGGAGCAGGCGTTGGTTGCTGGGGTGTACCCAGCATTGCATGCGTTTGCGCTGGCAACGATATCAACGGCTCCGGTCTGTTTACTGTGCCTGGGGTTTGGGCGTTGGTGGTCCCATATTGCTGTGGTGGAAGGACAGTTGGTATTCCAGCGATCTCATTTTGAACCCGATATGGAGAGTGTGTTCGCCGATGGCGAGCTGCCGGCGCACTTGACGGAGTTTGCTGGTCTGGTCAGACACTTTGGGAGAAATCTTGCAGAAGGTGTGCGGCCGATGATCAAGGTTAGTGACGGGTTTATCGAAGCGGTGCCGGGCCTTCTTGGCCAAGACTGTGTCACGGCCTCTGTAAAAGAAGAGACTGTATACAAGCAATTGCACGGTATTTAGTAATGGAGGCAGCGATTACTAACCTGGCCCGCAGAGACTGGCTACTGCGTGCGACCCTCGCCACCCTTGGGTTGGGCGGCCTGGTATTGGTGGGACTGATTTCATTGCTCGGCATGTTGCTGAGCGGTGCCAGCCTGCATCAAGAGACGGCCCGGACTCGCGCACTCACAGAGCGCTATATCAGCACATCGCAGCGTATTGAAGAAAAGCTGGCGCTCAGTCAGCCAGCGGCGGAGATCAAGCGAAAACTCGCCGCCCTAAATCGAGTGGTGCCTTTAGGTTTGCGTCTTGAGGCAGTACTGGAAAGTTTGGAGGCTAGCCACGCGGACGGCCTGAAACTGCGGTCCTTGTCGTTTGACCGGAAAAAGGGGCTTGTGCGAGTAAAGGTGACCTCTCGTCAGTCGGAACAATTGTTTACCTGGATCGAGTCTCTGGCGGCTTCAGGAGAGGCAGGTGCTGGCTGGGATGTGACCCTTGAATCCAGCGAGGTAGATGACCAGGGCAGCAAGGTGTATTTAGTGCATGTTAAAGAGAAAAAGTAACAACCTGCATTTATTACTGGGTTTTGCTCTGATCCGTTGCCTTCTCTTGGGCAATATAACCGTGTTGTTTTTGGTGTTATCAGTAGGTTTTTTTTATTACCTGCCGGCAAAGAATCATCACGCAGAAGTGGAAGAGGAATACCGGTATGTCCTGGAGCGTTATTACCGTTTGCAGAGGGATGCGCAGTTTTTCGAGCAAGTGGCGCAGCACGGAGAAAATATAGACAGGATGCACAGAAAAATTGCGTTGCCTTACCAGAGCTCATCGGCGGTCGAACAGATAGGGGCGCTGGTTGGTAGTGCAGGGCTCACCATGCGCCGTGAAAATTACGGGGATATCGAGCACTCCGAGGTTGGTACCTGGCAGGTTTCTGGCCGCTTGGGCTTGGTGGGCGAGTACATCCCGTTCGCCACTTTCGTCCGTCAACTGGACTCGATCGAATATTTGGCCCAGGTCGAAGCAGTAGAGCTCAAAGCAGAGAAAGGCGAAGCGTTATCAATTTCTGTTGAGTTAAGTCTGTACGGCGAATTGTAATGAAGAAAATTTCTGCTGCCGTTGTATGCGCGCTGCTGCTACTGGCCAACCTGATCAAATATTGGCCCGAGAGTGCCGGCCGCAAAATTCCGGGGGCCAATTCCGTCGATGGAGCTTCGCCAGAGGCAGAAGTGATCCGCTTTGGTCGGAGCTACCAGATCGGCGCGGTCGACTTATTTACAGCTGGGTCGGAGGCTGGTAAGGGAGAGGTACTGGCTGAGGAGCAAGTGCAGCCGGAACCTGCAAATCGGGAGGTCGTTTCTGGAGTAATCGGTGGCCGCAGTGCCGGGCAGTCAGCAGCTGATCTGGGGGAATCACAGCGGCGGCCAGCCCAGAGCGCGAGGTTCGAACTCTTGTCGGTGGCTGAGATTGCTGGGGTCAAAAGGGGTTTAGTGAAGTATGGAGGGAAACACTACTTTGTTTCGTCGGGTGATGTGATTGATGGTCAGTTTGTGGTGCAGAGAATTGATGACAAGAGAGTTTACATTAACAGTGTTACCGGAAGTGGTTCGCAGTGATTCGTAAGTTGATTTTGGTTGGCTTGCTTGCTGGTTGTGCTTCCGGGCCGAGTGAGCAAAAGCAATACCTTGAAGGGATCACATCCCCCCGCGAGCGTGTGCAGGTTGGTCGAGAGCAATTGCAGAAGGATCCTGGCAATGTGCGATTGGCAATGGTCGTGCGAGATGCAGAGCTGAGCGCAGTCCAGTACTACTCCGCCTTAGGTGACGAGGCGCTGAGCCAAGGACACCATGAAACCGCGATTGATATTTATCAGGAAGGCTTGGCCGTAGATCCCCACAATAAGCACTTGCGGGAGCGACTGACACGCGCCAAATCTGCCCCAGCGTATGCCAGGGAAATTAATGCTGTTCGACAGAGTTTGGAAGCGCGGAATTACGCTGCCGCAGAGCGCTCTCTAGAGGAAGCCAAGAGACTATTTCCAAACAGCGAAGAGGTGCAGTACTTTGAATCGGTGATTCGCGATGGCGCTGCGCGGCAGGAAAATCGTGATCTGAAGATCGACCTGGATTTTGACAAAATTGATTTCCCCACGGCGGCGCGATTTGTCGCCGACGCTTTTGGTGTGACTGTTATTGTGGACAGCTCGGTCAAGGATACCCCTGTGAGCCTGCAAGTTGAGCAGGTGGGCTTCGAAGAGGCATTCCTGACACTGCTGTCGATGACAAAGAATACTTTCAAGGTGATCGACCAGTCGACGGTGCTGGTGTTCTCCGACTCCTCCGATCGACGCAAGCAATATGACGACCTGCAACTGCGCACTTACCACCTGAATAACATCCCAGCTAAGGATATGGTCTCGATAATTAAGGGGGTGCTCCAGCTAAACAAAGTCACCGTCAACGAGGCGGCAAACAGTTTGCTGGTGCGGGATTTACCCGAAAAACTCGATATCGTGGACCTGTTGATTTCCCAACATGACACTTCCCGTGGCGAGGTGGTGCTAGAGGTCGAGATCCTGGAGATCAATCTGAACAAGGCTGAGCGTTTGGGTATGGACTACGGCAGCTATTCCCTGGGGCTGCCTCTCGAGCCGACTGGGGTGACCGGAAGTATTCTCGATGGACTGTCCACAAACGCACTGTTGAATGTGCCCTCTGTTGCGATGAGGTTTTTCAAGCAGGATGTGGACGCGACTACACTGGCAAACCCAAGGGTGCGGGTAATGGATCGGGAGAAGGCCAAGATCCATATTGGCGACCGGGTACCCCTGCGCTCGGCACAGATCCAGGATGCCACTGGGCAGACGCGGACCACCTACGAATATCAAGAGATCGGAATTCGCCTGCAGGTGGAGCCCAGGCTACATGCCGACGACTATGTAACCATCACTCTCGCTCTGGAGGTGAGTTCACTCGGGGAAAACCTGGGTACAGCTAATGAGCCGGCCTACCGGATTGGTACCCGAAATGCAGAAACCGTAATGCATGTGCGCAGCGGCGAGACCGCGATCCTGGGTGGCTTGATTCGTGAAGAAGAGAGGGGCACTTTTTCCCGTGTTGATGGGTTGAGCAGCATCCCGGGGGTGAGCGCGCTGTTTGAGTCCAGTGATGACAGTGATGCAAGAACAGATGTATTGCTGACGATAACCCCGAAAGTGGTGCGCAGTGTTCCGTTCCAGCACGCGGGCCGAATATCAATCGGCACGGAGAACCGGATTAGGCTCGGAGGTTCCACCGAGCTGAGCCGGCTAAAGCTTCGAACTCCAGAGCAGCCGCCGATGATGGTGAACGGCGGTGAAGAAAGTTTTGAAGTGGTATTTGATAACGAAATATCCGCCAATCCGGAAGGTATTGAAACCGGGAGCGAGGTGACAGCGGGCAATGCGCAGCCCATAGAGTCCAGGGATGTACCGGCCAGGATATCGGTGCGGCCGGAAGATGTTGAGTACAGTCTCGCTGTAGATGAAGACCTCTCTATACCCATCGTTGCCAGTGTTGAGCAAGGTAAGGCGGATTTGAATTTCAATCTGGTGTTCAATCCGGCGATTCTGGACTACGTCGGATTCGAATCACCGGTTGATGATACCAGGGTGGATTTCAATGGCAGCAATACTCTCACAGTGCGAACAGGAGAGGTGACTGATCCCCAGGCTCTGGAGGTGCTGTTCAAGGGCAAGCGCAGCGGCCGCAGCTTCGTATTGGTCCGGTCCGCGACCGTGGCTGAGCCCGGAGACCTGGAGGCGGAAATCGAAACCGGCGGTACCCGGGTGACTGTCAGCGAGTAAGTGCGCATGGGTAAAAATAGCGACGGTGCAGCAGATCGTGGGATGTTTCAGGCACTGCCGACAATGTCTGCTGCTGCAGGGCTGACGCTAGTGGAAATGCTGGTTTGCCTCACAATTGTTTCGATTCTTGCCGCCGTCGCGATGCCGGTGGTCGATGTAGGTATTCGACGTTCGAAGGAAGTGGCGTTGAAGAAAAATCTAATCCTTATGCGTGAAGCCATAGACCGCTTCAACGATGACTGTCGCGCAGGGCTGTTTTCCCCCGCGCAGCCTGGGGTCAGTCGGGACTGCTTTCCGGAAACGCTGGAGACTCTGACCGAGGGCGTGAATGCCACCGGCGGTGCCGACAAGGTTTTGCGCTATCTGCGCCGGATTCCGTCGGACCCTTTCGCTGAGGAGGGTGGTGATCGGGTCGGGCACTGGGAAATCCGGGGTTATCAAGATGAATATGATAGCGAAATCTGGTCAGGTGATGATGTTTTCGATATCCGTGTGAAACACGATCTACAGGCACTGGACGGCAGTAGTTACCGAGATTGGTGACGGAACGGTGAATGAAAGGAATGAATACAAAAAAACAATGGAGGGGGCGATGAAAATGCGCACTCGCCCCGCACGGGGCTTTACGTTTGTCGAGCTGGCAGTGGTACTGCTCTGTGTGGCGCTGCTTGCCTCGCTCAGTGCGCCACTGGTGACCACCTGGATTACACGGGCAAAAGAATCCGCTCTGAAGGAGAATCTGTTCGTCTTGCGGGGGGCGCTTGATGCCTACTATGCGGACAAAGGGCAGTATCCGGTGAGCCTGGCGGATCTGGTCAGTGAAAGATATATACGCTTCGTGCCGGTAGAGCCCATTTCCGGTCGCGATGATGGCTGGGTCGAGGAGTATTCGGCAGAGAGTGATATTGATGGTGTGGTGGATGTCCATTCCGGATCGAACGATCAGGCCCTGGATGATTCTTGCTACTGCGACTGGTAATAGAAGGAAAAAAATCGTGAAATTCAAGGTTCAGTTAGGTTTTACCATGATGGAGTTGTTGATCGTGCTCGTCATTGTAGGTCTGCTAGCGGCATTGGTGGGACCAAGTCTCTATAAGCGAGTCAACCCGGCCAAGGCATCGGTGGCCAGGGCGCAAATTCAGAATTTTACTGGAGCGCTGGATGCGTACTTTGTTGATGTCGGTGAGTTTCCGTCCGATGCGGAAAGCTTGGAAGCGCTGCGGGTAAAGCCGGCGGGTGCTGAAGGCTGGCAGGGGCCATACCTAAAGAAGGAAGTACCGCTGGATCCCTGGAGTCGGCCATATGTCTACAAGTCGCCGGGTCGAAACGGTGGCTACGAGATAGTTTCCTACGGGAGAGATGGCGCCCAGGGTGGTGAAGGTGACAATGCAGATATCAACAGTTGGGAGTAGCTCACAGGAGGGTTTCGCTTTGCCTGCGGTGCTTGCGCTAACCGTGGCGGTGGGTGTTGTCTCTGCGATTGCCGCAGAAAATGTGACTGGCTCCATTCGCAGGCTACAAGAACAGGAGCTTCTGTTTGTGGGCCAGCAATACCGCCGGGCAATAAAGAGTTATTACCTCGCCGCTCAGAACCGGCAGTACCCTAGAAAATTGGAAGACCTTTTGCAGGACTCCAGGTTTCACCGTGTCCGGCACATCCGCAAACTTTATCAGGACCCTATTACTGGCGACTCGATGGAAGTTATCCGCGGCCCGGGTGGCAGTATTGTTGGCGTGCGCAGTCGGTCACAGGCGCGGCCTTTCCGCCAGGCGAATTTCCGCTGGGAAGATCGAGCCTTTGCCGGGGTTGGCAGTCATGCAGAGTGGGAGTTTCGCTACGCACCTGAGCCAGCGGTATCCACCGGCAGAAACTGATAAGTAGAGTCTTATGCGTTGAAAGTGCGCGAGAGCTTTTCTGGGATGTTTTCTCCTTTTTTTAGTTTTTTATTGCTGTACCTTCGTGCAAATTACACTTTTTTAGGATTTTTTTCTAATTGGAGGCGCGATTTTCTTGCTTGGCGCATTTTTTTTCTGTAGGTTTACGCGCTGAAAAATCGATCGCTTGATTGTCTGGGGGAGATGGTCAAGGGATGGTTGGTGTCTATTGCGCGAGCCTTTCCTGCCGGTTGGACCTGCTTTGGTCCCAGCCACTATATCTCCAACTTTATGTGCCCATAATCCAAGCTATCGCCAAAAGGATGTTTCCATTCCCATGAGCGGATGGACAATGGATTGTACGGGTACCCTTCGCGATGAAATCTGGTCGGCTCTCGATAATTGTGCGCGCGGTTATTAGCGCAGCTCTATCACTCGGATGTGTCTCTGTCAGCGCGGGGGAAATCGATAGCAACTTGGCGGGCGCTGATTTGCCCTCCCAGGAAGAGGTGGTTGATCGCCTGATCTCCGGCAAGCCGCTGGGGCTTGATGAGGTGCAGTGGACAGCTATCCGAGAGCAATCCCGTGCAGTCAAAATCCCGCAAAGCGCAGCCAGTAGGGAGTTCGGGAGAAGCCTGGAAAGCCTGCTGACGACGTTGCAGTTGCTGGATAGTTTCGACAAGCTTGCACCGGCAGAAAATCGCCAGTATCGAGAGTTGGAATCCCAATTCAATGCATTTGTCGCGTACCACCTAATTGTCGATGCGAAACTTCGCGAGACTATTGCTGACCCAGAACTGTCCCAGCAGGGTCGTGAGCGCGCACAAGCTACTCATGACGCCTATTGGGAGCGAGTGCAGCCGTTTGTCAGCCTGCTCGAAGAATTGTTTTCGTTTGACCCGGAAGAAGCGGGCTGGATAGACCATGCTGGTCATCTATACAGCCAGTTCCAGCTGGCCGGGATGATCGACGGTCTCCGTGAATTACAGGTTCCTCAATCCTATCCAGTGCTGCGGGATATGCTGTTGCCATATGAGCCGCTCGCGCCCGCCTCCATCGCCATCTCCTCTGCGCCCGCGATAGTTTCCAGTTACCAGGACCCGGCGGCTACGCAGATACCCTCTTCAGCAGATCTTTCGGCTTCGTCACAGGCGCCGCTAAGTGCGTCTGTTCTGGCCAAGGCCCGGGATCTCAACTACGACCCGGTGTCGATTTTCAATTTCGTGAAATCGACTGTGTCGCTCGAGTGGTACTACGGCTCAATGAAAGGAGCCGAGGAAACTCTGAGGCAAATGGCCGGTAACGACATAGATCAGGCCAGCTTGCTGGTTGCACTGCTGCGCGCTAGTTCTATCCCTTCCCGCTACGTGCGCGGAGTGGTAGAGATACCGGTCGAAACTGTAGAGAACTCTCTCGCGGTTTCCGGTGCCGAGCGGGCCCTCGAGCTGGTGCGTGCCGCAGGATACCCCGCGCAAGCGGTGATTCGTGGCGGGCAGCTGGAAGCCATCGCGGTGGAGTACACCTGGGTCGTGGCATTAGTGCCCTATGCCAATTACCGTGGTGCTGTGGTCGATACCAGTGGTCGTGCCTGGTTGCCGCTTTTCCCGGCGGCCTCCGAATTTGAGGTCAATGTCGGCGGAAATCCCATGGCTCGGGTAGCACTGGACCCGAGGCAAACCATTGAGCGTTACCTTTCCGAATATATTGAAGAAGTAAGCCCTATCACTGCATTTGTCAGTGAACTGGATGCAGGCCTCGCAGAGCAGGGGTCTTCACTGGATGAACTGTCGCCGCAGGCCCGACAGGTAGAAGAGGTTGCCAATTACCTGCCGAATAGTGAGCCCTATACGGTGCAGCGGATTTTCCTGGAAAGCGCGGAGATTCCTGCTGAACTCGTGCACAAGGTGACATTCCGACTTTATACCAATAACCGCAATACCAGCTCCGAAAGCCTGGTGGCGGAGTTGCCGGTATCGGCACTGTCCAACCGGGACGTCACACTTTCTTATATGGCGTCCACCATTGATGAGCAGAACCTGGTAAATCGTTACGGTGGGCTGGGTTCCGTGCCTGCCTACCTGGTCTCGCTGCGCCCACAGATCCAGGTCGATGGCATTATCACGGCCGTCGGCGAACAGCCGATTCCGATGGCGCAGGCGCACCGTATCCAGCTGGAAATTTCCGGCCCAGGTTACAGCGATACTATTGCCAAAACCGTTATTGCCGGTAATTACCATGCTGTTGGTGTAGTTGCCCAGGCCTCTATTGCCGAGAGCGAGGAAACTGAACGCACCGCAGCCAGTGTTCTGAGCCAGATAGCCCGACGCTATCTTGCAGCCTGGCACCAGAGTGAACGAGAGCTGTCCGGTGCCACTGGCGTGCGGCTGGTGCGTCCAGTGCCCGATGTGGTTTTCTCCTCCAATGCCGTCGTCGCCGAGGAGGTGCTGGGCAGGCCGCACCAGCTGTCATGGCAGGGCGTCAACCTGGATGCGAGCTATCGCAAGGTTGCTGTGGTACCGGTCTTCGATGATGCCATGTCTGCGAAGGATTTTATCAGTCTGTCCGCAGTGGATGGCTCCTACCTGGAGCACCGTGTTTACGAGCAAAACTTAGGGGTGGCTGCGGTTTCGGCCGACAAGGCGATCGCCTACGCGCACCAGCAAAACCAAACGGTATTGACCATCACCCCGGAGCAAGAGGCTCAGGTAGACTCCTTAAACATCGCTGAGGTCGTCAAGTCAGATATTCGCGGCTGGCTGGTGATGGGTTACCAGGTTACGGTCCCGGCTGAGGAAGTGCAGGTGGGCGAATGGCAGGGTGCCGCCTGGCAGGTGGAGAATACCTCGACCGGTGCCGCCGGTTACTTCCTCTCCGGCGGTATTGCCGGAGGTGCCAATGCCAGCACTACTTGGCCCAGTCTGTTGCAGGCAATTCTGCAATCCCCCTATCTGAGCGAGGTTAACCTCGACCCCAGTGCTGCCGCTATCATCGATATCTTGCCCGATACCAACTACCAGGAGGGCGCTGCCGGTGAGCTGTTAGAGCGCCCTCTGTCTGTAATGGTTCGTGACCTCTTCGGTCGCCGCATCGTCGGTGCTCCGGTGACTTTCGCTATAGATGACCTAAGCCTCGGCAGTTTCAACGGCGAGCGTGAAATTACCGTACAAACTTCCGCACAGGGGGTAGCCGAAGTAGATTTCACGCTGCCAGAGACGACTTTTGTTAATCCGCTTTTCGCGTACAGGGAGCAGGGACATAAGTACAATACCCAGGCCGGTATTGCGGTTGTTTCCGCGCGCGTCGATGTCAAAGATGTCTCGGGCAATATCTCTAATACATTGCGGGCACCGCAGCTGTTTCAGGCATTAGTCTGGCCAGGCGATCCGGTAGAGTTTGAGATGCTGTTAGACGAGAATGACTGGGTGGTGAAGTCCAACGCACGTATGGTCGATCTCAAAATCCAGGTTCAGGTGCGGGATGCCTTCGATAACCCGGTGTCTAACGAGTCGGTCGTAGCTACGGTTAAGTCTTCTGAAGCTTTTGACAGATATGGCGATCCTGCCCCAGAGTGGCTCCTGGCTCCAGCGCAGGTGGCTTACACTATCGGCAATACATGCGTGATCGATTATGTGGGAATGCCGAAGCTGGGAGAATGCGGGGCCGCTCAGAATTCTTCGGCAGTGACTACTGCGGAGGGTATTGCCGGGTTCGCGGTTTTTACTGGCGAATTAGACACCGAAGCTTGGGGTGGGACTGGACGGCCCACCCTCTTTACCTATGAATTCAGCTGGGCTGACAAGGGTGAGACTTTATATATCCGCTCGGCTCCGTGGGATTACGTCTGGCATAGTAATGGGGCTATGGTGCTGGCCGGGGATACTTACGAGACGCCTATGTATCTCGTCTCAGTAGAAAATACTCACTTAGTTGATGCTGAACGTTGGTATGTCACCAAAGCCATGCTGATCCATCAACAAAAAGATGACGGTCTCAATATTGTCTCAGAGAGCTCGCAGCCCATTTCCGTTACCGACCATTATAGTGAGTACGGTAACGAAGTATTCAGCTATACAGTCACCACTGCAGAAACACCTGGTAGCAATTCCGTGGTGTTTGACACGGACGCGGCCACCCCAGACGAGGAAGTGGTACAGTTCCACGGCTCCGATGTCATTGGTATTACCATAGACGAGATAGAGGCATTCACTGGCGGCCCTATTATGTTGGATTTGGGTGGTCGCGTAATCAATCCGGTCAGGATGGAAATCGCACACCATCCCGCCAGTATTAGCATCGAAGATGCGGCGCTGCTGATCTACAGGGACGGGAGCGTGGTCTACGATTTGCCGCTCACCCGCTCAGTAGGCGAAAACTCCTACACAACCCACAGCGGCGCGCTGCTCAGCAACCTCGAATTCGATGTGGATTCCCACTACGAAGCCCAGGTGGTTTTCAACCGCGGGCTCGGGTGGAATTACAAGCGCGTTTATGGCAATCGGCAACCGATCACTTTCGACCAGCAAATCCTCGAGCATCTCTCCGCATTTGAAGAGTCGGCCCCGGAGCCGCAAGTTGGAGTAATCTCAACCACTGTTACTGCCAGCACACTGGTCGACCTGAGTAATAGTTTTGTCTGCGAGTCGCCACTTAAGTTCAAGCTGGGTCTGTCCCAAGATGCGCAAGCATCCATCACCTTCACTGGCGAAAATGCGCCCATAGGTGCGGATGAAGTCCTGGACCCCAGCGATTTGAGTGCGGGTTACCACGAATTTACCTATACGGACCGGAGTCTCAGGCCCGGTACCTACGATTTTGAAGTGCGTCTGGTATCCAAAGCTACAGGAAGGGAAGAGGTTTATCCGGGCCAGGCAATTATCTCCCGTGAGTATTTGGATCAACTGCCGGTTGGCCATGCCATGGTGGAAGGAGTTGACCTCTTCGATGGCAAGCTGAATCTCTCCGCGACAGACGTGCAGCTACCCTGGAGCGGGCCAGACCTTTCCCTGCGCCGCTCCTATAGCAGCCGAAATACCAGTACTTCGAGCCTCGGAATGGGGTGGAATCACAACCTTGAGTCCTTTGTGCTGCATCGCGGTTGCGGTGTGGTCACTGTGCACGGTGGAGACGGTGGCGGGATCACTTTCTACCCGGATGGCAACGGGGGCTACGCACCTGGTCGCGGTTATCACGGCACACTGATCAGCTCCGTGGGTGGTTGGGATTTTTATAGTAAGGACGGCACCCAGTACCACTATACCCACCGCCTCGGTACCCAAAAGGCGATGCTGGACTATATACGCGGTACCAACGGTCGCCTGATCAAATTTGGTTATAGTGGTTCCAGTGAGCCGCAGCTGGATATCGTAGAAGATAGTTCTGGCCGCACCCTGCGCTTTGAATACCAGGTGGGTATCGCCGGCTGGGAGGTGCGCCACTTGTTGAAACGGGTCACGGCCCTGTCCGGTTCCGAAGAATTTTCCATCTATTACGAATACGACGGCCGAGGACGCTTGATAGAAAGCCGTTATGAGAAGGGTAGGGCCAGCCGCAGCCAGCGCTATCAGTACCAGGTGGATGAGAGCTTTCAGTTTAATGGTGTGTTGGACGATTTCTACCTGAGAAGTGCCATCTCCCAGGTTATCGATGAAAACGACAAGATCACCCATTATTCCCATGGGGTTCACGAATTTCCCGGGCCACCATTGCTGGGCGACCAGGCCATTGTTGTAGGCTCCGCCCCGGTACCCGCTACCTTGCAGATTACGCGTCCAGAGGGCGGTACCACCAGTTTTGAGTACCCCGGTCGCAATGAGCGCAATGGCGGTCTGTTGGAAACTGAAGTCACCGATGGTCGATACAACAAGACCACCTACACCCTGAACGACTACGGCGCTGCCACTAAGATTAAGGCGCCCAACGGTACCCGCGAAATCGAATGGGATTTACAGCAGGTAGTCATCGCCAACACCACCA
The DNA here is from genome assembly GCF_052467615.1 of Microbulbifer maximicatervae (SeqCode). Classification (NCBI taxonomy): domain Bacteria; kingdom Pseudomonadati; phylum Pseudomonadota; class Gammaproteobacteria; order Cellvibrionales; family Microbulbiferaceae; genus Microbulbifer; species Microbulbifer maximicatervae (SeqCode). Next base: position 1,126,045 of record NZ_CP174319.1, read on the forward strand.
ATGAGCGCAACGTCACCACCGAATTTGCCTACGACGAAGACGGCAACCAGGTGGTGGAAAAGCTGGTGGGCAGGTTGCCGCTGATGACCCCCTATGTGAGCAAGGGGCAGTTCGGTCAAATCAAGAACCTGATGGCAGCGCGTATCGACCGCAACGATCACCGCACTGATTACCACTACGATGATCGGGGCAACCTGACCGGCGTCGACTACCCGGATGCTACCTCCGAGTACTTTACCTACGATGACCTGGGCAACCGCAAAACCTACCAGGACCGCCGCGGTAAACTATGGCGTTACAACCACGACGAGTGGGGCAATGTTATCTATACCCGTGACCCCCTCGGTGGCGTGGCTGAAGCCGCGTGGAATGCTCGCGGCCAGAAACTGTGGGAAACAGACGAGGAAGGCCGCCGGATTTCCTACACCTACAACGACCTTAACCAGCTGACAGACGTCATTCGCCCGCTCGATGATGACACCAGCTACACCTACGACCTGGTGGGCAACAAGAAGACCGAGACCGATGGTCGCGGGCACACCACTTATTGGGAGTACGACGGCGAAAACCGGGTAGTGGAGATTCGCAACCACTTGCAGGATTCGAAATCGCTGGATTACGACAAGGTAGGCAACCTGATATCGGAATCTGATTTTCGCGGCAATGTCACCACCTATGATTATGACGGTGCCAACCGCCAGACCTCGGTCAATATGCCAGAAAGCCGCGTGCTAAAACGAGAGTACGATGATGCCGGTAATATCACCCGCGAGTACTCCACCGAAGGGCGCACCACCAGCTACGGTTACGACGACTACAATCGCCGCAATAAGATTACCAATGCGCTGGAGCAGGTGACGGATCTGGAGCTGGACGAGGAGGGCAATGTCCTCTCTCTCACCAACGCGCGCACCCACACTACCACTTACGAATATGACGGGCTGAATCGCAAGCGCTTCGAGCGCCAACCGCTGGGCCGCACCCTGGAGTGGCGCTACGATGAGAACGGCAACCTGATCTATGAAATCGACGGTAACGGACAGGCTACCCGCTACACCTACGATGACCTGAACCGGGTACAGCGGAAGATCGACCGCGAGGGTAATATCACCCTCTACGATTACGACAAGGTCGGCAACCGCACCCTGGAGCTGAATGCGCGGCAGTTCTCCATCGTGCGGGAATACGACGATCGCAATCGCCTGGAGCGACTCAAGGACGCCGAGGACTATGTAACCGATTATCGATATGACGAAGTCGGCAACCTCACCCAGGAAATTCTGGCCAATGGCAATACCCTGGTTTCGGAGTTTGACGAGCTGAATCGCCTCACATCAAAATCCGACGATATCGGCCACTTGGTGCGCGAGAACCGTTACGACGCCGATGGCAACCTTGCCTACAGTGAAGACGCCAACGGCAATGTCACCACTTACGACTACAACGCCTTTAACCAGCTGACCTTTGAATACCAGCCGCTGGGGCGGACATTAGAGAAGCGCTACGATACCCACGGCAACCTCACCTATGAGATCGACGCCGAGGACCAGGACATCACCGAGCACCGCTACGATGTGCTCAACCGCCTGGAAAAAACCATCGATCCGCTGCTGAAGGAGCGCTCACTCACCTACGACGAAGTCGGCAATAAAAAGACCGTTACTGACTGGAATCTCAATACCACCACCTGGGAATACGACGCCCTCAACCGCGTTATCTCGGAAGAGGACCCACTCGAACAGTTTATCTACTACGACGAGTACGACCTCAACAATAACCTGCTGGTAACGCGCGACAAGCGCAATATCGAGACCCGCTACCAGTACGACGCCGAAGACCGCCAGACCCAGGTTACCCGCGCTGGACTCCAGATACTGCGCACGGAATACGACGAGGTTGGCAACACCCTGATTGAGGAGGATGCCGAGGGCAACAAAACCGCCTGGGAGTACGACGGCCGCAATCTGGTACTGGTGGAAAGTGGTGAGCTGGCCGCGATTAACCGCTACCACTATGACGCAATGGGCAACCGCGATTACCGGCGCGACCCGGAGGGGCGGGAAACCACCTGGCTGTACGACAAGCGCAACCGTCTCGACAACGTCACCAACGGCGAGCAGGAGACCACCCGCTATAGCTACGACCTGAACGGCAATCGCACCAGTGTGGAGAAGTCCAAGGGCAATAGCACCACCTATGTCTACGATGCCCTGAACCGCTTGGACGAGATCCACGACTATCTCGGCGGTATCACCGATTTCGTTTACGACCGGGACAACAACCTGGTCGAGCAAATCGACGCCGAGCTGAACAGCACCAGCTACGAGTACGACGCCCTCAATCGCCGCACAGCCATCGAGTATGCCGATACCAACCGCGTCGAGTACACCGAGTACGATGGCAATGGCAACCTCAAAGCCATGACCGACGCCAATGGTGTGAGCGTCAGCTACCAGTACGACGAACTCAATCGCGAGACGGAGCGCAACTATGCCCGCCCGCTGATTTCCAGCAGTGCTGATATCCAACAGGTGGTGAGTGCCTACGATGCCAACAACAACCTGCTCAGCACCACCGAGCGCTACTTCGACGGCCTGCACGGGGATGTGGTCACCCGCTACACCTACGACGACTTCGACCGCCAGCTTACCAAGACCGACAGCTTCGGCCGCACCCTGGGCTATGCCTACGACAACAACGGCAACCGCACCCGACTGACGGACCCGGACAACAAGCACACCCTCTACGTCTTCGACTCGCTCAACCGCCTCTACCAGGCCCAGGCCGAGGGTGGCACCACCACTTATACCTACGACCGCTCCAGCCTGGTTGAGCAGGTCAGCTATCCCAACAATACCGAGACCCGCTACACCTACGACAATGCCGGGCGCACTGAGACCATCGAGCACACCCAGAACGGCGGCCTGGTCTCCCGCTTTGCCTACGAATACGACGATAACGGCAACCGCACAGAACAGCGCGAAACCAACGGCAACGGCGAGGAAATCACCACCTACGACTACGACGACCTCGACCGCCTGGAAAGTGTCACCTACCCGGATGTGCCCGCCGGCAGCGGCCACACCGTGAGCTACAGCTACGACAGCGTCTACAACCGCGTCTCTGAAATCGCCGTCAACAGCACTAGTAGCCAGACGGAAAAAGACCTGACCTACAGCTACAACGAGCGCAACCAGCTAACGGATATCACCGACAACCTGGATGCCGCCAACAACGTCAAATACGGTTTCGATGGCAACGGCAACCAGGTCTCCAAGACTAAAGCCGGAGAGACCAGCGATTTTATTTTTGATGCCCGCGACGACCTGCGCCAGGTCATGATCGGCGGCTCCACTGTGGGCCAGTTCCTGTACGACGTCGGCGGCCTTCGCATAGAAAAAGAAGGCGAGCGCGGCACCGAGCGCTACACCTACGACGGCCTGTCCGTGCTGACCCAATCGGACGCCAACAACCTCACCCTGGCCAAATACAACTACGGCCCCAATAAATTACTCAGTCTGACCCATATCACCGAGGGCACCCAGTTCTACCTGTTCGACGCACTGGGCAGCGTCAGCAACCTCACCAGCGCCAACGGCACCCTGCAAGCGCGCTACCAGTACGACGCCTGGGGCAATAAGCGCAGCGAGAGCGGCAGCTCCTGGAACCGCTTTGGCTTTACCGGGCATGAAGAAGATAAAGAAACCGGGCTGATTTATGCCAAGGCGCGTTTCTATGATCCGGATACGGGGAGATTCCTGAGTCAGGATGCTTGGGAGGGTGACAATACCATTGCGCCTAGTTTGCATAAGTATCTTTATGCTTATGGGAATCCGACGGTTTATGTAGATCCGGATGGTAATTCACCGGAAGTAATTGCATTAGATTCTGCGGAAGCGATTGCGGCTCGTCGAGCCGAAACTACTGCGCTTCAGAGAGCTGCTACTAAGCAGCTTGTAAGGCGAGCAAGCGGAGTTGCTGCATTTCCGACTGGCCAGGAAATGATTGAATCGCATGATGCGAGATACAGCCTGATGAATCAGGCTTTCAATAATGCGAAAGAAAATATTGGAACGGTAGCCGCTTATTATCTTAAGTTGCAGATATGGCAGCTACAGTTATTTGCTGGTTCCTCTGACGATCAATACTCCGTGGTAGCGGAAAGTGAGCTGAGCCCAGGCACTTATGAGAATCCGGCGGTGGAATCCTTGCCGTCAATTCCGGGATCTGAGCAAGAAACCGATGTAGGTCCGAGGAACACTGAGTTCCCTGCTTGGGTTTACGAGTTGGCTGGTTCTTCTGGTTATGGGGAAGGCGAAAGTGTTGAGCAAGGCTGGATAGAGGGTTATCCAGATCAGTCTGGAATCTCGCACTCGATAAATTACTTGAAGGAATCTGTTAAGCCTGAAAAAGGTACTGCAGAAGGCGATGAGTGGCGCTTCCAGCGCTATAAAGAGCAAGGCGGAACTCTAGAATACAGTGATTGGTTTACTAGAAGCCGCGGCGGCCGGGCTGGTGGTGCTGGGCACCAAGAAGTTCAACAGAAGTTAAAGGAACGAGGTTTTCAGACAGAGGTGCCGTTTGGTAACCGAGCGGCAGATGCGGCTGGTGAGGGTGAAATTCACCAAGTAGGTGGTTTAAATCTTCGTGGTGACCCTATCAAAAGAGAGAGAGAAGCGATTGAAGATATAATCAAGTCTCGCGATTATGCGGGCGAAGATATCTATTTTTGGGATAAAAATAACCCTGATTCACCACCAATTAAGAACCCTCAGAATTTGGAAAATTGGAATGGTGAGAAATAACTTGAGGAGTGGATGATGCCTAAGCAGATTGGAATAGCTCAGTCTATGGTTGATGAGGAAGCGTTCATTGATCGGTTTAATCGGCTAGGTGATTTCATGTGTCTTCCCCGAATGATGGAGGAGGAATTTGTTGAGCCGTGTGTTTTGGGTGGGTGTCAAGATCAGCAACAGGTTATTTTTTTAAAGAAATTTTTTCCAGTGGTAATGAGTAATATTAAAAAGGTGGAGGGCAAGGAACTATTCCATGTGCTCCCTCGGGAAGGTTTGTGTATCGAATGGATAAGAACAAGTTGGAATTCGATTGATAATTGTGTTCCAGGAAGACTGTTTTATGATGAGGATGGTTCGTCAGGACCTGATTCCACCAAACAGTTATCGAAAACATTCAATCAAATACGGATGTGGATTGAAAAAGATGCGCCGTTTCGAACTGATGCGCGCTTTTCGGTATATGTCGGGTCTGACTTATCGAAAAAGTTAGAGAGTAAAAAGGCAAGAGTTCTTTACCGCGGGGGGGGAGATTTAGAGTTGGTAAATAACGAGAAATGGAACAACAAAAAGGACACCCATAAATAGAACAAACAAAAAAACAAAAAAGGACACCCATAAATTGTCCTTTGCTTTGTGAGCGGGCTGATAAGAAGTCCAATCAAGGTTCGAGAAGATAGATTTTTTTGAAGATAGGTGTTGGTGGCAGATAAAGCTTCGAGTTGCATTGCCGACACAATAGGAAACCTCGCAGCTAGCCTGCAGAGGTGTTTTTTAACAACAGGTAAAAGTCAGGATGGAGCGGTGGGTGATGCGTTTGGGGAAAGGTAATGGGCGCAATCACGAATGCCCTGCGCCCAGCGCTTGCCAAGCCGTTCACAGGCCCGGCGAACCGATGTCTCGGTACCAACCAGGCTGCGGAATCGACTTTCAAAATTGCGGGTCAGGTACTGCCACTGGCGCGAGTCTATTTGTAGACGCTGCAGGATCGGAGGCTGGCAGCTTGCGATTGCGCCGCGTTTGTCACTTCGCAATAGTCGTCCGCTCCAATCCAGCAGCTCTAAATAGTCCCGTAGGGCAAACGGTAATCCATCAGGCATAGATGCCCGGGGATTACCGGCGAAGGGAAAGAGCGCAGGAGGCTGCAGGCCCTCCCGAGCGGCGCGGATACGTTGCTGTATCGAGGTGTGATCGGAGGCTTCAGGTGTTTCCGCTATTGCGGCGCGGACCGGGTTCAAGTCTACATAAGCCAGACAGGCAGCCAGTGCACACTCATCCAGAAGTGCTTGGGACTTGAACCGGCCCTCCCAGAAACGTCCGGTACAGCGATCTTCTCGGTTAGCTTCGCGGGCGATGGATTCATTGAGAATGCGCATGAACCAACTGATATCGGTCAGTCGGGCGCGCCAAGTTTCCACCAACTTCGATAGGAGTTCGAACTCCACAGGGTGTAGGCGCTCACCGCGTTCGAAACGACGTGAGAGCAGAGAGCCCTTGAAGAGTTGATGCCAGAGCCGGATTACCTCATCCATTGACCAGGCAGCAGACTTGTCCTGGTTGATATGCAGTACCAGGTGATAGTGATTGCTCATGACAGCGTAGCCACAAACGTCCAGCGCAAAGACGTTGGACATTGTCACAACAAAAAAGGACACCCATAAATTGTCCTTTGCCTTGTGAGTGGTTGATAAGAAGTCCAATCAAGGTTCGAGAAGATAGATTTTTTTGAAGATAGGTGTTGGTGGCAGATAAAGCCTCGAATTGAATTGCCGGCACAATAGGAAACCTCGCAGCCAGCCTGCAGAGGTGTTTTTTAACAACAGGTAAAAGTCAGGATGGAGCGGCGGGTAATGCGCTTGGGGAAAGGTAATGGACGCAATCACGAATGCCCTGCGCCCAGCGCTTGCCAAGCCGTTTGCAGGCCCGGCGAACTGATGTCTCGGAAGAACAAAAAAGGACACCCATAAATTGTCCTTTGCTTTGTGAGCGGGCTGATAAGAAGTCCAATCAAGGTTCGAGAAGATAGATTTTTTTGAAGATAGGTGTTGGTGGCAGATAAAGCTTCGAGTTGCATTGCCGACACAATAGGAAACCTCGCAGCTAGCCTGCAGAGGTGTTTTTTAACAACAGGTAAAAGTCAGGATGGAGCGGTGGGTGATGCGTTTGGGGAAAGGTAATGGGCGCAATCACGAATGCCCTGCGCCCAGCGCTTGCCAAGCCGTTCACAGGCCCGGCGAACCGATGTCTCGGTACCAACCAGGCTGCGGAATCGACTTTCAAAATTGCGGGTCAGGTACTGCCACTGGCGCGAGTCTATTTGTAGACGCTGCAGGATCGGAGGCTGGCAGCTTGCGATTGCGCCGCGTTTGTCACTTCGCAATAGTCGTCCGCTCCAATCCAGCAGCTCTAAATAGTCCCGTAGGGCAAACGGTAATCCATCAGGCATAGATGCCCGGGGATTACCGGCGAAGGGAAAGAGCGCAGGAGGCTGCAGGCCCTCCCGAGCGGCGCGGATACGTTGCTGTATCGAGGTGTGATCGGAGGCTTCAGGTGTTTCCGCTATTGCGGCGCGGACCGGGTTCAAGTCTACATAAGCCAGACAGGCAGCCAGTGCACACTCATCCAGAAGTGCTTGGGACTTGAACCGGCCCTCCCAGAAACGTCCGGTACAGCGATCTTCTCGGTTAGCTTCGCGGGCGATGGATTCATTGAGAATGCGCATGAACCAACTGATATCGGTCAGTCGGGCGCGCCAAGTTTCCACCAACTTCGATAGGAGTTCGAACTCCACAGGGTGTAGGCGCTCACCGCGTTCGAAACGACGTGAGAGCAGAGAGCCCTTGAAGAGTTGATGCCAGAGCCGGATTACCTCATCCATTGACCAGGCAGCAGACTTGTCCTGGTTGATATGCAGTACCAGGTGATAGTGATTGCTCATGACAGCGTAGCCACAAACGTCCAGCGCAAAGACGTTGGACATTGTCAGGATGCGATCCTCAATCCACTGACGGCGATGTTCAAAACACTGCCCTGTGTTGGAATCCCGCCCACACAGGAAAGCCCGCCGCACACAGCGCGAGACACAGTGGTAATAGGGTGTGGTATCCGGCGACACCAGTGCCCGGCGAGGAAGAGTCATACCTGTTGCTCCGTACAGGTGGATGCATGAACAGTATTTTATAGGCTTGCGGGCATTGCAATTAATTGGCGCGTATTAGCCTGAGTTTAATGGGTGTCCCTTTTTGGCCGATACCTGTTGCTCCGTACAGGTGGATGCATGAACAGTATTTTATAGGCTTGCGGGCATTGCAATTAATTGGCGCGTATTAGCCTGAGTTTAATGGGTGTCCCTTTTTGGCCCCTCCCTTTTTGGCCCTATAACGTTTTAATCCTGACTTACACCTGTTTTGACCGAATTGCCGGATTGGTCCGGCCGATATTGACAATTTGAAGACCGCTTATTTTTCTGGAATGGACTGATGAAAAAAATACTACCGGGTATTGCACTCTTGTTTTGCGCTTCTGTGCTGGCGGAAGAAGGCCAGTCGCTGCAGGGCATCAAGGTGATTACCACTGCGGTGGCGGACAAGAAGGCGGTGATCAAGCTGCCACAGGAGAAAGTTCGCCTGGTTGCTCCGGGGGACACCCTGGTGGATGACCGCTACACCGTGCGGCAAATCCTCGGTAACCGCTTGGTGCTGCAGGAGCGCGGTAGCGCTGACAAGGCGGGAGACCTCTTGTGGATCTATGTGGCGAAGGATAGCGAAGAGTCACGCATACAGCGGCTGTCCTCAAAGCCATCGGCTACGGCCCTGGTGCCGGGTTTGACCGAGAGTTTGGTGGGCGAAGGCAGCCCTACGGACAAGCCGTAACCGGCCCAAATTTACTCCTCTGAGACTTACTTCTCTCTGCGGCAGATGCCAGCGGAGGGGGAGCACTGCGCATTCGGTAGCGCAGAGGGGAAAAATCGACGCAACAAAATAGAGCGTCGGCGTACAAAAAACAGAATTGCATTGCGGTAAGAGACTTGCCACCTAGGGGAAACTATGTTCGGGTTTGCTAATTGGATTAGCCGTGGTAACCAAGTATTGGGCGCTGCCCTAGCGACCATCAGCCTGTGCTGGAGCGCGCAGGGTGTGGCCGGAGCTTCGGGAGGAGGCGATCCTTTCGATATTCCCCAGGGGGCCTATCTGGCGGAGTTCGTTGAGGACAGCAACGGTATTTCCGTGATGCGCTTCAGTGGCAACCTGGACAAAAAACTTCCTGACGGCACCCTGAATCAGTCCGCGCGCGCGGTGATCGCGCAGGAGTTTTACGAACACCATCCGGATATCTACGACTTCCTCGTTGTTTTCTCCGCATTCGAATATGAAACTGAAGATGCCCTGGCATTCCATATCGGTGTTCGCAACGACGTGCAGGGTATCGGCATGTCGCAGTTTGACCTCAGCCATCTATACGGTAGTGATGGGCGCCTGCGGGGTTATATCGATATGGCAGCCGCCAGTCGCTACGAACTGAATCCTTTAGAGCCTGCGTATGAGGATGTGTTGTCGACTCTTGCTCACGAGACGCTGCACAACTGGGGGATAAAAATCAACGTCCAGAAAGATGGTGCTGAGGTCAGCGATGTCCTGCTGGGCAAGGATGACGCCCACTGGAATTTCTTTCTCGACTCCGGTGCCTCGGTGGAGTACGGCCACCGCTGGCGTGACAATGGCGATGGCAGCTTTACAGCGACAGCCGCACGGCGCTTCTACAGCCCACTCGACCTCTACCTGATGGGCATCAACACGGCGGAGGAAGTGCCGGATTTTTACGTGATCCAGCCGCAGGACGGCACTGAGTATACGCGTTACGACATTTCCCGCCAGGGGGTCAGCGTCACTGGTACCCGGGAATACTTCTCCATCCAGGACGTGATCGCCGCTGAAGGAGAGCGGGTCCCGGCAGTGGCGGACGCGCAGAAAAAATTCAATTTCGCGTTTATCTATCTGGTGGATGCTCAGGAAGAAGCGCGGGATATCGATGTGACGCGTATCGGCGAGGTAGGCAAGGCCTATTCTGAGCGCTTCGCTATCCTGACGGGTGGGCGTGGCATTGCCAATATCTTCCCCGAGGGCAAGGACGCGGACATTGGCGCCGCCGAAGAAGTCGGCGCGGATATTGAAACCGGCCGCCAAGACGGAGGCAATGTGCAGGCCGGTATTGAATGGCTGAATGCGCAGCAGACTGCTGAGGGCTACTGGGCGGATAAGAGTTCAACCCGCCTGCGGGATACCACAGCGGTGATCGAAGTCCTGGAAAACCTCGGCCGGGCCTACGACCGGCAACTAGCGATGGAATGGCTGCAGGCACAGCCGCTGGTTGATACTGACTCCTGGGCGCGCGCATTGCTGGTGGCAGATACAGGCAGTTTCACCTCTGGCCTGCTCAAGCAATTGAAGGCCGTACAGCTGTCGGATGGGGGGTGGCCGCTGAAGGCTGGTCTGAGCAGCGACCCACTGGATACGGCACTTTCTGTGCGCGCGCTTTTGCGTCACGGGGATATGGACGGCGTACTGCAGGCGATTAATTATCTGAAAACGACGCAACTGCCGGCTGGCGGCTGGCCAGCGGTGGTCGGCGGCGCTGCGGATACTGCCACCACTATATCGGTAGCGGAAGCCCTGTTGGCAGCCAACCCAGCGGATACTGCAGCGCAACAGGCCGGAGAGTGGCTGGTAGCGCAACAGAACGCCGATGGCGGCTTCGGTTCGGGCGAGAGTGCCATCCATCTGACCGCAGAAGTGATCCGTATTGCCAGCCTGCTGGAACTGCAGGCTTCGTTCGACCTGTCGCTGGCACAGCAGTACCTAGCGGACCGCCAGACAGAGGCGGGCAGCTGGGGAGGTAGCGTTTACGCGTCTGCGATGGCCGCGCGCAGTTTCCGTCAGCTGGAAATGACGAACCTGTTGGTTGAGCAGGTTCAGGTCCTACCTGCGAGTCCCCGCGACGGCGAACTGGCAGAGCTGCTCGCAGTAGTGCGTAACGATTCGGTACTGGAGGCCGATCCGGTTACTGCACAATTTTACAATGGCGACCCGGAAAACGGTGGCGTTGCCCTGGGCGATCCCATTCCGCTCAGTAGCACCTCCCCCAAATCTTCGTGGGAAGTGCACGGTTACTGGGATACCACCGACGCCAGCGGCGTGAGCGGTGGCTTGCATCAGATCTACCTGGTGGTAGACAACGATGCTGCTGTGGCAGAGCGCAATGAGGCAGACAATGCCGGTGGTGTATCGGTCGTTGTGCAGGCGCCAGTAGACGGCGTGGAATTGGAGCTTGATGCCCGCGCGCTGGCAGTTACTCCGGCAACGACACAGCTGCTGCCGAACTCAGTGGCAGTTTCCGCCGTATTGCGCAATGTGGGCGCTCAGGCGGCGACTAGTGTCACTGTGGAGCTTTGGCGTGGTGAGGTCGGCACCGGAGAACTGCAGGACAGCCAGCAGTTAACCTTGGGCGGCCGCACCTCTGCGGCAGTCAACCTGGTCGGCACCATCAGTGCGCCCGGCACCCAGGCCTATACCCTGGTGGTCGATCCGACCAATGAATTTGCGGAGCAGGAAGAGGGCAATAACCAGGCAGTGGTGTCGGTGACATCCGAGCCGGCATTGGACCTGGCTGTTTTTGCCGAAGATATTTCCGTAGCGCCAGCCAGCCCGTTTATCAATACCGATGCGGAATTCTCGGTGGATATCCGTAACCGCGGCACCCAGGATTCTCCTTCAGTCAATGTACGCTACCTTGTGAACACGGGCAGCGGCGCGCAAGAGATCTATACCAGTACCATTGCCATCGAAGCCGGCCAGACCGCGAGCCAAACTATCCCCTGGCGCGTGGATGCTATCGGCGCTCTGAATCTGGTGGTTGAAATCGATCCGGCCAACGATGTGCCCGAACTGGATGAGGGCAACAACAGCGTAACCTTCTCTTTTAATACTGGTATTCAACAGGGCACCAACCTGGTGACCAGCTATAAAGATATCCAGTTCAGCACCAGCCCGGCTTTTGAAGGGGAGGGTGTCTCGATTAGTAGTTCGGTGAGCAATACCGGCAACGAAGACGCTACCTCGGTCGAAGTAGCCTTCTACGATGGCGACCCAGATAGTGCTGGCGTTTTGCTCGGGACAGAAATACTGCCATCGGTCGCTAGCGGGGAAAGTGTGCCTGTAGAGTTCGTGTGGGCGGAAATACCGACAAGCGCGGATCGAGTCATTTACATACAGGTGGACCCGGATAACAAAATTGATGAGCTGGGCATTGGTGACAATCTGGCGTTTCTGAAACTGCCAGTAAAAAGTTTGCCAGACCTGCTTGTAAGTAGCAGCGATATCGTGCTCGACCCGGTGTTTCCCAAGTTGAACGATACCGTGGATGTAAATATTTCCGTCGTCAACCAGGGCAACCTAGCGGCCGAAACGGTTGAGGTGGAGCTCTACAAAGAGGGTGCCTTAGTGGGCACCACGACCCTATCCCAGATTGCCGGCAACGGCGCGTCCGTTGCCACAATACCAGTGACTTTCGACGCACAGGGTCGACAAGACTTGCGGGTAGTTGTCGACCCGGATAATGCGATTCGCGAGTCCAGCACGGCGAACAACGAGGCGACACGTCAGATTTCGATCCAGGATGGCAATTTCTACGTTTCCGAAAAGTATATCTCTCCGGACGGCAATGGCATTCAGGACTCCACCGAATTCTATTTCAATCTTCAGACCAGCGAGAATGTCTACGTAGAATTGCAGGACAAATACGAGCGTGTTGCCCGTTCTTGGACAGAGCCCTTTTCCGAAGCGGTTAGTGCCGGCAATGTAAGCTGGGATGGACGACGTGACAGTGGTGCGGTTGCGGCCGATGGTGTCTACCGGTTTATGGTGAGAAGTTCACAGGGAGATATCCTCGGCGAGACTTCAGTCGTGCTTGACACCAACCGTTCGTCGCTGACAGAGGCAATTGACACTCCCTATGGATTGGAGCGCGACCTTTCATGTCGTATTGGTACAACTCAGCAACCCAATTTTTCCCGGTTTTCAAATGGCGGAGGAGAGCCTTCTATATCTGCCTTCCGTGACGGCCTTGCGTATAGCAATGACGATCAATTTGTATATTTCTCAACTTACTTAGAGCCTTACTCTGTTGACGGTCAGACGTATGACACCGATGAATATGTTAAGTATCCATCTGGGATCTATAGAGCGCTAAGTGATGGAACACAAGTTCTGGAAATAATCTCTTTTGAAGAAATTGACAGTCGCGATATTGTCAACTTGATGCCTTCACCTGATGGTAAGAAACTGCTTGTCTCGACTCTTACTTATGTCGATGGTGATTACCTTTCCCGTTTGTACCTATCCAATATCGACGGAAGCGACCTCAATTTGATCAATGAGTTTTCCGGAGAGAGGTATGGACCTCATATCGGTGATGCAGTTTTTGCTAATGGAAGTGACGAGATCGTTTATGTAAAGGCAAATGGCTACTCTTATAATCGATCTGGCTATGAGATTCACCGTATTGATCTGAAAGATCCGCTCTTCACCAGTCAGCTAATAGGTGCTATTCCGGCAGATGAGGAATCCAATGCTCTGAGCCTGGAGGCCAATAAAAGCGCTGATAGGATATTGGCAAGAAAAAGAGGTAATTATGAGGAGGCAGACAGTTGGGACGTTGAGGATTTCTATCCCCAGTCTCGGCCGGAAACTTATCTGGTAGACCTGAGTTCAAATTCGATAACCGGCTTGGGGGATGCCTCACTTGCAAGCTGGTCCCCGGATGGAAATAGGCTAGCAGTGGTTCAGCATATAAGCCGTGGAGTTCAGCTTCTCGACAAGAATGGCCTGCTGATCCAGGAGTATTCACTACCTGAGCAGGTGCGCAACGATTACCTCAATACCTTGAGTGCGATGTATCAGCACAAATACTGGGGTATTTTTCGGGCCGTAGAGTGGAGCCCTGAAGGCAATGAGTTTGCAGTTGTTATAGAAGATCATGCCAGATTTCTTCTGGCGATGGATGTGGCTCGTGATATTTACAGTGAGGAAGCTAAGTACACTTATTATACGTTGTCCGGGCCGGATTACACCGATATCGGCGGCCTTTATGTGGTGGATATAAAAACGGGAAATGTGGAGAAAAAAGCTAAGGCCGCTCCATTGCCGTTCCTGCTTTGTACCGGTTGGGAGTGTGAGCCTCAATCCTTTCATGTCAGCGTATGGGATGGTGAAAATTGGCAGCATATTGCCGAAAAACACTTGGGTGCGAATATGCGCACCGCCGTGGTCCCGGTAAATCAGGACAATATAGGTGAAGATCTTCAGGTAAGAATCAAGATTCAGCAAATCGGCCATGAAGAGGCTCAAATTGAAAAGGTAGCTCTAGTGGTGGATGGGGTGAATCGTGCTCCAGATACTGTGATTTCTGAACAGACGGGCCATGATCTGACAGAGCTGGTTGCGGCAGCGGATAACCGTTGGGCAGATGTGTGGAATCAAACTGTAGAGTTCACCTGGAACCTGGCTTCAGACTCCAAATTGGATAGTCTGGTATTTACTGCGAGAGAATCATCGCCGTCCAAACTGCCTTTGGTGCATTTCTCTTATCCGAATAAAAAAGACTATTACGAATTTCTGCTGGGAAGTGGAGCCAATATTTCTGTCGATGGGATGATGGATTCCCAGGACAATCTCGGTGAGCCGGCATTTACGAACTTGACACGGCCACACACGGGGCATCCTAGTGAGGTGGTATACGGTTACATTGGCTCGGATCATCAATCTCTAAAGGTGGCTGTGGACTTTACGGTTGACAACACTGATGGGATTGATGATTGGGCCAGCGTTGAGGTGTTGACCGATAACGGCTGGAAAAGCTTTGTTATCAATGGGCTCGATAGTACCTGGGGTGCGGTTAGTTTTATCCAAACGGAAAACGCTCCTTGGGAGCATCATTACTACGAATTTGATATTCCACTTAAGGAAATCGGAAAAGATTCGGGTGAAGTTATTCAGTACCGAATACATGCATTCGGCTCTGCGGCTGAGGTTGATCAGGATCAATACCTTGATTGGTTAAATTTACAGCGCGCTGAAAATGGCTTTTTCTTTGATGAGGAAATGCCCGTTTTTATGTGGAATCTTGTAGATCTGGATGAGTGGACTTCTAACGTCTTGCACAGCACATTGGAGTGGTTGCCAGGGGCACGTGAAGTATTATTGGGGGGATATCATCCATACTCTGATTCGGGCCTGAACCTTATTAATTTTGATCAGCCACTCGAGAGCCGATACGTATTTTCCGATCATCAATTTCTCGGCGCTAAGCACGCCCCATCAGTTTCTGATACGGGTAGATTGCTGTCCATGTATTCATGGAAAAGTGATGGTTGTATTGGGGATAGCGAGTTAACCCAATGGGATGAGGGACTCGGGTTTAAGCAGTTTAAATCACTTTTAAATGGTGCTGCTGACCTGATTGCAATTCGCACGAGTGAGGAGGGAGGCGTGGTTTTGCGCGGCTCCGCTGTCGACAAGAATTTTGCTAATTACACCTTGGAATATTCGACCGAGGAGAGCCCGGACAACTGGCAGCAACTTGCCCCCGCTTCAGGCATACCAGTGATCGATGGCAAGTTCACGACCTGGGTAGCTCCAGAGATCGGACGCTACAATATTCGCTTGACCGTCAACGATCTGGCCGGCAACTCTCGCCGGGAAATCAAGTCGGTTACTGTTGCTGAGTCGGCGAGTATCCGCAACGTCTTCCGCCAGCCCGCCTATTTCTCGCCGAACGGCGACGGCAAGCAGGATACTGTGGAACTGAATTTCACTGTTGCCGAGCCCGTGAACCTGCTGGTTGAAGTACTCGATGCAAACCGCAACACGGTGCGCAGGTTTGAGCAGTCTTACACCGATATTGGTGCCGAGGAAGTCATTTACTGGGACGGCCGCAACGATGCCGGCCAGGCTGTTGCCGAGGGCGAGTACTTTTTCAGGGTTCAGAAATTTGAGTACCGCTTTGTCCTCGATAATACTCTGCCAGTTATCGATTCACTGGTGGCGGATCTGCTGGTGCCGCAGCCGGTCTGGGTGGAAGGCGAGCCTACCTGTGTTCCCAACTACGGCGAGAGCCAGGATCTTCTTTGTAAAGTTGCGCTCGACAGGAATATCGCCGCCAGTTTGTATGACAACTTCGGTATTGAAAGTCAGCGCCTTGAGTACAGGGCAAATGGTGATACCCACTGGATTGAGCTGCCGGTGGAGATCAGTTACCAGGAGCCTTCGATTCTATTGCCACGCATTGAAGATCAGGAGCGGACGACTGGGGAGCTAAAAGGAGGCGACTACCGTTTTGTAGTGGCTGATTATGCTGGGAATACCAGTACCCTGCCCATTCCGCAATCGCTAAAGAAAAACAAGCTCTATATCACTGGAGCCGAGCTGGAGCCAGTGGAATACCAAGCGGCCGTATCCGGTGACCTGATGCGGTTGAAGCCTCTTGGCTCCGCAATTCTCGATACGGGTCTGGATCGCCGGCTGGAGCCATCCTTGCCGGATATTGCACCTGCCTTGATCAAGCTGGTATCAACCCTGCAAAGCCCCGTTGCTTCTATAGATGTCCTACTGGATGAAACCGATGATCAGGGCATTCTAGTCGGTAATCCAACGATTGTTACACCTGTGGAGGCATTTCTAGTTAGTGCGACAGACTGCAATGCAGAGTCTGGAGATTGTATGGCCTATGCTGCGCCGGATACCGCATACGCCTCGTCCAAAGCGGAGTTCCACATAGTGTGGGATCCAACGGACATTGATTTGGGCGATGGGCGCAACTTCCGGCTGTCTGTTCGCATCAAGGATATGGGTGGCAATGAATTTGTCTCCAACCAGATCGGGATTGCGGGGCAGGTGGCAACTTACGGTATCACCGAAATTGAGGTTATTGGCGATGGCTGGTCGAGTACTGACATAGATGTGAGCGCGGGCGTTAGCCGGCCTGCGCGCCGCTTGCCGGCAGTGGACTTCTATAACCAGGTGGAGCCGAGCCTCGAAGAGATACAGCGTCTACCGGCATACACCGGTTGGCACGATCACCTGTGGATTGCCGCTATCCCGGCCGAGTATGAAAAGTATGCCGTACTGGTTTCGACCCAATCACGGGATGAGATCGGCAAGATTGAATTGTTCGCAAGCGCGGAGAATGCGCCGGAAATCTTTGTTTCCAGTGCGCAAATCACCGGCCATACCGCGCTGCCCTTTACCTTCCCGGATGGGCATGAGGGATATGCCTATGCGCTGGATGCCTCTGTGCTTCAAGAGTGTCAGAGCTATAACCTGACAGCCAGAGTCTATAACCCGGACGATCCTCAAACATCGGTTGACGAATCCGATGAAATTCGCGCCACTCTAACGGAAGTTTTAGATGTCCCCTGCGTAGAAGTGTATGCGACGGTGGAGCCCCAGCTTGCTGAGGATTGCGATATGCCGTTGGCCAATATTCTGCAATTCAAGGTGACTGCGGACAGCATCTCAGAATGGCCGGGCCCGCTTGTGAGCGCCTTGCTCGAAGAAGTCGAATTCGTGTCCCTGTCTATCGCCAGGCGAGATGAAATCACTGGGGAATGGACTGATGTGCTATACAATGTGAACGAGCCGGCTCTCGGTGAGAGCTACGAATTTGCGCTCGACACCAGTGATTTCATTAGCGGGGAAGAGGAGTTCCGAATCGAATATGTCGATACGCGAGGAAAGCACTACCAGACAGAACTGACTGCTTATATCGACAAGACCGCACCTGTTATTGAAATCGATAGTCCGCTGGCGGGAGAGCAGGTCTGCGCGGTCCAGGTACCCCTTTACGATGAAGAGGCCAATATTGTCCCTGTGTCGGGGCGTATTTCGAGTGAAACACCACTGACCTACTACGGTGTTGCCGCTTCCGATCTTGTGCGTGCGGATGGGGCAAGTAAGTTAATCAATGGCAATATCCCGACCGCTATCCATGCCGAGATTGATGGAATCGCTCAGCAAGTGTTTACCTGCGGCGAATCTTTTTCGGGCACCCCGACTACCGCTATTGGGGAGGAACGGTGTAGCGTAGAGCCCCCCTGGCCTTCAGCTTATAACGCCAACGTTCCTATCCGCTTTGGTGACGCGGGCACCTATTCCGCATTCGGCTCGCTCGGCGTATTGCCGACAAAACATACAGGTACGCTGGAATTCCAGTATTCCGCTTATGACTGGAGTGGAATCCGTGCCTGCCGTTCCGTAGAGATTGAGGTAGATGCCGATGTGGTCGGATTCTCTTCAAAGGTTACCGGCGGTGCTAACACTTCGGGCTCGTATTTTTATGCCGATCAGGCACTTCCCGCGGTTCCGGCTTTTGCGCCCCTTCTGGGCAGTGAGTTCTCGGAAATTTATACCGAATTCTCAGTTGGCGAGGCCGTAGAGGCAGACCTGGAGGTGTATTCTCTCGTTTCCGCATCAGAGCAGTCACCGCAAATTTTATTGCTCGGTGATCTGGTCGCTACACCAGTGCAAAACCGTTCTGCGCTCGCAGGGGAAACAGCCCTTGTGTTCGATGGACGAGGCCTGAGTGGTGAGCCGCTTGCAGATGGGCTCTACCTGTTGCGCCTGCGTGTAACTGATGCCTGTGGTAATAGCCGTAAAGCTGAGTATGCGATAGAAATTGATAACACTGCGCCTTTGGTAAGCCTGAGTTATCCGACAGCTGGTGACCTGATAGGGCTGGTCGTCGATGTATTGGGAACTGCAGTCGATAAGAACATGGCGGTATACACGGTCGAGTATCGTGATCCTATGGAAAACGGCTATTTACAAATTGCCTCTTCCTCTAGATCGGTCAACGCCGGGGTTCTTGCAGCAAATTGGAATACCTTTGGACTAATTGGCGATATTGAATTCCGCATCGTGGCTACCGATATTGTTGGCCATGTATCGGAGGTTCTCTACGTCTTCAATATTCCGGAGCGTACAGATCTGATATCTGAGTTCGAAGTTATAGAGCCCTTCTTCTCGCCCAATGAGGATGGAGTCAAGGATTTCTCCGGTGTGCGGGTGCACTTTGAACAACCTGTCGTGGCTACACTGGCTGTTGGCGGCACGACGGTTGTCGATGCAGTAGCCTTCGACAAGGGTATCAGAACCATCAAGTGGGACGGTCGTATAGATTCTGCTGTGCAGCCGGATGGCCAGTATGAGCTGGTATTGTCTGTCGAAAGCCAAGCCACTGCAGGGCTACAGCAGGAGGAACGAGGTTCCGTCGTGCTGGATAATTTGCAGCCCTCAATGGCGCTTGAGGGGCTTAAAGAGAATATTGCTTGGGTCGGTATCGGTGGCAGCCTTATTGGCAGTATCAATGACTCTAATCTGGAGAGTTATGCCATATCCATTGCGGAAGATCCGGCTGTAGCAGGAGAGATCGTGGCATCAGGTGAGTTTCCTGTTGCGTCTTCAGTGCTGATCGATAGCGGCTCGAATGTCTTGTCGGAAGAGGGCGACTACTGGTTGAAAACGGTAGTCACCGATAAAGCCGGCAATCATATTCTGGATACCACCCGTCTGGTGATTGATCAGACGGCACCGGCTACCAGGATTGATAGCATTATTGAAGGTAGCTACCTGAGCGGCGATCAGGAGGTTGTAGGCTCGGTACAGGACCACTATTTGGAGTCCTATACGCTAACGCTGGTGGACGAGCAGAGCTCCGACACAGAACTCTTACAGGGTAGTGCGGATATAGATGGCACGCTACTGGAATGGCGGACCGGGCAGGTGTTGGACGGCAAATACCGTCTCGTGCTTTTGGCCGTGGACTTCGCCGGTAATGAATCCACAACAGAACTTAGTATCGAAATCGATAACACCGCTCCACTAGCAGAGTTCAGTCTGCCGGAAGAGCTTGGGTATTACAGCAGCGAGTCTGGTTTTGTCGGTTCTGTTGCTGATACCAATCTCAAGCAGTTTGAAGTATCCATTGCCCCGGGCCGGGTGGAGAATGTTGAGGATTCCGCATTCCGGATTCAATCGCTGGGAACAGCCAGTATTTCGGGAGCCTCCCTGGGGCACTGGGCCGAACTTCCGGCTGATGGTATCTACACGGTAAAACTCGACAGCCTCGATAAAGCCGGTAACCAAACCCGAACAGTAAGGCCGTACGTCCTTGATACGACCGCACCTCAAGTCCCGCTGCTTGAAGAGGTTTCCATTGCAAAGGATGAAAGCCGCTCCGATATCACTTGGGCGTCGGTTGATGATGAGGACCTGGCCGGTTATCTGGTTTACAGGAATGGCCAGGAAATTACCTCACAGCTTTTAACAGAAACTGTGTATGCAGATACCGGGCTTCTTGAAGGTGAATACCGGTACCACGTAGTCGCTGTCGACAATGCCGGTAATGAGAGTGAACCGTCGAACACCATTGATGTGGTTCTCGACCTGACACCGCCCGATGTGCGGATCATCTCACCCGCAACAGAAAGCGTGGTATCCGGGCTTGTTGATATTATCGGAACTGCGCACAGTGAGTCGGATTTCAAGACTTATCGTCTGTATGTTGAAGATATACAGGGCAATAGCACGCTGCTAATTGAATCCTCGCTGGCTCTGCAGGGGCAGGAGTTGGCTCAGTGGGACACTCTGGCTGCAAACGATCCCAGCGGTTATAGGCTGCGGCTGGAAGCAGAAGATCTGAATGAGAATGTGGGTAGTGTCGAGATACTGGTTTATCCAGATAATCTGCCGCCTCCTGCTCCGGAAAACCTGGTTGCTTCCGTGAGCGGAAACCAAGTAGACCTTACCTGGAACCCGGTAACCGGTATTGATGATCTCGCTGGATACGTTTTGTTCAAGGACGACCAGCTGGTGGGAGTGTCGGAAGTTGTTCTGGATGGCCTGTTGCCTTATGCGCAGGAAGGGACCTCTGCAAGCCAATCCGATTTGGTCGATGGGAATTACAATTATCTTGTATACGCTATCGACTTGGCTGGAAATGTTAGTGACGCGTCCAACCTTGCAACGGCAAGTATTGAATTGGGTGCTCCGCAGGCCGTGATCACTACACCCGAGGCAAATGCGAAAATTGAGTTCGCGGCTGAAGTATCTGCAGAGGTCAATGCTAACGATGTGGCCCAGGTAAGCTTCGAGTATCGCGCCAGCGGTGAGACCACATGGCAACAACTTGCAGTGGATGCGCGCGAGCCGTTCACCCAAAGTTGGGATACTTCCGCACTCCCCTACGGTAACTATGAGCTGCGCGCCGTGGCCACGGATACCAACAACAACACGGATACCAATCCTGCAGTTCAATCGGTGATCAAGGCTGACCTGGTGGCGCCGGCACAAGTAGCTGACCTGGACCTATCAGTAGATGGGGGACAGGTCTCGCTAAGTTGGTCTGAAGTAACTGATGAGGATCTGGCGGGATACCTTGTCTATCGACACAGGGGAAGTAGCCAGACGCAATTGACCCCCACACCGATTGAAGGTCTCCAGTACCTGGATCAAGACGTAGCAGACAGCGAATACCTGTATACGATTGTTGCAGTTGATATGGCTGGGAACCAAGCTGATCCGAGCCCGGAAGTCCAGGCGACGGTCTTTACTCCAGTTGTAAGTTACCCCTGGACGCCGACGGCGGAAGCGGAAATTACAGTCAATGTGGAGACCCTACCTAATCATGATTTGATTGCTGAGAAGTTCGACGGGGCTGATTGGGTTGCGCTTGCTGTTGCGGCGACCGGTGATACTGGGTACGTAGATTTCACGGGCCTTGTTCTTGATGCTGGAGACAATAGGTTGCGGTTCGTGGCTGTCGCGAGCTCCGGTAACAGGAGTAAATTAGTCGAACGTGCAATTTTCCGTGCGCCTTCGCCCTCGGCTGTACAGGATGTGGCCGCTACAGAAAATGTACTCGAATCTCTTGTTGATATCAGTTGGCAGCAGAATCCTGCCGAGGAAGAGATTTTCGGTTACCGGGTTTATAAAGATGGGGAAGCTATTAGTCAGGTTTATGAACCTGCCGTAGACAATGTGACAGCGGAGCCGAACAGCTATTACAGTTCCTATTCCCCCTTGAAGGCAATTAACGATAATTCGTCCTACTGGCGACCAACAAATTTACCGGTCACTCTGGAGTTGGAATTCTCTGGGCGGCACCTGTTAACGCAGTTGGATATTCGCTGGTATTCATCTTCCTCTTACTATCAAGCTTCTCAATATGACATCTATGGATGGGATGGAAATGACTGGGCATTACTCAGACAATTTACAGATACCAGAAGTAGTTCTACAGATAGTGTTGCCTTGCAACACCCCTACCTGACCGACAAGATCCAGATTCGGTTCAAGGAACCCGTAGGATATAGTCGTTACGGAAAAATTCGTCTGGATGACATCAACTTTTATGCGTTGCCAACGGTTGCGGGAGTTGAAGAGGTCGATGACGATGTAAGCAATGGCTATTTTTCTTATCAAGTTTCCGCTGTTAATACTTGGGGTATTTCAGGTCCTCTTTCCGAAGCGGCGGAGGTTGCTGTCGGTGACGTGGTGGCCCCAGAGGCTGTGGTACTTGCTGGCGTGGACAATGAAAGCACTGCCGAGTTGAGTTGGTCTGCGAGCTTGTCCACTGATGTCCAGAGCTACATGATTGAGCGCGACGGTGTGCTGATTGGCACCGTTACTAGCGATATCCTCGCCTTCTCAGACCCTGGACTCAGCAATGGTACCTATCGTTACCGGGTATTTGCCAAAGATACTGCCGGGAACGAGAGCAGTGCTTCCAATGAAGTAGACCTCGTCATTAACGTTGCTCCTATTGGAGCCCCTGTTGCGCTGCAGGCACAGAATGATGAGACCACAGGTTACATCGGCCTGACGTGGTTACCCGCTCCGGAAACAGCCCCTATTGAATACAAGCTATACCGTTCACTGACTGCCGGTAGGGATTATGCTGAGTTGGCATCGGTTTCAGGCCTTTCCTACGTCGATAGGGATGTTGCGAATGAGGTTACCTACTATTACGTGGTTAGAGCGGTCGATTCTTTTGAGAATTTGGGGCTGCAGTCCGCTGAGGTAGAGGTGACCTCTCGCGATACCCAAATTTCTGATACGGCGATCCAAATGCCGAGCACTGCACTTGATCACAATCTTGTGAGCCGAAATATTGGAGTTACAGGACTGGCTGAAGTGGGTGCCGAAGTTTTCCTGATGAAGGATGGCGAGGTTATTTCAACTGTAAACGCCAGTGCCTTGGATGGATCCACGGATTTGCCATTTGCCGATATTGATGAGGTGATCAGAGGGTTTGATGGAGGAGTTTTAGTATGGGGACAAGTATGGGGACAAAGCGGATCATCTTTTTATGATGGACTGCTTGTTTTCTCTGATGGGGAATGGGTCCAGATGGATATGGATGCACTTTACGAAGTAGCCATAGATCCATATGTCAGAAAAGCAGTTCTGGCTGGCGACTCTCTGTATATCGCTGAGTACGATTCACCCGCGATTTACCAGTGGGATATACAAACCGGCCAGATCACTGAGATAACTAATGGTGTTCTCGACGATGCGGTTGATATCGAAGGATTTGTTCCCAGCGAGAATGCTGTTGTTGCCCGCGGTTGGTTTGGCAATTATGGCTTGTTGTCACTTGAAGATTTTTCGTGGGTAAACTTGCCCCTGCTTTCCCCTAGGAGTTTTTCGATCTCTGCTGACGGCGAGAGGATTGCGTACACTGCGAAGGAAGAGGACGGCTCTGATGAAGTATGGCGCCTTTACTCCTATGAACTGCGAACGGAAGAAAACACTTATATTGCCGATATCCCGGACTCTGATTCTGCATCGGTGCTGAGCGGTTCTGGGCAGAGTCAGGATGGGAGAAAGGTTCTCGTTAGTTCTAGAAATCTTACTTCGGGCAGGGATGAGACTTATCTTGTCGATACGGTTGATAAGTCGGTCGTTCAACTATTACCTGAATATCTCTACGCCACACCGCAGTCGGTTTCCTTGGATGGAAGCAAGGCCGTGATTGAGGTTCCCTCCTTGATCACCTCAGGGCAGGAGATTTATGTTCTGTATGATATTGAGACCGCAGAAGTTACTCAGCTTGAGTCTGATTGTTTTTGGACCAGCATTGGTGGGCTTTGCAATAAATCACCCGTCGGCTCTCATTTGATACCGGAATCGGGAATCTTTAACTTCAGTAGTGTTCCGCTGCAGTTTGGCGAGAATTTGTTTACAGCCTTTGCAATGGATCCGGTAGGAAATCTGTCGTTGGACAGTGATCCTCTGGTGATTAATCGCCTCGGTCAGAAATCTGCAGACCTGAGCGTCACCATTGAACCGTCTCCCGTAATTCTCCCAATTGGAGCCGATACATCACTGGCAATTGAGATTGGAAATATTGGAAGCGCCGGCTCTTTGGGTACGAGAGTGGATGTTTCGGCGGTCTATGAGGATGGCAGGGTCGAGGCGGTTGGCAATGTGGCTGTAGCGCCGCTACCTGCAGGCGCATCAATTTCTTCGTCGCTTTATTGGCAACCGGAAGAAGCCGGCCGCTACCAATTGGTAGCCAAGATTGATCCGGATTTCGCAATTGATGAAATATCTGAATCCAATAATACCTCGCTGGCGACCGTCGATGTACTTATGGAAGCCGCTCCCTTATTGGAATTGGAGTTCTACGGATCTGGGTCCACTCCATACCGATTCAGCGCAGATACGCCGGTTAGCGGGCGTGTAACGCTGACCAATGGTGGTGCTGTGCTAGAGGGGGATCTCAGTGTTTCGGTGGTTGATGCCTCAGGTAACACAGTATCCACTTTGTACTTTGAACAGCTGGGTGGATTGGCTTATGGCAGTAGGGTAGAGCAGGAGTTTACCTGGAATACGGGCACTACCTGGGCTGGCGACTACAAGCTGCTGGCTTCCTTAGTGTCTGAAGCTGGGATCGCTGTTAGTCGTGAGATCGCATTTGAGATTCTCCCGGACACGGAAATAGTCGCTGGAATCTCCAGTGGGGCGAGCAGCTACCGACCGGATGAATCCGTACGGCTGAACTCGGTGCTCCAGAATATTGGTACCAATCAGGCGTTTGGTGGCGGTATGTTGCAGATTTCTGTGACTGATCCCTCTGGTGCGCAGGTGTTTGCCCGCGATCGCGAAGTAGGAGAGATCATGCCGGCCGGACAGTCTGTGTCCAGTGTGGACTGGGCTGTAGATGGGGCGTCCGCCGGTACCTACACTGCGACACTTGCCTTGGTGGAGGCATCTCAAGTGGTATCGCAAGCACAAACCCAGTTCGCCGTGCGGGCGGCGGCGCCGGTGCTTGAGGGTGCGCTGGAACTGCACGCGACAACGGTGCCTCAGAGGGATGCGATCGAAGTGGGATACACTGTCAGCAACGCCTCTAATAGTGGTGCCTCTGGTGCCAGTATCCAAGTTGAGTTGACGAGTGTCGCGGATGGAAGTGTCGTCGACATGGCCGCAGCGGTATTCAACGTTGATAAAGGCTCGGTGATCAATAGCCTGGCCAGCCTATCTGGCGATCAGACTATTGGTAATTACCAGGTTGTGTTGAAAGCCACATTTGTCTACGAGGGCATAACCTATAGCTCAGAGCTTGCTCGTGCTGCAGTAAGTGTTGTCGACGGTGAACCGCCAGAAATCTCCCTGGTTTATCCGCAAGATGGGGCTGTGGTGAAAGGTGTGGCGAACTATGTGCGCCTGCATGCTGCTGACAGTGTTTCCAGTGTCGAGCTGGTTGAAGCTAGCCTGAATGACGGCGACTGGAAAGAAGTCGAAAAGAGCGAGACCTTGGCCAGTGAATATTTGGCCCCCATGGGTGGCCTGCCAGATGGCGACTACGGTCTGCAGGCCAAGGCCGCAGATGAGTTGGGTAACCTCAGTGACGCACTTAGTTCTACCTTCACCGTCGACAACACCAGCCCGACAATTGTGGTGAACGGTGTGGAGGATGGTGTGGTGTACAGCACGGCAGTCTCCCCTGAGGTGCAAGTCACTGATTTGCATTTAGTGGAAACCAGTGTGATGTTGAACGGTACTAGTTTCTCCTCCGGCTCTACGCTGGAAGAGGATGGCGAGTACCAGTTGGAAATCACTGCGCGGGATATGGCCGACAACTTTGTCAGTCGGATCGTGCTATTCCAAATGGACACCACCCCGGCGCAGATCTTTGTCGAGGGTATTACTGACGGGGCTTCCTACAAT
The DNA here is from genome assembly GCF_052467615.1 of Microbulbifer maximicatervae (SeqCode). Lineage (NCBI taxonomy): Bacteria > Pseudomonadati > Pseudomonadota > Gammaproteobacteria > Cellvibrionales > Microbulbiferaceae > Microbulbifer > Microbulbifer maximicatervae (SeqCode). The sequence continues at coordinate 1,152,122 of NZ_CP174319.1, forward strand.
ACTGCGGTCACACCGATAGTAACGGTCACCGATGAGGGGGGAGCAACATTAGACCTCAGTTTGAACGGCCAGCCGTTTGTGTCAGGCAGTGAGGTTGCAGCAGAAGGCAGTTACCTGCTGGAGGCCACTGCAGTTGATGTTGCAGGGAACCTGAGTCAGGTTTCATGGCAATTCACGCTTGACCTGACTCCGCCGGCAGCGCCGCTTGTAGTTGAACCCTTGAGTGGCGCTACCGTGGACACTAATGTGGCGACACTTCATGGTAACGCGGAAGCGGAAAGCCTCGTGTCACTCAATGATGGTTCGCAGGTTCGGGTGACCCACGCTGATACGCAAGGCGTATTCGAGTTCGCTGGTGTTTCACTCGCTACCGGTGCCAATGCCTTCAGCCTTTGGGCGGAGGATCATGCGGGCAACCGGAGTGAGACTACGGATTACACCTTAACCTATGCGCCGACAGCCGATCTTTCCCTCTCTGCCCAGTTGGTTACGGGCAAACGAGTACTGGTCTGGCTCCCTGAGAGGGATATTCACAAGCATCCTTCTTGTGTAGGAGGGGGGCACGGTGGTCACGATCCACACTATGCACATTACGGTCACGATATCGAAGCACTAAACACACTGGTAGCAGTTGCTCTTGATGAAGCCGGCTTCGAGTATGTGGTAGTCCGCAGTGCGCCCGAGTTCCTTACAAAATTGAGAAGCCAACAATTTGGCAGCATTCTCGTTGGGGCTCCGCACGTGGAATTGGGCCTTGGCCTGGCCCTAAGCGGAGAGATCTACCTGGAAGTGCGTGGTGCAGTAGCTGCGGGCACCGGACTTACTGTTGTTTCGACGCATCCAGGTTTTGTGAGGCGCTGGAATAAGTTGTTTGGAGGGTACCTCAAAGGCTCGCTGGAAGAAGTGGATGCTGTTGAACTGGATGGTGACTTCGGTTCTCTGTCCGGCAACTGGAGCCCATCCTATACAAAAGGCTTGCAATATGTGCCGCTCAGAGGGATGGGGAGAGGTCGTCTTAGATATGGTTGTGGATCTGGTGGGGGCTGTAAATCGGTACCGGGAGTAATCTTCAACCAGTATGCGGAGGGCAAGGTAGCACTGGTGCCTTTCAACCCTGCGGCCTTGCCTGAAGATGTAGTGAAGGCATTTATCGGGGAAGCGGTTGAATATACGATGCCGGCCGAAGCCTCTCTGGTACCTGGTGGAATCGTGGAATCCAAATGGACGGTTTCTGAGGTTTCGTCGTCTATGCATGTTGCCCTCGAAGTCGATTTGCTCGGTGATGGCCTTTGGACCGACCTTGGCGACGACGGGGAGATTTCTGATGAAACCGCGAGGTGGTTGCGTTACCTGGAGGGCTCCAGCGAAACCCAATTCTCCGGTTTTGTTGGTCTGACGAATGAGGCAGGAAAATATCAGCTTAATGGACGTGCTATAGCTGGCAGTGATTTCAGTCTGCCTCCCAGCGATACAGCGGGGATTGAGTTCGAGGTTCAGCAATCGTCCGTTGAGCTCGGTAATGAGCTGATTCATTATCTTGAGTCATTTGAAGCTTATGGAATTAAGCGCTTATACAGAAATATTGCGATTGCTAAGGTCAAAGTGGCGCTAAGTATCGACTTGCAAGAGAAGAGTGATGCCGGAAGGGCTGTACATTGGCTTCTGGGTGCTATTGCGATCGCGGACGTTTTAAATAGCGAAGAATTGGACCGGCGACTCGGTGAATTACTGAAGGTTTATCAGGCCGCTTGGACCCGTCTACCATACGTGGCTGGCCCTGTACCCCCGGGCCATCCCTGGAAATGGCACCGTGATGGTGATTCGGGACATACCTTGGGTTTCTGGGAGTGAATTGGGTTTTAGGATTTAACAAGTTTTAAACCGGTTCATCCGCCCTATTGGAGCCTGAGGCGTGTAGAGGCAAGAAGTAAATAATCGAGGGTTGCAGGTTTGTAGCCCTTGGATTAGGAGCTATTCAAGTGATAAGTGGCAGATCACTCCGGGATAGCGGCGGATATTGCTGCAATTTCGGAGTTCCCAATTGGTTTGAGGGGGTATTGGTCAGCCACTGCTACTTGCATCAAGTGCGCCAGACGTGTGGCGTCCGAGGAGAAGCTACCGACTTTCGTCGGGTCCCTTAGCTCAGTAAGTGTTACTGGAGAGCGTGGGTACCATGGTGGCAGTCGAGGGTTGTGTCTAGCAAGCCTCCCTCCTCTTATCATCGCTTCAGTATGGGGTTCCTTTCTGTTTGGATCTTCATTAACACTTTGCACGAGCTCAAGGTGTCGCATGAGCTTTTAGCTCTGGTGAACTCTTAGGGGGCTGTGTTGCAGGGAACAGTGAATTCCCAGGTCACATTGAGTGCCACTTGGGCGCGCCATCGACTTGAGTGAATTTCCATAGAAATCGTTGGAAAAATTGCTTGACGGGGCCGGAGAACGAGGATAAAGTTGCGGCCTCGTTGAGACAGGGAAACAAAAAGAATCCTTGTATATCAATGACTTAGAGAGATATTACTGATCTCGTTTGGAGATCCAGTATTTACTGAATACGTCTCTTTTACAGATGTTGAAAGTGAAGCCAATGAAAATTGGCAATGCCATGGACAGCGTGGCAGCACGAGGCCTAACAGGTAGCCGTGCAAAGTTTCTGTCCCCATCGTCTAGAGGCCTAGGACACCGCCCTTTCACGGCGGTAACAGGGGTTCGACTCCCCTTGGGGATGCCAATACGACCCGGTAGCAATGCTACCGGGTCAATTGCGGGAATAGCTCAGTTGGTAGAGCGCAACCTTGCCAAGGTTGAGGTCGCCGGTTCGAACCCGGTTTCCCGCTCCAAAAATAAAAAGCCGCTCAATCGAGCGGCTTTTTGTTTTTCCGATATAGTAATTCTTATCTTCTGCACGGTTACTTTTGCCCAGGACTCCTCCAAGTTCCGGTTCATCCCACCAAGTGACGTGTATGAAAAACCCTAGCTCCCCTCAGGTTGAAATTATTCGGGCAAGCGCGTTGAATAACGCTCCCCACTATAGGAGTGCAAGATGAGCGCTGCGCTATCGATCCATAACTTACAGAAAACCTACGACAATGGTTTCCAGGCCCTGAAAGGCATCAGTTTTGACGTGCAGCCGGGAGACTTCTTTGCGCTGCTGGGCCCCAATGGGGCGGGGAAGTCCACCACCATCGGTATCATCTGTTCCCTTGTGCGCAAAAGCGGTGGCTCAGTGTCGATTTTTGGTGAGGATATCGACGTCGATTTTGCTGCGGCCAAGCGCCTGTTAGGTGTTGTGCCACAAGAATTTAACTTCAGCCAGTTTGAGAAAGTGTTCGACATTGTCGTTACCCAGGGCGGTTTTTACGGTATGCCGCGCAAACTGGCTGAAGAACGCACTGAGAAATACCTGAAACAGTTGGGCCTGTGGGATAAACGCGCTACCCAGGCGCGCATGCTCTCCGGCGGTATGAAGCGCAGATTGATGATTGCCCGCGCGCTGATTCACGAACCGAAGTTGCTGATTCTGGATGAACCCACAGCCGGAGTGGATATAGAGCTGCGGCGTTCCATGTGGAGTTTCCTGGAAAAAATAAACCAGCAGGGCACCACAATTATCCTCACCACCCACTACCTGGAAGAAGCCGAGAGCCTCTGTCGCAATATAGCGATAATCGACAAGGGCACTATTGTCGAGAACACTTCGATAAAGTCACTGCTGAAAACCCTGAACCGGGAAACCTTTATCTTGGATTGCGCGGAATTTTTCACTGAGTGCCCGGACTTGTCCGGTTATGAAGGGCGTTTGCGGGACAATCACTCACTGGAAGTCACTATTGAAAAGGGGCAATCTCTGACCGAGGTGTTTGCGTCATTGCAGCGGCAGGGCATCACAGTTACCAGTATGCGAAATCGCGCTAATCGCTTGGAGGAATTGTTCCTGTCCATGTTGTCGGAAGAAAAAATGTCGGGGCTAGAAGAGTGAAGGGCAGATTAATCTGGATATCATTCAGCACTATTTACCGTCGGGAAGTCCGGCGCTTTATGCGTATATGGCCACAGACCCTGGTACCGCCGGTAATCACTATGTCACTGTACTTTGTGATCTTTGGCTCCCTGATTGGTCGGCGAATCGGTGATATGGGGGGGTATCCGTATATCGAGTTTGTTGTACCGGGTTTGATCATGATGTCGGTGATTACCAACTCCTATGCCAACGTAGTTTCGTCTTTTTACAGCGCTAAATTTCAGCGCAGTGTGGAGGAGCTTTTGGTCTCGCCAACGCCGAACTGGGTGATTATGGCGGGCTATGTTCTCGGTGGCGTGTCACGGGGATTAATGGTGGGGTTGATAGTGACTCTCGTAGCGATGTTTTTTACCTCGCTGACGGTAGAGCACGTCTTTGTCACGGTAGCGATTGTATTTTTGACGGCGGTGCTGTTTTCCCTGGCTGGGTTTATCAATGCTATTTTTGCCAATAGTTTTGATGCTATCTCTATTATTCCGACCTTTGTATTAACTCCCCTCACATACTTGGGAGGCGTGTTTTACTCTATCGACCTGCTGTCGCCTTTTTGGCAGGGGTTGTCGAAATTGAACCCAATTCTTTATATGGTGAACTCCTTCCGTTACGGCATTTTGGGTGTTTCCGATATTAATGTTGTCGGGGCATTTTTTGGCGTCCTGGTATTTATTGCGCTTTTGGCATCCTGGGCCATTTATCTGATGAGCCACGGTAAGCGACTGAGACATTGAGAAATTTATGACAAGAGAAGACTGGCAAAACCTGCCCCTGGGGCAGGAGACCACCTATGAATCCACTTACAACCCCGAGTTGCTCCATCCAATTCAACGCTCAGTATCCCGAGCCCAGTTGGGACTCTCTGCCGGCGCAATGCCTTTCTTTGGAGAGGATGAATGGTGGGGTTTTGAGCTTTCCTGGCTGAACCCCAGGGGCAAACCACAGGTGGCGGTGGCTCGTTTTAGTTTTCCTGCGGAAAGCCCCTGCATGGTGGAGTCAAAATCCTTCAAGTTGTATTTAAACTCTTTCAACCAGAGCAAGTTTGAATCCTGGAGATTGGTACAGGATGCCCTGGTGCGGGATCTCTCTGCAACGGCGGGGGCAAATGTCGGCGTTACCCTGATGGATGTGGAAGATGCAGCGCTGGCAGTTGAGAAGCCAGAGGGCTACTGTCTGGATCATCTCGATATAGAAGTGAATAATTACGAACCGGACCCCGCACTCCTCGCCCTCGAAGGCGGTGAGGAAGATGTGAGTGAGGTTCTTTATAGCCACTTGCTGCGCAGTAATTGTCCGGTAACGGGACAACCGGATTGGGCGACAGTAGTTGTGGACTATAAAGGGCCGGCACTAAAGCGAGAGGCACTGTTGGCTTATATTGTTTCCTTCCGCGAACACCAGGATTTTCACGAGCACTGTGTCGAGCGTATCTTTTGCGACTTGCAACAGTTGGCGGAATTTACCGAGTTAACTGTATGTGCCCGCTATACCCGTCGTGGCGGCTTGGATATTAATCCGCTGAGATCGACTCGCATTGAGAAACGTATGCCTTCGCGTTTTGCCCGTCAGTAACTTCCTTTCTTAAGTACCACCGGAGTCTCCGGTGGTACGGCCCTTCAATATCACTCTTTTCCTAAGGCCGACCTGGGTTGGCGCTGCGGTCTCTTAAGCTACGCTTTCCAGATAGGCCGGGGAAACCGACAGTGCAGTTGTGTTGGCCGCCCCACAGGAGGTGGAGTTGAGGCTGACAGATGGAGATTAATACGCAGTCCCCAGTAATTCCTGCCGTAGTAATCGGTTTTGCCCCACTTCTTTTTTCCCAATCCTCCACTGCAGAAGTTTATGTTAAAGCTGATGATCTGATACGGGTGATTGAGGCCCAGCAACAGCAGCTGGAAGAGCAGCAGGCTCAGATTCAGAAACAACAGGCAGACCTCGAAGCCCTGCGTCGGCAAATTGAGCAAATGCAACGGGCACCACCATCCCGACCGTCTCTGGAAGTAACTCCTATACAGCCCGTTGAAGCACCGGTGAGCAAGGAGGACATGAATGATTTACAGCGACAGATTGAGGAAATACGCCAGGAAGTTCCACCTGGTTCGCTGCCTCCGCCGCGGGCCCAGTCTGATCAGGCGGTACCTGACCCCAGTGACATCGAAGATGTGATTGCCAATGCGACAACGGAGTGGCCTGGCTCCATTCCTTTGTTGGGAAATACGATGAAAGCGAAGATCAGTGGCTTTGCGGACTTGGATGTCAATTATGATACCGACGCGATCATCAGCCCCGCACAATTTGTACCTGCCGATATTGTGACTTTCGATAAAACGGCAGCAGAGGGAGCGGACGGGCAGACAGAATTTACCGTGCAGACCTCCAGGTTGGTATTTGAGACCCTGCAGCACTGGGAGGGACGTGAATTTAAAACCCTGATTTCGATGGACTTCCTGCAGGACTCCAGTGTTACCACTCCCAACCCCCGTATGCGCAAAGCTTATGGAGAAGTGAGTAATGCGCTTTGGGGGGGCAGTATTCTTGTGGGGCAGCAGTGGTCAACATTCGCGAACTTGGAAGCGGTCCCCAATACCCTGGATTTCCAGGGGCCTAATTCGGCATTTGGCTTGCGCCATTCAATGGTCCGATGGATTAAGAGGTACGGGCCACAGTATTACTTTAAAGTGGCTATTGAAGCGCCGGATTCACAAATATTCGAGGATGCAACCGAGGTTGCCCGCTGGCCCGATGCGGTATTTGCGCTGGAGTCGGACTTGCCTAGGTCCCAGGTACAAGCGGGTTTGGTATTAAGGGATTTGCGTGCGAGTGGCGATCCGGATTCAGCCGTATCAACTACCGGCTGGGGATTAAATTTAAGCGGCACTTTCAATATGCCCGGCGTACTTTCCAAGGATGTTCTTTATTACTCTTTGTCCCTCGGTGCGGGATATAGCGGTCTACTTAATGACGCGCCACCAGATGCAGCTTATGATTTTTTTGATAACTCGGTAGAGGCACTAAACACTACAGCCTGGTATCTGGGGTACCAGCACTGGTGGACTCCTTGCCTATATACCGTAGCGACCTACGGCAGGGTAAGACAGGATAATCTGGACTTCCAACCCGGTGAGGCCTACAAAGCAACCCAATACCGCAGTATCAATATTGTCTGGTTACCTTTTCCCCGTTGGTTGACGGGAATCGAGGTGCTCTACGGCGCTCGCAAAGACAAAGATGGCGATAGGGGCTCTTTGGTGCGGACACAATTTACGACCCGAATGACGTTTTAAAAAAGTAAAGTGTTTAAACGAGGTGTTCAGGTATATGCGAGTCAAACGAGAGAAGGTATTTCAAGCACGAGTTATTCGGTTGTTATGCAGCCTTTCAGTGATTTCTCTTCTGCTCGGATGGACTTCAGCCAGTACCGTGGTTACGCGGGTATGGCAGTCCCCATATATTGGTATTCAAAGCTTAGGAAAAACCCTGGTACTCGCATATACCCTGGTACCGAGGCCGATAGTCGGTGGGCAGGTAGAAAGGGAGTGGGTCATGCAACTGCAGGATACGGGTATTGATGCGCATTCCTGGAGTGCTCTGGGGGCAATAACTGGTGTTCCCTCAATGGGGGAGATTGCACCCTTACTCCGGGAGAGAGGATTTGACACTTTATTGGTTACCCAATTGTTGGCATTAAAACGGATCAACCCGAATATCCGCAACTCCCAGGTTGCTGTTGTGGAGACACGCCTATATTCGGCGCCTAGTGACGAAGTTTATTGGTCGGTTCAGTCGGATACTTTTTTATACAAGTATTCAGGGGAGGAGCTGCGCCATCCCAATGAGAGAGATTTGCGTGAGTTTGTAGAGGTGATGATTCGCACTATGTCTGGCAATGGCGTTTTATAGCCGCTAATTTATCGTGATTTTTATCGAACCTTTCTCCAGGCCAATAAAACTGTTGTATTCAGCTATTCTGGTGAGACAAACCATTGATGGGCCTATCAAAGAGTGCGCGTTCAATGGTTCGAAAGGGAATTCAAAGCGTTAGCTGGAATAGATGCCGGCTAACTACTTTTGGCGGTAGGCTTTACCATGGATTGGAATCTAAAAGCCCCTGTGGTTTTTTGGCGTGCGTATCTAAGGTACTGGAGATGTGTTGATGTGCATGCTCCACGATTATTATTTATTCTGCCAGTTTTTCTCTCAATTTTATTAATCCCCTATTCAGCCAGTGCTTCTGAAACCTTTTTGATGCCGTTGGGACCAGTGGCAGAGGAGCAGAAAGTACACTTCTTTTGGGCTATGGCACTCACCATGGTCGCTGTTCTCCCGGTATTTATCCTGGTGCCAGTAATCCTCTTTAAATACCGAAGAAAAAAAGGTCATGGATTCTATGCGCCAAAATGGGAAACCTATGGCCCGCTCGAAGTAATTATGTGGGGTGTGCCATTCCTGGTCATAATTGTGCTGTCAGTGATGCTCTGGCGTGCAACGGCGAGGCTAGATCCCTACAAGGAAATACAGGGCGTTGTCCCCCCGGTAAAAGTGCAGGTGGTAGGGCTCGACTGGAAGTGGTTATTTATCTATCCGGAGCTGGATATTGCAACAGTCGGTGAATTGGTCGTACCAGTACACACTCCAGTCTCAATGATATTGACCAGTGATACGGTAATGCAGTCGTTCTTTATTTCTGCACTGGCTGGGCAGATTTATGTGATGCCGGGTATGACGACAAAGCTCAATTTTATCGGTACAAAAACCGGCGACACCAGAGGGGAGAATACCCAATACACCGGCAATGGTTTTGTCGACCAGAATTTTGCAGTCAAGGTTGTGACTGATGAGGACTTTGAAACCTGGGTAAAGCAAGTACGGACGGGTGGGATTGTCCTGAGTCCAGAAAATTATAACCGCCTGGCACAGCGAAATACCAAAAAACAAGCATACAAAGTCTTGGGAAATAGCAAGATGCCAGAAAATACACTGTATTTTAACTTGCCGGGCACAGACCTTTTTCACGAAATAGTAATGCGTTATCACTCCGGTAAACCGCTGAGCATAGAAGAGCAGCCCGGCACCCGAAAATTCGGCCGAGGCGAGGATGATGCCGAGGGAGCGCAGCCATGAACAATTTGGATTACGGTTGGCTGGGTAAGCTCAATTGGGATTCTCTGGTATTTAGCGGGTTTCTTGAGCGGCCCTCAGTCAGTGAGGCCGTTGCCAGTGTGGCGGGCTCGATAGTAATACTGGCAACAGTGGGAATCCTGTTTTTATTGACCTGGTTTAAAGTCTGGGGAACACTCTGGCGGGATTGGTTGACCAGCACTGATCACAAAAGAATCGGCATTATGTATATCGCTTTTGCGATCGTGATGTTGGTTCGAGGGTTGCTGGAGGGGATGGTAATGCGTGCTCAGCAAGCCGCCGCACCGGAAGGCTTCCTCTATGCAGATCACTTTGCCCAGTTGTTCAGTACACACGGCACCATAATGGTGTTTTTTGTGGCAGTTCCGTTTTTGGTGGGCCTTATTAATTTCGCTATGCCGCTGCAAATTGGTGCCCGTGATGTGGCCTTCCCGGTACTTAATCAAATCAGCCTGGCGGTGACAGTTTCCTCTGGTATTTTGTTGATGGTCTCTCTGGTGGTGGGGCAGTTTTCTACTGGGGGTTGGTCGGCTTATCCGCCTTATACGGGGGCGGATTTTAGCCCTGGGGTTGGGCCTGACTACTGGATATGGGCGATCGTATTTTCTGGGGCGGGGACGACATTAACGGGGATTAATTTCACCGTCACCGTGTATAAATGCCGTGGTCCAGGAATGCACCTATTCCGTATGCCACTGTTTTGTTGGACCGTACTCTGTGCCTCCATTCTAATGATTTTCGCAATGCCACCTCTTAGCGTTGCCGCCTTAATGTTGGGCTTGGATCGCTACCTGGATTTCCACTTCTTCACCAATGACCTCGGTGGAAATATGATGAACTATGCCAATTTGTTTTGGCTCTTTGGTCACCCTGAGGTCTATCTGTTGGTGTTGCCAGCCTATGGTATTTTTTCCGAGGTCTTTTCTACCTATTCGGCCAAAACCCTGTACGGCTATAAATCCCTGGTGATTGCCACCATGTGTATTGCGATCCTGTCCTTTACTGTGTGGTTACATCACTTTTTTACCATGGGGCAGAGTCCGACGATCAATATTGCCTTTGGTATAGCGACTATGCTGATCGCGGTGCCGACCGGGGTGAAAGTTTACGACTGGATGGCGACCATGTATCGCGGTCGAATACGCTTTACCACTCCAATGGTTTATGCCATCGGCTTTTTAATCCTGTTTGTGATTGGTGGCCTCTCCGGCGTTATCCTGGCTAACCCCACTGTCGATTTCCAGGTGCACAATACACTGTTCTTGGTGGCGCATTTCCACAATGTTCTGATTCCCGGCGTGCTGTTTGGAATTTTGGCAGGGTACAACTACTGGTTCCCCAAAGCATTTGGTTTCCGCCTTAATGATAAATGGGGTAAACGCTCAGCCTATCTCTGGTTTGCAGGATTTATGGTGACATTCTTCCCGCTCTATGGCGCCGGCTTATTGGGGATGCCAAGACGATCATTCAGCTATGCCGATCTCACATTCAAGCCTTATATGATCGTTGCTTTTATCGGCGCAATGATTGTTCTGGCGGCCTTAATTTCGCTGGTTATTCAATTTATCGTAAGTATCAGGGACCGAAAGAAAACCCAGGTTCCTGTGGGTGATCCTTGGGATGGACGCTCCCTGGAGTGGAACTCTCCCGCTCCAGTACCGGCGTATAACTTTGTTGAAATACCCAAGGTTACTGATCGGGATGCATTTACTGAGGCTAAGGAGCACGGTGAAGCCTATAAGCGGCCTAAAGCCTATCGAGACATAGAGCTCCCTAAAAATAACCCTCTCGGATTTATTTTGTGCGTTGTCAGTGGAATTTTGATGTTTGCCTTGGTTTGGTACATCTGGTGGCTTGCACTGATCTCCGCATTAACCATTTTGGTTGCAGTTATCGCGGCCACCTTCCGCAAAGAAACGGAATATATTATTCCTGCCAGTCAGTTAGAGAAGGATACGGAAGCTTGGTTGGCCTTGGTCGAGAAGAGCGAGGCAGTGAGCCGGGACCTGGAAGATTCCCCGCGAAATGTCGGCCTTGCGAAGCTGGAGATCTAAATGAATCCCGTCTCTTCACCGAAAAGCCCGGGCAGCATCAATCCCCACGAAGCCATCCACAGAGATCCCGATATGGTGATCTTTGGCTTCTGGGTCTTCATGATGAGCGACCTGATTTTCTTTGGGGTGGTATTTGCGATTTATATCACCATGGTGGGCGCTACCGCCGGAGGGCCGGGCCCGAAGGAGCTTTTTGATTTCGGCAGCTTGTTCGCCCAAACGATGCTTCTTCTAACCAGCAGCCTCACTGCGGGTATTGCGACAGTTATTGTTAAGCATGAACGCAGTCGCGCTGCCTTTCTATTTTGGGTGGTGATAACCCTGTTGCTGGGCATGGGTTTCCTGGCATTGGAACTGTACGACTTTGCCGGGATGGCCGAGAAGGGAGGGGTGCCACAGCGCAGTGGTTACCTGTCAGCCTTTTTTGGCTTAGTGCCCTTGCACGGTCTCCATGTCACTTTCGGTTGTCTGTGGATGATCGTTTTGATCGTTCAGGTTTTCACTATGGGATTGGGGGATGTCGTAAAGCTGCGCTTTCTGCGCCTGGCATTGTTCTGGCATTTCCTCGATTTGATTTGGATCGGAATTTTTTCCGTGGTTTATTTCGGTGGCTGGGTCTATGGCTAAAGAACCGACTTTTGCACAACACCTGCGGCTGTATATCACAGGTTATATCCTGTCTATTGTGCTCACTCTAGCGGCTTTTGCCGCAGTGCTGACGATCGGAAGGGAGAATAAAAGTGTTTTGATTCTGGTTGCGTTACTAGGGGTTGCGCAGCTGGTGGTGCAATTAAAATATTTCTTGAACGTAACGACCCAACGGGACCGGAGGGATAACCTGGCGTTAATCCTTTTCTCTAGCTTAATTCTTTTGATTATTGTGTTAGGTACAGTCTGGATTATGGGGAACCTGGCGGTGCGTATGCATACTACTATGTAGAATTTTACGCTTACGCACCTTTTATAAAATTAGATAATGACTTTGCTCTTCAGGTTGGATGCTGCTTTTTGTAGGGACTGTAAGACCTTTTCCTTATCGTAATTTCGGATTTTATCCAGGTCTAAATGCATTGAGAATCCGGGGGCATGCTCCTCCAGGTAACTCTGCTGGCCGCCCAGGTTCTTACGCAGATCAGTAACCTGGTAAACCTTCACCGGGGTACTAATACCTTTTACGGTGATATGCCCTTTGTCCCGGCACATTACCGTGTGTTTGATCATGGCCCAGGTCTCGTGGCTAATCAGGATTTCTCCCGGCTGGGCGGCGCCTTCCAATCGCGAAGCGAGGTTAACGTGGGTACCCATCACCGTGTAAGACTGGTAGTTAGCGGTACCAAAAATGCCGACAGTACAGTAGCCGGTATTAATACCCATACGAACCTGCAGGGGGCGCGAGATACCTTTGTTATACCATTCCTGCTTCATTTCACGTACGCGTTTACGCATCGCCAGGGCCATAGCTACGCAGCGCAGAGCGTCTGACTTTGGTCCTTTACTCTCATCGTCCCCAAAAACAACCATTACCGCATCGCCGATAAACTTATCGATAGTGCCGCCGTATTGCCCAGCGATGCGTGCCATTTCAGAGAGGTAATTATTGAGCAGCTGGGTAAAGGTCTCTGCCTCTAACTCCTCGGTGAGCTGGCTGAAGTCTTTGATGTCAGAAAAGAAAACGGTGAGGAGCTTTCGCTGGGTCACCAGAGCTTCTTCATCCCCGGTAGTGACAGAGCGCCACAGCTTTTGTGGCAGGTATTTGGAAAGCTTGTAGGAGCGAACCTTGCTAACGCGCTGCTCAACCATCAGGGAGTGATTGGCTTCCTTAAGCTGGCCAATCTGGCGGTGGGTAAAGAATGCATAGGCGCATAAATAGGCCAGAATACAGATCAGGCTTACGGTGCTGATAGTGAGGTCAGCGCTCACCAGTAGGGATGGTTCGTGCATCAGGTACCCGATAACGACCCCAACCAATAAGCCGGTATTGTGCTCAAACCAAGCGCGACCACCGCCGCCCCCAGTGAGGGCATTCAGCTGGACCATGGTAACCAGCAGCAGCGAGGGCAGCATGCTGAAGTCCGCCAGGGAGATGGTGATGCCGATCAGTACTGTATCCAGGAAAGAGAGGCAGCGGCGGGTTTTCAGTGCCTTTTTATCGCCAGTTTTGTAGAGGATAAATTGGGCGAGAGCGGTATAAGCAATGATAAAAAGAGCAGATCCGCTAATAACCAGCTTGTCTGATTGCCATGGCGCATCCCAATTCACCGCGTTTGCCAGGGTACCGGCAGCGGCAAATAAAATCAGGGTGCGAAAATAGGTGGAGTAGCGAGGGTTAACATTCCGCCCCGTGCTCTCCTCAAGCTGGTCCTGCATTTGTGTTGTTCTTTGTCCGTTTGAGCAGAAAGTGAACACCTTGCGCGTTGGCGATAGGGTGGCTCCGATTTCCCCATCCACCGTATAGCAACGCCGTGACTCCAGCAGCGCAGTTTACTCTTCCGAGGAACAGAATGCGAAAAAACTGTGCATGCAAGTGATATTTTTCTCGTTGTTGTTGCCAGTGATATTACCGCACCTCCAGCCTCAGAACCTCCCAATTTTCATGGCAGATTTGCAGTTTAGGCAGGGAGGGTACCTTAGGGCTTTGCGTATCAAGGTTTATATAGATAGCGACCACTGACTCTACAGCAGGCCAAGGATTATGACAGGGTGCTTTTCCGACATTATTAACCTAGATCAATCTGAGCTCAGGAATCCGAGCGACTTGTACCAGGTGAAGGGAAAAGGGGAGTGTCAGTAAAAGACAATTTTTCCTATGGCTGCTTTAAGGGGCTGGGTACCGGCCTCAGATAAAGCCGCGCTTATATTCACCTTTGAGTCAAGGGGTTACATAAGTTGTACAGCCCTTATATTGGAGAACCGAAGGGGCAGGGCCGGCCGGAAAACTAATGCTGGTCGGACTAATATAGAGCCTGGGTCAAACGACTCACAGAGTCTAGCCACCAAACCTGCGATAGCTGAGGGGCTCATTTGAGGGGGCAAATAGCCGTGGTGACTTGTAGCGGATAGTCTGAGCTCCCTCATGATGCCCCGTTTTAACAGCCAGAGAGACTTTTTTCGCATTAGTGCTTGCACAACAAGGAACATTTGGGTAAAGTGCGCGCTCTCTCGACGACACAGCAGCTATCTTCCTGATTTCCTTGAAGATTTCGCTGAAGAGAGAGACCGCTACAACGCGGAGAGCCCTCGCGAAGGGTGACAATTTGGTGAGGTGTCCGAGTGGTCGAAGGAGCACGCCTGGAAAGTGTGTATGTCGCAAGGCATCGAGGGTTCGAATCCCTCCCTCACCGCCATCTTCTAAAAGCCCGGCTTATGCCGGGCTTTTTTGTTTCTGCCTTTCGATTGGTTTCTCTATGTCTTTTTTGGCGGTTCTACTCGTCAGCCCAGGGATTTTTGGGCTTTGCTAAGGGGGGATCTCATCTTAGAAGGGTTTGCCAAATACTACTGCGTTTATAATTGATGAGCTGTTAGATTTAAGGGGGTGCACAAAGGCCTCTTTACTCATTCTGCTGTAGTATTTTATATAGATCCTCATTTTTGTTGCTATTATCCCTGCTGTCTAAATTGTGGGCTAAGTTAGTTTTGAGGGAATTTAAACTGTGCGTTAGCTCTTCTCCTTGCTTTTTCCCTGCAGCGCCATCGTCTACTTTTTAGGGTTAAAGTCATACATATTTATATTTTGGCTCTTATTGAGGCAAATTATCTAAATGAAATTTGTACCTGCTGAGTAAAAACTTCTTATTCAACAACCTTCTCTGCTTCCTATTTTTTCTTTCATTTAGAGTGGCTTGTTGGAAGTTTGTGCCGTCGGTCTATAAGTGAGAGTTACACTGCCGGTATCAATCAGCTATAACGCAACAAACAAACCCTGACAGGGACGGGCGCAAAGCTTTTTCCAAACATTGTTGGCAGTTTGGCGTTGGTGTGGGAGATACTTAGGGTGCCCTCCAATGGTTTATGTAGCCCCCCAGGGAAGCCGCTAGTAGCTGAGCATGAGCACTAAGAAAAAGGTAAGTACACATTCACCCCAGATTCCACTGGAATTTTCTTCGACATTTGGGTAAAGTGCGCACTCTCTCGACGATATAACAGCTATCCTATTGATTTACTTAAGGGTTTTGCTGGAAGGAGAGGCCGCTTTAAGGCGGAAGGCCCTCGTAGGGGGTGACAATTTGGTGAGGTGTCCGAGTGGTCGAAGGAGCACGCCTGGAAAGTGTGTATGTCGCAAGGCATCGAGGGTTCGAATCCCTCCCTCACCGCCATCTTCTAAAAGCCCGGCTTATGCCGGGCTTTTTTATTTCTGAAGCTTTTGTTCTTTAGTCTTGAGTATCAAAGACCTTAGCTGTCACTGCTTTCTCCTATAGACGGAGGAGGCTGCTAGGCAGAGACCCTATTTATTATCGCAATACTCATCAAAATTGCTGGGAGTGTTAGCAAAGCCAGCCTTCTCTGCAAGTTCCCATGGTCGTTCGCATTCTTTAGTTTTGCTACACCAAAGGTAGCCGGCTGAGTTTATACACCCGTGGGCATCCTTGTCTGAACCGACCGGTGTGATGGGTTTGGGATCCTCTGGAGTATCTGAGGAGCACCCCATTAGGGAGGCGACTAGAATAAAAGCGGCGGCTTCTTTGATTTTGAGCATTACAATCACCAGAAAGTTAAGGTTATTGTTAAGTATACGATTTAGTGCAGTACCCTTCACAAGCCGTGCCTAATTGTTACTTCAAGGCCAGTTCAAGTGGGTCTTTTAATATTATTATTAAGTTCGAAAGGGTATGGGGTTGATAAGCCCCTTCAGTCTAGTAGCTTATCTGCAAATCTGGCTATACTTAAAAATCACCCTCTCGATAACTCTCAAAAGTCCTGGTTACTTTAATATCCTGACTTAGGGCTGTGATATCTCTATCGCAGAAAAAATAAGTCCGTAAGTAGTAGCGGATTGCCTAAATTTACAGTATTTCATACTGACTTCACCATACTGGCAAGCAGCTTTTCACATGCTCTATAGAGAATAGGTTCTAGCTCTTTTGCTCCAAAAACAGGCCTATATCTGAGCATCCCTCTTAGGCTGAATACTCCTGAAAAATATTCTCTCCATGGCATTTTCTCTCGAGCCCTATAAGAGGAGTGTGTTTTATTGGAGTCGGCGTAATAGAGTCGATCTGCGACTTCAATCTTTGGCCGCCAGAATACAGGCATTGCACCAAATTCTCCAAAGTATGCGGTGTCAAACTCACCCCCTCTTACTTTTAAGACTACAACCTCTAGTGCTAAATCATTGGATTTAGGTTCTATTCGACTCGATATATGTGGTAAGGAGAAAATTTCTACCAGCCTATGACGAATGCCCGCCTCTAAATCTTCGCCCTTAAAAGCCCCCCAAGCACCAATCTTGCTAAATTCATTCTGTGAGACGGCAATCATTTTATCCAGATAGACTCGTGGTTTACTCTTTTTAAATAACTTTGAGAACATTCTTACTGTAGCCAGATATAGGTTTTGTGAGGATGGGTACAAGGGTTAGTGCTGAAGGTATCGTGTGAAACCGACATCCTATTAGACATGGAATGATAGGTTTTCTGTCTATATTTTGCACTACTGTTAATGGCTAAATTGTATCTCCCATGGGCAAAGAGCCAAATAGATATTGCTTGCCGGGAACCATCTTTTCTCTGCCGCCCATGATGACCGGTTGTAGCATGAGCTTGAATGAATGATGGTAATAAACTAAAGGTATAGTGTTCTTGGGGGATTAGTTACCTATTAGTTTTGGTAACTCTCTCATCGCTTGAAAGGACACTACACCAACGGTATTAGATTCCTCGTTAAGACGATTAAAAAAGTAAGTTTTCATGCCTGCTTCTATACCAGCCTGAACTCCCACTGGTCCATCATCTATAACGGAGCAGTTCTCAGGATGGTAGCCCATACTTTTTGCGGCATGTAGGTATATGCCTGGATCAGGCTTCCATATGCCTACTTCATATGAACTGAATAAATTATTTCCGAAATACTTAGATAGCCCACATATATCTAATGCATGCTTGATTTTTTGCAGGGGGCCGCTAGATACTACCGCTTTCTCACCATCAAGTGCCTCAAGAGCGTCTGCTACACCTTCAACAGGTTTTAACTCTCTGATAAAGAGTTTTGTGACTATATCGCGATAAGCTGCAACAAAATTGCTTTTCAGTTTGATATTATTCTCTTCTTCTAATAGGGATAGAATGCTTGCCAGTTTCCAACCCCGAAATCTTATGACCAGTTCATCAGCATCTAGTTTTATTCTGTAATTTTCGAACATCATAGCTAAGCCAATACTGGAGAGATGCTCGCTATCAACTAAGGTGCCGTCGTTATCAAAAAGTAGGCATTTGCTCACGGACGAAGCTCCTATTGATTTCTTTTATGTTACGCTATTTTTCCCATAGTGAGTTTATATAAATGATATATAAAGCCGCCGCCGCAATAGGCATGAAGTGCCACCAATAAGAGGAGGCGTCCCCTCCATGGTTGTATTGGTATATAACAATACCGGCGGCAAGTATGCTAATTGAGGGTAGTAAGTATAGGGAAGCCGCAAGTATCACTGATGATAGTTTTGATAAATTTCCTCTATTAGCTACGCCACCTCCAGCGAATGCGGCCATCATAAAAAGGAATCCGCAAAAAGACAATTGAAGAAATGAGCCTACAATAACCCAAGTTAAAGACATGTTGATCCGTTTCCTTTGTATAATTTACTCTAAAATCCTGCCGTGATAACTGACCCTGGTGAGGGTATTGCTGCTTTTTCTTTTTTGTGGCTTATTATTCTAATTATATGATTTATTGCGGGGTCTTCTCCTGCGAAATACTCTTCAGATGAGAGTGTTGCGGGAACATGTGGTGCAATCCAGATACGATGATCTTCGGCCTTTGAGGCCTGATGATATTGAGATGAAATAATTCCCCAGACACCGCTGTAAGGAAGTTTAAACCATCCCGCTTCACCTAAATGGTTGGGTCTGCTCCCACTTGGTTCACCGACAATGATGATGTCAGTCAAGCGATCGAGGTCTGCAAGTAACAAATGTGCAGCGGAGAAGGTATTCCGTCCAATAATCACAAATAGATTATTCTCTTCGCTATTTTCTGAAAAATGAATTAACGATCTTGTTAAGGGAGGGATAATAGAACCATTGCCGCCGCTGTTGTGACGCAAATCTAGAACAAGATTTTTGACTTTTCTACCCTTGGTGAATGCTGTGATCTTTTTGCTGAATACGTCCAGTGGGTGTGACTTATCTTGTGCGACCCTATTAAATTGTAAATATAGGAGATCATTGTCAGAATTGTATTCAAGCCAATAGTTTTCTTTCTTGTTCCTTAGGTAAAGTAAGTTGTCCCTATTATTAGGTGCGGGTAAGGTTGGAAAACCTGTAAAGTTGAAAGGTTTTCCTGATAGAACTACTTGCTCTTTGGCTCCTGATTTTTCTTCCAAAGTTAGTGGGATCTTCGATGCACTTTCTACTATGCCTAAACCCTCGAGAACCTCCGGTAAGGCCAGATAGTAAGGCCCCAGCCAGTATTGTTGCATTTCGTTATCGCGGGCATTTACAGTGGCAATCTTTTTCATTACTGCATCTATCGGCTGGTTGGCTACAGAAAGGAGTTTTTTCCCTACAAGATGCTTATATTCGGTATCGGCGCCTACAATGAATATCCCATCATTAAACCAATAGAGCTGGATTGGTAACTTGCTGAATGAGCCATTCCTAGAGTGGGTTGGGACAATAAAGTTGTGTCCATTCCCTAAGCTGGCAAGTAGCGCCATCATTCTAAATACGATTTGTTGGTCGGTTAAGTGGGGGATTTCTGTTTTAATTTCGTTTATGTGTAATGCTAGATCTTCCTTTGATGAGTGATGGTAGGGGTTAACATGTAGGCGTAATATTTCATCAGCTAGGAAGTTTAAATCTGTCATCCAGCGTTCATCTCTCGATAAATTTTCCAGCTGGCTTTCCCCTGAAAGCTCCTTATACATGTCGTCTTGAGATATGTGTTGAAAATCGCTGCTGCCAATGAGACTTTTCCGGTCATCCCATCTGGAGTCGAGTGCTTTTTGAATCCAGCCCAGTGCTTGGTCTTTCTCTTTCATTTTGGAATGACATTGTGCAATTTTAATCATTATATCGTTAGAGGGGGATGAAGCTGATCTTATCCCCGACATGATTGTCCCTAGTTCTAGGGTTCGTTTGAGTGAGGGAATTGCTTTGTTACATTGGTTCGTCTTGATGTATCCATGCCCGAGTAAAAACCAAGTGTCTCCATCATCTTTATATTGGGCGGTTAGTTTTTCGAGCAAGGGAATAGCTTTTTCCCAGTCATCGGTTTTTGCAAAACTTACTGCTTGTTCTCGCTCTATCCAATATTCGGAGCCGCTAGAGGGAAAGGACTGGGAGGGCATTTGACCAATAGCACTGTTGGTCATAAGGTCTGCCTTTGAAACGGCTACTACAGGTGATGGGGTCAAGAAAAATCCGAGTACTGAAAGGGCCAAAAAAATTTTCATACTTGTTTGTGCTTATTCTTTTACGATTGAGATTCTTAGAGGTAAGCTTGAATCGGGCATGCCTGAAGTGACATTAAATTTAATGCAAGTAATCGCTTTACTGTTTTTGTTAATGAGGGGCTCACTCCCTGCTCGTAAAGGCGAGTTTGAGCCCTAAAGCTGCGAAGCTACCAGCAAAGACTCGTTGGATAATAATACTAATTTTTTCTGAGTGAATAACATAATTTCGAATGACTGTTGCTAGTAAGCCATAAACAATGAAAACCAGAAAGGTCATAGCCATGAAGGCAAGTCCAAGAATCAACATACTATCTACGGGGCTCTGTATTTGAGAGGGAATAAACTGGGGTAAGAATGCCAGGAAGAAGATGGTTAGCTTTGGGTTTAAGATATTAATCATAAATCCCTTGAAAGCAATTGAAGTTAAACTCTGTTTCTTTTGATTTTCTTCTAGAGTCAGGGAACTGCTGGATTTAAGCATTGACCAAGCTAAGTACAATAAGTATACAACTCCTGCATATTTTACAAACTGGAATGCTAATGCACTGGTATGAATAATTACGGACAGCCCCATGATGCAAGCAAGGATAGAGGGGATGATGCCTAGCGTACAACCTAACGCTGCAGAAATACTTGCTCTTTTACCCATGAATAGCCCCGCAGCAACTGTATATAGAACTCCCGTTCCCGGTATCAACACAACGATAAAAGAGGTAATCAAAAACTCAATGCTTATCATAAGGACAAGTCCTGACATGAAATTATAGATTTAAATACTGGATTTAGGGATAACCCTTTTGAATGGTGGCCTCTCAATCTTCTTCAATTTTTAAGCTTACACTAGCTATTGGTGTTCCTGGGGGAAGGCCGCTGAGTTGCTCATGTATCTGTCCTAACAGATCTAGATGGACTTCCCAAGATATAGATTGATAATTTTCTGTAATGTACTCCCCGCCCATTATCGGTGGTTGGATTGGTGAATAGCAACAACCTTGAGTTAATGGTTGCTCCACTAACTCAAGTAATAATCTATATTTAAACCAGTGGCCCGGAATATCTTTCATTGCTGCCATCATCTCTCGGAATGCATTCCAGGATTTAGCGGCAAGTTCCATTTCTCCTGTGCCAGTATCTAGGAAATAGACACGTTCCTTGTTCAGTAGGCCTTCCTTCCTTTTGAAGAATAAATCCCCCATGGAGGTCAGAAGACACATGGAGGCCTTTTTGCCAACTAGCCATCTCCAGCATTCAAGGGCATCTCTTTTTCCTAGATCAGTAACTGGAGCAAAAATATCTACTTCATTATCCATAATGTATTTCTATATGCCTGCGGTAAAATTGCCCAAAACTCATGATTGTTCTTAATCCAAGCCTCTGTCACACATCCATGGCGCTACGTCAAGATTTTTGTGGAGACAGCAGTTCGCTTGCAGATTGAGCGGAGCCGAACTCTTGTTGGCCCTTTCTCCAGAAATAAATGCTGATACAAAAAATAACTACAGGTAAAACCATACCAAATTCATTGAGATACCAACCTGAATCTGTGCTTTGTAGGGTCAATGGATTGAAGAATTTTTGAATAAATGCATTGTGGCTCATGTGGAAAATAACGGCAGGCCAAACACTGTTAGTCTTTAATCTTACGTAAGTCATGATGACTGACATTGACATTAAGCCTAGCGTAAAGAAAAACAACTGATAGCTGAGAGGGGCTGTTTCATTCCCGTAGACACCTGCTACCATCATGGGCCAATGCCAGGCGGCCCATATAAACCCAGAGGTTAGTGCGATCCCTGAGAAGGACATAAGCTTTGAGAGCTCAGGTACAAGCAATCCACGCCATCCAATCTCCTCTCCTAAAACTCCAGGCAGTATCAATATAAAGCTGATACTCGCAGTAATTAAGAATCTAAAGAGGATTACACTGGTATCACTCCAGCCATCTACTTTATACCCTTCTCTTAGTGCCGTAACGTATTCTGAGTTATACCACTCCCCGAAACCTAAGATCCACATAATGAGGTAGGCAGCTGCTACATAGCCCAAGGGTACCAAATAGCTTAACCACTGATATTTCCAGCTTCCCCAAGACCATCCTAAGGAGCCCAGGCTCTTCTTGAATATCAAGCATGTTGTGACCGTGGCAAGCCCAACAGAAAGCATTAAGGGTACTGCGCTTTCCATGTGAAAAATTAGCCAGTATCCGATAGGGTAGAGGCTCGCTGTGAGAATTAAAAAAACAACGATAATTTTGATCGAACTCAGCGATTCTTTCATCTAGATCGTTAACTCCGTGTTATCTTGAAAATGGCTAATCTGTAGTATGTCTATGTGCGAAATAGGATATTTTTTGTACTGTTAATGAGTGGGGATTACAAGAGGCGTAAGGTTTTGAAGGTTGCCCTGCAGAGTACTGTTATTGAGGTAAGGTAAAATTTACATTTTCTGAATCATATTTTCTAAATGTGGGAGGAATAGCCTATTAACTGTCTCTCGAATTAATGTTCCTTGGATTTTTTACTGAGCTATTCGATTATAGTGAATTCGATCAGTTTTTCCTTACTTTTACCTAAGCGGTTTTGATCTTACCAGACGGGTCATTGTATTTTCTTGTAGATTCGTTCAATGACATTCTGTATGGGATGTTTAGAGTTGTTAAAACAAGTGTATTCGCCTCAGGTAAGTATTTTGTATTTGATAGAAGTTAGGCCATGACTGTAGCCGCTAGGTTAATAACTGCTAACCGAAGTAGTTGAGGTGCTATATGTGGTTGAATGCCTGTACACTTGTACAATGAAGGGGCTACGTCCTCCTTTCTATAGCTTAATGTTGTTAAGTAACCTAGAGGGTAAGACATCGCTCGGAAAGTGACGTATAGGTAGTGTCCGGCGATTTAGTTATTGAGCCGTTTAATGTGAAGCGCTGTGCTGCTCCTGAGTTATAAAAGGGCATTGGTTAATGTTGTTTCCACTCTATGGTATCGCCTAAATTTTGTTTTATGTTTTCAAACATTGCGACTCTGCTAGAGTTGGGGAATTTTTGGATAAAGAAGTCGATTTGCTGTTTTGCTTTGGGGATGTCTTGGCGATAGATATGCAAGAATACATAACCAGATTCGACCTCACTGTTAAGATTGGGACTAAAATGTTCTTTTAGTATGGATAAGCTTAGCTCTGCTTTGTCTAAGTATGCGGGGTCAATTGACAGGTAGAAATAGGATGCTGAAAAGTTGCACATCACGGACTTTTTAAAAGTGTGAAGACACGCACTTAGGTTATTGAATGCTTTTTCCGCGCTACCCTCTACATCCATGTTGTGGCCCTGTCGGTAAAGTTCTGATAGCAGGTAAAGCGACTCTTCTGAGCCATTATGTACTGTGTAAAAAGCTTCTGCTTCGGAAACTAATACAAGCCATTTTCGATAGATCAACTCTCTTTCTTTATCATTTGTAAAACTGGGTGGGTATCCACCAATAAACTGATTGAGTTTTAATATATTCTGTCTAATCTCCGAAAAGGACATCGTGGGTGAATCTATTACTGGGGGATTTAGTTCAAATATCCGTTCTTGGAGTGTGGTGCCAGGGATGTTGACTTGAGATGAAGCGTTGGCAGAAAGAAGTGTGATGAAAATTAGTGCTAAAGATAACTTCATTATTCTGCCTCTTATATCCTTGCTGTAATGGTTCTCGACCTTTAAGTAGTATAGGGGATAGCTATTGTTACTACATACCGATTTCTTAACCATCTAAATTTTTTCAGTCGTATATTAGCTTAATGATATTCATTCGTTGGAGTGGGTGGATACAGCACACTTGTACCGATTTGTGCTCATGTCAAAGTGGATTGGCTTCTTGACGGAGCTCAAAGCTATAATCAAAATGCTCCCCCAGCAGTAATTAGCCGCAGTTTAGCTTTATGCGACTCAAGTCTTTATTAATAGTGTCCATGCTGACCCTCAGCGGGTGTTATGAAGTAACCCCTCAATCTTATGATCGCAGTGAGTGGTTGCCACGGTGGTCTGATGTCGATGGTGATTGCCAGAATACTCGCCAGGAGCTATTGATCCGTCTCTCTTTGGCTCCTGTTGCCTTCAGCAATGAGAAGAGCTGTACAGTGGTTACAGGCCTGTGGATGGACCCCTATACGGGACAGTTTTTTGAAAAAGCTTCGGATCTGGATGTGGAGCATATAGTACCGCTATCTTGGGCTCATAAGTACGGTGGTGCTAGCTGGAGCCGGGAGCAGCGCGAAGCTTTTGCAGAAGACCCTGCAAATTTGTGGCTGGTTGATGATGGCCACAATCGCAGTAAGGGAGATAAAGGGCCCGATCAGTGGCTGCCGCCCTATAAGCCAGCCCAAGCCATTTATATTCGTCAGTTTGAGGTTGTGGCCCGTAAGTATCGGCTTGGCGACTGAATACGACACTCTAACGTTAGAACTGACATTGAGCTGATTTTTAAGTAAATCGGCTCCTGATGGAAATCACTGATCTCCGGATTATTTAGATCCTTCACTCCTTGCTCCCCATCCTATTATCTCCTTCGGGTTAGTTGGCAATAGTGATATTTAGCTATCCACCTAACCTACATGTTCTGGTATGAACGCTAGTCAGAAATGGCATTAATGTACACTTCGGTTAAAGCACTGTGATTTTCTTCTGTTGCTGAATATTCATTTCTGCGATTACTTGCCGCTTAGATAGGGTGGGGTGTTACGAATTTGGCTTCCTTGGGTTACATAATTGAAGCGATATTTACGGGCATTGAATTGAGTTAAAAGATGATAGGGGAGAGCTATGGATAGAGTTGCGGGTATGTCAGCGTTTGGCATGGGGTTAATTTATATTAGTGCTTTTGTATTCTTTGGTGCTTTTTGGTCTTTTCCATCGGATGGGAGCCCCATAGAAAAAATGACGTTCTTGGCAGAAAATCAACTGATTTTTAATATTGCCTATACCCTAATGTACTTGGTCTTTGCGATATTACTGGGCTGTGTGGTAGTTAGCTTATATGAAAAGCTAAAAAGTAAGAGGAGGGAGATTGCTGCATTGGCATCCTTGTTTGGAGCAGTCTGGGTGGGCCTTGTCATAGCGAGCGGTATGATCGCAAATATAGGGCTCGCCTATGCTTTGGGGCTTATGGAGGTCAGTGTTCAGAAGGCTTTCGATACCTGGGGAATAATATACTTGATGGTTGAAAGTCTTGGTGGTGGCAATGAGTTGGTGGGTGGACTTTGGGTTCTGCTAATTAGCATTGCTGCATTGCAAATTGGACTTTTTTCTCGGCCATTAAACTTTATCGGAGTGCTAGTGGGAGTGGCGGGAATTGCGACTATCTATCCGGACGATATCTTTACAGAAATATTCGGAATTTCCCAAATAGTCTGGTTTATTTGGCTAGGTTTCTCTTTGCTAAGGCTGGGTAGGCACAGTCAAAAATGGGAGGCAGCAAACTCTATTCCGAGCGCTAATAGCTAAAGGTGTATATAGGTAAAGCCTGCTTCTTCACATGGAATGCGTCTGGACAATAAAGTTTGTATGCAAGTGGGTAAGAAAGTGTTTTTGATTTTCCCCAAAAAATGAAAAATGCGTCTATCCTTTCAATGGGCCAAGCATTCGTTGATTCAGTGTCTTGGCTTGCGTTTCCGCTGTCGTAAGGCTGGTGAATCTGGGGCTATTCCTTGCCTCGCTGTTTGTTGCAGTCATTTTAGTGACTTGCCGGCCAGTCCTCCCCGGCCCGCGGGTAGCGAGCGGATTGCACATTACCTGCAATTGATTCACGGGGTGATAACCCTGGATATTTTGGAGATCTAATTGTGAAAAGTAAGCAGTTCATTCTTCCTTTGGTAATTGCCAGTCTTGCTGCTTCTGCTGCCTTCGCGGATAACCATCCCAAGAAGCCGGCGAAAGACTGGACCTGTGCGGATTTCCTGGCTATCGACGATGAGTTCAAGCCTAAAGCAGTTTATTGGGCTGCCGCCTACGCCAAGAAAGGCACGGAAGAGGGGGATATGCTGGATATTGAAGGCACAGAAAAAGTGACGCCGATGGTGATTACCGCCTGCACCAAAGCGCCAAAAGAATCTTTCTGGGCTAAGTTCAAAGATGAGTGGCACAAGGTGGGGATGCACCACAAGAAGGACAAAGCTGAAAAGCAGATGATGAAGATGCAGAAAAAAATGCAGGATGGCACTCAGATGAACAATAGTAATGGTGGCAGTGGCACAAACGGGACTAACCAGTAGGCGCTGTTCGTCAATACTTGCATTGCTATTGTTCTGGGCCCGGCTTGTGCCGGGCTTTGTCTATCCTGAGATGGAGATTCACCAGCGAAATGGTTTCGGTTAGTATTTATGGTGAATGGACGAAAAGTAGGCAAATGGATTTGTGATATGGGAAAGACTGTAAGAAACGAAGCCAGGCGCGGGAGAACAATTAGCCGCTCTACCAGGCTCTTCTGGGGTGGGGTGCTGTTGGCTGGGTTATTCCTGGCGTTGTTTATGCATTCGGCAAAGGCAGGCGTTTGCTAATTTGCCTTGATATGTATGGCGCCCCCGGGTGGACTCGAACCACCAGTCCGGACTTAGGAGGTCCGTGGTTTATCCTGTTAACCGACGGGGGCGGGTGTCAGCACTGCTGAAGAGCGGCGCTATTCTAGCCTGTGGAAAGCCCTGTGTCATGTCATGCTTTTCACCATTAACTCACCTTCCATCAAATCGTACCAATTTGCTGTGTCACTGAGGGTAACATTGGCGCCACTCGGTTACTGCTATTCCCGTCGTTCCCTTTTCTTAAAATTTTCGAAAAACCTTCATAAATCTGTCTTTTTTCTTCGCTACTTTGACTTCGAAATGGCGATTTTTGCGGATAGCTTTGTTCGGGGATCAGTTGGAAAGTTTTGACGTGAAAGCCGCATTTCCACTTGATAAATTATTGCTTGACCACGATTGATTGAGCTGGATAACCTGCAATTGCACCCTTGGTGCGATAAGGATATTTCTGCTTTCTCTAATCAAGATTATGGAGTTTCGTATGAGCGGCCACGTTAACGAAAGACGCCTAGATTTTGATAATGTGGGTATTCCACAAATTGCAACTGAAGTGCTGAAGGAAGCTACCTCTCAGCCACCACGCGACGCACGTCGAATGGTAGAAGACAAATTGGAGGAAAAGCGTTTAAGGCGTGAATTAATGGACTATGACTTCGACTAACGAAATATGCTGAAAATTTAACGGCTACAGCCAGCTATGCAGGGTGCAGATAATAAATTAAAGTAATCTAAAAATAGGATTGCTTAAACTGTACTCTGCGTAGTTAATAGATTTTATTGAAAATTTGCCTTTCCTGCCCAAGTCACCTCTATTTTCCCCTGGCTCTTCTCTGTGTTTTTAAATTGTTGGGCTCTGTTTACCTGTATTGTATTTTCCACTAATTAAAGTTGTTAGGTTTATTATTTTCGCAATGGGTGCTACGGAGATAGGGAAGAAGGTATGTATGTACAGAGCCCGTAAGGGATGCGGGCTCTATCGTAGGTATTGAGTTGGCTGTAGCTACATATTTTGTGTGGCTGCAGAGTTGCCTCCAAACCAGCCCAGCAGACGCTTGAGTTTTGAAGCTAATTTGCCGCGCTTGGCCTTTCTGTTTTTGTCAGCATCGCTGACTAACCAGGCTACCTGGATAACCAATCTTTTACCTTCGAAAGGCAAGTGTCCGTGGAACGAGTTATCGGCTCGCTTAAATGCGGCCAGGGTACCGTACGAAGGTTTTACCTCTGGGGCTGCGGTATCTTCAAAGTTATCGCCGCTTTTTAAGAAGCGCAGGCAGCCTGTGCCGTCCAAGGACCACTCCGGGTTCAGGTAGAGCAGGGCGGTAGCAATTTTTGACTGTCCGTCGGTATGGATGCGGCCGTGGCGTTTCTTGAGTGTACGGCTAATGGAAACATAGGTTGGGTATTGAGAAAGATTCTCAATACCCAGGTTGTTGCCAATAGCATCGGCAAATTCCGGAGCCCTAAACTGTTCAATCAGTTCATTTATTGTGGTGCCACAACTGCTTCTATCGTAGGGAAGGTAGCCGGCCCCTTTAAGCTTTGGGAAGTCTTTGATAAAGGATGCCATCAGGTTCTCGGCCAGCAAGTTCTTGGCAACGAAGAAAGGAAATGGCTGTTGGTGAATCTGGCTTTCTTGGCCAATCAAAGTAGTAGCGTCGAGCCAGGGATCGATATGGGTGGCGAGATTGTTCATAGACACGCATCCTTACGA
This sequence comes from Microbulbifer maximicatervae (SeqCode), assembly GCF_052467615.1. NCBI lineage: Bacteria > Pseudomonadati > Pseudomonadota > Gammaproteobacteria > Cellvibrionales > Microbulbiferaceae > Microbulbifer > Microbulbifer maximicatervae (SeqCode). The sequence goes on from NZ_CP174319.1 coordinate 1,180,193, forward strand.
GCAGAAGAATTGGCCCTTTTGGGGGTCCAGCTTTATGTCGACTTCTGAGATTACCCACTTCCTTGAGGGTACAGCGAGAAACAGGTACTGAATCTCACGACGGTGTGAAAATACCAAAACTATAATTCAGTGCCAATTTAAATAGCGCTTTTCAGTGTGAATCAGTGGGCATTCTTGCGAAAGATCAAGGGTTGCTAAAATGTTGCTCGCTGAGACAATGCAATTAGCGCTGGTGCCGGTATAATGCCGTTCAGATTTGTCAGAGCGGTTTTATCCTGGAATGTCTGTGACCCCTAAGTCCCAAGTTGTGCTGCAAGTGAGAGATCTCGCCTGCGAAAGGGATGGTCGGCGCTTGTTTGAGGGCCTTCAGTTTTCTCTTCAAGGCGGCGCTGCAATTCAAATCAAAGGTAGTAATGGCGCGGGTAAAACGACCTTGCTACGCACTTTGATTGGCAGTAGCAGTGATTTCACTGGAGAGATCCTTTGGTGTGATACCGCCTACCCGCAATCGCTCTCGGCGATGCGTGAGTCCTTACTATATATCGGGCACAGGGGCGGAGTGCGTAGTGGCCTGACTCCGCTGGAAAACCTCACCTGGTATGGTGCTGACCATGAGGACGCGCTTAATGCGCTCGATAAAGTCGACCTGACCGGCTTTGAGGACAGCTTGTGCCACTCCCTTTCCGCCGGCCAGAATCGCCGTGTTGCCCTAGCGCGATTATTTCTACCTGATTCCCCTCGATTGTGGATACTCGATGAGCCACTGACCGCCCTCGACGTTGTGGGTGTTGCTGCATTGGAAGAGCAAATGGCGGTCCATCTTTATAGCGGTGGTTCAATTCTGCTGACCTCGCACCAACCTCTGTCATTAGCCGGACTCAGTGAGGTTAATTTGTCTGACTATTCAGTCTCTGAGCCTTTTGAGGATTTTGGGGGAGAGCATGTCGACAGTTGATGTCCAAACGCCGGTGAGCGAAGTGCGCAGTGGCCCCGGTTTTATGGCGCTGTTCCGGATTGAAATGCTCTTAGCGCTGAGAAAACGAGCAGATATTGCCAACCCCTTATTGTTTTTTGTGACGGTTTTAGCACTTTTGCCGTTAGGGGTAGGACCTGAGCCCGAACTTCTGGCAAAGATGGCTCCGGGCATGATCTGGGTAATGGCTCTACTGTCCACCATGCTATCCCAGGAAAGCCTTTTTAAAGGTGATTTCGAAGATGGCACCCTGGAGCAGCTCACCCTGTTACCACAACCGCTTTATTTTGCGGTTCTTGCAAAATCCCTGGTGCACTGGATTGCCACAGGCTTGCCGCTGGCATTGCTGTCGCCGCTGCTCGCCTTAATGCTGAATCTGCCCGTGGATGGTTATGTTTGTTTGCTGGTTTCCCTATTGCTGGGAACTGCGAGTTTGAGTTTGATCGGGGCCATTGGTGCGGCACTCACTGTTGCCTTGCGCCGCCCCGGTTTGCTCTTGGCACTAATTGTTATGCCGCTGTATGTGCCCGTGCTAATCTTCGGCACCGGCGCAGTACAGGCGGCAATTGATGGCTATGCCTACAGCGCCCAACTGGCGATATTGGCAGCACTCCTAGCGGCTGCTGCGGCACTGGCGCCACTCGCTGCTGCGGGTGCAATACGTATTAGCCTGGATAATTGATTTGGAGGTCTTTCTTGGCTTGGCAATGGTTTCACCGCCTGGGTTCGCCCCGCTGGTTCTATCAAAAAACTGAAGCCTGGCTGCCATGGCTGGCGCTGGCTAGTGTTGTATTGCTCGCTGTAGGCAGTGTTTGGGGCCTAGGTTTTGCCCCAGAAGATGCCAAGCAGGGCAATAGTTACCGCATTATCTTTATCCATGTACCCGCCGCCTTCCTGGCTCTGGCCGGTTACTACATTATGGCGATCAGCGGTGCTATCGGCTTGATCTGGAAGATGAAGCTCTCCTTTGCCGTGATGCGCGCTGCCGCGCCGATCGGTGCGGTATTGACCTTTGTCTCGCTATTTACCGGTGCTGTGTGGGGTAAACCTACCTGGGGTGCTTACTGGGTATGGGATGCCCGCATTACTTCAATGCTGATACTCCTGTTTCTCTATGTCGGCGTTATGGCACTTACCCACGCAGTGAACCGGGAGCAAGTCGCCGACAAAGCTTCTGCGTTGCTGGCCCTGGTGGGCACCGTGAATATCCCGATTATTTACAAGTCCGTAGACTGGTGGTTTACCTTGCACCAGCCCGCGACCATTCGCCTGACCGAATCCAGCAGTATTGATCCGAGCATGTTCTACCCGTTGCTGACCATGATTATCGGTTTCTACTGTATGTATGCCTGGACCCTGCTGACTCACACCCGCACTCTGCTGCTCAAGCGCGAGATGCGCACCAAGTGGGTACAGGAAGAACTGGCGGGAGGTCGATAAAGTGGAGTTTCAATTTGCCAACCTGGCTGATTTCCTGACGATGGACGGCCACGGTGTATTTGTGTGGGTGTCCTACGCGGTGACTTTCCTGAGTCTCGCGGGGATGGCTCTCTACCCTTACATTGCCCGCCGCGGCCTGAAGGCAGAGCTGGTGCGACAGCAGAAAATTGCCCAGCGCCGCCGCCAGGCAGTGAGTGAGCGCACAGTAACCACAAAGAAAGAAACAGCAGAGGAACCGGCTTAATTTCAATTTGCCGGGTTCCAGTGGATAGGGCGATGGAGAACCTATCAGCGCAATAGAATTAAATAGTTATGGAGTAGGACTTAGACAATGCACCCTGTACGCAAGCAACGCCTGATACTCGTACTTGTCCTGGTGGTATTGTCCAGTGCAGCAGTAGGTTTTGTAGCCTTTGCGATGCGCGGCAATATCGATTATTTCTATGCCCCCAAGGCCTTTGCAGCGGGTGAAGTCCCGGTGGAAAAGCGGATTCGCGCGGGAGGCTGTGTTGTCCCGGGCAGTGTGCAGCGAACTACTGATAGCCTGGAAGTCCAGTTTGTGATTACTGATGGCGAGGCTCAACTCTCCGTAGTCTTTGACAAAATCCTGCCGGATCTATTTGCCGAAGGCGAAGCAGCAGTGATTACCGGCCAGTTGATGCCAAGCGGTGTTCTGCGTGCGGACCAGGTTCTGGCCAAGCACGATGAAACTTATACGCCACCTGAAGTAGCCGACACCATGGTTTCCCATGAAGGTTGTTCCGATGGAGCGAAAATATGATCCCTGAGCTGGGCCATTTTGCGTTAATTGTCGGCTTGCTGCTTTCGGTTGCTCTCGCAACAGTGCCGATGGCCGGTAGCTATTCATCGCGCCCTGTGTGGATGGATGCGGGGCGTCCGCTGGCTCTGGGTATTTTTGCGTTCGTTCTGATCGCTTTTGCCTGCCTGACCACTTCTTTTGTGCAAAGTGATTTCACGGTTAATTACGTAGCACAGAACTCCAACAGTATCCTGCCGGTTTATTACAAAGTTACCGCTGTATGGGGTGGGCATGAGGGCTCCATTCTGTTGTGGCTTTTGATTCAGGCTGGTTGGGCTGCGGCAGTAGCGCTGTTTGGTAAGCAGCTGCCCCCAGAGCTTTCCGCGCGGGTTTTATCCGTACTCGGTTTTGTACTGATCGGGTTTTTCCTGTTTATTCTATTTACCTCCAACCCATTTGATCGCACCCTGCCATTCCCGCCGATGGAAGGTTCTGACCTGAACCCGCTGTTGCAGGACCCGGGTATGATTTTCCATCCGCCCTTGCTTTATATGGGGTATGTGGGTTTCTCAGTAGCCTTTGCTTTTGCTATTGCGGCATTGCTCGGTGGACAGCTGGATGCGGTGTGGGCCCGTTGGGCAAGACCCTGGACGGCTGTGGCTTGGGGCTTCCTGACCTTGGGTATTGCCCTGGGTAGCTGGTGGGCTTATTACGAGCTGGGCTGGGGTGGCTGGTGGTTCTGGGACCCGGTTGAGAATGCATCCCTGATGCCTTGGTTGGTAGGGACTGCCTTGATGCACTCCTTGGCGGTAACTGAGAAGCGTGGGCTGTTTAAGAGCTGGACTATCCTGCTGGCGATTTTCGCTTTCAGTCTCAGCCTGCTCGGCACCTTCCTGGTGCGCTCAGGGGTGATTACCTCGGTGCATGCATTTGCTACTGACCCACTGCGAGGCAGCTTTATTCTGGGCTTCCTGGCTGTAATTGTCGGCACTTCGCTGCTGTTATTTGCCCTGCGCGCACCGACAGTCAGCGCCCGTAGCGTTTTCTCTTTCCGCTCTTTGGAAACCTTCCTGCTTGGCAATAACATTCTGTTGATGCTGATTATGGGCATGGTTTTGACCGGTACTCTTTACCCGCTTCTGGCCGACGCCATGAACTGGGGCAAGGTGAGTGTGGGTCCGCCCTTCTTTAATCTTTTCTTCGTGCCACTGATGGTTGTTCTCTGCCTGCTGGTGGGGATGGGCGTGCGCGCCAACTGGAAAGACAGCCGCTGGGACAAACTCCTGAGCGCATGGCGTTTGCCATTTGTCGCTTCGTTGGTAGTTGCGTTGCTGTGGACCCTGGCCCTGGGAGATTTCCATTGGGGAGCGGCGCTGGGAATCTTTATTGGTATCTGGGTCTTTGCTTCCAGCATCGCTGATATCGTGGCTAAAACCCGCAACTCCAGCTCATTCTTTGCCGGCCTTAAGCGTCAGAGAGCCAGTTACTACGGGATGCATATCGCACATATCGGCCTGGCAGTTTCGGTGTTGGGGGTAGTACTGACCACCGTTTACAGTATTGAGGAAGATGTGCGTATGGGTGCTGGGGACAGTTTCCAGGTTTCCGGTTACGACTTCAAATTTGACGGTGTTCGTATGGTTCAGGGGCCTAATTACCGAGCCTTTGAAGGTGTATTGCATGTCAGCAAGGACGGGAAGCCGGTTGCAGAGCTGCATCCCCAGAAACGCAATTACCTCTCTGGTGGCAACACCATGACAGAGGCGGCGATCGATACCGGACTCTTCCGCGATATTTATGTGGCCCTCGGTGAGCCGATGGACAGGTCTAACCCAAGCGGTGATTGGGCTGTGCGACTTCAGTACAAAGCCTTTGTGGTATGGATTTGGTTGGGCTCGCTTTTGATGGCGATTGGTGGAGCTATTGCTGTAGCGGATAAGCGCTATCGCAAAGCGAAAGCCGCTAAACCTGTAGATATAGAAGTTACAGGCAATGTTGCTACGGCGTAATAGTTGGAAAGGATAATGTCTAGACTCAAACTCTTTTTGCCCCTGGTAATATTTGTCGTGCTGGCCTTGTTATTTTGGCGGGGCCTCTACCTGGACCCACAGGAAATGCCGTCGGCCCTGCTGAATAAACCTGTGCCGGAATTCTCTTTGCAAAAAGTGGCGGATAACAGCCAAATTGTAGAGAAGAAAGATCTTCCCAATGGCCCGCATTTGATGAATGTGTGGGCCACGTGGTGTGTAGCTTGCCGGGTAGAGCACCCCTATTTGAATGCTCTGGCTGAGCAGGGTGTGCCGATCGTGGGCGTTAACCTCAAAGATGAGGATGAGGCAGCAATCAAGTGGTTGGAGAAATTCCACAACCCCTACTTGTATAGCCTCGCCGATAGAGATGGCCGTTTGGCTCTGGACCTCGGTGTTTTCGGTGCGCCGGAAACTTTCCTGGTGGATTCCGAGGGGACTATTCGCTGCAAACACGTTGGCGTTGTCGACAATAAAGTCTGGCAGACCAAGCTCCAGCCTTTGTACGAAAAATTAAAAAAACAGCGCTGGGACGAAATTGTCGGTGAGTTATCAGATTCCCTCATCTCCCGTTGTCAGTGAGACAGAAGAAAAGAAGAGCCGTTTTATTTGTTGGCTGGGGCCAGTAGAGAATAAAGCGGCTTTTCAGCAACAGCTGGAAACTGTCCGCGCTCAATATCCCGATGCAAGCCACCACTGTACCGCGTTGGTGATCGGCAACCCTTCCAACCCGGAAGTAATGCAAGCAGATGACGACGGCGAGCCCGGTGGTAGCGCGGGGCGACCAATGCTGGAATTGCTGTTGAAACAGGGTGTCGGTAATGTGGGCGCTATAGTGACCCGCTATTTTGGTGGTACCAAGCTTGGGGTGGGTGGCTTGATGCGCGCCTATCGCGGTGCGGTAGGTGCCGCGCTGCAAGATATTCCGTTGCAGCCCTTTGTTCCCCTAATGCATGTTTCGGTTTGCTGTGATTTTGCCCAGGAAGCTCGCCTGCGCTTTTTGGTAGGGCGTCACCAGGGGAGTTGTGGGCAGGCGGAATATGCCAGTGATGTCACCGTGCCAATTTCACTCCCCCAGGATCAGTGGTCGCAATTGCAGGCGCAACTATTGGCAGAGGGCTTTCAGCTTCTCGATGATCAATAGTTCTTTCAAATGATGCCGTACTTGGCGAGCTTGGCTATCTCTGCCCCGGAATAGCCAAGCTCAGCCAGGATATCCTTGGTGTCCTCTCCCAGGGTAGGTGCCCGCTTGAAATTAACCATCTCTCCATCGCAGCGAATTGACGGCGCCAGTATTTTAATATCCTTGCCGTGATCACCGGGTATTGTTTGGATGCGGTCGGTATCGGAAACAAAGGGGTTTGTTAGCGCCTGCTCAACGTCATATACCGGGGCGGCTGGCACCTGGCCAGCTAAAATTTTCAGCCACTCTGCGGTATCTTTTTTTGACAGTATCTCATCCAGTATTTCGGTTAACTCCGATTGGTTTTTCCTGCGCTCCCTGAAATTTACAAACTTGGGTGCGTCAGCTAATTCCGGATGTTCAATACATTGACACAGGGATTTCCAGAACTTTTCCTTATTGCACATCAGGTAAATCCAGTCGTCCTTTGTCTTATAAAGTTGACAAGGGCTTAGGGAAAAGTGTGCTGATCGCGGCACCCGCTTTTGGTTGTGCCCCGCATTTAACTGCCACATGGCCACATAACTTAAATTATATAAAGCGTTATCAAAAAGGCTGACATCGATATCTCGCCCCTTGCCGGTTTCCCTGGCATTAAGTACACCAGAAACAACGGCCAGCGCGAGAGCCACCCCGGTGGATAAATCCACCAGGGACAGGCCGCACCGGGCAGGTGGACTGTCAGGTTCACCAGTTAGCTTGAAATAGCCTGCCTCTGCCTGCACGGGGTAATCATATCCCGGCCACTTGGCCCTATCGCCACTGCGGCCGTAGGCAGTCAAGTGGGCGCAAACGATCTTGGGGTTCAGCTTTCCCAGTTTTTTGTAAGTAATACCCAGCTTGCCCGGTACGTCTCCCCGTAGATTGTCGGTCAGTGCATCTGCACTAAGAATTAATTTGTGCAAGATTTCCTGCCCTTGGGGAGAGGACAGGTTGAGGGATAAACTGCGTTTGTTGTGATTGAAAGCCTGGAAAAAAAGGCTGCTATTATCCCCAGGTTCATTTTCCAAGAAGTAAGGGCCTACGGTACGGCCTACATCCCCCCCGTGGGAGATATCTTCGACCTTGATGATTTCCGCTCCCAGATTTGCCAGATATAAGGTGCCAAAAGGGCCTGCACCATATTGTTCTACTGCGACAATCCGCAAGCCTGCGAGAGGTAACATGTCGGAAAATTCCACTAAATATAGATACGCCGTATCCCTCAGCATAGAACAGGAGTTGTAAATTCGGTGGGATTGGTTGGTAAATATTGGGGATAACTGGTCACTCGTATTTTAGTGACCTGCCTGACAGGCGGGGCTCAATGAAGGTGAGTGTCGCGATTTAATACAGAGTTGCTAGTCTTTTGGTGAGCTACTGGATTGTTCAGAATCCGGGTGCGGAGAAGGGCACCGGGAACGGATATCCGGCTATGTGTCAAATTGTTGAGAGGGTGCCGCCAGATGGGTAGTGCGACTAAGAGAAGCAAGTATTTTCGCAGCGTCCTGTTTGTCCCTGCGACCCGGCCGGATCGCTATGAAAAAGCAATGGCCAGCGGAGCCGATATTGCCTGTGTGGATTTGGAAAATGCCGTTTCCCTGGAAGATAAAGATACTGCAAGGGAGCAGGTGGTCAATTTCTTTATAGGAAAGGATATTATTCCCACTCAGCGCGCGTTGAGAATCAACCAGCTCGACAGCGATTGCGGCATCAAGGATATGTTGATGCTGCTAGATCTGCCGCAACTGCCAGATGTTGTGATTCTTCCCAAGGTTCAATCAGCAGAAGAAGTGATTGGTTTTTGCCAGGTTATGGCCCCCTCCCATAAAACGATTCGAATAATAGCCCTGATTGAATCCCCAAAAGGTTTGGAGAATGCGTTGAGTATTGCCCAGGTAGAGGAGGTGGTTTGCTTGGCCTTTGGCGCGGCTGATTACAGTGCAACAGTGGGGTCAGATATGAGCTGGGATGCTCTTTTATATGGCAGGGGGCGGCTGGTTCAGGCTGCCGCATTTGCAGGCATTGATGCTGTAGATGGCCCCTATTTGGAGCTGGATGATGAAAGAAGCCTAATTGAGGAAACACAGAGGGTCTCCGCCCTGGGGTTTTCTGGAAAAATAGCCATCCATCCAAAGCAAATTAAACCGATTCACCAAGGGTTGGCACCATCTAGTGAGGCGCTCTCTCATGCTCAGCGAGTACTGAAAGCTTATAAAGAAAATCATGGTGGAGTTCTTGTAGTTGATGGACAGATGGTGGATATGCCCGTGGTTGAGCGGGCACTGAAAACTGTGGCGGCCTCGAAGGGATTGTGACCGTACTGTAGCAGAGCCAAACTCACCGGAGCCTTACGGTAAGGCAAGAGGTTTCTATGCCCCGCTATCATTTTCCTGCGTATATAAAAACCGGTAAAAATCGCTATCGAGAGCGTTACGGTCTCGATTTTGAAGACTTTAAGGTAGGGCAGGTTTTTCACCATAGGCCTGGCGTTACCATTAGCCAGCACGATAATAAGGAAGAGTGCATCAAGACCTTAAATCAAGCCATGCTGCATTTTGATGAGTGTTACACCGCCCAAACTGAATTCGGTAAGCCGTTAATCGATACTACTTTAGCGGTTCAACAGCTAATGGGTTTGATCTGGAAGACCTACAATCGAAGGAAAAAAATTGTTGGTTGGAGAAAAATTTCCATGGTGGCACCCGCTTATGGCGGTGATACCTTGTATTCTGAGAGTAAGGTTCTCGAAGTCCAGGCAGGTAGTGAGTATGACGACGCGGGGCTGGTAGAAATTGTTATATTTGGAAAGAATCAAGACAAGAAGACTATTTGCGAAATACAGTGTGACATGTTGATCTTCAAACGCAATCACCTGCCTTTCTCTGCGAACGGCTACTAAGTTTCCATTTTCCATATTTAGGTGACCTCAATGAAAGAGTCATTTAATTTTTTGCGGGAAGTAGAAGATAACGTTTATATAGAAACGGTCGGAATAGACTTTGAAGATTTTGAAGTGGGGCAAATATTCGAGCATCGTCCAGGTCGAACCTTCACTGAAGCTAGCTGTGTCGACTATGCACTTCGCTCATTCGATCTCAGCCCGTTTATCACTGATAAGGTATATGCGCGTCGAGTTTATGGTGATAGGCAACGAGTATTGGAGACATTTGTTTTAAGCGCAATGGCGCATACAACTAGGACGTTTGGAAAGGTTGTAGCCAACTTGGAGATGAGTGACTGTGAGTTGCAGCCAGTTTATGTGGGAGATACTTTATACTTCGAATCTGAGATACTTTCCAAAAGGGAGTCAAAATCAAGGCCTGAACAGGGGTTGCTTAGCATATATTCCCGCGCTCAAAATCAACATGGTGAATGGGTTTGCGCCTACAAGCGAACGTTACTTGTTTATCGTAAGAACTTTGGTCCCTATAAGGCTGCTGGATACTGATTTCGCAGCCTAGCCAGGCGCTTTTTTCCTACTCTGGATTGTCGAGAGTGGTATAGCGCAAGTAGTAAAATTCAAGAAGCTTTCTAGTATAGCGATGGATCGAAAAGAGTATCCTAGTATATCCCTGCTTACACTATTTTAAATAGTGGCTGTACCGTCCCCGCCTGTTGCTAATACTTCAAGGGAATAGTTACATCAATTGTAAAATCTGTGTAAACGGATTGATTTATGCAGATTTACGTATGTCGTCAAAACGAGGAAAATGTTGGTATATTGTGCGGCTGTAAGATGTCTTTAGGGGTACCTTTGTACAAAGTGACAAATAGCTTCTTTGTATACCCTTAAAGATAAATATCTTAACTCAGTAGGTAGGAACAGACAAAGGGAGTTATGCAGTGACTCAGAGATGCTGCGAATGTCAGTTGACACATTTGTCATGATTAGTGATGGGTGCTTACCGTCTGTAGATAGTGAAAGCAAGAAAGCCACGTGTAAGATTTTCAAATTGATAAAAGAGCACAGGGTAGTTTACCCTGATATTTATTCAAATGAAGATGAATTAGATAAATATACATATGAAGTACTACAGATCAGAAGTGCCTGTTAAGAAGAATGCATCTGGTAAGTACTAAGGCTATCATGCTTTCTGGGGGCAGCGCTTCGAGCCTCTCCATGAGTGATTGGCATTAAGTGACTATGGTTGATAGATCGACATTATTGAAAGAACTTAGAATTTCCTGTGATCCAGATTTTGGCATGTGTTTAGAGTTTTTCAGTTGGGATCATCTCGATTATATCGAGGATATTTTAGCTGAGCACTTCGATATTGAGTACGAGTTCAAAATACAAGATTCGGAGAACTCTAGGTACGCGCTCTTATTTGGCAATAGTGTTGAAGAGAGTATCCTGGAAAATGCCTTATTGGCTATAAATCGCTGTCATGCGTATTCTCGGCAACTTTACGTCACAATGTAGGGTGTTACTTGATAAGCTGATGCCGTGTTTTTCGATCACATGAGCCTGCATTGGGCAGTCAGGTAGCGCTGGCTTGTCTGAGATGTGGATGTTAATTTTTCTACAAGATGGAGTGAGTTTTGGGTAATCGGGATTTGATATTCATTAGGCAGGCAATGCTGATACCTGTGTTTGCACTGTATAATATTTTCTTGGGGTTGTTTTTGCCAGGCTATAGTATTGTGACTCAGCATATTAGTGAGCTAGCTCTGGAGTCACCTTTCTTTTCATATTCACATAGGCTTACAGATATATTGATTGGTCTTTCTATGTGTATATTTTCACTGGCTTGTTTGTCTCTCGTAAAGGCTAAATTTACTTTCTTAACGATGTTTGCATTTGGTGTGACATGGATTTTTGCGGGGCTCTTTATTATGAATAGTCCATTGCATGATGTATATGGGCTAACAAGTATCTTAATGGTTGTTCCTGTAATATTTGCTTTAGAGATGCGCAATTATTATATCTCAAAGAAATTCCAGGATTTATGCGTACTTGTAACCTTGATTCACGTTGCTTTCTTTTGGTTCTTTAGTTACGGATATATGCCTGTTGAATACAAAGGAGTTACACAAAGGATTTGGGTGGCAGTTACTTTGATATGGTATGGCCTGGCAGCTTATCAGCTTTCATCGTCGGCCAAAAAGAAGGTGCATGGACAAGTTGCGTCATATTCTATGCCTGTTACGTAATGCGTTAAGGTATCAAATCAGATGAATAAAGAACCGTAGGAATTTACTCAAAAAGTAATCTACTTGCGGGAGATAGAAAGAGTGTCAATTTAAAGAAAAATTTCAATATAACAAAGCTGGGAAAATAGTTTAAAAAAATTAGAGAGAGAAAAATTTGGATATTCAGATACGCAAAGAGGGTAAAAGAGATATTGAGCCAATCCACAGAGTCACTACCTTGGCTTTTCGGGATGCTCCGCATACTGATCACTCTGAGCAGTTTATCGTGAAGGCCCTTCGCCAAGCTGACGCATTATTTATATCAAAGGTGGCTGAAGTGGATGAAGATATTATAGGCCACATTGCCATTTCTCCAGTTGTTATTTCTGATGGCTCCGCCAACTGGTTCGGGCTCGGGCCGATTTCAGTACTACCTGAGTATCAGAGCAGAGGAGTTGGCTCAAAGCTTGTTCGGAGCGCCCTGGTTGACCTCAAAGAACAAGGTGCGGCAGGCTGCGTTGTACTGGGGGAGCCTACTTATTACGGGCGTTTTGGCTTCAAAGTTGTCGAAGGACTGGTTTTACCTGATGTACCCGTAGAGTACTTCCAGGCACTGTCGTTTGATGACGATTTTCCAAGCGGAGAGGTTGTATATCACAAAGCATTCTCGGCTCGAGCTTAACTGCCAGCTGTACTGCGATGGACCTTCCACCGTTTTACAGATAGAAATGGGCGGACGAGTAAGATTGTATGTTCTATAGCCATGACAATGAATATACGAGCAAATGCGTATCCAGCTTTTGAGAGACGCTAACTTTATTCAGGTGGGGCGTGGTTGTGGATATGCGTCAGAATAGGAAAGTTATCTCTACCGAAATTAATAAGCAGGTAGAATTTATATTAAGTGATACGAGAGTGGGTCCATGAGTATAGAAATTAGACATAGTAGAAAAGAAGATATTCCTGAAATTAAAGATATATATGCTCAGTCTTCCTGCTATGCGGGAACACTTCAAGTCCCATACCCTTCAATAGATAAATGGGAAAAGTTTCTGGGGAATATCCCCGATAACTTTTATAGCATCGTAGCTGTCCTGGATGGGATGATCGTCGGTCAAATTGGAATGGAGGTATTCTCGAATCCAAGGCGAAAGCATGTCTCAAATATAGGTATGGCAGTAAGTGAAGAGCATCAAAAGAGTGGGGTTGGCTCAAAGCTTTTAGAGGCAATGCTCAACTTATCTATTAACTGGCTTGCCGTTCGCCGTATAGAGTTAGAGGTTTATACTGATAATGAACAGGCTATAGGTCTATATAAGAAGTATGGATTTGAGGTCGAAGGCACTGCAAAAAATTATGCATTTCGAAATGGTGAGTATGCTGATGTCTATCTTATGGCTAAGGTAGTTTAGTTCAATATAACCTAGTGGTTGAAGGCTATATACTACGAAAGGTAAGGTTGATATAACTGTTGATAGTATGCCCTCTGGTACCTTTGAGAGGAGGGATACCTTTATTTTGGTTTATGAACATGGAGTTTTGCTCAAGGATGTCTGAAATTAATATTCGCTCTGCGAATGAGAGGGATCTAGCTAGGTGCTTTGAGATTGAATCTGTATCTTACGCAGGAAGCGAGGCAGCAACAAAAGAAAAGATTTTAAAGCGAATTTTGACTTACCCCGAAGGTTTTCTTGTTATAGAGAATAATAAGGAAGTTATAGGTTTTATTAATTCAGGAGCAGCTCACAACGTAGAATTGTCTAATGAAGAGTTTAAAGATCTGGTGGGGCATGATTCGAGCGGGGAAAATATTGTTATTATGTCCCTGGTGGTTCACCCCAAATATCAGGGTAAGGGTATGGCAAATAAGCTTTTGAGCAGCTTTATTAGCTCTATGAGTGAGCTAGGAAAAAAGAGAATTTATTTGATATGTCAAGATGAACTTGTTGGTATGTATTCTAAATGTGGGTTTATTCATCAAGGTAAGTCTGATTCTACTCATGGTGGCTTGAGTTGGCATGAAATGTTTCTTACGCTCTAAAGTAAATAAATTGAACCTTGTTGTGTTTTTCTTAGTTTCTTTCTTGGGTCGTTGAAAATTTAGGTCGTACCTATTGGGCTGCATTACTTACAAATAGAATCTGGGCCAGAGGCTAAAAAAGTTGGCACTGGTTGCCAGTGCCGCTATCACCTCGGGGGATTGGCAACTTAAATGTTCCTGTAATACTATTACATAGCACCTTGATTTAATTCTATTTCCATATTGTGAGAGGTGGTAAATAGATAGCGGCGTCTGACAACGGCTTCAGAAAGCATCTCTAACGCCTGATAAGTATCCTTCCAGCCGATACAAGCATCAGTAACCGATTGTCCGTAAGTCATTTTGTCCCAGGGACAAATTTTTTGGCTTCCTTCTTCGAGGAAGCTCTCAATCATTACTGCTGAAATATTTCTTTGCCCTGTACTGATTTGATCGCAGAGAGATTCCGCAACACCCATTTGATTGGTGTGTATTTTCTGGCTGTTGCCGTGGCTGCAATCCACCATAATGCCGGTGGGGAGCGATGCATAGTCAAGCTGAGATATCGCCTGTTCTATGTCCTCAGTATGGTAATTGGGCCTTCTTCCTCCACGAAGAATTAAGTGGCAGTTAGGGTTGCCTGTAGACTGAATAGCTTCAAGTTTTCCATTGTGGGTTGTGGTACAGAATATCTGTTGAGATTGAGCTGCCTGAATTGCATCGATTGCAACTTTGACATTTCCGTCAGTACTATTTTTAAATCCGATAGGGCAGGGAAGTGCAGAGGCTAATTCCCGGTGTGTTTGTGATTCCGTGGTACGAGCGCCGATAGCTCCCCAGGAAATCAGGTCTGCTATGTAGAGTGCATTCAGAGGGCACAGGAATTCAGTGGCAGTACCTAGTCCCAGAGCATTGATGTTGAGCAATAACTCCCTGGCTTTGGTGAGCCCGGTATGCATATCGGCGCTGCCATCCAAATGAGGATCATAAATAAAACCTTTCCAGCCTACGGTGGTACGCGGTTTCTCAAAATATGTACGCATGACAAGACAAAGACTGCTTTCAAACTGGTTTTGAATTTCGGACAGTTTTTGCGCATAGTCTAGCGCAGCTTCAGGGTCGTGAATTGAGCACGGACCGACTACAACCAGTAGGCGGTCATCTTCACCGCTTAGTATTCTGGCAACCTGGTGGCGAGTTCGCTCGATCGCTAAAGCGGTATCAGACGGGCAGGGCATTTTTTGGATCAGCTCGTCATTACCCGGGAGTTTCATATGAGTCCGTGCGCTCAGAATAGCTGGAACGTCAGACATAAAATTGTCCTTCTCTTCTTAACGGAAGTGCTGTCGGTATAGTCGGTGGTGATTAATATTCAACGATACTTAATATGCCGCCTTGATGGGGTTGATAGGTGGCTGTATAGGTGCTTCCACTGAGAACTCTGGGGGAGAGGTCCTGCAAAATTCTTAGTTCTAACTTTTGTTGCTGGGGCGATAGTGCAGTAATTTCAGCATCTAGAAAGTCAAAGTACTTTCCGACTTTTGGATATAGCGCCTTGAAAAGGCTTTCTTTCACTGAGAAAGCTATTATTAGCCACTGTTCCAGAGGAAAACCGCTCTCTGATAGTAGCCTTACTTCTGAATTACTGACTATATTGTGTTTGATTTCTTCGGCAGTTTTATCTGAAATAATTGTTTCATAATCAATTCCAAGTCCTTTAGACGTAGTGCTGGCTGCACAGATTGCTCGGTTGCTAGCATGGGTAATAGAAGCTTGTACACCCTTTGGCCATACTGGACAGCGGTTTTTTCCTACAGGGATTTCTTTTACCGGCATACCTAGCTTGCTGAGAGCAAAGTGAGCACAGGCTCGACCAGCAAGAAATTCGGCCTGCCGGGACGGGACTGCGTTGTTTAATACATCTGAAAAAGGAATATTAAGCAGTTCAAAAAATGAGTCACAATAGTTTCTCACGCTAAAAGTGGTTTCTATCAGGCAACCAGAAAAGTGATTGGACTCGATATTTTGAAGCCCACCTAAAAACGCAGATATTGAGTTGTAACTATCATTAAAGGGGTCCTGGTTCATGATGTCATAGCTTCTTCAGTATCTATATCTTTTTGTCTTGGAGGAGGTACTTGGCGAAGAGGTTCTTCTCTGTGATTTTTTTCATATACAGCACCCTTTAAGTCATTTGATCCTAGAGAGCTAGCGGTAACAATACCAACTGTTGCAGAGAAAAAATAAAGAGTCCCGCTCATAGAGACAAGTATTTTATCTAGAATACTAACCCCAAAATTATCAAAGGTATTGCCTGTGAAATATTGGGTAGCCCATAGGCTGCTTGTTCGACCATGGTGTTGTATATGGTTCACATTATTAATGTGAGTTAGCGTCGCTTCCCAGTTGGAACCGATCCATGTTTTTGTGATGGGAATTAGGCGATAGCTGCCTATCCATTGCTTCTTTACCTCCGAACTCTGCGACTGGCTGCCAAGCCCAAAAAGAATTGGAGCGGAGAATGAAAATAAATTTGAGTTCATGACAGCAGTAATGACAGTCCCTGTGTTTCTAAGCTTAAGCAATAAATACAGGGTCTATCCCCGATATTAATTTTTAAGAAGAAGTAATGATGGGTCGCTAGGCTACCTCAGCTAGGCGCCAAATGCAAATAGAAATTATTATCATTTAGGGCTTGGTGAAGTGGCGGCTTGTTTTCTTCCAAGCCTGGGGGTTCGTTGATCTTTAGCTTATGGCGCTGACTATTTTTTATCCACTGCTTCCTATGTGGGATTGTGAAGCAATGGATTTTCTACAGAAATTAACTAGCGGGTAGCTCAGGTTACTACTGGTAGCTTCAAGTGGCTTTATGAGTAGGTGTCGCGGGTTGTTTGCCAAGGCTAAGACGGCAGGAATTCGCAATTCTGTGGGGGCGCTTACCTCTACCTCCCCCTATAGCCGATTTATTTTGCAAAAAAAGAGCTTCAGTATTTGATTTCTATATTGAATTTCCATGTGCTGAATATGGTTATTAGAGCATTTCCATGGATATTATTAATCCTAATGAGGTTGCCTGTATTTGTAAGGGCTTGCTAACTGATGGCTTGGGGTCGGATATTCTGGTCAATGCAGTGGTATTCTTTAGGTTGGGTATAACCGACCTGATATTTAATGAACGGGAGGACCGCTTATTGATAAGTGTCACAGCTACTTTGCTTAATGAAAGAGCTGGTTCACCATTTTAAGAGTGTGAAAAAGTGGTCAAAGGCCAAAAATCACATCTCAATCGTTTTACTTTTACGCATTTACATTTCGATTATGAATGAGCTAATTTATTTAGCGTTTCTATTTTAATTTGCTCTGGCTTATTACTCGCTTTCGATAATGTGTCTCTTTTTGCTGTGTTTTTGTCTTTATGTGTTTTTTGGGGGAGTGCAAGAAACTATTTTTCTTGAAATATAGCCTCCCAAGTTATCACGACATCAACCATTGTAACTATAACTTTACTTTTTAATCTCCTTCGCCTCTCACTTTATCTTATTTCTGGTTTTCCTTTTCACTGAAGCTTGGTAGGGTTGCGCGCGATTCAATCCATATTCCTTGGGGAGGGATGTTGTGAAGTTTAAAAGCAGTTCGGTAGTTATTGCATGTGGTGTGATCTTGAGCGCTTGTGGGGGCAGCTCATCTGGAGGAGGAGATGATAGTGGCGGAGGTTCCTCGATCTCAGAAGCGGCGACTCCCTACCTATATTTCAACTCAGCAAAAGTGTTCACTTTTGAATGGTCGGATGTTGAAGGGGCTACCTATTATCAACTTCTTGAGAACAAAGATGGGCAATCTGGCTATGAAGTAGTTAGCGATAAAATTTCTGCAGGCTCTGAAATTGTAGAAATTAAGGTGCCTCTATTTGAGCGATTGAATGCTCGCTATATATTGCAAAGCTGTGATGATACAACTTGCCTGGATTCAAATGAAATATCGATTGATGAGGAAGTTGTCGATAGTATTGGTTATTTTAAGGCTGGTAATGCCGAAGCCGGTGACCAGTTTGGTTGGTCCGTTGCGATTAGTGACGACGGCTCTACCATAGCTGTTGGTGCGACTGGCGAAGATAGTAATGGGTTAAATGAATTTAATAATGCAGCTAGCGGGTCAGGTGCTGTATATATTTTTGATTATGATGAAGATGGTTGGGTTTACCGAGCTGTTTTAAAAGCTTTAGAGGTTGAAAGTGGAGCTGCATTTGGATCTGCAGTGAGTCTCAGTGGCGACGGAAATACGTTAGCTGTTGGTGCCTACAAAGAAAATGGTGAGGATGATAACTTTTCGGCTGGCGCAGTTCATATATTCACCCGTGAGGATTTGGAGTGGACTCACAGCGCTAAACTAAGAGCAGATAATCATGACTACTATGATTTTTTTGGGCGAGCGTTGAGTCTAAGTGGTAATGGAACAACCTTGGCAGTTGCAGCCCCATCTGAAGATAGTAGTGCTACCGGTGTCAATAGTGGCCCTGATAATGACGAAGCTTTGGATTCTGGTGCAGTATATATCTTCCAGTATTCTGGGGTTGAGTGGAGTCAAGAAGCTTACTTGAAGGCAAGTGATAGCAATTCAAATATGGACTTCGGCTCATCCGTTAGCTTGAGTGATGATGGTTCCATGCTGGCGGTTGGTGCTATTGGTGGGCATGGTGGCAGGGGAGCAACTTATATCTTCTCCAATAATGGAGGCTGGGCTCAGCAACAGCTGCTTACTGCAGATAGTGCAAGAGTGGGTGATCGTTTTGGTTGGGATGTTAGTTTTAGTAGCGACGGCAACCTGCTCGCTGTGGGCGCCCCACTTCAGGCCGGTGCTTCAGAGGACCCTGATGATCGCGATGGCTTCAATAATGGCGCTGTCTATCTATTTTCATACGAAGAAGATTCTTGGTACCAAAGTGCCTACCTTAAAGCGAGTAACACCAATGAAGATGATGCTTTTGGTACGTCTATTAGCCTGAACAATGATGGCTCACTACTTGCGGTAGGTGCTCAGGAGAGTAGTGCTGGTATAGGTTTCTATGCTGATAGCAATGACAACTCGGCATCTAGGGCGGGTGCGGCCTATATGTATTCGATGGTTGATGGGCAGTGGATTGAGAGCACTTACCTGAAAGCTAATAACACCGATGAGCGTGACTACTTTGGAACTTCAATCGCTTTAAGTGGCGATGGTGATACCCTGGTAGTGGGCGCTCCAGAAGAGCAGGGCTCGGATACTGGGATTATGGCTGATCCAGATTTAAATGATGCGGATGCTGCGGGAGCTATTTATATCTACTAGTTAGACGATATCTTTCTCAATCTCTAGGAATATTTCTATATCAGTTGGACCCATATTCGTGGGTCCAACCATGCTTTACCAACCTGTCTTCTGTAAGGTGAGACCTCAATTTCTTTCCTTTATTTCTCTCTCTGAATTTTACTGTTGGTACGATCGAGAGATTAGGGCTAAATTTTTTTAGCCCTATACTTTGAATATTCTATTTACTTTGCATATCTAGCAAGCAATGGTAGGTGATTGGATTTTCTTTTTGCTAGTTAATGATTAACTTCTTTCTTGGTTGTCAAAGGTTAGGGTTTTTCGTTTTGGTGTTGGGTATCTTGATTTCAAGTATTATTAAACTAGGGTGAATTTGAAAAAGATAATTTTAGCTACCCCCAATTGATTGCGAGCATATCCAATCATTATCGCTCACACGGTTATAAATTAGAGTGCCTGCACGATCACTAGCCCAAAACGCACTATGTGCTGTTTGTGAAGCTGGTTTAATGGGAATTTGAACCCAATTCAGAAAACTCTTCCCTGCTACGGTAATGAGAGCTTGATTCTTCAAGCTTTCGAAAAGTCACAGGGATGATCCAAGTCTAAATAGCAGTTGTTAGTTGAGGTTTCACAAGCCCGATACATAAAAGAATATAGGCACAAAAATGATCTTATTGGAATTTATTAAGTTTGTTTTAATGTCAAAGTTGCGTAAAATCGATAGATATTTTTAGTGTTTTGATCGTAATTAAGTGAGTCGATTGAAAGGCTTTAGAAAGTGAATGCCTCGGGAGAACCAAGAATTTTCTAAAAGACCCATCCCCTAAAAGGAGAACGGTAGCGTGACATAAGAGTAAGTAAAAGGCGCTGACCCAAGGTGCTACCAACACCCAGGGCCAGCTAACCAAATTGATAAGCTCAGTATCAAAAGTCGAGTAGACCAAAGGAACTTCCCCTTCGACCTCTCACAGAACCGTACGTGAACCTCTCAATTCATACGGCTCTTCGTATTCAGCACATTTTCAATCTTCCCATTCTCCAGTGTGCAAACAAGCCGCGCATTTGTTGACGAACCTTTCCAATAAAGGCCCAACTCTTGAAACAGCTTCGCTTCAGATGCTTAAACTTCTTCCTAGCCCAACGCATCAGCGTTTGATCAAGATACTTCTGTAACCGATAAACACCATATCTCCGCCCAAAGTGACCATAATAGTTCAGCCAACCCTGTATTGCGGGATTAAGTACCTTTGCCATTTCAGATAGTGATCGATCCACCCAGTTAATCACACGCCACTGCCTAACCTTATCCTTGATCCTCTTGAAAGCTTTAGGGCTCATTGAAGGACTAAATGCGGTGAAGATCTGTCCTTGGCGATTCCTTGCTTTTCTGGGACCAAATCGAAACCCCAGAAAGTCAAAGTGGATCACTGGGTGGGAGTCTTTACGATTACTATTCTTGCAATAGACCTTGCGCGTTTTCTCTGGATGAGCCTCAAGCCCGCAGGTAGCCAGGCGTGCTTTTAGAGCCGCCAGTAAGCGATCCGCCTCACGAGGATTACGACAATGGTAAACAGCATCATCCGCGTAACGCTCAAAAGGAATATCTCTGTGCGTTCTCACCATCCAGGCGTCCAGCGTGTAGTGCAAAAACAAGTTTGCCAGTAGCGGGCTGATTACACCCCCTTGTGGAGTACCTTGTGTTCGCTCTTCAAGCTGTCCGTCCCGATGTTGTACTGGAGCCGTTAACCAGCGCTGTACATAGAGTCTGACCCACCGATGATTATTATGTTTATCTAATGCCCTCAGCAGAAGTTCGTGATTAATATTGTCAAAGAAACCTTTGATATCTAAATCAACTACCCAGATTCTATCCCAGCATCGTTGTCGAGCTCGACGCACTGCGTCTATAGCAGATTTGCCTGGCCGATAGCCGTAGGAGTCAGGGTGAAATACCTTCTCCAATTCTGGCTCCAGCAGTTGCTTAGCCACCATTTGTGCAATGCGATCTTCGATTGTGGGGATACCCAGTGGTCGCAGGCTGCCATCGAGTTTCGGAATATCCACTCGTTTGACGGCTGATGGAAAATAGCTGCCAGATGACATCCGATTCCATAGCTTGTAAAGGTTTTTGACGAGACTCGATTCGTATTGCTCTATCGTTATCTCATCAATCCCCGCTCCGCCGCCATTAGCCTTGATCTGCTTCCACGCTTCCCAAACCGCTCGCTTGGGAATATTGAATGGCTTTGCGCTAATCGTTAATTCCTCCCCATCTGGGTTGATTACACGGTTAGTCGCCGAATACGACAACCCCTTCGCTCCACGTCCATTACAGCCGCTTCTCCACTACTACGGGTTGTTCCGCCCCTGTGACCAGTCTTGGTACTCAACGTCTTGTAGGGCCTCTACTTGACGCTCTTCCTTAACACCTGGACGACAGGTTCTCCTGTTCCACCCAAAAGCCTGCTGTGTGTTCACGCCACCTCTATGCCGGATGCCACTCGGTCGGTAAACAGGTAACCTCCAAGCTTATCCCCGCACTTAGCCAGTGCACGGGTTTTGACATCATCTTGGTAATACGCTTTCGACACCTCATCAGTGGTTCATTTGCATTCGTCTCTACACAACATACCTGACGTATCTCGTACGCCTTTTCCTCAATCGCTTCTAACCAAAGCTCTTTACTCCGATCACCTTGAGGCGGTTTGTTACCACTTCCTGCAAAGCGATAACGGAGGGCCGACCTCCATCTCCTGGATAGCACGTATTTTTTTATTTATAAAAAAATAAATAAAAAAAAATACTCAGGACGCACTGGCTATATGCATCATACGCTAGATACCCGCTCGTCTTCAATAAAGTGGAGTACATTCAGTAGTTTGGGACCAATTCCCAAGCTCTGGAAGTCTAGCGCCCGCCTTTTCCTCTTCTGTGCCTACCGCCCTCGCGCACCACCCCATATTTCCTCCAAACGTTGAATCACAAGTTCCCCCATCCCGGAAGTGCCCAAACTTTGATTATTGAAGGAAATGAGTATGTTGATTTTAAAGCGACGGACAGGTGAGTATCTAAGAATTGGAGCAAATGTCTCAGTCACAGTGCTGGAGGTAAAAGGTAATCAAGTTAAGATAGGCATAAGCGCACCCAAGTCACTGCCTATCCATCGTGAAGAAGTCTATGTGAGGATCAAAAAGAAACAGAAATTGGAGGCTTGAATATGTCGTAAGGGGGACAATTCTGGGGGGTAGGCGATTAAGAAGCTAGACTCCAAACATAAAGTTTTAGCCTTTGGCTGGCAGGCGATATACGCACTCTGGTTCGAGTGTCTCTTTGCTGCCAAAGGGCTCTTTTGAATATCAAAGCTAGTTAGGTGGCGGAAGGGCTAATTGTTTTATGTTAGGTGAACTTTAGAATTCTCCAACTGTTTTATATTACAAGTTGAACTTGCAATCCTTGCTAAAAAGCCAGTTTTTATTCATGATCTTTTGAAAATACCTTCCACCTTATATCGATGCAGCGATACTTCCGAGCTTCTTTTGCAATTGCACTTAATAAGGCTTGGGTAATCTCCTCTTTTTGGTTTGCATCGCAATCCCCGATATATAGCTCACTGATAATAGCCCAGGCCGCCGAGCTTTCATTTTCTGGAATAATATTAAAGCTGATATACCCCTCAAGGTTGTGGTCTTGTTCCACAACCAGCACTTGATGCTCTTTCCTCTGAAACAACCTATTTTGCAATTCAAGTTGGGTAATATGGAAAGAGTCAGTTGAATTATTATGCCTGGCTAAGCAGCGCATCATATTGTAGAGATAAAAACAGTCGGTGGGGTGGGCATGGCGAACAAACATATCAGTACCATTTAATCAGTATTTCTTTGAGTCGGCGTTTGATAGCTTGACACATCCTTATGCCAAGCTATGTCATCCTGTAAGGGGCTAACAATAGGAGTTAAATGGATTTGGCTGTTTCTTGGGTGAGGGTAAACCCTTCATCTAGCCATCCGGTGATGCCGCCGATCATTTTCTTGACCGGCCTGTTAAGTGTGGCCAGCCTGATAGCTGCTTTTTCTGTCGCATTACAGTGTGGGCCTGCACAATAGACGACAAATAAAATATCTGAAGGGTATTCGCTCAGCCTGTCTTTATTGATACGGCTGTATGGTAAGGATTCGGCTGTTTGTATATGTCCATTTTTATAAGCCTCTTCACCTCGCACATCTAAAAGTACGAAATCCTTGCGATTTTGGCTGACTGCGTGGTGTACATCCCAGCAGTCTGTTTCAAAAGATAGGAGGTTTTGGAAGTGGTTTAGCGCATCTTGGCTGTTGGCAGCGGGCACTCTACTTACGGCTGAACTCATAAATTACTCCCGGTGATTTCTCGGTGGTTCGTCAGGTTTCCAAGTGGCGATAGTGTCCCTTTTTGGTTGCTTCCGAGCGATCTACCTCTGAGCCAGATAGCATTAATTTTGCGCCAATTCTGCGTGCAAACTTGTGGGTCGGTTTTGGCTAGTGGGATTCGGCTTTACTTATTTGAGGATGATGGTGATTTACCTATTAAATTATGCTTCAAAGGTTGAGGGTTTTATTCCCAGCATTGCTTTCAATAACTGCTCAACGGGGTATGCTGGGTTGGATTTATTCGTTAACCTAATTTACTTAACTGCTGAGGGTTAGGGGTACCTATGTCGACGTTGGCACAAAAGCCTAATAAGAGCCAGAAAGTGGCTGTTCTCGCTCACCGGCAGGTCTCACTCTTCGAACTCGGTTGCGCTACCGAACTCTTTTGCCTACCCCGACCTGAACTTAGCGAGCTCTACACCGGTGAAATTGTGACTTTCGCTGAGGAAAACCCTCTTGCGACCGGCGGTCTGGCTCTGGCTTGTCGACGGGCAGAGAGTTTGATGGATTATGATCTGCTGGTGATTCCCTGTTGGTCGACCAATGCACAACCACAAGATGCTTATTTGGAGCGCGTACATAGGGCGGTGGCTGAGTTTGCCGCTGCCAGCCGCCAGATTCTTACTTTTTGCTCCGGTGCTTTTCTGCCTGCGGAATTGGGACTATTTGATGGTCGGCAGGCGACTACCCACTGGTTGTTTGCGGATCGTTTTCGTGAGCGCTTTCCTGCGGTGGAGTATGTGGGAGACGTTCTCTATGTGTGGGAGGATGCACTGGCTTGCGCTGCGGGTAGTAGTGCGGCCATCGATCTGGGGATTGAGTTTTTGCGGCGCAGCCATGGTTATGAATTGGCCAATTCGGTGGCTCGTCGGCTGGTGATGGCACCCCATAGGCAGGGTGGCCAGGCCCAATATGTGGAGATGCCGGTTGCCAAACGGCCGGATCACTTCTCCGCTGCGCTGGATTGGGCGATTGGCAATTTGGATGGCGCTATCAAAATTGATGATATGGCGCAGCGCGCTCATTTATCCCGCCGTAGTTTTGACCGAAAGTTTCGCCAGTCGATGGGAATTGCTCCTAAGGAGTGGCTGATCCAGCAGCGCTTGCGGGCGGCGCAGAAGGCGCTGGAGTCCGGTAAGGAGTCTGTAGACAGAGCAGCCCAACTGGCTGGCTTTGAGAGTAGTGCGACCTTGCGTCACCATTTCCGTCGGGCGTTTGGGATTTCTCCCAGTGAATATCAGCGCCAATTCCAGGTTTCCTCCAAAGTGGCGGTTGAGGCTTAACGTTGGCCGCGTGTTGGTACGGCTATGGGGAGTCGGTACCTTTGGTTGATACACCCCTGGGCACTAAAGGGGTATGATTCGGTCTCTATTGCCTGATGACAGTACAGACTACGAAGGAATTATGACGAAACAGCGCGTATTAACCGGTATTACAACAACCGGTACTCCACACCTGGGGAACTATGTGGGTGCAATCCGCCCGGCGATCGCCGCGAGTCAGGATGAAAACAACCAATCGTTCTACTTTCTGGCCGATTACCATGCACTGATTAAGTGCCAGGACCCGGCACAGGTCCATCAGTCCACCCTGGAGATCGCTGCAACCTGGCTGGCCTTGGGCCTGAATACCGACAATGTGGTGTTCTACCGTCAGTCCGACGTCCATGAGATTCCTGAATTAACCTGGCTGCTCACCTGTATGACCGGCAAGGGCCTGATGAACCGTGCCCACGCTTATAAAGCAGCGGTAGATGCCAACCGCGCCGATGGCGAAGATTCCGATTTTGGCGTCACCATGGGGCTATATAGTTACCCGATCCTGATGGCTGCCGACATCCTGATGTTCAACGCCAATAAGGTGCCGGTGGGCAAAGACCAGGTACAGCATATCGAAATGGCCCGGGATATTGCCCAGCGTTTCAACCACCACTACGGTGAGCACTTCGCTTTACCAGAAGCGGTAGTTGACGACCACGTAGCGGTGTTGCAAGGCCTGGATGGTCGCAAAATGAGTAAGAGTTACGGCAACACTATTCCGCTGTTCCTTCCTGAGAAAAAGCTGAAAAAGCACATTAATAAGATCAAAACCAACCTGCTGGAGCCGGGCGAGCCAAAAGATCCGGATACTTCCACTGTATTCCAGGTTTGGCAGGCATTTGCCAGCGAAGAACAGACAGCTGAAATGCGCAAAGCTTTTGAAGAGGGCATTGCCTGGGGTGAGGCCAAGAAGCAGTTGTTTGAGCTGGTGAACGGCCAGATCGGTGAGGCTCGCGAGCGCTACAATGAGCTGCTGGCTAACCCAGACCAAATTGAAACGGAGCTGGAGAAGGGGGCTATTAAGGCTCGCGCTTACTCTGCGCCCTTTATCGAGAAGTTGCGTCACGCGGTTGGTATCCGCAAGATAGGTTAGAGCTTTTCCTGAAAAAGCAGGAGGCCGTGGAGTATCGGCCTCCTTTTTAATAAAAAATAATAAATGTACAGGGTACAAACATGGAAAACGTTCAGGCAAATCCTGATGCCGGCAATAGTGCCGATAATAAAAATGGCTGGATTAATCGAGCGCTCAATTTTATTGAGGTTGTCGGTAATAAATTACCCGATCCCGCTGTTCTGTTTTTGATCTTGATGGTGGGAATCTGGGTGCTCTCCTGGCTTCTCTCCGGTGTTAACTTCGAAGCCTTACACCCCGCTACCGGCGAGGCGATACAGGTAACCAACCTGCTTTCCAGTAGTGAAATGGCCCGCTTCCTATCTGGTATGGTAACTACGTTTACTAGTTTTGCGCCCCTGGGGGTGGTGTTGGTAGCCATGCTGGGGGTCGGTGTGGCTGAGCAGAGTGGCTTTATCAATGCGGTATTGAAAAAGCTGCTGGCGGTAACGCCGCAGATGCTGTTGACACCTATGTTGATTTTGGTAGCCATCGTCAGTCACACCGCTGTAGACGCGGGGTATGTGTTAGTAATTCCACTCGGAGGTGTGATTTTCTACGCGGCGGGGCGCCATCCTTTGGCAGGTATCGCGGCAGCATTTGCCGGTGTCTCTGGTGGCTTCTCTGCCAATTTTGTTCCCTCGGCTATCGATCCTCTATTGCAAGGCTTTACCCAGACGGCTGCTCAGATTGCCGATCCGGATATGCAGGTTAACCCCCTCAACAACTGGTTCTTTACTTCAGCTTCTTGCTTATTGGTGACACTGCTGGGCTGGTGGCTGACTGATAAAGTGATCGAGCCACGCTTGAAGAGCGTGAAGGTTGATGGCGATGAAGCGGATATGCCGGTAATGCAGGAGCTGGGGGCTCGCGAGAAAAAAGCGATGTACTTGGCGGTTACTGTGATGGTGGCAGGTATCGTCGGGCTTGTGGCCTGGATGCTGCCGGAAACCTCAGCTTTGCGCGATGCAGAAGGGCAATTAGCTTCCTTCACTGCGCCAATTATGAAGTCGATTGTACCGCTGATCTTCCTGCTGTTTGTGATTCCCGGTGTGGTGTTTGGCTATGCGGCCGGTACCTTCCGCCAGAGTAAGGATGTTATTGATGCGATGTCCAAAACCATGGGCTCCATGGCTTATTACATCGTGATGGCTTTTTTCTGTGCGTTGTTTATCTCTGAGTTTGCCCGCTCCGGTTTGGGCACGCTGCTTTCGGTAGAGGGAGGGAGCTTGCTCGCGGCGATGGAGCTGCCGGGCCCGATCACCCTGATGGGCATTATTGTACTGGTAGCCTTTATCAACTTATTTGTGGGATCTGCCTCTGCCAAGTGGGCGCTGCTGTCCCCCATCTTTGTGCCTATGTTGATGCAGATCGGTTTCTCCCCTGATCTCACCCAGGCGGCTTATCGGGTAGGTGATTCCTCCACGAATATTATTACTCCGCTGATGCCTTACTTCCCCTTGGTGGTTGTGTACTGCCAGCGCTATGTGAAGGGAACGGGCATTGGGACACTTGTATCCATCATGTTGCCGTACTCCATTGTGTTTCTGATTTGCTGGTCGCTGTTCCTGGTGGCTTACTGGACACTGGGAATGCCTTTGGGAGTGCAGGCTAGTTATACCTACCCTTAAGAGGTCGGGGATCTTTGTCTAAGTCTCTCTAAATCAAGTCCCGATATCTACAATCTCAATCTGAGTGGTTGCTGCTGGGCAGCCACTTAATATTTTTCCTGCCTTAGAGTCTGCTTTTATTCATTTCATCAAGTCATCCTGATGGTACGAAAGTGCAGCCTGGAGACTGCAATGCTGTCCTTTAATGCCGTATTTCTTGTCCCTAATCATGTCATCGCTCTTTTTAGTAAAAAAATGTTCCAATAATGTTGTAGATGATAACGATTCCTATTAGGATTCGCGCCCAGTTACCTGGGTCACAGTTAGACTGTGATCCATCCAAATTCAGTTGGCGTTGAGGGATCTCCATGAGTACCGCTCGAATTAAAAGTATGCAAAAAGCTTCTCCTGTAATTTCTGGAATCAGCCGCTCTTTATTGGCGCTGGCTATTGCTGCGGGCGGTTCTTCTGTGGCGTTCGCTGCGGACAACACAGATGAGCGTATTGAAGAGGTTAATGTCGTTGGTGAGTTGAACCTCTCCCGACAGACCTCCATTGGTAAGCTGGATATCCCTGTTGATGAGACCCCATTCTCGATTTCCTTGCGCGACAAAGACTTTCTTGATTCGATTGGCGCCAAGTCTGTACAAGATGCTTTGCAGTATGTCGCAGGCGTTAATGGCGGGACTTATGGTGTGGATGCGCGCGGTGACTGGTCGACAGTACGTGGCGTAGATCCAGTTATGTTTATCGATGGCTTGCAGTCTATCTTTGGTAGCTACACTAGCTCACGCGCCAATGCATATGCTTTCGAACGCGTTGAAATCCTGAAAGGCCCATCTTCTGTTCTTTATGGGCAGGGTTCTACCGGTGGTATTATCAACTTGGTCTCTAAGCGCCCTAAGAGCGAGTTTGGTGGCGAAGTTATGGTCCAGGCTGGCGACTATGATCGTATGGTTGTAGCTGGCGATGTGACCGGAGCAATAGATAGTTCCGAGCAATGGTTATATCGAGTAGTTGGTTATGATAGAGATGCAGATGCTCAAGTTGATCACGTGGATGACAACAGCACTCTGTTTATGCCTTCAGTTTCCTGGCGTCCAAGTGCGAATACTGAAATTACCTTCCTGACCACGTATCAAAAGGATGAGTCTGGTACCACTACCGCGTTTCTACCTTGGGGCGGAACCCGGATTGATAATGTAAATGGTGATATCCCTACCGATACTTTCTTGAGTGAGCCGGGCTGGGATAAATACGATACCGAGCAAACTTCTTATAGTGTTTGGGTTGATCACCGCTTCAGTGATAGCTGGGCATTAAATGCCGGATTGCGCTACTCCGAAGGGGATGTTGATTACAACTCTATGTGGACCAACTTTGATGCCACTCGCCTCAACCCGGATATCAGTGAAGCAACACGTACTATCTACATGAGCGATGCGACAAGCGATCTGCTCATCTTCGATTTGCGTATGTCAGGGGCGTTTGCCACTGGCGCATTGGAGCATCAGGTTTCTTTTGGTCTGGACAGCCAGGATGCAACAACAACCAATGATCGTCTGTATTTGTATGGCTACGGCGGAACCATTGATATCTTTAACCCGGTTTACGGTTACGTGCCTACTGGTCTGAGTAGCTTGAATGACTTGGAAGGCTTAACCGATTACTGGTTTGAGAGCAGTACAGATACTGAGCAGCTTGGATTCTACTTCCAGGATCAAATGAGCATTCAAAACTGGATTATCACCACTGGAGTTCGTCGCGATACTGCGAAGTCCGAGTCTGGTGACTCTTCATTTGAGGATGATGCTACCACTATGCGCTTTGGTGTAATGTATGCCTTCGATAACGGTATTACACCTTATGTTAGCTACTCTGAATCATTCGAGCCTGTAAACGATTCTGATGCGAATGAGACGCCGTTCAAGCCGGTTGAGGGGGAGCAGGTAGAGGCGGGTATCAAATACCAACCTGAAGGCACCAATCTGTTGATTACAGCCTCTGCTTTTGAAATCAAGCAGAAGAATTTGCTAGTAGACGATTACGAGAATGAGGGCTTCCAAACCCAGCTTGGCGAAGCAGAGTTCGATGGCTTTGAACTGGAGGCAGCAGGTAAGCTTGGTGATTTGAGCCTGGTTGCCAACTACAGTAGCCTCAATATCGATGAGGATATCGAAGCTGTCCCTGAAGAACAGTTTTCTGTTTGGGGTAATTATGACTTCAGCAGTCTACTACCCGGCTTGAATGCAGGTATTGGTGTTCGATATGTTGGTGAGAGTTCAACAGGTATCAATGATTCAACCGGAACCTTCCCATCCTATAACCCGTCATATACTTTATATGATGCAGCTATCGGATATACCCTGGAAAGCTGGAAGTTCCAGTTAAATGCAAAGAACCTAACTGACGAGGTTCACACCACTGCTTGCCTGAGTCGCGGTGACTGTTTCTACGGTGAGCGTCGCTATGTAACTGCAGAAGCACGCTACATTTTTTAAGTTAGTGTAGACTGGGAGCCTGTCCGCAGGGGGAGTCTGTGGGCGGGCTCCCTTTTTTACGTTTAAGCAACCAGACGAGAGGCGAGTCTCTCGCTGTTATGGTTATGCCAATGTCTTTTTATATGATTGCAGGAGTCTCCAGCGCCATTGCTTTGGCCGGGATTCTGCTCCTTTATTCCGCTTGGTCCCGCAGAGGGGCAGAGCCCGTGCGCCGTTGGGGTGGCTGGGGAGCCATGGTGTTGTCGGCTTTTGGGTGGAGCTCAATTGTTGGGGTGGAATATGGGATCAGTATTGCCACTTTAATAGTGATGCTCGGAGCCTTTGCTTTATTGGCTCTTAAGGGTGACTGGCCCAGTGGCCCTAGGCCCGTTGAAAAACAGCGCTCGGGAACACCCGAATCTCAAGCCCTGCTTCCATTGTGGTTGCGGGGCTTCTTGCGTTTTATGGCTGCCTTTCTTTTGCCCGCAGCCAGTGGTTTGATCGCCGGTCTGCTTTTCTTTGGTTTTACCGGATTTTCTGAAACTGTCCGCTTGGTCGGCGGAGCCTTCCTGTCGGTGATAATCTGGACCCTGGCGATGGTTTGGTGCTGTGCCGATAAAAAGCTTCTGCGTCCTTCGGCTGCCATGTTGGCTTTCTCGGTGGTCAGCGGCTTGTTGCTGACCTTTGCGCTTCCCGCTTCGGCAGCATAGATCAACGGACTTGAGTAGGAATTTAACGTGAAATTTTCCTTTAAACCGACCCCTGGCTTTGTCCGTGATATGACCGATGGACACTCAGTTCTCGGTCTGGCGGTATCCACTCTTTTATATATTGTTTGCGTCAGCGGAACACTGGCGGTTTTTTACAATGAGTTCGAACGCTGGGAGCAGGCCTCCGAGTTGGAGAACCTCAATGTTGAAGCCTCTGTGTATCGGACGGCTACAGAAAATGCTATTGCGTTAGCTAAGCTGGAAAAAGAGGATCTCGATTCAATTACCTTCACCATCCCCAATCAGGATAAGCCCAGATTGATGGTTGAAGTTGGCGATATGGAGCGATATGTCGCTGAAGATGGTTCCCTGCTGGGCAAGGTGGAGCATGAGTGGACCCATTTCCTGGCCTACCTACACTACGCGCTCAACCTTCCTGTTGGTTATGGAGTCATCCTGGTTGGTTTGATCGGGATGGTCATGTCCGCTCTGATCGTCTCCGGTTTGCTGGCCCATCCCAAAATTATTAAAGACGCTTTCTCTTTCCGTCTTTCTGGCTCCAAGCGTCTTCAGCAAGTGGATTTGCACAATCGCCTGGGGGTTTGGGCCTCTCCCTTTCATCTTGCCATAGCCATTACCGGGGCTTTTATCGGGTTGTCCCAGGTAGCCGCTTTTGCAATTGCCGGCGTATTCTTTGAGGGTGATACGGAAAAGGTAGAGCACATGCTTTACGCGGATCATCCGGTGATGGAGGAAAACGCCCCTGAAGTTGATTATCCGGATTATGCTGCAATTCTGGCAACAATGGATCGTATCGCACCGGAAGAAGAGCGGACTCGTTTAGAAGTGGCATTTCCTGGACGTGAAGGCCAGGTTGTTGAGGTGTGGACCCGGGTTCCAGAGCGTTTGGTCTGGGGTGAGCGTTACCATTTTAATCCCGATGGCAGCCTGATTGAAAAAGAGGGTTGGTCTGAGGGAGACGCGGCTAAGCAGGTTTACCTTTCTACGTACCGTTTACACTTTGGCCACTTTTCCGGTTTCCCTGTGAAAATTGCTTACTTCCTGCTGGGGGTGGGGATGTGTTTGCTGGTGGTATCCGGCATCAATATCTGGTTTGTTCGCAAGCGTCAGCGCGGCAATCCCGCCGTACGTTTGGAGCGAGTCTGGATGGCTCAGGTATGGGGTGTACCATTTGCGATTGCTCTGAGTGCGGTGACTTATCTGGCGTTTAAGCTAAATGCTGCGCAGGTGTTCTGGCTGGTGACCTTGGCGTTAAGCGTTGCGGCTGCCTTCATGGGGACAGTGGCCAAGTGGTCTTTGTCTCTGCGTATTGCCACAATTATCGCCTGCGTCGGTGCAGTTGTAGTGCACGTTGCTCAGTTTGGTGAGGATTCCTTTGTGAGAGCATCACTGGTCGTTAATGCTGTGTGGTTGCTAATTGCTGCTGGAATCGCGGCCTCTTGCCTTTATAGCAGGGTGCGCCAGCCGGATAGTGAGCCTGTATCTGCCGGTGCCAATCCACTGGGTAGCAACTAGATTTTTTTGGGGGGCTCGCAGTGCCTCTGCAGGGCCCCCAAAACTTCCATCGGACCTATAAGATCCCTTTTAATTAATTGGCAGGGCGTAACATCTCGATATGCGGGATGCCGTCTTCCTGATATGGCTCAGACACCTGCTCAAAGCCAAACTCCCCGTAAAATCTATCCAAATGTTGTTGAGCTGAAATGCGAATACCAGTGTTGGGGTATTCTTCGCATGTGTGCATTACGGCTCGGCGAATCAGCTCCTTGCCCAGGCCTGTTCCGCGACTGGCTTCTGCGGTTAATACTCTTCCTATCGAAGGTTCCCGGTATTTAAGGCCAGGGAAAACAACTCGCAGGTAAGCCATTACCTGCGGATTGCTTTCGTCTCCCTCCCAGCAGATCAGGTGCCAGGAGTGTTGGTCTTTGCCATCGGCATCCTGATAGGGGCAGTCTTGCTCTACCGTAAAAACTTCCTGCCTTACTCGCAAAACTTCGTAAAGTTGACTGAGCGTAAGCTCTTTAAAGCTGCACCATTGCCACTGCATAAAGGTGAATTCCAAATTATTGTCACTAATTTTGTATTGTGATTGGAGTTAAAAGGTATAGATTATTTATAAGATCGATTAATTTTAATTGGATACCTGATTGCCGGCTCTATGAAAGAATCCATGCTTGAGGTAATGGATAACTTGCGAGATAACTTTTTTATCTTTCATCATAAACACATGGGTCACTGGCATTTGCAGATGATCATTCATGCCATCCAGTTTTGTGCTGGATACGGAGACTTTACCATCATCGGTTTCTGGGATAAGGCGGGATAGAATCAGGTTGATGCTGCGAGTACCGGCAATAATACCTACATCAAAATCTGCACTACCGAGCTTGTTGGGGACGCTCATCTCGCCGGTACCTAGCTGTAGCCCAGCATCCCCAAACATAAACTTGAAACCGGGGAATGTTCCCAGTTTATCAACTACTTCGCTGCCTTTATTGGGTGGGCCCAACATGACAACGCGATTCAGGTTTTTGATTTCAGCTGAATGTAGATATTGCCTTACCAGAATACCGCCCATGGAGTGAGTGACAAAATTGATTTCTTGCGCGTTACCGCACTCCTCGACAGCAGGCGCTATGGCCATGCTGGCCAAGGTTTCAATGGAGTGCTTGGTCGAAGGGTAATCAATATTGACTGTTTGGAAACCTTCGGCATCTATGGCCTTTGCCAGTTTCTCCATTGAGCTATCTGATTTGGCTAGTCCATGCAATAAAATCACACAGGCGGAGTGAGCACTTGCTGATAGCAGCGTAAATGCGGCGGCAATTATAAAAGCGAATTTTTTCATCGGTTTGAACTTCCTGTCGACTTCTTGTGCCTATTCGTGTGGCGTTGTTGTCGGAGCAATTAATTTGGATTGGGTTGAAGTTGGCAGTGTTGGCGGAGAATGTCCGCTGCCCGCTCCGGCTTATCGGGGGTGATCACGATAGTTTGTGTAGCCAGGCGCAGTACGACAGATTTTTGCTGGTCGGTAGCAAATGCACGATAGCGCCCCAACTTTTGGTTTTGAAACAGGCCTATATAGCCAAATAAGCCGGAATTGCCAAAGATGCGGACTGATCCTTGCATGGCGGTTGAGTCGGGGAATGCTTCAGATAGCCCCTCCAAGGAGATGGTGGTTTTCCAACCCGGGCGCAATATCAAGAGGTTGCCATTTTTGATGGCGTAACCACGGATGGCAAAGAAGGCGCTGAGAGCCAGTATTGCAGGCGGAAGTGCTATGGCAATGCTATAGAGGGTAGATGGAGCAGCTGGTGCTCTCGATGCCAGAAAGAGCGGCAGTCCCAGTAGGAGTAATGTGCATATGGCACTGATAATTTGGAGCTGGCGGCTCCACGGCGCTTTAAACGCGATTGTTGGCATACTTGGTTTAACTCAACGGATTACCTGAATGCCTCAATCATAGTGCTATTGGAATCTGCTTGGCAAAGGTAGAGATGGTTTGGTTTTAACGGTTGCTCGCTATGGAAGACTGTATTTTGATTAACGAGAATTCCCAGTCAGCCCTTGTGGTCGAAGGGGGCGCTATGCGGGGGATTTTCGCTGCAGGCGTATTGGATGCATTTTTGGAGGCGGGCTATCGGCCATTTGATTTTGCGATCGGTGTATCCGCAGGCTCCACCAATTTGATTGGTTATCTGGCGGGAAACCATGGGCGAAGTCGGCAAATACTAATGGACCATGCCCGGCGGGCAGACTTCATTGACTGGCGCCGCTATCTCCGAGGCGGTCATTTTTGTGACATTGGCTGGTTGTGGCATGCGTCATATCAGGATATTCCGCTCAGTGTCGATAGTTATGTTGAGAATGGAATACCGCTTTATGCCGTGACTACCAGTATCAACACGGGGGAGGCTAGATACCTGAAAGTAACTCCGGAAAACATGCACGAGGTCTTCCCGGCCTCTTGCGCCATTCCGGTTGCTTACCGGGGGTTTCCTGAAGTGAATGGGGAGCCTATGACCGATGGCGGTCTGGCTGATTCGATACCGATTATTCAGGCTTATCAGCAGGGGGCCAGAAATATAACAGTTATTCTCTCGCGCCCTCTGGGGTATCGGAAAATTAAGGGGCCTGCTCCAAAATTTATCAAACAGTTTTTCCGTGATCATGCCCGGCTATTTGAGGCCGTGCTAGAGAGGGGGGAGAAATATAATCGGGCTCTGGAGTTTATCGAGGTGCCTCCAGAGGGGTGCCAGGTTTCGGTTATTGCGCCTCCAGACAATTTCCCGGTTAAGCGTTTTACCCAGGAAGCAGAGTTGCTCGAGGAAGGTTATGAGAGCGGCAGGACCCGGGGTTGGGAATTTCTTCGTGAGCTTCCCGGTCAGCGGGACTCTTTACCGTCAATTGAATAGTAGTGCCGGTATGAATGAGTTGATTGAGCTTAATCAGAATGTGAATGGTGAGGTAATCGACTGGTGGAAATACGTTTGCTTGGAGTGACAGATGCGCCCGCCATATCTGCTTTTTACTTATCTAATGAGGAGCACCTGAAGCGCTGGGAGCCCATTCGCGAGCCCAGTTTTCACAGTTCCGGGTCCTGGATTCGACGCATAAGCTCTGGAGGAATTTTAAAGTTTGCTGCATTGGAGTCCGGGTGTGATCAGTTACTGGGCGTTTGCTCCTTGACGAATATCATCCGAGGCCCATTTCAGGCCTGTAATATGGGATATGCAGTTGACCAGTCCCACGAGGGGCGGGGCTTAATGGGGAGCTTGTGTCGTTATGTCGTTGATTATGCTTTTGACACCTTAAATTTGAATAGAGTGATGGCCAACTACATGCCTGGTAACGATAGGTCGGCAGCTCTGCTGGAGACATTGGGCTTCGTTGTCGAGGGTAGGGCGGCAAAATACCTTAAGATCAATGGATGTTGGGAGGATCATATCCTCACGGCGAAGCTAAACCCCAGATCCTTGGATATTTAATGATGTTCGTTGAATGAGGCGCCAAATGGCATTTACTTCACTGTGTGTCTATAGGAGTCTTGGGTAGGACTGAGATATTGTTGCTAACCTATTGCGATTTCATGGACGACTTCAAATAACAGTTTTGCGGAAGGAGAAAGGGATGAATGGGAAGTGCCTATGCAGTGGGGTTGAGTTCCAGCTGGAAGAGCCAATTCCAAACCTTTACCAATGCCATTGCTCGCTCTGCCGCAAATTGAGTGGTTCCGCCTCGGATACGGCCATGTTTATTAGCCGGGATCAGTTTCGCTGGGTGCGGGGCTTAGACAGAATCTCTTCATTCCGGACTCCTACGGGCTATCGATCTGACTTTTGCGGTGGATGCGGAAGTACAGTTCCTCACTTAATGAGTAATACAACGCACTTCTGGGTGCCTGCTGGATTGCTGGAGGGGGATATCGATGGGAAGGTCGTGGCCCATCTTTGCACTGAATCCAAAGCATCCTGGGATGAAATTTCTGGTGAGGCGGAGTGCTTTAACGAAATGCCGGAGCTGGAGCGATTGATGCATCTATTGCATGGCGGCGAAGAAGCAGTGGATGGGGAATGGGAGGAGAGCCAGGCGGCTTCAGCTGAAGTTTAAAAAACCAAACTCTTTTCTAATTGGCGCATACAAAAAAGCCCCGCTCTTGCGAGCAGGGCTTTTTTGTATATGGCGGACCGGACGGGACTCGAACCCGCGACCTCCGGCGTGACAGGCCGGCATTCTAACCAACTGAACTACCGGTCCGCATTCCTGCTTCTCTTTGGCTGCTCTTGCTGGGCAAGAGTAAGAGAAGTGGTGGGTGGTACAGGGGTCGAACCTGTGACCTACGGCTTGTAAGGCCGTCGCTCTCCCAACTGAGCTAACCACCCCGTGTCAGGAGCTGCGTATCATAATGATTTTTTTACTTAGGTCAACAACTTAGGGAAGTTTTTCTAAAAAAGTTTGCGCCTGGCTTTAAGTGTGAGAAGCGGGGATGTGTTTGAAGAAATTGCTGCTCGTCTATTGGCAATATTTGGTAATAAAACAGGGTGCTACTTTCATTGCCCCGGCTTTCTATTAATTTTGTTAGTCGGTCTGCATAGTTTGTGGCGGGGAGCGGGGAGGTGGTTGTGTATTGAAAAGTGGTTTTGAGTTTTTCATATACAAAAAAGCCCCGCTCTTGCGAGCAGGGCTTTTTTGTATATGGCGGACCGGACGGGACTCGAACCCGCGACCTCCGGCGTGACAGGCCGGCATTCTAACCAACTGAACTACCGGTCCGCATTCCTGCTTCTCTTGGTTGCTCTTGCCGGGCAAGAGTAAGAGAAGTGGTGGGTGGTACAGGGGTCGAACCTGTGACCTACGGCTTGTAAGGCCGTCGCTCTCCCAACTGAGCTAACCACCCCGTGTCAGGAGCTGCGTATCTTAATGATATTTTTTTTGCGGTCAACAATTTTGTTGGGAGATTTTTAAAAATTTTTTTAAGAATAAAAAACACCCAAAAATTGTTTAAAAATTAATTAATTAGGGGGTTTTTTGAGGGTTTTTTTAAACTGTTTTTATCGATCAAAATCAGCTGCGCAGAAATTCAGAAAATAAAAATTCAGGCTAGAGAAAATTGTTGCAGAAAAATTTTGCCGGCACTGGGCTCGCACTATTTTTTTACGCTGAGATTTGGTTATTTTTTTGTGGCCCTTTCAAATTTCCAGCGTAAGCAACTGAAAATAAAATGTTAGAAAAATGAAAAGATGTGAGGCACAAACAAAAAAGCCCCGCTCTTGCGAGCAGGGCTTTTTTGTATATGGCGGACCGGACGGGACTCGAACCCGCGACCTCCGGCGTGACAGGCCGGCATTCTAACCAACTGAACTACCGGTCCGCATTCCTGCTTCTCTTTGGTTGCTCTTGCCGGGCAAGAGTAAGAGAAGTGGTGGGTGGTACAGGGGTCGAACCTGTGACCTACGGCTTGTAAGGCCGTCGCTCTCCCAACTGAGCTAACCACCCCGTGTCAGGAGCTGCGTATCTTAATGATATTCTTCGTGGCGTCAACGTCTTTTTTGAATTTTTTTTTGTCTTTCAATGAGTTAACGCGCTTTTGTGTGAATTCGTGGGCGTGTCCGCCGGGGGGTGACACTGTTATAATCGCCCCAATTCCCGTTAGTTAGAGCGTGAGAAAAGCTGTGACACAGAAGACCTGGCTGGCCCAACTTGTACTGGCATTCGGTATGTTTTGCCTGTCCATCGCTGCACATGCGGTAGTGGAGACACAAAAATTGTCCTCTCCCGAGCTGGATGCAAGGTATCGCGTGCTTATTGAAGAGATGCGCTGCCCCAAATGTCAAAACCAGAACCTGGCAGACTCCGATGCGTCTATTTCCTTGGACTTGCGCCGTGAAATCCGCCGTTTGCTGGAGGAAGGATTTACGGACCAGGAAATCGTTGACTACATGGTGGCCCGCTATGGGGATTTTGTGCTCTACCGCCCACCTGTTCAGAAAAATACCTTGATCCTGTGGTTGGCTCCGGGAGTTTTTGCCGTTTTCGGGCTTCTGGCCTTGATTGTGATCGTGATGCGCTCAAAAAGTGGTACCGGGGCTCGCCAAGATGACGGCAGTGGGGAACTCACTGATGATGAGCGGCGTCGATTAAAGCAGTTGTTGGGAGATGGAGCTGTAGATGAAGGTAATAGCGGGAAGGAAGGTAAATGATTGATATCTGGTTTGGTGTAGCCCTACTGCTACTGTTGGTAGCTTTTGTATTTCTGATTCCTGCTTTGAGGGCTGCAGGCAGACGTCGCAGCGGTAGTAGCAAGCGAGAGGCTATGGCAGCGCTCTACCGGGAGCGCAGTAAAGAACTTCGCACTGCGGTGCAGAGCGGTGCGATGGATGAAAAGCAGTTTGCCCAGCTGGAGGCAGATCTCGCGCGGGAACTGCTGGCGGCTCAGCAGGAGAGTCAATCTGGTGAGGCCAGGCAGGGTGGCGGCCGATTGCTAATCGGGCTGGCGGTTTTGGTGCCTGCAATTGCAGCGGCTGCCTACGGGTTTTCCGACCGGCCGTCCGAAGTAGCTTTGTATCGCGATATGGTGGCGAGTCAGAGTGGGCACACCTCTTCGGAAGAAGAGGCAAAAATCACCCACCAGTTGCAGGAGCGGGCTAAAACTCACCCAGATGATCTTAGCAGTCGCTATATATTGGCGCAGCGGCTACTGGTGAGTGGCGATTTGGCTGGGGCGGTAGACTCCTATCGCTATGTTGTGGCTCGAGAGCCCCAGGCGGCCAATGTTAAAGCTGAGCTGGCGCAAGCGCTGTTTTTTGAAGGCGGTTCCAAGATTACCGATGAAATCCGCTCCTTGATTGAGCAGGTGTTACAGGTGCAGCCATCCAATGGCACTGTGCTGGGCTTGGCGGGTATTGCCGCTTTTGAAGATGGGGACTACCGCAAGGCTCGCCAGCATTGGCAGCTAGCACTTAGCCAGCTTCCCCCAGGATCTGCAGCAGCAGAGGCGCTTCAGGCTGGCGTTGCCAGGGCCGAAAGCGCTTTGGCAGACAGCGGTGAAGCTGTAGCGGTGCAGGCAAAGGTAGAAACGAAAGAGAAAGGCCCGCAGATTCGAGTTCAGGTCAGTTTGGGGGAGGGAGTTGAAGCCCCAGAATCTACCCCGGTATTTATCTATGCACGCAGTGCTGCGAGCCCGATGCCTCTGGCTATTGTGCGCCTCACGGCTGGGCAGTTACCGGCAGAGGTTGTGCTGGATGAGTCCCGAGCAATGATGCCTGGAAGCTCCATCGCCACTGTCGACTCTGTGCAGTTGGTAGCGCGATTGGCCATTAAGGGAGATGCGCGTCCGGCCCCGGGGGATTGGCAGGGAATGATTAGTGAATTGCCTAAATCCCGCTGGAGTGAGACTCAGTCAATAGCCATCGATAGTCAGCTGTAACTGGCTGTGACTGTCGAAAATGAGGTCACAGTGTAAGCTGTGGCCTCATTTTTATTTGCGGCCGGATGGCATTCTTGCGTCTAATTGGCCTCAAGCTCACATTGCCCCGATATTGATGAGTTCTATTGGGGCAAGTTGGCATTTGGTAGCGATCGTCATGTTTGACTTGACCGCTGCTTGGTCGGATTGATAATCCCGACTGAACATTACTGTGAAGAATAGCGCTGAATGCTCTGGCGACACCAAGTAAGATTGAAGGTTTGGTGTCCCGCCCGGCAGAGAAAAATATCGAGTTTATAAATACATGCGTCTGAAGTGCATCAAGCTAGCGGGCTTCAAGTCTTTTGTTGACCCTACCACTGTCTATTTTCCGACAAACCTCAACTCGGTGGTGGGTCCCAATGGCTGTGGTAAATCCAACACCATCGATGCGGTGCGCTGGGTAATGGGGGAATCCTCCGCAAAGAACCTGCGCGGCGATTCGATGACGGACGTTATCTTTAACGGTTCCAGTGGCCGCAAGCCCGTGGGGCAGGCCTCGATTGAGTTGGTATTTGATAACTCTGAGGGCAAGCTTTCTGGAGCCTATGCCTCTTTCTCGGAGATTTCCGTCAAGCGCAAGGTAACCCGGGAAGCGCAGAACACCTATTACCTGAATGGCGAGAAGTGCCGCCGCCGCGATGTAACCGATCTCTTCTTGGGTACCGGTCTGGGCCCGCGCAGCTACGCCATTATTGAGCAGGGCATGATCTCCAAGTTGATCGAAGCCAAGCCCGAAGAGCTGCGCGTCTATATCGAAGAGGCCGCCGGTATCTCCAAATACAAGGAGCGCCGCCGGGACACCGAAAACCGGATGAGACGGACCTCTGAAAACCTTGAGCGCCTCACGGATATCCGCGATGAGCTGGATCGCCAGTTGTCCCGACTGGAGCGACAGTCCGCAGCAGCGGAAAAATACAGCCGATTTAAAGAGGAAGAGCGCAGCCACAAGGCTAATCTTCAGGCGCTTAAATACCGCGAACTGGATGACCAATCCAAGGCCAAGCAGCAACAAATAGGTGAGCTTGAACTCACCGTTGAAGAGCTGGTTACCCGCCAGGTCACCTGTGACACAGGCATTGAGCAAAAGCGCGTGGGGTACCACGAGCTATCTGACAGCTTTAACGAAGTCCAGGGGCGCTTCTACGCCGTCGGTGGAGATATCGCCCGCTTGGAGCAGAGCATTGCCCACGCTCGTGAGCGCTCTACTCGCCTGCATTCTGATTTGGCGCAAACCGAACAAGAGTATCGCGAGGCAGAGACCAACCTCGAAGTGGATCGCGAAAAAGCGGCCCAGTTTGAGGAGGAGCTTGAGATTATTCTGCCGGACTTGGAGATGGTCTTGGCAGCAGAAGAGGAATCTGCTGCGGCACTGCTCGAATCTGAAGAACAGATGCGCAATTGGCAGAACGAGTGGGACCAGTTTAACCAGGGTGCCTCTGGCTCCCGTCAGAAAGCTGAGGTGCAGCAATCCCGCATCCAGCACTTGGAAACTTCTGGCCAGCGGCTGCTGGAGCGGGTCAACAAGCTATTGGCGGAGCAGTCCGGCCTCCAGGTCTCTGACGACGATGAAGAGACGCTGCAGCTGAACGAGCAGATGGCCGAGCTGGAAATGCAGGCTGAAGAGCGCCGCGAGGAAGCGGCAGAGCGTCGCGAGTCTCTGGATAGTCTCCGTGTGCAGGAGCGGGAGCTGGCTACCGAACTTGATCAGTTACGCTTGCAGCTGCAAACCGGGCGAGGCCGTCAGGCGTCTCTGGAAGCCTTGCAGCAAGCTGCTTTAGGGCAAGGCAAGGCAGTTGAGAATTGGCTGCAGCAGCAAGCCCTGGCTGACAAGCCCCGGCTCGCCGACCAGATTAAAGCCCAGCCCGGCTGGGAAACCGCAGTTGAAACTATCCTCGGCCCCCAATTGCAGGCGGTGTGTGTCGAACAGCTCGAGTCCGTGGCTGAAGGATTGGCGGCACTGGAAAGCGGTCAAGCGGTTCTGATCGATAACAGTGCTGTAAATAGCAGTGCGAAGGGAGCACTTCCTTCGCTGCAGGATATGGTTCAGGGGCCGGCCTCTCTCTCCGGCATCTTGGCGGGAATTTATACCGCAGAGGATTTGACTGAGGCGCTGTCCAGGCGCGCGAGTTTGCGAGCTCATGAGTCTATTGTGACTCGCGATGGGCTCTGGCTCGGCCCCAACTGGTTGCGAGTGAATCGCGCCAGTGATGCAGAGGCCGGGGTCCTGGCGCGCAAGCAGGATCTTGAAACCCTGGGGCAGGAGTTGGCCCTGTGTGAGGAGCAGATAGAAAGTATTGCCGAGCGACGCGAGTCCCTGCGCACGCAAACGGTCGATCTCGAGCGCTCCATCGAACAGGCTCGCAATGAGTCCGACCAGCTCGGGCGTCGCGAGGCAGAGCTGCGCAGCCAGTTGTCCGCCCGACGGGCGCGTGCGGAGCAGATGAATGAGCGCCGTATCCGAATTGAGCAGGAAATCGATGAGGTGCGTGAGCAGCAGAAGCTGGAAGGGGAGTCCCTGTCGGAAGCTCGTCTAATGCTGCAGGAAGCTGTCGAAGCGATGAGCGATGATACCGATCGTCGTGAAACGCTAATGGCACGCCGGGAGGAATTGCGCGAAGCTTTGGATGCCTTGCGCCAGCGCGCGCGGGAGGACAAGGATCGCGCCCATGAACTGGCTATGCGCGAGCAGTCAGTGCGCACCCAAATGGTGTCTCTCGAGCGCACTTTGCAGGTGATGAGTGAGCAGCTGGAAAGGTTGCGCAGTCGTCGTCAGCAATTGCAGGAGCAAATGGAGGAGACCCAGGACCCCTCCCAGGATTTTCAGGCTGAGTTGGAAGAAAAACTCGGCGAGCGTATTGAGGTGGAAACGGAACTCGCCGATGCGCGCAAAAAGCTGGAAGAAGTGGAGACCGGCCTGCGTGAGCAGGAACAGGAGCGCCACAAAGTGGAGGCGGCTCTTCAGGGGGTGCGCGCGCAGCTTGAGCAGGAGCGTCTCGCTGCGCAGACATTGGAAGTGCAACGAAACGGATTGGTAGAGCAGCTGCGCGAGAGCGAGCACGATATCGATCAGCTGCTCGAGCAGTTACCTGGCGATCTGACGATTAAACAGGTACAGGAAGATTTGGAATTGGTAGCCGC
Source organism: Microbulbifer maximicatervae (SeqCode) (assembly GCF_052467615.1). Lineage (NCBI taxonomy): Bacteria > Pseudomonadati > Pseudomonadota > Gammaproteobacteria > Cellvibrionales > Microbulbiferaceae > Microbulbifer > Microbulbifer maximicatervae (SeqCode). Next base: position 1,222,778 of record NZ_CP174319.1, read on the forward strand.
GCGTATCTCGCGCCTCGGGCCGATTAACCTCGCCGCTATCGATGAATACAAGCAGGAGTCTGAGCGCAAGAACTACCTGGATCGCCAGCATGGGGATCTGATGGAAGCGCTGGAGACCCTGGAAAATGCAATTAAGAAAATCGACAAGGAAACGAGAACCCGCTTCAAGGAAACTTTTGATCAGGTAAATGCGGGCCTGCAGGAACTCTTCCCGAAAGTTTTCGGTGGTGGTAATGCCTATCTGGAACTTACCGGTGAAGATCTGCTCGATACTGGTATCGCGATCATGGCCCGCCCGCCGGGCAAGCGCAACAGCACAATCCATCTGCTCTCGGGTGGAGAAAAAGCGCTGACGGCGATCGCATTGGTATTCTCGATTTTCCGTCTGAATCCAGCACCTTTCTGTATGTTGGATGAGGTGGATGCTCCCCTTGACGATGCTAACGTTGGTCGTTACGCACGAATGGTTAAAGAAATGTCAGAACACGTTCAGTTCATCTATATTACCCACAACAAGATCGCAATGGAGATGGCGGATCAGTTGCTGGGGGTTACCATGCACGAGCCGGGTGTATCCCGACTGGTGTCGGTGAATGTGGAAGAAGCAGCCGAGCTGGCTTCTGCATAAGGGCGTAAAGGGAGAGGCGCTAAAAAATGGATAACTGGCTGGTTACAATCCTGGTTGTCGTTCTGCTGGTCGTTGTGGTCGATGGCATACGCCGGGCGATCTTGCGGCAGCGCGCGGCAGTTAAGGTCTCCCGCAATCTGTCGCGGGCCATGCAATCTGAAGTAAAAAATGAAGCTGATCCGGTCTCAGAGAAGGCTGAAGAAGAGCCCCCGGTCCGCAAACCCCTGGAGACGCGGGAGCCCAAGCCCGCAAACAGCGAATTGCCCGGGCAGGCTCGCGTTGTTCAGCGCCGTCCGCTAGAGGATGCGCTACATGTGAATCGCCAGGTGCAGGAGAGCTTTATTTCCTCGCGCAAGCCGCTCGCTGGCAGCAATCCCCAGAGGAGTCCGGAAGAGCAGGGTATCCTCGATTTGGAAGAGCAAGTCCCCACCCTGATGGAGTCGGTCGGTGAAGAGCAACGCTATGAGCCTGCATTAGATGAGGCTGAAAGCCTAAATGCGATGGATAGCGCTCACAGTCCTGAGCATGAAGCGGTGCATGAGGATTCTCAACCCGAACGATCTTCTCAGTCTCCAAGCTCTGGCAGTGTGGGTGAAGGTGCTCCCACCCGTGAGGTGCTGGTGATTAATGTAATGGCGCCAGAAGGGGATTACTTCGAGGGCAATGACTTACTTCGGGTAATGGTTGCCTGTGGCATGCGCTTTGGTGAAATGAATATTTTTCACTACCATGAGCACGGCGGTGCTGATGGGGCCATTATCTTTAGTCTCGCCAATATTGTTGTGCCCGGCGTTTTCGACCTGGCCCAGATGGAAGAATTTGCCACGCCGGGTGTTAGCCTGTTCCTGACACTACCTGTGGAAGGCGAGGCGATTAAAGCTTTCGATCAACTGCTTTCCACCTCATACAAAATTGCCGAGCTGCTCGGTGGCGAATTGAAGGATGAGAATCGCAGTGTATTTACCGCGCAAACGGCGGAGCATTATCGTCAGCGGGTTGTGGAGTACCAGCGTCGCAGGACTTTAGCGATGGCGCAAAGCTAGCTCGCAATCTCTAAATAATTGTTGCCATTTTTAATGCGGCCCGGGATGCCGGCTGATTTTCATTTTGGAAATTAGCCGTAAGCTCGGGCCGTATTTGCATGTAAAATCGAAATAATTTTCTAACTATTATTTTTATTCACTCGAATTGCCGATGACTCATCAAACTATTTCCCCTCAAGTGCGCGAACGTGTTCAGGAATTACATGAAATCCTCCAGCGTGCGAATCACCAATACTATGTGCTTGATGATCCCGAGTTGCCGGATATTGAGTACGACCGGCGCCTGCGCGAGTTGCAGGACCTGGAAAGTGAATTCCCTCAGCTGCTAACTCCGGATTCTCCCACCCAGAGGGTCGGCGCAGAGCCGCTCTCTTCTTTTCAGGAGGTTCGCCATGAGGTGGCGATGTTGTCTTTGGATAACGCCTTTAATGATGAAGAGTTGCTGGAATTTGACCGCCGGGTGTGTGAGCGCCTCAACAGTAAAGGGCCGGTGGAATACGCCTGTGAACCCAAGTTAGACGGTATCGCTATCAGCCTTTTGTATCGCGACGGCGTGCTTGAGCGAGCTGCAACGCGCGGCGATGGCACCACCGGTGAAGATATCACCCAGAATGTACGCACCGTGGGATCTGTACCTCTGCGTTTGCGTCAAGCAGATGGTATTGAAAAGTATCCGGGTGTATTGGAGGTGCGCGGGGAAATCTATATACCGAAAGCGGGCTTTGCCGAATTGAATCGCAAAGCGGCCGCAGCGGGTGAGAAGCTTTTCGTAAATCCTCGAAATGCCGCTGCCGGTAGTTTGCGTCAATTGGACTCCCGCATAACAGCGCAGAGACCGCTGGAATTGTGTGTGTATGGCACAGGTCTTGTAGAGGGGGGTGAGCTGCCGGAAAAGCACGTTGAGACTTTACAGTTGCTGGGGCATTGGGGCTTCCGTACAAATCGGGAGATGCGCGTCGCTAAAGATATTCAGGGCTGCATCGACTACTACCGGGAAATCGGCGAGAAGCGCGAGGACCTCGCTTACGATATTGACGGTATTGTTTTTAAGGTCAACAGTATTCCCCTGCAGCGCCGTCTCGGTTTTGTTGCCCGCGCACCCCGTTGGGCCATGGCCTATAAGTTTCCCGCTCAGGAGGAAATGACTGAATTATTGGATGTTGAATTCCAGGTAGGGCGCACCGGTGCGGTTACCCCGGTTGCTCGCCTGCAGCCGGTTTTTGTCGGCGGCGTTACCGTTTCCAATGCAACTCTGCACAATCGAGATGAGATCGAGCGCCTCGGCGTACAGGTGGGTGATACTGTCATTATTCGCCGTGCCGGAGATGTTATCCCGCAGGTGGTTTCTGTAGTGGAGAGCAAGCGCAAGCCGGGAGGCCACGCTATTGAGTTCCCCACGCATTGCCCGGTATGCGGCTCGCCGGTGGAATCCACGCCCGGTGAGGCGGTGGTCCGCTGTAGCGGCGGCCTGATTTGTAGTGCCCAGCGCAAGCAGGCCATCAAGCATTTCGCTTCGCGCAAAGCGATGGACATTGATGGGCTGGGAGACAAGCTGGTAGAGCAGCTGGTAGATGAGGACTTGTTACATTCGGTGTCCGGGCTCTACCACCTCACCTTGGAGCAGGTGGCGGGACTTGAGCGAATGGGGCAAAAGTCTGCCCAGAACCTCCTCGATGCTCTGGAGCGCAGTAAAGAGACCACGCTGCCTAAATTCCTCTATGCCCTGGGTATCCGAGAAGTGGGTGAGGCGACAGCGCGCAATTTGGCGCGGCACTTTGGCGAATTGAATCCGCTAATGTCGGCAGATGTCGAGGCTTTGCAGGAAGTTGAAGATGTGGGCCCAGTGGTCGCTCATTTTGTTGCTGAGTTTTTTCAGCAACCTCATGCCCAAGAAGAGGTGGAGGCACTGCAGCAGGCGGGTGTGCATTGGCAAGCGGAGGAGAGTGACGAGCAGGATCAGCCCCTGGCAGGGGAAACCTGGGTGCTTACCGGCAAACTGGAAACCCTGTCCCGCAGTGAAGCAAAAGACTACTTACAGAGGCTGGGTGCGAAAGTCGCAGGAAGTGTTTCCGCCAAGACCGGCACTCTGGTTGCTGGGCCAGGCGCCGGCTCAAAATTGACCAAAGCGCAGGAACTGGGTATCACGGTTATGGATGAAGAGGCGCTTCTGGATATGCTGCGCGAAAGGGGCTTTGAGATTTAGTCTTGGTATTTTAGGCGGGGCACCATTAGTAACTGAATAGCCGAACTTTTGAGCACTTTGCAGGTTCGTGTTTTGTTTTGTGGCTTTCTGGTCGCTTCGCCGTTAAAGTTGATGCCTTAGATCTGTTTTGCCCTGGGTACCTGATGTCCAGTGGCACTGTGGTAAGGAATGGAATTAATGCTTCAGGGCGATCAGGAATCCATCGTTTACGGATGTATCAAAGACAGCAATAGCCTCGCTGGCGGCAGCGATCGGCGCAGGGTGAACCGCAATGCTGTGCTCGCTCTGCCCAGTGCTGATGAATGGCCATTCCTGTGCCGGGATATGTTTGCTATTCCCACCATTAAGGTGAAGCAATCTCAGTACCAAACCGATGTTATCCACTTTGGCGCTTCCTATCGGGCGGTAGAATACGAGTGGGATTTGTGGATACAGAAGTTTGAAGAGTTGCTGAAGAGTATGTATTGGGTTTCGGCAACTGTGCATTTGGAAACTGAGCTTTCCGGCGTTCACTCTTTCAGCTGGGAGTCCGCTGGCCTCTATCACGAGCCTGGCAGTGGCGATATGCAGGTTCGCTGCGAATGGACCCAAGAGGGTAGGGTGAGTATCTGATTTTTCTGGCCCGGTTGGCCCGGGCCTTCTCTTGCCTAATTGCCGCAAAGCAGATTTAAATAAGCAGCCCTGTCACAAATCCTATCTCTCTTTTTCTTTCCGCAACTATATTCCCTGATAGTCTCTGGAACTGAAACTTTGGTCTGTTAAAGTGTCTTTGCCGAACGGTACCAAGATGCCGCGGCCGAGAAGCTGTAAAGCCAGATTATAAGAATTGGCGCGATCTGGGCGCCCTATCAGGAAGGAATACACATGATTAAATCCAGTTCTCTGCTGTTTGCCAGCGCACTGATGCTATCGCCGCTGTTACATGCGTCCGAGCACGAAAGCAAAATGGATATGAGCAGTAAGGCCCCAGCAGATGCCAAGGTCTATATTATCTCGCCGAAGGATGGAGAGAAGGTGCCCCAGACATTTACGGTGAAGTTTGGTTTGTCTGGTATGGGTGTGGCACCGGCGGGTACCAATCAAGAGAATACCGGCCACCATCATCTGCTGATTGATGTGGATGATATGCCGGATATGAGCAAGCCTTTGCCGGCGAGTAAGAACATCATTCACTTTGGCGGCGGGCAAACCGAGACTCAAGTTACCTTGCCGCCCGGCAAGCATACGCTACAACTGGTTCTGGGCAACTATATGCATGTGCCACATAAAGAGCCTGTGATGTCCAAGAAAATTACCGTCGTGGTCGAGTAGGGCTGCAGCGGCTAAATAACCTTCTGTCGATGCATTAAGCGCATCTGGGGAGAGTGAAATGGGTGGCAAATTCCGCACTGAAAAGGACAGCCTGGGTGAAGTTCAGGTGCCGACTGAGGCGATGTATGGCGCGCAAACCCAGCGCGCCGTGGAGAATTTTCCTGTCAGTGGTCACGGCTTGCCGGCAGAGTTTATCCGCGCCATTGTGCTGATAAAGAAATCTGCTGCGGAGGCCAACCGGGACTTGGGGTTGTTGGATAAAGCGCAGGCTGAGGCCATTATCAATGCTTGCGACAGTCTCGGTGATGAGGAGTATGCCACTCATTTCCCTGTCGATATTTACCAGACAGGTTCTGGTACCAGCTCAAATATGAACGTTAATGAGGTGCTCGCCCACCTTGCAGAAAAGCACAGTGATCAAACCATCAGCCCCAATGATCACGTGAATATGAGTCAGAGCAGTAATGACGTGGTTCCCACCGCAATTCATGTGTCCGCCCTGCTTGCAGTGCGCGACACCCTGCTGCCTGCGTTGCGCCATTTGCACACTGGCTTGTGCGACAAGTCCACGGAACTTGAAAGTATTGTAAAAACCGGTCGCACCCATCTGATGGATGCAGTGCCTATGACAATGGCGCAGGAAGTTGGAGGCTGGGCTGCACAAATAGAAGCGTGCCGGGAGAGAATTCGCGCGGTAATGCCTCGGCTTGCCCAGCTGGCTCAAGGCGGTACGGCGATTGGCACCGGGCTCAATGCTCACCCGGATTTTGCCGAGCTGTTCGCGCAAAAAATCAGCGCCCACACATCTCATCAGTTTCGCCCGGCAGAGAACTTTTTTACCGCAATTTCCAGTCAGGATACGTCGGTGGAATTGTCCGGGCAGCTCAAGGTGTTGGCAGTTTCCCTGATGAAAATTGCCAATGACTTGCGTTGGATGAACAGTGGTCCCCTTGCTGGTCTCTCCGAAATCGCCCTGGAGGCCTTGCAGCCAGGGAGCAGCATTATGCCGGGCAAAGTGAACCCGGTTATTGCCGAATCAGTTACTATGGTTTGTGCCCGGGTGATGGGTAATGACACCACAGTGACCGTGGCAGGACAGAGCGGCAATTTTCAATTGAATGTTATGTTGCCTTTAGTCGGCAGTACGCTGCTGGAAAGTATTAACCTGCTCGCGAATGCATCGACCCTACTGGCTGATCGAGCCGTTGCCAGTTTCGCGGTGAATCGGGCGCATATTGAGGGAACCCTGGGCCGCAACCCCATTTTAGTGACCTCCCTTAACCCAGTGATTGGCTACCTGAAAGCGGCGGAGATTGCCAAGGCCGCCTATGCCAGCTGTAGGCCAGTGCTGGATGTTGCTGTTGAAATGACGGACCTGGATAGAGAAACGCTTGAGGAATTGTTAGACCCCGCCCATTTGGCTAAGGGTGGGTTGATTAGCTAGGGGCAAAAAAGGCGATTCCCAACAGTATTAAGGATATAATGGCGGTCAGGCACATAAGCCAGTGCAAAAGCCTTATCAGCGTGGCTCGATCCTCTGGTTCCAGCATTCTTCTGCTCATTGGTGCCTCCTGCGGCGTTGACAGGAACCGGCCAATCCCTCACGATTCGACGCCGCGTCGGTACTGGGTGCCGACAATACAATGGTAGCGCCACAAAATGTGGCAGTCTCACCTGTTTTGAAAATCAATGTATCCAGATCGTCATGGCTAAAAGAAGTCGCCGCTCCTTTATTACCAGTGTCCTCGCCTGTGTCGCCTTTGTAGTGGCGGCAGTCTACAGCTGGGACCTGCCCGTTAAGGATGTTGTCACCTATTTCATTCTTCTGTTGGTGATATTGCTTGTCATCATTGCTCTGGCGTTTGGGTGCGGGGCTTTATTGAATTGGTTGCGCAGGCGTAAATAATAGATGGCGTCAACGGAAGAGGATATTCGCATCCCTATCGCCTACCTCGAGCGACTGCTCGAAGAGGCGACCAAACACGGGTGTGATCGCAAGGAGCTTTTGGCTTCTGTCGATATCGATGAGTCTGAATTGCAGGGCGTATCCGCATTTTCAGCAGTAAAGTATGGCCGCTTGTACCAGCGCGTGATGTGGCTGGCGCAAAATGAGTGGTTTGGCATGCTTAGCGGTGGAAGGGTCCGTTCCGGGTCTTTTCGCTTGTTGTGTCTGGCGGTGGTGAATTGTGCAACCCTCCGCCAGGCGATTACGCTCTGTGCCGAATTTATGGAAATCTGCCGAGGTTTTAAGGTGAAGCCGGTACTCGGAGAAGGTGGCCATGGGCGCGAGCGGGTTGAAATTTGCGGGATCAGTTCGCTGGGCAAGGGCGAATTTGAGCAGCTGCTGAATAACACGAGCCCCAGTGTGGTGCGTACAACTCTAGCGGTTTGGCACAGGTTTTATTGCTGGCTGGCAGGGCGGGAGATTCCGCTGGCCAGGTTGCACTTCTCATTTGCTTGCCCGGAAGAGTTTCGCAGTCTCGCGCAGAGTGAGGCCAATGAGTTGTTATTTGAGCAGCCGTTTAATGCGCTCGAATATGATACCCGCTACCTGGAATACCCTGTGGTGCAAAGCCCGCAGATGGTTGAGGACTTTATTCGCACCGCTCCTTACCACCTGGTGATCAGCGACGGCAGTGCCAATAGTATCAAGACCAAAGTGAAAACCATTTTGAACCGGGACGTGAGTGAGTCCATGCCTGCCGCTGAGGCGGTGGCGGAGAGGCTCAATATGTCGGTCACCACGTTGCGCCGTCGCCTTCAGCAGGAGGGCACCTCCTACCAGAAGCTCAAAGACGAATGTCGGATGGAAGCGGCTTTCCACTACCTGAGCTGCCCGGATCTTTCCAATGGGCAGATCGCAGAGATGCTTGGGTTCGATGAATCCAGTGCTTTCTTCCGCGCCTTCAAAAAATGGACAGGAATTACGCCAGGCGAGTATCGCCGGGGTGGTCGCGCCGCAGCTGGCCTGGATATTTGACTGGGCCAGTCACCTTTTTTCATCCTCTCGCCTCGATTTGTCACCGCTTTGGACGGGTTTGGCCATAGAGGGGGCTGCTCGCTTACTACTATGATGAACCAATCTTAGAAATTAGTCATAAATATGACTGGATGGTTTTGCCTCCGGTCCCAAACATAAGCGAATTGAGGTTATCAGGATGACCGATATCAAAATGCCACTGCGTGATTTGCGTTTCGTAATGCGCGAGATGCTGGACTCAGAAAAGCATTATGAGTCACTTGGATATGAGGAGGCTACTCCTGATGTCGTGGATGCCATCCTGGAAGAGGGTGCAAAGTTTTGTGAAAACGTTATTGCACCGCTGAACCAAATTGGCGACCAGCAAGGTTGCACCTGGAAAGACGGTGAAGTTACTACTCCGGAAGGCTTTAAAGAAGCCTACCAGCAGTTTGTAGAGGGTGGCTGGGCTGCGCTGCCCCACGATCCTGAGTACGGTGGCCAGGGCCTGCCGCCCTCGCTCGGCACTATCATGAGCGAGATGGTTGGCACCGCCAACTGGTCCTGGGGCATGTACCCCGGCTTGTCCCACGGTGCCATGAACACCCTGGAAGAGCACGGTACTGAAGAGCAGAAGCAGGTTTACCTGACCAAGCTGGTTGAAGGTAGCTGGACTGGCACTATGTGTCTGACCGAGCCTCACTGCGGTACCGATCTGGGTATTCTGCGCACCAAGGCCGAGCCAAATGACGATGGCTCCTACGCGATTACCGGCACCAAGATCTTTATCTCCGCCGGTGAGCACGACATGACTGACAACATTGTTCATATCGTACTCGCCCGCCTGCCAGACGCACCTGCTGGCACCAAGGGTATCTCCCTGTTTATCGTACCCAAGTTCCTGCCGAACGCTGACGGATCTGCCGGTGAGCGCAACGGCGTGGTATGTGGCTCCCTTGAGCACAAAATGGGTATTCACGGCAACGCCACTGCAGTGCTGAACTTTGACGGTGCTAAAGGCTTCCTGATCGGCGAGCAGAATAAAGGCCTGAGCTACATGTTCACCTTTATGAATACTGCGCGCCTGGGCACTGCTCTGCAAGGCCTGGCTCACTCCGAGATCGGTTTCCAGAAGTCCCTGGCTTACGCAAAAGATCGCCTGCAAATGCGTTCTCTGTCCGGCGTGAAAAACCCGGAAGGCCCGGCTGACCCGATTATTGTTCACCCTGACGTGCGCCGCATGCTGATGACCCAGAAAGCCTTCTCTGAAGGTGGTCGTATGCTGGTTGTTAAGTGCGCACAGCTGGTTGATATCACTCACAAAGGCGATGCTGACGCGAAGAAAGCCGCTGACGATATGCTGGCGTTCCTGACGCCGATTGCAAAAGCGTTTTTGACTGAAGCCGGTTTTGAATCTGCCAACCTGGGTATGCAGTGCTTCGGTGGCCACGGTTATATTGCCGAGTGGGGCGTGGAGCAGAACGTTCGTGATGCGCGTATCTCCACTATCTATGAAGGTACCACAGGTATACAGGCTCTGGACCTGTTGGGCCGTAAGGTTCTGATGACCCAGGGTGAATTGCTGCGCGGTTTCACCAAGCAGGTTCACAAATTCTGCCAGGCGGAAATTGATAACGAAGCACTGGCGCCTTTCGTTGCTAAATTGCAGGAGCTTAACAAGCAGTGGGGCGACCTGACCTTGCACGTTGGCGGCAAAGCTATGGAAAACCCAGACGAAGTCGGTGCTGCCTCTGTAGATTACCTGATGTTCTCCGGTTACACCGTGCTGGCCTTCCTGTGGGCACAGGCGGCTAAAGTTGCCAATGAAAAACTGGCAGCGGGCACTGGAGAAGAAGATTTCTACAAGGCGAAAATTACTACCGCGCGTTTCTTCTTCGAGCGTATCCTTCCTCGCACTTCCAGCCACGCAACGTCCATGTTGAGTGGAGCAGGCAACTTGATGGAATTGGATGCCGAGCATTTTGCATTCTGATCCCGCTCTGAAATGAAAACCGCCGGCAAATGCCGGCGGTTTTTTTGTGAGTAATAAAGCGGCTTAAACGGAGAATTTCCGATGCAATTGCCGGATTCAGTTCAAGAGCGCCTGTGTCACTTAGCTTGTTCGTACCCGCTGGCTCGGGTACAGTTCCGGCTGCCAGATGCCTGTGACTTCTATGTTTATGTCACCGAAGTATCTAAAAATTACAAAGTGATTTCCGAATTTGGTCAGACTGATAATCCAGAACTAACATTGGAAATGGAAAACAGCACTCTCAGTGCTATATTGGACGGTCAATTAAGTGGGCGTCACGCCTTCCTTTTGGGGGATGTTCAATATTCTGGAAATCGCGAATTGGCCGCAGCATTGGCAGGTTTATTTCCTGCGAATAGTGAAGAGGGAGATCGGTAAAGAGAGGTTTTAAACCCTTCTTTTTCACCGTCTCAAAGATACTACAAACAATAAATAAATTCTCGCTCGCCAAGAGATATGGCAGCTTTCGCCTATGGAGACGGAAGTTGTGGGCAAGCGACGACAACAATCAGGAATGGGAGAAGAGAGTTGGACATTGATCGCAGCATACTTGATGTCTTTAAAGGCGCTTGCGCCAAATTCGGTGACCGGCCGGCTTTCACATGCCTGGGGCGTACACTTTCAATCAATGATATTGACACGCTAAGTGGAAAATTCGCCTCTTATTTACAAAATCATACCGACTTGAAGCCCGGCGATCGCATCGCTGTCCAGCTGCCCAACGTGCTGCAGTACCCGGTAGTTGTTTTTGGTGCACTGCGCGCAGGTTTGGTTGTAGTAAATACCAATCCGCTGTACACGCAGCGCGAGCTTAAGCATCAGCTGAATGACTCAGGGGCCAAGGCTCTGATAGTACTGGCGAATATTGCCGATACCGCTGCTGCGGTGGTTGCTGAAACTGATGTAAAACAAGTTATTGTTACTGAGATTGCGGATCTGCACAGTCCGCTGAAGCGTACCTTGATCAACAGTGTGGCAAAGTACGTTAAGAAAATGGTGCCTGAATTTTCTTTTGCCAATGAGGTTAGCTTTCGCGATGCCATGGCAAAAGGCGCTGAGCGTCCTCATAAGGATGTTGAGCGCACCAAAGAAGATATTGCGGTTCTGCAGTACACCGGCGGTACTACCGGAGTTGCCAAAGGGGCAATGCTGACAAATGGTAATTTGGTTGCGAATATGGAGCAGGTTCGTATCGCATTTGCCAGTGGTATGAAAGAAGGTGAGGAGTTCTATATTGCACCTTTGCCTCTTTACCATATCTACGCATTTACCATCCACTGCATGTGCCTTTTCTCCACGGGCAACCACTCGTTGTTAGTACCCAACCCGAGGGATATTCCGGGTTTTGTGAAGATGCTGAAAGGCCTGCGTTTCACTGGATTTGTTGGGCTCAATACCCTGTTCAATGGCCTGATGCGCAACAAGGATTTTGCTGAACTGGACTTCAGCAAATTGCACTCAACAGCTTCTGGTGGCATGGCGTTAACTCGCGATACGGCTAAGCGCTGGGAGGAAATGACCGGTTGTATGATCATGGAAGGTTACGGTATGACTGAAACCTCCCCGGTTGTTTCATTTAACCCCACTGACGGTGTTCAGCTGGGTACAGTGGGCGTTCCTGTTCCCGGTACTGAGGTCAAGGTTGTCGATGAGAATGGCAATGACCTGCCAAACAACTCTCCTGGCGAGCTGTGCGTGCGCGGACCTCAGGTGATGAAAGGCTACTGGCAGCGTCCGGAAGCGACAGCGGATACCATCGACAGTGAAGGTTGGTTGAATACCGGCGATATGGCCGTAATTCAGGATGATGGTTACATCAAAATCGTGGATCGCAAGAAGGACATGATTATTGTGTCCGGCTTCAATGTATATCCCAATGAAATTGAAGACGTGATCAGCGCGCATCCGAAGGTCACTGAAGCTGCCGCTATTGGTATCCCGGATGAGAAAAGTGGTGAGCAGGTGAAGCTCTTCCTGGTGAAGGCTGATCCATCTTTGACCGAAGATGAAGTTGTCGCCTACTGCCGTGAGCATATGACGGCTTATAAAGTGCCGAAGCATGTTGAGTTCCGTGAGGACTTGCCCAAAACTAATGTGGGCAAAATCTTGCGCCGTGAACTTCGCGATGAAGAGCTGAAAAAGCTTGAGGCTACTAGCGCTGCTTAAGTCGCTATTTAGCTAAAGAGTTCAACCGCATAAAAGGCCCTGCTGGAGACAGTGGGGCTTTTTTATTGGTTTCGATTCACGGAGAGGCACCTGCAGCTAATGCAGGGTTGATGTTTGGGGAGGGAAGTTTGGTGGCACCGAGGAGGTGCCACCAAGGAAGAGCGGGATGTTTATCCTGCTTGGTTATTTGCGGCTTTCGGCACTGGCGTCGCGAATAGCGCGGAACTCATTGCCTTCATACCAGTTGGGCCAGTCGCGGCTGTTTGCCAGCTTCAGGCCCAATTGTAGGCCCAGCTGCAAGTTCATAGCGGCGCCTTTCAGGTTCCAGTTGGAGTCGTATTCATCTCCGGGCTTGTGGTAGTGCTGGCTGAGATATTCCTTGTCCTTGGATTGTGCCCACTCCCGGCCGTGCTCATGGTTTTCGCTACCAGAATCAAAATACAGCATTGGCACGCCTTCTTTTGCCAGGCTGAAATGATCTGAGCGATAGAAGTAGCCGCGTTCCGGGTGCTCTTCAGCAGCCAGGTAGCGGCCCTGCTTTTTGGCGGCTGCTTCTAAGAGATTTTCCAGCTCGCTGCTGCCGAAGCCTACGACGGTGATGTCTTTGGTGGGGCCCAAGACATTCATAGCGTCAAAGTTAAAGCCGGCAACTGTCTTTTCCAGAGGTTCAACTGGGTTGGCGGCATAGTATTTGGAGCCGAGTAAACCGGACTCTTCAGCAGTTACTGCAACGAATACTAGGGAGCGATCAGCTTGATCCTCTTTTACTGCTTGGGCTGCAAGAGCAAGTAGTCCAGCGGTGCCGGTGGCATTGTCCACTGCGCCATTGAAGATATGGTCTTCGCCAGAAGCGTTTCGGTTGACCCCTAAGTGGTCCCAGTGGGCAGTGTAAACAATGGTTTCATCTGCGTACTTTTTGCCGGGTAACTTAGCAATAACATTGCGAGAGTTGGACTTCTCAAGGCTGTTGCTGAGTTCGATGCTGGCTTTGAGTTCCAGTGACTTAGGCTTGAATCCCGATGCTTTTGCCGCTGCCATTTCTTCGGCCAAGTCGAGACCTGCTGCCTGGAACAGATCCTTCGCTGCCTGGTTGGTGATCCAGGCCTCAATCGCCACGCGATCGATATTCTTGTTTTCTGCTTCAAGGCTTACCTGGGCGCCAGACCAGGAGCCGCTCACTACTTCCCAGGGGTAACCGGCAGCGCCATTCTCATGGACAATAATGGCCCCTGCGGCGCCCTGACGGGCAGCTTCTTCAAACTTGTAGCTCCAGCGACCGTAGTAGGTCATGGCATTGCCATTAAATAGAGCCTCATCTTGGGTGGCATAGCCGGGGTCATTCACCAGAATGACTGCGGTTTTGCCTTCCATATCCAGACCTGCGTAGTCATTCCAGTTGTTTTCTGGAGCTACGATGCCGTAACCGACAAAAACCAATTCGCTCTCATTAAGGCTGGATGCGCTGGTTTGGCGCTGGGTAAACGCGACCATGTCGTCAATCGGTTTTAGAACCTGGCCTACACCTTCGCCCTGAATAGTAAGGGGGGTGGATTGAATATCCATCTCTACAATGGGGACTTCCTGGAACCAGCTGGGGTTACCGTCGGAATCTACAGCACCAGGGGTAAGTCCGAGCGCCTTAAATTGCTCTGCCAGATAGTTTACCGTCAGCTCCTCACCTTTACTGGCGGGAGCGCGGCCTTCGAATTCATCGGAGGCCAATACGGCGACATGCTTGTGCAGGTCGGCAGCGACAGTATCAATTTGTGCCTTCTCAGCAGCTTCTAGATCGAGCTTTTCAGTGCTGTGCTCGATATGTTCTTTATGGGAGTGCGCTTGTGAGCTGACTTCTTCGTTGCCCTTGCTACAACCGCTGATAACACCGCCGATGGCTATAGCCAAGCCAAGGCGGCGCCAGGTGGTAGGAATTCGCATAATTTTGTCCTGACAGTCTTGTTAGGAGGCAGATTATGCCTGATCTTGTCTTAACTAACGACATATCAGCGATCAGTGGAGAGTAGAGTGTGACTGGGCTCAGAGCTATATTCCCGTTTTGGTAATTTAGTTGAATATGGTGACAGGGTTTGTGTTTGAGAGGGTTCAATAAAATTCGCCTTGGATAGGAGGCTCGGGTTTAACCTCCTATCCAGTCTAAATCTTCAAGTCGAGATTTTTGAGGTTAATTGTGCTGCCACTGGCCCTCAGTTATCTGGTCCTGATAGTTAATCCACACCTTGTCATAGCCAGTGGTTTCCTTGGCATTTTTAAGGGCTTGGTTGTCCTGGCTATTGGTGGGGGCGGAAAACACATAGTCATTGCCCAGTGCCTGGCACACCCCGGCACCATAAGAGAATGGGCCTGTGGAGGCGCTGACCAGCCAGCTACCGTCAGCCGTGTTCTTACATGCGAAGCTATATTGGTTGCTGCAGTTGGCATCATTCCAGCGCCCGTTGCCCCACTGCATGGCGCAGTCCTCATTGTTCAAGTTATTTGGCTCATTCTGATCCCATGACCAAATAGCTGCAGCGATGCGGCCATCAGTCGTATTCATATTATCGAGGTTGATTATGTTGTGACCTATAGCAAAGCCATTGCGAACATCATCGGCTGTGATTCGTTCAATACCACCGCTAAAAATTTCCCCTATGGTGCCAATAGTGGTGCTGTCTTCCCACACTCGACCGATTTCCCCTAATCCGGTGAAGGCCATGTTCTTCATGTCACCATTTCCAGAGCAGCCGCTATCTTTCCATACGACGACTTGTTTCCCTGCAGCAAGCACATCATTTTTTGTCAGATTGCTGGGAATACTCTGGCAGCCGCCGCTGTAGAAAATCTTATCCCCGAATCGATCGGTTATTTGGTTGTAGAGATCTTGATGGCGCCCATCAGAGTGGTCCTCGATATATAAAATGATGACTTCGTCCTGATTGGCGCTGTCATTTAGCCAGTCCTTTATTTCGTTAAATCCTTCAGTCGCATACTTATCATTGATGCTGCAGAGCCCATGGCACAGAAGTAATCTTTTTGGGTAGGAAAAAAGGCTCTCCATTTTCGTTGTCCAATGGACATCCAGCTCTATAAAGCGAGCTCCCATGCGCAATTGATCTTTTATGGAATGCTCCTGTTGAGGGTCCAGGTAGCGGCATCCCACTGAGAAGTTACAGGCGCGATACACTTCTGAGTTGTAAGAATTGTGTGTCCCCAAAATATTGTTTTCACTCATGGGAGTGTGGTTGTCTATTTGACGCTGTAGATCCAAGGCTGTGCCTGTCCAGCTGTTTTGGAAATCAGAAATGCTATCGGCCCAAAGGGGGGGAGAGGCGAAGGAAAGTACAAATAGAATCGATAGGATCATCTGTCTGATAGTGTGTTTCATTATTTTTCTCCGGACTGAGTAGATGCGCTACCTTTGCAGTAGACGCTAGTGAATATTTTTTAATTTTTATTGGTGTGCGGTGCCTTAAGGTACCGTTTTATTATTTTTGCTTTTTACTACGAATTGGACTTTTTTGTCTATGTGATGAGGGTTGGTTTCTTGTTGTTTTCTGGCGACATCTTAATTCTATTGTTAATGGATGGATTGTGTAGCTCTCTCAGCAATAAATGCCGATAAATTATTCAGGATCTTTCCTTGCTTTAATTAACAAGCTGCATAAGGGGAATTATGCGACTAATGAATAAGTGGGTTGTTTTGCTTGGCTCCTTTCCAGCCACCTTTATATTGGGGTTGGACTACACCATTGTCAGTATTGCACTGCCGACAATCCAGCAAAGTTTAGGTGCATCCTTTATTCAAGCCCAGTGGGTTATGAATATATTTATGTTGATGCTATGTATCCTGATGGCCAGTATGGGGAGATTGGGGGATATTGTGGGCTCCCTGAAGATGCTCAATATTGGATGGGTATTACTTGCAGTTAGCTCCCTTTTCGCGGGATTGGCTGAGGATCCACTTTGGTTAATTGTCTGGCGGGCCTTTCAAGGTGTCTCCATTGCCATAATCGTGCCGAATAATATTGCTTTGCTGTCCCACACTTTTGTAGAAAAAGAAGCCGGATTTGCAATGGGATGGTGGATGTCGGTATTGGCTGTCGGCTTTGCTCTTGGTCCGGTATTGGGTGGGGTCCTATGTGAGTATTTATCTTGGAGGTCGATCTTTTTTATTAATATCCCCTTTGTGTTGGTTAGTATGGTGCTTGGTCTTTTTGTGATGCGGAGCCCGCAAAATTTAGATAAAGAAAAAAGTTATATTGATTGGCGTGGAATGATGCTCCTTGCGCTTAGTGTGGGTTCGCTAGTGGTGTTAGTAGTTGAAGGGGCGCAAGTGGGTTGGTTGAGCTGGCCGATACTGTTGTTACTGGTTATTTCTATATTAAGTTTTATTGCCCTTTTTCGTGTTGAGCGAAAACTGGAGCAACCGTTGATCCATTTTGCCTATTTTAAGAATTCGCTATTTTCCGCTTGTGTTTTAACTAATTTCAGCTTGTTGATATTTCTCATTTCTGCTTTCTTTTTATTGCCATTTTATTTGCATATTGTGCGTCAGGATACAACGGTAATGTCCGGCTTGATTTTGCTCCCTATTACCTTGGTGATGGCTTTGGTATCTCCTGTGGCGGGCAGAATGGCGGCCAATTCCGCACCTGCGGCTCCAATCTTAATTGGTGTCATATGTATTTTGATTGCGGCAATCGTAATGACACAATTCTCAGTGGATACCAATTTTTCGACGCTTTTGCTGGCTTTTATACCTTTCGGTGTGGCTTGGGGGTTTGTATTTAGTGCGACAGCCCCAATCGCTATTGGCGCTTTGCCACCTAATAGTGCAGGTATAGCAACCGGTATGTTGTGGGGCATACAAAACATAGGCGCAGCACTTGGTTTGGCTGTAGTGGGTACTGTATTCCGAATAATGGAAAAACAGAGTTTGCTAAATCAATTGCAGGAAAGTGGGGTGCAGATTACCAGTGCACTGGAAAAATATATCGATGCATTGCTGATTAATCCTGAAAGGATAGAGCGTGGCGCAATTGGGGTGTCTGCTGCTCTGCACAGTCGCATCGCTAACATGTTTAATGAGGCTTTTGCCCAGGCTTTTCAGTCGGTGATGTGGGGGTTGGTTGTATTTACTTTTCTTCTTTTTTTGGCTGTGCTTGCTTTATTGAAGATGGCAAAAGAAAAAGGGTAAAGGCTTGCGTAAACTAACCATAGAAAGTCAATTCAACTCATAAAATGCTGCTTTTATCCCTTCTTTAGATGAGGGGGCTTACTGCTGGGGTATAAATATAACAGCTCTTTAGTGGGTAACATTTAAAGGCGACAATGGCAAATAAAGTATGCATGGGTGATAGTGATGAAAAGTAAAAGTTGGCTACTTTTGACTTTCTTTTTAGCAAGGGCGATTGAGGTTAATGCTGAACAGATGGCAAGCTGTAACGATCCTATTTTGGAGGTCGACTTTGATGGTGTGGTAGTGGCGGGCTCTAAAAAAGAACTATCCAGGGTTGCCTTAAGTGGAGTGCCAATACGAGTAGGGTGGGATTTGGATTTTAATGGAGATAAAGAGTCTGATCTTACACATTGGTCTGACGCGCAGTTTACAACTGTTATGTCTGGAGAAGTGGCAACAAAAGTTCAGTCTGTTCATCGGCAGGTTCCTAGAATTAATGATACAAGGATAGAGCTTTCTTCTGAGTTTGGGCGGTGGCACGGTTTACTAGATAGCCGAGGTATTTTACTAGGGCGTTTTGAGCACTCTAATAGGGTAGATAGCGACCGTGTACATTCAGTTTGGTGTTTCACTACTCCCCCAAAACGAAACTGGGAAGTTGCTTTTCAGAAAGACCATAGTGGAAGGGTTGTTGCTGGAGGGATCTCTAATCTATTGGATGCTATACGCAGAAGGTTAGCAGTACGAATTAGTTGGTTAGGTAGTGTTAATACCGAGACCGAAAAGAGAACAGTTATTGAGGCAGAGCAAGCAATACCTGTTGTTGCCCATATATCTAATGGGGGAGAAATTACTGCGCAGTTGCCTCATCATCTCGGATCAGATGAATTTTCAAAATTAGGTATGGTTCCACCTACTTCAAACAGTATGGTATGGGGAGCGAAGTTAAGTTCTTCAGGGGAGCTAGATGTAATTTGGTTGGATACTGAAAGCGGGGATATTAGCCGTCAGCAGGCTAATCATATCGATATAATTTGGTTTATAGAAAAGCCTGTTTACTAAGTCTTGGTCGGCAAAAGCCCCTTGGCTCTTTAAGCTAGGGGCTCTTGGGCTGATTAAGACATAGTTTTTAGCGTTTCGCGAATTGGGAAAAGAATATCGCGAGCGAGTTGTTGGCTTCGCGCCGGGGACCATCCTTCGATCAAGTCGGGGAGGTCATCATTGTCTTTAAACGGCATCTCCAATGTTAGAGCCAGGGTGCGGAATTGATGTCCAGCCCAGGCGGTACCAATTGTCAAATTTGCTTCGCCGGGTTTATCCAGCTCATATCCATGCTCCGTTTGGAAGTCGGGGCTGACGGCCTCATAAGCTTGCTTAAATGTCTCTTCCAGCTTGGCGTGGCGTTCGTCATAGCCGGGAATACCTTCACAAGCCGCAACAAAGTTATAGGGCAGGGCTTCATCACCATGAATATCCAGGAAGATATCCCCGCCTAGCTCCAGCATCTTCTCCCTGACTAAAAAGACTTCCGGGCTGCGCTCCATTGTGGGGTTGAGCCACTCGCGGTTCAGGTTGGC
This sequence comes from Microbulbifer maximicatervae (SeqCode), assembly GCF_052467615.1. Lineage (NCBI taxonomy): Bacteria > Pseudomonadati > Pseudomonadota > Gammaproteobacteria > Cellvibrionales > Microbulbiferaceae > Microbulbifer > Microbulbifer maximicatervae (SeqCode). The sequence continues at coordinate 1,241,870 of NZ_CP174319.1, forward strand.
GCCCGCAGCGTTAGTGCGCAGATGCCCGCGAACGCTGCCGTCGGGGTTCATATTGGGTACTACATAAAATACGGTATCTGCCAGCAAGCTTTGCGCAGTAGGGTTGGCATGGTCGAGCAAGGTTTCCAGGAAGCCCTCAACAAACCATTCCGCCATGCTCTCTCCTGGGTGTTGGCGGGCAATCATCCAAACACGATGTTTCGCGGTGTCGGCATTGCCAACCGTGAGCATGGTCATATCGCGCTCATCAAGGGTTTTACCGAGAGTTTGCAGTTTGACCAGGTCGTGGCTCTGCGCCCAAGCGAGCAGATCCAGGTGGCGTTCCCAGGAGTAGGGGGCGAAATAGGCGAGATAGATGCTGGGTTCATCCAGGGTTACAGTGAAGTCCAGAGTATTGCCGTCGTAGTTGGCGCCAATTCTGAACCAATTTTGACGATCGTATGAGGCACAGATGCGGTAGTTTTCCCAGCCTTCCGGGTAGGCGGATTTGCCGGCATTAACGATGCGCAAGGGATAGCTGGTGCCAATATCGCCTTCCAGACGAAAGTGAAACCATTGGTAGAAGTCAGAATTGTTGTCCTGACGGATTGCTAGCTCAATTGGATTGCTGTCGGTATTGATAACTTCGATATTGCCGCTGTCAAAGGCGCTGCTGATATACATGTAGAGAGCTCCACTCTTGTTCTTGGGCGCAGGATACAGCGGTAGGGGGAATTTTCCAGGAAGAAAGGTAGGGGATCTCGCCAATTTTGGGTGCGATAGGACGAAATCTCCTTTATTTAGTGAAATAGAAAAGCACGGCATCGATAAGGATACCGTGCTTTAGCCAATCCCTGGCGGCACCTGCTACGACTACTGCTCCCTGAAATTTCCGGTGTCGGACCCCAGGCGACTGCTTACTGCCCGGTCAGATCACAAGTGCGTCACTCCACACTGTCAGAAATTAGTAAATCTCCTTAACATCCCGCAGCAAGTGCTGGTTAAAGTTTAGGCAATCGAGCCTGCTTGATGTTGTACGAACGTTTCGATCGGCGTAAATTTGATGATCTTTTTGTCTCAGGGCTATCTGACGTGAATTTGTACAGATAGAGAATAGATCCCATGGCATTAGTGGGAATAGAAAGAACAAGTAATAGCTCCGCATAGGGGGCTTTCGTGAGAGGTGACACCATGAATAGAGTGATTAAACGAAGTATCGTGGCATCCGCTGCGCTTGTAACAGTGATGAATCTGAGCGCCTGTGGCTATTTCCTGTACCCGGAGCGCAAAGGGCAGGCGGGTGGGCGAGTTGATCCTGCGGTCGTAATCTTGGACGGCGCAGGCCTGCTATTTGGCTTGCTGCCGGGCATAGTGGCCTTCGCTGTCGATATTACCAATGGCACTATTTATTTGCCGCCAGGTCACAGCTCGGTGTTTGATCGCCATTTAAGCCGCACTGAACAGGGGGCACCTGCGGAGGTTACAGACGAAGAGGGGCAGGTCTGGATTCGACTTCCGGTGGAAGGCGTCGATGAGAATACCCGACTAGAAGTACTCAGTGATCAGTTATCAGGGATAACAGGGCAGCAAGTAGAAGCTGAAGATATTGTTTGGTTACAGGACTCGGCCGAGCTTCGTGCAGTAAGCCGTTTCCAGGCTGCGTCTCGCTAGTTTTTCCTAACTCTGAGCGCCTCGGGAGTTGAAGGCTCCCGAGCTTAAGCTGTTGAAGAGACCTTTCAGGTGGCTGCGCCAAAGGGGGTAAGCCCCTCGAGCGCCAAGGGGATAACGCTTGCAGCAAGCAACAATCCCATAGCAATGTTAAAGCTTCGCAAGTAGCGTGGTTCAGTCAGGAATCGTTTTAGCCCAACGCCAAAGAATAGCCAAATGGCAACACAAGGCCCGCCAATGGTGATAAATGCCAGTGCAACCTTAACAACTCCCGACCATATTTCTGTGCCGGGACTGGTGAAAGCAGCCAGTGCTCCAGTGGCCATAATCCAGCCTTTGGGATTGATCCACTGAAAAGCCATCGCCTGGGTAAAGCTCAGGGGTTGGCTTGAATTTCCAGAACCCATTTCCCGGGTCGAACCAATTATCCATGCCAGGTAGAGTAAATAGGCAATGCCTGCCCAGCGAATAACTTCATGCAGAAAAGGGAAGTGATTGAAGGCGGTTCCCAGTCCCAAGCCAATGGCAACCACCATGGCGGGAAATCCCAGCCAAATTCCCAGTAGGTGAGGTGTTGAACTGTAGATGCCGTGATTGAGTCCTGAGGACATAATCATCAGGTTATTAGGGCCCGGTGTAATACTGGCTGAGAAAGCAAAAAGGGCGATCGGCAAAAGAGATTCAATCACAGGTGTACCAGAGGAAAAGGCGACTTCATGCTAATATGCGCGCGAATAATGGGTATCACAAGTGAAATTTATAGACAGCCATTGCCACTTTGATTTTGAGGTTTTTTCTCTGGACCGGGATCAGGTGTGGCAAAGATGTCTCAATGCCGGAATAGATAGGGTTATTATCCCCGGCGTTTGCGAGGCTCAGTGGCAGTCGTTGGGCGCTCTGGTATCGGAACAGCCCGGTTGGATGATGGCTGCTGGTGTTCACCCTTGGTGGGTGAAGAAAATCCCGCAAGATTCCCGCTGGCGGGAAAACCTGATGGAGTTGGGAGTACGGCTTAGTGAGAGCCTTGAAAAATACTCATGTGTCGCTGTTGGAGAGTGTGGCTTGGATGCCTCTATCGGCACTGACTTGAATAAGCAGGAAGATATTCTCAAGCTTCATTTGGAGATTGCTAGTAACCATGAACTGCCGATTATTCTGCATGTTCACCGGGCCCACAATGAACTCCTGAGGCTGTTAAAGCAATTCAAGCTCCCCCGGGGAGGTGTGATCCACGCTTTCAGTGGCAGTGAGCAAATGGCGCAAGAGTACTGGAAGCGCGGCTTCTATCTAGGTATCGGTGGAACAATTACTTACCCACGGGCAGCGAAAACCCGACGGGCTGTGTCACTTGCGCCGCTGGAGAGTTTACTGCTTGAATCGGACGCCCCGGATATGCCCCTTTCAGGTCAGCAGGGTATGCGTAATAGCCCTGAAAACCTTTCTAAAATTGCACAAGCACTGGCTGATTTGCGGGGAGTTTCCGTGCGGGAAATCGCCAATGCTACCTGTCGAAATACTGAGAAGTTATTTTCCCTATGAGTTTTTCCGCTGAATCATTCAGGCAGTCATTTCCCCTCTTTGCTCAAGAGGAGAATAAGGAGTTGGTATACCTGGATAATGCTGCAACGACGCAGAAGCCAGAGGCAGTGATTAATGCTGTACGCGATTACTATGTGCATAGCAATGCCAATACGCACCGCTCCAGTCATCGTCTGGCGCGTAAGGCTACAGAAATGGTGGAGCGAGTGCGTCGCCAAGCGGCACAGTTTGTTAATGCTGCCAGCACAAGGGAAATTGTATTTTGTCGCGGTGCTACTGAGGCATTGAATTTGTTGGCGCACAGCCTGTGTAGTGAGTTGCAGGCTGGGGACGAGATTGTCATCTCAACAGCGGAGCACCATGCCAATATTATCCCTTGGCAGATGGCGGCCAAGCGTTTCAATTTGAGTTTGCGCTATGTACCCCATGTAGCGGGTGTCCCGGAATTTGATCGCCTGGGAGAAGTGCTGAATGAGCGCACAAGGATTGTTTCCCTGACCGGTGGTTCCAACGCACTTGGATTGCGGCCGGACCTGGCTGCGGTGAGGCAATTGCTGCGCAGAAAGCACTTGATGTGGATTGTTGATGGCGCCCAGTTGGCAGCTCATGAAGTGATTGATGTGCAGAAAATTGGCTGTGATTTTTTTGTTTCCTCAGCTCATAAGTTTTATGGCCCGTCAGGAATTGGTTTCTTATACGGTAGGGAAACACTTTTGGAATCTATGCCGCCATGGCTGGGTGGTGGAGAAATGATCTCCGACGTTGAACTTGAAACGAGTCATTATGCAGGCTTGCCGCACAAATTTGAGGCAGGCACTTCTCCGCTGGCGGCAATAGCGGGTCTTGGAGCGGCACTGGAATTTCTTGAGCAGCAAGATAGGGTCGCAATAGCGGCGCATGAGCAGAAATTGGTGCGATGGATACATCGCGAACTGATAGCGTCCCCCAATTTTAGGGTTATCAGCCAAGTGCGCCACAATCTGGGTATTGTCTCTTTTGTGCCTATTCATGGTAGCGCTGCCGATTTAATGCACTGGCTGGACGAGCGCGATATTGCAGTGAGAGTAGGCCATCACTGTGCACAATTGTTAGGTAAAGAGAGCGGTGATTTGGTGACGGTCCGAGCATCAGTCGCAGCCTACAATACCGATAGTGATATTCAGGCTTTTTTGCAGGCCCTGGAAGAGTATTGTGAGATCCAGAAGTCAATTGAACAGGGGGATAGTATTCAGAGTGATGAATGGGCCAGGGATGATTTTTCCTCGTTATTGCTAGAGAGTTTGGTTTCCCAGCGCAACTGGCAGGGACGTTATAGAGAATTAATGCTGTGGAGTAAAACTATTGCCCGAAAGCCCGAGATACGTACCGAGGAAAACCTGGTGCGGGGTTGTGAGTCTGCAGCTTGGTTAGCGCACCGGACAGAGGGTGGTAGGCACTATTTTGGATTGGAAAGCGACAGCCGGGTTGTAAAAGGCCTGGGTGCGTTATTACTTTCACAAATCGATGGCCGCACGGCTACTGAGATTAGAGAGAGAGATCTTTCCCTGTTATTTGCTGAGCTGGGGCTCGGAAAGCACTTAAGTGAATCGCGCAGCAATGGTTTTTACGCATTGCTGCAACGTGCTTTGAATCTGGTGGAGCAGACCTCCCATTAACTTAACTGGAGCGGGGTATGGGGGCCTCCACCGCAATAGGCCCGATATTGGAAATAGGCTTTAAACCAAACAGCGGCCGTAAAACTGGGTTTCTTCGGATGATAAATTCATATGAAGCCCAGCAGCCGAAAATAGTGATTAATAATACTAGCAAGGGCTCCAGGATGGCCCCCAGGGCGAGTTGCCCCAGTTGATACACAGCGATTACGGTAATGGTTTGATGGAGGATATACCAGGGATAAACCGCTTCAGTGGCATAGGGTAACCAACGGAATTGCTTATTGAGAAATTGATAAGCGCAGGCTAAAACAGCCAGGAGCCATACCCATCGATTTGTATAGATAACAATAAAAAGCAGTATTTTTTGGGCGGGAATACTGCTATCAGGTAGTACTCGATCAAATAATAGATATAGGGCGAAAGTGAGGGGCGCTGCAATAACCAGGCGATTGCGCAGTCTTGCCAGTATTTCCCAGGGGGCGCTACTGCTGACTAGCAAGTAGCCGCAGAAGAAATAAGTAAAAAATCTGGCATGGGTGTACCAGTCGTCGACGACGGCATAGTTTATCCCACCAAAGCGCGGAAATAGGACCAGGCCGTACACCATCATGGGTACAAGCGGTAGAATTAGCAGTTGCCAAGATTTCATATTCTCCATGAATCGGCCCAGCCACCGTTGGTGTTTAAACCACAGGGCTAGAGGAATAAGGGCCAGGGTGTAGCATGCCAGATAGGGTAGATACCACAGATGGTTCCAGGTCAGGCCAAACTCACTTCCAGCAAAGGCATTCTCTGGCCAGGGGCTGAACGAGAAGTACTTCAGCAGGAATGATAAGTATCCAGGCTCAATAATGCCGTTGCTTAGCGCTTCATAGTAGGCCTGGGGTGGAACCACCACCAGCATTCCAAATGCCAGCGGAATCAATAGCTGTTTCATTCTTCTCAGTAAGTAATCCCCAGTGCCCAGCTTGTGGAAGAGAAAATAGCTGGCTGCACCTGAAATCAGGAACAACAACGGCATCCGCCACTGGTTAACCGCTAGCATTACCAGTTGTAGTGGCTCGCTTTGGTAGCTGCTTTTTACATGCCACCCCCATTCCGCGACATAGGCCATTCCCAGGTGGTAGAGAATAAGTAGGCCAAAGGCTAGTACACGAAGGGCGTCAATATCGTGGCGTCTCTGTGTTATTGAATGCATAGGTTTCGTCGTTCGAGGCTGTTTTAGTCGCTTGCTATGCTCCCGTTAGTATTTGCCATTAGCTATCCCAAAGTGCCGATTTGTAGGGTATTAGGGGCCAGTGGTGGTTTTTGGGGGTGAATCGGGGGTAGACTGCCGATGAATTTTTATACTGGTTCAGGAGCAATGACGGTTCAGCAGTATTTGACGCACCGGCGACAGTTTGAGGTGGGGTTCTGGGTGTTGTTTTTTGTCGGCCAGTGGCTTGTTCAGTTCGCTTTGGCATACTTTGATCACCGCCGCTGGGGTTCTATTTTTCAGCCATGGGAATTTCTGGTGTGGGAGGGAACCAGTATCCTAATGATCGCAATCTTATTTCCGTTGATATTGCTTCTTGATCATTATTTTCCCCTGCGCAAGGGGATAGTTCGGCAGAACTTGGCCATACATTTATTTTTCACTTTGCCTTGGTCCTTGGTCCACGTTTCCGGCATGGTGTTTATGAGGACGGTCATTTACCACCTTAATGACGGTTCCTATAACTTTGGTAACTGGCCTGTAGAATTTTTCTATGAATATCTCAAAGATATTCAAACCTATGCCGCTCTTTTAAGCTCTGTTTATTTGTACCGCTTCTTATTGGTACGTTTACAGGGTGAGGCGCGCTTACTAGAAGAGCCAGATGAGGGAGATGCTGCTGAGCCAGTAGAAAGGCCGGAGCGTCTTCTGGTGAAAAAGCTGGGAAAAGAATTTCTGGTTAATGTGCAGGATATCGAATGGGTGGAAGCTGCTGGCAACTATGTCAATCTGCACCTGGGCGATAGAATTTACCCCCTGAGAGAGACTATGACCAAGTTACTGGAGCGTTTGGATCCAGGGTCATTCGCTCGCATCCACCGCTCCTATATTGTGCGCTTGGACTCTATTGCGGAGATTGAACCCCTGGAGAGCGGTGATGCGCGTATTCACTTGGTTGGCGGCCAGCTGATCCCGGTGAGCAGGCGCTACCGCGATCAGCTGAGGGCTCAATTAACCCCGGCTTAGTTTTTTGCCTGGAGAAGTCGCTCGATGGCCCGGTTGGCGGCCAAAAACCCAAAGGTGCCGGTAATCATAGTTGCCGCACCAAAGCCGCCACTGCAGTCTAATTTAACACCGTCCTGCATAGCGCTCTTCTGCTGGCATACTTGCCCATCTGGCTGCGGGTATACCATTGCTTCAGTGGAAAAGATCGCATCGATGCCAAACTGGCGCTTGCGACTCTTCTGGAAGTTGTGAAAGCGGTATAGATGTTGGCGGACTTTTGCCAGCATCGGATCATTAATTGTACGGCCGAGATCGGCGCACTCAATGCGATCGGGGGAGCGCTTACCTCCTGCGGAACCAACCGTTATCAAGCGTATTTTTCGGGCTTTACAGTAAGCGATCAGGGCGGCTTTTACCCGTGCGGAGTCTATTGCATCAATCACCACATCGATAGGGTGTATATCAGGATTGATCAGCTCTGAGAAATTGTCATTAGCGATAAAGTCCTCTTCCGTATGAACTGTAATCTCCGGGTTAATCTGCCGTAGGCGCTCTGCCATCACCTCGACCTTGATATGGCCTACAGTATCGGCGAGTGCGTGGCTCTGACGATTGGTATTGGTGATGCAGACGTCATCCAAGTCTATTAGCGTCAACTGGCCAATGCCGCTTCGCGCCAAGGCCTCTGCGGTCCAGCTCCCTACGCCACCAATACCGATCACCAATATGTGAGCAGAGGATAAAATTTCGAGGGCCTTATCGCCATACAGGCGAGCAATGCCGCCAAATCGCTGTAAATACTGGTCAGACAAGCTCATCTGGGGTCTCTTCAGGTACATCTTCCAAAAACCGCTGTTTGTCAGCGTCACACGGCAATAGGCAACTTTCCCGTTGACCAAACCAGCGATAGCGGTTTCGAGCAACCAAGTCGTAGAGCCAATCCCTTGCCGGGCGGGGAATGTAGCGCAAAATGGCCAATAAACGCCAGGGTTGTGGTAGGCGGCTGGCAATTCTCAGTGCCGCTTCACTTTTGTAAAAGGATTGGTAAGTGCCACCATGTCGTTCCAGCAAAATCATGGTCTGGTAAGTGTCCAGCGGCAGGTTCAGCTGTTTAAGGAAGTGCTGGCCTGCATTGGACTGCACTCGGCACAGGGTAAAGCGCTGCTCTCTGTCGCGCTTGAGTATTAGTTGACTCCAGCTATTGCACAGGTTGCAGATGCTATCAAACAGGATGATGTTGTTTGGCAATGACATTGGGGAAGGGGGGAACGCCGCGCGGCTGGCGGCGTTTCATATCATGGGATCAGTGCACGTGGCCGTGATCAACTTCTTCGGCAGTCGCTTCGCGTACAGAAACAACTTCAATTTCGAAGTGCAGCTCAACGCCGGCGAGGGGGTGGTTGCCATTGATAGTGACTTCGTCGCCGTCGATGTCGATAATTTCGACTTCAATCGGGTGACCTTCGGTGCTCTCTGCACGGAATGCCATTCCTACAGATAACTCTTCAACACCACCAAAGGCACTGCGCGGCATGGTTTGGATCAGCTCCGGGTTTTGCTCGCCGTAACCGTCTTCTGGTGCGATTACCGCAGTAAATTTATCACCGGGTGCCTTTTCCAGCATCTCGCGCTCAAGCCCAGGAATGATATTACCAACCCCTTGCAGATATTTGAGCGGCTCTCCATTGGCTGAGGAGTCAATGACTGTTCCGTCAGCATCTTTCAGGGTGTAGTGGATCTCCACAACTGTGTGGTTGGCAATCTTCATGAATAATCTCTGATATAAAAGAGTATGTGAATGAGCGCTTACCGCTGCGCAATAAAACGGGGGGTAAAGGCTGTGAAGCGCAATTGTATTGACAGGGCGGGCGCGCCGCAACTTGTGCGTGCGCGCCGCTGATAAAGATTAGCAAGCGATTGACAGGTCCTGCTCACAACCTCCATAGAGATTGGTTACGATCGCAACCAGTTGTGTGCTGAAGTCAGGGCGATAGCCCAACTCCAATAGGCGACCCTCGAAATACTCCAGCATTGAATCGAATAGCTCTGGGTTTAACCCCCTGGCTAAAAAACGGGCGCGACTACTCCGGTCTGGTTCCGGTGTAGATGACAACGCATGGCTCAAAAACTGAGCTTGACGACTTAATTGTTTGCGGAAATCACAAGTTTCGTAGGCTGAAAGGTGGTGGCTGAGAGCACCGTAAAATTCACTGACTGTACGGTTGACAAATTTAGCACCACCGACCTGATCCAACAGGCTTTCCATATCTCTCCCCCCGGTGAGCAGTTGGCACTGATTTAAAGTTTATCCGCAGAGCCGAAAAAGTATTTTGGTAACGAGAAGCACAATGTGCATTGGCTCAATGGCGGTACAACATTAATTGGTGACGAGCCTAAGACATATTCTTTCAGTATGCCAACTTGGTTTAAGAAAATTGTCATTCTGTTCGACAGGTTGTCACATATTGGGGGTTTATTTCGCCAAAGAAGAAAATCTATGTTTGCGCAAGTATTTTCTAAGCCTTTACACTTTATTTTTTCTTCTTGGTGTTAGACTGCACGCTTGCACCAAATAATAAATTTCAACCTTTTGAGATAATTTATGGCAAGTATTTTTACTCAGATAATTAATGGCGATTTACCTGGCAATTTTATTTGGAGAGATGAAAAGGTCGTAGCTATTTTGACCATTTCACCCATTAAGGCTGGTCATTGTTTGGTCATCCCTGTTGAGGAAATTAATCATTGGGATGATGTTCCGGAGGAGCTGGCGAGTCATCTAATGCTGGTTGCGCAAAAGGTGGCGAAAGGGCTGAAAGCAACTTACTCACCGAAGCGAGTGGGCGTGATGATCGCTGGGATTGAAGTGCCACATACCCATATCCACCTGATACCCGTAGATGAATTGTCAGACTTTGACTTCTCTAAGCAAAAGCCTGCTTCTTCAGAGCAGTTGGCACATGAGGCGGAAAAGATTCGACAATCCCTAAAGGAGCTGGGCTTTAGCGAGGCGGAGTGCGGCTAGGTCGTTAAGATTGATTTTTTAGACTGCATGGTCATATGGTGTCCCCAAAATATTTGTGGGACACTGCATCCAAGTCCCCCGCTTACTGAGTCACATAGGTATGAACTGGTAATAACGATGAGATTCCTCTAATGATGATTTTGAAGAAGACACTCTTTGCCCCGCTGGTAGTAGTCCTCGCCACAGTCGCTGCGTTTTGCACTAATGCCCAGGCAGAAGAAATGGAAACTAAGCGTTTCGATATGGAAGGGTTCACTCAGGTGTCTCTTAAGGGAAGTTCTCACTTGAAGTTGATTCAGGGAGACAGTTTTGAAGTTGTCGCTGTCGGCCCTGTCAGCACAATGCCCTACGTCAAAGTTGAGGTAAAAGGGGAAAGGTTGGAGTTATCCGTTGAGGAAAACACCCAGAATCTTTTTGGATTTGTCACCATATCCCGAGGGCAGGGAGATGAAGTTAACTTCACCGTGACGATGCCTAAAATTGAGGCTCTTAAGGTGACTGGCTCTGGTGAGGCTAGATCTTCAAGTGTTGAGAGTGAAGGCCTAACTTTGGGGGTGACGGGCTCGGGAATGATCAATATCGACAAGGTCGCCGCAGAATCCTTGAAAGCGTATGTTACTGGTTCCGGTGATTTGTTCCTCAACAAGGCATTGACTGTCAAAGGGGAAGTAGCGGTGACTGGCTCTGGCGACATGAAGATAAGTACTATTACCGGTGAGAGTTTACTTGCGGAGATACAAGGTTCCGGCGATATGTTGGTTGGCGGGCGAGTTGCCGATGTGAACGTTCGCCTCATGGGTTCAGGTGATTTTATTGGCCGCAGTCTGCGCGCCGATAATGCCAGCGGTTCAATAATGGGGTCGGGTGATATTGTCTTGAAACGACCTGGAACTGACTCTTTCTCAGTAATGGGGTCGGGAGACGTAGCGCTGGTCGACTAAGCGGCGGCTCCTGAGCCCCCTTGCATCTAAGGCGTTCGGCCAGTAAGGCTGTGCGCCTATTTCTTTTTGGGGGCATCCTTGAGCTTCCATCATCCTCTCTATCCCCATTTCTGGAAGTCAGCTTTATATGGAACCCAAAGTGACAGAGTGTGTGTCGCTGGATCGCGAAGATTCTATGTCTCGCGAGAGTCAATCTCGCCCACAACTAAAAGAAAAGCTACGGCGCTGGAGCCGAGAGGCCCAGGATAAATCCCACTGGGCCGCCGAGCGCTTGTTGGACCGACGCATCTGTATCGGTATCACTGGGCTCAGTGGTGCTGGCAAGTCCACGTTTCTCACCAGTCTGATATACCAACTCTGCAATCCGGAGAAGTCTCAACTACCTGGTTTTGCCCCTGCACTCAATGGCGATCTGTTGGGGGCAGAGTTGAAGCCAGCGCTGGACTCTGGTTTGGCGCCGTTTGACTATCAGACCTGCCTGTCAGCACTGATGGCTGAGCCACCTAGTTGGCCACAGAGCACTAGAGATGCTTCGGCTATGGAGTTACACATCCATTTACGCAGCCGGCGCCGTTTTCGGGGTAATGGTAGAAAGACGTTGGTAGTGGAGTTGCGTGACTACCCAGGGGAATGGTTGATGGACTTGCCGCTATTGCGTATGGACTATGCAGAGTGGTGTCGTCATCAAGCACACCTATTTTCTACAGATGCGCGATCAATGCTGGCCCCCCGGTTGATAGCTCAGCTGGCAGCACTGCCCCCCCAGGCGAATGCCAGTGAAGTAAATTTAGACGAATTATGGTGGGAATACCGAGCTTATCTCCTGAGTTGCCGAACCAAGTTGAATCTCAGTTATTTACAGCCTGGTAGAGCGCTGCTAGACGAGGAGGCGTACGGGGTAGTTCCACTCCTGGATTTGCGTGGTTTAGATGCTGGGCAGTTAGCTGCTTTGTCTGAGAGTAGTGTTTTTAAGGTTTTGCAGGCGCGTTACGAACGCTATGTACAGACGAAGGTAAAACCCTTTGTAGACAGCCATTTTCGACATATCGATCGACAGCTGGTACTGGTAGATATGATTGGCACTCTATTTGCTGGTGAACAGTCCCTGGAAGATATGCGTCTGGCATTTGCTCATATTGCCGATACATTCCGCTATGGCGAATCGGGGTTTTTAAGCAAGCTATGGCGCCCAAAGGTTAATCGACTCCTTTTTGCTGCGACTAAAGTCGATCAGGTACTTGCTGCCGACCACGATGCTTTGAGGCAGCTTCTAGGCCAGCAGTTACAACAGACTTTCTCCGATGCCCGTCACCGGGGTTTGCCGGTATTTAGTGAGGCGATTGCCGCGGTTCGCTGTTCTAGAGAGGGGCAGAAGAATGGACGGAGAATGCTGATGGGTTATGACCTCGAAGGGCAGTATTTGGGTTTTGAGAATGCGGAAATTTTTGCCCAGGCGCCCTATGAAGAGCAGGGGTGGAGCCACTATGCGGGAGCTGCACCACCACAGCTGCGGCCTCCAGTGGGAATGCAGGCAGGACATATTCCACATATACGGGTGGATGCTCTTTTGAACCTTCTGTTGGGAGATAAGGTTTGATTAATAGTGATAAAAATACTGAGTACCGTCGCGAAACACGTATCGAGTCGCTAGATGAGCCTGGACAGGAGGTCCCGCACAGAGATGCGACGCGGGTGGAACCGCTTGCGGATGAGTCAGCGGAGATTCCTAGGTCAATAACCACTGGAGAGTCTCTTCCAGATCGGATTGCTTTCTCCGAGTTGCGCCTACCCACTTTCCGGTTTAAGTGGCTAAAGCCAGCAGTGCTCTCTGCGCTTGCAGTAGTGGTGGCCGTGGTCGGATGGGAGTTTTATGGACTTTATCAATGGGCGGTCGATAAACACTGGGGATTGGGACTTTTTGTGGCTGTTTTGATGGCGGGCTTCAGTGCAATCATTGGTAGTTCCGTTTGGGAGTTTTTCCGAGCGGGGCGCCCACTGAACAAGCTTGAAAAAACTCAGGCAATGGCTGCCGAGGCCCGAGACTGCCGCAGTCACCAAGAGGCGCAAGTATTCAGGCGCAATTTGCAGGAGCATTTTGCCGGTAAGCCCCAAGGTGTACTGCTCAATCGAGTTCTAGATGAGGCAGCTGACTATTACGATAGCAGTGAGTTGTTAGAGCATTTAGAGGTTACCTTCTTAAATGCCCTTGACCAAGAGGCTCTAAGGAGAGTCGTGCGCCACTCAACGAGCACTGGTGCACTGGTTGGGCTGAGCCCTTTTGCCAGTATCGATATTCTGGTTGCCCTGAGGCAGTCACTGCGAATGATTGATGATGTAGCGCAGATTTATGGCGTGCAGCCGTCTCTTGTGGTGCGATGGCGCTTGTTCAAGAGGGTTTTGTCTTTGGTCGCCTACACTGGCGCGAGTGAGTATGCGATCAGTGAAATGTGGCCGGAACTTGTTGGCGATAGCATGCTGAGTACAGTATCTGTGCGTTTGGGGCAGGGGGTCGGAGCCAGTCTGTTTGTTGCGCGTATCGGCCTGGCGACAATGCAAAGCTGTCGGCCAATCCCTTTTACTGAAAAGCAGCGCCCTCGCCTGAGATCAGTTATGGCCCGTATTGGGGGTGGCCTTAAAGAGAGGATGCCCGAGTTGTTTTCTATGGTTGGGCTTAGCTCGCGAAAGGAAGCAAGGGTTCGGAAGGCGGGTACCGAGTAGCTACTGGGATCGTAAGCAAATCTCTTGGGCTGACTATTTGATGTAGGGGGGCGAAAATCTGCCCCCTTAGTCAGCAACTTATTGAAACTGTTTTTTCATCAACATGCGGGTGTGATGTTGATCAACCAGCTGGGCCAGGGCTTCATAGCGGCGCTGTATGAAGGGGGCGGGGTTGTTATTTCCCGATTCATCCCGATATTCAACACCAGACCGGACGTGTTGGAGCTCCTTGGCTAACTCTCTGATGGCGGTGAAGATCTTTTGTGTGTCGTCTTTGCTGTGAAATACTGAGCTTTTTGTGGTGTCTGTCAAGTAATCATCGCACTCGCTCAGCCAGTCCAACCTCTGTTCGAGAAACTGTATGGTATTGCGAATTCCCCCGGTGTATTCGGGGTTGAAGTTATGGTTGATATACTTGTCGAGGCTACGCATGCCCGAGCCGACAAATTGTTCAACCACATCGCCACAGTATTTTTCTGACAGATAGGATGGATGAGACTTTGCGCTGCTTAAATTGCTGATGAGCAGTAGAGAGGTAAGCAATAGGGCGCGCTGCATCACTGCATTTGGGTATTTCATATTATTGCCCATAGGTTTTGCTCTTATTAATGACTGTTATTTTATCCGCCTCAGGTTTTTTTGTTGTGCAATTTCCTCTGGCGGGCTGATATCTGTGACAGCAGTCACATGAATATCCAAAGCGAAGTCAAGTGTCAACGGTTATTAAGTAAGAATTGTCAGCTTGAGATGGTTGTTCACAGAAAACTTATTGTCGGGCTGTTTAAAAATTATTCGAAGCATAGCTGAGTGGGAGTTTATTTTGGCTGAGTATGATTTTGATCTGTTTGTTATTGGTGCCGGCTCTGGTGGCGTGCGTGCAAGTAGGATGGCTGCTGCACAAGGAATGAAGGTCGCTGTGGCTGAAGACCGCTATATGGGGGGGACCTGTGTAAATGTAGGTTGTGTTCCCAAAAAATTATTTGTTTATGCGAGTGGTTATTCCGCAGGCTTTTCTGATGCTCGAGCCTATGGCTGGAATAGCGGGGGAGTTGAGTTTGACTGGCCAACACTGCGGGATAACAACGCAAAAGAAGTTGCTCGACTCAATGGGATTTATCGCAATTTGCTGGATAACTCTGGGGTGGAAACCCTAAATGGCAGAGCCAGCATCAAAGGTCCTCACAGTGTTATTGTTAACGGCAAAGAAATTACTGCAAAGCGTATTTTGGTGGCGACAGGCGGATGGCCATTTATTCCGAATATTCCGGGACGGGAATTTGCGCTGACGTCCAATGAAGTGTTCTCAATGGAGAACTTTCCCAAGCGAGTTTTGGTTGTTGGTGGGGGTTATATTGCCGTTGAATTTGCAGGCATCTTTGCTGGCCTCGGCGCAAACGTGCACCTCTCTTATCGAAGAGATTTATTCTTGCGAGGATTCGATCGGGATATTCGCACTTTTGTTCGCGATGAGATGCAGAAGAAAAATATTGATTTAAAGTTTAACCACAACGTTGTTTCTATTGAGAAGCTTCAGGATGGCAGTTTGCTCGCTCATGCCGATGATGGTTCCAGTATTAATGTGGATATGGTGCTTTACGCTACTGGGCGCGTAGCAAATGTTGAAGGGTTGGGGCTAGAGGAGCAGGGTGTTGTCTTGCACAAGGATGGCACAATCTCTGTGGACGATAATTTTAGAACTAGTGTGCGGTCAATCTATGCGCTGGGAGATGTAACGGGTGAGCCTCAGCTTACTCCTGTTGCCTTGGCGGAGGCTATGGCCTTGGTTAAGCATTGGCGCACGGGAGAGACGGCTGAAATTGACTATAACAACATTCCTACAGCGGTTTTCTGTCAGCCGAATATCGGAACTGTGGGGTTGTCTGAAGAAGAGGCACGGGACTCTGGACTCGACGTCACTATTTATAAGTCGGAATTCAGACCAATGCGTCACACTGTGAGTGGGAATACAGAGCGGACATTGATGAAGCTGGTTGTAGATGCGTCCAACGACAAGGTGATTGGCGTGCATATGGTTGGCGATGACGCAGGGGAGATTATTCAGGGGATGGCCGTAGCACTTAAGGCAGGAGCTACCAAAAGCACCTTTGATTCAACGATTGGAATTCACCCCACTGCTGCTGAGGAGTTTGTAACCATGAGAACTCCAGTTGCAGGTTAGGTGCTGTTGTTACGCTGTAGATATAAGTTGCAGTTGTGAATAATGAAAAAGGCGGCATTTTGCCGCCTTTTTTGTGACCCCCAGTTTTTAGCTGGGTTCTTCTACAACCTCTTGTAGGGCTTGGTGCCGCCGTGTTTTCTTGCGTTCACTACGCTCTTTCAGACAGCGCTCGGCGGAGGCGAATGTGTCGTTTACCGCTCGGTGTATGGATTCGTTCTCACTACTAATAGTCACGGGATTGCCACTAATCGCAAGCTCTAGTGATGCCTTGAAGTGTCTACCTTTAGTTTTGTGTTGATGGGGAGCTTCGAGGACTACGCGACTATGTATGATGTCGCCACAATAACGTTCCAGCTTGTCTAACTTCTTGGATACGGTAGTCGCCAGGGCGGCTGACTTGTCGATGTCGCGGAACACAATGTTATCGTTAGGCGCTGATTTCATGGGCACATACCTCCGGTTAAAAGAAACCATGCAGGCCGCTGTTGCGGTTTGCTGTAAAGAAGGTAGGGCGCCCTAGTGGGAGGGTTCGAGGCTGCAGTTGAAGCGCCGAGCTGCCGGAATCGCAACGATTATTTGCTGACAAAGCAGCTTAGGGTGTTTTACGTCCGGGTCGGGTTTCCGCTGAGTCCAGCGATCTTCTCCCTGCTATCCATAATGCTCCCGCCAAAAAAAAAATCAAGCGCTATCGCAGAAAAATTTCATATAAATTTTGGAGTGATGTCACTGTGGTGACTCAATATTGTGGATTTGAAGGTTTATTGATCAGCTGGTTGGCTCAGGTGAACGCAAGGTCATTGCTCATAGCTTGCACCCTGCGTAAAATTGACCATATTGCGCAGTAGCTTCACTCTGTCGTAGATTCAGAGTCGCTGCGCTTCCAAAACACGAAACACATCAATTCGAGAAATGGGTTCACGACGATGGCGGTAAAGCGGTGTTGCTCGCTCCTTTTGGCGGGCTTAGTAGTTATGGGTGGGGCAGTGGCACAAGCGCAGACGCCCCTCACGGCGGAGAAGAACCGTCTTGCGCGATTGGAGCAGTCACTTGAAAATAGGAGTGTTGGGCTCGAGGATGTCGAAAATGAGCTGCTCTCCTATGAATATAAGCTCGAGCAGGCCCAGAAATCTCTCGATGACCTACGCCTGGAATACGAGGCGAGTCGCCAGGAGCTCAATCAAGCGACCCGGGCTAATGAATCAAATCCCAATTCAGATACTGAGCGTCGCCTGAAGAAGGCTAAGCATGCCTTCGCTATGGCGGAGAGAGGTGTCGATAGCCGTTCACGCCGTCTCGAGTTTATTAAAGAAAATCATCAGCAGCTTCAACAAAAACTGGCTGAAGAGAAACAGGCAATTGCTGATGCCAAAGCTAAGATTTCTGCCCAGCAGGACAAAATTAGCAAGATGGTTGAGGATATGCTGGCAAAGGCTGAAGCATCCGAGAGAAGGGCAGCTATGGCACGAGCTGCTGCTACTAATGAGAAACCAAAGCCCCCGCAAATTAAAGCTCAGGTCGAGCCGCCAAAGCGCGAGGAGCCCGCTAAAGTGAAAACTGTAGCCAAGCGTGAGATCGATGCTGATCTATTGGATTATGTAAAGCGTGAGACAGCGCGCCTGAGTGATCTCCTGGCTGACGAAGAAGGTAATGATAGAAAAACGTTCCGGGATCTTGAGTTGCGGCCAATTGGGGGAGAAAGAGTGCCCTTTGAGTTTTTGGGGGAAAATCAATATCGCTTGGTGACTACCGTTGAGTCAGGCCGCCAAACCTATAAAATTAACACTTGGAAATTCCGCCGTACAATTCCGGCTGAGGATGATGGGGCTCGCTATGTCTTTATTTTTGATGCGCGTCGCCTATCTCGACCAAGATTGGTTATGTACCCAGAGTATGTGCTGTCAGAATTGAATTAATTGTTCAGTGAACAAGTAAATAAAAAAGCGAGCCTAAGGCTCGCTTTTTTGCTTTTTGGGGTTTCAGAAAATAGATGTTACCAGTGGGGAGGAGTTTTACCGCGACTGTAGAATGTTTGTTTGTAGAGGGGTGTAAAGGCTCCCTGCTGGACTTGGTTGACTTTGGTAGAGAGTAATATTGTTAATTGTTATTGGGTGTTCTAGGTCGATTGGAGAAAATCCGTGAAATTGCTTCCTGTTTCTGCACAGGGTGATATGTGGGCGATAGCGCCGGTTTTCTGTCGGTATGGAAAGGCTCTCTGCGAGGCGTTTGACGGACATATGCAAGGTCGCCAATTGTTTGGTGTCTGTGATTTCTGCGGCGATTAGATGAGCATCATTGCCTGGGAAGGTATCAAGTTTAAATAGGCGGGTTTTCGTCTCGGTCGTGTTTCGAGCGATTGAGGTCAGGCCGGTTTTTAGCGGCGGTATTGTTTTTATTGGAACCTGGCCTAAAAAACAAAGAGTGATATGACGATTCTTATAGGTTATCAAGCGGGTGCTGGCTAAGGATAAGGCGCTTTGTTTTTCCGTGATGAGGCTTGTTAAATAATTTAAAAATTCTTGTGTTGTTTTATCCAGCTGGATGCCGATAAAGATTCGACAAGTGGGCTCTAAAGGTTTTTTGTGATTTTTTGGCATAAAATTTATCTGTCACCCTTGAATTAGAAACCTCTGCCCATATCTCTGTTGTACAGGTGGTAGCTTCAATGAAAAGTGCCCCTGAATAGAGTCCGGTCATTTGACGGACGTAGTTTTAAATATTGCTCTGAATTGAGGATATGATAATGCGTAATTTTGATTTCTCTCCACTTTATCGCTCTGCAATTGGTTTTGACCGTATGGCCAGTCTGCTCGATGCAATGACCACAAGCGAGCAAAAACAACCATCCTACCCCCCTTACGATATAGAGTTGACCGGCGAGGATAGCTACCGAATTTCCATGGCTGTCGCTGGTTTTGAGCAGTCTGAACTCGATATTCAGGTGGAGCAAAATCGTTTAGTGGTTAGCGGTACTAAGCCAGAAAGTAATAGCCAGGGAAATTATTTACACAGGGGTATCGCCGCAAGAAATTTTGAGCGGCGCTTTCAACTTGCCGATCACGTGAAAGTGACCGATGCAAAACTGGCTAATGGGTTGTTACATATAGAATTGGTACGCGAAATACCTGAAGCGATGAAGCCACGAAAAATTTCGATTACAGAAGGTAATGTGCTGCAGCACAAAGAGAGTGAGACTAAATCCACTGCTGCAGTAGCGTAAGTTGTCACTTCATTGCCCGCTGTGCCGCCAAAGTGCGGTACAGCTTTACCATCAGGATAAATTCCGTAGTTATCATCAGTGTGATAACTGCGCGCTCGTTTTTGTGCCGCCGCAATACCATCTGACACCTGAAAAAGAGAGAGCTTATTACGACCTTCATGAAAATTCGATGGAGGATGATGGTTACCATCAATTTCTCAGTCGTTGCGCGCAGCCGTTACTGAAAGAATTGAGTGGAGCATGCCATGGCCTGGACTTTGGTTGTGGCCCGGCGCCTTTATTGGCCAGAATTTTGGCGGAGAGTGGACACCGGGTGGACCTGTATGATCACTTTTACATGCCGGCCAGGAAGGCGCTGCATAGGAGTTACGACTTTATTGTTGCTACAGAAGTGATAGAACATCTTGTGAGGCCAGGAGAGGAACTTGAAAACCTTTGGCAAAGGCTTCGCACAGGGGGAGTTTTGGCCCTGATGACGAAACTGGTTATTTCTGCAGAGCGCTTCGCCAATTGGCACTATATCAGAGACCCTACACATATTTGCTTCTTTAGCGTGAAGACATTTGAATGGTTAGCTCGGTCACTCGGTGCCGAGCTCCAGTTTGTCCACAGTGATGTTATTTTTCTAAGAAAATTAAGTATTGACCCTGAATAGCTTGGCTCGCACCGTGGTGCGATATTCACTTGGAGTTGTTGCCAGGAATTTTTTAAATAGCGCTGTGAAATGCCCCATATCCTGGTAACCAACTTTTTCAGCAATTTCATTGACCGATAAATTGCTTGATTGTAAAAGCTCGCGCGCCATGTCAACCCTGACATTTTGCAAATACTGCAATGGTGTCTGTCCTGTAGCAAGTTTGAACCGGCGATTGAACGATCGTACACTCATATCGAAAAGTTGCGCCACTTCGCTAAGGCGTACCTCGGTATTGCAATGTTCTTTGAGCCAGGCCTGGGCTTGAACGATATCTTCGTCTGGGTGTAGGTGAACAGATCCTTCTGAGTAGGCTATCTCTTCAAATGGGCGGCGAATTTCGTGAGAGAAATTGCGCTCCACATGACTGGCGATGGCCGGTCCATACAGTTGACGGATCATATGAACCGTTACGTCGGCGAGGGCATTGACGCTGGCCGCGCAGAAAAGTTTGTCTGCCTGGGTAATAAAATACTGACGTTTTAATTTTACCTCTGGATAGTCTGAGCTAAATTGATCAAAATAATGCCAGTGGGTGGTTGCAGGTTTTCCGTTAAGGAGGCCCGCTTCGGCCAAAAAGCAAACTCCGGTACCCACAGCACTAATTGCAGCTCCTTGTTTTTCCTGTTGGCGCAGCCATTCCAATATTTTTCCGCCTCGCTTAAGGGCGGGGCGGGGGTTGCGCCACATGGTCGGGATGTAGATTAGGTCGCTATCTGGTGCATCGCTAAGAGCGACGTCCGGTTGAAGGGTAAACCCGCAGCGGGTATTTACTGGTGCCCCATCCAAACTGGCGGTCACCAGTTTTAGGCTGCCCTTGATGCCCTCAACCCTGGCGCGACTCTCCGCACCGCGGAGCATCTCAAGTGGGAGAACGGTACCGGTTGCCAGCATCTGGTCGATAAGTAGAAAAGTTACTGTTCGCATTACACATCTATGCGCACTTGCGCTATTGGCCAAAACACTCAATTTTGCTGGCCAGTATGCCCATAACTGGACAGAATCGCCACCCCCTACACTCGCATCTCTTATTTTTATAGTGTTAAGTGCTTGGCTGGAGGTCAGGATGCAGCGCCTTCCCGTAATCACCGCATTCGGTGGATTCAACCCTGCTGGACGTAGTTCTTTCCATAGGGGGTACTCTCGCCTCGTGCTAGATAAACTGGGTAAGGAAGAGAGGGATAGCACTCTTTCCGACCTGGCCGCCCTGATGGGCTTGCGTACCGGAGACAATGCTGAAGGCATTTTGGACCCTGCCCTTGAGCAGCAGGTGTTGGATGGTACTTTGGTGCGCGAACTAGAGAGTCGCTATTACGACTACCGCAAGTGCCATTTCCATCAGTCTGCCCAGCTCGCAAACCCCCAGGGCCTGACATTCGAAATTTCCACCCGGCAGCTTCCGCAGCCTGTGCCCGCTCATTGGCACTTGGAGCATATCCAGGGCGGCAGGGTTCGTGTCACCACAGCTGAGCTGTCAGTTTTGTTGGATAGCCACCGCGAGATAAGTGTGGCTGCTGCCGGCCAGCTCCCAACCGGATTTGAACCGGGCACTAAATATAATTCTCGATTTCACCCGAGGGGACTGCAGTTGGCCCTCTTGGGTGCATCAGATGCTGTGCAGTCTTTGGGGGTTGATTGGGATACCGTTGTATCTGCGGCTGGGCCAGGAAATATTTCACTCTATGCCGCCTCGGCAATGAGTCAGCTGGACCCATTTGGCAACGGTGGTCTATTGCAGTCCCGCCTGCGAGGTGGTCGCGTAAGCTCTAAACAGTTAGCGCTTGGTCTAAATAGTATGCCAGCGGATTTTGTTAACGCTTATGTGCTCGGAAATGTCGGTTCTACTGGCGCTGTTGCCGGTGCTTGCGCAACCTTCCTGTACAACCTTCGCGCTGGCGTTGAAGATATTCGCTCGGGTAGGGCGCGGGTCGCTGTAATTGGTGCGGCTGAGGCGCCCCTTGTGCCTGAAGTTGTCGATGGTTATTCAACGATGGGTGCTCTTGCCACTACCGAGAATTTACGCAAGCTTTTCCCTGGTGAAATTGATTATCGACGCACCAGTCGTCCGTTCGGTGAGAACTGTGGTTTTACCTTGGGTGAGGGTACCCAGTGGGTCATCTTAATGGATGATGCTCTGGCGCTTGAGTTGGGTGCTTCCGTATATGGTTCGGTTGCCGGTGTGTTTACCAATGCCGACGGTACAAAGAAATCGATTTCTGCGCCGGGTCCCGGGAATTACCTGACGATGGCCAGGGCAATGGCGGAGGCGCGGGCAATTGTGGGCGAGGAAAGTTTGCGGCGTCGCAGCTTTGTGCAGGCCCATGGCTCCAGTACGCCGCAAAATCGGGTTACTGAGTCCGCCATTTTTGATCGTTTGGCCGGCGCATTTGGCATTGCCGAGTGGCCGATTTGTGCGGTCAAGGCCTTTTTGGGGCATACCGTCGCTTCAGCCAGTGGAGATCAGTTAGTTACAGCGTTAGGTGTATTTGATCGCGGCATTCTCCCGGGAGTGACCACCGTTGATCACATCGCCGATGATGTTCATTGTAAGCATTTGGATATTTCCCTTGAGCATACCGATAGGGGCAGGGGTGCGCTTGATTTAGCGTTCTTAAACTCGAAAGGTTTTGGCGGAAATAATGCGACGGCAACAATTTTGTCCCCGCAGATCACAAAATCAATGATGGAAAAGCGTCATGGCAAATCGGCTATTGTGGCGTCTCAAGCGTTGAACGAGAAGATTGTAGAGCAGAGCGAAAAGTACAACACCAAGGCTTCTCGTGGTGAGCTTGATGTTATTTATCGATTTGGTGAGGGCATGATCAATGAAAGTGAGATAACTATCTCAGAAGAAGAAATTTGTTTACCCGGAATGCCGCCGGTGAAGCTGCCAAATGGAAATCCCTTTGAAGATATGGTGTGATTGGCTTTTACATAATGCCTCAATTTCGGTGATTTTTACCTGAAGGGAGATTGCACAAAAGGAGCTAATGGGGAGCATGGATGATCCTGAAGAGGATGTTGGCGCCCGCTTGAAAATGGTGCGCCACATTTACGGTATCTCACAGAGGGAGTTGGCGAGACGGGCTGGGGTAACCAACGCAACAATTTCTTTTATTGAATTGGGAAAGGTTAGCCCTTCCGTAAGCTCCTTAAAAAAAATATTGGGCGCCATTCCTATGCCGCTAACCGATTTTTTTTCCTTGGAAATATCGGGCGCAAAGCAAATTTTTTTTCGCGGAAATGAAGTGCCTGAGATCGGTCACGGCTCTGTGTCCTGCCGTTTGTTTGGAGGGGCAAAAGCAAGCTGCGGCATGTCGCTATTGTGGAAAGTATTTCCGGCTGGGGATGACACCGGCTTTTCTCTCGAATCTGCTGAGGGGGAGATTGGTGGGGTGGTTGTCAGTGGTGACCTGGAGGTTACGGTTGGCTCCGACTTTGCCCTGCTGAGTGCCGGTGATGGGTATTATTTTGATGCTCAGCGTCCGCACCGCTTTCGAAATACAGGTCGCTGTGACTGTGTAGTTGTCAGCGCAATGATGCCGGCTTATGGGCATCCCGACCTTCAAGAGCCCAATTCCTGAAAGATGGTTTAGAAAAGAGGGAGTTCGTGCCAAGTGGCTGATAAGGCGGCACGATCCGAGATAGACTAGCCCAGCTTTAATTTCATTCCGTTCGCAAACTGGCGAATTTCTGTACTTTGGCACCCCTGGTGCCACTCCATTTGTAAGAAATAGTATTCAAACAATCGTTTGAATCTGGCTATACTACGGCTGACCAAATTGGGCCTAAGTGTCACCGCGCTGTGCGGGGCGGCCCTTGGTTGCACAAAAATTCCGACCCCGGGCCCAGGATCGCGGCCCAGAATAAAAGAGGTCAATCAATGTTATTTAGTGGCAAAGCGCTCACGGTACAGATGCTGGACAACGGCATCGTCGAGCTCAAATTCGACCTGCAAGGCGAATCCGTCAATAAATTTAACCGTCAGACGGTTTCTGAATTCTCCCAAGCGCTGGATGCTATCGAAGCAGCGGATGGTGTAAAAGGTGTACTGCTGACCAGCGGTAAAGGCGTCTTTATTGTTGGTGCTGATATCACTGAGTTTGGTGGTGCCTTCTCTGCAGGTGCAGAGGGCGTTGCTGATCTGATGAATCAGAACAACGAAAATATCAACCGCCTGGAAGACCTTCCGGTACCGACCGCGGTAGCAATTAATGGCTACGCGCTCGGCGGTGGTTTTGAGGTGTGTCTTGGCTGTGACTTCCGCCTGATGGGCGAAGAGGCCAAAGTTGGCCTTCCGGAAGTTAAGCTGGGTTTGATTCCGGGCTGGGGCGGCACTGTTCGCCTGCCGCGTGTAGTGGGTGTTGATGTTGCTGCTGAGTGGATTGCAGCGGGTAAAGAGCAGAAGCCTGCCGCCGCTCTGGAGGCTCACGCTGTCGATGCGGTGATCCCCACTGCCAAGCTCAAAGATGCAGCGGTCAAGCTGCTTGAGCGCGCTATTAATGGTGAGTTGGACTATAAAGCCATTCGCGAGCTGAAGAAATCTCCAATCCCCTTGAATGATACTGAAGCGCTAATGGCCTTCTTTACCACCAAGGCATTTGTGGGGCAGCAGGCGGGTAAAAACTACCCCTCTCCCGTAGCTGCGGTTGAGTCAATCGAGCAGGGCTACAAGCTGAGCCGTGATGAAGCGCTAAAAATCGAGCAGGAGAAGTTCATTTTCTGCGCGCAGACCGGCACTGCAAAGTCTCTGGTAGGGCTGTTCCTGGCTGACCAGGCAATTGGTAAAGTTGCCAAAGGTTGGGAGAAGAAGGCCGATAAGCCGGTTGAGCGTGCGGCAGTATTGGGTGCTGGCATTATGGGTGGCGGTATCGCTTACCAGTCTGCCTACAAAGGCACTCCGATCAAGATGAAGGATATCGACCAGAAGGGTATCGATCTTGGTCTGAATGAGGCGAACAAGCTGCTGTCCAAGTTGGTTGATCGCAAGCGCCTGACCCCCGTTAAAATGGGTGAAGTGCTCAACCGTATCGAGCCTACCTTGAGCTACGACGGCTTCAACGATATCGATGTTGTTGTGGAAGCGGTGGTTGAAAATCCCAAGGTGAAGCATGCAGTATTGAAAGAAGTGGAAACCAAAGTAAGCGAAGACACTGTAATCGCTTCTAACACCTCCACTATTTCTATTAACCAGCTGGCTGAGCCGCTCTCTCGTCCGGAGAACTTCCTCGGTATGCACTTCTTCAACCCAGTGCACAAAATGCCGCTGGTTGAAGTGATTCGCGGAGAGAAAACTTCCGACACCGCTGTAGCTCGCGTTGTTGCCTACGCAAACAAGATGGGCAAGAAGGCAATTGTTGTACGCGACTGTCCTGGGTTCCTGGTTAACCGCGTTCTCTTCCCTTACTTTGCCGGTTTCTCCATGCTGGTGCGCGATGGCGCTGACTTCCAGGCCGTTGACAAGGTGATGGAGCGTTGGGGTTGGCCGATGGGCCCCGCTTACCTGATGGACGTTGTCGGTATCGATACCGGTGTTCACGCAGAGAGCGTAATGGCTGAAGGCTTCCCCGATCGCATGGGTAAAACCTTTACCGCTGCTTCCGACGTTATGTATGAAGCGGGTCGTTACGGCCAGAAGAACAACAAAGGCTTCTACAACTACGAGCAGGACAAAAAAGGTCGCCCGAAGAAAGTGGCTACCGAAGAGTCCTACGAGCTGCTTAAGCCGCACGTTGCTGAACGTCGCGAGTTTGAAAAAGACGAAATTATCGAGCGCATGATGGTGCCTATGGCAACCGAACTGGCTCGCTGCCTGGAAGAGGGTATCGTGGATTCCCCAGCTGAAGCTGATATGGCGCTGATCTACGGCATTGGCTTCCCTCCGTTCCGCGGTGGAATCTTCGCGTGGCTGGACAGCATTGGTCTGGATGAATTCGTGAAGATTGCCGATAAGTACGCCGATCTGGGTGAGCTGTACAAGCCGACCGATCGCATGCGTGAAATGGCCGCAAGTGGCAAAACCTACTACGGCGACAAGTAAGGAGAATAGCGATGAGTTTAAATCCTAGAGATGCCGTAATCGTCGACTACGCGCGTACGGCCATGGGTCGCTCGAAGAATGGCGTATATCGCCATGTTCGCGCCGATGATATGTCCGCTGAGCTGCTGAAAAAGTTCATGCAGCGCAATGACAAGCTCGATCCCGCCGAGATCGATGACCTGATCTGGGGCTGTGTTATGCAGCGCGATGAGCAGGGCTTTAACGTAGCTCGCTTTATCCTGCTGCGCGCTGGTCTGCCACACACTATCCCGGCGCAAACCGTCAACCGCCTGTGCGGCTCCTCTATGTCCTCCCTGCATACTGCAGCTGCCAACATCCAGGCTGGCGTTGGCGATGTGTACGTTGTGGGTGGTGTTGAGCACATGGGCCACCTAAACATGATGGAGCATGTTAGCCCCAACCCAATGCTGGGTCGCTATATGGCTAAAGCTGCCGGCTCCATGGGTATGACTGCTGAATACCTGGCGATGATGCACGGTATCCAGCGTCAGCAGATGGATGAGTTCGGTGCACGCTCTCACCATCGCGCGGCTGAAGCTACCAAGGCTGGCAAATTCAATCGCGAAATTATCGCTATTGAAGGTCATGACGATGACGGCGTACCTTTCCTGGTTGAGACGGACCAAACCATCCGTCCGGACACCACCGTGGAAGGTCTGGCTCAGCTGAAGCCAGCATTCGATCCGAAGCACGGTCAGGTAACAGCTGGCACCTCCTCTCAGATCACCGACGGTGCCTCTGTGATGCTGGTAATGTCCGCTGAGCGCGCTCAGGCTTTGGGTATGACTCCTATTGCCCGCGTGAAGGAAATGGCGCTGGCTGGTGTTGATCCGTCCATTATGGGTTATGGCCCGGTGCCCTCTACCAAGAAGGCGCTCAAGAGAGCGGGTCTAACTGTTGGTGATATCGACAAGTTTGAGCTGAATGAAGCATTTGCGGCGCAGGCGCTGCCGGTGCTGAAAGACCTGGATCTGCTCGAGCAGATGGATGAGAAGGTCAACCTGTACGGTGGCGCTATTGCCCTGGGTCACCCCTTCGGCTGCTCTGGCGTGCGCATTACCGGCACCCTGCTGAGCGTTATGCAGAACGAGGGCGGCAACCTGGGTGTGTCTACCATGTGTATCGGTCTGGGGCAGGGTATTACCACTGTTGTAGAGCGAGTCTAAGGAAATTAGACCCCGAAAAAAGGCGCCTTTGAGGCGCCTTTTTTTATTTTATGAGAAAAGTGTTCAGTAAAGTGTTGAAGACCCCAAAATGCTGTGGCACAATCTGCACCCCTTGTCGCGATGGGCTCTAAAAAAGTAGCGAAAGCGCTTAAATATCAAAGAGTTAGCGACAGGTTCGATTTGGGGACGTGGTGAAATTGGTAGACACGCCAGATTTAGGTTCTGGTGCCGAAAGGTGTGGGAGTTCGAGTCTCCCCGTCCCCACCAAATTAAAAGCCTTGAAGTCCGTGTGACTTGCCCTGGAGGGGTAGGTGCGGGCTTCTTGTGTATTTGGCGGCAGCACAAAAGTATTGTTTTGGTGCTGGGCCTACGAGGTTACTGACTAAGTCTCGGTGACCCGGTATTCGTTGGCGCTGCGGCGCGATTACAGAGATAGTCTCACGAGGATAAACATGCAGGTTTCCATCGAAACTACTTCCGGTCTGGAGCGTCGCTTAACGGTCAACTTGCCGGCAGAAATTGTCGACAAAGAAGTGGATAAGCGTCTCCAGCAGGCTGCTAAGACTGTTCGCATCAATGGCTTCCGCAAAGGCAAGGTGCCGATGAAGGTTGTTCGTCAGCGCTTTGGCGCCGGCGTTCGTCAGGAAGTTCTGGGTGAAGTAATGAGCCGTTCTTTCTACGAAGCGGTACAGAAGGAAGAGGTTAAACCTGCCGGCCAGCCTAGCATCGAAGCTAAGCAGACTGCTGCTGGCGAAAATCTGGAGTACGTTGCTACTTTCGAGGTTTACCCTGAAGTTGAACTCGCTGATCTGGCTGAGATCGCTGTAGAGCGTCCTGTTGCAGAAGTTACTGATGCTGACGTGAAGAACATGATCGATGTTCTGCGTAAGCAACAGTCTTCCTGGAAAGATACCAAGCGCAAAGCTCAAAAGGGCGATCGTGTTGTTATCAACTTTGTTGGTCGCAAAGACGGCGAAGAGTTTGAAGGCGGTAAGGCCGAAGGCCACCAGTTGGTACTGGGTTCCGGCCAGATGATTCCTGGCTTCGAAGAAGGCATTCTGGGCATGAAGCCCGGTGAAGAGAAAGACATTGATCTGACCTTCCCGGAAGATTACCAGGCAGAAGAGCTTCGCGGTGCTGCTGTTACCTTTAATATCAAGGTGACTTCTTCCGAGAAACCTGAACTTCCCGAGCTGAACGAGGAGTTCTTCAAAGCTTACGGTGTTCAGGAAGGTGGCGAAGAGAAGTTCCGTGAGGAAGTTCGCAACAACATGCAGCGTGAGCTGAAAAATGCCGCTCTGAACAAAGTTAAGACCCAGATCATGGATCAGCTGTTCGAGAAGCATCCAGTTGATCTGCCATCCGCTCTGGTTGCCAGTGAAGTAACTACCCTGCGTGGTCAAATGGTTCAGCAGTTTGGTGGTCAGATCAAGGCTGAAGATGCCGAGCGCATGTTGCCTGACACTATGTTCGAAGAGCAGGCAAAACGCCGTGTAGTTCTCGGTCTGGTAGTCGGTGAGATTGTTAAGCAGAATGAACTTTCTGTTGATGCCGATCGCGTAAAGGCGAAAGTTGAAGAGCTGGCTTCTACCTACCAGCAGCCGCAAGAAGTGGTTGACTACTACTACAGCAACCGTGAGCTGCTCTCTGGTGTTGAGTCTGTTGTACTGGAAGACCAGGTTGTTGATCACGTACTGGCTTCAGCTAAAGTATCTGAAGTTGACAGCAGCTACGACGAAGTGATTAAGCCGCAAAAACAAAGCTAATCTCTCACTTCATTCAGGTGTATGGTGGCGTCCGCTCAAGCGTGACGCCCCTACATCTCCTTCCTTTTTACCGGCTGGCTTTCTCTCGCCTGACCGGTTAAGCTCTGAAAACCAAATTTTTCAGCATGGGCATACGATGCCTATTCGCTGGCCTGCCGAATACGCCACAAAAGGAAGCAATGGTACCTATGGCACGAATTGATTTTCCAAAAGCTTCGATAGAGCCCTCAGCATCAGGTTTAGTTCCCATGGTGGTAGAACAAACCGCCAGAGGGGAGCGCTCATTTGATATTTATTCTCGCCTGTTAAAAGAGCGTGTGATCTTCCTGGTCGGGCCTGTAGAAGACCACATGGCCAACCTGGTTGTTGCGCAGCTGCTTTTCCTCGAGGCAGAAAATCCGGATAAGGATATTCACCTCTACATTAATTCACCGGGCGGTTCGGTAACTGCCGGCATGTCTATCTATGACACCATGCAGTTCATTAAGCCTGACGTCAGCACTATGTGCATTGGGCAGGCCTGTAGTATGGGCGCCTTCTTGTTGACTGCCGGTGCTGAAGGCAAACGCTTCGTAACACCAAACTCCCGTGTGATGATTCACCAGCCCAGCGGTGGGGCCCAAGGGCAGGCGAGCGATATCCACATTCACGCCCAGGAAATTCTCAAGATTCGTCATCGTTTGAATGAGCTCATGGCGCATCACTCTGGACGTCCAGTCAGTGATATTGAGAGGGATACAGAGCGCGACAACTTTATGAGCGCCGATGAAGCCAAGGAATATGGCTTGGTCGATGATGTATTGTCTCGCCGACAGGCATTCGATAAGTAGATTTTTCTACATTAAAAGTTTGCCGGAGGCGGATTTCAGCGAAAGTTAGTTTTTTTGACAGGCTGGCTTTCGTTGGGACTTGAAAATCACGCCAAAAGGCAGCATCTTGCTGGGTAAGCTGAATTTAGGGCCCTGGCCGGCCAGTGACGACGGAGTATTTTGATGACCGACAAAAGCAGCGGAGAAGACAGCGGAAAATTGCTGTACTGCTCTTTCTGTGGCAAGAGCCAACAGGAAGTGCGGAAGTTAATCGCTGGGCCGTCAGTCTTTATCTGCGATGAATGTGTCGAGCTGTGTACCGACATTATTCGTGAAGAAGTACAAGAGACTGCGGAGGGGCCTGAAGGGCGCCTGCCGACACCCCGTGAGATTACTGAAATCCTCGATCAGTATGTGATTGGGCAGGAGAGAGCCAAGCGTGTGCTGGCTGTTGCCGTATACAATCACTACAAGCGTCTGCGCACCAAGTCTGGTGTTAAAAGTAAGGATGAAGTAGAGCTCAGTAAGTCTAATATTTTGCTGGTAGGCCCAACCGGTAGTGGTAAAACCCTTCTTGCCGAGACCCTGGCTCGCCTGCTCAATGTTCCTTTCACTATTGCCGATGCAACCACCCTGACCGAAGCTGGTTATGTGGGTGAGGATGTTGAGAATATCATCCAGAAGCTTTTGCAGAAGTGTGATTACGATGTAGAAAAAGCCCAGCAGGGTATCGTCTATATCGATGAGATCGACAAAATTTCGCGCAAGTCAGACAACCCTTCAATTACCCGTGATGTGTCCGGTGAAGGTGTGCAGCAAGCGCTACTGAAGTTGATTGAAGGCACTGTGGCGTCTGTGCCGCCGCAGGGTGGACGCAAGCATCCGCAGCAGGAATTCTTGCAGGTCGACACCTCCAATATCCTGTTTATTTGTGGCGGCGCTTTTGCGGGGCTAGATAAGGTTATCCGCGATCGCTCGGAGAAGGGTGGAATTGGTTTCAGTGCCGAGGTTAAATCAAAGGATGGCACCAGTAATTTTGGTGAGATCCTGCGCGACCTGGAGCCTGAAGACCTGGTTCGTTACGGGCTGATCCCGGAGTTTGTTGGACGCCTACCGGTGACCGCAACTTTGGAGGAGCTGGACCGTGAGGCTCTGGTACAGATTCTCACCGAGCCACGCAATGCCTTGACCAAACAGTACGCAAAACTGTTTGAGATGGAAGATGTAGAACTGGATTTCCGCCCCGATGCGTTGGATGCAGTTGCCACCAAGGCAATGGAGCGGAAAACAGGCGCCCGTGGCCTGCGCTCTATCATGGAGTCCGTATTGTTGGAGACCATGTATGACATCCCATCCACAGATAATGTGGTGAAAGTTGTGATTGACGAGGCGGTCATTAAAGGCGAATCAGCCCCGCTGCTGGTTTATGAGAGTGAGTCCCAGCCGCAGAAGGCGGCGCCGGAAGAGTAGTTCAAATCCCACCTCAAAAAGCCCCAATATTGGGGCTTTTTTTATAGTTTTTTCTGATTACCCGGGTATCTAACTACCTGTCTGGGTATTCCTGGCTCGAATAGCACTCTTAGCTCGGCACAAATTGGTCGCGAGATTAGACTTGTATTTCGGGCCCTTCCCCCCCATTACTAGCATCTGAAGGGCGGTGGCCCAGGTTAAGCTGTCAATTCCAACAGCAGCATGATGCCGCGCCAAATACCCAGTGATAGGGCCGAGAGGAGTTCTATGGATCAGTCATCCGACACCACACTTGAATATCCGTTGTTGCCATTGCGCGATGTTGTTGTTTACCCCCATATGGTGATCCCGCTTTTTGTCGGCAGGGAAAAGTCCATAGAGGCCCTGGAAGAGGCCATGCGCAGGGATAAGCAGGTATTGCTTGTGGCGCAGCGAAAGGCATCTGAGGATGACCCAGGTGCAGACGATATCTATCGCGTGGGCACTATTGCCAGTGTCTTGCAGTTACTCAAACTCCCCGATGGCACTGTGAAGGTGCTAGTAGAAGGGGGGGAGCGCGTAAATATCCACGAAGTGATGGAGAGGGAGAACCATTTCGAGGCGACCGTTTCGCCGATGGAGACGCAGGAGTTGCCGGAAGGCGAAGCAGATGCCCTTGTGCGCTCTGTGATGTCTCAGTTTGAACAGTACGTTTCTGTAAGTAAGAAAGTCCCCAATGAGGTTATTACCTCTCTGTCGGGAATTGATGAACCTGGCCGCTTGGCAGATACCATTTCTGCACATATGTCCCTTGAGTTGGCTCAGAAGCAAGAGCTTCTGGAGACTCTCAGTGTTAAAGAGCGTTTGGAGCATTTGCTGGGCCTTATGGATGCTGAAATCGACCTGATTCAGGTGGAAAAACGCATTCGTGGGCGTGTGAAAAAGCAGATGGAGAAAAGCCAACGCGAGTACTATCTCAATGAGCAGATGAAGGCGATTCAAAAAGAGTTGGGCGAGATCACCGAAGAGCCCAATGAAATTGAAGAGCTGGAAAACAAAATTGCCGAATCCGGCATGAGTGCGGAGGCAGAGAAGAAAACCCGCGCTGAGCTGGCTAAATTGAAAATGATGTCGCCTATGTCTGCGGAAGCTTCGGTTTTACGCAGTTATATCGACTGGATGTTGAGCCTGCCCTGGAAAAAAGCCAGCCGGGTGAGACACGATTTGGTTAAAGCCGAGGAAATTCTCGAGAAAGAACACTACGGCTTGGAAGAGGTTAAAGAGCGGATTCTGGAATACCTCGCGGTACAAAAGCGAGTGAAGAAAGTGAAAGGGCCGATCTTATGTTTGGTTGGTCCTCCCGGGGTGGGTAAAACCTCCCTCGGTCAATCTATTGCCCGAGCAACAAATCGTCAGTATGTGCGTATGGCCCTGGGCGGCGTTCGCGATGAAGCCGAGATTCGCGGGCATCGACGCACTTATATTGGCTCACTGCCGGGCAAGCTGATTCAGAAAATTTCGAAAGTTGGAGTGAAAAATCCCCTGTTCCTGCTCGATGAGGTTGACAAAATGGGGATGGATCAGCGCGGCGATCCCGCCTCAGCGCTTCTTGAGGTTTTGGATCCAGAGCAGAATAAAACCTTCAATGATCACTATTTGGAAGTGGATTACGACCTTTCCGATGTGATGTTTGTCTGCACCTCTAACTCAATGAATATTCCAGGCCCGTTGCTGGATCGTATGGAAGTTATTCGAATCCCCGGTTATACCGAGGACGAAAAACTGAATATTGCTCAGCGCTATCTTGTGCCGAAGCAGCGCAAGGCCAACGGCCTTAAAGATGATGAGCTGGATCTCTCCGATGACAGTATCCGAGATATTGTCCGCTACTACACCCGTGAAGCGGGTGTGCGTGGCCTGGACCGGGAGATTGCCAAGATCTGCCGCAAGGTAGTAACGGAGCACGTTCGCAATCCTTCAGAGAAGAAGGCTGTAATACAGCCAGAGCAACTTGAAGAGCTTCTCGGTGTTCGCAAATTTGATTTTGGCCGTGCGGAGGAAGAGGACAAAATCGGAATTGTTACCGGTCTCGCCTGGACCGAGGTGGGTGGTGAGCTTCTTAACATTGAAGCTTCAGCTGTGCCGGGTAAAGGGCGCATGATCAAAACCGGCTCCCTCGGCGATGTTATGCAGGAGTCTATTCAGGCGGCCTTGACGGTTGTGCGTTCTCGCTCCCAGGCACTGGGAATAGGTCCGGACTTCCACGAGACCCGGGATATTCATATCCACGTGCCTGAAGGTGCCACCCCCAAAGATGGCCCTTCGGCGGGTATTGCCATGTGCACCGCTTTGGTGTCTGTGTTAACGGATATTCCCGTTCGCTCAGATGTGGCGATGACTGGAGAAATTACTCTGCGTGGAGAAGTTTTAAGAATTGGTGGTCTTAAAGAAAAGTTATTGGCAGCGCATCGGGGCGGTATAAAAACTGTACTGATTCCTGCTGATAACGAGCGAGATCTGAAGGATATTCCCGATAATATTCTTCAGGACTTGGTAGTTAGGCCCGTTAAGTGGATCGATCAGGTACTTGAGCTGGCGCTCGAACACAAGCCTGAATCCCTGTCTGATGAAGAGTATTCCGCCTTACAGAAAAAGGCAGAGGAGCGCTCGCAGCGAGGAATCCAAACTCACTGACTCTTGTAATGGGGTGACTTTTGTCGCCCCTTTACAACTTGCAAGGCCAAAACTTCGCCAATCAGGCTATCTACGCTGCTTGAAAAGTGTGCATCTGCCCGGAAACCCGCATGGTTCCTTGACCCGCTTCTGGGCAGTTGGTATAAAACGGGGCTTATTGCCCGGCGCGTAAATTGCCGAAGGCTAAAAAATTTAAAGTATGGGTGTCTTTTGTAGACCACCCGAAGCATATTTAAAAAGAACAGAGGGATTAAGCGTGAATAAGTCCGAACTGATTGAAGCAATTGCCGCATCTGCAGATATTCCAAAAGCAGCAGCTGGCCGTGCTTTGGACGCAATGGTTGATAGCATCACTGATGCCCTGAAAAAAGGTGATCAAGTTGCCCTCGTTGGCTTTGGTACCTTTGCTGTGAAAGAGCGTGCAGCTCGTACTGGTCGCAATCCTCGCACTGGCGATCCCATTGAAATCGCTGCGGCAAAAATTCCTAACTTCAAGGCCGGTAAAGCCCTGAAAGACGCTGTAAACTAAGTTTTCAGCAGGCTTTGAGACTTTGTAAAAGAGTCTGAATGTCAAAGAGGCGTGTCAGTTGGGATGCGCCTTTTTTGTATCTGATAGTAGTTAAAAACAATTAATTTTCGGAGCTGAGCATGCTTCAGTCCATGCGTGACAACCTGAAAGGGACAGCCGCGATTATTGTCGCAGCCTTTTTCGGTTTTATTATGGTCATTGGGGGAATTGATTTCTTCACCGGTGCCAGTGGAGGTGCTGCCGATGCGGTAGCCGAGGTTAATGGCGAAAAAATTACAAACTTGGATTTGCAACGCGCAATTCAAAATCGCCGCAATATGATCATTAGTCAGTACGGCGAAGATGTGCCCGCTGATTTAATCAGCGATGAGCAGTTGCGTGAGCCAGTTTTACGCCAGTTGGTTTCCAGTGCTGTGATGCGCCAAGCTGCTCAGGACAGCGGTATGGTGATGAGCTCTGCGGCGGTCGACAGAGCGATCGTGGGAATTCCGGCTTTTCAGGTGAACGGCAGTTTTGATCCGCAAATGTACCGCGATGCTTTGCGTCGTATGGGGTATAGCCCTGCAGGCTTCCGCCAGATTATGGAAAATGATATGGCGCTGGAGCAGTACGCAAATAGTGTGGTTGAAAGTGCTTTTACTACCCAGGCGGATGCAGAACAGATTGTTGCCGCCTCTATGGAAGAGCGTGATTTTGATTACGTGGTGATGCCAGTTGAAGGCCTGCTAGCAGAGATTCAGGTTTCGGATGCTGAAGTAGAACAGTACTACCAGGAGAATCAAGGGCAATACCAGCGTCCAGAGCAGGTGGCGGTTGAGTATATTGAGCTAACTCCTGAAGTATTTGCCGGTAACATTGATATTTCTGAAAGCGATGTTCGCGCTCAGTACGAGCAAGAGCTGAAAGGTTTCGCATCGGAACTTCGCCGTCGTGCTGCACATATTTTGCTTGAAGAAGCTGACGCAGAAAAAATTGCTGAGATTCAGAGCAAACTGGATGCCGGCGAAGATTTCGCCGAGTTGGCAAAGACTTACTCCCAAGACGTAGGCTCTGCGGAGGAAGGCGGTGAGTTGGGTTACACCACAGGTGATGTATTCCCAGAGGCATTCGAGCAGGCCTTGGCCGCGCTGGAAGTGGGTCAGGTTTCTGCTCCAGTGACCACCGATAGTGGAACTCACTTTATCAAGTTGTTGGAAGTAGAGCAGAGTGAACCGCCGAGCTTCGAAGAGCAAAAAGTGGCGATCGAAAAGCGACTGCGTGCGTCCGTTGCCGAGCGCGAGTTTGTTGACGCCTTGTCCCGTCTCGCCGATCTGGCATACAACGCGGACAACCTGGCTGAGCCCGCTGAAGAGTTGGGTGTTCCCCTGAAGACTGCCAATCTGTTTTCGCGCGAGAGCGCATCTGGCGTCCTTTCTAACGGGCAGGTTATCGAGGCTGCTTTCTCTGTGGAAGTGAAGGAAGATGGCAATACTTCAGATGTGATCAACCTGAACAATGAGCATTCTGTCGTTTTGCGGGTCACCGACTCTAAGCCCGCGGGTACCTACCCTCTGGAAGAGGTTCGCCAGCAAATTGTTGACCGTTTGAAGCGTGATAAGGCCAGTGAGCAATTGGCTAAGCAAGCGGAAGAGCTTAAAGAGAAGCTCGCTACTGGTACTAGTTTTGCAGAACTGGCGGAAGCGCAAGGTTTAACCCTGGAGACCAGTGATAAAACTCGTCGCGGTGGTTTTGCTCAGCGCGGTGAGATTAATGCCAAGGCATTTGCATTGCCTGCACCATCTGCTGGCAAAGATGAAGTAACCAGCTTCGCTACAAATAATGGTGATCTGGTAGTTCTCGATCTGCGCAGCGTGCGCCCGGGCGAACTGTCCAAGCAGAGCAAAGAGCAGCGTCAGGCACTGATGCAGCAATTGGCCTCTGTAAATGGTGGGGCCGAGTTAGCAGCTATCCAGCGCTACTTGTCCGATCAGGCAAAAATCGATCTGGCCTCTTCTGCCGAGTGACGGTTGTTATTGAGCGATAAAAAAACCCGGCAATTGCCGGGTTTTTTTATGGCTAACTCCCTGTAAGGTAGTGTGCGCTTTAAGTGTTGCTGGCACTATCCACAAATAAGGTTAAGCGCTGTCCGGGTTGTAAATACTTGGACTTATTTATCTTATTCCAGCGGAGAATATCATCGATTTCGATACTGAATTTATTGGCTATCCGATATAGAGAGTCGCCGCTGCGTACCCGGTAAGAAACCTTGCGGGTAGTGCGGTTGTTCTCTGATACTGCGGGGGAGCCGTTGTAAGCCACCAGGGTGCGTCCAGGGCGCAGGGTGTCTCCCGGTGCCATGCTGTTCCAGCTGGCCAGTTGCTTTACGGTCACATCCAGCTTGCGTGAAATCCCCCAAAGGCTGTCGCCAGGGCGTACAGTGTAATTAACTTTCTGGCCCTTGCCGGAAGACTGCTTGCGTTTAACGCGCTGATCGAGTGCGTAGGCATACTGTCCTGCGGGGCCCGATGCGCTGGGGATTAACAGTGTTTTTCCGGCGCGAATATTATTGCTGCGCAGTTTGTTTGTCTCGCGTATCGCTCCGACGGTGGTCTGGTAGCGGCGAGCGATAGTGGAGAGGGTGTCGCCTCGGGCAATGGTGTAGCGCTGCCAGCTTACCCTCTCTTCCTTGGGAAGTTGTGCCAGGGCGCTCTCAAACTTTTCCTGGGTCTCTATTGGAATCAGTAGTTGGTGGTTTCCGTTGGGGTCGGTTGCCCAGCGGTTATAGCCTGGGTTCAGTAGGTACAGCTCTTCAATCTCAATTTCTGCAAGTTCTGCAGCCTGGGCCAGATCGATCTGACTGCCTACATCGACACGGGCGTAGTAGGGCTCGTTGGAGACATCATGCAGTGGGATTTTGTAATGGTCCGGGCGGGATATAACCTCCGCCAGAGCCAGCAGCTGGGGCACATAGCGTTTGGTTTCCCGCGGCAGTTTGAGATCCCAATAACTGGTGCCAAGCCCGTTGCGACGATTGCGCTCTACGGCTCTGCGAACCGTTCCCTCACCGGCATTGTAAGCAGCGAGTGCCAGCTCCCAGTCCCCATCAAAGCGATCGTGCAGGTAGTTGAAGTACTTTGCCGCAGCCTGGGTGGATTCATGGACATCGCGGCGTCCGTCATACCACCAGTTTTGCTCGAGCCCGAAAGAGCGCCCGGTGGCCGGGATAAACTGCCACATACCGGAAGCCCGTGCGTGGGAGTAGGCGAAGGGGTCGTATGCACTCTCGACAATGGGGAGCAGCGCTAATTCAAGTGGGAGATTTGCCTGTTCCAGCTGTTCTGCAACATGGAAAATATAGCGGCGAGAGCGCTCGGTTACCCGAGCCATATAGCCCTCATTGCGGGCGAAGTAAGCAATATATTCCTTAACCTTGGGGTCGCTGGTGTGGTGATCCAGGGCGAAACCCTGACGAAGTCTTGCCCAGATGTCTACGGGGGGAGGGACCGCTTCAGAGGGTTCGTGTTTTTTAACAGCTCGGTCACTCGCGACAGAGGTTTCCTCTGCAGGGATATTTTCAGTTTCAGGCGCAGAGGCCTGTTCCGGTAATTGCGAGCAGGCCCCTACCGTAGCGGCTAGTAATGCTACGGCAAAATTCTTGTGAACCATGTGTGATATCCGCGAGTCTTTCTTGTAATTCATCCTGACGCATTTCAGAACAATTATTGGTAAAGCGCCAGGCATTTGGTCAATTACTTTTGATTCTAATTAGGCAAATTAGTTTCGGTCAATATTGACGGTTAAAAAGTATGCGAATTGCTAGTTTATCACCCAGCCTGAGAGGAGTTTAGGTGAAGTTGGGCGTTTAGAAGTTGTCCTTCCAGCCGCGCAAGCTCGCAAAAATATCTACGTTATCGCTTCCGTCATTTAACTCCGGTCTCGAATTGATAGCTGTCTGCCTAACTTCCGGATACTGACAGCGAAGAAATGGGTTGGTGTCTAGCTCAAGGGCGATAGTTGAAGGCAAAGTTGGCTTGTTTTCTACTCTCAGGGCTTTGCACTGAGCAACCCTTGCCTCAATGGCTTGATTGTTAGGCTCTACCGTTTGGGCAAACTTCAGGTTGGCGAGTGTGTACTCGTGTGCAGGATAAACAAAAGTTGCGGCGGGTAATTTACTGAGCTTTTGCAGAGAATGGTACATCTGCTCTGGAGTGCCCTCGAACAACCTGCCGCAGCCAGCGGAAAAAAGAGTGTCACCACAAAAAAGGTGTAATTGTTCACCGCCTGCTGCTGTGGTTTCATTCAAAACCAAAGCTAAGTGGTCTAGAGTGTGCCCCGGAACAGCGTGTACCTGGAAGGGCATGCCAAGGACCTGTAAGGAATCTCCACCGGCAATGGGGTGAGTGACACCAGGTATGTGCTCGGGGCCATAGACAGGGCACTGGTACTGGCGACAAAGCGTTTCGATGCCGCCGGTATGGTCATAGTGGTGATGAGTAATGAGAATGCCGCTGAGCCTGGTCCCCTGTAGGGCCTTTTCTACTGGCACAGCATCACCAGGGTCGACTACCCAGTGCTGACCATCTTTTTGCAGGTGCCAGATATAGTTGTCATTAAAGGCGGGGATTGGCGTGATGGATAGCATAATCGAATCGTCTTTTCGCTGAATAGCAGAACAATATCATGGAAGGCGTGAGACGGTGTGAATTGTTACCTGAGGACTGGTTTACTTAGAGTAAGGCCCTGGAAACATCGCCCGAGTGTAGAATTGAGTAGCTGTTAGATTGATCAATGGAGATATGATGACCGGAAAGAGCAGGCCTGGTAATGATGAGGAGCAATCCCCTCTTGGTAAGGTCTGCCCAGCGCTATCCCATTGGTTTTCCAGTTCGCTGGGAGAGGAGATTCTCTCGCAACAGCTGGCATTGGCCCAACCCTTAGTGGAGGGCTTTTTCGGTTATCACTTTCTACAGGCCAGCGTGACCCAATCCGTTGATTTTGGCGCCTTCAGTCGTATCAATCATCGTTTTCGATTGGGGGCAACTTCTGAGCAGGGCGGGGCTGCGATAGTGGAGTTCGAGCAACTGCCCCTCCCCGCCGATTCAATCGATGTAGTATTGCTGCATCACCTTTTGGACTTTTCCAGTCATCCCCACCAAGTATTGAGAGAGGCGGCCAGGGTTTTGATACCCGGTGGTCATATGCTGCTAGTCGGGTTTAACCCGTTTTCCTTGCTCGGCTTGTCCCGCCTGCTATTTTCCAGGGGGGCTTACCAGCGCGGAAATCAACTGCGTGCTGCTCGAATTGCCGACTGGATGAATCTGTTGGACTTGCAGGCTGAGAGGGTAGATCGCGGCTTCTTCCGCTTGCCATTACAGCAAAAGGAATTGCTTTCCAAGACGGCTTGGATGGAGCGCCTTGGCTCCCGCTTGCACTTGCCATGGGGGGGCTTTTACATCATAGTCGCCCGCAAAGAAGTGGCACGTGTTCGCACTATTAAAATCAATTGGCGGGCCGAGAGAAAGCCCGCTTTGGTTGCCACCCCGTCGAGCCCTCGCGTTGCAGCACGCGGGAAGCATCAAAAGCGCTGATTTCGCTGAAAATCGGCCCCATATCTAATTTTGGCGTAAGTTTTGAAACAAATTACTATCTATACAGATGGCGCTTGTCGCGGTAATCCTGGTCCCGGCGGTTGGGGTGCCCTGTTGGTGTACGGTGAGCGGGAGAAAGAGTTGTTTGGTGGGGAGGCGCATACCACCAATAATCGTATGGAATTGTTAGCTGCAATCAAAGCTCTGGAGGCTCTTAAACAGCCGTGCAAAGTTGATTTACATACTGACTCACAGTACCTGCGCCAGGGCATTACCGGCTGGATTAACAACTGGAAAAAGAACGGTTGGAAAACGGCGAGTAAGAAGCCTGTCAAAAATGCAGACCTATGGCGGCAGTTGGATGAGAGCGTCTCCCAGCATGATGTGGAGTGGCACTGGGTTAAAGGTCATGCCGGCCACCCAGGCAATGAGCGGGCCGATCAGTTGGCAAATCGCGGCGTCGATGAGCTGGAGTCCTGAGGGGAATATTGCATATGCGTCAAGTGGTTCTCGATACAGAGACAACAGGTCTCGATCCCAAAAGCGGCCATCGTATTATTGAAATTGGTTGCGTAGAGCTGGTTAACCGGAAGTTGACTGGCCGTCACTATCACCAGTACATCAACCCGCAGCGACAAGTGGAAGATGGGGCTATTGAGGTCCATGGAATTACTAATGAATTCCTGGCGGACAAACCCGTATTCGCTCAGGTCGCCGATGAATTTATGACCTTCTGTGAAGGTGCAGAGCTGGTTATTCACAACGCGCCCTTCGATGTCGGTTTTATTGATGCTGAGCTGAGGCTGCTGGGTAATCCGCGCTGGCGCAATGTCAATGTGCATTGTGGGGTTTTGGATACCCTGACAATGGCCCGGGAAAAGCACCCTGGGCAGAAAAACAATCTGGACGCCCTTTGTAAGCGCTACTTTGTCGATAACTCCCAGCGGGATTTGCACGGCGCATTACTGGATGCGGAGATTCTTGCCGACGTCTACCTGATGATGACCGGTGGCCAAACCGATTTGGTGTTGGCACAGGGTGATTCCTCGGAAGGGGAGGAAGGTAAGAAGGCGGAAAATGATGTGGCGGGTGAAGCCATTCGTCGCCTATCGGCAGATCGCGCGCCCCTGCTAGTAGCGCGTGCTACGCCACAGGAAGCTGAAGCGCATCAATCGATGCTAGGTTTGCTGGAGAAATCAGCGGGCAAACACTTCTGGTAGCACATCAATGAAGAGGTGTTCTCTTTAACCTTGA
This sequence comes from Microbulbifer maximicatervae (SeqCode), assembly GCF_052467615.1. NCBI lineage: Bacteria > Pseudomonadati > Pseudomonadota > Gammaproteobacteria > Cellvibrionales > Microbulbiferaceae > Microbulbifer > Microbulbifer maximicatervae (SeqCode). Next base: position 1,282,980 of record NZ_CP174319.1, read on the forward strand.
TGTTTATTGTGCTTTTCTTTTCCTGAGTGGGTGGGAATTATCAATCCCCACCCATCCAGATAGTCTCTAATACAAGCTCTCTTTAGATCGCGTAGACCACGCAAATCAAAGCAACAATACTCAGTACGATGGTGTAGGGCAGAGCCATGATCACCATGCGGCCATAAGATAGGCGTATGAGAGGTGCCAGGGCCGATGTCAGCAGGAACAAAAATGCAGCTTGTCCATTGGGAGTGGCAACGCTGGGTAGGTTGGTTCCGGTATTGATGGCAATGGCCAGCTTGTCAAAATGTTCTCGGGTAATGTCGCCTGCAGTGAGGGCAGCTTTAACTTCGTTAATATAAACCGTTGCCACAAAAACATTGTCGCTAATCATCGACAAGATACCGTTTGCCATGAATAGCAATCCTGGCTGCTGTTCGGGCTTTTGTGCGAGAACGAAGTTGGTTACAGGCTCGAATAGGTGTTGCTGGTGAATCACTGCAACAATTGCAAAGAAAACCACGAGCAGTGCAGTAAATGGCAGTGCCTCTTCAAACGCGTGGCCGATTCTAGCTTCTTGAACAACGCCGTTAAACGAGGTCAGAAGTACAATAATCATCAGGCCAATGATACCGACTTCGGCAACATGAAATGCCAGGGCAAAAACCAGAACCACAGCGACAATGCCCTGAATCCACAGCTCGGCAACCTGAGCCGAGGTGCGCTTCTTTTCTTCCTCTTTGGAAAAATTAACCAGTACCTCACGTACGGCGCTAGGGAGCTGGGCTCCATAGCCAAACATTTTAATTTTCTCTAAAAAGAAACAAGTAACTAGGCCGGCAAAGAATGTTGGAATGGTTACTGGGGCCATCTGCAGGAAAAACTGTACAAATTCCCACCCGGCTTTCTCAGCGATCAGTAGGTTTTGCGGTTCTCCAACCAAGGTGCAAACACCACCGAGAGCAGTGCCTACGGCGCCATGCATGATCAGGCTGCGAAGGTAGGCTCGAAACTGGTCCAAGTCTTCGCGGTGATACTCCACGACATGCTCATCGTTGGAGTGGTCGTGGTCGTTGTGGTGGTGTGGCTGCTGGGAGGCGACCCGGTGATAGACTGAGTAAAAGCCTACGGCAACCGCAATCAGAACAGCAGTTACGGTCAAGGCATCTAAGAATGCTGACAGTACTGCAGATACAGCACAGAAAAGTAGTGACAGCAGAGATTTTGAATTCACATTAATCAAAATTTTAGTGAATACAAATAGAAGCAGGCTCTTCATGAAGTAAATGCCGGCCACCATAAACATTAGCAGCAGAATAACTTCGATATTCTCAACTACCTCGTGGTAGACGGCATCGGTGCTTGTCATACCCATCAATACGGCTTCAATTGCGAGTAGTCCGCCGGGTTGAAGTGGGTAACACTTCAGGGCCATCGCCAGGGTAAAAATGAATTCACCAATAAGGACCCAGCCTGTTACAAAAGGCCCCGATACATACAGTATTAATGGGTTGAGAAGCAAAAAGGCGGCTATGGTCAATTTGTACCAATCAGGCGCTTCGCCGAGAAAATTTTCGGCAAAGGCGCGACCAAATCCGCCGCCGGATGCCGCAATGGTGTTGTTGTAAGTGTTCATCATTTACTTCCTTGGTTAACCCATTGGTGTGGGTCAAAATGGAATCTTTGGGAATTGGCGGTGTATGCGAAATAGATACCTGAGCTCAATTATCGCTGCGTGCTTCCCCGGGTTTATTGTGCACAGATTGATTGGTTTTTGTTCTTTAACACAAAAAAACGTACAGCTTTAAACTTGAAAGTAGCAAACGCTACTGGGTTTTCTGGAAAATTCAAGTAATTTAGGGGCTTCAGCCCCGCCGCTAGGTTATTTGTCGATTATTCGGTGGAAATTGTTTGGCGAAAGGTGGACTCTTTTATTTATTGGGGTAAATTGCCCTTAATGAGGCCAGAATCATCCGGATCTGGTTGTTTTTTGTTCGATTATAGGAAGAATGCAGCGGTGCAGCCAAAGACTGAATTGCGCAAGATCAATATCACTTCTGTCAATGTAGTGAAGGATGAGCTGGTAGCTACCATCGATAATGCCGCCTCACACTTGGATAAATTTGCCGCGGATACTTCCCAAAAGCAGGCTCTCGAACAGAGTTTGGCTGCACTCAGGCAGGTCAGTGGAGTATTGCAGATGGTGCAGCTCCAGGCAGCTGAGCTCCTCGCCCAAGAGAAAATCAAAGCGCTTACAGAGGTGTTGGAGGAGAGACAGAGCGCCTCAGAAGAATTGATGGAAGCGCTGGGTACAGGTTTTTACGTAATGGGACGCTACTTGGATTTTGTCCAAAGTCGTGCCATTGCCCGTCCAGAATTGCTGATTCCCTATATCAATAATTTGCGTGCGGCCCGGTCTCAGCCCCCTGTGCCGGAAAGTCATTTTTTCCGTTGTAATTTGGAGGGGGCTGTGCCTGGTGCCGGGGCTTCTGCGGTAATGTCGGAAGACTTGAATAGTTTTGTTCGCCGATTCCGCCATATGTACCAGGTTGGTTTGTTGGCTCTGTTGCGAGGTAAACCTCGGGGCCCAGCGTACACGATGATGTCTCGCGCCCTTGAGAGAATCGCAAGCATCACCATGGGGCGCCCAAACGGGCGTTTATGGGTGGTAGCAGGGGCGGCACTTGCAGGCATGGCCTCCCAGGAAATGCGCATCAGCCGATCCCGAGTGATGGTTTTCAGTATGTTTGATCGCTGGCTACGAGCTTTGCAAAAAGAGTGTGATACAGCTTTAGATCAGCCTGCGCCACCGATTTTGCTGAAAGAGTGCCTCTATTGGCTGACTCTTTCCAAGCCCGAGGGTTTTGGTGGCAAGTTGCTGGAAGCCTTCTCCGCAGAGGCTCTTGATTACAGCGAAGAAGAATTAGAGCGGGAGCGGGCCACCCTTGGAGGCCCCGGCGCCACGGCAATTACCGCAGTTGCTAACGCCTTAGAGGAAGAGTTGTCCGGTGTGCGCCGGATGTTGGATGACGCTGAGTTAATTGGTACTACTACCTTGGATGCAGAAGATGGCCTCGCTTCTTCTCTACAGAGAGTGGCCGGTACCTTGCAGATGCTCAACTTCAAGCGGGTTGGAGAGAGCCTGCGCAGCGCAGTTGCGGATTACCAGAGTGCCTCCGGCGCGGGTGGTTCCATAGCGGACAGCGCACTGCAGAAACTGACAGGCCAGGTGTTGATGGTCGATAGCACGGTAAGAGCGCTCAAGCAGAGTACTTCTATTGATCTGGATGAATACGGTCATGCGGATATTGCCTTTGAGCACAGCCAGTTGGCAGAAGCGGAAGTGGCTGTACTTAAAGAGGCAGAAGCCGGTTTGGCGTTGATTAAGAGAGCGCTGGCGGCCTATGCAGAGTCCGACTTTGATCATGGCCATATTCGCAATGTTTCCACTACTTTGAACTCAGTGCGCGGAGGCTTGATCGTTCTCAACTTAAGTAGAGCGGCGGCCGTAGTTGAAGGTTTGCTGAACTTTGTTGAAACTGTTATCGACCGTCATGATGCCGGTCCTGAAGTAGAGCAATCTTTGCATATTTTTGCCGATGCGATTATCAGCCTTGAATACTATCTGGGAGAGGTAAAGCTGCATAGGCAAGCAGATATTCAATCCCTCAGTCTCGCTATCGAAAGCTTGACTGCTCTGGGTTATCCCGTTGAGGCCGCATAATTAAGGAGGTCTCCTTGGTAGATAAGTTTGTCCCAGCAGGTAATGTGTGGGCAGTCCCGGAATTTTCCCAGCATATCCTGATTGCTGATGGGCTGATTCTCTGCCGAGGAGATTTTTTCCTCCATGACGCCCAGGTATTGGTAGCGGAGGCTGTTCAATCCAGCCACTATCTGGGAGAGCTAAGTGGGCGGGCGTGTGGTGTCCACGTTTTGTCTCGTCAGATTGAAATTGCCGGCTATGAATGGCGAAACCTGCGCAGCCTGCTGACTTTGGTTGAGGAGCCGATGTTTGCATTGGCTGGGCGGGCGCTACAGATTTCCCATTGGGATAGCCAACATCGATTTTGCGGTCGTTGTGGCACTCCTACCATCTATCACTCTAATGATCGCGCTCGCACCTGCCCGGCTTGTGATCTCACTGTCTACCCCAGAATCTCCCCCTGTGTAATTATGCTTGTTACCCGGGGAGATGAGTGTCTCTTGGCTCGTCATGCCTCGCGTGGAAATGCAACTTATACGGCCCTCGCTGGGTTTATAGAGCCCGGTGAGAGTGCAGAGCAAGCGCTGGTGCGTGAAGTCTATGAGGAAGTGGGGCTCAAAGTGGGTGCCCTGGAGTATGTGGGGAGCCAATCCTGGCCTTTTCCCGGGCAGTTGATGATCGGGTATTTGGCGGAGTGGCAAGGTGGGGGATTGTGCTTGGACCCCAATGAGATAGAAGAGGCAAACTGGTTCCACTACAGTTCATTGCCAGCTATACCGCCCATACAAACCCTGTCCGGCCGCTTGATCCACACTTTTGTCGAAAAGGCTGCAGCGAAGAACCGCCCGTAAGCTTGGTTTAAAGATGTTGCGCAGTATCAGGGAGTAGAAATCATAATGTATATAGCGATTACCTTTATTATTGCCATCCTGGCGTTGTTGTTTGTGTTTTGGGGCGCGCGAGTCCTGTTATCGGGAAATTGGTTCCTGGGGTTTATACGTGGTTCCGCCGGTCTTTTTCTTTTTGCAACTGCCCTTTGGATTGTTCTGATTGCTGCAGATGTTTACAGCTATAGAAATCTGGCTGAAGAGCACAGTGTTGGCATTGTTTCGTTTCGAAAAATTGCCGAGCAGCAATTTGAAGTCAAGTTTTCTGATGCGGATGGTATAGCGCAAAAGTTTGAATTGCTTGGGGATCAGTGGCAGTTGGATGCCCGAATGCTCAAGTGGCAGGGTCCATTAGCCCGCTGGGGAATTAAGCCCGCTTATCGTCTGGACAGGTTGAGTGGTCGCTATCTCACGCTACAGGATGAGCGAGCTCGCGAGCGTTCTGTCCACGAAATAGAGGGAGCGAACTATGGCGTGGATGTCTGGCAGTTTGTACGCGGTGTTGATCGCAAGTTGCCCTTTGTTGATGCGGTATATGGCAGTGCCACATTTCTACCTATGGAGGACGGTGCGGTTTACGAGGTGCGTATTAGCCACAGCGGTTTGTTGGCTCGCCCCCTTAATCAGCGAGCAACTTCCGCCCTGGAAGGTTGGCAGTAAAATACTGAAGCTAAATAAAAATTAGTTAAGACGGAAAATGGAGTCTAAGTGGAATTTTTAATTGAATACGGCCTTTTTCTAGCCAAAATTGTTACGGTTGTCGTGGCCTTAATGGTGTTGATAGGTTTTATTTTTGCAAATCGAGAGCAGCTGAAAGAGCGTGTTCAGGGTCATATCACAGTTACACATTTGAATGATCGCTATGAGCAGTTTAAAGAAACACTGCTTGAAGCTGTGATGGATAAGCACGAATTCGCCCGTCGTAAAAAGCAAATGGCGAAAGAGAAGAAAACTCAGGAAAAAGCCCTAGCTAAAAAACATAAAGCTGAGAGCAAAAAGCAGCCTGAAAAAAGTGCTGCTACTTCTTCCGACGTTGCTAAAGAGGAAGGAGAGCGTGAGTCTAAGGGTATAAAAGGGGAGTTGGTCTCCGAGCGCAAGCGTGTCTTTGTTATGCAATTTAATGGGGATATCAAAGCGAGTGCTCTTTCCCATTTGCGTGAAGAGGTGACGGCCATTCTTCAAGTGGCAGAGTCCGGAGATGAAGTTCTCCTTTGTCTTGAAAGCCCTGGGGGCATGGTGGCGAACTATGGCTTGGCCGCCAGCCAGTTAACCAGGATTCGTAGTGCAGGTATCCATTTGACTATTGCTGTCGATAAAGTGGCTGCCAGCGGGGGCTACATGATGGCCTGTGTTGCAGATCGTATCCTGGCAGCACCCTTTGCGATGTTGGGCTCTATTGGTGTTTTAGCTCAGATGCCGAATTTTAACCGCCTGCTGAAGCGCAATGATATCGATTACGAACTGTTTACTGCGGGCCAGTACAAGCGCACTGTAACCATGTTTGGTGAAAATACTGAGGAAGGTAAACAGAAGTTCCAAGAGGATTTAGATGAGATCCATATTCTGTTTCAGCACTTTGTCGGGGAGTACCGTCAAAAACTCGACGTCGACAAAGTTGCCACGGGCGAGGTTTGGTTCGGGCAAAAAGCCCTATCCTTGGGACTGGTCGATGAGCTGAAAACATCAGATGAATACTTGACCAGTTGTGCTAAGGACTGCGACTTATATCAGGTGGAATTCAAAGAGCGGAAAAATATTGCTAAGAAAATAGGGCTGGCGGCAGAAGCCGGTGTGGAATCGGCGGTCACTCGTCTCTTTTCACGGCTGGCAGCTCTGCGTCATCAGGCTCAATAGTTGTAACGTTACAGGTTGATAGTGTTGCGGGATATACCCCATGGAAATAGATAGGGATGAAAAATTTCGGGCAATTCAGGTTGCCGAAGTAGCTTCGGGAAAGTTTGACCAGTCTGTTGTTGAGCGTCAACTTTCTGAGCTTCCCGATAACCCGTTGCTGTTGGCCGTAAGTTATTCATCCTTGAATTTCAAAGATTCTTTATCTGCGTTTGGCAATCGTGGGATTACTAATACTTACCCCCATACCCCGGGTATTGATGCGGTGGGCAAAGTGCTGTTCGATCGGAGCAAGACGTTTCAACCGGGTGCCGAATTATTGGTCAATGGCTACGATTTGGGCATGAATACTTCTGGTGGACTTGCAGAGCGTATTGCCGTTCCTCCGCAATGGGCCTTGCCAGTCCCCGAGGGCCTAACAGCTTGGGAGTCTATGGCACTGGGTACGGCTGGTTTTACCGCCGCGCTTTGTGTTGAAAAACTCCTGGAGTCCGGTGCATCTCCTGAGGATGGAGAGATTCTGGTAACAGGTTCAACCGGGGGCGTCGGCTCTGTTGCCGTCGCCTTGCTGGCGAAGCTAGGCTTTCGTGTCGCAGCAGTGACGGGAAAGTTGGAGTCTGCTGATTATTTGGCGAGATTGGGTGCATGGAAGGTTCTCGACCGGGATACACTGGCCCCTTTTGCCAATAAGGCGATGGCCAAGCCATTGTGGGCTTGGGCTGTAGATACTGTGGGGGGGGAAACGCTTTTTAATGTCATTAAATCCCTGCGCTACGGCGGCGGAGTGGCTGCTTGTGGTATGGCTTCAGGTGCTCAATTTCACGCCAATGTATTTCCATTTATCTTGCGCGGTATTAGTTTGTTGGGTGTGGATAGCGCTGTTTTGCCAATAGAAAAGAAGGCAGAAGTATGGAAGCGGTTGGGCAGTGAGTGGTATATCGGCGATAAGCTCGACAGTATTGCGGAGAATATTAGCCTTGATCAGGCTCCAGAGTTTCTTGCGCGCTTAAATAGAGGGCATGGAATAGGTCGTTACGTTGTAGATATGGCTCTCTAATAGATCTATCGATTTAGAATAATAAGTACACTTAAAAGATTCTATTTATCTTACCAAATATCCCCGACAACTCTGAATCTGAGTTGTATATGGGCTTTTTTCTCAATAGCCTTTAAGCGGACTCTGTTGTTTGCGGGCTTGTTGTATTGGAAGAAAACTTTGTCGACAAGTAACAGTGAAAGTAACAAACCTGGCCAGCGTAACGCTCTGGTTCTCTCTGGGGGAGGTGCGCGTGCCGCCTATCAAGCGGGCGTTTTAAGGGCGCTTGCGGAACTGGTTCCAGAAGATAATCCTCGGCCCTTTCAAATAATCTGCGGCACCTCTGCAGGAGCTATGAACGCGATGCTTCTCGCCTCTCATACAGGTACCTTTAAAGAAGCTGTCGACAGAATGTGCTCAGTTTGGTTGCAGCTTAGTGTTGAGCAGGTTTATCGCACCAGTTGGCGTAGTTTGCTTGGAAATCTGTTTTCTATCAGTCGTTCGCTCTTGAACCAAGGTGTGGGTAGACAAAAACCTTTGGCACTCCTGGATAACAGTCCGCTGCGCAGCTTGGTTGAGCGCGAGATAAACTTTGACAATATTCAAAAAAATATTTCGGCTGGGCATTTGCATGCCACAAGTGTTAATGCGCTTTCTTATAGTGAAGGGCAGTCCGTCAGCTTTTTTCAGGGAGCGGAGAATGTTAAAGGATGGCAGCGGTTTCGTCGCTTTGGAGTGCCCACTCAATTAACCTCGGACCACCTATTGGCATCAGCAGCAATTCCTGCCATTTTCCCGGCGGTCAAATTGGATGGGGTTTATTTTTGCGATGGTGCCATTCGTCTGATGGCCCCGATTAGTCCCGCACTGCATCTCGGTGCCAAGCGTGTCTTTGTGGTGGGTGTGTCGGACAACCGTTCTCCAGCCCATTGGGGGAGTCGCAACAGTCCTGCGCAGATGGAGTCCCCTTCGATGGCGCAAATAGCTGCTCAGTTATTCAATGCCGCATTTATCGATAGCTTGGAGGCAGACTTGGAGCATCTGGATCGAGTAAATATGTTACTTGACTATGTGGATCCAACAGATCATTCCGATTTGAAATTGTTGCGTTCGGTAGAGTCGGTTGTTATTGAGCCCTCGCAGAGTTTAGGGCGTCTTAGTGGCAGAAAACTTGGTCACCTTCCCTCGGCGCTACGCTGGTTATTCCGCTCAACGGGTGCGACCAATCCCGGTGGCGGTGTTTCTGCAGCCAGTTATTTATTATTTGAAAGGCCATATATCGAAGAACTTATCGATCTCGGCTATCAGGATGCCATGTGGGAAAAAGATAAATTGCGCAGTTTTCTACAGCCGGAGCCGGAAGGTAAAACTGAGCGCAAGGGGCTCTTTGGGATTCGCAGTAAATCTCAAGAAGAGGCTTCTCACGGTAATTCTGAACACTGACCTTAGTTTCTCTCCCCTCATTGGCGTGACTAGCGCCTTTCATCTTAGTGAATATTTTTTCTTCAAGTTTCTAAAGGGCGTTAAACGCCCTTGAATCCATTATTATTCCGCCAAGGCGGAGGAAGCCTTTAGCATTTAGTTTGCGCTTTCTTATGATTTTCTCGGGCTATGTGCGCCCTTACTCATCCGAACAAGTAGCTTCTATATTTAATAGTGATGTCAATGCTGTCGGGTATTATTCAAGATGTTTTCTGTGTTTTTACTCGTGACTCTTTTTTCATTTAGTACAGGTAATCAGGATTTCGCCCAGATGATCGGTAGGGTTGATCGGGTTGAATATTTGGGGGGAGGCTTGGTTGTTTCTGGGTGGGCTTGTCAGAAAGGAGTATTCAAGTCAGTTTCTGTTGGTCTTTATCTAGGTAGCGATAGTAGAAGCGGGTTTCCATTAAAAATTTCCAGAGCTGATCAGGCGTCGTCAAAAGGAATTGCCAATATATGTGATACTCAGGGCGTTCCCCATGGATTCAAGTTCTATTTGAATTATGAGGAAATGAAAAAATTTGTAAGAAAGAAGATCTATGTATATGGGTTTTCATCAAATCAAGGCAGATTCAGTGCAATTTCAAATTCTGGTAGATATCGGGTCGGGATCCCCTACATGAAATATACCGATATTACCTTGTTGCGAAGAACTTTTGATTTGCAGCCACTGGCTACGTTTGATGATCAGCATTTAAATTTAATTCCAATGCCCGGTAATGGGCATGCACTGGAAGCTCAGTATATTCCTTATGAGAAGGGTTCGGAGAGAATTAGTACATCAACCCAGTTAGCCAAATCTGTTTCATCGGCAACTCTCGCTTACGATGTGAAGTTTCATCGGAACTTCGAATTTGTTAAGGGAGGTAAGCTACACGGCCTTGCTGGTGGGGGACAGGCTTCAGGATGCGTACCTATTGATCCGAAGAGTTGGAGTGTGCGGGTTAAGTTTGGTGCGGAGGGTAGGGTTGGGCTCTATACCTATCATCAGGATAGAGTCGCTCGGTGTGGAGATGGGTATCAAGGGAATGACAGCTTTAGATTTGAGCGGGATACCTGGTATCGGATTGAGTTGTTTGTGCAATTAAATAGCAGTGCAAATAATGCTGACGGATATATCGAGCTGTTTATAAATGGAAAAAAAATTGTAGAGGAACAAGGGTTGCGGCTGACTGGTAGTGATAGGGTAGCTATTGATAAATTTCAGTTCAGTACTTTTCATGGCGGTAGTTCAGCTTTGTGGTCACCCTCCAAAAAAGTCTATGCCTACTTTGACAATATTTCAGTGAAGCAAGGGAGAAAGATATATGGCCTTAAGGGGGCTGTATGCGAAAATGAGAAAGCTGGAATATACAATGGGTCGGGAGCTTGCTGTTCCAGCTCGTGTGGGGCCTGTGGCGGCCCCGGATGCGGCCAATTAAATGGTGGAAGCTCAGCCTGCTGCACATCGGAAATTATTAATTCAGCGCCATTGTGCTCCTATCCTGGGCAGGTCGCCCCATGCACTATGTAAGGCTTGAGGGCTTCTGAGTAACTTGGACGCTTTATAAATTAAAGTTTCCATTTAAATCGCTGAATTAATTGCAAGAAATTTCCCTGTATTTCGCATTGTATTTTCAGCTGAGAACCGCTCACCGGATGTTCAAGCTTAAGTTCAGATGCATGCAAAAGCAGTCGAGAGCACTCGAGCCTATTGGCAAAGAAACGATTATGGGTTGACTTTCCATATTTCGGGCAGCCAATTAGAGGGTGGTGGATATGCTTGAAATGCCTTCTTATTTGATGGCGCCGCCCTGTTTTCAATTGGATTTCTACTAGGGAATACCGGCTGGTCGGGTAGCGGTCAACCTCATAAGGTAACTCAATAGTCTCCAAGCGTCGGTACAGTGTAACAGCTTGCTGACGTGGCAGATCCGTTTTAGGTCGCTTCCTCTGGTGTTTGAAGTCGGCAACGGGGGGGAGGGCATAGTCAATGACACCTTCTTCCGGGCTATACCCTCTACATACAGCAATATATTTTTTTGATGATAAATCACTTTCCAGCTGCTGCTGTACCTGCGCAGCAATCTCGCTGCTTTTCGCAAAAATAATAACACCGGAGGTAGGCTTATCCAGTCGATGTACTGGATAAAGAAAGCTGCCACATAGGTCCCTCAAATATTGCAAAAGTACACGCTTTTCATGGCGGTCTATTTCTGATCTGTGAACAAGCCACCCCTCTGGTTTATAAGCGGCAAGTAAGTAGTCGTCTTCAAAGAGAATGGTAGGTTCTTGAGTGGTCATTTTGGGGGCGTGGCGACTGGACTGTAATTTCGGTAGCACGATTTTATGGCATAGCGAGCCCTCAAGCTATGTTGAAAAGTAAAAGTTGGTTAGTGAATTCAGGGTAGAATTTTTATCGATAGGCAAAAAACAGGCTTGACATGGTACCAAATGAGAATAAACTGCACCTAAATTCCATTGCTGATCTAGTTTCAAGGTTGGCATTCTAATTGGCAGTATTTTTGAAGTGGATCGCACCACTAAGGAGCCGTGAAATGCGAAATGTAGATATCAAGAGTTTATTTGTTTAATCACTTTTCACGTGCTTGAGCTTGGAAAGTGATATTGCTTTCCAAGCCAGACCTTCCAAAAGCCCTGGCAAATGCCGGGGCTTTTTTGTTTTAGCTTGGATTGCCGTTTCAGTTAAGTGGATTAATCCAGGGATAAAATATGCCTGTAAAAACAGTGTTGAATCGAAATGCACCGCCTGGCACGGTACCGGTAAAAATCTATACCGATGATATCGAGCCCAAGGCAATGCAGCAGTTAAAGAATATTGCCCAGCTTCCTATTGTGCACTCCCATGTTGCTGCTATGCCGGATGTGCATTTGGGAAAGGGGGCAACGGTAGGATCGGTGATCCCAACGGTAAGTGCGATAATTCCTGCTGCCGTTGGGGTGGATATTGGTTGTGGAATGAATGCGGTGCGAACTTCGCTACAAGCCCATCAGCTGCCAGACAATCTGAAAGCACTGCGGGACGCCATTGAGGTGAAAGTGCCGGTTGGTCAGGGACGACATAAACTGATCAGCGCCAGGGAATCTGCCTGCAAACTTTTAGCTCCCGGTGTGGATAGATTGTTTTCAAAGCATCCAGGGCTACTGAAGAAGCTGCATCAGCCACAAAAAACCTGGGTGACCCAAATGGGTACATTAGGGGGTGGCAATCACTTTATCGAAGTTTGTATTGATGAGAGTGGTGCTGTCTGGGTGATGTTGCATTCAGGGAGTCGAGGGATTGGCAATGCTATTGGTCAGCATTTTATCCAGTTGGCCCGACGGGATATGGTTGGGCATATGCACAATCTTCCGGATAAGGATCTGGCCTATTTCTCAGAAGGCTGCCAGAATTTTGACGATTATATTGAGGCGGTTAATTGGGCGCAGGAATATGCGCGCTGGAACAGGCAGGAAATGATGAAGCTTGTGCTTGGATGCCTGAAGGTAAGCTTGCCAAAGTTTACTTTGACCACAGAGGCAATTAACTGCCACCACAATTATGTTGTTCGCGAGCGCCATTTTGATAGAGATGTATTCGTGACTCGCAAAGGGGCTATTAGTGCTCAGAGAAATCAGTTGGGAATTATTCCCGGCTCTATGGGGGCTAAGTCATTTATCGTGCGTGGGCTTGGCAATAAGGAATCTTTTTATTCCTGTGCACACGGAGCTGGTCGAAAAATGAGTCGTACAGCGGCTCGCCAGCGTTTTACCAGAAAGGACTTGGAAGATCAGACCCGAGGTGTGCAATGCCGTAAAGATAAGGGCGTTCTGGATGAGATTCCTGCTGCTTATAAGGATATTGACCAGGTGATGGAGAACCAGTCCGATCTTGTGGAAGTGGTGCACACGCTACGCCAGGTAATTTGTATCAAGGGGTAAATATGGAGGTATCAATACAAGTTTTGAGTGAGAAGATATTTGGAAGAGTGGATCTACTAAAAGTAAAAGGTGAAGTTTTATGAAAAAGAAAGAAAAAATTCGTAGTTATGTTGCGCGTAATCCGCTAATGAGAAAGGGCGGTGCCCACGTAAAGGCAAAATCTTCGGGGCGTTTCGCTAGCAAGCAGAAGCTACGTAAAGAGGTGCGGGAGTGCGACTCCCGCCCCCAGGCTTTTGCTGCTATTTTTTCTTTGATATCGCCTCTTTAGCTAGCCGTGTTTTCTGCTAGCCTATTTCCCATCAGGCCAGTTGGGTAGAGCTTCCAAATATACCCAGCGCTTCTTAAATAACTTAAATAGTGAAATTTCGTGAATCAGGTGTTCTTGGTCATTTTCTGTATACCAAGCCTTAAATTCCACAATCGATTTTTTTAGTCCCGCCTTACTCTTAATAACTTCCAATTGTGTCCACTGGGTTTCAATATCCTCAGCTTGCAGTTCTGGGCAGGTGTCGGGATGCCAGGTTTTTTTCAGGTACCGAAAATTTCCGGTTGCAAAGGCCGTATAGCGACTGCGCATAACCGCTTCTGCATTATTGGGGTAAGCCTTTCCCGACAAATAGAGTCCGCAGCAGGTATCAAGGGGCTTGCCCGATCCACAGGGGCAGTACCGATCCGTCATAAATCATCTCTCCAGCGTGAACTTAACGCTCTCGTAACACTTTTTAACCATGTTTTCTGGTGAGGGAGCGTAGCATAGCTTGACCTTTGAAATGTTGCCGCTAAGATACCGACCAACCGGTTGGTTTTGATTGATGGTGCCCAGGAGGTCATGTGTCGAGAATCGACAAAGCTGCCATTGTTCGAGCAGCAGAAGAAGTAGTCCGGGATCGCGGGGCGCGCAAGTTGACCCTGGATGCGGTGGCTGCACAGTGCGGGCTCAGCAAGGGCGGTTTGATTCATCATTTTCGAACTAAGCAGTCACTCCTGAAGGCGATGCTGGAGGCGGCAATAGCTCGTGAAGATGACAGTGTTGCCACTTTTGTGTCCTCGGGGGACAGCTTGTTGGTGTCGCGCTTGAAGAGCATTTTTGAATTGATGGAGGACGACAAGGGGCTGCCTCGCTCACTGATCGCCGCCGTGGCCGAAGACCCCATGTTGCTGGGACCGGTAAAAGACAAAGAGGAGCAGCAGCGTCGCGATATCTGCGATGCGTATCGTGACCCGGAAATGGCGGAACTGCTAATCCTGGCGGCCCAGGGCATGTTCCTGGGTCGCGTACTCGGTGTGGTTGAGTCTGAAGACCCGATTATTGAACGTTTACAGGGACGTCTGCTGGCGCTCTCTGCCGACCTGAACTAAAGGTCAGCCCCAGTTAATACAGTTTGTGGATGATGAATATGAATATATCGCCAAGATCGCGTTTCTCATTGGCCGTTTTGATCGCAGCAGTTGCAGTTCTGGCAGGATGCTCCGAATCGAAGACGGAGCAGGCGCAGGCAGAGCACGTCTGGCCCGTGAAAGTAGCTACCGTTGCCAGTAATAACCAGGTCAAAGATCGACAGTTTGCCGGTCGTGTTAAGGCAGTGCAGAGTGTCGATCTATCTTTCCAGGTCGGTGGGAAGCTGGACAAGCTCACAATTCGCGAAGGTGAAATTATTCCAAAGGGAACCCTGATAGCAGAGCTTGATCAGCGGGATTACCTGCGCAGGGTAAAAGAAGCCCGATTAAATGTAGAGTTGCTGGAAAAAACCCTCAATCGTCAGCGCTCTCTGGCAGGGTCAAAAGTTATTTCACAGCAGCAGCTGGATGAAACGAAAAGTAACTTTGACTTGGCTAAAGTGACCCTGGAACGTGCTGAGCAGGACCTGGCTTATACACAGCTAAGGGTTCCTTTCGATGCTTTGGCAACTCGCCAGCTGGTAGAGAATTACACCAACGTCCAGGCCGGCCAGGCAATTGTCCGTTTGCAGAATATTTCTGAAGTTCGAATTCAAATCTCCGTGCCTGAAAAGCTGTTGGCCACGGTTAATGAAGAGCAAGTCAACTCCATGACCGCCGAATTTGAATTTTTGCCGGGCAAGGAGTTCCCACTTACTTACCGTGAGCACCAGGCTGAGGCAGACAGCGTTACCCAGACTTACGTTGTCGAGTTTGGAATGCCCCGCCCCGAAAATGTACAGATCCTTCCCGGCATGACCGCTCGCGTTAGTGTGAAGTTGAATAAAGCGAGTGGTGACCTGTGGGTTCCCCTTTCAGCAGTGCAGACTGGCCCGGAAGGTAAGCCCTATGTTTGGCAAATTAATGCAGACCAGTCTGTTTCCAAAGCTTCCGTGACCCTCGGGCGTACTGATGGTGAGTCGGTTCAGATTAAAGATGGCATTAGCCCGGCTATGAAACTGGTTGCTACCGGCGGCCAGCACCTTTATGACGGTGCAAAAGTACGCAATTACGCACAGCACTAATTAGTGTGTTAGCTCTGGCCCTGTTAACAGTAGGGAAAATGTTGTGAAGATTTCTGACATATTTATAGAAAAGCCAGTTTATAGCTGGCTGTTGATGCTGATTTGCTTAATCGGTGGTCTTTGGGGACTTTCAGATATTGGCCGCCTCGAAGATCCTGCGTTTACGATCAAGGAAGCCCGTGTTTACACCTTCTACCCAGGCGCCAGCGCCCAGCGTGTAGAAGAGGAGGTCACCGAAAAGCTTGAGGTGGCCATCCAACAAATGGGACAGCTGGACAAGGTCTCTTCCACCTCAAGTCCGGGAATGTCTGAAATTCGGGTGGAAATCAAAGATCAGTATGCCTCGCAGGAACTTGCCCAGGTTTGGGATGAATTGCGGCGCAAGGTTAATGATGCTCAAAGTGACCTGCCCAGCGGTGCTTTACCCTCCATTGTGAATGATGACTTTGGTGAGGTTTACGGTATTTATTATGCGATTACCGGAGAAGGGTTTTCGCTGACTGAAATGCGTGAAATTACCAAAGCGATTCGCCGGGAGTTACTGGGAGTTGAGGGGGTTGCCAAGGTTTCCCGCTCAGGCATTATCGACGAAGTGGCTTACCTGGATATTGATGAATCCCGCCTGGCCCAGTTTGGTTTTTCCCTGGATGACTTAGCGCAGGTACTGCAATCTGAAAGTTCGACCCAGAAAGTTGGCGAGATTGGAGGTCAGGATTTACGTACCCGCATACTGGTTGATAATCCTGCGAGTGACCTGGAATCCATTCGTAATATTCTCGTCGGCGTGCCCGGTTCTACCGCGATGCTGGCCGTTCGTGATATCGCCGATATTTCTCTCGGTTACGATGAAAGCCCAAGCTTTATTGCCCGATTTGATGGTAAGCAGGCCATTCTGCTGGGTGTGGCCGGTGCGGAAAATACCAATATCGTGAACGTTGGCAAGGCGGTAGAGGCCAGGCTGGAGCAGATTAAGCAGGCATTGCCCCTGGGTGTAGAAATCCATCCTATTTACGAGCAGCATCAGGTAGTAGAGGAGAGTGTTGACGGTTTCCTCTTTAACCTGGTTTCTTCTGTCGTGATCGTTACTCTAGTACTTTGTGTATTTATGGGCTGGCGTTCCGGCGTTGTGGTTGGCACTGTCCTCGGTTTGACCGTTTTGGGCACCGTGTTAATCATGAACCTGTTTGGTTTGAATTTACAGCGGATCTCTCTCGGTGCCCTGATTATCGCCATGGGTATGTTGGTTGATAATGCCATCGTGGTTGCCGAAGGGATGCTGATGGGGGTTCAGAGAAAAGAAGAGCCTAAGAGTGCTGCCAGGCGCGTAGTCCGCCAGACTTTCTGGCCACTGCTGGGTGCGACCATTATCGGTATTATGGCCTTCTCCGGTATCGGTCTGTCCGATGATGCTACTGGTGAATTCCTTTTCTCCCTGTTTGCGGTAATTGGTATCTCCCTGCTACTCAGCTGGATACTGGCAATTACTATTACCCCTTACTTGGGTTATCACCTGTTTAAGCCGGGTAAGCAAGCCGACTCGGATGATCCGTACGATGGCCGCTTCTACAACATGTATTCCGGTGCTTTATCAGGAGCGTTGAAGCGCAGGGGCCTAACCATTGCAGTACTTATTGTGGTGACCCTGGCCAGCTACTTTGCTTTCGGGTTTGTGAAGCAGGGGTTCTTCCCAAATTCAAATGCTCCTCTTTTTTATGTTAACTACTTCATGCCTCAGGGCAGTGATATTAATCGTACTGATAAGGCGCTTCAGGAAGCGACTGCATTCTTCCAGGAACAGGATGAAGTTGTCTCCGTAACGGCGGTAGCTGGTCGCGGGGCCGATCGCTTTATGCTGACCTATGCTCCCGAGCCACCCAATGCGTCTTATGGCCAGTTGATTGTTCGCACTGAAAACCGGGAGCAAATCCCCCAGTTGATAGAGAGTGCCAAGGCGAAGTTGCGTGTAGCGCAGCCGGAAGCATTGATTACTTTCAAACGCCTGGTGTTTGGTCCCGGTGGCGGATCGGATGTTGAAGTGCGTATTTCAGGTCCGGATTACCAGACACTGCGTACCTTGGCGGTCAGTGTAGAACAGCAGTTCCGTGAAAAAGAACTGGAAGATATTCGTCACAACTGGCGCAGCAGAGAGCCTACTCTGCACGCACATCTGGATGATGAGCGGGCGCGAGTTGCCGGGGTTACCAATGCTGATGTCAGTCGTATGATTCAGTTTGCCACTGCGGGTTACACCGTTGGCGACTTTGAAAGCGGTGACCGTATTATCCCTATTGTTGCCCGTATGCCAGAGGGAGATCGCAATCAGGTGGGTTCACTGGAAGACCGCTTGGTATGGAGCCCCAATGAGCAGGGTTATATTCCGGCAGGACAGTTGATTACTGATTTCGAGTTAACCGCTGATGAAGGATTGATCCAAAGACGCAACAGGGTACCGACTATTACCATCAGTGCGGATGCGCCTGAAGGTGTTACGGCAATGGCAGCCTTTGGTCGCATACGTCCCTGGGTTGAAGAGATGAAGTTGCCACCAGGCTTCAAGGTTGAATTCGGTGGTGAGTACGAAAGTTCTACCGATGCACAGAAGTCGTTAGGTAAAGGTTTACCCTTGGGCTTCCTGATTATGATCCTGGTGTCGATACTGCTGTTCGGTACTGTTCGTGAGCCGGTGATCATCTGGCTGGTT
Organism: Microbulbifer maximicatervae (SeqCode); assembly: GCF_052467615.1. NCBI lineage: Bacteria > Pseudomonadati > Pseudomonadota > Gammaproteobacteria > Cellvibrionales > Microbulbiferaceae > Microbulbifer > Microbulbifer maximicatervae (SeqCode). Next base: position 1,301,005 of record NZ_CP174319.1, read on the forward strand.
GTACCTATGTGTCTCGTCGGTGTTGTTGTCGGATTGTTGGCGACGGGATTACCATTTGGATTTATGTCTCTTCTCGGTGTCCTCAGCTTGTCTGGTATGTTGATTAAAAATGCCGTGGTATTGGTGGATGAGATTGAGGTTCAGACCCACGCGGGCCTACCGAGATTGACAGCTATCCAGCGGGCCAGCGTTAGCCGTTTGCGTCCGGTTTTCCTTGCCGCTGTCACTACTATTTTGGGAATGTCCCCGCTTCTATTCGACGCTTTCTTTGCGGATATGGCGGTGACAATTATGGGTGGGCTTGGATTTGCTACGGTGTTGACACTGATTGCAATCCCTGTGTTCTACGCGGTATTCCACAAAGTGAGACCCAACGAAGTAATCGGTGGGGAACCTGAAACCAAAGAGAAACGCAAAGAGTCGGTTATTAGCGAACCTGTATCCGTTTAAAACATGCTAGCCCTAATTTGGGGCTAATCTAAGAGTCCCGTGCCAAGTTACTATTCGCTTGGTACGGGATTTTTTTTGTCTTCGTTTTTTATCCACTAATTATAGGGTTGTTTTCTGATAGGGAGCTTTCCATTGAAATATATGAAGACCTTCGTGCAGAAAATTAAATTTATTGAACTAAATTATTCTTCGTCTGTAATCAAACCTTATTAAGTCTGTCATTTAGCACAACTACTCTATGCCGCCTTTATAACTGGAACTGCCTTCGGGTGGGGAATCAACGCATTGGAGTGGCAATGAAAAATCATAAATTTTTCAAGAGAGCAGCGTTAGCTATCGTTATACCGGCAATCTTGGCTGGTTGTAGTGACGATAATGATGATCCGGTAGTGGTAACTCCAGATCCGGAAGTGCCAGAGGAAGTCAGTCTATTTGAATCAGTTGCTGCTTCTGAGGCTGCTGCGCATATTGGTCCTTCAACAATACAGGTACCACATGTTGTCGCCACGGCTGAAAACGTTAAGGTAATTAATCTGCTTAGCAATGGTTATCTCCCCACTGATTACTCCAGTGAAAATGTTCCCCAACAGGATATGCTTCCTATATTCGAGGAGCACCCGAGTCTCGATGCTGCGGATACGGATGGCCTTTATGTATTGTCTGGAGAGCCCGATGGTTTGGGGTACCTGGATAATGACGACGGTACATTTACCCTGTTTATGAACCAGGAACACTACAACTTTGTTGGCGGTGACGGGGTGGTGCTGGAGAACTCAAATCGCAGTCTCCGATCGACAGGCACCTTCATTTCAAAGTGGGTAATCAATAAAACCTCCGGGGAAATTGAGGGTGGTGAGGATCTGATTAAAGGTGTTTATGCCTGGCGGCGTACCCTGTATGACACGGATGGTGAGGTTGCTGAATCTCCAGGATATACCTACGTAACACAAATGAAACCTTATTTTGATGCGGATGGGGACCTTGTGAATACGGGAGCATTCGAACGTTTCTGCTCCGCAACTCTGCCAGCTGAAACTGCTTTCTATAATGCGGAGAGCGGCAAAGGTACCCAGGTGCGGATGTTCTTGACCGGCGAAGAGAGTGACGGTGGCGAGAGCCTCAAAACTTATTACGATGGTTTGGTTGAGAAGCGTGGTTATGAAGGCCTTCGATTTGATGCTTTTGGTAGCATCAGTGGTGAGGCGAAAGCCAAGAGTGAGATCGAGTCTGTCTACGAGTACGACAAATCGGAAATTTATATCGGTCGCGGTATCGCTGTTTTGACAACCGGAGACAATGCTGGTGATGCTTATGAATTGCCACTACTTGGTAAATCTCGCTTTGAGAATATCGTACCCAACTATAAAGCACAGGATAAAACCATATTGCTGTCTGTCGATGATGAACGGCCTCGGGGTGATGAAGATGATGCTTATCGCAATGGAGGTTTTCTCACAGTTTATGTTGGTGAAAAAACCAATGAAGGCAGTGAAATTGATAAGGCTGGCTTGACCAATGGTGAGCTGTATGCGGTTCGGGTTTTGGATAGCGATGGCGCGCCGGTGGTTGATTTTAGTGATAGTGACAATCGAGCGCTGTTTGACGATAGCGAATTGATGTTTGAGTTGGTACAACTTTCCAGCCAGGATACCGACGGAGATGGGAAGCCAGAAGATATTCGCGATATGAGCCAGGAGGCCTTCCGTATTCATACCACTGGAATGGAGGTCTCCCAGTGGCGTTCTCCGGAAGATGGTGATTGGGACCCATTGGATCCCAATAGCTTTTATTTTGGAGCCAAGTACGGTGTATACCAGCTTGAGTTTGCGGATATCACCAATCCAACAGATGGTGGAATCATCAAGAGAGTAGTGAGTAGCAAATCCGATGGCGATATAACTGACAACTATGAGAATTTCGACAATATGGCAGCGGTTGCTGGTGTCGATAATAAGACTCGCCTGGTGTTGCAATTTGATAAATCTAATTATTACTCACCAATCTACGTTCTCGACCCTGAAACCGGAGAGATGATTCGTGTTGCCGAATTTAACCCAGAAATTATTGGCGATAGTGAAGACGAGCTCGATCTGAAGATCGAGAAACAGCTGGCAAGTGGAGAATTGGAAGCTGAGCCTACCGATGAGGAATACCAAGCACTGCTGGAAGAGCATGTGGAGAGTAAGCCCTACCGTCAATACTACTCACAATCCTCCAAGGTTCGCAGTGGGCTGGATGATACCGGGATAGAGGCTGCGCTCTCTACCGATGCTGAAGCATCCGGGGTTATTTATGTGGGCGATATTCTGGGTGATGGTTGGTTCTTGAGTTCAACCCAGTTTCACTATGATTTTGAAGGTCGAGTGGATAGTTACCTGAATTCCTTTAATGTGCGTGACCAAAAAAATGGTCCCTCTACACAATTGATTCAGGAAATGATGGCCGGAGGACAGTTGCACGCAATCTATATCCCTCAAGCGGTAGGGCTGGACAAGTAGCAAAATCTATCATTGATAAATTATGCCCTGTCAAGCGTTAATCAGGCAGGGCATTTTTATTAGGTGTAAAAAAATTGATCGAAATATCCTGCTCTTCATTACTCTTGCTATAGCCCTATTTTTTCATTTGGGGTGTTTTGTATAACGTTTGAACCATTTCTTATTGATTTGAACCGCCGCATACAATTGGTACACACTTTCTTGTAACCTAGCGCTCTGGTTTGATTGGTAGTTGATGTATGAGCGTTCGGTCAGTTTCTAAGCTTTCTTCCATTGCTGTAGTTTTCTCCTTCAGTTTTTCCGCTTTTGCAGCGTCCTATGATCGGGCGGAGTGGCTGCCCAAGTGGTCTGATTCCGATCGGGATTGCCAGGATACCCGCCATGAGTTGTTAATTCGCTATTCACTATCCCCGGTAACCTATACCCGCTCCAATCACTGCAAAGTAGACACCGGTTTGTGGCTGGATCCCTACACAGGCGGCTTCTTTGTAAAAGCTTCAGATCTTGATGTGGAACATATTGTGCCGCTGAAGTGGGCGCACGATCACGGGGGAGCTGATTGGACGCGCAAGCGAAAGCAGCGGTTTGCTGAGGACATCGAGAATTTATGGCTGGTTGATGACGGTCGTAACCAAAGTAAAGGCCACAAAGGGCCGGACAAGTGGATGCCGCCCTATGGACCGGTCAAGCAAGTTTACCTCAAGCGGTTTATGGCAATCGTAGATAAGTATGACCTTCAGCTGAGTGCGGGCGAGCGCCGCAAATATCAATCGCTAATGGCGGATGGCTGAGGACAAGTAATCTCCGGGGGGTATAACAAGGTTCCGGCATCCGTTAGAATTTTGTTGTCCTCTAGGAGTTATTTGCAATGCAGCACCACCCCAAGAAGTTAATCGAATACTTTCGGCGCTGCTATCAAGCTGACAGTTACGACCTCTCCCTCAACAATATTCTAAATCTCAAATCGAATCGGCGTTTGTTCTTAGATGAGCGGGACTATTTGGGGGCTGATGAGTTACCACGTATACCTGTCTCCGCTACTGCGGGAGCAAAACTGCTGGAACAAGTGGATGTTTACCGAAAGGAGCGGCGGCTGATTTATGGTTGCCTGTTTATTTGTGGTAACTACGCTCTCCAATCTGGACTAAGCGCAAAACGCAAGCTCTGTGCACCACTACTTTATTTTCCCGCCAAGCTACATTTTGATGAGGATTGTTTTGTAGAGATCAACTCTGCAAACATTCACGTTAATTTCCCTGTTTTACGTCAACTGCTTAAACCTGATGTTGAGTCCTCAATAACAGATAGTTTCCCGGTGCTTACTTCGCCGCTGTCCTCGACACAGCTGGCTGACGTCGGCCGCTGGCTAGCCCATTACACTATTTTGGAAAATGTGGAGGAATTGGGGCGCTGGCCTAACCTGAGTGATAAGGCAGCTGTTGAAAGTGTATCGAAGGGTATTCAGTTGTCCCTGGTCTCGGCGGGTGCGGTAATTCTTGCAGATAGATCGAGGGGTTCTCGTGGAGTGCTGCACGAATTACAACTTTTAGGCAGGGAAAAAAGATTATCTCCTCCGTTACAGGCATTGCTGGGAGAGTGCCACTGGGAAACGGCACAGAAAGCGTGTGAGCCGGATATGCTGCCGGGTCTGTTGAGTGGGGCACAGGAGAGGGCACTGGAAAATGCGGCTCGCTTTCCTCTTAGCCTAGTTTCAGGTCCGCCCGGTACGGGAAAGAGTTTTACGATCGCCGCTATGGTTCTCGATCGAGTGCTGCATGGTGAAAGTGTTTTGGTGGTATCGAAAAACCAGCAAGCATTGGATGTGGTGCGGGATAAGTTGCGAGATGAGTACGGTCTGACTCAGGGGTATGTACATCGAGAGGAGCGGGGTTTTATCCCCAGCTTAAAAGCTCATCTGGATAGGCTGCTGAAAGAGGGGGTGGGGCCTCCAGAGAGAAAGCCTGCCCAGGTGAAGAGGGAGCTGAAGAGGGCTTATCGAGCCTTGAGGGGCTTGGAGAAGCGCTTCTCCAAAGAGCTGGGATTGGCGCGCGCTGTTAGTGTAGGTCGGTTTGCTCAGTGGGTAGCGCGACATGCCTGGGGCTTCTTTGCAAATCGATTGAGTGTTAAAAGTCTGTGGCAATCACAAGGTGCGATTGATGATTGTCGGCGCAACTTTGAAAGCCTGGCAAGTCAGTATTTGAATACTTATCGCCGCGATACATTGCACAGACTGCTGGAAAAGAATCGGGGTACCCTGAGCCAATTCAATCAAGCCTTGCGATCTCGAACTTCAAAAGTACAGGCGGAGCGCTTTGCCCAAACTGATATGCGGGTGGTAATGCAGGCGTTTCCCATATGGCTGGTGGAGGCAGATGAACTCAATGAAGTGCTGCCGTTATCGCCCGCCATGTTCGATTTGGTGGTCTTTGATGAGGCAACCCAGTGTGATATTGCAAGTTCACTGTCGGCCCTGTTTAGAGCTGAGCGGGCAGTGATTGTCGGTGACAGTAAACAACTGCGGCATGTTTCATTTCTTTCCCGCAAGCGGCAGCAAAGTATCTGGCAGGGAGTGATAAAAGATGCCGGGGTGCCGCCAAAACTGAGCTATAGGGATCAATCACTTTTGGATTTGGCTTCAGACGTGATCCCCACTCAACAAGCTATTGTGATGCTGGATGAGCACTTTCGCAGCCATCCAGAGCTGATCGCATTCAGTAACCATGCTTTTTACTCCGGCCGCTTGAAAGTTATGAGGGCCAGGCCCAAACCATTACCAGAGTCGGCGCTGGAATTTTATCAACTGCCAGGGCGCCGGAGAAAAAATGGGAGAAACACCGTAGAGCGCGACTGGGTTATTGCGCAATTGAAAGCGCATTTCGAGCGCTATGCCGATGCTGCAATTCGGCCGTCGGTCGGTGTTTTGTCTCCCTATCGGGATCAGGCTGATTATTTGGAAGGGGAGTTGATTAAGGTCTTCTCCTCGCAGAAGTTACAGAGTTTTTCTGTGCGCGTTGCCACGCCCTATGGTTTTCAAGGAGAGGAGCGAGATTTAATGCTTATCTCCATGGCTATTGATAGTCAATCGTTGCGGGCAGCCAGCTACTTAAACCGGGCGGATGTGTTTAATGTCGCAATTACCAGGGCAAAAGAAAAGCAGTTGGTTGCGTTGTCGATTGAGCCCCAAACTCTCCCTTCGGATCATCTCTTGCGTCAATATGTTGAGTTTCCACACTCCGTTGGCAGTCATTTGCAGGGTGATGAAATCGTATGTCGTTTTGCGAGTGAAGTTAGCCATTTATTAACCCAGCACGAAATTCCCCATTGGGTGGGCTTTCCTGTGGCTGGGCAGATTGTAGATGTGGTTTGTGCTGTGAGCGGGCGTTTTATCGGTATTGACCTGATTGGGTATCCCGGCGACTACGAGTCTTACTTTAGTGTAAAGGTCTACAAGGCATTGTATCGGGCGGGCATTCCGGTCTTTCCCCTGCCGTATATTAACTGGCTAAAAGACCGGCAGGGCTGCATCGAGCAGTTATTGACGATCCTTCAGCAGGAAAAAGTGCCTGTATCTGAAGCTGCTATTCCTGACGGTTAGTGCCGCTGCTTAGGGCTCAGAGATGAAAGTTACGCCGCAGCTGCTAGTCTTCAAGGAGATTTGAGCAAAATTCCAGAGTAGATCTATGAAATCCTGGTTGCTGATTCTCTCCCTCTCTGTGGTTGCAATTGCCGGAGTGCAAGTTTCTTTGGCTGATCCCCAGCAGGTTCAAGGGGTGCGAAGTCCCACTTTAAGTTTCTGCCAGGCGCGGTTCTATGAGGAAGAGGACGGACGCCTCTACTGTAACTGGGCAGTCAATTTCAGGTATGCCTGCTTTGTTTGGTGGCCAACGAATAAGATTATTCCTGCAGGGGCCAAGCTTTCAGAGCCTGAGGTTGTCGGAAAGTGTGGTAATGGTGAGCCAGTCGTCAAATTGCATCACTACTAACTCACCTGTAAAGGAGCTGTGCAGGTGAGTCGTGGATACCCCGGTTCTTCAGCGGGTAAGCTTGATTACTGACGACGGAGTCAAAGTGTGATCGCGTGTACTGGTGTCCAAGGAAGTGGCGTGTTAGCTTTTCTCCTGCTCGGCATAGAGTCCTCGATCTTGCAGCTCACGGGCCTGTTTGAGGATTTCAAGCATGGCGCTGTCCTCCACCGACATGGCATCGATGATGGCTGCCAGCAGATCTGCTGAAAACATGCACTTGCTGACTTTGCTGCGCAGGTTTTCCGGTGTCATTGAAATTCCTCTCTCGGCCAGTGCTTGGGCGAGATCTCCGTAACGCATGCCCTTTAGTGCCATTGATGCGCGCACATAGCGAGCAATTGCCTGCTTGTAAGGGGTCAGTGCTTGCTGGTTGCTCAGGCTTTGCTTGTGGTCCATGGGCTCTACTCCGTCCTATTCACTATCACCAATGTGGTAAATATTATCTTTGTGTGTATTATTTGCAACATTAGTTTGTAATAAGTTATTGACCGCAGATTTTTTGGTGCTATATTTGTGACCAATATTCCACAGCGAGGGAGTTGAGATGACCTGGAACAATGAGAACCTGCGCCAATTGGCGGAAAACCACTCCGGATGGGTGGTCGAATCTGAGGGGGATTGCCTCAGTATTTCCAACGATGAAGGCGTCGATGCGTTTGTCTATGTTGGCGAGAAGCAGATAGTTGTAGAGAGCATTCTGTTTCCCGTGAGCCAGGTAGATGATGTGGCAGCGCTCAATGAAATGGTTCTGCAAACACATCAGCTGGTGCCCCTGACAGCCATTGCGATTAAGAATATTGGTGGTGAGAACTACTACGTCGCTTTCGGTGCTCTGTCGGTGTCCAGCAAGGACGAAGTTGTTATCGAGGAGGTTGAGACCCTGTTTTCCAATGTGGGTGACTTCCTGGATTTATTTGCCGATCATTTTGAAACGGAGGGTGTAGCATGAGCCTTAAGAGAATTTGGACTGCTTTGAAAGGCGCAGTTAACGAAGGAACAGAAGCAGTAGCGGATAGCCAATCGATTCGTATTCTTGACCAAGAATTGCGCGAGGCGAAGGAAGAATTGAAAGCTTGCGATGAAAATCTGACCAAAATCATGGCGAAGCGCAAACTTACTGAGAGTAAGGTCCAAGCGCTGCAAGCCGACGTTGAAACCTATAGCACTCACGCAATCAACGCGAGTGAAAAGGGCGATAACGAACTCGCTCTTGAGTGTGCAGAGCGTGTTACCGAGCTGGAAAGCCAGCTGGAAACTGAGCGCAGCATCCTGGATGGATTCCTGAGTTCAGAGAGTACGCTGAAAGGTAATATTACCCAGGCAAAAACCAATGTGCGCCGTATGGAGCAGCAGATTGACCAGATCAAAGCGACTGAGTCTGTTCAAAAAGCACAGGTAGCGGTTTCTTCCCGCCACATGGGTGCGAACAGCAAGATCAAAACAGCGCTGGACAGCCTGGATCGCATCAAAAACAAGCAGGAGCAGCGTGCTGCTGAGCTTGAAGCTGCGGAAGAGCTGGCTTCAGAGGAAACCGGTTCCAGCCTGGATGCCAAGCTGAAAGCGGCGGGCATCAAGCCCGGCGGCCAGAAAAGTGGCAGCGATAAGTTGGCTCAACTGTTAGCGGGCCGCGAAAAGGCTTAACACAGTGCTGCTTTATCGAGTGCGACGCCTTCTGGCGTCGCTTTTCATTCGGGCAAATGTAACCACCATTCTCATAGCTGTAGGCAGCTATGTTTTCATCTCCTATTGGCTGCTCAAAATTGCCGGTGAAGCTGATATTGTCGCGGGCGAGAATTTCTTTTACTGGTTGGTCGTTACCGCATCGACAGTAGGTTACGGCGATTTCTCCCCGGTAACCCCTGAGGGTAAAGTCGTAGTTGCCGCTTGGGTGATCCCAGTGGGCCTCAGCCTGTTTGCCATGGTGGTCACAAGAATTGGCTTTGCGGTTTCAGAATTTGTGCATCGCGGCAAGAAGGGCTTGCGTATGACAAACCATATTGATCACACAGTAATTATCGGCTGGAACGGTACCAGAACGCTCCGTTTGATTGAGTTGCTACTCTCCAAAACAAACGGTAGCGCAGCAGAGATTGTCCTCTGTGTTGAAGCCGATATCGAAAATCCGATGCCGGGTAAGATTGATTTTGTCCGGGTGGAATCGTTTTCCCACGGGGAAGGTATGCAGAGGGCAGGGTTGGCCGATGCCGCTCGAATTATTATCGACAACCCTCTGGATGATGTAACCCTTACAACCGCCTTATTCTGCGACAAGCTCAGCCCGAACAGCCATAAAACGGCTTATTTCCAAGATGAAAATGTGGGTGAATTGCTCCGTGCCCACTGTCCCAATATCGAATGTATTCCCTCTGTCGCTGTAGAGATGTTGGCAAAATCCTCGCTTGACCCCGGTTCCGCAAGGTTGCACCGACAGTTGCTCGATAGCACATACGGCATGACCCAATACAGCGTTGAATATCGGGGTGAGAAGCCTCTTCCTGTCGGTGAATTATTTGACCATTTTAAGCGGGATCTCTCCGCGACCTTAATTGCGGTACGTAGAAAGGGCGTGGTTAAAATTGATGTGAACCCGGGGCTTACCGATCAAGTCACCGAGGGCGACATGCTGTATTATATCTCTGCAAAGCGGCTCGATGAAAAAAGCTGTTTCGATATAAAAAGTAATGAAGAAGGTGTTGGTACATGTTTACCAAACTGATAAATAAAATAAAGGGAAAGGACGCTCCAAAGGTCAAGACTCCAGAAATTATGGGCTTGCGAATGGGGGCGAGTTTTGAGTTGGACCCTTTGGCCATCCGTCTGATACTCGATGAATTGACCATTGAATCCTGTTCACCGACCCAGATCATCAAAGCGGCCGGTGTTGTCGAACTAGATGGTACCTGGATTTATCGCTTTTACACTGATGATGATGCCTGGCTGCAAGTGATTGCTGAGGGCGGTCAGCGGGATGAGCATGTAGTCGATGTAAAGCTGTTCCATTTTTACGACACTCTGGATGTTGGTTCGGAGCAGGCTTGGAATAAATTGTTAAAGAGTGATATTGGCGCACCCAGTTATCACCTTCAGGATCGCTCTTATAGCCGTGTATGGACCGCAGCAGGGGACTACCACAACCCAGTGCATATGGCCGAGAAGACTTACGATGAAGATGGTGATTATTCAGTAACGGATCAATTCACCATGCTTTTCGAACGCGAATTGTCTGATCAGCAAACCGAATCCCTTTTTCTCTCAGCTGAAGAGAAAGAAGAGGATGCAGGCTACTTAAGCCGCAGCCTGGTGATTAGCACCGGCATTACTCTGACCCCCTCACAAATAACAATACACGGATAATAAGGAGATATTTAATGGACCAGCCTTATGATTTACTGACTGGTATCTTGCATTTTGCGGCCTACTTTGGCCTGTCGCTGGTACTTTTGATCGCGTTTAAATTTTTATACGCACTGGTGACGCCTCACGATGAGTGGAAGTTGATCCGCGAAGATAAGAATACGGCTGCCGCTATTGGTTTTGGTGGTGCTGTTTTGGGTTTTGCAATTGCCGTTGGTGGTGCTGCAAGTAACTCTATTTCTATTGTCGATTTCGCCATCTGGGCCTTGGTTGCATTGATCGCCCAGTTAATTGCTTTTGCCATTATCCGCTTTGGGTTTATGCCGCGTATTGTTGAGCGCATCGAAGATGGAGAGGTGAGTGCCGGTGTTATGTTGGCTGCAACTACAATCGCTGTTGGCGTATTGAATGCGGCTTGCATGAGCTACTAATTGGGGGTGGTAATGAAGCGTACCAAGAATATTAACCTGGCAAGGATGCGCAAGGGCGGTGGCTCCAATTTTTTACTGCGCCCACTTGCCTTAGGTGTAGCGGCTGCCCTGGTCGGTTGCTCCTCAGATGAGGAAGTTAAAGTTGTCTCTTCAGTAGATGACTGTGTGGCCAATACCCAGCTGGACGAAGCTCAATGTGAAGCAGCTTATCAGCGCGCGGTTGAGGAAGCGGAGCGCACCGGGCCCAAGTATTCCCGTCTCTCTCAGTGTGAGGCTGAGTTCGGTAGCTGCCAAGAGACCAGTAGCGGCGTCTGGATGCCTCTGATGGCGGGCTTTATGGTTGGCTCCATGCTCAATGACAGGGATCGCCACTATAACTATGGCTACTACAACCCGGTCTACCGCTATTCAGGTTCCCGTTACCGCGACAAGCTGATGACAGCTGACGGCGGCATCATTGGCGATTATGGCCGTTCATCTTATAAGGTGGATAAAAGCGCTACGGCGCCTAAGCCTAAAGTTACCAAAACTGTTTCCCGTGGAGGCTTTGGTGCAGTGGCATCGGCCAAATCCAACTGGGGAGGGGGTCGCTCCAGCAGTGGTGGTTCGCGCGGCTGGGGAGGTTGATTTGTGCTAAGGTTGCCGATTGGTGAGCGCCCGCGTTGGCAAGAGCGAGCGCAGGAGTTTGGGTTTCACTTCCATACCATGTATGGCGAACCCTACTGGGATGAAAGCGCCTACTATCAATTCTCTTTGGAGCAGATAGAAAAGCACATTGAAGATCCCACTGAAGAAATTCACCAGATGTGCCTGGATGTCGTTGCCCGTGTGCTAGAGGATGAGGAGTTGCTGAGGCGGTTCTGTATACCCGAGCAGCACTGGGACTTTGTGCGAACATCCTGGCGTAACGGCGACCCCAGTCTCTATTCTCGCCTGGACTTTGCCTATTCCGGACAGGGGCCGGCAAAGCTCTATGAGAACAATGCTGATACTCCCACTTCTCTGTATGAAACCGGCTTCTGGCAGTGGTTGTGGCTGCAGGACAATGTCGATCGCAGGTCTCTGCCGCTACAGTCTGATCAGTTCAATAGCCTGCAGGAAAAGCTGGTTAACCGCTTCCATGATTTACAGTTCCTGACCCCGGGGCGGGAGTTGCATTTCGCCTGCTGTAAAGATACGGAAGAGGACCGGGGCACGGTTCAATATTTACAGGATTGTGCCTCCGAAGCGGGGATCAATAATCATTTTGTCTTTATCGAAGATATTGGTCGGGATGAAGTGGGTCAGTTTACCGATTTGAATGATCAGGTAATTACCTGGATGTTTAAGCTGTACCCATGGGAATTTATGCTCCGCGAGGAGTTCGGGACCCTGTTGGCAGGAAGTAATGTCCGTTGGTTGGAACCGCCCTGGAAGGCGATTATTTCCAATAAGGCGCTTCTGCCAATGTTGTGGAAGCTTTTTCCAGAGCACCCGAATCTCCTTCCCTCTTTTTTTGAGGATGAGCTGGACAAGGCTGCGGATTTCCCGGAGTTAGTTAAGAAGCCAATCTTTTCACGAGAAGGGGCGAATATTTCGGTAGTAAAAGGGGCGGATACCACTTTGCTGTCCGATGGCCCCTATGGGCAAGAAGGATTTATCTATCAGGCTCTGCATCCTCTCCCCAAGTTTGGGAAGAACCATACCCTGGTGGGAAGCTGGCTTGTTGATGACCTGGCAGCGGGGATGTCTATCCGGGAAGATCCAAACCTGATCACCCAGGATATGAGCCGTTATCTGCCGCATATCATCCTCTAGGGCCCGCCAACGACTGCAGGCGCCGACATCAAGCCGGCGCCTGCTCAATCCTCTTCTTTAAAAGTTATAGTGCAGCCGCAGCTCAAAAAAATTCACTCCTGAATTTTCAGAACAGGTTCCTGCATTTGAGTAGTGCAGTGCGTAAGTTGTGACTCCCCAGCGGCGCTCACTCCCAAAGTCAGAGCCCAATCCAATTCGATCCTCAAACTGGAAGTGGCATCCCAGAGTTGTGTGATTTGTGTTTTTACTCACAATATTGGACTCAGTAATGTAACTGGCCCCCACGGAAAACTCGAAGTAGGGAAAGATAGGCTTGTCCCACTGGGGCAGGTACTCAAGCCTCCATACCGGGCTCACTGACATACCGTGAACTAAATCCTCTCCCCGTTTGGAGACGTCTGGATCGCCATCGTCCAGGCCGGATCGCCATTCAAAGTAACTGGTCTCCAGTCGCGTTTTGAGCGTCCATTTCTCAGCAAGAGACCACTGCCAGGGCAGGTCCTTGGATATGGCAAGGCGATATTGGGTGAGTTCATTGCGACGATTGGAAAATCCCGGGCCGGCCCCAACAATTGCAGCCCACCGTTTATCCGGGTTTGTTGCCGTTTCAGCCAAAGACCAGGCTGGAAGCAAAAGAGAAGAAAATAACAGACACAGGCCGAGCCTGCGGATAATCAAGTACAACATCATCCCTGATCCTACCTTTCCTACTACGAATGGTGACTACAAGAAAATGATTGGTTAGGGAAACTCAAAATCATCCGGGTTCTTTTCCAGTGTAGACAGAGGTGAGCGAATATAGGTCTTTTATCCCAGTGGTAATTTACTAATAGGAATAATTTACTGGTCTGCAGTTGTATTTGTTGCCAGGAAAACACTTGCAGTGACAGTTTAAAAAAAGCGGTGACAGCGATAGTTCTCTGATATGTAAAGAGGTTTTTTCTCAGGATGAAATACGTGTTCGTAGGTTGGGGTAGCTGCCAATTCCCGCCCTACTGGCAACTTTTGCGGGTAGGTAATCTCGAGAGATTTATGGTTTTAAGGCAGTCAGGCTTATCTATTTTGAATTGTAATAGAGGGTTGTTCGTGAGGGAGGGTGTCACCTATTGATAATTAATGGGTGTAGGGACTTGTATTAAGTTAAAAATCGTCTGTGAAATTTCTCATCCTGTTAAAGGTTTGCCTGTTCTCTATTTTAGGAGTCGCTGTAGTTTTTTCGTCCTATTTTTTAATTGATTATTTTTTCTTGAAAAATAATACCCCTTAATATTATTTTTAAGGGAAAATGGTGCGCTGGTGATCTTCTGAAGTTTGTAAATTTATATCAATAATTGTCAGGAACCGTGCTGTTAAGTAGCGGTCCATAATTCTGTCGCCAACATTACACATCGAATATGTGTAATCAGGATAAGGACCTGGTTCAGCTGGGGAAGGAGGTTGGGCGAAATTGAATAACAGGCATAGATATGATTTTACGAAAAACCAAACTAGCATCTGCAATTAAACTACCCGTATTAAATAGCGCCCTGATGGCAATAGCACTGGCCGGTATGAGTTCAAATGCACTTAGCCACGGCTATGTAGAGGCCGCTGATGGTGGTGTTGCATCCGCTCGTGGAACCTTGTGTAAATATGCTCTCGATACAGGAGAGATGAATGTTGACTGCGGTGCTGTTCAATGGGAACCGCAAAGTATAGAAGGGAATGAAGGTTTTCCCGAAAGTGGTCCTGCTGATGGGCAGATAGCCAGTGCAGGAGATAGTTCCTGGTCTGAGCTGAACGAACAATCCTCTGATCGCTGGGTTAAGAATTATATTAGCTCCGGTTGGCAAACTTTTAAATGGCGCTTCACAGCCAATCATGTAACCCGGGACTGGAAATATTACATTACCAAAGAAGGTTGGAATCCAAATGCGGTTTTGACCCGCGACCAATTTGATTTAGATCCATTCTGTGAGGTTGATGGCAACTATGAGCAGCCTGCGGTAAATACGACACATGAGTGTCAGGTGCCGGAACGTGAAGGCTACCACGTAATTCTTGCAGTTTGGGATGTGGGTGATACGGTTAATGCCTTCTATAATGTTATCGATGTCGAGTTTGATGGTGATAATGTTGTCAATACTGACTGGAGTGTTGCAGGCACTATTAATCCAACTCAAGATTTGGACGTGGGCGATAAAGTTTACACTCGTGTATTTGATAGCTCCGGTGAAAACTCCTCATATTCTACTGTCCTGGAAATTGCTTCAGATGAGCAGGGTATCGCTGAAAACTGGTCTCACGACTTGGCTGAGCTGATTAACCAGGAACAGAGCAGCATCCGCGCCGGTGATTACGATGGAAGCAGTAGTTTTGAGCCTCTATATGGCATCAACAGTATCTACTTGTTAGAAGGTAGCAGTTTAGAGAGTGTTGAAATTGGATACGAGCTTATCCAAGATCAGGATGATGACTCTACCGATGACGACAATAATTCCGGTGACGATAATTCGGATAATAGTGGAGACAATGGCGACTCTGGAAATTCCGGAAACTCTAGCTGTGAAGCGTTTGTGCAGCAGTATGGTGGTGATCCAGGCTACTCGATTGGCGACGTAGTTGTTTATGACAATGTTGCTTATGAATCTACACATGAGCCAAACTGGTGGTCGCCGAGTGCTGCACCGCAATTCTGGAATGAAACTACCTGCGATGGCTCCGATAGTGGTTCAGACGATAGCTCTGATAACGGCTCCGATGACAGCTCTGATAGCAGTGGTGGAGATGATAGCTCTGCGGTTTCCTGTCCTGAGTTCCAGCAGCCCTACGCCGGTGATAGTGCTTACCAAGTTGGAGATCGGGTAACTTTCAGTGGTCAGGTCTACATTTCAACCTACGGGCCAAACTGGTGGTCCCCATCGGCCGCACCTCAGTATTGGGAAGAGAGTTCCTGCCAATGATGAGTACACTCTGCCTCCTATCTTTTGGTAGTTGATTGAGCTCAGTCCGACCAAAGGGCGCAGTTCCCTTAGGTCGGACGCATTTGTTAAGCTATCAGGTGTGTTGCTCTTTGTGATACACCAATCTTACTTCCCGCCAGTATTTATTCCTTTAACTTTCCTGTTGATACATTCAAATGTGAAGGGCTTCTGAATACAGCGCAAAGCGTCACCTGACAATGACTTCCTGAATCTTACTGTCAACTCTGTAACTCTAGAAGGGAATTGCTTTCCCCTCTGGGTCAATACTGTCCAGAACAGTGATCAATTCCTAGCTGCCTCTTTGCGGTATCATTCGATCCAGATACGCAAAGTCCACCCTATTGAACAACTTCCTATAGTCAGATATCGCGCTATTCGGCGCCTGTAATATTAACGGGGCCGTTATTTTTTATTTCAAATCGGGTCTCAGCGTGTGTGCAGATTTTATTAGTGAATTAATTTTTTGGCCTGATAAATTTATTTAATTATGAGGGGCGGAAATTGGCAGGTACAGTTTGAAGTAACTGTATCTTGTTTGCTGCTCAGGTAGGGCATAGTGCCTTTGTGTAAAGATATGATGCCATATAGCTCAGCGGGCTCTCGTGTAGTGTTGTGTTCGTTTTTCGGGTGGTAAAAATGAACCGTTGATTTTGAGGTTTGATTTATTTGAGATACCTTCGACATTATCGTTGATGTAATCAAAAGGTGCTTATCCGGCAGGTCGTGAAGTTAACGATGTAAATCGACGTTTCAGTTTGATTGCGGAGGCGCTGTTATTCTAGTGGTAGCTCTGGGTGAGCCTCACTAGGGTGGGGGGTGTTTTTCCGATCAAATTTGCCTGGGCTGGTGTCAAATTATTTTCCCAAGTCTGAGTATCATTAAAAGGATCTATTTATATGTTGAGCCAATAAGGCAGAAACCCTTTTCCTGTGAAGCTTCGGAATTCCTTATTTCTTTAGTGCCTGTTGGTGATTTGATTGTTTTAAGTGTTTAGAAATTTACCTTGTTAGCTGTTTTTTGTTCTATACATTTTTGGTTTGATATTTTAGTGATTTTATTTTTTGGGGTTTAAGATTTGAAGATAATTGTCAGGAACTGTGAAGCCAGGTGGTGGTCTAAAAATTTACAATAAATATTATATTTGAGGTTGATCTCGACAGGATAATAACCTGATTAATCTGGGGGAGGGAGTTGGACAAACTCGAATAATAGGCAGAGGTATGATTTCACAAAAAACCAACCTGGCATCTGTATTTAATCAAGTCGCATTAAATCCACGATTATTGCTGTTGTCTCAACTAGAACCAGATCTAGTGCAGCTGACCATGTTTACCTAGAGGCTGGTGATGGAGTTATCACATCTGCAAATGAAGCTCTATGGAAATCTGCTCTCGATCCTGGAGGAATCGATATTGACTGCGATACAGATCATAGAGAGCCAAAAAGTACTGAGGGCTTCCTTGGAATTGAACTTGGGGATGGGAAAATAGCCAGCGCCCGATAAAAATCTGACTGCTGGAAAAGAAAACCGTTTTAGCATCTACTCATTTTTTGCTATCGACACGAAATGCATTTGGAATTAAGTCGTTGAGGGATTGAAGTGCTAGGGATCACAAGTGTAATAGATGAAGAGACATTCGACTGAAGTCCAGTTTAAGGTCTAGCTGAATCGGTGTATCGACAGGTTGGTACGGCCTCCACAACCCAGTGCGGTCAACAACAGCCAATTTGAAAACAAACTTACGGCCCACTGATAGATTTACTGATTCAGCGCGCCCTTCAATATCAAAGGACGTAATACAATGAACCACATTCTGTTAAAAACAACGGCCTGCTTCCTGGCAGCAGGCTTAATATTGACATCGGGTGCTGTGCAGGCCCAGAAGACAAAGGGTAAGCAGCCCAAGGGACAAACCAGCGCGTATCTAGGAGAAACCAGCCGATCAACTCTCTCCAAAGGTGTACTTGATCGGCTTGAGCGGACTTCGGGGAAGTCTGGCGAGCTTAATAGACCTAGAGATCGGGTTGTATTTTGGTTCAACACGATGCTCGACTCATCGGCTATCGATCATACTCCCGACCCTGATACCGGCGAAGTGGATTTCTACCAAGGCGGCCCTACCCGGTCCAGTCGCGCATTCGCCATCGTACAAACTGCTGTGTTTGACGCTCTGAACGCCTTTGACGGTAAATACCAACCTTATAATGATCTCGGTGTACTCGACACCAGAGATGCATCCAAAGATGCAGCTATCGCTTACGCCGCTTACGATACCTTGCGCGCACTCTACCCCGATCAGTCAGAGCGTTTGCAGGAATTACTGCTATCAGATCTTGACCAGATAAGAGATAGCGCAGATAGAATTGCCAAGGGCCAAGTGATTGGCGAAGCCGCTGCTGCGGCAATGCTTGCAGTGCGCAGCAATGATAAGGCCGAGCATTTGGAACCCGCTTATGGTGAGGGCGGCGCTGTCGCGGATGGGGATGGGACCTATCACTCTACATCGGTTAATACTGGGGCCACGGTACCGGGAGAATGGCAGCCTGATCCTGTCGACCCGGTCGGCCAAGACTCCGTGGCTCTGGGAGCCTATTGGGGCAGTGTGACACCTTTTTCACTAAGTTCAGGTGATCAATTCCGCAGTCCGATTCCGCCTACAATTACGTCTGAGGAATATGCCGAAGCCTATGAGGAAGTGGCGGCCCTCGGCGGGTCCCCAGCCAATACTATTACCCCATCGACATCCACAGCAGAGACACGATTTATCGGGAATTACTGGGGATATGACGGTGTACCGTTATTGGGCATTCCCCCGAGACTGTATAACCTTATCGCCCTGCAGGCAGCACTGGATAACAAAGTCGAGAATGAGCTGGATCTGGCCCGGTATTTTGCTTTGATCAATGTGGGGCTGGCGGATTCTGGTATCGCTGCGTGGGACAGTAAATACTATTACAATTACTGGAGACCGGTTACCGGTATTCGCATCGATGACGACAACCCATCGACCTTGCAGGATGAGCAATGGTTGCCGGTAGGGGTGTCAGTCATCAATACCACCATTGCGATTAGGCCAACACCGCCGTTCCCCTCCTACCCATCGGGTCATGCTACCTTCGGTGCTTCCACCTTCGAGATTATGCGCAGTATGTTTGGAGACCAGCCCTTTACTTTTGTATCGGAAGAATACAATGGGGAAGGCTTCGACCCTTTCACGCCGGATACACCGAGGCCTTTGGTACCTGTCCGTTTTGAATCCTATACCGCCGCTCAACAGGAAAATGGCCTCAGCCGCATTTATAACGGAGTGCACTGGGACTTTGACAATATTGCAGGCCAAGTCATGGGCGAGCAAATCGCGCAGAATTTAATGAACAACGTCGAAGCATTTAGCCTGATTAGTAGATCAAGGGCTCGCAGGTAAACTATTTTTACGCTATGAGCTAAATTCTCACTCTCCATCAGGTGCCGCTCCGTAAGGGGCGGCCACACCAAAGGTAACTCACCGTATGAATAGCAAACGATATATTGCAGGGGCAGTGTTCGGAATAATCGCTTTTGGGTTTTTAGCTACGCACACACTCATAGAGCCAGTCGAAAACGAGAAGGTCTGGGTAGGTAAACAGGAGTCGGCACCGAATGTTGAAAGCGTTATCCACCCCGCAAAAACACCTGCTTCAGTGGCACTGGCTAGCAACGATATCAAGGCCGCATTTGAGCGGGATACTGTTATCAAGTTGAACAGTATTGTTCGTCGATCTCTGACTACTATTCGTAAATATGATGCTGAGATAAAAACCGTCCGGGAAGCAAGTCTTGCGGCGACTCAAGACGGAGTGAATGAACAGCAAGTGGCATCTGCCAGGGCAAGTCTCGCCAAGCTGAAGGAGTGGGACCTAGAAGCATCCCGGGCTCTCAAGGATATGAACGCAGCCGTTGAGGAGCTAGAGGCAAGTGAAGAGCACTATAACGCAGCGATTTTAGCGGGCATGGTACGCTTCGTGGAGACCGTGTCCACAGAAATAGGAGACGAGAACATCAAGCTGACAACATTGGTGGGGAAGGGGGCCGTAGCAGCAAAATTGTGATGTACGACTAAGATAGTATCGGCTTGAAAATTATCGAGATTATACTGAACAGGAAAATGATGACATATCGATTGACTTTGGTTTGGGGGAGTCTGCAAGCACTAAAATAATGGGGAATTCCGCTTGAGCTGCTTTTGTATAGCCTTATCCTGGTTACTTTATCACTTCACTTTTTACAGCCGGTTATC
Organism: Microbulbifer maximicatervae (SeqCode); assembly: GCF_052467615.1. Taxonomy (NCBI): domain Bacteria; kingdom Pseudomonadati; phylum Pseudomonadota; class Gammaproteobacteria; order Cellvibrionales; family Microbulbiferaceae; genus Microbulbifer; species Microbulbifer maximicatervae (SeqCode). The sequence continues at coordinate 1,320,800 of NZ_CP174319.1, forward strand.
ATAGAGGTCATTCCATAAGCCAACCTGTTTGTAGCTGAACTCTGTGACGTAGCTGTCAGCTAGGCCGGCTGCGGCGATTTAGGTAGAATTATTTTGTTACCTGGGTAAAGTTATTTTTCCGCTGGCAATCATCTCTTCGATCTTTTTACTGAGATGCTCAAATGTAAATGGTTTCTGGATGCAATCCAGTACCCCGTCAGAAATTACTTCCTGAACTTTACTATCCACGCTGTAACCGGTGGAGAGAATAGCCTTCACTTCGGGGTTAATCCGTTTTAGAAAAGCGAATAATTCTTGCCCATCCATGCCGGGCATAATCATGTCCAGCAGGACCAAATCTACTTCATCACTATATTTTCGGTAGTAAGTTATTGCCTGCTCTGCCGTCGCAAAGGTAACGACGCTATGGCCGTTCATTTCGAACAGGGCTTTAGAGTAGGTGCGGACAATTGCCTCATCGTCGACAACCATAATGCGCAATTTGCGCTCGCGAGCCAGTTTCTTGGCCTGGTAAGTTCTCTTTTTGATTGGGGGCTTGGAAATTGGCAGGTATAGCTTAAAGCTGCTGCCAATTCCCTCACGGCTCTGACATTGTATAGCGCCCTTATGTAAATGAATGGTGCCGTGCACTGCGGCAAGGCCCAGTCCAGCACCACGTCCACTTTCTTTGGTAGTGAAAAATGGTTCAAAAATACGGCGTCGCACTTCGTCAGACATGCCAGTGCCATTATCGGTAATCGTTATTAAAAGGTATTGGCCAGGCTGAATCTCAAAATCGGCGATAGAAGCCGATTTTTCTATGGTGATATTGGCTGTGACAAAGCTCAGGGAGCCACCAGAGGGCATAGCATCCTTGGCATTGATTCCGATATTTAGCAAAGCGCTCTTGAGTTGAGCAGGGTCGCCCACAATATGTGGACGATTTGCATCTAATTGCTGATCAATCTCGATTCTGCGATCAATAGTGCGGGTTAGCATTGCACAAACGTCGCGAATGATTTCGTGGGTATTGCAGCTCTTAAGTTGATAATTTCCCTTGCGGGCAAAAGTGAGTAGCTGTTTGGTCAGCTCTGCGGCATGGCGGGCAGTAGTCAGTATATGGTTGGTATACTCGTTGATTCTGGCATCGGTGGAAATTTGTCGAATAACTTCAGCATAGCCATTGATTCCATGAATCATATTGTTGAAGTCGTGGGCGATACCGCCGGCAAGCTCACCGATAGCTTGCATTTTTTGAGCTTGCCGAAGCTCTTCCTCCAGCAACCGCTGTTTAGTAATATCCGAGCCAATACTGAGAATTCCCGCAGGATTTCCGTTTTCATCTGAAATGATCTTATTGGTCCAGGCGATCCATACTCGTTTCCCGCACTTTGTAATGTTTTCATTAATATTGTAACGGTGTTCCTCTGGGAACTGGCAAATACGGTCTATCAATTGCCGCAGGTCACGGCCGCTCGTTTCGCTGGCGGGAACAATCGTACCAATTAAGTGCCTGCCAATAATCTCGGCTTCGGTATAGCCAAATAATTGTTGAGCGTACTCGTTAAAGGATGTGATACGGCCGTGTTGATCGCATCGCATTATGATCGAGTTTGCATGCTCCACCAGCTCCCGGTAGCGCTCCTCACTTTTACGTAAGGCCTCATAGACCTGGGTTGAGTCTCTATCCGAGGTGGTAGCTGTAGATGGTGAAAGGGGAAAAATGGGCATATTACTTTCCTTGATCACCTATTTCTCCTCCTGAGTGCGGCTGCCTGTTTTTCCGCCAGAAATTCCACCATGAAGACGTACAAAAGTATATAGCTGGGGCGGCGTATTTTGACCGTGTAGACATTCTTTGCTGACTGGCTGTTATTTTTAGTTCGTATTGTTATCAAGTGTGCTTTAGTGGTACTGGGGGAACTCTCAGGCTCAGTTATGGCCCCTTGGATTGGGAGATGCATATCTCTAAACAGTCGTTTGTGACAATTTGGATAGTGGCGCTGTCAGCACAAACTGGTAGCATTCACCGCCATATTCAAAACGATTGGATGAATGACTATGCAGCTGCAACCCCGATTTCTCGGGCGCAGTATCGCGGCTCTGTTAAGTGCCTCGCTACTGCTGTCCGCATGCGGTGAGAAGCGTGTTGACAGTGAGCCGAGATCTCTCGACTTCGCTCGTGTGGACGCCTTCCCTTCCACTTATTCTGTAACCCAGTCCCGCCCTGTGTTGATTCAGGGAGCTACCCTGCTAACCGGTACAGGGGAGCAGCAAGAAAATGCGGACCTGTTGTTTGAAAATGGAAAGATCAAGGAGATCGGTAAGGGGTTACTGGCCCCCGAAGGCGCCTTGATTGTCGATGGCAAAGGTAAGTGGGTCACTCCTGGCATTATCGATGTGCATTCTCATCTGGGTGATTATCCAGCTCCGGGGATTGAATCTGCCCAGGATGGCAATGAGATGACCTCGCCAAACACTGCCCAGGTTTGGTCGGAGCACTCTGTCTGGACCCAAGACCCCCAGTTTCCCTTAGCTCTTGCCGGAGGTGTAACAACCCTGCAAATCCTGCCGGGTTCGGCCAACTTGTTTGGCGGCCGCAGTGTCACCCTGAAAAATGTACCCGGCCGCAGTGTTCAGGATATGAAATTCCCCGGCGCTCCCTACGGCTTGAAAATGGCCTGTGGTGAAAACCCCAAGCGGGTTTACGGTGGTAAAGGTAGCTCTCCCTCAACTCGAATGGGTAACGTCGCCGGTTATCGCGATGCTTGGATTAAGGCGAGTGCCTACAAGCAGGAGTGGGAGGATTACGTTGAGAACGGAGGGGATGAGCCCAAGCGCGACCTGCAGATGGAAACTCTGGCGGGCGTACTCAATGGAGATATTCTCGTTCATAACCATTGCTACCGCGGCGAGGAAATGGCGGTAATGATGGACGTTGCCAAGGAGTTTGATTTCAAAATTTCCACTTTCCACCACGCAGTGGAAGCTTACAAGGTTGCTGACCTGCTGGCTGAAAACAATGTTTGTGCGGCAATGTGGGCTGATTGGTGGGGCTTTAAGCATGAGGCCTACGATATGACCGAGGCCAATATCGCCATTGTGGATCAAGCCAAAGCCTGCGCAATGATTCACTCGGACTCCGGTGTTGGCGTACAGCATTTGCACGAGGAGACCGCGAAGGCAATGACTGCAGGACAGCGTGCGGGCTTCGATATTCAGCCAAAGGATGCAGTGGTTTGGATGACCTTGAACCCCGCCAAGGCTCTGGGTATTGCCGATCAAACTGGCAGCCTTGAGAGCGGCAAGATGGCGGATATCGTTGTTTGGTCCGGCAGCCCCTTCAGTGTTTACACCCATGTAGATCAAGTTTTCATCGATGGGGAATTGATGTTCGATCGTGCGGACAAGAAACGTCAGCCACGCACCGATTTCGAGTTGGGTATTCTCGATGCAGAGGGAGAGCGACTGTGAGAAAAGTAGCTGTTTATTGTGCGCTGGCCCTGGGGTTGATGTCAGCCGCTGGCCAGGCAGAGACCATCCTGATCAAGGGTGGCAAGGTACACACCTTGGCGGGACAGGGCAGCCTGGAGTCCGCAGATATTCTGGTTGTGGATGGCAAGGTCCAGCAGGTAGCCCCCTCACTGGAGGTGAATGCAGATCAGGTAATTGATGCGCGCAACAAGGTGGTGACGCCCGGTGTGATAGCGCCCATTTCTGAACTGGGGTTGGTCGAGATCAGTGCGGCCAGCGCCACCAATGATCACCAGGTGACCGGTGACAGTATCGGTAGTGCCTTCAATCCGGTACCTGCTTACAACCCTAAGTCCACCCTGATCCCATTCAACCGGGCGGGTGGAGTCACCAGTGCTGTTGTTTCACCGGGAATCAGCACTTGGGACAGCGGTGCTATCGATGCTCAGCGGATATTTGCAGGGCGCAGTTTTGCCATCAAGTTGAATGGTGAATTTGATAGCGTCGAAGCAAAGAATGTTGCGCAAAAAGCTTATCTGGGAGAGTCCGGTGGCGAGCTGGCCGGTGGTAGCCGTGCCAACGCTTATGCCAAGGTGGAGAGTGCTCTGCGTGAAGCTCAGGAGTATCGTGATAATCGTGCAGCGATCCACCGTGGAGAATGGCGAGAGCTGGATTACGATCTGGCAGATCTGCAAGCTCTGCAGCCGGTGATCGATGGTAAGGAGCCTTTGATGGTAACTGCCAACCGGGCCAGTGATATCCTCGCAGTATTAGAACTGGGTGAAACCTTTAAGGTGAAGCTCATTATAATCGGTGCAGCTGAGGGCTGGATGGTTGCCGATAAACTGGCGCAAGCACAAGTGCCTGTTGTGATCGATGCAATCAACAACATTCCAGCATCATTCTCAAGTTTGGGCGCACGCCTGGATAATGCTGCACTTCTGGCCAAGGCTGGGGTGACGGTAGCTATCAGTGGCCCAGATATGGTGGCTAGCCACAACGTTTACCTCTCGCGCCAATCGGCGGGCAACGCTGTAGCCCATGGTATGCCTTATGAGGAAGCGCTAAAGGCAATCAGTAGCAATGTTGCTGAGATTTTTAACCTTGAGGGCGGTACGTTGGAAAAGGGCGCGGTTGCGGATATTGTGATCTGGAGCGGTGATCCCCTGGAAGTTACCAGCTACGCTGAGCAGATCCTGATTGAGGGTGAGAATCAATCCCTGGTGAATCGCTCAACGCGCCTCAGAGATCGACACCTCAAGCCCGCAAAGGGCCATGAATTTGGTTACAAGCACTAGTATGCAAAGAGCGGGCTTCTAGCCCGCTTTTCTTTTTCCGCCTATTGATCTGAAAGGTCCATTGGCTTGTACAGGATTTGTGTGGCGGAATACTTGCTTTCGGGGATATATTCCCTGGCCAGATTGATAAGAACAAGGAAAAAACATGGCGAATATCACAGCACTCTACACCGGCCTCTGTGCGCTTCTGATTATTTACTTGGCATTCAGGGTAGTCGAGTTTCGTCGCACAAAGAAAGTGGGAATTGGAACCGGAGATGATCGTTTCAATGAGATTAGGGTGCGAGTTCACGCTAATGCGATTGAGTACACTCCGATAGCGTTGCTTCTGTTGCTGGCTGCAGAGTTGGGCGGTTTGCCTGCACTGTGGTTACACCTCTTCGGGGCGCTCTTTTTTATCTCACGGGTATTTCATGCCTATGGACTGACCAAGGGCAAAGGCGGGCTGCACTTTGGGCGCTTCTGGGGAACTTTAATCAGCTGGGTCGTTATCGTTGTGTTAGCGGTCATTAACATTGCTAATGCCGTAATTAATCTTTGAAGTTTATTGGTGAGGCTCAGTATGAGCCCCACGCAAAAAAGCCCGGTAGAACCGGGCAGAGTACAGGGATGAATCTATAAGCGTTTACTGATTGGCGGCGAGCGGAGTTACGCGATCATCTTCGCTCTCCTGCACCATGTTTTCGTCTTCTTCGAGTAGTACTTCAGGCTTCCCTTTACAGGCTTTAGCCAGGGCATCGCGGCGTTTGGCCAACAGCAGGCCGATCTCTTCGCCCACTTGCTCATCAATGCTGTCGATGTGGCGCTCAATCAGCGACGTGATATTAGCTGCGAGCTCCAGCATCTTATCGTGTTCTTCAGCGTCTTTTTTGTTGTCGAACATTGCTCCGTCTCTATCGCATTTCCAAACAGCTACTACGGCCATCGTGTGCCTCCCAATCGTCTATTAGACTGTCCACTTAGTTTGTATGCCGCTACCCTAACTGTATAAATATTCAGTGTCAACGATGGGGTGAAGAAAGGGCTCTATGCGGTCAAAAGACCAGCAGGTGCGATGATTGGTCCGCCATTAAGCGTGAACACTGTCATAATGTGCATACAGCCAGACGCATTCCCCCCGGGGCGACTGGCTGTCTTCACATCATTTAACAGGCCCGCTTGCGGGCCTGTTTTTTATTTGGGTGTGGTGAAACTGAGGTAGTGAAGGTTTCTGCAGGCCTGTGGCTTTAGATGCTAAGGATCAGCCGGGCAGCCAGTCCTATCAGTAAGATCCCGAAAACCTGTTGGATGCGATGGCCAATATGCTTGCTGACCAGCTGGCGTTTACGGCTGGCGTGAACCGCCAGGGCAACGATGCAGTACCAAATTGCATCCACTCCTGAAACCAGCGCCGCCATGCCCAGCTTGGTGCTCAGGGCTTGCTGTTCTGACACAAACTGGCTGAATAGGGCGGTGAAAAATACAGCGATCTTGGGGTTGAAGAAGGCAACACCAAAACCTTGAGCGATAGAGCGCTTCAGGCTCTGGTGAGGAGGTTGTACGGTTGCAGTACTGGTACCCGGTGCGGGTGCACTGAGGGCTTTCCAGCCCAGGTAGACCAGCATTGCTGCACCGGCCCACTGCAGAATGTTAAATAGAAGAGGAGAGCTAGTAATCAGCACCGCCAGGCCAAATGCGGTAAGAATTGCGTATATAGCGACCCCGGCTCCGTGAGCAATAGCACTGGCCAGGCCTTGCTGTAGGCCTGAGGAGGCGCTGCGTAAGACGATAAGAAGACTCGGTCCCGGAGACATAGCGCCGAGGGCACAGATCCCCGCGAGAGATAACCAACTGAGTAAATCCATTATTTAAAGCCGCCCCCTTGAGCCAGCCATTCTTTTTCTGCTTGAGTGGAAGTGCGACCCAAAGCCGTATTGCGGTGAGGGAAGCGCCCAAATCGCTCAATGACCTCTTGATGGGCAAGGGCGTATCGATAATGAGTGTCGAGATAGGGCGAGGCAATTTTGTCTTCTGCGAAGGTTTGCTGCAACTGTCGAAAGTAGTCTACCGAGTGTTGCTGGGTCACGAGGTCTTCGCTGTGCTCTAGCGGCATGCCCAAGAATACCTGCTGGTAGAGCCCAAGATTCGGGGCCTCTCCGCGCTGAATCAATGATATCGCTATTGCCAGTGCCAGGGAGTCTGTAGCGAATGCCTGGCGGGTGCCCCGGTAAATGTTTCTGGATAATTGGTCACAAACCAGTAGCAAGGCGAGTTCGCCTTCCAAAGTTTGCCGCCAACGGTCCAGCTCTCCACGCAGCGCTGACTCGGCAATAGCTCCAAATCTTGCCTTGATGTCGGCGTCTACTTCCGGAGTAGCGGCAAACCATAAACTCTGCTTCTCTGCAGCAATAGAGTTACCACGAATATCAGTGCCGCCAAACCAAAAAACCAGGACATCATCAGGGGTTGTCATATCGAAGTTCTCATTCCGTGTTGTGTTCCGAGTTTATCCGATCGTTCCAGCCCAGTGATGACCATTAGAAGGTGGTTCCAAGTGTTGGCGTAAAAAAAATTATACAGCTGCATCCAATTGGGCTCCCCGAATCGTCATAGTGGCGTACAAGGGAAAATCGGGAGATCACAATGTTTACTGCGAGATCAACTAAAAAGGTACAATTTTGCGTCGCGCTATCTCTGGTAGTTGCGGCTCTGCAAGTGGGTCAGGTTAATGCCTCCGAGCTGACGCTTTCCCAGGATGGGATTCACCGAGAGCTCACCCAGAAAATTGATCAGCAAATACTTAAGAAGCTTGGTGAGTGCACTGATAAGAGTGAGAAGGTTAGCCGGCTACCTCCTGTACGTATTGCTGAGGAAAAGGAGCCCCGAGGAGGAATGGCTTACCCCTACTCCAAGGCTCGAATGATGGTGATGTAGGTCACCTCCCCCCAATGACGGTTCACACCACTGATAACGAAAATGATTAGAGAGTAAGTAATGAGAGCGAGAAATAAACAATCATTCCAGGCAGTCATCTGCTGTTGGGTGGCCATTGCGGCATCCAGCATAAGCATGGGCAGCTGGGCCCAGGAGGAGGACTCATTTGTTCCAGAGCCTCCGCCGCCGCCAGGTGTGGAGGCCTCCGAATCTGAAACCCGCGTCCGTATATTACGTGAAGATGGTGTTCTCACGATCAAATCCGAAGGCGAGAATGGTGAGAAAAGTGAAGTTCGGGTTGACTTGGGGCAGGACTTTGGCGGCCCCCTAAGCCAGGAAATTATTGAACGGCTGAAAAGCAAGGGCATTCTGGATGTAGACGGCAAGGTTACCGAAGATACCCTGAATAGCGTACCGGACAATGTCAGGATAAGCCTCTCTGGTGACCGTAACTATCGGGGCCGGGACAGGCACTGGGATCACAACTACTCACACCACGATCACAATAACGAGGATCTCGTATCGGGAGTCACCACAGTTGTACCAGTAGTGGCGCTCCTCTGTGTATTTGGAATGCCGGTATTTATTGTGTGGCTAGTGACACGCAGTAGCTATCGCAAGAAACAACTGGTAATGAGTAATATCAACCAGATGGTTGCTGATGGTCGGGATGTGCCTCCAGAGTTAATAGATCTTTTGGATGAGAGAGAGCCAAATAGCTCCAATGATCGCGGTATCAACCTGATTGCGATAGGCGCTGCTGTATTCCTCTCCCTCTCAGCTCTTGCGGGTATTGGTGTAGGCAGTCTCGGCTTGATCCCTCTGTTTATCGGTGTGGCTCGCTATGTGAACTGGAAGCTTGATAACAAGCAGGTGTAGGAAAGGCGAGTATGGACCTCAATGACGAGGAATTAATCAGGCGGGCCGTCAAAGACGGGGACCAGCGGGCATACGCCCAGCTGGTTCGTCGCTATCAATCTCAGCTGCGATACTCGCTCCGACAGCTGTGTGATGGTGACCAGGGTCTGGCAGACGATATGGCGCAGGAGGCCTTTATTAAGGCCTATAAGGCGTTGCCGGCGTTCAGGGGGGATGCCCGCTTCAGCACCTGGCTGTACCGTATCGCCTATAATCTCGTCATGAGCCACAAGCGTAAGAATATGCCCGATGTGGATCAAGAGGCAGTGGATAGGGCTCAGGCCGATGAGACTATTGAAGAATCCCGGCAGTTAGGGATGGCTAGGGACCTCACTGCCGCGATGGATACCCTGAGTGGCCCGCAACGGCAAGCAATCCATCTGTGTATGCACAGGGGCTTTTCTCACGAGGAGGCGGCAAGTATTATGAAATTGCCGCTTGGTACGGTAAAATCCCATGTCAACCGTGCTCGGGCCAAGCTGCGTAGCTTGTTACAGCCCTGGCGTGAGGAGGTGGTAAATGGTTAACTTTGAACAGCGCAACACGAAAGGTAACGCCTTGAGTGAAATGGCTTTAGAGGGCAACGACCGGGAGTTTGACGCCTGGCTAAGTGAACAGCTCCAGTTCAATGAGCCCCATTTGGATAATGATGGTTTTTGTGACCGCGTGATGGCCGCGCTCCCTGCGCAGCCTAAACGCTCAAAGCGTCGCTCCAGTTACTCTCAGTACATCGCGGTAGCAGCTGCATTAGGGATCATTGCCTGGCAGTTCCCTTTCAGTGAGGTAGTTGCCGAGATGGCCAAGCAATCCATTAGCTTGTATAGCTTGGTAGGTGTTGGACTTTTATCTTCTTTAGCGGTAATGACCGGTGGCATTTTCGCCGCACGCCGCTAGCGAGAGCCTGCCTTTATAGAAGCCCGCGCCTAAATCATGATAGGGCGGGCACAGTCTCCTTTTTTACTTTGCTAGCTTTCCTTGAAGTTTTAGTGGGCTCGCTTCACATTGAGAGTGTGTCTGGCCTTCGAGTAGATTTTGTCAGCCTTTGCAGCGAGCGTGCTCTTCAGCCTGGTTGCACATCTCTTTCAATATGGTTTTCCCCGCCTCTTCATAGCCATTGTTCAGCAGGTAGTCTGCTGTCTCAACTGTGGCATCGATCCCGCTCGAAATTTCTTTAATGGTGTATGCGATATGGAGTTTCAATTCGCTAGCAGCATTTTCAGAATCGGAAATGGCATGGTGGGCCATCAAGCGCTGTAGGGTATTGGTGGGAATAACTACTTTGAAGCCAAATTTATCTGATAAATTACGGTAGTGATTTGTCAGTCCTTCAAACCCACTTACTTTAAGTTCGTAAGTAGGTTCCCACCCTGCAAAGGTGTGTTGTAGGGCAAATTGCATAGAGTGATGTTTGGTCGTTCTGTGGGATTGCTCTGGGAATTTCTGGAAGGTAAAGGTTGCACCCGGTACATTTGCGAGAGTTTGGCTCAACTCGTCAAATGGGACTTGCATATGATTCCCCTCGTTAGCGATGGTCACGGTCAGCGGGGAAAGCTCTTTGAGTTGTTTAGGTGCTAAATTGGAAACTCGCCCGGTTATATATTTATCCTCTAATGACGGGCTAAAAGCAAAGTACTGTGAAAATGGTGCTTTGTCGTTTAGCCAGTAGTCCAGTACGAAGCGGCCAGAGTTGGAGTGCCCAGACAAAATACTAAAATCTGCAGTTCGATAGTTTTTATTGACATAGGGCACAACTTCGTTCGCTAGGAACTGAGAAAATACTGTCGATTTACCTTGATCCGGGCGCAACTCCTTACCCATTCCCTCTACACCAATCACGATAAAATTGGGCACTTGGCCTTCAAGTAAATCGATAGTAGACAAAGTAGAAAGCATGTCCCACTGAGCATGTAATACGTAGAGCACAGGATATTCTTTGTCATTATCCTTATATTGTTCGGGAAGTTTCACCAAGATGGTTCGGTTTTCACCAAGGAAATCTGATTTGATTTCCGTCTTTTGTGCGAGAATAAAATCTGAAGCATTTGCTATCAGCGAACAAACACTTATCAAGGCTAAAAATAGAACTCTCATTTTCCACTCTCCTTGTTGGTATTATTTTAGGGTGTAACACTAAAGTTCGGGTTAAATTAACCAGCTAAAACTGGCTAAAGAAAGCTGCTTTTGCCTACTTGTCAGGTATTTTCAGTAGAGGGTACTCGTGTCGACGTGCGCCGATATTTGTGCCGGAAGAAGTTAACAATTTATTGTTATATGACTTAAATCTATTTATTGACCCTTTAGATGTCAAGTGCCTTGACTAGGAGATATGCCTTGTTGAGCGAGGGTAAGTCGATGAAGTAGGGCCTGCAGACTTAAAGCTTAGGGCAGGCTGAAGTCAGTCTGCCCTAAGTTTAACAAAATAGTAAATGCTACTTAGTTTCTATATTCTTCAGAAATTGATCGACCACTGCATTGAATTCATCGGGCCTCTCCCAAAACATCATATGCTTTCCCATATAAGCGGTAGTGGCGGAAGGGGTATTAGCTTTGATCCATTTGTTAGCCACTTCCTTAGCTTCATTTCGTACCACATATAGCATGGGAATCTTCCCTTCAAGGCCGATAAGGTCTTTGCTGTAGTCGAGATAAAAACCAGTAGCGTTGGTAATTGCGGCGACGCTGCTAGAGGTTTGATTGGCGATATTAGACACCCAGGCAATATTTTCTGCAGTGGGATTTTCAAGCATCCATTTGACGAACTCTGCAATCACATTTTCGCGATCCTCAATAATCCCCTCAGTGAATGAGCGCGAGTATCCGTCTGAATCATCATTCAGATACCAGACCCACTCGTCCCGGCTGGCCCCAGAAATCTCCGGGCCAGTGTCGATCATAATCATGGCTTTTATCTTGTCAGTGCCGAACTGGTTGAGATAGGCCAGTTGCTCGGTCACTCCATAGGACCAACCCGCGAGAATCACGCTATCAAGCCCCAGCTTGTCAATCAGTGCAGCTAAGTCTCGAGCGTGTTGCTGATAAGTATGGCCCTCAACAGGCTTGGATGACATGCCCTGGCCGCGGGGATCATAAGCTAGTGCGCGATACTGGGTGGAGTCCTTGAAATGGGCAAGTTGATGCTCGAAAACCTTTGTAGACATCATCCAGCCGGGAATAAAGATGATTGTCGTATCGCCATTACCCGCTTGTTCGTAGTGGATTGTGAGAGAGTTGTCGATCTTGATTCTCTCTGCTGCCACATAAGTAGAAAAAATAGACAGGATGCTAAATAAAATTACCAGATGAAGAGTCTTCATGACGCAAATTAACCCAATAAAATTTCTATAACGTTATCAGAGGAAGTTCGTAGGCGAAGGGGCTTCGGCTACCAATATTCGCTTATGCCCACATTGTACTGTGGAATTACTGCTATTAGTTGTTGCTGCAATATTGCCGGCCATATAAGTTGCACAAACGTCCGTTTTATAGGGTTGATTGCTTAAAGTCAAAGCAGGTGGGAGCTTACGGTAGTTGGTTATGATTTTTCCCGTTTGGGTTGGTATAAAAATCTATATTGGGTGTGATTGCTCGGTATTTATCCAGAATTATCATAATGAAGAATAAAGGAATAAGTGACAGTACTGAGAAGTGTAGTGCAATGAATTTGGTCTCCTCTTGTATGGGCGTGGAGGAAAATATAATTACTTCGATAATAAGTAAGAAAATAAATAAAAAACATTTATTGAAATCTGAAATTGAGTCAAATATTTTGGGGCCCAATATCCAATGCTTCCAGGATTTGTGCGCAATAGCATCTAGTAAGTAATAGAGACCGCAGGTAAAGCTAACCAATGTTGTAAGCAGTAGTTCAAATACCCAGGCGGGAGGCTTGCCTGGAGCGGGAGGCCAAGCATTCGTAATTCCAAATTCTGTAAAAGAGAGAATGGCAAAGAGACCGGTCGTCAGCAGTACAACTGGAAATCGAAATACTAAAATTACCATGCAGATAGCAGCAAAAGTCTCGAATACTCTCTGGATTGGCATAAAGATCTCGGCGTGATCCGCTACCCAAGCCAAGGCTCCCCGATACCAATACGGTGTATTCCCGTATTCGACATAGGAGTTAATGAGACCTCGGTACCCTTCTACAGTAAACCAATTTAATAGCCCATCCTCAAAAACCTGAAAGACTAACATTACCCCGATGGTGAAGGTAAAAAGATCAATCCAGCGCCCTACTATTGGAGTTGAATCCTGTTTGGGGGGAGTATTTCGATACTTGTCTAAATACTTTGAAGCTATTGATAAAATGGCAATGGTAATGCTGGATAGGGCGCTTACAATGAATACGTAATCGCCACCATTGCGTGACATAGTAAAGACCCCAAATAAGAGAGCAGATGCTACAACAATCGCACAGCCCCAGGTTAATAGGCTTACTCTCGGTGCTATCACCGCGCCTAAAAGCCGAGAACGAAAATTGTATTGAGAGTCTTTATGGAGCTTGTAAATGCTAACTGCCAAGATTAAGGCAAATAACGCAGGTGACAATAACTCGAAGTACCAGCTGTTTTCTCCCATGTAAGTCAACCCCCATAGCAAGATAAATCCGAAAAACATGAGCGTCGCGCCCAAAACAATAAAAACACGCAATATCAAGAGGGTCCCAGCAAGCAATAGTGCCAGGTGGAGTGTATAGGTCACAAAAGCTGAGTAAGGGATAAGGTAGCTGACCAGTGATTTGACAAGTAAAGGTGTGCCCTTAGTCTGTACAAGCTGATGTAATAAACTTGCGAAGACATCCGGTGCCATTTGCCCATTAAAAAAGCGCATGATAACTAACTGAATACAGGCTGCGCCTAAGAGGAGGCTGATAATGGCTAGCCAAGTAGTTTGAGATGTGGCGCTTCTTGCTTGCTCAGTACTTAAGTGTAGGCTGGATATAGGCATGTATCTTATCCGAGGCCCTTTAAGATTGGTTCCCTTATTAGTGATTATGGCAAATTAGGTAAATAACTTACAAATTTCGCCGTGTTGATGCTGTTGTAACTACAAGGCTGGCTACAGCCAACCTTGTAATCGATGAATTGATAAGAAAGTTCCAAAGCGACATTTGGCGACAGCTTTAATTATGAGTTTCTCCACTCTGCAGCCAGGTCAATTGCTTGCTGCAAGATTGGCCATTCCAAAAGACTTTGCTGGTATTTGGTTGCTTTCTCGCTTAATGAGATATTATAAACATGTAGTCTATAAGCGAGTATTGCGTAAAATGCGTCTACAGCCCCAGCAGAGCCGAACATGAAGGGCAGTTTTGCTTTCGAGAAAATATCTTCAATCCTTTTTAACTCAGCCTGAATTCCAGGGTTCATATCCGGAGAGGAGTTGCTTTTATCTAAAGTGAAAGGGCAGTTGCTTCTTAAGGCGATGAAACCGGAGTGAAGTTCAGCACATAGGCTTCTTGATTGTGCTCGCTCAATATTTGATGAAGGGTACAAGATACCTTTGGAGAGCTCATTAAAATACTCAGCGATTGCCAGTGAATCATGAATATAAGTATCTTCAAGCAACAACACAGGTACAAGTCCAGCTTGGGAATATTTAAGTACTTCGTTTTTGTAGTTAGGGCTGGAGAGGTCTATGGCTTTGATCTCAATGTCAAGGCCTGCGATTTGGGCGCATATCCAGACTCTTAAGGACCAGGTGGAATCAGTGCCTGTGATTAATTTCAAAATATGTACTCCTTTTTGGTGTTGCTGGAGAAAGTGGCAGGGTATTCAAGAGTATCTGAGAAGCTATATGTTGCCTCCCTTCGCGATATTTAGAAAAGAGTATACAGAATCTAGTATTTAAACATTATACTGAGAATTTCATGCTGACTGAAAATTTAAGGGTGAATTTAGAGGTAGCATTAATTAGTCAGATAGCTTCTTCAGTAGTTCAATAATGTTAGGTTTTTCATTTGTTTTTCTCATAAAATACCGGGGGTATACCTTGTTTAAGTCTGGACCTCTCAGCAGAAAAACAAACTCTTCGCCTAATGATGACTCTTGAATATTGCCGAGTTGATAGTGCCACATTTCCCAAAGTTCTACGTAAAATTCCGGGGGGACATGATCAAGGTTACTTTTAATTACACCATTTGGCATTAATTTAACATGGAGCCTAATCTTATTCCCTGATAAAGGACTGGTTCTCCCATCTGGATTAAAGGTGATTTCTCCTCTTGAGGTGATCATATCTACCTTTTGAACCAGAACATGTAAAACGTGATCGGTGCTTTCTAGAAGCTGTTCCAGTGTTGCAGGCTCTATAGATGTTCCATTTGCACAGCTAGAAAATAGCAGAAAGAAAATCAGCTTTTTCATGAGTATTATCTATTTTTGTAGGTTATACCAGGCGCAACATTGATTGCCTAGGGTGGAGCTTTTTAATAGCTGTTTTCGTCAGTATTGTTAGTATTTCTGTCTGGTTTCGATGGTTTTTCTATTCTAGTCAGAATATGGAGAGTTAATTCACAGGCCGCTACTTACTTGTGCTTTATTACTCAGCGGTAGTTCAATAATGGCCAATCACACCATTGTTTACAAGGAGGTATCTCTATATTTTGGTGTTAAATCCTTTTTGAATCGAATTTCGGTGTTTGCTAAATTTTAGCTGGCCCACTAGTTGTTAATAGGATCTTACTATGTGTCCGTATGGGTTGATAATTATGCTGGCTTATTCTGTTTAAGGATCTGAGGTGTGGTTTTATAAAATTAATTTTCAGAAATATTTATTTTAATATATTTAAAGGTGGGCGACTTCCTTTAATGCGGCTGCTATTTTCCACAAGATGTGGGCGTCTATAGGAGGAGGGAGTGAGAAACTGCTGCGGACCTGAACAATCAAGCCCGCTTGCTCCAGTGAATCACTCAAATGGTTTCAAACGTTTTGTAAGGTGCTTGCGGATATCTTTCATCGACTTTTCCGCAGTCTTGTGCCCCGCATTTATCGCAATTAGAAAGATTATGTCATGCTTGGGCATGATACGCACATCAGTAAACCAATATCCATTACTGCCAGTATGTGCAAGAAGTGATAACTCAGAGTCGTACACTGCGCCCCACCCGAGAGCATAATTGCCTGTCACCGGTGAATGTAACTTGCGATAGGTTTCAGTCTTTAGCAATTTACCGCGACCATGTACGCCATTGAGCTGATCTTCTACAAAAAGAGTCCAATCCTGGAGTGATATATTGATAGTTCCTGCGGGACCCATTACTTGTGGGTTATCACTATTTTTGTCGGCAGGGTCTAGCGGGATGAGCTTGCCCAGCCAGGATTTTTTGTGGCCACGAGGTTGATCTAATGTGGTCGAAGAGCCGGGAGCTGAAAAACCTGCATTCTTGATACCAAGTGGAGCAAAGATCTGCTCCTTGATGAGATCTTCCCAGGTCTTGTCTGTTCGAGCTTCGGCGATAGCCCCAGCAATGATAAAGCCGAGATTGGAATATTCAGCTGAGCCAGCCTCGGAGCTGGGAGGTACAGTGAGGTAATGGCGTGCGACTGCCATGCGTTGCGCTCGAATACTGTGTTCCGGCTCGATTACTTTCATTAATGTAGGAAGCTCATACCAGCTGGATAAAGGGGGTAGGCCGGCAGTGTGACTGAGCAATTGTGTGATCGTAATATTACGGTAAGCGGGGTCTATATCTTTTGCAAAAGAGGGAAATGAGTCAGCTAGTGTATCCTCAAATTGTAATATACCCTGCTCGACTAAGCGCGCTACCATTGTCGCCGTAATCGCTTTGGTGTTGGAACCTATGTGCCAGCGATCATTAATAGTTACTATTTCATTATGGCCCTGTGCGCGAACTCCGTCTACCGCCATGGCAGCGATTTCGCCATCGATTTGAACTAGTACACCGACTGCTGGAAGGTTGTTGCTATCTCGGGCATTAGTAAGTATTTGTTCGAGAAACTCTTGTAACGAATCGTCGGCATGTGCGATAAAGGGTGACGTTAGAAGTGTGACTGCCAGGAGAATCCTCGGTAGAGTTTTATTAAATCCTATATACATTTTAATAAGCCCGAATGAATATTTAAAGCAAGTGCTGGATCTGTGTTTATACAGATATTTTATGTCGATTGGTATACTCTGAGGCTTCGATGTAATGGAGGGCTTTGGTACATTATTACCAAATGGTTGTTTTAAATATTATTTGTATTATTCGTAATTATTTTCAGGTAAGTACTAGAGAAAGGTGTTTTGTGAGGTCTTTCTGCTCGAAGAATTATAGATCATAACAGCCACCAGAGCATCGTATTGATCTGAACATCCTTTGTTCAATTTCAAGTCAACTTTGATATCCCTTAGCAATGATCTTTCCTTTCTTTAGGGCGTTGATTGGAATATATGCTAACAGCATTTTCTCAATAATCTTTCTTTTGGAATTTGATTCTTTAGTATATGTGACCTAGGAAGGCTATGTTTATTATCTATTAGAAATGGCGTCATTGTGAGAGAAGCCCGTCAGCAATTCGGGTAGGTGGTGATTGCTGACGGAAAATGAAAATTTGGATCATGGCTGAGTTTATCATCTGGGATCAGATGCTTGTTAAGCATTACAAAAGCAAGAGCTTTTGGGGGTTCTAGATGGCAAGATTTCGAGCTCGAAAGATTCTGTCGCGAGGAACAAACTGAATGTGCAGGTCTCGAGAAACATTCGGTGCACTGATATGGGAATAATCTCCGGTAGCTGTGAATTTATACATTTGTAAGTTCCGTCCGGCAATATACCTTCCCAATCCCCAGTAACCCTGATAGTTAATGGCTTGATCATCGGGGATTTGGTTTGAAAGAGTGCTTATAGTACGAGCAACACGTCGGCCTCCAATCATGTTTCTTCCCATTCTTAACCCTGTGACATGCGCAGAACCTATAGGGATTATTCCGCCTGGACGTCCGCCTATATTAAAGTGGTGAATAATTCTTCTTGCTATTCCCTTTTGACGTTTTTCTGAAGATTTCCACTCTCCATTTCCTCTCCATGAATCCACACAGGCTATATCCCAACTTTTCCGAGAAGCTATATTGATTAATAGCGCTGATGTTTCAGTATCAGTTACGCCACCCGCGAAATAGTCTTTTATCCTATTGGGGTAAGCGGAGAGAGTTCCTGCAGCTTTTATTTCATGCGGTGCTTCGACGAATAATGAGTGAGGCTGATCGCTATTATCAGCTATAGCTTCAGCTGCAAAGGAGAAACCGTGAGGTACATCATTGTGCGGCTCTTGGACAATCACTAGCCCTCCGGCTTGCAATGTGGCGCGAACACGAGCCTTTGCGTCTTGCAGGGTTATATTGTTTACTGGCATTTTATATCTCCATCTTGCTATAGAACGACTGGTTTAGCGTCGAATGTGCTCGGTGTATTTCTCGTCGAGTAGAACCTTTTTATTTGGCTTGGACACAACTGCAAAAGCAGGAGTTATCATATTTCAGTTTTTGTAATGCATGTATTGCTAATCAAGTTACTCTTCATGAAAGTTAGGTTCAAGAAATAAATGCAACACCTTTCCAAATTTTGTCTTAGTTTGTGAGTTATTTCTTTCGGGGGTGTTTATTGCCCAGGGGTTTGTGTCCTTTGTGAGGTAGGTTCCCTTTTAATGTCCTGTAGTGTAGTTTTTATTAATATTGGCAATCTTGGAGATGGTCGTATCGAGTATGATTTCTAGGATAGATTTTTTGGTCTTTTAAGTCGGTTCTTCTGTGATGGATATTTTGGGCTAATTGTGTTTTTTCTGGTTTTCTATTGGTTATTTTCTATAGGGATAGCTTTTGTAAAAAAAAGTAATCTACAGTAGAAAATCTTCTACATGTGTAAAGAATGAAGGGGTAGTGTGATCACATTATCTAATACTGCATCCCCTTACGGCACTCCGAGCTAAAAAGTTTAATTTTTTTTTGGCTTATTTGTAACCACATTTTTGGTCAAAAGTCTTGAGGTTCTTGGAATGGTTTTGTTGGATCCATAAATTGAGGAGGTGCTAATTCTCGGTGGGGTAGAAGAGAATAGATTTTAATCTGGGTTGATCTAGTGATGTAGAGAGCTACAAGATGAAATAGAGTTGCCAGTTTGGCCGATAAGTAACAATAATAAGCTGCCCGGAGGCAGCACATTAATATATCTAGTTGCTAAGTCCTAATTCCCGCTCAATCTGAGCCTTTCTCCAAACTGAGTAACTGGCTGGTATCTTTGCCTCTTTGGTGCCATCGGCAAGGATGGCGCGGCCGAGGTTTGGCCAGCATAGTACGGCCAATACCCTGGGCGCGATTACTTGGAAGACTTTGGGTGGCCCCATTAGGGATTTGAGTCTCTGTATTAATGGTAGCCAGGATGCTGGGACTACCTGTTCTGCGATCATCCATGAGGCCTGAGGATCACTACCCAGTTGCTTTGCCAGGGATTCGTAGCGCAATGTAGCGGCTCTTAGTGAGGCTTGGGGTGGTGCGAGTATGACGGCACGGGCCCTTCTCTCTGCACAGAGTAAGCAAATCTCTTTGGGGAGACCGCTACTTTCTGCAAGCTCTTGGTTGAGTGCCCATCCACCGGCTTTGATATCGCATTGGCAGATAGAGCAGTTATATTTCGGGTTTTCAGGGGTGAATACAGAACTAACTTTTTGGGGGCGTTCGCCATTTTTCCAGATGAGAGAGTGTCTTTTAAAAATATTGCTGGCAAAGTATCGGGTATAGGTCAGCCAGTCGATATTGGTCACATTGCCGAAACGGTCTTTGTGTACAACATCGGGAATATTGTGGCTGTAAAGGTGACGTAAGCAGTGAGGGCATGGCTTTAGTTGATCCTGGGGAAATGCCTTTCGCGCTTCGCTATAGTCACTGCTTATCCAAACCGGACCCTTATAGTTATTCACTATTGGGCACTTGGGGTAAATATGAACTTGACCAAAAGAGTCCGGGTTTTGTTCCAGGCCAAATAAAAAAACCGGTATACCCCGGTAGCGCCAAGCCACAGGTACGCTGTCCAGATCACTTGAATCGAGTTGCATTCCAGTACGGATGGCTTTGGCTAAGCTGTTTCGATCAGGCATTTCAGACAAGCGCTGTGCTAACGGACGTTTGCCGGCTGAGAATGAATCACCATCGTTAATGACATAAGGTACTGATAGTGCTCGTGTGGCGCTTGGGAATGCTGTGATAGCCTGACGGTTTTGAATGGGTTGAAATTTTGTGAGGTTCACAGAGCTTCCTCAAGGATTTGTAGGATATGGCTCTCAGAGTCTCTAACTACCCTGAATGCTACCCGGCGAGAACGATCTGGATCTTCTACCCCATTTTTATCCAAGACTGGGCGAGCTGAGGAGTAACCGACAGCTGCTACCTTGGCCCGTACCAGGACGGCTTGCTGCGAAGGCAGTAATGAATGGGCATATTGCATTACGGCTCGGGAGCGTTGTTGGGAAAGTCGCAGGTTGTGGAAATAACCAGCTTCCGGTGCGGATTGATCTCCCCATTCAGAGCTTGTGTGCCCTTCGATTTGGATTGCGGCAATGGAATCCATATAGGGCGTGAGTGCTTCGATGTAGCGAGGTACAAAGGAGGACATAATCTCGCGGGCATTGTCGCTCAGGGTAAAATCACCGGTTTTAAATAAGGCATCACTGTTATTAAAGGAGATGGCCAGGGTTTGCTTATCCAGAGACGCCCCCCAACGAGTTAAGTCGTGGGCAAATTCCTGTTGCAGAGTTTGATAGATGGCCAACTGGGTGTCCCGGTAAGACTCTGCGAGTTCGCGGATCTTGGCGCGTTCGTCGATAAGGGAGCGCATTACAAAGACGGCAATACAGAGAAATACCATCATCAGGCCAGCCATCATGTCCGATAGGCTAATCCATTGACTATCGCTGGACTCACTACTGGCTTGCGTGCTTTCAAACATGCGCCTCTCCAGTGACTCTCTGAGCTTGCGCATCGATTCTCTTCATTTGCTGGATGAGCTGACGGAAGTCTCTGGAGAATTCACCGCTTAACGTGCCAAGGGCATCGCCCATCGCTGCCATAACACTCTCTACTTCATCGCGCAGACGTTCATCCAGGAGTTCATATTGGCGCTTGATACTGACATCGGCATTACTAAGATCGCGAGTAATCACTTGTGACAATTCGGTAATCATCTGGTTGTGAGTTTTGGCGATCAACTGAGCTAGCTCAGCCATGGATTCCCGGTGACTGGTAGCCTGCTCGTGAATTGCTTTAGAGAAGTGGTTGGGGTCCATACTGGTAACCACATCGGCCAGGGCTACGACCCTACTGGTTCTTTGGTCGAATACTTCCGCCTGGGTCCTACTCAGGGAGATCAGGTTGGAAACCTGGGCCCCCAGTTGCTGTTGAGCTTGGTCAATTCCTCGGGTGAGCGCTTCAAACTTGGGCGCAATATCGGGGATCGATTGCTGTAGAACTTCAATAGAAGCTTGTTGCTCATTCAGCATGATTGATATCTGCTCTGCGTGATTGCGCTGCTGCTCTACCAGGGTCGGAATCACGTTGAAAATTTCTGGCAGCTCAGTAATACGCTGGTGTAACAGCAGAAGGTTTTCCTGAGCACCATTAATTTCATTGAGAAGAGTTGCAGTTTGGTCGCGGTAAATAGTTGCGAGTTCTGCGTGCTGCTGATGCTGATCTATTAGGGCCTGCAGGGCAGGGGATACGGCCTCTAATTGCTGGGTAAACTGCTGTAGGTTCTCACCCATCTGGGCATTCAGGCCGCTATTAAACTTTTCTACAACCGCAGTGAGTGACTGTAGGACTTCATCACTAATCTGTCGCTGGAATTTTGCCAGATCTTCGCGCTGACCGTTAATAGCCTGCAGTATGTCATCCGCTGTCGCTTTAGGGGCATGTTCTTTAGTGAATATTTGAAAAATAGTTCGCAATATCAGGGACAGGAAGAGTCCCAAAATACTGGTCATAAAGGCGGTTTCCAGACCTTGCATCAGTTCTGAAATTGAGGTGTCAATATCGTTTAGATCAAACCCATAGATACCGATAATGATACCGATAAAAGTACCTAAAATACCGAGAGCAGTCAGTAGTGATGGTGTTTCTTTTACAAAGCGGGGAAACTTGCCTAAAGGGTAGAGGACTATGGCTATAGCACCAATGGCAAGCATGACCATAAGAAAGGTGTCGGTAACCTGTTCCGCAGACAACCTGGTTAACCAGTGATAGAAAAACTGGGTCATTATTTATCCTTTACAACTTTTTGCATTGTTATTTCGTGATAAAAAGGTCCGTTGGGTATTCGCCCGGTTCCCTGGCTGAGTACTTTCATCTCTGGTAGAGATTTCACTACATCGGTGATAGTGCGGAGCTGGGACTGCTTGTTGCCCGAAGCGTGAACATAGGTTCCAACCTGGCCCGACTTTTGAATTTCAAATACACCACAGTTAACGGGAAGCTTGTTTTGCTTGAATAGCAAAAAGTGCATCACGCCTCCATCACTGAGATATTGATATAGGGCCTTAGTAATCGATTGTATTTGCTCGGTGGAAATGAAGTTGAGAAGATCCCAGAGGAGGATGCAATTGAGATCCTTTGGTAGGGTTGCCTGTCGCAACGCGGCCTGAACGGCTTCTTCAAATGGCACTTTTCTGCTGGTTTGCCAAGCGAGCGATGAGTAAAAATCAGAAATAAACAGTTCGCCCACCTCCCTTTGGAGGTGTTCCATATTTCTCCCAGCCTTTTGCCCAATATCCAAAACTTTGCTGACCGGTGAGCGCTTGACGTGAGTCAGGGCGGTGTCCAGAGCGGTTAGCGAAATATTAGTAAGGCGGTTTTTCTGGAAAGCGGATACCGCTGCTGATGATCCACTGGCCATCACTGAAGTTGGCGATTTTACATTGCCATACTCAAACATTAATTCGATAAGGTCTTTACGCATCCCCTCTCTTTGTAGCAGGGAGGAGCGCAGGGAGAAGTTGCCCATAGTCTTCATTAAATTCAGGGATGAGTACCTATAGGTGGGTAGTGGTTCTTCCAGGTGGAGCGGTTCTGTATTGAAAGTAAAGCCAGAAAGGCGCTTAAAATCTGCGGGCCCCTTGGGCATAGTCCCGGTGTACAGCATTGTATGGAAAATGGTACGCGGCTTTAAGTGGGGTCGGATTTCCTCAATGAGCTTGGTAATAAGCTCAGGCTCCATAAAGTTGAATAGATCCCAGCAGAGCACCACATCAAGCTTGATTCGTTGGGGCTTTTTGGTGAGATATTCAGAAAGCTTAACGGCCCTGACTTCTTTATCGAGGGCAGAAGTATCCAGTAGCAGACTGCGTAAATCTTCGATAAATGTCTGGCAGGAGCGCTCCAATAAAGGCTGTGTGGTGCCAAACGAAAGGCATCCCAAATCTAAAACTTTACTACCTGGTTGAATGACTTCATCCACCAAAGCAGCAATACCAAATGAATGATGCTGCAACATATTTCCCACACCAAAACTAAAGCCCCGGCATTAGCCGGGGCCCATATTGAGGATTAACTAAGAAGGTTTCCTAGCTTTCCTCAGCTTCTTCTTCGGTCTCTTTAGTGCCGAAGAGGTAGTCGCTGGTGTCGGACAGGCGAGAGGAATCGCTCGTGCTAGTGCTGCTGGAGGAGTAGGTAGAGCTGCCGCGAGTACGGGCTGCGGGCTTCTCTTCTGCTGCGGGCAGGTCTGGGTGTACCAGGCGATCAGAGAATTCCTTGTGGCGCTCTTTCATTTCGGAATCGGTATCAACCATGTCCATGGAACCACGGAATTTACCGCCGTCGTCCAGCTTGATTCTCGGTGCAATCAGATTGCCATTAACTTGTGCAGTGTTGCGGATTTCGATCAACTCATCGGCAAGGGCGTCGCCATCCAAGGTGCCTTCTACAACAATATTTTTTGCGTGGATATTGGCAGTAACTGCACCGCCAGTGCCAACAGAAAGATTGTGGCCAACCATGATCACGGTACCATCAACAGTACCTTCCACGTGCAGATCTTCGGTGCCGATCAGCTCGCCACGAAAGTTAATACCTTCACCCAGCACTGACTTGGAGCCTGAGCCCGAAAGAGATGATTGCTGCTCAACAGCGCTCATGCCCGCTAAAAATGGTGTGGAGTCATTGCTTTTGTCAGTGCTCATAGAAATAAGTCTCTCTGTTTAGAAAAGTCAGCTGTTGCGTCGATTGCACCGATAACCGTGGTTACAAGGTTGTCGATACGTTGGGTTTTTGTTAAATCAGAAAATCAAAATTTTTAAAAGTGATAAGGCACTTTTTAATGGCGGGTACGGATTATTTTGATACTGAGTAAAACCTATCAAAACAAACGTCCCTACATTTATGTCAATTTTTTTTCTTTGCTGTGAGTGTTTTGCTAAAAAAGAAAATTAGACTATCAGTGCTTTTGGTCACCTAAAATATCCCTGTCTCTGCCTTTTCCCTATTGTGCACATACCTTAAGAACGACTTCCTTTGTCCTTTTACAGTTTTCGTCTCTCTCGTAGAGTTGCAATGCCCGTTTTCTCGTGCTTGCATCAAGGTGAAGAAGAGTCTCTTCTGGCCTTAAGCTACGATCGATTTTTGCGATTGCTGTTGATATCGCTATATTCTCGCTATTTACTTCAGGCTCGACCTGTAAGTAAATATTTACTTCCTTTTGTGGAGGGCATACTTCTAATTGTCTGCTGATGGGTATCGAGCCTATTGGCACAAAACAATATATGATTGGAATACTACCTACAGCGAGCTTACCAGCGTTTTCGGTCTGGCAATCAATCAAGCTGACCTCGACTTGAATGCGCTGAATTTAGCACGGATTGCATGCTAAAAGTGTGACTTGTAGCACCTTTTGGTCGTGATGATCGTCGTTTCCTGTTTTTTAATCCGCTAATGATTTACGACTTAAAATATTGTTGCAATAGGCGATGTATTCCTATGTAAAGAATTGTTTATGTTGGCATTTGGATTAATGTCTGAGCCTTGCATTCTTGCGCTTTCAAAATTCTATCCTAAATGTAAGTGTGCACTTATTTGCAATGACTATTGGGTGTCCTCAGGAAGGCTGTTTTCACAGGGTGGAGCTGCAGGTACTTTTTGCTAGGATATATGTCACTCACCTCATACCTCTCAGTCCCACCCAAAAAAGGTAGGCCCAAGAGATATTTTTGGTGGCGTTGGCAGGGGTGCCAGCCTTGCTGGGCTGGCTAAATTTCAGGGGTAATTTGGATTTTAAACGGAGTTCCGTTTGAAGTTTTAAACTCTACCTCTGCAGCTTGGTTGAACCCTGTCACCAGAATGGGACTTGCTATCTGCTTATAACCACTAGAAGCCCCAAATTCATATATTTTTGTCTGCAATCGAATTTGGTTTTCAGAAACTTGTTCGGCAGACACCTCGAACCTAAGTGTGTTTTCGATTTGGATTTCGCTTTCATCTCCTTCGTTATTGAGGAGGCGGACGGAGGCCAGGTTCTCGTTTCTGGTGCTGGCATCTACCTTAAGCATTATTGGAGAAGCTGACGATAAGGAGGTATACAAGAGTAAAGTCGTACCCAGAGCCAATATTGCGGTGAGATATTTTCTGCCCTGCTTGGCCATCGATATTTTTGGGTTTTCCTGAAGGATTATATCTATGGGCTTCAGTGAAAATGCCGAAGATATTGCTTTTATTGAATCTTGAGAGGCATTTCCACTTTTTTCTATCCGTTGAATGGTTCTAAGGCTTAATGATGCAACATCGGCTAGTTGTTGTTGACTCCAAGCTCTAGTTGTTCTCAGTTTAATAATTTTCTTTGAGTTAACTTTCACTTCCATACTTCTGCCCTCTGAAAATAGAGCTCCATTTTCAGGGGGGCAGTCCTTATTGGTTACGATGTTCTTGCGACACCTACCTGACAGCTATATGACTTTGTCCAAATAATAGACTGTCTGTGCGATTTGCGGTCATTGGTGGGCGAGTTTGAAGGTTAGGTGATTCACTGATGTACTACAAGGGGCGCACAACCTTTAACTATTGCCTGGATCCACATTCTGGGTCGGGAAGGCATCTATAGGCTCTAAGTTCTCACTTTGAGATAAGTAAAAGGCTAGGGAGTTGAGTCAGGTTGTAACTGGAGGTTCGGATAGTAGCTTTTCTGTTTTCTTGGGGGGGAAGGTTACCACTAAGCAGAGCTGAAGAGCTTTCAATGAGAACACGTAGCAAGATGACTTATGGAGCTTCTGAACAATTCCGTAATATCTCTGTGAGCCAGAAGCATCACGGATTTATTTAGAGGCTCCTTATATAAATTTAACGCTCCAAGCTATTAAATCTTAATACTGCCGCGAAGATAATCTATAGCGCCTCCCTTGAGAGAGACTCTGTTACTATGCAGTTCGCAGTGAATTAGTCCAGTCCGCTTGGAGAGTTGCTTAGCTAAAAGCACATCCTTTTTAAATTGTTGGCTCCAATATGGTGCCAGTTGACAGTGCGCTGACCCGGTCACAGGATCTTCGTTTACCCTTAATTTTGGATAGAAGCATCGGCTAACGAAATCAATATCATCACTCATCCCAGGAGCGGTAATGATAACTCCTCGTTTATCCAGCTGGGAAAGTTTTATAAAATTTGGATTTACAGATTTTAGATCGGTTTCGCTACCTAACACAGCTATATAATCATATGCGCACAGAACTTCTCGCGGAGTGATGCCGAGGCCATCAATAAGAGCATCTGGTGCTTCTGTGGATACCGGAATGCTAGCCGGAAAGTCCATGCTATAGACAGCTCCCGATCTCTGGACTAACAGTGGGCCGCTTTTTGTATCAAACTGGATGGTTTGGCCTGAGTATCTTAAATGAGTAAATAGAACGTGGGCAGCTGCGAGTGTGGCGTGGCCACATAAATCTACTTCTGCCTGAGGAGTAAACCATCTCAGAGAAAAGGAATCTTCATTTTTAACAAAGAATGCGGTTTCAGAGAGGTTGTTTTCCTCAGCTATCTTTTGCAGCGTCTCATCCGCAAGCCAGTTATCAAGAGGGCATACAGCAGCAGGATTACCTTCAAATACCTCGGAGGCAAAGGCATCTACTTGATAAATTGCTAGTTCCATTAGTTTTTTCCTTGAGTAATAGATGCTATTTTCGGTCAGTATAAAATTATTGTGATAGTTGGTGTGTTTATGCCAGATTGCTTTGTGGTACCAATTTTCTAAGGCTAAGGGAAGCTAGGATACTTATACCTGGGTGTCCTTTAGGGCGGGTCTTCAAAGTCCACAGAGATATAGCTAATTATTTACAGGCTCTCTAACTGCGCAAAGCGACGTTCGTAATAATACAGGCCGTTGGATATACGCATAATCTCAAGAAGGTCTCCAGAAGAAAATCCAACAACAATTTTAATCGGTGCTTCTTCACTGTATTGGAGAAGTTGTTCGTTTTTGCAGAGTTCTCGTGCTAGGAGGGATGTATAGCATAAGCTGAAACCAATGTATCCGTCTCTATTTAGGTGTTTCGGCTTGTTAGCTCCTTTACACAAGGCTGCAATATTTCTCAAATATCTCGAGCCCAAATCAGAATTCGAATATATCCAATCCCGTCTGCTTTTAAATAGTTGAGGAAGTAGTGTTAAGCTGATATCCGGGAATTCCCGGCCGATACTATCTCTGAATTCACGCAGCTCGAAATATAGGACTGAAGGAGGAAGCGAGTCCCCAGCAGCTACCAGTTCTGTATCGAACCATGTTTGGGCTAGGTCAAGTTCATCAGTTCCTAGCATAGTGGGCAGCTTTAGCCATGCCAAATTGGGGGTTCGGCCATCAGCCCAAAAAGAAAGGTTTTCAAGGCCGTCTTGGATGGATTCGTTTTTTTCCAGCGTATCGAAAATCACTTCATAGTATTCAGCTATAGACAAACCCCGAACTCCTGTCATATCCCATTTTTGCTCAGTATATCGATCAAGCAAGCCAGTGGGGACGTTTTTGGCATCTCCTTCTGATTCAGCAGTATGTGCGCTGGGGCGCAATCTAAAACAACCATCCCGTTCGAAATGAAATTCCAACAAAAGCAAAGAGAACGGACAGTACTGTAACTGGGATAATATGGTATGCCAGTGCAGTGAGATTTTTTTCAGAAAGATTTGGAATGATTCGCAGCCTTGCGTCAATTGCCAGTAAGAAAGTGCATGCCAAAAGAATCAGTTTGAAGGATACCAGGCGAGAAATTGGATTGGAGAAGTTGAACCACTGCGATAAGTCAGGCAGTAGGGTATATGAGAGATATAGCCCGGAGAGTATTTGAATGAGCAGGGCGGGGATGCCAATCTTTTCGTAGCTGCTTTCAAACCGGGAAAGAAAAGCTACATCCTTATCCCGTAAAACTTTGGGTAGTATTGTGCAGGCAAGTATCAGATGCCCACCGGTCCAAATTGTTGCACCTAGAAGGTGAAAAAAAAGTACTACGTTGTACATCCTGTCCCCCAGACAAATCCTTGTTGGGGGACTATAGCGCTAAAATCTACGGGTGTCTGCTGCCAAATAGGGGTAGAAAGTAGCGTTGTCTACTCCCTGGGTTCCGGCCGGGACCAAATCCAGTAGGCGCCGCAGCTGATGCCGCCAATGGTAAAGCAAAGAAGGTAAATATTACTGATATGAAGGATGGCAAAAGCTAGGGATATAGCCATTGTCAGGCTGGCCAGTAACTTGGTTCTGCGGCTTACATAACCACTGCGCCAAGTCCGCAATAGATGCCCAAAGAGATGGTGTTCTTCGATCCATTGGTGCAGGCGCTGGGAGCTGCGTGATGCGGCCCAGGCACCGAGGACAATAAATACAGCCGACGGCAGGCCGGGAAGAATGGCTCCGATAATGCCAAGGGCGATAAAAAAGCAAGCAGCGGCGCCCCACAGCCAGCGCATCCAGCCCTTTGCCAACGGCGGGGTGTAGGACATTACGCTGTCTTCAGTGGATTCTTTCATTCGGTACCTCTACCTTCTAGCTTATTGCAGTAGTTGTGCATCAAAAGTAACAATATTTGTCCGCTTGGTCTGCTTGCTCATAAGCAGTTTGCCCAGCACCTAGTAAATAGAGTCAGCAGGCCGATAGGTCGCTAGTGCAGGGTAACGGATTATGTGGATGATTTCCTCTGTCCAGGGAGGTGACTTTCTGGTTTATGTGAAACCAGGCCTCCCAGTTCTGAGAAGGCAATTTATTTTGGTTAACGAATAAAAAATTCGACCGGAACGGCCATTGTCAGAGGATCACCGGGTACCTCTTCTGGTGGTCTAGGCAGTGGTTCTGCCCTGCGCACCAAGGCCACGACTTCTCGGTCGAGAGACGATATGCCACTGGCTCGGTGCAGCTCAACCTTTAGTACTTTGCCTTTTCTGTCCATCGTGAATTGTACCCAGGGAATACCTTGTTGACGCCGTATTTGGGCGCTACGGGGGTAGCGTTTTCTTCGCTCAAGGTGAGCCTGTAATTGGTTCTGCCAGGTTAATCTGGCTTGTGATTCCCTCTGGTTTAAGGCGCCCACTTCCGGTGCCGCAGCTTGCTCTGCTTCTGCTACATCTGCCGCGAGAGGGGCTGATGTTTCTTCAACAACAGTTTCTCCAGTAGCCTCTCCACTGGAGTCTTGTTGCTGTGCGATTTCCTTCTCTTCCACTGGCTCAGGGGTCTCTTCCTTTTCCTCCGTGGAGGGCTCCTCTTCGGGCTTCTCAATGGCAATTTCCGAGGGGGCTTCTGGCAAAATAACAGGCTCTGGCTGCGCAGAGGTTTTTTGTGGCTCGCTGCTCCGCTGGTTTGCGGGAGAGGATTCCTGTTGTTGAGGACCTACCGGTAGCGACGTGGGTGGTGCCACTGGAGCGGCTACCATACTGACTTCAAATACCTGTGGTGCTGCAGCAGGCGGCAGCGCCAGTTCGGATTTGGGCTGCCATAAAAAATAGACGGCAATAAGTCCGTGAAGGGCTAGGGCGCAGCAAAAGGCGCAGAGCGATAGAAAAAATCGCGGACGCTTCGAAGATTTTACCTTCGGGCCGGCCAAGAGGCTCATTGGTTTACGGTCGCCGGTTTATCCAGACCTACCAGAGCGATTTTCTGGTATCCGGCACTGGCAAGGCGGTTCATCAGGTCCATCAAATCCCCATATTCCACTTTGCTGTCGGCACGCAGCAGGATTTGCTGTTCTGTGCCAATTTCATTTGCCTGGAGTTCAGCAGCCAAGTTCTCCCGCACAATAACTTTGTCCTCACCGAGAGTCAGGGTGAGGTCCTTTTGCAGGGTGAGATATTTCGGATCTTCTGCCTGGGGTTGTTGTGGAGCTGTCGCCGAGGGTAGATTGACGGGCACGCTTACAGTGGCCAACGGAGCCGCAACCATAAAAATAATTAGCAATACCAGCATCACATCGATAAAAGGTGTGACATTGATATCGTGCTGTTCTGGCAGTTCTTCGCTATTGCTGCTGTTGAGATTGAATGCCATTAGTTGACGCCCTGAACCTGCGGTACTGCGCGCTTTTTGTTCGCGCTAACCAGTTCGGCGAGCGGGCGCGCATTTGGATGGTGGCGATCCAGGTCCCGACTAATCAGTACCATTAAGGCGGTGACATTATCGGCCAATACCGCGCGATAATTGCCGATAGCCCGGGAAAAGTAGTTGTAGATCACTACCGCCGGAATCGCAGCAACCAGGCCGATCGCAGTTGCCAGCAGGGCTTCCGCAATACCTGGAGCCACTACGGCCAGGTTTGTGGTTTGGGTTTTTGCGATACCGATGAAACTGTTCATGATGCCCCAAACAGTTCCAAATAGACCGACAAAGGGGGCGACGGAACCGATGGTTGCCAGAATTCCGGTGCCACGGTTCATGTCGGTAGCGAGAGAAGCCTGGACTCTTTCCAGGCGAGCCAGAACACGTTCTTTTAAGCCGTCATCTGACACTGGGCCACCTGAAGATAAGTCGAGTTCGTGGCGACTCGCTTCTACCAATAACAGGGCACCGCCGGTTTGGCCTGAAAGCTTTGATTCGGCATTGGCGAACGTCTTGCTTTGGATCAGGGTTGCCAATAATTGTTTGGCCTTGCGACGTGTTATTACCAGCTGCACGGTTTTAAAAAGCCAAATCGCCCAGGTTAAAACAGAGGCCAACAGTAGGCCGATCATTACGCTTTTAACGACGATATCCGCGGCGTGATACATTCCCATGGGAGATAAATCGTGTGCGCTGAAAGCGGTATCTCCAATGTTGGAGGTTGCAGTCGAGGTAGAGTTGTCTTGATTTTCTTGCAACCCCACGGAGGTTTCCACATCTCCCTCGAGAACTATTTCTGTATTGCTTTGTTCGCTTGAGTTGGAATTATTTTCCTGCGCTAAAGCCGGCAATGGGCCCAATGTGCTGCCTAGCAGGCACAATAAAATTACAGTCCAGATTTTCATTACCGACTCCTGGCTTCAGGTGAAAAATAAATTAGGGTGTAGCGGGCGCTAATAATTGTTCGACATTTTGTCGTGCAAAAGCAAAGGCCTGTTTGGCCCCACTGAGGGCTACTTCTTTTTGCTCTTCGTTGAGTTCAAGAGCATCTAACGCAGTTTTGAATTGGCGCCAGTGTAACCCGCGACCGTCTTCATGTCCTGCCAAGTGGCGTGCGCCGAACTCTTCTGATAAATCCAGATGTTTGCGCGCGTACTTGAGAAGGAATGCTGCTCCTAAGTTGGAGCCTTCGACTACATAGAGCCAGCCCAGTGCAGAGTGGAAATCACTAATTGTGACTTCTGCTGCGGCTTGCTGATCAGCTTTCAAATCACTTTCGGGCATTTTGAAATCAGCACAGTCCTGGAGGACTGCTTCAGAGCGGTCTCTCTCTTTCAGGCCGGGCAAAAAATTATTTAATTCGTCACTTTGAAACCAATCAGACACCGCTTGATGCAGTCGCGACTGCGTGCGAACAAACAGTGCATACCGCTCGCGATTGGAAAATGGTGACAGGGACATAATGCGTTTATCAAGACTCTCGTGGGTCGTATTAGTGCCTTCTTTCAGCCAAGCGGAAAAGGTGGGCTCTGTCGGTTCAATGGATTGGCATTCTGCTGGATTGCTCACGGGTTTTTTCCAAAACAAATTAAACAATAACCGCCCGGTTATTCCGGTGGCTTTGTAATGGGTGACGGACCAAATTCAAATTAACCCATCCCGTTGATCAATATTTTTTGAAAAATTCACCGGGTTATTCCAAATTGATATAACATTCTCAGCTCAGCTACTTTAAATGAGAATAGATATCATTTACAGTCCCCGCCCTCAAAAGATTACAGCGCAAGGTCTGAGTTTTGGCCCCGGAAACCCCTTCAACCCCAGGATTTGATGAGCTTTACCAAGAGCACCACGAGTGGCTTGTCCGTTGGATAGCGCGCCGAACTTCCGGTGTTGATAATGCCCAGGATTTAGCTCAGGACACTTTTATTCGTCTGCTGGATAGGCCGAGCCTGCCTGCGGGGATTCGAAGCCCGAGGGCCTGGTTAACCAAAGTGGCCGGGAACCTGCTGATCGACCAAGCCCGTCGCCAAGTGCTGGAGAAGAATTATTTAGCGCTGCTGGAAAATTTGCCGGAACCGGAATGTCCTTCCCCAGAAGATAAGTGGGAGCTATTGGGGCTTTTGGAGCAAATTGATCAATTGCTCAGTGGTCTGCGCCCGATAGAGAAAACGGTATTTCTAATGGCGAGACTAGACGGCTTAACATACCGCCAGGTGGCTGAGCAGCAGGGGCTGAGCCTTTCCTCAGTAGAGAAATATATCGCAAAGGCCATGCTCAAGTGCTATGCCGCTGCGTACGATAACGAATAATTTTCTATGGACTTGGAACTTGCTTGCTGATGTCAAACGCCCCAGAAAAAAATAGAGAAAAAATTCCTGAAGCAGTACTGTTGCAAGCCGTTAGCTGGCGCGTTCGCCTGGGTTCCGGCGAGGCGCTTGACTCAGAGCGCGATGCTTGCAGTCAATGGCGTTCGGCGGACCCTCTGCATGAACTGGCGTGGCAGCGTTTTGAGCGGATGGAGTCGCCTCTAGATACGGTGGCTCGCCGAGCGCCGCGTTTGGCCCATTCCACCCTAAATCAAACCGATGCAGAAATTCGCCGTTTAAATCGCAGGGCTGCTCTAAAGACCATGGGTGGTGGTGTCCTTGGGGCTTTTGCTGTTGGCCTGGTGGGATATGACAACGGTTTGCTGAAGTATATGTCTGCTGACTATTCCTCTGGTTCTAAGCCGGCCCAATATACTCTGGATGATAAGAGCCAAGTCTGGCTAAACACCGGTAGTGCCATTGAGTGGGAGTCGGGCACAGCAATCCGTTCCCTTGTGCTGACTAAAGGTGAAATGCACTTGACCAGTGCCGCTGACCCGAGGCCAATGCAGGTATCGGTGCCTCAGGGGCAGCTGATTTCCCGTGACTCGCGCTTTTTTGTGCGCAATGGCGATGACCACACGATTTTGCAGGTTGTGGAAGGTGGGGTGCAGGTTCAGCCGAGTGCGGATATAGAGCCCTTTGCAGTTAAAGCGGGTGAGGCTTATCGCCTTACTGGCGCCGGTTCGCTCGCTCTGGACAGCAAGATGTTTGATTACAGCGGATGGATTGACGGGGTGCTTTCAGCTCGGAGTATGCCATTAGGAGCGCTGCTTGAAGAGTTGTCTCGCTATCGTGTTGGTTTTTTACGCTGTGATCCGGCATTAAGAGATCACCAGGTTTCTGGGGTTTTCCAGCTTCACGATATCGATACCATCCTAAAAATATTGGCGCGTTCGGCGGGAGCTGAACTGAGCTATACCACGCGGTGGTGGGCAACGATTCAATTGCCGGGCTGATAGTAAGTCGCATCGCTCCCTGCCTTCCCCTGTTCGTCCGGGCCGACGGTTTTTTCGGAACGGGCAACCTTTAATTTCTGCTCTTATTGCCAGATGACCACAAAAAAGTTACCCGAAGGTGTCATTTTTTATTTTTGATGACGCTTTTGATTGCTAGTTTTCCCTCCGAAGCAAAAAAAACAAAATAATTCTCATTTAGATTACGGGTTTTTGATTTTCGTTCGGCTTCCTAGTTATACACCTGAGAATAGGAAGCCGCTTAAATGCAGTCCCGCGCCCCAAAACATATTTTGTCCACCTTGTTGGCACTGTTGTTGGCCGTAGTTCCCGTATCGAGTTTTGCGCAAGCCCAGCAGGGCAATACAGCGTTGATCGAATTCAGTTTGCCCGCGGGCAATCTGGGAGATGTGCTCAACCTCTACTCGCGTCAGGCCGGGGTAACGCTCTCTTTCGACGAGAACCTGGTGGAAACTATTTCTGTTCCAGCACTATTTGGTAGTTATCGTGCAGAAGAAGCTCTGTTGAGCTTGTTGCGCGGTACCAACCTGCAAGCGGTTCCCGTTGGTAGTGGTGCCTGGCTGATCCAGTCCGCTGGCGAGCAGGATCTGATGGTGCTGGACAGCATTCAGGTTGAGACTCGTGATGGCGGTGAAAAAGACCAGGTATTTCGCGAGTCCGGTTCAGTAAATATTCTCACCCAGGAAAATATTGAGCGCTTTCGCGGTACCAGTGTTGGCGATATTTTTCAGGGCACCCCCGGTGTACTTATCAGTGAAAACCGCAATTCCGGTGGTCTGGATGTCAATATTCGCGGTATGCAAGGGCAGGGTAGGGTTCCTGTCTTAATCGATGGCAGTCGCCAGGAAACAACGATTTATCGCGGTTATGCCGGGGTTTCCAGTCGCAGTTATATTGACCCAGATCTGATTGGGTCCTTGCGTATTGATAAAGGCCCAGTAATGGGTGCCGAGGGCACTGGCGCTACCGGTGGCGTTGTCAGTATAAATACCCTACGAGCGGAAGATGTCGTAAAACCCGGCGAATTGTCGGGTTTCCGTGTTCGTGTCAGTGGTATCGGAAACAATAGCGAAGCCCCAGAGCCCGGTACCTACGCAGGCTATTACCTGCCGCGAAATGCATATCGCTCCGATTGTCGCTTTGCCAGCTATTGCACAGACGACTATGCAATGCCGGAGAGCTTTGCGCCTGATTACGGTATGGACAGTCCCAGCTTGTTGGATTTCGAAGGTTACGCGGCGAGTTTTGCAGGCGCCCAGCGTTTTGAGTGGGGTGATTTGGTGGTGGCCCACGCTCAACGTGAGCAGGGCAATTACTATGCGGGTACTGATGGTCCCGCACCGGAAGTGATTGTTGGCGAATCTCAAGAGTTGGCCTGGTATACCGAAACCCCGGTCACTCTTGTAGGGGCATCTCCATTCCGCGCGGGCGAGCAAATCCCCAATACCAATTTTTCTAGTGACTCCTGGTTATTAAAAAGCAGCCTCCATTTGCCAAAGGACCAGAGCCTGGAATTGAGCTACCTGCGCTATAACAGCACTTATGGCGAAATGATGCCCTCCCAGATTGTTTCTTTTGGGCAGGCGCGCCAGTGGCTTGACAGTGAGGTGCTGAATCAAACTTATACCGCTCGTTACCGCTGGCAACCTGTTGAATATGACTGGGCAGATCTGCGTATTAATTTCTGGCATACCGATGCGGTAACTGACCTGAATACCCCGGATGTTGGCTCTATCGACCTGGAAGACAATACAGCGCGAACTGATGATTACCAGCGTTTTGGGTTGGATATCACCAATAGTATGCGCTTCTACCCGATGGGTGAGTTACGTTGGGATTACGGTATTTCTGCCCAGTGGGAAGACATGGATACCGATACCCCGGCAACTGATAGTTTTTATACCGGTTCCCGCAATGGTTGGCGCAAAGAATTCAGTGCATTTACAGGTATGGAGTGGCAGCCGTGGCCGGAGTGGACTCTGGAAGCCGGACTTCGCTACACACGTTTCTCCTCTAAAGATAACAATGCACTTCCATTAAGCACCAGTGACCCCGCTTGTGTGGCCGATGGTGAAGGTGGTTGTCTGGATGTTCACTACAGCAATAGCCACTCCGGCACTGCACCAATGGTGGTTTTAACCTGGGAGCCAATCACTGGTTTGCAATTTTATGCTCGCCACGCGCAAGCCTTGCGCATGCCGAGTCTGTTTGAAAATACTTCCGGCTGGTCAGTGAGCCCCGCGCTGGATATTCCTTTAAAGCCAGAGCATGCCAAAAATAATGAAGTTGGAATTAATTATCTCAATGGTCAATTATTTGAGGCTAATCACCAGTTGCGTACAAAAGTTGCCTATTTTGAAAACCATGTAGATGACTACCTGACCCGTACCCAGCCGAATGCTTGGGAGGAGGAGCAGGATGGGCTCGACTTTTTCCGTATGCGCAATATCGATAGCCTTGATCTTAAAGGTTGGGAGCTGAATCTAGGGTATGACGCCCACTGGTGGTTACTCGAATTGAGTGGCACCAAGTACAGCCATATTGAAGTATGCAACGTTGCCAGCTATGTACGCTACTCCTGCACAGATTGGGGCATTCCGGAAAGTTATATCAATAACATGATCCCACCCAACTGGCATGCCAGCGCCCATTTCGGTCTGCGTTTACTCCAGAAAAAATTGGAGCTGGGTGTGCGTGGTACCTTTGTTGGTGAGCGGAATTCTATTCCCCGCTACAACGCGCCGACCAGTTTTAATGAGCCTGTTTTATGGCACAGCTACCAAGTGGTGGATGTTTATACCAGTTACAAATTAAACGATAGCTTGTCAGTGGATTTCACCGTCGACAATGTTAACGATAAATATTACCTCGATGCTTTGAGTCTTGGCTTGGTCCCTGCCCCGGGTCGCACGGCAAGGCTCAGTCTCACTTATCAGTATTAATCGATCGGAGTATCACAGATGAAAAGAGCACTAGCCCTTTGGGCCACGCTGTGCCTGTCTCTCGTACTCGTTGCCTGTGGTGGCGGCGGTGGTTCAAATAACAAGGTGGAAAAGCCCACTGCCAGTTTCAGCTTGCTGTCTCCTGCTGATACCACTTTCTCGCTGGCAGATGGCGATGTTACTGTCCAGTTGAACGGTACTGATAGCAGTAGCCCGCGAGATGCAAGCCTGACTTACCGTTGGGAGCTGATTGAGTGGCCTGAGCTTAGCTTGGCAGAGCTGACCAGCACTGAAGATGCCTACACTGAATTTACTGCCGATCTCCCGGGCGACTATGTGGTGAGCCTGATTGTAGATGACGGCACTGAAACCAGTGAAGCGGCTCGTATGACCCTGACTGCAACCAGCCCGAATCCAGTGGCCATTACTGAGCCGGTGCACAGTATTATCCTGGGAACTGATACTCTGGGGCTCGATGGCAGCTTGAGTACTCCTCCAACCAATGAGACTGGAGATCTGGAGTATTTGTGGTCCTTGGTTGAAAAACCGCTCGATAGTGCTGCATACCTGACTAACAGTGACTCTAGTCAAGCCACTTTGCATTTGGATGTCGAAGGTGACTACAGACTTGAGTTAGTTGTCA
Organism: Microbulbifer maximicatervae (SeqCode); assembly: GCF_052467615.1. Classification (NCBI taxonomy): domain Bacteria; kingdom Pseudomonadati; phylum Pseudomonadota; class Gammaproteobacteria; order Cellvibrionales; family Microbulbiferaceae; genus Microbulbifer; species Microbulbifer maximicatervae (SeqCode). The sequence continues at coordinate 1,357,837 of NZ_CP174319.1, forward strand.
CTTATAACGGAGTTGCCAGTGAGCCCGCGGAAGTTCTGGTAACTGTTTCCGCTGGTGATGCTCCACCTGTTGCAGTAACAGAAGACCAGACTATTACTCTTGGCGAAGAAGTTGTATTGGATGCGAGCGAGAGTTACGACCCTGAGGGTAATTCTCTGCAGTACCGTTGGAAGTGGGCATATAGCCCAGTTGAAACTGATGGTGTTCCGGTTCCTGAATTGGAAGGCGAGACAACTTCTACCGTTAAATTCACTCCTATTGCAGCAGATACTTACAACCTAATATTGTTTGTTTTTGATGGTGCCAGAAAGAGTGAAGAGCGCGAAGTTACCATTGTAGTTGAGGCTGATTCTGAAGCTGAGGTGAATGAAGCTCCAATTGGTGAGATAGAGGCTACTGGTTACTACCCGTCCTACAGTATTGGTGAGCAAGAGTTGGGTCTTCGTGCCGAGTTTAATTTTGTTGGCTATGACCCTGAGGGTGATGCTCTGCAAATTATTGATGCAGAATTGATCGAAAAACCTGAAGGCAGTGTTGCCGAGTTGGTAGATATTGGTTCTTGGAAACCAATGGGTAAAAAAATCCAAGAGCTGGATGTGGTTGGTACATATCGTGTAAGCATGACCGTTTCTGACGGGGCTAACCAAATCGACTTGGAAGCAACCATGGAGGCGAAGATCGGTGACGTAAATGGTTATCCTTCTACCCGTGGTGTTGAGGCCCAATCCAAGTCTGTGCTCGTTGGGGATGCCTTGGTGTTCGATGCCTCCAGTAGCGATCCTAATGATGATCCAATGGAATTCCACTGGGAGTTGGTTGACAAGCCCGATGGCAGTAATGCCGTAATTGAGCCAATCACCGAGCCTGAGAGTGGAGAGCTTCGCCGTGCTCAAGTTGTTACCGATGTGCCGGGTTCCTACACTGCACGTTTGATTGTCAGTGATGATCGTGGTTTATATGCTAAGACCTATTCTGAAGATGATGGTCTTGCAAAAGTTTCCAACACAGCACCAGAAATCCGCTCTGTAGTGTGGGCGCGTAACTGGGGTAGATTGTCCACTGACGAAGATTATTACCAAATCTTGCCGTGTATGTCCCTATTGCATCGTCCTGTAGTAGTTGATGCTGATGGTGACGAAGTGTTTACCTACGAAGAACTGATAAGTGCACCGGAAGGTGGTGAATTCACCAGTTACCCCGACAGTGAAGATTGTGAAAATACAGCTGGCACAGTATTTTCAAAGGCGGGCACCTATATTTTCCGCTACTACGCCACGGACTTGATTGACGATGCGCCGGAATACGATTTTGTTGTAGAAGTTGAGCCCATGAGTGAAGCTAAGGGTGTACGTCTGCGCAACATTAACTCCTGGGACGAGAGCCTGTGGCTGCCGATGCCGTACGAAAATATTCCAAGCTACGGCACTCCGTCTAACCTGCAGTGGGATACTTCTGCCACGGAAGAGGAATATCTGCAGTGGTCTTTGACTGCTGTTGATTCCGACTACACGATTGAAAATGTTCAGGTTAAGCATATCAATGGTGATTTGGAAAGTCTTACTCCCTGGTTTGAAGGTTTGGTAGAGGGGCAGGTTATCAGTGAAGGGGAGTCTTTAGACTTTAAGACCTGGATGCCAGCGGTACCGTGTATTCGTACCGATGACAAAGCAGAAGGTTTCCACTTCTCTTTCAATATTAAAGAGATTCCGGAGTTGACCTTCACCTATGAAACCTGGGTTGCTGCCGACGATGGCATGTTCGGTGATTGGAGACAGTGTGAAGCAGGTGAATTGGATTAACTGTCCAGAGCTTACTTTCCCAATAACGCATGTTTTTACAAGGGCCCCATAATGCTGGGATCTTTGAAAAAAGGGCGCCTGTAAAGGCGCCTCTTTTTTGTAACTCGAATTCAAAAGCTACTCTGCTCCCAATCATCGACAGGCTCTAAAACGAACTGTTGGCTTTTGTCATTCTTATCACACTTGTAAACCTGAAGACGCTCACCCTCTTCGGTTGAACTACCCGGTGCGTCTATACAGTAGGTCCAGTTCTTATCGCGATTTTGGATGGCCCCACTTTCCTGGATTTGCCATTTTTCCGAATTGCCGCCGTCACAATCCCACAGGTGCATTTTATCGCCGTTATCAGCAGAGCCAGTGTTGAAGTCAACACAGTATTTATTATTACCCTTGGGACGGAGTTGGCCTTCAGCAGTATAAACAAACTGCTGTTCATTGCTGGAGCCACAGTTATTCATATTTAGGTTTGAGCCATTGCTATAGCCCTGGGAGACGGTCATGCACAAGTCAGCATTTGAGGCAGAACGGATTCTCAAATAGCCAGGAAGACTTCTCCTTACTCCGACAAAAGGAATTGCCGTGCCAGTATAATTGGGGGTGGTTGCGACTGTATCAGGATCCATCCCGATTGCAGTGGCACCATGTGCGATTGCTGTAAATATGTAGCCATAGTCGGTATTGCTAAAATCGCCAGAACTATCCCATAGGTGCATCAGCTGTTTGGTTTCAGCGGCTGCGTTGGCTGTTATCTGGTAATGATCGCCAGCCTGGACATTGCCGCAAAATATTCTTTGCGAACTACTGCTGTCTATTGAATCAATGGAGCCGGTAAATTCTTCTGGATCTGCGGTATCTATATCAGGACATAAAAATGCGCTCATCTCGTAGGAGTCTAATGCGGATTCCATTCGATTATTGACGTTGCCTGATTGTCCTCCGGTAAAAATAACGATTACTTTTTTGCCGTTATTTAATAAGTTGCCAACGCTAGGCCATCCCGTACTTTTAAGCGTGGTACGGTAATTTTCTGAGGAAGAAATTTGTTGTAAATATGTAAGCATATCCTGGTAGCTGTACTGGAGGTCGCCCAGCTCTTGTTGGATATACTGGTCAAGCAAATAAATTTCATCTGCATACCAGGCGTTAAACCAATCTAAATTGGTTTTCATATCGATATACAGCATTATTGGCGCTTCAATAGTGTTAACGGAGAGCCAGGATTTGATATCGTCCAGACAGTGTTCCAGACGATCATCGTCTCCGTTGCTATTGCACATGTGATTACCGATGTCGTTTTGTCCATGGGCAACATAGGGCCCATGGCTGCTACCTTGCCAGGCACCGTGATCTACGACATCGATTTCCAGTGATCGAAAGCCTTTGTCGAGCCAGTCAGTCAGTGTTTCACCGTTTTCTAGCCGCTCATAGCTGTTATGGGGCTGTAAGTAATAAAGCTCATCAATACGATGCTCACTGGTGGCCGCTTCTGCTTGGTAATCGGGCCAGTGAAAAGTGTCAGCTTTACTGATGCTGGGTATAGATATCCAAAGTGATAGACATAGAGTGCCTGTAGAGACTTTGAGGAAGGACATTGGGGTTCCTGTTATCATTTTAATAATATATTTATTATTTGTTATATAAAAAGTATGTTAATACTTTGTTACCAGGGCTCGATAATTTAAGCCTGTTAATTAACTGTTTTTTTGTCAAGCGGCTTGGAGTATATAGATTTTTGTTTAGATTACAGGTAATTGTTCGTGTTCGTGTTCGTAAGTAGGGAAGTGTTTGGAGTTTTTGCGTTGACAGTGAGGGGCTAGGAGAAGAGTACTTTGGGAAAGTACTCTAACATCTAAAGCATATGCTTGTATTTGGCGATGCTCCATCGCACACGATTTATTGCTATTTACGCCCCATTCTCTTATCTATCTGCTTTCTCTCCCAATCTTCACCAAAGAAATTAAATAAATTGAAGGTGCTAATTGCATGGGAGGCGAGCCCTATACCCCAGCCAAATGCCGCCCAGAGTGACCATAAGTATCCGGGGGCGAGTATTAAGTTGGCAATTACTAGTCCCGAGATAACTAATAAATAGGTGATTAGGTGTTGGTAAAAGCTCTTCAGCTTCTTGACATGCTCAATGACTTCTTTTTCTTTGGGGGAGATCTGGTCTTGGGAGTTCATATTGATGACCTCGGCTGATTAGCTACAGCAGTGGGGAATATTATTATTCGAGTTATTTTCAAGTTTGGATAGAGATATTAACCACAGGCAATGAAATGTGGCAAGTAGTGAAATTTTCGAGTGTACGTAGGATGCCCGATGCGACCGGGCATCCATAAAAGGGTACTACACAATACAGTCTGGTTGTTCTGAAGGGTGGGCTTTAATAAAGGCCGGCAGTTCATTGCAAGCGTCTGTGATTTTCTGGATTTTGGGGTACTGGGTCATATCCAGGCCAAAGCGTTCCGCACTGTATACTTGCGGGAGTAAGCAACACTCGAACAACCCTGGATTGTCTCCAGCGGCGAAAGGCGCGGGCCTTAATTGCTTCTCCAGTGCGGAGAAGCCCAGGTGTATCCAGTGCTGAATCCATTGAATTTTTTGCTCATCACTGACTTTGAGTTCAGCCTGGAGGTACTGCAGAACCCTGAGGTTCTGTATAGGTTGAATATCGCTGGCAATACTTTGCGCGAGCGCGCGGATATGTGCGCGGGCTTCAGGAGCCTTTGGAAGTAGCGCTGGTTCTGGATGGGTTTCATCCAGCCATTCCAAAATGGCGAGGGATTGGGTGAGACTGGTTTCGCCATCATTCAGGGTTGGCAGTAGACCGTGTGGATTCAACGTGCGGTAGTCGTCTCCGTGCTGATCTCCCTTGAGCAGGTTTACCGGGTGATACTCGTATTCCAGGCCTTTCAAGTTGAGCCCGATACGCACTCGGTAGCTGGCGGATGAGCGAAAGTATCCGTAAAGGTCCATTCTCTTTCCTTTTCTTTGTTTTGGCGTTTGGCTGTTTGATTGTCAGCCTTTTTGGTGTTGTCTGGATGCGCTGTATTCACTTTGGCTTCCAGGAGTTTACATAATCTGTTAGCTCCACGGCATGGGCATCCGGGAGAATATCCCAGGGGGTGCGGCTGTCGATCATTACAGCAACTTCATCGGTTTCCTTGCGCGCATGCCGGGCCCCGGTAGCAAATGCCTTGGGGTGGGGGCCGTGGGTAAATCCCATGGGGTGGAGGGTAAGCATCCCCGGATGAATATTGTCGCGGCTAAAGAAGTCACCACGGTGATAGAAGATGAGTTCATCAAAGTCATCATTGTTGTGAAAGAAGGGGACTTTGAGTGCGCCAGGGTCACTCTCAATCGGGCGAGGTACAAAAGTCGCTACAACAAAACCTTGTGCGACAAAGGTGGTATGAGCCGAAGGGGGTAGGTGGTAGCGGTGGCTCATCAGCGGGCGTATATCGCGCCAGTTGATGCGAACGGCCAGGTTGTCCCCAGTCCAACCACAGGCGTCCAGTGGGTTGAAGGGGTAGGTAATGGTCGACAGTTGTTGCCGGGCCTTAACCACAACCCGCCACTTATCATCGCCCTGTTGATCGAGGAAGGCTTTATCTATACGAGGCACATCCAGCATCGCTTGGTCAAAAATCGCATTGGGGCCAAGGATGCCTTTTTCGGGGAGCTGAAAATGGCTACCTATCGCCTCTACCATCAATAGTTCCAGCGGCTCATCCTCTGTCGGCGTCAGGCGCCATAAGGTGCCGCGGGGCAGCAGGATATAGTCGCCATCGCGAATAGAGAGGTGGCCAAAATCGCAGAACAAGTCGCCGCTCCCATTGTGTATAAACAGGAGTTGGTCGCCGTCAGCGTTGCGCACCAGATGATTCATAGGCTCCCGGCAGGTCCAGAGGGCGACCTGACTATCCTGGTTTCGCAGGATCGGCTTTTGATCCCAGGGGCTTGTTCCTTTGTGCTTCATTTGCGTGGCATCAAAAGCGTGGGGACGCAGTGGACCTTCGAACTGGCTCCAGCCGGTGGGGGGATGACGATGGTAGAAGTGGGTGCAGGGCCCAAAAAAACCCTCTTTGCCCATTTCCCTTTCAAAGCTGCTGGGTGGGAAATCTGCATGGGCTTGGCGGCTTGTATTTCCTTCCGTTCGCGGAAAGCTGATCCACTGTTTCATAGCGTGGCCTCGCTTCTGTGCGGATGGTTCGAAGGTGTGGCGAAAAATTGAGCATCTCAGCGCCACTTACACGCAAATTTCTTGCGCCATAGACCCAATTAGTTCGCAAATATGGCGCAAAAAAACCTATACTGTCCGGCCATTTTTTCGTATGGCCCGGTAACTTTTCCAGAAAGTATTTGTGCCGATAGTGGTTACAATTGAAACCAATGTTAGTTAAATTGAGTAACAGGTACAACCGGGACACCCGAGCAGGCAGGTTTGAGGGCAGCTATGACAATCGAACAAAACACGCGACCCACCGTTGTTGAGAACGACGAGCTGCGCCTCGAAAAGTTCTTACCCTACCGCCTCTCGGTACTTTCCAACCGAGTGAGTAATGCTATTGCGCAAGCTTATGGTGCGCGCTTCCACCTCACCATTCCCGCTTGGCGGGTGATGGCAATTCTGGGCCGTTTTCCCGATTTATCTGCCGCCGAGCTGGTTGAGCAGACGGCGATGGACAAGGTGGCAATCAGTCGGGCCGTCTCTTCCCTGTTAAAGAATGACTACATTACACGCAGTGAAGATCCTGGTGACCGGCGCCGGCAAGTGCTGAACCTGTCGGAGCTGGGGCGTGATATTTATGCTCGCATAGTGCCGCTGGCCCATCAGTACGAGAATGACTTGATGGCATCCCTATCCACTGAGGAGCGGGAACAACTGGATAGCATTATTGATAAGTTAATGGTGCGCGCGAAGGAATGGTCTGAGCGCGGCCTCGTTGATGAATAAATGAGATAACTAAGAGGAGTTTTCAGATGTTTGAGCATTTAAACAGCCTTCCGCCAGATCCGATTTTGGGCCTTTTGGCCAGCTACCGCGCGGATGAAAACCCCAGCAAAATTGATCTCGGTGTGGGCGTCTACAAAGATGAGGCAGGCCATACCGCTGTCTTGCAAGCCGTCAAGGAAGCCGAAACCCGCTTATTGCAGGGTGAGGAAACCAAGGCCTATATCGGCCCGGCCGGAACTCCAGGTTTCAACACAGTCATGCAGGAGCTGGTACTGGGTGCCGGGCACCCCGCGTTGGTGGGCGGTCGCGTTCGCTCAGCTCAAACTCCCGGTGGATGTGGTGCTTTAAGAGTTCTGGCGGAATTGATTAATCGCGCCAAAGCTGGGGCAACCGTGTGGGTGAGTGACCCCACTTGGGCTAACCATGTGCCGCTTCTGGGTAATGCGGGCTTGCAAATTAAGAGCTACCCATACTACGACCGCGCTACCAGCAGTTTGCAGTTCGACAAAATGGTCGAGACTCTGAAGGATGTGGGTGAGGGCGATGTTGTTCTTTTCCACGCCTGCTGTCATAACCCCTGTGGTGCGGATCTGTCCCGCGAGCAGTGGAAAGTGTTGGCGGAAATGGCGCAAAAGCAGGGCTTCACGCCGTTTATCGATATGGCCTATCAGGGCTTTGGCGAGAGCCTGGAAAATGATGCCTACGGCCTGCGCTTGATGGCTGAATCTGTTCCAGAAATGCTGGTCGCGGCTTCCTGCTCGAAAAATTTTGGCCTCTATCGCGAACGTGTCGGCCTGGCTATGGTGATTTATGCGAATGGTGAAGCCGCCGATAAAGGCCATAGCCAGTTGCTGAGCGCTATTCGTGGCAACTATTCCATGCCACCTTCCCACGGTGCTGCCATTGTAGAATCTATTCTTACTGATGCGGGACTGAAAGCGAACTGGGAAGCTGAGCTGACCGAGATGCGCGAGCGCATTAACGGTTTGCGTGCTGGATTGGTAGAAGGGCTCGCCGCAGCGGGTGCTGCCGGTGAGTTTGGCTTTATCCGCCAGCAGAAAGGGATGTTCTCATTCCTGGGTATCAATCCCGAACAGGTACAACAGCTGCAAAAGGACTATTCCATTTATATGGTGGACTCGAGTCGCATCAGTATTGCCGGCCTGAGTTCCAATAATATGGAATACTTCTGTAAGGCTGTTGCCAGCGTGCTGTAAATTCGGCACATTTGGGGGTGAGCAATATGCTCACCCTTAAGATTTATCCTTTAGAAGTAAGAGTGAAAGATGGAAGTTGAGCTAGGAGTCCCAGTGCCCGAATCCCCCACCCAAATTTGGACCCCCCAGAGCTGGCGAAACTTCACCGCACATCAACAGCCCCAATACACGTCTGCCGAAGATGTTGCCCAGGTGGCTAAACAGCTCTCTGGTCATCCGCCCCTGGTTTTTGCGGCAGAGGCTCGCGAGCTGCGCCGTCAGCTGGCTCAGGTTGCCGAGGGGAAAGCCTTCCTTTTGCAGGGCGGTGATTGTGCTGAATCTTTTGCCGATTTTAATGCAAACCGCATTCGCGATACTTTCAAGGTATTGTTGCAGATGGCTGTCGTACTCACCTTTGCCGGTAACCTGCCGGTGGTGAAAGTTGCGAGAATGGCCGGCCAATATGCCAAACCCCGTTCAGCAAATACCGAGACAGTGAACGGAGTAGAACTACCCAGCTACCGTGGCGATATTATCAACGGCATTGATTTTACCGCTGAAGCGCGCATACCTGATCCACAGCGGATGGTAACTGCTTATAATCAATCGGCTGCCACCCTGAACCTACTGCGAGCTTTCGCCCAGGGGGGATTGGCCGATCTGCATCAGGTGCACAAATGGAATCTCAGCTTCCTGAAGAATAATCCTCAGCGGGAAAAATATGCCCAGCTGGCGGAACGCCTTCAGGAAGCTTTAGAGTTTATGGCGGTATGTGGTGTTACCTCAGAGAACTCTCCCGCAATTCGTGAGACTTCACTCTACACCTCTCATGAAGCGCTATTGCTTGAATACGAGCAGGCACTGACACGAACCGATAGCCTTACTGGAAAATGGTATGACTGCTCCGCACATATGCTGTGGATTGGTGAACGCACTCGGCAACTGGATGGCGCCCATGTGGAGTTTCTCTCCGGTGTTTGCAACCCGATTGGGGTGAAAGTTGGTCCAAAGATGCAGCCGGATGAGCTGCTGCGTTTGATCGATAAGCTCAACCCCGAGAACGATGCAGGTCGCCTTACACTGATTACCCGTATGGGCGCCGATACTTTGGGAGAAAAATTGCCTGCATTGGTGCGCGCCATTCAAGCGGAGGGGCGCTCGGTGGTATGGAGCACTGATCCCATGCATGGCAATACCGTTAAAGCGGGTAACGGCTATAAAACTCGCGATTTTGAAAAAATCCTGCGGGAAATTCGCGACTTTTTCTCGGTACACTGGGCCGAGGGAAGCCATCCCGGCGGTATCCATCTGGAAATGACCGGGCAGCATGTCACTGAGTGCACCGGTGGAGCTTGGAAAATTTCTGAAGCAGACCTCGCCAGTTGCTACCGCACCCAATGCGATCCGCGACTAAATGCCGATCAGGTGTTAGAACTGGCGTTTTGTGTTTCTGAATGGTTGCGCGCTGGTCGAATCGCTTAATTGGCTGTTCTCTTTAATTAAGAAATTCTGAATGTAAAACCTCTTATCTTGAGCCTTTGGCTCGAATGAGAGGTTTTCATTTCTCTCGACTGAAACTCCGTCTAAATCAGTATTCTATATTTGTCAGACTGTATGTGAGGAGCTGCTCCTATTACAGTTAAGTCATTCAAGCTGAACATTCTCCAGGTTTTACTTCAACTGAAAGTATTTAAGTATCAATTAAAGCCACCTCATTTATTAGATTAGGGGATGGATATCCCTTAAACGACATTGTTGATAATATTTGATAGTTTATTCTGTCAATTTTTGTAAAAGTAAAATTGTAGGGTGGGGTAATGGTGCGAACTATCGAGTTTTTGTTGGGGTTATGTCTTGTTGGCCTTGGTATTTACCGGGGAATTACAGTAGAAATCGATGTTTACGCGATAATGCTAGTCGTATTTGGTATAGGTTTGATGGCACGATGGTTCGGTTCCTCCAGTAGCGATGAGGATGATGGTTGGTACGATAGTAATTCTGGCAGTAGTTCGAGTGGCAGTTCTTGCAGTAGCGATGATTAGTTTCTGTTTGACAAGCTATTCTTGGAGGCTGCTATATTAGCTGGTTGTGCGTGCGCTGACTCGCATTTATCGGGATGAGCTATTGCGCTGTTAATACCCGCCAATTAGAATTCATGGCCTGTGCAGGGGCCTTGAATAATCTGATGAGAGGCTGTCTCCCTCCTTTATTTGGGTGACTTTACCTTGCTGTATTTATTCTATTTATAAAGTGAAAGTTGGGGGAAGTTATGACCAATCCGTATGTGGCACCAACCTCGGATGTGAGTACTGATGCTGTTAATAATTCTGGACAGAAAAGCGACGTCATTCCAGAGGGAGTTAAAGGTTGGAGTTGGGGTGCTTTTCTCTTAAATTGGATATGGGCTATATTTAACAAAAGCTATATCGGTTTGCTGGCTTTTATACCTTATATTGGGTTAATTGTTGCTATTTACCTGGGAATTAAGGGGCGCGAACTCGCCTGGAAAAATAAGCAATGGGAAAGCCTTGAGCATTTTAATTCTGTCCAGAAAAAGTGGTCTGTTTGGGGTGTTTGTTTGTTGATAATTCCTATTTTGGGTATTCTTGCTGCAGTCGCATTACCTGCATATATGGACTACCAGAGTGCGGTAGGGGCTCAGTAGATCGAGTTCTTTATTGACAAAGGGTTTGGCTTCCCGCCATTCCCTTTCTGGTGAATTCCCTGACTTTTCTCCTCACTATAACTAGTATGACTATATTTTCAATATAATTGAGTCATATTCAAATTCCGAGAAGGGCGCTACAAGCTTGTTGAAGAGTGTGGTGTTTAAGTTTTGATCGATTATGCCAGGATAGGTTTAGAAATAAGGTGTAATCGATTTCGGTCTTTAAATCTGTATCATGTACCATTTTGCGCTGGCTTGAAGCTTAAGTGACTTGTCAGCAGTGCTAGCTAATCAGCCTGACGCTGGTTGTATAGGGATAGAGCAAAATGACAGATATGGTAAAGGGACATTACTCAGTCAGTCGCAGGAAGTTTTTTGCTGCAAAAATATTCGGCGTATTGTCGGCAGTAGTAGCAGTGTTATGGGCACTTACCCAGTATCTATTTCCTGAGCCCATGATTTACCTATACGGCATATGGCGCCCTGAGTATTTTGTAGCCTTTATGGCTATTGTGATTGTGTGCACTTCTCTATCTCTTTGTATTTGGAGCTACTTAAAAAATCGCTACCTATTTGGTGTGGTTGTGGTTTTGGCTTATTCGATCTCTTGTTTTTCATTTTTTATTCTGGGGAAGGAGTATCATAGTCCGGATTTTGTTGCGGGTCTTCCAAAAACGACTTCTGAAGGTGGTGCTGTTTACCTGCAAGGGGTCGAGATTCATCACAATAATTGTGTAAGGCAGGGCGGTACAGTGCAGTGCCGTATGACCGTGACTAATCGGAGAAGTCGGCAAAAAGTAAGGCTTTCCTCCTGGCGCCTGATTATGAAAGATGGCGCTGTCTTCAAGGAGTATGAGGCATTTAGGGGTGGGCAGGAAGTGAGGGGAATGGTATATCTGGAGCTTCCCCGCGGTTCTGAGGCCGAGCTGGAAATCGTGTTTTTTGAAGTCCCTGAGAACTATACTGAAATCTTGAATCTCGGCTTTAAGGCCGGGAGTAAAGAGTTTGGATTTAAAAACATAAATGTCAGATAGTTTTTTCTAAAGATAGAAAGGTATTGGAATCGATAGGCTTGAAGCCACAGAAATTTTCCACTTAGGTGTTGTTTGCAGTGTTATCAAGTGTGGATTTGAAACGATATATTCGTGAGTTCTGGTTGTTTGGCTTGAGGCAGGCTTATGCCTGTATTTTCGGTGGCTTCTTGCTGGGAATTATGATTGTCACCAACTATTGGTATCCACTGGAATCGATTCACCGGTATGACTTTATTTTTCTGGCTGCCATAGCCTTTCAAGTCTTTCTTCTAGCGACAAAACTGGAAACATTCAGGGAGTCAATAGTTATTGTCGTATTTCATGTCGTTGCGACCGTCATGGAGATATTTAAGACATCTGACGCTATTGGCTCATGGAGTTACCCGGAAGAGTATTTCTTTGGGATTGCTAATGTGCCACTGTTTACAGGATTCATGTATAGCGCAGTGGGCAGTTATATTGCTCGAGTGTGGCGAATTTTTGAATTTGAATACTCTCACTATCCATCGAAATTGCTGACAGTTGTTCTGGTTGTGCTTATCTATGCCAACTTCTTTACACATCACTATATCTGGGATTTCCGCTGGGCATTACTAGCGGGAACAGTGTTAATGTTTTATCGAACCAATATTTACTTTAAGGTCGTTGAAAAGCATCGCTCTATGCCGCTTCTTTTGGGGTGGTTGCTGGTAGCACTGTTTATTTGGTTTGCTGAAAACATTGCTACTTTTGCAAATATATGGATTTACCCTAATCAATCCCATGAATGGCAAATGGTATCTCTGGCGAAGCTCAGTTCATGGTATCTACTGATGCTGCTGAGTTTTGTACTGGTCTCACTGATTAATAACGTGAAGATCCGCTCCGAGACTGCTGGTGCTCCGAGTACGGAAAGCAGGTCGCCCGCTTAAGGCGACCTAGCTGCTTACTCCTTAAAGGTTAGGGCATTGTGGGGTAATCGGTATATCCGTTTGCGCCACCGGTATAGAAGGTGTTTGGGTCTGCTTCATTTAAGCTCGCATCGGCTTTAAAACGCTTTAGCAGGTCCGGGTTCGCCAGGAATGGAACGCCGAAGGCAACCGCATCTACTTGCTGCTGCCCAATGGCTGTATTGGCCTCATCTCGCCCGTACCCCATATTGCCAATCAGATTGCCCTGATACAGTTCCCTTGCTGGAGTCAATACATCTCCGAGTTGCTCGCCGAGGAAGTCGGCTCGCATCAAGTGCCAGTAGGCCAAATTATATTCATTCAATTTTGATGCAAACCAGCGAGTGTGTCCCTCAGGATCGCTATCGCGCATGCTGTTGAATCCGTTTAGGGGAGAAGTTCGCAATCCAACTTTGCCGGAGCCCCAAACTTCGATAACGGCTTCCAGAACTTCAAACAGCAAGCGTGCACGATTCTCTAAAGACCCACCGTACTCGTCTGTTCTAAGGTTTGAGCCATCCCGCAAAAAACTGTCCAAGAGATAGCCGTTTGCACCATGAACCTCAACTCCATCGAAGCCAGCATCTCTAGCATTGATTGCTCCCTGTTTAAAAGCCGCGATAATTCCTGGGATCTCCACAGTTTCAAGGGGTCTTGGGGTGGTGTAAGGTTTTTTTCCGTCCGGTGTGTGAACCGTATCGTCAATGGCGATTGGGCTGGCTGCAACCGGCGTTGTGCCATTATTCAGATCGGGGTGACTGGCTCGCCCACCGTGCCAAAGTTGCAGGAATATCTTGCCGCCTCTCTCGTGAACGGCGTCAGTCACTTGTCTCCAGCCTTCGATCTGTTCCTGGGAGTAGATACCTGGCTCAGAAATAAAGGCTGAAGTTCCCTCTGCCACCATAGTTGCCTCGGCAATAATCAGGCCGGCGCCAGCCCTCTGTGCATAGTACTCAGCCATTAAAGGGGTAGGTACGTGGTTTTCAGCTCTTGCGCGGGTCAAGGGGGCCATCACCGCACGGTTGGCAAGCTTCACATCACCTAATTGAATACCTGTAAACAGATCCTGTGTCGCAGTCATCTTGTGTGCCTCAATGTTGTCACGAAAAGCAGTTGTCTATCGATGGCGCACAGACTAAGCTCACAGCTTATTGGAAACAATAAGGTGTTTGGAAATTGATTGTTCGCGATTTGGAAACTATAGACTTTCGAACTTTATCAATCTTTGTGACCACTTGCAGACTGCTGAGTCTCACCCAGTGTGCCGAGGAGCTGGGACTGCCCAAATCTACAGTGAGCAAAGCCATTTCGAAGCTGGAAGAGCAACTGCAAGCCAAGCTGCTGGAGCGCTCTACACGGAAAATTGAGATTACTGATGCGGGCCGGGTTACCCTTCGCCGGGCCTCTTTACTGGTGGAGGAGTTTAAATCCTTGCGCGAGGATGTGCGGGAGATAGAGCAGCAAGTACAGGGGTTGCTGCGTGTATCGGCCCCCCCGGCCATGGGGAGCTACCTGGCCCAGTATATTTTCCCTCCATTTCTCCAGCAGTGGCCGAAAGCCCAAATCTCGCTGGAGCTATCCAACACTTTTGATGACCTGTTTATTCAGGGTATAGACCTGGCAATTCGTGTCGGGCAGATCGCCGATGACCGTTTGGTGGCGAAAGAAATCGGGTATACGACTCAGGTTCTGGTAGCCAGTCCGGACTATTTAAGGGAGTACGGAATACCTGAGTCACCCCAGGAGCTCAGGCAGCACAATTGTATTACAGCCGGGACTGCCCCTGAGTCTGCTTTTTGGACTCTAGTATCCGAAAACAAAACGGAATCTATCGAAGTGCGAAGTAACTTCCATTGTGGCAATCCAGAAACGGCAAAAAGGGCTGCTGCTGGCGGGGTGGGAATAGCTCAAATTCCGGTTAACAGCATGATCTGTGAGTTGGAGAAGCAGGAGTTAATACGAATATTTCCCGAATGGCACGCGATATTTATGCCAATTTATGTAGTCTATCGGCCCGGAGTCAATAAGCCCAAGAGAGTCTCGGCACTGTTGGAGTATTTAAATGAAATTAAAGGCCGATTTGAGTTCGGTCCTGATCACCAGCTATGCCAATATGAGACCTGCCCGTTGACTACTGGGAATTTGTAGAATTTAGGTAGGGGCAATTATCTGGAGGTGCCGTTCTCACTAAATAGAGACCTGATCACGGATTGAAACCTTTGAAATACAGTAGTTGCTTTAGCGGTTAGACCATAAAATCTTAGGTTTTACTATTCCCAATAGGGTGCTTTACGACATGATTTCTCATATAACATTAGGTACAAATAACTTGCCTAGGGCGGGGCTGTTTTATTGCAAGATTTTAGCCCCTATTGCTGCGGAGGAAGTTTATCGCTCTGATACAGTTATTTTCTGGCAGTTTAAAGGCTCCTCCACAAAACTTGCTGTTACTGCTCCCTATGATGAAAAGCCGGCGAGTATTGGTAACGGTACAATGTTAGCCCTTAACGTTGGCAGTATTGATAAAGTCGATAAGATTTTTTCTATAGCGCTTGGACTTGGAGGGACATCTGAAGGTGATCCAGGCTATAGGAATTCGGAATCTTTTTATGGGGCCTATTTTAGGGATTTGGATGGAAATAAAATAGCCGTATTTACTCGTTAGAAGGAGTTAAAGTGAGAAAATTGGTAAGTTCCGGTTCATACCTTGAGAATCCCATAGGGTTTTCAAGAGCCTGTAGGATCGGGGGGCAAATCGCTATATCGGGGACCGCTCCTATATCAGAGGGCAAAACTGCCTTTATCGGTGATGTTTATGGCCAGACCAAACTCTGCTTGGATATTGCTGTCGCTGCTCTGAAGGAGGCTGGTGGACATCTGCCTGACGTTATTAGAACCCGGATTATGTTAGTTGATATAAAGCGCTGGGAAGATGCGGCCAGGGCACATGGGGAACTGTTTTCAGATATTCGCCCTGCCTGTACTTTTGTGGAGGTTAAGGGGTTTATTGACTCTAATTGGTTAGTGGAGATTGAGATGGATGCCGTTGTCTCTGAAAGTTAATTTGAAAAGGGGGTAATGCCGACCTGAAATAGTAGCATTGGCAGTAAAGGGGGGCGGGGTTATTGCCTTAGTTTAAAGGCTAATAACCCCGGCAGACGTAACTTAGGGTTTATTCAAGGCAGCTTGGCTCCGCGGATGTGAAGGTGTTGCCTGACCAAAGGTTATTGTTAACGCTACAATCCTCACTCTCAAAAAGATCTTCAAGGTCGAATAAGCCGTTTCCTGTGGCAGTGTTAAAGACAATGTTATTGCCAATGGCGTTAACACCGATAACTAATATACCGTAAGCTCCATTGTCACTACTGGTATTTTGACTGATGCCATTGTTGGATGCGGAAAATTCTAATGAAATTCCAGAAGATCCATTTTCTACTATTGTGTTATTCGAAACGGTGCATGAGCTTCCTTCAATTTCAATACCTGTATTGTCATTGTCTTGTACAATGTTCGAAACAAAGATTGAAAAATCCCCATCTAATTCGACTCCATCACCGTCGGACCCAGTAATAGTATTGCCGATTATTGTATTGGAAGTGCCGTCAACTTCCATACCCTCGTCACCGGATAACTCAATAATGTTTTGGGAAATAAAATTAAGGTTACCATTGATATCGATTCCATCATCTGAGTCATTCCCGTCACCAAGTGTATAATTGCCTGTGACGATATTGCTATCACTGCTTACAACAATGGCATCATCTAGTGGAAGTAATATATTGATGCCGTATACGGTATGAAGCCCACCTTCTGATAGTACTACTGCGTCGTTACAGCCATTAATTGTGCCTGTGGATAGTTCACCGGATGAGCCTGTAAGGACTATCCCGTTTGACTGATCCAGTCCGGAACAGGTAAGTGAGAATCCTGCCATATATAGGCTGCCACTTGGTCCTTGAATAGTGAGAGCTGCGCTATTTGGGTCACTGATTGAACAGGTTAGATCTTCTGTTAGTGTTGCGGGCTCTGTAATGATATCGCCGCATTCTACAGCGTTTATGCTTGGTGATAGGGAAGCACCTAGAGAAAGTAGTGCCGCGGATAGAATTTGAAGGTAATGGTTGGGGTACAACATGTCTAACTCCTTTTAACAGATTTAATAAGTGTAGATATCTTTTTATTGAGAATATTTAGCGGAGTAATTTAAGGTGTCTGTATCTTTTAATCTGTCGGATATGGTCTCTTATTGTTGAGACGGATTTAAGTGTCTGCTAATGTCGACAGTAAAACTATTTATTAATGGTTGTGGGTGCGCAACATTTTAATTGAATAGCGATTCTCTTTTTGGGAAAGAGAATCGCCTTAAGGTTTAAAGTGGGTTGACAAGGAGGTTGGCTATTTATAAGTTCTTGAATTGCTTGCTTGTAAATTCCCTCAAGTATTTAATCTAAACAAGAGGGATCAGATGTGGTAAATGTATTGTTTTGCCAGGTATTACTGCCTGTGCAATCAAAGTCAACTGCATCAAATAAGTCGTAGGTTTGGCCCTCAGAGAAATTACCAGAAATCGTATTGTTGGTAGGTTCATCGTCCGAAATAAATATTCCATAAGTGCCATTATCAACAACGTTGTTATTGACAATACTATTGCTATCGCCTTGATCTAGGTCGATTCCCCCTTCCTCGTTATCAGTAACATTATTTAGAGAGATAGTGCCGTTGTCACTATCAATTTCAATACCGCTGCTACCATTGAAGGCGGATATGTTGTTGGTGATATTTGCAAAAATACCGTCAATTTCAATGCCATCGTTTCCTGAAAAATAGACCTCGTTAAAGGTAACCGTATTGTAGTCTCCTGCAACTTCAATACCTTCGTCACCAGCATTTTCAACTAGATTGTTGTTGACTAGATTGTTATTACCCTGGATATCGATACCTTCATCGGAATCCCACCCATCTCCAGTGATTGTCATGTTGCTGACCACATTGAAATCGCTTTCGACATATACAGCATCATCACCAAAATCAGTGATAGTGACACCTGTAACAAAATGGTTACCATCCCCTCCAACAGTCACAGCATCGCCGCAACCGATTACGCTACCCCCGCTAAGCCGGGCGCCACTTTCCAGTAAAATAATACCTGTGCCAAATTCATTGGTGGAACAGGTCAAACTGTAATCTCCCATTGAAAGGCTGCCAGATGGTCCCTCAATTGCTATTGCGACAGAAAATTCATCAGCAATAGTGCAGACTAAATCACTGTCGAGGGTGGTCGGAGAGGTTATTACGTCACCACAGCTAACCGCCTGAGCTTGTGAGCCTGAGGCAATACCCATTGATAAGACGGCTATAGCTGCGCTAAGTGGTAAAATGGATTTCTTTTGCATGAGTCTATCCCTAACTTTTAATCAGTTGAGCGAATGTATAAATAAAATAAAAAGCCAGATTTCCGGATTTGTTATTTGTGCCTGAAAAAGAGCACCTGCTTTTCGTTTAAATATTGCCCGATCTGTCTTGATTAGATAAATATTGTTTTGAAGTTTTAATAGTATTTTTTAATGGAAATAATTATAAAAAATTGCATAAGGTGGTTGGCTTTATTTCCGAATTTCATTGATATATGTGGTAAATATTCTGATAATTTTACGGATTGTCGCTAATTGCATTTTCTTATGGGGAAATATTTCCAGTAATCGTGACTTTTATGTTGAAGAGGATTTTGTGAGTAGAAGAAAAGTTTCCACCTAATTATGAATGGGAATAGGTTTTTCTAAATATATTTAAATGTGTTTGTTTGTGTTGAGTTTAGGTGCGGCTTTATAGGTCGTTTACTGTTGTAAGTGAAATTTTGATTGCTGCTCCAAAACTCCTCTGATTTAAAGGCTCAGTTTTAGCTGCAAGACAGCGCACTTTTATTTTCAAAAGGTAAGCAAAGGTGTGGAGTTGTATTCGCTGGCTGCTGAAGGCTTTATTTATGTTGAGTTTTAAGTGAGATTCCAGCGGTGACGGAAATAAGCTGATTTTGACCGGGTAGGGGGTTCGGGTCGAATTTACTGGTTTGGTTACTTCAGAAGGGATCGTTGAGTAGGAGAGGTGTGGGTAGCTGGGACGCCTAGACTATATGGTCAAAGCTGAAGGAAGTCGTCGTGTATTTCCTTCACTCTGTCGCAGCCTTGGCTGAGAATGGCGGTAGTATTGGCGGGCATAGGCCAACTGGGGTTAAACTCCCGCTCTTAAAACTATTACAAAGCTCTATCCTAGAGGAGATACCGATGCGTCAAACAATGATCGCACTATCCGTGGCCGCAGCTCTTGCGGTAGTGGGCGGTTGTGGTGAAAAGACACAACAGGCTGAGGTGGTCAAAGATACCGTGAATGCCGAGAAGTCCATGACTGTTAGTCCGGAGCACGCCAGCAACATGCTATTGGCGGAGTGGACAGGTCCTTTTGGTGGTGTTCCTGCGTTTGACAAGATGAATCTTGAAGATCTCAAGCCCGCAATTGAGAAGGGTATTGAGATGAATCTGGCGGAGCTGGACGCCATCGCCGCCGATCCTGCCAAGCCTACTTTCGCCAATACTTTTGTTCCGATGGAGCGCAGTGGTGCAGAGTTGGGTCGTGCATCTTCTTATTATGGAATCTGGGCCGGCAATATGTCCTCCCCGGAATTCCGTAAGGTCCAGCGTGAACTGGCACCTCTGTGGGCTGACTACGAGTCCAAAATTTACCAGAACAAGGCCCTCTTTAAGCGCATCAAGTCTATCTATGATCAGCGTGAGTCGATGGATCTGGACGCTGAGCAGAAGCGCGTAGTCGAGTTGGTATATACCCAGTTCGCAACCAATGGCGCCACCCTGGAAGGGGAAAAGAAAGAGCGCTATGCAGAAATCAACAAGCGCTTGGCGGAGCTCTATACAAAGTTCTCCAACAATGTACTGGCTGATGAGGAAGGTTACGATATCTTCCTGACAAAAGATCAGCTGGGCGGCCTACCGGATTCCTTTGTCGCCGCAGCGGCAGCAATGGCGGAAGAGAAGGGCGAAAAAGGTAAGTACGCGATTACCAATACCCGCTCCTCCATGGATCCCTTCCTGACTTACTCTGACAATCGCGAGTTGCGTAAGCAGATTTGGACCAATTACTACAGTCGTGGTGATAATGGTGATGAGCGCGATAACAACGCCATTATCGCTGAAATCCTGAAGCTGCGCGATGAGCGTGTCGGCCTACAAGGCTTTGACAACTACGCTCAGTGGCGCTTGCGTGATCGTATGGCCAAATCACCTGAGCGTGCCATGGAGTTGATGGAAGCGGTATGGCCGGCTGCAGTTGGTCGCGTGAAAGAAGAAGTGGCTGATATGCAGGCTGTGGCTGATGCTGAAAAAGCCAATATCACTATTGAGCCCTGGGACTACCGCTACTACGCAGAAAAAGTTCGCAAGGCCAAGTACGACCTGAACTCCGATGAAGTTAAACAGTACTTGCAGCTGGATAACCTGCGTGAAGCCATGTTCTATGTGGCTGGAGAGCTGTTCAATTTTGAGTTCACTCCAGTGAAGGAAGGCTCAGTACCGGTATTCCATGAAGATGTTAAGGTCTGGGAAGTTACCGATAAGACGAGCGGCGACCATATCGGCCTCTGGTACCTGGACCCATTTGCTCGCGCGGGTAAGCGTTCTGGAGCCTGGGCAACCATGTACCGCGACCACTCCACTTTCGATGGTAAGAAGAACGTTCTCTCTTCCAACAACTCCAACTTTATCAAGGGCGCTCCCGGTGAGCCTGTACTGGTAAGCTGGGATGATGCAGAGACTTTCTTCCACGAGTTTGGCCATGCGCTGCACTTCCTTGCGTCCAACGTTACTTATCCGACCTTAAATGGCGGTGTGCGTGACTACACTGAGTTTCAGTCTCAGCTGCTAGAGCGCTGGTTGTCTACCGATGCGGTAATCGATAACTATCTGGTGCACTACAAAACTGGTGAGCCGATCCCTGCGGATCTGGTGAAAAAGATCAAGAAAGCAGCCAAGTTCAACTCAGGCTTTAGCACTACTGAGTACCTGGCATCTGCACTGGTGGATATGAAGTTCCACACTGCTGATCCTGAAGGTATCGATCCAGACAAGTTTGAACGTGAAACTTTGAAGAAGTTGGGTATGCCGGATGAACTGGTGATGCGTCACCGCTCTCCTCATTTTGGTCATATCTTCTCCGGTGAAGGCTATGCGGCCAGCTACTACGGCTACATGTGGGCCGACGTACTGACCTCCGATGCCTCTGAGGCTTTCGCTGAGTCCAAAGGTGGCTTCTACGATAAGGAAGTAGCTGCGAGACTGGTGAAATACTTGTTCGCTCCTCGCAATGCGTTGGACCCGGCAGACGCTTACCGCTCTTTCCGTGGTCGCGATGCCAATATCGAAGCATTAATGCGCGATCGTGGCTTCCCGATCCCTGAAAAGAAAGCGAGCACGGTAGCTGTTAAGGACTAATTAGCAATAGTCCCCGTGACAAAAAAGCCGCATCCTTCGATGCGGCTTTTTTTATTGGTTTAACTTGGTCTGTGAGTATTTCAGCTGGTTTCTGATCTCACCCTCTGTGAAGTTCTTTTACTTGTTTAGCCGCAGGCGCTAATTAACTTAGCTGGAAACATTAACACCTTGAATATATTCCCGGTGTATAACTTAATAAATGGCTTTAAGAATTGGAGGGTTTCTTGATAAGAGTTAGTGTATAGCTGGTACTAAAATAGGGTTTGGGATACTGGGGGGGATCTGATGATAAAAGTTGGTTGTGGGGGTGAAAATAAGCCATTGTTTAGCTAACCCGAAACCTTAATACGGTTTTCAATTTTTCCGGTGCAACTTTTCTTGTGTCTGAAAGATAAATTTCCTTGTGTACCTTGGATAGGCGATTTAAGCCCTGATCTTTAGCAAAAGCTTCCATTTTCTCAAAGCTGATAGGCTCATCCTCAAATCTCCCTAAGTGGAGCATTTGTACACACTTCCCCTCTAAAATAGTCTCAAAGTTAACTTGATTCAGTAATGGATTTGGTTTTTTGTTCTTAACGTAGTTAAGTATTTCCTTGAAAAAGGGTAGCTCGACAAAATCAGGCTGACGTATCATCAGCTTATAGATTAAATCTTCTTTTTTGATCTCCCCAGAATAACTCTCTTTGGCCTTTTCATTGATGTCCCAGACTCCCTCTAATGGATAGACTGTAAAATCAAAGTATCCAGTCGGCTTCTCATCCGTTTTTTTGGGAAGCATCTTGATGGCATAAGCCAAGGAATATAGGGTACCGATACAGTTCGTGAATGCCTCCCCAGCAGGGCTGCCTTCTCCATGAATAGTAATGTAATTAAGTTTAGGAATATCGATAACTTCAGGTTGAGTTTTAGGGAGATAGAGAGATTTTTCTTTTTTTCGCCATTCATGCTTTACTGGCATAGTATTCCCTTGGTTTTTTCTAGGTCGCTTTAAGTTTACTGTTTATAAATACAGTATTCAAGGTGAGTGGTTTAATGTTGATGTTTGGCAGGTAAAGTTAGATTAGATGAAAGGAAATTTTCACTTATAACTGAATGGCGTTACGACGACTTGGAGCCCGGTGTGAAGAGTGATGATTGAAAGGCGCACGTTTATTATTTAGGGTAGTTATTACACCGCCGATAGCTTTACTACCGTCTACTTGTAAGATCTAGTAAGAGTCGCAATATGTCTTTGTGTTGGACTCCGCCTTCAATAGTGGGGCGATACTATTACTAGTAACGTGGGTAGGTTATATCGAGGTGGTAAGGTTAGCTCCGTCGCCGATCGCATATGCATCGACTTGGAGCCTATCGCTAGTATTCAACTTGGAGAGGATTACCTTGACAGGGGAGTAAAGTGGTTTTAACTAGAGTCATCTAGATCGTCACCGGAGGGGCGGATACACGATCGACATGCTGGCCCGTTAATATTGCCCTTATGTGATTATTAGATTTGGTTGTGGATCTCTGCTGAGCTTATGCTGTGAGTATTGATCTATAAGGCAGAACTAAATTTCTACAGGTTAATTGCGCTCCGCTTCTATTTTCTGTTTGAGAACCTTGATAGGGAGGCCCGACATGCCGCCAATTTTATCACCTGCATAGGAGCCAGCTATCACCATCTTAGCGGGGTTGCCAGCCATAAATATGATTTGCCCGCTAATTTTATTTTTTCGAATGCCGGCCTCGTTTTCTATTTTTTCATTGTACACATCACCCACTTTAAAATGTAAATCGACACCATCGTCCAATTTAAGTACTTCTGAGACTATTTCCGTCAAATTGCCATTTTCTCCCTCTTTAAATTCGGTGGCAATGATTGCTGTTGCGGCTTCTATACGTTTATCAATACCCATTTTCCAAAGAGGAGCTTTTCTCTCTGCGGCGAAAGCACTCAATGGAGTAGCAGTGCCAAGGCATGCTATGCTAAATCCTAACCCAAAAAATAGTCTATTTAAGAATTTTCTTAGTGCTTGCATATTTCCTATGCTCGATAATCGTTATATGAGGTGGGTTTCCTGTAATCTCTTAATAGTCTAGATTACTAAAAGATAATCTCAGTTCTTTTCAAAATTATCAAGTTAGAATGATGGTTTAGATTGATATCATTTTAATAATTTCAGGACAATTGCGACAATTAAGCTTTCCTGTAAAAATTCAAGGTTGGGGCTTTGGCCTTGGTGAAGATGTGAGTGGGAATCTTTTTTAGAAAGTAAGAATGTACCAATTTCACGGATAAATCTTAGTCAAAAGATTTGTTGTTTTTTAGTTTTGTTGATTTTTTGTATGTCTTGTAATTTCTAATAGTAGCCTTAAGGCATCTTTGTGTTGTACCCCATCTTCAATAATGGGCTGATCGTAATTATGTAAGAAATAATCTTTAATGACGGTTTCAACCCTGAACCCATGGCGTTGGTAGAACGTTAGTTGGTAACCAAATGTACCGGTGCTCAATTCAACTCTATGAACTCCCCTGGTGATGAGCTCTGATAGAGAGAACTTTAACAGTTTTGATCCAATCCCTTGCTGTCGCATTTCAGGAGAAACTGAGATATTGAAAATCTCAGCGATTGCGGTATCAATTTCTTTTACTACGCATATACCTTCCACAACGCCAGCATCAATTGCTGCGAAGCACCAGGATTCAGGTAAATAGCTGTCTATTTTCTTCTTAGAGGGATCTGCTTCGAGTAGAAGATATAAAGGTGCATCGCTTACGGGTATTTGGATGTATTTCATAGCGCGGTCTACTTGGTTTCTATTTGAGGCGTTAACCTATATGCGCTTTATCAATAAAGTTTTCTCGTATCCACAAAAAGTAGTATAGCAATAGCGCAATACAAGGCTCTTAGTGAATTATGGGGCAGTCGTTGTTTCTGCGAATACCGGCTTTCGCCGGTATTCGCAGATTTGAAGTGCGGGAAAAATGAAGGTCAGTGATTGGCTACAGGGGTTTACGGTATACCTGTTCTCCTTCAACCCAGGTCTCCAGAACTTGTACTTTCCAGATCTCCTGGGGAGCCATCGTAAAAATATCCTTATCCAGCAAAATAAAATCGGCGAACTTCCCGGCTTCAAGGTTGCCGATGACTTTCTCTTGATGGCTGGCATAGGCTGCATCCAGGGTAAAGGCGCGCAGGGCTTGCTCCAGAGTCATAGCTTCTTCAGTGCGCCAGCCTTTACTGGGGTCTCCCTGGCGGTCGCGGCGGGTAACTGCGGCGTGTAGACCGAAAAGCGGGTTTGCAGGTTCTACAGGGAAGTCGGAACCTGCGGCGATGGGAGTGCCTTGCTCCAGCAGTGTCTGCCATGCGTAGGCGCCGATCAGGCGCTCATTCCCCAGGCGGTCGCCGGCCATGTTCTTATCGCTGGTAGCGTGAGTGGGCTGCATAGAGGCAATCAGGTTGAGCCGGGCGAAGCGCGGAATATCTTCCACCTCAATAACCTGGGCGTGCTCCACGCGATGACGATAGCTAGCCTGGCTCTCTGCCTTGTTTAGGGTTTCCAAATGGTTCAGTACGATATGGTTAGCCCTGTCGCCGATCGCATGTACGTTAACCTGGAAGTTATTGTCGGTAGCCAGCTTGAGCAAAGCCAACATTTTGTCTTCCGGGTAGAGCAGCAGCCCCTTTTCCTGAGGGCGGTCGTGGTAGGGCTCCAGCAGGGCAGCGCCTCGGCTTCCCAAGGCGCCATCGGCGGAAAGTTTGATGCTTCGCATATACAGCCTGTCCGAAGGCTCTCCAATATGCCCGGCCTGAAGTAACTGGGCATAGTTGTGGCTATCTACTGAAAGCATGGGGTAAATACGCAACGGGATGGCTTTCTTATTTGCCAGGTCTCTGTAGGCGTTCAGGGTCTGTTCGCTGATACCTGCATCATGCACACTGGTTAATCCCAGGGAGAGAGCGGTGGTAAATGCATTTTGTAGATTCTTTTTCTCCTGGGCTAAAGTAGGTGCGGGTATCGCCTTGTACATCAGGCTCATGGCGTTATCGATCAGGATGCCTGTCGGGTTGCCGTTTTCATCCCGTAGAATCTCACCGCCATCTGGTGATTGGGTTTCCTTGTTGATCCCCGCTAACTCCAGGGCCCTGGAATTGGCCCAACCTGCGTGGCCATCGACCCGGCGCAACCAAATTGGCTGCTTGATTTCCAATTTATCCAGTTGTTTACGGGTTGGGAAAGCTTTGTTGGGCCAGGTAACCTGGTTCCAGCCACGGCCCGATAGCCATTCGTCGGGCCCCAGATCCCGGGCGTACTTCTTGATGGCTGAGAGTGCTGCTGCAAGGGAGTGACCGCGTAAGTCCAATTCACCGGTGAGTTGGCCCAGGCCCAGCATATGGCCGTGGGCATCAATTAGGCCTGGGAGTAGGGTTTTACCCTGCGCATCAATTCTATCGGCTGTAGGAAATTGCTTTTCCAGCTGTTGATAGCTTCCAGTTGCCAGTACCTTACCTTGATCAAAGGCTAAAGCATCGAACGTGAGTAGTTGATCATCAGTAGTTTGGTAGCCGGAAACATTGTGAATCAGAGTGGTGGACTGAACACACAGTGAGGTGGCCATAAGTAGAGTGGCTGAAAGGGGGCGGAAAAAACGCATAGATAGCTTGCCTTATAGGGCGACTTTTGAACCTCGCCCCAACTAGTCGAATATCTTGAAGTTCGAGTTATTGTTTTGCTGGATCTATACGCAGTAAACGGCCTTTGGGGCCATCGGTCAATATGTAAAGACTGCCATCCTGGCCAACTTCTGCGTCGCGTACGCGCTCCCCAATAGGTATCCTTAGCTCGCCAATAGCGGCATCATCTTTTATCTGAATGACCCGTAAATCTTCGCTAACTAATCCGGCGGAAATAAGCCGTCCTTTCCATTCGGGGAAGGCATTGCCGGTATAGAATGCCAGTCCTCCAGGGGCGTGGGTATCGAGCCAGGCCAGTGCGGGCGAGGTAAATTCTGGATCCTCGATTTTGAAGGCTATATTGGAGCCATCTCGATAGTCCCGACCAAAAGTGACCCTTGGCCAGCCATAGTTACTGCCAGCTTTGAGGCGGTTCAATTCATCGCCTCCAGCGGGGCCGTGTTCGGAGGACCAGATCTCCCCACTTTGTTGATCGATCACCAATCCTTGGGGGTTGCGGTGGCCAAAGCTCCAGATTTGCGGCAGGGCATCTGCTTGGTTTTTGAAAGGGTTGTCGTCGGGAATGGAACCGTCCCCATTAATACGAATAATAGAGCCGAAGTGGGTTTGCAGGTTTTGGGCCTGTTCCCTGGCAAAAATATCGAGAAATCCTTGTGGGGGATTACCGCCATCGCCAATGGTAGCCAGCAACGTTTTATCAGGTAGGAAGGCGAGCCGGGAACCGAAGTGTGCGCCGTTATTTTTACCCTGCGCGGACTTGAATATCTCTTCAAAGTTTTCCAACTTGCCGTTAACCCATTTAGCCCGACCAATGGCAAGTCGGTTGCTGTCCATATTGCCAATGGCATAACTGAAGTAGAGCACCTGGTCTTGAGGGAAGGTGGGGCTCACAGCGATATCAAGCAAGCCCCCTTGGCCAAGAAACAAGATTTCTGCTGGAAACTCGATAGGGTTCGCCAATAACTTTCCATCTTTTACAATTCTGAGTTGTCCGCTGCGCTGGGTGATAAGAAAACTTCCATCGGGCAGGCTGGTTATACCCCAAGGGTATTCAAGTGGGCCGGCGATTGAAGTAAGGGTAACCTCTTCGGCGAGCGGGATAGTGCCCCGGGAAATCAAAGGATTACCCTGACTATTGGCAGCAGTGCTAAAAAAGATGCAGATTGTGACAACTACACTAAGGAGGTATTTCACCACATGGCCTCTATCGATTTGTCTCGGGATTGAGCATAGATAGAGTAGTCACTGGGGAATGTCCAGGCAGTGCGCCAGGGTAACTGTCAGGGCGTTAAATCACTCTGTAGGGAGGCGAATAGATGTCCCGCTGGTTGATTATCGCAGGAATAATTTTAGTGCTGGTTGGGGTGCTATTGCACTTTTCCCCTGGGTTATTCAGCTGGTTCGGGCGCTTGCCGGGAGATATTCGTGTGGAGTCGGGGCGCACCCGTTTTTACTTTCCAATTGTATCGATGATTATCGTTAGTTTGGTATTGAGTTTACTGGTGAATTTATTTCGACGTTAATAAAAAACCGCCAGGGCAACTATCTCCTGGCGGTGAGAGGGAGTTTATGGAGTGTAGCGGAAGCGCATCAGCTTGTAGGGTGGCTTGGCATTACCAAGGCCAGAACTGAAAGCAGGATGCTGGTGAAGTTGGTCCTGGGTTATATATACCCAGCCATTGCTAATAGCGAGGCTGTCAGGCCAAGAGAGCTGTTTGTCCTGTAACAGGATTTGGTAATTGCCCTGGGTGGTCAGTCCAATGGCGTTATTCTGCAGGTCGGTAACCAGCACGCCACCTTCCGGTGCCATTGCAATGCCATCACTGGGGTTTTTGGGGCCAAATTCTTCAATTTGTGCGGTTAGTTTACTCTCGGAAATATCGGCGTCCGCCAACTGTGCCGCAGGAAGGCGGAAGATTTTATCGCCGCTGAGGCTGCCAAAGTAGAGCCATTCAGCCTTGTCGTCCAGGGCAATGGGGTTGAGACCAAAGTGCAGGCTTTTATTCGTATCACCTTCAGTTTTAGCCGCTAGCAAAACTCCGCCGATGATGAGATCTCGCTTTGGCGGCATAAATTCATTAGCGCTTTCCAGTACGCGCCGGGAGTGACCGGTTTTCAGGTCGACGACAATAATTGCCGGTTTGGTCGCGCCGTTAAAATTACCGAAGGACATATCGGCGATGTAGATTTTTTGGCGCTTTTCATCCAAGGCAAAATCCTGCGGAAATGAATTTTCCACTAATGCTGGCTTGGAAATTTCAATCTGTTGGTGCAGTTTATTGTTGACACTGTCCCAGGCGACAAGTTGGACGGGTGTATTTTCACCGCCCATATCCAAAATCCAGACGATGCCTTTGCTGTCAGAGTGAATGCCAATTACTGATCCAAAACCCACTTCACCCTGCTCAGACCCATCCGCCCAATCTCGATTGGGAAAGGGTTGCTTGGAGCCGTTGGCCATTACCTCGAGTACTTTTAGTTTTGGCGCATCCAGTGGGTGCATGCTGACCAGTACCCGGCCATTGGGGGTGACAGTGACACCGGCAGCGCGGGACTCGCTGAATTCAGTGACTGTTTGCAGTGACTTCGCTTCAGCTGCGTGAGAGACGCTGGAGGCTAAGCTGCCAACACCTGCAAGAGCCAGTGCGGCAAATAGTATTTTCGGGGACTTCATTGCGACTTCCTTAAATTTTACGGTGTCTTAGTTTTTGGCTTGTTTGCGCAGCGCATCTTCCAAGGCGCTGAGTTTTTTGTTGCCGATATAAAGCTGGGACAGTGCAGCCAGGGCGGCGCTGCCAATTTTCTGTTTGGCATCTTTGCGCACGATGAGCGTTGCTTCATCTTGAGTGCCGAGAAGCCCTTTGGGCTCTTTTAGTGCGCGGATGGTGTAGCGGTTGTGGAGAAATTGCGGGTGCCACAAGGGGATCACTACCCAGCGCTCCTGCGCTACGGCGTCTTCAAAACGGTTGAAGCAGTCCGCTTCTGTTCCCGGTCGGAATTCGTAACCTGCCTTATCGAGGCCATAGGCCTGGATCATTTCAGCGGAAAAGCGGCTAATACCGGCACCGGGATTGATTCCCTGGATCAGGCGATCCATATGGGTGAGGGCGGGTTCGCTGAGTAGGTCATCAACGCTGGCAATTGCATTTTCGGGCACATAATCCGGCACGCCCCAGATACAGTAGGGCTCATACAGCACGGTCACTTTTTCTACCTGGTCCAGCAGGGGATTCAGGTAGACCTCGTGGCTGGAGGGCAGCCAGGCCGAAGTTAAAAGGTCGATTTCCCCGTTTTTTAACAGCTCGAAGGCCGCCTCATGGGGGGCGGACTTGAAGCTGGTTTGGTGGCCGTGAGCCTCGAGAACCTTGGCGACTTCCCGAGCGCTGGCCTCGTGGAAAGAGAGCGCAATGTGTCCGATGCGAATACTGTTATTCATACCGAAACTCCCTAGTGTAAGTTTGTGACTGTGCAGTATTTACTGCGATAGGGGTATTGTGGTTGCTTTGATTTACCGGATAAACTGCTATTAATAGAAATCAATATTCGATATTTCCGATCAATGCTGATAGATAATCTCAAGTTGTTCCTGCAAATTGTTGATAAAGGTAGTCTGGTCGCCGCAGCGCGGGACTCGG
Source organism: Microbulbifer maximicatervae (SeqCode) (assembly GCF_052467615.1). NCBI lineage: Bacteria > Pseudomonadati > Pseudomonadota > Gammaproteobacteria > Cellvibrionales > Microbulbiferaceae > Microbulbifer > Microbulbifer maximicatervae (SeqCode). Next base: position 1,387,226 of record NZ_CP174319.1, read on the forward strand.
GCCTATCTTCCAGCAGGGTTTCCGAGCGCCTTGCGGCATTGGAGTCGCACTTCGGTGTGGTGTTACTGAATCGAACAACCCGGGCAATTAGCCTGACAGAGGAAGGGCGCACCCTGATTGAGGGTGCTAAACAGATTCTGGGTGAAGTGGATGACCTTGAAAGCCGTATTCGATCAGGAGCGCAGACCCTGTCAGGTGGCATTCGCGTAAGTGCCCCCTGTGACTTGGGGCGGGCGATTGTGGCCCCGGAAATTGACCGCTTCTTACTGGATCACCCGGCTATTTCTATTGAATTGCTGTTGTCTGATGGTTATGTGGACATTGTTGGTCAGGGTATTGATATAGCCTTGCGTTTCGGCGCAATCACCGACAGTTCACTTCGGGTCAGGACCCTGAGCCAAAAGCAGCGCATCCTCTGCGCTTCTCCCAGATATTTACAAGAGCGAGGTACTCCACAAAAGCCCGAGGACCTGAAGGGGCACAACTGTCTGGTAATGCGTTTCGGTGAAAATCTGGATAACCACTGGCGCTTTCTCGATGGCCGCGATGGATCGGGGAGTGAGCAAACTGTGGTGGTACGCGGCGACCGGGTGACCAATGACGGGGAGCTGGCTCGCCAGTGGTGCCTGAAGGGAAGTGGCATTATTTTAAAATCAGAACTGGATGTAGGGCCGGATATTCAGGCGGGCAGGCTGGTTCACCTGTTAGAAGAGTACACTCCACCGCCGGTACCGCTTCAAATGTTGTTCCCTCCAAGCCGGGCCCAGCCGCGCCGGGTGGCGGTATTTGCAGACCGATTAGCCATGAAATTTATATCCACTTCTGCGATCATTTAATCGCCTCTCTCAAATTGATTGTTATCTTTATTTATTTTGAATTCGTGCCGTAAATCTATGGCTTTTTTTTATTCTTCTATAATTAGGCTTGTGACTTTCTAGTTCATTTATATCAGTGCCAGTATTAAGTTTTTTAGTAGTGGAGGCAGTTGATGATACTAGACATCATATATGCGGTAATTATTCTGTATGTGTTGATTTGCCTGGTGCTGTATTTTAAAGACAAGTCCTATTTCTACAAAAATGCTGCCATTATACAAGCCCCGCCCGAAGCCTTGTTTGATTATGTGGTAGACCTGCGAAATTGGGAAAGCAAATATCCGAACACTTTATTTGCGGAATACAATCTGGGGGGCGATAAGTCTACTGTAGGTAGCGTGGCGATCGAAAAATATTGGGGGATTACTGGCTACCACGTAATGAAGCATCAATTAATAAATTATGAGCGGCCCAACAAAATTTCCTGGGAGGGGAAGACGATTTACGGTGGTGCGCTGGTTCTATTATTTTTACCAATTACTAAACACATCACGGGCCATTTCAGTTACACCATTACCGAAATGAAGGGTGGGGCAAGTCACTGGGAGAGACAGTGTTATTTCAAAATGCACTCTGCGAACCCAATTTATCAGCTAGTGTACTTGCTTTATATGCCGCTGTTCAGACTTGAGCTGTTAAAAGCGTTGCGGCTATACCAGGCGGAAGTGAAAGAAATGATGGAGAAGATTTACACGGATTAATTGTATTTTTTGACGCCGCAAAATAAAAAAAGGCCGTATGGGAGTACGGCCATCAAGGGACTTATTTGCGAGATAGGAGAGTGTAAAACTCGTTAATTAAAAATCGTATCTGATTGACGCAGAGAAAGTACGCCCCGGCGCCGCATTGACAGAAAGATCGCTACCTTCATCCCAGCCTGCGACATTCAGGTAGGGAACGTAGTATTTATCCATCAGGTTGTTAACCGCCAAGTTCACAGACATGGAGTCCATTACCTGATAACCCATGGTCCAGTCTACAGTGCCATAACCGGCAGTTTCAGTAGCGCCGTCGTTCACTTTTTCCATGCGGTCTGCCCAGCGCACCAGTACCTGGCTGGAGAGTTTGGCTCCGCTGTAGCTTGCACCGACCACGCCAGAAAGTGGGCTGATGCTAGTTAGGTATTCACCGGTGGTGTCGTTTTCGCCGCGCTGGTAGCTGGCATTTGCAAACAACTCGATTGTTGGAGACAGGTACCAGCTGGCGCTCGCCTCTATACCTTTGATGGTGACAGATTCGATGTTCTGGTACTGGTACTGTTCAAATACATGGGAGAAACTGCCGTCATCACCATTTACAGATTCTTGGTGAATTAAAGTGGTTTCCAGGAAATCATCGTATTCGGTATAAAACGCTGCAGTACTGAAAGCTACAGGGCCCAGGTGCCCGCGCAGGCCGAGTTCGAAGGTGTCACTTGTTTCTGGTGACAGATCGTCGGCGGGCAGAACCTCGTAGATGTAGCTGGAGGTCGGCTGCAGGTAGTGCTCGATATAGGCTAAATCGTAGGCCGGCACTTTAAAGCCCTGTCCGTATTGGGCAAAGGCGGACAGTGTCGAATTGATTCGGTACAGCGCGCCAAGGTTGAAGGAAACATTGCTTTCTTCAATGGTGGCAAATGGAGTGTCATCTGACTTCAATGCACCGTTGGGGTCCATTTCGTACCAGTCGTAGCGCAGGCCCGGGGTAACGGTCAGCTGGCCATTGGCGAATGACATTTCGTCATTGATAAACAGGCCGGCGCGCGCCACTTCGTTTTCTGGGAATTTCTCGGTGGTGGAGTCCAGGGTGGAGCTACCCGCAACTTCACGGTATTGGTGAACGGTACGTTCGCTCTCGGTTTGCTCCAGGTCCAGGCCGTAACCCAGGGTGTGGGTCTCATTCAGGGTTTTACTGGCGTTGGACAGCAGGCCGATAGTGTCCTGGCGGTAGAGGCCGGTTTCCCACATATCGCGGATTTCGATCACACCGAACATGGGGGCGTTGATGTCCAGTTGCCCGTACTGCTCATCTTCCTGTTCAGACTTGTTGTTGTACAAGCTGATATTTACCTGGTCGTAAATCGCAGTTGGAGTCTCGCTGTGGTAGCGGAGCTGGTATGCAGTGGTCTCTTTGTCGGAAACAGATTGTTCAGCGACGATGTTGTAGCCGTAGTCGGCCAGTCCGCGGAAGTAATACAGCAGGCCATCGGCACTGTCGCCGACAGTCTCCTGGTTCCAGTGGTCGATGCTGAAGCTGATAAAGTCTTCGCCACCCAGGTTGTACTTACCTTTGTACAAGATGCTCTTCGATTCAATCTCGAAGGGGTCCTGGGTTTCGTCGTAGTTCTGCTGTTCTTCACCGTCTCGGAAGGTGGTGTGCAGTAACTGCTCAAAATTGCCGGTGCGCAGGGCGAGGGTAGGGGAAGCATTATGCTGGTTGCTAATGCCGCTATAGCCTCTCTTGATAGAACCGCCAAAGTGTTCGCCATCTTCCAGGTAGTCGGAAGCATCTTTGGTGGTGAATACTACGATACCGGCGAGGGCGTCTGAACCGTATAGGGAGGAGGCTGCGCCTTTGGCAACTTCAACCTGCTTTAGGGTGTCCACTTCAATAAAGCCGCGACCAATAATGTCGTTTTGGCCATTGGCGCCATAACCCTCGTTCACCCGCATACCGTCTTTGATAATCAGTACACGGTCACCGCCCATGCCGCGCACCAGAATATTCTGCGCGCCGCCAGCCTCGCCGGTTACTTCAACGCCGGGCTCGTATTGGAACAGCTGGTTCATGTCGTTGAGCTGAAGCTGCTCAATTTCTTCATTGGTCACCACGGAAACGCTGCCCGCAACGTCTTTCAGGGGTTTTTCTGCGCGCCCGCTGACGACGATCAGCTCGAGTTCATTGCTGGACGGAGAGGTCGGGGTCTCTGCGTACAGGTTTGAGGCGGAGGCTAAGCCCAAAATGGCTGCTGCTAGTGGGCGACGTTTCATGGTGAATTCCTTGATGTCGTTGATTCGGTCTGCTCGTTAAGGGTCTCTGGTTGCCCTTTCGCTTGGTCTTGTCGACCAGTTCGGAGCGAGATTATATGGATACTTATTAAAATGTAAAGGTAAATGCGAATCAATATCAATTAGATTAAATTTGACCTTAAAAGTTTCTTTGGGTACTTTCCGCTCAAATTTGTGAACGGCATCAATAGTGGGGCTTGGGAGGCTTGCAGTGAATATTCAATCAATTGAGACCTTAATGGCGGATGTGGCCGACCTGTTTATGGCCCCAGTATTACTGGCGATTCTGGTACTTTTTATCTACTCGCTTTATGCCGCCGGGCGCTTTATTTCACTGTGGATGCTTCGCCGCAAAAATGCAGGAGCCTATCGGTTGGCATTGAAGCAAGGTCGGATTGAGCGCCTGCCGGGCTACCAAGTACACAACTTTTACGTGAATAACCCTTTGGCATGTGACGACGAATTGGAAGTTTTTGCGTTGAGAAAACTGGAACTTCTTCGCATGGCTACCCGGATCGCGCCCATGTTGGGTTTGATTGCCACCATGATTCCTATGGGGCCGGCACTTCGCGCGCTGGCCGATGGCAATATCCAGGGAATTAGTGAAAACCTGATTATTGCTTTCGCCGCTGTGATCTGGGGCTTGGTAATCTCCACAATTACCTTCTGGCCCGCCTCAGTGAAAAAACGCTGGTTTGCCTCTGAGCTGATCAATATCCGCAAGCTGAAGGAGGCCGACTGATGCGCTTCCTCGACGAAGATGAAGAACTGAATCCTATTCTGAGTGCGGTGAACCTGATCGATGTGTTTCTGGTCATTATCGCCGCGCTGCTGATTGCCATTGCGCAAAATCCCTTGAACGTTTTTTCCAATGAAAAGGTCACGGTGATTAAAAATGCCGGCGAACCCAATATGGAAGTGATCGTCAAGGACGGTAAGGAAATCAAACAATACAAATCCACCGGGGAAATTGGCTCAGGGGAGGGCACCCGTGCGGGAGTGGCTTACCAGATGGCCGATGGCAGCCTGGTTTATGTACCGGAAGGGGAAGGTAAAGATACTCCAGCCGGTGAAAAAGCTTCGGGGGGGAATTAGTGGTGCGTAATAAACTGTGGGCACGTTTTATGTGCCTGTTGATGAGCTTGGCTTTTGCAACCTTTGCCCAGGCCAGCGATAAACCCAAAGTACTCTTGATGATGTCGAGCCACACGGCCAAGGCAAAAGGTACATTGCTGACTGATCTCTCTGCAGACCAACCCTTTGAGCTGGAGATCTTTAACAGCAAAGGTAAGAGCGATGAGGAAATTGACCTGGCCTGGTCTTCCGCTGAACTGATAATGCTGGATGGCATCAACCCGGCGCTTTCTGCTTTTATGTTTGGCAAGTTCCAGCCACTGCTGGCCAAGCATCCGCAAGTTCCGGTGATTTCCCTGGGGGATGCAGATAATAAGTCCATGAACCAGGGGTTGGCAGAGTCCGAGCATCGGGCGATAGCCGCTTATTTTAATAATGCGGGCCGCAATAACTACCGGCATATGATGCAGTTTTTGTCGGCAGAGGTATTTGACCTTTCCAGTGGCTCAGTACCGGCACCGATAATCGTACCCAAGGTGGGTTTTTATCATCCCCGCCTGGAGCAGCTTGTCACCGACAAAGAGGAATTTTTCTTTGACTGGTTAAAGCCCGCTGAGCAGCAACCAGTGATTGCCGTGGCCATCCATCGCTCCGTGGTGGATTATGAACAGCAGCAGGTTGTCGATACCCTGTTGGATGGTCTTGAGTCTAAAGGTGCCAAAGCTTTTGCCTTCTTCTTTGAAGGTGAAGACTTGCCGCTTTCCTATCCGGACTTATTGCAAACTGATAGCGGCAATACCCGTGTCGACTTGATGATTAATTACCGCTCCCTGCACTATGTCAGCAAACGTCGCGCTGAATTTGAGAAGTTGGGAGTGCCGGTTATTCATGCACTCAATTACACCGAGGGCAGTGAAGAAGAATATTTTGCTGATAATAGCGGTGTATCTCCATCCCTGACACCATTCTTCCTGGTAATGCCAGAAGATACTGGCAGCATCGATCCGGTGATTATCGCTGCTAATAAAGACGGCAATAAAGAAGTGATGGATGTACAGATGCAGGCCTTGATTGAGCGCGCCTGGAATCATGCCTCCCTCGCTTATCAAAGCAACACCAATAAAAAGGTGGCAACGTTTATTTGGAACTACCCGCCCGGGGAAAAAAATATCGGTGCGGCTTTCCTGGATGTACCCAGCTCGATTGAGTCGATTGCCCAGGCAATGCGCGAAAGAGGCTATGAGGTACATATCAGGGATTCAAAAACCCTTATCGATTGGGCCGGGCAGTTGTTGCGCCCCTATTATCGTCGCGAAGACAGCGTAGCCTTGATCGATAAAGGGCTGGCTGATTGGATGCCGCTGACCACCTATCAAGCCTGGTTTGACCAACTGCCTGCAACTGTGCGGGATCCTATTGTAGAGCGTTGGGGCAAGCCGGAAGACAATGCCATGTTGGCCGAACATAACGGCGAGCCTGCATTTGTTATTCCCCGGATGACCCTCGGCAATTTGATTGTGTTGCCGCAAGGCGTTCGCGCGGACAATGCCAAGGATCACTCTTCCCTCTACCACGATATGAAAACCCCGGTGAACCACGCCTACCTGGCGGTTTACCTCTATGCGCGGGAAACCTTTGGTGCCGATGCCTATATTCACCTGGGAACCCATGGCTCCCAGGAGTGGCTCAGTGGCAAAGAGCGGGGCCTGTCGGTTTACGATGCACCTAGTTTGGCCCTGGGAAATATCCCGGTGTTCTACCCCTACATTATCGATAATGTGGGAGAAGCTATGCAGGCCAAGCGCCGTGGCCGTGCCACCATGATCAGCCACTTGACCCCAGGCTTTGCGAAAGCGGGCCTATATGCGGAAGTGGCTGAGTTGTCCGAGTTAATTGGCAATTACCTGGTATTGTCTGAGGGGCAGACCCGGGCCAATACCCAAGAGCGTATTATCGGTCTGGCCGAAGAGCTCAATATGCTCAAGGATCTGGAAATCAGTGCTGAAGCCTTAAGTGCGGATTTTGATGGCCAACTGAGCCGCTTGCAGGATCATTTGGGTCAATTGGCAGAGATGAGCCAGCCGCTGGGCATCCATCGTTTTGGTCAGCTGCCCAAAACCGAACACCTCACCAGCACCATGCTGCAAATGTTGGGTGAAGGGTTTATCACTGCAGCGGATGAATATGAGGCGGAGCACGGGTTGCGTTTGCCGGAAGAGCAAACCCGGGACGAGCGCAATGTTGTGGCTTTGGAAGCGCAGGCGGGGTTCCAGTTGCTGGATACCTTCCTAGAGGGCGGTGAGCTGGAGCAGGTTCCTGAGCCCTTGCAGGCCCAGTTGGATCAGGCCCGGGAATACTCCGATAACTTTGCCAAAATTGCCGAGCTGGAAAACCTGATGTCGGCACTCGATGGTAACTACATTCCTGTAAGCCATGGGGGTGACCCGATTCGCAACCCACAGGCGGTGCCCACCGGCCGCAACCTGATTGGCTTTAACCCGGCTAAGGTGCCGTCGAAGGAAGCCTATGAAGCTGGTGTACAGCTGATGGACCAGACCATTGCTGACTACCATGCAAAGCACGGCCGCTTCCCGGACAAGTTGGCATTCTCCCTGTGGTCCCTTGAAACCATGCGCCACCAGGGAGCCCTGGAAGCCCAGATCCTGCACGCCCTGGGCCTAAAACCAAAGTGGAACCAGCAGGGCAATGTTACCGGTACAGAAGTTATTCCCTATTCGGAATTAAAGCGCCCGCGTATTGATGTCGTAATCTCTGCGACAGGCCTTTATCGGGATGCTTTCCCCAACGTGATGCTGTGGTTGGCAGAAGCCATCGATAAAGTGGCGCAGATGAAAGAAGACAATAACTTTGTCTACCGCCACAGCCAGGCATTGCAACAGCAGCTGCTGGAAGACGGCAACAATGAAGAGGATGCTCGCTATTTGTCATCGGTGCGTATCTTCTCCAATGAAAGCGGCAACTATGGAACGGGCCTTGCCGCCGCCAGTCTGGCCTCTGACAGTTGGGAGGGGGATGACAAGCTCGCTGACCTCTATATGCGCCGTATGGGCTTTGCCTATGGCAAAGATGAATCCCGCTGGAGCGAGGATCAGCGCAGTGTTGAGCTGTACGGCAAGGTGTTGTCTGGCACCGATGGGGTGATTTTTTCCCGCTCCACCAACCTCTACGCCATGATGACCAATGACGATCCCTTCCAATACTTTGGCGGTATTGGTCTGGCGGTTCGCAATCTGGATGGCGCAACGCCGGAAATGTATGTTTCCAATTTGCGTCGCAAAGATAACGTAAAAGCGCAAACCCTTGCGGAGTTCGTTAACCAGGAAATGCGCAGCCGTTATTTCCACCCCCGCTGGATTGAGGCGATGCAGGATTCCGGCTACGCAGGCGCTACTGCTATCCTGGATCGCGTCAACAATATGTGGGGCTGGGAAGTAATGACCCCGGAAACCATTCGCGACGATCAGTGGCAGGAAATGTTTGAAGTCTACGTGGATGACAAATATGAAATGGACATGCGCGAATTCTTCGAAGAGCACAATGCCGAGGCCCTGGCCCAGATGTTGGAGCGAATGCTGGAAGCGGTGCGCAAGGGATATTGGGATGCGAAGCCTGAAACCCTGGAGAAAATGGTAGAGACCTACACCGAGCTGGCAAATCAGTTTGATGTGGCTACCGACAATGACAAGTTCAAGGAATTCGTCAATCAGCAGGCTCTAGGGTTCGGCCTCGCGGCCCTGGCCAATGCCCAGGCATTGGATAACCCTCAGGTTAGCAGCGCCAATGCCGCGCAACAGGTCAGTGGCCAGAAGCTGGAGCAGGTTGCAGAGCCGACTCCCAGTGATAAGCCGGAAAAGCTGATATGGCTACTGTTGATGGCTATTGTGTTGGCAGGCTTTGTCAGCGGTTTCTTTGATCATAAGTGGGTGCGAACCAAGCCCGCTTAATGCCCTTCTTAAACGGCACTCGATCTGCTTAAGGCCGGGTGCCGTTAACCTCCCTCTGTTGTACCCCTCCCGTGTAAATAATCTTAAAACTGCCTCGGCTACAGGGTTAAGAATTGTTGACCCCGGCAACTATTACTCTCTTACTGTGTTAGCTTTCTATTTAGAAGGTGAAAAGTGCATTTTGATTACTTTGTAAATCATTAATCTTGCAGCTTCTCAGGTTAATAGGGCTACAGCTTGGTGCACTTCCGGCTAAAGCTGTCTCTCGAAAGGAGGTTGGAACGATGGGAAAACGATATCAGGCGGCCTTTCTGGGCCTTATATCGATTACGGCAAATGCCTGGTCTCTGGAAAACCCTTACTCGAGCAATGGGGCGGTGGCTGAGGGTTCTGCCAAAGTAGAAACGGAGAACCTGTTTTCCTGTGCTTCCGGTCGCTCCCGGTTGTCGCCAATGGGGGAGAAGCAGGTAGAGGGCAAAGCCTTTACCGTTCCGGCTGAAGTGAATTACAGCAAGCGGTACTTTGCTGCGGATCTCTATAACCAGTGCTCTGGGGTCACTCCATCCTCATTGGAGGATATGGATCTTACAAAGGTACCGGTGGTCGATATCGACAAAGAAGGTGAGGTGGTTACCGGTTATATCTTTGCCGACAATTATTTTGAGCTATATATCAATGGCAAGTTAGTTGCTGTTGATCCGGTTCCATTTACGCCGTTTAACTCCAGTGTGGTTAAGTTCAGGGTGAAGAGGCCCTACGATATCGCTGTAAAAGCGGTTGACTGGGAGGAGAACTTAGGAGAAGGCACAGAGAGTAACAGAGGTGTCCGCACCCACGCCGGTGACGGTGGCTTTATTGCCAGCTTTTCAGACGGTACCAAGACAAATTCAAAGTGGCATGCACAAACTTTTTATACAGCACCTATTTATGATTTGGGGTGCTTGAAAGAGCGGGGAGAAGAGCGAACCTCCTCGGATTGTGCTGAGAGGTCCCCAAAACCAGGTGCACAAGTCTATTCTCTGCACTGGGATATTCCGAAAAATTGGAAAGTCGACGATCGCTATCTTTCTTGGCCTTATGCGACAGAATACACGGAGCAGCAGATAGGTGTGGACAATAAAGCGGCGTATATGAATTTTCGGAAACAGTTTTATGGCAGTGGTGCTAAATTTATCTGGTCAAAAAACATAGTCCTGGATAATTTGGTGTTGTTGCGCTATCGAGTTGAGTAACGGTGTCACCTTTAGCCAATTAATTGCTGTACGCTGCAGTTATTGCGTACAGCTTTATCTCTCCCCAATCAAGAATAAACAGATTGTCTGAATTGCCTGCCTAGTTACGATTTTCCAGTTTGTCCTTATATTCACTTTTTTCTACCAGAAAATTCCATTCCAAAATTGAAGAGAAATTTTGAGCTCTCACTTTTTTCTTCTATTGTCTTTCGCACGCTGAAATTGTTGATTCTGCTTAAAAATCTATCAAATTTGTTTCTTGTGAAACTTATTTTTTTGGTTTTTTGCAGGTGATTCCTGCTCGTATTTGGGGGAATCTCACCACAGGTACTTGGCTTGAACTAATTTGGTGCAAAAAGGGTTTTCGTGAAGCATGTCTGCTTTAATTCCGACGTTCCCCACAGTTTTGAAAAATAATTTAGATTCTGTTCAGTTTTTATGAAAATTATGTGAAAAATTTCCCAAAAAAAAGCTGCGTGATAATTAGGATCGATCGTCTCAACTAAATATCGAATGTTAAGAATCGTAAAGATGCCAACATGAGGTAAGGCTGGTTAAGCTGTCGATAGGACGTGCTTTGCCGTTGCACGTAGCATTATTTTGAGAGAAAAGCTTGTGAGAAAAATAATTCCTCTCGTCGCCATTGCAGTGGCAGCAGGGTATTTCGTTTGGGCCAAAAGCCAATCTGAAGGTCAAAAACCAGTCGCTGAGCTAGAAAAACCCAAGCCAGCTATCAGTAAGTCTGCTCAAAAAGCAGAGCCGCTTAAACCTGAGGAGGTTCAGGTGGGTGAAGAAGAACTCCTCGAAAGTGATGAAGAAAAAGCACTTTGGGTTGAGTCAGAGCTGGCTAGGGAAGCTCTTCATGAAAATGGTCGCCTACCCGTAGATCTCAATGGTGAAACCTATCTCGAGCTGGATATTGATATGCTCCGGAATCTCACTGTTGGTGATTACGTCGACATTGACTTGCCAGGTATTGAAGGTGATTACGATGCTCAGGTTGGCAGTATCGAAGAGCATGCCAGTGGCAACAAAAGCGTACAATTAAATCTCCCGGGGATGACTCGCCTGCATGGCGTAACTTTTACTCTCGGAGCAAACTCTGTTTATGCACAGCTAAACTTACCTTCCGGGTCATACACTATGGAAGGTCAGGGTAGTTATGCGTGGATAGCGCCTAATGGTGCATTAATTAAAAACCACGTAGAGAAACACGATAAGGATATGTCCTCGGAAGCACCTCGTGAAAAGACCTGGTCGGATGACGATTTACCGCTAAACGACTTCAAATAAGAAGAAATTGATTCAAAGTAATTATGCTTTGAATTAATAATCAGGCAAAGGAAGGCCCAAGTAAATCCTGCAGATACCGGGGGCTAGTCTCCTCAGGCGGTTAAAAGACTAGGGATAGTTTTTTAATCGAGTCAGGGTATTAAAAGCGTATTGTTACTCCTTTGGGCAGCAATTTTAATTAATTGCTGGGGGAGGAGTGTGCACTACTTATTATAATAAAAGGAGTCTTATAATGAACCTGAAGAAAAGCCTGGCCGCTGCTATTGCAGCACTGACTGTTTCTGGCGCTGCGAGTGCCGATACCGTCGATATCGCTATTATGTACACTGCACCAGCTGCGGAGTATACCGGTGATATCTCAGCCAAGATCGATAGCTATATCAGCTATGCGAACAATTCCTTTTCAAGGAATGGTATTGATATCCAGTTGAACCTGGTAGACACCTGGCAAGCTACCAGCTCCGATCTCCGTGTTAACGAAGAAACCCTGGACCTGATTACCTTCCACGACACTGTGAATGACTGGCGTTCCTCTGAAAAGGCGGATATGGTGGTTTTCCTGGGTAAAGCTGAAGAAACTGTAATCGACGGCAACACCTACATCACCTGTGGTATTGCCTGGGTTGGACAGGGTAGCAATGGCACCATGTACTCCAGCGCAAAAGAGCGTGCTTACAGCGTAACTGGCGTTGACTGTGGTTATAACACCTTCGTTCACGAGCTGGGCCACAATATGGGTCTGCTTCACTCAACCAAGCAGGGTGATACCTCTGGTGGCGTTTACTCTTACGGTATGGGTCACGGTGTAGATAACAAGTTCTCTACCATCATGGCTTACCCTTGGAAATACGGCGAAAACGTTACCCAGTACGATTGGTTCTCTGATCCTGACTGGTACGAGTGTGGTGGCTTGGCCTGTGGTGAGCGCTCAAACGGCGTAGACATTTCTAACGCTTACCGTGCTCTCGGTCCTATCACCGATGATATCTCTGGTTACTACTAATCGGCGCTAATTTGCTGAAAGTAATTGTAGAGATTACTGGCTTATAGCCAAGGGAAATCGGGAGGTGCTCTCCCGATTTTCCATCTGAAAAAAACGGTTAACTATTTAACCAAAAAATCGAATACTGAGTGGGTAGCGCCAAAATTGGCCTTCATTGGCCCGGATTGCTCCAATCACAATAAATATTACATTGATTATTGCTAGTGCAATCAGTCCAAAAATACCGATAATAAAAAATATCAGTATGGCGGAAATAATAGAATAGATAAGTAGGCTTAACATCCAGTTGAATATCATCTTGCCGTGTTTGTCAATTTCTTGAGAGCGGTCCCTTGTTGTCGCCCACATAATAATGGGTAAAACAAAACCAGCACCAGGAATCACGACCCAAGCCAATTGACTTAGATGAAGCAACATTAGGAAGGTATTTAGTTCCATATCCCAAGGGCGATAATCTTCCATTTGGCGACTTTCCTTTTGATTCAATGTCCTATGTAAGCTGACTTACCTAGCTAGCTCGTCCGGTTGACAGATAGAAACCCCAGTCATCTCTCCCTTGCGCAATAGCAGCTTGAACAGCTTTATCTGTATCATAACTTACCTTAAAAAATTCTGCGCTCCAGGCTCCATTTTTGCTTCTCTCTATCAGGGCGTAACTCGCATGGGGGCTAAAGGTTTCCATTATATGGGGTTGCGGTTCACTGTCAGTGTAAGCCGGTAGCCCAACGCTGCCTGGATTTACGACCAGCTGGCCACTACCGACAGAGACACAGCGAGGTTGATGTGTATGCCCACATAGAATGACTTTTGAGGAAATCTTTCCAACGAGGTTAAGGATTTCATGGTTGGAACGTATCTGGGAGCGGCCGCTGCTGGTATCTTCCAGCAGATATATGAGGTCACTACTGGGTGTTCCATGGCAAAGAAAGACTTCATCGGTGATTTGTAAGCTGGGTGGTAACTGCTTCATCCATAATAGTGGTTTAACACCAAGGTCTTTCAGAATAAATTGCAGGGTTGGGTTGCTTTCTATTTCGGTAGATGTGGCTTCATATATTTGCCGGTCCTGATTACCGCGAATTGTCGTGTAACCTTGCTCCATTAAGCGTTCATAGGTGAGTCGTGGCGCAATAGGGCCATATAAAATATCACCCAGGTTCACCGTTAGATCGGCGCCTCTCTTTTTTAGATCAGCAACAATGGCATCGAGGGCATAAACATTGCTATGGATGTCAGACAGGACCGCTATTCGCATTGAGCTCTCCGCTGGACTGCTGAAAGTACTTTGACTGCTGCTATATTTTCACAGAAAGCTTCCTGTCGTCCATAAAACTATAAAAAATCAGCGGTCAAAAGCCAGGCGAGAGGCCAAGCCGAGGAAAATAACTCCAAGAAAACCATCCAGGTGCCGCTGAATATTGGCCTGTGTAGCAAGAGATTTTCCCAGCTTGCTAAACGATAGGGATACCAGGGTGTTAAAAGCCAACGCTGTAATGCTCAAGAGTATGCCCAATACAAGAATTTGGGGCGTGATTGCCTGGGATGACACGGTAAATTGAGGCAGGAAAAGGCTAAAGAAAAGTAGGGCTTTGGGGTTCATTAGGTTGTTGAGCAAGCCTCGGGCCATCAGCTGTGCTGCCGACAGTGCCACGGTATCTGGTTGGTTATTTTGTGCCACTTTATTTGAACGCCAATTGCGAAGGAGTGACAATCCAAGCCAAGCCAAGCTAAATATACGGCTCCCACCAGTTTTACTACCATTGCCACCAGAGGCATCGTCTGCATGATATGTCCGAGTCCGAGAGCAACTAGCGCCGTTTGCACTATCCCAGCAGTAAAAATGCCCAGCGAGATCATTACTCCAGCAGTAAATCCGCGAGCCGAAGAGTAAGCAGATATTAACAGTAAGTCAGGACCAGGGGAGGCCGCTAGAACAATCGCTGCGATCAAGAAGGCGGGTAAAATACTGAGGTCGATCATATGAGGGGTGCCCTGAAATTGCGATTTTATCACAGCAGGTGTGTTTACTTCTATGATGGCCGTGCCTTGCTTTTTCCCGGGCTTCTACAATAGAAGTGAGTTCAACGACAGAGTGCAACACTACCAGTGAGCCATATAGACCGGGTGTTAGTGGTTGGTGCGGGCCCAACGGGGTTGGCGGCAGCTTGTGCTTTGTCTTTCTATGGAATCAAATGCCGAATAGTTGAACGCCGAACCAAGCCCAGTGAACTCTCTCGGGCAGTCGGTATTTTTCCCTGCACCATCAGGCGCCTTCTTAAGGTGGGCGTTTCAGATAACTTGGTCTCTGAGGCGATGCGACTCTGCAAAGTTCAATATCTTCAAGCGGGTAGGCCGTTGTTATTTTTGGATAACCGGGGCGATGCGTATAAAGAGTATGTGGGCTTTGGGCTGCCGCAAAATCGCACCGAGGAAATTTTGCGAGATGCTTTACTTGAGCAAGGCGTTTCAGTTGAATATGGCGTGGCTGCTACTGAAGTGGATTCTAGTGATCACCGGGTGGTAGTTACCCTGTCTGACGGCAGTGTCGAATGCTTTGACTGGTTAATTGCTGCTGACGGAGTTCATTCAACAATTCGTGAGAAACTGAGTATTCCATTTTCTGGTACAGATTTGCCGGAACCTTGGGGAGTCGCTGATGTAGATATAGAAGGAGAGTGTGATCCCGATTTAGTTAGCGTGGATATTCAGCGGCCCGGCAATCAATTTACAATTACTTTACCTATGGGTAAACAGCGTTTAAGAGTAGTTGCTACCCAGCCAGATGCGTTGGGAGCACTAGATGTGCCGCTAAAAATTAAGAATATCCATCGCTCCGGTAGTTTTCAAATTTCAATTCGGCAGGCGAAGAGTTATCGCTCCCAGCGCGTACTTTTAGTCGGAGACGCCGCTCACTGCCATTCTCCCGTAGGTGGCAAGGGTATGAATCTGGGTATTGCCGATGCGATAGCTGCAGTTGATGCGATTATAAACGGCACAGTAGATAGTTATTCCGATGAAAGGCGTAAAATAGGCGCGGCGACGATTCGAAAGACAGAAATTGTTAGGCGGATTATAAGCTCAAATTCCTTGCTAAATAAAATATTGGTGCGGATGTTGGCAAAGCTCGCCGTATCTTTTCCGGTGGTACGACAAGCATATACCCAAAACCTGACAAAGCTTTAAATGAACGTTTATTCTTTAAGGATTTCGTTGTAACCGTAGGTATCATTGCCGAAAACCTGAAAAGTGTCGATTTTAGGGGTATCATATTCGACAAGTCCCTCTTAGGTTGAATATAAACCTTTTCCGTAGGGGGCTACCTTTATGTGGTTGGCAGTGCATCTTCCTACAAAGGAGAACCTTCTACTATTATCGCTGGTATTGGAATGGGAAGCATGTAAGTTCAATGAAGAAAAGATCAAACACTCCCCAGCTTTCATCTCTAAATCTATCACCATAAATTGATTAAGGAAATCATCTCCAATTAATTTTATGGAGCTAAATAAAATAAGAGTACTTTTATTAATTAGCTCCAAAGTTTTGGCTGATGGACCTAAATACTCGTCCACTATTTCACGGCCTGTAGGTAAGTATTCCCTATTTGGATATACCCAGCCATTCATATCAAGGAGGTTAGCAACTGCTTTATCAATGATATAAGGTCAGAGTGTAAAAACCCGAACATGGCCCCAATCCAGCATGGCGCTGCCGGCCGATATGCCTTTCTCTAAAACCAAGGGCTTCAGTTTTCTCGACAAGAGCTGTACAGCGGCAGTAATTCCAATAGGCCCTGCGCCAATGATAATCGCGTCGTGTATCTTGTTCATAAGTCTCTACCTCCAAAATACCTGGAATTAAAACAGAAGGGTGTACAGGTAACCCGCTGTGATAGCCATACCTAAAACAACCACTAAAAATGCTGCGATCATCTGGGTTTTAAAGATGGACCTTAAGAGGATAACTTCTGTCAGGCTGGCGCCAGCACTGCCGATAATTAGTGCCATTACCGATCCGAGAGCCATGCCCTTTTGCACCAAACCAGCACTCAGAGGGATAACAGCAGAGGCACGTATATAGAGTGGAATACCGATTACAGCTGCAATTGGAATCGCGTACCACTTGTTTTCTCCTGCGTAGGTTACGATCAAATCAGTAGGAACAAATCCGTAAATGAATGATCCCAGAGAAATACCGAGCAGTAAATAGGGGAGTGTTTTTTTAAAATCTATCCAGGTGGAATTCCAAATAATGATCCAGCGATTTAGTTTCTGGGTTTCTACTCCTCCCTCAGAATCACAGCTATTTGCCGGAGTATTGATACAGCAGGATGTAGTTTCTCCAGTTTTTGCAGCTGATGATAGAGAAGATATTGTTGCTGTATTGGTTGCGCCAGTTGTAGCCAAGACTCCATTATTAAATGCCAAATTATTGGCTCTCCCTTTGTTCTCACTGGGTGAAGGGGGATTTTTACTATTTGTGTCTCGGTAGACACCATCGCGAACAAAACGCTCGAATCCAAATTTTTCCAGTGCAAATCCCGCAGAAATTGACACAGTCATCGCTAGAGTGAAATAAAAAATCGCTACGTTGAGACCAAATGTAAAGATCAACAAGCCAATAACAACCGGATTAAGTAGAGGGCTGGAGAATAGGAACACCATCATTGGTCCGAAACCAGCGCGGGCGCGAAGTAGTCCCTTCAAAAATGGAATAGTAGAGCATGAACAGAAAGGTGTAATGGAGCCAAGTAATGCGGCTATTACGTAGCCTCGGCCATTGTGTGAGCTTAGGGTCGCTTGGATTTTTTCCGGTGTAATGTACTGCTGCAATACACCAACGAGGTAACTGATAGCTAAAAATAATACTGTCAGCTCAACTGCAAGAAAAGCAAACATAGAGAGAGCTTCTTCTAGCATGGATACGAACTCTGGGGGCATTGTTTTAGCTCCTTAATTTAATTTGTTAGTATCAGAAATATAGAAATAATGAATTTTGTCAGTGTGTTTTCATTAGCTTTGAAGTGTGATTTATGGTGCCAAGAGATCCCTTTTACGGATCGCTTGTGATGTTGTCAGGCGACACTGGATATCAGTGAATCTAAAACGCCCTTGCCACTGTGCACGCCACCCTCCATTTCCTGAGAGGATTTACTCCGAACTAAGTAGCCTGCAAAACCTTGCTCTGAAGTAGCTGGTTGACCATTGAAATGAATAGTAAACATACCTATTTCACTGATTAAATCGCCTACTAAATATAATTCAGAGTCTCTGACTACCAGGGCGGGGTTGTTTCTAGGGGGCGGGCTCAAGCGTGGCATTAGTGCCCAGGCAGGGTATTCGTCTACTGAGAGCTGTTTGAGTTTCAGCTTGATATCCTGACCAAAGACACAGTGCCCGCCGCCTTCTCCCTGATTTTTGAGCACCCACTTAGAGGCGTTCTGCTGACTGAACCATTCTATCGTCTCTGATGAAATTGGTTGCATCTCGCCAAGTAATGACTTGATTAAAACCGCTTCATCCTGGGATACATTGAATCCGGTTAGCATTTCTACTGACATGGACGAAAGGATCATTTGTACACGCTTGCTGGTAGCCAGTTGTTGGCTTACGGTTGCATTAATTGCGATCCGATGGCTCTCAAGCAAAATTCGCGATTGCATCAGTGTTTCACAGCAGCGCTCGCTATCCAGGTCTTTGGCGACATAATCACAGTAGTTGTAGCCGGCTCGTAAATACACGCAATCTACAGGGCCTATTCCTTGCAGCAGGAGCCTATTGTTGGGGCCTGTTACCAGGCCCGCTTTGAGTTCGCGAAAGGTCTTTCGTACCGTACGTATGCCTTTTTCAGCTAAGGCATATTCAAGAAGGTGTTGGTCGAAAACATTGTCTTCATATTCCTGTATCACCATTAGAAATGTTGGGTTGCCACCATCTCCAAATTCGCTTTTGATGGCTCTTGTCGCATTCGCAAGGCCTTGGGAAAGTCTCTCAATTGCTGGGTTCTCTATAGGTTGGCCGTTCGAATTATTGGACCAATCGGAATAGGTCTCAGGACTTTGCCAGCGGATGAATTGGTGCAACTCGTAAATACGCTGCCCGAAGGGCCCCATTCCTGCTGCGATTCCATTGAACTCAATGAGCTTTGGTCCTTGGCTCACATCGTCCATAAAGTCACTTCTCATAATCAGGAGGGGGAGGCGGGGCGCATTTTTTATTTGACCATGCATGGCGAGTAAGGCACCGAAAAACGGGTCTCCATGTGCAACAGGCCTGATAGCTTCGTGAAGAAATTGGTGATCTTCTGAGACTTGATGGATCAGCTTTCCCAATAGGGGTACTGCTTTCTTTAACGTCTCAAACCGTTCCAGGGCGATAGTACTTGGGGTAAGGCTAAAAGGCACATGGCTC
This sequence comes from Microbulbifer maximicatervae (SeqCode), assembly GCF_052467615.1. NCBI lineage: Bacteria > Pseudomonadati > Pseudomonadota > Gammaproteobacteria > Cellvibrionales > Microbulbiferaceae > Microbulbifer > Microbulbifer maximicatervae (SeqCode). The sequence continues at coordinate 1,406,062 of NZ_CP174319.1, forward strand.
GCTGAGCCACGACTAGATTTGAAAGCCAAGCCATGGGCAAGCCCCCACTCTACCGCTTCATTGGCTGCCTGAATGGCGTTTGGATGGCTCTTTTTCATGGTTTCCTCTGGCCTTTGTATGCTGGGGTACACAACTCAAATGATATGATATTTCTAGAATAATGGAAATATTAGTGTTAAGTAAAGGTGTGTTCGAGTTATTTCCGAGGTATCTAAGAAAGGTATCAAGGGAAGGGAGCCAACTAAAGCTGGCTATTGCTGTGAATGGTCATTCTAGCGGTACCTAATGCAGAATTTAGGGCCTACATGTACCTATCGGGGTGAATAGAGGAAAGTTCGGACGTCATCGATAGAGGTCGCCCAAAGCAGGAGCGACATTGTTCAGTGCTGATCCGGTACCGCACACTTGATATCAGGACACTTTATCGGTGTATTGAAATCATCGTGACAGCATTCATCTTGTAAAAACTGAATAACCTCAGTTAAGTGCTGATATTCGGCTACGCAGAACAGGGTTCGGCTCTCACGCCGCTGGAAGATCAATCCCGCCGAAATCAGACTGGAAATATGGTGGGAAAGGGTTGATCCGGGGATATCTAACTGCTCCTGGATGTTGCCTACAGGAATACCCGGTAGGCCAGCTTTGACTACTTTTTTGTAGATCAACAAGCGGGTTGGGTGTCCCAGCTCTTTGAGCGATTTGGCTACTTCTTCGATTTCCATCATGATTTAGCTATAAGTTCTATATTCGTCGAAATATATACAGTTTAGTACTAAAGATAAAGTGTCATGTGGGGGACTGCTCAAGCTAGTGCTGCCACTAGTTTTTTAGGATATTGAGAGGAAGCTACATTACTTATATTTCTTTAAACTATATTACCAAACTTACCGAAATAATGCTTTTACTGCTAATTGCCCCATAGTAGAAGGGGTAACACCGATTCTGAAGTAGACTCATTATCATCCAGAATTTCATTGTAGTCGTAAGAATCTTTGCCAAACACCTGAAAATTACCTACTTTGGGTAATGTGAATTTCAGCAAGCCCACCATGGTTGAAATGTTGTCTTTGCCATAAGGAACAACTTTTATGTAATTAGCTGTATACCTCCTGGCAAACGAAAATCGAGATTTATCTTTTGATGTGTTTGCATAGGATGTGTGCATATTTAGGGGTGAGAAAATAAGGCATTTACCGGCTTTCACTTCCAGGTCTTTTACTTCCAGATCACCAAAGAGATCTTCTTTAATAATTCCCCTTGCGTTGAACAAAAGGATGGCCCCTTTTTGAAAGATCTCGTCAACAAGGAATTGCTTGGCAACTCCTTTTCGTCTTCAGCGCTAGAAAACAGGTTGGCCAATGTACTTTTCTTTCTCTTCGGTGGGGCTTTCATTTAGGTTGCCAAGAGATTTTTATTTCAGGAGTTTTTAATGCAAAAGTCTTTAGTGTTAATGAGTTGATCTGAGTCTCAAATTCGAAGCAGTTGGATTAACGGCATAGGCATAGGCATAGAGAGCAGCTAAAACGCGATCTGAACATGAAAGGGCGCCGTTAGTAGAAATAAAATCTCAGCTTATGTGATCGGCGCCCAGGTAACTTTGGATTGCTATAAATCTTGGCCTCGCCAAGTTTTGGCTAGCAGGCTTACTGATGTTTAGCCAATTCGACCGGTCCATGGTCATCACAGTGATCACCATGAACATGGTGAAGTCGCCCGTTAACCAGGTAGTCAACATGATCTCCGTGGGGAACCTGCTCATGGCCACAGTTTTTGCCGTGGACATGGGAGCTGTCGTAGCCCCCTGTAACAGGGTGGCAACCCTCCGGGTTTTGGATGCTTACTTCCAAGACGTGCTCGTCGTAGTGGTCTTTGTGGGGATGGTGTAGGTGGCCGTCATGGAGGTAACAGATGTGGTCCCTGTGGCGAATGGCTGTGTGGCCACAGTGGCTATTATGTGTATGTGAATGATGCTCCGCCTGTTGGCACTTGCCTTTTTCCACGATAACTCTCCCGGCCGCTTGGCACTTACATGGAACCACTCGTCGCCGAATGCTTCTAGAATCAATAATTTGGCGCCACATTTGGACAGCCCTACATACTAAATCTAAGAACATCCGGGTGTAGTTTCCAAATATGATCTTCTATCAATGGCAGAAAATCCGCCCCTACCCCTCAAATCTTGATCTGCGATGGCCTTACGGATGACTAGTCACTCAAATCTATCCATCAATTCAATTTGCAATCGATTGCATTTGCACATTATAGTTAAAGCACGGTGCATCAAGTAGCGTTTAGCAACTCTTTATGCAATCGATTGCATGAAGCTTTATAAAAATAGCACCGAAGTATCAGAACAGATAAGAATGACGACGAGAGGGAAGAGTTGATGAGCAAGAAACCATTGGCGCAGGCCGTATCCATGGCCGCGCTCTCCGTTGGTCTTTGCGGCTATGCCGCAGCCCAAGAAATTAGCCCTGAAAACGATATGGTGATGGAGGAAGTCATCACAACAGGCACCCCTGGCGGTGCAGGCATGCGTAAGCTGGATGCCAGCTTTTCTATCACAACTTTAAGTGATGATGAGATTAGCAAAGCCTCTCCTTCAAGTACTGCAGATCTGTTGAAGTCCGTTCCAGGCCTGTGGGTTGAGAGCTCTGGCGGTGTTTCTGGGGCAAATATCGATGTTCGCGGTTTCCCCGGCGGTAGTGATGCACCCTTTGTCACGGTATCCATGAATGGATTGCCTCTGTATCCAGCGCCAACACTCTCATTTTTAGAAAACTCTTCTCTATTTCGTGTCGATGAAACTATTCAGCGAGTGGAAGCTCTGCGCGGTGGACCCAATCCGGTTTTCTCCAATGGCCAGCCAGGTCTGACTACCAACTTTATTTTAAAAGAAGGTACTGAAGAGACTGAGGGGCGATTTAAGTACACTTTATCTGACTATGATCTGCAGCGGACTGATGCCGTGATGACCGGTAAGGTTTCGGATGATGTGTACTACATGGTTGGAGGCTACGTATCTTCCTCCCCTGGCATTCGTGATGCGGGTTTTGATGCGGAAGAAGGGCATCAATTTACCCTGCATATCACCAAAGAGATGGATAACGGCAAAGCGGGTTTTTACATCCGGGATACAAAAGATACTGGTACCTGGTATTTGCCCAATGCTGCATTTCTGGAAACAGATTACACCCAGGTAGGCCCCAGTAATCGCAAGGTTTCTGTACCTATTACTCAGGCTGACGGTAATGGCGGCTCAGAAACTACCTGGGAAACTTTCGATATGGGCGAAGGGCGCGGCTGGAATGGCAATGTAGCCGGTGCTTACCTGGAGCTTGACTTAGGGGATGGCTGGAGTCTCACCGAGCGCTTTGGAGTTACTGCGGGTAATGCTGACACTTTGGGTTTCGTTCCTAATGGCTCGCCTGTATCGCTGAACGCCCTAACGGATCAACCTGTAGTTACCGCTTCTGGAAACGAACTCAGTAGTGACACCGTGGTACAGCAGTTTGGCGCGTGGGTAGTACGCAAAGATATCGAGGCTACGACAAATGACATTAGCCTGGCAAAAGAGTGGGATAGCTTTAAGGTAACTGCCGGTTATTACACCTCAAGCTGGGAAGTTGATGAATGGTGGTCCCTGGGTAACCAGAAATACTACGTACTGGGTCAAGATGGGGAGCTGATCACAGGAACTGCAGATGGCTCTGAGCTTACTGGTGATCTTGCCTGTAACACATCTGTAGATATTTCTACTTGTGATGGGAAATATGATGTGGATGCTGTGGGTGATGCCCGAGAAAACGCGCTTTATCTCGCCGGAGAGTTCTACTTAGGGGACTTTACCTTCGATCTGGGCGTGCGTTCCGCAAACCGAAAAACCAATTACTCCGTGGACCATGGTGAGCGAGACGGCAAATTCACCACCTATAAAGCAGATGAAGATGGTACTGCTTACACTGCCGCAGTGGACTGGGCCTTTGCCGAAAATATGGGCACCTTCTTCCGTATAAATTCCGGCTTTAAATTCGCAGACTTTGACATTTATCGCGAGTTCGGTGACAGCTTCCTTGCTGGGTCTGACCTTGTGATCGACATTGACCAATACGAACTGGGTTATAAATTGCAGGAGCAAGATTATTCCCTCTTTGCGACTCTGTTCTACAACGAAACCCAGGGCATGCCTGACTGTATCATTGGCAGCAGTACCTGTACTCGTTTAGAGACTGAGGCGCTTGGTCTCGAATTGGACGGTAAAGTTCACTGGGGAGATTTCACCTTTGGGTTAAATACTACCCTGCAAAAGCCAGAAATCACGAGTGGTGAATATGAAGGCAACCAGGTTATGCGTCAGCCTGAATACCAGGTGCGCCTGAGCCAGAATTATGATTTCACACTGAATAACATTGATATGGCTGTGTATACCGATATCAGTCGGGTAGGTGATCGCTTTAATGGAAGCAGCAATGAAGTAACTTTGCCAGCCTATACAAAAGTTGATCTGGGTGCAGTGGCCTATATCAATGATATTACTGTCCAGTTGGCTGTGGACAACTTAACTGATGAAGATGGTATCACCGAAGGTGATCCCCGCGATCCGCTAGCGTCCAATGTCCGCTACATCTTGCCGCGCAATATCAAGCTTAGCTTCGCGTACGATTTTTAACCTCATGCCTCTCCCATAGGCTTCCAAGCTTTGCCGCACACTTCTCCAGTGTGCGGCTTTTTTATTGCCTGAAAAATTTAACTACAATCCATTTTCAAATCCATACAAATAATGAAGCTTCGATCTTTGTGGTCTAACCCAAATCCTTCCGGAGGCTCCCCAATAAAGTATGTGGTTAAACTGCTTTCATGAAGCGAAATTAGAGTCGAGGTGGAGATCCCTAAGGTCATTGCAGGTGTGAAACCTTAACGTTCGTATACAAATTTAAATTGGCAGTGGGAGATAGTTCTATTAAGTTATGAGAAGTTACCCCAATTCCTATTGCTAGCTGTATGTTGACGTTCGGACTTAAAAGTGGCATTAAGGTGGCGTAAGGGTTTGTTAGCTGTACTCTTTTCCCCCACCTATTATTAGTTTAGTAATGTTTCATATGTATTAGTGATTTTGGGTTGGTACATTTTTGGTAATATGAAAAAATTTATTGGCTTTCTTGTTGTTGTTTTGGCAATACCACTGCTCGTCTATTTTTCTACCTATAAGGGGGAAAGAAGTTTTACCAATCATCATGGCCTTCCAAATGTTAATCTGGTTGTCGATAATGCATATTCTCTTTGGTTTACGCCTTATGATCCACTGATGGGGATGTATAATAATATAGGAGGGAAACTTGGATTTATTGTCTGTAGTGATGTACCTAATATCGCTTACGGAATGGCTGGATATTCATTTCAGGTCTTATTGAGAGATAGTTTTGTAGAAAATCCAAATTTTTATGATGCTCGAAATGGTAATAATCCAGAGAATCCATTTTTCCATCGCCGAGCAAGAAATCTATATTCCTATTTCCAGTCAATTCAATCTTTGAAACCAGCATCTTATAAGCCGCAGTTGGGGGATTTGGTTTTTTATAGAAAGACTGAAAAAGGATATATTGCCCATGTTGCTTTAGTTACTTATGTTGATAATAGGGGGTATAAAATCATGGAGTCAGCACCCAAAACCCTGTTCGCCAGGGAAGTAGAAATGGATTCTCCAGTGAAAAGGGGCTGGATCTTGGCGGGCTTTGGTAAAGTGTATTGAGGTGTTGTCCATGATTCATAGTCATGAGAGATATTGTTCTTACAGTGATATATGCATCCCAGTGATTTTTGTAGCCTAATTTCTCCTAGGCTCAATTCCTGTTCACTGATAATTGAGATATATTGCTGGTAGACAGCTTACATCCAGATGGGTATTTCAATACATCTAACATGTTTTTAATGGTAAGAAGTTTGATTAATCGGCTGTACTTAGCTCAATAGTTTCAGACTTGCCAGATTGGCATTATGAGGTAATTTAAGTGATCTGGCGCCTAATAAGGTTTCTAAATGTAAAAATTAGAGACCATGCCATGTTTTAGGAGCATATTTATCCTTATTATCTAGTAGGATAATAGGTATTTTTCTACAGTTACCTTTTCAGATTTGAAGCACCGATAGAAGCGCCACAATGGATGATCTTTGGATTCCCACTGATCTAGCTTTTCAGAAGCAAGGCGCTAACTTAACTTTCAACTAAAAGAGGGTTGCCGATGTCTATTGAACGATTGAGAACTCCTGAGGAGCGTTTTTCTTTACTACCGGGTTTTCCGTATACTCCTAACTATATTGATAGCCTGGAAGGCTATGATTCTATGCGTATGGCATATATCGATGAGGGGGAGAAGGGTTCGGATACCACCTTTCTTTGTCTCCATGGGGAGCCCAGTTGGGGTTACTTATATCGAAAAATGATCCCAGTTTTTGTTGAGGCAGGACACCGGGTAATTGCTCCAGATTTGTTTGGATTTGGTCGCTCAGATAAGCCCGTCAATGAAGATGTGTACACTTTTAACTTCCATCGTAACAGCCTGATGCGTTTGATTGAGCATTTGGATCTTAAGAATATTACGCTGGTTTGTCAGGATTGGGGTGGACTTCTGGGATTGACACTTCCAATGGATATGCCGGATAGATTTACCCGATTACTGGTAATGAATACGGCTATCGCAGCAGGGGATGGTGCTTCAGAGGGGTTCTACCACTGGCGGAACTTCTCTGTCAATGTGCCTGAAATCCCTGTGGGAGGGCTCATTGCCAATGATGCTCAATCTGAGGTCAATTTATTCGATATAGTAGCCTATGATGCGCCTTTTCCAGACAACCGCTATAAGGCTGGCGTTCGTCGATTCCCGTCAATTGTACCGGTTGATCCTGATATGGAGGGAGCAGAGCTAGGGGTAAGGGCTCGAGAATTCTGGTCTAGGAGCTGGGGTGGTGAGAGCTTTATGGCGATTGGAATGAGGGACTTTGTACTTGGTGAGAAAGTGATGGAGTTGCTGAGGGGAACCATCAAAAACTGCCCCGAGCCTCTCAAAATAGCGGAGGCGGGCCACTTTGTGCAGGAATATGGTAAAGAAATTGCTGAAAAGGCTCTCAGCCACTTCAAGCTTTCCTCTACAGTAACTGAAAATTAAGAGCGTACTAGTGCCGGGATAAGTTAGATCCTGGCGCTTTATTCCTGTGCAGCCTAAGAGGTTTGGGTTGCTCTCATCTTTCATGGCTAATTTACCACTGGGACTCTGTTTATCTTAGTCTTGTCATCAAACTTCAGTGTGCTCAAAATGGGGCTTTTATCGATAACTATTACCTTTTATAAGGTTAATGGTAATCTGCACAGCTCGAATAGATACCTTAAGCCATTATTTTGAGTTGGAGGTTTAATATGATCAATGGTAGCTGCCACTGTAAAAGTGTCCAATTTGTAGTTAATGAGAAATCACTGGATGTTCGCAAGTGTTATTGTGAAACATGTAGAAAACTAAGTGGAGCTGATTATTCAGTGGTAGCATTGGTGAATAAGAGTCAGTTTAAGATTATTAGTTCTCCCCAGAAGCTTTTACAATATATTTCTAAACCAGGAAAAACTCGGCACTATTGTCCCACTTGCTTTGCCCCGATTTTTGTTGAGGTGGAATCCCAGTCTAATCTCTGTCGGATTCGTCTGGGATTACTTGATGATAATCCTGAAGTTAGTATATCTGGTCACATGTGGGTTAGTGAGATGCCCTCTTGGTGCAGTATTAGCGATAATCTACCGGTATTCACACATGATTACTCCGAGTGATAAGACAGAGTTAGAAACTGTGGGCTGGTAAGTTGGGTTGTAATAAAAGGGTATTTGAATGAGAAGTATATTTGTTTTATTTTTGTTCTTTTCGGCTAATGTCTTAGGGGAGGTTGCACATTTTCGTATAGATTCAGAGATCCTGGGGGAGGAGGTTACAGCTCGCGTATCTTTACCGGATACCTATCACCATTCTGAGAGTTTTTCTTATCCTCTACTAGTGATATTGGATGGCTCAACGCAATTTAATCATATGGCGTCTAGTGTACATTTTTATAGTACCTATGCTGTTATACCTGAAATGATAGTGGTCGGTATCAGCACTCAGAATCGGCTCGCATATTTTACTCCCACTGAGCTCGAAGCCTACGCGGGGCGCTCAGGCAAAGCTGACAAACTGACAAAATTCTTGGAAGACGAATTCTCAGGAATCTTGAGTGAGAAATATCGAATTTCTCCATATTCTATTATCTCAGGTCACTCACTTTCTGGGCTATATACTAGTTACTTGGCAATTAATAATGAATCTATGTTTGATGCAGCAATTTCAATTAGTCCCAGTTTATGGTGGGATGATTCATCTCTTATAGATGATTATAAGGGTAGCCATGCAAGTAAGGAGAATAAGCCTTTTAGATGGTTTCTGAGTATGGCAAATGAGCCAAATGAAATGCCGGCGGCTTTTAACGGTATGCTTCAAGCATTAAATGATATGCCAAGATCAGGATTGCACGTCTCTTATGCACGATTCCGCAATGAAACACACGACAGTACACCGTTAGTAGGCAATGCAAAGGGATTGCAAGCAGTTTTCTCTGGTTGGAATGCTGTGCCTGAAATTGATGTTATGTCTTTAAATGAATTAAAAGAGTTTTATAGTTCTAAAGTTGATGAGTATGGCTATTTATTCCCACTTTCTGTACATCAATATAATGTCTATGGGCTTAAAGCGGCCTATGAAGGTAAGACTGATTGGGGGATTGAGATCCTAGAGCAGGGAGCTAAGGAATTTCCCGATTCTGAGATTTTATGGGATAGTTTGGCAACTGCCTATAAGTTGGGCGGAAAACTAAAGGGTGCAATGAGTGCTTCAGATCGAGCCGTTAAGTTAGCAGAAGAGACCAACTCAATCTTTCTCAGCGAAATAAATACTCAAAATACTCAGCTTAGAGCCACGCAGGTAGAAGGTTCTTTGGGAGATATATAAGAGAGAGGATAGGGTAGTACCAGCCTAAGATTACAGTAGGGTTTTGGGGCGATAAACTTGGTATGTAGATTGGAAATGCCACACTTCAATAGAAACTATAGTTGTTATTAGAGAGTTTAAAGTGAAGTTTAAAGACGGTCGTGGAATTATTCTGACTATTTTGGCAATGCTCTGTTTGGCTGGTATGGATGCAACAGGTAAGCTTCTCGTTCAGAACTATTCTATCGTTCAAATAATGGCGATTCGTTTCGCGATATTTTTCTTCATCGTTATAAGCTTGGCGGGACTCAAAGGGAGCTTGGAGTTAGTGCGAAGTAAAATATTTGGCACTCAATTAGCCCGCTCTATTGTTCTCGCACTTGAGGTGTCAGTATTTGTTTTTGCTTTTAGTATGATGTCTTTGGCTGATGTGCATGCTATAGCTGCGACAGCCCCATTATTCGCAATATTAATGGCTGGATGGTTTTTAGGGGAGAGGATAGATACAAGGAGCTGGGTAAGTGTTGCGGCCGGATTTATAGGTGCCCTTATTATCATTAGGCCTGGAATGGGAATGATGGGTTGGCAAACCTTGGTCCCCATCTTGGGAGCTATCCTATGGGCCGCATATCAAGTGCTTTCACGCCGTGTTTCACACTTTGATAGTGCCGATACAACCGTTTTCTATACCGCGACCATGGGTCTTATTATTTTTGGATGCTTAGCACCATTTTATTGGGTAGAGCCGACAGTATCAGGGTGGCAATTGTTGATTTTAAATGGGCTCTTAGGTGCAATGGGCCACTATTTACTGATTAAGGCACTGGCACTTACTCCAGCTTCTATTTTGCAGCCCTTTAGTTACGCTTTACTATTTTGGGCTATTGTTATTGGCTTTGTAATCTTCGGAGATCTGCCTGATGGAATTACATTATTTGGCGCCTTCGTAATATTGGCTGCGGGATTTTATGCTTCAGACCTAGGCCGCGCATTGATTGGTGTTTCACAGATTAAGGCCAAAAAGGGGAAGGATGATGCTGAATCAGAGTCAAAGTTAATGAGTTAAAAAACCAATTTGATAAAGGGCGCTCTAATGATGGTAGTTGAGCCCCATTAATATATCGGTGGCGAAATTGTTTAACGCCACCTTGAATTCAGTTAGTGATTAGGTATTTGTTCTTAGAATATTTAAAAACTCATGCGTCACGATGCTCAAGGAAGCCGCCATCTACCCAATTGATTATCAAGTCAACATACTCTTGTCCAGCATCATCCGATGAGAAGTGAGATGCGTTGTCAAATATAACTAGCTTGCTATTGGGGATATGCTTGGATAAGGCAGTCGCATTATCCACTAAAACAAATGGATCTCTCTTGCCCCAAGTGATCAATGTCGGAACTTTAATACCATTTAGTTTTCTCTCAATCCATGGAAGCTCTTTCGAATAGCTTCCAAAGAAACTGATGGCGCACTTGTGACTGTCATTATCAAAGGCTATGTCATAGTACTCTTGGATAGCTCGTTTGCTGGGTTTGTAGTTGTGATAGCCGTCTTTGACGGCAGTCAGGAAGTTGGTTTTCATTACTGACTTCTTGTTTAAGCCTTTTGCTATCCAGCGAACCATTCGGGATCTGACAACGGCCATAAGAATAGGAGAGAGTTTTGGAGGGAAGGTGCCTGGGCCGTCAAAGATATTGAGACTCAAGAATCGTTGAGGGTGGTTAATAACGGCCGCTAAAGCAATAGGCACACCCACATCCGGCCCTACCAGGTGGGCCTGCTTGATGCCAAAATGGTTCATTATTTGAACAAGGGCTGCGCTCAGGCTGCTTGGAGACATATCTCCTTCCTCTGCTTTTGATAAGCCAAATCCTGGGATATCAAAGGCTAGCACATCAAACTTTTCACTAAATGCTTCAATGGATGACTCCCACATGCGAATACTTTGGGGTAGACCATTCAGCAGTAGTAGGCTGGGAGCCTGAGGTTTTTCCTTGCGTAGAAAGCGAATGTTAAATTTCCCTACAGAGACAAACTGCGGTGTAAATATATCGTCAGCGGTTGAGGGTCTATTGGAGGCGTATTGGGTGAGGGCCTTGTTTAAGAGAGCTTGGGTCATAACAGGGTATATATCTATATGGGTCTATAGGTGATTTCGGGTTAAGTTACTTATTTATACTAGGTTACTCACTTGAGAGTTGGTTGCCAATAAGGCACTATTAAGTGGTTAAGTTACTTTTTGATAACCTATGGAGTGGAAGGGTGGGGAAGCAGAATAAAAATAGTGAGAGACGCGTGTTTGTGAATGATGATGAATGTCCCGTTCGCAATGTGGTAGCTCAAATTGGTGACAAGTGGTCCATCCTGATATTGTTTGCCCTTGTTGATGGTCCAGATCGATTCAACTCCCTGAAGTCGCGCATTGAAGGGATTTCACAGCGAATGTTGACGCAAACCCTGCGCGACTTAGAGCGCGATGGTTTTGTACTCCGTACTGTCTTTGCGCAGGTTCCAGTTAAAGTGGAGTATGAATTAACTGACCTGGGAAGGGGGTTATCTGCAGCTGTGTGGAAGTTAGTCTCTTGGGCAGATGAACATCATCCCGAGATTCGTAGAGCGCGCCTAAGATATGATGAGGATAATCAATCGTAGATTAAGGATTCTACCTTCTATTGCCCCCATTTAGGGCTTTTCTCAAAGATTCTTAGCCTGCTTTATAGTAAATCATGATCTGTACTTGCAATTTAGTTCAATAGGGCGTTTTGTGACTGGAGCATTGCTAAAAATATATAGTTAGAATGATTGGCAATCTTAGTTTTCTTGAACTTGAGGCATAACGGAATAGGACTTACAAGTAAATTTAAATTTCTTACCCTTGATAATTAAATAGAATCGATAAATATAAGTAATTAGAAGGTGAGTTATGGATTTTTTTGAAATTAACCGACACTCCTGGGATAGCCGCACCCGTATTCATGTTAAGTCTGAATTTTATAATATTGATGGATTTCTAAGCGGAAAATCTACTTTAAATGAAGTCGAGCTTTCAGATATAGGTAGTGTGTCTGGAAAAAGTTTACTCCACTTACAGTGCCACTTTGGTTTGGATACCTTATCTTGGGCTCGATTGGGGGCGAAGGTGACGGGAGTTGATATTTCTTCTGTAGCCATTACTGAAGCACAGGCTCTTTCTGACCGTTCAGGTTTACATGGAGAGTTTATCTGTAATGATATCTACAGTTTTGGAGAGTCAAACAATAAAGAATTTGATATCGTCTTTACTTCCTACGGCGCACTCTGTTGGTTGCCGGATATTGAACGATGGGCATCAGTTGTTGCTCAATGCTTAAAGCCGGGGGGGACTTTCTACATCGCAGAATTTCATCCATTTTATGATATTTTCTCTGGTTACACATACTTTCATCGAGCCGATCCAGATATTGAAGAGCAGGGTACCTATACAGAGAATGATCGGGGTGACAAGTCTACCCTAGCCACCTGGTCACATCCGATTAGCGATGTTGTGAGTGCATTATTAAAATATGGTATTCAAATCACTCAACTAAAAGAATACCCGTATAGCCCTTACAACTGTTTTGATGGCATGGAGGAGCGTGAGAAGGGGAAATACTACCTGCCTTTTAAAGGACATGAGATTCCGCTAATTTATACTATTAAAGGTGTCAAAGTTACTTGAGATAAAGAGCAATAACAGTAATCAGGCTAGCGGTAGATTTGTGCAGAGCCTTTTTTAAGGGAGGGAAAAGGAGGGTAATGAGTACCGCCCCCTTAAACTTCCCATGTAAAGGCCCACTGGCTTCATATCCAACACTGTTTCTTGCGTTTTGTCTAATTGGCGTAGATAGCCACTATTTACCATTCACAGATGTTTAGACTCCGTACTTAGTTGCCATTTCTTTAAGAGAAATTTCTTATAGCCCTTTTAGCAAGCTGGATCACACTCTGTTCAGGAGAAGGTCATTATTAACTGATTTTATAGAGGGTAGTAAGATGGCTATATGGCAGTTACAAGGTATGAAGTGTACTTTATCTATATTTGCAGGTGCTTTTTGCTTGCTAATATCCGGGCTTGCATCGGCGGTTGATTGTGGTGATACCATTAACACCCGAGAAGTTTTGGATGATGATTTGGTATGTACAGACAATATCGCGATAACCATTGTTGGCCCAACTGGTGGCCTGGATATGAATGGTCATACCATTACTTGTGACAATAATTCTGCAATAGGCATAGATGTTGTCGGTCTTGTGGGGTATTTGGAGGGCGCAGGTACTATATCATTCTGCCAGACAGGGGTTAGATTGGCTGGTGACGGATTTCATAATGTAACCAATATTTCTGCTAACAATAATGACTTTGTAGGGTTGGCGGTATCGAGCGACTTTAATCTAATTACTAATTCAAGTGCTAATGGTAATGGTAATACTGGTATATTAGTTACGGGGCTAAGAAATACCTTAATTTCGAATAATATCGAAAGTAATTTGTTAGATGGGATTCAGTTGGATGGTGATGCCCCAAATTTAACCCAGAATTATATTTATGACAATAATCGATATGGAATTTATATTGCTGATTCCAGCTTCGGTAACTATAGCCAGAATACCTCTGAGATGAATGGTTCGGTAGGTATCTATATGGAAGCGGATAATCAGTTTTTTAATTATATCCTTAACAATACATCCGAAAATAATACGGATTTTGACTTGGAAGAACTAAATGCAAATGCATGCAGTAACACCAACGTTTGGCTTGGAAATACTTTTATTAATGCCAATCCTGATTGCTTAAGGTAAGGATGTCTAAAAGGCTCACCCTAATTTTAATTGGGTGAGCCTGTGTTTAAATTAGTATCTGCTCAACTATTATACTTATTGTTCCATAGGGATTAAATTTCACTGACATATTATGTAGATAATATAGTATAAATATATTTCTAGTTCTAATTTCAAGGTGCTGATCAGTCCATGAAGCCTGATAACTTAATTGATCATCCTGAAGGCGGGAAGTTTCTTCAGGTGTTTAAGTCGAACTCAATAGTAACAAGAGAGGATGGGCAGAAGCGAAGCGCATTGACGCATATTTACTTCTCCCTACAGAAAGGTGAAGTGTCGAAATTTCACCGGGTCGAATCTGATGAGATTTGGAACTTATATCAGGGGGACGGCTTGTTTCTCTATATTTGGACTGAGGAGGATAGCTGTTTGCAAAAGATTGAAATTTCTGCAGAGAATAATACATTTTGCTGTGTTGTTCCTGCTGGCGCTTGGCAGGCTGCAGAGCCAATTTCAGGCCCTGTGCTTGTGGGTTGTTCGGTGGGGCCTGGGTTCGAGTTTTGTGACTTTAAATTGATTGATGTTGGAGATCCAATAACAGATTGTATCTGCAAGATAGATCCCTCCCTGATAAGATTTATTGAACAATAGGATTTTATCGATCTGCCACTAGATTATCTAATAGTATCGAGTGGCAATGTTATTTTAGCTTGGAGTTGTTTTCTGCTGATGTCTAGGGCATGAAAACAACCTTCTTGTCTAAATGCTGGTTTCAAAATATAACTGGCACTTATGATAAAAGTTGTGCTGTTTCATTGAGCCAAGTATTGCCGTGATAGCAATGTATTTAAGGAGCCTCTGAATAACTCCGTGAATCGCTCTGCAAGCCCCGAAGGGCGGGCCTTGAAGGCCACAGCTGCTGCGTTGCAGCTCTTGCAAAGGGCTACGGCCATTCGCGGCGAGCTGCGCCTAACATCTGCAGCCTTCAAGACCCGCAGAGGCATTACGGAGTTATTCAGAGGCTCCTTAATAGTTGTTGGTATTGCTGATTCCCTGGTAACTAAAGAATATCCGCCCCCGTTTTATCAGGCGAAGTAAGGCCCCTTAAGCTGATAACTTTTTCGTTGAGAATAATTTCTCATGGTTGATTCTCAAATTTAGACCAATATGGGTTAGGTCTACTTTATAGGTGGGCATTTATAATTTCGTTTGAGGAGATTTTATGAAAGATAGATACATCAAACGGCCTTCAGGTTTGATTCGTATGTTGTTTGCAGGATGTGTATTGATTACATCCTACGGCGCAAAGGCTGATGTCTCCTGTGGTGATGTCATTACTACAGCTGAAGTTCTCACTGAGGATTTGTCTTGTTCATCAGCGTTTGACCTTGCACTGACGGTCGTCGGACCTGGCGGTTATCTTGATTTAAATGGATTTACTATTGATTGTGATTTTGATGTTGATGGGATATTTCTAGATGGCACTGGAGCTGTTGTCACTGGGGGAGCTTTATCAAATGGCAAGGTGCAAGGTTGTGGGTTCGGTGTAGAGGCAATAGGAAGCGGGGCGCATACGGTGACAGGTATAGCCTTTGAGGGCAATGCCGTTTCAGTGGCTTTTGTGTCAGACAATAATACGTTGTCTAACTCGGTAATCTCTGAAACTACGGAAATTGGAGTAGCTATAAACGGCAGTAATTCTACACTTATTGCAAATGAAGTATCTACATCTACCAGTGCTAGTGGAGCCTGGGGGGTAATTCTTCAAGTGGGTGCGGACAGCTCTTATATTTTGTCGAATATGGTATCTGGTTTTGATCAGTATGGAGTGATTGTTTGTAGTGATAGGAATGTTATCTCGCAAAATGTTGTAGAAGGCAATGGAGTGGAAATTACTAATACTGCAACTGGTGTTTATTTACCGGGAGATACTTTTGTTTGCGATGACGGTCAAGAAGGCAATACCATTGTTAGTAATGAAGCGACTAACAATAATAATGCGGACCTTGGCGATAACAACTTTCCATGTGTGAACTCTTGGGTTGGGAATACGGCTGATGCTGTTGAGGGCGCTTGCTTTGAAAATTAGAGGTTGAATGTCTCTAATCAGTATGGCTGCTACTTTTTACATCTCCAAAGCAATATGTAAGTTGTAGAGGAGTAGCAGCCTTTAGCTATTAATAATGGAATAGCAATTTGGTAGAAAGACTCTATCGGAGCTAAATACTTGCTCTATAAATAGGCTTTCACTCTTGTGCTTATCTCAGTTTATTCGTTAACAGCCAAGCCTTTACTTTGGCGCATACCTGATTCTGCTAGTGCTGATAGAAAGAAATCATTTGGCACAAATTGTTCCAGACTGTCCAGCGTATAGTCTGCGTCCTTTAACGAATCTGGATTACCTATGCCTACAGCCGTCATACCATCAGCGGACTTAATTGCACTGACTCCTGCGGGCGCATCCTCAAAAGCAATGCAAAACTCTGGATCAACTCCGAGGCCTTTGGCGGCGGCTAGGAATATATCTGGTGCAGGTTTAGGTGCAGATTTTTCTGGGTCTGCAATAACAGAAAAGCAACGGGATATTCCCAGGGCTTCCAGTACCGCCGGCGCGTTTTTACTCGCTGAGGCGAGGCCAACCGGAATATGCTGAGAATTTAACCATGCGAGCAGTTCACCGGCGCCCGGTAACAAGTCTGCGGGAGAGAGGCTGCGAATTAATTCCTGGTAGCGGCTGTTTTTTCTAGCAGCCAGTGCGATTTTTGCTTCTTCAGTGTAATTGCTGCTTTTTTCCCCGAGAATCACCTCAAGGGAAGCCATTCTTTCCAGGCCCTTTAAGCGCTCTTCAGTATCCGCTGTCCAGGGAAGGTTGAGCCCTTCAGCCAGCTGTTGCCATGCGATCAGGTGGAGACGTGCGGTGTCTGCAATAACGCCGTCGAGATCAAAGATTGCTGCACGATAGATCATCAGGATACCTCCTCCATCGGTGCTATTTGAATGGTTTCTGTTTGCCCTGGTGTCTCCAGGAATAGAATTTGCTTGCCGTGATGAAAACTGAGTGCTTCACCTTTCACCAAGGTGTACCTGGCGCTGTAAGAATCGACATCGACTGCGATCGTGCGGCCACGGAATTGCAACCGGAAACGATAGCCGTCCATTCCATTGGGCAGATATGGATTAAAGTTGAGTTCATTGCCGTGCAGGCGCATTCCTGCAAATCCCTGGACCATACACATCCAGGTACCCCCCATGCAGGCAGTGTGTATGCCGTGCTGGGTATTGTTGTGGTGGTTATCCAGATCCATTCGCGCAACTTGCTGGAAATAGTTCAGCGCTTTATCCGGATACCCAACTTCACTGGCAATAATGCTGTGAATACAAGCGGATAAAGTGGAATCGTGCGTGGTGAGCGGTTCATAGAAGTCGAAATCCCGACGCTTCTGCTCAATTGAAAATTCTGAACTTTCCAGTAACAGGCCAAGAACGACATCCGCCTGCTTACAAACTTGGTGTCGATAGATCACCAGGGGATGATAGTGAAGTAACAGCGGGAATTGATCGGCTGGCGTTTCGGCAATATTCCAGCGGGGTTTGTTTAGAAAACTATCGTCTTGAGAATGTATACCCTGCTTTTCATCGTAGGGCAGATACATGCTTTCTGCGGCCTTGGCCCAGTTATCAATTTCCTGTTTGCCGAGTTGAATACGCTGGGTTAACTCATCGCACGCTGCAGGATCGAATGATTTTAACCACTGTAATACTTCAACAGCATATTCAAGATGGGCCTTGGCCATCAGGTTTGTGTAGAAATTATTGTCAACCAGGGCGGTGTATTCGTCTGGTCCGGTAACCTCATTGATACAGAACTGGTTGTCGCGAAGTGCGTTGAAGTGGCCAATCTCCAACCACATACGCGCGCCCTCTATCACGACTTCTGCGCCCTTGTTGCGCAGAAAATCGACATCACCGGTAACCCGGCAGTAATGTCGTACGGCGTAGGCAATATCCGCATTGATATGGTATTGCGCAGTGCCTGCCGGGTAATAGGCTGAGCACTCCTCACCGCCGATGGTGCGCCAGGGAAACAGTGCTCCCTTTTGAATCGACATCTCCCTCGCCCTTTTTCGTGCGGCATCGAGGATTGAGTAGCGGTATTCCAGTAGGCCGCGCGCTAATTCGGGTTGGGTGTAGAGGAAAAACGGTAGTACATAGATTTCTGTATCCCAGAAATAGTGGCCGTCATAGCCGTCACCGGAAAGTCCTTTGGCTGCAATATTGGTATTGCCATCCCGACCTAAGGATTGGAACAAGTGGTACTGGTTGAAACGTATTCCCTGTTGCAGGGCATCATTTCCACTGACCTGAATATCGGATTCAAGCCAGAAATTGTCCATTTGTATACGCTGGGTTTCGACATGGTTCGCAAAACTTTTAGCCGCACAGCGCTCCAGGTAATGATGCAATTCGTCTGCTGATATCGGCTCAGCATTTTGCTGTGCAAAGTAAGCGACGTACTTGGTTAGGCGAATAGGGGTGTTGCGGCGGGCAGCAAAGCGATAGTCAACCGAGACGCAGTCTTCACTGCGGAGGTTATTGGACGTGTAATCGCTGTCACTCTCACAAAGGTGCAGGGCTGCGCATCGTATAGAGAAGCCACTGCTCTTAACGGATAGAGGCAGGGCCAAATAACCATCTTCAGCTGTATTTTCCAGCCATTCGATATCTCCCCGATCAATAGGGGAGGCTAGGCGTGGGTCCTCACTGCGTTCTGCTTGGGCAAGGTCACCATCAAGGCAGGATTGCAGGTGTACCTCTCCGTCAAAATCGATGGGAGTGAGTTCCAGTTGCAGAGCTAATAGGTTTTTCTCACTGAGGGAAACCAGGCGCTGCACTTTGAGTTCAATGGTTTTTCCTTTTGGGGAGCGCCAAGTGAGTTTTCTCTCGCTGATCCCCGCGGCCATGTCCAGGCGACGCTCGTAGTTGAGCAGCTCGCCTTGGGCGAGATTAAAGCGTTCTCCATCCAAGCTGATATAAATGGTCTTACCGTCGGGAACCGTCAACATCCTCTGGTTGTTGCGCGCGTAGCCATAAGCAGACTCACCATAGGTGATAGGTTCGCTGGCGTAGACTCCATTCAGGTAACAACCATCTGTAAAGGGTTCTGGATCGAAACCCTCCTCAAAGGTACCGCGCAAGCCGATATAGCCATTACCGAGGGAGAATAGGGTGGCGTTGAGGCTGTAATCTTCGGGCTGGAAGGTATCCTCCACCAAGTCCCAGGGGTGGATCTTGTGTTTGATTTGTTGTTTTTGCTTCATACCACTTTCACTGGATTGGAGATTGGGTCCTAGGGCCGGGCCTGCTGGGCCTTCGGCAACTGGCATTCAGTCTATCCGTAGTTGATATCTTTTTGCAATCGATTGCAGACCTGGAGTTAAGCCTGGCTGTTACTAGAAGATAGACCTGATTTTCATTTCCGAAAAGTCTGTAACCTGTTGAAAAATAGAGGTTATTTTCTTTTTCTGGGTCAATTGCCAGTTAATTTGTGACTGATCTGCATAAGGCATTCCCAAATTTTCATTGGTTTTTATGCAAACGATTGCAAATTTTTGTCTGACTGATACATACTGGGTATCTTCAGGCATTGGGGAGAAGTCGCCTTTCTCCACAAGGTCTGGGTAAAAAATGTACAATAACAGGTTGGTACGGCTGACTGCCTAAACCACAGAGCCAGATAGAATCCACTATGAAGAATCAGCGCATACTCCTATCTCTATTCGCTATCTACTTTGTCTTTGCCATTTTGTTGAACAGCGTAGGCACGGTGATCCTGCAGGTAATCAATACCTATGGGGTGAGTAAATCTGCTGCGAGTGTGCTGGAGGGGTTCAAGGATATCCCCATCGGTATAGTGTCTTTCCTGATTGCTTCCCAGCTTCCCCGATTGGGGTTTAAGCGGGCGATGCTGACGGGATTGGCAATCGTCACCCTGGCTTGTACAGCTATGCCCCTGTTACCCGGGTTTTGGACGGCGAAGTTACTGTTCTTGTCCGTGGGTGTTGCGTTCGCATTGGTAAAGGTTGCCGCATACTCCACCGTGGGATTGTTAGCGCAGGGCCGCAGCGCACATGCGAGCCTTCTAAACACCCTGGAGGGGGTGTTTATGGTGGGGGTTCTCAGTGGCTACTGGCTGTTTAGCGCATTTATTGATTCATCGAACCAAGGGTCGACTGCCTGGCTCAATGTCTATTGGGTGTTGGCGGTGATCTGTGTGATTGCATTTGTTTTGCTCTGGTGCACAGAGTTGGATGAATCCGGGGCGCGAATCGAAGAGGCTAGCCCGAAACAGGACTTTATCGCGATGATAAAGTTGATGGCCAAACCCCTGGTGTACATCTACGTGATCTCCGTATTTTTCTATGTATTGATTGAGCAGGGGATAGGAAGTTGGTTGCCGACTTTTAATAATGAAATTCTTAAGCTGCCCGCTGCGATGAGTGTTCAGGCTGCAAGTATCTTTGCCGCAGGGCTGGCGTTGGGGCGACTTGGTGCCGGTGTGATGATGCGCAAAGTACACTGGTACCCGATGCTGAATGTGTGCTTAGTTGCGATGGGATTACTGGTGGTCGTTAGCCTGCCCCTGGCGAGTAATATTGTGGCGAATCCCGATGTAAACTGGCTTAGTGCCCCAGTGGCAGCTTTTGTTTTACCGCTGATTGGCTTGTTTATGGCACCTGTGTATCCAGCTATCAATTCTGTGATGCTCAGTTCATTGCCCCCCCACCAGCACTCTGCAATGACAGGTTTACTGGTGATTTTTTCTGCGCTGGGCGGTACAACTGGCTCACTGATTACCGGGTCGGTTTTCGAGGCCTTTGATGGCCAGGTGGCTTTCTACTTATCCTTGGTACCCATCACAGTGATTCTGATTACCCTGTTCTTTTTCCGTCGCGCCGTAGAGCGGGGGGATGAGACGCTTGAGGCCTCAGCCCCCCTGGCTGGGTAGCAGGGTGGTTTTACAAACTTGGGCGACGGGCCTAAGATGGCATTTTTCCCGCGAACAAGGTGAAGTACGCCATGCCCAAGGGGTCCTCCTCTCCCGTTTCCATGTCCGATATTGCTCGGTTGGCGGGAGTTTCTGAATCTACTGTTTCGCGAGCGCTGAACGATAATCCATTGATTAACGAAAAGACTCGCGAGCGTATTCAAAAAATCGCGAGCTCCATGAATTACAAAATCAATGAGAGCGCGCGAAACTTACGCCTGCAACGCAGCCATACAATTTCGGTTGTGATTAATACGGGGCGCAGTGGTGGCCAGACATTTTCTGATCCATTTATGATCGATATGATTGGTTCAATTGCCGATCGCCTCGCAGTGCATAAATACGATTTACTGTTTTCCAGCAGTATTGCCAGCCGCTCGGATTGGCATTCTTATCTGATGAGTTCCAGGCGGGCTGATGGCGTTATTGTGATTGGCCAGGGGGTGGACGATACCCCACTTCGTGATCTGCAGCAGCAGGGGGACCCTCTTGTTGTCTGGGGAGGGACCTCAAGGCAGGGGGCCGAATATTGCATCGTCAGTAGTGACAATCAAATGGGCGGGCGTCAGGCCACCGAGCACTTAATGAGCTTGGGGCGGCGGCGAATTCTCTTTCTCGGCGACACAGCTCACCCGGAGGTCAATGGGCGCTTTGAAGGTTACTGTGCCGCGCTCAATGAAGCTGATCTGTCTGGCACGACCAGGCAGTTGACCGCCGGCTTCTCCAGTGAAAGTGGTTATCAATCCATTATCGACCTGGTTGCGCAGGAAGGGCTTAGTTTTGATGGCATTTTCGCCGCCAGTGACAGTATCGCTATGGGGGCGATAAAAGCGCTACAGGCCCGTGGCTATAAGGTGCCGGAAGATGTCGGCATAGTGGGTTTTGACGATATCCCAATCGCGCCGTTTTTTACCCCTCCTCTGACAACCGTTCGCCAGAACATCCACCGAGGTGGTGAATTGATGGTGGAGAAAATGATGGAACTTCTCTCTGGAAAATCGGCGATGCCAGATGTACTACCTACCGAGCTGGTAGTGCGGGGTTCTTGTGGTGCCAATCCGGATTACCAGCCTGTAGAGGAGTTCTTTCAAGACACTTCAGGTGAGCGTTAGTCGCAGGCCCTCACCATTTTGTTTGCCAGCAGGGGCCATAGTTAGTGTCCCTGCCGTTTCCCGAGTTTGAGCCACACTTGTAAAACCGAACTCTGTGGCTGGACTCGAAACATGGCAGATGAGAAAACTAAACTGACCAGAATTCAGGTACTGGGACTGTTTGCCCTAAGCTTGGCAATTTTTCTGATCGGAAATGACCTCACTGCGTTTTCCGTAGCAATTCCAGCCATCGAAAAAGACTTCAACTCCAATATCACCACCACCCAATGGATTATCAACGGCTATACACTGGCTTTTGGGGTGCTGCTGATCTCGGGCGGGCGTTTGGCGGATATGTTTGGCCGGCGCAAAATCTTTTTCCTCGGCATGGCCGCCTTTGCATTTTTCTCCCTCCTCGGCGGCATAGCTACCAATATTCCAATGCTGTTGGCGGCGCGGGGATTGATGGGGATCGGTAGTGCCCTTATGTGGCCGGCAATCCTGGGGCTGATCTACGGGATGTTACCGGAGGATCGCTCGGGCTTTGCTGGGGGCTTGGTGATGGGCATGTGTGCCGCTGCGAATGCAATTGGTCCGGTATTGGGGGGCATTCTTACAGACTTATTGAGCTGGCGCTGGATTTTCTTTATCAACTTGCCGGTGGCTGCATTGGCATTTTGGGTCTGCTGGAAGGTTATCCCGGATGACACACCGGAAAATGTCACTGAGCGTATTGATTACGGTGGTGTAATCACCCTGACCACATCGCTGTTTTGCCTTCTGCTGGCGCTGGATTTAGTCGTGGATATCGGCTTTAAGAGCCCGGTGATTATTGTCTTGGCACTAGCCACCTTACTGTTTATGGGGGCGTTTATCCTGGTTGAGCGCCATGTGGGCAGAGATGCGTTAATTCCCGTAGATGTAGCAACGAATCACGGTTTCTTTGCCGCAGGTATAGCTACCTTGTTGCTGTCTGTGGTGTTCTTTGCCGCCCTTGTATACGTTCCCCAATACTTGAGTAAGGTCCATAATCACTCGGCGATGTATTCGGGAATGGGGCTACTTCCTATGATGGTCTCATTTGGTTTGGTGTCTTTTATTGCCGGTGGGCTCTACGAAACGCTCGGTGCAAAAACGATTGTCTCAGCGGGCACCATTGCCATGTGTATTGGTATGTTTATGCTTTCTCATTTGCATAAAGAAACAACTTTTTTGCAAATGGTACCGGGACTGGTGGTTCTCGGGGCGGGTATTGGCCTGTTTTACTCTGCTATTACTACTGCCGCAATTACGGTTGTAGCGCCGGAGCGAGCGAGCTTGGCGGGAGCAATTCTCTATATGTTCCAGATTGGTGGGGGAGCAATAGGCTTGGGTATGAATACCACAATTGTGGCAATGGCTCCCGATATCTCTACGGGGATTGATCGCGCTTTTACGGTTAATGCCTATCTGGCGATGGTGGGGCTGGTAGTGTGCCTTTTGTTTGTTTCAGGGAAGCCAGTAGATAAGGCTCCCCTGTCTGAGAAATGATTTATTGCTCGCTTAAATTTCTATTGCCTAATTCTGCAAAATTTACGTTCGTGATGATGCCATCAGAATTGTAACTGAGAATCAATACTTTTTGATAAGAGGCCGGTTGGAAAATAGCCTTATTGGTTTGGCTATACATATATACTTTGGCTTTCTCGGATTTATTGCTGATCAGTGGGTACTGATATTCGCCGGAGGGTTTGCCCAATAAATCCAGAGCTTCGAGAATACTGGTTTGGCCTTCGCTGATAAGTGGTACTTTTGACTCATCAAAATCGGTGGAATCTTCAGCGAGAGAGCTGACAAAATCCTGCCCAACCAATTTATCGTTATAAAAGTAGAAACCCTGGTTACGGGTACCGCTAATATTTTCGCTAACCGCCTTTTTGCCAGTAGTGGGGTAAGCATAAGCGAGTGTTAAAATTTGTTGGTTGTTTTTTACAAACATGCCTTTTTCATAAGGCTTACCGAGCTTCTCTTTAATGGATTGCTCAGTATCTACGCCTAACGCTATCTCTTTTTCTCCCAGGGGTTTTGTGCCAATGCCGGTACATCCGGATAGCACAAATAGGGAAAAAATAACCGTTACCAGTCCTTTCACTACAACCTCCTGCACTGTATCTTCCAGGTTCCCTGTGGCCTGAAATATTCGGCGCATCCTACAATTCGCATGTTTTAATTGCCAGTGATTTATAAAGATGATCGATGACCCGAGATTACACTGCTGTAGCATGAATTGAGTGGGTATAGAGAAGTGCACGAATTTAGGCATATCGTGCGCTTTTAGAAAATACAGCGTAGTGAATGACAGCAGAAGAAGAACTCAGTTCCTGATACTGCCCCATCATTCCATTATTTTTTTAAATAAAATTGATAGGCATTTTTTACCAGGACATTTTCTGCTTGTGCTTCATCGAGGGTGTCGCGAATTAACAAAATATCTTCAGGTTTGAAGGGGCGCGGTGCCCTGGTAGAGGGAAGATCGGAGCCAAACATTAGGCAATTAGGGTTGGCCTGGTAGAGGTCGACAATTGCCGCTGCGGGGTCGAAATCCAGGCGGCCAAAGCCGCTCGCTTTTACCTTTACCCCTTTTTCTGCCAGTTTGAGCAAGATGGGAAAACCCTGCTTGGTGATTCCCATGTGATCAATGGAGGCGGCTGGTAACGCGATCAATTTATTATAGAGAGGGGTTAATGCAGAGGCTTCAACGTATAGTTCGACATGCCAGCCTGCCAAGTCAAAAACTCGCCGGGCAAGGGTATCGATAAAACCGATCTGTTCCGAGCCGCCCCGTACCAAATTAAAGCGCAGGGCTCTGACTCCATGTTTGTGGAGTGACAAAATGGTGTTGTCGGGAGTGTCGGCGGATAGTTGTGTGACCCCAACATAGTTTTTGCCCAGCTTTTCCAGGGCATCAATAAGGTAGGTTTGATTCAGCTTCTGGAATGAGCCGGAAACTACAGCGCCCCCCACTAGCTGGTAGTTTTGTAACTTGAGTTGATAGTCGTCCACGGTAAATTTTGGCGGCAAATAGCCGTGATTTGGGAATAGGGGGAACTTGGGATTTATGATGTGGAAGTGACTATCAAATAGTCTCTGTTTTTGCTGTTCCATAGTCAGGTGCACCGTGCTCGCTTAGATTTCCTGGATGACTCTCACTCGATCTGCAAGAGCGCGCTGTGAAACGGGAATGTCCGGGGCGAATAGCTCCCAAGAGTGAATCACGCCAGGTCGAACGTGGAGCTCGGTGCTAACACCGGCATCGGTGAGTAATTGGGCGTATTGCATATCCTCATCGCGAAAAATATCTAGTTCGCCAACATCGATAAATGCTGGCGGTAGACCCTTGGCATCTTGCAGGCGGGCAGGGGCAGCATGAGGACTGACCGCAGGGCTGCCCACTTGATTACCCAGGTAAGCGGTCCAGCCGGTGAGATTATCTTCATAGGTCCAGATAATAAATGGCAATAACTCGGGATCGGGAGTAACCGTCCTGTCGTCCAGCATTGGGTATAACAATATCTGCCGTGCCAGGGACGGGCCTTTTTTGTCGCGAGCGACAATTGTCAGGGCTGCAGCGAGCCCCCCTCCGGCACTATCTCCCATGATGCCAATTCGCGTGGGGTCAATGGAGAGTTCCTGTGAGTGCTGTACCAGCCAAATGAATGCCCGATAGCAATCATCAATCGGTATAGGGTAGGGGAACTCCGGAGCCTTTCGGTAATTTACTGATAAAAATGGCACGCCGCTGGCAGCTACATATTTGGCGATGACCAAGTCGTACCGTGAGATATCGTGGCAGATGAGCCCACCGCCATGAATGTAGAGAATGGCGGAGCCTGGTTTGCTATTCTCCTTTTGGTACCAGCGTAACTGGATCTCCTCTTGGTCTGAACTCTTTAGGGTAAAGTCCCGAAAGGAAACATCTGATGGAAAACTGCGACCCTGAAATAGTGCTTGGGTGACCACGGCTCCATTCTTACGGCGAGTATTCACGTCCCCAATAGGCGCTTCTGCCAAGGTATCCAGCAAGTCGCCAAACTTGCCAAGGGCGCTTGAAAAGTCCGGGTCCAGGGAAAAGCTCATTGACGAGATCCTTATCGGAGTTCCTATCATCTAGTGGTCCATTGCTAGATATGGACCTTTGCTAAATGTGGACCTTCGGCAGCGAAATGCCAGTACTTTTAGCTGGGTTCTGCGACACCGCTTTCAGCCACCAAGGTCTGAATAGATGTTGTCGAAGTTGACTGCACCTCTGATTTATTCTCGCTGTACCGCTCGGTCAGATAGTTACCCTGGCCACGCAATAAAATGGTGGTTTTTACCAGCTCTTCCAGAACGTCAATCACCCGGTCCCGGAATGGGGAATCTTTGAGGTGCCCTTGTTCATCGAATTCCTGCCAGGCCTTGGCAATAGAGGATTGGTTGGGAATCGTAAACATGCGCATCCAGCGGCCGAGAACCCTCAAATTGTTGACGGTATTGAATGATTGTGAGCCACCGGAAATCTGCATGACCGCCAGGGTTTTTCCCTGGGTTGCCCGGCTTGCAGATTGGTCCAGTGGTAGCCAGTCGATCTGATTCTTGAAAACAGCCGAGATATTTCCGTGTATTTCCGGGCTAATCCACACTTGCCCCTGGCTCCAGGCAGACCACTCGCGCAGTTGCTGCACCTTGGGGTGATCCTGGCTGGTGCCGTCGTAAAGAGGGAGGTCGACAGGGTCAAACAAGCGAACCTCAGTACCAAAATACTGCAATATTTCAACAACCTGGTGGGCCAATAGACGCGAAAAGGAGTTGGGTCTCAGGGATCCGTACAACACCAGAATCCTGGTAGGGTCACCAGTGGGAGGGGAGTCCACCAGGCGATTAAGAATATTGATGGGGGTGTGGTTCGGTAGCATCATGAGTTACCTCCAAATTTCTATATTTCTATACTTCTATAATAATCGAAATATTAGGCAAAGCAAAGGTACATCAGTCTCAGTCGGGCCTTTCTGAATCTGCTTGGAACCGGCTAGTCGAATAACGGGTTCACAGGGAGTCAAAATACTGAGCCAGCATCGAGACTTAGGCTTCCTTTAGTTTCTCCAACACTGGAGGAGATAGGGCAAACGGAAAGAGAGTCCAGTAGAGGTTACTCCCAATTATTAGAGGGAGTGGGTACGTTTAAATGCCTCCCAGATGGACTACTTCAATATTGAATCCCTCTGATTGGCAAGGTTCTTCAAAGTACTTATTAACTTGTTTGAAGGTCTCAGGGGTATCAAAGGCGGCTCGTTCCGGATGTGATTTTTGCCTTTGGGCAATTTGTTGTAAACATAATTTATCATCGGCTTTAAGATAGATTAATTGATGGGGAAAGAGGTTATCCAGAAATATCTCTTTGAACCAAGATCTTTGTTTTCTTGTATTGCCGGGAAAATCCAGTACTACCGAGATGCCACTCCTTAAGATATCCTGAGTATGTGACTTGATCATTGGTTTTAATCTTGCAGAATACTCTATGTAAGTGGAGAGTGAGGAAATCTCATGGGGATATAAATTAGACAGCCACTCATCTTCGGAAATAAGAATAGCTCCTGTAGTTTGTGCTATCTCCGCAGCTTTTGTACTTTTTCCTGCGCCCATCTTTCCGCAAAATAAAAAGAGCATTCCGTTTTCTTTCACAGTTCTTCCCATTAATCTGATTAGAGAAAATTTCGACCATGGGAAAATAATGCTTGAAACTTTATACTTGGTAAATAGTGGTAAAGAGAGTTCATGAAGTGGCGATTTAGCTAAGCATCAGGGAAATACCAGAATTGCGGTGGCCGAATATGCTTGAGGGCATCTAGATGGCTAGTATTTAAGACGTGGGAATCTTTACTGCCATAGATACTTATATTCAGCCCAAAGGTGAGCCTGATATAGGTATTTCGTTTCTATGCAACAAGATACCGATTAACTGCGGCATTTGACAAACACCATTGAGTTTAACCAACTTTGATCGGCATCAAAATCTTTTATCAGGGGGGCTTCAGTAACGCCTGTAAATTTTCTTAACCCATGAGAAATCATATAGCTTGGTATATAGGATGGCGGCTTTGCGGCTGTCAAATAGTTACAAACTTCCAGCTTCCTTGCGCCGCCCTGATCAAGAGAGTTAATGCTGGAGAATAGCTTTTTTCGATCTCCCTCTGGCATCGAATTAAATTTTTTATTGAAAATCACTCTTAATACATTGTGCCCGGTTTTGTCGCTAACCCTCTGTGTGTCGAAATAAGCAAAGGCACTGGCAACCATTAACAACTCAGCTGCCTCATCAAATTTGGATTGTTCGGTACATGTTTTGGCGGCAGCAGTAATATCTGTCGGTGTATGGGTAGATAGTACTGATGTGGCACTGATACATCCGAGAGGCGAAGTGGCTTGACTATCCTTACTGACATAGTTGTTGGCTTGCGCGCCTAAAACAAATGCGGCGAGCAGAAGAGCAAGAATTGGAGGCAGGATTTTGCTCATGATTCGAATTTCCTTTCCTTAGTGCCTCCTTAATCATAGACGCCGAAGTGCCAGTATTATCTCAACCACCTGAGAAATTTATTCGCCAGTTGGAGTGGGTTTTAGTGAGATTTGTTTAAAAATCTGAATTGGAGATGTCTAGGGCTAATCTCCTGCCAATGGGGGAAGAAGTGTGCTTTCATGCCGTTGAAGTACAGGAGACTTCAGTTAAAGCGTGCCGCTTGCAATTCTCTGGTGCTAAGCGGCACCTAGTAGCCATCAGCTCTTACAGAGTCGGATTTGTCGCAATTGCTATTAAGTTAGTTGAGAAATTACTCTGTGTTAGGTTGTGATTCTTGAGAAGCTTGGAATAGTGATTTTATCAGATTCTTGGTGATTTCTTTTTGGTGTTCAGCTCTCAGGTTCTTCATGTACGCAGACTCGTCGGGGACAACTATTTCAGGCAGTATTTCTTTCACTGCTGAGTCGCCATTCCATTCTACGGTCGCTCTGCTGTCGAAGCTGGTTCTGAACTTTATATATTTATCCTTATCGACAAATACATAGCTATTTGAGAAGTATTCAGCATCGTTTCTGTTGGTAAGTGTGAAAGATGACTTTTTTCCAGAATATAGCTTTTCACCGATTTTAAAACTGAAGTTTTCAATAGTCTCTGGTGATCTTGACTTGTAATGCCCTTGCTCTATAGCAAAGTCAACTTCATCTATAATATCGCCCATTTCAATGGAGATGATTTCATCTGTATTTTCCCATGTGATGCTATCGATAGGGTATACATAGACATTGATAATATCGGTAGGATACTGCTTATTATCGTACTTTAGGGCAATTCCCAGCATGGGTTCATCGAAGGTGCTGCTTTCGGTGAGTACAAAGTTATCTGTTTCTTCTGGGGTGATCAGGTCTTGCTGATAATTGCTTGCATTTTGCGGTCGCATAGATCCACATGAGGCGATAAGAATACTACTCAGTATGATAAGTGCCTTGCTTTTCATTCTCTCTCCTTGATAAGTCTGCTTTCCTGGGGCGGAAATTATAAGTTTCTATTTGTTCTATGAATGTAATATTTCAATAAGCCTACCACTCCTTGGGTGCTCAATTCATTGTTTGGTAAGTATAAATATCTAAGTTGTACTCTTCTTATATCCTGAATCCGGCTTAGCTTTAAATCAACTCTACGCCTTAAGGAGAAGATTTCTTGTCGTCTATTTTTTTATCGATGTTAGCTGAAGAGTGTGATGCCGACTCTTTTAAGGTTTGTCCCAATTATATTTTGAAACTATCAATAATCTAAAAAGATGAATTAGATGCCCAAACTCTGCTCCTAAACCAGAAGATTTAACGTGCGTGATATTACTTCCAAGGTTGTGATTGAACCCTAAATACTGGAGGGACATTTGGTCTGTCATTTATGTTGGCCCTGTTACAAATGGGCAGATGTTTACATAACTACCTTAAGCTCGTAACTGATTGGTCATGCTCTGTAGCTACTATTTTGCGCCCCCCCGCTAGCGGATAGTTTTATGAATGTTTAATTCGGAGATGGATGTTTGTCAGTACTGAAAAGTGCGCAAATTATGAAAATGTAAAGTAGGGTAAATGACTAAAATTGACCAGTCAGTACTGTTGTAATTTAGCGGTTCGCGACAGGCGTGTACGCTTGTTCCAATTGGTCAATTCAACTGAGGGGAAATACTTACTGGGATTTTTATTTTAGCGGTAACTATCAAGATACTTATCAGGAAAAGAATAATGCATAAAACAATTGGTTTGGTATCAAGTTTGCTTTTGAGTTTTTCGATGTCTGTTGTCGGCGAAATTGATGCTAGCGATGATAAAGTGAAGCGCCTGGATTTACAGGGGCAGATTGATACAAAGGCTCCCTTATCAAAGACCTTGTGGGCGGGAGCGCATAATGCCTATGCATCCTATCAGTGGGATCAGGGTGTATATACCGATGTAAACCAGTGGTACGCGCCGGAGAAATTGTTCAGTCGTGGGATACGTCTGGTCGAATATGATACTTACCCCGCTTCCAATTTCAGCTCAACACCGCACCTGTGTCATATGGGCCTGGAAGAGGCCACTATGTGTATTTATATGTTTGGTACAGCTGCAACGCTGGGGGATGGGCTGGATGAGATTAAGGATTTTCTTGAAGATAATAACGATGAAGTCATATTCCTAAAGTTTGAGGCTTACGATTCTGATTACCATCAGAACTTCCGCAATAAGATTGGTGAGAAAATTGAAAGCAGGTTGGGGGATCTGGTATTTAAGCCTACCGACTGGGGCTATACAGAAGATGATTGCGCCTCCCTGCCGGCGCAAACACTGACTAAACAGGATGTGTTGGATGCGGGACGCAACGTTATCCTATTTATTCAGGTGCCCAGAGAGTATCCGCACACTGGTGATAACAATCTGTGTGATTACCATGACGAGTCAAACACATCGAAATTCAGACGCAATGTCTGGATCGGTGTGGATGAGATGGATGCATCTGGAAACCTCACTTCCAATGAGCCACTTGCACAAAATTCCAGCCAGTTAACAGCAGATATCGACGGTAATGCCAGCGCAACCAGCCACTACAACAATGGGAATTTAAGTGTCGCCTTGGATGCAACAACCGAATATAGCAAGGATGACATCAAGTATTCCGGCAGTGAGATCCTGGAGAAAGCAGTATCTGGGTATAACATGCTTGAGTTGGCGCTGGTGGAGGCCAATGCGACCACTATAGGTGCTTCTAAAGCACCCCAGATTGAAGATTTTACGTGGTCTTGGCGGAATGACTCTCCCAGTGGCAGCAATAGTTGCGCCTGGTTAAGTAATGACGGTGAAATTCGCGACTATAGCTGTAGTACGGAGCGAGTGTTTGCCTGTGTAGACGATGAGCGAAACTGGCACATTAGCAGTGCATCGGGAGCCTGGAGTGAAGGTTATTCCGCCTGTGAAGCCGATGGCTATCGCTATGGAATGCCTTATAACGCTTTGGAAAATGCCGCTCTCTATGCCAAGAGGAATTTGGAAGGTGTAACTACCTCGGTGTGGGTGAATTACTACGAACCATTTGATGGGTTCTGGATCGCCAACCAAGACAGCTACTCGGATTTTGGTTATATCAAAAAAGATGTTGTGGGTGGTACCGGAGGTGATGCGTTTGATTCAATCGACCTGGTAAAACGTAAGCTACTCGGCAGCGGTACTATGAATCTGAAATCTGTCCAGATTCGTTCCGGTGGTCGAATTGACGGTTTTAAAGCTTGCTATGAATTTAAGCAATCCCTAAGCCATGCCACAGCCAGTGATCATGAATATTGTATTGAATACGGTGATGGAGACGGTGGCTCGATGGGGAGTGTGCTGAGTTTTAACTCCGCCAGCAGCGAGTATCTGGATGACGTTAAAATTTGTGTCGACGATGAAAAGCATGAAACAGGTAGTGTTTACTACCTTAAATTGACGTCGAGCAATGGCTCATCTATTTCCGGGGGCACTCAGCAGGGGATTTGTACAACTTATTCTTCCACTTCATCCCAGCAAATTTTTGCTTTCCACGGGCGCCACGGTGATGAAATCAATGCTTTGGGCGTGCACAAGTTGTCCAACAGCTTGGTAAATCCAGGGTACTACGCAACCGAGTGGCTGGACCTGGATGATCCCTCCTCAGGTGGCATTGATTATGAGAGCTTT
Organism: Microbulbifer maximicatervae (SeqCode); assembly: GCF_052467615.1. Lineage (NCBI taxonomy): Bacteria > Pseudomonadati > Pseudomonadota > Gammaproteobacteria > Cellvibrionales > Microbulbiferaceae > Microbulbifer > Microbulbifer maximicatervae (SeqCode). The sequence continues at coordinate 1,438,228 of NZ_CP174319.1, forward strand.
AACGAACACAAGTCAGCGGGAAATATAAGCAATAGCTGTGCTGTCAGTGATGTTGCTGGTATTGAGGCAAGGGTTGTTGATACGAAGTTGGATTATTCCTTAACCGGCGAAAGCATGCATATAGGCGATATCGGCACTAATTACCGCTTCTTTTGTGCAACAGAGGATTGTAGTGACTACGAAGTAAAGTATTTCTTCACTAACGCAGCCTGCCTACCTTAACGACTCACAATATCCCGGCGGTGAATATGCTGCCGGGATTCCTCTTACTACTTACTCACTCAAGGAAGCTCTCTCGGCTGAATACGGGGATTTCGCCTATAGTCGAACTCAAGCAATGTGCGGTATCAATCGGCAGAGCGAAGCCCATGAAATATGACGAGATACATGAGGATCATGCTGATCCCCTGATCAACCAATTACATCGAGCAATAAAATATGCCGTTAAATTTCTCGCCATTCTTATGGTGTTGGTCATATTCTGGACCATTGCGGATGTCGTCTATGTACTTTATGAAAGGCTAATGGAGACGCCATTCCTATTGCTGGATATGGAAGATATCCTCGAGACTTTTGGGGCCTTTCTCGCCGTTCTTATTGCCATTGAAATTTTCACTAATATCCGACTCTACCTGGGTACTAATGTGATACCGGTGCAATTGGTATTGGCTACAGCCTTAATGGCTGTAGCTCGGAAGGTTATTGTGCTCGACTTAAAATTTGTTAATGCGGAGCAAATAGTCGGTATTGCCCTGGTGACTATCGCCCTGGGAGTTTCCTACTGGCTGGTGAGGGAAAAAAGTAATAAACCTGGTTAGTACTTGTGATTTTTTGTCCTTGATAATGCTCACTTTATGATTTTATTTTTTGTATTTATACAGTTGACCAAAATAGAATCATATCGTTAACTGCATTAATAGCTACTTACAATAGTTAGCCCGAACTAAGAGAGCCGGGCATTTGGCTGAGTGCCAAATCCACGATAAACCTTATTAATGAATAGGTCTTTCTGCTTCAACCGAACGAGGTGGTTGCAGGTTGTTACTGCGAAAGGTAACTGCACTAATCCTTGCTTCTGGCCAATGGGAACTAGTGCCATTAGTGGGTTTCGTTTATAGCTTTTGGTACTTTTTCCTTTTCTATTTCTGGCGATGGCCTTTGCCAGGTATTCACCTTGCTGAGAGGCGAGGTAGCCCAGTTTGGCCTCACCAATATCTGCAATGTCTCCGAGTGCATACAAGCTTGGTTCGTTAATAACTTGAAGTCTGTTATCGACTTTCACAAATCCCTGCTCATTAAGGATATGCGCTAAGTGCGGTTTTAGGTAATCATTGTTGGGCAGCGCACCAATTGCTTCAAAAACCAGGTCTGCATCGTTGGCTTGGCCATTGTTGAGATTTATATAGCAGCCATTCTGATATTGGTAGCGGCTGTTAAACTGAATTTCTACACCTAAATTCTCTAATTGTCTCTGGGCTTTGATCTGTGCTTTAGGCTTGAAGTTGTCCAGTAAGACCTCTTTATTGTGTGTCAGAATTACGTGAGTGCTCGGCATAGCGTGCGCGATCTCTCCTGCCAATTCGACACCAACGACTCCTCCTCCTATAACCATGACTTTCCTTGCTTGTTTCAGTCGCTGGTGCTCGTTCAATAGTTCTTGGTTCCGGGATTGAATATCCATTGCTGAAAGGGATTTGGCTAGCGGCATGCTCGGATATCGGGTGCCAGAGGCGAGTATGGCACTGTTGAAATGTAACTCTGTTCCATCTGCCAAACGCGCTGATTTCGCAGACATTTCCATTACATCTCCCTGAATGAAGCGGCCATAGAAAAAGTCCCTATAGTACTTGCGCGCTTGATTCCCGGTGCTGGATGGATCGGTTACATTGCGCAAGGTGGCAAAAGTGACTTCGAAATAATCTTTTTTGTCTACCAGAATGGTATGGAGCCCATGTCTTTCCAGTGCTTGTGCGACAGACACACCGGCGAAACCACCGCCTACTATCAATACTTCCGCTTCAATTACCATATTTTTCAACCATTAGAGGGTGTACAGGTCATTTGAATCCATTTTATGGTGTAGCGAATATGCTGTGAATGTGTGATTATGAGACTCTGATGTGCATATTTGCACATGCCGAGCATGGGGGACTTGAGCTAAATAATGGATAAATGGACTGAGTTAAGGACCGCTTATAAGCTGGCCAAGCTGGGCACTCTGAGTGCAACTGCCCAGGAGATTGGTATTCATAGATCCACCGTGATGCGCCATATTAATATACTGGAGGAGAGCCTTGGGGTTGTACTATTTCAGCGCAATGACAAAGGCTATATTCCAACGGAGGCGGGGCTGGAGGTTATGCGACTGGGAGCGGTGACGGACAGCCATTTTTCTCAGTTGTCCTCGCGGTTACAAAGCAAAGAGCAGAATTTGCAAGGCAACCTCACCATCACCTCTGTCGGCGAAATGGTAGACCTGTTGATGCCGCTCATTAGGCAGTACCAGGCCCAGCACCCAGGTATGCTTGTCAATTTAATCGGGGACCTGCGCAATTTTAACCTAGAGTACGGTGAAGCTGATATTGCGATTCGTGTCGGCGAGAAACCAACGACACCCGATAATATCGTGCTGCCATTTTTCACTACAGAATTCGTTTTCTATGCACACAAATCCTATATTGAAGAGTATGGGCTTCCCGATAAAAGTAATCTCCAAGAGCACAGGTTTCTGGCTCTAGGTGATCGTCCGTTACACTTTGGCTGGAATGAATGGATTTATAATCATATTCCCGATCAAAAGATTGTGCTGACTGCTTCCAGTCAGCAAATTCTTAACCAGGCAGTGCTTTCAGGCTGCGGTATTGGCGCCATGCCGAGAATCCTGGCTGAAAAATTTGAAGACATTATTGAGATTCCTACGCCTGAAAGCTGGCAAGTCTCAACTTGGATACTTGTTCATCGCGATATGTTTAATATGCCAAAAATCCGTGAGTTTCTTAGCATCTTAAAGCTCTGGCGAAAATGAACAATACCAAGTGCCAGCCCAGAGAAAATCATAATAGCGGCCATTAACTTTTCTGAACCAATCGATTCGCCAGTTAATAACCAACTGAAAAAGAGTCCAAAAACGGGGCAGAGTAAACCTAAAGGCGCAACAGTAGACAGCGGGTACTTAACGATTAACCGGTTCCAGAACCAGTATCCCAGCAGAGTGGTTGGGTAGGCCTGAAACAATATGGAGAAAATCAACTTTCCACTAAGGTTGTTTTGAATTTCATAAAATATATCCGCACCATTTTGAATATAGGTAGCAGCGAACAGTGGTAACGGTGCAAAAAATAGCCCCCAGACGATAAAGCTAAATACTTGCTGTGTGCCACTGGCCTTTACAATGAGCCCACTGATACTCCAGCTGGTAGCCGCTATTAGGATAAGTGCAATACTGATAAGGGGCACAGTGCCATCTTCAACCATCAAACTTAATAACAGCCCTCCCAGGGCAAGTAGAGCCCCAAGAGCTTTCTGCGGGATAATCTTTTCTTTCAGGAATACCCAGCCGAATAGTAAGCTAATCGCAACATTTACTTGCAAAAGAAGTGAGGCCATTCCCGCAGAGAGCCCGCTAGAGATTGCCCAGGTGGCCATCCCCCAAACCCCACAGCCAAAAGTCAGGCTGTAGGCCAGAACGTACTTCCAGCTGACTGTTGGCCTGGAAACGAAAAGCACTGCCGGAAAGGCTGCCAAAGAAAAGCGTAAAGCCACCAGAAGGAGTGGGTCCAGATCTTCCGTTCCCATCTGAATAACAATGAAGTTGAATCCCCACATTGCCATTAGTAGCACACCAAGTAATAAATCCGAGTACCGCATCAGCCCCTCCAATTTGTCTCGGGGCTAACTATCCAAGAAATGAAAAAAGGTATACAGATGCAATTTTTGTATAAAATAGGTATACAGTTTGGGCGGAGACGGAATCGGAGAGGGGATAGGTGCGGTATAAAGAGCTTGCCGAACGCTGTATAGAGGATATTCAGTTAGGGAGAATACCAAACGGTCATAAACTACCGTCCCTCAGGCGGTTCGCTGCACAAAACGAAGTGAGCCTGACAACAGCCCAAAGCACCTACTACTTGCTGGAGGAGCTCGGCTGGGCGAAGGTTCGACCGCAATCTGGATTCTTTGCCTCAGTTCCTCCCAGCAGTAACCCGCCTCCCATAATGCCCGCATTCACCTGCCGAACAACAGATCCAGTAAATCACGATTGCTATTTCCGTGGGTTGGGAACAGGGCCATTGGGTGTTGCGTCTTTATCTCCAGAGCTATTGCCGTTAGATTCCCTGGAGCGCAGTATGCGGCGGGCAACCCGAGAGGCTGGCGCCAGGATGCATGGCTATCCGGTTTCCTCTGGGGAGCCGCTTTTGCGCAGTGCGCTTAGTGCACACTTTGCCAGCTATGATTTGCATTTCTCTGCCAATGAATTAGTAGTGACGAATGGTTGTATGGATGCCGTCCGCACGGCGATTGCCATTACGACTAGGCCCGGTGAAGCGGTTGCGATCAGTTCTCCTTGTTACAACGGTCTTCTTAATCTGTTGGCTTTGATGGGGCGAAAAGTTGTTGAGATACCGACTGTTGAAAACGGCTTAGACCTCGCACAGCTAGAGCGCTATATGCAGCAGGGACTGGTCCAAGCGGGTCTTTTTAGCAGCAGTCATATGAATCCTACGGGCGTGTCCCTGAGCTCGGAGCAGAAAGAGAACCTGGCCGCACTGGCTGGTAAATATCGGATTCCAATTGTCGAGGATGATGTGTATTTGGAGCTCGGATTTCAAAGAAGTCTGCCCATGCCCGTGCGCTACTGGGACCGGAGCGGGTATGTGCTTTGGTGTGGCTCTATCTCCAAGACATTGAGCGCAGGCTATCGACTGGGGTGGTGCTTACCAGGAAGGTATCGAAAACAATATGAACGCTATCGATTTACCGAAAGTTTCGGTGTGAACTTGCCCGTCCAATTAGCGGTAGCCGATTTCATCGGTACCACTCAATACTCCCGTCATGTGCAGGGGCTCAGGCAAAAGCTTGCCTTGCAGGTCGCATCCTATCGCAACTACTTAAGTTCATCCTTGCCCGATGAATCGCGCATCAGTGATCCCCATGGAGGAATGGTGATTTGGTTGCAGATCCCAGGGTTGGATAGTCGGAGTCTTTGCCGTATGGCTTCCGAAGAAAATATAGTCTTGCTGGGCGGTGCAGATTTCAGCACGCTTGATCTCTACGGTGATTGTGTGCGGGTGAATTGTGGTTGGCCGCTTGAAAGTAAAGATGGAGGGAAGACTGAGGCCGGATTTCAGTTGGAACGTTTTATCGAGTTAACTCACTCATGCCGATAATTAATATTATTCAGATATTCACAACTTTGGAAGAAGGTACCTGAACTTTCATATCGTTACACTGCTTTTGATAGTTTTTTTTCCTCTGCTAGAATCCGCGTCCCTTTTAGGATGATTGTTCACGGAGGACATCTAATGAAAACTCTTGCCACTTTTACAGCAGCGATTGCTATTGCCGGTGCGGTTCCCGCTCAAGCAGAACAGACTTTTGAACTGCCTAAGTTTAGTCAGTGTTCTGTAGCAGCTTCTGCAAGTAATACTAATGATCGCGAGGTTTATCGCATCTTTTCAGACTTCTATTATGAAATAGAAGACTCTCGAGAGTATGCAGTTAAGGCTGTGCAATACTGGGCTGAAAGCTTTGCAGAAGACTGTGCCGGGGAGACAACTCAAGTCAGCCTGGATATGGTTCAGTGTGATAATTTTATTGGCGGTGCACCGGTTTGCAGAATAGAAAGTGATGAAGGTGATTACGTCGTTGTGAAAGACTATGTTGATTCAACCAACGTAGTACTCTCTCAACATGATCAACAGAATTGGCCAGGAATACATTCTTCGAATGATCAGGAAACTCTGTGGATGGCCAGACCTGAACTCTGCTATAGCGAGCTTCTGGAAGGGGGTATTGATTCCCAGGCATATTACCTGGATGCCTATAACTATCGCTACTTTGGTGATTACCGCTATGTGTTGGCAAGGAGCAGCCGCGATTTAGTGCAAACTCTTGACAGCCAATACAGTCAGTGTGAATACGATACTGCGGGAATTGAAGCCTACAAAATGCAGTGTTCTGAGACTTCCCAGGGGACGAAGGTGTGCGCAACTGCACATACTGGAGCCGGCTATTTCGTATTCGTGAGTGACGATCATCACGGCATGCACGTTATTTTCAACCGCTGGGACTGATTACACTATTAGTCCACTTATAAAACGCCTCCCTGTAAAGGGAGGCACCTGATTGCGAACCCTAATTAGCTTGCTCTATACAGTGCGCAAAGCTTATTGCCAGCAGGGTCTCGTAAGTAGGCGAGGTAGATTGGGCCAACGGCGCTATCCCGTACGCCTGGGGGCTCTTCGCAGCTGGTACCACCGTTGGCAATACCTGCAGCATGCCAGGCATCAACCTCTTCAGAACTGTTCACTGTAAAGCCAATAGTGCTGCCATTGCCATGGCTTGCGGGCTCCCCATTGATGGGTTTGGTGATGGCAAAAATACCGTTGTCATTAAAATAGAAGCAGCGGCCACGATCATCAATAGTGCCGGGTTTGTAACCCAATATTCCAAAAGTGGAATCGTAAAATACCTTTGATTCCTCGATATCGTTGGCCCCGACCATAATATGACTAAACATTGATGTCACCTTAAATTAATTTTAGGGTAGTTGTGCGTGAAAGATTGTATACCAATACTATTAAACATCAATGAATAATCATTCACTCAATGCCTAATAGAATTGTTCGTATATCCGTTACCTCCAGGCTGTACTTCTCAGGGTGTGTGGATTGGTGCAGCTTTCTACCTGTTGGGGTTTATATATGAGATGCCTCACAGATATATTAAATATTGTGCGATTCAATGATCATTAATATTTATTTTAAATTCTGCTGTTGATAATAATGTGGTGGCTAATTCGGGCGATATCGAAATTCTTATCGATATTTTTTTGCTTGACTGGCTGGTATTTGTTTTTTGTTCTTTTTAATAGGTTTTATTTTCTGGTTTGGTTTATTTTTATTGTGGTATATAGGTTGATGGTGTGAATTTTATGAGGTTAAAATTCTGGGGGTTTGATTTGATAAAAAATAATAAATGGTTTTCGCTTAAAGGTTTACTTTGGGTGTAAATTGCGCCAATTATTTAATTAAAAAATTTAATTTTATGGTCAGGTTAAGCTGTCGGCCGTATTTTTTAGGGATAAAAAATGAAGCGTCGAGATCTATTGAAGGCTGCAGGTGTAATGTCTGCATCACCGCTTATGGGAGTGGCATCAGCTAAGGCTGGAACAAGTAATGCTTTGGATGGCTCTAGTTTCCCAGAGTCAATAATGGTTGGTGATCTATCAGATTCCTCCGGAGTACTCAGTGTAATACAGGGAATCTTACCTGATGATGTTATTGGCCATCTTCTTATGGCTGAGGGTATTCCTTTGGCGTCCAACCATCTTACACCTAATGGAAAGGGAGCTTTGACCCGGCTCGACTTTACTGGGCGGAGCAATAACAGTGAAGTTCCCTATACCCGAAAAATGATACGTACCGCGTCTGCGATAATGCAGGAGCAGGATTTAACAGGTTTTGATAAATTCAATTTGTTAGGTGGGACAATATACTCAAGCCCGAATCTGGGATTTATGAACTACTGTAATACGGCCCCCAACTATATGGGAGATAACCGTTTTGCAATGAGTTATGAAGGGGGTATGCCCTATGAGTTTGATGCTACAACTCTAGAGATGGTAACCCCTATTGGAGAAGTGGATGAATGGAAATCGAGCTTACCTCCGCTGCTTGAAAATCTAACCCCAGAAAAGTGGCTATTTCCCCAGGTTCGGACTACCGGTCACCCTTTCTTTGATCTGGAAACAGGTAACTGTATCACCATCAACTATGGTGGAAATATTGGTGATTCTGGTAGCTCAGGATTTATTCGATTAATTCGCTGGGATCGAGAGGGTGCATTTGAAAGTTGGAACATTCGGGATCGTCAGGGTAACAACGCCTATATTGCTGCAAGCTCACACTCTCTTGGCGTAACGCGAAATCATATCATTGTCTTTGAAACTGCAGCGAGAGTTGAATCTACCCGAATTATTGGAACAAGAATAGTTCTGCCTCAAGAACACCGGACCCGGTGTTGGGTTATTCGGAAGGCCGATATGGTGCCGGGTGCTGATACTATTATCGCAGATTACCTGGAGCTCGGCTTTGATACGTCGGACATTGTCTGCAACTACGATGACAATGCGGGTGAGATTACCCTGTATGGCCAATATATGGGGGCAATGGATAAATCTGAGCAGTTATTCCGCTTTGAAATCCTGCAGAAGGGAGGTTTGGTACCCAAGTGGTTGTCCGGATACCCTGCAGCACCGCTGGATGTTGGAGGTTTGGTACGTGCCCGGATTCGAGTTAACTCAAATTCAGCTATTGAGATAAAAGAAGATTACCGGGTTATTCGGGATGATGCGCTTTCCTGGGATATGAATGATCCGGCTTACCGTGGGCACTTCCAGTTCCCTGAAACCTTTGAGCACCTTTATTGGGCTGCTGTGGGTTACAGGCCTGACCATATATCTATGCGGGTTTCCTGGGCATATCGCGATTATCCTGAGCGCCACTACGGCTATTGGAATATGCCTGAAGAAAGTCGTCCTTCTGCCTTGATTCATATGGACTGCGTCAATATGAAAATTGCGGATGCCTTTCAGTTCCCAGAAGATTGCGTAATGCGTACACCGCAATTTATGGCCCGCCCGGGCTCCACGGCCCAGAACGACGGTTATGTGATTGCAGCAGTTGTACGCAAATATCCAACGACATCCGATTCCAATGGTAAAGAGTTTTGGATTTTTGATGCGGCACGTCTCAGCGGTGGGCCAATTTGTATCCTAGCTAACCGATCACTGGAATTTGCAACCACGAATCATGCACTGTGGGTGCCATCCATTGGTCGTCGCCCTTTATCAGCCTACCGGTCAAATTATGCTGATTTTCTTCGCAGTAAAGCGCCTGATCACAGCAGTAATGTTCGGGACATTATCGATGGGGAGCTGCTTCCCCGTTTTGGTTGATTTATCCAGTCTACGTTAATGCAATAAAGGGAGTTTAGGTATGTGTGCAGAAATAATAACCAAATCCAAACATTTATTGAGGTGGTGTAGAAAAGCTCTTTGTATAGCGGGCGTTTTCATGGCTGCTACAAGTGTTGCAGAGCAGCTACCGCCGCCAATTGAAGTGCCTGAGGTATTAAAAAACTACCAGGATACTCAGGATTGTTTCCCTGGTGTTATCCATGATCCGACCAGTATTGATGAAGTTCAGCAGATAGTACGTGATGCAGCGGATCAAGGCCGTAAAGTGATGACAGGGAGTCGCCGATTCAATAGTCAGATTGATGCGGCCTGTGCAGGTAATGGAGAGGTGCAAATCACTCTGGAAAATATGGATCAGGTCGTTAGCCTGGACAAAGATAACCTGTTGGTTACTGTCCAGGCCGGTATGAGATTCCGGGATTTGACCGCCTATCTTCGAGAGCATGAACTAAGTGTGCCGATGGTGACAGAGCTGGCCATATTCACGATAGGCGGTATGCTGGGAAGCGGTACTCACGGTTCAACTTTTACACAAAAAAGCAGCATGATCTCTGATTATGTCACCGAATTGAAGTTGGTTGATGGCAATGGGGACTTACGAGTAATCAATGGTGAGATGCTCAATGCCGCCAGGGTAAACCTAGGTGTTTTAGGCGTAGTTGTTGAAGTGACCATAGAGGTTGAACCTGGCTATAAAGTACAAGCAAAAGTAAAGGGGTATCACAACGATGATGAGCTGGAGGATGTTGTTCTTGATTTGGCTCGAGATAATCATTCAGCTAATGTTGCCTGGTTCCCGGGATTAGGGCGCTATACCGTAACAACTTACAACAAGGTACCTTTGTCGACTAAGGGTAATGCCTACAATGCCCAGGCAGATGTATCAGACTTCTCCGAATATTTATTTGGACTGATATTTGATAGCCTTCATGAAGCCGATAGTGCCGCATTGCAGTGTTTTGCAGCTTCTCTTCGCCATACTGCTCGCTCCAGTTCCTATTTCAGGGATGTTGATTCAGGCTTGAAGAAGTTTATTAAGCCCACTGGACACGCGGACCTGATGCAACATTTCGTATGTAAAGAGCCAGACAAATGTGTCTGGGATAACCTTCCAATTGCACTTCAGGAAGTCGCGATTCCATTTGAAGAGTTGCCAAACTGGATTGCGGATGTCCGCCAGATTATTGCAAATAGTGAAAAAACCTGTTTTCCGCTGAATGGTATTTATTTCCGTTTTGGCAAGGCTTCCGACAGCTATTTAGGGATGACAGCAGGCCGTGACACAGCGTTTGTAGGGATTGAATATACCCTTCGTCAACGAGGTGAAGCTGTGCCAAAGAACTACTTTGTCAATTTGGAAATTGAGCAAATGTCCCTCCGGAAGTATGGGGCCAGGCCTCACTGGGGTAAGAATTCAGTCGCTATTTTTGAGGACATGGCAGAGCGATTCCCCAAATGGTCCCAGTTTATGGATGTTAAAGAAGAGTTGGACCCAAACAATATATTTTCCAACCCCTTTTGGAATCGGGTAAGTGGAGCTGATCCTTTGGAAAACTATTTAACTCCTGGCTGCAATCCCGATGGTCAGTGCTATTGTCAAACAGATGAACACTGTGAAGAGGGTTCCAGCTGCCAAGCGGGAGTTTGGTATTCAGACGCAAGGATTTGTAAAGCTGATTAGAGCACTTTAGGGGGGATAATTCCACCCCCTGTATTTAATTGATAATGAGTAATAATAAGAGGCTTTTAACTGTTGAGCGGGAAAGAATACTCGAGAGACTAAGCCTAAAATCGGTATTCATACCTTATAGGTATTCTTTCCCTGCTCTTTATTATTAAGTTACAGGTTGCTGGTCACAGCAATTAGCAATGCTTTCTCTCACAAGTTGGCAGAAGTGTGCAGGATCTTCCAGAGGCAGCATATGATTTGCTGAGCTTACCTCTTGTGGATGAGTATCTGGAATCAATGTACCTGCCGCAAGCGATACAGTTCTAAATAGCTGGTGAGTATTGCTGCCGTAGGCCACGGAAACTGGAATAGATATGCCTGAAAGACTAGTTGGGTTCAGTGCGGGTTGTTCAGTTTGATTAAGCTGCAGAGGTAGGGTGTAGGCATTATCCAGCTGCTGTACACGATATTTAAGGGGCTGCTGAGAGAAGTAGCCTGCTTGATTCCCAGAGCCGTCGATTAGTAGCTTAACGGCAGTATCCAGCTCACCTTCAGCTGTTGTTTTAAAAATTTCTGCAAACATAGATTCAGCATCTTGGCGATACTCTTCCATGTCATTGTTTTCAATGTATCCCGGATATCCAGGCTCATAAAGGTACAGACTTTTGATTAATTTAGGTGCCTTTATAGCAGCATTTAAGCTCACATCGGCACCATAGGACCATCCTACTAGGTGGACAGGACCTATATCTAGTGCCTCAATCAGCCCTACTAGGTCTGCTGCATGGGTATCAATTCCAAAGGGGCCTTCTGAAGGGTTACCCGGGTTACTGAAATGCCTTTGGGTGAATGAAATCGCTCTAAATTCACTTGATAGAATTTTGCAGTGTTCTTGCCACATACGAGCATCGGCCAGCGCACCATGTACAAAAACAATGGGTTCTCCCTGTCCCTCCTGGAAATAAGAGATAGAGTGGTTGTTTACAGAGATAGAGTCTTTTGGATTTCTGTCCATGGGGCTAGCTTCCTGGGAGCCACTTCTTAGCGCTTATCATAGTCTATAGGAGCTTTATGCTTAACATTTTCTAGTCCAGTTGTTAGGAGAGAGAGACAGCTGCCCTAATGGCTCTCTTATGAGAGTAAACCGACAGGTCTCCTAAGGGTAATCAACGAGTTTTTCGGGTATAGTTGATTTGTTTTGACGTAGCAGGTAGATGTATATGGAATCGCTGATAAAGGACCGCCTGAAATCACTGGAAGTAGAGCGAGATATTGAAATTATCTATGCCTGTGAGTCAGGAAGCCGCGCATGGGGATTTGAATCCCCTGATAGTGACTGGGATGTAAGGTTTATCTACAAACGTGATATTCAGCAATATCTCACTATAGGTACTCCCAGAGATGTTGTTGAGGTTCCATTTGATAAGAAACTTGGCGATGAACTGGACTTGGTCGGCTGGGATATCAAGAAGACTTTAACTTTAATGAGGGCAAGTAACCCCACTTTAATTGAGTGGCTATTTTCGCCAAAGGTCTATTTTAGAAATGAAGATGTTTTGAAGTCATTGCAGGATTTGGCCTTAAAATGTTGGCAGCCGCGAGCATTAGCTCATCACTATGTCAGTATGGGATTTAATACTTATTCCAGATTTATTCAGGAGGGTGATAGAGGCTTTAAAGAGATTAAGGTCAAGAAGTTACTTTATGTGCTGCGTTCACTGCTTAATGCTCTGTATATAAAAGAGTTTACAAAAATTCCTCCTGTGGACTTTAGTCATATGTACAACGAATTGTTGCCTTCCTCAGGAAGTGAGTGGCTTCTGGATATTCTTTCCAGTTTGATTTTGAAAAAGAAGGAGCTTGAAGAGGGCGATTTGATAGCCGTTGATGGCAAACTGGATGGCTGGATACAGGAAAATCTAGATAGATCTGGTGCCAACTCTATAGAGGAAAGGCCAAAATTGGATCTTCCAGAGTTTGACAGGCTTTTTCGTAAAGTGGTTGGTGTATAGTCTTTTAAATCAGGCGGATAGGGCGTCACTTAACACGCGAGTAGACAGCCCAAAAAGCGCTGAGTGACTTGTAATACTTTCCAGTGAATAAACTCAAAGCTGTATTGACGCCTGCAAGAATGCAGGCGTCAAAAGAGGCTCAGCTTTGGTTTTCCAGCAACTGATCCAGCGGCAACTCAGTGCGGTAACGCACCTGCTTCAAAGAGAAACTACTTTTAATATGATCGATGCCAGGGAGCTCAGTGAGTTTTTTATCCAGGAATTCCTGGTAAGCCTGCAAATTGGGTACAACAACGCGCAGCAGGTAGTCGAAATCACCGGTCATCAGGTAGCACTCCATCACTTCCGGCCATTGGCCGATAACCGATTCGAAGTCCTGCAACTCTTTTTTCACTTGGTGGTTAAGAGTAACCTGGATAAATACACTTACCGGTAACCCAACCTTTTCCGGTTCAAGCAGGGTAACTGCGCGTTTTATAAACCCTTGCTCGTTTAGATTTTTAACCCGCCGTGAACAGGGGGAGGGTGAGAGGCAGACTTTTTCTGCAAGCTCAATATTTGGAATGGTGGCATCCTGTTGAAGGATTTCCAGAATTTTCTTGTCGATGGCATCCAGTAAATAGGCCATGGTTATATTCCGTATCTCATCTCTCTGAACGTACGCCGGTATCGCCGGCTGCTAATCATCAACCTGCCAGTGAATCTTTGCTTCCCAGCGTTCTCCGGTAAATTGTGTGCATTGCGTACATGGTTTTTTTTGGTTTGTTATGGCAGTAGCTTCCTATACTGCACATCTTTTGTGAGACCTTCTCGTTTTTTATTAATTTCCCGCTAATGGGTACGTTGCCCAACCGGTTGATACTGGTTAGCTGTAAACGGGCGGAAACTGATATCCCCTGATCAGTTCCAGGCTATGCCTCTCAAAAAGCTGAACCTTTGGCGCTTATTTAGTCACACAGAGTGTGAAGGCCAGAGGCGAGCACCATAAGAGGGCATCTCCTTTCCGCTGTATCCCCCAAAATACTTCATTTTGAGTGATTTGTTGCCAGTAGCTGGTCATCTTTAGCGAGTTATGGCGGCATTATGCCTGAGTTGGGCCAATTTTGGTATGACCTGCTCTGCCGGGCAGTGTTAATTTTAGCGCTATTAAACAGCTCTGGTCTGTTCTGCTGTAACTCGGGAGATGCCGCGAATATTTTCGCGACATGTTACTGGCGTCGAGAACTGGAGTGATGAAAGCAATAAAGCAATAAAGATAAAATAGGTGGTACCCATGGCAATGGTCGAAGGCGATCAGGAATTGGGCTTTGATAGCGAGTATTCGCTGAAAGCGGCTTTTACCCGTGAATCTGGCCGTGTATTCCTGACCGGAATTGACGCCCTGGTTCGTTTGCCCTTAATGCAAAAGCGCATGGACGAGCTGGCGGGCCTCAATACAGCTGGCTTTGTTTCCGGTTATCGCGGTTCCCCATTGGGCGGTTACGACCAGGCCCTGTGGCGGCACAAGAAGCTATTGGCCGAGCGGGAAATCCATTTTGAGCCGGGCATTAATGAAGACCTGGGGGCGACCAATATTTGGGGCACCCAGTTGCTGGATCACTATCGCCAGCAGGCAACGAAAGACGGCGTCTTTTCTATTTGGTATGGCAAGGGCCACGGTGTAGATCGCACCGCAGATGTTTTCCGCCAAGCCAATATTCAGGGCACCTCAAAACTAGGTGGTGTTTTGGCGCTGTGTGGGGATGACCACACTGCAGAATCCTCCATGTTTTCCCACAATACCGACCAGATTTTTGAGTCGGTAATGATGCCGCTGATATTTCCGTCCTCCATTGATGAGTACCTGACCCTGGGCCTCGCGGGCATTGCCTTATCCCGTTTTTCGGGCTTGTGGGTGGGTTTTAAGGCAATTACTGAAACTGTAGAGGCCGGTGCTTCCTTGATTGTGCCGGAGTTGCCCCAGTTTACAATTCCAGCTGACTTCCCAATCCCGCCACACGGCCTGAACTACGATCCCCACCTGAATTGGCCTGCGGAGCGCCTCGAATATGAGCGCCGTATGCTGGAGGAGCGTTTGCCTGCAGCCAAGGCATTCGCCTATGCCAACCGCCTGGATAAAACCACTCACAGTGCGGAGCGAAAACGCTTCGGCATTGTAACGGTGGGTAAGGCCCACGGTGATTTGCTTGAGGCTTTGAAACTGCTCAACTTATCAGAGGCAGATCTGAACTCAGCCGGCATCTCCATCTATAAAGTGGCGATGTCCTGGCCGCTGGAGCCTAGGGGCATCAGTGAGTTCGCCAAGGGCATGGAGCGCTTGCTGGTAGTCGAGGAGAAGCGTCCCCTGGTGGAGGATCAGCTGAAAAACCTGCTCTACGGTTGGGAAGATAGTTATCGTCCGAAGGTAGTCGGTAAGAAAGACCTGGATGGCAAGGACCTGTTGCCGGCAGTGTGGGGCTTTGGCCCGGATCAGGTGGCCAAGGCCATTGCCCGCTGGCTGGTGGATACTGAACTGGCGGCACAGCTGATTCCCCTGGCAGAAAAACTGGGGGGCAATGTCGCTGCAAAGGCTCAGGGCTTGTTGGCTCGTGAACCCATTTTCTGTGCAGGTTGTCCTCATAACACTTCCACCAAATTGCCAGAAGGCAGTTTGGGGAGTGCCGGTATTGGCTGTCATATTATGGCTTTGGGTAAAGGCCTGCGCACCGATACCTATTCCCATATGGGAGGCGAGGGCGCCCAATGGGTAGGACTGCACCGTTTTTCCTGCGCCGAGCATATTTTCCAGAATATGGGCGATGGAACCTACAACCACTCCGGGCTATTGGCCATTCGCCAGGCCGTGGCGAGCCAGGTGAATATCACCTACAAAATTCTTCTGAACGATGCGGTGGCCATGACCGGTGGCCAACCCGCCGATGGCGAAGTTAATGCTCCCTCCCTGGCTGCACAGTTGCTGGCCGAGGGGGTTGGTACGGTTATTCTTTTGACCGAGAACCCCGACCACTGGCGCGAACACCGCAGCCAACTGCCCACTGCCGTAGAAGTTCTTCCCCGCTCTGAGCTGGATGCCGTGCAGCGCCGCCTGCGGGAAACTGCTGGTGTGACGGCGATTATTTATGAGCAGGTCTGCGCAGCCGAAAAACGCCGCCGCCGCAAGAAAAAACAGATGGTCGATCCATCCCAGCGATTGCTGATTAACCACCGGGTCTGCGAAGGCTGTGGCGATTGCAGTGTGCAGTCCAGCTGTATTGCGGTGGAGCCACTGGAAACCCCGTTGGGGCGCAAGCGTCAAATCAACCAGTCCAGCTGCAACAAGGATATGCGCTGTGCCGATGGTTTCTGCCCGAGCTTTGTCACTGTGGAAGGGGGAGAACTGAAAAAGCCCCCGGTGCAGTCCCTGGCGGATGCCTTGGACGTGGCTATTGCCGGATTACCTTCTGCGCCGGTCGCGACTCTGGCCCAGCCCCTCAGTATTTTGGTGGCCGGCATTGGTGGCAGTGGTGTACTTACCGTGGCGGCACTGCTGGGTATGGCGGCGCACCTGGAAGAGAAGGGCAGTACAACTTTGTACTTTACCGGACTCTCACAAAAAAATGGCGCCGTAGTGGCTCATGTGAAAGTGGGAGAAAACCCCGAGGCGATTACCACCGCTCGTATTCGCGATGGCGCGGCGCAGTTGTTACTGGGTTGCGATATGGTCACCGCCGCTGGCCAGCGAACCAAATTTGCCACCGGCGAAATGCGTGCCCTGGTAAATACTGCTGAAGTACCGGTAGCGGCCTTTGTTCGCGACAACGAGCTGGCATTCCCTGCCGATGCGACCCAACAGAGTATTGAGTCTCTGTGTGCAGAATATTTTGCCTTTGATGCGAATAAATATGCCCAGGCACTGTTTGGCGATACCGTAGCCAGTAACTTGATGATTATGGGTTTTGCCTGCCAGAAAGGACTGCTGCCAATCGGTGAAGCGGCCCTGGAGCGGGCCATCGAACTCAATGGCGTGGCGGTAGAGAACAACCTGCGCGCTTTCCGCGCTGGCCGTTTGCTGGCGGAGAATCCTAAAGCGATCGAGCAATTGGCAGTGCCGGCCAAGCCGGTGAAATTGGTGGAGCCTGAGGAGTCGGTGGAGCAGTTGCTGGAGCGATTGGCAGCAGAGCTTCGCGACTATCAAAGCCCGGCCTATGCGGCAGAATTCCTTCGCCATATAGAGGCGCTGCGCAAAGCAGAATCCTCACTGCCAGCTGCTCGGGGCGATCTTACCCGTATGGGTGCGCGCAGCCTTTATAAAGCGATGGCTTATAAAGATGAGTACGAAGTGGCGCGCCTCTACACCGGTGAAGATTTCAAGCGACAGCTACGTGAGACATTCAGCGGCGACTACACCCTGAAATTCCATATGGCGCCGCCGCTTCTTGCTCGCCCCGATAGCAGTGGTCGCGTACGCAAAATGCAGTTTGGCCCCTGGATGGGCAAGCTGATGCCGCTGTTGGCTAAGGGTAAAGTGCTTCGCGGTACTGCACTGGATGTCTTCGGTTACACCCAGGAGCGCCGTGCTGAACGGCGCTGGGCCCAACAGGTGGCCAAAGCAGTTGATAGCGTGGCCGCGCATCTGTCCGGCGAAAACCTGTCAGAGGCACAAGAGCTGCTCGAAATCCCCCTTCAAGTGCGTGGCTATGGCCATGTGCGCGAGGAAAAATTCGCGGCGGTCAGCGATCGTTGGGATGAGCTTTCTGCAGTATTTGTGGATGGGGAGCAAGAGCCGACTTCTCTGGCGGCGTCCTAGACGCCGCAGCTCTTTTAATCGGTGTCAGCCCGGACGAAACGGGATAAGGCGGTTTAGCAACCAGCCGCTGACACCGGTAATCGCCACCGGTGCCTGTACCGCAGAGAAGCACAGGCACTCTTGATCTTCTGTGACCGTCGGGCGGTGCACGTCGCCGGGTTCCCGCAACAGAAAGTCCCCAGGACTATAAACACCATCGCTATCAGAGAAACTGCCGTACAAAACCAGGGTGAGTTCGTAGCCCCGGTGATCGTGCTCTGCTACTTTGCCGCCACAACTGAGGCGATGAAAGCTCACTTCATATTGATCCTGCCCGGTTTTTAGTCGACACATTTTCAGGGCGGGCGCGATAGTTTTCCACTTGATCGGGGGATTTTTTTCCAGCAGCTTGTGCACGACTGGCGGTGCACCCGCCAGCATGGGCTCCGTGGATTTGGATCTCTCGGGAGCCACTTGTTGCTCCGGTTCAGCGGCCTGATCAATACGTCCCATCAGGCGTTGGAAAGCCTCATCGTTTACGGCCTGTGGTGCACAGGACTCCAGAATGGAGCCACCCAGGGTGTTCATGGTTTGATATTGAGCGCGACACTCGGCACACATTTGTATATGGGCGGAAACGACCAGGCTGGCGCCTTTGGGCAGGCTGCCGGAAGCGTATTCAAGGAGTAAATTTTTATCGGGGTGGTGGCGAATCATACTAAACCTACTTGGCCAACCTCGCTTGTAACTTCTTTAGGGCCAGTCGCACGCGGGACTTTACCGTGCCCAATGGTAATTCCAGCTCCTTGGATATCTCACTGTGGGATTTTCCCTCCATATACGCCTTTTCCAAGACGTGGCTCTGTTCTGCCGGCAGGCTGTGCAGGCCGTCCGCAACTTCCTTTTCGTTGCGTCTTCTCTGTAGAAATATTAACGGTTGGTGTTCGGGGGTTTCATCCCAAACATCCATGGCTTCAATAATCTCGGCGTTTTGATGACGCCCGTTACGGCGCAACATGTCGATACGAGTGTTGCGCATAATGGTGAATATCCAGGTGCTGGCAGAAGCCTTACTAGCATCGAAGCTGGGGGCCTTGCGCCAGACTTTAAACAGGGTTTCCTGAACTAGCTCATCGGCGGCTTCAGCGCTAATTGCCTGAGTGGTGCGGCTGTGATGGAAACCCTTAATTAGTGGGGCAAAGTGGTGAAAGAGCTGCTCAAAGGACTGGCGATCACGCTCCGCACCGACTCGCGTCAGCAGGGCACTCCAGTCCTGGTCCTCTCTTTGTGGCAGTTTCACCGGGCGTATTTCACTTTTTGCTTGGGGGCTATGCGCCATGTTAACGGTCTTTCTGTCGTTGTCGATACTCACGCAATCAAGCATGTGTGGAAATTAGTGTTGAGACCTGTTGTGGTACATCCGTGTACCACACTCTGCAACAGACTCTCAGGGGGAGACTTCCAAGTTGTCTGATAACTACTTACGCAGAGGGGGCATAACTGGATCTCCCTGGCCTACCTTTTATTAAGCGGTGATCCAACCGATGGGGTGTGGCGTATTTATCTGCAGCTTGAACAGTAAGGAATCCGATGATGAGCGCGTTGATTGAGGAGCTAGAGGAGTACTACAAAGACTTCCTGATGCAGGAAACTGGCAGCCTTGGATCACTATATAGCGACGATGTCATTTTTTGTGACCCGTTGCATCGGATAGAGGGATTGCCTGCTTTAAAGAGTTACTTTGCGGGAATGAGCAGGGGGCTTACCCAGTGCCGCTTCCAATTTGATGATCTGCCGGTGGTGGGCGAGGGCAGCGCCTGCCTTTCGTGGACCATGCACTACCGACACCAATCACTCAAAGGTGGACGCCCATTACAACTTCGTGGCTGTAGCCTGTTGCGTTACACCGATAAGATTCACTACCACGAGGACTTTTACGATATGGGTGCCATGGTCTATGAGCAGGTGCCGGTATTGGGCTCCTGCATTGGTTTTATCAAGTCGCGAATGGAGCGCAACTAAGTGTCCCAGGGGATTCGCGATAAAACCATCTGGATCACAGGTGCTAGTTCGGGTATTGGACGCGCGCTCACATTGCGCCTGGTGGAGCAGAATAATTTTGTGATTGCCAGCGGTCGCAGGCTGGATGCGCTGACGGAGTTACAGAACATAGCCCCCAGTCGCCTCAGGGTATTGGACTGTGACCTTAGTGATGATGCGGTAATGCCGGGAGTTGCTCGGCGATTAGCGGACTTCACAGATCACCTGGATATGGTGATTGCTTGCGCTGGTACCTGTGAATATGACGACGACCTTCAATTGGATATCACCATGTACCGGCGGGTTTTTGATGGCAACTTCTTTGCCTTGGTGAATACCTTGAAATGCGCGCAGCCACTGTTAGCCGCAAGCCGGACTCCGGTTTTTGCCGCGCTCGGTAGTCTCTCGTCAGTGGTGCCTTTTCCCCGCGCCGAAGCGTATGGCAGCTCCAAAGCGGCGGTGGCCTATTTTTTAGAGTCGGTGCGCGCCGATACCAGCCTCACTCCACTTCGAGTAGTTCAAATTCGCCCGGGGTTTGTCGATACCCGCCTTACCCAGCGCAATGATTTTGATATGCCCTTTTTAATGACTCCAGAGCAAGCTGCCGAGCGCATTGAACGCGGGCTCTGTGGCGTTGGGAGCACAGTTGATTTCCCCAAACGGCTCAGCTGGCCTCTGCGGTTTCTGGGTTTTTTCAGCTCAATCTGGTTCCGTTTTTGCGTACCCAAAATGACAAGAATCCGCACTCTAAGGAAGAATTGATGCGAATCGCTATTGTTGGCAGCGGCATTGCCGGTCTTACTGCCGCTTATCTATTGAATCGAAAGTACGATGTCACCCTGTTTGAAGCACAGGCGCGCCTGGGAGGGCATACCGCTACGGTTGATATTGATGATGGGGGGCGCCGGTTAGCAGTGGATACCGGCTTTATTGTTTACAACGACTGGACCTATCCGAATTTTATTCGCTTGCTTAAAGAGCTGGGAGTTCAATCCCAACCCACCTCCATGGGCTTTAGTGTGCGCTGCGATCAGGAGGGGTTTGAATATGCGGGTAACAATCTCAACAGCCTGTTTGCACAGCGCTCGAACATCGTCAGCGCTGGGCACTGGCGTATGCTCTGGGACATTGTGCGCTTTAATCGTAATGCCCTCCGCGACTGGCAGGAGGGGAGGCTGGGCGAGACATTGACCCTGGGTGAGTATCTACCTGCGAACGGTTACTCCGCGGAATTCGCCAATCGCTATTTGGTACCTATGGGCTCTGCTATCTGGTCTGCCAGTGTGGCGCAAATGCTGGAGTTTTCTGTTAGTTTCTTTGTCCGCTTCTTTGTCAATCACGGCCTGCTCAACCTGGTGCGTCGCCCGCAGTGGCGAGTGATTAAGGGTGGGTCGCGTGAATATATTGATCCGTTAATACAATCTTTCGCAGATAAAATTCGCTTATCTACGCCCATTGAGGCCGTGCAACGCTGTCGAGAAGGTGTGAATGTTCGCACCGCAGCCGGGGAAAATCTGGAATTTGATGCCGTTGTTTTCGCTTGCCATTCCGATCAGGCCCTTCAATGTTTGACCGACCCCAGCGGCAGTGAGCAAAAAATCCTGGGGGCTATACCCTATGCAAAAAATGCCGTGGTCCTGCATACAGACTGCACCTTGCTACCCCGTCACCGTCGTAGTTGGTCGAGTTGGAATTACCAATTGCGCAGTGAACAGGATGCACTGCCTGTTTTGACATACAACATGAATATACTTCAGGGCTTGAATACCGAGAAAACCTATTGTGTCACTCTGAATGCCGAAGAGCGTATCGATCCCAAGTCTGTGCTCGGTCGTTTTGAATACTCCCATCCCCAGTTCTCTGTGGCCGGAACACGAGCGCAACAGCAGTGGGATAGTATTAATGGTGTTAACCGCACCTGGTTCTGCGGTGCTTATTGGGCAAATGGATTTCATGAAGATGGTGTAACGAGTGCGTTGCGAGTGGCTCGGGGGTTGGGTGTTGACTGGTAAGGAGGCCGGTATCATGGAAAGTGCGATTTATACCGGGTGGTTGGAACACCGGCGCTTTGCGCCCAGAGCTCATCAGTTTCGCTACCAGGTTTTTATGATGTACGTCGATCTGGCAGAGGTGGAAGCCATTTGCCAGCTCTCACCTCTTTGGTCCTCCCAGCGGCGGGCACCTGCAAGGTTTTGTCGCAGTGATTTTTTTGGCGATGAATCCCTCAGTCTTGATGAGGCGGTTCGACAGCGGGTGGAGGAGGAAGCGGGAGAGCAGCCTGTGGGACCAATTCGCTTGCTGGCCAATTGGCGCTACTTTGGCTACAACATGAATCCACTCAGTGTTTACTATTGTTTCGATGCTGAGGGCCAGAATGTGGATTGGCTGCTCCTGGATGTACACAACACACCCTGGAAAGAGCGTCACAGCTATGTTTTGGATTGCCGTAATAATACCAAGTTGCAAAAAGCGACCTTCGCAAAAACGTTTCATGTCTCGCCTTTTATGCCCATGGCCCAAGGGTATCGATGGAGGGGGACAAAACCTGGGGAAAAGCTGACAGCCTACCTGCAAAATTTTGATGCGAGTGCTGCGGATACAGAAGATGGCACTCGCCCAATGTTTGATGCAACCCTGAGTTTACAGCGTTGCGAAATTAGCGGCCGATCACTTAATTCAATATTGATCCAGTATCCCTTGATGACCGTAAAAGTTATAGCCGCCATTTATTGGCAGGCACTGAAATTATGGGTCAAGCGTATTCCGGTATTTTCGCATCCTCGCGACGACGCTGAGGTTCAGGCAGGAGATAAACAACTATGAGAGCAGTTCAGGAAGTTGATCAGGCTTCGTCGTCAAAATCAGAAGTATCGGCACAGTCCTGGCCAGTTCGCCTGGCGCGCAAGCTGGTGTTGGAAAAACTCAAGGGTATTGATCGTGGCCACTTGCTAATTGAAGAGGGGGAGCAGTGTTACCATTTTGGCCAGAGGCCAGAAGAAGCAGAGATCTCGGCACATATTTGCGTACACGATCCATCCAGCTATATACAGGTGCTTTTAAATGGAACCATTGGTTCTGGAGAAGCCTTTATGCAGGGCGCCTGGACTTCAACCAATACTGTGGACCTGATTCGCCTGATGGTTGACAACATGGAATTGGTGGAAGGTATCGATAGTCGTTGGAGTTATTTACCCCGGTTAGGCCTGCGCTGGTTACATCAGTTGAATGCGAATAACCGCAATGGCTCACGCAAGAATATTTCTGCACACTATGACCTGGGCAATGAATTTTTCCGGTTATTTTTAGACAGGACCATGCTGTATTCATCTGCGGTCTACCCGTCTGAAAACGCAACCCTGTTTGAAGCCTCTAATCACAAACTGGAACTGATCTGTCGAAAGTTAAAGTTAAAACCCTCCGATCACCTCCTTGAGATTGGTACTGGTTGGGGGGGGATGGCCATTCATGCTGCCAAGTACTATGGCTGTAAAGTAACAACCACTACTATTTCCCAAGAGCAATATGACTATGCCCGCCAATGGGTGAAGCACGAAGGGTTAGAGGAGCAGGTGACCCTGCTATTACAAGACTATCGGGACCTGAAAGGTCAGTACGATAAAATTGTATCGATTGAAATGGTGGAAGCGGTAGGTCACGAATTTCACAAGACCTTCTTCGCCGGTTGTAGCGAATTACTCAAAGAGGATGGCCTGATGGTGATGCAGGCAATCACCATTCGCGACCAGCGCTACCACGAGTATCGCAAAGAGGTCGACTTCATTCAGCGATATATTTTCCCCGGTGGCTGCCTGCCATCTAATCAGGTTATCGCGGACCATATTGCCAATTCAACAGATATGCAAATTGTTGGGCTCGAAGACATCACCGCCCATTACGCCCGCACGTTAAGTGACTGGCGCAAAGCATTTTTTGAGCGAATTTCCAAAGTGCGCGAGTTAGGTTTTGATGAGCGCTTTATCCGTATGTGGGAATTCTATTTATGCTATTGCGAAGGGGGGTTTTTGCAACGAGTGATTGGTACCGCCCAATTTGTGTTCGCCAAACCTCGGTTTCTGGGTAATTTCTAAAGTCTCTCCGGTTACTGTTGTGATGTGTTTGGCTTTCAGAATGGCTCAGGATCAAGGCGTGATTTCAGGGGGTTGTTTAAACCTTTTAAGAGTTTGCAATCCAAGATTATTACGGAATCAACCAGAGGCTCTCCTGCATGTGGCGTTTTGTCGCTAATGCCTTACTCTTCGATATCGCTTGGCCACTGTGCGTCATAGTGGCCAAGGTGTGGTTGGTGGTACCCTTTACTCTGTTGAACCTTTTTGTACATCTGCGCTATATCGCCAATTTGCCCAGGGAACCGCTTTGGTTAGCGGGGGTGTTTATCTTTGGTGTGTCTATAGACTCTATCTTGTTTCATTTGGGGGTGATGCGAAATGACAGCGGCTCCTCCTGGCCTCCCTTATGGCTGATCTGCCTGTGGTTGAACTTTGCCATGACCTTACGATACAGTTTGGTTTTCTTACAGAAAAATCTATGGTTGGCGGTAATCCTGGGTGGTTTTTTCGGACCATTTAGTTACTTTACCGGTGCATTCCTAAATGGCACTGTGGAATTGCACAGGCCCTTGTGGCAATCCCTGGGAACATTAAGTGTAATTTGGGCCTGCATCCTGCCGTTGTTTGCCTATTTGGCAAGAAAGATTTGTCAAAAAGAGGTGAGCAATGCTTGAATTTATTGCGATGTCGGCTATTGCCGGAACTAACTGTCACTATGAAGGGCCTTTCCTGGTCAAAGGTTTGGCCTATGATCCGGATAATCAACAGTTGCAGTACTGCGAATATTATACTTCGCAAGATAATGGCGAAATAACTGTTTTCTACTATGCACCCCAGGGTGATTTGATAGCAGAGAAAACTCTTCGAGAGCGAAATGGCCCCGCAGCTGGTCGCAGTGCCTTACCTAGCGTCACTCAAATAGATCGGAGGCACGGCGAAGTCCGTGAAGTCCTTTGGGATGACGGCCAGTGGATGATGCGCTACAGAGCCAACGAGGGCGAAGCCTGGAAAGTAAGTTTGCGAGAGGCAAGAAGTGTTGATGTAGTTGATGCAGGCTTTGATACTTATGTGCGTGACCACTGGGACTTATTGTCTTCAGGAAAAACTCTTAAATTCAATTTTGCTTCGCCACTGCATGGTCGATCGATAAAGCTGCGCGCTAAGGCAGTATCCTGTAATCAAGCGGCAGGTGAAAATACTTGTATACGAGTAGATGTTTCCCAGCCTCTTATCCGCCTTTTCGTAGAGGACTTAAATCTCACTTACGATACAGAGAGTCGGCGATTAAAGAGTTTTAAGGGCATAGTAAATATCCTCGATCCACAAGCGAAATCTCAAGAATTAGAAGTGTTTTACCAATATTCAATTCTGCCTGTAGGAACCCAGCCTGCAGATCCATAGATAGAAAGAGCCCTCCGCTAATAGCTACAACACTATTTACGCCTGTTGGATTTGTTGCCCAGCGGGTCATTCATTTTTAGGCGCCGGACTGGCGCCAAGTTCTACCAGCAGCTAAACCTAAAGAAGAAAAGCGTGACAAGCTCACTATCCTGTGGCGAAAGCGATATGGGGTGTTTGATGAAGACTGCTATTTCTGCAACTGCTGGAATTATGATGTCGCTGCTTTACGGCTGTGCGAATCAGCCAGAGCAGGTTCCCGGTGCCGGTGGAATCGTTATCGATACCTGGGGCGTTAATATGAATCAGTATCAAGCGGACCTTGCAGAGTGCAAGGGAATCGCTTACTCCACGTACAGTGACCAAGGGCGCAGAACAGCTGCCGGTGCTGCGGGTGGTGCTGTAGTAGGTGGTGCGCTCGGTGCAATAGTCGGTGACAGCGGGCGTGCTGCGGTAGCCGGAGCTGGTGCCGGCGCGCTTGTTGGGGGCTTGTCAGGGGCGGGTAGTGCGAGCTCTGAGGCAACCTACATCATCAAGAATTGCCTGGTTGGTCGCGGATATCGAGTGTTGAATTGATCTTCTGCGTAAAACTGCGGTCCAATTTCTCATCAGTCCTCTGCTATTCAGCAACCTCACAGGACTTGGCACTGGCCGGGGGAAGTCCCCTCGGCCTTTTTTCTGTTTTACAGCTTTAATTTCAATCTTTTACTTTCTCCCGGTTAACACTTTTAATTTCTGTGCTAGGGAGCCTCTGAATAATTCCGTAATGCTTCTGCGGGTCTTGAAGGCTGCAGATGTTAGGCGCAGCTCACCGCGAATGGCCGTAGCCCTTTGCAAGAGCTGCAACGCAACAGCTGCGGCCTTCAAGGCCCGCCCTTCGGGGCATGCAGAGCGATTCACACTCCGCGTTGCAACTTCTTGAAAGGTCTAGACATTCCTGCGAAGTCGCGCCTTGATTGTGAACCGCTCTGCATGCCAGAGGCATCACGGAATTATTCAGAGGCTCCCTGGATAGTAGGGCCACTAGTTTCTAGAAAATAAAATTGTAAGGGTGCAATAAAGTCTACAGCTGAATGGCGTCTAAACTTTTAAGGTCATTTGTGATTTCCTTTTCTTCAAGGAGCCCGCCATGTCTACTGCATCAACTATTAATGCCTATGCAGTCTTAGAGGCCGGCGGTCCATTTAAGACCTACCAAATTGCAGCAGGAGAGTTGGGTGCAACAGAGGTTGAACTGGAAATCATGTACTGTGGCATCTGTCATAGTGACTTGAGCATGATTGAAAATGAATGGGGTATTGGACAGTACCCTATGGTTGCCGGTCACGAAGTCATCGGCCGTGTCACCGCGATGGGGGAGCAAGTAGCGCACCTTAAAAAGGGCACGGTGGTTGGGTTGGGGTGGAATTCAGGCTACTGTGAAACATGCCATACTTGCCGAATTGGTGACCTCAACTTATGTAGAGAGGCAAAGTTCACCATACTCACCAATGGAGGCTTTGCCGATAAAGCCAGGGCGGACATGAGTAGCCTGGTTGTTATCCCTGATGGTGTGGATTATGCATCAGCCGGCCCCCTTTTATGTGCGGGTATTACCGTATTCAATCCATTGGTCCAATTTGATATCAAACCCACTGACAAAGTGGCAGTGATTGGTATTGGTGGCTTGGGCCATCTTGCCTTGAAGTTTTTCCATGCCTGGGGCTGTGAAGTTACCGCGTTTACATCCAGCGAGGAAAAACGTAAAGAAGCCTTAGCTCTGGGTGCTCATAAAACACTGAACTCCCGTGATCCCGCAGAGATTCAAGCAGCGGCAATGAGCTTTGATTTTATTCTGTCGACTGTGAATGTCAGTCTTGATTGGGATTTGTATATCCAGGCTTTGAAACCAAAAGGGCGTTTACACTTTGTTGGAGCTGTAACTAACCCAATCCAATTTACTCTATTCCCCTTGTTATTTGGGCAGCGCTCAATTTCAGCATCTCCAGTCGGCAGCCCTGGTACCATCGAAACTATGCTTGAGTTTGTGGCGCATCATAAGATTAAACCTGAGATAGAGATTTTCCCAATGAGCCAGATAGAAGCGGCATTTGAGCATTTGAAATCTGGTAAGGCTAAGTATCGGATTGTTTTGTCGCAGGAAGGGTAGAAACAGAATTGACGTACTGTGGTGCTGTTAAGAGCGAAGTGTGTTTTTTTTATGTCTACAGCTTAAAAAATTGCATCAATTAGTATCTTAGGGTTGGCCACCCTGGGTGACTTAATGGTGTAAAATTTTCTATTTTGAACTCAATCATCTACTATTTCTTATCTTTAGTTGAGCTTTATGAAAATGTGCGTTGGGGCGTGCAAATACTCAGTGAGTGGATGTCGTTGAGTATAAAAGGTTGGGTTAATTGTGTTTTTCTATATTTTTAAATTTATTAATTTTAGAGATTCTACGATTGGTGTGTGATTGTAGATAGTTATGGTTGATTTCTGTGTTTTGTTGAGCTGATTTGGTGTGTTAGGTTGATGTTGTTTTTTGTTATTATTGCTCTGTGCTTAGTGATAGCCCGGAGCGGGGTGCCAGGCTATCATTGCTAAGTTGGGCTGCTACTGTAAGGGCTCAAGCTGAAGTGATTCTCGAAAAAATGAATCTAATTTGGTGTAAAAAGAAGTTGTGCTTTTAAGGTAATGAAAGCCATGACCTTCATCCTCTAGTAGCATGCTATCGTAATTTATATCGTGAGCATCAAGAATTTTTTTTATTCTGTTAAAGTGTTCCTGGTCAACAACTTTATCCTTTTTACCCTGTGCTATAAATATTGGTATTTTTACCCTGTGAGCTTGATAAACAGGAGAGTACTCCATAAGTGTATCTATGTCGGTATCAGGGTCACCAATAATTTTTTCGATGAAGTTATTTCGTCTTTCGTCTCCAGTTAAATCGTTATTGCTAAAAAGCAATGGTAAGTCGGTAACTCCAGCGTAGGAAGCAGCGCACTTAAATAGGTCTGGACGATTAATAGCAGAAATTAGAGCTGAATAACCTCCATAGCTAATTCCATAAATACAAATTTTACTTGGTTCCACCAGCTTTTGGTTGATAACCTCTTCGACACTTGAATAAATGTCATTCTCGATTAGGCGTCCCCATTGACGCATCCCTTGATTTTCAAATTTCTTTCCGTATCCGGAAGAGCCTCGATAGTTAGGTTGTAGTACTGCGTAACCTAGTGTGGCCAGGTATTGAGTATGGGCATTAAAATGCCTGGTATCTCTTATTGAAATCGGTCCGCCATGCGGTAATACGATCAATGGTGGTCGAGTTGTGCCATCTGAGGTTGGTAATGTCAAGTATGATTCAATAATCTGCCCGTCAATTGATGTTGACTTTATTATTTGAGTTTCGGAGAGTTTAAATTCTTTGAGCCATGGAGCTATAGATGCAAACTTAATTAGCTCATTAGATTTTCTATTTAGCAGGTGATAAGAGCCTGGGTCGGTAGCACTAGAAGTTTGAACTACCGCGATAGTTTTATCTTGGTTAAAATCAACAATATAAGCTTTCGATTCTTCAACTGAAAGTTCTAGTTCCCCCTTAAGAACGGCTTCTACCTCCATCAAGTACTCATGTTTATGGAAACCACTCTCAATAAAGGAAACACCCAATATACCATCCTTGTTTGGGCTTATGATTGCAGAGTTAATATCTGTATTTGGGTGCCCATATATTTTATCAAGATACCTTTTCTCTGGGATGCTGTATCTATATAAACTAATGAAGTTATCTTTCTCGTTTGAAAGGACATGTAGTATTTTGCCATTCTCAGATATTAGTACGGGAGTGAAAGTTGTATCCTCCGGCCCTTCCCATATAATTTCCCACTTTCTTCCATTAGGGCGCCGGGCCCAAATTTCATTTTTTGAATCCGCTTTGTTGAGTGAATATCCAATAGACAACCGCCCTTTCGCATTAGTTAGCCAGTATGGTGTATCTGGCCCCCTCCTGTTTAATCTAAACTCTTTTCGTAATTGTCTATGAAAATTTTTTTCTGAGATATCAATTTTGTATATACCAGTTTTTTCGTTTCTCCATTTTGCGATTAGAAATTGATTTTCAGAGTCTGGGAGGGGATCTACCAAAAAGGCGTTTTCAAGAAATCGCCTATTTTCAACGGATACTACTTGTGAATTATTGAAGGTTAACTTACTTAAGAATAAATCCCAACCCTTTCCTTTTGTAAATGTGTCGCTAAGGATAGAGTTATCATCTATCCAATTAAAATCAATAACCTCCAGGGAGTCATTAGTAGCATACTGAAGGATTAGCTTTTCTTTGAAGGAATTTGTATTTAGGAGCGAGATTTGTATTGTCTCTCCGGAATTCCTCATGATTGCAACATTCTCTCCGTTGGGGGAGACTTTAATTTTTGTGACTTGGCTTGCCTTAAAGAATTTTTTTGCGATCTCAAGAGTTTTTTCCGGAGAGGCTTTACTATCTTCTGACAATCCTGCAAGTACGAGCGATGACATTAGAACGGAAAGTGTAAACAATAACTCTTTCATTTGGTTGAATCCATCTGAATGGTTTCCAGGTAGAACTTAATAAACGGATCTTTTGTGTTTCCTGTGAATGTGAGTGGGTGCTGCTCTAGGAGTTTTTGGCAGCAGCTCTCTAACTCTTCTATCGTTTCGGAGCTCCGGTTAAGGTAATCAAATGTAGCTGTTCCGAATGTCCAATTTATATCTATAGTAAGATGTCCTCCATAGTTTATAGCGCCTTCATGTATGATCAGGTCGAATTGTTTCTCTTTTAGGTTGAAGAGGTAGCTCCTGTTTGCAATAACTTTTGTCCACCTATAGTTTCCGGCGGGTAATTTTATAATCTTGAAGTTATTTCCTGTTGCGGGGCTTTTGAAGATATAGCTTTTCCCGAATGATTTTGGATCTTGTAGTTTTACCGATTTAGGTGGGGTTCCATGTATTGATAATGGTAAAATAGCATAACCCTCCCCAGGGGAGAGAGGGGGGATCATATCTTTGTCTTCTGCTAGACAGTTGTAGCTAATAAGGTGAAATAAAAAATAGCAAACTACTTTTTTCACTGCTGTATTAATCTCCGTTTCTTATGTGTTGATGATGTCCATTGATGGTATTTTCTCGTAAAATCTTCCTTTGAGCTACAGTGTTTTAATTATTTTGTTGCTGTTTGGTTGGTCAAAGATGTGGGTAAGTACTGACCATCTATTGCCTAAGGTGCACGTTCGTACCATTAATGTGAAGGGTGTGGTAAATGGAGCTGCTGGTTCTAGTGATTATCTAGTGCTGTTTTCTCTAATGCGTCTATCAAAAAATTGTACTTCTTAGTCTAAATAGTATTCATGGGGTCAGGTGTTGGGCGTTGGTTATATATATTCTTGTTTTTATTTCTGGCTATCCCTCTATAGGTATTATATTTAAAAAAACTTTCGCAGAAGACAATATAAATAAAAGTTTGAGGGGGATATGCAAGGTAATTTTATGCATTATTGGCCCTTAGCATCCCTTGCCGGAGGCTTGAATTTAATATATGTACATTTACTATCCAGTAGTTGTGGCTAGACTGCTTAATCATTGGCAAAAGATGACAAATGTCATATGGATTTGATGACAGAAATGACTTACCCAGATCTCACTATTGCCTGATATTACATATAAATATTATTTCTGCACCGGTGTTACGGTGTTTATGGAGGCTTACATTGATCAAGAAAGTTTCTTTAATCGTTGGCGCGATAGTATTCCTTCTGGTGGTGGTCTGTACTATTTGGGTCCTTACAACGCCCCCGCTGCCCAAGGATATCCAGAAACAGCTAAATCTGAGTCTTGAGAAACCACTACCTGAACTGATCTCAGGTCAGAGCGGATATGTTCACTCAGGGAGCCTTAAAATTTGGTATCAGCTAAAAAGCCCAGAGGGGATACCTGTTCGTGGCACAGTGTTATTGATAAACGGTATGGGCTCTTCTTCTTTGTATTGGCCATCTGAAGTCTATGAGCCACTCTTAGCTGCTGGCTATCAAGTACTACTCACCGATCATCGTGGCTGCGGTGCCTCGAGTTGGGTTACCAACTGGACTAAGGAGACTGCTTACGACCTTTCTGACATGATGCGCGATAACCTTGCGGTTATGGACTCCCTGGGGATTAAGCAAGTTCATGTTATGGGCGCCTCAATGGGAGGGATGATTGCGCAAGAAATGGCCCTGCAATACCCCAATCGCTTGAAAAGCCTTACTTCAATCATGTCCTCAGGTTTTCTAGACGACCCCGAGTTACCCCAGGGAAAAACCTTCAGATACAATATGCTTCGGCTATTTCTTCGCTATGGACTCAGTGGCTCCGATGAGGGAATGGCTAAGTTGATGGTAAGTACTTATCACAGTCTTCAGGGGCAGGGAGGCTTTGATGTTGAACATATTGCACACACCACTCTCTACGAACTACGTCATAGGCAAGGATTTGATCATAATCTGCCAGTTCAGCAATTTACAGCAATCTCTCTTTCTGGCTCGCGATTAGAGCGATTGGAGGGCTTAGAGGTCCCCACTATGGTTATTCACGGTGATAGAGATCCCCTGTTAAGTATTGCTCAAGCCAAAAAGTATGCAGCTCGCATTCCTGGTGCTAAAACGTTGTGGGTTGAAGGCATGGGCCATGCCATGGCACCTGTATATGTGAAAGAATGGATGGAGCATGGAGTACAATTTTTGGAAGCTAATAACTAATGTCGGCATATCACTATTTACAAAGGTTCTATAGTTTCCCCGAGAATCTGAGAGGTGCTCTGAACTTAGTACCTTATTTTCAGATCCTTATATACTTGCCCTTTATTTTTCACACTTTTAGTGAAGTTGCTTTTGGGGTGGTAGTGATTTGCCACTTGCTTCTCTTTCCCTTGTTCTTCCTCGTATTTTGGTGCAAAGGAACCAAAGTTATTGGTATTGTCCTGGTGTTAAACCTTTTAGGTGTTATCACTTCTTTCTATTCACTTGCCGGTATCGGTTTCTTTGCCTTTGCAGCTGCAGCTTGCTCAGCGTACAGGCAACTCTATGCATCCATTATTTTACTGTTTGTTGTTACTTCTTCTTATTTGAGTACTGCCTACTTAACTGGACAATCACTATATGCTGTTTTGACGGGACTATTTTTTACAGCTATCAACGGCCTGAACTTTCTATTTCAACTGAGAAAGTACTTATCTAACCTGGTTATTAAACAGAGCCAAAAGGAAATTTCCTCTATGGCAAAGACATCCGAGCGTGAACGTATTGCACAAGACTTGCACGATTCGCTCGGTCAGAGTCTCACGAGTATCACTTTAAAGGCGGAGCTTGCAGAACGGCTTCTCGAAGTTGATCCAGCAACGGCACTGCAGCATATTCTTGATATTAAAAAAATCTCTAGAACAGCGATTACCGAGGTTCGAGAAACGGTATCGAATTATAAAAGCAGCTCATTGGTCAATGAGCTGGCGAGTTCAAAATTTGCGCTGGAGTCAGTGAATATAACCTTTATACATGATATCGAGGCCACAGAAATACCCCTTCAGGTTGACAATACGTTGGCAATGACTATTCGCGAAGCCACCACAAATATTCTACGTCACAGCCAAGCGAGCATGTGTAAAGTTTCGCTGTGGCTTGATAAGCAACTACTCTCTTTACATATTTGTGACAATGGAAAGGCTGCGGGAAAGGTATCTATGGGCCATGGCCTCAGTGGTATGAGCGATCGCTGGAACCATCTTGGAGGCAGTTTGAAAATTCAATTCCAGGGTGGTTGTCATATTTACGCCACAATTCCCCTCAAAGAAGTAGTTGTATAAAATGATGATTAAAGTGCTTTTAGTTGAAGATCAAGCGATGGTGCTCGGTGCATTGAGAGCACTACTTGACTTGGAGAAAGATATTCGGGTCGTCGCAACTGCGAGCAATGGGAGAGAGGCCCTTGAGATTTGCGATAATTGCAGGCCGGATTTGGTAGTTAGTGATATAGAAATGCCTGGGATGACAGGTCTTGAGCTCGCAGAACAATTACAGCGCCTTATAAATCCTCCCAAGGTTGTGATGCTGACAACTTTCTCAAGGAGTGGCTATATTCGTCGCGCACTCAATGCAGGGGTTAACGGCTACCTTCTTAAAGATGCTCCGCCGAGCCAGCTTGCAAGCTGTATTCGTCAAGTTTCAGTAGGTAAAACCGTGGTAGCTCCTGAATTAGTGCAGCAAGCACTCAAATGTGGGGACAATCCGCTCTCCGCTAAGGAACAGAGGATTCTCCAGCTCGTTTATACCGGGAAAACCACTGAGGATATTGCACGAGAAGTTTCACTCTCCCCAGGTACCATTCGAAATTATATCCATAGCAGCTGCCAAAAAATGAATGTCAGTAATAGAGTTGAAGCGGCACGCTTGGCTCAAAACTATGGTTGGATAGAGCCTGCTGAATAACTAAAAGTCGATTGATCCACTACTATAAAATGGGCGATGGTAAGCGCTTAGCTTGGTTTTTTTATGTTTTTTCTATATCGTATATATGTTTAAGATACTTATATAGGCAGAGTTAGCTTTTTAAAATATAAATTGAAGAATGGCCGTACATATTCCTTGCGAATTATACAGCCATTTATCAAGTGATGTTTTTATTTAGATTTAAAGATCAGAATTCGATGATTGCCAGAATCAGTAACAAATAAGTTATCTTTATAGCCAAAAATTCCTGTTGGCTCCTTTAAAGTCGAAGCTGTAGGTGATTCAGGTTCATCAGGATAGCTAATACCGTTTTGGTTGGCATCATTTGGCTTGAAGCTTACAAAGTCAGCTTGTCCTAACACTGTGTCTGCTGGAGCGAAATTACTGGTTGGCCAATTATTCCAAACCAAAACTCTATTGTTCTTTGCGTCGGCAACAAAGAGTTGAATGCCATTTGACCAGATGCCAGTTTCTGGGCGATTTAGGGTCTTACTATTTACAGGCCATTCAATACCGTCCACATCGGGTAGTTCAATATTTCTTTCGCTGAATGAGGGTTGTCCGAGAACAACATCAGCAGGGGCAAAACTGCTGGTAGGAAAATTATTCCAAAGAAGAATTCGGTTATTTCCACTGTCAATAATGGCCAGCTTTTCTCCGTCACTCCAAACATCTGTTGGAGTGTATAGGGTGCTTGCTGATAGTTGATATGATATGCCACTTTGGTCTACATCGTTTGGATCACAGTTTTCTAACCCTGACTGACCAACAAGGAGATCCGGGGAGGCATAACTATTTTCAGGAATTTGGCTCCATATTAACACCCTGGAATTGGCTGCATCAGTAACCATTATTTTGCTATCAGCAACGGTAGCTCCCCAGTTTATCCAAAGTGCCAGACTTTTACAGGGGGAGATGTCATAATCTCCAATATTTAAAGTCAGTGTAGGCGCTGCTCCTGCTCCGGATACCACACTATCGTAAATAGAAATATGCCTTTCCCGGTATTGAGAAATTAGCAGGTGTTCTCCGTCAAAACTAATGTCTGAGGGACCGAATAATTCCTGTTCCGGATTTGATAAAGCCAAAGTGTCCAGTCCGTCCTTGCCTATTACTGCATTTGCAGGTGAGCCATTTGTAATAGGAATTGAATTAAAAACTAAGACGCGATTGGATGAAGTATCTGATATAAATAGTTTCCCCTCATCATCGATGCTGACATCACCGGATGGCTGAAAGGCAAAATTTTTAGCATTTATTCCCAAATCTGTGCTGGAGAAGTTATCTTGCCCTATAACGACCTGTGCGGGATCAAAATTCTCAAAGTAAAAGGGAACAGTAAAGCTATTCTCATAAGTGATCAATGGAATCCCTACAAGATCGTCTATATCAATCTGAATGCTACGATCTTGAGCTGATTTCCAGCCATCTACAGGACTAATCGTTAAGGTATCATTGGGTATATTTGTTTTTGACCAGTTGATTGTATAGCCATCTTCTACGAGAGTACCAGATAGGGCAAGGCTCTCGATATCCATGGTCTCAGAGAAGAGGACATTGATCGTGTCATCTTTCTCCAGGCGAGTGATATCTGGCTCGAAGTTAGTAATGGAAGGGGAGAGCGTATCAATATAGTAGGTGGCGGTTAGCGCTTCGATATCATAGCCGGAATCATCTCTGGCGTTGACTGTTAGGGAGTAGTTCGAAGAGTTGGTCCAGTCTCCCCTGGGATGCAATATAAGCGTATCTTCATCGAGTTGAGAAAGTTCACCGGCCTCTCCCATGCTCCCAGATATGACAATGTTGTCGATTAGAATAGCTTCGCTAAAATCTAAATAGATTTCCTTATCTTTGCCAATAGTACTGCCGCTTAAAGGTGTAAAGTTAACTGTGAAGCGCGAGCTGCCAGCATCGGGGTCGTCCGTTGGAGGTGTAGTGGTATCTCCATCTCCATCTCCATCTCCATCTCCATCTCCATCTCCAGATCCACTCCCGGAGCCATTTCCTGACCCATTTCCGGAGCCACTCCCACCTCCACTAACCGGTCCGCTTCCAGAATTACTGTTCGCTGACTTGTCACTTCCAGAACCACCTCCGCATCCAGAGAGGAGAGCGGTAACTGCAAGGCATATAATTAATTTTTGAGAATTCACTTTCATACATACTTCCCCATTAACAGCAAAGGTTAACCTTCTAGCATTTAAATTAATGTTTTCGCTAGAAAAGTGATTCTAAATTTTCTATGTGAATATTGCCTGAATAAGAAGATTTAGATTTTTCTAGAAAATAAACAGACATACTTAAAATATTCTACCGAGAGTTCTGATTTGTATGTAAGAAACAATAGGAATGGGTAGTCATTACCATTTTCCATCTTACCTAGAAATAAGTAGAATCGTGATTTGGCAGAAAGTAAGGTTTATTTGGCTCTAAAAGGGGTTGCTGTAAAATATACATGTAATTCTGTCTTCGATGAGGAGTGCTTTCGACCTTTATTTAGTTGAGCTGTAGAGGGTTTGATAGGCAGCTAGAAGTGCAAGAGATAGCAGGTATTACTATTTGAAAGTGGCAATTTTTGATCCTAGCCATCAACAGCGGATACCATGGATTAGCTCTGCTTTAAGTGAGTGGAAAAAGGTACCTACAAAGGCGTTATTGTAGTAATTACCCTTGGCGCTCATACTGTACCGCAGATCATACGCTGTAATTAAAGATTGATAATTCCTAGAGCAATACTGACTTCTCCTGTCAGTATGTAGGAGAACATTCGTAGGCTTCTTACATCTCCATATAGTCATTTGAAAAGCGTCATAAGTTAGCCACCCGTTTTCGACGTTACCCAATCAATAACTAGCCAACTATATAAGTCGATCACTACCGCTAGATATAACCAATCCTTTCCTGATTCGGTGCATCAGAAAACCAGCATGCCAACAGATTGAAGAGTGGTGCTAGAGGCGCTGGCGGTGAAGCAGGTGCTCTCCCAGTCTGTTAGTTTTCTAAGGTGTAATGAAAGTATCAAGAATTCAGATTTGGATTAGAAATTGTGGTTTTAGGTGAAAGCTGGAAGTAATGATGGTGGTGACGGAGTGGAGTTAGCAGGGCGCTGAAGAAAGGTTGTGCCGACAGTCCATATGCTGTGTACCCAGCGCTTATCGCGCTCGCTGCAAGCATGTCGTACAGCCTCTTCAATGCTCACATTATCTTTATAGTGGCTTTCAAAATTTCGATTGAGATTGATCAGTATTTTGATGGAATTTCCAGCGGCTGGAGAATAGGGGAGTATTCTCAGTAAAGGCGCCGCGCTTTCTGGGATCTAAATGTCGACTACTCCAGTCCACAATCTTCAAATATTGATCCAGTTGAAAGGTAACTCTTTTGGGGTGAGTTTTTATAATGAAAGGCCTCAGGATTATTGAGGCCTTTCAGATAAGCGCTAGCAGATAATTTTCTACTAGCTACTTGTTTTGGTTGGTGACCTTTAACTTAACGCCAAACACCCCATTGGCCGGTTGTACCCGGCTCCTCGCCCCTTGTCCACCATCCGGCAGTCCATGTTTCACCATTGTGGCTAACGATATCACCTGCGGTGTAGATTTCGTTGCTATCCCAAGCTTGAATACTGGGATCTGTGGGATCTGTGGGATCTGTGGGATCTGTGGGATCTGTGGGATCTGTGGGATCTTTGGGATCTGTGGGATCTGTGGTAGTTGATGGTTCAACAGTAAATGAGTAGATCTCGTCATCAACAGCAGAGTCACCGCTTACGGTTAACTTGAAACTTAATTCATGCTGTTCATTTGTTAAGCTTGACGTGTCGATAACCAGTGCACCACTGGGCCCGGTTGCGGTTTCAACAGGGCTTCCACTTACCTGTGACCATTCCGTATTATTGATATTTCCGGCGCTTTCTCCCGATGAAAGTACCACTAAATCCCCGTGTTCTACTCTAGCTATATCAAGCGGTTTTAAAACCTTGGGTGTGATAGCAGCTATTAATTCACTTCCATTGCTTGTAATAGTGAATTGACCGGAGGCTCGTGAGTCTTTGGAGTTGAAGTAGTTGCCATGTAAATCACCCTGGAAGTACATGTAGTGATTCATTTCTTCATGCCAGCGACCAATAAAAACATTTCCATTGTGGTTTGATTGGTACCAGCCAGTGACTTGAGAAGCTAAAAGCCTGTCCCAGTCATTATTATTATCTTCGGTAATTGCCAGCGAAAATGATGAGTGTTCCTCACCATTTTTATTGAATACCGTATAATTGACGGTGTCCCCCACATTAACCGAATCTATACTAATGTCTTCTGGAATAAAGGTGTTGCCTTGAATCAGGTGCGGCTGTGTGGTGCCGGGATCAGGTTCGCTAGGCGGTTCAACATCAGTATTTACAATAGTGATATCACTACAGTTGTAGAAGCCTTCACCAACTGGGTCTACTCGCTGCCAACGTACAAATAAAATTGCATTACCCACCCTGTCTTCTGGAATGGTGACATTCATGCGATATTGACCATTGACGACAGGTACGTCCCCTTCCTCCTGGATAAGCTCAAGGTCATCCCATGCCAGTGGTTGTGACAGGTCTGCATCCGCTTTCGTAAGGTAAAACTCCCAAAAAGATGGGTTGTGTGGCGCTGTTGCCTGAAATACGTATTCGAATGTCCCAGCATTAACTTCTACACGGGTCCAGGCATCAGTTGCTGCTCCCATCCCTTTTTTCTGCTGATCATTTGCATAGCAAAGAGTTCCATCGGGAATGGCACTTTTTACAGCGGCAGAATTATTATAGTCAGGGATGTTAATGGAGAATTCGTTGTGTTGTTGAAAAGGATAAGATCCGGAAATGGTTTTTGCCAGCGCGCAGCCTGGATTGGATGGTGTTCCAGACCAGATATTGCCTTGATCATAGCAAATTTTTTGCCTGGCTTTTGGAAATTCAGACCAGCCGTGAGCTTGTACTTGTAAGCTGAAAGGTATCAGCAACATTGTCGCAAGCGCGCTTTTTTTTCTTAAAAGCATAAGGTTACTCCTGGTTTACATTATTCTCGTCGATTTATTTAGAACGATTTAAATATTAAGTTTAATTTCCTGGTGAATACTGTGAAATAAGTTGGTGTTTGAGAATGTCGGCCATTCTTTCTGTGTCACCAAGATCAAAAAATGCAGTTAATAAATATTCACCCCTTAAAAAATTCTAATAAGACAGACCCTCCATGCGTACGGGGGTTCCATGCCAGGCATGAATTAACATGTTTTAATAAAATTTACGTTTCTATTGATCAACAATTGGCTGAGCCGTGGGCCAAAAAACGAGGTCATTTTTGATATTTTGTGACAATGTGATGATTGTCAAAGAAAGTAAAGTGTGAAGGGCGGTATAAAAGCTTGACATTTATTTGTCTGAATTCAGTGCTTCATGGGCTAAGTGAAACGTAAAATACATACCAGCCTCATTAGCTTGCCTAAATTGTATTGGAGCAGGAAGGTTTTCTGGGGGCTGAAAAATCGCATTGTTTGAGGAGGTTTGTCTCATAGCAGCATAGACTATTGCAAAGTAAATTTATTGCACTTTCGATGGTCTAGTCTCTATCTATTCTTTAAGTGAATGTTAATTTATTTGGGGGGAGCTGATAGGGGTTAGACGAGAATAGGGGGAGTGACAATGACAAACCAATAATTGAGAAGCTTCGGCCTTCAAATATAGCGGGCAAAAATTGAACTGTAATTATTTTTTCAATCTATTTGCTTGTTGTATCAGATAAATCGGTCAATAAGTTAATGCTGTAGGCATCAATAGATTCAGGCGCTGGAGCTGATTTATATATTCTTGTACTTATTTTTATAGATATTAGGTCTCAGGTGGAGCTTATCAGCTTTAAGCGATTATCAATTAGCTTGTATACCTTTAAGTTGTTATTGAATACCCCGAG
The DNA here is from genome assembly GCF_052467615.1 of Microbulbifer maximicatervae (SeqCode). Classification (NCBI taxonomy): domain Bacteria; kingdom Pseudomonadati; phylum Pseudomonadota; class Gammaproteobacteria; order Cellvibrionales; family Microbulbiferaceae; genus Microbulbifer; species Microbulbifer maximicatervae (SeqCode). Next base: position 1,477,809 of record NZ_CP174319.1, read on the forward strand.
AAACCATGAGCCACAGGCAATCCAATATTCAGCATTATGTTATTTTAGAATAAAAATGTCTTGGACATCCGATGTCTTCCAGAACAGTTTTCCTTTTAGGAGATAGTAGTTTTTGGGTTCTACAATTTCTATATTTTTGCTTCTTGCCCAAGATCTTATCTCTCTCCTAAAATATCTGGATTTTGGCGGAAGTACCACATACGGAAGTCCTCCAAGTATTAAGAATAAAAGTAAAGGTAGACTCCCTCCCAATTCAGGACTGAATGTATGGACTAGACTATCCAGGCCAACTGCTACTATTAGAATTAGAATCAATCTCATTTAACAATCCTAGCGGTTTCAAGCCCTATGGAGAGAGCGGCAGAAAGTGAAATATTCACTGTAGGCATATTTTTGTATCTTTCTTTAATTGCCAGATCTAAATAGCACCTAAATAAAAACTATTCATCTGCATCATCGAATAAATGCTCTCACCATTTTGGTTTGGTTGCTTCAGTCATTTTCTGACTGCCATTAACCTTTAAAGCCGTTTTGATAAAAGAGTTTTTCACTCTTTAAATCGCAGTCCATCGGCTAAAAGTGCAACCATACGTCCTACTTGCCCAGATGAGTCTTCAGATGAGGACATCCCCAATCTCGCAATTCCTCCAAGTAGTTCATCTGCAGTTATATCTGAACGAACATCTCCCGATTCTATTGCTGCACCTAATACCATAGCGAGGGCAGGCCTTAAGTGCTGGTCAAAATAGCTTGGAAGGGTTTCAAAGGCTGGATCGCCTGAGTGCAATACTTCGGATAGTCCTCGCTTAGTGGCAAAAAAGGTCGCAAATATTTGCATACAGCTGGCCAGGGCTTCAAAGGGGGGGAGGTGTTTAGCTTGTTCTATCACTTCCTCAGAGCAGCTATCGATCTCCCTGCGGAAAACTGCCGCGATCAGGTCTGCCCGCTTCGGGTAGTGCCGATAAAGAGTGCCTACACCGACACCGGCCTTACCTGCAATCTCCCGCACTGGGGCATCTACGCCGGAGGTGGCGAATACTTCCTTGGCTGCCTGGAGCAGGGCGCCATGGTTGCGCTTGCCGTCCGCTCGCTTACGTTGGCTCGAATTAGTGTCATCAGGTTTTGGCATATCTACCTCTTGCTAAACGGAACATTGTTCCGTATATTTAATCGGAACGTTGTTCCGATTTTGCCATAGCCATGTGCTGGAGCCAATGGCCCATGAGCCGTATCTATGTGGAGACTGACGATGCACGGTAGACCAATTGCATTGATAACTGGTGCTAATAGGGGAATAGGATTACAAGTTGCGAGGGACCTGAGTGCTAGAGGCGTTTCTGTCTTAGTTGGGGCTCGTGATTTGAAGCTGGGGCAAAAAGCCGCTGATTCCATAGGCGAAAGCGTTTGGCCTATTCAGCTAGATGTTACTGATGAGAGCAGTATCCGAGCTGCAGCCAACACTATTAGAAAAGACTTTGGCCGTCTCGATATATTGATTAATAACGCGGCGATTAGCCATGCAGGGGAGGCTGGAGTAACTCTGGCGGAAATCGGCAAAAAGACTCAGGTTAGCGCTGTAACTTTGGCTGAATTACGTGAGATATTTGAAACTAATGTTTTCGGGGTTGTAGCGGTTACACAGGCAATGCTACCTCTTCTAAAACTCTCTCCTTCTGCCAAAGTGGTTAATGTTTCTAGCGGTGCTGGCTCGTTGATGAGCCATTCAAATCCTAAGAATCCGGCACGAAAAATGTTTGGTGCCTACTCCATGTCAAAAACTGCACTAAATGCTGTGACTATGGCTTTCTCAATTGATCTTGAAAAATCAAACATAAAGGTAAATGCCGTATGCCCTGGGTTTACTTGCACTGGCTTAAATAATTACGAGGGTGAGCAAACTGTAGCAGAGGGTGCGAGGGAAATTGTGCGTGTCGCACTTCTGGGTCGAGAAGGAGATTCTGGTACTTTTACTAGCTTCAATGGTTCGATGCCATGGTAATTCGGTACTGATTGCAAATACCAGTGGCCACTTTACTGAGTTCTATTAACCCCATCGATCAAGTGGAAAATTAAAGTTGAAGGAAAACCATTTATGACAATATCAGATCACACATCAGTAAAAAAGCAAGGCCCTTTTGTTATACATCATGCTGTATTACTGTCTGACTCGGTCAGGGGGCAAGAGCTAAAGGTTCGTGTAATCGCACCGGTGAATGGTGAAAACTTACCAATCGTTATCTTCGCCCATGGATACAAATCACCACCTTATGGATACGCTCCAATAACTGAATTTCTCGCCTCTTTGGGTTTTGTAGTTCTGCAACCAGTTTTCCTGGATTCTGAGGTGCCAGATGATGACCCTAGAGTGCCTGAAATCTGGCAGTATCGAGTATCTGACATGAAGAGAGTTCTGGATGAGCTGGACAGTATCGAGAAAGCTGTTTCCATGTTGCGCGGCCGTCTAGATAAAGAAAAGGTAGTTGCTATTGGGCATTCCTATGGAGCACAAACTGTAGGTATGTTACTGGGGGCTCGGGTACTAAATGAAGACAATATTCCTGGTCCTGATTTATCAGATAAGCGGGTGAGAGCGGGTGTTTTACTTTGTGCAACTGGAACGGGCGGAGAGAACCTATCCCCTTTTGCGGCCAAGTTCTTCCCATTTATGAATCCAAGTTTTACGGAAATGACTGCTCCATGCTTAGTTGTTGCAGCGGATCAGGATAATTCCCCACTGAGTACCCGTGGGCCAGACTGGTTTACTGATGCTTTTACTTTGGGAACTGGTGCAGGGTGCTTGCTGACCCTTGTGGGGGCAAAGCATTTACTGGGTGGAATTAATGGGTATGGCGTTATAAATGAAGAAGAAAATAACCCTGCCCATGTATCAATTGTGCAGGCCGCAATTTCTGCGTACTTAAGTAAGCAGTTCTATGAGAAAAACTACGATTGGGAGGCGTTACTAAGCACGCTAAAAAGCCAAGATCCATCTATTGGTTTTGTTGAAGAAAAGTCAGCCAACAACTTTATGGCTTTATAGTCTGGAAACCTGTTAATTCGTTTCATTCAATTAATCAATTTTTCTGGGCAGAAAGTGAAGCACCACTTTGCCTTTAATCACGTCAACCTTTAGTGAATGATCTGGTAGTGTGATGAGTATACTTATCCAGACTTTAATTGCATTGTAGTGAATAACTATATCGAGTCTCTATATCGATAGAATATCTGATTCACACCCAGGAAAAGATATAGCGATTGTAAGGCGTATTATTTGGAAAGCCAGGACTATAAATGGCAGGAATATTGACTGTGTATAATTTATATAATTTTACGGAATTTGATTCCTTATTCTATTCTGTGTCAATATTTCTGACATGTATCGTTGTGGCTTTGTTGGATGCCCTACGTTGCTAATACAGCTTGGAATTTTAAGAAGAAGGTTGTGTTGTGAACAATGCTATTTATTGTAGCTCTATATATTACCCGGGACTTAATTCATGAGAGTTGCGATACTGGTTGTGTTATTGCTGGTTAGTGTTGCTTATCTAAGTAGGCCGGAGAAAGCGAGTGAGTTACTTGCTGAGTACTGTGAAGATTCTCATCCAGATAAATCATTAGCCTATTGCAGACAGCAAATAACAACGCCTCAAATTAGATGTGGTGTACTGAAGGGAACTTTAGAAAAAGATGGTACTTGTGTTAGGTGGGGACCGCCAAAAGGGAGTAGGCGCGGGCTTGATAATGATATCAACTTGTAAACTTTCGCTGACTTAGTGAGCCTAAAATAATCCCTAGATCTTCTGGCCACAGTTCTAAATTGGGGTAATTAGCTAAGTTAGCTGATATTCACAGTCTTGGCTGGCGATATCTTTAATCTATAAGTACTTAAGATCTAGCAGGGTTCCTATCTCAGCAAAAATTGCAGTATTCAATTCTCTAATTTATGAAGCTGTCCCGAGAGTACTTTCACATTTGAAGTCAAAGCTCCTCTCCAAAATCGGTTGTAGTTTCTTATCCGGAATATACCCCCTTAGCCAGCTAAGAGGCTCTCCGCTGGAGGCTATAAGGAAGCTAAATGGAGTGCCGGGAGTTTCGCCCAGTACTTGTTGAAGCTGTGTGCTTGCTTGAAGCATGGGGAATTTGGGGCGTAGCTTTCGATATTCGGCCAGTAGGGCTTTTCGGGAGCCATTGATACCCAGAGCGATGGGTTGAAACTGTTGGGAGCACTCTCTAGTAAGCCGGTTGAGTGTTCGAACCTGGCGAAAGCACCAGGGGCATTCCGGTTCAACCAGTACTATCAAGCTGGGTTTCCCTTTGAATTGCTGCAAGTTGATACGCTCGGGGCCGGTGAGGCTGCGCAGTTCAAAATCGTAAAGGGAAATGGCAGCTTCTGTCGCGCCAGCAGGCGCGAACAGAAGTGTGATTAGTGCGAGCCAGGTTCGCATCACAGGTTCCAGTCGAAGCCCAGGTAATATTCTCGTCCACGCAGGGGGCCGTAGATATAGGCTACGTCGTAGGCACCACTGGCATCCCAGAATAGAGGGCTCTCACCTTCCTCAACCTGGGTGTAATCTGTCAGGTTGTTTCCGCCCAGATACAGGCTCAGGTTTTCAGTGACGTCAAAGGTTAATTTAAGATCTACTGTCCAATAGGCGTCTGCGCTCGTGCTTTTTAAAGTGGAGTCGCCCAACTGATTGAAACCTTCGTAGCCAAATTCATCCAAGTCCCGGGAGCCCACCCAGGTAGCGCTGGCGTATAGCATCCAGTAGTCGGCTTTGTAATCCAGATTGAATAGTGCACGCTGCTCTACTGGAGCAATGGCAAAAGATTCCCGGAAAACATCGTCGTAATCATAGGTCTCCAGTGTGCCACCGATAGACAAATTTTCGGTGAGCGCATAGCCGAGAGTGATATCGGCAGCACCTACGGAGGCGCTTTCCTGCATCTGGGTAAGCAGTGGTACTCCATCCTCGGTTTCGCTTAGTGCTGCGAGGTTATCTACCTCGGTAAATGCCAGTGACAGGGTGCTGTTGAGGCGTTCTCCCTCGAAGCTCAATGCATAAGTTGCGGATAGAGATTTTTCAAGGTTTTCGATCTCGATGGCAAAGCCATCACCGGCATCAAGAATGCCGTGATCTGTTTCGAAAAAGGATAGGGGGGCTCGGTATCCTCGTCCCAGCGCTACCCGGGAGGTCCACTGGTCGTCGTGCAGATAGCGGAGGTCTATCCGAGGGGCGACCACCGTTTCATCGATCTCTGTACCGGGTTTTTGCTCGGCGACAAAGTCGGCTTTGGCATTGTCTACGCGTATGGCCAGTGCCACTTCGAGGTCCGGTGAAACGGTCCAGGTGTCCTGTATGTAGAGGCCGGTGGTCTGGTAGTCGAAACTATCTTCGATGTAATTATCGCTTTCCTCTCCTGCGACAGAGTCGGAGCGCATGGATTCATCGCGAAGATCGACACCAAATGTGAGCATGTGCTGATCGTTAAGGATCAAATTGTTGCGCAGGTCGAAGTAGTTGAGTGTGTCTGTAGCGGTGTAATCGAAGCCTTCGTAGAAGGAGTCCTGCTTGTGCTCAGACCAGGCGACAGTAAACAGCGTGTTATAGGATTCGCTGAATTCGTGGAGCCAGCTTGAGGAAATTTCACTGCGAGTGGTGGCGATCCATTCGGTGGTTTCCCAGGGTTTGCCAATGTATTGCTGCCGCACATCGTCGTTGACAAACAAGTGGTCAGATTCCACACCATCGTAGCCTTGTAGGACGGAACCAATGCTGTATCCCTGGGGGCCGCCAAAAATACTGGAGTCGGTATAGGCTGTGCGCAGTACCACGTTGTCCCGCTCACCCAGGTCATGGGAGAGGCGAACTACATAACTGGTGTTCTCTTGCAGCGGAGCTTCGCTAACACCGTTGTCATCATTGTCCATCTGGTGGTGTTTATCGTCCTGAATGACCAGTGATGTGCGGGTGCGTTCATCATCGCTTACATAGCCGCCCATCATGCCTAGAAAATAGCTGTCGTTGTCCTCCATAGAGGCATTGATGTTGAGGCCGGTTTCCTCGACTTCCTTGGAGATGACATTGATGGTTCCTCCGATCGCTTCGGGTGCGAGCAGCGATGCTCCCGCACCTCGGGCCACTTCGATACGAGAGACACCTGTTGTGGCCAATGCATCCACTGCGTAATAGCCAGCCATCATGGTGTGAAGAGGAACGCCGTCGGTGAGGATGGTAGAGTGCTCACCGCGCATACCGTTCAGCATTATTCGTTTCACCCCGCACATGGAGCACTCATTGGAAACCCGAACACCGGGGGACTTTTCAATGGCGTCAGTGAGGTTAACCGCCTGCAGGGATTTGATCAGACTTTCATCAACAACCTCAGTTTTCTGGATTGCATCCAGCAAGGCTCCGCGCTCATAGAGGCGCTGGCGCACACCGACTACTACGGTTTCCTCCATTACCGTGGGCTGATCTGAAGGAGTTTCATTGGCGAGGGAGGCGGGTACTGCGGCTGCGAGTGCGGTAGCTAGCAGGGTTTTGCGAAACATGAGAGGACTTCCAGCAAGTAAACTGCCGAACATGATAATGATTCGCATTTGCGTGGCAAGTGAGCAAAGGTGGTAGTTTTAGTGGCTTTGGATTTAGCGGGCGAGGATGTAAGGGCGCTAATTTAGCGGGGGACACTCAAGGAGCCTATGGATTTCTTTTGGGTTGGCTTAGTGAGTTGCTCTTTGTGAAAGAGTTGGAAAACCTTGGCCGATAGATTGAGGTTGAGGCCCATTGTGGGCCCTCATTTAAAGGGAAGTTGATTCTCAGCGTTTTCTGTTACTGAGTTTCTGCTCCCTTTGAATACGTCTATAAATTTCTTCGCGGTGAACTGCTAGGGATTTGGGGGCATGGATCCCGATCTTCACTTGGTTGCCCTTAACCTCCAGTACTTTGAGTGAGATGTCTGTTCCAATTCTTAGGTTTTCACCAGTCCGACGCTTCAAGATCAACATATTTTTTCCTACTGAATTTCAAGCTATTTTTTTGGCTCCGAAACCGGAAGGCTTAGAAAGTCGTGATTGCAGGAAAGGCAGGGGGGAGCGCGAGAACGGTAAGCATAAAAGAAGAAAAGGCGGGCACTACGCTCCCAGGGCTTGGGAAATCGCTCCAAACTACTGGATCTTCTCGACTTTATTGAAGACGAGCGGGTTTCTAGCGTACTATGCATACAGCCATCTTGATAGGTGATTTATCAATTTGGTTAGCTGGCCCCTGGTGTTGGCGCACCTTGGGTCAGCGCCTTTTACTTACTTTTACGTCACGCTACTGTTCTCCTCTAAGAAAGAGTCTTGGATTTGCTTGAATCAACAATCCTTAAAAACTGCTTAGTAAGACTCTAATTCCGATAAATATTCATCAATTTTACGCAGCTTTGACACTAAAAAAACTTAATAAAATCCAATAAGATCATTTTAGTGCCTATATTTTTTGTGTTTGTTTGAAAAGTCTACAGCGGGTTGTTGTATTTCTGGGGAGAAGGATAACACTGCTAGTCATTCTCTATATTGGTTTTTAAAAGTAATACCATCAGTTCAATTGAGCCCCATTTGCTGACCAAAATTTTCTTCGGGCTTTGTGATTTTTAGATGTGTCACAGGGGCTTAATGTTGGTATTGGCCGTGCAGATTTACATTTCCAATTTTTCTTTTAATGAAACACTTAAGGGATACTCAGCCTCTGAGGGAAGAAGGTTTTCCGCTTGCTCTAATTCTCTAGCTTTGACTAGTTGGTGAATTCTGTAGGCGCTATCAGTTACATCAGTAATTTTCTGAATCCATTCGTTAACGTAAAGCATCACAGCTTTATTCGACAGCCCAATCTGAATAGCTCTGTGAGGAAGGGGTTCCAGATCTAAATTCCGTTCAGGGTCCCACTGAATACGGACAGGTGTAGTTCTCTTAGCTTGCAACCATGCTTCTTTCGTTGGGTATTGATCGGTTTGGTGGCTAAGTAGGCTATTCTGTAAGGCCCATTCAAATCCTTCTCTAGTGATATCTATCGCCAGAATGCGGTTTTGTCCGCTGTCTTTTTCTCCCCAACCCGAACGGTACATCATCCATAGGAAAGAGGGTTTAATCCAGGTCATACGTTCCATTTTGAATGGTGGGGATACAAAGGTTCCGTTTTGTAGGGCGGAATTTGCAATGGCTGTGTTGTATGCTTGGTAGACGCGAATGGTGTGATTATTAAAGCTAGCGCGGATCTGGCGCGTTGGGATAGTCATTTCTTAACCTCTAAATACATACTGTAATGTTACAAGTGGTTAAGTTATTAGTAAAATTCTATGCAAATTTACTCCTCAAAAAGAGTAGTAGAGTCCGTTGATTTAACGAAGCTCTACTACCAAATTATTAGTTAATTATTCATGCTTCAATAATCAGCACTAATCCAAACATTTTCAAAGTCGGTATAACCATAGATGGTAATATACCAAGTGCCCGATTGAGGAGCGTTCAAATCTATGGATTCATAGTTGCCCCAGTTTTCAGAAGCGTAGTCGGCATTTGACTCAGTGGCGGGTTCACCGTGCTTGATGTAGAGATCTGCATCACCAACGGAGTTGAATAGAGCAGCCCCCGTAGCTACAGAAAGCTGGCTCGCTCCTTCAGGAACTTCAATCTTAAACTCTAATTGATCTCCAGCATGGCCATTCAGGTCAGAGATAACCTCGCCGGGGATTAAAAATTCATCAGTAGATGATTCAGTAAAAGAGCCGGTCAGGGATACTTGATCGAAGTCTGTATAGCCGTGGAGCATGACATGCCAGATTCCGGGAGTTGGGTTTGCTATAGCAACGGACTCCTCATTGCCACCTAAATAGGGCCGATAATCATAGACCGATTCAGTTGGTCTGCTAGCAAAACGAATATAGAGATCCGCATCGCCACTACCACCGGTTATCTCAAATGAAAGGTCGCTGGCATTTTCCGGTACTGTGATGGTGTAGAACAACGACTCTCCTGCACTGGCATTAAGACCGCTGACAGGTTCCTGATTAACCAGAATATTGTCGGACTGATCAGCCAGAGTTACCGTTGCCGTTAAATTTACACCCTCGAAGGAGCGTTCGATAGGAGACAGTAATATGTACCAGCGGCCGGTTTCTGGCGAAGTGACCTCAATACTTTCAATATTACCGCCATTTTCAGAACTGAAGTCAAAATCGGTTGTGGTCGGTTGGCGATTATAGGCCACGTACATATTCATTTCACCGCCCAGTTCATCGCCTGAATTGTCAGTAATAATTGTCAGGGTTTGAGCATTTTCGGGCACGTCGATATGGAATACTTTTTCGCCTTTGCTACTTAAGTTCTCTCGCGTTTTTGATGGAATAAGAGTTAGCTCTGCCTCCTCATCACAAGCTAATGAATTACCGCCTTTAGCGGGGCTGAAGCTAATGCTCCCTTCATTAAGATAAGAATCAATTAACTCAAGTGCCTCGCAGGAGTAGACATCGAGGAGGTTGTCCGTAACATCAATAGCGGTTAAGAAATGTCGGTCCATTACCCACTCGAATTGCGCAGTGTCCAAGTAGTTGCCGGCAATATTTAACGTTTCTAGACGTTTAGGTAATTCGGGTAACTCTGTGAGGTTTTCATTAACAGCGGTTAATTGCTTTAAGTATCGGAATACGTGAATACCTTGCAGTGACTGGATTTCCCCGTTGCCTGGAGTGCGAATTTCTTCAATGTTTGCTGCTTCCAGGCTGTCAATTTCACCATCGTTGTTTGTGTCGAAATAGGAAGTCAAATATGACTTGAATGCAGGGTCAGGAATATTAATATTGACCGCGCCATAGTGGGATGCTGCTGTAACCTGGTCACCGCCGCCCAAGTCGATACGTTGGGCCATTATACGGCTGAAGTGCTCATAACCCGATTTAGGGATAATAGTCTCTTGCCCATTAACCGAAAATGCACGTGATGGATAGTGCATTACAGACAGGAAGTCATAGTTACTGTAGTTGTGGGTTTGCCGTATATCAAAATTGTGGACATACTCGGGTTTAATATTATCCTCAATGATTTCGACATATTCATCACGATCAGATCGCTGATGTTCATGCCTCATACCAATAACATGGCCCAATTCATGGACAATAATGTACTTGGTATCCCAGTTGTTCATGCTGAATAATTGCCCGCCGCCAGTCTTTCCAACCATGGAACGGTTTTCAGTTCCGTTTCTTACGTGAACGTAGTCAGATTGATCAGTGCGTCTTAAAAATTGTAAGTCTGCAATTTCTTCCCAGACTTTGGTGGCGTCGATAAAACGCTGTTGATTTTCTTCAGTGACACTATCGTAAAAGTCGTAATATATGATTCCATCAGGCCACTTATTCGCTGATATTTCAACAGCGGACATAATGCTAACTTGACCGGAATCCTCTTGAACTGGCTCCAGCATATCTCCGGTCAGCTGGTATAGTTTGCCATCAATAATGACTTGGCTCGATTTGGGTTGCTCCTCCAGTTGAGCAAACTCATTGCTGGTATAACTCCGTATCGCTTTATTAGCTGTCTGGCTGTATGCCACTGCCGACTGCAAGGTTAGAGTCAAGGTCGCTGAAATTCCCAGTGCTGTACTGGTAAATAGTTTCATTTTCATGTTCCTGCTTTGAAAATGTTTTTAATGTTTTGCCAAACTTTTATCCATAAATAGTCGAGTAGGAGGCATGTCTGATTAACTCTGGCAACAAGTTAAATCAAGATGAATATGCCGCCGCGCGGGAGAATACCGATGTTTGGATTTGAGGTCGATAGGTGGTTTTAAGTTGATTCAGAATGCGAGATTTGATTCGTGGCATTTCTCGAAGGACGGGCTTACGAACGAGATAAAATGTAGAGGATGACTATCAATTTTCGAGTGTATATCTTGGTGTTATTAGCAATACTTGTATTCTGAATATTAGAGATCACCCAGGTGCTTTGTTAGCTGGGTAATTAGTGCCAGATTCAAATCCACTTGCTCTAAACTACGAATATCTTCGAGACAATTTCATATGAATGAGTGGGGTCGTATCCAGTTTGGGGATATGGGGCCACGTCAACCAGTCGTACAAACCCCTCAAATTGAACAACAAATAGCCTGGAAGGCAGTAGAGTGCCCTGTTAGCCTCTCTTGCAAGCTAGATAGGAAGGAGCGGGCCTATGCAGGAGTCGGATGTTGCCAATCGGCTAATCGATGCGGCGCGAGAGTGCTTTTTGAACGATGAGTACCAACGGGTCACAACTCGCCAGATTGCTGCTAAGGCTGGAGTGGCGGTATCGATGATTCGATATTACTTCGGTAGCAAGGATGGCCTCTATGAAGATATGATCCGCCAAACCCTTCTGCCATTGATCGAGGCCGTAGAGCAACTCAGCCTTGATGGCGATTGGGATTTTGGAGATTTCTTTGCCCTTTACTACTCCACCATGCAAGAGAATCCCAAATTTCCGGCTCTGATCCTGAAAGTCATGGCCCTTAATCAAGGGCCGGGGAAAAATGTGATCCGTCAGCTCCTGGAGCGGGGGCGTCAAAGGGGTTCTCGGCGGTTAGCTGAAATTAAGGGTGAAGAAGCTGAACCTGAAGACCCCAAGTATGATTTACTCAGGATTTCATTTGTCAGTTTGGCTATGTTGCCGATGTTGGCCAAACCCGTCCTGGAAGAGCAAATGGGGCACGTTATGGACCCCGATTTTTTAAAACAGCTTGCAGAGTTTAATGGCCGACTTCTGAAGTCAGGTTTGCAAAGCTTATAGCGATATGGCCTCAGCAAGTTGAGGCGGACCCTTATATCTATTTTTAATCAGATGTTATTTCTGAGGAGTTCTTATGCCCCAGTCAATGCAAAGAAATAGGGCCGTAAATTGGGTCTTTCAACGCGCTTCTAATATGATTAATAGTATTTGTAATATTCCTAATGCTCTGATGCCGCCGCCATTTCGAGTAATGCAAATTGGATCGCTATTTTGGCAGTCTAGATGTCTGTATACGGCTGTCCGACTCAATATAGCTGATCATATTAACGGTGAAGTTGTTCCAGTAGAAAAACTGGCAAATGATTGTAATGCAGATAAAGAGCATCTATATCGATTGATGAGGATGTTGTGTGCAATGGGGATTTTTAAGGAGGTAAAAGCAAGGCACTTTTCACACAATCGAAACTCTGAAGTGTTGCGCAGTGATGCCAGTAACAGCGTAAGAAGCATGGTGCTTATGCATAACTCCCCTGAGTTCAGCAAGCCTTGGTTTAATGGGTTTGAAGACCATATTAAAGATGGGAGTGTGCCTTTTGAAGGTGTTTATGATCAGGAAATGTTTGATTATATGAATGATCATCAATCTGTGAGCACGCTGTTTTCGGACGCTATGGATACCGTTGATAATCTTACCGGGCTACAGTATTTACAAGATTTTGATTGGAGCAGGTTTGATAGGATTATTGACTTGGGCGGGGCAAAAGGCAGCAAGAGTGCGAGTGTCCTCTCTTCATATAAACACATGATGGCGATGGTGGTCGACAGGAATAATGTTGAGGGGACGGCAAGAGAGTACTGGAAAAACTCATTGAGTGATTCAGTTGAAGAGCGATTGGACTTCTTCCCAGCAGATATTATTAACGATAGGCTGCCGGTAGCTAATAGTGATAAGGATATCTACTTGTGTACGGCCGTTTTTCACTTGCTGAATGACAGTAAGGCAAAGCGACTCCTTAATAATATTTACTCTGCCATGCAGGGGCAAAATGCTACGCTCACCATTGTTGACGCAGTATTACCTGAGAAGGGCGCAGACCTTAATTTGGCTGCCATGGACATGCAGATGTTGATGGGAACTCGTGGGCGGGAGCGAACGTTGAGTGAATGGAACCAACTCTTTAGTGATAGTCCTTTCCACTTGGTGGAGACAGTCTCCGTGCGTACCTTTGCAAAACTGATGGTGTTGAAAAAGAGAAAGGGTTAGGTGCTAAGCAGTAAGTGGGTGTCAACAAGCCCAATGTTACTAATCGTGAAAATGAAAGAATAGTGCGCTTATTGTATTGGTGGCACGAATAGTCCGCTTATCAACTATAGATACGCCAGCAATCCAATATCCGTAGTAGCTTAAAGTGCAGTATCACCTGTATTGGTTTTATATACGCCTATATTTACCTATAGCCTCTTTCTGCTAGTCGACTAAGGTTTCGGCCTTTGGTGTCTCAGTGGATATTACAGAATTACTTAGGGGGCTCTGAGCCAATATATTTGAAATTACTGGATCTTAGCTATGTATCTAGTGTCCCGCCTAATAGGCAGCTTGCTAGTTTTATCGGTTATTTATGTGGGGTATGTTTGGGCTGATCTTGAGGACCGAGAGCTTGTTGCTGGGGTTACTTATGACATTCCAGGGTTGGCGTATAGAGAACCCTCTTCTGGCGCTATAGAAGGCTTTGAGCCTGACCTGGTCAGGGCAATTGGGGAGAAGTTATTTGGCGGCCCTGGCTATATAAGGCTAACCCGTGTGCTGGATGAGGATCGTATAAAGGCACTTGAAGACGGAAGAGTGGATATGGTGGTATCCCAGTTTACCATCACTCCAGAGCGCGAAGAAAAAGTGGACTTTTCGATTCCTTATTACGTTACGGGGGAGGGTTTACTAGTCCATAAAGATAGCGATATCGAGAGCTTTATCGATCTGGAAGGTAAGATAATTGCTGTTACTAAAGGCTCACTTTCCCTGAAAAGAATGCGTGCTGTCCTGCCGTCATTGGAGGGGGCCAGATTGGTTGTAGCGCCCACAAGCTCAGCAACTTTAGAGGCTGTTCAAAGCGGAAATGCTGATGCTGCCTCCAATGACATTATTAACCTGGTACTTTTGCGTAAGGCATCAGCCTATCCGACTTTATATCGTCTGGTGAATATTAGTGGAGACTTCCCGCCAAAACCCTTTGGTATCGGTGTTAAGAAAGGGAATAAGGAACTGCTCGAGCGACTAAATGCTGCTCTAGAAAGCTTAAAGGAGAGTGGGGAGATCAATAGAATGCTGGATAAGGCCGTTTCCAGTGTGGGGTCAGAGAATGATCCTGATGATACCTTCAGCGGTTCACAGTAGAGTAGTCGTCGAAGTATCCGTACAGATAAAGTCTAATTAGGGGCGATATGACTACTAAATCCCCCAGTGTCTTCTTTTCTTTGCTTTTCAGCTCAGTCCTTTTCTTGGCTATTACTTACAGCAATTATTTACTGGGGAATTCCCCGATGCAGGCTACCCATTCGATCTTGGTGGAAACGGATGCACATGAGGGGCTTGTTTATATACCCTCCCAGAAACGTCTCTACTTCACCAGTGTTCCAGATTTAGAGATTGAGAATCCACAGATAGCGATCCGTTACTACGACTTTATTACTGGCGAAGTTGTAACCTGGAAGCACCGAAGCAATATGGCAAATAGCATGTGGCTTAGCAATGACGGTGAACATTTATTGGTTGCAGAGCAGGGGAAAGGAGCAACCCCGGGCGCTATCAGTCGCATAAGCCTTTCAGACGGTCAACGAGAAGTGCTTGTAGATGCCTATAAAGGCAAGCCATTTAATTCACCCAATAAAGTTGTACAGTCACCCTCTGGCTGGATCTACTTCACCGATCCAGATTATGGCTACAACCAAGGCTTCAAGCCTGAGCCAATGTTAACGCCAGCAGTCTACGCTTTTGATCCTTCAACAAAAAAGTTAATTCGCTTGTCAGCGGAGTACATGATGCCTCATGGGTTGGCAATCTCTCCAGCAGGCAACCAAATTTATATTGGTGATACTGCAGCTATCGATGGAAAGAACCCTTACAACCCCAAAAAAACAAAAGACATTTATGTAAGCGTTTTGCCATCCCCGGAAAAATTGGAAGAGAAGCAATGGGTGTTATCGGTACCAGTAGGGATTCCTGATGGTTTTATTGTTACTGGCCCCAAAAATGATCTGTGGGTGGCGGCAGGTGACGGACTGCGACACTATCGAGAGAACGGCTCCCTGGTTAATCTTTACCCTGTTCCCGGCGGTGTGTATAGCGTAGCAACTGACGGTAAAGCAATTTACTCATCAAGTAATACCGCTATATGGAAGACAATTCCCCGAGGGGAAGAGGGGGGATAGTTCCTCTTACTTTTGGAGTGTTATTACCTGTTCGATCTGTCTAGCTACGGCAAGTAGTGCCAAATCCGCTCCAGGTAACCCATCTATCTCCAAGCCCACCGGTAATCCATTGGTACCAGGCCCGATGGGGATGCTGATGCTTGGGGCACCGGTAATTGGTGCGGAGACATTGTTGTATATCAGTGTGTCCAGGGTGGGGAGTGTCTGTCCATTTAGCTCCAGTTGATATGAGGATGTTTCCAGGGGTTGCGCTTCGATAGGTGCAGTTGGAAATACGATCGCGTCCAGTTGATGCTGCTGGATGATCTTCGAATAGCTGTCGCGCACAGCAGGCAATTTCTTTAAGGCCGCTTGATAGGCTGAGTCTGGCGGTGCCTTAGGGCCGAGCACTGATTCCTGATAGACCTCTTTCACATCCTCACTTTTGATCATTGCTACCAAACCTTCTAGTTGAGTTTGTGGTTGATAATTTGCCAGGAAATGCCCCATGGCTGTCCGCATCTGATGAAACCCGACGGGAAATCCAATTTCGAGAGCGGCGCTGACTATTGGCGAAAGGTCTACTTCTACCAGGTCTACTCCAGCATCAATAAGGGTACTGATTAGAGCCCTGAAAGACTGGTTTACTCCAGGTGAGAGGTTGTCAAATAGAGGGTGGGCAAGCCCCAAGCGCAACTGATTGATTGGCTTGCATTGGGGTACGGAGCCCCTTGTCATCACTTCAAACAGATAGATGGTATCTTCGACACTAACAGCCATAGGGCCGATTGTGTCAAATGCTGGCACAGAGGGTACGACTCCTTGGCTGCTAAGGGTGCCAGTTGAAGGGCGAAAGCCAACAACACCAGTTAACGCCGCCGGTAATCTGACGGAGCCGGCGGTATCGCTGCCGAGGCCAGCGGGCACAATCCCTGCGGCTACGGCAACAGCGGTGCCCCCCGATGAACCGCCGGGGAAGCAAGCGATGTCCCACGGATTCCTTACGGCACCAAATGCAGCGTTATTGGAGGTTACGCCAAAGGCGAGCTCATGTAGATTGGTCTTCCCAACCACTATGGCCCCACATCCCTCTAGCCGCTCAACCACTGGGGCAGAGGACTTCGGCAGAAAGTTCATGCCAAGGGTCCCAGCAGTGGTATGCAAACCCTTTACATTGATGTTGTCTTTAACAACGATGGGGATACCGGCAAGGGGCCTACGGTGGCTACCGGAGGCCAATTCCCTGTCAATGCATTTTGCTTTTTGAAGGGCGCCATGCCGATCGAGGCAGATAAAAGCATTGAGTTCGGAATGAGCAACTGCATTGTCACAAGCTTCTTCAATCAGTGATACTGCGCTAATCTTTCTTGCGAGCACCATCTCCACAAGCTCATGAAGGGAAGTCGTCATAGTTTGCTTACTAGCTTCTGATTGTACTTGGGATCTTAGATCATAGAGAGGAAGAAAGTAGGACGATAAGAATGATATTGGCTAATTTGATAGCACTAGCCTTGGTCTCACCGAGGTGTATCTGATGGTGAAGAGTGAGCAGCGCGTTTCTGGCCGTTGAAAATATGAGGGTTATGGGTTTTGAAAATTGATGTATTACTGTTTGATCTCGGCGGCGTACTAATAGAGCTAAAAGGCCGTCCATTACCAACCGGTAAAGCGCCTGTGACAGATGTCATTATCTCCGGTCCGGTAAGGCAGTTTGAGAGAGGAGAAATCACCACTGAAGAGTTTGCAAACGCTTTAAAGTCTCAATTGGAAATAGAGGAATCGATAGAGGCTATTATCGATCATTTCACAAACTGGCCCGCAGGATTCTATCCAGGAGCAATTGAATTACTCAGTTCTCTAGAGAAAAACTACAAAGTGGCTGCATTGACAAATACCAATGAACTTCACTGGCCACGCATCACTCATGAATTTAACGCACATAACTATTTGGGCAGAATATTCGCTTCCCACCTAATAGGTATGGCAAAGCCCGATGAAGCATTTTTCAAGCACGCGCTTGAGCAACTGGAAGTTGAAGCCAGTAGTGTTGTCTACATGGATGATATCCCTAGAAACGTAGAGGTGGCGAATAAGGTGGGTATGAATGCGTTTCATACCAAGGGCTTTGATTCGGTGTTGGAAGTGATAGAGCGTATTAATATTCAAAAATAGGGTTTTGGCAGTAAGATTGGTTGGAGGTCTAGCAGACTACTGTGTAGAGGTAGTTTCTTAGCCTTTAAAAACTACTTAAGCCATCCAGATATGCCTGCCTTCAAGTTGCTCCCTCTTTCTAAATATTAATTTTTAGAAGCATGCTCAGAGTTCACGGCTAAGCTCATTCGAATGTTGGTTAGGCTATAATTTACGCCAGTTAGTAAGTGCCAGCTTAGTGAAATATGATCATGATGAGTGTTATTTCTGGGTTCGGCTGAAAGCTTGTGGAAAGCACTTAAAAATTATGGGGTTACGTGAGTAGGGTGAAGTTGAGATAGTAGTCATGGTGATCGTTTTTGTAGTTTGTTTAAACGTACCATTTTAGTGTAACTAGCTGATTTTCAATAGGAAACTGTGGTGGTGGCGGCAGATTGATTATGAGATAGTAGTCAATATAATAGTGGTCAGAATGATTACTATATAAATGTTATGCCCTATAAATTATGAATCGAATATTTTACGTAGTACTTATATCAATCTTACTCTCAGGGTGTCCCGCAACCTTTAATAGCATCGTCAAAAACGAGTCTGCCCACGAAATTGTAGTCGTATCACCATTCGAAACGGAATTCAGATGGGTAATTGAGTCGGGCTCTGAAGATAAGGTAAATTGGTATCAAGAGTGCGTTACTATAAAAAGCCAGAGTGGCATTCAATATTTTTCAGGCTGGCCAATTCCTGAGAACGTTGTTAGTAACGATGTCTTTAGCTCTAGCCTTGTGGCTGTTTATAAAAGTAACAAGCTGTTTTTTCAAACCAATGAGGGCCAGCTCATTGAAATTAACCAGGTCGCTGTGTGTGCAAAGGCATAACAAGATGCGCAATGTTCGCCCCGGAAAAACAACCGGGGCTGGACTCGCTCTGCTACGCGCCGCTCGCCCATTCGCAAGGCGTTAAGTGAAAATACATCATGTCAGAATTTGAAAAGTGGTATACAGATGATGTCGATAGAGATGACGGGCTTTTTGGCCCAGGAATTTGTTCATGTGGAAATGAAGGATATCATCTTGAATGCCAAGAGAAGCAGAATGAATTCCGCAAGGAGCGAGAATTCATTGTGTCATTAGTCAGTGAATTGAATTATCAACCCGTTGATTATAGGAGTAACTCTTTGCTCGATGAGGCTGAAAAAGCAATTCTAGAAGATTTAGATTTTGATCCCACCGACAATGGGTATTCCAAACAAAACGTTTTGGAAAATGAAAATGCTTTCTATTTTCCAATTGGATGGATCGGCTGCTCGGGACATCTCGTTAAAAAAGATACTATGGAGATTATTAGTTTTGGATCTTACATAGGTCCAGAAGAACATATATGGGCCTACCACCAGGGAATAAGCCTTGCTAATCTTGGTAAAGATCGTAAAAATGATCTTATAATTACCGAAATATTCAATAAAGATGAAACTATCAAAGTTCTAAAAAAGTTCTTTGATAACCGATACTTAAATAAAGAAATTGTACCTAAACTAAGTAATTTACCAATAACTCTAACAGATTTGGACTTATATTTCGGTATACGAGATTTATTAAGTGCCAAATACAAAAATTGGTTTAGCTTTTATATAGAATGAAAAAATCACTTAACAAGTTTGTGAATGTCGCCTTCGGCTGGACCTCCGCAAGCTACGCTTGCTCCGGCCCATTACAAAGGCGTTATAGGGCTTAAAGGTGTCGAAGAACATTGTCATATTAGGCGCTGTTAGCCTGCTTGTGCCGCTTGTGTATCTAGTCTCGTCGTCTTCGCTACTGCAAGGTGAGATTAGTGTGGTCGAAGAATTTCCTGCGCACGAGCAGCAGTGTAATACGAAACACGATTGCAGGCTTGTGTATACGAGCTATGACCCGTATGAGTGTAACTATTCTATCTCAAAGAAAAATTATCCACGCTACCAAGAAATATGGCAGGGCAAGCACTTTTATCCGTGTGCATTAATTGGAAACTGCGGTGCGGAAAATGACGCTATGTTGCCTTTATGTAAGTCAGAAGCAAGTTGTATAAACAACCTGTGTAGCGTGATCCCTATAACAAGTAAAGGCACCGGACGCACAGACGTGCGCTCGGTGCATTAGGCGTTAGAACTACAACACATGGAAGATCCGATAAGATTCGATGTCTATGGGAAAATAGATGTATCCCACAAAAAAGACGCTGTTGCTTACCTTGATGAGTCAGAATTTTATGAAAAACCACTTGAGGTTAGGAAAGCGGTAAACGAAGCAGTTCGCGAGAGTAGCTTTACTATATTGGCGAAATCACTTGGGTACGGTGATGCCGTTTCTTTTATA
This sequence comes from Microbulbifer maximicatervae (SeqCode), assembly GCF_052467615.1. NCBI lineage: Bacteria > Pseudomonadati > Pseudomonadota > Gammaproteobacteria > Cellvibrionales > Microbulbiferaceae > Microbulbifer > Microbulbifer maximicatervae (SeqCode). The sequence goes on from NZ_CP174319.1 coordinate 1,497,453, forward strand.
GAGTCCTGTAAATGGGCTAAAGAACTCACTTTGGCCCAGGAGATGTACTATCTGGATGGTGAAGAGAGTTTTTGTAAACAGCACAATTTACATTTTGGCGGCATATTTGGTTGTCATGTTTGTAGTGGGTTTTATCAAAAATAGAGCAGGCTCTAACAAAGCCAAGCAGCATCGCGCACTCCGTGCGCTGGACAGTTTTTCCGCTGCTTCGCCGCTCCAAAACTGCCGCTGTTGGCGGCGTTAAGAGTCATAATCGAAAGATCGAGTTATGAGTGAGTTTATTAAAATAATGAATGTATTTCACGCTAAGAAATTTGCATGGCTTCCATTTACATTTCTCCGCCCAAGGCAAGGGAGTAGATTTGGTGTTGCGCGCTTTATTGGCACTGTCATTCTGAACACCTCGTTCTTTGCTTCACTTTTGGTATTTTTGTTGTATTCCAAATTTGGTAGTAGTGCTATAGATCACGTGGGGTTTACAATTATGTGGATATACGCTCTATTTGGTAGCTACTACTTATTTGTGTGCTTTTGTTGGAATCAGGAACATGATGCCAATAACTCTTAACAATCACAGGCACGCTGCTTTGGCCCTTCGGGCCTTCGCGGGACAGCCTACGCTGCGCTTCGGCCGCCCGTGCTGTGGGCGTTAAATACCATGAGAAATCCATATGTTAATCCAATACCTATGAATCCGATCACTCCAGAAGAGTGTAAGATTGTTGAGGTTATGCGAGAGCAAACTCTAGATACTGTTATGAGTATCTGGACTAAAGAGAGTTACCCGTTCGATGAAGAGGATGAAAAATTTGAGTGCACAGCAGACTTTGTGGTGCACACGAGTGAACTCATAAATGGCCTGTGCGTCGGTACAAAAATATACATTGTGTGGTATACCTCCAAAAAAGTTAAAATAGAGCTTTATGGCAGCAGCATTTAACCATTACAAGCAGGCTGCTACGGGCCTTTGGCCCTTCGCGGGACGGCCTACGCTATACTCCGGCCGCCCCTGTTGTAGTCGTTAAGCCTCTATGAATATTGAACACTATAAAGAGTTCAGAGAATTCGAAGAAAAGGGATTGAAGAAGCAAGCTTCAAAATCAGTTCGTGCTTTTATTTCTTCATTTCAAAGCAGCAAAGAGATTGAAGAGTGGGTGTGGGAGTATTTGCCAAAGTTAGAGACAAACAGGCACTCAAGAATACGGCACGAAATATTCCATGAGCTGGTGTTTCCAATCCTTAGTGACGGCTATGCAAAAGGAGATTTAGCGAGCACACTCTGGCTAGGCAAGCTCTCACAAAATATATATCAATCAAAAACTGCTCATGAGGCACTTGATTGGGTAACTGAATTAGACCTTTACAATAAGTGCCATGAAATTGACCCAGAAAATGATGAGGCTAGGTTATTGCTGCTTCAATCGATCGTGTCATGGCTTGAATATGCTGAGCACGAATGGCCAAGCGGCATACTTTATGGCAATGACGGTGCCACAATCGAACAGTGTGACGAAATCAGCTCAGAAGTTCAGAGGGTTCTTTCCCTTGATAAAGAGTTTAAATGTAGTGAGTTCCTCAAACAATTTAACAAGAAACTTAGCCAGTACCGGGCAAGGCTTAACAAGTAAAGGCACGGGACGCCAAAACCGCCGCTTCGCTATGGTTTTGCCGCCCGTGCTTTAGGCGTTATGTGACCACATGAATTACTACATACTTTCAAAAGATTTTTACATAGGTCAATCGAGGCTGGAGCATGCTGATTTAGGTGTGGGCATGGTTCATGGACGTTTTATACAAGGTCCTGGCTATCAAAAAGTAAAAAGTGTTTTTAAGTTATTCGCCAGCGAGCAATATGATGAGTATTATCAAAAGAGAGATGATCTGGAGTTGATGCTTCAAGATGAGTCAGGTAATAAAATTCCCACTGATTTTATTCATATTGAAGATTATTCTCCAGAATTTGAAGAGATTAGTGTAGAGGTCAAGTTAGTAAACAGCCAGTCCTGGGCAGATATTGAAAACACATAACTAGGTCCAGCCCAGCTGATAGCTGGGCTGGACGGCCTACGCGCTGCTTCGGCCGCCCCTATTGGCAACGTTAAGAATCATAATCGAAGGATCGATTTATGGGTGAGTTTGTTAAAATAATGAACGTATTTCATGCTCAGAAATTTGCGTGGCTCCCATTTACATTTCTTTGCCCGAGGCAGGGGAGCAGGTTTGGTGTTTCGCGCTTTATTAGCACGGTTATTCTAAATACTTCGTTCTTTGCTGCACTTCTAGTATTTTTGTTGTATTCCAGATATGGCGATAGTGCTATGGATCACATGGGGCCTACAATTATGTGGATATACGCCCTATTTGGTAGCTACTACTTATTTGTTTGCTTTTGTTGGGATAAGGAGCATGGAGCCAATAACTCTTAACAATCACAGACACACTGCTATGGCCCTTCGGGGCTCCGCGGGACAGCCTACGCTGCGCTTCGGCCGCGTGTGCTGTGGGCGTTAAATTTACTTAAGGAAGATCGTTAATGATTTATAGAATGATAATAGCAAGTGTCGCGCTTATGGCTCAGTTTAGCTTTGCCGACGTTAGTATGTGGGCACACAATAACTATGATTCTTATGAATATTCTGCTCTAGTGAAAAACATCGAGTTTGATGAATACGATAATGGTAGATTTCCAGAGGTAGGTTTAAAGCAATACCTCGTAAGAGCTAAAGTCATCGAATCATACAATGGTGAATTACCCAGTGAGATCCAATATGTTTACAATGGTATGCTTGGTAATAAGCCAAAACTAAATAAAAATCCTTTCATATTTTCGTTTTGTAAATCCGGAAATGGCATTTATTTCATGCCTCAGTTATATACCATGTTAGCTAACTCAGAAGAGAATATTGCTGCATTTCGTGGGTTTGAAGATACAGAAAGTAAAGCCCGTAAATGCGACATAAATAGCAGCTCATGGTTGCCGTAAATTTAAGTAGGCCATGCAGCCGACCTTCGGAACCTGTCACTTCTTGTTCAAAAAGTCGCACAAAAAGCGCCAGCTACCTCCGACGGGTGATGGCGGCGTTAAGCTCCACGAGGAATCATGCCTAGATCAATTTGGAAGTTACATTTAGATTCTTCGTCAGAAGATTCAGCTAGAAAAATAGTGAATCGATGTATAAAGGCATTCGGTCGTCCACCAGCTGAATCTACAATAAAAAAGCATTCTAAAGGTGGTTACATGGCTACCTTAGAATTGCTTCACAATGATAAATGTTCTTGGTCAGACGTTGTGGTTGAGGTTATCGAGTTTGGCCAAAGATTAGGTAGTGGTTGGAGCATACTAGGCAACATAAGTAGCGAGTCAAATGCTGTTCTTAGCAAAAGTGTGGGTAATCACATTGGTATTTCAGGATTACAGTGGGTAGAGTGGTTGGTTTTAAATGAGCATCAAGCTTAACAAGTTGCTTAAGTTCACTCCGGGCCTTCGGCCCTCCGCGGGGCAGCCTACACTGCGTTTCGTCTGCCCCTTAGCAAGGCGCTAAGTTTTATACACAAGTTTTTCCGGTTTTATTATGTAAATCAATAAGTTACAGTTTGACCTGGCATGAATTACAGATTTGATTGGATAATTATGCAGGACTGGGTCATGGAGGAAGTAAAAAATCAGGTTATGGGTGATACACGCTTGAATAAGCGCTTGTCCAATATTCTTAGTAGTTTAAGTTCAGATCCAAAGAATAGCATTCCCTGTGCAAACAAAACTTGGGCAGAAACGTTTGCAGCTTATCGCTTTATCGAAAATGATAAAGTCAATTTTGATTCTATTATGAGCGGCCATAAATCTGCAACTCTTGAGAGAATCAAAGCGCAGCCTGTTGTTCTTATCCCACAAGATACTACCTTTCTAAATTTTGCCACTGACCTAGAAAGTAAAGAGATGGGAACACTTAGGCGTAAAGAGACCAACCAACAACTCTTGCACACCTCCATCGCGATAACACCATCCAGGGTTAATTTGGGTGTTGTTGAAGGTAGTATGTGGCAGAGAGATAAGGGGTCCAGTTCTAATTCCCGCTATACCAAGTCGATAAAGGATAAGGAGAGTCGACGCTGGCTAGACCATTACGAAACGGCTTGTCAGATACAAGAGCACTGCCCTGAAAGCACAATTGTGAGTATTGCTGATAGAGAGGGTGATATTCATGAGTGGTTTCAGCTGGCTGAAGAGCAAAGTGAACAGCGGCGGGCGAGCTATATCGTTCGAGCTAAGGCCAATCGCACTTTAGAGCTCGATGGAGAAGAAACGGTTTTGCTTTGGGATCATATGAACGAGCAGAAATCTATTGGTCTATACACGGTAGACATTCCCAAACGGAATGGGGAACCTGGAAGAAAAGCCAAAGTCAGCGTATCCACTACTGAGATACGGCTATTTGGAAAAGGAAAATCTAAACGACCACTTTCTCTCTATGCTGTATTGGCTAAAGAAATAAACCCACCAGAGGGTGAAAAAGGCATTGAGTGGATGCTGTTAACTGATCTTCCAGTTGAAGACTATAAGCAGGCGAGAGTTATCATTGAGTGGTATCGAAGCCGGTGGGAAATTGAAACCTATTTTCGGGTGGTAAAAGGCGGATGCCAGATAGAAAGTAATCGTTTTAGAACAGAGCAGCGAATGTTGAACTGTATTGCGATCTATATGATTATTGGATGGCGACTACATTCGATAACTACACAAGCAAGAAGTCTTCCTGATGAACCATGTACGAGTGCTTACTCTGAAAAAGAATGGCGCATGGTATGGATGATGCGAGATAAAAGCTCCCCGCCAAATATACCTCCGAGCATAAGAGATATAACGCGTATGCTGGCAGGTCTAGGAGGATTTCTAGGACGTAAAGGGGATGGCGAGCCAGGGGTTAAAACTGTTTGGCAAGGATATGCTAAGTTACTCCATTATATTGAAGCAGCAGAGGTGTTAAATGGATTTAAGTAATGTGTATAAAACACAGGCACGGCGTTAAGTGCCAAAGAGAGCGATCGCCAAGATGACTATACCCAAAAGAGTGCTGATAGGAATGTTTCTGCTTTTGCCCTTCGTGCCGGCATTGGTAACATTGCCCATGCATTATATTTTCGGTGTAAAGTCAGGTGTTACTAGCCTTATAGTTTGTGTGCTGGGGGTTGTGTTAGGCTCCTATTGCTATCAGCTTTACCGTCGTAACTGGGAGTTTACAGTGGTCTATTTTTGCGTAGCAGGGTTTGTAGCCTGGTATTCAATTATTTGGGGGGCTTGCTATATCTTTGATGATTGTATTTAAGTTAACATTTAGCAAGTACAAGCAGGCTGCTACGTGCCTTTGGTCCTTCGCGGGACGGCCTACACTACGCTCCAGCCGCCTCTGTTGTAGCCGTTAGCCATACAAGGAAGCTATGAAATATTTTCACATATTAATTGGAATATTCGCGCTACTATCCCAAAGTGCTTTTGGCTGTTCGCCAATACAAAATCAGCTTTTCAAGCCGAATGAAGATGAGTATAAGTGGCATACCGACCAAGCTACTGGGTATGTAGTGAGGCCTCCAAAGCTTGAGGTTACAAGCATAAAAGTAGCCCGAGGCTTGGGAAGCGACGGTGTAAGCTGTATTGATGCCGGCTCGGTCACCATCACCGTAGTTATACCAGAGACATCACCTTTCAAATTTTCAGAGCTAGGCATTTACTTTAAAGTTGTGCAGGTAATCGATGGGGAAAATGTATTAATTGGTCATCAGTATCCTTTTAAGCCTCTGGAAGAGACTGGGAAGGAAGGCGTCTTTAAAATGTCATGGGTTGATGGCGCTCCTAAAAACCAGAAGATTATTAACATGCGAGTAGAGGTATTTTCCCTAACCCATCACTTAGAAATAGGTCCTTCTACTGAGTTTTTAATTGAGTCCAAACCAAATGGCTAACAAATCCAGCCGGAAGGACCAAAAAATCGCCGCTTCGCTTTGGTTTTTCGGCCTCTGCTGGCGGTGATAGATTCACTTGGAGAGATTATGCGCATAGTCATAGCAACAATATTCAGTCTCTTTTTTATTGCCAGCACGGCACGCGCTGACTCACTAAAGCGCGCAGACAAAGAAGACATTGAAATGCTACTGAGTGCAGCATCTGGTAATAATTCTGCCTATTGGGCTTCCTATATTGGCAACTCTAGAGGCCGTGTTTACATACAATATGAGTCAGCAGTTCATTCTAGTAGCTTATTTACCGATAAAATGAGTCATGTTATATATTGGATTCCCGAATCGGAGTTATCAGCAAAGGAGCTAGCTAAGTTTGTTGAATATAAAAATAAATATGAGCCAGCAAAGTAAATCTAACCTGCAGCAGCACGTTGAGCACAGCTTCGTTGTGCCAAACTGCTTCGCAATTTTTTAGCCCGTGTGCTGGGCGTTACATGCCATAAATTATGAGTGTCTATGAAGAAGAATTAGAAGGCAGAGAGTTCGACTGGTTCGCTATAGATAGTGAAGGATGTATCGGTTTATTCTCTACCGCTGGCGAAGGAACAATTCCAAGCCCAGTAATGAATGCTTACTCTGAGCATGATAATATTTCAGAACAGCTCGAATCGCCCAATTGGGGGAGCCCTGAAGTTTGGTCAGATTATGTTGCACTGGGGTTATATGTCTACGATTGGAGCATACCAGTTGGGCCGTATAAACAAGTACGTGTACCGTCTAAAGCCATGAACGACCAACTCAAAAAAAAGTTATTAAGCATGGGTAGTCTTTATACTTTTCCTATTAAGTTTTCTGAGCTAAAGGAGATATCCTGCGAGCTGCTCAGTATGTAACAACTGGGTGATGTTCGTTCCAGCGACTGCGTGGCTTCCTCTGGGCGGGTCACGCTACGCGCGGCCCGCCGCACACCAAGGACGTTATACGTGAGTAATACACAAACATATGAAAAATATAATTAATACAATTAATAATGCCTTTGACATTGAGTTACCATCTTTCTATACCGATGCTCTTATAAATTATCCATTTCTACCATCTGATGATCCGGATCGTATTGAGGGGCAGCTTGTAAAAGACCTAGACTGGCTTGTAAAAACTAATCGGAAGCTTCGTGAAGATGGTTTCTGTTATCAAGATTATTGGCCAAATTATTTTTTCGCAATAGGCTTCGACGGCTTCGGAAATTATTATTTTATCAATTTGCGTCAACAAGATACTTCTATATATATTGCAGACCATGAAGAAGATTTTAATCACAAAGAAATTTCAAATATGGAGCTAGCTTCAAACATTGAAGAATATATCAATGACTGTCTTGAAGAGTAGAAAATTTTGCCCGAAAGCATATAACAAAGCCATTAAATACGTTCCGGCCAAAAACGACCTCTACCGGAATGCCTGCACGTTGCTTCGGCATCCTTTTATGGTGGCATTATGCATCATTATGAACTACCGAAAACGTGAAATGGAAAAGCTGAATTTAAACACTCGATGGCTGGATTCTGAGCATTCGTAGAATACTTACGACTTTGCTACTAAATACAGCGCTACTGATTACTGTGGTCTAAATGGTGGGGCAGTGTCATCAATTTCTAGGCTTGAGATTGAAAGTGAGTCTGTTGCAAAAAACTGGTTAAAGGAAAAGTTGAGCGATGAAGGAGCTGTGCAAGTAGTATTTAGCGAGAGTGAAGACCTTGTTTTGTAAAGCCGGATCTTTTTAGAGTTGCGGCAGGATATATTTTTGCCTGCTAGAGATGACACTATGGTGTTACATAATAATTCAAATACGGTTGTGTTTTACTGCCACGAGAATGAGCTTGAAGTGGGGCAGAGAAAAGTATAACAATAAGGTCAACGTCGCCTACGGCGAAGCCTCCCAACTTAAGGTAGGGTCTACTTTAGGGGGGAGAAACCTTCCCCCATTGGGTAGACGCCTACCTTTTGAATGGGGTAGGAAAAAATGCCGAAAATACTGAGTGAAGAGCGAGTCGTTGAATATTCAACAGAATTCAAAGTTAGAGTGGTAGCTCTCACTAATCAACTGAAAGTAGATACGACTACTATCGCCAACATTATTGGTTTGCATCCAGTAATGGTATATAGATGGCGACAGGAAAGTAGAGAAGGCAAGCTGGTCGAGAAGCCCAGTCGTAGAATAAGTATGACAAAAACAACGAAAAATCGGTCTCAAGCCGATGATAAAGAGATAAGACGTCTAAAAAAGCAGGTCGAGAAATTGCAAAAGGAGAATGATTTCCTAAAAAAGTGGGAAATGTGCCTGAAAGATCCAAAGCCGAAAGATTCTCGTTCATAGCTCTTAATCGATCAGACTTTGGTGCCAGGTACTTATGCAGATACTTGAATGTTTCACCCCAAGGGTTTTATAAGTGGCTCAATCGCGATGAAAGCACTCGTGACATAGAGAATAGGCGAATTCTAGGGTGTATCGAAGCTATCTATACGCAGCATGATGGTAATTATGGAAGTCCAAGGATTAGCGTAGAGCTGAAAGCTAACGGTGAACGAATAAATCACAAACGCGTTGAACGCCTTATGAGAGAGGCTGGAATCGTGGGGAAAGCTGGAAGGATCTATCGTCGACGCCCTTTGCCTAGAAATCCTTGTATTAAGGTTGAAAACCTACAAAGAGAGCATGGTATGCCGAGTAAACCAGACTCTCAATGGGCTGGTGATATAACCTATCTGAAGATCAATGGACAATGGCAATATTTAGCTGTGATTATTGATCTTTACTCCCGGAAAGTGTTGGGTTGGGAGTTGTCGGATACTCGAACTGTTGAGCTGACACTGTCAGCGCTAAATAAAGCTGTTCGTCGCAGAAATATAGAATCAGATCTAATATTTCACAGTGACGGAGGTTCTGAGTACAGTGCTTATGCATACCAAAGTCGACTCAAAGAACTGGGTATGGAGCCGAGTATGAATCGTCCAGGGTTTATGAATGACAATGTGTATGTAGAATCATTTTTTCAAACACTGAAAACTGAGAGTTTTAAAGGATTTAATTTTGAGTCCGTTGAGGAGCTAAGAACCAACTTAGCTTGGTATCTTGATGGGTACTATAACTTTAAAAGAAGACATGGTTCACTTGGGTTCAAAAGCCCAGATGAATATGAAAGAATGGCCGCATAAGATGAATATAAGGTGGCGTCTACTTTAAGGGGGGGAGGCTTCTATTGGTTTAGGAGCCTTGCTCACACTCGATCCATTAGAAAGTAAAGAGAATGTTATTGAGTCACTTTCAGTATTGAGAAGAGTTCATGGTGTTTCAAAGCATTATCTTCCCATTGTTGTGGGTGGGGGCGGTGACTATCTTTGCTTCGATTACTCAGAGAGTGAAAACACCCAAAGGTTGTATTCTGGTTTCATGAGCTTGAAATTGATGCAGCAATATTCCCGGTGGCCAATTCGTTCACAGAGCTCCTATTTATGTTGAAACCACATGATGACTAAAGGCATAACAATGGAAGAAAAATCGCCCAGCGCACTGGACACACTAATGCGCGCCTTTGCTTGCGGTGTTAGTGTTTAATGGTCATGAAAAGAATAGTTGAGGAAAATACAGAAGACTTTCTTGATAGCATTTTCCGGTTAGAGGGGGGTAATGTTGAGAGGGTCGATATTCGTTTAGATGAAGACTACATCTTCATAGAAGCGTATCCTGAGGGAGTTTCCGTAAGATGTTCAATGAGGTTGGTTGGTGTTCAGGAGTATAGAATTATCAATCCTACTGGTGTAGAGTTTCTTGGGATATCTGGTTATCCGAATAGTCTTGAAGTGGTCTGGCAAGACTCAAGTGTTTTGGTAGCTATTGGTGCAAATGAGTCTAGTCAAGATTTCGACTCCTTGAAAAATTGCAACTTTTACGTCCATGCCAATGAGTTATATGCAGATGTTCAACCTCAACACTAGCAAACGCAAGCACGCGCCCCGTTTTCCGCTACGCTCCAAACTGCCTGGTGTTACGGGCGTTAGAGTTAATAATTGGGTAAGATAATGAGAGATCCTCAACGGATACATGAAGTATTAGAACTCTTAGATGAAATCTGGATGAGAGATCCAGATATGAGATTTAATCAATTAATTTATAATCTACAGCGAGACTTTTCCCGCATAAATGGTGGCGTTGGTGAAATAAGAGAGATAGAAAAAGATGGTTTCGCTAGGGTGGGCTTTGACCTATTCAATCTAGAAGACGATCAATTCATTAGCTATTTAAAGAATGTCGCAGTAGATGGTTTTTAAGGGATTCAAGCCTAACCAGTTCAGCTATGTACGCCGTGTGGACTGGACACGTCGCTTTGCTCCTCGCCCATACTGCAGACGTTGTAATTCTCAAATCTTATGAATGATCATCAAACATACGCATATTTTTATGCTAGAGATTTTAAGTGTTCTCTCGAGTCAATTTCCAAAATATTGGATATCGAACCAACGCATTTTTGGTGCGAGGGAGAGCTGTGGGGTCCAAATAATGTACGAAAACGCAAAGATAACTTTTGGTCCTATCGTACTTTAGAATCTTCCGATGATTACTATACAAATGTACATTTCAAAGAGTTGTTGGAGCTACTAGAGTCACGAAAAGAAAGGCTTATACAGTTGCCAGGTGAGGCTCGTATTGGTATCACATATGTGTCTACGTATTACTATCCAAACATGGCAGTGATACTTGAAAAAGAACTTTTGCAAAGAGTCGTTACTTTGGGTTTGGCATTGAATTTCGATATTTACTCTTTAGTCAGTTCCGATGAATAGAAGTTAAAACAAGTGACTATGGTTGCTCTTTGATCTTGCCCCGTTTTAACGGACACCAAAGTTAAACAGGCGAGGTGTCTTATGCCGAATAATAACAAACCTAGAAAGACTTGACAGTATTCAATCGAAGTAAAAGTGAAAGCGGTAATGCTTAGTTTGATAGAGGGTATTCAAGTTAAGGAAGTGGCCAAAACTTCCAATATTCACCATTTCATATTGTCACGGTGGAGAAAAGAGTTTCAGGAGAGGAAGGTTGTGGCGGATAAACGAAGAAAGCCTACTGGTGTAGTCTCTAAAACAGAAAAGGAAATTTCTAGGGTAAAGAGTTTAGAGGCGGGAATTCGTAAATTAAAGCAGGAACTTGATTTGTAGAAAAAGTGGCAACGGTTTCTTTCGGTGGCACATCAGCAAGATATCGAATCATCCAAAGGTTCGGATCAGAACTAGGTATTGGACCGAGCATGAATCGACCAGGATTTATGAATGATAATGTGCATGTAGAATCATTTTTCCAGAAACTGAAAACTTAGAGTATCAAAGGATTTTACTTTGAGTTGGTTAAGGAGCTTAGGGATAACTTATCTTAGTGCCTTGATAGGTACTATAACTTGAAGAGAAGGCGCAGTTAACTTGGATTCAGGAGTCCAGATAAATATATGAAAGAATGGCCGCATAAGGTGATTATAAGGTAACGTCAAACTTTATGAGGGACTTCTTATGGACTACATGCTTTTGTTGTTTCGCTGGAGGTTATTGAGCAACATATAGCCTCCTTATTTGTGATCTGACAACTTAGAAACTTGTTTTCACTGATTTCACATTAATTTCACCTTTACGTCTTTAAAGTTCTGCTCAACCAGTTATTTCAGGAAGCTATCCATGTCGAGCAGCATTAACTTAAAGCAAATTGATCATCATTTTACCGTCGGCAAACAGCGGATTAGCCTGTTTAGGAATTTGAATGTTGAGCTGTTCAGCGGCCATTCTTACGCAGTTGTTGGACCCTCTGGAGTAGGTAAATCAAGTTTATTGCTGTTAATGGCAGGTCTTGAAAGTCCGGTTTCTGGCGAGGTGCAATTTCAGAATAATGGAGAGCAGAAACTATTAAAGAACCTGCGTCAAAGTTCAGGTTTTATTTTTCAGCAGTTTCACTTGTTGCCCGAACTTGATGCTTTAAACAACGTCGCCCTGCCTTTAAAACTAAAAGGTGACAAACATGCATTATCCACAGCTGAATTATGGCTCGACAAGGTGGGGTTATCTGATCGAATGTACCATAAACCACAGCAACTCAGTGGCGGTGAGCAACAACGGGTGGCCATTGCCCGTGCTTTTGTCATGAAGCCAGAATTTATTTTTGCCGATGAACCTACGGGCAACCTAGATGAGAAAACTGCGCAACATATCGCGCAATTGATGTTTGATTGTTGTCGGCAAAGCCGGGTGGGGCTGGTGCTGGTCACGCACTCGATGGAATTAGCAGAGCAGGCGGATACTTTACTGCAATTGAGCCAAGGTAAATTAGCGGTCAAGACGCGCAACAAAGCTGCGGCTATGGCGGGCCCATTATGCTGATTTTATTTGTGTGGCAATTGTTCCGCCAGCAATATAACCAAGCGGATGTGTGCTTAATTCGCTGGACCCAAGCAACTTTGATGTTTTTCATTTTAACGCTCAGCTTAACCAGTAGTTCCATTCAAACTTATTTAGCCAATAATTTACAGCAAATGCTCGGTAGCGATTTGGTGATTTCTCAGAATCAAGCGCTAACCGATGCACAACTAAGCAAGTTGCACCAGTATGCGCAGCAGTTGAGCGTAAGCCAGCTGGTGAATGTAACTTTGACTAATGATCACTATTGGCAAACGGTTCAATTAAAAGCAGTGGATGATCTTTATCCAGTACAAGGCACAGTGCAAGTGGCATTTGAGACGGATGGACAGGGGCAATCCCTAAGCCATGGGCCTAAATCTGGTGAAATCTGGGTCGATAGCCGATTGTTTTCTTCGCTGCAGCTCACCCTTGGTCAATCCTTAGACATCGGACATGGACAATTGAAGCTCACAGGTTTGGTACGACATGAACCCGACCGCCTGCTCGAAGGCCATTCCGTGGCGATGCGTGCATTGGTGCACCTGGATGATCTTTCAATGATACAAGCTGACAATGCCCGCTTTCGCTATTTGCTTACGGCGGATGAAAGCGAGCTGAACACCCTCAAGCAGTGGGCCACTACTGAGCTAGTGACCGCACAGCTTTACGACAAACGCAGTGGCCATCCGCTGTCTTTATTTTGGCAACGTGTTGAGAATTTTGTGGGTTTAGCATCGGTACTGTTGTTTTTGATGGCAGCTATTGCTATCGACCAAGCTGGTCGACGTCAGTTGATATCCCAACAGCGCTTTGCGGCGGTATGTCTGGCCATGGGAAGCAATAAACTCCAGGTGTTCGCTTTATCATTTGGTCAATGGCTATTAACAGTCATAGCAGGTCTACTTCCGGCAACCATCTTGGCATGGGGGGCGGGATACCTAATTTTGGAGCAAATGCAGATACAGTTTACGGACCTAACAGTCACCTGGATATGGGCGGATTTATTCAGCAGTTACGCGCTGTTGTTGGCTCTATTGGCGATTTTCCAAATCCCCAATTGGCTAGCGATGGTCAAAGTAACCCCGGCGCAATTGATTCGCCAAATGGCGAGTCTGAATCACTTATTGCCTCGCTATGGATTTGCGTTATTCGGTGTGGCGGTGGTGGTCTTCGTTTACTCCGACAACGGTCTGCTCACGGCCATGACTCTATCCGCTATGGCGGCCACCTTGATATTGATGATGGTATTGACTTGGTTGGTATTGAGGTTGGGCTATACCGTGACGAGCCGTGCAACGGGCATGATGGCTTTTGGTTTTTATATGATGAAACAGCGCTTGCTCAGCAAATCCATTCAAATTCTGGGTGTTGGAATGTGTGCCACTTTGTTGCTATTCACCTTAAGTTTGATGAAAGACATTGGCCAAACCATGGAAAGCTATACCCGCGAGCACGATGGTAACCTGATGATCACCCAAGCCAATGAACAACAGGTGCAAGACATTCGCCAATGGAGTGCGCAAACTGGCAGTGACATTCGCCAATTAAAGCCATTTTGGTACGGGCAATTAAGCCATGTCAATGGCCAGACCTTGGTAGAATTCGCCACCGGCCCCAGCGAAAGTTTGGCTAGCTTACAAAAGCCTATACGCTTGCATTTCAGTATTAAGCAAGCAAACAACAACCAAACCGTGATTGGCCAACGCTGGAAAGAAGGGGACGCTGACTGGCAACAAGTATCGGTGGAGCAAGAAGTTATGACCGATATGGGGTTGAAGCTCGGCGACCAATTGCGGTTTGAAGTTGCGGGGCAATCTTTGAACTTTGAAATTAAAGCCAGTCATAAATATGTACCAGGCAAAGGTTCCATCACCTTTTGGTTTAATGTGCCACAAAGCACCATGAACCAGCTTCAAATGCCGCCTCTTTATATGGGGAGTCTAGAGCTTGCGGGCACTGCTTGGGGACAATTGGCAGAGCTTTGGCAGCGTCATCCATCATTGCGGTTAATCTCGGTGCGCGAATTGACGCAACGCTTTGATGATACTTTATCGATAGTCATTATGCTGGTATCTGGATTTAGTTTGATGATTATTTTGCTGGCAGTGCTGGTGATCAGTGCATCGGTCAAAGGCTATGAAGCTGATGAGCGTAAAAAGAACGCTTTACTGATCAGCTTTGGTCAATCACGCCTTACGTGCTGTAGGCTAAGCCTGTTTGAGTGGTTGTTGACTTCTTTAATTGCTAGCGTGGGGGCCATTTTAGGTACTTACCTTACGGCCCAGTTGATCTATCAGTCTCAATTTGGCATCGATTACAAGCCTGATTGGTTATGGATCATCGTTACTTTACTCGTCAGTGCATTGGTGGTGTGCAGCGCTGGTATGATAGCCAATCGCAGTAGTTTAAAGTTTTCCGTTGGGACCTTGTTAAGGAGTATAGGGTGAATAAAATTTTAATTTTGTTGTTGGAAGTTCCAAAGAATTAGGCAAATAACGTCATCGAATAGTTTGAGCCCAAAGACCTGTTGGAAAATTTCGCTAACTATCTGAGAAGGAGACATGATCCTCAGTCATCCGGGTGGGCAGTATGGTCTAATAAACAATAGTGGCGGAGATATAGAGTGGCTTATTATCCAGGCCAGCAGGAAGTAGCAATTCATAACAAGTGATTACGATTGCTCGTCAAGCCTTTAAGCCATACCTTCATTCCAGTTGGTGTTATTTTTACCAAGGTATTTAGGGTTGTAAGCTCCTTTCTCATGCAAGTAATTAGGGCGATCTTTTTAGGCTTGTCAGCGTCGACTAGTCGTTTATACATCGTCATAAAATTGAGATGAAATTGTAAGCAGACATAGTGGAAAGAAGTAGCAACGAGCGTACACGATGTCTTCCACTTCGAATTTATCGTTTGCGCTGGAAGCTGCCGCTATCACAGTTCATCAGGGCGATATCTACAAGTTCAACAATTTCTTTTCGATTCAATTTTCCTGGCTCAGGAAGTTCACATAGTAACGTATAAGTCAATGCAATTCCGGTTCCTTTGGTTCTCAACAATAGATCTTGTTTTTGCTGCCGATCAGGTACATTGTTAACCAGTTTATTCAGTTGCTTATCGATTCCTGTTAGCTCATTCTTGAATGGTGCTTAGAATGGTCTGGATAGGTTTGTGTAGTGATTTCGGAATCCTCTGAAGCCGATTATTTTGCATTTTACTCATTTCTAAACAATGACTTCTTACAGCCAGTAAGCTACAGGTCTCTCTAATTTTCCTGGCTTTATAGCATGTAGTCCAGGCTTCATATCCTCATCAAAATGTGCTGTATCAATAGCGCCTAGTTTGTCAGTCTTGGCGAGTCGTCCGATGGACTAGGTAAAGCTTCATATTTGCGAAGGGGTGCAGGCGACAATAGGCAACCCCGCAATGTCAGAGACACTTACGAGTTCTATTCCAAGTCTCCCAGTAGAATCTGTTAATACTCTTTAAGGCTTAATAGGTTGTAGTTGCTTAATGCCACTTTTATCATTGATAGTACTAAAGTGCTGGCCAGTAGGTCTCACATAAATATCGAGTTCTCTAGTGCTTGTATTAATGTCGACATTGATCTCTTGAGGTTCTATAAGATAAGCTATCTCCGACTCGCTATTCGGGTTCGATGCCCAGATGACTATTCGAGTTATACTTAGTGGGTACTTATCACATTCATATTTGTCATCGCTCATTTATGAACTGGCTAGGCAGCGAACTGTGATAAACAAGGCTTTCGGTGGTCACTGAAGGTTGAACTCAATTTATCCGTCATTGAAAAGGACTTTCAACAGCATAATCAGGGAAGAACAACCATGCAAGATAAATCTCATAGGGAAGTGTAAACCTGTCACTTTGCTTGCAAAAATACACGAGTAAACCGCTAGCTTAGCACTACTCGTATTTAGGGCATAAGCCTATCGACAGTCGTTTCGAAGTAAATGTTGGAATGAAGGATATGAAAAATATAAAGCCATACTTTTTCTCGCTCATACTTACTGCATCTTTTGCGGCCAATGCCATAGTCATTCGTCATGATATTGAAGATAATAAATATCAAATTCCAGTATCTACCTTTCCAGCGCTTGCTGACTTTCCAAGTGAAGGGCACGGTGTATTAATTTACCCTCAATGGGTTGTTACAGCTGCACATGTAGCTTGTATGCAGCATTGTATTGAGGAGATAATGATTAACGGCCTATCACGTACGGTGGAGACAGTAATTGTACATCCAGGATACAAGGAGCCACCTTCAACTCTTGTTGAAGATGCATTAGCCTCGGGTGATGGATCAAATTTGAGGGAGTTTTTGGCGTTGTCCGATGATATTGCGCTTATTAAACTTAAAGAACCAATTGCCGATGTTGAACCTATCTCTCTTTTTCTTGGTAGTGATGAGAAAGGCAAGACTGTCCAAATAATCGGTAAAGGGGCGACGGGCAATGGCTATGATGGAGTGGAGCCTCAAGCTCTCCATAGAACCACTTTACGCCGAGCTTATAATGTCATTTCTAATGTAGATGTACGTTGGATTTCCTACAAATTCGATTCGCCAAAATCTGCTATTCCACTCGAGGGTGTGTCGGGTAGTGGCGATAGTGGAAGCCCCGTCCTCATTAAGGAAAATGAGAAATGGTATCTTGCTGGCCTTGCTTCGTGGATGTCTAGCGAAAAAGATCTTCGTACATATCATGGCCCATTTTACGGTGATCGTGGAAATAGCGTTCGGATTTCTCATTACATAGCATGGATCGAAAGCACTATATCTGCTGAGTAACAAAACAGAGTTCCGCGCTGACGGGAAGCTAGCGAAGCGTTGCTAGGCATGAGAAATAAGACTTACCTACGTTTAGTAGGCACCCTGCCTAATTAAGATTAGGCGAGTCGTGCTCACGGAGCTACGACGTTAAGCTTATGCAACAGGAGCATATTGAAGCGAGAAATGACAAGGCTTTCGATATGGTCAGCCCGTAGATGTGGGCATCAATGTCGCCGTCAACCTACTTAAGCGTTGCTTCGATGTGGATCGACCAAATTGCCGCTGGACCAGTGACATTACGTATATGTGGGTTATGGAACAGTGGCTGAGCCTCACAGCAGTGATGGATTTGTACTCTAGACGTATTTGAGGTTGGGCATTCGACTCCCAGGTGACGGATGATTTAATACGTCGAGCATTGAGAATGGCTCTAGAGCGACGACAAATAAAGCCTGGACTAATAGTTCACTCTGATAGGGGGGGCAATATCGATCGCAGAAATACCAGGATCTCTTGTCCAAAAGCAAGTGCAAGCGGAGTATGAGTCGCCAAGCTGACTGTTAGGACCATGCCGCAATGGAATCATTCTTTAGCAGGCTAAAAGTCGAGTTGGTCTATGCCGGAACACTCGAAAGCGAAGAGTAACCAAAATCTGAGGTGTTTGAATACATTGAGATTTTTTACCATAGGGTTCGTAGGCACTCTGCATTAGGCTATATGGGGCCAGTAGAGTATGGGAGTAAATGCGCATAGTTAGAGTGTCCACTTTTTGTGGGAAAGACCAAAGCCAATGGAAGGTGCGTGTTAAATGAAAGGGTGAAGATATTCAGAATTAGACTGGTTAAGAGTTTTTCTAATCGTGGCCGTATTCTTACATCATGTGTTCATGCCGTTTAATGGGGATGGTTGGCATGTGATGAATGGAAAATCAAGTAAGTTACTTGATGATATCATGGTGTATTTTGAGCAGCTAAGATTGCATACTCTCTTTTTTATCTCTGGAGTAGGTAGCCTGCTTTTGCTAAAAAAGATTAATACGAGAAAATTTATCATCAACAAGTTCCATCGGCTTTTTGTCACACTAATTGTTGGTATGGTACTCATAGTGCCACCTCAAAATTACTTCGAAAACATAAATGACTACACAAGTATAATTGATGCGTATTAGCATTTATCTCTGACATTTGAATCTAATCATCTTTGGTTTATCGAGTTCCTTATTGTGTTTATGCTGCTTGCCGTGCCTTTTAAGTCAGGGCTCGACAGCCAAGTGGGTAAAGCCTTTATTATCAGACTTGAGCGGCTAGTGTTATTTAAGCATAGATTGTTTTCACTTGTCCTTGTAGTTCTTTTGTTGAGGTGCGGCCTTAAACTTCTAATGCCTGCTCAAGATAACAGTATTGATAACTTATCTGTATCGTTGTTTTTTCTGCTGTTCTTCATGGCTGGTATGTGTTTCATGAGTAGTCCTAAAATATGGCAGTCTGTGGCTAACAGCCGGTCAGTCAATTTAAAATGGTTCATATTCAGCACTGTTCTATTTTATGGTTACTACTTCAAACCTGATATTAGCGAATATGTACCACTAGCGGTACGTTGGCAGCTTTGGTGGTTAGTTTGTACACTTGTTTCTTGGTCTGGGCTGTTGGTATTAGTGGGGTATGCAAGTGCGTTCTTCAAGCAAGCACCCAAATGGCTACATACCGCAAATGAATTGACTTATCCATTCTATATATTGCACCAAACAGTTATCGTTGCGCTTGCCTTTTATATAGTGCAATGGGATGCAAGTATTGCGGTAAAGTCAATGAGCTTATTACTTGGTGCGTCCCTTGTATGTATTTTGCTATGTTATTTTGTCGTAAAGCCTATAGGTATTTTTCGTTATCTGTTTGGTTTAAAGTCAAAGCGTGTAGTTTATAAGAGTTTAAGTCAGCAGGGCGCTGCAAGCGATGCCTCAGTTTGAGGTGGTCATTTTTTAGATGGTTTGTAGTTGCAAGCACCACTGAACACACATTTCAGAGAGTTTTTCTGGAAGCTAGCATAGCCGTTTCGTTCGAGCGCCTACATTTTGAGCTAACAAGCTCCACAAGTTATCAGCGCTATTTGTCATGGACTGTCAGGTAGTTAACTGAGAAGCAAAGTATGGTATTTTCCCTGTAAATCTGCCTGACAGCGGTTAGCCAAAGGCGGTTGGAAGAGTATGTAGATCGTTCAAAGGTCGTCAGCTGTAACCGGGCCAGGCAAGATTTCCCGGCCGGAGACTAGGTTGGACAGCCTACGTTCCTCTTTGACTGCTCTTTATTGCAACGTTATGTTATATGCATGGGCAGAAAAATTGAAAAAGCGTCCTTAATCCCATTTATATTAAGCATTTCTTACTACATTTCCTGGAGTATATTCAGAGCTGCTAATTTGCACTGGGATAATGGCTACAATATTCCTGGCTTTCTGATACTAATACTTTCATACCCTTGGACCTTAATTACCATTTATCAGCCACTAATATTTTTTATGGATAATTTGGTTGATTTTTACCTAAGAATATTAATTTTAGGTATTATTGCCAGTTTGGGTTTTAGTTCAATTTTTTACCAGTAGTTTACCTAGGTAGATTATGTGTTCGTAAAGCTTATAATATGCTAGCGCATTTGAAAGCGAAGAGTAAGTCAAATCTGAAGTGTTTGAATATATTTAAAATTATATAATAAGATTGATGGGCAATTTTGCATTGGGCTATGTAAGTCCATCAGGGCATGAGCGTAAATATACATAGTTAGAATGTCTACTTTTTGTGGGCATGACTAATGTCTTTCTAGTTAGGAGTAGATTTTGGAGCTTAGAAAGCTTAATACATTGCGGGGATTAGCAGCTCTAATTGTTTTTGTTACCCATTTTAGCGACATTACGAATTGGCTTGATGGCGTATTGGGTGGCGGTTCTGGTGCATATGGTGTAATGCTGTTTTTCTTGCTCAGTGGCTTTTTGATGTCATATCTCTATTTAGAGAAAGACTTCACAAAAGCCAACGTCACATATTATTTTTTAGCAAGAATTGGAAGAGTTTTACCTTTATACTTGGTTGTGGTAGTTGGATCTTATTTGCTGTCAATTTCAGGTAACAATACTCTTTACAGCATACCTGATCTTAATGCGCTATTAGGTCATTTGCTGTTCTTGTATGGAGAGAGTATTCTATGGTCAATTCCACCAGAAATA
The DNA here is from genome assembly GCF_052467615.1 of Microbulbifer maximicatervae (SeqCode). NCBI lineage: Bacteria > Pseudomonadati > Pseudomonadota > Gammaproteobacteria > Cellvibrionales > Microbulbiferaceae > Microbulbifer > Microbulbifer maximicatervae (SeqCode). Next base: position 1,517,842 of record NZ_CP174319.1, read on the forward strand.
CAGTTTTATTTCATTTTTATAATTTTCTGGGCATGTGCTAAGAATCGGTCTGGTTATATTTATCTATCTATTTTCACTTTAATGATTTTACTGTTTTTCTCCAATTTCCCGAGAGTATACGGTGAAGTTTATGGTATTCCATACAATGAGTTTAATGTGCTTAGGAGTTTGCCGTTTTTCTTTGTCGGTGTTATATGCGGGATGAACTATAAATCTCTCAAAGTTCCGCGGTATCTTAGAAAGCACTGGTTTATATTGGCGCTTTGTTTAATTCCTCTGATGTATCCTTATTTAACAATGATTACCTCTGATGCAAAACAGAAAATGTGGCTAAGTTACGAAGTGTTACTGGTAATGAGTTGTGTTTTCTTTTGTGTAGTGTTTTTAGTTCCGAATAATAATATTCTACTGGCAAATAGGTTTGGCGACTTTTTCGGGAAGATTTCATATTCTTTGTACTTGCTGCATATGCCAATTATTGTGCAGGTAAATAAATTAGATTTATCCGTTGAGTTAAAGTTGATACTATCTTTCTCTTTAAGTGTACTGGCTGCATACATTTCTTTTCATTTTTTTGAGAAGCCTATTGCTAAGAAAATACGAAGCATGTCATCTAACAAGTCAAACCAAAGGGCGAAACAAGGCTGCGCCTCTGCTAAAGGAGTTTGAAACCTCTCCTTTTCGAGTAGATGCTTGCCTTTTGAATAGGGTAGAAGAGTGTGCCTAAAATAGTAAGTGAAAAACGTGTTATTGGATACGCAGCAGAGCTCAAAGTTGGAATTGTAGCTCCAATAGAAGATCTTCAAATCGACATGGTTACTATTGCCAAATTAATGAGAGCGTATCCAGTGGTGATATTTACGAGGCGACAAATAACTTAAGTTATCGATACTGCCCAAATCCTAAACATGGATAGGCAAATAAGGTTTGGCTTTCAGTTGGTAAATATTTAATCAGATGACTTGCTGAATGTTAGTTAACAGTTCTTGCAAAAGCTCTCAGTGCAGTTAACTGGATTTATTTATAGCTTGTCTTGCAAATAGAATCATAGATATATAGTTGGAAACTAGCAAGGGCGCTCAGTGCTTTATCTCTGTCGCCCTTGCCGCTAGTGATAACTCATGCAATTAAGTTGTACTCTAATTCTTAACTGCATGCCACAATGAACTCGATGTATTATTGGAGTTGTTAATTATGTTAGTCCTCAGGGGGTGGCGGTGGTGGTGGAGGGGGCGGCGGTGGCTCGCTAGGGCTGTGCGGTGCTAGGGCAATTAGTAGAGTAACAACACAGATTGCTTTCATTGTGAGGCCGCCAAGCAAACAAAAAATCAAAGCAAGAGAGTCGTCGTGAAGGTAGGTTAAGACGGGAAACAGCTGTGGTCTTTCCGGTGGTCGACCTTCCTGAATAGCCTCAACTAGGCGCTTTCCTTCTTCACTAATTTCTATTCTGTTTACAAGTGCTTGTTGAAGAGTTAAGAGCCATTTCTCCGTAGTGCCATACTTTTTTAATCCCTCTTTAAGAGCTATCGCCAATGTTTCATCGACCTCTGTATTGGCGCGTATCTTTATTAAAAGAGAATCCGCGTCAAGCCTTAGAATTTCTGAGAGACTCTCCTTGAGTTGATCAAGAGATTCAAGTGCAGTCTGAGACGCTTCAATCATGCATTCAAGTGATTGGAGCATATACAACGACCAGACGTCTAATGCCCCGGAGGAAGTGAGTAACTCATCGTAGTATTTTGAATCTACCGTGAGACTATCTTCAATCCGTGTTGCTGCAAGGATTTTAGCGCGAAATGATCGATAAGACTTAAAATCCCTGGCTGTCGTATCTGTTGCAGCAATTTTTGTTGCTATCGAAATTTCCATTATATCTTCCATTGTCCATTTCCATTGTCCAATACGATTTAATAATGCGGTGTGGACAGTAAATATTTTATGTGGGCCAATCAAGCCGTTGTAAGATTTTGTAATTTTCGATGTTGACGGCTAGAAGAACTATTACGTATTTGTTGTTTGGTGCGTAATATCAATAAATAGTAATAGGTTTGATTTGTGAGTATTGTCTATTTCTATTGTGAGTAAATTGAGGGTTTTTAAGTTGGATTTAATATATGGTTGGCTTAGGTTGTGATTCTGCGGTTATAGGTTTTTATGCGTGGTTAATAGCAGATTGGCTTTTAGGGCGGAGTGAGGTGGGGTGGTGAGTAATCTTATTATGTGCCGAGATTATCTTAATCACTGCAGAGGCTGTTTTAGAGACTCTTGTAAATTAATCTATCTAAGAAGTTTCCTGTAAAACTTTGCATTCTGTGTGTCATGATTTTCAATTGGGTTGAACAGTTGTTGAATGCTGATGCAGGTTTGAAATAGGCGAATGGGTAGTTAGTGTGACAGATGGGTTCAGGTGCTATGCGGGGCACATTCTATCAATCGGTAGTATGACTTTCTTGGGTAGGGAGAGTTTAGCCTTGTAAACATACAGAGCCCAAAAGGCTCAGTATTGTTTGGGTTGGTATGGGTCAGATATCTGCTGTTATCAGGCGTATTACAGTTTGTAGTTAGTTAGAATTTTACACGCTGGCCGCTTAACTTCTTCAAGGTGTTACAAGGCTAAAATTACGATCAAATTTATCAAATAACCGCCCAAATTTTATTAGTGCCAAAGGATTTCCGCTCACCTTGAGTCTACCATCTTTGATTAGAGTAGGGGCGCCTACTAACCCGCTAAACATCATACGTAAGTCGGTACTGTTCAGAGCGAGGCTGGCAGAGGGCTCGCTACTGTGTCGGCCTGGGTAGCCGTGCAGCACTCCATTTTGTACTACGACTAAGTACTTTTCTCCAGTGTCAGTCATATCGATATTTAAGCGGATATCTGCATCTGCCGCTTTCTCACCGTTAAGGCGCACCGCCATCGCGTCGAAAAGCAGCTGGAGAGGGACTCGCGCTACTATTTCTTCATCGGGCAGTATTTCTTCACGGTATTCGATACCATGGCGTAATTCCTTGGCTCCGGAGAGATAAAAGTTGCGCCAGATACCAGATTCTGCCTGGTAGCCGAGTTGCTCCAAGCTATCAGCCAATAGATAACGGGCTTGCTCGTTCTCAGGTTCAGCGAAAACCAAGTGCTTTAGCACCATGGCTACCCAGCGATAATTGCCCTGGGCAAAATCCTGTCGGGCCCGAGCCATAATGGCTTCTCCCCCCCCCATGTAGTCGATGTAGTGCTCTGCAGCTTCTTCCTGAGGAATAGGGTGGAGGTTTGCTGGGTTGCCATCGAAATAACCCAGATAGCGATTGTAAACTGCCTTGGCTCCAACATTGACAGTGCCGTAGTACCCTCGATTGGCCCAAGCCTGAGAAAGGTTCTCGGGCAGCTCAAGGCGCTCTGCAACCTCGACCATATCGTAACCGTGGTTAGCTAGGCGCAGTGTTTGGTCGTGGATATATTTATAGAGATCCCTCTGCTTAGCCAGGTAATCCATAGCTTCATCTTTGCCCCAGGTGGGCCAGTGGTGGCTGCTGAAAACCACCTCGGTCTTATCGCCAAATTTCTCCATGGCGTACTCAATATAGCGACTCCAGGCCTTGGCATCGCGGGTTTTCGCACCACGCAGAGTGTAAATATTATGCAGTGTATGGTTGGCGATCTCACTCATGCAGAGTGCTTTAAATTGAGGGAAGAAAAACACAATCTCTGCGGGTGCTTCGGCCCCGGGTGTGTTAATGAAGACGATGTCCACTCCATCAACTGTCATCTCTGCACCGGTTTCAGTAATCTCTATTGTTGGTGTAGCTATTCCGTGCTCACCATCTGATACCCGGTTGCCTAAGCCGGATGAGACAAAACCCTCCGGACTGGAGGGCAGCAAATTTCCAAATTGGTATAACGCACGGCGCTGCATCACATTCCCGGTGCGCACATTCTCGCTAATCGCCTCCTCAGAAAAGCCCTCTGGAGCAATAATATCTATAGAACCGCTTGCGAGCTGTTCTTTGGTCAAAACTCCAGCTATTCCGGCGAAGTGATCTGCGTGGCTATGGGTAAAAATAACGGCACTTACCGGTTGCTTTCCGAGTGCTTTGTTGGCCAGTGCAAGAGCTGCAGCTGCAGTTTCCGCAGAAGTAAGGGGGTCGATAACAATCCAGCCGCTTTCTCCCTGCACCAGGGTCATATTGGCCAAATCCAGCGAGCGCACCTGATAGATACCGTCTACCACTTTGAACAGGCCGTTATTCAGGACGTTGAGCTGGGCCTGACGCCAAAGGCTGGGGTTGACGGTATCAGGAGGCGTGCCTTGTAAAAATTGCATCTGGGATAGGCCATAGACTTCCCGACCTTCGGAATTTTTCACTTGGGCGCCGGGAATAGATTCAATAAAGCCTCGTTTAGCCAGCAAAAAATCAGTTTCATCGCCAAAGGGGAGTTGTTTTGCCAGGGATCTATTGTGGGAAATAGTTGCCTTGGAGGCGGGTTTGATCTCGGTATTTAAATTTTCTGTGTGAGTTTTTGGTTCACTACCACAGGAAATCAAAAAGAAGGACAGCAACCACATCAGTATCAGCGAGCGCATTGAGACTCCCCAAAATCGGTGTACATGAAACTTCATTTTTATACTGGGACAGGGTTTTTATTGCCCAGAGTGGCCTTAGCTTCTCCCACCTGCGGTGGCGCGTCAAGACAAGAGCTGTCCCTTTGGCGGCGTAAAAGTCTTTCTACGTGGGAAACAGTTTCATGTAACCTACTGGTTAACCAGTTTTGTCATTGGGCTTTGTATTTTCTACCAATACAGTCATGATTGCTGGCATTGTGTAATGTGTGAAGAGCTTGTGGTTCCTGAATCGAAGAGGCTGGATTGTTGCAGCTTATGGTTTAGTCTGATCTTTTTTATATGTTCTTAGGGACTTTGAATTTAACAGGTTAGAAAATTTTATATGGTGGTATATGGTCGTAAATGTAAAGTTATTTTTAGATTTTATCTGTTTGCGCCAGTACCAGCGCGGCCATTTAAAGTAGGGTATCTTATTTATCAAATTTCATTTTAGAAATAAGATACCCTGTTGCTCGAGTTTGAACAGATTATGGATTAAGGGTTCTTTATCTTCTATTAATCTTAACTCGAGAGATAATTAAACGGCAGGTGATATATTTGTGCTCTTTCTGGAAAGCGTTGCGCTTAAGAATGCACAAAATGCCAGAGCTACGATATGAGGTACGTAAAGTGTGTATTCGCTGGTGTGGAAAAAATACAGAGTGGCTTCGCAGGCGATAATGGCAATTGCTGCAGTTGCCCATGGATGCAGTTTTATCAGCCTAGATGCTAAGAAAATGAGTGTGAAAACAATTAGTCCATATCCTATTAAATGGACAACAAAAATTTCCCAAAGGACAGCTCCTCCATCTGAAAGGAGTGCTCTGAAAGCTTCGGGTATAGTGATGGCTGCAGAATATCCTGTAATTAATGGGCCTAAGTATCCGGCGACTAAGCCTATTGTTATTCCAGCTATTATGTTTTTCATTGAATCCATTCCATTTTTTAGGGCTGACCAACTATACCTTATGTGGAGCTGTAAAAGAAAATACTTGGTTGTTGCCACAAAAGACTGCGCTTGAAATTGAACTAATTGCCATGATTCATCCGATTAATTTACAGGGGCTGAAAAGTTTACGGGGAAGGGAAGTTTGGAGTTGGTACTTTGTGGGTGGTTAGCGAAATGATTCTCCACAAAAAAGCGGGCTAAAAGCCCGCTCTCTCATTGTTTTATGGGAGCTTATTGCCCCAATGTAAACAGTGCAGTGTTACCTCCAGTGGCAACAGTGTTAATAGTTTTGGTTTTTTCGCTGGCGAAACGGAATAGGTAGTGCGGGCCACCGGCTTTGGGGCCGGTGCCGGATAGGCCGTGGCCGCCGAAGGGGTTAACACCTACTACTGCACCAACCATATCGCGGTTTACATAGCAGTTGCCGACGTTGATACGCTTAAATACCGCGTGGGCACGGCCTTCGATGCGGGAGTGCAGTCCGAAGGTAAGGCCGTAGCCGGTGGCATTAATGCGGCGGATTACGTCTTCCAGCTCGTCTGCCTTGAAGCGAACTACATGTAGGAAAGGTCCGAAAGTCTCGCGCTTGAGCACGGAGAAATCTTCAATCTCTACTACCTGCGGGCCGAAGAAGGTGCCATTGCTGGGCTTCTTCGCTTCCTCAAATGCAAATAGCGGCTTGGCTTCTTTCGCCATGCGCTCGCGGTGGGATTCCAGCATGCCGAGGGCTTTTTCGTCGATAACTGGACCGATATCGGTATCCAGTTTACCGGGATCGCCGAGGGTCAGTTCTTCACACGCGCCTTTCAGCATATTCAGCAGGTTATCGGCGATGACATCCTGTACACACAGGATACGCAGAGCGGAACAGCGCTGACCGGCACTGAGGAAGGCAGACTGAATTACATCGTCTACCACCTGCTCGGGCAGGGCAGTGGAGTCTACGACCATGACATTCTGGCCGCCGGTTTCGGCGATCAGCGGTACAATCGGGCCTTCTTTCGCTGCCAGCTGCTGGTTGATCAGGCGTGCAGTTTCGGTGGAGCCTGTGAAGGCTACACCGCCCAGGCGGGGATCTTCGATTAGCAGTTTGCCCACTGCGGCACCGGTACCTGTGATCAAGTGCAGTACTTTTGGCGGCACGCCGGCATCGAGCATCAAGCGCACGGCGTGTGCAGCAATGATGGGGGTTTGCTCTGCGGGCTTGGCCAGTACGGCATTGCCGGCGGCGAGTGCGGCAACTACCTGGCCGGTAAAGATTGCCAGGGGGAAGTTCCAAGGGCTGATGCACACGAAGGTGCCACGGCCACTCAAATACAGCTGATTTTGTTCACCGGTAGGGCCGGGCAGTTCGGTGGGCTCACTGAAATGCTGGCGTGCGCCGTTGGCGTAGTAGCGGCAGAAGTCGATAGCTTCGCGCACTTCACTAATGCCATCATTTAGGGTGCGGCCCGCTTCAATGCAAATAATTGCAGCCAGTTCATTGGCTTTATCTTCGTAGAGATCAGCAATTCTGTCGAGAATATCCGCGCGGTGTTTTCCGCCCTGGCGATCCCAGTCGATCTGCGCTTCAGTGGCGGAGGCATAGGCCTGCTCAATCAGGTGTTTATCAGTATTCGCGGTGTGTCCAATTTTTTCGCCGGTTGCCGGGTTGAAAACCGGTTCTTCCGCTTCGCCCATGGTGCCGTTGACGATAGGGCCACCGAGGAAATGCTTTTCGCGTTGCTGCTCAAGCTCTTTCAGCAAGGGATCAACGGAGAGTGGATCAGTCAGTTCGATGCCGTGTGAGTTTTTCCGTGGCAGGGCTTCTGCGCCCATATAAATATTCTCCGGGACAGGAATTTGCGGGTGACGGTAGGGGTTGCAGGCTTCGCTTTGTTCCAGGGTGTCCTGGACCAGGGCTTCAACCGGCGTTGCTTCGTCCATAAAGCGGTTAACAAAGGAGCTATTAGCCCCGTTTTCCAGCAGGCGACGAACCAGGTAGGGCAGTAAGTCACGATGTGCCCCCACGGGTGCGTAGACGCGCACGGGCACACGCTTGCCGTGTACCGCTTCAATTTGTGCGTACAGCAAGTGGCCCATGCCGTGCAGGCGCTGGAATTCAAAGTCGGTGCGGCCATTGGCTAACTCAAGAATCAGCCCGACGGTGTAGGCGTTGTGGGTGGCAAATTGCGAATAGATTGCATTGCCAGCTTCCAACAGTTTTTTCGCACAGACCTGATATGACAGATCGGTGTGGCATTTGCGCGTGTACACCGGGTAGTCCGGCAGGCCCATCTGCTGGGAGTGTTTGATTTCACTATCCCAGTAAGCGCCTTTAACCAGGCGCACCATCAGTTTGCGGCCGGTATCGCGGCCCAGGGCAATCAGCCAGTCGGCGACATGGGGGGCGCGCTTTTGGTAGGCCTGCAGTACAAAGCCCAATCCTTGCCAGTCTTTAATTTCGGGGTCGCGGGCGAGGGCCTCGAAGATATCCAGCGAGATATCCAGGCGGTCTGCCTCTTCTGCATCGATATTCAGGCCCATATCGTATTGGGCTGCGGCGACACAAAGACGCTTCACCTGGGGCAGCAATTCGTCCATTACGCGATCCCGCTGCAGCACACTGTAGCGGGGGTGCAGGGCGGAAAGCTTGATGGAAATACCGTTGGCCTCAACCACATCCCGCTGGGTGTTGTCTTTGCCGATCTCTTCGATAGCCATCATATAGGCATCGAAGTAGCGGTGGGCATCGGCCATGGTGCGGGCGCCTTCGCCCAGCATGTCGAAGGAAAAGCGGGTGCCCGGGAGGTTTTCTTTGGGGCCGCGTTTCAGGGCTTCCTTGATGGTGCGGCCGAGCACGTACTGGCCACCCATAATTTTCATGGCCTGCATCATGGAGGTGCGCACCATGGGCTCGCCGATACGGCTAACCAGGCGTTTCATCCAGTGGGAGGGACGCTCGGTGATATCTGGGTCCAGCTCCACCACGCTGCCGGTGAGCATCAGGCCCCAGGTTGAGGCGTTCACAAACAGGGAGTCGGACTGGCCACGATGGCTGGACCAGTTGCCGGAATGCACTTTCTCGGCGATTAGTTTGTCGGCAGTATCGGCGTCTGGTACCCGGAGCAGGGACTCTGCCAGACACATCAATGCAACCCCTTCCTTATTGGAAAGGCCGAATTGCTGAAGGAAAGCGTCCAGCGTTCCGCGCTTGCTGCGCTGCTGTCGCGAATGATGAACCAGTGCGCGCGAGGTGTTCAGAATTTTCTTGCGCATCTCGTCGCTGGGGCGTGGCGCAGCCAGCAGCTCGCTCACGCAGAGGTTTTCGTCGGCGTGCAAATACTCGCGTGCCCGGTCTCGGGCATTCTGGAGGTCTCCGGCGAAGTTTGTCGACATATCGTCTCCCAAGCTCTATATCTAGGGTCAGAATAAAAAACCGGATTATGTGCGAAAATCGTTAGAATTAATCGCCATAATGTCGCGAGTTGTGGTTAAATATCACGCCTAATTGCGTGATTACCAGTAGGGTATTTTGTAATGTCTCGACAGTTGGAAGATCTTGATCGTATTGATCGCCAAATACTGCGAATTCTGCAACGTCACGGCCGCTTGCCGAATGTGGAATTGGCGCGCCGGGTTAACCTTAGTCCCACCCCTTGCCTGGAGCGAGTCAAGCGGCTCGAAAGGGAAGGATTTATTCGCGACTATGTAGCGCTACTCGACCCGCTCAAAGTTCATGCGGGCCTGGTGGTCTATATCCAGGTGACCCTGAACAATACGGCAACTGAAGCATTGGAAGCCTTTAATGAGCATGTGGCTGGACTGGAGGAGGTCCAGGAGTGCCATATGGTTGCCGGTGGTTTTGACTACCTGGTGAAAATTCGTATTAAGGATATGCTGGGTTATCGTCGCTTCCTCGGTGAAAAGCTGGCATCCGTACCGGGAGTACGGGAAACCCACACCTATGTGGTGATGGAGGAAGTGAAGACTGATACCGCTGTAGCGGTACCGGACCCAGAACCCAGTGTGAAAGGTTCGCGGCGCTAATTGAGCGCAGTCAAATATCCTGTGCGGAGTGAAAGAACTGTAGCGATTTTGCTGGTTGGCTTTTTTATGAACCTGGGTAGGAATCTGAATTCTCTCCTCAGGCCTCAATCATAGGGATTGATTGCTGATTTCATGGATGAACAGATGGAATTGGCAACCATTGTCGGCGCGGTTTTTATTATGCTCGGCATAGCGATGCGGTACCAAGGTGGGTGCCGTGTGATTTGTCCGTAATAACTATAAGTAGGTACTGTATGGATTTTTCACTGAGCGAAGAACAGCAGATGATTCAGGATGCGGCAAAGCAATTTGCTGACAGTGAACTGAAGCCCATTGCTGCCGAACTCGACAAGACCGGTAATCGAGAGCTCTTGTTGGAAAAGCTCAAGCAATTGGCAGAGCTGGGCTTTATGGGAATCAATATTGATCCCAATTACGGCGGTACTGGTGCTGGCACTGTCGCATTCTCCCTGGCGATCGCCGAGCTGGCGCGGGGCTGTGCCTCTGTTGCAACGACCACGTCCGTAACCAATATGGTGGCAGAGGTTATTCAGGCGGTAGGTTCGGAAGAGCAGCGCCAAAAATACCTCCCCAAAATCTGTAGTGGAGAATACCCTGCGGGTTCTTTCTGTCTCACCGAGCCCGGTTCCGGTTCGGATGCGGCCTCTATGCGCACCCGCGCGGAAAAGCAGGGTGATGAATACGTTCTCAATGGCAGTAAGCTCTTTATTAGTAGCGCCGAATTTGCCGGTATTTTTGTTGTTTGGGCGGTGACAGATTCTTCCGCGCCTAAAGGCAAAGGTATTTCCTGCTTCCTGGTTGAAGCTGGCACACCTGGCCTGGTGATTGGCAAGGCCGAAGAAAAAATGGGACAGAAAGCCTCTGTTACCAATGAGGTTTCTTTCGACAATTGCCGTATTCCTGCCTCCCATCTTTTAGGTGAAGAAAATCGCGGCTTTCGCATTGCTGCAGGTGAGCTCGCTGGAGGCCGAATCGGTATTGGCTCCCTGGCGCTGGGTATCGGCTTTGAAGCTTTGGATTGTGCCCGGGCCTATCTGCATGAGCGGGAGCAGTTTGGTAAAAAACTGGCGGAGTTCCAGGGGCTGCAATGGCAGCTTGCCGATAAATATACTGAGATGGAAGGTGCGCGACTCCTATTGCTGCAAGCCGCTTGGCAGAAAGATGCCGGAATGCCGTTTGGCCCTGCCGCTTCAATGGGCAAGCTGTTCGCTAGTGAGAAGGCTAACGAGGCATGTTATCTAGCTCTGCAAATGCACGGTGGTGTGGGCTATACCCGTGAATATCCACTCGAACGTATGAGTCGGGATGTGAGAATCACTACAATCTACGAAGGTACCAGTGAGATCCAGCGCCTGATTATTGCCAGGCATTTACTGGATGTCAGATAATATTTAATGACAAAAAAGCCGGCGCTCTTCGCCGGCTTTTTTGTTCCTTTCCCCCTAAATTTGTCAGATATTCTCCTGATTCCGGCATAAATACCCGCCCGCTTAATAGTTTCCTACCTATCCTCTACAAGGGGCTCTGCCGCTTCACTTTGCGAATTATGGAAAGGAAACAACTGATGAACGTTAACAAGCTGCCGCTGTTTTCGCTATTTTTAGTATTCCTTGCCTGTTCGCTAACGACCGTAAGTGTCATAGCGCAAGAACCCAATCCCGCCAGTGTCGTCACAATGAAATCAAACCAGGCTGTACTGAAAGAGCTCCCCTTTGCAAATCGGAAGGACTTTGAGGATGTAAAGCGGGGGTTTATTGCTCCTCTACCAAATAATGGTGTGATTAAAAACAGCAAAGGCGATACGGTATGGAACTTGGAGCAATTTCAATTTGCTCGCGATAAAGAGGCTCCTGACAGTGCCAACCCCAGTCTGTGGCGGCAACTGCAATTAATTTCGGAGGGCGGTCTCTATGAGGTGATACCGCGAATCTACCAGGTTCGCAGTGCGGACCTCTCCAATATAACTTTTATTGAGGGCGATACCGGGGTCATTGTTATGGACCCGCTGATTTCTGCCGAGACGGCTGAAGCAGCGTTGAACCTCTATCGGCAGCATCGCGGAAACAAGCCTGTCGTTGCTGTGATCTACACCCACAGTCACGTTGACCACTATGGGGGGGTTCGCGGTGTTATCGATGAAGAAGATGTAAAATCAGGCAAGGTTAAGGTAATAGCCCCGCAAGATTTCCTGATTGAAGCTGTTAGTGAAAATGTCTTTGCAGGAAATCATATGGCGCGTCGTGCCAGTTTTATGTACGGGAACCTGATCCCTAAAGATCCCAAAGGTACCTTAGGGTCTGGCCTCGGTCTTGAAACCTCCACTGGCACCATCACACTGATAGAACCGACAGACTCCATTGTTGAGACCGGGCAAACTTTGGAACTGGATGGACTTATCTTTGAGTTTCTCTTGGCGCCGGGCTCTGAAGCGCCGGCAGAAATGCACTTCTATATTCCTCAACTCAAAGCCGTAACCGCTGCTGAGAATGCAACCCACACCTTACATAACCTTTACACCTTGCGGGGAGCAAAGGTCCGAAATGCTCGTGACTGGTCTCGCTACCTCAATGAAACCGTGCAGCGCTGGGGTGGAAAAGCCGAAGTTCTGTTTGCACCCCATCATTGGCCAACCTGGGGACCAGAGAATGTGGTGAATCATCTGAAAAAGCAGCGAGACCTATACAAGTACCTCAACGATCAAACCCTACGATTAGCCAATCACGGGTACAACATGGTTCAAACGGCTGAGCTGATGGAGTTGCCTCCAGAGCTCTCACAATATTGGGCCAATCGCGGCTATTACGGCAGTGTAAATCACGATACCCGTGCGGTATGGAATTATTATTTAGGGTTTTTTGATGGCAATCCCGCTCGCCTGTATCCAATGCCACCGACGGCCGCGGGAATAAAGTACGTCGAGTATATGGGCGGGGCCGCCAATATTATCAAGCAAGCAAAGAAAGACTATGAGGCAGGAGAGTACCGCTGGGTTGCGGAGGTGCTCGATAAATTGGTTTCCGCAGAGCCTAATAATCGTGCAGCAAGAGACCTATTGGCAGATGCGTTAGAGCAATTGGGTTATCAGCAGGAGAATGGCACCTGGAGAAATTTTTTCTTAAGTGGTGCCAGGGAGTTGCGGGATGGTATCCAGAGATACCCTGTCCCTCTGACTGCGAGCCCGGACACTATTCGCAGTATGCCGGCTGGTTTGATTTTTGATTATCTGGGAATTCGACTCAACGGCCCAAAGGCAACTGGCAAAAAGCTCTCCATCAATATCAATATGCCGGACGTAAAAGAAAAGTATGCGCTTGTGCTTGAGAATGCGGTGTTGAACTATGGCCCCCCAGTTGAGAATCCAGGAAGCAGTGTGCAGATAAACCGCTCAGATCTCAATGATATCATCTTGGGTAGTGCATCTATCCAGGAGAAGATGGAGGATGGGAAAATCAAAATTGAGGGCGATGCGGGAGAGTTGAAGACATTACTTTCCTTAATGGACCGGTTTGATTTCTGGTGGAACCTGGTTACGCCTGAACCGATGGGCAAGATGTCGACATCAGACTTCTAGGCATTAGCCTCAGGGCTTTTTAGTTTAAATGCGAAGGCAAGGTGGCCTCCTGTATAAGTGGCATTTTTAACTGTGTTTTCATGTCCATTTAGTTGCTTCCAGTGCATATTTCAACTTCTTTGATTTATAGCTCTGCGAGTGATTGCCAAATAAGTAGTTTCCAATGAAACTTGATGTGTTTTTAGCTATTGATTCCTAAGTCCATCTATATCTAACAGAAAAAATATACAGTGCTGTTTCTCTCATTTTTAAGATTCCTTATTGTGTTCATATTTTTTTAAGTTACGCACAGAATTAAATTTCGTTTCCGCTAAAATTCCGCCCACTTTTGCATTTCATGACTGTCTGGAACTTATATTTTGGACAGTACCTAACACCAAAATAAAAAACACGGCACTTAAGGCGATTATGGAAAAGTTATTCGGGCAGAAATTATTGGTACTTGCACTAACTGCGGCACTTGCAGCTTGTGGTGGAGGGGGAGGTTCGTCGGATTCTGACACCGATTCACCACCTGTAAGCGACGGTGGGGATGATAGTAGTGGGGGTAATCAAGGTGGAGGAAGTGGTTCAGGTGGAAGTGGGTCAGGTAGTGGTGGAGATGACTCCTCATTGCCTGATAATGACCCATCGACTGTAACCGTTGGAGATGTGTCAACAGCTGAACTCGGGTTTGCAACAATTACCGCTACAGATATCACTTTGCCTGATGCAATGGTAAATGCCCAGGAGGTTTACCAGCTGGCCCACTATATTGGCCGTACGGACAGTGAGCAGGATGAGGAAAATATTGATATTCCTATCCGTAGCTATACGGCCTCCTGTGCAACGGATACTGACCAGCCAAAAATGTATGTATCCACAACTTTGTCAGAGGGGAATAGAGCCTCTGATACAACCTATGGGTCCGTTTACGAGCTTCAATATAATCCTGATACCATGAGCTTCGAGCAGACAGGTAACGCCACCATTCTGAATCAATGTTATGAGTCACATGGTATTACGGCCAGTTCGGATTGCTCCAGGGTAGCTGTTTTATGCAATACCGAATATAAGGCCAGTGAGCGATATGATATCGAGAAGGATCTGGTAGAAGAGTACGGTACAACCTGGATGAAGATTGAAGATAATCTTGACAGTGTTGCAGGTACTGATAATGAGGAGAAGTATAATGACCAGATCTGGCTGATGGAGTGGGATGACAAGCCTATAACTGAAACTCCAGATGCCTATGTTGTCAATAAAATGCATGGTGGCACTCATTTAGGAGCTCAAGAGCTATTGTACGTAGAGGATGACAGCCAGGGGCGCACAAGTTATGCGTTTTCTGTAACGGCCCGTGTTCTTGTTAGCGGTTCGCATTATTCGGCGGGGCTGACGGTAATCAATCGGGATGACTGGTCAATGTCCTTCTCTGGAGATGATCACCGGGGTTGGTACTGGGCGTGTGGCCATGGCCACGTTCTGAATATTCGAGCCTTTTATAATCCGGGGAATGAGATGTACGGTGCTCTGTGTACCAGCGATGGAAATAAATATTATCCGTCACCGGGCCTGAATGCGATCGCCATTAAAATGGAGGACAGTGGATCCTCTGTTTATGAAGGCACCTATAATCATTTAGTGCCCTCGACAAGTGCGATGATATCCAACGGTGGTGGCCATACGGTTGTCCCGGTTGATGCCGATACAAACCTCTCAGTTATTGTATCTCCGAAGTACATTGAAGATGCGAATATGGATATGTTCTTGCAGGACGAGCTGAGCATCGATATTAGTGGCGATGGCCCCTTCGATGAGGAATGTGCTGATAACGGCATTCGCAATTGCTTCTTCTCATATATCGACAGTGGTGAATATCCTGTAATTTCCAGGCAGGGTCTCTATTCTGGAGATGCCTTGGATACTACTTCCCTGACACGTGTAGGTATTGCAAAAGTTGATGGGGAAGGCAGTATTGAAGGTAATGGCATTGAATGGCTGGCAACGGATTCCGATTGCCAAATTAGTGATCCCCAGTTGGTTGATCTGAAAAATGGCCGTTACTTATTTGGTTACGCGCAGTTCCAGTGTATCTCCGATAACCTCCCGTACAATCGCAGTTACAATAAGAGTGGTGAGGCCATGCGTATGCTGGTGCCAAAAGCCTACTATGTAATGGAGATTGATGCTGACTTAAATGTACTTGAGGGGCCGGTAAAACTGACTGACTACGGTTGGGGTGGTTTGGATGAGCCTATGTACTTGGGTAATGGTAAAGTTGCCTGGAGCTATATTAAGAATCCTACCCTGGATAATTATATAGGCGGCCAACAAAATGTTTGGCAGGCAATAGTTTATCATTCTGACAGCGTAAATTAATTGCGCTGATTTGGGGTAAGCTTAGGCTTGCCCCAAATTGAATTATACCTGTGCATCTGTAGTAATTTATCTCCCTCTCTTTAAGTTGTTTTCGTAACTCAGATATACGTGCCATTACATTAGGGTGCATTATTTTTTATTGTGCTCCTGTGTAATCCATTTCCTGATTTCCCCTCAGTATAATCCCGCGGCTTTCCCGTTCCGAAAACCACTTTTCGTTAACAGTGGTGACAGACGTTCCGACTCCCTGAGTTGCGAAGACTGAAGGTGGAAAGGGCAGAGTACTTTTAGTGGACTTTATTTTGCTTTGAGCTGGCAGCGAAGGAATGTTGCATGGCTGGTTCGTAATCAATAAAGAGTGAGCTATGCAGCTATTTGTTGAGAATACATATGGAATTGTTTACCTGGCTCGAAGAGGCAGCGGTTTTAGCTCCGGATCTTCACTGCCAACTAGTGCTGAGCAAACCCTGGAAATGTTCAGTGTTTCATCTCTTCAAGAAATTTACGATTACTTCCTGGGTATGGGAGGGAGTTGTTCAGATCCTCTTCAACCAGGCAAGCAGCCTTATAGATGGGGTGATTTATCAGCCTCATTCCATTTAGATGCTCCTTCAAGCTACTCCTGGGTTGAGAGAGCTATTTATAAGGAGTTAGTTCAAAACCGCTTGGTAATCGAAGAGGCTCCATTTGCTGATGCGGTGCTAGCCGACAAGCAGTCCCAATTGATTCCTAAAATCGATACAGGCCTTCAGTATATTGTTGACCTAGGGCGAGTTAATTCAAGGTTATCGAACAATGAATCTACTGATCAGAGTGACTTTGCCGGAGGGCTAGCAATATGGCGTAAAGATTTATCTGAAGTAGAGACTTTGGTGAGTTCTATTCGCCCTTTGATGGCGCAGGGGTGCACCGCTAGGAACTATCTGCTGTATGAAAAGAGCATTGAAAAGCAAGATGAAAAATCTATACCGACTTCTAGCAGATCCCTAGTAGATGCGCTTGGTTTCGATGCCAATAAAGTTACCCAGCAGCACTTAGAGTTAGCCTTTGAAGTAGCTGAAACTTTATACCAGGATGCGAGAATACGTGAAACAAGTTTACGTTTCTTCCGCGATTACTTAAAAGCTCTATACCCATCGGAGGTTGCCCTACCAGAAAATGGCCTTTTTGAGATTATCTTAACATTCGCCATGGTAGCATCCATGAGCGATTCCAACGCTGTCGAGATTTCCAAAGATAATGCGGGCTTACTAAGGTCTCTTCAGGGCGTTAGTAACCTAATGCTGGAATTTGCCAAAATCAAAAAGCGTCGCAATGTATTTTTCCATAAACGCGCAGGAAGTACTGAGGGTAATAAGGCGAGCTTCTCTGATCTGAGTTCTTCTGAAGTTACAGTACCACCTTCCTCCGGTGGGCAACCATCAAGTGCAGGAGCGTCGCAAAGCGGTAAAGGAACCGCCAATGATAATTCTGAAGCGGGTTCTGACAGCAGCCAGGGTTCGCAGAGCTCTCAGAATACAATCTCTGACCAGCCCGATAAAGCTGGGACCATAACCGGCACAACCCACACTGGGAAGAAAGTTCCTAATAATAGTTGTGCTATTGAAGGTGGTGATCCCATTAATTTAAAAACCGGGGAAGAGCGTTTGACCTTAGTCGATGCGCTATTAGACGGACCGCTCCCCCTTGTTTTTGAGCGTACTTATCGCAGTAGTAATCCCAGAGATTTCGGTTTGGGTCATGGTTGGACTCACACCCTGGGAGAGAGGCTAATATCGGCACCTGATAAAAGAGTTCAGTTTATGGACGCAGAGGGTCGGGTAATTAATTTTCCCTTTCCGGGGGATAGCGATCGCAGCCACAATGTTGTTGAGCAATTAACACTTACTCGTGTCGACGACGATCATTGGATTATTACCCCTTACGGGGCCCCCAATGGCGTGCAAAAACACTTTAAGGCAACCGGTGTAACAGGAGGACTTAAGCTTGCGGAAATACGTGATGGCTATGGCAATTTCTACCTGTTTCACTATATCGATGAGCGTTTAATATGCATTGAGAGCAGCCTCGGTGAAGCCCTGCATATCAGCCCTCCGCAAGGGCAGCCGAACAGCCTGCGTATCGGTGAGCTTAAGAAGGAAACTCGCGATGGCCATATTAAAGTACTCGCAAGCTATGAGTACAGCGATGTTGGCGACCTGATTAAAGCCACCGACGCCGATGGTTACAGTGAGCAGTACCAATACCATCACCATGTAATTAAGCAGCGCACCCTAAAAACTGGCTACCGTTTCCATTTTGAGTGGGATGCCGAAGGCCCCTCCGCCCGTTGTGTGAGACAGTGGGGTGACCCAATCGATGGTCAGGCGACTTACAATTACCAGTTTGACTGGGACGATGATGGTAAGGGCGTTACTGTTACTGATACCCGTGGCGGCAAAGAGCGCTACCGCTTTAACGACCGGGCCCTGCCGATCTATCACCGCGATCCCGAAGGTGCAGAGACTCTCTACAGCTACAACAACCTGGGGCAGGTTACTCGGGTACAACTGCCCAGCGACGATGGCAGCCTTCGCGAAGAAATTTACCAGTACGATGACCAGGGCCGCCTAGTACAAAAGAGCGATGCGGCCGGCAATAACCATCGTATCGAATACAATGCTGAAGGCCTGCCCGCAAAAGTTACCGACCCTGCTGGTAATAACTGGCAAAGGGAGTACAACGAAAATGACCAGATCGTGGCCAGTAAAGATCCCCTCGGTAACAAGACCCAATACGGCTATAACCCCGTTGGTTTGATCGGCAGTGTTACCGATCCTCTCGGCAATACCACGCGTTATCTGTGGAACCCCGAAGGCAAGCTCGCCGCAGTAAAAGACCCTATGGGCCGTACCCAGCACTACCGGTACGACGGTGCTCGCCGACTGGAAGAAGTGCAGCACGCCCCCGGCCGGCTGACCCGCTATGAATACGACGCTCAGGATCGTATCCATGCGGTGACCACTCCAGACGGTGCTCGCACTCAGTACAGCTACAACCCCCATGGATTACTTACCGAAGTTATTGACTCTGAAGGCCGCAGTACCTGCTATGCCTACGATGGCCTCAGCCAGGTAAAGGCCCGCACCAACCCGGATGGCAGCCGTCTGGAATATCACTATGACGGCGAGCGCAACCTAATCGGGCTCACCAATGAAAACGGCGAGCGCTATCAGCTTAAATACGACTTCAACGAACGCCTGATTGAAGAAGTAGGCTTCGACGGCCGCGTTACCCGCTATGCCTACAACCGTGCCGGCCATTTGGTAAGCTCCAGAGCCGTGACCGATACGGACAGCGGTAAAGGTATCGATACCATCTTCGAGCGCGATCCCTTTGGCCGCTTGTTGGAAGAGGTCACCCCGGACGGCAATACCAATTTCCGCTACAACCGCAGTGGGCAATTGATAGAGGCGGAAAATGCCCACAGCAAATTGCGTTGGGAATACGATGCCAATGGCCGAGTTACCGGCGACTGGCAGGGCAAAGAAAAGCTTAGTCACCGATACGATGCAGCAGGTAATCGTATTGCCACGACCTTGCCCGATGGAGAAGAACTTAAGTTTACTTTTAACCCTGCCGGACAATTCCAAAGCCTGCACCGCCGCCCTTTAGGTAGTAATACTGATGAGTTAATCACTCGTGTCAGCCATGATGAACAGGGTAGGGAAAGCCTGCGTCAACACGGCAATGGGCTGGAAAGCCAGAGAGACTACGATCCACAAGGCCGCCTGCAGAAACTCAGACTGGGCAAAACAAGTAATGTAAATCAGAAGCCAGTGTCCGATCCCACTTCAGGCACAAACCCAGTCCTTGAGCGTGGCTACCAGTACAACAAAGCTGGTCAGATAGCCAAAATTGAAGACAGCCTGCGCGGTAATCGCAGTTACCACTACGACGCTCTGGACCGCCTTACCCAGGTAGAGGGGCCCAACCCAGAGTATTTTGTACACGACCCTGCGCACAATATCCTTGCCGCTGCCAACTCAAAAGACGAAGCCAAACAGCAAGCCAGCGCTACTCAGGTAAAAGGCAATCGTCTCGCTTTTCGTGGTGATACACACTATCGCTACGATATTCACGGCAATCGGATTGCTGAACTGCGTGGAAAAGGACAAAAACTGCAGACGCGCTATCACTACAACAGTCGCCTGCAGCTGGTGCGTGTAGAGAAATTAAAGGTGGCAGAGGGTGTAGAGCAGTTCCAGCAGATAGCGCACTACCAATACGACCCACTGGGTCGCCGTATTAGTAAAGCTATAGGCGATGAGAAAATTGATTTCCTTTGGAATGATGATGTTCTTCTACGGGAAAATAAATCAGAGGTCAGGACCAATCAGGGCCTAAATTCTCGTATCTACTACTTCGAACCAAATACATTTAAACCGATTGCTTTGAAGGAAATTGGGCAAGATAAAGTACAGGTATACCACTATCATCTGGACCACCTGGGAACTCCGGATACATTAACTAACCAAAATAGCAACGTGGTATGGAGTGTTACCTATAAAAGCTATGGCAATATTGCCTTAGCCCATAAATGTCAGATAGACCAACCGATTCGCTTCCAAGGGCAGTACTTCGATCAGGAGACTGGACTACATTACAATCGATTTAGATATTATGATCCACAAGTTGGGGTATTTACTCAGCAGGACCCCATAGGATTACTAGGTGGTAATAATAATTATCGGTATGTACCTAATCCGATTGCTTGGGTTGATCCTTTTGGCTTGGTAGCAGATAAGCGTGATTATTTTTCACCTAATCTAACAGATAAAGATCATGACCTTGTTAAGGTAGGGAGTTTCAAGATCCTTGGTGAAAATGCGACTAAAAATAATGAAATAAATAAAAAAATTGAATTCAATAAAGAGAATTTAATTGTTAATAGTGGAGGCTCTATTATTGTTGATATAGGAGGGGAACGATTTTTCTTAGGGATGTTTGATCTAGAGATAGATGGCGAGAGGGGAGGTAAAGATGGGGCTCTCATAGGTGGGCTTAACTTTGCTTTGGATAATAGAGTGGTAAAAAAAGGTGAGGAAGAATCTGTGAAACTTGTTCCTATAGGCTTTAGTATAACAAGAGAGGTCATTGGGAAATGTCTTGAGTATTATGCGGATGGTGGGAGTAGCTGTGATGGGGGGCATGTCAGTATCGGATATTTATTTGGAAGTTTGATAGATAATAACAGAGATAATTTTCAGAAAGCATTTATTAAGATAAGAGAGATGAATACTACTTGGTCTGATGAAGAGGTGGCGGCAGAGGCAGTTAAGGAAACTTCCTTTGGTAGGCATAGAATCGCTCATGGATTTGACAACTTTGAAGTTGAAATTGGTCAAAGTGGAGATGTGGTGATAGAGTTGGATGGAAAACTGGTAACTGTTAGGAATGTGCCACATAATATTAATGCCAAAGCAAAGCGTTCAGAACCTAAGGAGGGTGTATGATTGATAAGGTCGCTTTGGAATCTATTGAGCAAGTCTTGGGTAGGAGGTTGCTTGAGAGGGAGCAGAACTCAGTAAACTGCTGTGAAGCGCTCTCGGATGAGGAGCGTTCTGAACTGAATAAATTACGGTCTATCAGTTCTACATTGCCTTTGGCTTATTTGCACTATAAGTTAGAAAGGTTTTCTTTAACTGAAGCTGTAAAATTTGTTAATAAATTATGAGTTATTTGAATGCTGTAAGGAATATCTGTATGCCTGATTCTTATCTGTTATAAAATAACGAATACTTTTCCTAGGTTGAGATAAATTCTGAGGAGCAGCTAGAAACTCATGAGGCGAAGAGTTAGATTCAAAATTCTTATGTCTCTAATTAATAAAAGAATGTGCTTAGACGTCTATATGTTGAAGGGTAAAAAAGAATACAGCTGGTATTTGTTTAGCGGCTGATTTCGTTGATACAGGAGTATAAGGAAGTGTAAAGCCAGAGAATAGTGTTGGATTAAGAGGGGGCAATAGGGGGCGACAGTAGTACGTAATTAGGTAACGTAATGTTGGAGCAGGAGGGAGTAACAGGAAGATAGTACAGGCTGTCTGCATTGAAACATCAAGTGGTGATTTAGCTACAAGCAGGCTTGTTGAGTGGACGATTTTCATTCAGCTAAGAAAAATTTCCTGTAATACCGCTCGTTTGGGTCTAGGTGCAAACTAATTCACCCCCCCTTCCAAATAGCGGCCTGTCTGAAAGAATCACTCATTCTGCTTGTTCGTACGCTTGCTGCATGTTGCTAGCTGGTATCCTTTGATCTAATACATTGAGAATGTTTCACGAATACATTTTTAGGTGGACGTGTGATCAAATTTTTCTGCATTCTAGTCGGGTGGGTTTGTTGGTTAGTGAAGTCATTATTGCTAGTTATCTGCCGAACTATAGGTTTATCTAAATATTTTATTGGCACATGTCTCGTACTAGGGGATCTACTTTGTCGAGAGAAAATTTAGCACAGTAGAAATAATGTAAGTCTTATAAATATCCAACTCAAATATTATTGTTGAGATATAAATCTCCTATACCTATTTGTCGATGTCTGAATTTGTCGATTTTATGTCATTTGTGACCAAGCCCACCAATTTACACTTCTAGCTGTATCCCCAAAAGATATCTTGTTTATAGGTTTGGGCTTTGAATCAGATGCCCGGTAAGCGCTTAAGCATGTATCTATACTCACAAAAACAAAAAGGAAATAGCCATGCGTTCTTTAATCTGGGCTGGCCTATGCTCGCTACTTTTTAGCAATATGGTCTGGGCCCACTTCACATCTAAAGATGCCTTTCACATAGGGATATTGTTGTACGACGGTGCACAAACTATTGATTATGCCGGGCCCTATGAGGTTTTTGGGCAAGCCAATTATCGTTTAACAACGGTTTCGGAAGATGGTGGAACCATTACTTCAGCCATGGGGCTTAAAGTGGCTCCAGATACCAGCTTCGATCAGGACAATCAATTTGATGCAGTAATTATCCCAGGGGGCAGTATTAATGAAGCAATGGAGAGCCCGGAAGTATTACAGTGGATTAAAGAGCAGTCCAAACAGGCTCAGTACGTTCTATCGGTATGTAACGGTGCCTTTATTCTGGCAAATACTGGGCTTCTGGATGGTAAGAAAGCAACCACCATTCGCGGAGCATTTGATTCTTTCGAGAAGAACTTCTCTGATGTTGAATTGGTAAAAAATAAAAAGTTTGTTGATAACGGCAAGTTTATTACTACAGCTGGCCTTTCATCTGGTATAGATGGCGCTTTATATCTGGTAAGCAAGGTTGATACGATTGAAAAAGCCAAAAGTGTCGCAGCGAAGATTGAGTACCTGTGGGTGCCAGAGGGGGGCTATATCCGGGGGATGATGGCGGATAAAATCATGCCAAATCTTGGTGATTTGCCTGAGTCAATTCAGTTTGTTTCTAAGGAGTATAGCTATGGTAGCCTGGAAGAATGGTACACAGCGTTTCAGCTTTACGGTGATGTGGAAACTGTAAAAGCCTGGTTAAGTGAGCAAATGAAAGAAAATCCCGAGTGGAGGAAGGGGCCGTCTATTGACAATAAATGGGTGTATCAGTTTTCTGATGATCGTACTGTATTGCAAGTTGACTTTGTTGCTCCCTCTGATATTAATCCTTGGGTGCTTAAGTTCAGCATATTAGATCAAGCGTCATAATTTGGTAGCTTTCATTAAAGGTGTGCGGGTTTTTTACCCAGTTCCCACTTTAAGGTTTGTTTTGTGTAGTTGTAGCGCGGGCGATATCTGGTTGTCGTGTGCTAGGCGAAACCTTTAAAGGTAAAGGTGGAGACGATAAAACCTAGAATATAGGAAAAGTATTTGCTTTCTGGTCTTCAGATTGAACATACCGCTTGCACCGCCACATCGTCATTTTTGAATGACATTGGGAAGGTTCTTCATTCCGGCGATAGCATATTTGATAGGGCTTGGAAATTGACCAGCCTCTTTTAATATTATTAAAAGTTTGGAAATTTGTGAACGACGGGTTTTTTCCGCCAGTAACTTGAATTTGACAAATTCTGTCCCAGTTTTCTAGTTGTATACTTACAGAAGACGCCATTGAAGCTATTGATAGCGAGGACAAAATTAAAAAAATACTCACAGCTCTCACAATAAGCCATCCTGTCTGGTGACCTAATATTCGGATTTGCTACCCCATGATTATATGGTTACGTGAAGCCCGTAACGAATTCCGAGAGGGTATCGGTGGCGGATCAATTAGAAGTGTTTGTTACTTTTTTACGAGTCGCGACTGTCAGGTCAAATAATATTTATAGCGGTTGTTCACTATGGGGTTTTTAGTCTGGGCTTGGAGCTAGGGATTTTGTGCGGCCTCTATATCCGTCTACCTAATGAAAGGTAAAATAGAAGCGAGCCGAGACTCGCGTTCTTAATGCTGCCTGAAATTTAAATACTGCTTACTTCGATAGAGGATGTGTTGTTTTTATCTTTTGCCTTTAGAATTTTCTGGGTGTCAGATTGGTGCGGCACAAAAGTTAGAAATTCATCCTCAATCGCTGAATCAAGGAGTATCTTACAGTCCTCCTCATAGTTATTTAACAGGCGCCATGGATAGCGCTTACCTTGTCTGGGAAGTTCTCCATTTGCCCGTTTTACATAGCCAGAATCCAGGCTGCTCATCACCGAACCTTGCTCAGCACTGCCTTCGCTATCTATCGCTGTACACACCTGAAAGTTATGTGCGTCCATGTATTTTAACAGGCGGCAAATATAGCGAGCAGTAATGTCGGCTTTAAGAGTCCAGGGGGCGTTGGTATAGCCGAATACCCATGAGATGTTAGGAACCCCCTCCATTAGCACTGCTTTGTAAGTCAGCTTTTGATTGACTGCTACCGGTGCACCATCAATACAGAGCTTGATACCTCCTAGAACTTGTAACTTTAATCCGGTCGCACTGATAATAATGTCTGCGTCTAATTGTTGCCCTGATTTAAGTAGGATACCTTTATCTGAGAAGGTTTCTATTTCACCGGTGGCAACAGAAGCTTTTCCTGAGCAGATTGAGGAGAACAGATCTCCATCAGGTACAACGCAGAGACGTTGATCCCAGGGGTTGTAACTGGGGTCGAAGTGACTGAGATCGTAATTAGCTGGAAGGCTTTTTCTTACATCTTTTAATAGTAACTTTCTAATAAAGTTAGGCCAGCGCTTAGCAGCTTTAAAAATCCAGCGTTGCAATTTGATATTGCGCCAGCGTCCTAGCTTGTGGACCCAGGGTGCTGGCAGAAATTTTGATAGTACACGAGAGAT
Organism: Microbulbifer maximicatervae (SeqCode); assembly: GCF_052467615.1. NCBI lineage: Bacteria > Pseudomonadati > Pseudomonadota > Gammaproteobacteria > Cellvibrionales > Microbulbiferaceae > Microbulbifer > Microbulbifer maximicatervae (SeqCode). Next base: position 1,542,692 of record NZ_CP174319.1, read on the forward strand.
TTTATCGATAGATGGAACTGAAATGATATAGCTTGGGGAGCGTTGCAACATGGTGACATGTTGGGCGGTGGTTGCGAGCGAAGGGACCAGGGTAACAGCGGTAGCACCGCTGCCGATCACGATAATACGCTTGCTGCGGTAGTCCAGATTTTCTGGCCACTGTTGGGGATGAATCAGTTTTCCTTGATAGTTTTCTATACCTGGATATTGCGGCAAGTAGCCCTCTTTATGGTCGTAATACCCAGTACAGGCAATCAGAAAACTACAGATATATCTCACTGGGCTGCCAGATTCGGTGTTGTGACCTTCCAGAGTCCAAGCTCGGTCTGTACTGGACCAGTTTGCCGTAGTTAAATTTATTCCAAAGTGAATTCTCTTTTTAACGTCATATTGCTCTGCGGTGGTTTCAATATATTTTTGGATAGATGGGCCATCCGCGAGTATTTTCTCGCCGGACCAGGGTTGGAAGTCATAGCCGAAGCTGTACATATCGGAATCAGATCGAATGCCCGGGTATTTAAAGAGGTCCCAGGTGCCGCCGACTTGTGCCCGGCGCTCGATAATGGCGAAGCTGCGCCTGGGGCATTCGCGACTCAAATGACAAGCCATTCCTACCCCTGAGAGTCCCGCGCCGATAATTAATACATCGAAATGAGTCGATTTCACAATCCCTATCCCTGCAAATTTCTATGCCTTATAGACTGGGTAGATGTGCCCGTGATTTATTGTTAGATTGCGACAAATAATTGTCTTTCCGCGCCACAAAGATGGGGAGCAAGTTATGGGTAGCCTTGTACGAGTCAGTATTCTTTCCGGTTTCAGTGAATTCGTGGAGCAGCTTGGGGGCAGGGGGGAAGCCTTCTTGGCCGAGTTCGGTATGCCTTGTGATATCAGCCCGGCGGATTCCCGCTTGGTATCATTTGTTGAGGTCGCGCGCCTGCTGGAAACTGCAGCACGCCGGTTAGATCGCCCCGATTTGGGGCTGTGCCTCGCATCGCGACAAGGGGTGGAAGGCTTGGGTGGGATAGGTGTAGTTGCATGCAATGCGGCCACTCCCCGGCAAGCCTTGCTATCCGTTAGGCGCTTTCTTTCTCTTCATAGTTCATCCCTCAGTATGCAACTGGAACCATTAAGTGAGGGAGATGTACTACGTATTGTTTTTGATTGGCAGGACCCAGCTCTCAATAGCTATCGCCAGATCCGAGAGCAGGTGCTGGGAAATACGCTGACGATGATACGGATGTTGGTAGAGACTGAGTGTTGCCCGCAAAACGTACTGCTGCCTCATGGTCCTCAAATGGTAGAGGGTGACTACTGCAATTACTTTGGGTGTGGGGTTCTGTTTAGCTCGGGCTATTGTGCGATGGACTTCCCAGCTGCATTTCTGGATACACCACTGAAGTCTGCCGATCCAGTGGTTGAGCGATTGGCCATTCACCATTTGGAGCAGCAGAGTGCGACGCTGCCCGTTCCTCTAACTGTAGAAATTCGACAATTACTCAGTGAAATACTGCCCAGCGGCAGATCTCAGCTCGGCACTGTGGCAGGGGCGCTGAAGCTCCACCCCAGAACTTTACAGCGCCGCCTGGCTGCGGAAGGGCTTAGGTTCGAAGAACTATTGGATAACGTGCGGCGGGATCTGGCGACTCGATACTTATCCGATCCGAATCTGGCCTTGGGGCAGATTACGGGTTTGTTGGGGTACTCCGAGCAGAGTACATTTCAGCGAGCTTGTCGACGTTGGTTTGCGGAGACTCCCCGGAATCACCGCATACGCCTTGCAGGCAGCGCAATTGTGGGGCGGCCAGAATCTCCGTGAAAGCCTGGAGGGGGCAGTTCTTTCAATATTCAGTAGGCTCCACCTCTCCAGGACGCCAGGTTTTCTCCAGCCATGGCCCCAAGGGTCCATACAGTCTCAGGATTACGAAAAAACCTTTGTTAGGTAAGGTCTCCAGCCAGTTTTTCTCAAACCCTTTTGGCGCCTTGGGTCCAAAATAAACGTCATAAGAACCATCGGAATTTTGTCTTATCCCTTTCGACTGGCTGCTTACTGCGGGAAAGGGTTGGCTGGTTTTTAACATTGAGCGCGTTTGGCTGTCGTAGATATTTACTGCCCAAAAGGCATTGACCGGTACATCGGGGGGCAGGTGCAATTTGTATTTTCTAGAGCCATCAAAAGGCTCTTTGTTTTCATCGACAAAGGCAATGGCGTAATCAGAACCTTTGCCAGGTTCAATAGCAGTCATTGCTGGGCTGACACCGGTATAGGGGTAGAAGTAGCTGACTCGGGCGTCACTATTAATGGTTTTGCCATCGGGGCCATTGAAGAAGATGTTCTTGCCGGGAAACGCCATTACCCAGGCGCTATCTGTGCCTGGGTAGATTTTGATATCGGAGAGGGATTTGTCTGTCCGTGGGTACCAAACAATTGAGCGGGCTATACCATTACCAATTGCAACTGCGTCCGTAAGAATTTTGGTCATTCTTTTATCTGGACTGAAGGCTTTCCCTTTTTCAATGCCAATTGAGGCAAAGAGGCCGCGCGTTTCTGGGTTAAGCATCCCAACCCACTCGTATTGAACGACTTCATTAAGGTGCTTATAGAATTGATAGTCATTAGGGTGGATGGTGTTGAAGGCCTTTCCAGACGCACTGATAAAGACCATCCTTGGCGGGTTACCTTTTTGAGCTAGGGGGTAGATTCTCAAGTTGTCTTTGATGTTTTGCACGGCCTCCGGCAAAGGCTGGTTACTTGGCGAGCGCATAAACACCCACAGTCGGAAGGAGCGAGGGTAGATGGGAATGTAGCCGAAGGGAATATTGCCTTTATAGTCTGGTGGCAGTAACAGAAACTTTCCCCCGCGTCCCTTATCCGGGCCAGAGGAGCCGATATCTTCAACAAAGCGGAACCAGGCATCATTAAACGCGCCCATAACGTCGGGCGGCGAGTGAAACACAGTTGGTCCGTCTCGTTTTAGATCTAAAAAAGCCAGCGTATAGATAGTCGAAGTATTGCCTGTGAGAAAAAGAGACTCAGAGTTCATTAATCGATCGAAAATTAAGACTTCATTGGCAGACTTAGCGCCAAGCTCTCTTCCCCCTTTCATTAGAGCATGTACTGATGCTCCCTGAATTCCTTTGAGGAAACTATCTACCGCACGCATATGATCCAAATAGTCGTAGAGCTTTTCTGCGGTCTGGGGGTAGGGAGCGCCATCGCGGAATTCGAGGGTGCCAATACTGCTGTCCACCTTATCTGGAGTACTGATTGATTTCAGAGTCTCTGGATGTAAATCGGCGCAAAGCGGCAGAGAGCAGGTTAACAGAAGAAAAACTCCGACAGACCCAAATGCGTACTGAAGTAATCGAATCAAAATAGCTACCTCTATATGCAAGGCGTGCGTGATACGTAAGTGTGTGGTATTGCTTCCTCTATTGGGGTTATTTCGTGCCAATTTTTTGTGTTAACTGCCGGATTATAAAGATGGCTATCCCCAGGCGTAACTTGAGTATCTTTAGCGATAAGTTTGGCTTAATTTTGATCTGGTGAGGCCGGTGATTTAAAAGGTCAATTTTATTGTAATTATTGGTCTGTAGTATTTAGGCTGGCGCCCATGTTTTGTCTGGCAGACCTGGATTTAAAGGTTTACTTGAAGTCAGTAATTTCACGCCGCTACTGATCTGACTCTCCTGTAATCGAAATTATTACATTAACTTGCATTCAAATATTTATCTGGCTTTCAGTGCCGGTAGCCGATCACTTGTAAAAGAAATCTCTCAAGGTTTCATGGTTCTCAAAAACCAGCTTCAGAAAATAAGTTTGGTTAATTTTTAATATTTGCCCATCCTATTTTGTGACCATTCGGTTCAAAGTTTTTGGGCTTTATAGGGTTTTACCACCAAAAAAATTATTTTCTTTTTTTTGGTCATTTGGTGGAATTAAATCCTAAATAAATTGGTTTTTCATTGCCTATTTTTTTACTTTGTAGTGGTGCGAGATCGGAAAAAGGGTTTATTAACTTCTTGATTTATTTGTCTTTTGTAATGTTTGTAATGTTTAGTCAGATCGAATAATTTCTAACAGAATGAAACTTTTCATGGATTGATAAAGAGGTTGTCATAAGCTTTACAGAAAATGCTTGTCATTATTGGGTCATCCGATTTATAAAATGATCGTCCCATGTAGCCGGTTTGAATAGTTTTTTTTAGGCTTATTCGGACTAGATCAAAAATCTTAGAATAATAAATGGACTAAAAATGTTTTCTCTTGCCAGCCTGTTCGAGAAAGTTGTGGAAAAATGTTGGCAAGGTCGTCTGGAAAATCTGGATGGCGAGGTTTTGACCGCGGCTCACTGTGAGAATGCGTGGCTCTCACTTACAAATGAGGAAGTTTGTTTCAGTGCTGGCGACCGCATTTTAGTGTGTACTCAGTCTGAAATAGAGGCGGTCGCCATTATGTTGGCGGCGTGGAAGATGGGGTTGGTGGTTGTACCTGCAAAGGGGGATCTGAGCCATTCTTCAATTAAAATGATCGCTTCAGACTGTAATGCCAAGGCGATATGGCGTGCTGGAAAAATTGAGGCCTTGCCCGATTATCAGCAGGAATGCTCAGAGTTTGAAGTATCTTCTACTCCAGTGGTCACAGGCGTAGATCTGGCTCTGGTTATCTATACCTCAGGAAGTACTGGTAAGCCAAAAGGCATTATGCTTACCCATCAAAATGTTCTGACCTCCTTGGCCTCAATATCCCAATATTTGGGCCTGACAGCACAGGACAGAATTTTGTGCTTATCCCCTTTATCATTTGACTACGGTCTTTATCAGGTACTATTTGCGCTATATAGCAACTGTACAACCATCCTCTACGACAAACCATTTAATCCCATACAAGCCCTTAAAACGATTTCAGAGCGGGATATATCTGTTCTTCCGATCGTGCCAGCAATGGGGGCTGCCCTGGTGAAACTGGTGGGTTTGGTTAAACCTGATCTCAGCAACCTGCGCAGTATCACCAATACTGGGGGCCATTTATCTGAGTACATGATTCGCGCCTGGAAGGAGTACTGCCCAAATCTAAATGTTTTCTCTATGTATGGTTTGACTGAGTGCAAGCGAGCCTTGTACTTGGAGCCAGAGCTTTGGGAAGAAAAGATGGGTTCAGTTGGCAAGCCGATTCCTGGCCTGGATGCACGGGTATTTATACCTCACTCAGAGGTCAGTAAATTTAGAGAAGCAAAAGCTGATGAGGTAGGTGAGCTTTATGTTCGTGGGACGGCAGTGATGCAAGGCTACTATAACCCCGCCGCTCAAGGTGGTGCAGAAATCCTTTCGGGCAGATATCGGGACGACAATTGGTTGGCGACGGGAGACCTTTTTACCCGTGATCAGGATGGCTTTTTCTATTTTAAAGGGCGTTCAAAAGACTTAATAAAACAAGGTGGATTTTGCCTGTTTCCAAAGGACTTGGAAAATCATATTGATATGTGCCCATTGGTGCATATCAATGCAGTCATCGGCACTAGAGATAAACTCGAGAATGAAGTGGCTACTTGTATTGTGGAGCTTCATGAGAATACCGGTGACAATCAGAAGCAGTTTCGCACTTGGCTGAAAGCGAACATAGATACTGACTACATGCCAAGAGATATCAGGTTTGTTGATGGAATTCAATTAACCGCTAATAGCAAGGTCGATAGGAAGCGCTTAGAACAGGATTTACAAGTCCATGCCTAATGATCTGAGTATATTTAGGCGGGATCCCGCCTAAAACATAAAACGCTAACTTAATAAAAATATAAACGATACGTTTAACCCTTGGGGGAGTTATGGGTGCACTGTCAGATGCGCTGGTTCAACAGTTGGGCCAAAACAAGAAACAGCTATCTACACCTTGTTATATCTATTCCGTTAAAACTGCTCACGATAACTACAAGCAGCTGAAGGAAGCGCTGGGCACGGGATTGATATACTCTCTGAAAGCCAATAGTTGCCTTGATTTAATACTTCGTTGTGGGCACATTTTTGAAGACGGTATTGAGATTGCATCTATAGGCGAACTAAATCTACTTCCTAAAGGGAATAGCCCCCGATTTGTCAATAATCCATCGGCAGATAAGGCCTTTATACGCGCTGCCATTGCGAGTAAGTGCCATTTAATTATCGACAACCTCAATCAATTAACTTTAGTTGAGGAGTTGAAGGCAAGACGGCCAGTAAACCCCGTCGTTTTAAGGCTTAATCCCTCAATCTTGAGCCACTTTGATAGGAATCAAAAGAGATTAAGAAAAGATCATTTTGGTTTCGACTGGAATGGCTGCCTTGAGGCTTTGGATTTTTGTAAGAAACATGGGATTCCAGTTTTAGGTTTTCATTTGTTCAGGGGCTCATACTCATTTAATAAAGGTGCTTTCGACACTGCCAAAGTGGCTTTACAAGTCGTTTATGAGTTTGAGGAAATACTGGGATACCCTCTGTCATTAGCCAATCTAGGTGGTGGGTTTGACCCCAATTGGCGGGAGCAGGAGTTTGATTTTGAGCAATATAGAAATTTGATTGCTGAATTTCCAGATCATATCAAGGTAGTTCACGAGAGTGGTCGAGCAATTATGGGCTCAGCCGGTTATTTCGTCACGGAAGTTCGCTATAAAAAGTCCATTAACGGTGACAAGTACGCCGTATGTGACGGGGGAATGGCCCAAAATTTCCTGTTGGCAAAAACGGAAAGTACCTTTAAACGATTCCAGCAACCTCATGTTTTGCGTAATGGGACTCCTCTAAAAGAAAATGATGAGGGGCAGAAAGTCCTTTTAGTAGGCACTTCTTGCAATAAGGAAGATGTGATTGGGGAAGTCAACAATATTGACCTTCGAGAAGGGGACTTAGTCATATTCGATGGGTGTGGTGCCTATAACGCAAGTTATACCGTAGCACCTTTCCTCAAGTTGCCGGCTCCGAACTCTTATCTGGTGGAGTAGATCATGGAAATGCAATCGGTTGTAGGTGGTTTTGTTCTCAATCAATTATCCAGTATTTCACCAGTGCCCAGCACATTGAAATCGCTGTTAGAAAATTCTTGTGCTCGGCTATTCGATGCATCAATGATTATCGAAGATCCTTTGACAGAGCTTGCACCACTTAGGGATGCTTCGGTTCAGCAGCCATTAGAGCAGTTTGAGCAGACCTTTGTTATTGATCAAATTATTGACACTGTCCGGGATGAAGGGCTGGATAATCACTTTCACAATATGATCGGGCTATTTGGCTCGATTATGTTGAGCCTGACTGCTACAGATGATCAGCTTGCCCAGGTCAATAAATGGGTGGAGCAGGGGATTTTCGGCCACTTCCTTATGACAGACCCCGGCGGCCCGAGCCTTATGGGTTGGAAGACAGAGCTGGCTGAAACTGATAGCGACATGCTACTGAATGTCGATAAGATCCACGGCATTGAGGCACATAAGCTTGGCTTTGCCATGGTAGTTACCAAGCAACCGGGAAGGCCTTTTCCCCTGACAGTGATGTTGCCGCCAGAACTCTGTAACCAACTACGGCAGAGTACTGTAGGAGAGCCGTTTTTAAATGGCACCTTACAGCTGGGAAATTGTAAGGGTAAAGTATCAATTACCAAAGATATGTTGTTGAGCAAAGGTGGGTTGGGTAGCGTCAATCGATTTTTAACACTGGTTCGCCCGCGCTTTGTTAAATCACTAATGCACTTTGTGCTTTGGCTACATGACTGTAAAGAAGCTCATTTAACCAGCGAAGATCAGGCTCATATAGAGTATCTAATTTATTTGTGTAATGAGCAGGTAGCTGCAACCACTTTCTCTATGCACAGTGTAAACCGTGTACTGGCAACGAAATTTACCAGCAATGAGCTTTTGCTGAACCTGGTCTTGTCAGGAAAGATCAAATCCGTGAATCGACAGCGCGATCTGTTGGCTTTCACAAAAATGGAAGGCAGTTCATATCGGTGCTTCTTTGAGATATATAGCAAATTTAAGGGGCTGCGGGTATGAGCCTGTATTTACGATCTGCAGCTTTTATCCCTATAGAAGGTATCACTGCCTCATCCAGTAGTGATGTATCAACTGCCTTGGGTGATATTGCCAGGATTATCCGAAGACAGACAGATAGTGTATTAGATGCTGCTCCAGAGATAAAAGATTCGCAAATAGATCGCCATTTTTTATGCTCTACCATGATTGAACTTCCTTTGAGTTCATCGGCGATTAGTGAGCAGGACTTCAATTACGGTGATAATGCAAGAGCGCCAGTTACCAGTTTTGTTAATACCTATGAATGTGCATCTTGGGGTTATAGCCTTCGGCATTACCTGACACAAAATCCGGAATCGCGCTACTTACTGGTTAGTATTCTTGACGCCAATGTTTTAGATCTAACGTTTTGGCGAGAAAATGAAAATTGGGGCGATAGTGGTTTTGGTCTCTGTACATTGTTGTTTGAAGTGCGGGATCTTGACAGTATAAACCTTAATGCATCCTGCACGATTACTTATAATACAACTCCGGAATTTGCCACTGTCATCCGAAAAATGGCTGTTGGACGAGATGACCTGACTTTATCTTTGCCGTTCTTTCCAGAGAATATTCGCCAAATTTTCTCCAAATTGTTGTCGGCCAATCAAAAGTTACCAGACTTGCATGATCGATGGGGGCATTGTTTTGGTAGTGATCCCTGGCTGAATATTATTTGCCAAGGCGCTGAAAAAGGCTTTGACAAGCAAGAAAATTTTCTGGCCTGTTCGATTGCATTGAATGGCTATTATTGCACTGTAGAAGTTACCGTTGATGAACAAAGTCACTTCTATCTAATGGAGGCCGCGTGATGAAGACTGTTGAGCTATCAACGTGTCTCGAACGTAACCCCTATCCGGACACATTGAAATCCTGCTTAGCACAAATGCTGCCGTTGAGTACTGAGCAGGACTATCTTGCATTATCCAGTCTACCAGTTAATTCCAGCCCGGTGCTACTGAACCATTCGGAGCACTATCAATTACTGATGGATATTCTGCGATACTTTGAAGATTCTGAACTGGATATAGACTTAATCTTGATAAAAATGCAGATGCCCGCTGGTGGGCGTATGCCGAGTGCTCTATTACAAGACACCGTTTTAATGCTTCATGACCTGGCTGGTGAAGAAGCAATATTGGTTAGAGAAGGAAGACGATATATAGCTATTGAGGATAGCTTGGTTCGCCACCCATTTGAAGCGGGAACAAACCAGCTGAAAATCAGGTTGGCAGTGGATATTGATTGCCATGATCTCTTAATTGAGGGGCTTTCTAAATTACTTATCGAGTGCGGTTTCGGTGATATAACAATAAATACCATGGACGGGACAGCATAAAGATGTTTATTAAAAACCTATGGGTAGACAGTGGCGGGCAGGTTGATCGATTACTTGATGCCTTGAGAGGACACCTGGATCAATATGATTTGTTACCAGAGCTTATCTATGTGGTTTCTGCGGGAGAGGCTAATGTTCTACAGGATAGTCGGGTTGTAGAGTTTATAGCAGACCTTGAAGATGGTGGGCATAATATTCGATTTGTTGGTAGCGCCTGCACCAGCTTCCATGCTGCAGTATTGAGTTTTTCAAAGTGTAGTGAAGCCGAAGCTTTGATCTTAAATCTCGAACTGGGCAAAGAGCGGCAACAAGAGTGCCTGGATTCATTGGGAATTGGAGTTGGACCTGATCAAGATGGCTTAGATGTTCTTGTAGGTGTGGCGGCTACCTGGGTTTGTCGAGAGTATTGTGAAACACATCTCTGTCAAATATCCAGCTGCGATATTCTCTCTCAAGCGCCATCTTTATCTGGCGCACCAGATTTAGTAAAGAGTATTAAGCAGGTAATCTCAACCAACTCTAGTGATGATACTCGAGTAGTTTCCTTTGATATCCGCTCGAAATGGGCCAAGGGGCTCCTGAAAGGGTTTTCGCACAGCGATAAGGCCTCATGGTTACCCAGTATCGAAGAGGACGGCTGGCACTATTTGAGTATTAAACCTCTATCTGAATTGATCAGCTATTACATTGAGGAAACGGTGACTGATTTATGGCTGTTAACTCTAGGGGGTGGCGGCAGGGTAGGTTGCCTGAAAATAGACATTCCTTCGCCCAATTTTCAGGGCTTTCTTTCAAGATTGGTAAATGTTGAGAAATTGGTGTTAGAAGACGCCTATATAGATTTTAGTTCCGCCCAGCATCTGGGTGACACTCTAGGCCAGGATTACCTTTCGCATATTCGTGAGGCATTAAGGTATCCCAAGAGGATTTACCGTGGAAGACATAACCAGATATTTGACTGGGTATTAGGTGCAGGTAGTTGGCGTACGCTGTTGGAATATCAAGGAGCAAGACATGGATAATAATATTTATAAAACTGATATAAGAGAATTTAAATTCCTTATTGAAGAACAGTTCCATGAAGCTAAAACTCTGTTCAGTGACCAGATGTTTAAAGGGTGCTCACCAGAGATTCTCCATGAAATTTTAGTTCGGGCTAAAAAATTCTCTTATGAGGTTCTCGGGCCGGGATACCAGGATTCAGATCGAGAGGGATGCCAGTTAGAGAATGGGAAAGTAAAGCTCCCGAGCGCATTCCCTGAGATGTGGCAGAGGTTTAAGGAAGACTGGGGGAATATTTCCTCACTTGAGGGCGAACAAAATACAACTATTCCGCCCTTTGTAATGCAAATGCTCCTGGAAATGTTTATGGGGGCAAATCCAAGTTTTATGACTTATGGTGGTTTTTGCCTGCCGTCCTCCACCTTGGTGGAAAAATATGGAACCGATCTGCAAAAAGACTTGTTTAGGGACAAATTAGCCACTTCAGTGTGGACATCTTGTCTCTGCCTCACTGAACCCCAGGCGGGAAGTGATGTATCCCTTGTAGAGACTCGCGCTGCGAAACAGGAAGATGGCACTTATTTGTTAACGGGCGAAAAATACCTGATAAGCGCCGGTATGCACGACCTGACAGAAAACACCATTTATTTCGTTATGGGTCGTGGCGAAAAAAGCGGCTCGGGCACCTACGGTTTGTCCTGCTTTATTGTGCCTAAGTACTGGGTTGAAGAGGATGGGAGTCTCGGTGGGTTTAATAATATCGAATGCATTTCTCTAGCTGAGAAAATGGGCTTTAAAGGGTGTGCAAACACTCACCTTCGGTTTGGTGACAATGGCCCCTGTAGAGCTTACCTACTGGGGAATCGTGAGAATGTAGGCTTGTTGCAGTTTCTTACCTTGATGAATCAGGCACGAATCAGCACAGGTGTTTACGCCTTGGGTATGGCTTCCTCAGCCTACTACAATGCACTTTCCTATTCGACAAAGCGCTTACAGGGCAAGAGATTTCACGAGAGCTTTAGCTCTACCGCAAGCCGGGTCAATATCGTTGAGCATACCGATGTCCAGCGTATGTTGTTGGAAATGAAATCCAAGGTAGAGGGCTGTAGAGCACTGATTGCTAAACTGACATTGTCAGAGAGCTTAGTCAAAATCTACCAGGGGCAGGAAGACAAAAAGGATCGCATTGCTCACTATCAGGGTTTAATGAACCTGCTAACTCCAGTTGTTAAAGCCTATATCAGCGACCAGGCTTGGCGTATCTGTGAATTGGCGATCCAAACCTGTGGTGGTCAGGGTTATCTCAAGGATCTGGGTATAGAGCAATATGCCCGGGATATTAAAGTGCTGGCAATCTGGGAGGGAACGAATTATATCCAGAGCCAGGACTTGATCCGGGATAAGTTAGGATTGGGTAACTCCAGTAAGCTATTCCAATTCTACCAGGCAGAAATTGACAATTTCCTCGATCGGGCCACGGACTACCCTCAGTTTGAGATTGAATTTGAGCGCTTAAAGACCTCGTTTGGACATTTCGAGGCAGCACTGAAAGCTGTGCAGGTATGGGTGAAGACAAAAGAAATGTTCAAAATCCCTGCCTATAGCACACGTATTCTACATATGCTTGGTGATATAACCTTGGCCTGGCTTTTATTGGAGGCTGCATGTGCGTCATCAGATAAGTTGAGTCAGGACCTGAATGATACTGATGAGGAATTCTATCGCTCAAAAATTGTCAGTGCTAAATTCTTTATTCGCAATGAGTTACCCCGTACCAAGCTGGTGCTGGATATCCTTCAGGATCAGGACTCTTTTTTTGAAATGGACGCTTCCTCCTGGAATTCATTATTATCAAATGTGGAGGCTGTCTCATGAACAAGCTTGATCAGCTGGAATCCAATTACGATGTAGTGATTATCGGTGGTGGATGGGCTGGCTTAACCCTGGCCCGTCAACTTAAGCTCAATGATGGTGCTTTAACCATATTGGTTGTTGAGGCAAATACTGAGTTTAAGGCCAAAGTTGGTGAAGCGACAGTGGAGATGACCGGCCATTACTTTATGAAGCAGTTGGGTTTGGTGAATTATCTCTATAGGAATCACTTGCCTAAAAATGGTCTGCGTTTTTTCTACGATAATCCTGAGCATACACTGTCATTAACAGAGATGAGTGAGCACGGAACCACCAGTATTCCGCCTCATCCAGCTTTTCAAATTGACCGGGCCAGATTGGAATCCGACCTTGTCGATATGAATAGGGCGAATGGCATAGAGGTTATTCAGGGCGTAAAAGCAAAAAATCTCAACATACAACCAGGTGATGAACTCCATTCTATAGAGCTTATGGAAGATGGCGCTAGCGGAGTGGTTAACGCCCACTGGTTAGTAGATTGCAGTGGTCGAAATCGGGTTGCTAAGAAGCATAAGAAGCTTACCCGTGTTGAGAATGTCCCTAAACACTTCTCTGCCTGGGGTCGGTTTAAGAACATACAGGATATCGACTCTATGGGAGATATGAATTGGAGAAAGAAGGCCTTTGGACGCTTTCTTTCAACGAATCATTTTTCTGGAGATGGTTACTGGGTTTGGTTTATACCCTTAAGTGGTGGCTATACCAGTGTAGGTATCGTTGGCGAGAATAGTAAATTCGACAAGCCGCCCACAAAGAAGCAAGACTTCCTAGACTTTTTGTTGGCTTATAGAGCTATTTCGGAGCTTCTGGAAGGCGCCGAGCTTATTGATTTTGAGGCTTGGGGACAGCTTGCCTATAGAGCGGATGAGTTTATCTTCGAGGACCGCTGGGCTACCTCCGGATTTTCCTCGATGTTCCTTGATCCTCTGTTTAGTGGTGGGGGCGATATGATAGCCCTGTTTAATGACCATATTTGTAAGTACATTGTTGCCGATATCTCAGACAATAATCGTGATGAAGCTCAGCAGCGGCTTGCAAAAGAATTGCCGATCGCGAATCAAGTGGTCACAGAATTTTACCAGGGCCTCTATGCTCATGTAGCAAATGTATACCCGGTTATTGACTCTGCTGAACTGTGTTCTCCTTTGCTTGCCTACAATACCGCTGCTTATTTCCTGGAGAGTGCCTGGGATTATATGTCAGGCAATTATCTGGATCAGGAGTACTGGCTACGCAAAAGTTACCTGCGCCGTGGATATATGGCCCTTGAGTTAATCCTGCAACGCCTTTTAGTTGAAACGGCAAAAGAGCTTAAAGCTCAGAATCGATATTTTCGCAGAAATAGTGAAGGTTTCTTTGAGTCCGGTGCCGATCACTATAAGTACTTTGTATATTTAATGGGAACCCAAGGCCGGGATGGTTGGCGAATCGATCTGCGGGTCAAACTTTGGGTTGAAGTTTTCCTGAGTGTTGTTCAGGCGCGACTCGACCTCCCTAAACTGGCAAACCGGATGGTTGTTCAGCAGGCTATTACCCTGCCTGATCTTTTACAAAAGCCAAATATGAATGGGGCTGACCTCAATTGGCTGCTTGAGAAGTTATCTATCAAGCTTACAGATCTAGTCAATGAGGATATGGCAGATCCAGTGAGCGTTATTGTATCGGAAGAGTCCTTCCACACAGATACGATTGAAGTTATGGATCTTGCGGGTAGCTACTCCAATAAAGAACTTGCTGAGGTTAACAAGAAAGCAAAATCTATCTGGGTGCAGACTCAGGAGTATATTGCGATCCCTAGTATGGTTCCTGTATTTCTTGCTTTTGCACGCAGTCAGCCGGATAGCATAATGGATTCGGTCATTGACCAGCGTGAAGCTATGCGCACAGCTGAATTAGACTCTGCTCATGCGGATTCGGAGGTTGTGTGATTCAGGAGTTCTTTCAGGCGCGGGATGGAAAAAAACTCTCCTTTCGCTGGTTGCCGTGCGATGAATCTGACTTGGTGCTTGTCTGCATGCACGGGAGCACGTTCAGTAGCCAGTGGTATTTAATGTTTGGACGGATGGTACACCGAAACGGTATTAGTGTGTGTCTGCCGGACTGGCGAGGCCATGGTAAGAGTGAAGGTGTTCCGGGGGATCTCGATTATTCCGATCAACTGCAAGACGATCTTGCCGATCTATTAAAACACCTCAAAAAAAGAGGGGCTAAGGCCTTTGTTCTTGGAGGGCACAGCGCGGGATCATTGGTTGCACTTAAATATCTGCACCTATATGGCAGTAAAGATATTGCAGGTTTTTTTGCGATAGCACCGCCGCTGACTCAGTCAGAGGAAACAAGAAAATACGATATTCCCGCATCTGGCTTTGAGTATTACATTCGTTACGGAAGGAAGCGTCACTATACGCGGCCTAGGGCATCGGCTGGTGATCAGAATCTGCCAAAAATAAAAATGCTGAAATATTGGCTGGCACTTTTGTTCCCCCCATTGAGGAAGTTATCAGTGCTGAGCTTTCCCCCGGTGGGATCAGCAGCGGGGAATCAGGGGCGAGTTCTGGACTGCACGTTTAACTTACTCAGTGCCTATAACGTAAAGAGATACGCGGATCTCTTTGCGAGTTTAAATGTACCCTGCCACTTTTTTGTCGGTGAGAAGGACGAAGTGCTTGATACCCACGTGCTCCACACCGTATTGAGCTGGTATCTCTCGCCCAGTATTAAGGCTGGACTCACCGAGTTGCCCAGAGCTACTCATATGTCAGCTATTTCTGCTTCGGCGAAGCCTATTTCCAGCTGGTTGACAACTTTAGTGCGGCAACCTGAGGGAGCTGTTGCATGAGACCTAGCAAAGGCAAAACTCCCCTGATGAGAGAAAAACTGTTGCCCGTCGGTGGAGAGGTTTCACTGAGTTCATTTTTAAGTGATACCGATTGGGGAGCAGGGAACGGCGAAGACTGGACAGCTTTAGGAACTATAAAGAGAAGTGATAAAAACACTTTTTACTTGCAAGTTGGCAAGGCGTTTCGATTTCCCCTTTATTATTACCTGAAGGACGATCGCCTATTTGTTGGTCAGGATTTATCACTATTTCCTGCTGTTGGTGCCGATACGGTAGATTGCCACTACTTAATTGAAATTGAGTATTTTGGTTTCTCCATAGAAAGAAAGAGCCTTTTGCAGAATGTTAAAATGCTCTTTCCAGAGGATGATGTTGTTATATCAGCCAGAGAGCTTATTTGGCTCTCTGCTGAACATCATCAATCTGGGTCATTTGATGCAGCCCTGGTGACTCCTGAAGAAACTACCGATAAACTCTTCAACAGTTTACCTGAGGTAACCTCTAAGCTTTTCTCGCCTGTTGATACTACTTTTTATGCTCATATTGCCAATCGTTTGGCGGAGTCAAGCGGCACCAAATTAAAAGTGGGTAGAAATAGCCTGCCTTTAACGGTTGGCTATCAGGAGAAGCGGGCAAAGATCTTTAATACGGCTCATAAAAATAGAGTCGTAGAAGGGATCGATCTACAAAGTTACACCGATATGGTACAGGAAGAGTTGGATCGAGCCTGGCAGGACTCAGAATCAAGTATCGATAGGGAACATTATATCTTCCAGACATTCTATCTGCCTTTTGCCCAGTTTTTACTCAATATACTGGCAATGAATACCAGCAAGATGGTGGAGATTGTTGGTGGTTCGGGAGATGAGGGTGTAATACCCCCGGCACTTTCAATAAGTGATAAACCTATCTGTAATGTTTACGAATCTTTTCAGCGGGTGTTTTTTTATGGACACCATTGGCTTGCAAAAGTCTGGTTCTATATACCGCCCATGATCAGTTCTGCTGCCATAAAACAGCAGCAAAAATACTCAGAACGAGAGCAGCATGTTTGTGTTTTTACTTTAACGTTGGACTACTTGCTGCGATTTAATAACTTAAAAATAGGAAATGTTACCGGAGAGTAAATATGTCTACAGCAGTTGTAGAAAGCAATGTACAAGAGCTATGTGAGCAAATAGCTCTTATGCTGAATGTTGATGCTGTCGATGCAGATACACCCATTGCAGAACTCGGGGTAGATTCCCTGAATATTGTCGAGGTGATTTTAATTTGCGAGCAGCTGTACCCTGGTGTGATGAGCCCCGAAAATCTCGTTTTTGATGAGCACACCACCCTAAGGGAAATGGATGGTCAACTACTTGAAAACTCGGAAGAAGTCTAGCGTACTTCGGGAGCAGTCAATGTTTAAAAAAGTACTTACCATTCTTATCAGTAGTTTTTTTATTGGAAATGTTGTTGCCTGGTTTTCAGGTGCTGCTCCCATCGAGTTTGGCAAGATTGCCTATTCAGAAGGCGAGATGGAGCAGGTGGAGTTTCTCCAGCAGGAGATTGGTGAAAATAGTACAGATCCCGACTTGATGTTGGAGCTTGGACAGTTATTTAGTCACCATAACGAGCTTGAGAAGGCTGCCCACTTACTGGAAGCCGCGTATCAACAGCGTCCAGACGATATGCTGATACGTGCAGCGTATTACTCCAATGAGGGCAAGCGCGCAGGTGCGATGTTTGACCCTGCGATGGGGCTTTACAAGCTCTACCGTCTGCGCCATGCGATGGATGAGGTGGATCAGGCAGGTCTCAGTGCCGATTCAGATTTTAATGTGCGCCTGATACGGTTGATTACTTTTTCTTATGTAGGGGAAGTAAGCGGCCACTTTGAGCGGGTGTTCGAAGATGAAGCCTGGTTTAAGAATCTGATGGACTCAGAGCCCGATCTATTGCCGGCTGCTATGCAGCAGGTGATGTATTTGTCTTTGGCTAATGCCTACTGGGTGAAAGCTGGAGAGGGCACTGAGGATTTGGCAGTGGCCATGGATTACTACCAAAAAGCAATAGCAATGGCTCCTTGTCCTGCCACGATGCAAACCTCTTGTGAGCAACTGGGGCAAATGGCAGTCACCCTGGGTAAAAGTTAATGTTGGTTGAGCTTAAGCGTGTTTCAAAGCGCTATCGATTGGGCGATCTCTGGGTCGACGCCTTGCGGGATATAGATCTTGCTATCGATCGAGGTGAGTTTCTGGCTGTGAAAGGACCCAGCGGTAGTGGTAAGAGCACATTATTGAATCTTCTATCCGCATTGGATCAGTGTGATTCCGGATCAGTTCATATTGATGGCGTTAATCTCGGGAGTTTGGGAGAGCATCAGCGCTCCCTGTTCCGAGGTCGTCATATTGGGATTGTTTTCCAGTCTTTTAACCTGATTCCCGTGCTTACAGCACTTGAGAATGTGATGTACCCGCTGACACTGCGGGGGGCTAACAATGCCAGGCAACTAGCGTTAGACGCTCTGGAAGCAGTAGGGCTTGCCAAGTTGGTTAATCAGCGTCCTACCCAGCTTTCGGGGGGGCAGATGCAGCGAGTGGCGATTGCCAGGGCAATTGTCAGTAAGCCGGATCTGGTGCTTGCGGACGAACCCACAGCCAATCTGGATTCGCGCACGTCGGAGAGCATTATGAGCCTTATGAAGCAGCTCAACCGGGAGCAGGGTGTCACTTTTATCGTAGCCACCCATGATGATTATGTAACCAGCTTGGCATCCCGTGTTATCACGGTACGAGATGGTCATTTGGTAGAGGATACAGCTTCGCCTCAAGGTATTGTTCAGGAGGCTATTGCATGACAGCAATCATGAAAATGTTGCTGGCTAGGGGCCCGCTAACTAGAGCGGCTTTGGCTATTTCAGTTGTATTCTTAATTTCTGCACCAGCTTTGGCGGAAGACTTCGTCTTTCCAACTCCGATTCCATTCACCAATAGCGAAAGGGAAGCGCTGTTTGCTGCTGTCAGTGGAGAAACGACCAGTGAACAAAAAAAGCAGGCCTACTTGGCTCAGCTTGCGCGCCTTACGTCGATGGAAGATGTAGAGTTGCAGGATGTTGAGAAGTTAGAGGCTCTGATGCAGTCACTGGTGGAGAGTCTCCCGGATGACCCGGAACTCAATGCTGCATTGGGATCGACAACTTCCTTTAAATCCAGCTTCTACCTTGATCGATTGGCAAAACTATCGCTGTTCTCCAGACGAGGCAATCGCATGATGGATCGGGCTGTTAAACAATCTCCATTCAATCTGGGCGCCCGCCTTCAGCGGGGAATCAGCTGTGCCAATATGCCGGCCTTTCTAAAAAGAGCGCGCTACGCTGTTGAAGACCTGGAGCTGGTTAGGGAACAGGTGGGCAATCGGTTCGGTAAAGAATTTCTTGGCTTTGTAGAGTTCTACCTTGCCCAGGCTTACGAGCGCAATAAACAGCCCGATGATGCCCGGGATCTTTGGGGAAAGGTGGCCGAGTCGGATACCGACTGGTCCGCTAAAGCCAAGCTGGCGCTTCGGAGTATTTAGTCATGGGCTTGGGTTGGAAAGTTGCACTGCTGAATATTATGCGTAACGGGCGCCGCAGCCTGATTACCTTGGCTGCGATCGTTTTCGGTTGTACCAGCCTGATTATTTTTGGCGGTTTTGTACAGTCGATGTATGAGGGGATGCGGGAGAGTATGATCCGCTCGCAGCTTGGTCATATACAAATCTATGCCAAAGGCTACAACCAGTTTGGCAAAGCGGAACCGGAAAAATACCTGATTGCTGATGGGGGCCTTCAAAAGATTTCCGAGCTGGTAGAAAATGAAACCGATACGTTGGTGGTAGCGCCTCGCCTTAATTTCAATGGCCTGCTTAGTGATGGCAAGCAATCGATAGCCATCACTGGAATTGGTATCGATGCGGAGAAAGAAGTGATGCTTTCCTCTGCAATTCAGATTGTTCAAGGGGACGATCTATTTCCAGAGGATATTTCTGCTGCTCACCTTGGAGAAGGCTTGTTCAATGCCCTGGATGTTCAGATTGGGGACTACTTGACCCTGCTGGCAAGCACCCAGGATGGGGCAATCAATGCTGTCGATGTACAGGTGATGGGGGTAATCACAACCGGTGTTAAGGAGCTGGATGATCGCTTGCTCAGGGTGAATTTGCCTCTGGCCCAGGAACTGCTCTATACGTCAGATATTACACGGCTAGTGGTTTTATTGGAGGAGACCGAACTTACATCTACCTCAATTGCAACTCTGTCCGGTGTATTTGAGCAGAACAATTTGAACCTAGAAATAAAAAGCTGGGAAGAACTGGCGGGTTACTATCATCAGGTTGTTGGCCTGTTTAACGGGGTTTTTGGTTTTATTACCGTTATTGTGTTGGTAATCGTCGCGTTGAGTATTTCCAATACCATGTTGATGGCAGTCATGGAGCGCACCCGCGAGCTGGGTACTATCCGGGCAATGGGCGGTACTCCCCGCCAGGTTGTAAACTTGATTTTACTGGAGTCGGTATTTCTCGGTTTAATCGGAAGTTTGCTGGGGCTAGTGATTGGTGCACTGGCAGCCAAGGGAATTACCTATGCGGAATGGATGATGCCCCGGCCACCGGGCAGTACCCAGGACTATCCTATCCGTGTGTTTGTCGTGCCGGATATCTTATTGAAAACATTCCTGTTGGGTTTTTGTATTTCACTTGTTTCCAGCCTTTATCCAGCGATAAAAGCGTCCCGGCTGCCGGTAGTAAAAGCACTTAGGTTTACTTGATTTGGGTCTTCTATGTGTAAGTTGAATTCTTTTTATGGGTGGGTGTTGGCGATAGCCTACTTGTTGTTTAGCTACTCAAGTTATGCATCGGTTTCGGCTGAGTCACTGGTTAATAAACTGGATGATTTTCGCGGGTTCAGGGATCAGGGCTTTAGCTTTGATATCACCAATATCAGCTATAAAAAGGACAAGGAACCCCGCACCAATAAGCTCAGTGTCAAAGTGTTTAACGATCAATCACTGATCCAGTTTTTGGCACCCGCCCGGGAAAAGGGCAGGGCAATGCTAAAAGAGAGCGCCAATATGTGGCTCTATATTCCCGGCACGCGCAGGGTTATCCGGATTGCGCCCTCACAGCGGTTAATTGGCGAGACCAGTAACGGTGATGTAGTGGGAGCAAATTTCTCCCGGGATTACACCGCAGAGCTGCAAGGGCAAGAAACTGTTGATGGGGAAGATTACTGGGTGCTGTATTTATCGGCAAAATCCTCTGGCGTTGCCTATGACAAAGTAAAAATATGGATGGCACAGGCTGAGGGAAACCTGCCTTTAAAGGGGGAGTTTTATACCCGCTCTGGGCGCCTCCTTAAAACAGCGCACTATAAAGAGTTCAAGCAGTTTGAAGGCGAGCTGAAACTGCATAAATTACTCTTGGTGGATGCACTCATTGACGAGAGTTATACCTGGATGAAGTTCGATGACTATCGTCTTGAGAGCCTGGACCCAGCAATTTTCCAAAAAGGCTCCCTTGGCAGGCTGAATTGAGGTGAGTCGGTAATGGTTATCAGAATCAGGACAATTCTCCCATTTATACTCCTTCCTCTCGCTTTTGCTGAAAAAGTTGCCAGTGCCGAAGACTATCAAGACCCTTTCGAGACCAACTCGGAACTTTTCGATGAAGTGAGCACTGAGGAAGGGGTTTCTCGAGTTGTTTGGGATATTGATGCTTCGCTATTGGGGTATCACCAGCAGAATGAAGTTCGGGATGACCTCTAT
The DNA here is from genome assembly GCF_052467615.1 of Microbulbifer maximicatervae (SeqCode). Taxonomy (NCBI): domain Bacteria; kingdom Pseudomonadati; phylum Pseudomonadota; class Gammaproteobacteria; order Cellvibrionales; family Microbulbiferaceae; genus Microbulbifer; species Microbulbifer maximicatervae (SeqCode). Next base: position 1,563,605 of record NZ_CP174319.1, read on the forward strand.
TTCGATCCGGGTCTGTTTGTCTTTGATGAACAAGAGTCGTTGCTTGCTCTGGATCTCAGTGGCCAGTTCTCCCTGGGAGCACACTTCTCAGTTTACTCGCGGTTTGCGGCGATAGAGCACTATCGGTCTAATGAGGCTGGAACATCTGAAAAAGAAACAGAATCCCATCTGCTAGAGGGGTATTTCTCTTCTTACACTGACAACCGAAGGTTTGGTATTAACGTCGGTCGGATAAAACCTCAGTGGAGCAACGGTTACAACTGGTCTCCAGCAAATCTTTTAAAAGCCACTTTTGATCGGCCCAATCTGGATGCCGATGAGCTTACCCAGCAGCTGGGCTGGGATATGGCCCACTTCGATTTCCGCTATGGTCGCTGGAACACTGGCATTTACATGGCTCAGGTTGAGGATAATCTGGGTGGTCACTTTGACACTAATAGAAATGACCATGAGTTTCAGTACGCACTCGTGGTGAATCGTGAAGGTGACTTGGATACCCGCTTGGTATTGCATCAGATAGAGGGGGAGGCAACCAATGTCGCTCTCGGATTGAGTACCTTGGCTGGAGACAGTGCCACACTCAGGTTGGAGGGTGCTTGGGAATATCAGCGGGAGTTACCGCAGCCGGGCGAACTCTCCTATTTTCCAGCAGAGGACGATGATTATTTGAAGCTGGTACTTGGTACTCAGCTCAGCTTCAACGGGGGATGGGATGTTACTGCGGAGTATCTGTATAACCAGCATGGATTCGATGATGACGAGTGGGGTTTGGTTCAAACGCAGGTAGATAGTGCAAAGAACGGATTGAACAGCGCGCGGGTTTATGAGGCGATTGCTTTTCTGTCCGATAGTTTTAACCTTTTATCTACCGGACAACTACGGCAAGAGTATTTGTTCTTGATGTGGGGTAATACCCGGCTGGATAAGAAGTTTCAATATCGTCAGAGTGTGCAATACAACCTGGATGACAAGAGCCAGTACCACAACCTGGAATTGATTCAGAACTGGACTGAGCATTTTAGTACTCGACTGCAAGCCCAGTTTTTCCGGGGTTGTGAGTCCTGTGAATTTGGTCTGCTGCCTACTGAAAGGCTTCTTAGGTTAAGTCTCTATTATGATTTTTAGCGCCTGCTGGCTAAAAGTGCTTCATATTTTTGTGCGATTTCCCGCTTGCCGGATTCCCTGCTAATAGAAATCAATGCCCGCAATATATCCAGGTCCTGCGGGAACTGGTGATAGCCGTCTTCTAGAATATCCAGGGCGAGTTCGCTGTTGCCTTCCGAGTGAACGGCTATGGCGTATACGTAGAGATAGCGACTCTGGGTTTGCTCATGCTCAGCCGCCGCCTTTAGAAAACCCATTGCCTCCTGGTGGCGGTTCTGGCGAACCAGGGAAAGGCCTAAGGCATGTTGGATTACGGCGATATCCTCACTCTTCGATAGTGCCCCTCTGAGTAATAATTCCGCATCGGTTTCACGTCCACTTGCCCGGTAAAGATCGGCCAAGTTGATATAGGCGGGTGTGTAGTAGGAGGCCTTGATTATTGCCCGGCGATAGAAGGCTTCCGCTTGTTGCGTGTTTCCTCTCTGAAAATGGAGGTTGCCCAGGTTTACCAGGGATTCGGGCCGGTCGCTGTTGAATAATTCTGAGGTGGTATAGGTTTTAAGGGCCTTGGAATATTGCTGCTGTACTTGCGCGGGCATAGTCCCGATCTGAGCATCGGTAACGCCATTGGCTGCCAGCGACCTTGTTACGGCCATTTTACTGAAAAGCAGCGGTACACCGATCATCAGTCGCAATTGCTCCGGTAGTTCATCCAGAGACTGCGCAAGGGCCAGGTTTAATAAGGGTTCTTCGCCCTGGGCAATTTGTTGGAGTAACTGAGCGGAATTTATCGTCAGGTAGTGCGGTAACAAACGGATTGCGCTGGCCCGAACAATCTCCGGTTTACTGTCGTCCTGAATAAGGTTCATTAACATCTTATCGGCCTCGCTATCCCCGCGCATAGCTGCGTGCAATGTCTGCCCATAGTGACGGGGAGGTGAGCCGTATTTGTCTTCCAATATCTTCGCCGCCCACTGGCTCGATTTATCTTGATGGCAGCTGTTGCAAGTATTGGGGGTGCCCAGCGCCTCGGAAAGGTCAGGCCGGGGAATGCGGAAACTGTGATCCCGGCGTCCATCCACCTGCATAAAATTTTTCTTCGGCATATGGCAGTTTGTGCAGCGGGCACCGGGGCTTTGAGTTGGGTGCAGATGGTGATCAGTACGGGCAAATCGCTCCGGCATATGGCACTGGGCACAAACTGCATCACCAGCTGCTCTCAGTTGTAGGCTGTGGGGGTTATGACAGTGGCCACAGGTAACACCTGCTGCGTACATTTTGCTTTGCAGAAACGATCCGTACACAAATACCTCGCCATCGGCCTGGCCATCTGCGTGGTAGATAGGCTCTTGCAGAAGTGTGAGGTTGAAATGATCCAGTAATTCGCTGTTAGCCTGCGCCCCCGGTAAATGGGTACTCCGCCGAGAATGGCACTGGGCGCAAGTTGTTATTTCACGCTGGATGGCTGCCGATGGCGCAAGCTTGGCAATCCCCGTTTGCAGATCCATTTCCCGGATCTGTTGGGTTGGATCAATAAAATGGGGATCTAGCCCTTTATTCGGCAATACCTCATTTTGTATTTTTGCCCACTGAATGTGCCTTGATCCCGGGCCGTGACAGGATTCGCAACCGACACTGATCTCTGACCAGGATGTCTGGTAGCTATCGGTTTGTAGGCTATAGGCCTTTTGCAGATTGGTGGAATGGCAGTCGGAACACATAAAGTTCCAATTCTGGTTTATGCCGGTCCAGTGCAGGGGATGTTGATGGTCTATCGCTTGATCGGGATAGAGATGGAACCAGCGCTGGCCACCAGCAGATTTGTCCCGGCTGTCCCAAGCAATACTCAGTGCCTGAAAATGTCCGCCTCCCAAATCAATCAAGTATTGCTGTAAAGGGTGGACACCAAATGTATAGGCAAGGGGATAGTCCTGAAGGTCTCCATTGGGCCCATCAGTGCGTACGTAATAGCGCCCTTCCTTTTGATAGAAGTGAGATTTCTGCCCCTGATATTCAAATGCCACCCCGGAGAAATCACCTAGAACGCTGTCGCTATTGGCGGCCTGCATTGCCAGCTGGTGGTGGGAACCTTGCCAGGCACTGGCCTCATCTTTGTGGCATACGGCGCATTGCGCGGAGCCCACGAAAGTGGCTTCTGAGCTGATTGCTTCATCCTGGCGCTTGAGAGGTTGGGAATCAACCGGCTCTTCGTTACCACAGGCCACCAGTACGAGACAGATAAGGCTGATTTGGAGGAGGCTAGTGCCAGCTATATTTATCACGGTTTTTTTATTGTGATGAGTTTTTATCTTAGGGAGTTATTCAGAGGCTCCCTAGGCCAAAAGATTAGTTCATATGCCGTAAATGTCATTTTGTGAGAGGGCCAGAATGCTGGATTGGAAATTTAGGGTTGCCCTGAGCCGAGGGTGTCTATTGCTGGTTTTGGTAATCAGCTTACCGGCACTCAGTTCTCCCTTGCCATCCTGGCAAGATGGCGTTAAAGCCCAAATTGTGGACTTTGTTGACAAGGTTACCCGTAGGGACAGTGCCGACTTTATACCTGTCGGTGAACGTATAGCGGTATTTGATAATGATGGCACCCTCTGGTCCGAGAAGCCCGTGTATTTCCAGCTGCTCTATGCCGCCGATGAAGTTAAAAGGCTAGCGCCCCAACACCCAGAGTGGAAAACCCAAGAGCCCTTCGCTTCGATCCTAAAGGGCGATTTATCAAACCTGCTGGGGCAAGGCAGGGAAGGTTTGGAAGTAATGCTTACTGCGACTCATGCGGGATTGAGTACGGATGCCTTCCAGCGCTCTGTTGCCCAATGGCTCAGGAGCGCTAAGAACCCGGAAACTGGCAAGCACTACAGTGCGATGGTGTTCCAGCCCATGCTGGAGTTGCTGGACTACTTAAGAGCAAATGGTTTTAAAACCTACATTGTTTCGGGGGGCGGCACTGACTTTATTCGAGTGTTTTCCCAGGAGTTATATGGAATCCCCCCAGAGCAGGTTATCGGCAGTCGCCTAAAGTCCCGCTATGAAAATGGGGGTGGTCACCCCTATATCGTGAAATTAGTTGAACTGGCCTTCCTCACTGATAAACAGGGGAAGCCTATCGCAATTAATGACGTGATTGGCCGGAGGCCGGTTTTTGCCGCAGGCAATTCCGATGGTGATTTACAAATGCTGGAATGGACCACCGCCGCTAAGGGGCCGCGTTTTGCCATGCTGATTCATCATACCGATGCCAAAAGAGAATGGGCATACGATAAGAACTCCTCAGTGGGGCGCCTGGACAAAGCGCTACAAGCCGCTAAGACAAATAGCTGGTTAGTGGTAGATATGGCGAAGGACTGGCGGACGGTGTTTCCGCCAGAAGAGAAGGATCAATCAAGCCAGGGGCCGGTGATTCCTCAAGTTCCCGCCTACCAGGACTAGTCTTAAAGCGGTGTATTGAGCCTGCCAATATTGAGGTGTGTAATGCTCCTGATCTCCCGAACCCGTCTCCGACTGTTCCTTTTGGTTATGCTGGCTGCTGTATCCCTTTCCCCTGGTAGCCTCTTCGCGCAGACCAAACCCAATATTTTGGTGATCTGGGGAGATGATATTGGCATCTGGAATATCAGCTTCAACAGTCGCGGCATGATGGGCTACACCACGCCCAATATTGATCGGCTGGCGGTAGAAGGCCTTTCTTTTACCGACTACTACGGCCAGCAATCGTGCACAGCAGGCCGCGCAGCGTTTTTAGCAGGTAATGTCCCAGTGCGCACCGGCATGACTAAAGTGGGGCTTCCTGGTGCCAAAGAGGGTTGGCAGAAGAGTGATGCCACTATCGCCATAGTAATGAAAAGCCTGGGTTATGCCACCGGCCAGTTTGGTAAAAACCACCAAGGGGATAGGGACGAACACCTGCCCATCAACCATGGTTTTGATGAATTTTTTGGCAATCTCTATCACTTGAATGCGGAGGAAGAGCCTGAGAACCGGGACTATCCCAAAGACCCAGAATTCCGTAAGAAGTTTGGCCCCAGAGGAGTGATTAAGGCCAAGGCCGGCGGACCAATCGAAGATACCGGCCCCCTCACCAAGAAACGGATGGAAACGATCGATGATGAAACCCTAGCGGCAGCTATCGACTTTATCGAACGCGCCCACGCGGCTAAGACCCCATTCTTTGTCTGGTGGAATGCCACCCGGATGCACTTTCGCACCCATGTCAGAGAGGAGCACACAAACCTTGCGGGCCCCAACAGCAATGAGTATATGGATGGCATGGTTGAGCATGACATCCTGGTAGGAAAGCTGCTAAGTGTGCTCGACCGCCTGGATATCACCGACAATACCATCGTGTTTTATTCCACAGACAACGGCCCCCACTTCAATACCTGGCCAGATGCTGCAACTACGCCATTTCGCAGTGAGAAAAATTCCAATTGGGAAGGAGCTTATAGGGTGCCAGCTTTCGTACGCTGGCCGGGCAAATTTCCAGCGGGCACTACACTGACAGGTATTGTCTCCCATGAAGACTGGCTGCCGACTCTCGCTGCGGCCGGGGGGAACCCGAATATCAAGGAGCAGCTCAAGGAAGGGGTCGAGCTGAATGGGCGCGAGTACAGAAATTATGTTGATGGCTACAACATGATGGATTACTTCACCGGCAAAGCAAAACTTTCTCCAAGAAAAGAATTTATCTACGTAAATGATGACGGCCAAATTGTAGCTATGCGCTACGAACCCTGGAAAGCTATTTTCCTGGAAAATCGCGGGCGGGGTTTTGAAGTCTGGCGAGAGCCCTTTACTGAATTACGAGTGCCACTATTGTTCAATTTGAGGCAAGATCCTTTTGAAAAAGCCCAACACAACTCGAATACCTATAACGACTGGTTTATAGACAGGGCTTTTGTCTTGGTTCCCATGCAGCAACTTGCAGCAAAATTTTTGCAAACTATGAAAGAATATCCACCAAGCCAGGTACCTGGGTCTTTTAATTTGGATAAGGTACAGGAGCAGCTGGAAGCTGGAGCGAGTGGTAGTAACTAAAAATGTAGATACCAACACAAGTATCAATAAAGGTAGGGCCCATGGATAAAATTCATATTGCACTGTCGACTAATCAGATAGAAGAGTCAGTTGCCGACTACAGTAGAAGGTTAAATACTGCTCCCTGCGTGCATGTGCCCAATGAATATGCTTTATGGCGAACTGCCACTGTTAACCTATCGATTCGCCATGATCCAAATTGTGAAAGCGGAACGCTTAGGCATCTAGGATGGGAATCAGATGGTGCCGATAAATTTACCGCAGAAACTGACATTAATGGCATTACCTGGGAACACTTTAATGCAGAGCTTCAGGCAGATGAAATCAACAAGGCTTGGCCTAAAGCCAGCTACCACCCAAAGGCATAGCTGCCGGGGGCCGAAATTAGTCAAGAGGGCTGGTAACACCGCGCTCATGTACGCCTATAACATGGGTGTAAATCATGGTTGTACTGATATCGTTGTGGCCGAGTAGCTCCTGAATATTGCGTATATCAGTACCAGCCCGCAGAAGGTTGGTGGCAAACGAATGGCGAAATGTATGGCAGCTCCCTTCTTACGAATATCGAGGGCCGAAACGGCCTTGGCAACGGCCCGCCTAACTTGCTGCTCACCAATATGATGCCGTCGCATCATATCGCTGCGAGGGTCTTGCGATAGAAATCGAGCGGGGAATACATACTGCCAAGCAGCACTCGTCGCTGCTTGTGGGTACTTTTTCGCCAGAGCGAAAGGCAAATAGACATACCCATAGCCTTCAGCCAAATCCTGCTCGTGTAGAGAAAGCGCATGTGCTATCTGCACCCTGAGGGGCTTAACCAGAGACCGAGGCAGTAGTGTTCTTCGCCACTTCTCACCCTTGGACTCCCGTACTATCAAGCATTGATCACTAAAATCAATGTCCTGTACCCTAAGCCGCACAGCTTCCATAACTCTAAGGCCCGAACCATACATTAAAGAAGCAGCAAGCTTATTTGGACCGCTAAGGTGCTCTAATATGGAGGTTGCTTCTTCATGGCTAAAAGTAACAGGCAATCGCTTAGGCCGATGGCTTTTTTCGAACTGTAGTTGCCCTAATTCAATATCCAGAAACTGCTTATAGAGAAAGATAATTGCATTCAAAGCGGTTTTTTGAGTGTTGGCTGACACATTGCGATTAGCCGCAAGGTGACTTAACCACTTATCTATGTCAGCTTTTCCGAGTTCCTGCGGATGTTTTATCCCATGAAATCGTATAAAGTCCTTCACCCAAAAGCAGTATGTCTTTTCTGTTTTGTATGCCAAATAGCGAGACCGTATAAAAGCCCTAAAACGGTCCATAAAGCGGGATGGTCGCTGGGGTAGCGGAATAGGGATGTCATCCATTTTTACAGTCCGAATACTGTATGGATTAACAGTTTAATGAACATTTGACTGGGAGTCATCAGGATTTTCGATCAGTTTGACCGTTATTTCTGGCTTAGGGCCAGAATGGTTGAAAATCTGTTGTATTTCAATGGGTTAGGGAACTCGTATAAAATGGGTATAGTAGTCAAAGTGATCGTTTTTCCATTTGGCACAATGGTTCTGAAGGATGGGTAACATATTGATTTTGCTTGGATTTTGTGTGTTTTTTTCGTTAGATTGATTCCAGGATAGTAATCAGGATAATAGTGATCAGAATGATTACTATATAAATGTTAAGCATTACGAGGGATCGAGTGGGAATCCACGAAATAATTACAATGACTTTGCTTTCTACCTGGCCGTCTCTTCTGGTTGCGATAGTCGCCGGATACAGCATCTTAAAGCAAAGCTCGTCCTCCTCCGGGTTGTTTATCATTGGCCTCACCATAATGCTACTGCCTAGCATGTTAGCAATTCCTACAACGGAGTGGCTGTGGGCTACTTACCCTGATTTATTATCTAGCTCACCCACTTACACTGCTATTTCCGTAATGTCTTTTGATTTAGTATATTCCGTAGGGCTGGCTTTGTGTGCCTATGCATTTTATAAGAGAGGCCATCATGCTTAACAAAGCAAGGCAACACCGCCCACTACGTGGGCTGGACCTACATTCCGCGGCTTCGCCGCTACATTTCGGCCGTTGCTTGCGGCGTTAGGTTCCCAAAATGGACGATTTGGAAATAGACAAAGTTATTCTTTCTCAAGCCACCAAAAATTGGAGAAAGATGGCAATGATAATTGGTCTGACACAAAATAAGACAGGGTTAGATGACAACAATTGTGATGCAGAAAGGATCGCAAAAAGAATTTATTACCTTGTTCAGTCTGGTCAGCTTGAATCACAAGGCGAAATTACAAACTGGAGATTTAGCGAGGTTAAGCTTGCATCACCATAGTCACAGAAACCTAACAAGTTGCTCAAGTTCACTCCGACCGCAAAAGGCGCGGCCTCCGCAGGACAGCCTCCACTGCACTTCGGCTGCCCCTTAGCAAGGCGTTAACTGAATATGTGGAAAGAAAGTGTTCCTAAAAGCCTGTTTCAAGCGCTCAATGATCCAAAAATGGTTGGATATTACAAACTCTCACCACAAGAAGAGTGGTTTCAGCCATACGAGATTGAAGAAGTTGATACAGCTGAAGTCTTAGGTGCATTCGATGGGCGCTCTACTACAAGTGAAGGAATCTTGAGCGGCGCTATTCGCATCTGTAATACAGGCTGCGAGGGGTATCATATTTACGTATTTAGCGGACCTGAAGCTGGAAGTATATGGTCAGATCAGCGCTATCCATTTGGCCGTCTCTCAAAAATTTGCTCGTCCTTAGATGTTTACTTGGCCAATTTGAGCGAGTTTGGAGCAGGGCACATTGCGCAATACGAGGACCTCAGTTAACAAGGCCGGGCAATTTGCTCCGGGCCTTCGGCCCTCCGCGGGACAGCTTACCTTGCGCACCTTTTCCGCGGGTCGCTACGCTCCCATTTTCGCGCAAAACGCGCACAAGTTAAGCTGCCCCTGCCGGCGGCGTTAAATGGCAAAGAAGAAATGGCCGTGGATTCTCTCGAAAAGTATAAGAATGATATCGACCTTTTATATCAACAGTATCTGGACGGAAGGTACGATATAGTAACGATTGCATTTACATTAGTCTGTGGACTGGTTGAACATAAGGACCTTTCCTTGATTGATTCCTCTCCAGATGAGGTTGTAAATACAATGTATTCGCATGCAAGTGGCTTCAAGAAGGAAGGCAGCTATATAGTTGTCTCTAATGTAGGAGTTACTGACCATTCTGATTTATTTAATGAGTTGATAGTCTTTCTTGAACAGAATGATATTGCAATTTAACAAGGTGAGGTTGCATCGGTGTAGCAAGCTACACCTGGACCTCCGCTGCTTCGCAGCTCCGGCCGCAACTCACGGGCGTTAGTGTGCAGCACAGAATGTTAATTATGGTTTTAAAATGAATAGATTAATAATAGCTTTTTGTATAGTCATGTTTACGGGTTGTGAAATCCAAAAAGAAGCAAACCAAAAATTTGGAGATCAACACTTTAAAACAGCGATTTCTTTAATCGAGCTTCATAATATACGTACTGGTTCGTATCCAGAAACATTAAACGATATCCAGTTCATTGGAGACTGGGATCAAATTGCTTTGCAGTCGGTAAAGTATGGCAGAGTTAAAGGCGGTTATACTTTATCCGTTACTAATGGGTGGGTCGGAAAGCCTGAACTTCAGTACCCTCCAGAGTTTTGGGTGGGGCTTGGAATTAAGCACACTAACAAGTCAATTCAGCCGACCGCTAAAGCGTCGGCTGATTGAGGCGTTATGAGCTTTAAACTATGAAGTACATTCTTATAATTCTAGCTTTAATGTCATCCTTGGCTGCTGCAAGTGGAGGGCCTAAAGAGGTTTCTTTGACACCAGAGCTAGCCGCGAAACTAGGTTTTCATATAAGCGTGAAGCCAGAAGGCCCAGCAATAATGTTTGAGCTTAGAGGCCAAAAAGAAAGTCCTTCTGGTTGTCCAGCATCTAGAAGTGGCACCTTTCTACTTGGTAAAAATAGTGAGGAGTTGCTGGTTCATATAACAGAGCTACCTACATCAAAATCAGAGCCAGAAGCAATTGGTTACTTTACAGATAGCAAGCACACAATGGGTGTTTTTATCGACTATCTCTGTAAAGGCGAAAAGGTTTTAAAGAGTGTGCGTTACACCGTGCAATCAACCAGCGACTGGCTCATAACAAGTAAAGGCACTGGACGCAGCAAAACTGCGCCCGTGCTTTAGGCGTTAGGTGTAAGAGCGAGTCACGATGATTCAAGTTAATGATTCATATGGAAAGTTGAGTCGGCCTGATATTAAGGCGCTAGAGAGTGACCTTTCTATAGACTTTCCTCTCGAATATGTTGAGTTTTTACAACAATACAATGGTGGGCGTCCAGTTCCAGATGGAGTCAAGGTCAACGGAGAGCACTTTGACTTTATAGGTCACCTTTACGCGATCCGAAAAGAACTCGTACATGATGACTTGGCAAGAAATATTGAAGAATATAAAGATATGATCCTTGGCCATTACTTACCTTTTGGGGAGAGTCCTGGCGGTGACGTATATTGCTTGTCACTTAAGCCAGAGGAATTTGGAGCTGTCTACCATTGGGACCATGAAGAGGCTAACTATGAGGGTGAGCCCTGGGAATATAATATGACTAGGTTGGCCAAATCTTTTAATCAATTTTTAGCGGAGCTATACGAGTGCTAAAAACACGTAACAAAGCCAAGCACGAATGCCAGCAAAGCTGGCTGGACCTACATTCCGCAGCTTCGCTGCTCCATTTTGGCCCGTGTTGGCGGCGTTATGGCCCTTAAAGGATTATCGTGGATCTATCAAAATCTCTCGAAGAACTACACAAAGAAAAATGGGGCAGGCCTGACTTTGGCTCAAGTCTAGCCGCTGAATGTCGCCGTTTATGGTCAGTTCCTTTAGCGGAACTTTCGGTCGAAAATCTACGCATACTAATTGGTCAAAAAATTGGTTTAAGGTTTCTGGTTCCCGTTGCTCTTGATATTCTTGCAGTAAACCCATTGGCCGAAGGTGACATGTACAAAGGAGATTTACTGGCAAATATTGCTGTTGTGCCTGATAACTTTTGGCAGCAGTATCCAGAGTTCAACAACCAACTCGTAGAAATCAAAAGCGAATTAGAAATAATAATGGGTACAATCACAGAAGAGCTTATTCCACCTTTGAGCTCTCGGGTTTACCAATAAATGAGCCATAACAAGGCGCGCAATGCTCGGCCAACAAGTTGGCCTGGACTGTCACTGCTACGCAGCGCGAGCCCATTCGCTTGGTGTTAAGGGAAGTAAACATGAACAAAGGCTTGTGCCATATATGTGGTCGTCGGACTCAGAACACTGGGTTTGATAAATGTATGTATTGTGGTGTTGAGCTTTTAGAGAATCAGAAATTTACTGAGTCGGAGAAATCTTTAATCGAAGATAAGCGAAAATCTGTAGAGAAAGAATTGCGCAAAAAGAAAGCGGCGCAAACAGGAGTACCATCGTCAACTGATGGTTTCGGTGGTGGCATAGATTTTGGTTTCGGTGACTCAGGCTGCGATTAGTGGAGGCCTTAACAAACACAGGCAGTTTGCTACGGCCCTTCGGGCCTCCGCGGGACGGCTTAATTTGTGCACCTTTTGCGCAGGTCGCTCCGCTCCCATTTTTGCGCAAAACGCGCACAAATTAAGCCGCCCCTGCTGTGGGCGTTAAGTGCATGAGAGAATGAAGACATCAGTAGCAATTGCTTTACTTACATTAATTTTGAATGGTTGCGCTACACCACAAACCTATACCGGAACGGTAACTGATTGCCAAGATAATCCGATTGCTAGAGCAGAAGCATGGGAAAACGAATGGGTTCCTTTTCACTTGCCTGGCAAACTTGGAGAAACCAAAACGGATGAAAATGGAACTTTCACATTAAACACAGAAAAAGGGGCGAGCTTCTTCGTTTATTCTGGTAGTAAACTAGTATTTACAAGCCACCCTGGGAAATCGGAGACCAAGTGTGCTAAAAGTAGCACTTAACAAATCGTGGCAGCAAGGGCGCTTCGCGCAGGGACGGCTTACACTTCGTTCCTGCCGCCCCTGCACTCTGCGTTAACTGTTGTAAGAGAAAAAAGTGATATCTGATAAATTCGATAGAAATGAAAATCCAGACTGGGAGCCTGATGCCCTTGTGCAGGTATGTTTTTCCGGTAAAGATATCATCGTAAAGAATGGATACAGACCTCATTACAAGGTTAAAACAGACTACCTCACGACTACAATTCATTGGTTTGTTGATGAAGGGATTGCGGAACCTAATAGGCGCACTCAAGCGTTTGTTAAATTCATCACGCCAGAGGCATACCCAAAATGCCTAGAGACTGGCGCCAATCTAGAGATTCGAGAAGGTTCAAGAGTAGTTGGCCATGCTGAAATACAGGAAATATATAATGAGCAATTACGCAAAGGCAGCTAACAATCACAGGCACGTTGCTACGGTCCTTCGGTCCTTCGGTCCTTCGGTCCTTCGCGAGACGGCCTACGCTACGCTCCGGCCGCCCGTGCTGTGGTCGTTAACTTTACGAGAAAGCTATGAGCTACGACTTAAATTTCTGGAGTGAATCAGCAGGCTTTAAAGCAGAGCCTCTGGAGGTTTATCGCAGTCTCTCAGATGGCGTACCTGTTAACGGCCTTAGTCAGATTGATATTGATAGCGTTTATAAAAGGATCATTCAAGAGTTTCCTGGTACTGAAGAAAGAAATGGATTTCTTGATTGGGAAGGTGAAAGCAACTCTTTTCAAGTATCTTCAAGTGCACAGCATGTAAGAATTGATTGTTATGGTGAGCCTGGAGAATGGATGAACGTATTCATAGATATTGGCAAAGAGTTTGGGTGCCCATTATATGATCCACAAACCAATGAGCGGTTTACGGGATAAAAAGTTAACAAGCGCGTCAATTAGGACGCTCGCAAGCTCGCGCCTATTACGCGGGCGTTATGGCCCTTAAAGGATTATCGTGGATCTATCAAAATCTCTCGAAGAGCTACACAAAGAAAAATGGGGCAGGCCTGACTTTGGCTCAAGTCTAGCCGCTGAATGTCACCGTTTATGGTCAGTTCCTTTAGCGGAACTTTCGGTCGAAAACCTACGCATACTAATTGGTCAAAAAATTGGTTTAAGGTTTCTGGTTCCCGTTGCTCTTGATATTCTTGCTGTAAAACCATTGGCCGAAGGTGACATGTACAAAGGAGATTTACTGGCAAATATTGCTGCAGTTCCTGATAACTTTTGGCAGCAGTATCCAGAGTTCAACAACCAACTCGTAGAAATCAAAAGCGAATTAGAAATAATAATGGGTACAATCACAGAAGAGCTTATTCCACCTTTGAACTCTCGGGTTTACCAATAAATGAGCCATAACAAGGCGCGCAATGCTCGGCCAACCAGTTGGCCTGGACTGTCACTGCTACGCAGCGCCAGCCCATTCGCTTGGCGTTATGTGCAAGGATAGTCATGAGCAATCCTCCTAAAGAAATTGATGGAGCAAGAGTGATTGAGTGGGCTTGGTCAGATTCTAAGCCATTTGGATTTGTGCTCTTTGAAAATGGAGAGGTTGCTGCGGAAATATTTGGTTTGGCAATTTGCAAATATTCCAATAGCGAAAAATTCTACCGGTTTAGCTGTGACTCTGATTGGGAAATTGAGCAAGATGCTGAATACTCATCTATTCAAGAGGCTAAAGCTAATTTACCCTCTCAATATCAAAATGTAGCCGCAATTTGGCAAAAATATGGCTAGGCACATAACAAGGCAATTAACTACGCTCCAGCCACTGCGTGGCTTCCGGCGGACCTCCGCTTCGCTCCGGCCGGTTATTGCGGGCGTTATGTGTAGATCGATATCATGAATATAAAAACACCTCATATACCTCTGAACATCGAGCTAGAAGAAGCATTGGGAATTCTTAGATCCACAGGCTTAGATGTTCTGGAAAAAAAAGAAGATGAAGACAACTTCTATAGGGTAAGCTCACCCTCCTATGAATGTGGATTCTACGAGAAAGAGAATCGTGTCATTGCCAGCTGGTATAATGACCCTTCGGGTAGAGAATCAGAAGACGGAATCACACAGAAGCTCAATGCTTATCTTCAAAGATATGGCGAGCTATCGAGTTGGGAATCAGGTATTAACAACGGTTGGATTCAATTTTTCCAGAATGAAGATAGCTCTACTTCATTAGCATACGGATTGCACAAAGATGTTCTCCGATTTAATTACATTAGAAACACATAACCAGCTAGGGCACTATGCCCGCTTCGCGGGCCAGACGCACTTCGTGCGCTGGTGCCTGAGGCGTTATGTGTCGGAGATAATATGACGAGCAGAATTATTAGTTTTGCTAAAGAGTTAAACCGGCAGGATAATTTGCCGCCGAAAGCACTTCGAAGAGATACACCAATATATTCACTAGTTAGTACGATGAACAATATAGTTGGTTGCCATTTTTCGGGGAATTATGGGCCTATACCTATACTTAAAGAGCGAGCGCTACAGTTCATGGAAGAAAATCAAGCAACAGCAGAATTCGAAATCTATTACAAAATTGCACAAGATCTACTATCGGAGATATACACATAACAAATTTAGGCACCAGACGCCTAAGGCGCAGGTGCTAAAAGCGTTAACTTTCACTATGAATAAAGTCACTGCCACAATTTTACTGATATTCCTGAGTTTTAGTTCTCATGCCGATAGCCCTTTGCCAGTTCCCAAAGCAAAGAGGGTATGTAACATCTTCGTTACTTATTGTGCTTATTTGGAGCCTGCGAAAGACACTGTGGTGTACAGCGTGGAGGGTAATTTCGAAACTAAGGAAATATACAAAATAAGTGGCTGGCACAGGTCCTTCCATATTTCTCCAAGTGGTGAGTACGTAGTGGTGGGTTACCCTGGGCTAAATCTTGTTCCAAAATCAGTAACACCTAACCAAGTAATGTTATCCATCTACTTAAATGGTAAGTTGCAACATGCCATTACTCTTAAGCAACTCTTCCACAATTTAGAATCGCTGGAGCCAACAGTTTCACATTATCAATGGGGTTCCATTACAAATGTTTCCAATTACGATGTGCGCCTCGAAACAGTTGAGGGGATTGTCTCGGTAGCTCTAGAGAGTGGAAAGGTCTATCGTGCACCAAAAAGTTAACAAGAGCAGGCACGATCACAAATGCAAGCATTTGCTGGACCTCCGCCGCGTTGCGGCTCCGGCC
The DNA here is from genome assembly GCF_052467615.1 of Microbulbifer maximicatervae (SeqCode). NCBI lineage: Bacteria > Pseudomonadati > Pseudomonadota > Gammaproteobacteria > Cellvibrionales > Microbulbiferaceae > Microbulbifer > Microbulbifer maximicatervae (SeqCode). The sequence continues at coordinate 1,579,023 of NZ_CP174319.1, forward strand.
CGTGCTGCAGGAGTTACATGCCAAAGGAATGTCATATAGATGTTTAACAAAACCTTATATTATCCTTGGATAGATATTCATGACGATTCATGGGTTAAGACCGCTATTTTGTATTGGGACGAAATTAATACAATTGTTCCTTTCAGAATGCAGTCTCCATATCAAAACGAAGTGGCCACTCTTCTTGAGCAAGAGAGAATATTAAGGCCTTTTGAGGTCACTCCTTCTTCACGAGAGGTAATTGAAGCTTCAGATATAGCGATGCAATATTTATCTACACCAGAAGGCATGCGAGTTCTGACCTCCGGTGATGAGTATTCAAGAATCCATCCTAGTAAACTATCGCATCAACTTCAAAGAAGCTTAAGGTTAGGATATAGCCGGGTACACTCAAGTAAAATGAGCCATCTTTTGATGGATACCATTGGTTCTGCAAGAATTGATGATGATGGCTTTGTGAGCATGGATAGTAGATTTTCTGCATATTATATGTCTGCACTAGCAAATAGAATTGCGAAACGGAATAATCTTTCTACTGTTGCCGACTCCCAGATATATAATCAATTCAACACAAAACTATCTGTTGATGGTTATTCGCCGAATAGAAATAAGACATTTATTAAATGTCCAAAATGCAAAGAAGTCTTTGATAGATTCACTCAAGAATCTATCAAAAATACTGGCGAGTGCCCTGCATGTGGCGCAGACATATTCTATTTCTTGCCTGAAAGAGAAAGAGGATTTCAGCAGCCGTATAGAGCTGAGCCAAGGCATTTTGTTGATGGAATGCTGGCTGAGCTTGCAATAGAAAGTATATACATCCCTGGCTCGGTTCGTATTGACAAGCTTCTTAACTTTAGGGCAAATCATTCAGATGAGCTAGCTGCTTTCCGAGGGGCACTACAAGGCATAACCCAATCTGTTCTAGATTGCGATGATGTGGAAGATATTCAAGCACTTCGCCAACAAGTAAAAGTTGCTTATACCGATAAAGTAAAGCCACAGATTAAGGGCTTAAAATCACAACTAAAGGGAGCGAAAGTTAACTACGTTTTAAGTGATTTCACCATAAGCGGAATGGCATCGATTCTCGGAACTACGTTAGCTAGCGGTTTAAGCACTACCGCTATATTGGCAGGCACAGGCGTTTCAATTGGAATTCGAAGTCTAATGTATATGCAAGAAAGAAGAGATATTAGAACTAATCCATATTCTTATGTTCTGTCGATGGAGAACAAGCTTGGTTTATAAAGCATGTAACAAGTCAATTAACTTCACTCCTTTCAGTCGCCGGACGCAGCTAAGCTGCGCCGGTTATTGAGGCGTTATATTTCTTCGCCATGAACGACAAAGACCGAACTGAAATCATAAAGAAATTCGAAAAAGGAGTTCTCCTGAGAAACTTTTCTGGCGAACTGACATATGAAATTGAAGATCGCTGGTATGAGCAATACAATCCAGCTAAGAAACGGATCGCTAAAGAGTTCGGGTTAGTTCCTATTTCAGTAACTGTGTTTGGACCTGACGAATCATTTCAGACTTTCTATAAGCGAGGAATGAAACTTAGTATTGAGTGGGATACATGGTCTGGTTTAATATTCGTTGCGAAGAATTGCCGCGCTGAAAAATTGGTTCTTGAGATCGCCGGCTACTGTGAAGAGAACGAAATATAACAAGGCAATTAACTTCGCTCCAGCCACTTTGTGGCTTCCGCCGGACCTCCGCTTCGCTCCGGCCAGTTATTGTGAGCGTAATGCATCACACATGGAGAATTAAGTGAGAGATTTTAATTCTGGCGACATCAATGGTGATGTCGTTATTAACGATAACTCTAATGAGCACAAGCTGCTGATTCATTGCTCAAATGAGGAGTTAATCCACGAAGAACGCCATCGCCAAGAGGTTCTAGAAAAGGAGCGCTCTAGAAAAAATGGTGCATTCCTTAAATTTATTCTGTTTTCTGCCACCCTTTGTGTAGCGGCATACGTTTGGTATCAATTCAATGGCGGGCACAGTATTGCCTCAACTCTCCTAGGTGCGGTTGGTGCAATAACTGGATTTTCTACTTTTGCTCAATCTGACCAAACAACAGAGTTCGAGCAAAGGCAGTTAGCAGCACTTAAAGAAATTCACATGATTCTAAGAGAACGTGGAGTTCGGTAAATGCATAACAAACACATCAAAAAACGCTCCACCTCATTGCGCTGGATCTCCCTTTCGGTCGGCCTTTGATGTGGGCGTTAGCCATATATGAGAATTTTCTGTGATTTATAGTTCAGTAGAAGACCATTGGCTCAGGATCGAGCTAATGCTTGAGGTAGCCTCAAAATACAATGAGATTACCCAAGGTGATGATGTTCAGATTATCAAGAAGGATGGAAAGCTGAATATTGATATTTCGCTTATGGATGATGTCCAAAAGGAGTCAAGTCTAGTTGGTATGCTCATGGCGTGGTCGGTTGTTGCTCTTGAGTCACTTATAAATCACGCTATCGCTGAAAACCTCAATAATAAAATGGTAGCAATTCTAGCAATTGAGCACCCAGGCCAGATTACTGGAAAGATTAAAAAAGGAATCAGCGCCAAATCTGAATTAGCGAAAAAACTGGTTGTTCTTGATGATGACCGAACGGATATATCAGCGTTATTAAAAACCGCGGATAGCCTAGCTGACCTCCGGAATTATATAGTACATGACAAGCCATTTGATCTTGTCACAGATGACGAAGGTGAGGTTGATATTGAGCATTACAAAGTAAGAGGCATTGAAATGGAAAAGAGAATTAGATTTAAGAACCTAATGCCTTTCTTTAAAGATTGTGATCAGATCAAGGAGTTTGTTGAGAAAAACTCTAATCTTGATCACCTTAATACGAGTGAAAAAAGTTTTTGTGGCCTGGTAAATGGCTAATAAATCCAGCCAGAGGGACCAAAAAACCGCCGCTTCACTCTGGTTTTTCGTCCCCTGCTGGCGGCGTTATGCATCAAAGGAAGCATCATGGATAGATTGATAGTCCCTGTATATCTCAATCAAAAACTAGTTTTTGATTTGTTGGCAATGCTACAGGGAGGAATTAGTACGGTGACCACTGTTACTGAATCCTCGTCTAATAGGAATATTGACGGTGAAAAGGTATCTGCTGGTTTTGGTTTGAGTGAAGCGTTCTCCACACTTCTGAAAATAGATCTTTCTGGCTCAAAAGAAAAAACTATAGGTTCAGAAGGATCAAATACATCATCACAGGAGAGGGTTCACACTCCAGCATCTCTCTTTTTTCAATTAAGGAATCTTCTTTTAGAAAAGGGATATCTCAAAGAAACTGAGGAAGAACTTCCTAAAGCTGGTGAATTTGTGGAATTTGAAGGATTTCTCAAAAGAAATCCAATTGTAGAGACCATAGATAGCTTTGCTGAAATGATGGATATTGCGGAGGCGTTTGAGGATAAACCCCAACCAAAAAAAGGGAATCGTAACTCAAGTGAGCAATCAGAGTACAAGAAAATCAGGCAGCAAATGGTTCGCTTCTCTGGTGCCCTCAAGGCGGGAAGTACTATTGATCTTAGTTCAACAAGCTTGAAGGGTGCATACACCGCAGTAGTAACAGTAGAAACAGGATTCTTAAATGATCCGTTAATGTCAGACTTAGTAGATGGTCAGTTTAAAATAATTGGGAAGGTCGTAAAAAGCGTGGATGATTCATCTGACTCTATCAATCTGCTTAGAAAAACGGCACTAAGCAAGATGCCTTCTGAAGTAATGCTTCAAGCTATGACACACCTGAGTTCTCTGGGGAGTAAGCAAGGCTTTGACATCCCTGAATTAAAAATGGAGATTGATGGGCCTGCTATTCAGGTTCTACCAATTGCCATTTATGCATAAACAAGACTAGGACACCCACAGATTGAAAAATGACGCAGGAAATAGTACAAGCCTTCTACCTTGACGGCCATTTCTCCTAGCAAGGTGAAATACTGAAAAATTATGCTTTAGGTTTAAAAATTGCGTGATTTTGGCCAAGCCGGAAGGAATAGTATCGAAAGGCGGGGTGGGAATTAGGAAGGGCTTGCCGAAAGAAAACGTTGACAGTCGCCTATACCATGTACCCAGCGTTTATTGAGCTGAATACAGGCTTGCCGTACGGCCTCTGCTGATCCCACCAGGCCTTTAAAGCGGCTTTCAAAGTTCCGATTGAGATAGAGCCAGTGTTTTGCTGAATCGGGGCTAGCGGGTTGAGCCTAATTATGACTTAGCGGCCACGCAGACAGCAGTTAGCTAAACAGATCTCTCCAGATAAGAACGTGAACTTTCAATACACGACTAAACAACACTAGGACACCCACAGATTGAAATATGACATCGGAAATAGTATAGGCCTTCCACCTTGACAGCCATTTCTCCTGATCAGGTATAGGGCAAGGTGAAATACTGAAAAATTATGTTTTAGGTTTGAAAGTTGCGTGATTTTGGCCAAACCAGAAGGAATAGTATCGAAAGGTTGGGAGGGAATTAGTGGGGCATTGCAGATAGGAAACGCTGGCAGTCGCCTATGCCATGTACCCAGTGTTTATTGAGCCGAATACAGGCCTGCCGTACGGCCTCTGCTGATCCCACCAGGCCTTTAAAGCGGCTTTCAAAGTTCCGATTAAGATAGAGCCAGTGTTTTGCTGAGATTTCCAACCGCTCAAGGATAGGGGGAGCGTTTTGAGAAATGGCACCGCGCTTTTTGGGGTCTAAATGCCGGCCACTCCAGTCTACTAACGCCAAATAGTGATCCAATTGGAAGGGCAACCCTTTCGGCATATTAAGGCGCTTGCCGCCCACAAATGGTAGTAGCTCTTTGGGCTGCTCACCTGAGATCACAGCACGAACACGCTGCTGAATGGACGTGTGATCGGAGTCCTCCGGGGTTTTTGCAATATCGGCACGGATAGGATTGAGATCGACATAGGCCATGCAGGCAACCAAGGCTCTTTCATCCAATAGCGCCTAAGACTTGCAACGGCCCTCCCAGAAACGGCCAGTACAGCGGCCTTCTGCATTGGCTTGGCGAGCAATAGATTCGTTTAGGCAGCGCATAAACCAACTGATATCCATTAATCGCTCTCGCCACAGATCGATCAGCTCTTTAAGCTTGTTCTTTTCACTGCATTCCAGAGAGGCACCCTGAAGAAAGCGCTGAGCCAAATTAGAAGCTTTAAATAGCTCCTGCCAGCGGAAAATGACCTCAGTATCAGACCAAGTTCTGGCCGTTTTAGCATCAATATAGAGCACCACATGGTAGTGATTACTCATTACCGCGTAGGCAGCGATATCCAACGAAAAGATAGCAGCTAGCTTTTGCATCCCAGTCTCAATCCACTGGCGCCGGTGCTCATAATCCCTCCCCAATAGAGCATCTCTTCCACAAAGAAACGCCCTGCGTACACAGCGGGAGACGCAGTGATAGTACGGAGTCGCATCAAGTGAGATCTGTGAGCGGCGAGGCTGGGTCATCGGGTATGGATTTAACTGTTTTAATATCCAGTTTTTTTATTGTGATTTCCGTATTGTGTCAATAGCTGTGACGCCTTAAGCTCTACCTTTTATGGGTGTCCAGAAACGGCCGCTTTCACGCTTGTAAAGAGCTACATCCATTCGCAGCGAACTGCTCCTAACATCTTTAGCCTTCAAGATCCGCAGAGATATTACAGAGTGATTCAGAGGCACGCTGGCTACCTTAACCACTCCCCAACCAATACCAGCCTGTAAAAGTTGGCGAGTGATAGCTTAGGGATTTACGATCATATTGACCGTGATATTGGAGAACAAGAAGATAAGCCCAAAAACAATAATGAAATAAAGGGGTTACGGACTAGCGTTAAAATTGAGATAGTAGTCAAAGTGATCGTTTTTCCAGTTTGTACGGACGTATCAGGATGCTTTAAGTCTATGGTTTTAAATAAAAATTTAGGCTTTGGCGTAGAAATTGATTCTGAGATAACAATCAGGATAGTAGTGGTCAGAATGATTACTATATAGCTGTTAGGCATTGGGGGGAAGTTTGGCGGAAATTCTCATAGTTTATTTAGTTGGCCTGCTTATATATCCTGTAGCTATTGGTGCGTACGCAATACAGTCTGGGTTGTATGTTTTGTACTGTATTTGGTTGATTTTAGGGTATGTATTTTGGTGGGAGTTAGGTAGACGAAACCATAACCGACTTCGAGTGTTTCTAGTTGCAGTTTGGTTTTTGCCGAGCACTTTAATTTGTGGTGCCGCTGCCGTTATTCCCTGGCCTATCGCAATGCTTTGGTATCTAGGTGGGGCGTCTGGTTGTATAACTGTCTCTAGTCTGGCAGTAACGCTCGCTTTAAACGTGATGTTTGCAGTGGGCGGATTAAAGTTATGGCAACTGTTTCGGATGAAGCGAGCGAATGCCTAACAAGCGCAAGCAGTTTGCTACGGCCCTTCGGGCCTCCGCGGGACGCCCAACGCCATGCACATTTTGTGCGGGTCGCTGCGCTTCCGGTTTCGCACAAAACGTGCATGGCGTTGGTCGCCCCTGTTGCGGGCGTTATACGTAAGAATGATTGAACGACTAGATAATCCTTCAACTTTCATTGGATGGGCTGCAATTCTCGTTGGCGGATTGTTTCTATCATTGAGTATTTTTTTACTAGCAGACTTTCCGCTATCTGAAGATATAGAATCAACTCATGGAATAGTTGAGAGCGCGCGTCTGAGGCCTGGAGGTAAGGGTAGCGATACTGTGTTGGTATCTATAGACGGTAAGCAGTTCCGCTATGCAGGGTTTTGGAGTGAAGATGTGTCTAAATCCATAGTTAAGGGTTCGGAGGTAGCAATTAGCTACTATCAAGCATTCGACAGTAGCAACCAATTGGTTTCCTTGAACATCGGTAACGTTAACGTATTGAGTAAGTTTCAATCTTTATCTGGTAGGGTTGTATTTCCAAGTGCAGTTGGTTTGCTTAGTCTATTTTTACTCTTTGTAGGCTTTCGTGATCTCTGCCGTCTTCGACACGCATAACAAGTTTGTCCATTTGACGTTTTGGTCTACGCTCCGTTTTGGCGTGGCTTCGCCATTGTACGCCAAAACTCCACTACAACCAAAACGCAAATGACAAAGGCGTTATACGCAATCGGAGAAGTAGTGGAAGTAAGGCGTAATAGTAAGAGGAAAATTCTAAAGTCATTTCTTTGCTGGCTTCCTCTTGCACTGGTGTCGCTTGTGTTCTACGGAATGATTTTTGTCTTGTTAATCATGTATCTTCTTAAAAATATATTTGGCATCGATGAAGCTTTGGCAAGGCAAATTGGCTGGGTTATAGGTGGTGGTCTTCTTGTATTGTCTGGCTATCTCTATCTTAGTTGGTTAACAAAATCACTTTCGTCTTATCAGTTGTCAATTATCAATGAGATATTAAGGGTCAAAGGCAAAGCCGGATGGAAATCTCTAGATATTGAGGTTCCTGTAAGCACAATACGCGAAATCAATATTGGCCAAAGTGCAAACAAGGCAGAGAAGCTTTCTGCTGGCCATGGAGCTATCCAAGATCAAGTGGCATCTAGGCTTAATTTTATTCCTGTATCAGGCAAGCCGTTTAAACTAGACTTTGCCGCCAAGGCTTTTGATAATGAATCTCTGTATGAGTTTCTAGTCTTTACCAAAAGCAAGGGAATACAAACCAATGTCAGCGTATAACAAAGCCAAGCAGCATCGCCAGCAAAGCTGGCTGGACCTCGCTACGCTCGGCCGCTTTTGGCGGCGTTAACCCAAAAAAGATATGAACAAAATATTTCTCGTAATTCTAATAACATTTTCAAGTCTCACGGTTGCTGAAACAGCAGTTCCAGTTGAATATATATTTATTGAGTCTTGGCGGTCGAGGTTGCCTGACCAGGTGTATATAGATGAATTTGGTAGTATTAAGGTTGTTGAGCTTTGCCCAAATGATAAAGAGCTAGTAGTAAAGTTAAAGCTAGAAGGCTCCTTTGATGAGCTGAATGGGAAGGTCTATAAGCTTTATTCTGTGTTAAGAAAAAACGATCTTAAAATACAGATAGAAGAGCTAGATTCAAATTCATTTGAAGTTTGTCCTCACTGTGAGGGTATGAATTTGAAAATCAGTGGAAAATATTTCACTGAATCTGCCAATATAGACCACCGAGCGCCTGAGGATGTAAAAGTAAAATTAGTAGAGCTAATCAACAACTCTTTAAATCGCTCTAAATACAAAGGTTGCTCAGAGTAAAATGGTTAACAAGGCAAGGCAAAATCGCACCTTCGGTGCTGGACTCGCTGTCGCTCACCTTTGCTTGCTGCGTTATGCGCTAGGGCATCGAGAATGATTGAGATCACTTTCCAAACCTTTCAAGATCCGACATGCAAGATGGTTCAAATCCCATTTGATAGGTTCTATGACGAGCTAGAGCATGGCGAGACTTACGAGAAAGATGGTGTTGAACGATATCTGGATCACAGGGAACATATCAATGTCGATAATGACAGCGTTTCCTATTTAAGTGTCAAAACTCCAAACTATTCAAACAAAATTGAGTACGGTAAAAGGGGCAGCATCACGCAGCATGCTATTTATCCTGATTCATCAGAGATGCTTGTTGTTCAGAGCCTTATAGAGCCGAATGTGATTCACTCTGTGAAGGTAACTAAGCGCAATGGTGAATGGTCTTCATCATGTATAGAGTTGATATATGACGATGAGCCTAAAATTGTTGACATTAAATAAAGCTCATAACCAGGCGCTGCACCCGACTCCGGCGCTGTCGCGTCTCCACGGGTGAGCTTGGCGTTAGAGCTAAGACTTACCCACGTTTAGTAGACACCCTGTATAGTCAGGTTTAAGCTTAACACGGAGGTGTATCATGGGTAAGAAAAGAACTCAGGCGTATACGGAGGAGTTCCGCAGAGAAGCAGTTAAGAGAGCGGAAAAGCCTGGAGCAACAACGGCTTCTGTGGCGCGAGAGCTAGGCGTCAGCGCACAGCAGATCTACAACTGGCGTCGTCAATTTAATCGACTGTCTGATAAGCAGTTCAATAGTTTAGACGGTGTTGACTATTCCAAACAAGAAAGCGCTGAAGTTCGCAAGCTCAAGAAGGAGCTGCATGAAGCTCGTCAGGAGGTTGAGTTTCTAAAAAAGGCAGCTGCGTACTTTGCGAACCACCAAGAGTAAAGTACGCACTGATACAAGAGCATGTAGGGTCATTCCCGGTTAGCTTGATGTGTCGGTGTTTAGAAGTCTCAAGATCGGGTTATTATCGATGGCGGGGGCGGTTGCCATCTGCTCGCACGATTAGAAAGATACGAACAATCGAGAAAATCCGAGAGACGTTTGTTGAATTTAAAGGTCGTTATGGCGCGCCTAGAATTGCTTGCGAGCTTCAAGAGTTAGGTGAGCCATGCTCGTGGAACTACGTCGCTAAGCTTATGCAACAGGAGCATATTAAAGCGAGAAACGGCAAAGGCTTTCGATATAGTCAGCCCGTAGAGGGGAGCATTAACGTTTCCGCCAACTTACTTAAACGTTGCTTTGATATGGATCGACCCAATTGCCGCTGGACTAGTGATATTACGTATATCTGGGTTCTGGAGAGGTGGCTATACCTCGCGGTAGTTATGGATCTGTACTCTCGACGTATTGTAGGTTGGGCATTTGACTCTCAGATGACCGATGAATTGACACGTTGAGCATTGAAAATGGCCCTAGAGCGACAACCAATAAAGCCTGGACCGCTAGTTCGCTCTGACAGGGGTGTGCAATATCGATCGCAGAAATACCAGGATCTCTTGTCCGAAAGCAAGTGCAAGCCGAGTATGAGTCGCCAGGCTAACTGTTGGGATAATGCGGCAATGGAATCATTCTTTAGCAGGCTAAAAGTCGAGCTGGTCTATGCCGTAACATTCGAAAGCGAAGAGCAAGCAAAATCTGAGGTGTTTGAATACATTGAGATTTTCTACAATAGGGTTCGTTGGCACTCTGCATTGGGCTATGTAAGTCCAGCAGAGTATGAACGAAAATACGCATAGTTAGAGTGTCTACTTTTTGTGGGCAAGACCAGTGTTTAAAGGAGGTGAATATGCAATCTGTAACTAGAGGAATATTTTTCATATTGGCATTCATTCTCTTCATCTCTGGAGTAATAGACGTTGCAGAACAATTCAAAACAGGAGAAGAAGTCAGGTGGCGAGTACCTATAATTTTCTTGGGGTTTGGTGTCGGTATACCACTCGTTCTATTATCGTTTCCTGAAATGTTTAGTACCAAAAGTGATGCTTATGCGGACAGAGAGCCCGGTGAGTATTCATCAGACGATTGTGGCGGTGATGGAGGTAGTAACTAAACAATGTGCCAAATACTTAACAAGCGTAGGCACACCGACAAAGTTGGTACTGCGCTTCAATTTTGCTCGTGCTACGAGCGTTATTAATCTTGGAGAGTTTTGTGCTCGGAAAGCTGAATGCAATAGCCACATATATAGCTTGGTTGTTTCTTGGAGGTATGATTTTATCCTTTGTTCTTGGTTACTTCGACGTTACTTATGAGATGCCCATCTACTATTTGATCTTTGGCGGTTTTTTCTTGTTTGCAATTATTCATTTTGTATTGGCGCTTTGGGTGCGTTGCCCGAATTGCAACAAGTGTTTAACCATTCAGGGTACGCAAGGAGTTCATCCTGCCTCTATACACAAAAGCTGGTCGTCTGTTGTGTTCCACTGGTTTTCAGGTAGGGTAGGTTGCATACATTGTGGTGCTACAATTTCTATAAATGACTTATAACAAGCCGCAGCAATCGCTTCCTTCGACCGCTGGGGCAGCCAAAACGTTACGCTTATTTGTCTGCCCCTGTGCGGGGCGTTAGGCTCTAAAACATGAGAGAGATGATGAAATATTTCGCAGCTCTTTTGATCTCTATTATCTCTTCCGTATCGCAAGCATCTCAAGATAGTGCTGAATCATTGGCTCTTCGCAAGTCATATCCAATTCAACTTTATATGGGTGCCTGTGTTGTTACTCATGCTCAGCCTGCCAAAGTAGAAAGCCAAGCCAAAGAAATGGGGTTCACCGAAGCTAAAAGGGGGCTCGCTAACCAATATCTACAAGGCCACAAAGGAAAAGCTTGGGTTTCTAAAAATGAGCATGGCAATTTCGCTATTGCTGCTCAAGATAGAGGGTTGTGTTCAGTCTTTATTCATCAAGGTAGCCCAGAGAAACTTATGGCCAGCCTGGATGCATGGTTACCTCCTGAAGGGTCAGGCTTCAGCTATAAAAAAGAAATCGTTTCTAAATCTGGCCCACTGGAAACCACTTCATACAAGATATTTCGTGGAGCCAAATTAATAGAGCAATGGGTTATAACTCTTTCTACCCAACCCAACTCTAAACTTGTAGCAATAATGTCTTATGATAGATCGCAAGCCTAACAAGTTGGTCAATGAACGCCTACGGCTGGACCTCTGGAAACTTTCCCCCATTGAGTAGGCGCCTACCTTTTGAATAGGATAAGAAAAAATATCGAAAATATTGAGTGAAATATGTGTTGTTGAATACTCAACTGAAAGTAGATGCGACTACTTTCGCCAACATCATTGGCCTGCATCTATTAATAGTGTGTAGATGGCGACAGGAAAGCAGAGAAGGTAAGCTGGTTGAGAAACCCAGTCGTAGAATAAGTATGGCGAAGACAACGAGACCTCAGCATTAGGCTGATAATAAAGAAATAAAACGCCTAAGAAAGCTGGCTGAAAAATTAAAAAAGGAGAATAATTTTCAAAAAAACTCGGAAGCGTACCTGAAAGAGCAAAAATCTGGAATATTGGTTTGGAAACTACAGTATAAACGGTATAGCTATAATTTCTGGGATCATTTGATTTCTATAGTTTTATTTCCAGCAGGTGGGGGCCTATTTCCGCGCTTTTGCGCTATAGAGAATGTTAACCACAGGATACCATTTTTAGTGTTGCAAATTTTATGAAGAATTTTTCGTGAAAATTTATGAGCTCAGCATTATTCGATTGTGAGTGCAATAGCTATTTATAGTCGCAAATAGTTATGCCACTTGTCCAAGCCTTGGCAGATTATGGAAATCAACAGCTAATCAATATTTACTGTTGAGGCATAATGTAGACAAGCTCGGCCGCTACCTGAGTATTACTGGGATGAGATACCTTTATTCTCACGGATCTTTACAGCCGACATTTGATTTTTGTCTTCAGTTTTGAAAGTTATACGTGAACTAATACCAAGTTGATCCTGAAGTAAAAAGAAATTGCTTAAGGCTATCGGTAGGGGCGCCTTAAAGAAGGATAACAAGCTACATTTGATGCGAATAGATAGATGGTTGCATCAATTATAGGTAGTTGTAAACAGTAAACGAGTAAGCGCAATCATATTATAAGCCCACAAGAAAACTGCCGTAGAGCTCCTCACACTGACGCTGCGTATTTTTTGCTCAATCTGATCAATGTAAGATCAAATTGAGAGTATATCCTTCTGCTAAAGCCCACTTATTATAGGGTGTTGATAGAAAGAGGGATAAGAGAACATTCTTGAATGTGGTACAATGCAGTAATCTAGTTACTACCATATTCAAAATAAGATATCGATAGTAGCTGCTATCTAACCGATCTAGAGCGGTTCACAGAATTGCTGTGCTGACAATAGTCGCAAAAGATAAATAAGGATACAGATGAGCTTCCAATCTAAACAAGATAAATGGCCAATACCGAAATTTGATGAGAATGACCAACCACATTTTCTGTTTATTATAACTCCACCTTATTCTGGTTCAACTGCACTAGCGAATTTAATAAATACAAGCCATAAAACAATGATCTTGCAACCCCGGGGGGAAGGGCAATGGCTGATCCCCGGTATGTGCGAGAAAGATAGGTGGAACGCAGATAAGGATATAAATTACTTATCTGTAAAGGCGACTTGGTTAAATAAGTATCAAGCTATTAAGAAGCTTACCCAAAATATTGAGGTGGTCATAGAAAAGTCTCCTCCAAATATGATGAGAATGAAACAAATAGCTTCTCAATTTAAGAGCTATTCGTTTATAGCGAATAACCGGGATCCTTATGCTAACTGTGCAAGTATTCTTTATCGTCATCATGATACGGACAATCTTGGTCAGGATGAGCGCAAAGTTATTCTAGATAAATTAACATCGGCATGGGTCATGAGAAGTGTAAAAATAAAAGAATTAATTTCATCTCTTAATGCTCCTCTTGTAACGTATGAAGAGTTTTGCCGAGAACCACTTTTAATCATTGATAAGCTAGCAGTACCTGATGGCGTAACAGATTCGATCGATCCCAATGCCAACTTAAAAGTTAAGGACTATAAGCCACAGCCAATATCAAACCAGAATGAACGGCAAATATCTTTATTAACGGGTAGCGAAATTGACTATATCAGTCAAAGGCTAAAGCCAGAGGGCGGGCTGTTAAATTATTTTGGTTATGAGTTGCGAAGCTAGAATAAGCTATTTTGGGTCAATATAACCCCATAGTATTCTGTGGGGTCATATTATTTATTTCTTTTCTTGTATCACAAACATCTAAAGTTAATTCTTTGCCAAATCATGGGGCGTAAAGGGCAAGACTTCCCCACGTTTAGTAGACACCCTGTATATTAGGTTTAGGCCTAACACGGAGGTGTATCATAGGTAAGAAAAGAGCTCAGGCGTATACGGAGGAGTTCCGCAGAGAAGCAGTTAAGAGAGCAAAAAGCCTGGAGCAACAACGGCTTTTGCGGCGCGAGAGCTAGGCGTCAGCGCACAGCAGATCTACAACTGGCGTCGCCAATTTAATCGACTATCTGATAAGCAGTTCAATAGTTTAGACGGTGTTGACTATTCCAAACAAGAAAGCGCTGAAGTTCCCAGGCTCAAGAAGGAGCTGCATGAAGCTCGTCAGGAGGTTGAGCTTCTAAAAAAGGCAGCTGCGTACTTTGCGAACCACCAAGAGTAAAGTACGCACTGATACAAGAGCATGTAGGGTCATTCCCGGTTAGCTTGATGTGTTGGTGTTTAGAAGTCTCAAGATCGGGTTATTATCGATGGCGGAGGCGGTTGCCGTCTGCTCGAACGATTAGAAAGATACGAACAATCAAGAAAATCCGAGAGACGTTTACTGAGCTTAAAGGCCGTTATGGCGCACCTAGAATCGCTTGCGAGCTTCAGAGTTAGGTGAGCCATGCTCACGGAACTACGTCGCTAAGCTTATGCATCAGGAGTATATTAAGGCAAGAAACGGCAAAGGCTTTCAATATAGCCAGTCCGTAGAGGGGAGCATTAATGTCGCCGCCAACATACTTAAGTGTTGCTTTGATGTGGATCGACGTATTGTAGGTTGGGCATTGACTCGCAGATGACTGATGAATTGACATGTCGAACATTGAATATGGCTCTAGAGCGACGACAAATAGAGCCTGGACTAATAGTTCACTATGACAGGGGGGCAATATTGACCGTAGAAATACTAGGATCTTTTGTCCGAAAGCCAGTGCAAGCTGAATATGAGTCTTCAGGCTAACTGTTGGGATAAAGATTATTGGTAAAATCTTTCGGCCTTTGCCGGGCCTATCAAGCTCGGCTTATCGGATCGGTTGAATATGTATCTAAGAATAATGTCTTAGGATATGGGATGATTATGAAATACAGGCAAGGAAAAAAGGATGATAGCCACCGTATTGCAGAGCTTGACTATATGGCCTCCGGGGGAGTGGTGGAATACCTATTTCATGGTCTAGTGCCTGGCATGTCAGCTATGCAATTATTATCTGATGGATTAAAGCAAGATAAATATCCATATACGTTCCGTAGCTGCATTGTTGCAGAATCTGATCATGAAATTGTCGGCATGGCACTTTCATATCCCGCGCAGTTCCACTGTATAACTGATGAGCTGATAAATTTTCTGCCGGCGGATCGCTTAGAGAGGTTCCGTGAATTCTATTCCAGCAGGGTTGAGGGGAGTTATTTTCTGGATGCTATGGGCGTTGATGAAAAATACAGGGGCACGGGCATTGGCAAAGCTTTACTGAAGCGAACGAAGAGCAAAGCTATTTGTGAAGGCTACAGTGAACTAAGTCTTATCGTATTTTCTGATAATCCAGCGGCTATCAATCTTTATAAACACAGTGGTTTTACTAGTATTAAGAGTATTAAATTGGAGCCACATAAGCTAATTCCACATGATGGAGGTTGTATATTGATGGTGTGTGAATTATAAAAATTTGATTGCGATACCTATAAAGAGTGTTCCATGCCTCTGGGCGCACTGTGTTCGGCATAGTGTGCTTCGCCGTTTACGGTGATATTAGCGAGTAAAAAATGTGAAGATAATTATCGCTATAGTTAAATCTGCACATGATTTTAGTATTTACTAAGAGAATTATTCATGAAAAAGAGCCTTGATCAGCTAATAGATAATAGAGAAGACTGGCGAACAATAGCATTTGCTTTTTACTCCCTGGTTCACAATGACCCAAGTGATTGGGATAAGCTTTCAGACAAATTGAAAAATAGTGAAATAGGCAATATTTGTCAGAAATATATAGATACTAAAGATGTTCAGTACCTAATGGAGGCGGGTAAGATGCTTGCAGGTAAAAATTGGTACACAGCTCTTGGAAGAACATTTTAAATGTTTGTTATTTTAAGTTGGTATAAAAGTTGTGGTGTGTCGAAAAGATGTTAAGTATTGCAAGTTAGAGTGAAATTATTTTTCCTAGATTTAACGCTGCCCGCACTCGAAAGATAATATTTCTTGATTAAGCTGAATCCAATCCACTGTTGGTTGGCTTATTTCTGGAAATTGCTATAAGCGATTCTTCCAGAGCCTTTCAGATGTGTATGTAATATTTTCACCTTTATGGCTTCGTTTAGCAGTACATTGTGCTGCCAGGGATGGCACTAAAGTATGAGGCTGTCGCTCATAAAGCTCTTCTCGCTAATTATTTTTACTCCCTTTGAGGGGGTAGTTTGTTGTTCAGATCGACTCAGTGTATTTGTTCAAGAAATGTCAGGTAAGTGCCTGTAATTTTCTAGCGAATACAATTCTAGTAGAATAAAATCAAATAGCTGGTACTGTTATATATGGCAATGATGGCAGCTCCACGCTATCTGTATTTGGGTTAAGTGGGCTTTAATTATTTGGGTGCTCATAAAATAAGACAATTAAATCCGATATCAGTAGAAAGTGTAATTTAGGTAATTGAATGGAAATGTGTTGGATTTATAGTATTAAGTACTGCCTGACCAGCACTTTTATCACTATCTGTGTTGGGGTAGCTCGTGTTTATAGAAAATATATGCTGGGATGACGCCCCTTTTAATCCAAAAAATATTCGCTAAGGTGTAACTTTTTTGACTTTGCAGTTTGTTAAAAGAAAAAATGGATTGTTGTCTTTTTAAAAGGGCTCGCCAATAATTTGAATCTCAAAAAATTACTGTTTCTGTGAGCTGGTATCTTTACAAGTAATTACTTTGCAAGTAATTTCATTAGCTTGCCTTAATTGTTGGTTTTGAATTTTAGATTCTGATAATACAAGTGCTGTCGGCACTAAAAGAATGTCAGGAATTATGGTCATTTACAATTGAAATGGGGGGAGCGAGCAGTCTGTTTTAAAGTGTTTTTAGGTGTTTATCATTAGAAAGTGGTCGGTAGTTAGGATGCTACACTGGTCACATGGATATAGCAAAAAGGAAAATCCAATGCTAAAAGATGTAACTTATAAAAAAGCTTTAAAAAGTATTATAGGATTAGTGTTTGTGTCAGCAAGTTGGCAAGCGCAGGCCATCAGTTGTCCTCAGTTAGAGGACGTTTCATTGCCTCCAAAATGTAGCTCTGAAGAGCTAGGAACTTGTAATGTTGCGGTACAAAATATAATCCCAGCTGCAGCCTGTGCAATCTTCGAAGTGTCTCCGGCCGCAAATGATGCGACGTTGGTACTCCGTTTTACAACGCTTATCACTAACTCCTGGTTTGATGCAACAGCACCTTATCATCCGACAGCAAAGGGCGTTTACTCAGATATTAGTCGAATGACAGAGCCGACAGATAATACTGAGTTAAATATTGCATTGACCTATGCTTCCCACAAAGTACTAAGTGGTTTATTTCCCCATTTGGTATCTGAATGGGATGATATGCTAATTGAGCTAGGGTTAGATCCTGAAAATATTTCAGAAGATACGTCCACACCAATTGGTATAGGAAATTATGCTGGTAGAAAAGTTCTGGAAGGACGTGTCAATGATGGGATGAATCAGTTAGGTAATGAAGGTAACCAGCTTTATCATCGCTTGCCTTATGCCGATTATACGGACTTTAAACCCGCTAATTCTGCCTACAAGCTGCGTTTTCCATCAAAATGGCAGCCGGCAGTTTTAATGGAGCGACCAGGCGTATTTCGGGTTCAGCAGTTCGTAACTCCTCAAATTGCATTGACTACGCCCTACAGCTACGAATCTCCTGATGAGTTCACTTCACCGATACCAATTAAATCCAAAATTTGGAACTATCCCAGTTACGTAGCGCAAGTAAATGATGTATTGGCTACATCAGCGAATTTAACTGATGAGCAGAAGATGAAAGCTGAACTATTTGATATGAAGATATTCAGCTTAGGCTTCGCTGCCGTTTTTGCATCTGAATCTCAAGGTTTATCCCTGATGGATTTCATACACTATGACTTCCTGACTAATATGGCAGCTTTTGATACTGCTATTGCTATCTGGAAGGAAAAGCGTCGCCATAACTCAGTAAGACCTTTTTCTGCTGTTCGGTATATTTATAAGGATGAACCTGTAACGGCTTGGGGTGGTGCTGGAAAGGGAACTGTGGATGATTTACCCGCTAGTCAGTGGACTAGCTATCTGCCTGTAGCTGATCATCCCGAGTATCCCTCCGCATCAGCTAGCTTTTGTGCTGCGCATGCCGAGACAAGCCGCTTGTTTTTACCTCAAGGAGATACTTTGGGATATTCTGTAACTGCGCTGTCTGGCAGCTCTCAGATTGAACCTGGTGTAACACCACAAACTGACTTGAATCTATATTTCCCTACCTGGACTTCATTTGAAGAGGACTGTGGTAACAGTCGTGTATGGGGAGGTGTACACTTTGAGCCTTCAGTACCTGCAGGGCAGGCGATAGGTCATCAAGTGGCACATCGTGCTTTTCAGTTTTACCTCTCAAAATTAGAAGGTAACTAAGAGAGATGACGTGGGGCAGAAGAATCACTAATTGATAAGCTCGGATCCAATTAGTATCTTCTGCCTCATTTATAAGTTAGATGTTTCTATTCTGGGACCTCTGTTCATCAATGTTTAAAATGTGAGCTAAGTTGTCATTAGATAATCTTTTATCTCGATACCTGGGAAATCTAGAGTGGCTTCCGGTCACAAGAAATGTGAACCTAAGAACCCAATAATAAGTTCACTCAAGTGACTGAAAAAAACCATATAGATAATGCAGCCTATTGTACCATAAGTTAAGAAGTGAAATACTTGACAATCATTTTTGACAGAGGAGCCTGAATCTCAGTAGGGAACAATATCCCGTTGATGTATTTCTGCAGTTTTTAGATGTTTTACAGGGCTTAACTTTAATTAAAATATAATTCGGTCCTGTTTCTCTTATGCTAATTACTTTACTTATAATAATTGGATTGTTATTGCCTGCAGTATGGCAGGTATTGTTAGGATAATTGTGATGAAGCGAATCCCTGAACCCTTCCGTATAAAAATGGTTGAGCCGATCAAGATGACAACCTATAAAGATAGGGAGGTTGCACTCAATAAGGCTGGATTAAATCCGTTTTTACTGCGCAGTGATGATGTCTATATTGACCTATTGACAGATTCAGGCACTGGTGCAATGAGTGATAATCAATGGGCGGGTTTGATGCTTGGTGATGAGTCCTATGCCGGTAGCCGAAACTACTACAATTTGTGCAATGCAGTAGAGCATTTTTTTGGGTATAAATTGGTTGTTCCTACACATCAGGGGCGTGGAGCAGAACAAATTTTGTTTCCTGCTCTGATTGAGCGTATGCGTCAAGTGCGGGGAGGGACGGAGCCTGTATTTATTTCAAATTATCATTTTGATACTACGGCAGGGCATATAGAGTTAAATGGCGGAAAAGCAATTAATGTGGTGGATAAACGTGCTTTTGATACCACGACAGCATACGATTGGAAAGGTAACTTTGATTTACAACGCCTGGTTTCCACTATTGAGGATCACGGAAGCCACAATGTCTGTGCGATTATAACTACTGTGACCTGTAACAGTTCTGGTGGTCAGCCTGTGTCCATGAAAAATATGCAGGCAGTTTATGAAATTGCTACTAAGTATGATATCCCAGTGGTAATTGATTCGGCTCGATATTGCGAGAATGCTTACTTTATAAAGCAAAGGGAAGAGGGGTATCAAGAAAAATCGATTTTAGAAATTATTCGTGAGATGTATCAATATGGGGACATGTTGACAATGTCCGCAAAAAAAGACCCTATGGTAAATATTGGTGGCCTTTGTTGTATTCGAAATAATGAGGAACTGTTTCAAGCCGTACAAACCCGCTGCGTCCCTATGGAGGGTTTTGTGACCTACGGGGGGATGGCTGGTCGCGATATGGAAGCGCTGGCCCGGGGGCTCTATGAGGCTGCCGATGAGAGCTATTTGAACTACCGAATTGGCCAAGTGGCCTATCTGGGAGAGCGATTGAGATCTGCTGGAGTACCCATTCAATATCCTACAGGTGGGCATGCGGTTTTTGTAGATGCATCGAAGATTCTTCCCCATATTCCATCGGATCAGTTTCCAGCACAGGTGTTAACCAATGCGCTGTATCTAGAAGCGGGCATCAGGGCTGTGGAAATTGGTTCTTTACTTCTTGGGCGGGACCCGGATACCGGTGAACAAAAGAAAGCAGATCTAGAATTAATGCGGCTTACTATTCCACGTAGAGTCTATACAAATGACCATATGGATTATGTAGCAGATGCGATTATCGAACTTAGCTCGCGGGCCAATGAATTGCGGGGGTTAGCTTTCGAGTATGAGCCGCAAGTTCTACGACATTTTACTGCTAGATTTACAGAGATTTGAGCTATAAATAACTATTTTTTTCTATTATAGTAAAACCATTCTTTAGTATTTTTTACAACTAAAATAAGGTGGATACATTGGATATTTGTATCCACCTTATTTTTCTAGAAATTATCTTGTTGTCTTACCTGGTTCCAGCTGGCCCCTAAGTCGGTTGATTCGTAGAAATCACCATTGGCACCATCGCAGGAAACTAATAAACGATCGGCAACAAGAGGAACTATAGAGGTACAATAGTCTGTAGGTGGTTTATTGTCTGTAGCTATCCAGCTTTTTCCGCCATCCGTTGTTGTTAAGATTCTGGTTTCTGTTTCACGATTCCTACCGGAAAAGTTACTTTGTGAAAAACCAACAATCGCAACGGCTTCATTGTCAGTTGAGAACCAGGGAACGGATCGAAATGTGAAATTTCTATTTATACAGCGATTTCTGGAAGATTTACTCTCTTTACATTCTTTAATATACGTAGCTATTTTATCCTGGTTGCCATTTTTATCAATTTTGTAATAGGTTGGTTTTCCTGTCCAGGACCAGAAGCCAGCTTCCTCGACACCTAACTGAACTGCGCCTGCGTCAACAATTGCATTTAGGTCAAAATCATCTACTGTTTTTTCGATCATCCAACTTTCAGGATCATAGATGAAGATTTCGCTATTGATTGGCGAAAATATAATACTTCCATACGTTGATTGCTCACGGACAGTTATGTAATTCTGGCCGTTGAATTCAAAAATAGTTGTATTGTATATATGTTGGTCACTCTTGGTGTGAGCTTTCATTTCCCCTATTTTTACTTCCGCAATATGCTCCCATCCTTGACCTGATCTTGAGGAATATTGATTCAAAAGTTTCCACTTTACTTGTGAATTTGCTACTACTCCCCTATAAATATTCACTTCAAAGTTGCGAGTAACTAGAAGTTCTATCTCTCCTGTATCTAGAAGTCTCAGGTTTTCAATGTGAGTATTGTGCTCCAATGATATGTCTAGCCAATCCCCTTTAGCAGAGCGCCAGAATAGGGCGCCTTCACTCCCCCCGACTACTAGATCACCATGATTGTTTTGTGCGATAGCCGTTAGTTCATGATTGGTGTCAACAGCATCAAGCTCCCAGTCCCCGTCGGGAGTACGTTTCATAAATACGCCGACCTTTCCAAGAAAGTAGATGGAATTATCAGGAGAAATATACTCTTCGCTGTATGTCAGAGGATTCTGTGCAATGGATATATAAGCTGACTCACGCTCTTCATCATTTTCATCGACATGCCACCCGTTGATTGATTGAGGATCGTATTTTATGAATGGAAAGTGCTTTGCAATTACCTCCCCTTCTTTTGATTCAGGCGCGCGAATCAAAAGGTCAAGGTATCTGTCACCTTGTGGCTTTGGATAATAGATCAAAGTACCAAGATCAGTGACCTCACCCTGCGTAACTGAAAAGGTCCCCAGCTTCTCATCTGCACTTACGAAACGGCTGTACCATCCATTACCGTTTGAATAGAACGCCCGAATGCTACTAATAGAGTAATTCCCTGGTTTGACAGAAGAGGCAAATACCGTTGTACCATTTAGCTTTGGTCGATCCGCAAGGAGACGTTCCGGTTTTATGGATTTAGACTCGTTCAAGTTTTCCGGGTTAATTGTGAGTTGATTAAACGGCAGGGCAACTCCAGAGGCGTTAATGATTCGAGCGACAACAATTCCATCTTGTTCGCTAATAGGGACGTCTTCTTTCAATGTTGGTAGCATATTAACTTGCCCCGCACAACCTTGTAGAAATAATAAACAGACCGCTAAAAGAAGTGGGCAAGACTTAACGTACCTGAGAGGGTTCATCCCTGACATATTATTCTCCATAATTTGGACCAAAGCCTGCCAATTGTATTGCATTTGGCTCTGAGATAGTATTCAAAACGTTGTCACTCATTTATAAATAAACATATGGAAGTGTTATTTTGACACTAAATTTTAGAAGCGTGATGCCGGTAGGCTATCAGGTAAGTGGAGTAGATACTCTTCTTAAAGGCATAATATTTGCGGCAATCCTTGTGTCTGAATCAGTAATTGCTCGGACACTGTCATTGGTACCCTATGATAGTCCGCCTGAGTTAGAGGGCGGGCGTGGGTATGTTTTGGTTAAGCTAGATGTAGGGGGTACTGCGCCCTCAATTGAGTTTGCTAAGATGTACGCTAATGGAAACAAATATCTGCTGAGTGGGCAAAAATATAAACTGCGAAAGAAAGGTCGTTATAAAGTCAGCCTCAAGGATAAGTCCGAAGGTTTTTACCTGATGACAGTCCCAGCTGGCCTGTACCAAATTACCCAAATAAATGCACCTTACTTCAATCTCCCCTACAAACTAGATACTGCTAAGCAGCGTACTTGGCGTTTTCATGTGGAAGCTAAAAAAACAAATTATATTGGTAGCTTGTTTATAGGTAAGGAAAGAAAGTCAGATACGGTAGAAGTCTATTTCAAAAATCGAATAGCAACAGATTTAGATGGAATTCAAGAAGCTATAAATTCATTAACTGAGTTGTATCCTCTGGTATCTGGTGCGGGAGTGCAAGATGAATTCTTGCAAAGTTGGTTAAGTCCTATGGAGATAAACCAATGATTGTTTTTTTTCGAGGGACTTTATTGGCTTTGTTGTGCATTCTGGTGAAAATTGGTCCAGTAGTAGCAATGCCAGCAGAAAGCTACTTTAAATCGATTGATACTATAACAGCACAAGTCAGTCCAGATGGAAGATTGGTAGCGTCCATTAAGCAGAGTGATGCTAGTCAAAAGTTAGATATTTGGAGTCGTGAAGATGGGTCTAGTCATACCCTGATTGATCTCGAAACATTGACATCCAGGGACGCATCAATTCAATTTATCCGTTGGGTTGGCCCACAGTATCTTGTTGCCCAGTTTAAGGAAGTCAAGAAGGGTGTTAAAAATTTATTAGATACCAAGCCAGCTTATCGACTATTAGTGCTTGATGTCTCAGGCTCCGAAGGCCAGCCTCCAGAAATATTTGAGGTAAAAACACCAGGATGGTTGGTCCATGCGTTGCCAAACAGGCCGGGCCATTTTCTGTATGCAAAAAGTGGGATTTACTCCAAGGTATACAGTATTGACGTATCTAAGCTTAACCGATTTAAACAGAAAGCAAGTAAACTTTTACGAAAAGATGGAGGCCAGTTTACAGTTCAGAATGAAGTGGCTTCAGTTGAAGGGTATGCGATACGCTGGTTTTTTGATCCATCAGGCCAGCCAAAGTCAGTTTTGTTTTTCAATGACAGCAAGCTTCATCTGAGTAAAGTTGTTAATGGACACTCTACCGGCCCAATAAAGAGTTGGTCTGAAGAAGAGTTGGAAGAGGAGCCCGCCCCCGGAGCAGAGCATGGAATCCTTATACCTGTATCTATAAGTCCGGAGTCTGGAACTTACTTTTGTTTAGATACTAATTCGGAGAAAGATCGGGTAGTTTACCGCTGCAATTTCACCAGTGGAGAACAGAGCATAGCTTATCGATCTGATAGCTACGATATTATCGATCTGGTAATAGAGCAATCGACAGGGGAGTTGATTGGTGTAAAAGTCGTTCATAATGGACGGTTAGAATATCAATATATTGATGAGGATAGACAAGAAAAAAATGGCATGGCGAGTCTACTAAAAACAACAGTAGGAAGAAGCCTCGATAGTACTATAGAGCTTTACTATAGTGAGAGCCACGGCCAGCCAGGACGTTATTTCATTAGCAGGAAAAACCAGAAAATTGACCAGCTAGTTGCCTCAAAATTTCCACATTTAAATGATCAGCTTGAGAGTCGCCAATATCACGAGCAGGTTAAAGTGGAGGGATTGGATATTCCCTATATATTGACCGTGCCAAAAGGTAACGGGCCATTCCCTCTTATAGTTATGCCACATGGTGGTCCTCTTGGAGTTTTTGACCATCAGTATTTTGACTACTATACACAGTTCTTTGTGGCGAATAATTATGCCGTTTTAAGGGTGAATTATCGAGGATCGAGTGGTTATTCAACTGAACTGGAGGAAGCGGGTGTTCAGCAGTGGGGTAACTTAATGCTTGAAGATATATTTCAAGCAACAAAAGTGGTAAGTGACCGAAGCGATATTTTGTCTTCGGAAATTTGTTCTGTTGGAATGAGTTATGGTGGATATGCTGCACTAATGATGGCTATCAAACACCAGCAATTGTTCCGCTGTGCAGTCAGTGTGGCCGGTGTCACAGATGTTAACCTCTACCTGAACTCACCCTATGCAACTGAGGCTCAAAGTAAGTGGATGCAGGAGAATGTTGGAGATACTGTTAAAGACTATGGCAAACTGAAGGACATTTCACCGGTATATCTGGCACAAAACCTTCAAAGGCCTGTATTTATTATTCATGGTGAGAAGGATGAAACTGTTGATGTTGAACATATGTACCGCATGAATATGATGTTAAGTAAGTTTGATAAGGACTATGAGTGGAAACTATATCCAGATATGGCTCATGGTCCTACTGATAGTGAGCACCATAGAGCTATTTTTGGGTCGATCATCAGCTTCCTTAAAAAGAACATGTAGGTTTTGGGATTATGGCGGCTCGGACTAATTTCATAGCTGCATTTTTGGAATTACTTGGAGCCATCTTTTACCCAGTTGGAGAGTTAGCTGAGACTTTAATGCTCTCCTTTAAGATGGATAGAAAACTGCGAGATACTGGGATAAGTGTATCTGTTCCGGAAAGTCGGACAAAATGGCGTCGTGACTGTAACTTTAATTCAAGGATTCTATGGCTGTTAATGATGTAGCTTCGATGTAATCGGTAAAAAGTTTCCTTAGGTAGCTGCTCACTGAAACTGTCAAGTGTCATATCTGAAATAATGGTATTTGTATTGTGAGATTTAACTCCTGTCTCGGTAAGGTGGATGCGACGATAACGACCGATACTGTCGATATAGTTAATTTGGTCATATTCAAATATCTTCATTTGATTGTAATCACTCAAAACCAATCGGTTTCCGCTTGTCGAAGACGTCTGTTGCCCTAAGGCATACATCTCTTGCCGTAATATCTTGCGAATGCTTTTCTTTATTAATTCTGGATGAGCAGGCTTTGTCAAATAGTCGATTGCATTTGTGTCGAACGCACGCAGGGCATAGTGCTGATAGGCTGTTAGGAAGACAAGTTGATAGTTTATATGTTGAGTTGCATTGGCCACATCAAAGCCATTCACCTCTGGCATTTCAATATCAAGGAAAACGATATCAGGGCTTTTGGTTGTGATCTGCTTTATTGCTGACTTCCCATCAGTTACTTGCGCCACAACTTTCAATTCATCGAAGGTGTTGATTACTTCTATTAGATTGGATCTTGCTGCAGGTTCATCATCGACAATAATTACCTTTTTAGTATTCATTTTCGCCATTTTCAACCTACGGGGTTATGGATGAATTTACTTGTGGGAAGCGAATTTTCAAACTTGCTCCTTCACCGCTTGAATTTAGCTTAAGGGCGTGGTTGTCACTGAAGTTGACTCTTAATGTTTGAGTTAGAATACGTAATCCTTCACCATAAGTGATGTTTTTGTCATCAAAGCATGCCCCTGTATCCTGAACTTCCACTTCTATGTAGCTATTATTTAGTTCCACATTTACACTCACATGACCACTTTTAGCGTAGGGTGCAATACCGTACTTTATAGCATTTTCCACAGCTGGCATTAATAGTAATGAAGGTATATTCATTCCATTCAAATTTTGTGGGCAGTCAATATCAAAGGTGAATCGATCCTCAAAGCGCTTTTGTTGCAGCAAGAGGTATAACTCGATTAATCTTAGTTCTTCCTCAATAGTTATCCATTGTGTTTTGGTTAAGTTGA
Source organism: Microbulbifer maximicatervae (SeqCode) (assembly GCF_052467615.1). Classification (NCBI taxonomy): domain Bacteria; kingdom Pseudomonadati; phylum Pseudomonadota; class Gammaproteobacteria; order Cellvibrionales; family Microbulbiferaceae; genus Microbulbifer; species Microbulbifer maximicatervae (SeqCode). Next base: position 1,605,043 of record NZ_CP174319.1, read on the forward strand.
TTGTGTCGCGCAATAAATCGGAAAGGCTGTAAATGAGCTCTTTAGCTTTTGATGGGCGCTGAATGACTTCTGATGCAATCAAATTTAGAGTGTTAAATAGAAAGTGAGGATTTGATTGCATTTTAAGTATTTGTAGCTCTGCCTGTTGTGCATGAAGCTGCGAGCGATAGAAGAAACTTTGCTGTTGAAATATATATATGGCAAAAATATAAACTGTCGATTCAAGTAGCATTATCGCCAATGGTAATATTTTAATGTCAGGTACTTTGAAAGTTAATGGGGGTTCTACGATCGGTGCAATGCTTATAAATAGAAAAATGACTACAATTGGTCTAAGTAAGTAAATGTGTTCTTCTTTTAACAATCGTAGAGGGCTGTTGGGAAGGTTTTCAATAAAAATGAAAAGAAGGTGACATAAAATAAATGTTCCCCATATTTTAGCTGTAGCCAACAGGAAGAGGTGGGGGGTTAGTGACTCAAGTGAATAAAGTGTAGCAGAGACGATAAAGATATTCACCCATGGCCATATTAGAAGAAATATCCATGCTTGGATCTTATTTATTTTGCGAAATTCAAACAAGGTTCCTTGCCTATATTGCATTCAATATCGATTTTATATATCAAAATATCAACAGTGAATGATATAGGTAATCTCATATGAAAGAAACTTGCCATTTGCTCCATTGAGCTTGAAATATGCACCGTTCATACAAAACATTCTCGATTGCAAGCAAATTTTTAGGTATCTAAGCATAAGTTTATGTATCTCTGGTTTTTAAATTGGCAGAAGTTAGTTATGTGCTTTTTTTATAGAGTTTTCCCTGTTTAATTAATGATAAAACTTCCAACAGTTCTGGTCGTGCGGAGTTTTTCACCATCCGCACAATTCTGTCATAGGTGGATGCTCTGATGGTGATATGAATATCCTCTCCAGTTAAAGGAATTTTTATTTAATGTAAAAGGAAGGTTTATATTATGAATTATTCTTTTGTCTCTATATCTATAACTCACCAATATATCTCTCTATTCCGGTGCCTGTTCGGTATCTGCTTTTTGGGTTCCCTATTGGTTGCTTGTGACTCGGATGACTCTGAAGATGTCTCTGGGACAGAGATTCCCTTAGTTACAGGCCCAAATAGCGATGCTTGTAAATTGTCTGAAAGTGAAATACATGCAACCGCTACGGGTTTGGAATACATTGTTACTCCCGATGCCTGTTTTGACTCCCTTTCAGGATATGAGTTTGAGCCAAGTTACGTAGAAATTGACGGCTTAAATATGCATTACGTGGATGTTGGGCCTAATAATGGCGAAGTTATACTGTTACTACATGGTCAACCCAGCTGGTCCTATTTATACCGAAAAATGATCCCGATCCTTGCTGATGCCGGTTACCGAGTGATTGCACCAGATAATATTGGAATGGGAAGGTCAGACAAGCCGATCGACGTCACAGTTCATCAATATGAACAACATGTTGCTTGGACTAAGGCGTTTATTGATAAGTTAAATTTAACTGATATTAATCTGTTTGTACAAGATTGGGGAAGTGTTATTGGTCTTCGTATTGCAGGTGATATGCCACAAGTTATCGGAAGGCTAGTTGTCGCGAATGGTGACCTTCCGGTGATTCCATTGGGGGGAAATCCTTATATATACCCGACTTTTGAGATTGATGAATCACTGGGTGATGCAGAAACATTCTTTACTTCAAAATCGACTGATAGGGTGGAGGGATTCCAACAATGGATTAACTATGCCTCTAGTGTACCGGAATTAATTGCTGGAGATGTGGTACAAACATTGACTATTAACCTGCTAAGTGATGAGGAAGTAATTGCGTATAACGCCCCCTACCCAAATATTGAGTATAAAGCGGCAATACGAGCATTTCCTGCGATGATGGTAGGTATTGAAATGCAGAATTTTTCTGCCTGGAAAACACTTGGAGCTTTTCACAACCCTTTTATGTTTAATGCCGGTGAGTATGATATCAACTTGGGGAGTATTGAAACGCAACAGAAGTGGGTGGAGCATGTACCAGGTTCGGATGATGGTGATCATAGGCGCTTTGCTGCAGGCCACTTTATTCAAGACGATGTAGGCGAGGAATTGGCCATACACTTTTTAGATTTCTTGCGAAATACTACGGTTGAGGAACCATTGCAAGCTGGCGGTCCACTCTTTAATTTTCGCTATTGTGAGATATTACTGTCTTATCTAGACGGAGCTGAGGAGTCAACAGAGATTTGGGGTACCCCGGGTGTTAATTTTTGTCCCCAAAATCAGTGGAATGCTATCAACTTCAGCGATATAGAAATTGAGTATGGTTCGCTTTTTGCAATCCCTAATGGGCCGCGTTTTTTTGTGGTGGATGAAATTTTAGGTGGCGATATTGTCTCACCCAGTCCGGATGATGAACACCGTTTTTTCGGTGACTTAGAAATGCGCTTATTGACTACCATGAATTATAGTTCTGATCTCGGAGAAAGTGTTTCCTATATTCCTGGACAAGTACTAAGGAATAATACTTGGTTGTTTTATGAAGGCCGTCGTGTTTATGAGCTAACTGATATCAATGGGCAGGTGTATATTATGCAATCATTTAGTCGTATTGAGGTCTCTGATCTTCAGTTTGACGATTTAAAAGACCTGGGAAGTCGCCTCAATCTGCCAGAAGGCTGGACATTTAGAAGTCGCATTCTAAGTGAGCCATTAGAAGTTTCCGCCATCGATGGTATTGCTGAGGTGGTACAAGACGACTTAGGTAATAGCTACCAGTTAGTGCCGTAATATAAATGAAGTAACATTCATCGGTGTTATAAGGAATTACTGTTCTTTAAGAAGCCCATTTTTATCAAAGTGGGCTTCTTATGCATCGCCATACCCTTCAAGTGCATAGGTTAAGGGAGGTTAAGGGAGGTTAAGGTGGTCTCTATGTCAAGTTGCTAGCGCTTGTTATTTATGACTCTGCCAATTAAACGAGTTCCGCGCTCTATCTCTGGGATTTATCTATAAATATCCTCGCTTCGCCGATATTCCGCATTTGAGGTGTTGAAACTCATTTTGTTACAGTGCCTACTATAAAACAGGAAGTTGAAGTTTTCTTTGTAGAAACCTTTTTAATGAGTTTTATGTTGCGGTCTTATAAGAATGATTAATGTAAAAAGAGCGGGTTTAGGTGTATTGGTAGTTTCATCGGTCCTAATGGGATGCTCAGTTACTGATAACCAAACTGAAGTGGCCGGTAGGGAAGCTATTGACAACTCGGCGCTACTCCATGATCTAGCGGATCAATATGCCGAAGCTTATTTAGAAAACTTCCAGCCGTACGCTTACTTCTCAGATATGGAGCTGGACAGGCACAACCTTTTTTTAAGTAACTCCCCCAGTAACGCTGCCTCTCTAGCGGCATCTGAGGACAGAATACTCAATAAATTGGCAGAGATAGATCTTAATGGTCTAAAAAGTGATCAAGAGAAGGTATTCTACTTCAAACTGAAAGAGCGATTAGAGTCCAATGTTGGCCTAAGGGTGTGTAAGACTGAACTCTGGTCTGTTGATCATATGTTTGGGCCTCATATCATTCTTGGCTTTTTGACCGAGGTTCAGCCGGTTGAAACAGCCCAAGAAAAGGCAGATGCGATTGAACGTTGGCTTGACGCGGCTCGTTACTATGAGCAAGAAATAGCCAATCTCCGCCGGGGGTTAGAGCAAGGTTACTCCGCACCTCAGAGTGTGGTTAAGCGAGTCATTCAGCAAGTTGATGGCTTGACCCAAGTACCTATCGATGAGCACCCGTTCTTGGGGTTAGCGAAGAAAGCTGGGGACCCTGAGTTTGAAGCTGCATTCAAGCAAGTGCTTTCAGATCAAGTTATCCCCTCAATGGAGAATTACAAGAATTTTCTAGAGTCTGCCTATTTACCTGAAGCCAGAGCGGAGCTTGGTATCCATGCGATTCCTAATGGCCGTGAATGTTATATGGCTCAGTATCGTTCTTATACGACTTTGCAGAGAACACCTGAAGAAGTTTTTGAGTTGGGTTTAAGGGCTGTCAACTCAAACAAGAGCGAAGTGGTTCGCTTAGGCAAGGAGTTCTATCAAGTAGATTCCTATTCTAAGGCAGTGGCAAGGGCCAGTGAGGATAAAACTCAGAAATTTAATAGCGCTGATGAAATGCATCAGTTTTATGAGCGCCTGGTAGATAAGTCTAGAGATTTAACCGTTGACTTCTTCCATGAAATGCCTTTGATCGAAATGGAAGTAAAAGCTATCCCTGAGCATGAACAGGGCTCAGGTCGCAGCGCACACTATATTCCGGGCACCAAGGAGCGCAAGGCGAGATTTGGATATGATCCGACAACTTACAAGGATGAGTCTTACGCTTCTGCAGAAAAGGTTACTATCCACGAAGGGTACCCGGGCCATCATATGCAAATTGCTCTCGTACAGGAGCAAGAGAAGTTTCATAAAATAGAAGATGCCTTGTCTAACTCTGCGTTTGCTGAAGGTTGGGGTAGGTACTCTGAACATCTAGCGGAAGAAGCGGGAATGTATCAGTATGGGTCAACCAAGATCCTAAGGCGAGCATGGCCTGCGCGAGGTATGGTAGCGGATACCGCAATGCATGTACTCGGTTGGAGTGATGAAAAGGTTGCGGAGTTTTTGCAGGATTCTGGAGCTTCATTTGCTAAAGGCCCGAGGACTCTGATGGACCGAATGGCGGTTATGCCTGCGCAGCTTACCTCTTATGATTCTGGTGCCCTCGAGATTTTCGCCTTGCGAGAACTGATGCAAAATGAACTTGGTGAGGACTTCGATATTAAGGACTTCCATGAAATCATTCTGAGAAATGGCAATGTTCCTATGGCCGTACTAAGTGAGCAGGTAAGGGACTTTATCGAAGAAAAGAAGCAGGGTTAATTTAAGCGGGATTTTCGCTAACTCAGTCCCACATCCATGCGGGACTGAGTTATAAATAGGCTTAGCAAGGCTTTTATCCTTGCCTTAAAGGCTACCTTAAATCCCCATTTGCCTGGACGCTAGATCCCGCATAATTTCTTCAGATCCGCCACCAATCGCATTCACCCGCACTTCACGATAGATTCGCTCAACACGGCTGCCGCGCATATAGCCAGCGCCGCCCAATACCTGCATAGCCTCCCGAGCGCAGAACTCAAGGGTTTCTGTGGCTTGGACTTTGAGTAGTGCGATATCCGCTACTTTGAGCTGATGTTGTTGCTCTGCCCAGGCACAGAGGTCCAGATAGGCTTGGGTGGCATTGATACGTTGAAGCATCTGGGCAAACTTGTGTCGAATCACCTGGTGATTGGCGAGACGCTTTCCGAAAGTCTGGCGCTCCTGGGCCCACTCAATGGCGTCCTGCAAACAGACCCGGCTGAACTCTACACAAGAGGCGGCAATGCCCAGGCGCTCGCGATTGAAGTTGTGTACTATGGGTAAGAAACCTTGGTTCTCACCGCCAATTAGATTGCTCACAGGGACGCGCACCTGCTCAAAAAAGATACTGGCCGTATCGGAGCACCACCAGCCCTGCTTTTTATCGAGCAGCTGCCGGCTAACGCCTTCGGCATCCGCAGGGATTAAGAGCAGGGAGATACCGCCGAAGCCTTCCTCGCCAGTGCGCACGGCAGTAGTAAACCAGTTAGCGCGCATACCGCCGGTGATATAGGTCTTTTCGCCGGTAACGATATAGTCACCCCCATCACGCTCTGCGCGGCACTGAAGATTGGCTACATCGGAGCCTGCGCCTGGCTCGGTAACAGCCAGGGAAATATGCTTTTCGCCACGTAATACCGAGGGAATAACCTGATCTTTTAGGGCCTCACTGCCATAGTGCAATAATGGGGGAAGGGCAATGCCGTGGACCATTAGGCTGGCGTAGAGGCCACCAGCGCCGGGGCGGGCTAACTCCTCTGCGGCAACAATCATATGGAAGACATCGGTTTCGATACCGCCGTAGTTTTCCGGATAACTCATCTGCAGAAGGCCAACTTCTGCGGCTTTTTTCCAAAGCTCGGCGGGTAGCTGGCCGTCTTCGTCCCATTCAGTAATGTAGGGAGTAATCTCGCGGTCGACAAAGCGGCGCAACTGGGTGCGCCATTCCTGATGGCCTTCGTCATAGAAGGGGCTTGCCATACGGGAGGCATCAATATCGTACATGCTGATTTCCTTTAGGAAGTAGCGTCGCTGGGGATTTTGGCGGTTTCCGTGGGAGCGGCTTCGATCTGAACTAACAGCTGGCCACCGCGTACCTGGTCTCCTTCACAGGCGCCCAGTTTAATTACGGTACCGTCACGGTCTGCGCGCAGGGCGTGCTCCATTTTCATAGCTTCCATTAAGGCGATAGTGTCTCCCCGCTGAACTCTTTGATTGGGCTCAACCAATACCTGCACCAGGCAACCGTCCATAGGGGCCGTGATGCGGCCACTGCCTTCGTTAAGGCTCGATTTGGCGGGGGCGTGGGTGATATCGACAAAATGAAATTGCCTGCCGTCTAACAGGAGGTGCAGATTGCTTTGGTTGGCTAGGAACAGTCTCTTTTGGCTAACGCCATCCAGCAGGAGTTCAGCACTATAAACTCCAGTTTCTTTTTGTGATTTCTCAAAATGGACCCACTGAATCAGGAACTGCTGGTCGCCTACTGAGATTTGATAAGAATTATCTACTAACGCCAGCAGCTCACAGTTTAGGGTTTGTCCTGAAATTTCCAGTCGGTAGTTGATCGGCACGCTGTTGTCGCCACTGCGCCAGTCACTGCGGCCGCTACGCTGATCCTGAGGGTTGGCTTGGTGCAAGTGATTAAGTAATGTGGCTTGGGCTGCAATTACTGCTGGAACTGGTTCTGCGGATGTCAGCGTGCTGTTTTGGTCGAGGAAACTGGTATCGGCATCGCCAGCGATAAACTGTGATTCGGCCAGGATCTTCTGCAGGAAATGGATATTGTTTTTGGGGCCGATAAATTCCAGCCGGGTCAGGGCTTGGGTTAGCTTGCGCCGAGCTTCTTCTCGATCCTGCCCCCAGGCAATCAATTTGCCTAGCATGGGGTCGTAAAATGGCGTGATTTCACAACCATTTTTCAAAGCGTGGTCGATACGGATTCCTTGTCCCTTTGGCGCTACCCAGTGGAGTACTTTTCCGGCCTGGGGCAGGAATTGTTGTTCCGGGTCTTCGGCATACAGGCGGACTTCAATGGCGTGCCCCTGCTGGGTGACTCTCTGCTGGGAAACGCACAGGGCTTCGCCGCGTGCTACTGCCAGTTGCCAAGCTACCAGGTCAAAACCGGTTACCATTTCTGTTACCGGGTGCTCTACTTGCAACCGGGTGTTCATTTCCAGGAAATAGAACTCGCCGTTAGGGCAGAGTAGAAACTCTACGGTGCCCGCGCCTAAATAACCGCAGGCTCGCGCGGCGTCGACAGCGGCTTGCCCCATTCTTTCTCGCAGCTGGGTGTCGACCGCTGGGGAAGGGCACTCTTCGACCACTTTTTGATGGCGTCGCTGTACGGAGCAATCCCGCTCCCCTAGGTGAATACAGTTGCCATGACGATCCGCAAATACCTGGATTTCGATATGGCGAGCGTTGACCAGTGCCTTTTCCAGAATCAACTCGTCGCTGCCGAATGCACTCATGGATTCACTGCGGGCAGCGCGCAACTGGGAGGCCAACTCGTTGTTTTCGTGAGCCAGGCGCATGCCGCGCCCACCACCGCCTGCGGCAGCTTTAATCATTAACGGGAATCCAATGCGCCTCGCCTCGGCGATCAGGGTGTCGTCGTCCTGGGCCCCCTGGAAGCCTGGAATACAGGGTACGCCGGCAGCGGCAACAAACTCTTTGGCTTTGCGTTTGTTGCCCATCATTTCTATGACTTCGGCACTCGGGCCAACAAAGCTCAGTCCATTCTCTTCACAAGCGCTGGCAAATTCCGCATTCTCAGCGAGAAAGCCGTAGCCAGGGTGGACGGCAGTGGCTCCGGATTTTTTAGCTGCGGCGAGAATTTTTTGGATATCCAGATAGGACTCCGCCGAAGTCTGCCCGCCAATGGCTACGGCGATATCGGCAGTCTGTGCGTGAAGTGCATCGCAGTCCGCATCGCTGTAGACGGCGACTGTGCGATAGCCTTCCGCCCGAGCAGTACGCATAATTCGCAGTGCGATCTCGCCTCGATTGGCGATTAACAGGGTCTCTGTTGTCGACATCAGTGCTGCCACTCCGGTGATCGTTTTTCCAGAAATGCGCGGGCGCCTTCGCGCCCTTCATGGCCTTGAATTGCACGGGAAAACTGCTGCGCAGCGCCGTCGAGCAGTTGGCCGAGGGCAGTCTCATCGCTTACCCGTGCAGCATCCAGCAAGATCTGCTTGGTCGTTGCCAGGGCGCCGGGAGCGCAGGCATTGATCGCGCCCAAGTGTTCCTGCAGCGCGCCTTCGAGGGCTTCGGAATTATCGAGCAACTGGTGGATTAACCCAATTTCCAAGGCCTGCTGTGCATTGACTTTTGCTCCGCTGAGGGCCAGGCGCCGGGCCTGGGAGAGGCCGACTCGTGCCACGACAAAGGGAGCAATTTGTGCAGGCGGTAAACCCAAGCGAGTTTCCGGAAGGGCAAAGCGGCAACTACGATCGGCGATGGCAATATCGGCACTGCAAGCGAGCCCGAAACCACCGCCCATTACGGCACCTTCCAGTACTGCAATGACTATTAAAGGGGTGCGATTAAATCGCTCCATCAATTCACCGAAACGACGGTTTAGGTGAAAAAATACATCACTATTTCCATCGCTCGCGCCCTGCTGAGCATTGAGCATATCGGCAATATCGCCACCGGCGCAGAAGTTGTGTTCTGCACCCCGCAGTATCAACGCTCGCACCTGCGGATCTTCTTCAGCTTCTGCGAGTTTTTGCAGAAGCTCATCTACCATTTGCAAACTGATGGCGTTGCGCTGTTGCGGGCGATTTAGCGTGAGATGGCGGGCGATGCCGATGGTTTCATCAATAATTGTCTCCATGGCCTGACCTCACGCGGTGGGTTTGCGTTTGCTGGGCAGTATGCCCATCAGCTTACAGATAATGCCGAGCATTACTTCATCTGCACCGCCGCCGATAGCGGTGAGACGGCTATCCCGGTAAGCGCGATTGATTACAGTCTCCTCGATATAGCCCATGCCACCCCAGAACTGCAGGCACTGATCGGGAATAGAGCGGGACAGGCGACCAGCCTTGAGCTTGGCCATTGAAGCAAGGGTAGTGACATCTTCACCTGCCACATAAGCTTCCACCGCGCGCCAGGTTAGAGAGCGCAGGCACTCCACTTCGGTCTGCATTTCTGCGAGGGCAAAGTGGATAGTTTGATTGTCGATCAATGGCGCTTTAAAGGCATGACGTTCGCGCACATAGTCGATGGTGCTGGTTACACAGTGCTCCAGGCCTTTTAAGTTCAGCGCGGCGCCGGCGAGGCGTTCTTCCTGGAACTGAAGCATCTGCAATAGGAATCCGGCACCTTCATCGCCGATACGGAAATGTTTGGGCACCCGTACATTGTCAAAAAAGATGGGAGCGGTTTCCGATGAGCGCATGCCTAATTTGTCGAGTTTTTCGCCGATGCGCACACCAGGCGTTTTCGCCGGAATAATGACCAGGGATTTGTTGCTATGGGCTTTGCCCTCACTGGTATTGACCAGGGTGCAGAAAAAATCGGCGCAGGGGGCGTTGGTGATCCACATCTTGCTGCCGTTAATCACATAGTCGTCGCCATCGCTCTTGGCGGTGGTCTTAATCGAAGCAACATCGGAACCGGCGCCGGGTTCGGAAACGGCAATTGCACCGATCATCTCGCCACTCACAGCGGGAATCAGGAACTGCTCTTTCAGATCCTGGCTGCCAAAATTAGCCAGAGCCGGGGTGCACATGGAGGTTTGCACTGAAATTGACAGGGGTACGCCGCCACAGTGGGCGCTGCCCAGCTCTTCCAGGAAAACGGTTTCGTAACTGAAGTCGAGGCCCAGACCACCGAAGTCCGTGGACTTGCTGATGCCCAGCAGGCCCAGGTTGGCCAGTTGTTGGAAAATTTCGTGGATAGGAAAGCGGCCGGCCTTTTCCCATTCCGCCACATTGGGATTGATTTCCTGCTGTACAAAGTTTTGTACAGTGCGCTGCAGTTCCCGGTGTTGATCGCTAAATATCATTATTGTTTTCCCTGCCTTGAAGTGTGAACCCGGTGATTGTGTTAATGGGCAACCGCACTTCCTTGTTGCCCCGGTTTTTCGTTAGAACCTAGCTACGCCAAAGGTATTTTTATTGAGTTTTCTCTGCTCGGCCTCATTGCAAATTTCTAGCAACATACCTAAAAGTTTGCGTGTATCGCGGGGATCGATAATGCCGTCATCCCAGAGGCGTGCACTGCAGGCGAGAGCATCGGAATTGCCATGCATAAATGCGCTGGTGTCATTTTCCAATTTGTCCAATACAGTCTCATCCACATTGCCACTGCGTTGCATTTTTTGCTCGGTGACGATGCGCATTACCTTGCCGGCCTGGGCTGCGCCCATAACTGCGGTGCGGGAATTGGGCCAGGCAAAAATAAAGCGGGGATCGAATCCGCGACCGCACATGGCGTAGTTGCCGGCCCCATAGGAACCGCCCACGACAATACTGAGTTTTGGTACGCTGGCATTGGCCACGGCCTGAATCATTTTGGCCCCGTGCTTGATGATGCCGTTGCGCTCCACCTCGGTACCCACCATAAAGCCGGTGGTGTTATGTAAAAACAGCAGTGGCGTGCCACTCTGTTCGCACAACTGAATAAACTGCGCGGCCTTGTTGGCGCCCTTGGGGGTGATGGGGCCATTATTCCCAATAATTCCCACAGGGAAGCCTTCGATACGAATATGGCCACATACGGTTTGTCGGTCGAATTCCGGCTTGAAATCCAGCATGGCAGAGCCGTCGGCGATACGAGCTAGTATTTCGCGCACGTCGTAGGGCTTTTTACTATCTGCTGGAATCAGGCCGAGCAGGTCGTCGATAGGGTGTAATGGGTCTCGGTAGTCTTTTTGTACTGAGCTTTTAATGGGTGAGGGTAGGGTGGCAATAATTTCCCTTGCTATGCGGATACCATCGGCGTCGTTCTCAGCTAAGTAATCGCCACTGCCGGATTCGGTACAGTGCATTTCCGCTCCACCGAGGCTTTCCGCATCGGCAATTTCACCGGTGGCTGCTTTCAGTAGCGGCGGCCCAGCCAGATACATACCGGTTTGCCCGCGTACCATGACCACATAATCTGACAGGCCTGGCTGGTAAGCACCGCCAGCAGTAGCGCCGCCATGTACCACGGTTACTTGCGGAATACCGGCAGCGGACATTCGAGCCTGGTTAGCAAATCCGCGTCCACCGGGAGCGAAAGTGTCGCTGGCATACATCAGGTTGGCACCACCACTTTGTGCCAGGGCGACAATCGGCAAATGATTCTCCAGAGCGATCCTCTGCATTCGCAGGGCTTTATCCATCCCGGCTGGTGAGATGGTGCCACCTTTTACGGCATAGTTATCCACCCGTACCATGCAACGTTGTCCGCTGACCTGGCCAATGCCACAAATGGCTCCGCCACCGGCACCGGTACCATCCTGGTCGTCAAAAAGTTTATAGCCGGCAAGGGAGCACAGCTCAACAAAAGGTGCGCCGGGGTCGAGCAATAAATTAAGGCGCTCCCTTGGCAGCAGCCAGCCCCTGTCACGATAGCGCGCAGCCTTACTTTTCTCTGCCTGTACCGGACGTTGCTCAGCTTCACGAAAATGGTTGATCTGTTCCAGCATGGCAGCTTGGTTGTCATTGAACTCTGCCGAGCGGTTGTCGAGCTGGGAATCAATCGGCTGCATTAGAGCTTGCCCTCCGCTTCCAATTCTTCCACTACCTGCGGCCGGCGTTTGCGATGGAATCCGTTGAAGCGCTTAGAGTTACGGGCCGCCTGTGGCTGCCAAAGGGGAGAGTGATGTTTGAGACTCGAGCCACCATCGATACGCAGCGTTTGTCCAGTGATATAGCTGGCGGCATCGGAAAGCAGGAAGCACACGGCCCCACTAATTTCCGCTTCCTCTCCCAATCGATAGAGGGGAATACTGTCTCGGAAACCCGGTAATAGCTCGCGCAGGAATTTGGGGTCGTAAGTATCAAAGCCGCTGGAGAGAATATAGCCTGGCGCTACAGCATTAACTCGAACCCCAAAAGGTGCCCACTCTAAGGCGGAGGTTTCGGTAATATTTTCCATGCCTGCTCGAGCGGCACCGGAATGGCCCATCATTGGCATACCGCCGGCGTTATCTGCGGTGATATTTACGATACTGCCGCCGTGCTGTTTCATAGATTGAACAAAAACTTCTCGGGACATTAAAAAGCCACCGAGCAGGTTACTGCGTACAACAGCATCGAACCCTTTTGTGTTGATCTGCTCAAGGGGTGAGGGGAACTGGCCACCGGCATTGTTCACTAATCCGTGAATTTGGCCCCGGGCCTGGACTATTTGCCCCACTGTCTCCTGCACCCCTTCTTCATCGCGGATGTCCAGGCTGAATAAGCTGCACTCGCCAGCATCGTTGTTGATCTCGCCGGCAACCCTTTCCAGCTTGTCCAGTTTGCGCCCGATCAATACTACATGGGCGCCGAGGCTGGCCAATTCGTGGGCAATGCAGCGTCCAATACCGCTGCCGCCACCGGTGACGATATAGGTTTGCTCGCTAAAGCTGCCGGAGCGCAGCTGGCTTTGATAGCGCATGAAAGTTTCCTTTTTTACGGCCTTACGGCTTATTCAGTTTTTATTGTTCTTGTCGGCGCTTGCGCCTGCGTGTGGGAAAACGCAGAATAGCTTAACGCTACCAAGCAAGCGCTTGGTATTCAATACTTGGCGCCTATTTGATTAAAAATTCTCAGGGCCGTTAAGATGTTTGACTCAAATTGATCAATACGGGGAGTGGTTCGTGATTGAAAGTGGGCAGGATTTAGTGAGAGTTCCCGAAGAGTTATCGCCGCAGCAGCTGGTAGGTGCTTTGGTGGCAGAGGGAGTGCTAACAGATCCTGAATCTGCCCGTGGACGTTTGCTGAATGCTGCGGCGCGGTTGTTTGAGCAAAAAGGGTTTGCCCGGACAACAGTGCGGGATCTCGCTGCGGAAGTGGGTATTTTGTCTGGCAGTATTTTTCATCATTTCTCCAGTAAGGAGCAGATTCTCTGTGAAGTAATGCGGGAGGTGACGATATTTGCCGGTGCGCGAATGCGAACCGCGGCGGAACAGAGTCGAACACCGCAAGAGAGGCTTCAGGCCTGTATTCAGTGTGAATTAGAGGCTATTCATGGATTGGCAGTACCGGGTTTTTCTATCCTGGTGGTGGAGTGGAGAAGCCTATCCGAAGAGAGTCAGCAGGAGGTTTTGCGCCTAAGGGAGGAGTATGAGCAGATATGGCTGGACGCTATTAAGGCCGCCGAGTGTCCCGGTGGTGATCCCGCTCTGGTAAGGCGTTTGCTGGTTGGTGCCTTGAGTCACACATACAGTTGGTATAAGCCGAGAGATAAGGGGTTGTCTATTCCAGATCTGGCGGCGCGTGTTCTAGCAATATTCACTCCCTGATTTCTTCCTAAATTGGCAAAGCGTGCCAGAAAAACTGTGAACTTTGCCTTCTTTCCTGCCATTTTTGTTTTTGAACTGGCTTGGTGAGAACTGGTGCGCAACTGATTTTCTCTGAATCTTTTACTCTCCGCGCAAGATGTAATAAATGTGACAATTTGCGTCACTTGGTGACAGGAGAGGGAGATGGCGGGCCAGGATTTGTACCAGGTGGTTTCCACGGGAAGGACGCTTCACGCCAAAGAACCGGGTCCGGTTATCCGGGATGTGGCGAAGTTGTTCTCTATCTCGGAGCCCCAGGCGCGCAGGCTGCTACTAAAAGGCTGGGTAATTAAAGATCGGTTGGTTTCTGACCAGGCGCTGGAGTTTTGCACCAGTCTGCAGAAAATTGGCCTGCGAGTGGAGGTTTGTCCGGCGGGACGATTTGATAACCGCGAGCTGATTGCAAAGATAAAAGTCGCCCAGCGGCGCAAGGCCCAGGTCAATGCTGCATCGGTGGATGCGCCGGATAAGTCGCGCGCTGGTACTGACCCTTTTGTTCCTGTTAGCCAGAAAACTCTCGAAGCAGACGAGCCCCAGAAAGTCGTTTCATCCACTCCTGCCGCAGGCAATCCAGTAATAAAGCCGGAAGGCTCCCGGGATTCGGTTGAGAGGTATTTATCTGATGCAGGCCGATTACAGGCTGACAGTGTCACGAGTCAGGGAAAGGCAGTTTGGGGAGTGGTCAAAGCAGTAATCGTGCCTTCAATATTCTGGTTGGTACTGTTCGCTTGTGTTTTCTCCAGTGGATATGCTCTATGGCAAATCCCTATGGCTGTTTGGCAGGGAGAACTTACTTGGGTGGGGGTGTCGCTGAGTATTTTAACCGTACTTCTCGCCCTGCTTGTTGGTCTGCTGTTTGTCTGGCCATTTTTCTGCTTATCCTCCCGTTTGCGAGATTCATCGGAGCCCCGTCAGCTGTTGCCCTCTGAAGGTAAGGAGGCCTTGAAGTTAATTAATTCATTGGTCGATAAGCTAGGGCTGCCAAAGATCAGCCAGGTCTTTGTAAGTGCAGACTCCCATATTCTGTCCCAGCCGGGATTTTTCCAGGTTTTTAGGCAGAATTTACCACTTACGGTAGGGCTTGCCAGCGTCGCCTCATTGAACGGAAAGGAGGTCCTGGCACTCGTGGGCCGGGGGCTCGCCTTTTATCGCGGCCGTTTGCTCGGCGCACTTGGTTGGTTGACTTACGGCACCGTGCAGCGATTGGAACTGATGCAGTGGGCTTTTGAAAATGAGCGCAGTGTTGTTAGCCCGGATAATGCTCCGGGAGCATTGGCCGCGCCATTTCACCGTATGCTAGTGACAGGTGGATATATTTTGCTCCCTATCTTGCAGCGCCTGGAGGCACTGCATTGCCGCTTAACCGCAGGCAGTGCCGTAATGCTACAGGAGAGGGCTGACGGTATTGCGGCACAGATAATAGGTAGTGATGCGTTGGCAGACTTCGCCAGAAAGTGGCACCGGTTAGTGCACGCAGATCTCTTGGTGACAGAAATTAATCGTGAAGCCCAGGCGCTGGGACGCAGTTGTGCAAATATTCCCGATGCCGTTCGCTGGATGCAGGAGAACCTGGATGTTGATACCTGCGATGTGGTTGAGGCTGCTATGACGCAGGCCAGGGACCCCTGGGATATTCAGCAGGCGATCGACAGTGAATGTGTAGCGGTGTTGATTGAGCGGGAATTTGTGGGGCAGGTTAGATCTGCGATACCCCTGCAATCCATGTTTGTGGACTTTGCCGGGCTGGCAACCGCTGTGACCTCTGAAGTTGCTGGCAAAGACTGTGAGATGGTCGAAAACCGACTTTTACTGAGTTCAAGTAAGGAGTCAGAGGAGTCTGCTGAGGTACTGGACGAGTATTTCAATCGCCTGGCACCCTTGGCCCTGATGCCTCTGCGCAGGCCATCCTCTGCGGAAATGCAGGCGCTGGATCTGCAGGGCACTATCGATTGGCTGCGCAGTAAACTGGTGGAGTTGCGTGATTTGCGTGGACGCCGGGAGGACTTGCAGATCAGGGTTTTTACAATGCAGCTGGGAGCGGCGCTGATACGCGGCAAAATCCCTTTTACCGCTGAAGACTTTTGCTTGAAGGGGGCCAGCCTTGCAGGAGCTCAAGAGCAGATCGCTGTTAAGCGCGCTGAACTGGAGGAGTCACACAAGCAATTACAGCAGATTTATGGTGTTTTCTATCAGCGCCTGTGTCTATCCCTGGTAACTATGCCCACGGATCAGCGTCAGACAGCCAGGAATCAGCTGCGCCATTTGGCCGCCTACGATAGCTTGGCACCGCATCTGGATCGGCTCGCCGGTTATAGCCACTCGCTGGCAATATTTGCCCAGCACCTATCACCAGAATTGAATGAAAGGGAGCTGCTGCAAAAATATACAGCGCTGTCTTTGCGAGAGATAGATGCCATAGTAGCGGCAGTGGAAAGTTCGGCTCTATTAAAAGAGCAAGGGGTGGCTGCGGCAATAAATTTGAAAGCTCAGGAGGAGCCTTTCAGGCAGCTGCCACAAGGGAGACAGGAAGTGCTGGATTCTCTGCAGGTTATGGAATCGCGTTGCAAACACATTCGCGCTGCGATTCTGGAGCACTATCATATCCAGCTAGCCGCCTTGCTGAGTCAGTGTTTGGAGCGGGAAAAGCAGTTGCAGTTAAAGCCACTGCGACTGCTTAAAGCCGGCTAACCGCCGGCCAGCTTTACCGTGTGGTTGCGAGATTCAAGGAATGTTTTGATCTCAGTACGCTTGTCACCCTGAATCTCAATCACCCCATCTTTGAGGGCGCCACCGCAGCCACAGCGCTTCTTGAGCTCTGCCAGGAGCAGCTTGAGTTCGCTGTCAGTGCCTGGCAGCCCGCGCACGCAAGTCACCCCTTTTCCTTTGCGGCCCTTGGTTTCCCTTTGGATTCGAACTATGCCATCTCCATCATGGCGCTTCTCTGTCCTGGATTCCTCTTTAATTCGACCGAGGTCAGTTGAATAGACGAGACGATTCTCCTTAGCCATGGCTGGGAATACTCCGTTGGTATTTGCTGAAAATGCCGGGAATTGTGCCCGAGGTGCGCAGGATGTCAAAGCCGCTGTAAACGATGTTGAAAATGGGGCGACCCCTGAAGCCTGAGAGGTTAGAATTTTGCCGCAATATGAAACAGCAGCGTAGTTGAGGTGATAGATGGCGTTGACGGGACGTCGCAAACTGCTCAATGAGGTAATTTTCGGAACCGAGACCCGGGCAGGGCGGAATTTTGATGTTTTTTTGATCTGGGCGATCCTGATCAGCGTGGGTTTGGTGCTCCTGACCTCCATAGGTACGGTGCGCGACCGCTATGAGCACTTACTCATCGGCCTGGAATGGGTATTTACTGGCCTCTTCACCATTGAGTATATCGCCCGGATATATTGCACGGTGAATCGCCGCAAATATATTTTCAGTTTCTATGGGATTGTGGATCTGCTCGCAATTCTCCCCAGTTACTTGGCGCTTCTCTATACTGGCGCCACCTATCTTTTGGTGATTCGCCTGTTGCGGGTGCTGCGGATCTTCCGAATCCTGAAGCTGGTTCGCTACTTACGTGATGCCAACGTCTTGTTGCGAGCCCTCGGGCTGGCCCGGCGCAAAATCCTGGTGTTTTACTCCAGTGTTTTGGTTATGTGCATTATTTTTGGTTCCCTGATGTTTGTGGTGGAGGGGCCAGGTCACGGATTTACCAGTATTCCCACGAGTGTTTATTGGGCCATTGTGACCATCACAACCGTTGGTTATGGCGATATCTCTCCGCAAACGCCTTTGGGGCAGGGCATTGCTGCAATGACCATGCTGATTGGTTACTCAATTATTGCAGTGCCTACCGGCATTCTAACGGCGGAATTGGCTGGAGAAATGCATCGGGAGCGAGTGCAACAGCGCTGTGATAACTGCAGCCGTAGTGCCCATGACCCAGATGCGGAATACTGCAAATTCTGTGGCCATCGCCTGGAGGATATGGAAGAGAGCGAAGCGCTGTAAGTTATTCGCACTTTGTCACTGCCGGCCAACACAGGGCCGGCAGCCATTTATCAGCTTATGGTTTTACCATTCATCAGGGACGCGGACTGCTATGACTTCTGCCTTGGCGCAAAGGCGTCCATTGCTGGTGAGATTGCAGTGCAGAACAGTTTTCTTGGAGGAGCGCTGAACAATAGTGGCTTCGAGAATGACCGGTTTATCGATGGCAGCCGGTGCCAGATAGCTAATATCCAGTTTGCCGGTGGCATACCAGATCTTGTCACCAGTGCCGACAGCTCGTCCGGCTTGCAGGTAACCATCGGCGATGGCTGTGCATACGGTATGGCAGTCGATAACCGTAGCGATAATTCCACCGTTTAAATATTGAGCAGGTCCAGCATTGTGATGGGAGCTGGGAAGGAACTCGCAGCGGGTTTGATCCTTCTCTGTCCAGTAGCTTTTAATACGCAGGCCCTGGTCATTGTCTGGGCCACAGCCGAAGCAATGATTGCCCTGGATCTGATCTTGAATTGCGCTTTCCTGAGTCATATTTATCCCTCGCTATGAGCGCGCAATACTACCGATTTGCGCCGCAGAGTGGAAGAAACTACCCTTGCGGGCTTGCAACAGAGTTATCCGAATTATCTGGACGTAAATACATGGACATATACGGCTTTTGTGCCCCTGGTTTAGAGGCTCTTTACGATGCTTTTGCCAGAAATTTTCGCGAGTGCGGTGATACAGGAGCGGCCTTTGCCGTGCGCCAGCATGGAGAATTAATCTGTTCCTTATGGGCGGGAAGTGCGGATCGGGGTGCAGAGAGGCCATTTACTGAAGACACATTGGCCAATGTCTTCTCATCTTCCAAAGGCGTTCTTGCAGTTTTGGCGATGCAGCAAGTTGCCGCAGGCAAACTGGATTTGGATCGCCCGGTAGCGGATTACTGGCCTGAATTTGCCCCAGGCAAAGAAACTGTCACCGCACGCCAATTGCTGTGCCACCGCAGCGGACTTGTCGCTTTCCGTGAGCGGGTAAAAGACAGTTTGATTTACGATTGGCAGGCGGCTTGCGACCAGGTGGCTGGCAGCGAGCCTTGGTGGAAGCCCGGAAGTGCACAGGGTTACGCCCCATTTTTATACGGCTGGAGCTTGGGTGGATTAATTGAAAGGGTTGCCGAAAAACCCTTGTTGGAACTTTATCGGGAATTGCTAGCCAAACCCCTCAATCTTGATGGGGGCTTTGGGGCAAATGGACATCGTTCGCAGAGAATTGCCGATGTCAGCCCGCTGAAACAACCCTTACCAGAGCTTCGGGAAAATGCCATTGGCCGCGCCATAAAAGAAGACCGCAAAGGGCCTGTTGCGATGGCATTTAGCAACCCGGTGAGCTTGATGATGGGTACCAATAGCTCCGAGTGGCGCGGTGCTTTAATTCCTGCAGCCAATGGCCACTTCAGTGCGAGAGACCTGGCAGCGGTTTACGGTGAACTCACCTGTGACGAGCCGACTATTTTGCCCAAGCGGTTGATAGATGAAGCGGCAAAGGAGCAGAGTCATGGCCACGATAAAGTATTGCAGGCTGAGGTGAGTTTTGGTTGTGGCTTTATTCGCAGCAGTTCCGCGGCGGACTTGCGCTTTGGGGGTAGCCAGGGCTTTGGCCATCCGGGAGCGGGTGGTAGTGTCGGCTTTGCTGATCCGGAAAGAGGGCTGGGCTTCGGATACGTGACAACTCGTTTGGGGCAGAGCTTATTTATGGATCGTCGAGCGGTCGGTCTGGTAGATGTTCTTTACGGGTTGTTGTGATGACTGAAGAAATAAAGGCTCTGGTAGAGCGGGTCGATGAACTGGAGAGCCGTTTGGCTTTCCAGGAAGACACTATAAGCCAATTAAATGATGTGATTACTCGTCAGGATACGGATATTCGCACTCTACTCGCACATATGCGCGAGTTGGGCGAAAAGTATCGGACGATTGCTTTTGAGATGCAGGGGGCCGGCAAGCCGCTGGATGAAAAACCTCCGCATTACTAATTCAGTGGTTACAAAAGGGTTTTTATAGAAGTCCACAGGGGCTGGCACGAAATTTTTTTTGTTACTAAGTGACAGACATAGAGGTATTCGCTGCCTCTTGGGGGTGACTTTAAAAACAAAAGCGTCTAAAAAAATTGCCTCAGTGGAGTGTGGGGCTATTGACAAACTTTTCCACATACGCAGTTGGTAAAATTTGCCCTCAAACAAGAAGATATCCACCGCTATTTGACGTCAAGGCAGATTTCTAACTTGTTGTTTTTAAAAGGAAAACTGAAGAGTTTAAAAAATGTGCAAAACGCTGTAGGCGAGAGTTTACGCCGGCTGGCGCCATGGATAGCTTATTAGTGCACAGTTTTATCCACAGATTTTGTGGAAGACCGGAAAGCTGATCACTTCTTGCTCGCTACTTTGTCCGTCATTGGTACGTAGTTATGAATAGTTAGTACGTAATGGGGACTAGTCAGTAGAACTGACAATAAATTCGCTTTAGTCTATGGAAAATTTCATTGGGTTGGTTCAGCCGCCAGTCAGATAGTGTGTTGAACAATACAGAGATTGCACAAGACATGTGTAGCTCAATACCCGTTACTTAAAAATGCGTTAGGAGAGCCAATAATGAAATATTGGGTAGCAGCCCTGGCACTGGGTTCGATGGTTGGTTGTTCCACATTGGACCCTTACACAGGTGAAAGTAAGACCAGTAATGCCGCCAAGGGGGCTGGAATTGGAGCTGTAACTGGAGCGATCGTTGGTGTCGCTACTGCCAGTAAGAAAGACCGTGGTAAGGGAGCCTTGACCGGTGCCCTGGGTGGCGCGGCGATCGGTGGTGGCATTGGTTACTATATGGATCGTCAGGAAATGTTGTTGCGTCAGCGCCTGGAAGGTACCGGCGTACGTGTTGAGCGTGAAGGTGATAATATTCGCCTGATCATGCCAGGTAACATTACCTTCGGTACTAACCGCGCAGATATTCGTACAGACTTCTATGACACTCTGGAATCGGTCACTGTTGTATTGCAGGAGTTTGATAAAACTGCAATTCGAGTCAGCGGCCATACCGATAGCACTGGTTCAGATGTGTACAACCAGAGCTTGAGCGAACAGCGTGCTAATTCCGTTGCTGGCTTCTTCAGCGGTCAGGGCGTTTCTGCAGGTCGTGTACAGGCTGTAGGTTACGGTGAGCGTTATCCTATTGCCAGCAATGACTCTGAAGCTGGGCGTCAGGCCAATCGCCGAGTTGAGTTGGAACTACTGCCTTTATAACGATCAGGTCAGATAATTTCTACCTTTAGTCGTTCTTTTGTTGATAGTGCCCAGATTGTTCGGTTTGGGCACTACACCCCTTCATAAATTCCCTTTATTATTCTGCTCAATTTCTTAACTATTCCCTTAATCCGCTATTTGTTTGTCCCTGCAAAGAGTTTCCGGCTTTGATCCCTGGTTACTCAGC
Organism: Microbulbifer maximicatervae (SeqCode); assembly: GCF_052467615.1. NCBI lineage: Bacteria > Pseudomonadati > Pseudomonadota > Gammaproteobacteria > Cellvibrionales > Microbulbiferaceae > Microbulbifer > Microbulbifer maximicatervae (SeqCode). The sequence continues at coordinate 1,626,175 of NZ_CP174319.1, forward strand.
GGATGACGTATTGAGAGATAGCTTTCTCACTTATCCTCTTGCCATCTTCAGAATCTTTTCCGAACTGTTTTTGTAGTTGCCGCTCAAACCATTCTATTTAGATCAAGGCTCATCTTTGGATTTCCGTGTTGTCTTGTTTTCAGACTTATATAAATCTAACGACCCTAAGATTTAGCATTAGTTTGATTCTAGTAGATTTTTAGAAATTTTTTTTGAGCCAAACGATAGTGGTTGTCAGTTCTTTGATGTCTCAGTTTGTTCGACTGCTAAAAATTAGACGTGCCAACATTTTTATAGAGATTTTTTGCCAATCATATTTTCTATCTATGAAAAATTGATTTTGTGGCCATGTATGCAGAGATGGATTTGCTTGCTTTTTGATTTTTAGAGCATTGGCCGTCAAGTAAGCAGGAAAGTCCGAAAATTAAGTTGTCTAGGGTTGGGTTGGCGCTAATAATAATTTCTTAGTTTTATTATTTTCTGGATTTGTATTTTATGTGATTTATATTTTGACCAGCTTTTTATGTTGGTACACCTGTGCAAGTTGAGGTGGTATGAGTCGTAAGTTTTTATTGTTTTTTCTGTCGCGGATATTTTTAGGTGTTTAGTTGGTGGAATCAGTTTTGATTAGTACCCCCAGGCAAAGGATCGCATAAATACTTCTAATTCGAAGGGTGTAGCGCCAGATTTTAGGGTTGTGTTAATAGTGGAGGTTGTTCCTTCCCTCATTCGCCACTTCGATTGGTAATTTAGTTGTTGGATGGATGGATGGATGGATGGATGGATGTTTGTGTCTGTCTCGTCGGAGAATTAATTCGACACATTGAGGAGGGTAAAGAATTCCATAAGTATTGTTTTTCATGGTTTCACTGCTGTAAATGGCTGATCTATACGCTGCAGAAATATAATAATGGTGATTGTGAACCTGGCTGGTTTTAAGAGACGATAAAGTAAAATTTTGCAGGAAGCTTGTCCTTTTGGTTGGAAATGATGAGTCTTAAGATGTGGGCCTGTGATGATAGTCAAGCTTCATTACTTAAATGTTTTGTGAGATTCATATTGGGGCTGAGGGCTTCAAGCTCTTTTTATGAAGGTCTATGTCATTTTCAGTTCTTCACTAAAAGATTTTATCCATAAGATGGAAAGGCTATCTCGATAACTTTTGGTTGGTAATTAATAAGGGGTAGCGGTGATCTTGGCAGAAGGTGTTGGCTAAAAGTAGGTTCTGAGAAGAGTACACAATGAGTTCTTAACTTAAAGCCTTGACTCTCCTCTTAAGGGAAGAGTTTAGAATTTTAGTGGCTCAGGTAAAGATAGGGGTCTCACTTAACATGCGGTAGATGTAGTAGCTGCGCCTAATTGCTGAATCGATCGTAAAGCTATTGATTGAGTGGTTGGATGTTAGAGTTGGTAAATAGTTCTTGGCTTTAGTGTTTTATTGCAATTTTATTACATTTAAATTTTTCTAGTAGGTTTTTGTTCTTTTTTTGTTTGTGATTTGGAGTTTTTTTAATTTTGGGTGATTGTTTTACACCCAGGCCCGGTCTGTGGGGCGGGGTGGAAAAATTGAGGCAGTGTTGTGGGTCCTTAATTGGCATTTTATTTAGATGTGTCAAAAAAAACAGTCTTCAATCATTTGCTGGTGTGCATGCTAAAGACGCCAAAATTTTTAGGGTGGAAAATACTATTTATCGTTGTGTAAGTGAAATAATTATTGGTTCATCTGTACCAATTGAGGTTGTTAGTTTTATTGGTACAGCTTGTTAGTACAAGTGGGATGAAATTTGATCAGTTAAAAGGCCCCAAATTTTGGGTGACTGGTTATTCTTTAAGGTAATATCAATATCACTTTACAGAATATACAAGGTTAGTACATCCTAACGCAAAGTCACTTAATTCCAACGAGTTATTTTGCCTTTTTACGCCAAGTTAGATTTGCGAGAAAACATAAAGAACCCTTCTGGGTTGATAAGTTAGTTGTAGGTGTTTGCCGTGAAAAGTAGTCTTCTATCGTCATACCAGGGCCTTAAAGAAAGTAAAAAGAGAACGATATCGATCATTATTTGCTCTGGTGCCCAGTGCCTGGATATCACAGGTCCAGCTGAGGTGTTTACGTTTGCTAATAAACAAATGGCCGATTTTGGGTACGGCGAAGATCAGCTGTATAAAATTGAATTTTTGGCTGCAAGCAAGGAGCCGAGGCAAGTAACTACTGGCCTGAAAGTACATCCAGATAAATGTTTCTACGAGGCTGATTCCATCCATACTCTTTTAGTTGGTGGTGGTACTGCGAAAAGTTGCCTTGACTTAACGGATGACAGTCAGTTTCTTGAGTGGTTGAAAGTTAAGGCAAGGGAAGTTGAGAGGATAGGGGTTAGCGGAAGTGGCACATTAGTACTAGCTAAGGCTGGAGTTTTATCAGGGCATCGGGCTACAACCCATGAAAAATACATCGGTGATCTAAAAAAATATAAAGATATTGAAGTAGATGACAAAGCGATTTTTGTGAGAGATAAGAAAATCTACAGTTCTGTAGGGCGAAGTGCAGGGATAGACTTGGCCTTGGCTATGGTTGAGGAGGACTTCGGTCGAAAACTGGCCCTTTTAGTTGCTCGGGAAATGATTTTGTACCTGAAGCGTGATGGTGATCAGAGTCAGTACAGTAGTTATTTGCAGGCACAATTAAAAAATAATAGGTTCTCCCCGTTGTTGGAATGGATAAACCTTAACTTAGAGCAGTCTCTCAGCGTTGATTTTTTGGCCAAAAAACAAGCAATGAGCCCCCGGAATTTTTCTCGCTGCTTCACAAGCGAAATAGGTGTAACTCCGGCTCGGTATTTGGAGCAGGTTAGAGTTGAGAAGGCCTGTCAGTTAATATTGGAGGCAGGGATTAGTCAGGATGTAGTGGCAACCCAGTGTGGCTTTTCGTCGCAGGAACAAATGAGAAGGGCGTTTCTTCGGCAGAAAGGTATTCTTCCCAGTAAATACCGCAAACAGTTCGCTTGAAAATACTGGATTTCGTTGATTTTCGGCTTATCTTCGATATGGGAGGCGGCTTTTCAGTGTTTAAGCATGAGTGCTCATGTATGTCTGAACCTCTGAGTTGATCAACATCTTCACTTTTAGTTAATATTTATATTTTGCAAGAATATAAATATGAAATACTTACTTTTGGCCAGTTTGCTATTTGCAGCTTCTGCAAGTGCTGAGATAGACCTTGATTACCTAAAGGTACCCGAGGGCTTTAAGCTCAGCTACTTTGCAGAAGATGTTGAGACGGCTCGTCAATTGGCACGTTCTGAGTCGGGTACAGTATTTTCTGGTTCTTTCAGCGCGAAAAAAGTTTATGCTTTCAAGGACACAGATAATGATGGTGTAGCTGATCAGCGTTGGCTATTGATGGATGATTTAAAAGCGCCGACAGGTATTGCCTATAAAAATGGCGATTTATATGTGGCTGATGTCAATAAGATTATTCGCTTTCCCCAGATTGATAAAAATCTTGACAAACCGAAGTCTGAGGTTGTTTACGATCAGTTTCCAGCGGACAGGCATCATGGTTGGAAATTTTTGCGTTTTGATAGTGAAGGGCAGCTGATAGTGCCCGTCGGCGCGCCCTGTAATATCTGTGATGCCAACGAAAATTACTCAAAAATATTTTCGCTGGACTTGCAATCTAAGAAAACAAAAGTGATTGCAAATGGAGTGAGAAACTCCGTTGGCTTTGATTTTCATCCGCAAACTAATGAATTGTGGTTTTCAGACAATGGTCGGGACATGATGGGTGATGATATCCCACCCTGTGAAATCAATAAGGTAAGCTTTGCAGGAGAGCATTTTGGCTATCCTTATTTCCACGGTGACGATATTGCAGATCCGGAATTTGGTCAGGGTAAGAAGGCCGCTGATTATTCCAAGCCGGTATTAAATTTAGATGCCCATGTGGCGCCTCTTGGAATTCACTTTTATCGCGGTGGGCAGTTTCCCAAGGAATACCAACAGAACTTGTTGGTTGCTGAGCACGGGTCCTGGAATCGAAGCAAAAAATCAGGTTACCGAGTAATGATGGCGACAGTTAAAGATGGTGAGGTCACGGATTACAAGCCGCTGGTCACTGGTTTTATGCGGGATGAAACCACCTATGGGCGCCCTGTTACATTTTTAGAAATGCCTGATGGCAGCGTATTAATTTCTGATGATTTTGCCCATAAAATCTATCGCTTAACCTATACCGGTATTTAAATGGCCGATTTTATAGCTATCAGGGCTGCTCATTGAGCAGCCCGCTTGGTTATCCACTTTATTGGTTTTCACGCTAGAGGAATTTCTGCCATATTTCCTCACCTCTTAGCTATCCTTCAGACTCTGTAAAAAAGAGTAAGCCGATCCTAATTACTTGTGCTATGTCTACTGCGATAAGAGCATAAGTTAGGAGAGGGTTGTGACGCAAAAAATATCCTGTGAGACATTTTCCAAAATCGTGAGTGTTATTTTATATCTCCTAGTGAGTAGCACGGCGCATGCGACTGAGGACATAGCTTCGGCATCTACTGCCCATTTGGAATTACGTTTTGCCCAAGCTGAGGTTGTGGCGCAAGTAGAAATTATTGATGTTCACAGGGATGTGGATAGCGCACTGTCTGAGGAGGGAATTACAGCCATATCAGGCTATATCTACTCTGCCGTTCCCAGCCAGGTTTGGAAGGGGCCAATGGGTGGAGAGATCACCTTCCGCCTGGGATTTGAATCCTGCGATTTAAAGCTGGAGCAAGGTGAAAACTATCTGATTTTTGCGAATTTGGATAGCTACGGAAGGTTACACCTGAGGAGTTGTGAGGCGGTTATTGCTGAGTCAGACGCCACCGCGATACTTGCCCAACTTAATAAGTTTATTAAACAGGGCTAATAAGTTGCTTTCTTGCAGACCTGTTAGAACTATCAGTTGTAACTGGTTCTTTCTTTACAGCAATCCAACCTGCTACGAAGTGGCTCTCCCCCTTGAAGAACCCCAAAGGAGGGTTATTCTTATCAGTATTGGCGCGACCTTCTTTTACAGGCGCTGCATCTCATTAAGTTGCGCACCGTTGTAAACAGGCTGGAGTGTCAGGGTTTGGGATTGTTATCGAGAAAGTACACCGACCAGCACTGTGTAACCGGCTCGATTTTAATGATTAATGTCTTCTTTTGAGTTTGCCTGGGGTCGAGAGGTCCAGATATGAAGAAGTTACTGATTCCCCTGATCATTTTATTACTGATCATCGGTTATTTTATGTCGCGCAGCGGCGAGCATAAGGCTAAAGAAGCCTATAACTCGATGGAGCAGGAGCAGAAGAGTGAACAGATGAGGGGATCCTCTACCCCCTCTAGTGGAGGAAGTAGCGGTGGCTCAATGGCCCCAGCAGATACCTCGGATTCCCCTGATGGTATGGGCAATCCCGATTCCCAAATGCCCCAGGACTCTGACTCAACCGATCCCGCTCCTCCGGGGTCTTCAGATAACGGGGGCTCACCTGACGCTACTATGTCAGGGTCCGACAATATGGGTGCAGATGGCAACATGAGCCCGGATGCTAATGATTCTAGCGCCATGCCAGACGCGAGCAATAACTCGGGCGGCGACCTAAATCAGCAAGCGGATAAGGTCGTAGATGATGCTACGAAGGAAGCCAATGATGCTGTAGAGGGAGCGACTAACGATATGGATGCCTCTGCCGATGGCACTGAAACAGATACAGAGGCAGATACCGGTCAGGATGAGGGAATGGAAAGTAATGATAACTGACCAATAGTAATGACTCAGCTACATCGAGCTAAGCGAAAAGCAGGGCCGCACAGAAGTGTGGCCCTGCCGCATTCTCAAAATATGATTGAGCATATCTGGCATCAGGGTGATCGAATACTCGAAGTTAGACCAGTTGGGAAGTTAACCGTTGAGGACTTCCAGTTGCTAGCCGCGCAAGTTGATCCGATCATCAGCAAGCGGGGACGTATAGAAGGGTTGCTAGTCAATGCGGGAGATTTTGCTGGCTGGGAGAGCTTCGTCGCAATGATCTCTCATTTTCGCTTTATTCGAGAGCATCAACGGCATATCCGCCGAATAGCCGTGGTTACCGATAATCCTATCCTCCGCTTTATGCCCAACCTTGCCTGTCACTTCATCAGTGCTGAGGTGCGTCCCTTTCCCGAAGAGGAGTCCGCTCAAGCTCTGGAATGGTTACAAAAACCGGGTTAGCATCGCCTCCCTTTTTCAATGTTACCTGGAGGGCAGGTGAGTCCATCGTTGGCTATTGTCGCTGCGGCGCCAGAATATGTTTCCGCAGCGGAAGAACTATCCGCTCAGTTAGATTACCCCCTCCTTGGAGCTATTTCTCCTGCTGATGTGGTCGACTTTCCCCAAGTGTTGTGTGTCGGAGAGCAACTGCAGTTATGTGCGACCGGGCGTAAAGCAGCCGGGCCAGTATGGGTGGATTTTGTTGCTGGAACACTTGCTCATCGCCGCAAGTATGGCGGCGGTAAAGCTCAACCGGTAGCAAAAGCTGTTGGTCTGCGTTCTGGCTTCCATCCCAAAGTCCTCGATGCCACCGCTGGTTTGGGTAGAGATGCTTTTGTTCTGGCAGCGCTGGGATGTGAGGTGCAGATGCTGGAGCGCAACCCGGTTGTTTTCCAATTGCTGAAAGATGGAATACGCCGGCTGCGACAGGCGTCTATCGGGGATGCTGAGTTGGCTGCAATTTCTGAGCGAATGAGCTTGGTGGATTGCTGTACGGCGGCGTCAGAGTGGCTCGCGCTGCAATCGGAGGAATCCATCCCTGTTATTTATCTGGATCCGATGTTCCCTGCGCGGGGGAAAGCTGCCAAGGTCAAAAAGGAAATGGCTGCCTTCCATCATTTGGTTGGGACTGATGAGGATGCGGATAGCTTATTGAGCCCTGCCTTGGCGGCCTGCTACTACCGCACAGTAGTTAAGCGCCCTAAGCTTGCCCCCTATTTGGCTGATATGAAGCCCAACCTTTCCTTGGAGGGGAAATCCGGCCGCTTCGATATCTACACCAAACATGGGGTTCCAGGCTAACTGCCACATACCGCTGCCCTAGCCGATTTCTCCTTGGGTGAAAGATGGTGTGGGCACCGACTTGCTATGAATTCTATGTTTCCATAATTCCGTTGCTAAAAGGGCGGCTTATGCCTTGGTAGCGGCACCTCTGTTATCCCATCTATTCCGCAGACTCCCACGATAGGCTTTGCTTCTTTGTACTGCCGCAAAAATATTGCACTCCAGGGAGGTCCCATCAGTGCGACCAAAAGGGAGCAGTGCATCGAGCACCCCGGATATTGCCAACAGAAAGATGTTTTCTGTGGCTGCTCTCGGGCTCCTAACTGCCGCAACGGTCGTTACCAGCTTGCGTACCCTGCCGATGATGGCGCAAGAAGAACTGACGATGTTTTTCTATATCGGCTTTGCGGCATTGCTGTTCTTGATTCCTGCAGGGCTCGTGTCGGCAGAACTTGGCAGTGCCTTTTCAGAGCGCACTGGGGGTGTCTATACCTGGGTTGGTGAAGCTTTTACCCCGAAGGTGGGTTTTGTCGCTATATGGTTGCAGTGGATCGAGTGCATTGTTTGGTATCCCACGGAGTTGGGTTTTGCCGCTGCGGCGGTGGCTTATGCGGTGGGCGATAATACCATCGCCCAGAATACCTACTATATCGGTGGGTTTTGTATTCTTGCCTATTTGCTAGCGACATTGATTGCCCTTACCGGAACCCGCTTTCTGGTAAAAGTGGCACAGTTTGGATTTCTGGTGGGTATCGTATTTCCCTGTTTGATTTTGATTGTCCTGGCTGTTTGGTGGGTGGTGAGTGGTAATCCTATTGGCTGGGAGACCTTGACCGACCCGGAAGTAGCAGTGCGTCGGGATGGTTATGATCACCCGCGCTGGTTTCCCCATATTAACGGTTTGGGGGCTATTGCTTTTCTCGGGGGTATATTACTTGCCTTTGCTGGTGTGGAAGCACAGGCCACGCATGTGTCGGAACTACGTGATACCCGTCGAGGATATCCAGCTGTAATTGCCATCGCCGCCGTTATTTCCATCCTGGTGTTCACCCTCGGCGCTCTCTCTATTGCTGCAATTTTGCCCTATAAAGAGATATCTGTAGAAACTGGCTTATTTACAGCTTACGAAAGAGCTTTTGGGCAGCTACTTGGGATTCAATGGCCCGTGCAAGCACTTTCCTGGCTAATTGGCTATGGTGCACTAAGTGGTGCCTTGGCATGGTTGGCTGGCCCCAGTCGAGGGCTACTGGCTACGGCCCAGGATGGGATGTTGCCGCCCTGGTTTCAGCGAGAAAACCGGGTGGGTGTACAAAAAAATATTCTCCTTGCACAGTTTGTAGTGGTAGCGGCAATCTCGTCCATTTATATCTTAATGGATAATGTATCTACAGCTTTTGTTTTGATTTCAGTGATGGCTATTAGCTTATATATCATTATGTACATAATGATGTTTGCTGCGGTTATTCGGTTACGGATCACGCAACCAGACTTACCCAGAAGTTTTCGTATCCCGGGAGGGCTGCCAGGGGTTTGTATTGTTGCCGGAATAGGCTTAATTTCCGTTGTTTTTGCCTTGGTAGTTTCATTTTTCCCGCCAGAACAGCTCACGATAAAAAATCCTGTAACTTATGTTGCTCTCAATCTGGGTGGAATTGCTATAGCGATCACCGTTCCCTTGTTAATTTTCTATTTTCACAATCCCTCCTGGCGGGGGGAGGGTGGCCATCAACAGCAGTCATTTTCTGATATTGATGAGTGAGCCGGAGGCAGGTAGTGAAAGAGCAATCTCCATTTGATAGGTTCTTTGACGAATACAATGAAGATATCCCAGAAAAGCACTTTCCCCGGTGTAGTATTTCAGCAGAGGCTGCCGAGGCTATCGTAACCAGTGAAACCTGGGCTGACGCAAAGCCTGCGATGAACTTATCTTCGTTTGTCACAACTTTTACTGAGTCAGAAGCATTTGAGGTCGCTAAGAAACATTATCTGAAGAACTATATTGATCACGACATGTATCCACAGCTGTTTGCGATGGAAGCGCGAATGGTTCGCTGGTTACACAACCTCTGGAATGGACCTAAGGGAGTAGAGCCATACGGCGCAGCGACCATAGGCTCGTCAGAGGCCTGCATGTTGGCTGGTTTGGCGCATAAGTGGAATTGGCGTAAGAAGAGGCAGCAAGCCGGCAAAGACGGCTCAAAACCTAACCTGGTTACCGGAGCCAATGTGCAGATCGTTTGGGACAAATTTATGCGCTACTTTGATGTGGAGCCGCGCATAGCACCGTTAAAGCCTGGTCATTACCGCTTTACCAGTGAACATCTGGATGAATTGGTCGATGAGAATACCATCGCTGTTGTCGCTATCGCCGGGCAAACCTTTACCGGTGAGGATGATGCATTTAGGGCGATTCAAAACTGGTTGGATAAGTATGAAGAGAGAACAGGAAACGATATCCCTATGCATATTGATGGGGCGTCGGGAGGATTTGTTAATCCATTTCTCTACCCGAATTATAAATGGGATTTTCGTTTGCCAAGAGTGAAATCTATCAATGCCTCCGGGCACAAGTTTGGCTTGGTGCCGCCGGGATTGGGGTGGATAATTTTTCGTGAAAAAGCAGTTTTTGATGAAGACTTGATGTTCTATGTGAATTACCTGGGTGGGGAGATGCCTACAGCCACATTGAACTTCAGCCGAAATGCATCGCCGGTTGCCTACCAGTATTACAACTTTATACGTCTAGGCTATGAGGGGTACAGGCAGATTATGCAGCACACCTTGGAAAATGCGCAGACTCTTCGTCAACTTCTGGTGGCCAGTGGGTACTTTGAAATAATGAATAAAACCCAGAGAATCCCAGTTGTTGCCATGACCCTGAATAAAAAATATAAGAATTTTAATGAATATGATATATCCAATAAAGTACGTGAGCGGGGATGGGTTCTTTCTGCCTATTCGATGCCGCCAAACGCTCAGTCTGTAAACTCTCTGAGAATTGTTGTTCGCCCTCATCTCAATCAGAATGCCATCAGTGGCCTTGCAAAGGATATTATCCATGCTTGCGATTGGTTGAGTAAGCATTGCGGTAATGCAACTCCGCCCAAGTTACATGACCCGCAAAAAGTGGCCCCCAGTAAGTGTTAATTCTTAAGGGACTTTAACGATCCTTGCATTCAATGACTGGATAGATAAGTGGGCTATTTTGGAATCTCAGAGGCATCTTTGACAACTCTAACATGCTGCATCATGCCCCCATCCTCATGATAAAGTAAGTGGCAATGCAGAGGATACTTTCCGGTAAAATCCTTGAAACGAGTACGGAATTTGACATGTCCATGGGGCGGTACTTGAAAGGTGTCGCACCAAAACGGTAGTTTGAGTGTGTGGTGCATGGGGTCTTCTCCAACCACCTCGATAACATAATACGGATTAACATGAATATGGATTGGGTGTGGGAATTCACTCTCATTAACCAAGGTCCACTCCTCTACTGCATCAAGCTCTACGTAATGATTAACCACTTCACATCCTTCGAATGGTGAATGGTCAATACTGACATTCAGCCCGCGATAATATTTTTGGGGGTCATCAAGCGTGTTGGCCTGGAAAGTGAGTCGACGTGTATTGGTGATCTCATCATCTGTAATAGGTTTCAGTAAGTCCACTTTAAAACTGCTGGGGAAGGGTGGGGGTGCACATCTGGCGGGTGGTTTGCTGGGAGCATAGATTGCCGTTCCGATTTCCTCTCCCTGGGCAATAGCGATAACAAAAAGTGGACTGTTGTTATGGTACTTATAATGCGGCATTTGTTGGAACTCAATCGCATTATTGTAAATGTAAAAATGAGCTCCCGGAGTGGCAGCTTCACTGATTTTTAAGAAAAGGGAAGCTCGATTAGCGGGGCCCAGGCTTACTCCGTCTTGTAGGCGGTAGTCATCAGTAGGGTTTCCATCAAACCCGTAGATGTACATTTGCGCGAACCAAGGGCAATCGATATCTATCGATGTCCTGGTGGTAGCATTGAGAAGTCTCAGATTGAGAAGCTCACCCACCGTTGCATGAATGATAGGGCAGTATTGTCCGTTAACGGTAATACAGTATTCACTATCTGGGAACATAGCGACTTGGTGTTGATCCTCTACTTTTCCGTGCTCATCTACGGCAATATTCTGGAAGACAAGAATATGTTCCTTAACTCCCATTGCCTCAAGTTCATCGTCAAATTCATCCCTTACGATTAGGGCACCTGCCATCCCGCTGCCGACTTGTATAGCGACAGAGCCGTGCTTATGGGGGTGGTACCAGTAGAGTCCTGGGGGTTGGTCCTTGGGAATGTCGTATTTGTAGGTATAACTTTCCCCTGGTTTGATCTTCATGCAGACATTGTCGGCCGGAGATTCTGGGGAGACGTGGAGCCCGTGAGTATGTAAGTTGTAGGTATTGAACTCATGGGGGAAGTTTATTGTAGCGGGTGTATTAAGGGGGTCTTCCTCTGGCAGCAGGTTGTTTGTCTGGATAGTAAGGTGGCTATCAGCGCGAATTTCAATGGTAGGGCCTGTAAGTGTGAAACCTGCTTCTTGAGTGATTGATGATGAAAATACACGGGTCCAGGTTGGTGTGTCATGGGTTTTGTAAAAACTGAAAATGTTATTCTTTTCGTACTGTACATCAAGTTTAAGTTCTAATTTTCTATTTTCTTTATCCATTGAGTAAGCAGGCGGATTTTTTATTGGTTCTAGAAAGGAAATATGCTCTCTATTGCTCACTGTTAACTCCGAGGATTTTGTGGGAAGCGAGATTGGTAAGAGGTACTTTATGAACGAATATCAGTTTAGATTCTAAGGCGAGATTATTTGTGGAATTGCTCGCCATATGATCGTTAATTGAGAGGCAAGTTAGGGTAGCAATAATCCTTCTGCAAAATTCATAATAATTCTCGCGACTTTGTTGGGGTGTGCCTGAGCAATAAAGTGCCCACCAGGAATATCAATGACATTGAGGTTGATGTATATCGCAGATATATCGATGACAGCTTTTTTACTTACAAGTCGATCTCTATCCGGGCGGATGTAGACGGCAGGGATTTCCAATCTTTGGGATGGTTGGGAAATCGAGGCGGTATTGTGAAGCCTTTGCTTTAGTTTGCCTCTGTTGGTGTTTAGTAGGGCGTTATAGGTGCTGTCAATGAGTATGTCACTGCCTTTGCCATTGAAACCAAAAAAATTTAGTGTGATTTTGGTTAAAGATGGGCAGTCTATAAGCGAGATTGGAGCTAGTTGTGCTGCCTTGGATAGAAGCGAAGGAGAGCTTATAAAGCTAGCTATAAAGGTAATGCTTAAAATTTTCTCGGGAGCTAAGAGGGATAACTCATATGCAATTCGTCCTGAATAGGACTCAGCAATAATGTGAGTCTTCTCATTGAGAAAGCTCTTGGCGATTGATTGAGCTTGAGTCAGGTAACTATCCCCTGGGAGCTTGGAAAGGCAGATAGTTTCGGTTGTCCATTGCTTTGGTAGTGCCTTACTCAAACCTGAAAACAGTGTTCCTGTTCCATCAAGTCCTGGTAGAAGTAAAACTTTCAATTCCGAATATCCTGCTGGAATTTCCTATTAATTGAATATTAACATGCTTATGTTGAGTATTTCTCTATATATGACATTCAGCCAGGGTAATTCTTCTTGATGTTTGTACGGGACAAGCAATCTGGTAGTGCCGAAAGGTGAAGTTTTCTATCGTATGAGGCGGTTTGAGTTGCTGTGAAGGCTGTTGGGTGTGCATGTTTTAGATAAAAATAGTTTCTTTGATTTGAGCTTCTAAATATATTTAATTATTCTAATGGATATTTATTTATACTAATACGTTATTTCTAGTTATGTCGATAACGAAAACAGAATTGCTAGGCCAATAAGTTGTCTAGGTGGGTAAGTATTAGAGTTCATTAGTGTAACTTAATGACAGGCCTAAACGTAGCTAGAAAGTTAATTGAAAGTCATTTGGTCAAAGGGAATATGGCTCCCCAAAGTGTAATCGAGCTTAAAATTGACCAAGTCCTCAGTGAGGATGCCACCGGCACGTTAGTGATGTTGGAGCTTGAAGCTTTGGGGGCGAGGCAGGTGAAAGCAGAAATATGCGCTCAGTATGTGGATCACAATGTATTGAGGGCAGACCATAAGAATGGTGATGACCACGTGTTCCTGCAAAGTTCCTGTCGAAACTACGGGATATGGTACTCGCGACCAGGAAATGGTATTAGTCATCCTGTCCATATGGCTTGTTTTGGTATCCCCGGTAAAACCCTTTTAGGTGGGGATAGCCACTCATGTGCTGCTGGCTCGTTAGGTATGTTAGGAATAGGAGCCGGAGGAATTGAGGTTGCGCTTGCAATGATGGGATTTCCGCTTTCTCTGGTAATGCCAACTATTTTGGGGGTGCGTTTAGAGGGGGAGCTACAGACATGGGTAAGCGCTAAAGATGTTATTTTGGAGCTTGTACGTAGATATACATTGAGAGGTTGCTGGAACAAGATTGTTGAATATCACGGCCCTGGATTGGCAAACCTTACAGCAATGGATCGTCACGTAATCGCCAATATGGGGCAGGAAATGGGGGCCGTAACAAGTGTCTTTCCTGCTGATGATCAAGTGAGGCTTTTCTTGCGGCAGCAGTCGCGCGAGAACGACTTTGTCGAGTTGCTTGCCGATAAGGATGCAACCTATGATGAGGTTGCAACTTTAGATCTATCGAAAATTGAACCAATGATCGCTTGCCCCTCGCGGCCGGATAAGGTTGTTAAAGTTCGTGAAGTTGAGGGTAGGCCAGTTTCTCAGAGCTATATCGGCTCTTCGGCTAACCCTGGGTTGCGTGATTTTTCTATTCCCGCCCGGATGGTAAATGGTCTCTTTGTACCGCACGAGATTTCTTTAGATATTAATCCCGCGTCGCGCCAACTACTTCATGAGCTGACTCATAATGGTGACCTTGAAAAACTGCTTGGTGCAGGGGCTTACTTGCATGAAACCGGCTGTGGTGGCTGTATCGGTATGGGGCAAGCCCCAGCTAGCGGGCACAATAGTCTTAGAACTGTGCCGAGAAATTTCCCTGGGCGTTCGGGAACTAAAGAAGATAGCGTCTATTTATGCAGCCCAGAGACTGCGACGGCCAGCGCCCTGAAAGGAAAAATAACTGACCCCAGAAATTTAGACATGGATTATCCGGTATTTGAAGAGCCTGAACATCTAATGGATATGCGATCACTATTGGAGCCACCGCAGGAAATACCAGTGAAAGTTGAGGTGAGAAAGGGCCCCAACATCAAGCCTTTGCCAGTTCTGGAAAAATGTTAAGTGTGATCGAAGGCCCAGCTCTTTTAAAGCTGGAGGATAATGTCTCAACCGATGATATTATTCCCGGAGGTGCGGATGCTTTGCCTTATTGGTCAAATGTCCCAGAGTTAAGCCGCTTTGCTTTTTCAAATGTAGATGAATCTTTTTATCAGCGGGCTTTGAGCACCAAGGAGGATATATTTCTTATTGCCGGCAACAGTTTAGGTCATGGGTCGAGCCGGGAGCATGCCTCAATTACACTACGATACTTGGGAGTGCGCTGCGTCATAGCCAAAAGTGTAGCTGGACTCTATCGCAAGAATCTTATTGACCACGGAATTCTCATTTTAACATTTTGTAATCCAAGCGATTTTGACGCCTTTAGTAAAGATGATCAACTTCAATTTTATGATCTCTCAAGCTGTACGGGGGGTAACAAGATGCTAGAGCTGAGAAATGTGACTAAAGGTATTAAGATTTGGTTGGAAAATGACCTTTCTCAAGAAGAAATTGAAATAATTAAATTTGGAGGCCGCATCAACTATATTAAGGGGTTGTTGAGAAGGTCTCTGGAAGATATGGGCTCATTTTAACAGTGTGCAGGGTGGTGTGGGGTTGGCTCTCCACTAAAGGTTTTTATATCAATAGATCTTTGTGTTGAAGTCTCTGTCGTTATGGTGGTCAATTTAACGGGTTGAGATCGCTCACCTACTATTGCTGCTGATGTCAAGCGCAGAGATAATTTCATCGTATCTTGCTTTAGAATGGTATCCATAATCTAAGTTGAAATCTTTTGATAGAGAATCATTAAAGGTCTTGGCCAGTTCGAAAATCTCCATCCTCTTTATATAAGTTTCACTGTAAAGTTTATTGATGAGAGTTTTGTGGGCTCCGTAGATGTTATTCTCTTGGGGGACTAAAGTATATATAGGTTTAGATAGGGCAAGGGCCTCAGAAATCATTGATGAACTGTCTTCGGTTATAAAGACAGCTTCACTTGCACCGAGTATTTCTTCGAGGCTGGCATTGGGGGCCTCATAATCTAGCAAGTTGAAGCATGTATCAAATGGCATGTTGCTTTCAATTAGCTCAGCCACATATTTAGGGGTTCTTCTTGAGGTGCTAATTAGCCATGAAATATTTTGATAGATCGCTATTTTTTTTAGCTCTTCTATCAAGTCTATATAATCCTTCCGTGTGTATTTATAGCCGCTTCCATTGCCTCCGATAAGTAAAGTATAAAAGGGTTTGTGGTGTTTCTTCTTTAAGTTGTCGCCCAATGCTTTGCATAAATTTACATCTATGCGGCTAAATGGAAGGTATTGCCTAGATTTCTTAATGTCCTCTTTGGTAGATAGGGTTAGAGAGAAGTCGGTTTTCCTGAAGCTGTAAATATTTCCTATGGCAATATTCATCCATTGTGTTTTTTGGGTTAGTGCAACGTTCGCAGCAACGCTATTCCCACCAAAGGAAATAATTAGATCTGGTTTTCTTTTGAAGGAGGGGTTTCTGTGAAAGAGCATGATAAATTTGTGTGCGTTTCTGGCGAGATGTCGAGTCAATAGTCTTATTGGTTTATTTAGGGCCTTTAAAACTGGTTTACTGGTGGTGATTTCATAAGAATATTTGCCCTTGGAGTGGCGGGAGAGTAGCTGGTATAGCCCCAGCGAAGGACTGAGATGGCCCGGTTTTCCATCGTAAATAATTAAAATGTGCATAACCTTGCTTAATGGTTTGAGAAATGTTTCTAGGGGGCTCTAAGTGAATAGGAGTACCCTAAATTGATTATTCTCAATTTTCTGTAGATGGAGTTTCTATACGTAGTGGCTGAGATGGAGAGTCTCAATTTGCAGATTTAAACTTACAATCTACCTTTGGTTTGTTATCGACTTCTGATGCTGCAGATAGTGGTCTAGCCCTTGCAGCATGATGTAGGTGTGAGAAGGTGTAATTTTGAAACTATTTCTGATCATATTTTTACTTCTTCGGTATAAATAGGGCTCAGATACTATGGTACTGCTGGAATTTTCTTAACAACAGTTAGGATTTTGCCGATATTCCAACGAAAAATGACACATTCAGAAAAAGTAAGTGGCCTTATTCAAGCATTAAATTTTTTACTGTTGGGGGAAATATGTAATAAAAATATCTCTTTTTAATCAGGCAAGCTCTCCCTGAACCTGGTAGAGGTAGGTATAGGTGTTATCAATTATTTATGTAGAAGTTCAAGACATAAATGAACTTATTGGGCCTGGTATTACCTAAATTGGATTTATGTTAATGTTGGACTCTATTTATTGGGCTAAGAAATAAATTGAAGTCCATATTTTAAGGCCAGGTTGTTTGGTTAGGTGAGTACCCCAAGTATGTCTATGTTTCAAAAACTCAAAGCGTCAATAGGTATTGGTGCAGCTAAAGTTGATACAGTTCTACAAAACTCTGAGCAAGTTCAGGGTGGAATCATTGAAGGGGCTATCCATATCATTGGTGGTGATATCGACCAGCAGGTGGATGCTATAAGTTTAAAGCTCTGCACCGAGATCAAGGTGGAGACCGATGAAGGGGTAAGCCATGAGCGTTTTGTACTGAATGAATTGCAGGTACAGGACCCTTTCACTATTGGCGCTGGAGAGAGCCGGGAAGTTCCTTTTCAGTTGGCGTTGCATGAAGAGACACCAGTTACTGTTTTAAACACCCGTAGAAATAAAAGCTATGTGTGGCTGGAAACTTCCCTGGATATTGATTTTGCGCTGGATCCGAAAGACAGGGATCCCTTGCGGATAAGACCTTTACCCGTTGTAGAGAAGGTACTTTCCATGATCGAGGAAAGTGGCTTTAAAATGGTAAAAGCGGATGTTGAAAAGGGGCATTTGCGTGGAAGCAATTTTGTCTCCCAGTCTGGATGCTACCAGGAGATAGAGTTTAAGAGTAGTGGCTTGTTGACTTCAAAAGAGATTGAACTCTCCTTTATCGTTGATGGTGAACAGGTGCACTGTTTGGCTGAAATTGATCGCAGATTTGGTCTGCGGGGCGATGAATATCATTCGTTTTCATTAGCACATGATGCGAGTGATAATGAGGTTGTCGCAGCGGTTCAGTCTATTTTGTCTCTATAGATGAGCTGATCCATAGAGTCTGGCGGCACTGAGCTGCCGGGCCCTTAGGGGCAAAAGTGTTCAAGTAAAACAGTATACTCTTAGTATCAACTGCCGCCAGGTTCGTTAGTGATTCAGGAGGGTTTCTTAATGAGATTGGGGGGGGGGAGCATAACAGGCAGAGTCAATATCATAAGCTTCTGGCCATTTATAGAGAGCAATTACAAAGTAAAAATGCATAAAAGTTGCTGTTATCGCTAAATTTTCAGCTTAGCTTGGCCCTACGGTATTGTTACGCTTCTGGCCCGGAATCAAAGGGTTAGGTTTCCATGAACCACTTCGGGGGAATCCATGAGCCTTCAAAATATGTATTTCCCCATTTGGCGATTGCCTGAAGAATCGGTAAGACATCCTTGCCTTTCTGTGTTAGCAGGTACTTATATCGCTTAGGCTTTGATTGATATTGTTCCCTCACCAACATTCCCTCTGCTTCTAGCATTTTTAATCTTTCTGCGAGTCTGTTGGTTGGTATTTTTTCTGGTGAGTCAGCTAGCTCGCTATAGGTCTCTTTACCACACAGTAAGTCTCTTAGAATAACTAATGTCCATTTATCGCCGAATACGTCCAGTCCGTTCACGATAGGGCATCCCGAACGTAAAAATTGATTATCAGGACCCATGCTCACACTCTTACTGCCAGAAAATGAAATACTAGCCTAGTTACTTGCGAAGTTGAAGTTATTGATTTAGGCTAAGGTTACTTCAACTTCGTAAGTAACAGGGGAAATTTATGTCCAAAATATCTGGAGAATGCCTGTGCGGTTATATTAGTTATTCTTGCTCTGAAGAGCCGGTAATGGCGGGTCATTGCCAATGTACAGATTGTCAGAAAATTAGTGGGGCTGGACACATCGCTAACATTGCTATTCCTCGCGGAAGCTTAGCCATTAGCGGCGATCTTGCATTTCATGAGAAGCAGACAGATAGCGGCAATACAGTAAGGAGAGGTTTTTGCCCTCGCTGCGGTTCGCATATTTATGCGGAAAATAGCGGTATGCCGCAGTTTGAATTTATCCGCGCTGGAAGTCTTCATGACCTGGAGCAATTCAACCCGACAATGGTGGTATATGCTGGTAGTGGTGCATCTTGGGACTATATGGACCCGGAATTACAAAAATTTGAAAAAATGCCAGAAATGTGACCTTAACAATCAAAAGTAGGGGATGCAGCGCACAGCTGTTTTTGGGTTAAGGAAACTTCTGAAAATCACATTTCTCTCAATTTATCTCCCTGCAATCCCCATGATTCGCTACTTACGGGCACAAAAAGGTAACTCATAAGAGTGCCCTTGAGAGCAGTGGTTTGTTGACTTCTAAAGAGATTGAACCCTCATTTACCCTTGATGGTGAGCAGGTGCATTGTTTGGCAGAATTATTCGTAGATTTGATTTGCGCGGCGATTAATATTATTCGTTTTCGCTAGCGCATGATGCGAGTGATAATGAGACTGCCCCATCGATTCAGTCCATTTTTTCGCGATAGTTGGCCTGCCTCTAAGAACCCAGCGGCATCTAGGCTGCAAGGCTCTTGGGTTTTGGCTTTTACAGAGTGTCTATTAGGCCTTGAGGGATTCCTCCCAGTTATTAACCCATTCCCTCAGCGGATCAAGGGTTTCCATTAGCGAAACACCTAGATCTGTCAGTTGATATCCATTCGTACATTTATTAATCAATTTAGCTTCGCTCAACTGCTTGATTCTTGTATTTAGTACCGAAGGAGACATGGCATCACACTGGGCTTGGAGTTCCCTGAAGCTCCGGGGTTTGTTCCTCAGTTCCCACAGTATTCTCATATTCCATTTTCGCCCGAGTAGATCGAATACAGCCATGATGGCTATGCCGCTAGTCGAGCCTCTGACAGTTTTTTTCGGTAGAGGAGTTGTCATGGTTCTTGCGCTTCTAAATTAGTAGCGTTACAGTTGCTACGAAATCAGTAGCAATCTTATAGTGTTTTTAGAGAAGAGGGAATGGGTGTGTTTTTAGTGGATATGCATTTCAAGGATATGAAAAAGCTAACCCCAGAACTGACTGCGGAGCATAGGCTTTATCTGGAAGGAGAGTATAAGTCTGGAAGTTTGCTCTTTGGAGGAAGGAAAAATCCCAGGACTGGAGGGGTTATTGTTTCTCGCCACAACAGTGAAGAAGCATTGCGGAGAGTGCTTGATGAGGACCCTTTTATAAAAAGTGGAGTGGCAGTTTATTCGCTAACCGAATTTGAGCCTGTTATGGCCTCTGAACAGTTTTTACACCTTCTAAAGATGAGTTCGCATTAACAGTCTAAAGAGTGAGCTCAAAGAGGGAGTGCCATCTCATTAATCCCCAAATGTTTTGAGGGGAGTTTGGTATGTGGCTTTGAGGGGGATACCATAGCCTGGAAGGCAGATGAAGCTCTTCAGGCCACATGTAACTTGATTAATCTGAAGTATCGTCTAGTTAACACTATTGCCTAAAGAAAGGTACTTGATGGCACCATTAAATTAAATGATGCCCGATCATCAATCTCCGATGGTTTCCATTTAAGCTACTACTTGGGGATTATCCTCTATCGCCAAGGTGGAAAGATTTGCTATCTATTAGATTGGTGGAGGCTATTTCTGCAAGCTTAAAGTGGTGTAAAGAGTTGATATATAGCCCCTAAGGAGGGGGGAGGTGTTATGTTTTTAGTGAACTTGAATTTCCCGGATCTTAAAAAACTGACCCCAGAGTTAATGGCGGAGCATGTGAGCTACCTGGAGGGGCACTATAAATCGGGAGACCTGCTTTTTGGGGGAGCGAAAGAGCCTAGAACTGGCGCGATAATTATTTCACGTCACCCCTCTGAGGAGGTTCTGAGAAAGGTTCTGGAAGAAGACCCTTTTACAAAACATGGGGCGTCGACTTTTACGATCACTGAGTTTGTACCCGTTATGGCTTCAGAGGAATTTTCCAGCCTCTTGAAAGAACCCTAGACCGGGTTCCTTCGAGGCTTGTGTTACTTCTTACTCAGACAATCTTCGGCCGTGTTATTTGCTAAGGTCTGCGGTGATCACCGAATCAGAGAAGCTCTGATAAGCGGCTTCAAAAGTCTGCGACATGGCATCCGGGAAGAGGTGAAAATCCCCATTTTTTAGCGCGCCAACAATTTCCTCAGCCACTGCACTGGGGGATTCTCCGTCCTCCAGCCCAGCCTGTTTGGCCATATCTGTTTTGATGGGGCCGGGGTGAACACTCAATACTTGTACGCCTCGCTCCTGAAGCGTTTCTCGAAGTGCCTGGGTAATTGCGTAGCTGGCGGCTTTGGATGCGGAGTAGGTGCTAACGTGTGGGAAGGTACGCAAGGATACGACCGAATTCATTTGTACCAGGGCGCCCTTGCTCTTTTCCAAATGGGGGGTGAATGCTTTGGCTACTCGGACAAGCCCAAAGGTATTCACTTCGAGTTCCTGCTTAAGGGAGTCCTCTACATGGTCGCTAAGCGGGTCTGCGGGCGCAAGTACCCCGGCATTGTTCACCAGAATATCCAATTCCTGAATCGCCTTTGCCGCCGCCCCTACACTTTGGGCTTTTGCCACATCGAGTTCCAATGTGATTACTCTGTCGCCATATTTTTCTGTCAGTTCTGTCGTTGTCTCCGGGTTGCGAACGGCCAGATAGACTTTTTTTGCGCCACCGTCGAGAAAGCGCTCGACAATTGCCTTGCCAATTCCGCGGTTTGCTCCAGTTACAAGGGCAGTTTTTCCTTCGATTGAAATGCTCAATTCCGTTCTCCTGTGAAGGGTTGATCAATATTGTACCGATCGGTAAGGTTTGAGCTAAGTCTTACCGATCGGTACAATATTGTCAAAACAATTTTTGGGAGATTGCCAATGGCGGGACGCAAGCCGGAGTTTGATAAGGCGCATGCGCTGGAATCAGCAACGAAAGTCTTTTGGAAAAAGGGCTATGTGGGCGCCTCAATGGCTGACCTGACCAAGGCTATGGGGATTAATAAGCCCAGTCTGTATTCTTCCTTTGGCAATAAAGAGAAACTGTTTGTTCTTTCATTGGGGCAATACTTGGATAGATATGCCAAAGATCGTATGCAGTTCCTAACGGAAGAGGGAGTGCCGTTACGGCAGCGATTGCATAGTTATTTGCTGGCTACCGTTAAAGGACAGGCCGGGGAGGGAACCCCGAGGGGTTGTTATCTGGCGTTTGGATTATCGGAAACTGCCGGTGATGCTTTGCCTTCTGATGCCATTGACGCTTTAAAAGCTGCTGACGCAGAAGCGGTAAAGCAACTGGTTGACTTGTTTCGTTTTGATAAAGAGTCCCAGGCTATAGGGCTGGATCGGCGTGCCGAGGAGTGCGCTATGTACCTGATTACCCTGCTGCATGGCACAGCATCGGTATTGCGATCCGGGCGGGAACTCAAGGAGGTGGAACCCTCTTTGGAGTTTGCACTTAATGGATTGGGGTTGGAGGCGTGATGGAAGTGGAAATTTAGACCTCTGAGTATTCAGAGGTCTAAATTGAGCTTTAGAAGCGGCGACGGAACATGGGCAGCGGTTGGTCTACCCCTGTTTGGTAGCTATCGCCAAAATCGCTCATCGAGTCTTTAAGGCTTGCCAGAGGCTGCTCGCCTTCAAATGCGTAGGCATTGAAGCCGCAGCGTTGTAAATAGGTCAGCTGGTCTCGCATAAACCCGCCTACTGCGCGTAACTCTCCGGTAAAGCTGTAGCGCTCGCGCAGCATACGGCCTGCGGTAAAGCCTCGACCGTCGGCAAATGCCGGGAAGTGCACGGCAATTACCGGCAATTTGGGAGCTTCTTCCGCAATTTGCTCGGCACCTTCTTCACTGTCCAGCCAAACACCGACTTCGTCACTGCGGGATGACAGCGCATCGCGATGCGCCAGCCACTGTCGCAGTGGCAGGATAATTTTGCCGGAGGGCAGGGTGCTTGGGTCCAACTCCTCTCCCGCTTCCAGTTGGGGTACCAGCTGCCATTCGTTGGTCTTTACTTCACCATCGATGATCAGTTCTGCGGGGTTGCCCGGCTGTGGGCCCAGTTTAGCTGGCTTTGGCATAAACTCTCTCCTTGAAGGGCTGAAGGCCGATGCGGTTGTAGGTGTCGATAAAGGGCTCTTCCGTTTGGCGTTGCTCGACATAGAGGTCGAGGATTTTGCTGATCACGTCTGGCACTTCAGCGCGGGAGAAACTGGGGCCCAATACCTTGGCCAGGCTGGCCTCGTTGGATGCACTGCCGCCCAGCTGAATCTGGTAGAACTCTTCCCCTTTTTTGTCGACGCCGAGGATGCCGATATGTCCCACGTGGTGGTGGCCACAGGCATTCATACAGCCAGATATATTGAGGTTGAGATCACCCAGGTCGTACAGGTAGTCCATATCGTCAAAGCGACGCTGGATGGCTTCGGCTACCGGGATGGACTTGGCATTGGCAAGTGAGCAGTAGTCACCGCCGGGGCAGCAAATCATATCGGTCAGGGTGCCGATATTCGGTGTGGCGAAACCGTGCTTGCGGGCCTGTTGCCAGAGTTCAAACAGTTTGTCCTGTTCGACGTCTGCGAGTACCACATTCTGGTCGTGAGTTACCCGAGCTTCACCAAAGCTAAAAGTATCGGCGAGATCGGCAATAGCCTCTAATTGGGCATCGGTTACATCACCTGGGGGGACACCAGTGGGTTTGGTGGACAACTTAATCGCGCGATAACCGGGTACCCGGTGCGGGTAGGTGTTGCGTTCAAGCCAGCGGGCAAAGGCTTTGTCGCTGTCAGCTTGTTGTTGCAGTGCAGCTTCAGCAGCTGATCCGTCAAACTCGCGATATTCCGGGGCTGTGAAGAAGGATTTAGCCCAATCCAATGCTTCCTGGGTTAACTTTTCAGCGCCGTCTTTAATATGTTGCCACTCTTCTTCCACGCGGCGGCCGAACTCTTCCGGGCCGAGGGCCTTGACCAGAATTTTAATGCGCGCTTTGTACTTGTTGTCGCGACGACCCAGCTGGTTGTAAACGCGGACAATCGCTTCAAGGTAAGAGAGCAGGTCTTCTTCCGGCAGGAAGTCGCGGATGGTCTCGGCAATAACCGGTGTGCGGCCCTGACCGCCACCTACCAATACCTGGAAGCCAATCTCTTCACCGCGCTTGACGATCTGCACACCGATATCGTGTACGCGGATGGCCGCGCGGTCCTGCTCTGAACCACTGACGGCAATCTTGAACTTGCGCGGCAAGAAAGCGAATTCCGGATGGAATGTAGACCACTGGCGAATCAACTCGCAGTAGGGGCGCGGGTCGGCAATCTCGTCGAGTGCAATGCCGGCGTAGGGGTCCGAGGTGGTATTTCGGATACAGTTACCGCTGGTTTGTACCGCGTGCATTTCCACTTCCGCCAGCTCATCGAGAATAGCGGGTACATCTTCCAGCTGCGGCCAGTTGTACTGGAGGTTCTGGCGCGTAGTGAAGTGGGCGTAGCCTTTATCGTAGTCGCGGCTTACGCGAGCGAGGCGGCGTAACTGGGCACTGTTGAGCAGGCCGTAGGGAACGGCAATGCGCAACATGGGGGCCAGTCGCTGAATATAGAGGCCATTTTGCAGGCGCAGCGGCAGGAATTGCTCCTCGCTTAACTCGCCGGCAAGGTAACGTTCCGTTTGGCCGCGGAACTGGGCTACGCGATCGTTGATGATGGCGCGGTCCCGGTCGTCGTATCGATACATAACAGCTTGATTCCATTGCCTTTGTGCGCTGATGGTGGAGAAAGGGGCAGGCCCCGGACGATTCTCCGCTGGCGCATAACATACCAGCGCTCTTATGCAATAAATAACAATATTTTCCGCTATATCTGTAACCAACAGTTATAAGAGAGATTTATCAGCATAGTGCTTGTCTGTCGTTGCAGATTCGAGGAGCGTTGGAGTAATGGTTATCTATGTCATCCTGAATGTTTTTTAGTCGCAACTTACCTGCTGAGTGTAGTGACTCCACCTCGGGGCCTGGCAAATCGACGCTAATTCGGTTTGCTGTGAATTGATACCGCCTGTCAGTTTACTTGCGGTGATATAAAGTGCGAATCGCCAGTCACATATGAGGCTGGTCAGTGGGTAAGTCAGTAAGTGAATTCCTAAAAAAATATAAGAGGTAAGCGGGATGGCTAAAGATATCCTAGCGGCGATGATTGAGTTTGATGATTCATCAAAGTTTACTGGTGTGAGTAACAGTAATTTCGATGTGTTTGAGGGGGCGTTGGCTCGCGCTAAAGCCATGATGCAAGAGTACTCCGACGATAAATATATCAAGATGTTGGTTGCTCCAGAGTATTACTTTTCAGGGTATGCCTCTAAAGCAAAAACTAATCACATCGACTCTTTAAGCAAGGGCTCCAAGAGTGATATTTATTCCGGCCTGCGCAGAGCTTCCCGTCAGTACCCGAACATTCTGATTGTTGCAGGGACTATTGCTTACACAAAAGGTGGTGGATGTTTTTCTTCAGCATCTTACTTGAGCATTGCTCCTATCCTGGCCGGTGGCAATTTCCTGCTGAAGAAATATAAAGTTGGCAATGATAAGTATCAGACAGATGATGCTTTTTCGACCAAGGCAAGTGACAGTACTTTTTCGTACAAGGGCTTAACTTTTGGCATTGATATTTGTTTGGATCATAACAATAGGATTCTAAAAAACTCGCTGGGTGGTAAAACTGTCGATGTACATATACTGATTTCCGATGGCTCAAGCCCGAGTCCAGGTTCTCTGGCGACGAACAAGAGTGGTGGTGGAGCCGTGGTGTTTTGCAATATGACGAGTGTTAACAAGGGCAAAGGTGTTAATGGGATTATGTCAGTTTCCCCAAACAAATGGGGCAATCTGAATGTCGATGTTAACAGCCGTACACAGGTTGCTAAGACTGGCCAGGCTCTTACCGGAGGGTTTCATATCGCTCTCTATTCCGGGCAGGCGTAGAGTGGCAGTTGGGTCGGTAAGGTTGTTTGCCGGCCCCGCCTTGCAACTGATGACTTGATTTGCTCTACTTGGGTTGCCGCATCCAGCGGCCCAACTACTTTAAATAACAATAAAGAACGATCGGAGAGATTCGATGAATGATGAAGTAGCTGTAGTTTCTGAAGACGATAATGTAGTGGATGCAATTGCTGCTGTAGCACTGGTCGCAATTTTCGTAGCCACCTGTGTTTTTTGGGTGGCCACGCGCTAGCCCGCCGCTGGCCCGGAGTTGTGTAGTCCCGGGCATTAGCATTTCGCTCGGCTTATTTGTGTAGCTGCTAGCTGATGAAAAGCACTCTGCACTCTTAGCCCATATTGCCGAGTACTATTTTCACAATTAGAGCCAATCCGATTACAAATACGGCGGTAAAAACAACGCCGGCAATAACGTACGTCATAATACTGCCGCTTTGAAAATCCCTTTCGCGGTTTTTATCACTCTGCACGCCAATTGCGGCGGCCAGGGTACTGACTACCACCTGGCCAAAATTGGGCTTTTTCGCTTTCTTATTATTATCTTCCACGGGCTCACTCCTCGAGGTTGGGACGTAGCCAGCGCTCCAATTCTGGTTCGCTGACCCCTTTTCGTTTAGCCAGGCTTTGCAGCTGATCCCTGCCGATCTTGCCCACATTGAAGTACTTTGCCTGGGGGTGGGCGAAGTACCAACCGCTCACCGCAGCTGCGGGCATCATGGCAAAGTGCTCGGTAAGGCTGACGCCTGCATTTTGCTCCGCTTGTAGCAATTTGAACAGGGTAGCTTTTTCCGAATGATCGGGGCAGGCGGGATAGCCCGGGGCTGGGCGGATGCCCTGGTAGGCTTCCTTGATCAGCTCCTCATTGCTGAGGGTTTCGTCTTCGGCATAGCCCCAATATTCTTTTCGCACCAAACGGTGCAGTGTCTCAGCAAAGGACTCTGCCATACGGTCTGCCAGGGCCTTTACCATAATGGCGCTGTAATCGTCGTGTTTGGCTTCGTAGGTGTCTGCCAACTCGTCTGCGCCGATGCCAGTGGTAACCGCAAAGCCGCCCACATAGTCTATTTGGCCGGACTCCAGCGGCGCGACGAAATCTGCCAGGGAGCGGCACAGGCCATCGCCACCGCGTTTCTGTACCTGCTGGCGCATATGGTGAAGGCGAGCCAGCTCCTCACTGCGGCTTTCATCCTTGTAGACGATGATATCGTCGCCGACGCTATTGGCGGGCCATAGGCCGAATACAGCCCGTGCGCGCAATAGCTTTTTATCGATAATCTCTTTTAACATGCGCTGGGCGTTGTCGTAGAGATCGGTAGCGGCTTCTCCCACAATTTCGTCTTCAAGGATTGCCGGGAATTTACCCGCCAAATCCCAGGAAATAAAGAAAGGCGTCCAGTCCATAGTGTCGAGCAGTTTCTCCAGAGGGAAATCGTCGATCACGGTAAGGCCCAGCTTGTTGGGTCGTGCTGGCTGGTAGTTTTTCCAATCAAATTCCGGGGCAGTATCCCGCGCTTCCTCGTAGGTTAAGCGGGTGTCATTGCGCTTGCGGTTGGCGGTGCGGGTGCGCACCTTGTCATACTCTGCCTGGATTTTTTCCACAAAGGCTGGGCGCAGCTCATTGGAAATCAGGCTGCTGGCCACGCCTACGGCGCGGGATGCATCGGCTACATACACCACCTGGTTGCGGTGGAATTGGGGATCAATTTTTACGGCGGTATGGGCTTTGGAGGTGGTGGCTCCGCCGATCAATAATGGGATATCAAACCCCTGGCGCTCCATCTCGGCGGCTACGTGAACCATTTCATCCAGGGAGGGGGTGATCAGGCCGGACAGGCCGATAATGTCACACTCCTTTTCCTTTGCAGTTTGCAAAATGGTTTCCGCTGGCACCATCACGCCGAGGTCGATCACTTCATAGTTGTTGCAGGCCAGCACCACACCCACAATATTTTTGCCGATATCGTGCACATCCCCTTTAACAGTGGCCATCAGGATACGGCCGTTGGAGCGGCTGTCTTCGGTTTTTTCCGCTTCAATATAGGGTTGCAGGTAGGCTACCGCCTGTTTCATAACCCGGGCGGATTTCACTACCTGGGGCAAGAACATTTTCCCTTCGCCAAACAGGTCGCCGACAATATTCATACCGTCCATCAGTGGACCTTCGATCACATCCAGTGGGCGTGAGGAACTTGCGCGGGCCTCTTCGGTATCTTCCTCGATATAGTTGTTAATGCCTTTCACAAGGGAGTGTGCCAAGCGTTCCTTCACGGGCAATTTGCGCCAGCTCAGGTCCTCTTTGCGCGCCGCACCACCGCCATCCCCTTGGTATTTGGGGGCAATGTCCAACAGGGCTTCGGTGGCATCCGGGCTGCGGTTGAGGATCACATCCTCAACTTTTTCCCGCAGCTCCTCTGGGAGTTCGTCGTAAACCGCCAGCTGCCCGGCGTTTACGATACCCATATTCAGGCCGGCTTTAATAGCGTGAAACAGGAATACTGAATGAATGGCTTCACGTACCGGATTGTTGCCCCGGAAAGAGAAGGAAACGTTGGAGACGCCGCCACTGATCTGGGCACCGGGCAGATTTGCGCGAATCCAGCGGCACGCCTCGATAAAGTCCACTGCGTAATTATTGTGCTCCTCAATACCGGTGGCGACAGCAAAAATATTCGGGTCGAAAATAATATCGGTGGGATCGAAGCCGACTTCATCGACTAGCACATCGTAGCTGCGCTTACAGATCTCAATTTTGCGCTCGAAAGTATCCGCCTGGCCATCTTCATCAAAAGCCATCACCACCACAGCTGCACCGTAGCGCAGGCACAGTTGAGCCTTTTCGATAAACTCCTCTTTGCCTTCCTTGAGGCTGATGGAGTTCACAATGGGCTTGCCCTGGATGCATTGCAGGCCGGCCTCAACCACCTCCCACTTAGAGGAGTCCACCATAAATGGCACCTTGGCGATATCCGGTTCGGTAGCGGCAAGGTTGAGGAAGCGGCGCATAGCGGCGAGTGCATCCAGCATCGCCTCATCCATATTGAAGTCGATTACCTGCGCCCCATCTTCCACCTGGGCGGCAGCCACTTGCAGGGCGGTGTCGTAGTCCTCTTCAAGGATCAGGCGTTTAAATCGGGCGGAGCCAGTGACGTTGCAACGCTCGCCCACATTGACGAATAGGGCGTTTTCATCGGCGACAAATGGCTCCAGTCCGGACAGGCGTAGAGCAGGTTTTATTTCCGGCTGCTGTCGTGGGGGTATATCGGCCACTGCGTCGGCAATTGCACGAATATGATCGGGGGTGGTGCCACAACAGCCGCCGAGGATATTAATAAATCCGCTGCGGGCAAATTCCGCTACGATTGCGGCGGTCTGCTCAGGGGTTTCGTCGTATTCGCCAAACTCATTGGGCAATCCCGCGTTGGGGTGGGCGGAGACATTAGAGGTACAGGCGCCCGATAAGGCTTCCACATAAGGGCGCAATTCGGTGGCGCCCAGGGCACAGTTGAGCCCCACAGAAATTGGCTTTGCGTGGGCAACGGAATTGTAAAAAGCTTCAGTCGTTTGGCCGGAAAGGGTGCGGCCAGAGGCATCGGTAATGGTGCCGGAAATCATAATTGGCAATTCGAAACCCAGCTCCTCAAAGAGCTGCTGCATGGCATAGATAGCGGCCTTGGCATTGAGGGTGTCAAAAATGGTTTCGATTAAGATCAGGTCGCTGCCGCCTTCGACCAAAGCACGGCCCGCTTCTACATAGTTTTCTACCAGTTCATCGAAAGTGACATTGCGTGCCCCTGGATCATTGACGTCTGGTGAAATACTGGCGGTGCGGGAAGTGGGGCCGATGACCCCGGCTACCCAGCGCGGGCGCTCTGGGGTAGAGAGTGCATCTGCTGCACGGCGCGCGATCTCTGCGGAGGCCCGGTTGATCTCTACCACCAGGTGTTCCATATCGTAATCAGATTGGGACAGCTGGGTCGCGTTAAAAGTATTGGTTTCGATAATGTCCGCGCCCGCCTCAAGGTACTCCCTGTGAATCTTTTCGATCAGCTCCGGGCGGGTCAGGCTGAGCAGGTCGTTATTGCCTTTCAAATCGCGTGGGAAGTCGGCGAAGCGCTCACCCCGGTAATCGGCCTCTTCCAGCTTCTCCCTCTGGATCATCGTCCCCATAGCGCCATCCAGGATCAGGATGCGCTGCGCAAGCGCGGCATTAATTTGCTCGAGACGTTGGTCGCGGGACTGCTGGGACATTTACCAATCCTTATGTTGTCGATCTTTTGCCGATGGTGGGAATGGCGCCAATCTTAGCACAGTCACGCCCACTCACTGGCTGCGACTTACGCCTTTTTGGTTGATCCACCACAATAACAGAGCAGTTTTGATTAAAGTTGAGCAATTTATAGATACTTCACAGCGCCTAATCACTATAAATCCCTAGACGACCGGTCTAGTTTTGCGTAGAGTGCTAGGCATGAAAAGCAGCTATGAAGATACTCGCCAACATTTGTTGGATACCGGTTATACCGTGATGGCCGTAAAAGGTTTCTCCGGTGTGGGTTTGAGTGAAATTCTCAAAACCGCCGGTGTGCCAAAGGGATCCTTTTATCACTACTTTAAGTCCAAGGAGCAATTTGGCGAGGCTCTGCTGGAAGATTATTTTCGCAGCTACCTGGAACAGATGGACGTTGGCTTTTCCTCCCGGGATCAATCTGCCGCCGATAATTTATTGGCCTATTTTGATGCTTGGCAGAAGAGTAGTGGGGAGCGTTACGATGCACACCGCTGCCTGGTGGTTAAGCTTAGCGCTGAGGTGGCAGACCTGTCTGAATCGATGCGGATTATCCTCAGAGATGGGACTGAGCATATTATTCAGAAGCTCCAGAATTGTATCGAGTTGGCAGGGGAAGACGGTTCTCTGCCTAGCACCCTCAATGCCCGTGCCACCGCAGCTTCCCTGTACCAGCTGTGGCTGGGAGCCAGCCTGTTGGCCAAGTTAAACCGCAACGATACGCCAATGGCAGAGGCGATGCTGGCGACCCAGGAGATACTGGGAAAACACTGAGTTTTTTACTGAGCCCGCGAGGGGAAAACCGTTGCGGGTATTTTTATGGCGCCATTCTAGACGACCGGTCTAATTTGGCGACTTTGACTTCCGTCTTATGAAGTTATGGAGAATAGAGAATGCAATCGAGCGATATAAACCGCCGCCTGGTATTGGCATCCCGCCCTGAAGGTGCCCCGACAACAGATAACTTCCGCCTGGAGCATGCCCCTGTGGTCAAGCCGGAGGTCGGCGAGGTGCTGTTGCGCACAGTATTCCTATCGCTCGATCCCTATATGAGGGGGCGAATGAGTGATGCGAAGTCCTACGCAGAGCCTGTTTCACTGGGAGAGACCATGGTTGGAGGGACGGTGAGCCGTGTGGTTGAGTCCCGATTGAATGGATTCGAGGAGGGGGATTGGATACTCGGTTATAGCGGCTGGCAGGACTACGCCATTTCTGATGGTACTGGGCTGATTAACTTGGGTAAAAATCCGGATTACCCCTCCTTCTCCCTGGGAGTGCTGGGTATGCCGGGAATCACCGCCTACTTTGGCTTGCTGGAAATTGGGGAGCCAAAAGAAGGAGAGACACTGGTAGTTGCAGCTGCTACCGGTCCTGTGGGGGCAACAGTTGGACAAATCGGCAAGTTGCAAGGGTGCCGGGTAATCGGTGTTGCTGGAGGTGAGGAAAAGTGTCGCTATGCGGTAGAGGAGTTGGGCTTCGACCTGTGCCTGGATCACCGCGCCGTAGATTTTGTCGATCAATTGGCTGCGGCTTGCCCTGACGGTATCGATATCTATTTTGAAAGTGTTGGTGGCAAGGTCTTTGATGCGGTGCAACCGCTATTAAATGATTTTGCGCGGATTCCTGTATGTGGGCTTATCTCTCAGTACAACGCAACCTCATTGCCGCAAGGCCCGAATCGCACCAGTTTGTTAATGCGGGATGTACTGACCAAACGCTTG
Organism: Microbulbifer maximicatervae (SeqCode); assembly: GCF_052467615.1. Classification (NCBI taxonomy): domain Bacteria; kingdom Pseudomonadati; phylum Pseudomonadota; class Gammaproteobacteria; order Cellvibrionales; family Microbulbiferaceae; genus Microbulbifer; species Microbulbifer maximicatervae (SeqCode). The sequence continues at coordinate 1,657,661 of NZ_CP174319.1, forward strand.
AAAATCCAAGGCTTTATTATTTTCGATTACTACGAACGTTTTCATGAAGCGGTACGTACATTAAGTCAGTGGGTTGCGGAAGGCAGTATTAAATATCTTGAGGATATGGTCGAAGGGCTGGAAGAAACACCCAATGCATTTATCGGGCTTCTGGAAGGAAAGAACTTCGGCAAGTTAGTTGTGCGCATAGGAAATGATGATTGAAGCAAAGCTGACAAAGTTTATAAGGACAGAAATATGAAAATACTGATGGTTCTGACTTCCCACGATGAACTGGGGAATACCGGTAAGAAAACGGGGTTTTGGCTGGAGGAGTTTGCTGCACCTTACTACACCTTCAAGGACGCCGGTGCTGAAGTGACCCTGGCCTCTCCAAAAGGCGGGCAGCCGCCTCTCGATCCCAAGAGTGATGAGCCAGATTTTCAGACTGAGGCGACTCATCGCTTTCAGGCTGACGCCGATGCTCAGCAGGTTCTGGCCAATACCCACAAATTGGCTGATATGAATGAGTCTGATTTTGATGCAGTCTTTTATCCCGGTGGCCATGGTCCCTTGTGGGACCTTGCGGAAGACCCGGTCTCAATTGCACTGATTGAGAACTTTTTTGCCGCAGACAAGCCGATCGGTGCTGTGTGCCATGCTCCAGGCATTTTCCGTCATACCCGCCGCCAGGATGGCGCTTACCTGGTGTCGGGAAAAGGTGTGACTGGATTTGCCAACTCGGAAGAGGCTGCGGTTGAACTGGTGGATGTCGTGCCTTTCCTGGTTGAGGATATGCTCAAGAGTAATGGTGGAAACTACTCCAAAAGTGGTGATTGGGCACCCTACGTAGTGGTAGACGACAAACTGGTAACTGGTCAAAATCCGGCCTCCTCAGAGGAAACCGCCCAGACTCTTATGGGATTTATCCCCACCTAGGAGAGTGGTGAGGCCGGTCGGTCGAAAGGGTTCCAACTGACCGGTTTCCCTTGAGTCTTTCTGAGAGTAGAATACCCGACAAAGAAGCTTGGTTATTTGAGAGCCTATATGTCTGATTTGAATGTCACTATTACTGAACCCGCTCAGGAATACCTGAAAGAGCTGTTGGCCAAACAGGACTGTGAGGGAATTGCCATTCGCATGTTTGTTTCCAGTCCCGGCACGCCTAACGCCGAGACTTGTATCGCCTACTGCCGCCCGGGAGAGGAGGAAGAAGGTGATGTGATGTTGGAAATGAACGGTCTCAAAGCTTACTTTGAAGGGCGCAGTGTTCCCTATCTGGATGATGCTCGGGTCGATTACTCTTCGGACAAGATGGGCGGGCAGCTGACGATTCGCGCGCCCAACTCCCGTATGCCGAAAATTACCGATGACAGCCCTATTCAGGACCGTATTAACTATGTTTTGTACAACGAGGTTAATCCGGGCCTGGCAGCTCACGGTGGCCAGGTAAGCCTGGTAGAAGTGACCGAGGATATGTTTGCTGTGTTGAAGTTTGGTGGCGGCTGCCAGGGCTGTGGCATGGTTGATATGACTTTGAAGGAAGGCGTGGAAAAGACTCTCAAAGAGAAAATCCCCGAATTAGCTGGCGTGAAAGATATTACTGACCACACCGACAAGTCCCAGGCCTACTACTGAGTTACTGAGACCATTCTGAGTCGGCCAAGTGGCTCAAAAGAAAAAGGCGAACCTTGTGTTCGCCTTTTTTATTGCTGTGAACCTCTCAGGTTAGATCCTGCGTAAGCCTCCCTACGAACTACTCCCACACTGTATATATTTGAAATATTCCTCGGTGCTTTTGAGGCGCTGGGGCAATGTAAAGTGCCGGTGCAGCGATCCAGTGATTGGTCATGCTAGTGATTGCTTGTGCGCCAACTCCAGGGAAGAACAATCTATGTTTGACCAAGTGGTGTTTGCCGGTGGCGGCGTGCGCTGTACCTGGCAGATCGGCTTTTGGGAGTCGGTTGCAAAGGAAATTGATCTGGCACCCAGGGTGGTCAGTGCAGTATCCGCTGGCGCTCTGGTCGCCAGCCTGGTTCTGATGGACAGGTCACTCGATGGAGTGGATTACTTCGTTTCGGCATTTAAATCCAATGGGAAAAATATCCATTGGGGTAATATGTTCCGCAAAGATCCTGTATTCCCGCACTATACAATTTATCGTCGAGCATTAAGCGATTTATTTTCTGGGGGCTTTGATCAACTTAGGGAAGCCTCAGACCTACGTATTGGAGTCAGTACTTCGCCGAAATGGCTGCCTGGTCCGATCGCGTTAATGATTGGAGCAGCGATTGATTACTCTGATACTTATATTTTCCCGAACCTTCACCCCACTACAGCACTTAAATTGGGCTTCCGCCAATCTTTTTATAAAGTTCGTCACTGTTCGGATCCGTCCCAGTTAGAGAAGCTGGTTATTACTTCATCCTGCACGCCACCTCTGACGCCGCGTCTGAAGCAGGGCGGTGCAGAGGTATTGGATGGAGGGGTTGTAGATAGTGTGCCTATTGGTGGGCTGGATACCGCTGAAGGACGGGTGCTTATTTTGCTAACCCGACGTTTCCCACAGCTGCCGGACCGTTTTACGGTACAAAAATTTAACCAGGAATGGACATATGTTCAGCCCTCTGGACATGTTCCACTTAATGTTTGGGATTTTGCCAGTCCGGAAGAGGTGAAAGATACTTTCCGTATGGGGATTGCAGATGGCCGTGCATTTTTAGCGGCACTGAGTGGCGAAGGGCGGTTACTTGAGAGTCCTCCCTGATGTGACTGGGGATATCTTGAATTACTGATTGGAAGGTTACGATCTTAAAGTTACTCATAGGTTTGCACTGAGTGTTGAGATAAAGACACCTTTAGTCTCAATGCCTAGTTGGTTTGAAAAGTGAAGCCTTTTTTATATCTATTTGTATCAAGGTGGTTGGCAGGTTTGCTGATTGAGATGCGTAATAGTTGGGATAGAGCCATTAACTGTGATCTCGCTTTAACGCTTGGTGGCGATAGAGACAAAAACTCCTGCCTAAAATCAAAAATACCCGTATTTGTTGCGATAGCCTTTTTTAGAGGGTGTCGTCATGTTTGATCAAATGGTTTTTGGTGGCGGAGGAAGCCGTTGCACTTGGCAGCTTGGTTTTTTGTTATCCCTAAGTCGCGAATTACCGATCCGGCCAAAAGTTGTTTGTGCTGCATCCGGAGGCAGCATGGTAGCGGCACTCATGCTTACGGATCGCTGCCGTGAGGGTGTTAATTACTTTCACTCTGTTTGCAAAAAAAATGAAAGGAATTTCTACTGGAATAATTCATTCCGCAAAGAACCAATTTTTCCGCACTTTGAGATCTATCGCAAAGGGGTACATGAATTTTTTCACGATAGTCTTGAGCCTCTGCGTCAATCTGCCGACCTCAGAATTGCAGTGACTTATCCCCCGGAATGGTTGCCTGTACCTCTCGCTCTAACGCTGGGGCTGGCAATTTTCTACTCTAACAAACACATCTTTCACGACTTGCATCCAAATACAGCGTTACATCTTGGGTTCCGCCAAATGTTTCACCCCGTGAGTAAATGCAAAGATGGGACAGATCTTGAGCAGCTTATTTTGAGTTCCTGCTGTGCCCCCCCCATATCCCCAAGGTTGTCGCTTGATGGTGCAGAGGTGCTGGATGGAGCTCTGGTAGGTAATGCTCCGGTCGCCGGCTTGGATGCTAGCAAAGGGCGGGTTCTGATTTTGGATACAGGGAGCTTTCCACACCTACCGAACAGTTTCAGTGTGCAAAGGGGGGATCAGGTGTGGACTTATGTTCAGCCTTCCAGTCCGTTGCCCATCGGGATGTGGAATTTTGCTGACCCCAGTGCGATGAGGCACACCTTGAAAATTGGGGTTGCAGACGGTTACGCCTTTCTTGATGCGCTGGTGTCCGGTAAGGAACGCCTGGTGGAAATTTGAGTATTCAGTGAGTTCAGGATCAAGACGATCAGTTGCACAATGCTTGTGATTCGATTAGCTTATGCAATTAGTTGCATATTGTTGTCGTCATCAATATGTCATCATGAAGGCTGAAACTAATTGGTCAAAAGTGTCGGCGGTAACGCAAAGAGCGGCCTGAAACTGCACTTGAGAGGATGTAAAACACAGAATGGACTCAGGAGGTTCCAGCCGGAAGGCTGCTGCAGGGAAGCGAGATCATGTTTGACCAAGTTGTTTTTGCCGGTGGTGGTGGGCGGTGTACCTGGCAGATTGGCTTTTGGGAGTCGATAGCCAACGAAATTAATCTTTCTCCGAAGGTGGTTACTGCGGTTTCGGCAGGGGGCCTAATGTCGAGCCTGGTGCTGATGGGTAAGACGGAGGAGGCTCGAGAGCATTTTTGGACTGCGTTCGAGACTAATGAAAAAAATGCTTATTGGGGAAACCTTTTTGGTAAAGAACCTGTGTTCCCCCAATATGGAATCTACCGCAATGCGATGTTAGAGCTGTTTCGCGATGGACTGGAGACCCTTCAGCAGGGTGCAGAGTTGCGAATTGCGGTTGTTCACCCACCAAAAGGTCTATCTGGAGGTTTGGCTTTTGGAGTGGGGGCCATGGCCTACTATGCCGATAAGCATTTTTTACGTAGCCTTCACCCCAAGATCGCCCAGCGCCTAGGTTTTAAGCAGCAATTTTATCGAGCCCGGGATTGTTCCAGTATTGAGGAGTTGGTGGACCTGATTTTGTGCTCCTCCTGTACGCCGCCATTCACTCCAAGACTTAAGTTGCGGGGGCGAACAGCACTCGATGGTGGGGTGGTAGATAATATCCCGGTGGCAGGATTGGATGATGGAAAGGGAAGGGTGCTGGTGTTGTTGACCCGTCGTTACGACCAGTTCCCAGACATATTTACACAGCGTAACGGCGATCAGGATTGGACTTATGTCCAGCCCTCGAAACCGCCATTCATCAGTGTTTGGGACTACACAAATCCTGAGCTGGCCCAAAAAACTTACGAGTTGGGGTGTGCTGATGGGAGAGAATTTTTACAAAAACAAGTGAGTGAAGAGGAAGTCTCCAATGAACAATTCCAATAATAAAATAGCGGAATCTATTGCCCTATGGCACGAGATGGTCGCTGCGCGAGATCTGAGTCGCTTACCAGCGATCGTTGCAGAAGATGCTGTTTTTCGTTCACCGGCATTTTTTAAGCCCTACCACAGTTCCGCTGCTGTGTGCCTGATTCTCAATACGGTGATGCAGGTTTTTGAGAGTTTTGAATACGACCGTGAATTTACTACCGAATCGGGACACGATCTGGCTCTTGAATTCGCAGCCTCCATCGGTGATAAGAGCCTGAAGGGATTGGATATTATCCGCTTTAATGATGAAGGTAAGATTATTGAGTTTGAGGTGATGATACGCCCGCTCAACGCCCTGCAAAAACTGGCAGAGGAAATGTCCGGGCGACTTTCCCAGTATGTGACTCAATATAAGGAAACTCAGCAGGCCTGATGCCTGCTGAGTGAAAGCGTTGGGGCCTAATGATTACTCATCGTCGGAATCGAAGTATTCAAATGCATCGATCCCATCCATATAGGCCCCATCGAATCCTGCATCAACGATCATATAAATATAAGAATCATCGTTGCCGAAGATAATTTTCTGCCAGCCCTGCTGCCAGTACTTTACGTAGTAATTGCCTGGTTCGCCGGGTACTTCCCCCAATAGCCATTCGGGAGGGGTGTTGTACCAATAGGATTTCCAGTAATAACGATCGTCTTGTGCCTCGCCGATATTGACATAGGCCAGCACCAGGCGGCGTCCACCGTTTTCTTTTTCCTTGAGCTGCTCAATTTGTTCTTCCGTGTAAGGTTCACCGTCAAAGAAAAAGTCGATAATCAATATGTCGTAATCGGTTTCACTCAGGGCATCGATGAAATCTTGAGGCGTAGAGTAGTTGCTGGTATTGGTAATATTGATAAAGTTTTTGGCTTCCTCAAGGTCATCAATGTCCAGAGAGTTAACATTGAAGGGCTCATCGGGATACAGAGGTATATCGTTCAGGAGTTCGTTATCTGCGGCAAAAGAAATATACCCAGCCTCTTCGTTATTCTCATATGACTCATCAATATCCCGTTCAATATTGGTGAAGTCCGTGATTAGGATTGTATCCCCTTCATCTTTCGCCAAATCCAGGTAAGTTTGCAGGCGCTCGGTTTCTGACTCGCTGGTGGGCTCGTTGATATCGCCATTTGCGCCAAAGAAGAGAGCCTCCTGCGCAATGCCGTCTGTGGCATCCAGGTAGGCTTCATCGATGGGACCAGTGGTAGTAGTTGTCGTAGTAATCAACTCAACCCCATTCTGGGGTACGATGAGAAAGTGACGGTTAATGTCCTTGGCGTAGGCGCTGATATCCTCAACCAGGTAACGCATTTCCTTATCGTACTTGATAGTTGACTGATTCAAATCATCGGGAAGGTCATCGAGGCTACAGCCAAATATCAGTAATGGGCTGAGAGCGGCTATGAGTATTCGGCGCAAAATACATCTCCATTGCTACGAGTTAGAGTTTGTTCTGGTTTTGGGGCGTCGCTGCGGGCCAAAATAATTCAGACTATCTCTATTGGCGCGAGTTCCTATCCCTTGCGGCAGCTTATGCTATCCGGTTGTTGCTGAATGTTAACTTAACCGCCGCCCAGAAAGTAATTTTGCTGCCTCAGGGGCAGTGAATCTAAAAAAAGAACTACCGTCCCATATTCATTCTCTTCTTCGTTTTAGTAGTAGCCTCAGCCGTCAGGGGATCATCGGGCCAGTAGTGTTTCTGGTATTTGATACGCAACTCCTTCTTTACCTCTTGGTAAGTATTGGCCCAGAAATTCACCAGGTCACGGGTAATTTGAACGGGGCGCCGTGCCGGAGAGAGTAAATGAATCATCAATGGATAGCGGTTTTTTAGAATTGTTGGAGTTTGTGCCAATCCAAATAGCTCCTGCAGGCGCACAGCCAAAACAGGTGGGGTTTCTCCGTAGTCGATTCTTATTCGGGAGCCACTGGGAACCAGGTAGTGACTGGGGGCCAAGTCATCGAGTTTTTGTTGCAGGTCCCACTCAAGCTGTCCGCGCAAGATGCTTTGCAAGTCAAGCTGCCCTAGCTGCTCAAGTTTGCTGAACCCCTGCAAATGAGGTAGCAGCCAATCCTCCATGGTCTCCAATAGAGCCTCATCACTCCAGTTTGGTACTCGAGTGTCGCCGAGAAAATCCCCGCACTCTTCACTTTGGCGTAAAAATTCCACTCGAAAACGTAACTGGTTAGCTTCTGTGTTCCAGGGGAGGGAGGAGAGACCTTTCTTTCGTACGGCTTCTAATAATGCGCGACTGAGGGTCTCCGGGGGAATATCTGCTGCAGGCCGCTGGTGTAAAACCAGCGCCCCCAATTGCGTTTGCTGTAGGGCGACAGCGCGGCCGGTAGTCTCGTCCCAGCGAACTGAAATCTCTTCTTTGATCTGGGCGGCGAAATGCGACTTCAAAGCGGGCAGAGAAATCTCTGCTGCCAGCTGGATACTTGCATCTCGGCCCTGGCCATCCAGTTCGGCAATGACCAGGTATTCGCTTAAAGCTAGGGCGTCATCATGGGAGAAATGTGCGCCTCGGCCACTGGAGAGTAGAAACCGGCGGCCGGTATCACTGCGCGATTTCGCAATACGGTCTGGGTAGGCGAGTCCAAGCAGGGCACCAGTTTCATCGGAGTGATCGATACTCTGTGGTGCAGGACTTGAACTTGACTCAAATTTCTTTAATTGAGAGAGCCAGGTTTTAGACTGCTGGCGTATTCTGTGAGCAGTACCGCGATCTACCCGCCGATCGTTGCCTTGGGACTGCAGAGCCTGAATCCGTTTGCTAATGTCCCGATCCCATCGTGCTTCGCCACGGAAAATATCCCGTTCAGATAGTAGCGCTGCCAGCAAGCAGGCCTGTTCCTGCAATCCCCAGCTGACACTGGCAACTAACATATGTGCGAGGCGAGGGTGGGCGCCAAAGGCCAGCATGGTATTCCCGTGAGGGGTAATACGCAGTTTGTCATCCAGTGCCCCCAGTTGCTGCAAGAGCTGATGGGCCTGGGCCATAGGTCCTGGGGGTGGTGTGTCGAGCCAGTTGAGCTCGCTGACATCGGTAACCCCCCATTTAGCTAATTCAAGTGCCAGGGGAGCCAGATCACTGCGAGTGATTTCCGCTGTATTTTTGGCGCTCAATGAACGCTGTCGGCCCTCACTCCAGAGTCGCAGACAGTAGCCGGCGCTGAGACGCCCGGCGCGCCCTGTGCGCTGGGTAGCTGAGGCCTGGGAAATCGAGCTTGTCACCAAACGATTCATGCCACAGTTGGGATTAAAGCGCGATTCACGCATTAATCCTGAGTCGATAACTATTCGGATGCCCTCAATCGTCAGGCTGGTCTCGGCCACATTTGTAGCCAGTACGATTTTTCTCGTGCCTGGTGCCGTTGGTGCTATCGCCTGATCCTGCTGCTCACGGCTCAGGTCCCCAAAAAGCGGTGCAATAATAATGCGGCCCTTTTCGGCTTCCTCAGATAGTCGCTCCTCCAATAAGTTCTCAACCTGTTTGATTTCGGCGACACCAGGAAGGAAGGCGAGAACACTACCTTCTTGTTTGCCTAAGGATGCGACAACTTTACTTGCCATCAAAGCCGGGATTTGTCGTTTGTCCTCGGGCTCTTCTCGTTGGTTCAAGTACTCAATATTGACGGGATAGCTGCGTCCTTCACTGGATATGATGGGTGCGTTATTTAGTAGTGAGGAGATGCCGCTGGTATCCAGGGTGGCAGACATCACCAGAATCTTGAGATCCTCGCGAAGATACTCCTGGGACTGAAGACATAAGGCGAGGGAGAGGTCGGCTTGCAGACTGCGCTCATGAAATTCATCGAATATGACCAGAGCGCTGGATGCCAATTCAGGGTCAGCCTGTAAGAGGCGTGTGAGAATTCCCTCGGTTACAACCAGGATGCGAGTCTTCTTGCTTGACCTCCGCTCGCCCCGGACCTGAAATCCAACGGTATCACCAACTTTCTCACCCAGCTGGTTAGCCATGCGCGCCGCTGCTGTTCTAGCGGCCAAACGTCGCGGCTCCAGCATAATAATATTCTTTCCGCTCAACCAAGGCTCATCTATTAATGCCAGTGGTACGGCGGTCGTTTTACCCGCTCCGGGGGGTGCCTGGAGCACGACATTACTATGCCCTCTCAAGGCCTGGAGCAGTTCGGGGAGGATACTGTGAATAGGTAACTCAGACATGGGCGCGATTATAGTGATTTCGCAACATCGGTGATACCAGCACTGTCCGGTAAGCTGGCTACCTGCTGGCTGAACTATATTCTCCCGTAACTAGATGGTTGCTGCCCAGGAGAGAGGAGAGTGCGATGAGTGTGAATGTCCGGCGAGTTGTAACAGGGCACGACCCAGAGGGAAAGCCAGTAGTGCTCATAGATGATCAGGGTTTGCATACCAGTAGTTGGCGGCCTCATATGGTTCAGCAGCAGTTATGGACTACCCAGGACTTGCCCGTAGAGCTTTGTGATGATGGTAGAGACAACGGCGGGAGAAAATTTGATGGAACTACGATTCCGGGAGGCTCGGTTTTTAAGGTCGTAGAATTTGGGCCAGGAGTTACGCCACGATCTCACCAAACTGACAGCATTGATTATGCGGTGGTGATGTCTGGGAATATTGAGATGGAAATGGGAGATGAGGTTGTTGTGAAGCTGTCTGCGGGAGATGCACTTGTCCAGCGGGGGACAGTTCATAATTGGGTCAACCGAGGTGAAGAACCTTGCGTGATAGCTTTTGTGCTAATTAGCTCTACGGGCAATACGGCATTTGGTTAGCTGTCTTTAATAATGGTCAATTCGCAAGTACTTTCGACTTCAACCCTATCCAAAACTCAGGACTAATGAAGGTTATTAACTTCTTTTTTACGTGCAGTTTTCCGGGTAGAGGCTGGGGGGGCGTTAAAGTGAAAACCAGTTGCGCAGCTAATATTCCAGCCCGGCATTCGATAGATTGTGTAGTGGCAGCGGAGCATGATTGATGCGTATCGGTATAGTCTACGACCTTCGTGATGATTATCTCGGGATGGGGTTTAGTGAAGAGGACGTCGCTGAACTTGATCACCTGGAGACGATAGATGCGATTCACGATGCGCTTACCTGCGCAGGCCACCATATCGAACGGGTCGGCAATATTCACAGGTTGGCGCAGCAACTGGTTGGGGGTAACACCTGGGATCTAGTGTTCAATGTTGCTGAGGGGATGTATGGAACGGGGCGCGAAGCACAGGTTCCCGCTTTGTTGGACGCCTGGAAGATACCGTACACATTTTCTGATCCATTTGCCAACACAGTGACCCTTAATAAGGAAATGACCAAACGCATATTGCGGGATATGGGTATACCAACGGCACAGTTTGCAGTTGTTCGAAGCGTTACAGATGTCAATCGAGTGGAGCTTGAATACCCTTTGATGACAAAGCCGCTCAGGGAGGGAACCAGTAAGGGGATATCGCCTGAATCTAAAGTTATCGACAAGGCAGCTTTGAAAAACCGCTGTGAATACCTTTTGAATCGGTTTAATCAGCCAGTACTGGTTGAAACATTCCTACCTGGCCGAGAGTTTACTGTGGGCTTTTTGGGGACGGGTGCAACTGCCGAGTGCATTGGGGTGATGGAAAAGTTATTGGGCGATGAACCTGTGTATTACAAGTATGATGGAGCTTTCCCCGGCAGGCTGGTTGACGATGATCAGGCGCTAAAGGTCCGAGCAATTGCCCAGAAGACTTGGGAAGTACTTGAGTGTCGTGATGGTGGTCGAGTTGATATTCGCTTTGATGCACAGGGGGCCCCCATGGTTATGGAGGTCAATGTCTTACCGGGTTTGCGGCCTGAAGTTTCTGAACTGCCCGTGATGTGTGAATTGGCGGGTATTCAGTATGGGGCCATGATCAACCGCATTGTGGAATCAGCTATAAGCGGTTATCTATAGATATCCTGGGTTCCGAAAAATTCTGCGATATATTTCGGTGCATACTACCGTTGCCAAACACTTGGTGTTTTGGATATCTCAGGAACATCCAAAAAGGCATCAGCGCAATAAATTTATGATTTTTGATGACCCTCTCTGGTAGTTAGCACTTTGTTACTCCAGATAAATACCCGTGTGCCCTCTGAAATTTCGAATGTGCCATTCGCCTTCGATATCACCTTGCTTTACATATTCGTAGGGCATGACCGGGTTTTTGCCCAGCTCGGTAGTAAGTACATATTGAGGGACCGCAAAACCCGTGATGTGCCCCTGCAATGATTCATAAATCGCCTGTCCTTCCTTCAGGCTTGTCATAAAGTGAGAGACACCGACCACATTATCGCAGTGATAGAGGTAATAGGGCCTGACTCGTATTTTTACCAGAGCGAGCATCAATTGGCGCATAACATCCGGTGAATTGTTCACGCCTTTTAAAAGCACTGTTTGATTTCCTACCGGAATGCCTGTTCTCAGCAAGCGGTCGCATGCAGCGGCGGCTTCTTCTGTGACTTCTTTGGGGTGATTAAAGTGTGTGTTCAGCCACACCGGATGAAATGATGCGAGCATTTCGCACAATTCGTCGGTGATACGTTGGGGGGCCAGTACGGGAAAGCGTGAGCCAATACGAATAATTTCCACATGATTTATTGCCCTCAGCTTCTCCAATAGTTTGGCCAAGCGGTCGTTAGAATACATCAGTGGGTCGCCACCGGTGAGTAATACATCGCGAATCTGTGGATGTGATTCTATGTAAGCAATATCCTCATCCCAGCTGGTTGCTTCGCCTTGTTCAAAATAACTTTCCGGGCCCACCGTTGTGGTGTGAAATTTCCTTGTGCAATGACGGCAATAAACAGGGCAAACAGACGTTACCAGAAAGATGACGCGATCTGGGTACTTATGTACGACGCGGTTGGTTTTACGAAAGTACTGATCACCTACAGGGTCAACGTCTGCACTGTCGGGTACGATGGTTTCCTCTAGTGAGGGAACTGCCTGCAATCTAATTGGACAATTAGGGTCCTCAGGGTCCATTAAAGAGGCGTAGTAGGGTGTAATACTCCACCGATAGATTCCTTTGAGCTTTTGGATAGCGTCAGATTCAGAAGTAGAAACATTGATCCATTGCTTCAGGCCATCTAATGTGCTGATGCGATTGCGCATCTGCCAGCGCCAATCAGACCAGGCCTCGTCAGAGTTTCCCGTTACGGAACGGACTATAATGTTGCGCATAAGTATCGCCGCTTTGCTGTGCATTCATTTGTTGCTGATGGTCTGCCTCGATATCCGAGATTGCCTGTAAGGGGCTTGAACATGGATTGACTGTGAAGCAATCATTATGTGTAATGAAATCTGTGGAAGGATTTGATGTTCGTAATGCTTCAAATCTCTGTAGGACTTTCTGCGATATTTTGGGCAGCCAACTTCTGAGCAACCAATTCCAGTGCATTTTGAGACCATACTACTTAGTTTCTTCAATACCCTTGTGAAGTAGGGGGGCTGTGTTTTATCTGCCGCCTTTCTAATAAAAAAAGAAGATGCGATTTTCAGCTGGTAGGTACGAAGAATACTGTTCTGTCGATAGCTTGGGAGAGAAGTGTTTTGCGCTCTAAACGCTAAATCGAGAAATTTGTAATCATCGCGATTGTATGCCTGTAGTAACACAGGTCTAAAAAGGGGTACGTCATTGGCGATATAGGGTGTAACCACACAAATTATACCAAGTATCGGTTTCACGATATTTCAATCCTATATCCAAAATATCGTTTAGTTGTTGCTCTATGCAACTTGCCTGCTACGTGAGGTAGATGTTATTTGGTCCGCACTCCTCTGTTTAATAAATATTTGCACACATTGAGTATTTTTCAACAAGTCAGTAATCGCTGGTATGGGGCCAATATGAGTGTAAAATTAGTCACGATTGTTTCTGGAGGAGTATAAAAAACAGCTGTAATACTACAATTAGATCTATTGGTATCGATAGGCTAGGTAGTTGTCGGGGCTGAAATCTAGCTCTTCTTTTATTGCTGATTTGTCAATGGGAAGACATGAGTTATCTTGGGTAGCCAGAGGGCTGACTGCTGACTGTAAAGTCCAGCATTGTATTTCGTACAGCCGCATAGTAAATAGCAGAATCCCCGCTATTTTCCAATAGCGCTATTCGTCATAAATTTGATAGTATCTAGCTGATCAAGTGATTTGACTACAATAAATTCTAATGGAGTAGAACTTGACCTATTTGTTTGTATTTTTTGCGATCATTACTGAAGTTACAGCTACCCTACTACTTAAGGCTTCCAACGGTTGGGAAAAGTGGTGGCTGGGAATGGCCTCTATCTTTTTTTATTCTCTGGCGAGTCTATTTCTTGCGTTTGTACTAAAAAATATGAATGTGGGAATGACTTATGCCATCTGGTCAGGCGTCGGTATTGCTCTTGTTTGTGCAGCTTCTGTGGTTATTTGGCAGCAAAAATTTGACGTATACGCTGTGAGTGGAGTTGCTTTGATATTTATGGGTACGGCTCTAATTACTATAAAATCCACTGTCTTTGAGCAGTAGCTTTTTCCTACAGCTTTTATAGGGCGGCTTTGCTCAGAGAAAGGCCGGTGAGATTGGATTTACGGTGTAAATGCATCAATGAACTGCTGGCCTCCTCCGAAGAATAGGTTTGGGGCATTCTTTGAAGTGCCTCTTTTGTCATTTAGGTAAACCTGGTTTACCGCAATAATATATATGGTGTTGCGAATTAGGCAATTTTTGCGGTTCAACAGGGTGGGCTTGGCCTATTATTATAGATGACTGTAAACCCTTTTATGATATCTCTTAAAAGGGAAGGTATGGCTGTGGTTGAGTTGTGTGTTAAGGAAGTGTTATATGAAGCAGAGCACGCACGAAAGCTATGAGACTGCAGCTGATTTACAGTTGGCCTTGATTCGAATTTATATCGGGCTCAATTTTACCCATCATTTTGCTGAGAAGTTTGGTCTGCTGGGCGCAGACGCTTACAATTTTGTTGTTCATTATTTTGAGGGGATTGGATACTCATCCTCTATGGTGATTATCTCTGGTATTTGTGCGTTCTCTGCATTTGTTGGATTTACTTTTGGTTTGTTTACGCGGTTTGCCGCTGTTGGAACTGCTCTTTATTTGATGATTGCGTTATTTGAAGGGCGGCATTATCTCGCAGGTTTTTCATGGGCAAGCCATGTCAGTGGTATAGATATTAGTGGAAATATACAAACCGTTTATGGTGGGTGGGAATACCCTCTTTTTTGGGCTTTTATTTGTTTGTCTTTTGTGTTAACCGGCGGCAGAAGGTGGTCTGTAGATCAATACTTGAGGAAGACAAATTCTTCGGTGTTACAGTTTCTAAGTAGGTGAACTGGATTGTCTTAAACTAGGGATAACCTATAGCTAATTAGTGACTTATCGATGAGGCAGTTTTTAGATTTTGCTGATGAGGTGAGATACTCGTAGTGCAAGAAGAAATCGTTCGCCAAGATTTTTATCATCTTTGGTATGATAAAAGAGGAAGGTCAAGAACCACTGTAGGACATTTTTCAGATTTTGAATTGATTCAATACTCCAATCCTGTGCCCGAATATCACTATCGTGATTTACCTAAAGTTATTCGAAGTGAGTTTGCAATTTTGCCTCCTGGGTGGAAAAGCGATTTTCACTCTACTCCGAACCCTCAATGGGTTATTACATTATCTGGCTGTTGGCGTACGACAACTCGGGACGGTGTTGAGGTGACATATAGGCCTGGAGATGTTCATTTTGGGGGAGATACGCCTGTTAATGGTATAGCTATTGACCAGCAGGGGCATTGTACGATTAATCCCTCCAAAACAGATCCCGCGAAATTACTTATATTAACTGTCGACTCTTTGCTTCCTGCTCCTGAAGAGTGAGTATCTAATGGTTTGCCTGATAGGCTCCGGATCATATTTCCTGTAGCTATTGAAAGTTATTTTTGATTAAAAAATCGCATATTTTAAACATTTACTTCGGTTGTTGGGTGGAATACGATTTTTCTCGAGATAATTCTATTTGTTAACTTAGGCTTTGAAAGCTGGGGAGGGTTTATGCCTGCAAAGGAGTTTTTCAGTAATGTCAAAAGTGCGTTAAAGGATTATTTTGGTAATAAGGCAACAGCACTTTGGCATACCTTTGATGATTCTGAAGTGGCGGTGGCAGGGAACTATCAGTGTATAGATCTTGATGGTCGTGCTTGGTTGTGGACTCCTCGTGGAATGACAACGAACCGGTTAATTGTAACTGCTCACGGGTATCGCAGAACTACATCCAGTTTCAAAATAGAGCACAATGTTAACCTGCATTTTTACTCGCGTGATAAATTCAGTGTGAATGATCCTGGACTTGGGAGGTTTTATGATCGGGGGGCCAATTCTGTTGAAGATTTAGGTTTAAATGATACTTGTTTTAACTACATCCTGACGAAGTATACCAGTAGCGCTACTAATAGACACAATACTAACAATGAAACTTATACTTCGATTAATGCGATTATGTCTCACAATGATAGTGATAGTCGAAGACGCAGAATTCAGAATGCTAATAATATCGGAATGGTTGCCAAGGCAAATAGCATTCAGTCCTTTCAGCCGCCCAGTATTCTAACCATAAGAAATAGACAGTTTATGGCAGCGGTAAACCTGAAGTGGGTTTTGGATACCTTGGCGAAAAAGGGGCATCACTTTAATGACATTGATTGTCTCTTCTGTAGAAATACTCTTTGGACTGGCACAGTAGCTGTGATGTCGGGTCTGTCTGGAGGGGATAAATATAGTGATGATGTTGCTATAAATTAGTAGTACTAGAAGGGTTTGATTTATAGTGTCGATATGGCCTTTTTTTGTGCGGCAAGAGCATTTATTGATCTACTTGGTACTTTGAAATATCTCGTTGATATTTCCTTCTTTGTATGTTGATTGCATAAAAATTACTAGTAGGGAGAATATGACCTTACTAAACTGTTCAATTTGATTAGATTTGTAAGTGAGAAGGGATCGGATCGTCAGTGTCCCGCGGGTTAGCTAGTGCGGCTTCAATGGCAGCCTGTATCCCAAGGGCGGCAGTTTCTTTTGACATGCTGGGATTGCCGATATTTTCGGGTAGTGCGGCAATCTGGGGTAGCTGAGGAAGGTGTATCCAGCCGGCGGGGATATTTAGTTGATTAGTCGCGATATAGTGAAGCGCGCCATACATCATATGGTTGCAACAAAAAGTACCCGCAGTATCAGAAATATCGGCAGGAACACCAATATTGCGCATTGCCATAACCATTGCGCGGATAGGGAGTGTGCTGTGATAAGCGACAGGACCATTTTGTATAGTCGGCTCACCCTGCATTTCAACTCCCCGGTTATCTTTCAGGTTATATCTGGTGGAGTCATTATAATTTTGTGCAATTCTCTCAGCTGTAATGATTGCACGGCCACTGTACTCTCCTAACATCACCACTAATTGCGGTTCTATTTCTTCAATAGCATCCGTGACAACTTCAATGCTTTCAAAGAAGTTGTTGGGTATCAAAAGACCATGAATATCACCATTGGCTATTTGTGTTCCGTCCAGCATACGCATAACTGACTCGGCTGGATTTATCGGTGTGTTACCAAAGGGCTCAAAGCCAGTCAATAAAACTTTTTCCATAGAGATGTTATCGTAAATAGATACAGAAAGATTGATATATTGTTAGTTGTCAAAGGTAGCGTTGCGCAGGCTACCTTTGACTGGTTTGTGGTCGGCTATTCAACTAAACCTAATTGCTCCAGGAAAGTGTATTTATCCCAGTCCACCCAGCTTTCCACCATTTTTCCATCTTTATATCTATCGGTATGTACGCCAGTCCAACTGCTGGTTTTTCCTGTTGCGTCATACTGTAGGAATTTACCCGTATGGGTGGCGGTAATCCTCCAGCGGGTACAAACATAATCACCCTCGGCAACTTGTACCAGAATTTCTAATTTTGTGTTGGAGAATCCCTGGTGAAATTCTGCGACTAAATCCAGGCAGTCTTTTATCGATAAAACCGACGTGGAACCGCCAGCATAGGGCATTTGGTGATTTTTATAATCCGGTGATAAATAATCTGTCGCCTTGTCGGGGAAGTTGTCCCCCCACAATTCCAGTATCGCTTTTGATGTCTCTTTGTGATTGTTCGCCATTTTTGTCCCACTGTCAGTTAGGTCGGAATTTGGTAGCCCAAGCATAGTTCAGTGAATTTAAGGGGGGAGCGAATCGAAGTGGGATTAGATTCAATATTGATAGTCGATTGATATGAGTTGGCGCAGATTACAAGGTAAATATATTGAGTAACTACTTTAAGCTTTACAGGGTGTTGTGCGTTCTGCGAACTTTAATAGAGTATTCAACTGCTGGGTTTTAGTGGCACTAGGCTTTTTAAGGTCTGGTTCGGCCAGTTCTTTATGGGTAAAACTATGACAAGTAGCGCAATCAAAGCCTTACTAAAGCGTCGTCGAATGCTACCCGTTTTGATACTTGGTGGAATTTTAATGGCAATGTCGCTGGTGGCCAGTCGACAGAAACCACAAAGATACGAAGGGCAAGTTCCGGAACTGCTGGTGGAAGCCATCGAAGTGAAGCGAATGCCTATTCGAGCTGAAACTGTTGCTTTTGGAGAGGTGATGCCGAGCCTTATCCTTGAGGCAAACTCTGAAGTTGGTGGTCGTGTGGTTTCAGTGTCGGCTGATTTGGAACCTGGCGCAATAATATCTGCCGGGGCACCAATCCTAAATATTGACGAAACCAGCTATCAATTGGCCGTTGCTCAAGCGGAGAGTGACTTGGCTGTTTATCGTGCAAAATTACAAGAACTGGAGGTTGAAAAGGCTAATAGCCAGCGTTCGTTGGAAATAGCTCAGAGGACACTGGAATTAGGGGAACAGGAATTACAGCGAAAAGAGCAGTTGGCGGTTAAGGGGATTGTTTCTCGCTCAGCGGCTGATGCGGAGGAGCAACGGGTATTGAAGTTGCGACAAGAAGTTGAACTTCAAAAGGGTAATCTCTCCCTCTTTCCCACTCGTAGGCAGGTGATAAAGGCCCAGATAAGTCGTGCTGAAGCGCTGCTTGGTGAAAGTCGCTACCAGTTATCGCGAACCCGGATAAGCCTGCCCTATAACGTGCGGATCGGTGATGTCTATGTGGAGGCTGGCCAGTCTGTTGCCCATGGGACTCCGCTTTTTGTCGCTTATGGTATGGATCAGGTGGAGGTTTCAGCCGAACTGACGATGGCTCAAATAGTGCCTCTTTTTCGGAGTATTGAATCTCCCAGTGATCAAACTTTCTCGCCTGACGACTTCTCAGATGCCTTATTGGGATTGGAGGCCAGGGTTGGACTGGTAGGTGGTATTGAACCGGTGGAATGGCGGGGCAGGGTAGTGAGAGTTGGAGGTACCATGGATACCACAAGCAGAACTCTCTCCGTAGTGGTTGCAGTGGATAACCCTTATCGAAATATAGTAGCCGAGGGTCGGCCGCCCCTATTTCGTGGTATGTATGCCCGGATTAAGCTTATTGCACCTCCTTCGCCAGCTTTAGTTATCCCTCGCAGAGCCATGCATGAAGGGCGGGTCTACTTGGCTGAAAATAATCAATTGAAGATTCGCACCATAACGGTGGACTACTACCTGGGTGATCTAGCTGTTATCCGCTCTGGCTTGGTGCCTGGAGATCAGGTGATAACTACTGATGTTATCCCAGCAATCAGTGGGACGGCAGTATCTGTCATCGATGTCAAAATGGGAGTTTCAGACCTGGCCGTGGCAGCAGAGGAAGTTGGCGAGTGATTCGCTTTTTTGCGATCCACCCAACTGCTGCCAATTTGCTTATGGTGGGTTTAATGCTGGCTGGCTTTTTCGTATTGCCGACGATGAAGCGAGAGACTATGCCGGAAATCGACAAGTTCGAAGTACAAGTCTCAGTATTTTATCCTGGTGCAGCTACCGCTGAGGTCGAAGACAGTATCTGCCTCCCCCTCGAAGAGGCAACGGATGGCATCCCATTTATTGATGAGCGCCGCTGTGAAGCTGCAGACAATCTTGGCGTGATGAAACTGAAAATGCAGGAAGCAGGTGATATGGGGCAGTTTCTTGCCGACATTGAATCTGCAGTAGATGCGATAGACTCCCTTCCTGCTGAGAGCGAAAGGCCAGTAATAGAAGAGCTGGGACGTACCCAGCCGGTGGTGAGTGTTGCCCTAAGCGCAGATTTGCCTTTGATCCAGCTCAACCAATTGGCCGAGCACTATCGCCGAGAGTTACTTCGTCATCCGTTGGTGCCCATTGTCAAAATTTCCGGTTTTTCAGACCATCAATTGCAAGTGGAAATTTCAGATTACAATTTGCGACAGTATGGACTGAGTGTTGCCGATCTTGCCGCAATTATCGATAAGCAGGCAATTGATATGCCCGCCGGTAAGGTAACTGCACCTGATCGGGAGTATCAGGTTCGTTTTACCGAAAAGCGGCGCACCGCAGCAGAGCTTGAAGAACTTATTGTTGTCAAAGGAATGGCTGGCGCAGAGGTGCGATTGGGCGATATTGCCACTATCTACGACAGTTTTGAAAAGGAGGAGGACAAAATCACTTTTGATGGGCAGCGAGCCGCATTGCTTGTTGTTCAGAAAAACAGTGTGGATGACAGTTTGAGGGTGTTGGAAGCGGTTCGCGAATTTGTACAAGCGGAAAATGCCCGTTTGCCGGAAGAAATGCGGTTGATTCTTACTCAGGATAGCGCCTCAATTGTTGCTGATCGTTTAAGGATGATTATTACCAACGCCTGGCAAGGGCTTATTCTTGTTGCGCTGACCCTTTATTTGTTTTTTAGCGGGCGATATGTGTTTTGGGTGGTTATGGGCCTGCCCGTTTCATTTCTCGGCGCCTTTGCTGTGATTACTGCTTTGGGTATATCCATCAATATGATCAGCTTGGTGGGGCTGCTGATTGCAATTGGCATCTTGATGGATGATGCCATTGTGCTTTCGGAAAGTATCGCCACCGAATACCGAGATGGCCGTACACCTCTTCAGGCGGTGGTTATCGGAACCAAGCGTGTTGCAAGGGGGGTTATCTCCTCATTTGTCACTACCGTGATCGTTTTTTCTGGATTAGCTTTTATCAAAGGGGACATGGGGCAGGTCCTCAAAGTTTTGCCAGTTGTTTTAATCTCTGTACTAGTGGTTAGCCTGATTGAAGCCTTTCTTATTCTCCCCGCCCATTTGCGTCATGCCCTTTCGCACAAGGAAAACCCATCAGCCTGGAAAGTCGCTTTTGCTCAGCGATTTGAGTTGTGGAGAGAGTATGTCGGGCGTGTCGCTGATAAAGCGGTGGAATACCGATATGCTTTTGTCGGCGGCGTAGTGGGGCTATTTTTTGTTACGGTGAGTCTTCTTCCAGCGGGTTTAGTTAAATTCCAAGGGTTTCCTACATTGGAGGGAGATTTACTACAGGCCCGAATTCTAATGCCTCAAGGAACCTCCCTCGTAGAAATGGAAAAACTGGTGGCGTATCAGAAGAAGGCCCTGTATTTAGCTGCTGGAAACCTCTCAGGGAAAGAGGTAGCGCCACTTATCGAGCACATTAGTGTTACTTACGGTGTGAATGGCGATGCTTTTGAGAGTGGAGCTCATGTAGCCACAATAAATGTCGACCTACTGGCTGCAGAGGTTCGCCATACAAGTATCAGTGAGTTACGTCAGGCCTGGAGTAAGGCTGCTGGCGATATCCCTGGTGCGATCGCGATTTTGTATAAGGAGCCATCGCCTGGTCCAGCTGGACGAGCTATTTACCTTCGCTTGGCCGGGCTGGATATTGATCAGCTAAAAGGAATATCTATACGTCTACAAAACTGGCTGCGCAGTTACGAAGGAGTGGTGAATGTACTGGATGACCTGCGTCCTGGTAAGCCACAGCTGACGGTCCGAATGCGGGAGGGGGTTTATGCTTCTGGTATTGATGCCAGTGTTGTGGCCACTCAACTGAGAGCTGCCTATCAGGGCACAGAGATTGATGAAGTGCAGTATCAGGGAGAGACTTACGAAATTCGTGTTCGAATGGATGAGCCATCTCGCAGTGCGCTGTCACGATTTGACGAGCTTGTCATTATCCACCCTGAAACAAGGCAGCGTGTACCCTTGATGGCAATTGCCGATATTGAAATGCACCGGGACTATGCGCGTATCCAGAGAATAAATGGTGAGCGTGTTGTTACGGTCTTTGCAGATGTTTTTACAGAGAGGGCCAATGCCAGTGAAATTCTGCTGGATACCCAACAGAACTTTTTTGCACCATTGGAGCAGGAATTTCCGGGCCTAAGGGTAACCATGAAAGGAGAGATTGAGAATAGTCTCATTACAGGTCTATCGATGGGTAAGGCCTTGTTGATCGGGGCAATAGGAATCTATTTACTACTGTCGCTTCAATTTCGTAGTTATACCGAACCTGTAATTGTGATGATGGCGATTCCCCTGGCTTTAATAGGTGTAGTCTGGGGACATATTATTATGGGGCAGAATATGACGATGCCCAGCATGATGGGATTTGTCTCTCTCACTGGAATTGTGGTGAATGATTCAATCCTGTTAGTAGAGTTTGTGAAGCTTCGTGTCCGAAAGGGAATGGACGTTCACTCGGCGGCGAGTCAAGCCAGTCGCGACCGGTTCAGGGCTATTTTCCTTACCTCACTGACAACAGTGGCCGGATTGTTGCCACTGATGTTCGAAACCAGTCTTCAAGCCCAGATACTGATTCCACTGGTGACCAGTATTGTATTTGGGATAAGTAGTTCAACCGTTTTGATTCTGTTGGTGCTGCCGGCTCTTTATGGCATTCTTGAGGATTTTGACTTGACCGAGCGAACGCGGGAGCAGCAGAGTAATTTATCTCAAGTCGGCGCAGCTACTGCAGCTCGTGTCTAAAGTCGGGTAATGCCGAGTATTGATGTGTGAAGTTACTGTAACGAGTAGTTGATGTAGGAATATAGAAAGGACGACCTGTGAAGTCATTTACTATTCAAAATAAGTCTGGAAAAATTAGTTTTGGGAGAATTAGGGGCGATCATTTTTCGATTAAAATAAGGACGCCGGCAGAAGGTGTATCTTATGATAGTCTCGTGATAAAAATACCGGTCGATTGTATTAGCCGCTTCAAAAGATTTCTCGACTCTCGAATGATTGATAGGTTAAAACTGGGGCAAAGTAAAGGAATTTTTAAAGAGTATCTGCTTATTGAAAGAGAAAGCAAGTTCTCTCCGGTAAAAATTGAACTAAACAGCTGGATGCTTGTATTTGGTGCTAATTTATCAATTAGACTGGAGAGAAGTGATGTTGAACAGCTAAGCTCTTTTCTTTCTGAACATGCTTAGTATTTACTATAAATTAGTCCCCTCAAAAATTTGATGAAAATTTTTGATTAGGCAGTAACTCAAAATGGTTCTTTCGTTCAGGTAAGATGCAGGTGTTTTTTAAACACAGTTGTTGTTCCTTTAGTTAGGTTACCTAATTAGTTTAGAGCAGCCCTTGTTGTCCCCTTTACTTCAATTGATAATCAGGAAGATAAATTTGAACTTGTCTTCTTTTGTACAGATTCACTCTCAAAATGATTAGAAAATACAATAAAAATGACTATCCACGTGTGCTGGATATATATGCCCGTTCGAAACTCGATGAGCTACGGTTTGAAAGCCGGAGTTTCAATCTACTGCCACTGGATAAAGATCAAAAACGTTTGGCCCAGCTGATGGAGTCGGATATTTATGTGTACGAAAAAGGTGATGTTCTTGGCTATGGCGCGCGATATAAGAATGAGATTCGTGCACTATTTGTGCATCCTTCGTTTAG
This sequence comes from Microbulbifer maximicatervae (SeqCode), assembly GCF_052467615.1. NCBI lineage: Bacteria > Pseudomonadati > Pseudomonadota > Gammaproteobacteria > Cellvibrionales > Microbulbiferaceae > Microbulbifer > Microbulbifer maximicatervae (SeqCode). The sequence goes on from NZ_CP174319.1 coordinate 1,680,583, forward strand.
AGGTCAGGGGATAGGGCGGGAGTTGCTGGAGTACCTGTTAGGGGACATCAGTGGCGCTGTACACCTGCAGGTTGCCAAGACCAATGACCCGGTGAAAAACCTGTATCGCAAATATGGCTTTGTGGTGACCAGGGAGCTGCAAACTACCTACAGCGGGGTCCCTGTACTTGCCAATGAAATGGTTCGCCCCCCCAGCGCCAACTAAATATACAAACGCCTATGCTACAGGAGTGTCAGCAGGCGTTGTTCTCAAAACATTCCTCCAGAAACCTCCAAAAGGCATCCAGCTTGGCGGAGGCGGCTCTTCTCTGCTGATACACCGCAAAAAGTGGCCTGCTTGATTGCTGCCAATCCGGCAGAACCTGAACCAAGTTACCCGCCGTCATATCCCGCTCTACCAAATAATCGTAAAGGCAAGCTATACCGGCGCCAGATAGGGCTGCTTGATAGAGGGAATAGTAGTTATTACTTGAAAAGTAGGGCTTGGGGGCAATCGTGATCGATTCCTGCCCCATCTTAAAAGTCCAGGAAAGTGGATCGCGGCTGTACTTGTAACACAGTAGTTGGAATTTATTGAGTTGGTCCGGGGAGGAAAAGGACTTAATCCTTGCCAGGTACTCAGGAGATGCTACCAGGAGCCGATCGTGCCGGCCGATTTGATGAGAGTAGAGCGTTGATTGGGGCTGTGCAGGTTGGGATCGCAATGCCAGGTCAAACCCTTCACCGGTAAGATCCCGAAGCTGATCATCCAGAATCAGGTCCAAACGGATATCTGGGTGCTCAGTTGTAAACTTCGGTAGCCTAGGTGCCAGCCAGAACTGCCCCAGAGCCGTTGGGGCGGTAATCCGCAACAATCCAGAGGGCTGCCCTTTGGAGCTGGTTAGTCGCTCTTCCACTTCCCGTAGATCATTAAGGACACGCTCTGTGGTTTCCAGGTAGTCCCGCCCCGCATCCGTAAGGCTTTGGGATCGGGTAGTACGGTGAATTAGCCGAGTACCCAGTCGCTGCTCAAGCTGTTGGATGGCCTTGCTCACAGCGGACACCGTGGACCCCAATTCCCGGGCGGCACGGGTAAATGACCCCAATCGCGCCACCGTAGTGAACACCTGAATTAAGTGGAACCGGTCCAAAGGAACCTCCAATAATTTCCTGGCAGGAAAAAGTGAATATCAAAATTATGCTATTAACGCATTTATAGGAAAAAGTCACAATATCTTGGCAGATCGACAAGTTAAGAAGGGTTTCTGATGAGAGTGATTGTATTGCTATGCCTGATTTTGGTTCCCAGCGCTTTTACGCTGGCCGAGGCACCGCCAAACAGCCAGCTATTTCACGTCAAGGGGGGTGATTTTAAGTTGCCAGTGGGTTGGCACTTTGGGGAGGTTGCGGGGGTGGTCCGCAGGGAGAATGGCCACTTTGTTGTGTTTCACCGAGGGTCTCATTCGCTGTTGGAGTTCGATGGACAGCGGCGTTTTGTTCGCGAAATTGGCGCAGGAATGTTTGAAAATCCGCATGGTCTTCGTATAGACCATAAGGGCAATATTTGGACTACCGATACTGCCACGCACCTGGTATTAAAATTTACACCTGATGGCGAAGTAGCCATGGTATTGGGGAAGCGAGGTGCAGCCAGTGAAGGCTGGTTTGATCGCGACTACAACTTGGTGCTGTTCGATCAGCCCCAAGATGTGGCAGTGGATAGAAATGGATTTATTTATGTGGTGGATAAAGGCAACAGCCGCATCGTAAAGCTGGATAAGAATGGCCTTTTGGTAACAACCTGGGGTGGTCAGGGGGAGGCCCCTGGAGAGTTTAATTTCCCTCACTCCATTGTGATTGATTCTGAGGGGCAGTTATATATTGCCGATCGTGAAAACCGCAGGCTACAGATCTTTGATTCACAGGGTAAATATTTAACTCAATGGCGTGGAATAGGTTACCCCTATGTCCTCTTTCTCAAAGGTGATGCTTTGTGGATGACAGATGCGCGGGCCGAGGAAGTGCGACAGTACGACCTGTCTGGTGATCTCAAGATGCGCTATCAGGGCCAGCCTGGGCGGGGACAGAAGCAATTTGGCTTCGTACATGGGATCTATGTGGATGACGACGGACTTTGGGTGTCCCATATCTTGAATTGGAGCATCAATCGCTTACTGCCAGCGGATACACTACCCGCTCCGGTCATGTAGCTTTTCTTTCAAAATTTACCTGGGAGTATTTATGCCTCACTGTGTTATCCAGTGTCCTTCTAACCTACTTGAGTCGGTAGATGTTGATAGCTTACTGACTTCTATCCATGCCGCTGCAGATCAGTCTGCACTCTTTGAGCCGGGGGATATTAAAGTTCGTTTGTTACCTGTCGAGCACTATTTGGTTGGACCTGAACCAGCACCGTTTGTACACCTGGAGTGCAGTCTGCTTTCAGGTAGAAGTATTGAGCAGCGACAAAGCTTGGCTCATTTACTAGCCAAGGCCCTATGTGCAGCCGTGCCCGATGTGGAGATGGTTTCTGTAGAGGTCCGCGAGATCGTGCGAGCTACATATTGTAATCGCGCTGCATTGGGGCTCGTTGCGTAGCTTATTTCCCGTGTTTAAGTGTGCTGGGTTGAACTACAAGAAAGCTTCGGCAAAAGGTACTCATTCGCACAAGTGGAGGGCTTGGCCCCCACTTGCGCACTTTCAGGCCGGTTAGAGGCAGTAGCCCCCATCAACCTTCAGGTGTGCATTTCGCATACCGACTGAGTGATCTGTGGCCAGGTAGTGGATTGCTGGCACTATGTCATCTACCTCAAGCGCACGGCCCAGTGGCGTTACCATCATACTCTCTGCGAGACTTTGAATGTCTGATTGGCTCATGCCGGCTTTTTCCTGGATTTCGGTCAGGGTGATTCCGGGGCGTACGCTATTTATACGAATTCCCCTCACCGCTAACTCCGCATTCAGGACCTGGGCATAACCTTCAATGGCAGACTTACTCGCACTATAAGCGGAAGTTCCCGAAAAAGTTTTCTCTACGGCAATACTCGAAAGCAAAACCACGCTGGAGGGGTTATTCATCACCGGTAGTAATTTTTGCAGCGTGAAAAAAGGCCCCTTCACATTGATATCAAAAGTGTGATCGAAGAGGGCTTCATCGGTTTCCTCAAATATCCCAGGCTTGAAAATACCGGCATTCAAGATAAGGGCATCCAGTTTAACCTCATCGTTTTGTAATTTGTTTCCCAGTTGCTCAATTTGGTCGAGTTTTCCACTATCACATAGGTGGCATGTCAGTTGGCCGCTACTCCCAAAGAGGCCCGCGATATCCTCGGCTGTTTGTTCCAGTTTTTCAGCGTTTCGGCCCGTGATGATGACTTGCCAGCCCTCGGATAAAAAGTGCTTAGCTGTTGCGAGTCCAATACCGGCAGTGCCACCAGTGATTGCGATGGTTTTTGTTCTCTGCTGGTGTCCCATAGATCCTCTCTTGCGATTGTAATGGTGCAATGAATGGCAGTTGCCAAGATTAGGCTTAGGAGGATATGTTGTTAGACTGGTATCAATAAGGCACCGTTAGGGCAACACTTTGGTTCTAATTTGGAAGCAATGAGGCAGAATGCAGCATCTACATCAATACTTGGGACATTTGTACGTCTTCCGGTTGGTCATTGAGCAAGGCAGTTTTCAGGGGGCTGCTAATCAGCTGGGCTTACCTCGCTCATCAGTCAGCAAGAAGCTGGCACAGCTGGAGGGGTTTGTTGATCAGCGTCTATTGCACAGAAGTACGCGGCAATTGCGCCTTACGGATGCCGGTGCTGCTTTGTTGGAAGCAACGGAGACTATGGCTCAGCTAATGAGCAATACCGAACACCTGATCCTCTCCCAACAGGATGAAGCTGTTGGTAGAGTTAAGATAAGTTGCTCTACCTTAATGGGGCAGCGGTACTTATTGCCATCCATACCACTACTAAAGCAACGCTACCCAAAAATTACTTTTCAAGTGAACTTAAGCGATAGGGTTGTGAACTTACTGGATGAAGGCGTTGATATTGCCATTCGCACGGGACACTTGCCGGACTCTTCATTGGTAGCGCGCCGAATAGGTGAAAAGCGTTGGGGGTGGTTTGCCAGCCCGGATTATTTGGCGAGTAGGGGGGAACCTAATTCTCCAGATGATTTAAGCCAGCATCAATGCTTAGTGTTTAGTAACCAAACAACAACCATTGATCACTGGCACTTTTCTAGCGAAGGTAACGAAATAAAGACCATTGCCATTGATCCGGCGATGGTGGTCGATGATGGCCGTACATTGGTTGAATTAGCTACAATGGGTCAAGGTATAGTTATGATTGATCCTCTTCTGGTGCGCAGGGAATTAGCGGAGGGCAAGTTGATGTCTATCTTTCAGCAATGGAGAAGCCCTGAGTTGCAACCGATCCATCTAGTGTGCTTGGGAAGGTCTATAAGAAGTAAAGCGGTAGAGGTAGTTTGGCAGGCATTGGTTGAGAGCTTGCAGAGGGATTTAATTCACCCTTAAAAGCAAATATGGTAGGGTTTTACGTATCATCTCTTTTTTTTGAATTTCCTGAAGCTTCTTTCTTTTCAATTCACCTTTCTCTTGGTAGTAGCGCTTGTCGACATATCTAAGCAGTAGCCATAAGACAAGCGCAGCAACAATGTCAAACAGGTATCCTTTTCCGTACATGCTATGTGCGACCCGCTGCTGGCCAGATTGATACTCTATTCAACCAATCTGGCCTTTTTAGAAACCTGATTATTAGTAGGCAAAATAGGGTAGGTAGGAACTCCAGTCGGTCCATACGAGCTGCTGGACAGTACTATTCACACCATTGGTTTGCGTAAAAGTTCCATTGGCCGGCTATAGCAAGGCTGTTGCGCGATTCGGTCGTGCATTTCGTATGATTAAAGAGGAACTGGTATTGTTTAGAGTAACAGCTCTGATCTTGCTTTATTTGTCATCTGTAGGTATCTATTATTTTGAGAGCGCTGCTCAGCCGGAACAATTTAAATCTATCTTTCACAGTTTGTGGTGGGCAGTTACAACCTTAACCACTGTGGGTTATGGTGACATGTATCCAGTTACTCTCGGTGGGAGAATATTTACTTTCTTTGTGCTTTTGATTGGTTTGGGGGTGGTTGCAATTCCGACAGGTCTTGTCGCTTCTGCCTTATCTAAAGCCCGGATTGAGGATGTAGAAAACGGTTAATAACAAGCGCTATTAGGCTATGGCCTCTTGGTCTGTGAGGCCATCCCAGGGTATTTAATTGAACTCAATCGCTTTACTATTGATAAAGAGGTGGGTATCAACGGGTGTAGCACTGGAAACGGTTTGAAGTGACATACAGGCCTGCCGGCAACAATGCATGAATTTTACAAGTTTTTCTTCTGGCTCATCACTTTCAACAATCAAGTGTATTTCCACTCTATCCCCCTTGCCAAAGACTTCTTCCGGTTTGATACCCCCAAAATTCAAAGTGGTTGAGAACTCAGTTTTTTGCTCTAGCCTTACACTTTTTAATTTGATCCCGCCAAGTTTAGCCAGCATTTCGATGTGAGACATCATGCAAAGGGCTAGCCCTGCAGAGAAGTACATAATTGGAGATGGAGCGCTGCCTCTACCGCCGACGGCTGTGCCTTCATCACAGATAAGCTCCCATGTTCCACCATTAGGAACGTTGGAAAATATGGTGGCTTTTTTTAGGTGATGCCCCTCAGGCATTTGTTCGACATTAATATGAGCGTGAAACTTCAGCAGCTCGCCTTGTTTCACCTTATCGAGATGAGGGGGAGGGAAGGTTACTTGGTGTGCATCCTCGTCCAACTTGCGAACGATGGTAGAACTCGACATTTCCCATTGAATTGGGTCCATTTCGAGGCTCCTCTGTTTTTGTGTCTCGACTGGAGGGTCGAGTAGAGTTGATTTGTGCACCCCTGCGGAGTTGGGTGGCAACAGCTTTAACAAAGGAGGTTAGGGTGAGAAGGGCTATATCCCCACTTGTGCCTTAAGAGTACTGGCTCTTTAGTCCAGTAGGGGGAGCGCGGTAAAGAGCGCGAGTTCATGCGCGTAGGCCAGCGCATCATTCTTGGAGTGGAAGGCCTGCGCCTGGATACTATTGCTACCGTTACTTTGGCGGGGGACCAGTACTACCCGCCAGCTGGAGTGGCTACTTTTACGGTCTGTGGTATGGGGTGAGTAGGAGACAACCTTAACCCCTTTGAACGCCGCTAGCGATTGCCTCTCGGTCCAGCTATGCCAGAGGGCTTGTCTCTTGGAAACATAGCTTTTTGATTCTCCATCAATGTAATGTGTTGCCCGAAAGGAGAATGTGATTACTGCGAGAAGAGTGCAGAGAGCGGTGGCCAGCCAGGAGATGGTGGAGCCCCCATCGAGAGCAAAACTTAGGCTGACAAGTAGCCAGGTCAGAGTAAACCCACCAAAGATATAGATTGGTACTTTGTTGGACTGCAGTTCCATATGTGCTGCTTTCCTATTTCCCATAAATGTAAAATTAGGTGCCAGATTTCAACCTCAGTTAGTAGGCCGCTTATTTTTATTTAGCTGATTGAAGGAAGCATACGACAGCTATCTGTTACGGCAGGGCAAAAGTACTCTTTTTGTAGGGTCTTTATCAAGTGGATAGCGTAATTTGTAGGGAGATCAAGCTGTGGCGGTTATCTTTTCGGAAGGAAAGAGGCCCGCTTGGGCCTCTCCAGGGGGAGATCTAAGAGGAGCGTGCTTTAAGGGGTTCGCGTAGCTGTTCGGCCATGCCTAATAGCAGGGACTCAGTAGTTTCCCAATCGATACATTTATCGGTTACCGAAACGCCATACTCCATATCGCTCAGGTTTGGCAGAATTTTCTGGTTGCCGGCTTTCAGGTTACTTTCCACCATAATGCCAATAATCGACTGATTGCCATCGAGGATTTGGTGAGTCACATTGTCGACCACCAGAGGCTGTAATTCGTGGTTTTTATTGGAGTTGGCATGACTGCAGTCGACCATAATGTTTGGCACGATATTGGACTTACGCAGCTCCTGCTCGCACATTGCAACACTCACTGAGTCGTAATTTGGCTTGTCATTGCCCCCGCGAAGTACAACGTGACCGTATGGGTTGCCTGCGGTGTGGATAATCGCAACTTGACCGTGCTTATTGATGCCGAGGAAGCGATGGGGGTTGGCGACCGATTGTAGGGCATTGATAGCCACCTCCAGGCCACCATCGGTACCATTCTTGAAGCCAACGGCAGAGGAGAGGCCGCTGGCCATTTCCCGGTGAGTCTGTGACTCTGTGGTTCGCGCGCCAATGGCAGACCATGAAATTAGGTCCTGCAGGTACTGAGGGGAGATTGGGTCTAGTGCTTCTGTTGCAGTAGGCAGCCCTAGCTCGGCAACATCCAATAGCAGCTTGCGGCCAATATGCAGCCCCTCCTCAATCTTGAAGGAGTCGTTCAAGTGAGGGTCGTTGATCAAGCCCTTCCAGCCAACAGTGGTGCGGGGCTTCTCAAAATAGACGCGCATTACAATTAGCAGGGTATCGGAAACCTTGTCCGCAATCGCCTTCAAGCGCTTGGCATAATCCATTGCGGCGTTCACATCGTGAACGGAGCATGGCCCGATTACCACCATCAGGCGGTGGTCTTTGCGATCTAGGATGTCGCGCACGGCGGCGCGTCCTCCAGCGACAGTCGCCTCGGCGGCATCGCTAATGGGGAGTTCTGCTTTCAGCGTCTCCGGGCTGATCAGTACTTCCTGGGAGACAACATTTAAGTCGTCGAACTGCTGTGTGGTCATGGCGTCTTCTGGTTTCTCTATTCCTTAGTGCCGCGCTGCACCTGCAGGCGGAGTACCTATCCTACTTTGCCATCAAGAATAGGGCGAGGGTTTCATTTGCAACCAAATAATTGGCCTTCTTTTGGGATGGCCATTTACTAGGGCCCCTTAGACAGGTTGGCGCAATCCGTTAGTAGAGAGTGCCCATTGCCGTCATCTTTAGCAGCCAAATGGTGGCAGATGGCATTAGCGCTTCTATGGAGTATGCAGTCAGAAGCGCAGTATTCAGAGGGCTCCTTACAGAGTAATAGCTGAAAACAATTCGCGAGTGCCAGGAGTGGGTGGCATTCAAGACAAGCCGCGGATAATTTTGATTATGGATGCTCGATAGTTAACGTCACTGGGCGGTATTTGTACTAGCTAAATTAGCGATTTAAATCATTGAATAAGCTACACGGGCGCTGAAATTGGCGGGCAAGCGGTCTGTGAATCCCTGGATTATATCTATGTAGTTTGCGATGCTAGTACTCGAGAACAGAGCTGGCTATTGCCTCCTATATGAGTCTCAAAGCTTCACCATAAAATGAAATAATAAACTGATCGTCTATATCTTGCATTTCAAAAAGGGCTCGTAAGTCTTTTCAACTAATTTTGTAGTTATCGCAAACATCCATGTGAACAGCAATTGTCATTTCTGAGCATTACAGATTCTAATTTGATGAGAATCTTCTCTGCTAGACATAAAGGTGTTCTTATATCAAATTGGGCTTTTTGTAGGAGCTACAGTGTAGTCAAGTTGATGATTGTTGCGAATAAATTTTCTTTTTTCGGTGCGGATCGATTTCTACAAAATGTAGAAAATTGGCTTTCCTTTTCTTTGTAAGGGGTTAGGGTTTCGTATCGTGCAAAAATAGGAGTATTAATTTTTGTGGACACTCACCTCTATCCATGTGATCAATAATTACTTTTTGATTGCGGGTGAAAAGAGCATAATTATATTTTCAATCTTATGAAGCTGGGGTTGTGTCTTTTTCCTGTATTGGGTAAGCAAAATTTATACCTTCTTACTTTTAATTGACTAGGCTGTGTTGTGAATAACTAGAGAAGTTATGCCCAACGCTTTGCAAAAGATTTACTGCAAGAGCCTTGTTTATAATGCTGTGATATGGTCTGCAAAACCTGAGAGATAAAGAAGCGTTTTTTTAAGTGCGACTTGGTTAACCGTCTAACCTGTCTTGTCGTACTCTTTCTGATATCAAATATATTTCCAACATTGGCAGCAAGCTTAGGGTCCAGTGTCTTGGTAGATGTTGAAATACTCAAGGTATGCCTTAATTGCCTGATGAATGAGCATGGGAAGCTAACTCAAGGGAAGGCTAAGTTAAGTGCACTTATAACGCCTTGCTTTCGTTACATAGCTAGTTATCAAGCCTCAAGAGAAGACTGATAATTTTCTATGTTCTATAAATAGCCAATAGATTTGTAAGCCTTAGTAGTCAAAAAGAGCCGTCGTGGAAAAGTTAAGTAAGTCAATAAATTTTAGTGGTGGCTTTAATTTTAAGTCAGGGTGACTCAATCAAAGAACTGGTTCACGGTACCCGCGAGGAGATACGGATAAGCTTCGTTTGTTAATTTCAGTATTTCTAAATGACAAGTAATGTTTATACGTATCAGCAAAACAAATCGCTCCGAAAAGGCATTTAAGGCCCCCCTCGTATTATTATTAAGCGCACTACTTTTTGGCTGTGGTGGCGGAGGTAGTAGTAACGATGAGACGACACCGCAAGAGAACACTGGCGGTGATAACTCGGGTGGTGGAAATTCAGGCGGTGGAAATTCAGGCGGTGGAAATTCGGGTGGGGGAGTGGTAGATACCCCGGATGAAGGTGATGATTCTAACACGCTGCCCATTGCCAATGATCAGTTGGTACAGATGGCCGCACACGGCCGACTTGCAAAATCTATATTTCTTGCTGCGTATGATGAAGATCTGGATTCTCTAGAATATTCTATTCAGTCGGAGCCGGCGCATGGCACTTTAACAGGAAGTGGGCGTCGCTGGGAGTACCTCCCTGCAACAGACTTTACGGGTACTGATAGCTTCTCATATCTAGCGTCAGATAGTAGTGGTGCTAGTAATATTGCGACAGTTACTATTGAAGTTGCGGCAAATGATTGTGCCAGCGATTTCCTGGATGGACCAGCTGACAGCCTTCTGGTGCATGTCCCGTCTCACTTGGAATTCCGTGATGTAGCGGGTGGAAATTCTGTGATTGTTGAGGGTACTGCGCTAACAGAAAGTGCATCTTCGGATCCAGATGTAGAAGGGCGCACAATGTTTGTCAGTCGCAACGACTTTAATAATGCAGACATGACGGTGGCTCTTCCTGAGAAAGATGGCCTCGCGCATTTTAGCTTGTCTTTTAAGTTCATCCCGGATAGTACTGAAGACGATGAAGTGATGGTGAGATCAATTGCCGATACTAATGGTGATAATAACTCCGGCAGCTTTTATATAGGCATCAGTGATGAGGTTGTTGTAGGGCAATTGGGCGGCCAAGACAGCCAGCAGTTTTCTAACGCAGAAAGTACTTTAAAAACCCGTAGCTGTAATCATGTCGCAGTTACGGTCGACAATGGCACGCTAACCGTGTACGTAAACGGTGAGGCTTCTACTTCGATATCTGTTGATGGTGATAGCTATCCTTACTTGGGCGACATGCTGCAATTTGGGCCCTTTGCGGGAAAAATCTGGGATGCGCGACTCTATGAGCGTGTGCTGACATACGATGAAGTCATGGACCTGGGTGGCAGTAAGTGCAATGAATCCATGATTGCTACCAGCCCCTATGATGGTTACAACAACTATCTTTGTTCAACGTACCAGTGCCAATGGTGGTCGGATGATACCGACAAAACCATGGCTAATTTTGAGCATTATATTGTGGCTCAAGAGCGGGTATGGGAGAGGAATATCTTTGAAGCCGGCATGTATGGAAAAGGCGAGCTTTGCACTTACTTCAGTGATGAAGGTTCCACCCGTGATTTAGAACTCAATGACTCAATTAGTAATACGTTCGTTAAGAATTACACCCTGGAGGATAACCCGCTTACCCAGTCTAACGCCCAGCACTGGATGCATGAGAACTTCCACTCCTATCAGGGTAAGCTAAACAGGGTTACAGGTGAGTCCAGTGGTAAGTACACCCTGGAATCCTCCGCAAGCTGGGGCGCGGATCACAATATCCCGGGCGTTAAAGATAGCTTGCTGGGTTACTACACCCTCCACCCACATATTACCCTTTGGGCCATTCAAGACTCTCCCGTCGATCACCAATATGGTTATGACTTTAAAGGCGGGCATCAGTACGGTGCATATATTTTCTGGTCTTGGCTGACTAATTATGCTGTGAGTAAGGATCTGATGGGAGGTGTATTCCGTGACTCCAGGGATGGGCTCAACGACCTGGAAGCAGCGGATGCCTATCTAACAGCACAAGGGCACGATATGAAGGCCCTATTTGCAGATTTTGCCGCACAAATCACGACCTGGGATATGGTTGAGAGTGAGGCCTACCAGGTATCGGAGGCAGCCTCTTTGAGTCGGATGTTGAGTGAGCACCCTGATGCCAGCACCCACGATAATAAGTACACTCAAACATTTGATCAGGAGGGGACGGGTAACAGCTGGACTGATATGGATACCGGTTTTGTACCAGGCTCTTGGGCTTTTAATGCCTTTAAGGTAGAAGGTATTACTGAAGACAGTAACTACACCATTGCGGTTAGGGTTGATGCTGAAAATAACCCAGCTCATGCGGACTTCCGTGGTCGTGCAGTGGTTTACAACCCATCTACTGGCTCTCGTAGCTATTATCCATTTGATATTGATAGCTCCGGGGAAGATTCAAGTACCGTAGTACCGGTACCTGCCAATCATGAACTCTATGCTCTCGTAGTCACAACTCCTGACACCTTCAGGGATTTTGAGTTTTATGATTATGATTTTGCTATCTATCCATCTGGTGGTGACGTAAATACCGATCCAGTGGGTGATACTTCATATGAGGATGTTGTAAAAGTTGTGGTTATGGCAGGCCAGTCCAATATGGAAGGCAACAACACCCGGTTAGATCGCTTGCAAGAGCTGATTTGTCATGCCAATGCAGATTACACCTACGGCGATGTCGACTGTGGTTCTACGGCGATTAGTGATGACCAGATAACAGAGCAGTTTATCAATAATAGTGATTCGCTAGCCGATTATAACCAGAGACTTAGCGATGATAACGAAGATCCTGTGGTGCAGAAGCTCGGGCAATTCCTCTGCCGTGCAGGCAGTCTCGACTCTCATACAGGTGAAACCTGTGATAGCCGTAACTTTGATCTGACTGACCGACTCTTTGCCACCATCAGTAGATATTACTTCTCCTCTAGCGATGGCTCCTATGGGTACAACTACGATGCCTGGATGCAAATGAGTACTGCTATGGAGGTAGCTGAAATTTATACTGATGGTCACCTGGACGCAGCTCTTGAAGGTACACGAGACGATATTACTGTACTGCAGTATCAGGGTTCATTGAATGATACCGGTTCTCTCTCCTTCTCTGAGCGCCATGGTGAATTGTTCCCCAATTACGGCGTGTCTACTAACCGCTATGGACCAGAGCTCACTTTAGGGCACTACCTCGGTGACGAGACTGAGAACGATCTGTTGCTTTTAAAAGTGGTTCAGGGTGGTACTGACCTGAGAGTTGACTGGAAGGTCCCTGGCTGCCATGACTCCGCCGCTAATGAGTGGACCCAAGATGAGGAAAATCAGGAGTCTCTTTACACTGCGATGTTGGAGAAGATTGAGGCCTTGCGCGACCCTGAAGTCTTGGCTGGTTACTTTCCGCAGTATGAAAATAAATCGATTGAAATCGATAGTTTTATCTGGTTCCAGGGTTGGAATGATGGAGGGCAAACTGTAAATGAAAACAACTATGAGGCGAATTTGACCTGTCTGGTGAATGGCCTACGGGAAGCGCTAAATGATTATGACTTGCCCATTGTTATTGCTAAAAGCCACTATGGTGATGCCAGTGGAGCTATCCAGTCTGCCCAACAGTCTGTTGCAGACAACATCTACAATGTTGAGGCTCATGAAACAGATGATCTCTCAGGTTATTACCATTTTGATCCAGCGGCGCATTTAGCGATAGGTAAACGCATGAAGGAAGAGAGAGACAACTTGCGCTGATTAAAAATCATACTCGATAGCAAGTGCGTAGATAAGGCCTCCCTGCTGAAAGTCTTATCTACGCTCACCTAGCCCACAAAGCCAAAAAACAAGTATTATCCCTTCCGTTTATCTTGTCAGATTTTTCAAACCATACTGTATCTCGCTCTAATAGCGTGATATCAATAGCGCTATACTCAAGTAGTTAATTTGCCCCATCAAAAGGTGCGTACTTTAGCGTTTGAGATAGGCGTTACATTGATTAGCTGTGTCTTCAAAATTACTTTTGCTGAAAAAAATATGTGAAGGGAATATTGATATCGGTAGAGATGTAGCCTTTGGGTTTTAAGTTTAGGAGCCTCTGAATAACTCCGTGATGCCTCTGGCATGCAGAGCGGTTCACAATCAAGGCGCGGCTTCGCAGGAATGTCTAGACCTTTCAAGAAGTCACAACGCGGAGTGTGAATCGCTCTGCAAGCCCCGAAGGGCGGGCCTTGAAGGCCGTATCTGCTGCGTTGCAGCTCTTGCAAAGGGCTTCGGCCATTCGCGGCGAGCTGCGCCTAACATCTGCAGACTTCAAGACCCGCAGAGGTATTACGGAGTTATTCAGTGACTCCTTTAGTTACTCTAAAGTGAGTATCGATAGTAGTGCGTATCATAAGGGACCGCCACGATTCTAAGTAGCGGATTAATTCTAATAGATAGAAGTTTAGTAACATGAAAACCTTGCCAAAACATATAGGTATAGTTGGATGCTCCGCAGAAGGGGCCGCCCTTTGCTACAGAACAATATGTACTGAAAGCCCCAAAATTTTGGGGGAGTATGCACACCCGGAAATCTCCATGCATACTCACTCTTTGGCAGACTATGTGGGTAGATTGAATAACAGCGATTTGTTGGGTGTTGGTGACCTAATGCTTTCTTCAGCTAAAAAGCTCAAAGCGCAGGGTGCTGATTTCTTAATTTGTCCAGATAATACCATTCATCAGGCGTTTGTGTATGTAAAAGAATCATCACCGCTACCTTGGCTCCATATTGCTGAAGTTGTAGCAGAGAGTGCGAAATCTCGCGGTTATCAAAAGCTTGGTATTTTAGGCACCAAATGGCTGGTGGAAAGTGATGTTTACCCAAAGAAAATTGAAGGGCAGAACCTTGGTTGGCTGCGACCTACAAATGAGCAGGTACACAATATAGACCGCTTAATTATGGAAGAATTGGTCTGTGGTGTCTCGGCGCCAGATTCAGTAACTTACTTTCAAGAGGTAATTCAAAGTTTGAAGGCTAATGGTTGTGATGCCGTTATACTTGGGTGTACAGAAATACCACTAATAATTAGTGACTCCAACTCTCCTCTGCCTACCTTGAACTCCAATCATTTATTAGCGGAGGCAGCAATTAGGTTGGCTATTGGGCGTGCAGAATATTCCTAGTAAGCGCAATAGTGGGTGCTCGATCGGCATTTATCACATATAAAGCGAAGCCCTAATGTATGGATTTAGATGGCAGCAAAGCAAAAAACCATTTCACGGATAGGTTATTATGGCTTTTGCTGCTGCCTGTATGGAAAATACGGCGTAAGAATCATACTTATCTTAAGCTGTATTGCCGCGAAGTATTCAGTTTCAGTTGCTATCTTAACACCTGCCTTAACACGCCAAGGTAGTTATCGGCCAGCTCTACGTCATCATAGTACCCGCGAGCCTTAAGAAACTTATGGAGTGCCCTTAAGTTATAGGTGGGCACACCCATAAAAGCGTGATGCTCACAATGGTAGCTTAATCCATCGGTGGGGCTGACAAAGAGTAAGCCTAAAATTCCCCTTGGAACCGATCGTGTATTATATTTTGGTTCCAGATGATAGAGATCTTTAACCCCGGCATGCTCAGCGATTTGACGCATTCGAATGATTGCCATATAGACTGTAAAGTAGGCTATCACCCATAGGATATACAACTGCGGAAAGCCAGAGGCCCACAACGCCGCAAACATGATACCGTTAACAAATAGGCCCCGTGTCAACTGATAATTAACTCTCTTATTTCTGCTCAACAAATCTCGACCGCTTAAAAAAAGATATAGGTTTGCCTTTAAACCAGTGATTCCCAAAAAATCTCTAATGAATTTTCTCGCTAGACTCCTTTTACTTACAGGATAGTCTTTATAGTTCTTCAGATCCGGGTCTTTATCTGTGCCAGCATTTCGATGATGTTTTAGATGGCTCTTAATATAGGTATCACCATCCATCAATAAAAATGGCGAAGATAACCACTTGGCAACGAATTTATTATAGGCCCGGGTTGCGAAAAGCGTTTTATGACTGGCTTCATGCATGATTGCAGCTAAGGCCTGTTGACGCCCAGCAAGCAAGAATACTGCTGCAATATATACGTACCAATACGGTAATAGTGCTGCAATAACAAAAATACTAACGATGCCAATCCAAGCGCTTGCTACTATCCACCAAGCTCTGGCATCACTACGCTGCAGAAAAGGCTTGAGTTCTTCTTTGCTAATTGGGATATTCATTGAGGAGTACCTTGTTGTGATTATTAGTCAACACCTAACTTCTTCAACTGTTCCAGCCAAATGTTACGGCCAACACGATCGTACTTACGCACGATATTCTTCAATTCTTGGTACTTCTCTTGCGGTCTTATTATCTTTGGGAGTAGAGGATCAATCGCTAGGCGATGAATGGCCTCACCACCCAACCGGCATGTTTCTGATAATGTTGTATAAATAGGTTTATTTGACAGAGTCTTAAGGCTGTTCTCAAGGGACCGTACGAGATCGTCATATTCGCTATCAAGCCTTTCGATATCCCATAGCTGGTGAGCCCATTGAGAGACTAATGAATCCGGAACCTCATGCAATACAAAACAGTTAGCCCCTACCTCAAGTCCAAGAGTATCTAATGAAGCGATTATTTCAGTATGGGCGAGTTTTAGATTGTTAGGTCGTACCCACAGGTGGTCGAGGCCTACGGAAAAACCATACCATTGGAGAACCGATAATGACTTTCTACGAACCGTACGTGATATTCCTTTAGGTAAGTGACAAGTAAGCCAACTACCGTCCCAAGTTTCATAATGAAAAGTATCATGTTGCCAGCGGTTGATAAAAGCGCGTTTGGCGATCGCTTTTTCTGTTAAACGGTACACTCCCCGCCCATCATGGCTGACCAATTCGGTACTCACCAATCTATTTAATGTTACTCGTAGACTATTGATAGAAATGTCAAATGCATCAGATATAAAGCTGAGCTGACTGGTTCCAAGCTCGTGTCGCTTGTTAACGCCCATCAGGTCCAGTAGGACATTTTTGGGGGTAGGCTCATACGTAAACTGATACATAATGATATTTCTGACAATAATCCTGGTATTTGTTCTACGTGATATTACAGGGTAGAGCACAACTTGCAAGACATTGTAATCTTTGGGTTAAACAAATAGACGCTTAAATCCACGGTAATGCCATCTACTGCTATCCGATATCCTTATCATCGTGATAGAAATCTATGGGGGAGGATTATATTCAAGTGCTTGATAAGCTCTCTGTGCGAGGATGAGATGATAATTTCAAGCTTTGTTGCTAAGGCAGTTAAAGTTGTAGATGTTAATAGCTAACAAAAAGGAAGCTTGTGCAAAAGTGTTTATTTTAGAAATTCTACAGGGATAACTTTGTGTAGTGCTTGAAGAGTATTTTTAAGGCTAGTGTCTATGGATTGGTGCTCTTGTAAAACCAATTATTAGTAAGTTAGATAATAATCGACAGAGACGTCCCATGAATGTAACATAAGTTCCATATGTAACTGTCGATTATCCCTTCATGATTTACGTCACATTGATGATAGTTAGAGCCAGTTTGAAATGTAGCTTTGAAAGATAAAATCTGTAACTGGAGCGGTCAGTCAGGGTGTTATCTTGGGTTATTGTACCTATAACCTAGGTTTTTCTGAGCATTTGCGCTCTAATTGTTTGTAGGCCAGGGTAGATTGCTTAAGAGCCATAAATGGAAGTTGCCACACGGTAAGATGTTATAATAATTATGCGCTTTAAAAGTAGTAAGGATAAATATAGTGAAGCTTAAATTTTGTTTGTTAATTATGTTGCCATTGATATTGTCATGTGCAAAGGCGCCCAAAGCAGATTCATTTAAAGTAATGCCGCATGGATATTACAGGCAATTGCTGTTAGAAGAAAGATTTCAAGAACTTGAAAATATCCAAGCAACGGCAAATAAGGCATATATATCTGGTAAAGTCAGTGATGCGATTTATATAGATGTGTTTGGGACGCTCTGGTTTACCAGTGATCACAAGTCAGGTTTGATCGAGAGCAAACTCAAGATGTGGCTCGAGGAATTTCCGGAGTCCGCTTTTGCCTATTCAGCCTTGGGCAGATATTACTATAGGAGAGGCCAATATCATCGGGGTAACAAATGGGCTTCTCAAACGTCAGAGTCAAGCTTTAAAAAACTTTACGCTGATTTGGAGCTAGCAAATACATTGGTAGTAAAAGCTCTGGAAATAGACCCTGATTTAATTAGGGCTTATGACACTTCAATCGGAATATCAATATATAGTAAAGGGAATAATGCAGAAGAGGCTTTTGAATTGTTGCTCAAAGGTGTAAAACATACTCAAAATGATTTCCCTCTTTGGCATACGTATATGCATGGATTAAAGCCCCGATGGGGGGGCAGTTATTTCTCTATGGAAGAAATGTTGAAGTTGGCACAGAGAGAAAATTTAATAACTGAAAGCACTCATCGGCAGATGAAGGGGTATATTATTGCCGATAAAGTAAACAGAGCAAACGCTAAGAAAAAATATGAGTTGGCTGAAAGCTTAGCCAGGGAGCACATTGATTCTGGGTATTATGGCTTATATATGGAACTTGCAAACGCATACTCCTACCAGAAGAAATATCAAGAGTGCTATGATGTCGTCAAGCAATTTTCTGATAATTATCAATATTATTACGATTATCAAAAGAGGATGGGGTGGTGCTCGCTTCGGTTAGAAAAATGGGGTGAAGCTAAGCATGCTTTCACTAGATATATTCAAATGACAGGAGGAAATGCTTGGTCGTTCTTTAATCTGGGTAAAGCATATGGTTACCTCGATAATTATCCAGCTGCTTACACTTTGTTGATTCATTCCGCAAAAATAGATCCAAGCTACTCAGATTCAATTAAAGGATATATCGATCATATTTTAGACGAAAAGCCAAATACGAGGGAGTTAGAGTTATCTAAATTAGGGCTTTAACAGTTAGGGCAAGGAAGGATGCAGATGGCATCTATCCTTTAACTGTCTCTTGTTGTTATAGGTCTATCTCAATATAGATGGAAAATGCTCTATAGTTTGAGGCTTGTGACTGAGATTTAAGGTTTAATATTTATTTAGTTTGCCAATAACTTGTTGTATTTGGAGGCTGTTTCTTATGCAATATAAGTCGAGATATTTAGAAGTCTTGTAAGGTAAGGAGTGGTAAGATATGAGTGAAACATCAATGTTTGGAGTCGTAATATATGCAAGAGATATACGGAGTCTCTCCGAGTTCTATCTAAAAATGTTTGATTTTCATGTGCTACATAAAACAGATAAGTTAATTAGTATGGGTAAAGATGGATTTAATATTGTTGTACACGTCCCGCCCATAGAGCTCCCTGAGCGAAATTTCAACACAATTAAATTATTTGTCATGGTGGAGTGTCTTGAAGCTGCAAAGAATAAGGCTGAGGCACTTGGGGGCAGGGCTATGGAAGGTGAGTGGTCAAATCCAATTTTCAAGGTTTGTAACGTAGCTGATCCTGAGGGGAATCACGTTCAGCTTAGGCAAGCTAAATCTTAGTAATAGAGTCAGTTTTTATCTATATTGGTGAAGCATGACCTTCATTGATGCTGCTTGGTGGCGAGTATATGTTTCTTTACAGTTTTGTATTTTAAAGTTTGATTTCCAAAGTAACTCTTCAATGTGGTGCGTAATAGTGAGTTGGAGGATAGGTGGATTTAATATTAAAAGATTTAATTTCTTTATCATGCAAGGCTCTGCAGGAGGAGGATCAGTATCTTCAGGAGTCACTTTCCAATAATTCTTGCTACTCGTGTGACCAAGCTGGGATTCTAAAAATAAACAATGAGAGATATTATCAGTTCATCATTGCCAGGTACCTTTTTAGATACTTCGCCAGAAGGATTCAGGTCGAGTATGACTTAATTGATCTTGTTGTTTTCCGGGAAGATGTGCCATCAGAAATAGAAGTGGTGGTGGAAGTGAAGAGGTGGATGAGCTCAACAGGTAGTCCTGAAATACCTAAAATTAGAAGTGACTTTGATAAATTAAGCAAGTGTAGTCCGGCAAAAGGACTGGCTCTAATAATGTCTTCTAATCCAAAGGGCGTATCAATTAAAGATAATATACAGTATCTTTCTGATGGGCTAGATAGAAATTTAGATTCAGACCTATGGGTATATGAGTCGTTCGATACAATAGGTATAAATGGCGAAGAAAATGTATTTTGGGTGGCCGGTTATAACCCTGCTTATTGATAAGAGTCAGTTGTAAAAAGACATGATTGTTTTCTGTAATTTACTATTTGAGTAATTCTTCTAGCTTAAAATCGTTTATTGTGTATATAGGCTTTTATATTTTAGATGGTGTTTATTTGGTGGTCGTCAATCATTCGTATAGTTAAGTCTAATTTAGATGATTCGGAACCAGTTGGTTGGAGATTAATATGATCTATCCTGCTTGTTGGTTGTAAGCTAGTCATAACTCTCAATAGAGGTAGTCTTCAATCAAGTGGGCGAGAAAATAATTTTCAAACTTGTTGGCAGAGTATAGGTTGGCTCTACTGACCTTTAGTAGTTGAAGCACATTTAATGCAATAAGCTACTATGATTGGATGCTAATTACTTGAGCGAGAAAAGGAGAAGTTGGTATGGACGCTGCTTCAGTTAAATTCCCAACGCATTCTGAGCTTCAGAAAGTGCTTAAAGATATTGTAAGCGAAAAAAATGGTGGATTTAACTTAAATATGTGGGCAACTATCGTTGACAGGGATGGTGTCGTTAAATTGGTTGCCTTTTCAGGCAAGGATCGAGGTGATCAATGGCCTGGGAGTAGAGTTATTTCAGCGCAAAAGGCAAACACGGCGAATGCTTTCAGTCTTCCCGACCTATCACTATCAACGGCGAACCTTTTTTCGGCTGTACAGCCTGGTGGTAGTTTATATGGCTTACAGCATAGCAATCCAGTTGATACAAATGTCGCTTATGGTGGTTCATCAAATCAAATTGGCACAGAAGATGACCCGATGGTGGGTAAAAAGATTGGAGGAATTAATGTATTTGGTGGCGGTTTAGCTCTGTATAATAAGGAAGGAAAGCTTATCGGCGCTCTAGGGGTTAGCGGTGATAGTTCATGTGCAGATCATAATATCGCATGGAAATTGCGCCACAACCTCCAGCTAGATTATGTGCCTTCAGGAGTTAGCCCCAATAAGGATGACAATATTGTCTATGATATTGTTGATGGCGTTAGCGCTAGTGGTTGGGGGCATCCCGCATGTTCTCCCGAATCAGTTGATATAGCGACAAGCTTCTCTAAAATTTATTCGGTTAGAACAAAAAAGTAATTTAGTTTCCAGTAAGAGCAGTATTCAACACTATCCCAATAATGAAAATGGCAAGCCGAACGAGGTTTTTGTAGATATGTCTTTATTTGATGTTGCCCAACAAGGTAAAGGCTATGGCCCAAAAACTATGAGACTTCTGTGTGAGGAAGTCGAAAAAGCGAAAATTTTTAATCCTGTATCCCGTTGCTACGTAGCAATCCATGCTTTTATTAAGAAACTTTTTAGCGATTTAATTTTTAGGTTGTAGATTGAGACAAGTTTGATGAGTCAATAATGGAATTGCATTATATTCAGTCAGTTCTGTGGGTCTTAGTCTACGCTGTTTTCTTTTATATCCCCCTTCACGAAGAACGAGTAGGGGGGGGATATAAAGCTCTACCTTTGCGATTGTACTCATAACTTAAACATTAAGTTTTTTGT
This sequence comes from Microbulbifer maximicatervae (SeqCode), assembly GCF_052467615.1. Taxonomy (NCBI): domain Bacteria; kingdom Pseudomonadati; phylum Pseudomonadota; class Gammaproteobacteria; order Cellvibrionales; family Microbulbiferaceae; genus Microbulbifer; species Microbulbifer maximicatervae (SeqCode). The sequence goes on from NZ_CP174319.1 coordinate 1,701,645, forward strand.
TTACTGGCAGATCGCGAATTCTGGTTCCTGTTGCTGCAAATATCGCGTTGGTCAATGCAGGGGCTACAGGTGGCACACCAGGCTCACCAACGCCTGCTGGAGCAGAGTTGGCACTCACTACCGTTACCGAAATGTCAGGGCACTGCCCCATACGAAGTACAGGGTAATCATGGAAGTTGGACTGCTTAACCTTCCCATCTTCAAAGGCTACCTCTCCCATCATCGCCAAGCTTAAGCCAAAAATCACCGCGCCCTCAGTTTGTGAGACAACTCTATCAGGGTTAACAACAAGTCCAGCATCAATAGCTGCAATTGCTTGCAGTACCTTAAGGTTTGTGTTTTCCACCTCCACCAGAATCGCTATAGCCACATAGCTATTAAAGCTTCGATGAACGGCAAAGCCCCAGCCTTGATTTGGCTGGTTATGTGTAAATTCAGCCATATTCCTTTCAACAATATCAATCACCTGATGGTAGCGACCAATATCGACTGGGTGACGTGATAGATCCTCTCCGTAGTTCCCGTATTTGAACTCTTGACCGGAAAAGTCGATATGCCTAGGTTGGCCCAACATTTCTTTCCACATCTTTGGGCATGATACTTTGGCATTGTGTGCCAGTTCATCCACGAAGCTACCAATACCAAAGGCGTGTTGAATATTACTCACTGAGCGCATCCAGCCGATACGGGTATGCGCCAATGCTTTAACCGCTTCACAACGATGACTTGGCACAGTAAATGGAATGTCGACAAAGCCAAGGTCCAGCTCTCCAGCGGACGGGTACTCCACGTTCTCGGCAAAGGTAGTGCTAATGGATGGAAAGGCGGTACGTTGTAGTATTGCCGTTGGCATTTGATCGCTATCAAGTTTTGCTTGATAAAATTGGGCACTAATTGCGTGCATGTAGCCGTTTTGGATATCGTCCTCGCGGCTCCAGCTAACTTTAACCGGCCGTCCAAGCTTTTTAGACAATAGTGCCGCTTCCACACTAAAGTCAGGCTTTGACTTCCTTCCAAAGCCGCCCCCTAATAGCGTGACGTTAACTTTCACTTGTTCGTCATTGAGCCCGAGGTTTGTTGCTACATTTTGCTGCGTACTTTGCGGTGTTTGTGTTGATGCCCAGATTTCACAGCCATTTGGTGTAACTGAAGCTACAGCAGCAGGAGCTTCCATCGGTGCGTGGGCCAAATAGGGCACTGTGTATATGGCTTGCTGGGTAGAGTCCTCCGGCCAATCGGTGTTTTCAACTCCTTGTTGGCGAACTAATTTACCAGGCTCCTTGACCCTCTGAATTAACGACTCCATAAAACTTGTGCTGCTGTGGCTATCATTCTTACTGGCAGTCCAAGTTATTTCTAATGCTTTACGCCCTTGCAAGGCACTCCAGGTGTTAGTAGCAATAACTGCTACACCACCTAAAACTTGAAACTTAGGTGGTCCTTCGGGCACAGGTAATTGAATCACATCCACAACCCCGGGAACCTTGCGAGCCAAGGTATCATCTAAACTTTCTACATCACTACCGAGAACCGGGGGCCTGCTTATACTGGCATACAGCATGCCATCTATTTGAATGTCGTAGCCATATCTAGCTCTTCCGGATAGCATATTATCCATGTCGACAATCTTGTGAGATTTGCCGATATGTTTAAAGTCCTTGTTTTCCTTCAGTTTCACGCGGTTCAATTCTGGTATGGGCAGTTTCGCAGCAGCAACTGCTAGCTCTCCATAACTAAAGCTTCTGCCCGACTTTACATGCACAACTTTATGATTCCTGGCTTCCACTTCTCCGACAGGCACTTGCCATGAGTCTGCTGCAGCTTGTTCCAGCATAGTCCGAGCTATTGCCCCCATTTGTCGCATTTTGTCATAATGCTTACGAATACTGCGTGACCCATCGGTATTCTGGCTTCCATAGCGCTTATCGGCTAACCCTTGAATCACAACGACATGTTGCCAATCAGCCTCAAGCTCATCAGCGAGTATCTGAGGTATCCCGGTTCTAATACCTTGGCCCATCTCTGAACGATGACAGGTAAGATAGACTTTATTGTCTTCGCCAACAGCAACAAACAGGTTTAACCTCGGCTCCTTTCCTTGTGCTATGGCCATCGGACTCCAGCTCATCCCACTTGCACCTAAAGCTAAGCCCCCGCCAGTTGCTCCAAATAGTTTAAGTACATCCCGGCGGCTGAAATTTTTTACGGCTGTAAAGCTACTCATTATTAAGTTCTCTTTTTAGCGGTGTCTTGAATAGCAGCTCGAATTCGTGTGTAGGTACCACAACGGCAAATATTTCCAGCCATGGCAGAGTTAATCTCTTCATCACTTGGTGATGGGTTTTGGGTCAATAGCGCGGCAGCAGTCATAAGCTGGCCAGACTGACAATAGCCACATTGTGGAACGTTATTGTCGCTCCATGCTTGCTTCAATTCAGCAAATTGCAGCCCCTCGATGGTAGTTACTTTCTTGCCTTTGGCTTGCGAAACCGTCGTTAAACATGCTCGCGTCGGCGTTCCATCCAAGTGGATTGTGCAGGCTCCACACAATCCAGCACCGCAACCATATTTAGTGCCTGTTAGTCCAAGCAAATCTCTGATTGCCCACAAAAGTGGCATCTCTGGTGCAACATCTAGTGCGTAACTTTCGTCGTTGATGGTTAAGGTTAACTTCTTATCTGACATTACCCGCTCCTTGATAATCCCGCTAGTAATTGCGTATCGGTGGCGAAATCGCTTCTTTTCGTTAACTGGCTCTGACTTGGAAATCTAACTATCGCAGAGCTAGTTTTACGGAAGTACTTATGTAAATTGATACTCTCACTAAAAACTGAAAATAAGCCCTAACTGAGATTTTCCTAAATCATTTGTTGCCATTTTTCTATATCAGCTCTACGATCTATATCTATGGCGACACCCTCGATCTCAACAATTGATAAAGCATCAAGATTAGATTTCTTTTTCAATAAGTGCTTTGCGCCCGTATCGCCTGTGAGAGATGCGAGATCAGTAAAATCTGAGGAGTTAAATACTGCAGGTACGCCAAAACTATTTTGATATTGGGCGCAGCAAGTTTGCCCATATGACTGCCACACAGTGATTAATTTTTGATAATCATCCAAAGTTACGCCTATGTGATCAGCCAAGGCAATTAGCAAACCATCTACCTTAAGGGCCTCGGCTTCGATAACTGCTTCTTTAATAGAGCTTGCAATACCACTTTGCCAGTTAGTGTTAAATCGCCGGTTCACATCGGAAGACAACAAATTAGCCAGCTTCTCTTGATGCGCTCCCAGAACTACCAATAACTCTACTTTTAGCCCGGTTGATGTTTTTGTGTTTAGGCTGGTTAGTTTATCAAGCGTTTGCAACAGCAGAGGCTGACTCTTAATCTTCCCATTTGAGTCAATCACATCTACTGTTGCTTGTAATTTAATACCATTAAATCTGCGGCTTTCTCCGGCAGCGAGCAATGCTACCAGTATCCGTTTTGAAGGTTGTCTAGCTGTCTCCCGGATAAATTTATTCACGTTGCGACCTTGTCTAGAGGTAACAATCTAGCTTGATGCAGTACTCCGTGACATTGAGCCAGGATGCTCAAAGCAATGGACTCAGGTAGCTCACCACCTAATGCTAAACCTGCCGGTGCGGAAAAGACACCATAGAAATCACTTACTTTTATCCTCGCTCTATCAAGAACTTTATCACGTCTATGTGGAGGGCCGAGCAGCGCAACATAGTGTAGCTTCGTCAGGCTTACGGCTTGTAACGCCTTCGCATCCAAGTCCAAGTTGTGGTGCATTACAATCGCCGCATCGAACTGACTCAGCAGCGATGTAGTCAGCTGTGAATAGGGTTTCTTTAGAATACTTGCACCAGGGAAATCGTAATGACGGGCAAAACTTGCGCGTTCATCAATCACCGTAATGTGCCAGCCTAGTTCTTGAGCAATTTTGACTACTGGCTGAGCATCTAACCCGCCACCAAAAACAGCAATATGGAAGCGGGGTAGGCAGGGAATAATTAATCTCGGATGCAGAGCATCTGCTTTTCCATTTTGTAGTGATAAGGTAGCTTTGGTAGTGCTACCAATCTGGTAGCCCATTGCTTCTGGGGCAATAACTCTCGCAACAAGATCTCTTGAATTGGTATTTTGAATAGGTAACTCCAGTTCGTAGAAAGCGGAGTTTCCCGAGTTCAAATATTCTAAAAGGCAATGTAACTGAAGATATTGGTTTCTATGCGTGAGGGGAAATAAAATTAGTTCTACAATGCCACCACAGCCTAATTGATAGCTAGCATCCGACTCATCACTGGCATCGTAAATCACTTTAATCGAAGTATCATACTGAATAGCGCGTTGAGCGTATCGTTTTAAATCGGCCTCTAAGCAACCACCACTGACTAGGCCAATACTCTTACCTAGTGGGTGAAACAACATCATCGCTCCCGCCTTACGATAAGCTGAGCCCTGAACTTTTGTGATTACGGCAAGTACCCAGTCATCCTCAGGCGATGCCTGCCATTCACTTAATAGGGCTTCAATATGGTGCGACATAACTCTGTGCTCGAATACATGAAAAATGACCTACAAACCTATTTGGAACCCAGTAAACTGTAAAACACCACAATTTAGCGATACTCCAAGAATGTGAATAAAATGCAAGGTCGTTCCCAGAAAATGCGGCAGCTGTGCTGTTAAGCGCGATAGTCGGAAATTGATGTGTGCTTTCGTCTAATAATGGGCTGCTTCTATAAGGGTAGAATCTGAGGCGAGGCAGTGGAGATTTGTCCTAAATGGCCCATATTCGATTATTTTCTATTTTGGCCGCCTCTGAAATAGTGGTGCCAGCTCACTAGCTTGTTCCGAGTCGAATCAGTAACTTACTTCCTAGTGATTCTTTGGGTAAGGAAAGGCTTAGTGCGTAGAGGTTTTTGTAATTGATCATTGGTAGAAGAGTAAAGCAAGGAAAAAGGGTAATAGATGTAGAATGGAAAATTACATATTAAGCTGCTAGTGCTGGGAAACCATTGGTTACGTCAATACTTATAAGGTTAACTAAACGTTAGTATTGCAATGCCAGGAAAAATTTGAGATTTATATGAATTCTATCGATAGCCGGTCTTGTTTAAGCGATAAGTAGTGTTTGATTCAAAGGTTGTAACAGATAAGGTTAGAATGCGGTGAATTTTAAGTCCGTTTAGTTGTGTTTTGTGGTGTGCCATATAAAGATAAATTGATAAGGATGATTATGAATACCAAGTCGATTCTCAATTTTCTCATCGCAGGTATCATATTATTTGGTGTTTCAATTCTTGCTGAAAATAGCGGTATTCTAAAGCATGGGGTATTAAAGGTGTGGAATTATCTATTTCGCCGTATCGTGAAGTTCTTGGCTTGAGTTATGTAGTTGATGGGGAGTAATTGTGAAATTTACACAGAGTTTATTAGTTAAGTATTGCCTTGTTTTATTGTTCCTTTTCTACAGTGCGGTAACTCTGGCACAGAACAATAAAATAGATTATTTGGACATTTTGATTCTTGATGGAAAAGTTATCGATGGTTCAGGTAATCCATGGATAAAGCAAGATGTAGGAGTGGTCGATGACAAGATAGTCTTTGTAGGGAACGCTGATAGTCTTAGGAGCAAGGCTAAATTAACCATTAATGCTGAGGGGTTATATGTTACTCCTGGGTTTATTGACATGCATAGCCATGCAGATCTCAATGACCCGCAGGGCAAAAAAATGTTGCCCCAGATCTTTCAGGGCGTGACCTCGGTAATTGTTGGTGTAGATGGATTTGGGAAAAATGATGTTCTAGAGCAATATAAAATCGCTGAGGGGGGAGGTGAAAGGCTCAGTGATACCGGTGTCAATATAGGAACCTATGTGGGTTTTAATCAGGCTCGCTTGAACGTTATGGGGATGAATGATAGACCTGCCAGCAATGAAGAGCGTTCAAAAATGACGCAGTATCTTGAAAGTGGTATGCAGCAAGGTGCTTTTGGGGTCTCAACGGGTCTTTTTTACCGACCGGCTTCTTATGCCTCAACAAAAGAAGTGATTGAATCCCTGTCATTCTTAAATAAGTATAAAGCTATTTATGATACCCATGATAGGGATTTGGGGGCAGTTCTAAACGGTATAGGATACGATGCTTCTGTTGCTGAAGCTATCAAAATTGGTTCAGCAATAGATGCAAGAATTATCTTTAGCCATTTTACTCCACAGGGTAAGCATAACGACGGACGAGCTAACGTAGGGATAGACTTGATCAATAATGCCAGGGCGGATGGTGCTCAGGTATTTGCTGCACAACATCCATATACTGCAACGCAGAGTTCATTGCTGGCTTATACTATTCCAGACTGGGCCTTAGCTGGAGGAATGACATCTTTACTTGAACGGTTACAAAGTAAAAATCTCCTAAATCGTTTACATTCAGAACATAGGCAGATGCTTGACATTCGTGGTGGTCCGGAAAAATTATTATTTACTGATAATAATAAAGACCTCAATGGCAAAACGTTAGCACAAGTATCCGAGGAATTAAATCTAACAACTTTAGATACTGTACTTCATATTGCTAAGGAACAAAGAGATGCTTCTGTGATGAATCTTGAATTATATGATATGGATAATATTCGCTTATTAGCAACACAGGAATGGATGATGACGAGCTCGGATGGAGGCTCACACGCTGTGCCAGGCCAGCGTGCACATCCTAGAACATTTGGAGCGTTTGCTAAGAAGATAAGGCAGTTTGTTGTTGATGAATCTCTGATTTCTTTACCATTCTTGATTAGGGGGATGACAGCATTGCCCGCGAGTTTCTTAGGCATTCAGGATCGGGGGCGATTGGCTCCTGGATATTATGCCGATATTGCTATCTTTGATTTGGATCAGGTCAATGATCGAGCAACCTACGAAGATCCGCAGCAGCTCGCAGAAGGGTTTATTCATGTATTAGTTAATGGCGAGTTGGCCTTGTACCACGGTGAGATAAAGAGTACAGATTTAGGACAGGTTTTACTTAGGCACCAGCCGCTAGTGAATGAAATGCCAACTGCACTACAAGTTGAAGAAAATCTCTTAGGTGCTTTTGGAGGGAAGGATTTATTACATAAGATTGAATCTTTAACGTCTACAATAGAGTTATCTTCAGAAAGCAAGCCGTCGCGCACAAAAATTCAATATTTAAATTTTTTAAATGAATCCATCGCTGAATATTCAGGTCGTGAAAATGTAATTCACTTTGGAGTAGAAGGTCAATACGAACTATATCAAGGTGGCAATTCAATTGACCCTGAGTCAGCTGCCTATATTAGCTTAAATAAGAAGGATAATTTGCTTCAGGGATTATGGCTTAATTTCCTTTATTTTCTACGTGACCCATCGATGGAAGTGCAGGGTCCATTTGATGTGCCTGAGCACAGAAGTGAAAGCTGGTGGAAGCTCGTCTCAGGGGGAAGGATTACCCCTTTACTTGGTATAGACCCTGATACTGGGTATATTAGAAAGGTACTTTATAAAAATGGTGTTTATGTTGAGGAGTTTGATTATAGAAGGATTGAGCCAGGCGTCGTTTGGCCACATCAATTTAAAGTAATAAATAATGGTAAAGTTAGCCTGAGCGGTCGATACAGCACTTTAAAGGTTAATTCAGGTTCAGGGTTTGTGGAATTACCATCTTGGTTCCCTGAGAATTAGTTTACTAGGAAAACACATTGCTTCTCGCCTATGAATAGATAGTTGGCTACGGTTGACCCGAGGGTGAGCCTTGCTTGTATTAATTAGGATTTTGATTGGCAGTGTGTTTTCCACAACAGTGGTAATTGGAAGGTCAGGATTGAATTGGTATATGTGAGTATTTATCGTCTTAAATTATAGTTTGGGCTTTTGCCTTATAGTCAGGATTGGATAATTTAGAAGTCCAACCTCAGGTAAGTCAGCCTCCTTGTATGAGAAATTATTCACCAATATTTATTAGCTATAGCTCCATGCGAACAGAGATTTCTCTCAATAAAGGCGATAGCTTTGAGCTTTCGCAAAGTCCACTACCTAGCATGCAAAGCCTACATCGTCACCTATGTCTCCACTTTAGTATCTGTTTCATCTACTAAGCTCTATACCCCTTTAAAAGAGCATGGCTTTTCATACTTCATTTCGATGGCTTTTTGCTCGCGATATTGGCCGAGTAATGAGATACCTATTCCGGACATAATAATGATACCCCCAATGATTTGAGCGAAGTTGGGAACCTCTTGCAGGATAAGAAATGCGAAGAAAGTACCGGCTACGGGGGTAATGGCTGTCGCGATAGAGATATCAGCAGAGCTCGCCCCTCCTTGGAGTCCTTTAAACCAGGTGATCTGCCCAAAGACAATAATGATTGCTCCGTATACAAGCATCCATACCCAGAGGAAAGGAGAGAAAAGGTCGTCAAAGTGGTGGGGGCCAAATACAGAGAGGACAATAATCGAAAACAGTATCACCCCTGCAAGCATACGAAAAACTGAGAACACGCCAATAGGGACGCGATCCAGCAGTTTCCGGCTTGCCTGAACTGCAATGACCCCTAGGAGTGTGGCTAAAGCGGTTAAAATTTCTCCAGCTTTGGGGAGGTCTTGAAGAAATTGGTTCATGGCTGGATTTCCAAGATTAAGCATTTTCATACTCATTGGATCGTCCATCGGGGGTTGGTGTAGGGCAAAAATTGCAATAACACCAACCGTTACCACAAGGGCGCCCACTATTGAGAACACGGTAGGCCTCTCCCGGAACATCAGATAAGCGAACAAAAGCCCCAAGGGAGCATCTAGAGTTGCAATTAAAACGACATTGGTCACTTCTGTGAGCATCAGAGCAATAAAGAAGAAAGCGGGGGCAAGAACTCCAGACATCAAAATAAGCACGAACATGTAAAACCAGTCTTTGAAAGGATACTGCTTTAAGATGCTGAGGCGCCAATCTTTTCTATAGATAATTAAAAGGGTGATACCCGCCAAGAGATTTCCAGCGAACAAGAGGTTGCAAAAAGAGATAGGGTTGTTTCCATTAATGGGGTGGCTGGCACCTAGCTCCCCAATTTTCGCAACGACCGCGTTGGAGGCAGCAAAAATTAGAATCGAAATCCATAACCAAAATCGAGTACTTTTTACGGAGGGCTGATTTTCCATCTCATATCCCTTGAGCGCTATGGTAAGCCTTAATGAGTTTACCTCACCCAAAGCAAATTGCGCCTTTACTATCTGGTTGTTAAGGGGAGCTAACTCTGATCTGGGTTAGTTTAGACCAAATCCAATAGTTGTCGGGAAAAGAGAATTTTATTGAACATAACGATATTGGAGTTTTTTATCTAGAATGCAGACGTTGGTAGGTATTATCTTTGTTTTAGCAACTTACTGGATAGAGTGTGTCTATGCAATTCATCCTGAGTATATGGAAGTAAGATCTTTACCTACTTTACTAGCATTGAGGTTCTGTAAGTTTACCGTATGGTGAATTAGATTGCGCATTTACTGCTCTATTGGCATGTTACTATTAGGTATAAATATAGTGATAATACCTCAACGCAAAGTGTCTTTTCTTAGGTGTCATTCCATTTTTACTTAATCCTGTTAATTCCTAATTTACTTGCGATTAGAGTGTCTAAACTGAATTTTCCAGGGCCCGTAATTATTAGCCATATGAATAAAATAATATATAAAACTTGAGGTAAATAAAGAAACCAGCTCATCCAATCTAATGGTCCAATATCTTTAGGGATGACACTTTCTATTTCAACGGTAGTAATGGCAACAATCATTACAAAAGACAGGATGACGGCGACAAGTGTTGACAGTAGGCCTACTATTAAAAGTAACCCTCCGAAGAACTCCACAGAAGCTAAAAAAAATGCCATAAATTCATGAAAGGGAACTCCTATTTCATTCATTAAGTTTATAAGATCTGCATGCCTCTCAGGGATAAATAGCTTGTTGTATCCTGATACTGAAAAAAATAATCCCAGTGATACTCGCGTAATTAAAATATGTAACCACTCCCATCCGGGATTGCCGACGAGTATTTTTTTAATTAGAGGAGAGGATTTTGTAAGCATCTTTACGCTCCAGTAGAGTGTTTTTTGCGCCTGACCTTGGATGGCCTCTATTTTTCATATAGTTACATATTGTTTATATTTCTGTGTTGTATATGAGCAAGATCTAATTGAATAGCTGAATCAGTCATTGTTACTGTACTTTTGTAAATTCTGGAGGGGTTGAGGTTTCACCGATAACAGTCGGTATAGTAGACATCTCTTTATTAACAAGCAAAGATAATGAAAGCGATGCTTTGCATGACAGTAATTCATTCATTCCTCATCCCAAATGAACCATTTGGGTTCGTGCGCATGCTGGATTACCACGAGCTAGCGAGATGTTTAAAACAAAAGATACGATATCCAGATAACTAAAACATATTAGCTTACTTACACGCCAGGGCAAGCGAATTGATACTTGACCATAGTGATTACGCCAAATAGATAGCCCTCGACAATTTGGTTAGCTAACTAACCATACTTGGTAGGAGCGTAAGATTACTTTATATAGCTAGCCAATATTTACTGATTATTATCAGTTAAGGGAGCTTATAAGAACTCAAAATTGTTTTATAAAATGTTGGATATTAATGGAGGAGCTGAATAGTATTCGTTACTAATTAATTTACTTGCTGAGTATTGAAAAAGTCCTAAGCTTGAAATTGGGGCCTATTGGTGACAAGCCGACTACCGTTACATGCTTTTGAGTTTCTTTCTAGATATCTTATAGTGATATATGACGTTAATATCACCCAAAATTTGTATTTATACCAACTCATTAAGTGCTTTTTTATTCTATCCGTAGTGGCATCTATACCATAAGAGCTTAAGTCCACAGTAATGAGATATGTGTGTCTTTTGATAGGATATACCTAGAAGATTTTCTTGTTCGGAACAGAGGCTATCAACCTGTAAAAAGTTATAATCTGCAAGCCTGGCTGTAGAGCCTGGTATTCATTTGTTAACAAGCTTTTCTGAAGCAGGGTATCATCATGTTGTTAAAGGTGAGTGGGGTGGAAAGGAATCTGAACATGAGGAAAGCTAGCGGTTTTTCTGGAGGTTCTTGACAAGAAGGCAGTTCACTTGCTGGATTTTTCATGTGTTAGATGTACATGACTTCGCTATCGTCTCACAGTTACGATGACAGAATAGCTGTAGTTATCACAGCGTTGGCAAACAAGGATTGAGGTAATATTTAAGTTGGAAGATAGAATTATTGGATCTCTCGTAGGGTTAGCTTGCGGAGATGCTGTAGGTACTACGCTGGAGTTTGAGGTACGAGGTACGTTCGAGCCAATTAAAGATATGGTTGGAGGCGGCCCTTTTAGGCTACAACGTGGAGAATGGACAGATGACACATCTATGGCTCTTTGCCTTGCTCATAGCCTCTTAAGCAAACTCGACTTTGATCCAGAAGACCAAATGAATCGCTACTGTAATTGGTATCAATACGGGTATATGAGTAGTAACGGACGATGTTTTGATATCGGAATTACCGTATCCAAGTCCTTAGAGCAATACCTTCAAACTAGAGACCCATTTTCTGGAAGTATAGATATACGGTCATCTGGAAATGGATCGCTAATGAGGTTGGCACCAATACCTATTTTCTTCAGTAAGAGCGAAGAGCTTTGTATCAAATATGCTGGAGAAAGCTCAAGGACAACACATGGGTCTTATCTTTGCATAAGCTCTTGCCGGATGCTTTCACTATTGATTTATCGAGCTTTTAGAGCGGGAAGTAAAGATGAAGTTTTTGATGGGTTAGATCCAACTGATTATTGCGAGGAACTTCGATCACTAACCAACAAGGATTTCTCCGCACTTGGCTATAAAGAGATAAATGGCAGTGGATATGTGATAGAGAGTTTGATTGCGGCTGCTTGGTGCTTTTATCATGGAAAAAGTTTTCGCGAGTGTATCCTTTTGGCTGCAAATCTCGGTAATGATGCAGATACAACTGCGGCTATTTGCGGGCAGATGGCGGGTGCTTTTTATGGGTACTCCAACATTCCAGTTAATTGGCGAGAGGAGATTGTAATGTCAGCTGAGATAAGACAGCTGGCGATCGACTTATATCATGCAGGTAGGACCATCTAACCAGGATATAAATCTCGATTTAGCCACTTGTTTGGCTTTCAACGGGTCTGCGACATAATGTACGTTATGCTGATGATGGTGGAGTGAGTACGGTAAATACACTTATATGCTGCTACCTAAAAGGGTAGTGGCGCTTCCTTAGAGTTTGGCCCTCTATTCGGCTTGATGCTTTGGATAGTCGACTACCCGCTTTCATTCCGTGTAGTTCCTTCCTTCGTGGGAGATGTGAGAATTGAGGGTATGAATGCCTATCTTGACTTGATTGCCATTCGCTTTTAGGAAGAAAAATCTAGTTGTTTATCACTGAAACTCTGGATATGAGTATTCATTCTTTGAAGAATGCCTGGGGAGTTGGTTCTTGTGGACTGAATAAACTGGAGGTGCGGAGGAGGACAGTTTGGTAGGCTTTAGAATTATAGGGAACCGTGATATATAGTCGCTACTTGTGAGTGAACTGTTATATTTTAGAAGTAGATTAAGGAGTATTAATGTGGACGGAAATATCTATGAACAGCCCACATCTGAGCTTGAACGAAACCTAGTATTTTGTAGAGACTGCGGGTCCCAGATTTCAAGAACGGCACCCTCTTGCCCAAGTTGCGGTGCGGCTCAGCAGGTAGGCGGCAAAGGAAAAGTGGCTGCAGGGTTGCTGGCTATATTCTTAGGTGGCTTTGGTATTCATCGATTCTATCTAGGGCAGTGGTGGGGATTGTTCTATCTTCTATTCTGCTGGACGGGAATTCCAGGACTAATCTCCTTTATCGAAGGAGTTGTGTTCTTATGCACGTCTGACGAGAAGTGGTTAGATAAATATGGGCATAAAAGTGGAGGTTCTGCATTAGTTTTAGTGCTTATACTCTTCTTTGTAGTAATACCTGTAATTGGAATCTTAGCTGCGGTTTCAATTCCTGCATATCAAGACTATGTTGAGCGCGTTCAGCTAAAACAATTAGAATCTCGTTAGCTTTTAATAACTTAATGACGGTCTCTCTTAGTGGAGTCGTCATTAAGGCTCAATGGGGTTACATAAATAGATTTAGATCTTGGAATTCAAATGTTTTCACGACCTTAAATTCCTATAGGGTTCAACACTTTGGCTCACTCTGTGAGTGGCTCGGTAAAATACAGTTAAGAACAGTATTACATTAAGCATATGGCAGTAAATGTGAAGATCACAACTAGAGATGAACTTGTTGATTTTGTAAATCAAGGCAATAGGGTGAAGTATATCTTTTTCTGGGGGCACCAGGAAAAAGGAAGCCAAGTATCAAAGAGCTGTTTTAGTCAGTGGTATGAGTCAAAGTTCGTAGAAGATGGAAATAGATTTATCACTGCAGAGCATTACATGATGTACCATAAGGCGAAGTTATTTGGTGATGACAGCGCGTGCAAGAAAGTTCTCCTTGCGGGCACTCCTGGAGAGGCTAAGGCAATTGGTCGCGGGGTACTTGGGTTCCAGCAAGAAATATGGAATGAGAAACGATTTGAGATTGTAGTAAATGCTAATCTGGCCAAGTTCTCTCAAAATTCTGAGCTAAAGCAATTTTTGCTTAATACAGAAGACAGAGTATTAGTTGAGGCTAGTCCAGTAGATAAAATATGGGGCATTGGTCTGGCCCAAGATAATTCTGCGTCAGAAAATCCCAACGATTGGAAAGGCCTTAATCTTTTAGGGTTCGCACTTATGGAAGTGAGAGCCAGGCTAACAGGCATCTAAAATAGCTTGTGGGTGTAGAATAGGGGAAGGTGGGTGCCGAGCTGTCAGTACGAGGTAACTCCTCGGATCACACAAATGCATAGTGCCAAAATTAATTAAGTGCTCTAGTTTCTAGTTCTTTGTTTAACTCACCTCTTCGCTCAGCAACGGGATTTCCAAGTCGTGAACCTCTAAAGCCAAATCAGCATAAGAAGTTCACGATAACCAACCCAAGTAGCCTTAGATCCGTGGTAGCCACATTCCCATCGTAGCGGCAAAAATACCAATGGTCATAAACACGGTCAGCGGCACTAATGTACTGACAAACGCAATCTGGGCACCCTGTGCGGCTCCACGCTTTTGACAGTGAAAATACCATTCCAGCATGGCCAGTGGGAGCAGGTATTGGCCGAAGCCCAGTGCATATAGGAAAGGCCCGGTAAAGGATTTCCAGTCAATCCCCCAGCCGCCGGTTAGCATTGCCCAGCCCATCAAGGCTACACGAAAAAACCACACTGCACTTGCTGCCATAAAAAGGCGCAAGGCCCAGCGGCGGTGCTCAGCAATGCGTCTGGCCATCGCAGTCTGCACTGCCAGAAAGGCAAATAACAGAATCAGTATGCCGTCCATTGTAATGCTGATCTGCGACACCAGGTTGCCAACGGTGTGCCGCGTCCAGGTCATGTAGAGCCCCGCAATACTGGCGATGACAGCGGTCAGCAGATAGCTGCGTCCCAGCCAGCGGTGGAAGTTAGGGGCATGGCGTCGCACCGAAGGGATCAGCTGAAGTGGACCACCGCCGATGACAATCGCGGCCAATAGCACGTGGCTCACCGAAGCCAGGTTGCCTAAGATATCTCCCTCGCGGAAGCCTGCCGGCAGATGTAGCCCTTTCAAGCCGTGCACTCCTGATTCGGCAATGGGTGGGTAGAAGACGGCCAGGATATAGGCGAAGAAGATCGCATGGCCGATAGCCGCGATGCAGAACCAGGTTTTTACCGACAGGTTAACTGCCCGCCGGGTATCGAGTGGTCGCGGTAGTGTTTGGCTGAGTACAGCGTCGTTCATGGGGTTCTCCAGGCGATTATGGTCCGCATTGGGTCTGAATGTGCTTGCCGAACATGTTCTGCTTTTTCAGACCTACGCACATCGGCCGCAGGCAGGAATCGAACTCCCCCAAAAGGTGGAGAGTTTGCCGTATCCGTCTCCCCCGAAAGTCCCATGACAGCTGGCTGTCCCTGGTTTAGCATGCGGAAATGAAATCTTCGTCCCTAAGTACGCCTGCGCCGAATCCGCCCAATACCAGCACGGAACTGCCGAAGCTCCCTATGTGGCGGCCCTTACGTGGGCCGTTTGAGCGATGGCCGCACCTGACCGACTTGTTTATTGCGTTGCTTATGTTCTTGCTGACGCTTTTGATGTGGTCGCGCAACGGCTCCCCCGAAGTACTATCCATGCAGAGCCTGTGGGATGTTGTTGCTTTCCAGTGTGCATTCGTTGGCTCCTTCGCTCTGTTGTGGCGTCGCATCCACCCTTGGCAGGTACAGGCCGTTATTCTCGGCGCAACAATATTGCTGGAGCTGGGTTTGCCGGCAGATGGCATCGTGGCTATGGCGATTTCGCTGTATAGCCTAGGTCGTTACGAGGCCAATACCCGGGCCAGCTTTTTTGGCGTTTTCGTGACGCTGGTTTTTGTGGCGCTTGACCAGGGTATTCCGGTTCAGCCAACTGCAGCAGGCACAGTAACAGTGATGCTGGTATGGGCGCTGTGGTATATCGGCCGCCGGCTGCGCTTTCGCGGCGAATATCTGCGCTTGTTGGAAGAGAGGGCCAAGTATTTGGAGCGCGAGCGCAATGCCGAATCTGAGCGCGCAGTTGTAGCCGAGCGCACTCGAATCGCCCGTGAGATGCATGATGTGGTGGCGCACCAAGTGAGTCTTATGACTGTGCAGGCCGGTGCCGCCAGAGCTATCAGCCGCAATAACCCGCAAGCTGCCAATGAGGCTATGGCTTCTGTAGAGGCGGCTGGCCGTCAGGCCATGGCAGAAATGCGTCATTTACTCGGTGTACTGCGACCGACTAATAACGAGACTGCGCTCACTCCGCAACCAGAACTCGGCGATTTGCCAGATCTGATTGAAAAGGTCCGACAGGTGTTAACCCAGGTTGACTACGAGGCCAACGGCGCACTGGAGAAAGTGCCAACCAGTGTCGCGCTCGCCGCCTATCGTATTGTTCAAGAATCCCTCACAAACGCCATCAAGCACGTCGGTGCCGCAGTGCGGGTGCAAGTGAGTGTGCGCGCAGACCACGGCACTCTCACAATTCGAGTGCGCGATGATGGAAATACTCTCGGCGAGCGGCCCATGAGGGAAATAGCTATTGATGGTCAGCCAGGCGGTGGGCACGGCATCGCGGGAATGCGCGAGCGTGCGGAACTGCTCGGTGGCTATCTGTATGCGAGGGTAGTCGATGGTGGCGGTTTTGAGGTATATGCACAACTACCTACAGGAATGGTGAAAACATAATGTTGCGAGTGATGGTAGTGGACGACCAGGCTTTGGTGCGACGCGGTTTTGCCCTGATTCTGGATAACCAGCCCGATATCGAGGTGGTCGCCGAGGCCGGTACCGGCCTCGAGGCAATTGAAGCCGCGCGAGTGTACCAGCCGGATATCATCTTAATGGATATTCGTATGCCGGAGATGGATGGGCTGGAATCCACAGCGCGCATCCTGGAAGCTAGTGATGCAATTTGCCGTGTCATTATTTTGACTACGTTCGATCCTGATGAATACGTGTTTCGTGCGCTGCGGGCTGGCGCCAGTGGCTTTGTGCTAAAGGATATTCCCCCAGAGGCGCTGGTACAGGCAGTGCGCACCGTAGCAGAGGGCGGTGCAATGCTTGCACCGGGCATCACCCAACGCCTGATTAGCCAGTTCGCACAGAAATTGGGAACTGGTCGCAATCTGGCAAAACGTCTGGAGCGCCTGACCACCCGGGAGCGTGAAGTACTGGAAGCCATCGCCGCAGGCAAGAGTAATGCAGAGATTGCCGAGACCCTATTTATTGGCCCTGCTACCGTGAAAACCCACGTTTCCAGTTTGCTGTCAAAATTGGAGGTGCGCGATCGTGCGCAGGCAGTCGTATTCGCCTACGAATGTGGCCTGGCCACCGTGGGGGAGCGTGATGTTGGCTTCTAGATCAAAGCCCGCTTTGCAACGCAATGCACTTTATCGCCTTGCCGCCTGTGGCACTGTGGTTCTGGGGCTGTTTCTCTTCCTTGGAGCCCAGGGCCACTTTGTTGCCATCTGGCCTTTGGTAACCAGCGATGGGACTGGTTTAGCCCGTCGTTTGATGTTGATGTTACCCGGTGTGATGCTCGCCGGCACGGCGGTGTTGAACCTCCTGCTTTGTAAACCACTTTGGCAAGAGCGTCGCTATGCCCTCAACGTTACTCTCGCGGGTAATTTACTTACTACGAGCTATTTGTTTTACCTAATGATACGCGGGGTTCCCAATCACCCTATTGGTATATTTCTCGCATTGGAGATGTCTTTTGTATTATTGCTCCTAGTAACAAGAACTGGACTGGTATGGCCTATGTCAGCAGAACCGTCGGTTGAGAGGGACATTTAGCAGCACAAGCGCTCGGCGAGTTTCGCTGACATTCAACACCATAAACCTCAAGGTGTTTTAATCAAAAACAACTCCATCGGTTAAAGTGCTTTTGGTGGAGCATCACTTTTTAAGACCTATTTCAAGTAGACTTGAAGCGAACCCTTCCGATAACTTCATGGCTGTTTCGTCGCAGCTCATTTGATAGCTTTCCGAGAAAATTCTCCAGAAGCAACGTATGGTTTCTTTTCAGTTCCAGTTCTGCGACTGAGAAATTTGTTCTAATTTGTAGGTAAACTAGCTCTTTGGGGCGGAGTAGGTGGGCGCGGGATTAGATGATATGAAAGGGCCAGCGGATTAAGTGCTTAATTACCCGAGGGAGGAGAGTGGAAGCGGTTTTGGTGGCTATACTTTATTACGTATAGCAGCTATTTCAATAGCTCGTTAACCTAAACTAGAATCTCTAAAAAATATAGAAAATGGAAAGGGTAGAATTATAGCGGGTCTTGTCCAATGTCTGACTTGAACATCCGTATCAGTTACAGCGGGCTTTTAATTCTCAGAACTTTTTGTGTAATTCGACTAATGAGCTATGAAACTAGATAAAAGCGTGATATATAAGTTTCTGATGGATTAACTGTTATACATCGGAGTGTATTTGAGCATCAAGCGAATAAATCTACTTTCTTGTGCTGCTTTTATTTTAGCTGGTTGTAGTACCGGGCCATACTTAAAACCGAGTGCTCCAATAGGATGGCACAGCACCGAAAACCCGGCATGTTATGGGGCTGAAAAAGTACTAGAGTTCAGTCTTCCTGATTACGATTGGCTGATATTTAGAGTCTTGGCCAAACAACCTACAAAGCGTCACCCAGAAGGTACAAAGTTAATTGCCTATGTAAGGCCTGTCTTGTATAGACATCCTGAGCCAAATGGCACTTGGTCATTATTTCCCTCAGAGCAAGAAAAGAAGACTAAAGAGAGCTTAATCGCCGAACGCAAATCCCAACATGTCGAGATCTCATTCTCAAGTGCTGTAGCTACTATCATTTTTCTTGATGGTAGTGAATCCCAAGTTGAGCTGCCATTTTTTCAACAGCCATACCAAATACCATCTGATGAGTCTTATGGGTTCTGGGGACCTGAGGTAGTAATATCTCCTGAAAATCTGGAGTATTTTACGGTAAAACTGCCGCCTCTATTTGTAAATGGTGCAGAAGTTACAATCCCGCCAATCGAATTTAAAGTCAGCGAAAGTACATATGTTCCAGTGCTAAATTGTTAAAGAATAGCGCTTGATAAGTAAAAGTAGAAAATTCTCTACACTGCTACCTTGAGGGTAAATAGATATGAGTAATGAGCTTCCAATTTAAAATATTAGTGTTAATTATATTCTTCCTGTTTGGGGGGATTATGGTGTATGTCGACTCCTGAACTATGATAAGGGATGGATTGAAGCTATTGAGCAACTAGAGCACTACAAAGACTAAAGTCTATTACAGTACCATGTCTTCCAAGTATAAAAGCAGCTGGCTACATACACTAATGAATTCCAGCCCAAAAACTACCGTTTGTACCATGCTGGGTACACATTGTTTCGCCTGGATAAAGGCTTGATATTAAGATTTTGAAGGAGTTCAGAGGTTGTTAAATGGAAAAATTCAACGAAACAACTTTTGTTCTTATTAATCAATTTGCAGGAAAAAGTGCAATTTTAGATACTGTTTTAATAGCTGCAGCAGAGGTCATGCCTTATATTTTTATGCTCGTGATGCTCTATCTATGGTTTGATCCAAGTATAGAAAGAAAAAGGTCCAGCCTGAATTGCGGGTTGTCTGTGTTACTCGGTATGTTAATGAGCTATATTATTTCTATTTTTTATTATCATTCTCGTCCATTTGTGAATAATCTCGGTACGCAATTAGTAGAACATGCGCCGGACTCTTCATTTCCTTCAGACCATACTACGTTTATTTTTTCGATAGCTATAGTGCTTCTATTTAACAAATCAACTAGGGTAATCGGTGCTGTTTTGTGCCTGTTGAGTGTTGTTAGTGGCTTATCCAGAGTTTTTGTTGGTGTTCACTATCCTTTAGATATACTAGGTGCCATTTTGGTAGCAATTTTCTCATCAGTTGTCGTATTTAAAATACAATATAAAACTCAATTCCTTTTAAATTTTTTGGTTAAAAAGTTACCTGGGAAGAGAGTCGGTTAGAACTAAAAGTAGTTGATGCTTCTCTTGCATTTATAATATTTACTTTCTATTTTATATACCATACATTGGGTTAGGGGGCTGTCATTTATAGTGAAGAAATAGAAGTGGAGTTTTCATTGTTCCTCTCGATTAATGGTATGCTGAACTGGATTGATGGAAGCGATGAGATCGTGCGAACCTCAGGTAGGAAATCATAAGGGTTTGTGTTTCTGAAGCTTGGTTAACAGTCGGTTGATATGGATTCCTCCATTTTGTGGTTTTTAATTCCAGCCTCTTTCCAAGTTAGTACGGCTGAGTGGTACACATAACTTGTTCTTACTTAATTTTAACATCCATAGGGGAGGTCTGCTTTAGCTCCTTAAGAAAGATATGTATCTTACTTGTTTACTCTCAAAGTAAAGAGTGGGCATGTGTAAAAATTGGAGAGGAATAGTTTTTTGTTGGTAAACATAGGTGCCAACTTAATACGATTCCTTTATCTATCGCTCTTTTTACTGTAGGGACGAGAAGCTTTAGAATTATAGGTAGGCATGGTATATAGATACTGCTTTTTAGTTAATAGTTGTAAGAGGACCGCATGAATAAGGAATTTCTAGACCACATAATTTCGTATATATATTTCCCGTCTTTAGGAGCGTTGCTGTTAGCTACGCTTTTTGCTCCGATAGGACTGAAGGGATTGTCAAAATTCTCTAAATTCGCCCGTTTTTCGGTTGGTGTTTATTTAAGTATCACAATTGCCGCTTGTTCTGCTTTGCTCGCATTTTCATATGGAGGTTGCTTCGAGAACTGTTCTGAGAGCGTAGACGATGAGATTGGTATTTTTATTGCTAGTATAATCAATTTTATAGGTGCAGTATTTGTATTTCGCTTCCTTTCAAAGAACTGGCCTAATAAGCAAAAGCAAGGCGCTGCATAAATGTACTCTGGCTTAAGGCATTAGCTGTATAAGGTAAGCTATCGCTGCGTTACTACTTGTGTTTGTGATTCATGTCGCTATTGAACTCATGTATGGTAAATGCTTGCCGTGTTTCTTTTTCAAGTTGGAAGTGGTTTTATAATCCAGCGCTATACTCGCTTCCGGCATATTCGTGCCTATATAGCTGAGATTGGCGTTATTCGGCACAAATTATTCATCTCTTTCGCGAGAATCAACCAATGAGAAACTTAGCCATATTAGTATTTCAAACACTTGACGGAGTAATGCAAGCACCGAGTTTGCCTGAGGAAGATTTTTCAGGTGGCTTTAGTCATGGAGGCTGGGCCAAGGATTATTGGGATGAAGTTATGGAGCAAGTCGGAAGGGAGGCCATGGCGGAACCTTATGATCTGCTATTAGGACGTAATACGTACAATTTATTTGCCACAAGTTTTTCAAATGCCAAACCTGGAAATCCAGCTGCAGACAAACTTAATCAAGCAAAAAAGTATGTTGTAACATCAGGTAGTGATGATCTCACATGGAATAATTCATTCAAGCTAAAGGGGGCAGATGCGGTCGTCGAGATAACCAAAATTAAGAAAATGAATGGGCCTTTACTACAAGTTCATGGAAGTTGGCAGTTGGTGCAGTCACTTCTAAAGCATAACTTGGTAGATGAGCTTAGGCTTTGGACGTTTCCAGTAGTTGTTGGAGAAGGGAAGCGACTGTTCGAAAGCGGTGAAATTTCATCAAAATACAAACTCATCAATTTTGCGAAGTGCCCCTCAGGGGCTTTTATGCATTTTTACAAATCACTGGATGGCAGGGCTATTTAAAGAGCGTTGTTAAATAGAAAGCTCACTCATGCGACTATCCTTGCTGAGATTGTTGTTGAAATAAAAGCAATATTTTCGAATTTACTGCGAATTTATCAAAATGATTAGGTTATATAACCGTAACGATCTGCCTACTATATTGGACATTTGGTTGCAAGCTTCTATTCAAGCTCATGATTTCATGCCTTCAGATTTCTGGGAGTCACAGTTAAGTGATATGAGAGATGTTTACATTCCTTCATCAGAGACATATGTCTATGAGGTGGAAAGTAAAGCAGTAGGCTTTTACTCACTTAGTGGGGATACGCTTGCAGCTATATTTGTTTCTCCCTCTCTACAGGGAAGAGGAATAGGCAAACAGCTCCTTAACCATGCAAAGTCAAAAAGAGATAGGCTGATACTTTCTGTTTACAAAGAGAACGCTTCTAGCTATCAGTTTTACTTGTCTCAAGAATTTAAAGTAGTAAAAGAACAAAGAGATGAGCATACTGGTCACCCAGAATACTTAATGAGTACTAAAATATAAAAAGGAGTTCAAGTCGGCTTAACTTCTGTCGTTTAGCGCGACGTTATGCATAAGGCGAGAATAAGATATCTCAAATATGAAGCCTGAAGAGAAGAATTGTATAGAGAAAAGAGTTAGGAATAGGATCATAGAGGTTCTAGAACTTTTCTCAGATGAATTTAGATTTGATGTTGCAATCGCTAACCTTGAGTTCTGGAGTGATTGGTTTGATGCTAATTCAATAATTCAATTTGATAAAGCGGTATTTGTGAGAGAAGAAATTGAATCTTTATTAGCTGTAAATAAATTCTGGGAGAGAGTTCAGCCAGATTCGAAACCGTCCTCTCAAGAGTGGTGTGATCTGCTATTTGAGTCAAAGCATGCTTTAAATATATTTCTCAAACGTGGTAAATTTTATGAGTAATCCTTTTAGTTTATTGTTGCTAACGTCAGTCATACAGCTTACTTAAGGTTAAAGTAATAATACATAAAATATATACTAGCTTTATTCGCTTTGGCAATTTCACTTGATGCCTATTCTACGAGTTGTTGGACATCATTCCATGACAAGGCAGTTTCACGTGAAAGAGGTACTTCTGAAATAGAGTTTGTTGTTGATAGAAGCAGAATAATTTTTATAGGTAGCGCTGAGAGTATTGGAAAAGAAGTAATCGTTGAGGGTAGTGGTAAGGGCGGACATGTTTTAGAAGTAGTCACTTTGTTCGATGTTGAAGAGTCAATAAAGGGAAAAATCGCAGGTAAGAAGCTAGTTACTTCTGGTAATATTTGCTCTTGTAAATATGATTTTGAGGCTGGAGTGAGCTATTTAATCTTTTCTACTGATAGAAAGGGGATCCTGTACCTGGACAGTTGTGTCTAGCAATACTTAGTCTCTAGCCTGGTCTCGACTACATCCTTATATATGACATCTGTTCACAGATGCCTCGTGTTAGCTATTATTTGGTCTCATTTGGTACATTCGCAGATATCTTCACTTTGGACCAGCAGGGAATTGTGCGGCGTGGTTGTATACTATTACTTGATTTCTATTCACTTTCTGCTCTATGACAGATACATTTGTGCCGACTCTTCAGCTTTTACTAGTTCGCTGCTTTGTACCAAAGTATTCGATACCGGATGCTGCTCCAGCATACAATTGATCTTGCTTTGACAGGCAAGCTTGGTACGTATGCAATAGGTGTACCTGGAAGATAGTAAGCGGAGAATAGGGAGGTCCCATTTCGAAATCGCTACTAAGGCGTTTTTGATGGTCGTGATCCGGGCGATTTTATTGTGTGCGATTGGGCAGGCATATTTTGTAATTGTTGATAATCGTGCTATATAAACTCTGCTTTTGAATTTACTATTAGGCGCTCAATCAACTTATGCATGAACTTAAGCAATTAGCAAAGCAGATACTAAAGGAGAGTAAGAACTTACCTTTTTCAGTATATTCCTCATATAGAGAACAAAATATTTTCAGTGTTCCTATTGTTAATCCGACCTTGATATGTGTGCTTGATGGATGCAAAGAGCTGGGTGGTGACAGGCAAAAGAGTTGCTCAACAGGGGAGTTTATATTTTTATCTAATAGCCCTAAAATTGATATGCGAAATATCCCAGGTGATTCAGAATACTTCGCATTGCTTATTGAGTTTGAATACAATGATTTCGATAGATTAACGCTTGCAAGAAACAAAGAAGAAAAATATTTTACGGGAGATATAGATTCTACTTTAGAGTTAGCCCTTCATCAGTTTATGGAGTGGAGTTCTTCCGTTCCTTTTGATCTATGGCATATTCGAAGACAGGAAATATTACAAACACTACTCCATTTGGGATACCAGGAAGTAGCTTCTGTTTTTGAATCGACAAGTGTAAGCCAAAAATTATATAAAATTATCAGTGAAAACCCAGCTGCGGACTTAAGAGTGGATATGTTGGCTTCAAAATTGTCAATGAGTGAGTCAACATTAAGAAGAAAGTTAAATAGCGAAGGTACGAGCATTAAAGTCATTATAGATGACATCAGGCTTGGATTGGGGTTGCACTTACTTCAAACGACTTTTGAGCCAGTAGGCCGTATATCAGAAAGATGTGGCTATAAATCCCAGTCTAGATTTTCAGATAAGTTTAAAAGATCTTTTGGTATAACTCCTATAGAGCTGAGAAAAACACGAGTGAACGTTTGAGGCGAAAGTTTGCCTGTTTTTGATATATTACTCTGAACATAATGCTCCTATGATAAGTAATCATTTTTAATATGTTTGGAGTAAATATGTTTAGCCTAATTAGTAAAATTAAATGTGCCGTCTTTACAGTGCTTATATCCGGCGTAGCCTCTGCAGAATCATTTTTGCTCTCGAGTAATGATATAGATACTGGAAAGTATATGAGTAAAGAGCATGAGTTCCAGGGGTTCGGTTGCACTGGTAATAATATTTCACCCCAATTATCTTGGGCAAATGCCCCAAAGGGGACAGAAGCTTTTGCTGTTTTTGCATATGATCCTGATGCACCAACAGGCAGTGGTTGGTGGCATTGGCAAATTGTAAATATTCCCAAAAATATAAGTTCACTGGAAGCTGGCGCAGGAAACTCAGAAAAAAATCGCACTCCACAAGGTAGTGTACAAATAGTAAATGATTATGGAGTAAGAGGTTATGGTGGTGCTTGCCCACCGAAAGGGCATGGTGCGCATCGGTATCAGTTTACCGTTTTTGCGCTATCAAAGAAACTAGATTTACCAAGCGATGCATCAGGGGCACTAACTGGCTATATAGTTAAGGCTAACTCTTTGGGGGAAAGTACTATTGAAGCTTTATACATGCGGGAGTGACTCTCCAGCAAGCAAATTCAGATGAGGCTTTGGCGGATCTGATCTGTGCGAGAGCGAAATAATCGAAGCTCGTTGTTACTTGTTATCGCATAAAGTTAAACCTCTTAAGAAAAAGCTGCACTAGGCCTCCTTTGGTGAGGCTGTTCCCTTAATACTTCATTTATATGTGCAGTAAGATTCTATCCGTTTGATGACGGTGGTGAAGCGTGGATGCCTATCTTTAATTGGCATCCATCCACCAATAGTACTTTGATTGACAGATTGATTCCAAATCTTAGATTTCGTGAGTTCGGATCTCTTAGGTCAGCATATTTTTTTACTGATATGCAATCTATGGGTACAGAATCTTTGAAAGACAAGCTTGGAAGGCGGCTTTTGGAAACGGAGTAGCTGGGTTTACCGGTGTGGATTAGAGGGGGGCTAAAATACCTCAAAAATATGGGTAAAAGCTGTTTCGTTGATTACGCTACGATATGAATATCAAAATTCAATAGACGCTGCTTTACATCTTACTTTGATTATTAGTGCCACCTAGCGGTAGCTTCTTTATCATTTGTCTCTTTTTTCCGATCAGGCTGATAAGCTTAGGAAATATAGAGAAGTGTGATATATAGGTGTTACTTGTCGATTGATTATTAGATCTTTAAGGTTAGACCATGGAAGTATCACTTCGTCAGATTACCAAACAGAATTATGAAGCAGTATGTGATCTTGATGTTGCATCGGATCAAGAAGATTACATTGCCTGCAATATGTGGTCACTAGTTGAATCGATGTTTAACGAAGGCTATGAAACTCGTGCTATTTACTTGGACAATGAAGCCGTTGGATTTCTAATGTGGGTACAAGAAAGCTTAGAAAAAATCTCAATCTGGCGGTTTATGATTGATCAAAATTACCAACAAAAAGGTATTGGTCGCATAGCTCTGGATCTTGCTTTAGGAGAAATTCGGGACGTCCCGGGACTTCAAGAGATTGAAATTTGTTATAACCCTAATAATCCCGTTGCAAAAGTTTTTTATTCTAGTTTCGGCTTTGTTGAGGTCGGAATGGATGATGATGGAGAAGATATGCTCGCCATAATTGACTTAACCAAATCTAACGGCAGTCACGAGATGAGAAAAAGAGCAGCTTTTCTGTAAGTGTTTAATAAAATTATAAAACGATAGATTGTAGTTCTATTATTTTTTTCTGATATCGGGTTTACTGAATAGCAGCCTCCAAATCTGATATATGAGATAATCTTAATGGGGTGGTTTAGTAGGTGATTCTTGGTTACGGAATAGGAAAGGAATTCATATTTGAAGTGCTAAAAGACGTCTTTTAGGTGGTTTTATCATCAGAATATAAGCGCAGCTACCGTTGTTTCTTGGATAGGACGAGTCTTTCCATAACTCGTGGAGCGTCATCATAAGATATAAAGTAGGGCGGTCTCAGGATTATGGATGTCTCAATCTGTATTTTGTATTGAACATTTGTACCAGTTAAAGGCTATTCTTTGCTCCTCTTGATTTTATCTCACTGGACTAGCTTTGGAATTCTAGAGAAGCGTGATATATAGATGCTGTACTTGAATTAACTATTAAGAGTTAATAATTGCCACCTAAGGATTACAAATGACAAAGTACTTGATAGTTATAATTGCGATACTTGTTACAGGTTGCGCTACTGTAGCTACATCTCATCGACCAAGCGATTACTATAAGGCTGGGGGTAATGAAGCGAATAATGAGCCTCTATTTGGCTCCACTGGTGAATCGTTAGGGGATATAGACATAGACCGCATCCTCAACTATGAGTTAAAGCTTCCTGCACAAAATAGAATTGCAATACTCAAGTTGTCCAATGATAGCTACTGGCGCCATTACTCTAATGATTTTACGCAACTAAATGAAACTATTGCTAGGGACTTTGTAGGGCAGTTGAGAGAGTCTGAAAGGGTTTACGACGCTTCATTCTTACCAAGCATGCTCGTTCCAGAGCAACGTACAGTGCCTTATCTTCGAGAAGCTGCTGCACGCTACCAAGCTGATTTACTATTAGCCTACCGTTCAAGTTGCCGTACTTTTGAGAAGTATAAGTTTGTTGATCCGAATGAAACAAAGGCATACTGTTCAGTGGAAGTAGTCTTACTTGATGTTCGGTCAGGTATAGTGCCATTTACGGTTGTGTCAAGTAATGAGTTCTCTGCCCGCAAAGAACTCGGTGATACTAATTTCAATGAAACCATAAAGAAGGCAGAGATCGCTGCCGTAGCCGAGTCATTAAAGGATTCCGCAACTCAGCTAACGTCATTTTTAAGCAGTATTGGCACACTGCAGCAAGAACTCTAACAACTATATTCAGGCGGCGCCTGCTTCGCACCTGAAATAAAGATTAGGACTTTCGTCGTATGCGAGAGCCAAAGGATAATTACTGATGGATAATACACAATCATCACTTAGCTTATATGCGAAGCACTTAGGTGCCGCATACTTAATTTATATCGTTTTAGGGATGCTCAATTCATTACTTGTCAAGAAAGGAATATATGATTTTGCGGCTTTTGCTGAGACTGAAGTGAGGTTCAGGTTCGCTCAGATTATAGATATAGTTATGTTTATAGCCGTTATTTGGGCATCTTGGGCGCAGTATTTGGTTACAAAAACAATTAACAAAAATGTTGCTTTTTTGGCATTGCTTTTCAGGTTTGGAGAAGGGCTTCTTGGCTTTGTAGCAACAATTATTACATTGACGGTTATAGTAGTTTTAAGAAACCAGGAATATTCGAATGTATTTCAAGAAGAGCAGCTACATGCGTTAGCGAGAATATTTGTGAATATGAGTGGTTCGATGTGGGATGTTCTTTTAATCATAATGGGCATAGGTGCGACTATTTTCATGTACTTATTTTACGTTTCAAATTACGTGCCTAGGTGGTTAGTACTTTGGGGGGCTTTCACGTATATGTCGATGGTGGTTTATGGGTTTTCAAATATTTTGTTACTCGAGCCGCCCCAGATATTGAAACACTTCATGCTTCCAGGCGCGTTTTTTGAAATCACATTTGGGCTATGGTTATTAATCAAAGGAATTAACATCAAACCTAGTTCAATCGATGCTCCAGGTTTATACAAAAGTAATGCCTGAGTAAGCATTAATGCATGACTGACAAGGCTGTGCAGTTTTTGTACAGATAATCGTATCTTGTTACCAAGCAAAGTTTAATTTCACCAGAGAGGGTTTGGCTAGGGCCTCCTCTCTTGGGGAACTTGCCTTTAACGTCCAATTGTCTAATATTTGGTCGATTCTGATATGGACATAGATCTCTTTTCTTTGGACGCGGAGGGGTTTGGGGATGCCAATGCCCAACGTGACTTCTTTTCATCTCTATTGTCTTGACTGAGGCATGCTCGCAAACTGTTAGACGTGCGCCGGTAGTGCTCTTTGGGATCAAGCTATTTGTTTCCTATTGAGATTTGAGCGTAGGTGAGTATTCCCGATTGGGAAAGACTGATAAGTTAAGTTTGATGGAGGAATGGGGTACGGGGTCGCAGAATAGGAAAAAGCAAATGCCAAGCTGCAAGAGGCTTGGGAATCCCTCTATTTGCTAACTTCTGGGAGCCATCGGGCTGACTAACTTTTAAGTTATGGGAAAGTGTGATATTTAGATTGTGCTATTGAACAAACTGCTATCACTTATAGTGTTTAAATACTGGGATTCAGCTTATGTTTCATTTACTGGATCAAGTCCAATGGCTGTATGAAAAACGGACTGCGAGTTGCCCTCACTGTCGAGCTGCACACGAGGAACGTAGATTTGATTGCTATATTTGCAGTACTGATTTCAGCAGCGAAGAAATTGAAGCAATGGATGAGCAAAGGATAGAAAATTTCAGGTGTTCGGCAATTTTTGGTTTGCTATTCTTCCCTATTTTTATTGCCTGCTTGATTTTATTAATAGCGAGTTATCGATAGCTTGTGTTGCCGACTTGCTTAAATCTTTGTCGGCCCAAAAAGCTACGTTCTCGACTGAGATTGCCAGTACAGGTTCTGAGTGCTGTTTAGAAGAGAGTGGAATGTCTTTAAGAGATTTATGAATAATTTAGAAAAATTTGGAAAGATTATCTCTCAAGAGTTATGGGATAGATCATTAAATCGATATCTTGACTTAGAGGCAGGAAATCTCAAATCTCCAGAGTTAAAGGAGCTAATATCAAAGCTTAGTGAGTTCACTGAAGAACAAAAAATAGTAATAAGAAAGCTACTTACAGAATGTGTAAATTCTGGAATTCATGGTTTCCTATTTGCTATCGAAGAAGAGAAAGAAGGTATTAGCATTGCAGTAAATGGCCAAATTGCAGCCAATCAGTCAGATGGTTTGAGTGGTGAACTCTATTCTGAGGATGGCTGGCTTGAGAGGTATAGCGAGCATGGACAAAATGGAATTTAACAAGTGACTAGGCCCCTCCACGGTGTCATTTTGTGAATTTTTCAATTCAAGGGGAGTGCTCTTTTATCCCGTTGGGACTAAATTGCTTCCATCTAAAAGAAAAAGTGCTTTGGGTTTGCGATAGTATTCACCTTGAGGGTGGCGGAGGCTGGAGGCTCTTTTCATGGAGGGCATGTATCTCAAATCCCTCCATAACTGGCTTATGAAGCGTATATAGATTTTCTCACGATAGACGAGAAAGGACTATTGGGCGTGAATGCCTATCTTCACTTCTTGTGCTGTAATTGATACGCTCGTCCTGACTCTTAGGCTTTCGCCAGTTCCTAGCTTTTGGATCAAGTTGTGAACGGCGTTCCCTGGTGAGGAAGCTAGTTAAGGGAGTGGGGCAAGATGTTGCTACTAGTCCCCTAAAAACTTAGGAATCACGCCTTGGAGTTGATTATAGCTCACTAGCCGATTTTAAGTATCAATTGAGTTGACTATTTCAACTTTCCCTGTTTGGGTAGGTATCCAGGCCTTCTCTCTGACTGTTTGGGGTAACGGGCTTTGGAACTATAGAGAAACGTGATATATAGATGTTGTATTGGATTATCTTTTAATTTTATGGAAAGCATGAAGTTCGCGATTACCTTAGACAAGAATGATTTTCGTCGTTTCAATAAATTTGCTATAGCTAAAATCCATGTAGCACCAAAAATGAAATGGAAGTTAACCCTATTTAATTTCTTATATTGGTTCCTCCTTGTATTCTTTGGTATGGAGATATATTCAGTATATGAACATGATGCTTGGAATAATTATGAGCACCTTAACCGAGCGCTTGTAGCATTTGGGATCTGGTTTATTCTTGTTAACATTTGGCAGCAGATATATATGTATCTTTATATTTCGGTTGCGATAGATGAAAAAGGCAGCGTTCTTGGTGAGTGGGAGTTTGAAATATCCGATTCAGGAATTACTGAATCCAATAGCTTATGTTCATCTACCTTTACTTGGCAGTGTATACAGTCTGCTGAGAAAGATAAGTATAATCTTTATCTATTCACTGATAGGCTAAAAGCCCTGATACTGCCACTTTCTCAAATTAACGAAGAAATAGAAGCGGAAATATACAAGAATGTAGTAGGTGACTGTTAGTCACACCATTACTACATGCTTCATATAATCCCAAAGCCAAGCGTTAAAATTTACAAACTATATCAAGCTATGTATGAAAATAGTCTCTCATTAAGTAAGAAAACGCTAACTCTATCTAACAATGTAAGTGGTAGAGATATTTTTGTAGGTGATATTCATGGATATTTTCAATTGTTTGAAAAAGGATTAGAACAACTATCCTTTGATCCAACAAAGGATAGAGTAATCTCAGTTGGAGACCTAGTAGATAAAGGCCCAGATAGTTTATCATGCCTAAAATTGATCGAAAATGAATGGTTTTATGGCGCTGTAGGAAACCATGAGAGAAGCTTATATCACTATGCAAAGTTTGGGAGTATAGAGAAGTCAACTGAGAATTTGTGGGCTAGAAAGCTCAGCGAAAAAGATCTAGATCTATGTGCTTCTCTAATTGAAAAAATGTATTGGGCTATCGAAATTGATAATGGAAGTAAGGGAGTCGGAGTGGTTCATTCAGGTGTACCTACTAGTACTTCTTGGAATCAATTTAGAGCGGAGCTTGAGAAGGAGGACAGGAACTCTATTGAATATGCTACGTGGAGTCGTTTAATTTTAAAGTCATCAACTTATTATATTTCAGATATAGATTGGGTTTTCATTGGACATCAAGCTATTGAGGGGCCATCAATCTTTGGGAACCATATTTGTATTGATAGTGCTGTATTCGTGCCAAGGAGATATGGAGCAAAGAATGGCCTTACCTTCTCATATATACGAGAAAAAGAACCAGTATTTATAACTATTCCAACAGATTACTAGAGTGCTATGCCAAATATTTTCTACCGACCACTTACATTCTATACCACTTCGTGATCGGAGCAGGGGTTGATAGCTACCTTCAAGCGGTGGTCTTCTCGATCGAGGATGGCACGCACGGCACCCTATGGCGACGGATGCTTCGGCTGCATCGATAATAGGGAACTCTACTCTCAGTATTCCAGGGCTGATCAGAACTTCCTGGAAGACGGTATTCAGTTCGTCGAACTACTTATAGCCATGGAGTTTTCTGATTACTCTGTCCTTGATGCTGCCTTGCACCTGCAGGCAGATGATTTATCCTACTGTGCCGCAAAGAATAGAGCAGGGAGTTCATTTTCAATAAAGCAATTAACTGGATTTTGGGATATGCATTTGTACTTTTCCTATGACGGTTTGGTGCTTCAGGAGCGTTTAGAGGAACTCGGTTAGGATAGTTTTGGCGTGGAATAAGTGATGATTGAAAGCTATATCAGTGGAGTTCAAGCCAACCTAAGAGCACGTAATGACTAAAGAATGATCAGCGGAGATCCCTTTCAGAGTCGTTTATGTTGAAAGGGGCTGGCTTATGATGAGCCATTTATCCTCTGAGGAGCTCAGTTTTACAGAGATAGAAATAGCAACCCAAGCAACAGCCTTGATGGATCTAATGCCGACTGCTTAGATCGCTTAACTCAAGGTGAAAATTTAGTTTCTAACTGAAACTATTTTTATAAGCTTTACAGAAGAATTCATAAGTACCCCTGAACATGAGGGGCGGTATTCATGAGGCAAGCTGATTCCCCTGACTGCAGCTTGTATCAGTGAAGTGTTAGAAAAGCTTAAGATGAAGAGGGATTGATGTTTAACGCTTAGATGACCTTATATGTTGCGCTCATCCCTGAGCTTATTATCTATAGACTTTTCAAGCCGGCCGATGTTGCAAAGGAATAGTTAGTTACTCAAGAAGCGCCAATAAATAAAGTAAAAGCTAAAACCTATCATTAGGCATAGGCAGGCATAAGTGTAAACTAGGTACCATCCCTTTAAGTGATGTTCTCTTGGTACCCATTTCCCGTTCATAACAAGAATGTTGAGTAAAGCAAAGATTGGAGCACAAACGAAAGATAGAGTAGTTACAAAGTCGATTAAGTTCTTTAGCTGGTTGGCAAATAGGGAAATAATAAACCAGCTTATGAGGCTTAGTATAATAAGAGTGGATACGTAGACTCTATTTTCGGGAATCTTAATACTACTCGATGACCTCAAGGCACTTCGCCAAACTTGAGGAAACCCATCGGAGACTGCAAAGGTAGTTGAGAAAAGCGCAATAAAGCAGATAATACTGATTGTTAAATGGCTCCAGTCACCTAGAGATTCGGTATAAATATTGATTAGCTGACCAGCAAATATGCCTGCAGATTGAGATAGTTCAATATCTTTCCCAAACATTACTAATGCGCCTAGCCATACAAATACAATAGCTAATATCAAGCTGGTGAAATAACCAACCTTAAAGTCAAATACGAGAGATTTCTTGGCAAAGCCTCTATCCGGTCTCTCCTTTATCCTTCGCTCCGACCAAATAGAGTGCCAAACAGAAACTTCAATTGAAGTTGGCATCCAGCCGACTAAGGCGACAACAAATGCGATGCTCACAGCTGGTGCTATATCAGCTGTTAAATAGGATTTAGAGGGAAGAAGCCCATATTGACTTATTGCGGCAATGAGAGTGATCAAGCTGGCAATAGCCAGAATGAGGACCATCCACTTTAAGCTTTCATTCAGCCATTTAAATTGGCCAGCAATCAATATTGCACATGTAATGACCAAAATGATGGCAGACCACTCTGAAACATTTAAGATATCGCCAAATAAGTTGAGAGCTAAAGCAGCTGTGACAATCGTAACCGCAGCTTGAACAAAGAACATTGTTAGAAATGTCAGAGCCATATAACTATAAAAACCAAGTCGACTGTGTTTTTTATAGCCTTCCAATAAACTCTCGCCGGTGACAGCAGCGTACTCTGGACCGATTTTGAAAAAAGGGTATTTGACTAAATGAGCCAGGAAAATAAAACCAATCAAAGCGAAAGCGTAATCTGCACCTGCGCGAGTTGACTGCACGATATGAGATACGCCAATACTGCTTGCAGCCCAAATGATACCAGGGCCTAGATTTGAGAAAGTACGTTTGAATACATCCATTGAATCAGAACTGCTCGGAATGATTTTGCTCAAAATAGCTCTTAGCCACATCGATAAAGGTTTTAACCTTCAGGGAAAGCTCGCAGCGATGAGGGTAGAGCGCAAAAATAGTTAGTGGCTTTATTGTGAATCTAGGTAGAATCTCAGTGAGCTGGCCAGAGTCGACATAAGATTTGACAGAGTAAAAAGGGGCTTGGATTATTCCTTGTCCTTCAGCAGCCGCCTCATTTAATAGCCTCCCATTGTTAGATTGCCAGGCCCAGGGAAGTTTGATTTTTTTTGTTTCTTTTTTGTCTTGAAATAGCCAATGATCCCCTCGAATACTGTGGTTAAAGAAGAGTAATTGATGCTTCTTTAATGACTCTATGCTTTCAGGGAGCCCATTCTTCTCTATGTAAGAGTCACTTGCCCAGAGTGCTAGCTTAGTTTTTGCGATAGATTGGACGATATAGCTAGAGTCTGGCAATTCTGGTGCGATTCTAAAAACGAGATCAATTTTATTGTCGAGTAAATCGAGTGGATCATTGCTTAGATGAAAATCCAAGAATACCTGAGGGTATAGATTACGGTAATTGGCAATCAATCCTGAAAAATATTGACTGCCTAGCTCTATGCTAGTCGATATCGATAGCCTGCCTCTAGGCTCTTGATTGTATTCTGACATCGCCTGGTCGACGGAGTGGAGTTTTTTTAGTATTGGTGAAACCTGTTTATAATAATTTTCGCCCGCTTCGGTTATGGATACTTTGCGTGTATTGCGCATCACCAATAGGCAGCCCAGCTCCTCTTCTAACTGCTTAATGTACTTACCGACCATTGCTGCTGAAATGCCGAGCTCGCGAGCAGTAGCTGCAAAGTTTTGCTTTTCGCACACTAAACAGTATGCCTCAAGGGCGTGTAACTTGTTCATTGACTCCCCTGATGGCTAATCCGCTTCTCTTCTTACGGTGGGAATTAGCTGGAGTATACAGACAAACATAATAAACAAATAGTTTATACACTATAAACCTAAATTACATTTAAAGTGCATCCTAAATGACGCAAAATTTTGCTAGTAGATTAAAAGTCCCACGGTCTCACATTAGATAAGTACATGAAAATAAAACAAATTTTTATTCTGGCGGTTCTACACATTGCTACCAGCGGCGTTGTATCAGCAGAGGATGGAAAGCTAGAGCAAGTTTTGCTCATTAACGCCAATATAGTGGACGTTAATGCGCTTAAAGTTGATGAAAACCAGTCGATTCTTATCGAAGGCGATAAGATCAAGAGAATTTCTTCAACGAAAAAGCTCTCCAAGGTGAGGGGGGCCAGTGTTGTCGATTTAAAAGGGAAGTTTGTAATCCCTGGCCTGATAGATGCGCATGTCCACCATGCGACAGATCCGGATAGCTGGGATAATTTGTCTATCACTACTGAGCGACTTCGATACCTGCTTCGTGGTGGTGTCACATCTGTGAGAGATATGGGCGGTGATGCACGAGCATTGGCCTACTTAAAACGTCAAGCAGAGGTCGACTCCATCGCTTCGCCAGACATCTACTTTTCAGTCATTATAGGTGGAGAATCCTTCTTCTCGGACCCGAGAACCATTGCCTCAGCTAAAGGGCGTACTCCAGGCCACACAACATGGATGAGAGCGGTAGATCAAAATTCTGATATGGATTCAATAATGCTCCAGGCCATAGGCGCTGGTGCAACAGGCATCAAGATATATGCTGATGTTGAGGCCGAGACGGTGCCATTACTCGCAAGTGCAGCCAAGAAACATGGTTTAAAAGTCTGGTCGCATGCATATATAGGGCCCTCCAAACCTTTGGATGTTGTCAATGCTGGTGTTGAGACTATTTCACATGCCTCAGATATGTCTGCTCAGCTAGTTGATAACTTCAAAGCGTGGCGCAGAAAAACTGCTGAGTTCGATGATCCAACCTGGGAAAAAATGCTGCAAAAGGATAGCTATTTAGACCTTTTTGATGCAATGAAAGAGAAAGGTACTATTTTAGATGCGACGCTTACAGTATTTGAAAGAAGGAATACCTTAAACGAAAAGTACAGGCAACTTGATCAGCTCAGTACACAAATGACACAATTTGCCTATCAAAACGGCATTACTATTGCTGCTGGCACTGATGCATTTAGTGACCTTGAAAATGACACTACACCGATGATTCATCATGAGCTTAAGCTGCTCGTAGATGAAATTGGTATGACACCTCTCGAGGCAATTCAAGCTGCAACTATAAATGCTGCGAAAGTGATAGGGATAGAAGGTTCTGTCGGTAGTATTGAAGAGGGAAAGAAAGCAAATATTGTTGTACTTTCAGAAAGTCCCGAAAAGAAAATCGAAAATAGCCAGTCGATAGCTCATGTGGTTAAGAATGGTCGTTTTATTTTTATTGGCGACGATCCACAGTTGCCTTTCTCTTCTTCACGTGAAGTGAATGGAACCATTTGGTTTTCTGGGCAGATCGGTAATTACCCTTCAACATTAACCTTGGCAGGTGAAAGTCTGGAAGCTCAGATGCATCAAACAATGAAGAATATTGGCCAAGTTCTTGAAAGCAAAAACCTGGATTTTGACGATGTGGTTAAGTGTACTTTGATGCTTGCTGATATTGATGACTGGCCAGCGGCGAACGAAGTCTACCTCCAGTACTTCAACGGAAAGAAACCTGCGAGGAGTGCTTTTGCAGCGAGCGGCCTGGCACTTGATGCCAAAGCTGAGGTGGAGTGTATAGCTTCACGAAGCGCTGATTAATTCTGGAGTGGGGGACTTATGAACGATATAAATAGAAGAGCACTGATTAAATCTCTAGTATCAGGTAGTGTTGGTTCATACTTGGCTATTAACTCGGGTATATTAAATGCCTTTTCTGGAGTTGATGCAGGAAAATCAACGTGGAACCAATACGGTTCATCGATTGTAATTGATGGCCTCAGCGGAGCATTCTCGCTCAGGGAGCCAATCTCTGAAGAAGTCCTGGGAATATTCAAGAACTCGGGGATTAGTGCCTTGAATATGACAGTCCCCTATCCAGGTGATGACTACACAGAGACTTTAAAGAAGGTTGAAAAAACCAAATCTATCATCGAGCAGAACTCAAACTACTTGAGCTTAATTCACTCTGCATCAGATATCCTGAAAGCGAAGCAGGAGAGTAAGCTCGGTATCATAATGGGTTTCCAATCAACTGAAATGTTTGATGAGTCACTTTCAGGCATTTCAGAATTCGCCAAAATGGGCGTCAAGATAATGCAGGTATCCTACAATGGGCCCTCTATCCTTGGCAGCGGCGGTCTTGTAAAGGAAGATTCAGGGATAACTTCCTTTGGCAAGAAAGCCATAGAGATCATGGAGGCGGAGAAGGTTTTGATCGACCTCTCGCATTCTGGAAAGAAGACAGTGTCCAGTGCAATCAGTCAATCAAAAAGACCGATTGTGATCTCTCATACTGGCTGCAACGCAATTTATGATCACCCTAGGAATAATGACGATACTGAATTAAAAGCTGCAGCAGACACCGGTGGCTTGGTTGGAATCTATTTAATGCCATTTTTGGAGGGTGGGGAGCATGAAATAAAGGCCGATGTGGTGATAGAACATATACTGCATGCCTATAAAGTATGTGGTGAAGATCATATTGCAATAGGTAGTGACCAAGGCGTAGTACCGGTCAATGATGGCCCTGAGTATCGAGAAAGTATCCGTAAGGAAGTTGAGCGTCGTATTGCGGCTGGAATTTCCGCGCCCGGAGAAACACCAAATCGTCCACCGTTTATTCCTGAACTGAACTCCGAGATGCGGATGGAGCTTATTGCCTATAGGTTAAGCCAAAAAGGAATTCCTGATCGAGTGGTAGAAAAAATAATTGGTAAAAACTGGTTGCGTGTTTTTGCTTCGGTATGGAATTAAAGGGAAGTAAGATTAAATGAATAATTATCTAAGGCTTGATGGCGTTCTAATTCTATTGGTTGCTTGTGTTACTCTCCTCTTTTCACCTTTGCTTTTTGCTGAAGGACTTAGTACTTATTCCGAATTCCCAAAGAGTTCAAAGACTGAAGTGATTCCTTTCCCGATCGAATTTGCTTCAGATATCACCTTGAATGGCGTTGAAGAGCTTGTGTTTCTGCCTGGTATGTATAAACAAGAAAAAGAGGATTTCTTTAGTTATGCTTTTTCATGGACTCACAAGCCAGAGAAGAACCAAGTTCTTGGGAAGGTCGAAATCCAGGATTTTATAGCCTCCTACTATAGGGGGTTGTACAAGGCCGTCACTCAAGGCAAAGAATATGAGCCGGCTATTACAATTGAATGGGATGATGGCAAGTATACTGGTCAGATAAAGTGGATTGAGCCATTTGTAACCAATAAAGAGCAGACCCTTTACTTTAAAGGCAATCAAGTTAACTGTGAAAAAACTGATGAGCTTCGTTGGTACTTTATTGTTTCTCCACAAAATTCCTCTCACCCTGTATGGGCGGAACTCCAGTCGATAAAACCCAAAAACTGTTAGTGATAGAATCCAGTTGCTATCAACTCGGAAGCCTTACCATTCAACTTAAAATTATCATAAGTCCTAAATTAATCTGTTTGAATAAGTATCAGTCCTGTGCCTGCTACATTAGGTGAGTATCCAGAGTTTCTGTTAACTGTCAGATCAACCCTGAACCACTCCACTTAAAAAGAGGTTATATCCAATCGATATGCCTAGTTTTAGTAGGCACGCATCTTACTTGATGTGCTTTCCCTGGCATCTTCAAAACCATTAATAAGCATATAGCCAGAAAGTTTGTTAAAGAGTTAATGGATCTTGGCATTATCCAATATGTGGTAGCCTTGAGTTGGGGGGCTCCTGCTTAGTTAGAGGGTGGTATTGGTTATTTTCAAATATTTAGCTGTGGATTTGAGTTTGGTTTCGATGCTGAACCATCGGCATCCGGTACAAAAATTGACTCTGTCATTGGTAATTGGGAAGTTAAAAGGCATCGTAAGTTACAATACTTATCTTCCAAGTCCGATCAATATAAAGAACTGCTAACAAATTTAAGATGTATCGGTATTGAGCTAAGCACATAGTAAAAGCATGTATCTCTGCCCCCATCGGGTGATTCCGGCGATGTGTATCTTAACTGGTCCTGCATTTCATCTAAAATAGAAAGTAGAGAAGACCTTTAACGTTTGTGTTCAGTAACTTGAAACGAGCTATGCAGCTTATCGAAGCAATAGTTGAATACATAGGTATATATCACGATATAAATCACCAGGACTATCTCAAGCATAAATGCTTCTAGGATAGTCAGATTAAAGCTCCAGGCGATTACTGGCAACGTCAGTACCAACATACCCCCTTCAAACAATAACGCATGCGTGGCTCTAACGATAAATGTCTTCTCCGGGTTTTTACGTATATTCAATAAGTACCAGTCAAAGGCGTGATTGAAAACCATATTCCAGACCAGCGCAAACAATGATAGTCCAGCCGCAAGTACTAGCGATTGGTGCACCTCCAGATCAAACACTGGCACCACCAGTAAGCCACCTGTCAGCAGCAGAAAAAACTCGTAGGAAACCGCATGGAATAAACGATTCTTCAATGATTTAGTCATCAGCCATACTCACTCTGGTTGAGAAAATATGCCTGAATGATATATAGTTATTTTAGGTGGGATAAGTTAGATACTATACCTTAAACAGATAGGTTGGGCGCGTGGCAGTTTCTATTGAGCAACTGGAAGCATTTGTAGCAACCGAGCAGGCTGGCTCGTTCTCAGCGGCTGCACGTAAATGTGGAAAGGCACAGTCGGTAATCAGCTCACTGGTATCGAATCTGGAGGTTGACTTGGGAGTCAATCTATTTGATCGAAGTCAACGATACCCGCGATTGACGGACGCTGGTGAGTCACTGCTGGAACGCGCACGGAATCTTATCGAGCAACGCGAGCGTTTGATGGCGATCGCACAGGGGTTGTCTCTGGATGTCGAGGCCCGGTTGACGTTAGCTATTGCCCAGCATGTGCGGATTAAAAACCTGGGTGGACTCTTTCAAGAGTTTGAGACCAAATATCCAAATGTTCAAATTACGCTCAGAGCGGGAAATGTTCAGGATGTACAGACCTGGGTCGAACGGGATGTTGCCCAACTCGGGATTATCACGCAGCAAGAAGATGTGCCCACTGGGTGCGATTTCAGAGCCCTGGGCCATCTGAAGCTCACTGGCGTCGCCTGTGCTGAGCACCCGATAGCACAACTTACTGAAGTAACCTGGGAAGACCTGAAACAATACCGACAAATCTTATTGCAGGAGTTTGAGATATCCAGCCAAACTCGCTGGCTGGTGTCTCCCGACGTGTGGAGTGTGTCACGTCTCGATGATGCACTTGACCTTGTCGACGCTAATTTGGGCTGGGCAGTATTGCCACTACACGTGGTTGCGAAGGGGATAGCGGCGAAAAAACTGATACAGCTCCCTCTGGTATTTGAGCAGGAGAAAGAGCTGTCACACGGTGTAGATATTATCTGGTCCAGTAAGCGTCCACTGGGTCCTGCAGCCACTGACTTGATGGAGCGGCTGAGCACAGAGGACGCAATACTGAACAAGGATCAGTCGCTATGAAGCGTTTGACAGATCTCGGGCAAAATCTGTGATGGTTGTATCTGGCTTACCTAACACCTGCCAAGTTTTTTGACTCACTGGTTGCTCCTTTAGCTGTTCTACGTAAGTCAGCATATGTTCCATAAATACTGCCTGCTCCTCGGGCAGTCCCATTTCTGCAATGGCCGCGATAGGGTGAACGGCAATTTCTGTTCCCGGAGAATATGCCTCTACAAACGTTCTGGCCGCCTCTGGTAAAGACATCCCCTTAGTACCCTGAACTGAAAAACTCTGGTTGTAGGCCATCTCATTCCCGATAGCATTACCGATCATCTCTGCCAGATCTGTTGTATTGGTGTAGTAGATAGGGTGGACATGATCGCCGATGATAGAAAATTGGCCGTTCTCGATGAATGTGGGGAAAGAATCCAGGAAGAATGAACAGAAGAAGAAAGTGAAATCAATGCCCGAACTTTTAATGGCCTCTATCCCTGGCTTACGGATTACATTGGTCTTGTACTCAAGTCCCTTGTCCGCAAACTCTGGGTGGAGATAATCAATACCAGCAATCTGCATGATGTGTTGCACACCATTGACCTTTGCAGCCTCCACGATATTAATCACACCTTCACGCTCACTATGAAAGGGTAAAGTCGGGTCGAGTGACGTGGTATTCAGGGTGATATAAAGTGTTTTGGTACCAACTAGTGCAGACACCAGGCTCTCTTTATCCGAGACATCTGCTTCGACAAGCTGGATACTCTCTGGGAGGATAGTGCGAGCACTAATTACGTCCCTCACGATCGCAGTTACCTTTACACCTTTATGATCCAGTTTTCGTGCTACCTGACGACCTAAATGGCCTGTGGCGCCAATAATCGTAATAGTTTTCTGCATGGTTCAACCTTTAAAGCAATGAATGAGGTAGCCCATACTTTGCCCAAGAGATAGAAACTCTTACAGTTATGTACCATCTATCAAACAGATACTACAGCAAGGTTCTCTAGTCCTACTTTTTGTTCATGTTTGATGCGCACGTAGATGTCTCCTCGATAGATGACAAGGGATTATGGGCGGGAGGCATAACTTAACTTATTTTCCAGTTACTTAAACACTGGGAGTGAGGAATTCGTAACAATTTTTAGGTTTTTGCCGGCTCGTTACTTGTGGGTAACCTCATTGACTCATAAAGCATTTCTAAAAATATACAGAGCAAAGAAAGTACAAAAATATAGAAGGTTGCTCTATATCTTTATTTGACATACTTATCAGTTAAAGGTGGTTTCTTGACTCTCTGTATTTTTTTGTGTTGTAGGATATATGAGCTTTAGAATTAGAGAGAAGCATGATATACAGATGTAGCTTTTGAATTAATCGGTAAAGGTACCCGATCGTGTGGTTTTTAAAATTGTCAAGTAAACGCAAGGCCATACGGATCTTCAAAAGGGATTTAAGGCGTAAATTATCAAATGATTGGGGGAATAAGAGAAAGTATTTAGCCTTTGAGGTGGCTAATAGTGTTCAAAACCACTATCCCAAACTGACTAAGTATCAAATGTACGCAATATACATGTGGTCAGATAAAAAGCAGTTTGATAAATATTGTACAGAATCTGGCGTAAGTCTTAGCTCAATCGAGGCCAGGAAAGAAATTGAT
The DNA here is from genome assembly GCF_052467615.1 of Microbulbifer maximicatervae (SeqCode). Taxonomy (NCBI): domain Bacteria; kingdom Pseudomonadati; phylum Pseudomonadota; class Gammaproteobacteria; order Cellvibrionales; family Microbulbiferaceae; genus Microbulbifer; species Microbulbifer maximicatervae (SeqCode). Next base: position 1,743,266 of record NZ_CP174319.1, read on the forward strand.
TCTGTTGTGATTTCTATGAATAGAAGTGATTCATCCCTAGTAGAATCCAATTGTAGCAACGAATTTTCTGACTCAGGAGGTTCGGATTGAGCTCACATTTAAAACGAAAAGGCATACGGTGTAAAAACCGTTGCTTCGATTTGATTTTGCTGTAAGTGCTTTAGGCGTCAAAAATCCTGAGTTCGGAGAGAGAATTAGTGGAAGAAGTAATAGGCGGTGTATTTAGATTTCTCGGTCGATTTATTGTTGAGACTATATTTACAATCATTGTCGAGGTCATGTTCCATTTCCCTGGCAATCTAATTTGTAAACCTTTCACAAAGAAGGGGAGAGAGCCAATTGGGTTTCTGGTGGTGATTGTCAGTATTTCATTTTGGTTGTTAGTAGCTGGATTAGCCTACACAGCATACTTCCTTCTTTCTGGTGAGCCCGGTGCCTAACAAACACAAGTAATATGCTACGGCTCTTCGGGCCTTTTTGGAACAACTTACTTTATGTACATTTTGTACAGTTTACTCAAGAAAAGGCTGGAGCAGGGCGTGGAGATATGTATCTCGTTGCCAAATAAAGTTTAACTTATACAGAGAGGGGTAGGGCCTTCTTCCTTGGGAAGCCTGACCTGGACAACCCCTATAGCCTAATTTTCGTTCGCTTTAGATATAGACATAGATCTCTCACCTGGGGGCGTGGATGCCTATCTTTACTTAATTTCCTATCACTTCTAGCACTATTGCTAAGACGTATGTCCCAGCTTGTAGATTTTTGTCGGTTTGGGGTTGTGGACGTGGATCAGTAAAAGACGGGAATTAGGTACTGGGAAGTTGGGGAGTCGCTTCAAGCTACTGAGTTAACTAATTGGATTCGCTATGGCTCAAATGGCAAAGGGGATCGGGTTTGCGGCTGGCTATGGCTCGTCGTTAAGTATTGAAGTAATATCGCTTACCAACATCGGATTGAAACTTATGGAGTGAGTAAACAAATCTAAACGTTTTGGGCTTTACACGGGATGATGCCTAGGGCACGCAAAATCCACAAACTTGCCAATCAAGTCTATATGAAGAGATTTGATGTGGATGTGGTGCTTAGGAAAGGAAAGCTTGATAATCCGCAGATCGATAAGGTTAGGTCTCGTGAGGACCATCGGCCAATGATGGTGAAAAACAAGAGAGCGGGCGAAGAGAGGCCCAAACGAAACGATATCGTAACCTATCGGATGCCAGGCTCTTCAGAGCCGTATATTTTGGCTAAATCGGGTGGGGTATCACTTTTTGATGGCATCAGTAACAAAGTTCCATTTAGAGAGGGAAAGGATGCTTGGTGGATAATTAACAAAGATGCGAGATTGGAACCAGGATTGTTTATTGTAATAGATATGTTTCCCGATGCAGAAGGCAATACCCACTACTCGATTGAAGCGAAAATCGATATGCCTGTTTCTGAGTATTTTGAAAAGCTTGCCGCCTTATAAAAATATATGAGAGTTAAGTGATGTATTACAGCTACAAAGATTTGAACTACATACGAGAGGCCCTTGCTTACTACGAAGAAAAATTGTGTGATGTTGATATTAACGAATGTGATGATGAAGAAGCTGAAGAGCTTCAAGAAGATATTCTGTACATGGGACGTTTGAGGGCGCTGACCGAAAGAATGATTGACGAGTGGGAGAATAAGGGCCCCAGTTTAACCTCAGTCTAAAGGTCAGGACATAAAGTAAAAAGGTTAAAGTAGTTAAGGCCTCCCTTATGTAGGGAGGACGTATTGAGATAATTATTTAAACAAATATAGGTACAGGTTGCATCTGCCCTCAATTGCCTAACCAGGTTTTTATTTTATGAAGAGATTTATACTCCTGGCATGCAAGCTTCTATTGATAACTGCTGTATTTATACTGCTGCTGTTAGTGTCATTTATAACTACTACGCTATTGGTGCAAGGAGATCAACACCCAGAAAGCTGGGTGATAAATGTCTATGATGTTTCCGCCATGGCAATAGTAATTGCCCTATACATTGCTGTAATGGCGTATACGTTCAGGAGATTTCTTAATGCAGAAAATCACTTCAGGAAGTAGAAATATAGTGGTGTGATTAGCTTTCGCTGTGTGTCCAAAAAATGTGCTTGGGGAACTTGTTCTGAGCACTCAGCTGTCTAATTTTTGTTCACTTTGGAGCAAATATAGATCTCTTCTCAGTGGGCGGGGAGGGAATTGAGGGAGTGGGTGCCTATCTTTATTTGATTGCCTTTCACTTTCAGCACTGTAAGTGAGACCTAGGTGCCTATCCGTAGTTTTCGCCGGTTCGATGCCCTAGGATCAATATATTTATTTCATGCTGATACTCAAGCCGTAGGTGGGCATTCCTTGGCAGGGAAGCATGATGGGTGCGTGGGGTAAGCTGGGAAGCGAACTACTTACTGACCTGGGAGATTCCATCACTCCAATTACTGACAAATGGGGCAATTTTACAGCTTGGTTTGAAGATATGGATGATGAGTCAGATATTGACCCATATCCTGATATTTTTGTGTGGACAGATTGTGTTTTAGTAATGAATGAAAAATCCAGAGAGGTATTAAATAACCTTTTGGAAAAAATTGGTGAGTTCTTACCTTTTGCTACTCCAAAAGGTCGTTACTTTGCGTATATCCCTCACCTAGTGGTTCATGCCAAAGAGGAAGAAAGTAAGCGGGAAGTAAGAAACGGAATAGAAATGGAATCAAAGTCCATTGTTTTTCTCATGAGGAAGTTGGTACAAAGGCTATTTTCAAAACAGCTTTTAATAATTTTACCTGTGCTTTTTGTGCAGATACCCTTAAAAAGTCTGTTCAATAAAATGATCTTACTGGCGTGCGGTTTGAAAATCGCTTAGCCTAACTCTTGAGGGGCTCATTCTATTAATTAAGGGACCCCGCGATTCTCAAGATTAATAGGCCCTATGGTGGCAGGGCCCCAGTCATCTTTTCCTATCAAAATACACGAAGATCTTCTCCCTGTGAATGAGGTGAGATTTGGGTATTGTAGATACCACGCTTTACATGGTTGCCGGTTACGTCCAGTAATGCAACAGAGACATTTGTACCGATTTTAATGCTCTCACCTTTAGGAAGCTCTAAGATCATAATTTTTTAGTGCCAATACTTAAGGTTGTGGCTGGGCATTCCCTGCTTCAGAAGTTACAGGTAGAACGGAGTAGAGTGTGAATGGCACAGGCACTAAGTTCCTATAGTTTGAGGAATCACTACAAGTGGTTGAATTCACAAAGCTTTTACAGTTTTGTGTTATTTTGCTTACTAGGCCACAACAATATTGCACGGTGCTTTATTTTAAGAGTTTCTAAAATTGGTTTTTAAATAATGATTTACTGGCGGACGCACCGGGTATTATGCTCCATAATAACGACCTAAAGAACCATCAATATCTATATTCAGGGAGGACCGTAGAAATTGAACATGATATCAGAAAGGATTTGGTCACTAAGAACGTTAGACTGGAACAGGGTTCGTCGAAAACGACTGATCAATGTTAAACGCAACAGTGTCTCTTTTAAAGGAAAGTTTAATTTAGGTACTAGCGTTAGAAAGGGACCAACCCCACAGCTATTTTTTCTTGGTTTCTATACAGAGAGCGGGATAATCCAATACTAAACAGATCCTTCCAAGACTTCCGTGTACAAGTATCTCCTTGCTCGATGTTAATACAGGGAGTCGGTATGCTCGGTTGCTAGCTTGGAATCTCATAGTAACTTTTAAATAAACACTCTCATTAGGGGAACATTCATGAAGCTACCAACACTTATTTTCTCTTTGGCCCTGGTTTCTATCGTGAGCGGATGTGCGTCTAATCAGCATATCTACTCATCAGACGGTAAATGTCTTACCTGCTGGAATAATCCGGTTACTGGCGACCCCATCAATCACGATGGAAATACTCGCCAGCAACAAGCTGCACAGGAATTCCAGATGGAGCAGACAAGCACTACCGACAATACTGCGGTGAATACATCTGCCAATAAGCCTACTAATCATAAAATCGCATTTACCGTGCCTGTGAATGTGGACGTGGTGTTCATGAAAATTAAAAGAGAATTTGAATACCAATCAACCAGTGAAATCCAGCAAGAATTCGGTAGCTTGGCAAGTACAAAGATGCAAAATTTTGAATATCACTACGATATTATGCCATCTATGTATTATCACATGAGGGATACTCGTATGCATAACGGTGTGATTACAGTAATTGATTTTAGGGTCGAAAAGGTCGCTGATAAGGAAAGCTCTATAGAAATTACTTACTGGCCACAAGCCAAGTCAGTTAATGCCATTCAGTTCGGGGAATCTCTGAAAGATCGTACACGAAAGGCATTAAATATCTAATGGAAGGAAAGGGACACCAATCTGTTTTTATATTGTCTGAATGGCCTTTTTCCAGAGCGCTGCCGGAGAGTCCAATAGGCAAGATGAGAAGAAGGGTGAGAATAGTGAGTACACCCCTGAGTAAATTATGAATCCTCTGATGGTCTATTTTGTTCATTGGGTTTTGAGGATTAAAGGGAGGAGGTAACTGATATACGTTAGTCTAAGCAGATTGTATTAACGCTAGCAATGTATAGAACTCAGCTGATCGTCCCAGTTAGAGTCGATTTTTGACTTATAGAAGAGCGAGGGAACCTTTCTTATACATGTTAAGATAGCTTTGAAATAGCGACGTATCTATCTTAGAGTTGTTGTGTCCTTATGGGCGCGATTACTATGAGCAAAAGCTGGATGCTAGGATGGGAGATTCTCCTCCTATTAAGAATCTATTTTCAAAGCCCTCTATTCTTTAATTTTTTCTATTTTGAGATCCACGTAGATTTTTTCATTGTAGTGGCAAGGGAGTCCGGGAATGGATACCTATCTTTACTCGATCACCTTTCACTTCCAGTGGTTTTACCAGAATATGTGCCCAAATAAGTGGGCTCTCATGTATTTGGTGCTTTAGGACGAGCGTGTTTGTTTTCTGCTGATGCCAATGACGTGGGAGAGTATTCCTTGCTGATGATGGTTAAAAAGATGATGTTTATTGGACGAGGGTTCTATTTTACGGGTCTCCCTTCTTGTAGGAGCTTTAAGAGTGATGCTCCGCAGGTGAGGAGCGCCCATAGTGGTGCTGAATAGGGAGGGTGCTAGTCTTCTGAGTTGGAATTCCAGTATAGCTTGTTGAATTTATATGTTTTTTTATATTTTAAATGTTGATTTCCGTGTCTGTCTTCTGCTGCCATCCTAGTCAATCTATTTAGCGGGTGTCCAGGATGGTTTTTTAGTAGTAACTTAATGACTGAATGTATATAAGGGATAATGTAAATATGAAATACAAAGGAAGTTTTGTAATTCTGGTTTTAATGTTGTGTGCGTCACAAAATTTTGCTGCCGAAAATTTATTTGAAATTGATCGAAAATTTAATGCAGGTGTTTCTCTTTTTTCAGATCTTGACAAATGGTTGTCTAATGTTGATGGCGTTTCGTTAGATGTGAGGGATAATTACGTTACTTATAGTGTAAATATTCAATATTATACCAAGCAAGGGTTTTGGGATGTACATCCTAGACCCTATTTTCACTAGGAGAAAGATAGCAAGAAGGCGTTCAAACATCTATGCAAAAAGCATGGTGGTATCGATGTGACCGCAGTTGAATATGTAGATAAAAGATATAGGTTGCCGTATAAGAAGTATTATAAGTTTTTCAGGAGCCGCTATCAAGCATCTTCAATTAGAAAGCCTTTCTATGAAGCATGTGAAGTCAATGGTCAGCATGTAATATTCCAGTTTGGATATTATAAAGTTGATAATATTTTTTGGGTTAAGGTAATTGATAATGAATCATATATGGCTAATAGGAAGGAGGACTTTGAAAGATGGCAGAAAGCAATGGCTTCTGCTAGAAAACAAAAAATGGCAGAGGAATTGAAAGAAAAAGCTAGAATTAGAGAAATGGAAGAGAATCATCAGAAAAAGGTTGCCTTGGATAGGGCCAAGAGGGCAGCTGGGTTTAGGAGTAGTTTAGAAGCTGGAGACATGACAAGTATAGGAATGGTAGTAGATATTAGGAAGCCGATTGCAAAAATACAACTGCAATCTAATGGCGATGAACGTTGGTACAAAATTGATGAGCTTTATCCAGAGTAAGTTGATTGATAATCTTAAGGAGTATTTTCTCGACGAAAGGATGATTAGTCTTTTTGAGGGCAAAGTCGTTATGGGCCAAACCTGGTTATTCACGCGAGCATTGGTAGAAAGTAAAAGTGAGCTCTGCGTGAACTTCACAATTGGTGTGGCGTCGATTTTAGGTATGCCGCTTGTTCGCTCTAATTTACGTTGCCATTTATCTTCTGTCGGGAGGTGATTTGTTGTAGTTGTGGAGAGGGTTTTATAAGTATGCCGTTCTCGACCTCGAAGATGGCTAACTAACAATAGTGTCGCTATGGAGCCTCTTTTCTAAGAGAATCTGCTCTCAACGCTTTTCTTCACCTAATTTTTCGATATAAATATAGGTCTCTTTACGACGGGTCGAGCAGGATTTGGGGGCGCGAGCACACATCTTTTCTTGATTGCTTTTCGCTTCGAGTACATCAGCTGGGACATTTGTTCTAGTTTGAAGGCTTTCGCTGGTTTGGTGCTTTATGGTCAACCTATTAACTTTCTAGTGCTATTCAAGATGTGGGTGGGTGACCCTTGTTGGTACGTTCGGCAAGCAATGCTTTTCGGATGGGGAGTGGCTGTAGTGGTGCAGAATAGGGAAGGGGGGCTAGGCTTTCTGAGGTGGTATGTCGCTAGAGCCTGTTGAATGTAAATCATTTTAATAGACCAATTGCAAATTCTCTCATTTGGATTTTGCTTCTCTGCTCGCCACCTTAGTTGGTAGGCGTCCAATATTGTTATCGGAATCCCTATATTTCATACTCTAAGAATATGGAGTTATAAGATGCCCCCGTCACTATAGTTATAGTCCATCTAGTTTAAGTTACAGAGTAGTTTACAAGGTTAGATAGTTAAGTGGATACTACAGCCTTTTCTAATGTTGAGGGCCTCTTAACTATGCTTATGTCTAGGTTATTCCTTGCTAAATTAAAATTCTCTAATGATATCTTATCTAGAAGTGATTCCAATAATCGATGTAAACCATTTTCACTCCCATCGGAAGAAATATCGATTCTCTGTATTCCCATATAAGGTTCTGCTGAGTACAAATCATTGAGCCCAAAAGGTTCCAGATAATAGTCTTGAAAATCAAGGCTATGCTGTTCTGATGACCTCGGGTATAGTAGCACCAATCCTTTCACTGGGCACCGACCATCACGCTCACGCACAGCATGGATATATTTCAACTGACAACTTTTCAGATCTTCCCATACATCTCTTTCCTGTCTACATTTTGCATCTAAGATCAGTATATTTCGTTGCCCAATTTTGTTCTGAATATCTAAAATAATGTCGGGGGTCCGTCTTTGTCTTGTATATCGGTCAGCAATAGCAATTCTGTCATCTGGTTTGGCTCTATCAATTGTTGGCCATGAAGGTTCGTAAAGTAGTTTGACAAAGTTATCCCCATAGTAGCCATAAAATAAAGCTTTGCTCTCATTTATTCCGAACGAAGTAAGCCAGTTGTTTACTGTGAGTACTGTATAGTATTCAAATAACTTCCATGTGGAATTTATCGAACTGAAAATAATTTTATCAAGCCATAGAATTTCACACTTTACTAGCCAGTCATGCATAGCTCTAACCATAGCCATGTAAGGCTTATTGGATCGCATTTTTTGTGTAGGATTGAGGGTTTTTGGTTTGATCGGTTGTGTAGGTACTCGTTTATCAAATTGTCTAATAAGGTACCCACAGTGTAGGAAGCATTTCTCAGCTCTTTTAGAATAACTAGAACCGATACGATTGAAAAATTTATTAGCTATACTATAAAAATTTCTATAAGTGGCGCCATCTTCGGCTACTAAATCAAAGGAATACTTCGAATCAACATCTAGCTTGCACTTCGAAAGTATTTCTGAAGCATTGGATCGAAGCGTTATGAGGAAAAAACGGATTAATTGGTTTTCTTGGATGTTTGTGCTCTCCAATGGAGTTGAGTTTTCAACCTCCTCCATTGTCAGCCAGCGAAATTGAGAGTGAAAAATAGCATTTTCAGGGCAATCAGCCTCTACAGATTGACCTGCATTCTCTAAAACCCATTCGATATCATTTCCTTGCAATGATTCTGGCATAGGATTCTTTAAAGTTCTTTGAGTAGGGCGGAGCGCTTTTATAGGGCGATGCATAATCACGCGGATTATCTCGTCTACTTCTTCTAGGGTATTTTCTAGCCGTTGAATTCGATCCGCAATGCTAACGCCGTTATTAGCTAGATTTGCTCTGAACTGAGTAGGCGAGAAAACATTAAGTAGCTCTTGAGTAATGTTATTTGATAGATAGTTAAGTATTTTTTCTATTCTTTGAGCAGTTATCTTTCTGCCGCATACGTTAATAGATTCAAACAAGATTCTTGATTCTATGCCCTCACTAGAAGTTATTAGCACATTCATGTTGGCTATTCCGCAATAGTGTAAAAATAGGGCGTCATAGCCATATCGCCTATTGCGGCGAGGAGTAAACTTGAAAATACTTGTCACATCACTATAGTTATCCAGAGCCCCACTGATTTCGGCATCTCCAATGAATAGCTTTGCTTTAATAATATTTGGGGGGCACTTTAGTTCGAATTCAATTTGATCTGTTTCAAATACAGTTTTTTCAGTGAATGCCGCTTCCTCATTTGCAGGTAAAAGAAGATATTCTTCCCAGCTATTCTTGCGGGGTTTTAAGTTTTTAAGCAACAATTCCATAGTTATAGAAAGCTATAGTGATTTAGGTAAGAGTCGCCATCACGAATTATTCGTTCAAGAATTTCCTGGGAGCGTTTCCAGTTGTTTTGCTCAGCATAGATAAGCATTGCTTTTAATGCTTCCTCTACCGTACTGCCTTCACAGTTTAAATGAGGCAATAAAAATTGACTGACTGCAAAATCTTGGGCGGTAGTTTCATTATCAAGTGCCTCAATTGCAGCGCTCAGATATTGTTCAATATTGTTTCGGCGCCGGCCATCTAAGTATAAACACTCACGAAGCTGGGATGCTTTATCAGTCCCCTTGCTCATAAATGTTTCAATTAATGCGATTGACTGACTTAACAAATTGTTGTCTAGATTTTCTTTGCGACCAAAATATTTTTCTAACAATTCATTTGTGACTGCGCCATTGATTTCTATTGACTCTCCCTCTACTTCTCGATCGTCATTGATATCCATGGTAATTACTGGGGCCCGATCCAATAGACGGCTGGAAATCGGTTCCACAGTTGCATCATTATTAATAGTTGCGAAAAAACGTAAGTTGCCCTTTTTTACTGGGTAAATATATCGATTTTCACCACTGGACGCACCCGTATTAATGGGTCTATCAGCACCTTCTTTATCGCACAGGCCGATGAAGTCAGACCAGTAATGTTCAATCGGTGAAAGGTTGGCTTCATCGAGCAAAATCATCCGGACATTTTTTGCCTCATCAAGATCACCATTTTTCAGAAATTGATAAACGCCAGTTTTAGATTCTTGGAATTCACCTCGGAGAGAGTTGTAATAGCCTATGAGGTCCCGGCTCCCTGACCAGCCTCGTGCCACTGGAACATTCAGAAAATCGCCATTTCCAGAGTTTGTTGCACCTTCCTTTATTCCAAGGCTTTGTGCTAAATTAATCGTGGTGGATGTCTTGCCGACGCCGGGTCTACCTTGAAAGATCACCATTAGGTTTTGTTGGCTGCAGATTAGTATATTTGCAACTTCGACTTCTGACAGTTCTCTACTGCTAAGGAGATTAATTTTATGGGTGATAGTTGTTATGAAGTCACCAACTTTTGGGTGAGTTGTGAAGCTTGCAGATGGAGCAGGAGAGTAGATTTCTTTTTTGTGAGTGCCTAAGTTTCGCCCATTGAATTGAGTATAGCCTAAGCTATCCATAATGGTATGAACCTCAATTAGCGATTCAGCAAGGTTTTCAGGTTTGCTTAATATTTCTCGCTGTTTCGTGACCGTTCTTTTATGTAGGTCTGCGTCTCTTTCCAACTCGAAGCATTGCTCCCTTAACCTTTTTTCCTCTGCTTCCAGTTTGCTGATCGAATCAAAATGTTTATATTTTTCAACTAATTCTCGCCCTTGAGCTTTGAGTTTCTGTATGTTTATCTCTTCATTATCTTTTTCTTTGATCAGGTTTTCAATTTCCTGATTGTATTCGGCCTTGCCTTTGGCTAGTTCCTCCTCGACACGTTTGTTTACATTTTGCAGAATAGCTTCTTGCTCCTGGATGCTGGCCTTTATGGTAGTCTCCTTTGATAGATGTTCGGTTATTTTCTTCTCAATAGCATCTAGCTCATCTGTCTTGTCAGATACTTCCTGTGCGGAAATAACATTAGGCTTTCCATTACCCCACTTTTGGACTGCTTTTTTTCCTGAGTCTGTTTCCAAGTATTCTTCTAGCAATGACTCCCATGGATCACTTTCCTGCATTTCGATCAGTAATTTTTTTGCACGCTCGACACGTGCAGGGTCTTCTAGATGGCTTCCCCGATGATCCAAGAAGTATTCAATGCCTTTTTGGAGTTCATTTATTTGGCTCCGTTTAATGAGAGCCTTATTCTTAACCTTTAATGGGGATATGCATTTTTTGAAGATGTGATTCATTGGGATATAGTCGATTTCATCCCAGTGTTCTTTGGCGAGCATGCCGAATTTCTTCAGGCTGACAACGTACTTAAGTGCCGAGCCAGTGGCTGTAGTCGTCTCACATATTAGATTCTTGTCACGAAGGTCTGAAAGTTTGCTGCATGTAATATGATAATTTTTTGAGCCAAGAGCGACTGCATTTAGTGGGCAAGCTTTATAGCGAACTTCTCCATTTTCATTTGTATCCAGCGTTACTTCAAATGGCCCATAAATATTTCCTCGTTCTTCAATAAAATAATTGCCACGGTGTATCTCTGAAAATGATGGGTTAAATTCACCAGTATCTACATTTGGCAGGCTTGCTTCAATTATAGGTATGAATTCGTTATTTAGTCGCTGTACATTGCTGCCTTTGCCAGCCCAATCATGATAATCGTTTCTTATTGTATGCGTTTGTTTGTTGTATCTTGTAGGCTGAACATCTTTGATGATAAAGGGTTCATTTGATGAAAATTTGTTATGAATATGCTCATCATATCCATTGATTATCCAGCAGTATTGGCTCTCAAAAATATTTCTAGGAGGCGGTAGAGGAATGCTTGAGTCTTGCTCATAGTAAAATAGTATCTCGACTTCACCAGAAGTAAGATTGTTGTATTGCTTGCTGTTTATCGCAATGATGGTGTAACTATGACTCATCGTCATGCTCGCATAGAAATTATAGTCCATAGTTTTATCATCCTAAGAGGTGGATGATCAAGTTATAAACTTAGGTAAATTCGACTTCTGGTAGATATACGCTGGCGGCTATAATATGAGTGCTCCTCTAAGCGGTATGCCTCGCGCAATACGGAACTGAAGCTGGCTTCTCTCGGTTGCAGTTGATCCATTTTTAAGCAATTTTTTGTGATTAAGCTACTTTTGATTAGGATAATAGTTGGCGCTAAGAAAGTGGCTTTGATGTTAGTTTGCTTCTATTTAATTTGCTCAAGTGATTGTTTGAAGTATTTTAGGGAGGAATGGTTGTACTTACTTCTATTTGGGCTCTCATAGCCTCTCAGCACCAAGGTCAAGCATAAGCATAAACGATAAAGTATTGCACCTATAGTATTCGATTTGTATAGTAGCTTAAATTTTTTCACTACTTGGTCGGAAGGAGAAAGTGTTGTGCGCGGGGGAGGTGTAGTGAGAGTACCTCTGCATGCTGGAATTGAATATCTGTGCCTATACCGTAGTTATCTTAGAATGTTCTTTTATTTCGGATTTCTAGTAATTGAATGTAGTAGGTAGCTGTGGAATATCTTTAGTTATGTATCTATGCGGTTTTTTTAATGAGTTTTATTTCTGGTATTCCCGTTGCAACTCTTGGTTTTTCTCATATTTAGATGGGCTTCGTAAAACGTGATCATTTCTATTTTGGAAAAGATTTACCTCCGCATGAGCCACCTGGATAGAGATCCGGTGTGTATCTTTCTTCGGAAAAACTATTCTGGATGCCTTTCATCGATTTTCATTTCCAGCACTATGATTGAGGCGATCGTTTCAATTTTTAGGGTCTCATCGTTTTGTTGCTTTATGGCCAACCTATTTGCTCTCTGCTGATACACAAGCCGTGTGTGGATATTTTTTGGATAGGAAGTGTGGCAAGTGATGTTTTGCAGATTGGAACTGTTGTAGTAGTACAGAATAGTGAAATGTGGCAAAGAAAGAGGCGCTTAGTCTTGAGGGCCTTAAAGGTGCTAAAGGTGTTTTACAAGCTTGGGGATCACCGTATATCCAGTTATTTTTATGTGAGCCAGACATTAACTCCCGGGGTTTAAAAGTAAGAAAGTCTATACATCAATGCTAATAAACCCAATGTAATCGGTGGCTAAAATGTGTCTTTATTTGGCGGCTGTATGGAGCGATATTGATACAATCTGTCTGATAAGGATCGACTAATACTAAGGTTGAGGAAGGTTTCCTTTAGATATAATCTCCTTCCTTGGAGAATTTGCCCTTAAGACCTTCCGCTGCCTATTTTTTGTACTTTTTTGTGCGCACATAGATCTCTTCACGATGAACGGGAAGGGATTTGGGGGCGCGGATGCCTATCTTTACTTGATTTCCCTTCACTTCCAGCACTGTGATCGAGACATTCGTTCCAATTCTTAGATTCTCGCCTGTTCGGCGCTTTAGGATCAACATGTTTGTTTCCTGGCGATACTCAAGCTGTGGGTGGGCATTCCTTGGTGGGGAAGCTTGGTAAGTGATACTTGGTGGAAGAGTGGGGTGGGGCGCGGGGGCGATGGGCGCAGAATAGGAAAAGGCGGGCGCTAGGCTCCCAGAGCTTGGGGAGTCGCTCCAAGCTGCTGATTGTGCTCCACTTTATTGAAGACGAGCGGGTTTCTAGCGTAGTATGCATACAGCCATCTTGATAGGACTCTTATCAATTTGGTTAGCTGGCCCCTGGTGTTGCAGCACCTTGGGTCAGCGCCTTTTCTCTGTTCTTACTTCACGCTGCCGTTCTCCTGTTGAAGAGGTGGCTCTTTTTAGAAAATTCCTGGGTCTTTTTTTAGGGGGAGGTCTTACAGAATTTGCCTACCCACAGTCATAAATTCTGACAGTAATCAGTTAATTCTACGCAGAATTGATACTTAGAAAAACCTAATAAATTTCAATAAGATAATTTTGGCGCCGATATTTTTCTATGTGTTCGTTTAAGAGCTATCAAATTTCTATTATGTAGCCAGTGTTTTGTGACTTTCTTCTTTAGTCAAACTGCTTGATTACATCAAAATCCCTAAGAGTTGGTTATCACAAAGGGCAACTGGTGCAAGAGATTTTAGCGTTTTAATTGCACGATTTGATCAAATTAGGGTATGCCTGTTACCAAATTTTGTATGTTGCTTGATAACCTAGCAGAATGTTCACAGAAGGTATTATTATGCTTGATATAGCCGATATCTTAAACTTGATACGCCTGAATGAAATCGAGTTACAAAAAACATATAAAGAATTAGAGTCTGAAGATGCAGAAACTCGAAACAATGCTGGTGAAATTGTAGTTCAGGCTGAAAATTTGGGCAAAAAGCTTAAGCAGATGTATGAAGATAAGGGGCCTGACTACTCTGTGTATCCAAAATATGACGACTACATTGAAATAGTTGGTAAAAGAAGACAGATTAAGATTTGTGGGAAATAGAAGCCAAGTTATTGTGTTTCTTGTTTTGATGTATTCACTCAATAATTGAACATGTACTGCCTGAAAAGAGTCTGCAACTGACTAGAAGGATGGAGGGGCGTGTGGATTCTCCACTCATATATTTCGCTCTGGAGGGTAAGCTGGTTCAGACATTTTGGATCAATATAGGCATTTCGTGCTAACCTATATAGCTAATTTGAAAACAGCTTGTAAATATTGATGCTATTTGGTATTACACAAAGCCCTAAAGGGCCTAATTTAAGAAAGTCGGTATCGGTAAGATGTAATCTTTCCGGTATCAAGCTTACTTTTTTAAAGCCCTTAAGCAACGCCTCAAAAATTAGTGGTGAAGCGCCAAGTGCTGGTTTGCCATTGGCTTTCAGTGAGAATATCTACTCCTTAGATAATTTTAATGAAATTCGTAACAATGCATGGGGAATACTGCTTGCAGAGGAGAGGTATAAGTATTATGGGCCACCATTAATTAATCCTGATGTAGGCGGGATGGAATTTTCCGTCTCACTTAAAAGGATAGGCAATGGCTTAAATTTGCTGAAAGCCAGTGATTATGAGTGTTGGGTTGATAGTGATATTAGAGCCTATTACTCCCCTGGTACTGGGTCTGTGTTTCAGGAATGGCTTTATCTTTTTCCGCTGTTCTGGCAAACCTTTAAGTTACCTAACACGAATGATATTCAATGGGTTGCCTATGCTGTGCAAGATTTAAGTTGCCAGGAAGGCGACCTAATCAAGTATTACGTTCGTGCTGCAATTTCATCAGAGCATGAATTAGTTTTTTCTTTTAGAGCTACAACTGATGATTATGATTCTGGCGCTTTCGGGTTATTCAAAGAAATTACAAACTGTATATTGAATAGTGTTGAGATTATATTAACTGGTTCGATTGCAGAAGAAATTAAAGCATTGTCGAAATCTGGTCTTCGGAACTTCAGTGAAAAAATGCCCGAATTGCGATTTGATGATGCGCCAAAAAACAAGTTCAGTAATTATGAATTGTTAAATGATCCGTGTTTTTATTTTACTAAACTCAATAAGGTGGTTGACCGTAGACTCAGGTCGAAGTAGGAATTAGCCTCTCTGTCTAAGATGCTTTGTGCTGTCAGCAATATTGGGTCAAGTTGTATTTGTTGTGGGCTTACCCAGTGAACCCCAAAACCTCTTTTGGGATAATGCTTGGATGAGATTCCCTTCACTTTTTGACTGCATTATCGGTCCTCTTCCGTATTACTTAGCCCCTAGAGCTGGCTCGATGTGATGTAACTATATTTTGTTTACTTAATCGCGTCACATTGAGCTATTTTAAAATATGGAGATTGGACTTCTCTTGTCCTTTATATGCCTAGTACTGCTCTCTTAAATAATTGATATGAATCTCAGAGCTATACCCATCTTCCCCTAATCCAACTCCACCAACCTCTGCATCAACGGAAAATACAAAGCACACCGAATATTCCGCTCCCCCCGCGCATAGAAGAGCTTACGGTAATTCTCCAACTGATTCCGATACTGCTCCAGCTGAGCCGCAATAAACTCTTCCTGGCTTTCCTCACCACTGGGCTCTGCGGTTTTGTAATCCACAATCCAGCGGGTTCCTTCGTTATCGATAAAGGTGCGGTCCACAATGGAGCGCCTTAGCTGTCGGCCGCCGCTGTGGAGTTCCAGTTCGCAGGCGGATTCCCTTAGTGAGCCATCCAATAGCCAACGGCCGGTGGGGCAGTTGAGGCTGTTGCGTACGGCAATTTCCACTTTCTCGGCGGCGCGGTCCAGGCTGGTGGTGGATAGCCCCAATTGTTTCAGGCGCAGTTGCCATAGGGGGCGTTGGGCTTCCAGTTTGCTGGGTGTCCAGTCGTTGATATTGGTCTCGGCAATGGTGGCGAGGGTTTCGTGGGCTACGGTGCCGGCGTGTTTTAACCAGCGCAGGGCTACCTGGCCCAGCTCGGGAATATTGTCTTCTTCCTCGGTTTTGGGTTGGTAGTCTGGCATGCGGTACTGGGCCAGCCATTCCTGCCGGGGCATGGCTTGGGGTTGCCATTGGTTGGGCAGGCGCAGTAGGTAGTCGTGATCTCTGCTGGCTTCGTCCTGGTTTAGCAGGGGTTCTTCTGCTTCCAGCCAGTGACACCAGTCGCTTTCCTGGTGATGTAAAACACTGGGCCAGATGCCGGCGAGTAGGGCGGCGCTGCCGGGGGCTTTTAGGTGGCCCTTTTTTTCATCCCGGTTGATACAGGCCAACAGATGCAGCGAGCGGATGGCGCGGGTGCAGCCTACATATAACAGGCGCGTGCCTTCCAGGCGTTCACGTTCGCTGTTGTCGTGCTTCAGGTATTCAAACACCGGGTCCTGGCCGCCGCGTGCATTTTTGGGAGCGAGCAGGAAGCGGCTTTCGCCTTCGCGGCTAAGCCATTCGCTCCAGCGCAGCAGTTGGTCGCTGCCGGGTTTGCCGCCTTGATCCAGGCCTGGGATCAGTACGTGTTCGAACTCCAGCCCTTTGGATTTGTGAATGGTCATCACCTGCACTTTGGCATCCTGGGCGGGGCGGGCGTAGAGCTGTTCCAGGGCGAGGGTGAACTGTTGCCACTCGGTAATGGCTCCGCCGGTATCGAAGGCTTCTAATAATTGCAGAAAATCCTGCACATTATTCAGGTCAGATTTTTGTGCAACGGTAGCGGGGCCGCCCAGTTCCAGCCAGAGGCCTTCAATCCAGGTGCGCAGGGGTTTGCGGCCGCGCTGTTGCCAGGCGTGCAGCAGTTTGGGAGCCACTTGGGCCAAGCGTGTGCGCCCTTCATCGCTGAGCAGGGCGATATCGTCTACTTCCTGCAAGGCCATTAATAGTGGGCGTGCGCTGGTATCGGTTACGGTGATATCCCCATTGCCCCAGTTGGCCAGGGTGTAAAGGTCTGGCAGTTGGAGTCCGCACCAGGGGGCGCGGAGTACGGCCAGCCAGCTGATTCGGTCGCTGGGGTCGAGCAGGGCGCGGGTGAGGCTGAGTAAATCTAACACCACCATTTTACTGGCGAGTGGCGCCAGCTCTGGGGCCTGGAAGGCGATATTGGCGGCGCTTAGGGCCGGCAAAATCTTTTGTAGATGTTTTTTCTTGCGCACCAGAATAGCGATGCGGCTCTCCGGATCTTGCGCTTGTAATTGCTGCACCAGTTCAACCGCTTGAGTGGCTTCGCGGTTGCGGTCTTCGTCATCAATGCAGCCATAGAAATTGACCGAGGGCTCGGCCCATTTGCTGCCTTTAAACGCTTCTGATTTCAGATAGCGCACGGCGCCGCGACCGATATTGTCCGCTTGCGGAAAAGCTCTCTGGAAAGTCTCGTTGACCCAGTTCACCACTGCGCTTTCGGAACGGAAATTTACCTGGAGGTCGAGGGCTTCCAGGGGCACTTCACCGATACCGCGTTCGCGCGCATCCAGGAAAATACCCACGTTGGCATTGCGGAAGCCGTAACAGGATTGCATGCCGTCGCCGACAATAAATAAGGTGCGGCCGTCTCCCTGCTGCCAGCCGGCAGTGAGTTTTTCCAGCAGTTGTAGCTGGGTGTGGGAGGTGTCCTGGAACTCGTCCACCAGAATATGCTGGGTTTGCAGGTCCAGTTTCAGGGCCAGGTCTGTGGGGTTATCGCTATCGCCCAGGGCGATCAGTGCGGCTTGGGCCACTTCGGTATAGTCGGTGGCACCCAGCTGTTGGAAGACCAGCTTTAATTCTGCGACCAATTTGGGCAGTACCTGGGCGAGCCCTTGCAGCAGTTGCCATTGGCTCTGTTGCAGTCCGCTGGGAAGCTTGCCCACTTCCCGCAGTGCGGAGAGCAGTGGTTCGTTGCCGGCCAGTTCTGCCAGCAGGTCTTTCATGCGCTGTTTGTATTCTTCGGCGATGGGGCGCTCGGGATCTTTTTTATCCGGCAGGCCAAAGCCGAGTTTTTTATTGATGCCGCCGCCTTTGCGCAAATCACCGGTGGTGGTGAGGAGGAGGCTGCCGAGAGCGAGCCAGGCGGGCAGGCCGCTGCTGTCTGTGCTGGGGAAATCGTCCAGTTCGGCGAAGAGGCACAGGCTGTGGCTGGGGTTTTCCTTTTGTAAATTGCTGCCGGCATAACTGGCCAGCTCCAGCAGTTCCCCGGCGACACTGCCGAGGGCTGTGGTGAGGCCTTGCAGTTTTTCTGCTACCAGTTCGTCGATGACAAAATGGAAATAGTCCTGGGCGCCGTCGAAGTTAACACTCAAGAGTGGGCTGAGCCATTGCTCGCGCTTATCCAGCAAAATACGCAGCAGTTTATTGAGTTGGCCCAGGTCGTTGTCCAGGTGGAGCAGTAGTTGCTGTAGGTCTGTGTCTGGGGTTTCGCCATCGAGGTGTTTGAGCAGGTTCACCACCGCTAGCTCGAAGGCGATTTGGGTGCGCTCCAGGGGTTCACCCGGTGTGCCCAGGCCGCTTTCGATCGGCAGTTGGCTGGCGAGGCTGCGGCAGAGGCCGTCGATGGTTTGAATACGCAGGCGCTGGGGTGTTTGCAGTAGCTCCCATTCCAGTTCGCGATCCCGCTCCAGCAGGGTGCGGGCCAAATCCCAGGTGATGGCATCGTGGGGGTTGTCTGGCCGGGCTTGGTCGCGGGCGCTGTGCAGGGCGTCGATCAGGCGCTCGCGCATTTCACCGGCGGCTTTGCGAGTGAAGGTAATGGCCAACACTTCTTCCGGTTGCTGGCAGGCGGCGAGCAACTTTAATACGCGCTGGGTGAGCAGGCCGGTTTTACCGGAGCCCGCCGGGGCAGATACGGCAAAGCTGCGGCTGATATCCAGGGCTTGGCTGCGGGCGTCGGCATCGATGGGGCGGCGCAGGGCGGGAGTGGTCACGACTTCGTTCATTCGGTTATTTGCTCCCTTTCCGGCCAGCGGTTTAGGGGCCAGAGTTCACTGTTGTTGTCGGTGGGGCGATCAAAGGCGAGGGTGGCTACACCACTGCGATATTCGGTGGCGAGGGATTCCAGGCTGTAGCGCCAGTGCTCCACCAGATTGCTCCAGGTACCGTAGGGGGATTCCTTTTCGGTATCGCCCACGGCTTTAATGCCGGTGATGGGGTGCTCCAGGTCTCCGCAGCCATTCCATTTGCAGTCGCCGTTGCGCACCTGGCCGAAGGCGATGGCGTGGGCATCCGGTTGGAAAAGGGCGTAGAGCGGCAGCTGGGGTTCGCGGATGCGCTGGGTAAGCCAGTCGCGAATACTGGGGACGCCGGTTTTGTAATCGATTACTAGTTGTTCGCCACTGGCGAGTTGGTCCAGTCGGTCCAGGCGCAGGTTAAAGTGCAGCCCGCCGATTTCCACGGCCTGTTCCCATTCCACTTTTTCTACGGAGAAATTGGGCCTGTCCAGTTCCACGGACAGCCATTGTTGCAGCAGGCGCTCCAGGCGCTGCTTTTCCATGGCCCAAAATCCGATCGGCAGGTGATTGTATTTTTTGCGCACACTGCCGAGGGACCGTTCCACCGCGCGCTCGATTTGCGCTTGGCGTTGCTCGTCGTCCATGGCTTGCAGTTGTGTGAGGGTGCCGCACTGTTGCCAGAATTCCGCCAGCACCTGGTGCACCACATTACCGCGCTCGGCGGGGCCGAGGCCGATATCCGGTTGGGTAAAATTGCTGGCGCCGAGGCGGAAGCGCAACTGCGCATTTAATGGGGACAGGGCTTGGGCCTTGAGCACCGAGGCACCGCCGCGCACCCGTTCGCATTCGGCGGGGGTGAGTGGCGGTAGCTTTTTGTCTTCGATTTTTTCCAGCTGACAGGCTTGCGCCAGTTGGCTGTAGTGATTGTGCAGGGCGCCTTCGGCAAAGTGCTGGGCTTGTTGCGGGCTTTCAAACAGGCTGCTCAGGCCTTGCTGCACGCCATCTTCTTCGCAGGTGTAACTCACGACGATATCGCCGCTGGCATTCTGCAGGTCGGCGGTGAGTTCGCGGGCCAGTTCCAATTCCCGCTCGGCGCTGGCGCGGGGCATCTTCCAGTGTTTTTGCCATTGAATCGGCAACAGCGGATTGGGTGCCGGTGCCGGCGGCCATTGCTGTTGGCCGAAGCCGACCAGGCGCAGGTGATCGAAGGCGAGGCCGCCGGCTTCCAGTACTCCGAGAATTTGCAGGGGGCCATCGCGGGTTTCCGCCTGGAAGGGGGTGCGGCTGGCAATCTGACGCAGCAATTGCAGGGCCTGGGTGAGAGTAAGGTTGCCACCGCAGGCACTGAGTGCGGCGAACTCTTCCAGGATGGATTCCCATTGCATCAGCTGCTGGTATTCCTGGCTGTCCGGGTTGCGGTTGCCGGGCCAATTTAATGCGCTAAGTGTTTCGGAAAAACGCGCGGCCCAAATTTCTGCGGGGGCTCGCTGCCAGCGCCGGGCGCGTTCGGCCATTTGTTCCAATTGGCGGGGCAGTTGCGGTGATTCCAAGTGGAGGGCTTCTGCGGTGCGCTCGGCCCAGTAGCGCAGGGTGGCGCCGTCGATACGGCGAAGTTCCAGTTTTTGTAGGCGGCGGAACAGGGCGCTGCGCAGCCAGGTTTTACTGTCGTCACCCCAGAAGGGGCTGAACAGGATATTTTGCAATTGGGGATAGTCCCATTCGTCTTGCAGTAGCGATAGCAATTGAAGGGCGGCGCTGCCGACCGGTGTCTGCGCCAGGGGCGTACCGGCGGAGAAGTTAAACGGTAGTGTGTAGCGCGGTTGCTGCGGGTCCAGGTATTGGGGTTCGAGCACGCGGGAAAATACCGCTTCCACCTGGGCGCGGCACTGCCCCAGATTGTTTACCACTATGCCTACGCTGTGGCCGGGGTTTTCGGCGAGCTTTTGCCCGGCCCAAAGAGCTGCTTGGTAGAGTTCTTCATCCAAATCGGCGCAGGCGGCTACGGATAATTCACTTTGCTGGGTAAGTCCCGGTCTTTCATTAACGGCTGTTGCACCTGCGTGAGTTAGGGCATTGGCGAGGGGCGAAATCTGGGCGAAGCCGGCGGTATCAATTTGCGCGACGGGTTCCAGAATGCCTTCCTGGAATGCACGCAGGATCAATTGATCGCGCTGGTCTGGGGTGATGGCGCTGTGGGCCTGAAGCTCAGTGGCAAAGGCTTTGATCATGGCGCACAGCGGCAGCTCGTCGCTGCGCATAGAGACAGCGAACTGCTCCAGTAGGGGAGTTAGCGCTTCATCTATTTGCGAGAGATCGGAGATCAGCTGCCATTGGAGTAGCTGCGCCAGGGCACTATCGGCATCCCGGCACAATTGCTGGCTGTTGAGCAGTTGCCGGTCCAGGGATTCATCCAGGGCGCGCTGCCAGAGCAATTGCCGTTGCTCGCGATTCAATACCTGTTGCAAGGCGGGCTGCCAGTTGCGCTGTTGCAGTTGGAACCAGAGCTTGTCCAGCCAGCTGCGCAGGGATTCCACCGGCGGCGGCATCCAGCAGGCACCGGGCGACTGCTGCGCGGCAAACACCTGTTGGCAGCGGTTGCGCAAACGGTTGTTGGGGGTGAGCAGCAGTCCGCCGGGGGGCAGCTGCGCAAATATTTCGAGAGCGGGAAATGCCGGCTTCAGCATGAATTCGGGTACCGGTTAGGGCTTGTTATTCGGGAAACGGTCGCGGTTTGTGACGGAGCTGTCAACTCTGTTGCGCGGTTCTCATTATTTTGGCGATCTTAGGTGTTGGGTTCGAGGGGTTCGGCAACTGGGGCGAACTCGCTGAAGGCCTGTTCTATATTGCCGGTTAGGTCCACCGTGCTGGTGATCAGGCGGCCAGTGTTTGGGGCATCCGGCAGCATCAGCTCAAGTTCTTCCAGCCACCAGCGTACGCGTCGGGCGATGGCTTCGCCGGAATCCAGCCATTGGATTGAGCGGGGGGCGAACTGGTCCAGTTCTTCTCGCAGCAGGGGAAAGTGAGTGCAGGCCAATACGGCAATATCCACTTGGTCACCGCCGGCGGTGTGGAATACGCGGTGCAAGACCGGCTCCAAATCCTCTGCGGTGATGGCTTCGCCGCGCAATTTGCTTTCCGCCAGATGCACCAACTCCGGTGCGGGCACATTAATTACCCGGTTGCCGTTGGCAAATTGCTCGATCAGCTCGCGGGTGTAGCGGCGATTGACGGTGCCTTCGGTGGCAATCAGGGCAATAGTGCGGGAACGGCTGGCGGCAGCGGCGGGTTTCACAGCGGGCACAACGCCCACTACGGGTTTCTTCAGGGATTCGCGCAGTTGGGGCAAGGCCAGGGTGCTGGCGGTGTTGCAGCCCACCACTAAAATATCGGCCCCGCAGTGTTCCATCATGGCCTGAGCCTGCTGGACGATCCGCGGGCGCAGTTCCTCTTCGCTTTTGTTGCCGTAAGGGTAAAAGCCGTTGTCCACACCCAGGTGCAAGGTCAGGCCCGGCATCAGGCGGCGGATTTCCCGCGCAATGCTGATGGCGCCCACGCCGGAATCAAAGATCAGGGCGCTGGGGGCTGGGCTATCTGGGTGGGCGCTGTGTTTGTGCATGCGTTCTGGAGTACCAACATCGAAACCAATCCTCCAAGAATACCTAAAACCCCGTAAAAATTCCCGCTGGGTCTTCTCGGGCGCAAACCTATCCCTTGATACTGAGGTTATCGGCCGGGCTGGCGCGGGGTACTTTCCAGGGGCAAGCTGGTAGAATGGCGCCTTCGCCTGGGCTATTTCCCGGGCAGGCCAGCGGGCGAGGCCCCTGGCAAAATCCTGATTTATCCTTCTCTTTCCAGGTCTGGGAGTACCACTCTATGCCAGCGTTTCCGCTGCAATTGAATGCCGATCACGCGGTGATGGCGGCTGTTGCCATCTTGTTTCTGTTGGGCTTGGTGTTTTGGTTGGCGCGAGCCAGTAGCCGCCGCGCTTTATTGCAGAGCCAAGCCGCTTTGCAGGTGGCTCAGGCGCGTATCGATAGCAGCCGCGAACGGGAATCCCAACTTGGGGTTGAGGTGGAATCCCTGCGTACCGAGCTGGCGGATAAGCTGCAACAGCTCACGAGAAGCCAAGTGTTGGTAGAAAAAGGGGAGGCGGCCCTGGCGGAGCAGCGCAAGCTGATGGAGCAAATGCGTATTGCCATGGGTGAGCAGTTCGAGAATTTGGCCAACCGGATTTTTGAAGAGAAGCAGCAGAGCTTCGTGCGCCGCAGTGAGGACAGTTTGCGCAAAAGTCTCGATCCGTTGGAGCGTCAGCTGGGGGATTTCCGCAAACGAGTAGAGCATGTCTACGATCGCGAAAATGCCGAGCGCAACAGCCTGCTGGGGCAGATTAAAGCGTTGCGCGAGCAAACCCAGCGCATCAGTGATGAGGCCCTGAACCTGACTTCAGCCCTAAAAGGTGACCGCAAGATTCAGGGTAACTGGGGTGAAGTAGTGCTGGAGCGCTTGCTGGAGGAGTCCGGCTTGCAGAAGGGTCGCGAATACGAAACGCAAGTAACGCTGACGAGTGATGGCCGCAGGCGCCAGCCGGATGTGATTGTGCGCCTGCCGGAAAACAAAGACCTGATTATCGATTCGAAGGTCTCCCTGGTGGATTACGAGCGCTACAGCTCGGCGGAAACCGATGAGGAGCGCACCCAAGCCCTGAAACAGCATGTGAATTCCCTGCGCGCCCATATCACCGGCCTTAACAAGAAAGCCTACGAGCAGCTGGAGGGTGTGCGCACCCTGGATTTCGTCTTTATTTTCGTGCCCATTGAAGCTGCGTATATGTTGGCTATGCAAGCGGACCCGGACCTGTTCCGTTTCGCGTATGAGAAGCAAATTGTCCTGGTGAGCCCCACCAGCCTGATGGCGACCCTGCGCACCGTCGAGAATATCTGGCGCTACGAGAAACAAAACAAGAACGCGGAAAAAATCGCTGACGAAGCCGGCAAGCTGCACGATCAGTTTGCTATGGTGCTGGAGTCACTGGATGTTCTTGGTGACCGCCTGCGCCAAGCGGATGACGCCTACCAGCAGACCTACAAGCGACTGGCGACAGGGCGTGGTAATGCGGTGAAGCGTATCGACAGCTTGCGTAAGTTGGGTGCTAAAACCCGTAAACAGATCTCTGCGGACTTAAGGGAGCGAGCGGATCAGCCTGAGGTAAAGGGATTGCCACAGGCTGAGGAAACTGCTGCGGAAGAATAACTTTTTATGGAAAATCTTGTATTCGCGCTATCAGTCACAGGGCCGATTTTCCTGATGATTATTGGCGGATACCTGCTCAAGTATAAAGGGATAGTTCGGGACAGCTTTATTGATGATGCTTCAAGGCTTGTTTTCCACGTAGCCTTGCCTGCATTGCTTTTTATTAATATCTATTCCTCGGATACCAGCCCCGCGCAAGAAATAGACCTACTGGTAGCAGGGGTTCTCGGCACTTTTGTAATGCTCCCGTTGGCATGGTTGCTGGCACGGCCGGTAGCGCCAATGGATCGCAGTGCATTTATCCAGGGAGCCTTTCGTGGAAATGTGGCGATTGTCGGCCTTGCCTGGATCGAAAAAGCCTACGGAAGTGAGGGTGTTTCTAATTCCGCAGGGTTGGTAGCGGCACTTACGATTCAGTTTAATGTTATCGCCGTCGCTCTTTTCGTGCTTTACAATAAGGACAGAAAATTTGGCTGGCGGGTGATGCTGTGGGAGCTGGTCAAGAACCCTCTTATCCTCGGTGTAATCGCAGCCATTGTGTGCCGTTTGTTGGCTGTAAGGTTGCCGGAGGTGCTGCACGATACCATTCAGTATCTTGCATCTGTGGGCTTGCCATTGGGGCTTATTTGTATTGGTGCCAGCATGAAAATGCGAACACTGATGCGCAGTTCCCCTACGGCGCTGGCGGCCTCATTACTTAAACTGGTTGTTGCCCCGATTGTCTGCCTGTTGATTGGTTTGGCATTGGGCATGAGCCCTGAGTACTTGGGATATTTGATCCTGATGACGGGTGCTCCCTGTGCGATCTCGGCTTTTGTAATGGCCCATGCGATGGGCGGGAATAGCCAGCTTACGGCGAATATTGTGGGGCTCAGCACATTGCTTTCTGTTGTTACTGCCAGTATCGGGCTGGCATTGCTTAAGGTGTACTTTTAATGACCGTTTTCCCAACCTGGTTGCTTATTCTTGCAGCAGTAATCATTTTTGCTCTCGCTATTGTGGCTGGCTACTATCTGCGCAAACTATCAGTAGCGCAAAAGAAACAGGCCGAACAACTGGCGGAGCTAGAGCAAGCTGCCGAAGATCAGCGCGAAAGAGTAAACGACAGCATCCAGATTATTGCCCGCACCCTGTTGGATGATGGAGTAGGGCTTACCGAAGCTTCGATTCGTATTCGCGTTCTATTGGATGCGCTTCAGGTGGAAGATAAAGTCCGTGAAGAGTTTGTGGCCTTCTACACCATCGCAGAGAAAACCAGTCATATCCCAATTCTCAAAGACTGGAAAGAACTGCCGCGTAAAGAACAGTTCAAATATGAGTTGGAGATGGCGCAAGTAGAGGCGGACTATAAGGATTTTGCGATGGATGCCGCCAAGCGGATTTTGGGGCGTTCTTTTTGATTCTGGAAACTGAAAAGTGACTCATTAGACTTGAGTATTTATGTATGTTTCAACGAGCAGAAATCTGCTCGTTGAAATCAGGTGAAGTATTCCCTCCTAATCAATCTGCTGCCGGAACCAGATTGCTTTTTTATAAAATATCTAATTCATAAAAATATATTCCAATTAATTCACCAGCCATCAGCTGTAAACGCCAGCATCGACTACATCTCCATATTTTTATAGGTTGACATCAAGCTAGGTTTTTAGCCTAATCCGCTCAAGATACCTAAAGCCAAAACCAACTTCATTGGTTTGCACTATTTTGAAATTGGCTAGCTCATTGATTTTCAATGAAGTTTGCAGGTTTTCTAAGGTGGGGGAAGTGGGTAGGTGTCGAGCCGATGTTATCTATCTGCCCTGTGACTCTATCGTCAATATCTTCTATTTATTAAAGCCTCTATTTTCTGAGGCTTAACCAGGTATGAAATGTAGGGCGTGATGAGATTTGGGTGCCCATATAATTTTATCGGTGGGTGCGGTTATTGAAAAGTATGTGGTCGAAGTTTTAAGTTAAATGTCAAATGAATAAAGTTATTAAGAATATATTTCTATTCTGCCTGTGTATACCGGGGGTAGGTTTTTCTCAATCAAGTGAAGATTTGGCTCGAGAAATATTTATCGATGATGTCGCCAAAAAAGAATCTGCAGACCTCAAAGAACTCTTCGATGAACAAAGAGAGGACTTTATAAAGTTATATGAGCCTCTCTATGGGGTTAGTGAAGTGTCGCCGGAAATTGTTGCCATGGAAGAACAGTTGTACATGGATGTGGTGTCTTCCAATGTATTTAAGTTCGACCCCAAGGAGCTTGAGGAATTACTAGTTAATAATATTGTTTCAATGCTCTCTTATGAAGAGTTGCTGGAGTTAAGGGAGATTAATCAAAGGCCAGTTTTTAAAAAGCTAGATCGTATAAATGAAGTGACGATGAAAGCAACACAGCTGCATATGGATGCGTGGCAAAAAGATAATTTAAAGTTAATAGAGTACTTCGTGGAAAGGAATGAAAGGAAGTTGATGAGATTGGAGGAGTTAATAGAACTCCGCAAGAAGGATAGAGACAAGTCCGGATTATAACAGGGTAGAGCATTTTGAGTGCTCAGGCTAATGGTGCAGCGTGAGTTTGATCGCTGGTGGTTGATTATCTTCCGCAAAAGTCAAAAATTTCTCAAATGTAATTCGGCTTCCCAATTTGGGAGGGCCGTGATTGATAATGTATCGGTTGTGAGCCTTGTTGTAGGATGCCAAATATGTATTTTGCATTGTAGATTCATTGCAATCGGCACGCATAAAGTTTCCAGAATAGACCGCCGCTGCTCACGATATTAGGAGCATAAATTAATGATCTTTAAAGCTATACAATTACTTATTCCTGCGGTTATGATTTTATTTGGGTTTTTCCAGACGGTTGTGTATCTGAGGATGCGAAAAACATTCGGCAATTGGCCTGTGGTAGTTGGAGAGATCACTCACTCCCGATTGCTGAATCAATTGGATTCCAATGGAAAAAAGGTAACTGAAGCAATAATTGCCTTCAATTATAAATTTAGAGGAAGAGAGTATAAATCCGAAACGCCAGTTTTGCGAGGTTATGATCTGTTTCCGAGTTTGGAATATGAATCTTACCTTACCAAAAAATACCGGCCAGGAGATGTTGTTGACGTTCGGGTTAACCCAAAAGTCAGTGGTCTTGCATATTTAGAGGTGGCACCGTTCAGTCGACTAAGTGCCATTTTGGTGCCTTTGTTGCCAGTTTTGGGTGTTGCTCTAATTGTTTTATTTAAGAGTAGCTATTTCGTAGATTTATACGGATATTTATTGTTGCAGTATGATTTATCGATGTACCAGTTGCGAACTCGCTAAGAAAAGTTACATCTTGAGAGCCTGATCTTTAAATTAATTTGGGATGCTGCGTTGAGATAGTCGGGGCGGTTGGTTTTTTGTCAGCGCCTGAGGTCGGTTTTATGTGCAGTTCGTGTGAGCATCCTGTTTTTCCTGAAGCTAGATTTATGCTTCCAGTTTTTTTCAAGGAATGTATGTGTTGTTAAGTAGGGGGCTGGAAATACTGTAAAGAGCTATTTGGAGAGTCGATGTGCAATGTTTATGATTTAGAGGGTATCTTCCGGGTCGATTGTAAAATATTCAAAACCCCAGTCACCCTTATATAGAGTGTTATGGTTGCTACCGTATTTAGTATGAGAAAAATTGAAACTTACACTATTCAAGAGTTACAAGAAGCCATTGATGGAATAGACCAGGGAAAATATCCAGAAAGGCATGATAATCTGAAAGCTGAACTTTCTAAGAAAAAGATGGAAGTCCAAGAGCTGAATAATAGGATTGCAGGGCTGTCAGGATCAATTCCCCGGCAAGGAGCGATTGATGAAAGCCGAAATCAGTTTACGTTTAAACGTTGCTTTTTAGCATGCTGTTGCAGTATTGGGTTATTATGGTTGGTTCTCGGAGTTCTTGGTTTTTTTGGCTTTGGAACTGTCACTGCAAACGGTGAGCAGGTGCAGGGTGTTAGTGCATTAGTTACCTCAGTGCTGGGTGGCGGCATGAGCTGCTTAATGGTAGGTACCGTAGTTTGGCTGGGTGAGAAGGCCCTACGAGTTTTTGAAGATGCATAAAAGTTAGGCTGCTGAAGTGGTAATTCGTTAAGTTTTAACAGAAAAAACTGACATTGAAGTGAAAGTATTGGGTATGTTGGCTAGTTAGGTAAAAAATAGTGAAGATAGAAGTAAGGCAAATGTTTCGGTCAAATGGATTGATTGATGATCTTGTCTTAAGTGCGAAGTCAGAAGATTACTTGCTGTTCGCTGATGCTGTTGAAAAGCCATTGGGGAAAATGAGTCAGTGCTAGTGATATCTGAGTCAGAAATATCAATCGAGATTATTTGTGATGAGACAAAAGAGGAGCTTTTCACGGCTCTTCAGAACAAAGCTAACGATTACTTTTCAATGGATGATTGGAATAGCCGGAATATTTTAAGGGTGTACGGAAGTGCTGGCATCCTTGCTAGCTTTCAGCGGTTTCTGGTCAAGCTAGCTGGGCGTGGCCCAGGTTACAGCTATATTAGTGAATACTCAGAGGATTATAGTTACTCAATTTTTCACCTGAGTGGAGGCTTCACATAGAACCCTCTTGAAGATCAATACACTTTACATTTGTAGTCTGATAGTTTATGCCGTATTGTGCTACTTCTCTGTAAAGGGTGGTTGAGGTGTTGTGAGTGAATTAAGTGATGACTGCTATTTTTTTTGGGGTGGTTTTATTTGTTCTTCTTATCTTGGGGCTGCTTGGAGTCATTTTCTTGATTCCATTGTGGGTAAAGATGTCAACCGAGTCAGAAGGAGATCCGAATCATATTTATAGTATTTTTTGGGATGAGGCTGGTTCTCAGGGAGAGAAAATTACATCAGCTTTAGGATCCCTTTTTCCGTTTATAATTTTGGCTAGCCCCAATTTCGATGTTGAGGGGTTGGTTTTTTGTATTGCCGTTTCTGTAATTAGTGGGCTATATCATTCATCTGTTTATAGAGGTTATGCAGTAATTACTAGGAAAATGAAATGGGCTGCGTTAGTAGCTCTATGTATGCTTGCTGCAGTCGGCTTTCTTGTAAGATTTCAAATCTTATCTGATTTTTATATGGTTTTCTGTATCACTTCAACAGGTGCTGCTTGGGGTGGTTATGCGGTCTATAGGCGGGCTTATCTAATATGTACTGAAAGATTGGCTAGCAGATAAATTGCATAAAGTTAAATGGTTTTATATGCTAAATGGCAATACTTGCTATTGATTATGCCATTAGTAATTGATTGGGAAGTTTAGAGTTGGTGCTTAAAGATCATGAGGAGATAAATTTCATTCGTTACATATAGGGCCTAGACTATATTTTATGCTTCTGAGAGGCAGGCTGTTATCGCGCTAGGCTGGTCGCACAAGTTAGTCTTTGGATGTTAAAGCATCCGATTGATATGCCTTACTCATAAAGTAAGCCTGCGGCTGAATACCTTTCCTACAAAACTATGTCTGCACATGAAAATTTCAATGATTTTGGGGGCAGAATTATGAGTATATCACCAAGCCCCCTCTATTTATTGTGTTCGTAGTAGCATGATCGAAGCATTTTGATTGCTTTGCAAGCCGGCTCCACGAGTTCTCAGTTGATCAGTTGGTCTATCAAGCGTACGATTGATTTCGACGGACATCAGGAGAGTTTTAGCTTTTATGTTTCTTGCACTCTTGCTTGTTTTGTTAGGGTTAGGTTCTAAGTAGGCTATTGAGGAAACTACCTTTTCAAACGGCAGCTTTAGATGATGGTGGATGATCCTCATTTTTTATGGAAGTAAAATAGTTAGTTCTTTAGAAAGGTCATTTTAGTGCTTAGGAAAAGAATTTTAGCAACTTCAGTCTTATCCTTACTTTTTATTGGCGTTGGTTTCAGTTCTAAACTATTGGTGGACTCTTGGAGTATGCCAGCCAATGCTGGTGAGAAATTGATTAGATTCGACACTGATAATCTGCAAGAAAAACCCTATGCTATTATTAAGGGTAACTTTGAGGGTGCTTTTGGTCATTCGTATTTGATCTTAAAAGATAAGGGCGAGTTAAGTGTGTTTCTCTTACTTACGCGAGAGAATAGCTACTTAATGCCTTGGAAGTATCATTTTTGGGATGCATCAGGTTTCTGTAAGAATCTTCAAGTCGATGAGCAGATGATTTTTTGTGAAGATAAAGATATTTATGATTGGCAGAAAGAGGGCTGGAGGTGGAACTTGAAGGGTGAGAGTCTTTCAGGCGAGTTTGGAGCATTAGAAGTTATAGATTATGCCTATGAAGGGCGTTTCATCGCTATAGGTAAAAGCAGCAGATAAGTCGTGGTCAGACGAGCCTCTTTGCTGTTTCTATCATTTGTATGAGCGATTAAGGAATGATCAATAGAGTGGTGTGGGGGCGATGAATGATGCCTAGATATGTTAAGCTGCTTAGCTTAGAGGAGCTTGAGCAGCTTTCAACTGAGAGACTTCTTGCCTACCTTCGTAAGCTTCATCAATGTGAAGACTCAGTTGACACTTCCGATTTTTGCGAGAGTGAGGCTCATATGCCGGGAGTGGTATTTTTTAAAGAATCAGATCAGTGGCGGAGCCAATACAAGTTAGTAAAAGAAATTTTATCGGCAAGGCCTCATATTGATAAGGTGATAAGAGTAAATGGCTAATGGATTTAGGTGCCGAACTGCAGGGTTGAGTCAACTACCGCTGTAAACTTAATCTCTCAAGGGGGGAGTGGAGCTGAAGGCCCTTAGCTGTATTTGCTTGATAAAGAGTTGTGTAGAAATGGAGTGCTATACGTGACAGATGAAGAGTTAATAACATTTATAGGCAAGAGTGTTGTTAATAACTGGGAATATATTGTAGGTATTTATTTTGCGTTACTAAGTGGCGGGGTTGCGTTATCCTGGATGATTTCCAATCTGATCCACAAAAAGGAAATTAAAGTCCTACAGTTAGAGATTACCCATCAAAAAGAAAGGTTTTCTCAATTTGAGTCAATTATGGAGCAGCGGATAGCATCCATCCAGTCAGAGGCTGAAATGCTGCAAAGGAAGATCAGCTTTGCTAGCCCGGCAGTTCCTGCGGCAATGCCACTGAGTGATCCCTTTGCTGATATTGAGCAGAGCGTTAGTCCTGATGTTGATTGTTTAGAATCTATGCAAAGACGGGATATTGAATATCTGGATATCCCTGCGCCTTTGAAGCGGTCAGCTCCACTTGAAGTTCGAGAGAAGGGCTTGGAGAAGGGGGATGTATCTGATTATAAGATGTTGTCCTTATTGGATAAAACTGATGCTGTTAATAGGACCCTCCGGGAAATAGAAGTTCCCTCTTAAGCCCTTACTTTGCTGGTTGGCAGCTTCATTCGTTCTGTTGATATTTTTTGGGGGTGACTGCCACTACTGATGCCGGTTTTGGGCATGTATAATTGGTGGATGCCTTTAGTAAGTAACGGAATGATTTGAGAGGGATGTATGGAAAAAATTTATAGAAATGGACTCAGTTCACGTGAGTCTGCCAAAAAAATCTTAACTGTCAATCTTGGTGTTATAGGAATTGCATTACTAGTTGCTCTTATCTTTACGCGCATGTTTGGCTCTTCAGCCGAGAGCGGTGAGTCAGATCTTACCTTTTGGACTTTTGTGATTTTAGGTTCTTTAGGTGTTATCGTTTATATATACCTTTCTTTGATACGATTACTTCCACTTGCAGAAATTAATGGGAATACACTAACGGTTTATACCGGAGTCTTTATAAAGAAGACTGTAGACCTTGATAAGGTAGAGAAAATAACGTTTCAATATAGCTCAGAAAAAGATCAAAGGATGAAGGTTAAGTATCCGCGAAAAATTGCAGAAGAGTTTACGATCAAGCAGTCAAATTGTTCAGTTAAGCAACTTTCCGAGTTTATTACCAATCGCTTCGATGTGAATGTTGCCTATACTTAGTGGTACGAGCTTCTATGGTCCCTCTATTGCTGTATAAGCCTACAAGGCGGAACACCTTTTGGTGAGGTGTTCTGTCCAGTGTAGGAGCAACTCAATGCTTAATTATCACAGCTCTTAGTTTCTCAGAATTTGTTGTTGAATTTCTTGGCTGGTATAAGAATGCCGGCCAAGTCAACGCTGTATAATGCGATTGTCCTTTTGGTATCTATGGCTCCCTTTTGTTTGGTATTTATGGCTCCCTTTTG
Source organism: Microbulbifer maximicatervae (SeqCode) (assembly GCF_052467615.1). Taxonomy (NCBI): domain Bacteria; kingdom Pseudomonadati; phylum Pseudomonadota; class Gammaproteobacteria; order Cellvibrionales; family Microbulbiferaceae; genus Microbulbifer; species Microbulbifer maximicatervae (SeqCode). The sequence goes on from NZ_CP174319.1 coordinate 1,775,523, forward strand.
TTTGGTACGGATGTGCTGTAAATAGAGTAATCAGTTTTAGTGGTGCGTTGTCCTGGGAAAAAGTTTGATCTCAAGGCCTTCCATGAGGAGTTTCTAAGTTTTGGTAATGCGCCAGTGCCAATTATCCGAGAGTTAATTCTGGTAAGATTACAGGAAGAAGATCAAGATCAAAGGCAGAACCTAGTGCGTAATAAGGTACAAGTAATCTACAAACTATCAGTCGCGAAAGTCGTCAAAGGAATCCTGCGGCTCCCAATAGAAAGTGCCTAATAAAAGGTCGAATAGCGGAAAAGTTAAATTGAAATTATAAATTTTCATTAGTTTACGGTGATGATGAATTCTGTGTAAGTGGGCTAACTCACGAAACACTGGCACTTTATGAAACCAGTGACTCTTGGGCTGGTGATAACCGATATGCATTAGCTCATAAGCCAGGTGATTTAATATCATGGTTGCTGCTGTGATATATCCCATATTACCTGAAGCCACCCAGGATAGAAAAAAACCACAAAGTGGTGCCAGAATAAAAGTGATAACAGCTGTTAGATAGATTGGAAACAGTACTATACGCCAATCACGAGTTGACTCAAAAGACAGCAAAGGTGCAGAAAAGAAACTGTGGTGATCGCCAGTATGCCTCTTGTAAAACAGTTTGGTAAATCTCAACTTATTATGCCCAGACCAGCGATGGGCAGCATACTCTACAGCGTTGTAAGCAAGAATTCCCAGTGGAATTATTAGCAGTTCATGCGCCCTCAGCTCACTTATCTGAAAAATACAGTAAATAGCACCGATTAGGCTGATCAGTAGAATACTCCCTAAATGGAACCAGCCGCTATAGCGGCTTTGGGCATAGGCTCTATATTGCTCTCTGAAAGCCGCCGTATCATGCATGTTCGACATATTTCACCTGACTTTTTATAGTATTTACGGTTTTTCATGCTATTGACGATAAATATAATTGGGGACATCATGTATCGTCTAATAAATAATTATTAAATGCATTATTCATCAGGTTGATAATGTCTACGCATCTTAGATCACTGGACTTAAATCTGCTCCCCGTTTTTGAAGCACTTATGATCGAGCGAAACCTGACCAGAGCTGCAGTAAAACTGTATATGAGCCAACCGGCCGTCAGTGCTGCCCTCAAGCGGTTGAGAGCTACTTATGAAGATGAGCTTTTTATACGGACCGCTAGGGGATTGCGCCCCACTGAACGCGCACTGGCACTGCACCCCTCTATTCACCAGGCACTCAACACCGTCCGCTCAGGCTTCCAGCAAGCGTCTTTTGATTACCGGAAAGCAGAGCAGGAATTCTCCATCGTTATGCCCGATGTGGTGGAAACTCTGATGATCCCCGGCTTCTGCAAATGGCTGCGAGAATTTGCACCCGGCATCGGGCTTACTGTACTCCCCGATGAGTCAGAAATGACAGCCAGAATGGTGAGTAATGGGGAAGTAGACCTAATCATTGACTACCTACCTGTCAATTCCCCCAGCTATATTAACCAGCCTATCGCAGAAGAAGAGCTTGTGATTATTGTCAGCAAACATAATAAAAATGTGGGTGAGACAATCAGTGAAAAAAAATTCCAATCGCTGCCACAAGTATCCCTATTAAGAGGAAACCCTATGGGCTCTCCAATGGAAAGGCTAGCCAGGCCTAGAAAGTTACAGCGCAATATTTGTTTACGAGTCCCACACCTCTCGTCTTTCCCCTATGTGGTTTGCACAACCGATTTAATTGGCGTTGTACCAGCGAGAATGATGATTTCAAGCTATTATAAAGAGCTCCCCATACGTATGCTCAAACTGCCAATGGCATTTCCAAAGGTAGTACTTCAGCTCACCTGGCATAAGTCGCAGACAACAAATCCAGCTCATCGATGGCTAAGGGAAAAAATTTTGGAGCTTTATCCGAATTTGTAAGCGCTGTGTAATACGAGCGCATTTTGATATTTATGGCTCCCTTTTTTAGTACGGATGTGCTGCAAATAAGGTAATCCTTTTCGAACGTTCTGATAAGGATAATGTCCCACCTAATGAAAGCTGGAGGCTGATTTTTTAGTTTTCAGAGGTTCTGTTATTTCTGAGTGATCAGTTTTAAGTGGTGCGTAGCCCTGGGAAAGGAGTTTAGGGAATGAGTGGGTTTAGTTTTAAGAGTGCGGTAAGAAACAACCGCGGTGCAATATTGTTTCTATTTCTTATGTACTTTTTCAAGTCAGCGTATGCCGACTGGTCTCCAGTACCAAGTGGGTCTATGGAGCCTACTATTCATCCTGGTGATTTTTTGTGGGTAGATAAGACGAGCTATGGGCCAACTTTATTTTTCTTCAATAAGCAGGTTGCTCAATGGGGGAACCCTTCCAGAGGAGATGTTATTACCTTTTTGCCACCTCACACTGATCAACTATATGTGAAGCGTGTAATAGGCGTCCCTGGTGATAGCTTACGTATTGAAGGGGCGAATGTGTTTGTTAATGGCGCTCAGCTTGAGTATCACCTGGAAAGTGGGATGGGTTCGGACATCCTGGGTAGGGAAGTCATTGATGGCAGGGAGCATCAGTTCAAGCTTAGTGGTAATAAGAAATTGCCATATATTGGGAAGACTATTGAGATCCCTGAAGGTAAGTACTTTGTCATGGGAGATCATCGCAACGATAGCTTGGATTCGAGATATTGGGGCTTGGTTGACCGTGATAGGGTTATGGGCAAAGTTACATCTTTAGCGTTTTCCTTTTCTAAGGAGAGAGATTTCTTTAGTAGTGTGGCGATGCCTCTCAAGTAAATAGCCAATAAATTTTCTTTAAAAGGGTGCAGCTGTTCACTGGTAATACTTGTGCTACCAGAGAATAGAGGGAAGGCTTGCAATAGCAGGGAGTTGCTAACATGAAAGTGATTGATGTTTGGGCCCAGCATCCTACAGAGCGTTTTCTTGCTGAACCTTTCTTTGATACTTTGAAGCGTTGGATGGGGCAGGACTTTAAAGAAGTGCCCCTTGAGTGGACCCTGTCAGCTATGGATATGGCAGATGTGTCCAAGTCATTGATTTCTGCTTGGCATGGGCCGAGCGGAGCCTTGATAAGCAATGATGAAGTACTGGATCTTACTTTAACTCATCCTGACAGGTTTTGCGGTCTGGCATCAGTGGACTTGCGAAAGCCAGTAGAGGCTGTGCAAACCCTGCGCAAGTACGTTTTGGAACATGACTTTAAAGGGCTGCGCATTGTGCAGTGGCTCTGGGAGTTGCCTTGTACTCACCCTTTGTATTATCCGCTATATGCGGCTTGTGTTGAGCTGGGGGTGCCAGTTTGTTTGCAAGTGGGCCTTACCGGGCCGTTGCGTAGCTCTGATTCTGGCCGTCCTGCCCATATTGAGCGGATTGCTCTCGATTTTCCCGATCTAAAGATTGTCTGCGGCCATATTGGGTATCCTTGGCACAATGAAATGATTGCTTTTGCGACCAAGTTTCCCAATGTCTACATAGATACTTCTGCTTATAAGCCAAAAAGATACCCCCGTGAGTTGGTTTCATTTATCAAGTCTCACGGTAAGAATAAGGTGATGTTCGGGACTAATTATCCCATGCTGACACCGGAGATGTGCTTAAAGGAAATGCACCTTCTGGATTTGGATGATGAGGTTGCGGAACTCTTCTTGTATAAGAATGCAGAGAGAGTGTTTAAGCTTTGATCGACTGCTTGTCACTGTGGTTGATTCTGGTGGTTAACTTAACTGCTCTATTGGAAGAGGCTAAGAGGTTTAGTCTCTTCTCAGCTCATCCTTGATTGCAATGGGGTTGGGAAAGTTCATCACCACAATGTAAGACGACACCAGGAATGTAAGAATCGCGGTTGCCTGGATTAAATGTGATGCTGCGCTGCCAATCAGGTTTTGCGTATAAGCGAGCAGAGCGATTAACAGGGAAAATTCACTAATTTGCCCAAGTCGAAATCCAATATCCCACGAGAGCACTTTGTGCTCACTGCGATTTCCAAGCAGGAAGTGAAATACAACGGGTTTTATTACCAGAACTGCGGCGGCTGTGACCAGGGCAGGAAGTAGAATTTCGGGCAGCATGGCCAGCTTGAATTGCGCTCCGAGGCTGAAAAAGAACAGGATCAGGAAGAAGTCTCGCAGAGGTTTAAGGCTGAGGGCGATGTACTGTGAAATCCGGCTGGCAGCCAGCGTGATACCACCAATAAATGCGCCGATCTCTCTTGAAAGGCCAACAACTTCCGCCAGCTCTGCCATTCCCATGCACCATCCAAGTGCCATTAAGAATACGTATTCGTGGAAGCGGTCAAAGCGGGTAAAAAGTGGCAATAAAATATATTTTACTATTAGCCAAGCAAAAAGTATCAGCAGTGGCAGCGATCCAAAGGAGAGAGCCAATTGCCAGATCTGTTCGTCACCGGTGTTATCACTCAGCAGTACCATTAGGCAGACTATTGCCACAAAGTCCTGAAAAAGAAGAAGTCCCACCATAAGTTCACCCAAGTGCTTGTGGTGAAGTACGGTCGTGGGAAGCAGTTTGATACCGATAATGGTGCTAGAGAACATCAGCGCCATGCCAATTACCCAGGATTCAACGGTAGTAAATCCAAACAGCAAGCCTATGCCAAAGCCAAGGCCGAGGAAGATCGCACAGCTTACAACCCCCACAAATGTAGCTTTGCGCAATACAGCTACCAGCGCTTGAGGTTGCATGTCCAGCCCCAACAGGAAGAGCAGGAAGATAATCCCAACGCTGGACATATCAGATAGAAGTCGCAGGTTATCGATTACTGCAAAGCCGGATGGGCCGAGTAAAACACCGAGAGCGATGTAAGCGACCAGAAGCGGTTGTCGTCCAAAAAGAGCCAGTGAGGCAACAATTGCTGCGCCACTAAAGATCAAGAAGAATGATTGGAAAAGGGAGCTGTCCGCCACAGGCCATCCTTGTGTGTGAGCGAGATTTAACCATTATCCATAGATGTGCGAACAGCTGAAAGGTCTATGTGCCTACCAAGTGGTTGCGCTGAGACTTTACTCACCGGATGGAATCGGTAACTCGGTAGTGCTTTTGATCTGTTCCAAGGCAAAGTTGGAGACAATATCGCTAATGCCGACATGCCGGATTAACTCCTTGTAAAAACGGTCGTAGGCCGTGATATCGCTTACTACCACTCGCAACAGGTAATCGTAGTCGCCTGCCATACGGTAGCAAGCCACAACCTCTGGCAACTGTGCCATATGTTCGGCAAAGTTGTCGGCCCACTCCGGTGTGTGCTGGTCAGTTTTAACCTGGGCAAACACTGAGACCGGAAGTCCTAAAATCTCGGCATTAAGCAAGGCGACTTTGCGTCGAATGATGCCGCTCTTTTCCAGTTTCTGCACCCTGCGCCAGCATGGGGTTTTTGTCAGGCCCACACGCTCCGCCAGCTCCTCGATCGAAAGGCTGACGTCAGATTGCAGAATCGCAAGAAGTTTTCTATCAATCGCGTCAAGTGAGGACATAGTGCTATGCGCTCCCTATAAGGTAGGGGTTTTGTGTCCTTGCGCTGATTGCATTGCCTCCCTGGCTACCCCTAACGGTATTTGGGCGAGTGGGTGTGGGGGCTATTGGATGAAAGTCATCGAACTACCATCACACCTACTGCAGATACGATAGGCTCAGGGGGAGAGTGCTGGTAGTGGAATTTCCCTAGATGTGCAACGCTTCTGGGGGAGCTTTTTAGTAGAGGTGAGATTGGGCGGAAGTTGGCCGCCCAATCTTGAATGCAGATCAGGCTGCGTCTTTGGGCGGGAAGCGGGGTTCGAATAGTCCCAGCTCAATGGCCTCGCGGACCTTGGCCATCAGGTCAATTTCTGTCAGTTCCTGCAACTGTTGCAAGCTGTTGAGAACATAGTAAATGGGTTGAACAATATCGATACGATATGGGGTGCGCAGTGCGGTAACCGCGTCTAAATCGTAGCGCTCTGGTTGGTGACTCAGTGCGTAGAGTGTCTCTTTCGGGGAAGACAGAATGCCGCCACCGTAAATGCGCAAACCATCGTCGGTGTTCAGCAGACCGAACTCCACTGTAAACCAATAGAGGCGGGCTAAATAGGCGCGCTCTTTAGGCGAGGCTTTAAGGCCCAGTTGTCCGTATTTTTGCGTGAAGTTTGCAAATGCTGGGTTGGTGAGCATGGCGCAGTGGCCAAAAATTTCGTGGAATATGTCCGGTTCCTGCAGATAATCAAACTCTTCTGGAGTGCGTATAAAGGTAGCAACTGGGAATTTGCGATCCGCTAGAAGACCGAAAAAGGTTTCGAAGCCGATAAGGGCGGGAACCCGGGCGACTTCCCAGCCAGTTTCCCTGCGCAGCACGCTGGAGATTTCCTCGAGCTGGGGTATGCGGTCTTTCGGTAGGTCCAACAGCTCCAGGCCGTGCATATATTCATCGCAGGCGCGGCCAGGTAAGACATCCAGTTGGCGTTCAATCAGACGCTGCCAAGTTTGGTGTTCAAGGTCGGTATACTCGATAAAGCCGTCTTCATTGGGCTCACGGGCAACGTACTTGCTTGCCTTCTTTGCTTCTTTCTTCATGAATGTCTCTCCTGCGGCTCGGTAGCTCTCGCTGATTCCCAGTGCCCAGCACCTGCCGCTGAACCTGTTGTTGTTATGTTTCGACCTCTATTTTTAGCCAGGCGTGCCCTTGGTGGGGAGAGGTAGCGGCGAGCTATTGCGCCTTCTGGGGAGTTCAAATTACACTTTCTGTAAACATTTCTTTACAGGTGACGCTGTGCGGGTAGAGATTACTTGTGCGAATCGTGTCGGCATTTTGCACGAAATAATGCAAATTTTCGGTAAATATCGGATAAATGTGACCTCTGGTGAGCTCGGGGGTGACAGTGGAGATAAGGTCTATCTGATAGCGCCCGGGATGCTTGCCACTCAATACCAGACTATCGAGAAGTCCCTGCACCAGGTTCCTGGAGTTAAACGGGTGCGGAGGATCTCCCTATTGCCCCTGGAGCGACGTCATTTTGAGTTGGACACTTTGCTGAGTCATGTGACTGATCCGGTTCTTAGTGTGGATCGCGAGGGCAGGGTGGTCGCTGCGAATCTGGCTGCGGCAAGGGCCTTCGGTGTGAGCTTGGACAAGGTGCCAGGTCTACAGCTGCAGAGATTCCTGCCGCTTATGCAGGTCGCAGAATTGCTGCGGGATTTTGCAGTGCCTCGCTACGGACTGCCTCTGGTGGTAAGGGGGCAGAGTTTTCGTGTGGACTGGTCCCCGATCACTCTGGAGGGAAATCCCGGAGCGGTTGACTCACTGGCTGGGGCGGTACTGCGTTTACAGCCTTGGGATAGCAGCGAGTTTGTCACTGAGCTGCCAAGACCGATGGTGTTGTGGGATTTTGATTTGCGTCGAAGGAGTTGCCTCCAGTTACAGGACTTATCTGAACTCAGTGCACCTCTGTTGATACTGGGTGAGCGGGGCACAGGAAAGACAACGTTTGCCTGTGCGGTGCATTACCTCTCCCCATCGGCCTCAAGGGCTGATTGCTATCGAATTATCCCCCGTGACGGCACTATGCAGCTGCCTTCACATCTTCGTCGAACGGGTACTTTGATTCTTGAGGATATACATACTCTCAAAACAGAAGCTCAAGTTGATTTATTGAGAAAACTCCGCAATTTGCCGGCATCGCTGAGATTGGTGGCCACCGCTATTGATAGGGAATCTATTGCGCCGCCACTTGCGCAGCTCTTTTCGTCGTTAGCGATGTCCTTGCCCCCGTTGCGAAATATGCGACCGGTTCTGCCGCGCTATGCCAGTACTTTAATGCGCCAGGAGTCTCCAGAGGCTAGTGAGCTCAATTTTGATAGCGAGGTGATGGAGTTGATCAAACTCCATGACTGGCCGGATAACTTCAACGGCCTCAGGGACTATTTAATGGCCGCATCCAGTCAATGCTTGATTAGAGGGGCGGCGTCGATCAGTTGTGCGGATGTGCCGGATTTAATGGTTAAGGCGGAACTTCCCTGGCGGGACTGGAGCCGTGGACTTACCTATAAGGAAATGATGGAGCAGCTGGAGAGGGCGTTGCTGGCGGACATTATCAAAGGTCACTCCTCAACCAGGGAGCTGGCTAAGGATCTGGGTATTTCTCATACCGCTGTGGCCAACAAATTGCGGAAATACGGCTTGTCGGCCAATAAAAAATAGTTTGTTTAGCGGTCGATTCGTCCGATCAGCATATCTTTAAACATAACAAAGTCCCCGATAAAACTGTAGAACGGATACTTAAAGGTTGCCGGGCGGTTGTTTTCAAAGAAAAAGTGCCCGATCCATGCAAACCCGTAGCCCGCGACAGGAGTAACTGCCAGCCACAACATATTGGAAGTTACTACAGCCGCAATTATTGTCGCGAACACCAGACTGGTGCCGAAGAAGTGCAGCCGACGACAGGTGAGGTTGCTATGTTCCTGTAAGTAGAATGGATAAAACTCGCGAAAAGATTCAAATTTTTGCGCTTCTATTGCGGCCATGCTGTGCCTCCTTATTTTTATTGCACAATCAGGGGAGCCGCTGAACAAAACCGTAATATCTCTGCGTTGCGAGTTCTTGCAAGGTCCAGGCATTGCTGAGAGGTCGCGCCTTAACTATGAATCGCTCCGTAAGCTAGCCGTATCGCGGGTTTATTCAGAGACTCCTAAGTTTAAGACGAATATCTACAGACGCCAATCAGGGCGCGGGCACAAATTATCTGTTAGGCTGCCGCAAAAATATGCGGTTAACCCGCAAGTAAGCGATATGAGGAAGTTATGGCAGGTCCACTCGCACACTTAAAGGTACTCGATTTAAGTCGTATTCTCGCCGGACCCTGGGCTGGGCAGGTATTTGCTGATTTTGGGGCTGAGGTTATTAAAGTAGAGCGCCCGGAGCGAGGGGATGACACTCGCCACTGGGGCCCTCCCTACCTAAAGGATGAGAAGGGAAATGACACTGCCGATGCCGCTTACTATCTAAGTGCCAATCGCGGAAAAAAATCAGTTACCGTAGATATCACTACTGAAGATGGCCAGGCCTTGATCAAGGAGATGGCAGCCCGATGCGATATTCTTCTTGAAAACTACAAAGTAGATGGGCTAAAAAAGTACGGCCTGGATTATGAGTCCATCAAGGCGATCAATCCTGGTGTTATCTACTGCTCGATTACAGGTTTTGGGCAAACTGGCCCGTACAAAAATCGAGCAGGCTATGATGCGATGATCCAGGGAATGGGTGGTCTGATGAGTATTACCGGTGTGCCGGAAGGGCAACCGGGTGCGGGCCCGCAAAAGGTGGGGGTGGCCGTAGCGGACCTGATGACGGGGATGTACGCGGTATCTTCTGTATTGGCAGCTGTTGTTCACCGGCAGCATACGGGCGTTGGCCAGCATATCGACCTCGCCTTATTGGATACCCAGGTTTCATGGTTGGCTAACCAAGCCCAAAATTACCTTACCTCTGGTAAAAGCCCTGAGCGACAGGGTACCGGCCATCCCAATATAGTCCCCTACCAGGCAGTCCCTTCAAAAGATGGCTATTTTATGTTGGCAGTGGGTAATGATGACCAGTTTAAACGCTTCTGCGGAATCGCGGGCGTAGAAGAACTGGCAGAAAATCCTGCCTACGGGACTAACTCAGCGCGGGTAATGGCCCGTGAAGAATTGGTGCCGCAGATTGAAGCGGCGACTCGTAAGCGCGATTCCGCTTGGTGGCTCCAGCATCTTAGTGATGCTCATGTTCCCTGTGGGCCTATTAATACATTGGAGAAGGTTTTTGCTGATCCTCAAGTACAGGCCCGGGGTATGGTGGTTGAGCAGGATCATCCGGAAGCTGGAAAGGTGAAGACCGTGCGCAACCCTGTAATCTTCTCCGAGTCCGCACTCGACTACACCCAGGCGCCGCCAGTATTGGGTGAGCACACTGAGGAAGTATTGCGAGATTTGCTTGGCAAAAGTGACGAGCAAATAGAAGAGTTACGGAACAAGAGTATTGTGTAAGTTATAGATAGATGACTTGCTGATAATCAGGCACAAGGATGTGCCTTGTAAATTAGGGAAAACAGATGGAACTCGACCACGTCAATATTACTGCTCCTATGGAAACCCTAAAGCGGGTACGGGACTTCTATGCCCAGGTTCTCGGTCTGACCGAGGGTGAGAGGCCAAATTTCAAGCGTAATGGATTTTGGCTCTATGGCAATGGTAGGGCTATTTTGCATTTAATAGATGGTGAGGTGAGTGGTGACCAGCCTGAGAAACCCTACTTGGATCACATAGCTTTCCGTACAGATGCGCTTGAGCCGGTTAAGCAGCGTCTGGATGCGTTGGGAGTCGCCAATCACCTAATGGATGTGCCCGGACGCAATGTACGGCAATTAGTATTTTTTGATCCAGTTGGGAATAAGGTAGAAGTTAACGCGGTGGTGTAGCAACTTCTTGAGAGGTCTAGACATTCCTGCGAAGCAGCCCTTGACTGTACCGCTCTGCATGCCAGAGGTATCACGGAGTTGTTCAGTGGCTCCTTAAGTTGTTTTATTCCTTTCAGAAGCTTTTGAGTCTCTTAGGTTTAGAAGATTCTTTGTAGAGCATGTTCTTTATAGCCCCTGGATTTAACTTGTTCCCCTGCCAGAGAAGCTATGGCAGTCACTTCCGATTGGTCGTTTTCTCTGATTGAAAAGTTGATATGCTTCATGTTCTATTGCAAATGATTGAATCTCTGATAAAGATAATAATTTATGCCAGATAGTGAAGAATCAGTTGTATTTAAAATACAAGGGAAAATGGTAGTTGGTCAGCGTAAATTCAGGGCGCCGTTAAGTTATCAAGACCGTTTGGTTGATGAGGCAAGGCTGGTTTACGTTATTAGTGGCTGTTCAACCCTGGTTTGTGGTGATGAAAGTCTCACCTTGAGTCCTGGTGCTACTGTGCTAATGAAGACAGATAATTTTATTAATCAGTGGCATGAAGATGGAATAAACAATGAAATTAATTTCATCGGTTTTCGGCTAACGTCAGAGCTATTACAGCGACTCTACCCAAGTGGTATGCCTGATGTCTTTGGTAATAATGGCGAAAGTAGGGTTGCTGTTAAGGAGGATAATAAGTCCATTAATCAGCCCCCCTCGGCTGAGCGCCTGCAGGAATCTGTACTGCTCTCCAATTATATGCGTAGCATAATTGACTATATCCAGCAGCCAGAAGTATTCAGTGAGCCTCTGGTGGTATTAAAGGTTCGAGAATTAGTAGAGCTCATCCCCAGGCTCGATAGCAGTGGAACAGTTGTGAAGATGTTGGGGCAGTTGTTCATCAGGCAACAGCCTAAACTTCAGGAAGTGGTGCAAGCTCACTTATACTCCTCTCTGAAGCTGGCGGATTTAGCTTTTCTATGCCATATGAGCGAGTCAACATTTACTCGTAAATTTAAGCAAGTCTATGGCAGTAGTGCCACGAAATATATTACCTCGAAACGGATGGAGAAAGCACAGCAGCTGATTCTCAATAGCGATCTTAGCCTGACTGAAGTTGCTTTGGAGTGTGGTTTTGATGAGCTTAGTTACTTCTCCCGGGTGTTCAAACAGCACTATCAAGTAGCCCCTTCCCAAATGCGTAAAAAGGCGATTTGACGGATTTGTACAAATCCTTGACTGGATGTTCCAAGTAAAGTGTTGGCTTACTGCTTAATCTAGTCCTTGTCTTAACAGCGTACTTTTCTAACGATATGTCGTTATATTTAAACCCTCTTGTTACTGAGGGGCTAAAGAATGAATACATGCTCATTGGTAGTGCTAATGGTGATGTTGGTTTTGCGTTTAGCCCGACGAGCATTAGTTATCGTCCTGGTGGTTTGATTAGAACCCTCCTAGGGCAAACTATAGCTGATACCGCTGAAGACTATAAACCAGTCACTTTTATTACTTGCTCATGTTTGCTGGAAGCCTGAATGCTAATCACTCTGCCCCCTGCGCAATCAAAAATAGTGAGACTTGATACAGTCAATTAGTAACACTGCTTTGGTCTGTTATCCGGGCTAAGGGCCTCTTGAGGTCTCGCAGAGATGATAAGGAATTTTTCAGGGGATCTTTGAGTTCTCATTCTGTTCATTTAATCAACCAGATGGAATATTTAATATGATTCGTTTCGCACAATTTCTTTCCGGTATATTTGTACTTATATTGGGTTCGGCTGGCTTAGTGACCATGCTTTTCCCGGAAGTTGTTAATGGTCCAGCAGGGTTTGATGCCACAACTAATTACGGTTTCACTAACCTACGTACTCTCGGTGCCCCCACACTTAGCTTAGCGATTATTACGGCAATTGGTGCCTTTCGCAAAGAGTGGTTATTAATACTTCCTGCCTCGATGTACTTTCTATTTAATGGTTCTTCGCGGCTTATTTCTGTATTGGTTGAGGGCTACGAGCCCGTAATGCTGACTGGTTTGGTGGTGACATTTACACTATTTATTCTGTCCCAGGTGGCTGTGTACAACTTCCGTCGTGCAGCCTTGACGTAGGTTGAGAAATGTAGGGTGTTGGCGGTGTTTACTGTAAATATCACACCGCCACTCTTTCAGAACGTCGCAGAAATGAAGGTGACTCTATGGAAATTGTGTACTTGATTGATGGTGAGGTAAGTGGTGCGTTGCTTCCGTAGGTTTTTGTATTCCATTTCCTGAAGCGAAAGCAAGCAGCTCTAAGTTGAAAAATGTTTCTAGTTTTTGGGGGCTTTGTCTGAAAACAGCTTTCCAAACGCATCGTAAACAGCAAGATGCAGAGTGTCACCATGGTCTAGTTGTTCAAAGTAGCCGAAGTGTATTTTTGTGTTGCTCTTCTTATTATCTAGCTTGTTGTATAGTGTTCGCGCTAGGCGCTCCATCACTTCCCCCTCTTTTCCAACTCCAATATAGATCTGTTTGTCCTCACAGCAGTCTTTAGGGATGCTTGTCAGAAGAGATTCTCCACTCCACCATAAGCTTGGGCTGATAATAATATAGTTGTCGAAAAGGTCCGTATGCTTTATCAGGATTTCTGTAGCTACAAGTCCTCCCAGAGACTGACCTATCAGTGTGGACTTTTCTTTTGTACGGAAATTGCTTGCAATAATGGGTTGAACCTCTTTGTCCAAAAAATCAATGAATTCCTTTGATCCGCCTGATGATGGAAATTCTTTTTGATCTAAAGCTATTTTGGATGGAAATGTATAGTCGCGTTTTCTATCAATATTTTCTATGCCTACAAGAATGGATTCTGGAAGCATATTAATCCATGAGAATGAGCCGAATTGGAGCACTCCCGCTATATGGATAAAGTCTTCGGATAAGGAGCCATCTAAAAGATAGATTACGGGGTAGTTTCTTTCAGGTTCACGATGGTAGCTCTCGGGTAAGTAGACATTTAAGGTGCGCTTTTCCTTTAATATCTTCGACTGAAAACTAATTGAGTCGCCAATTACCAGGGGAGAACTCTTAAGGTCTGTAGCCTTTGCGAAAGTAGCCATAAGAAAAAATGAGGTGAGAGCCAAATACTTGACCATAAGTTATATGCCCTTTGAAGGTTAAATTATTCTTGAAATAGATAGGGTCTGTAGAATATTCATATTGAAACGGCCTAATACTAACATTGAGGAGGGTGTTGGTTGTAGTAATGCTTTATTTAAAGCTTAAAATTATTCGTCACTCATCATTTATACAGAAAGTCTTGTTGGGATTGGCGTTCGGACATGGAAGGGGATGAGATTGCGACGTTTTTCTTCTGCTCTAGCTGAATGGCTTTCCTGGTTTCGCATTCAGGCCGCTTTAAGTAGAAATTTGGATATTTGGCCTGAAAATGTACCAATCTAAGTGGTTGGAATTTTCCCGGTAAGTACTGCTGAATTTAGTAAAGGTGGCCACTTGCAGGAGGTCAATTTTACAACCTATTTTGCTAGCCCCGTCAAACCCTTGATCATTGGCACGTATTGCGTCCCGAGATGTTTAGCTTGTGAATCAGAAATTAACCCGGCACAACCTGACTGGCTGGTCGGATTTTGGGGTTGTTGCATGGGTGTAATTCCTATTTAATTAATCAATTGATTAATTAAGGATAAATGCCTGTGACTGATAATCCATCCACTCGAGGCCGCGGGCGCCCAAAAGATCCTGAGCGTGAATCCCAGGTGCGCGAAGCGCTCATGCAGTCAGCCTACTCTCTACTTCGGAATAAGGCCTTCCGTGATATTTCCATTCGGGAGATTGCTCAGGGAGCAGGGGTGAATTCTGCGATGATCAGTTACCACTTTGGCGGCAAGGAGGGGCTAATTATCGAGGTGGTTCGGAGCCAAGTCATGCAGTATGGCCCCGCGTTCGTCAGTGCGGGGCTGGATGGAGGGGAGCCCTCTTTAGAGTTGCTGAAAGAAGCAATGAGTCGAATGATACGCCTATACATCAAGGAGCCCTGGATTCCGCGCCTGATTGCTGATGAAGTGGCTTCCAAATCTGGTCGAATGCGCGAACTCTTTGTTGACAGGTTAGCCTCACAACTGGTGCCAAAGCTGCGCGGGTTGCTGGGAATTCTCCAATCCAGCGGCCAGTTGCGAGAGGACCTGGATATTGACCTGATGCCAGTCTCTTTTATCAGTCTGATTGCCTTTCCCTTCATCGCTGGCGACCCCTTGAAGGAGGGGTTTGGCTTTGCTCTGGGGGAGGAAAACCGGGAGAGATGGATTAACCATACCGTTCAACTCTTACTCCGTGGCGTTTCCAATAAATCTGTGACCAAAGGCGAGGAAGTCGGCAATGGAAATTAAGACTCATATGAAAGCACTGATGAATCGCCGGCTGGCATTACCAGCTTTGATAGCGGCGGGGGTGTTTATATCTATGGCATTGGTCGTCACTAAAGGTGAGCCTAAACACGATGCTATTGAGGCTCCTATAACGGTGGTAGACGCAATTAAAGTGCAGGAGTTACCGCTGCGAGCTCAAGCTATTGCATATGGTGAGGTGAAACCCAGTACTTTCCTGGAAGCCAATGCAGAAGTCAGTGGTAGGGTGGTGTATACAGCTCCGGAATTGGAGCGGGGCAATATTATCTCTGCCGGTACACTGGTGTTGAAGATCGATGATACCAGCTACCAGCTTGCCCTGGCGCAAGCTGAAAGTGACTTGGCTGCAAATCGCGCTAATTTGCAAGAGCTGGATGTGGAAGAAGCCAATAGTAAACGCTCTTTGGACATCGCCGAGCGCACTCTCAAATTGGGTGAGAAAGAACTCGCTCGCAAACAAAAGTTAGTTGCTAAGGGAACCGTCTCCCGCTCGACCGTAGATACTGAAGAACAAAATATGCTGCGCTTGCGCCAGGAAGTGCAGAACCAGAGCAGCCAGCTTTCCCTTTTCCCGACCCGCCGCAAAGTGATTGAAGCCCAGATAGCTCGCTCAGAAGCTCAGGTACGGGACAGTAAATACAATCTGGAGCGCACCCAGGTGATCCTGCCATTTAATGCTCGTATTGGCGAAGTTCATGTTGAAGAAAACCAATATGTTGCTGGCAATGCCCGTTTATTTGATGCAAGCGGCCTTGCCCAAGTAGAAATTGCAGCAGAGCTTCCTATGGTTCATGTGGCTCCACTTTTGCGCAATTTAAGGCCTGGCATCGATTCCAATCCGACTCCTGATGATCTACCCAAGATGCTGTTGGGGCTGGAAGCTCGGATCACCCTGGTGGGTGGCCCGGGGAATAGTGAGTGGCAGGGGAGGGTAGTGCGCTTGGGTGGAACCCTGGATAGCACCAGTCGAACACTCTCCGTTGTTGTAGCTGTGGATGACCCCTATGGCAAAGCGGTGACCGGTGAAAAACCACCGCTATTTCGCGGTATGTATGCCCGTGTAGAGTTATTGGCTCCCGCCGCACCAGCACTCGCTATACCCCGCCGCGCCCTCCATGAAGGCAAGGTTTATCTGGTACAAAATGGTCAACTAAGAGTGCGCCCTGTACAGATTGACTACCACCAAGGCGACACCACTGTGATCCGCGAGGGATTGAATCCCGGTGAGCAGGTTATTGTGACTGATGTAATTCCTGCGATTAATGGAATGGCAGTTTCCGTCGTCAGTGATGAGCAATCCGTTGCGGCGAGTGCTAGAGGTACCCAGCAGTGATACGTTATTTTGCCGGTCACCCAACGGCGGCCAATTTATTGATGGTTGCGCTGATGCTAAGCGGGCTTTTTGTTCTGCCCAGCATGAAGCGTGAAACGATGCCGGAAATCGATAAGTTTGAGGTTCAGGTTTCGGTACCTTATGCCGGCGCTGCGGCAGCCGAAGTGGAAGATAGTATTTGTCTTCCCTTGGAGGAGGCCACCGATGGAATCAGCTTTATTGATGAGCGATTGTGTGAGGCAAAAGATAATCTGGGCCTGATGACCCTCAAGATGCAAGAAGCGGGTGATATGGACCAGTTTGTTGCTGATGTGGAGTCCGCAGTAGACAGTATCGATTCGCTTCCTGCAGAAAGCGAGCGCCCGGTGATCGAAGAACTGGGCCGCACTCAGGGGGTGGTTAGTATTGCTATCAGTGCTGACCTTCCTTTGCCCCAATTAAACCAGCTGGCGGAGCACTACCGCCGCGAATTACTCCGCGATCCCGCTATTCCTATTGTGCGCATTTCCGGTTTTTCTGACCACCAGCTTCAGATTGAAGTTTCAGATTATAACTTGCGCCAGTACGGACTCAGCGTGATGGACCTGGCCAATATTATTGACCAGCAAGCGATCGACATGCCCGCCGGCAAGGTATCCACGCCGGATCGAGAATACCAGGTGCGTTTTACCGAAGAGCGCCGCACGGTTGCAGAATTGGAAAACCTGGTGGTGATTAAAGGTGGTGATGGAGCGGAAGTTCGACTTGGGGATATTGCAAAAATTTACGATGACTTTGAGCTGGCTGAAGACAAAATTACTTTTGACGGTCATCGTGCAGCGCTTCTCAATGTCGAGAAGAATAGTGTGGATGATAGCTTGCGTGTGCTTGAAGCCGTACGGGACTTTGTCGACCGTGAAAATGAAAATCTGCCTGAGGGTATGAAACTCACGCTAACCCAGGACAGCGCCTCTATCGTTGCGGATCGCTTGCAGATGATTATGGCTAACGCCTGGCAGGGCCTGATTTTGGTAGCGCTGGCTCTCTATCTGTTTTTCAGTGGCCGCTACGTCTTTTGGGTGGTCATGGGCTTGCCGGTTTCATTCCTGGGTTCGTTTGCACTGATCACGGCCATGGGCGTGTCCATTAATATGATCAGTCTGGTAGGACTGCTGATTGCCATTGGTATCCTGATGGATGACGCCATAGTGTTATCGGAGAGTATTGCCAGTGAACACCGTGAGGGAAGGTCGCCGTTGGAAGCGGTTATCAATGGCACCAAGCGAGTGGCTCGTGGAGTACTGTCTTCATTCGCAACTACGGTAATGGTGTTTGGAGGACTGGTCTTTATTAAGGGGGATATGGGGCAGGTCCTCAAGGTGCTCCCCATTGTATTGATTTCTGTATTGCTCATTAGTCTGATCGAGGCTTTCCTGATTTTGCCGGCACACTTGCGCCATGCCCTTGAGCATAAAAGTCGCACCCCGGCCTGGAAGCAGGCTTTTGCCAAACGTTTTGATGGTTGGCGAGAAAATATGGGGCGCGCAGCAGATTGGGCTGTTAAATATCGCTATGCCTTTGTCGGGGGTGTATTTGGCTTGTTCCTGGTCACTATTAGTTTGATGACATCGGGGATCGTCAAGTTTCAGGGGTTTCCCACCTTGGAGGGCGATTTATTGCAAGCTCGGATCTTAATGCCTCAAGGCACTTCTTTGGTCGATATGGAGAAATTAGTCGATAAGCAGTTGAAGACGTTGGATCAAGTTGCCTCAGAGTTTTCTGAAAATGAAAGAGCACCTTTGGTAAACCATACGAGTGTCACTTTTGGTGTTAACGGAGATGCCTTTGAATCGGGGCCCCATGTGGCCACAATTAATGTCGATCTGCTTGCCGCTGAAGGCCGCAATACCAGCATGGATGAATTGCGCCATGCTTGGCGTGAGGCCGCCGGCGACACGCCAGGGGCAATCGCTATTCTTTATAAGGAGCCCGCCTTAGGCCCTGCCGGCCGTGCTATCCACTTGCGCCTTGCCGGTTTGGAGCTGGATCAACTAAAGGCAGCGTCCATTCGCTTGCAGAATTGGTTGCGTGGATACGACGGCGTAGTGAATGTGGTGGATGACTTGCGTCCCGGCAAGCCGCAACTCACCGTCAAAATGCGTGAAGGCGCCTATGCCTCTGGCCTGGATGCCAGCAATGTTGCCAATCAGTTGCGAGCTGCTTACCAGGGGATGGAGATAGATGAAATTCAATATCGGGGGGAGACCTACGAGATACAGGTTCGTATGGATGCAGATTCCCGCGGAGCGCTGAGCCGTTTCGATGAATTGGTCATTATCCATCCATCTACCAAGCAACGGGTTCCGCTGATTGCCGTTGCCGATATAGAAATGAATCGGGAGTATGCGCGAATTCAACGTATTGACGGCGAGCGGGTAGTGAGTGTGTTTGCTGATGTTTTCACAGAGAAAGCGAATGCTGGACAGGTACTTGGCGATACCCAGGAGAAGTTCCTGTCTGAGCTTACCCGTGAGTTCCCAGGATTGCGCGTTGATATGCAAGGGGAAATGAAAAATAGTGAGGTTACCGGTAAGTCCATTGGTCGGGCCCTGTTAATAGGTGCCATTGGTATCTACCTTCTCCTATCCATGCAGTTCCGTAGCTACGTGGAGCCTCTGATTGTATTGGTGGCTATTCCCCTGGCACTGATTGGTGTTATTTGGGGGCATCTGATCATGGGCCAGAATATGTCTATGCCCAGTATGATGGGTTTTGTCTCTCTCGCCGGAATTGTGGTCAATGACTCAATTTTGCTAGTGGAGTTTGTGAAGCGGCGAGTGCGTGAAGGAATGGATGTACATAGCGCGGCAAGTCAGGCCAGTCGCGATCGTTTCCGAGCAATCTTCCTTACCTCGCTGACCACAATTGTCGGTCTGTTGCCACTGCTATTTGAAACCAGTCTGCAGGCACAGGTGTTGGTGCCGCTTGTTACCAGTATTGTATTTGGTATCAGCAGTTCTACTATTCTGATTCTTCTGGTGCTACCGGCGCTCTACGGAATACTGGAGGATTTTGGGTTTACTGAACCTCAAGAAGAGAGTGATGGTGAAGACGTATTAGTACCGGCGCCTATGGTAACTGCGCCAAGTAGTTGATCGTTTTATGTGAAGGGAAGCTAGTTTCCTAGGATATGCCTAGCTTATTACACCTAATAATGGTGCTAATAAGTTAGGCAGAGAGTGTTTTGGGCTAGTCAATCCACAGATCTACGGTCTATCGTTTTGCCAATATTAGTGTAGAAAAAATAACTCATAGCCTCCAAAATGGTTTTAGGGGCATCGTCATTTCGGCTTTGCTCCACTGAACTCTTGTAATCCCGCTTTAGCGATTTCTTTAATTTCCCTCTCTGTAGAATTAACAAGCGTATTTCCATCTGGCCCCAAATAAAAATGAACTATCTTCTCGGGAAGATTGGAAGTGCTAAAAGCCCATGCTGCTTCGGTAGGTTCCAATATTTCTCGCTTATGTCTCTTAACAGTTTGGTGGACATTAGTAATTTTGAGTGTTAATTGCGCACCTTCATAAATATCTCAGTCCATAGTCACTTACTTTGCCATCTTATGTGTATAAATATACAGTCTTGTATATTAAAATGGAAAACCGATAAGTAGCACTTTAGACTCTCTTAGAGCCTAAGTTGTTACTGGTAAAGCCAGACACGTACTACTTCAATCTAGATTCGCAAAGGAGCAAATATGAAAATTTCAGGAAAGTTCGAGGTTACTGTAAAGCCGATGGATCCGTATGCGAAAGGCAGTGAAGGAAACAGTTTGGGGCGTATGTCAATTAATAAAGTCTTTTACGGTGATCTTTCAGGAGAAAGTCGAGGAGAAATGTTAAGTGCAATGACTGCCGTAAAAGGATCTGCGGGGTATGTAGCTATAGAGCAAGTTGCCGGTACTTTAGGTGGTAAGCGAGGCACGTTTGTTTTACAGCACTTTGGGACTATGAAGAAAGGAGAGGACTTCCTTATTTTAGAAGTTGTGCCTGATTCTGGCACTGGAGAACTAGTGGGACTCTCTGGGAAAATGTCTATTCAGGTGGATGGTGGAGTTCATTACTACGACTTTGAATACCAACTTGATTAATACTAGTTTGTTACCTGTATAGCGTCATGGGGAGATTGCCCGTTCGAAATTTATACGGCCTGTGCTCGTCTTGATTGAAGGTGCTACCTCGGATTGAATATTTGCCAATAGAAATTCAATCTGGGGGATCAGTGTCGTTTTCATAATATCTAAGTTTAGAAGAAGGGCTGAACAGGTGGGTAAGTCTGCGGGGATATATTGATGAGTGTATCGCCAAAGAACTTCCTTTCTGTATAGAACAAGATGGTATCGCCAGTGGAAATCCGCTGACGATAAATTGCTGGGTCGCTAAAAGTCATAGGATAGCTGGGCGATTAGCTCTCGTGGTTGGCCGGGAAAATGTCCTTGCCGCTCATTAAAACCGCTCACTGCATACGTTTTATTCAAAAGGTTTTTTACGTTGATACTCAGCTGAATATCATCCCAGCGAGTTGCCCAGCTGGCATCGAGTACAGTGTAGGCCTTTACTTTTTGATCATCGAAGCTTATTTGATCGCTCACATAGTCGGCACCAATAGCAAATGCTGAATCCCATATACTGAGGTCATAGCGGGCCCACAAGCCTGCTTGGTGCTTGGGTGCATTTACGAACTGACCTGAGTCTGACACATTGCGTGAGTCACCCTCAGCGATATACGTATCGTTGTACGCATAATTAGCTGTTATGCTGAGTCTCTGAGTTATGTCACCGACTAAGGTGAACTCGCTTCCACCACTTTGAACCTGCCCGAGGTTGATAATTTCGGCTTCATTCGGGGTCTCATCGGCACTGATATAGGCGGGGTTACTTTGGGCCATATTTGCTTTTTTTATCTGATAGAAGGCTAGAGTGGTCAGGATACGCCCATCCAGCCATTCCTTCTTCACACCAATCTCCACTTGACTGCCAGTACTGGGTTCAAGCTCCTCGGCGCCGCCCTCAAAGTCGTCTGCGCTCACCGGATTAAAGCTCTGGGAGTAATTTGCATAGAGGGATAGTGTATCTACGGGCTTATAAGTGATGCCTGTACGGTAGCTTGCATCATTATCTTTGTAGCTATTGCCGCTTTCTTTTTCAGTTTCGTCGAACTGATCAAGGCGCGCACCTAGCATCCAGAACCACTGATTGGTCAATTCCACAGTATCCTGGATATAAATGCTGGTACGGATGCTGGCCGTACCATCCTTATTCATATTGATAAGGTTGTAAGTTGACGGGTCAGTTATCCCGTAGTTGAGTTCGTAGATGTTGAGGTTTGTAACACCGTCTGCTCCAGGGCGCGCTCGCCAATAGTCATATTTTGTATCAACATCATGATAGTCACCACCAAGCAAAATCTGATGATTCATACCTGAAATGTCTGTGTCATACACAAAGTCCAAAGTAAGGCTCAGCTCTTCATTTGCCCGGTACTGATCGCGGTACTCACGGCGGATGGTTCCATCTTCAGCATTGGCCATTCCATCACCATTGATGTCTACCCAACCGCGTGATTCGTGATAAGCCTGCTCCCTTTCATTTTCCATGTAACGCAATGTTGCGTTAAAGTTCAGGCTATCTGTCACCTTATGCTTGACTTTAGTTCGAAGAACCAAGGCTTTTAGGTTTTGATAATCAGATTTTTCGTTGGTGTTGTAGGAGGGATCTACCAGGAATTTGCCGTCATCATTAACGGGTACGCCGCGCAAGCGGTTACCGCCTAGGTTTTGTTCTATGTGCTCGAAGGTGGTTGTCAGTTGAGTGTCTTCTGAGAGGTCAAATAGTAGTCCCCCAGCAAGTTCAATGTTCTCGCTGTTCGCATTATTGCGAAAGCTATCTTGAGATTCATAGAAGCCTCCTAAACGATAGGCGATATTTCCAGTTACACTGCCTGTTAGCTCGATAGAAGCTCCTTTAAGCGATTCGCTTCCAGAGATGATTGTTAATTCACGGTTCTCGTTGAAGGTGGGCCTCTTGGAGGTATAGTTAATCATCCCTCCGGGCTCACCGCCGCCATAGAGGGCGGAGGATGGTCCTTTTAGTACCTCGATACGGGCTACATTTGATACTTGAGGGACGCTAGACCCTGAATAGGGATCGCCGCGGACTCCATCGTAAATTACGTTTTTGTTGTCTCGAAACCCCCGAAATGTGACTCCGGAATAGCTGAATTCACTAACTCCTGCAATAGAGCGGTACAAGTCAGTAATATCGCGGGCAGCCTGGTCTTCAATAAGCTGTTCACTTAGTACTTGGGCTGACATCGCAATATTCAATAAGTCTGCGTCTGTTTTAGTTCCAACTTGTGTATGAGTGTCCAGATAAAATTGTTGGGCTCTACCAATAACTTCAACTTCTTCTACCGTTTGAGTTACTTCCTGGGCAGACACCAACGCAGCAGGGGCTAGTGAGGCCCATACTGCCAAGTTGAGTTGTTGAGGGTACATATTGATAAAATTCCGTACAAATAGGGTCGATTATAATTGATAATGGCTGAAATTTTTGAGATGCAGTAATAATTGTGAGGCAGTCGCAGGAAGATAAAAGGCTATTGTGCTGATTGGAGAGTAGGTAGGAAGAGTTGATAGCTGAGAACCCTAGCTTTCGAAAGCATTGATTTTCATTGAAAGGGTGTCAGTAATAGGTTAGGGAATTGATGGTTTGTTCGAATGATTGAATTAAGAAACATTGAAAAGAATGATGAAGCACTACTGGTTGAGTACTTAAATGATGAGTCTGTGCTTAAGTATTTGTCATCGAGAATTCCTCACCCTTATACATTGGAAGATGCTGCTTGGTGGGTTGATAAAGGTTGTAAGAAGGAAGGGATTGTAAAGGCAATAGAGTACAGAGGGGCCTTTTGCGGGATTATAAGTATGCGCGAGCAGCTGTTTGAGCATTCTCACTCCGGTGAGGTTGGATATTGGGTTGCGCGAGAATTTTGGGGGAGAGGAATTGCTACTATTGCTTTGACTCAGTTTACTCGTGAGATTTTTTCTTCACAAAATATTGTCAGGCTTTATGCCTCTGCCTTTTCTGGAAATGTCGGATCAATGAAGGTTTTACAGAAGGCGGGGTATAAGCATGAAGGGACTTTAAGCTGCTCAGTAAAAAAAGGGGGTATTTATTTTGATGAGTACATTTTCGCCAAGGTGAATGCCCCATCATAAAATTTCGAGTTATATTCTTAGTTGTGGAATATTAGAATTGAACAGAGATACTGAATTCAGTAGAGAGCTGAGTAGGATATCAAAATACTTCAGCTACCTGCTCAGGCATAAGCCTGAAGCCATCGGCTTGTTTATGGATGAGAATGGATGGGTGGCAGTTGATGAGTTGATTCAGAAAACTGTAGATTTTGAGCTAAACAGGGATTTGGTTTCTGTCGTTGTGGAAACCAATGATAAGCAGCGGTTTTCTATAAGTGATGATGGTCTTTCTATCAGAGCCAATCAGGGACATTCTGTAGATATTAATTTACATTTAAGCCCCCTTGAACCACCAGGTGCGCTTCTCCATGGCACTGCAGAGCGTTTTGTTGAAGATATCCTCGCGCAAGGACTGAAGAAAATGCAAAGGCATCATGTTCACCTGTCAGAATCTGAGGCTGTTGCTCGATCTGTTGGTGCCAGGTATGGCAAGCCCGTACTGTTAAGGGTGGAGGCTAAATCCATGCATCGAGATGGTTTTGATTTTTATCGCTCTGCTAATAATGTGTGGCTGGTTGATCATGTGCCAGTCAAGTATATGAAGTTACTTTAAAGGCAGGGGTTATCAGTATTGTTATATGGGTACTGTTAGTGGAGGGATACTCTAGAGTCAGCTTATTTATAAAGGAAGAGCCATTGATCAAGATACACCCCTTGAATGGATAGGCCTATTGGGGGTGAAGATAGCTTTATAAATTTCTATGCCAAAATAAGGAATAATTATAATTTTTCTGTATACCAAATTTTTGGAGTTACAAGCACGCCAGCCTTCTTCTTGGCTTCTTCAAGTTCACTACTATTGACAAATTTAATTGCATGCTCTTTCGAAGGAAATTCATGGATCACGGTCACATTATGGTGATTGTCAATTTCCCGGTATACGGATGTGGCAGTAGCACCCATTTGCTCAACTATAGGCATAAACTCCTTTAGCGCTCTGTGCCATTCGTTGAAGTCCTTAACATTTGCGTGTACAAATAGATGTATCATATGGATACCAGTTGGTCAGAAGATGCTGCGTGTTATACAACCTTGTGAATAGTTATAGTAGTTAGCTATTCAGGGTCAAGTTTTAAAAAGGTTCCCTATAGTAGCCTTTGGGTCGCAAAGGAGATGTTCGGCAGGTAGTTGGGGGTCGGTTGTTATAATAGTCCTTTAAATTTATTAATTGTATGGAGTCAGGAGATTTGACTTAAATAGTATGGTTAGTAAAACGCTATCTTGTGAGTCAACCTTTGCCCCTTATTGCTCTGCCTACTTTCTAATTAAATTCACAGGAAAAGTACAAGCTTCGTATATTGCTATTTAATTGTGTGCGATGAGGTGAACCCAAATGGGTACGATTGTTTTGCTTTAGGTTTCTTATAAGGCTCCCGTCTAAAAATAGTAATTTTAACTTATTGATTAACTTTTCTGAGTAAGTGTATCTTTCTATTTGTTCCTGCCTATTAATGAAAATAGATAGTTTGGCGGTGATTTTCGCAATGTGGCGTGTATCTACTGTGTTGAAATTTTCTGGTATCGGTAGATAGTGATACCAAGATTTGATTTTTAGTGCATATTGAAATTTGATTTTTTTCTGGGGGAGCTTATGGATCTGACTATTTCTATTTTAGGGCATGCACTTACAGCTATCGCGGCTCTTTTGGCAATTCATGGGAAGACATGGGATGAAACCCAAATTGGCCTGAAGAGGGTAACCAGGATAGGCGGTGTTGCAGCCGGGGTGGCAGTTGTTGGTCTGGCGCTTTCAATCTTTCAGACTATCGAAAAGTATCAGGAAAAAGCTGCTTATAAGGAATATGCAATTTCAAAAATTGAAAAGGGGTGGAGCAATCTTTTTGTTCCCTTTGAGGCGCTCCACTACCAGGTGACAGGCTTGAAACCCAAAAAGGGGGAGCACCTGGAGTTTGCCGAGTTGGTATTGAAGGAAAATCTATTGGCCAGCTTTGATAAGGTGGACTTTAAAGAAGTTCATCGATTCCCCAAGTTTGGGACAGTTGGGAATATGGTTTGTGCACAAACACTTTCAGGTATGGGGACGGTTTCCAGATATATTGAAGAGTACTCAGATCATTTGGATTTAGAAATCAAGGCTTCGGTAGAAGAGTTGCAGTTAATGCCTGCTTTTTCCACACTAATACGATTTGGCGGCTGTCCCGGTATTAAGGGGCGCTCAGTCAACGATCCTGATCGTTATCAGGGGAAATTTGATACTCCGGAAATGCGAGCTTACATCAGGAAGCTAATCGCATTTCAGAAATTAATAGGCTAGGGGGTAAGTACTTAGTGGAGAGATAGCAAAACGGCAGCTCAATAGCATACCGTTTTGCAGTCGGCCGTGATCAGGGTCATATATCAGACGGCTCGACCTTGCTTCTTGAATATTGTGATGGCGCTGATAGTGAGTTCCTTGACTAAAGCCTCAAATTTTTGCAGCGGCATATTTCTAGCCGGAGCAATATTCAATAGGTGCTCGCTGACTTGAACGAGTTTCAACCCTTTTGGGGGGTGAATGTGGGCGGGAAATCTACAAACCCATCCTGTTAGTGGTAGTTTGTTGATAGCTTCTCTATCGAGAGCTTGAATTCCTTTGCCGTTGGCAATGATTACTTCGATATCATCAAGGTGGGTGGTATCAATGTTTTGTGGTTTTCTTGGTGTTGAGTTAGGTTTTCTAAAACTCTCGAGTTTTAAAAGTTCTTCGTAGGTGATATAGAGCTCTTTTCCAGACATTCTGATCTCCTTCTCACGGTCATCAACTAAAACTTGTGTCCGATGCTCCTGAGGATTTTGGGTTGAATCGGATCGCTTTTATTTTTTAGTGTTTATTAATCTAGTTGTTATTCCAAGAATCGCAATCAAATTCGATGATTGCATCATATAGACAGATTGATACTTTGGGCAATGTTTTAAGCTCTCAATAGGTGGGCTAAGAATATTCCAGCGACTGATTGTGTAGAAAATTCACGAAAACCGCCGTTGTGATCTGAGTTTGTTACTTGCCGGACTGGGTGATTTATTATTTTAAGCGTTGGCGTAATGCTTAAAATAATAAACTGCCTTGCAGTTATTCAAATTTATTTATGTTTCCTTTTTGAGGTGGTGTTTGAAGGTTTATCTGGCTGATTGAATTTTGAAGAGTGACCTTTGATTTTGGCCAGCTTAAAAACTCGTTTTCCTTTTATTTGATGCCTCACAGGTGCTTCTCTTCTGGGGTCTCCAGGTGGAATGGGAGAGGTTTATTTAATTTCATTTAAGAAGTCTTGCGTCGATATATCTTTTAGGCATGTGATACATCCTCGCGTTGGTAAGTAGGTCGAGTTTTAGATTAAAGCAATTTCTGTAAGACAGAATTGCAAAATCTGGCGTGCATAATGCTTATCTCGGATACAACGTATAAAAATGGATAAGCACTATGGAAGAGAAGGATTCGATTGACAAGAAAGTGTCGAGCAAAAAAATTAGTCGTAGAAATTTTACTAAAGGAGCGGTGCAACTGGGTATTGCTGCCAGCGCGGCTTCAACAGGATTGGTTTCCGCTCTCTCAATGTTGGATCGGAATTTCTATGATCAATATGACTACGTGATTATTGGGTCGGGTGCGGGTGGAGGGCCATTAGCGGTAAATTTGGCAAAGGCGGGATTTTCTGTTTTGGTGTTGGAAGCTGGTGCTGATGACCCTAGTGATGACACCCATAATATTCCAGCATGGCACCCCTTTGCGTCTGAAGACCCCAAATTGAGCTGGGACTTTTTTGTTAAGCATTATGCGGATATCAATCAGCAGCAACTGGACGAAAAATATGTTTCCGGGAAGGGAATCCTCTACCCACGGGCGAGTACTATCGGTGGTTGTACCACGCACCATGCACTGATTACAGTTTATCCACATAACAATGATTTTGACCGCATAGCACGGGATACAGGGGATATTTCCTGGGATAGCGCAAATATGCGGCGATATTTTGAGCGTTTAGAGCGTTGTGAATATGTGCCCCGCCCAATTTTCTCTAACCCATCCCGCCACGGTTTTGATGGTTGGCTGCCTACGAATCGCGGCAACCCCGCGTTATTGCTGGAAGACCCGGCGATCTTGAAAGTTGCCCAGGCTGCGCTGGCCAAATATGGGCTCGAAGGGGCCTTGGAAAAAATTATCAGCGGCAATCTTCGCCTGGATATCAATCATTGGGACGTGGCCAGTGGCCAGGAAGGGCCTTTTATCGCCCCTATGGCAGCAGATAGTCGAAACCGCCGTACCAGTGTGCGCGAATACCTCTTAGATACCCAGTCAGTTTACCCAAACTTGCTTCATATTCGTACAAATTCACTGGCAACTCGTGTGTTGTTTGAGGGGAATACTGCTGTTGGAGTGGAGTTTTTAGAGGGGGCGAGCCTGTATAAGGCAGACCCTTACCACGACGAAAGTGGTACTGCCGGAGTCTTGAGGCAAGTGCGGGCAAATCGCGAGGTTATCTTGTCTGGAGGGGCCTTCAATAGCCCGCAACTTCTCAAGTTGTCGGGAATTGGTCCCGCCCATGAGCTCCGAGATCACGGCATAGAGCCCCTGGTAGATCTGCCTGGGGTAGGAGAGAACCTCCAGGATCGCTACGAGGTCGGAATCGTTAGTGAGATGAGTGAGGATCTTGCCCTTCTTAAAGATTGTACTTGGGGGGAGGGGAATGATCCCTGCTTAAATCGCTATCGCTATGGCTGGTTCAATCAGGGGCCCTATAGTGGAAATGGTCCAGTATTGTCTCTGGTCAAACGTTCCAAGCCGGAGCTGGAAGATCCCGACTTGTTTATTTTCGGAGTGCCCTCCGACTTCCACGGCTACTTTCCCGGGTACTCCCAGGCATTGCGGGACTACAAAGACCGTTTCTCCTGGATTGTACTGAAAGGCCATACGAACAATACCGCCGGGCGTGTGACCCTGCAATCTGCTGATCCCAGGGACACACCTGAAATCAATTTCCACTATTTTGGTGAGGGTAATGATGCTCTGGGAGAGGACCTTCAGGCAGTTGTTGAGGGGGTAAAAATTTCCAGGGATATTATGTCGGGCCCTATTGTGAGCAAGCAGGTCTCCAGGGAATTATTGCCCGGTAAAGAGGTTCAGTCAGATCAGCAAATTGGCGATTTTGTTAAGAACCAAGCTTGGGGGCATCACGCTTCCTGTTCCAATAAAATGGGGCCTGCCAGTGATCCTATGGCAGTTGTCGACAGTAAATTCCGGGTTCACGGCACCAATAATTTAAGGGTGGTGGATGCTTCGGTATTCCCCCGAATCCCCGGTTTCTTCATTGTGGTGCCGGTCTATATGATCAGTGAAAAGGCGAGCGATGACATCATTGCTACAGCAAGTGGGCTGAGCGCTTGAAGATTGGTATGTGAAATAAAAAGCCCCGCAACGCGGGGCTTTTTATTTAGAACGAGATGTTCTTTGGTGTGCGCGGGAAGGGGATTACATCGCGGATGTTGCCCATGCCGGTCACGTAGGACACGATGCGATCAAAGCCCAGGCCAAAGCCCGCATGAGGCACTGTACCGTAGCGGCGCAGGTCGCGGTACCAGTCCAGGTGTTCCTTGGGTACATTCATTTCATCCATACGCTCATCGAGCTTCTCCAAACGCTCTTCACGTTGGGCACCGCCGATAATTTCGCCGATTCCCGGTGCCAGAACGTCCATTGCGGCAACAGTTTTACCATCGTCGTTCATGCGCATGTAGAAGGCTTTGATGTCCTTCGGATAGTTCATCACGATAACTGGCTTTTTGAAGTGCTTCTCAGCCAGGTAGCGCTCGTGCTCAGAGGCCAGATCAATACCCCAGGATACGGGGAACTCGAACTTCTCTTTGCAGCTTTCCAGGATTTCAATCGCTTCGGAGTAGTTGATACGGGCGAAATCGTTGTCGATGATATTCTCCAGGCGGCTGATAGCCTCCTTGTCGATGCGCTGAGCAAAGAAGGCCATATCATCGGCGCGCTCTTCCAGTACCGCCTTGGATACATACTTCAGCATTTGCTCAGAGAGATCGGCTACATCTGCCAGGTCTGCAAAGGCAACTTCCGGCTCAACCATCCAGAACTCTGCCAGGTGGCGAGTGGTATTGGAGTTTTCTGCACGGAAGGTGGGGCCGAAGGTGTACACCTTGGACATGGCCAGGCAGTAGCTCTCAACATTCAGCTGGCCGGATACAGTGAGGAAGCTCTCTTCGCCGAAGAAGTCCTTGCTGTAGTCCACTGCACCTTTATCTGTGCGCGGTAAGTTCTCCATATCCAGGGTACTGACCCGGAACATCTCGCCAGCACCTTCACAGTCAGAAGCGGTGAGAATTGGGGTGTGCACGTAGAGGAAGCCGTTCTCGTGATAAAAACGGTGAATCGCTTGGGCGATACAGTTACGTACGCGGGCTACGGCACCACTGACATTGGTGCGCGGGCGCAGGTGAGCGTGTTCGCGCAAGTGCTCCATAGTGTGGCGCTTGGGGGACATGGGATAGGTATCCGGGTCTTCCACCCAGCCGACAACCTGGACTTCGGTGGCGAGCAGTTCGATAGACTGACCCTTGCCTTCGGATGGTTTGATGGTACCGAGGATATCTACCGCGCAGCCGGTAGTCAGGCGCTGAACTTCTGACTGGTAATTGTGCAGGTGATTCTCAGCAACGACCTGGATTGGATCAAAGCAGCTGCCGTCATGTACGGCCAGGAAAGAGAGGCCGGCTTTGGAGTCGCGGCGGGTTCTGATCCAGCCTTGAACGCGGACTTCTTCGCCCTCGCGACCGCTGGATTTCAATAGGCTATCTACGGATTCGACTTTTACTGTCATTTTCTATCGGTTTCTCATTAGTCCGGAAGGTGGTGTTCTGTCAGCTTGCCTAAAAGTTGACCACCCCACCAAGGTGAAGTTACGGCGGGCATATTGACTGGTTGTAGAGGGGAAATCCAGTCCCTTGGCTATCGGGCAGTTCTTCAAAATCTCCCTAAGGACTTTGAAGAGCTGTTATGGCCTCTATCTTGGTGATGTTTCACCAGCGGATTGCAATGGGGGTGCCGATTTTTACGAGTGCCATAAACTCATCCATCTCGTCATTGGTAAGGGCAATACAACCATCAGTCCAGTTAAAACGTTGGGTGATTGGAGCGAGCCAGCCGAGTCGATTGCGCTGGCCATGGACCATAATGAAGCCACCTGGCGAGACTCCTCGAGCCTCAGCTTGAGCGCGGTCTTCGGCATTGGGATAGGAAATATGCATTGCCCGATAATAAGAGGAGTCTTCTTTTTTGTAATCCAGCGTGTAGTGTCCCTCAGGGGTTTTTTCATCGCCTTCCTGCTGCTTGTGTCCTTGGGGTTGCCCGCCGAAGGCTACATGGTAGCTCTTTATAACCTTGTCGCCATCGAGCAAGAGCATTTTGTTTTCGGACTTAATCACTTCCACCAGGGTGACTTCAGCCTGGGCAATAGTGGTTAATGTAAAAAGCAGAATGGCGATATAGCGCACGGCTTGTAACTCCAGTTGGAGGTGGTTGATTCAGGTTGCTGTGATCTTAAATTTCCGAATCAGCAAAAGGGCGGGGCTGAATTATCTTGCAGCTGCAGCTGCAGCTAGAGTGGGGTGCTTCACTTTGGGTGAGGCAGGCAGCTTCAGTTGAGCGCCTGCCAGAATGCGCTAGATCAGCCGCTGGGTTTTTTCACTGTGTGTAGGACGGTGTCCTGTTCAAAGAAAACGTAGAACTCGCCGTATTCCCAGCGCGTGATGGCGGGTTCGCCAATTGGCCCCTCAATACCAAGGGGTTCTCCCAGGCGTGAGGTCACATCATGTTTTTTAAGCCCACGGACTTCTTCAATGGTGAGCTCCCCACCCTGGGTGCCTACGGGTACTTCAATGGTTGTCGCCTGGGCGCCAAAAGTAAGAAGTAGTGCCATTGAGCCAGCGAGACAATTCAATCCGCTGCGGAGTCTGCTGAACATTTTTTGTTCTCCGATGTAGATGTTCCATTAGCCGTCCCATTAAAACAGAATTTCCGCCAATGCTCCTGTTATTCTTCACGTTTTCGCGCCAAGAATAGAAATAAATGCGCCTCTTTGGAATGTTAGGTGCCATGAGTTGATGGCTAAATTCTTGCAACGCTACTACTTCGAATTTTGATGCGATTTAACAGAAGACGGCTTGGCTGGCTGTATCGGCGCCTATGCTAGGCTGTTAATTATGCTTGGCTTGTCGAGCGGACAAGAATGAGGCTGGTTAATACCTTTTCAATTCTCGGCCTTCTTATTGGTTCCATCTGCTTTGCGCTCTCCCTTACGCCATCCCTTATTCCTCGCAGTGATGTAATGCAGGGAATACTGGGCGGCGTTGCGTTCTTTGTCGGCTATGTTTTCGGCGTCTTTCTGAGTTGGCTTTGGAAATACCTGGGTATCCCCAATTTGCCGATTTCTACATGGCAAAGGCGCCTATTTGATCGAAGTGTATTAGCCGTATGTCTCCTTCTTTTTCTTGTTTCTCTCTGGCAGGGAGTGAAGTGGCAGAACTCTATCCGCGCCCTTATGGGTATGGAGCAGGTTGGATCCGTTGAGCCTATTACGATCGCTGTAATATCTCTCCTTATGTTCCTGGTGTTGTGGTGCCTTGGAAAAGGGTTTCAGCGAATAGTCCTCCTGGTGGCTTGCTATGTGGAGCAGCATGTGCCCGAGCGAGTGGCGATGCTTGTGGGTGTGTTGGTGGCTGTGCTCCTTTACTGGGCTGTTTTTAATGGGGTGCTGTTGAAAGCAGGTTTGCATGTGATTTCATCGACCTATCAGCGGCTAGATAATTCTTATGCGAAGAGTATTCCCCCTCCGGCAGACCCCAATCTTCCTGGTGGCGCCAATTCGCTGATTAAGTGGGATGACATTGGCAATCAAGGGCGCCGGTTCTTAACGCTGGGGCCGACAGAGGAAGAAATAAAAGAGGTGGCAGGTTCTGCAGTACAGCCCATCAGGGTTTTCGTTGGGCTTGATAGTGCTGTGACGCCCATGAAGAGCGCTCAGTTGGCGCTGGAGGAGTTAAAGCGGGTTGGTGCATTCCGGCGTGAGATCTTATTAGTGGCAACTCCAACCGGCGCCGGCTGGGTTGATCCCGGTGCTGTAAATTCTTTAGAGTTTTTATATCGAGGTAATACCGCCACTGTTGCGGCGCAGTATTCCTATTTATCCAGCCCGATAGCGCTGATGGCGGATGATTCTGAGGGGCTTGAGTCGGCGCGAGCACTGTTTAAGGTCATTTATGATTATTGGACGGAGTTGCCAGAAGATGAGCGGCCCCGAGTTTACTTGTTTGGCCTCAGTCTTGGCGCTCAACTTTCCGAAGACTCCTTCGACTTCTATGACATTATCGATGACCCGATTGATGGAGCCCTTTGGGCAGGACCGCCCCTCGGTGTAGGCATGTGGAGCCGGATTGTCAGAAATCGAGATCCGGGCACTCCCGCCTGGCTGCCAGAGTTTAAAGGGGGAGAGGTGGTGCGCTTTGGTAACCAATACGGAGGCTATATTGGTCGTGAGCCATGGGGTGAGTTCAGGATTGCATTTTTGCAGCACGCCAGTGATCCGATAGTATTCTTTAGTGTGCGCTGGGCGCTGGAAAGGCCCGAATGGTTGAACCATCCCAGAGGACCTGATGTATCGCCGGATCTCCAGTGGTACCCTCTAGTTACCGGCTTGCAGCTGCTGGCAGACTTAAATGTAGGACTCGCTCCATTGTCTTTTGGCCATCGGTACACCCCGTGGGGATACACCCTGGCGTGGCTTGCCCTTACAGAGCCAGAGGAGTGGGATGAAGAGGCGTTGAAGCGCCTGAAGGCCCAGCTCAAGACTTACAACGTTCGGTAAACTTGCCTAAATCTTTGGATTTCCTGACGTTTTTCCGTTTAAATCGACCCTATGTTAAAACCTGTCCCCCTATTTATTGGTCTGCGCTACGTGGCTGCCCGCCGCAGGCAGCAGTTTATTTCCTTTATCAATGGCTTTTCTCTACTGGGAATGGCCCTTGGTGTTTTTGCGTTGATCGTTGTCGCTTCTGTTATGAACGGCTTCGATCGTGAGCTTAAAACCCGAATACTAAGTGTTGTACCTCACGGCTTTGTCGAGCGGGAAGGCGGTCTTGTGGACTGGGAGACACCTGCACGGCAGTTGGAAGCTCAGCCACATGTCGAAGCGACCAGCCCTTTTGTGAATGGCTACGCCCTCTTGAGTGCTCATGGCAGCAGTCACGGTGCCCAGTTCCAAGGTGTGGAACCGCAAGCGCTGCGCAAGGTGTCTACCGTCGGTGAGCATATGGTGATGGGTAACCTGGATTTGCTCGAGCCCCGCAGCTACGGGGTGGTTCTGGGGCGAATCCTTGCCCATCAGCTCAATGTGATTCCCGGAGATTCGGTAATACTGACCCTGCCAGAAGTCAGCGTGACCCCCGCTGGTATATTCCCCAGAACAAAGCGTTTCACGGTTGCCGGTGTTTTCTCTGTGGGTGCGCAGGTGGATCAGAATCTCGCGCTGATCAATATTGAAGATGCTGCGCGCCTGACCCGGATGACGGGTAAGGTCCAGGGGCTGCAGTTGCGCTTTGACGATATGGACAATGCGCTGGGGCTTGTTTCTGTTTATGCAAATGAGCTGGGCGAGGGTTTTCAGGGTGAAGATTGGGGGGATTCCCAGGGAAGTCTTTTCCAAGCAGTTAAAATGGAGAAGACTGTTGTTACGTTGATGCTGATGATTATTGTCGCCGTGGCCGCATTCAATATTGTCTCCGCATTAGTACTGATGGTTGCGGATAAGCGCTCCGATATTGCAGTGTTGCGAACATTGGGGCTGACCTCCCGTCAGATTATGGCGGTATTTGTGATTCAGGGCAGTGCCATTGGCATTATCGGCGCTTTTGCCGGTGCTGTTTTAGGCATCGTGATAGCGATGAACCTGACTGAAATGGTGAGCTGGATTGAGTCGGTAGTAGGCGCCAAGATATTTGATCCCCGTGTTTTCTTTGTTAGTTACCTGCCTTCTGAATTCCGTGTCGGCGATGCAGTGGTGGTGTTAACGGCGGCAATTTGTATGAGCCTGCTGGCAACGATATTTCCTGCCTGGCGAGCGGCACAGATTGAGCCGGCGGAAGCTTTGCGTTACGAATAATTTATATAAGTCGGCCTGTTTTGGTGTGATTTATAGATGTTGAGAGACAGCGAATAATTTGATGAACAGTCGAGTGGAAATAGATACGGAAAAAGCGCAGCCAGCTCCGGCCCCGGATGGTGCTGTTTTGGCTTGTCGGCAATTGCGCAAACATTATCGCCAGGGAGGCCGGGACCTGGAGGTTCTGAGTGGTGTTGAGCTTGAGGTAAAGCGGGGCGAGAAATTGGCCATCGTCGGCGCTTCTGGCTCTGGTAAATCGACACTGCTCAACTTGCTTGGTGGCCTCGATACCCCAAGCTCCGGTGAGGTCTGGGTTGCGGGTAAGAATCTCGCTGAACTCAACGCCAATGAGCGGGGCTGGTTGAGAAATAGCAGTCTCGGTTTTGTATACCAGTTTCACCATTTGCTTAACGAGTTTTCCGCCCTGGAAAATGTCGCCATGCCATTACTGATCGGCAAGCGTTCAGTTGCCGAAGCCCGCAAAGAGGCCGAGGCGATGCTCACGGCGGTAGGCCTGGGTGAGCGCATGGGGCACAAGCCATCACAGCTTTCTGGCGGTGAACGGCAGCGGGTGGCCATTGCCCGGGCACTGGTGACAAGGCCTGCCTGTGTTTTGATGGATGAACCCACCGGCAATCTGGATCGGGCTACGGCGGCAGAGATCCATAAATTGATGGATCGCTTGAATCAGGAGATGGGAATTAGCTTTGTGATTGTTACCCATGACCCGGATCTGGCGGCAGCCCTGGATCGCTGTCTGCATCTGATCGATGGGCGGCTGACTGCTGACTGGCACCAGGGTGATCATGTTTAAGCCTCTTCCCGCCTATATTGGGCTTCGCTATGCCGGTGCGCAGCGCAGAAATGACGATTCGGCCGGTTTGGTCTCATTCATTTCCGGTTTATCGATGATTGGTTTGATCCTCGGTGTCGCCTTGATGATTGTGGTGATGTCGGTGATGAATGGTTTTGACCGGGAGTTGCGCGAGCGAATCCTGGGAATCATGCCCCATGTCACTATTTACAACGGGAGCCCTGATGTGGATTGGGCCCAGTTGCGCCAACAATTGGTTTCCGACCCTGCGGTTCTCTCCGCGGCAGAAGTGTGGCAGGTCAATGCGCTTGCCAGGCGTGGGGCTGAAGTGACGCCGCTGTTGGTGCAGGGGGTCAACCCGGAGACAATTACCGAAGTCTCCAATATCGGGGACTTCCTTGAATCCTCATCCTTCGATGCCTTGCTGGACCCATCTGAACCGGGTGTGGTTCTGGGTAAAGGGCTCGCTGAGAAGTTGGGGGTTGAGGCGGGTGATTACCTTTCCCTGATTGTACCAAATAACGATAGTGCCACCGGTGCACGCAAGGCAGCCAGGGTTGCTGGATTTAAAGTGGCGCAGGTTTTTCACTCTGGCACTGTATTGGATCAATCTCTCGCCCTGGTTGCCTGGCAGCAGGCCAGGACTCTGGCTGGAGGTAGCGGTGGGGCAGGGGTCCAGTTACGGGTCAATGAAATGCTCGAGGCCAACTGGATTATGCGGCGTCTTCTGCAAGACCTGCCTCGGGGTAATTTCTACGGTACTGATTGGAGCCGAACCCACGGCAACCTCTACCAGGCTATTCAGATGTCCCGCAACCTGGTGGGGTTACTGGTTTTCCTGATTATTGCGATTGCCGCTTTTAATGTGGTTTCCACTTTGGTGATGGTGGTTATCGATAAGCATACTGATATCGCCATCCTCCGTACTATGGGTGCCAGTACCCGACAGATTTTGCTGACTTTTGTGAGTCAGGGGGCGTTGGTCGGGCTTGTGGGGGCTGTAGTTGGTGGTGCGTTGGGGGTGTTGGGCTCGCTGACGGTGACCAAATTGGTAGCGGGGCTGGAGTCAATACTCGGCATCCAGTTCCTAAAGTCTGATGTCTATCCCGTGGATTATTTGCCGTCCCAGTTGGTATGGGCAGACGTGGCACTGGTTGTGGCGGCGGGCTTTCTGCTTAGCTTGCTGGCAACTTTGTATCCGGCCTTTAAGGCCAGTCGGGTTCAGCCGGCAGCGGCCTTGCGCAATGAGTAAGTCGGGCCGGGCTTTTGGGTAGGGTATCAATTTTTAGAAGATATCTGCCGGTGCCCGCCGCAATTTTGGCTTGGGTGCTGGCTGCTTGTTTTACCTTGATGCTGGATGGGTGGTACCTAAGGGTTTTTTGTCCGCCTGATATGCGTAGTGGTTCTGTTTGCTACGCAGAGGGGTGGGAGATCTGGCCCATTTGGATTGTTTCACTGGGGGCGGTACTTTCAGCGTTTATGGTGGTGTGGGCGGCCGCGTTGGCTGCGGCTACTGCCAAAATTAAGGTGGCCCGCAAGGCTTTATTTGTTGGAGCTATTGCAGCTCTGGTGCTAGGTGCTCTTACCGAGTATTACCTGCAGGCATTGCTGGCAATTGCTTCAGGGGCTTTTGCCTGTTGGTGCCTGCAGAGGGTTTACAGTGGGAAAAATTAACTGACCGCTGATCGCCTTTGGATTCGCAATTTCCATCTTTTCACAACGTGCCAGCGCCAGAGGGCACGCATGGCAAAATAGGCCACTGTCGCAAAGAATGCCCCGGCAATCAGAGAGCCGGTAAATAGTGGCAGCCAGATCTTCCCGACTTCACTGGTCAACCATTCCCACGACAGTTCGATGCTGAAATCCACCGGTGGCGCCCCCAGAACCCAGGCGCCGAGCTTGTAAGTGCTAAAGAAAATAGCCGGCATGGTGATCGGGTTACTGATCCATACAAGAATCATCGACAAAGGTAGATTGCAGCGCAGCCAAAGTGCGAGCAGGGCGGCAATAACCATTTGCCCTGGCAAAGGGAGGAAGCTGGTAAATACGCCAACCGCAAATGCGACCGAGACTGAGTGTCGGTTCAAATGAAAAAGGTTGGGGTCGTGGAGAAGAGTCCCCAGAAATTTGAGGCCGTTGTTGGCTCTAACTTCTTCGGGGCTTGGCAGCCATCGCCTGATAATACTCTTCGGCATAACTCTGTCTGTAACCTGGGTGGTGGCAGCCTAAAACAAGCGCTGTTCCGAGGCCTGGATATTCTTTCTGTGGGATTTTCCCTAAGCCCCAAATAAAGCATAGAGCGCTCGCGTTAGTCGAACAGGCTCATCTGGCGCGGGCGCTATTATGCCCACTTAAACATGGCAAGACTACTGCTCTGTTGAAAGTCACCTATTTTGCCCTATTGTCAACAATCCTTAATGTTTAATCGGGGATGCCTGCAGTTGACGAGAGAATGCTGGTGATTTAATGTCATGCCCCATTAAGATTGTCGACAATCCAGGTCTTGCATGACTGTAGTTGGTACTGCCGGTTCAGCTTCAGAGGAGCGTCAAAGCCTTGCTGAACGCTTATTTCTGACTTTGCGCGCTGAAATTGTGGAGGGGCAAATCGCCTCTGGCAGCAAAATTAGCGAGCCGGAACTGGCGCGCCGCTTTAATGCCAGTCGCGGGAGTTTGCGCGAAGCAGTGATGCGCCTGGAGTCTTTGGGGCTGCTGGAACGTAAGGTCAATGTCGGAGCCCGGGTTGTAGAGTTAAGTGAGCGCGGCTTACTGGAACTCTATGAAGTTCGC
The DNA here is from genome assembly GCF_052467615.1 of Microbulbifer maximicatervae (SeqCode). NCBI lineage: Bacteria > Pseudomonadati > Pseudomonadota > Gammaproteobacteria > Cellvibrionales > Microbulbiferaceae > Microbulbifer > Microbulbifer maximicatervae (SeqCode). Next base: position 1,813,746 of record NZ_CP174319.1, read on the forward strand.
GAAGCCCTCGAGGGTATGGCTTGCCGTCTGGCAGCGGAACAGCGCACCGAGGAAGACCTGGTCGAGCTGCGCCAAATGCTCTATCACCATGAGCAGCAGGAAGAGCTGCAGGCCGGTAAGGCGTACTTCCAGCCGGAAGGGGATTTTGATTTTCATTTCCGTATCGTGCAGGCATCAAAGAATGATCTTCTGATCGATACCCTGTGCAATCGACTTTATTACCGTGTTCGTATGTATCGCTACCAGTTGGGGATGGCCAGTCCCCGGGCCCAGCGGGCTTTCCGCGAGCACAACCATATTATTGAGGCCATTGAGGCCGGGGATGGTGAGCTGGCGGAGCTGTTAATGCGCCGGCATATCCGCGCCTCGAGAATAAACATTGAAAAGAAACTGAGGTAGAGCATGAGCCAAAAGCCTTCTGCTGGCGCGCGTTTCCGCGCTGCACTCGCCGAGAATCAACCGCTGCAAGTGGTTGGTACCATCAACGCCTATTCCGCCATTATGGCCGAACGTATTGGTCACAAGGCGATTTACCTGTCTGGCGCCGGTGTTGCCAACGCCTCCTACGGTCTGCCGGACTTGGGTATGACCAGTCTCGATAATGTACTGGAGGATGTGCGCCGTATAACTGCTGCCAGTGAGTTGCCGCTTTTAGTGGATGTCGATACTGGTTGGGGCGGCGCTTTCAACATTTCCCGCACCATTAAAGAGATGATCCGCGCTGGTGCCGCTGCGGTACACATTGAAGATCAGGTAGCGCAGAAGCGCTGTGGCCATCGCCCGAATAAAGAGATTGTTTCCAAGCAGGAGATGGTCGACCGTATCAAAGCGGCAGTAGATGCCCGTACCGATGATGATTTCTTTGTAATGGCCCGCACCGATGCCTTTGCACAGGAAGGGCTCGATGCGGCTATTGAACGCGCCCAGGCCTGTATTGAGGCTGGCGCCGACGGCATTTTCGCGGAAGCGGTTACTGAGCTAGAGCACTATCGTGCCTTTAAAGACGCGCTAAATGTGCCGATTTTGGCGAATATTACCGAGTTTGGTAAAACCAAGCTGTATAACGCCAAAGATTTGGGCGAAGCGGGCGCAGATATCGTACTGTATCCACTGTCGGCGTTCCGTGCGATGAACCGTGCGGCGGAAAATGTTTATACCAGTATCCTGCAAAATGGCGATCAGCAAGCGGTTGTCGATACCATGCAGACTCGTGAGGAGCTGTACGATTACCTAAATTATCACGAGTTTGAACAGAAGCTGGACGAACTTTTCAATAAGTAGGCATTACGGAGTTATTCAGAGGCTCCCAAGCAGCCCGGTGCGAAAGCCGGGCGCTGCGCTTTCAATTGGATGAACACAGCAAGTGTGTATACAACAGGGGAAATAAGAAGATGGTAGAGAAAGCATTGGGCGGTGCTGGTCTGCGCGGCCAGGTAGCAGGTAAAACTGCACTTTCTACAGTGGGCAAATCCGGTTCCGGCCTGACTTACCGCGGTTACGATATTAAAGATCTGGCCCAGCACTGTGAGTTTGAAGAAGTTGCCTACCTGATTTTCTATGGGGAATTACCCACTGAGGGAGAGCTGGCGGAGTACAAGGCGCTGCTGAAAGCCAAGCGTGGCCTGCCGCAGGCATTAAAAGAAGTGCTTGAGCGCATTCCGGCTGATGCCCATCCTATGGATGTAATGCGCACCGGTTGTTCCATGTTGGGTAACCTGGAAGGTGAAGAATCCTTCGCCCAGCAGTTGGATAAAGCCAATCGCCTGCTGGCCGCATTCCCCTCCATAATCTGCTATTGGTACCGTTTCACCCACGACAATGTACGCATCGAAACTGAAACCGATGACGACAGCATTGGCGGCCACTTCCTGCATATGCTGCGCGATGAGAAACCCAATGAACTGCACGAGCAGGTCATGAACGTTTCCCTGATTCTGTATGCAGAGCACGAATTTAACGCGTCTACTTTTACCGCTCGCGTTTGTGCTTCCACTTTGTCCGATCTGTTCAGCTGCATCACCGGTGCTATCGGCACCCTGCGTGGTCCTCTGCATGGTGGTGCCAACGAAGCGGCAATGGAACTGATCGAGCGTTTCGCCAATCCAGACGAAGCAGAGAAAGAACTGCTGGGCATGCTGGAGCGCAAAGAGAAGATTATGGGCTTCGGCCACGCCATTTACCGCGAGTCCGACCCGCGCAATGAGATTATCAAAGGCTGGTCTGAAAAGTTGGCTGAGGATGTTGGTGATACCGTGCTGTACCCGGTATCTGTTCGCTGTGAAGAAGTGATGTGGCGCGAGAAAAAATTGTTCTGTAATGCAGACTTCTTCCACGCTTCCGCGTATCACTTTATGGGTATTCCCACAAAATTGTTTACCCCGATTTTTGTAATGTCCCGCGTTACCGGCTGGGCTGCACATGTATTCGAGCAGCGCGCTGATAACCGCATTATTCGCCCGAGTGCGGAGTACGTAGGTGTTGAGCCCCGTACAGTAACTCCAATCGCTGAGCGCGGTTAATTTTCATTTCACTTTTGAAATGAGGCACACCCGGTGTGCCGGCTCCAGGTTGCCTTTGGTGAGTGGCCTGGAGCCACCCTCAGAAGAGACACGATTTTAAAAAAGATTCGACTGATTTACCTGCTATGAATACTGATTACCGCAAATCACTGCCCGGTACAGACCTCGATTATTTCGATACCCGAGCCGCTGTTGACGCGATCCAGCCCGGAGCCTATGCCAAACTGCCGTATACCTCACGTATTCTGGCGGAAAACTTGGTGCGTCGCTGCGAGCCGGCAAAACTGACCGACTCCCTGAAACAGATTATTGAGCGCAAGCGCGAGTTGGACTTCCCTTGGTTTCCAGCCCGAGTGGTGTGCCACGACATCCTCGGCCAAACTGCGCTGGTAGACCTGGCCGGTCTGCGCGATGCCATTGCCGATAAAGGCGGTGATCCCGCCAAGGTAAATCCAGTGGTTCCCACCCAGTTGATTGTGGATCACTCCCTCGCGGTAGAGCACCCCGGATTTGAGAAGGATGCTTTTGAAAAAAATCGTGCGGTAGAGGAGCGTCGTAACGAAGACCGCTTCCACTTTATCAACTGGACAAAAACCGCATTTGAAAACGTCGATGTGATTCCCCCCGGTAACGGCATCATGCACCAGATCAACCTGGAGAAAATGTCTCCGGTGGTGCAGGTGCGCGAGGGCGTGGCCTTCCCGGATACCTGTGTCGGTACCGATAGCCACACGCCGATGGTAGACGCTCTGGGTGTGATTTCTGTGGGTGTTGGCGGCCTGGAAGCTGAGAGCGTGATGCTTGGCCGCGCCTCTTATATGCGTCTGCCGCATATTGTTGGGGTGGAACTCACCGGAAAGTTGCAGCCGGGTATTACTGGTACCGACTTGGTATTGGCTCTCACTGAATTCCTGCGCCGCGAGCGCGTGGTCGGAGCCTACCTGGAGTTTTATGGTGAGGGGGCTTCCAACCTGACCCTGGGCGATCGCGCCACTATTTCCAATATGACACCGGAGTATGGCGCTACTGCGGCCATGTTCTCTATCGATGAGCAAACCATCGACTACCTCAAACTCACCGGCCGCGATGATGAGCAGGTAGCTTTGGTAGAGAAGTTTGCCAAGGAAACGGGCCTTTGGTCCGACACCTTGAAGGATGCCGAATACGAGCGCGTACTGAAGTTTGACCTGGACACAGTGGGTCGCAACCTTGCTGGCCCCTCCAACCCCCACGCGCTGCTGCCGGCCTCGGAACTGGCTAATCGCGGTATCGCTAAAGCCTGGGAAGAGAAAGCCGGTGAGATGCCCGATGGTGCTGTGATTATTGCCGCGATTACCAGCTGCACCAATACCAGTAACCCGCGCAATATGATTGCCGCAGGCCTGATTGCCCGCAATGCGAATAAGCTCGGCCTGACCCGCAAACCCTGGGTCAAGTCATCCCTGGCTCCAGGCTCTAAAACTGTAAAAATGTATCTGGAAGAGGCCGACCTGCTACCGGATCTGGAGCAGATGGGTTTCGGCGTAGTGGCTTTCGCCTGCACCACCTGTAACGGTATGAGCGGTGCCCTGGACCCGAAAATTCAGCAGGAAGTGATCGATCGCGACCTGTATGCTACTGCGGTCCTGTCCGGCAACCGCAACTTCGACGGTCGTATCCACCCCTATGCCAAGCAGGCTTTCCTGGCTTCACCGCCGCTGGTCGTTGCCTACGCTATTGCCGGCACCATCCGGTTCGATATTGAAAAAGATGCGCTGGGATACGATGCCGATGGCAACCCGATTACCCTGAAAGACATCTGGCCCAGCGATGAAGAGATCGATGCGATTGTACGTCAGAGCGTGAAGCCACAGCAGTTCCGCGATGTGTATATTCCCATGTTCGAAGAGCGGGATGCCGCAGAAGAGCAGGGCCACGCACTCTACGACTGGCGCCCGATGAGCACCTATATCCGCCGCCCACCTTATTGGGAAGGTGCCCTTGCAGGCGAGCGCAGCTTGAAGGGGATGCGCCCGCTGGCGGTGCTGGGTGATAATATCACTACCGACCACTTGTCTCCGTCCAATGCCATTCTGGCCAGCAGTGCTGCCGGTGAATACCTGGCGAAAATGGGATTGCCGGAGGAGGACTTTAACTCCTACGCGACCCACCGTGGCGACCACCTCACTGCCCAGCGTGCAACTTTCGCCAACCCGAAGCTACTCAACGAAATGGTGCGCGATGATAACGGCGAGGTCCGTCAGGGCTCCCTGGCTCGTGTCGAACCGGAAGGGCAGGTTACCCGCATGTGGGAAGCCATCGAGACCTATATGGATCGGAAGCAGCCTCTGATTATCATTGCAGGTGCCGATTACGGGCAGGGCTCCTCCCGTGACTGGGCTGCGAAAGGTGTGCGCCTTGCGGGTGTGGAAGCGATTGTGGCCGAAGGCTTCGAGCGAATTCACCGCACCAACCTGATCGGTATGGGTGTACTGCCGCTGGAGTTTAAGCCGGGCACTACCCGTGAAACCCTGGGTATCGACGGTACCGAGAGTTTCGACGTAATCGGTGAGCGCACTCCCCATGCCACGCTGACCTTGCTTATCCACCGTGCCAATGGTGAGACGATTGAGGCTCCTGTTACCTGTCGTTTGGATACCGCAGAAGAAGTTTCCATTTATGAGGCTGGGGGTGTTTTGCAGCGCTTTGCCAAAGACTTCCTCGAAGCAGAAGCGACGGTCTGAGTTATGAAGTTTGCTCCTCAAATAAAAATCCCCGCGACTTATATGCGCGGGGGAACCAGCAAGGGCGTTTTCTTCCGCTTGCAAGATCTGCCCGAAGTTGCACAAGTGCCGGGGCAGGCCCGTGACAACTTGCTGCTACGCGTGATTGGCAGCCCGGATCCCTACGGTAAGCAGACCGACGGCATGGGTGGCGCTACTTCAAGCACCAGCAAAACGGTAATTTTATCGCCCAGCGATAAAGCCGATCACGATGTGAACTACCTGTTTGGTCAGGTTTCCATCGATAAGCCGTTTGTTGATTGGAGTGGTAACTGCGGCAATCTCACCGCCGCCGTGGGTGCCTTTGCCATCAATAGCGGTTTTGTGGAGCCCGACAGAGTGCCAGAAAATGGCATCTGCACCGTGCGCATCTGGCAGGCCAATATTGGTAAGACCATTGTTGCCCATGTACCTATGACCAATGGTGAAGTTCAGGAAACCGGGGACTTTGAGCTGGACGGAGTGACGTTTCCGGCGGCTGAAGTGGAAGTGGAATTTATGGACCCTGCCGACGGTGAGGGTGCCATGTTTCCTACCGGTAACCTGGTCGATGATCTGGACGTGCCCGATGTAGGTGTGCTCAAGGCCACCATGATCAGTGCTGGAATTCCGACGATTTTCGTCAATGCAGAAGATATTGGCTATACAGGCACTGAATTGCAGGATGCCATTAATGGTGACAGCAAAGCGCTGGCGATGTTTGAGAGCATTCGAGTTCACGGTGCGGTAAAGATGGGATTAGTTTCTACCATTGAAGAAGCTGCCAATCGCCATCATACCCCTAAGGTTGCTTTTGTCGCTAAACCGCAGGATTACACTGCATCCAGTGGCAAGGCAGTGGCATCTTCCGAGGTCGACCTCCTCGTGCGCGCCTTATCTATGGGCAAGTTGCACCATGCCATGATGGGCACGGCAGCAGTAGCCATTGGCACCGCTGCAGCGATCCCGGGCACTTTGGTTAACCTCGCAGCTGGCGGGGGAGTGCGCAACTCTGTTTGCTTCGGCCACCCATCGGGTACCTTGCGAGTGGGTGCTGAAGCCAAAGAGGTTGAAGGTCAGTGGACTGCTACCAAGGCTATTATGAGTCGCAGCGCTCGAATCCTAATGGAAGGTTGGGTGCGAATACCTGGCGATAGCTTTTAGGACTTTAGTGATTTCTTTATAGGGGGCCTTTTGGCCCCTTTTTAATTTCCTTCTCTAAAAATTGATTAGGAATCGGTTTTAAATTTTTAATCCAATCAAATTTTATATTCCGCATATATTTAAATTTGTAGGCGAATATTAATCTCAGTCATCCTGACATTAACTTTTCTTCCGGTTTTCCTGTGTTTTCTGGTAGGTTTTTTATCTGAGAAAAAAGGCTGTGTTTTTATCATTGTGAGACAGGGCTTGCCTTAATAGCCACATCTAGGTTTGTTTAGATATAGCCTTTATTGCTCAGCGTACGTATATTTAAGGTCTGCTGTTGGGATGCGAGGCGTTGGGTAAGCAAGCAGGTATACTCTAAAAAACTCCCAACATTCGTAGAAAGCTGGTGTATGAATCCTAAGGTTTCAGTACTTGCTTGACTTGCTGGTCGCAGCTAGTGACAACAAATTGTGAACTAGTCCTCTTTGTCCTAGTCGCGATCCGCTCTATCGTATCTGAGTTTCTTACGTCCCTTCTTTTTGAGATTTTAGCCTAGCCGCCGTACTGCCGACGGCCCTATGGGATGGCCATTCATTAAAAAATAAATGTGGCTTTCCTTTTGCAGCAGATTGGAGAGACATCAATGAGAATTAAAAAACCACTTACCTTTGCAATTGCAATGGCAAATGTCGCGGTAGTGTCGGCTTGGGCTCAGGAAGATAGCCAACAGGATGACGATTGGGCGCTGGAAGAAGTAACGGTTACCGCAACCAAACGCGAAACCAATTTGATGGACACCCCCGTAGCGATCAGTGCATTTACGCAAGAAGAGCTCGATCGCCAGGGTATTAAGAATGTAAAAGATCTGGGCAACACTATCCCCAACGTGGATATTGGCTACGATGCCTCCCAGTCCTCCCCAGTAATTTCTATGCGCGGCGTGCGCTCTACTAATACCACTGAGTTTGGTGACCCAGCTGTTGGCTTACACTTTGACGGTATTTATTCTTCGCGTCCTCAGTCTGCTATGGCAATGATGTTTGACTCCGAAAGGGTTGAAGCCATGCGTGGGCCACAGGGTACCCTTTATGGACGAAACTCCACAGTAGGTGCCATTAATGTTATCTCCAAGAGACCGGTAATTGACGAGTTTGAAGGTTCAGTCGGAGTTGAGCTTGGTCGCTGGAATCAAGAGCTGGTAAAAGGTGTTATTAATATTCCGGTTTCAGATACCTTTGCTCTTCGCGCATCCTTTATGGACGAGACCCGGGATTCCTATCTAACTGGTTACTACGACGCAAACCAGTATGACAACCGTTATATCAACGCGGACACTCTTGGGGCCACCACTCTTTCTGATGATGCAGCGCGCACATTTACTCAGGATGGTAATTGGTGGGCATCTGAGGATGTTTCCCTGGTAAGAGCTGACGCCGATGATTTTTACGGAAATGTTGATCAGCAGGCAGTACGTATTGGCGCTCTGTGGGAACCAACCGAAGATATCTCCTGGTATGCCGTTGCTGAGCATTATCAGGACAGCAGTGCCGGCGGCATTAACACCATTGATTGTGATAAAGCCGATGAGCGCGATGACGGTGTAAATTGCGAAACTTATTACGGCTCTGGTGCGGATGAGTACACAGTCGCGGTTAATGTTCCTGGTGAACTTGACCTAAGCATGTCTTCATTTCGCTCCAACTTCCGTTGGGACTTTAGCGATAGCATGGCGTTTGTGTATAACACTGGCTATGCAATTCAAGAGCGCAGTAACCTGATTGATGTAGATGCAGGCCGTAATACTTGGGATATGAGTATGAGTATTACCGACTCAGAAAATATCTCTTACTCTCACGAATTGCAGCTGCAATCTACTGGAGATGGCCCCCTGCAGTGGATTACAGGTCTGTTTTACTTCCAAGAAACTACAGATCTGAATGGCTACTTCCTTGCATCACTCGATAATGCAACATTTTGGGATCAACCAGATAGGACAATCGAAGCCAGTGCGGTGTTCGCACAGGCTACTTATGATCTTACCGATGCTTTACATTTAACAGTTGGTGCACGTTATACCAAAGATAAGAAGAGTGACGAGGGCGGCTATAACTTAAGCTGTACTCGTGATTGGTCAGCAGATACTGAAACTACCGGAGAATATGGCTGTTTCCCCGCGTATGACCAGGCCCTCTTCAATGAGTTGTCTACTGGTTATTTCGCAGATAGTTCAATTTACACTGCTATCGCGCCTAATGATGCTAGTGATGACTGGGAAAATACAGACTTCCGTATTGGTGTTGACTATGACTTAACTGATGAGGTAATGCTCTATTCATATATTGCATCAGGCTTTAAGTCAGGTGGCCTTGGGGACACAATAATTCAGTACGAACAAGATGCGGACACAGCTGAATATATCTTGGATGGTGATGGTAACCGTATTGTTCAGCGAGAAATTAGCACCAATTATGATGAAGAAACAGTTATAACGTGGGAGTTAGGTGCAAAAGGTACTTTCCTTGACGGTCGATTAAACCTTGCTAGCACATTTTTCCTTTCAAAATATAAGGATATGCAGCTGGCTGCACCGGATACGGCATATACCTACTATGTTGAAGAGCGGGATGATGAAGGTAATTTGACCGGCGAAATTACAACTGAGCCTTATGTTATCTACCTGACTAAGAATGCTGCCAGAGCAGATATCATGGGGTTGGAGTTTGAATTTGACTGGGCCCCTTACCCGAATGGTCGAATTAGCGGATTCGCCACTTGGATGCAGACGGAAATCACTTCTGACTTTGTGAACCGCTGGAACTTCAATAACCAGTCTTTGTTTGAGATTGAAGACTGGGGCGCAGCTCACGATAACAGCAACGAAGAACTCTACCGTAACCTGAAAGGTAATGAGTTGCCGGCATCACCTGAGTTCAGCTTTACCATCAATTATGACCACACCTTTGAGTTAGCCTACGGTGGAGCGATCATTCCATTTGTCGGTATTCACTGGGAAGATGAGTCTTACCTGACCTACTGGAATGTTGACAAGCACGAGTTCCCCACTGGTGATACTTCTGCTTTTGATGACAGCCGTGATTCTTTCTGGATGGTAAATGCTTCCGTGAAGTATGTAAGCCCGGACGATCAGTGGAATGTTGAAGCCTTTGGCAACAACCTGACTGACGAAGTTGTTCCGTACTATGCAGATGGAAGTGATGGCCTGGTATCTGGTCCATTCTCTACCCCTATGAGCTACGGTGTGCGCTTTAACTACAACTTCTAAGTAGTTACTAAGCGAGTATGATAAAAGCCGGACTGTATTATGCAGTCCGGCTTTTTTATTGCCTAATGAACCTCTCACTGATCAATATACTATCGGCATGATGTCGCAGATCTAATGATGTAATTAATTCAGCTGTTCTGGAAAAATATTATTGTGAGCTATCTAGAGCAATAAATAATCTGTTGCTGTAATTACCCCAAAACATGTGTTGTAAGCTATTTGGAAGCAACTGCGAGTGTAAATACTTGCAGGGGAATTTTAGCTTTCCATTGGAATAGGATCTCACGTTTTTAAAGGGCGTTTAGCCTTAACCTGTTTGTCATCATCGTTTGCTTCACTTGCGCGTCAACATTCATACTGTGGCAAGGGCAAGGCTGCTTACAATGAACAGATTTGATCGACGGACGCTTTTAAAATGGGGTGGGTTGTTAAGCGTTAGCGCTGTGGCGCCATCGCTGAGGGCCAGTAGTGATGTGCTCGAGTATGAGTATGATGGGCTCGCTAGTACCTCCAGCCACTTCATGCATGGCGTAGCCTCCGGAGACCCAACAGCCAATTCGGTTATTATTTGGACAAGGGTAACCACTGAGGAGGCTTCTCCCCTTGTCTATTGGGAAGTTGCTCTCGACGATACGTTTGGCCAGATTGTTTCATTCGGGTATCTGCAGACGGATGAATCAAAAGACTTTACGGTTAAGCTGGATGTTACAGAACTAAACTACGGTAGGGATTATACCTACCGATTTAAGTACCGGGATCAGACTTCTTCTGTCGGTCGCATAAAATTGGCTCCAGCGACTAGCGAGGATGTTTCTTTTCTTAAGTTTGTTGTCACTTCCTGCTCACATTTTGAGCATGGGGAGTTTGTAGGCTACCGGGATATGGTGGAGCGGGAGCAGAATATTGATGCTGTTATCCACCTGGGGGACTACTCTTATGCATCCTCAAATTCTGGTGACTACCGTAAGTTCGAGTACTCTGACTTCAAATTTGACCGGGAGAGTTACCGCGCTAGATACTCTGAAATTAGAAGGGATGAATTTCTACAGCAAGCACATCAAATGCACACCTGGATGGTGATTTGGGATGATGGCGACCTGAGAAATGGTGTTTGGCGAGAGGGGCCGGAAATCAACGGAGCTGACTTCGAAGAAGTGATGGAAGCTGCAATGGAAACCTTCTTCCTTTGGATGCCAATCCGTTTTATTGCGCCGAGGCGAGTATGGCGCTCTGTTCCTTATGGTGAAATGGCTGATATCTTCTTCCTGGATATGTGCTTCTATGATCGGGATGAGCCAATCAATGATATGCCGGATAACTTCAAGAAACGGCAACCTATATTTTCTGAATTTGATTACCCTGGCCGCAGTATTATTGGTCAGGAACAGGCGACATGGTTTGAGCAGGCCATTAAGCAATCCAGTGCGCGCTGGCGAATAGTTTGCTCTGGGGCACCGGTTTTTGAATGGTGGAACAATTACTCCCCGAGTGCCTGGCGAGGATACCCCCAATCCCATAACTGGTTATTGAATTTATTTGGTGAGCTTGAAGACAATATCGTGGTCTTGTCCGGGGGGTTACATAAAGCAATGGCCTCAGGGCTCGCCTTAGATCCCTTTGCGGATGATTACAATGCGGGTAGAGATAATGTCGCGATTGAAATAACGGCTCCATCCCTGACCCGCGGGGATGGTGGTGCTATTTGGTACGAAATCGCAGATAACCGTAGCACCGAGACTACATTAAAGAAAAATCCTCATATGAAGTTCCGTAAAGGGAATAGGGCAGGTTACTTGATTAGTAAATTTGAAAGTGATCAGTTTACAGGTCGGTGGCGGCTCTATGAAACAGTAAAATCTATAAATGGTCCGAGCGCTGATACTTACGGAGATATTGTCAGTGAGTATGGGACATCAAAAATTAAAGTGGTGGATTAGATATTGTCGCAACAAATAATCGATAGAGGTTTGAATTTGGATACCTCTCCCCTGAGATATGTTGTAGAGGATTCTATAATTGCTTGGGGCGCCACGATTAATATATTTGTGTCATACTTGCATACTTTCTTTAACGCAAGGTAGAAGTATGTCCGAAATACAATTGGAAGAGAGACGGAAATTAGAGCTAATCGAGAAGGTCAGGGGCTATCTGTCTAAAGAATTTGAGCTGGAAATTGGCGGTTTTGAAGCGGAGTTCTTTATTGATTTTCTTGCAAAGGAGATGGGGGCCGGATTTTATAATCAGGGCTTACATGATGCTCAGGTAATAGTGTCCTCTAAGTTGGAGGATATTTCTGATGCAATTTATGAGATAGAAAAGCCTGTAGACTAGAAATATTGCACTTGTTGATAGCAGTACGATTCTATCTCTTATAAGCTGTTCAGAGATGTTGTTCCTTAGGTTTTTCCGCCTGGATAAATAGCATGGCTGCAAAGACCAACACTATTCCAGGTATAAAGCTGATATTAAAGTTTGCCATTTCCAATACTATGGCCACTATAAGTACAAATATCGGATTCAAGAAGCTATACGCCGCAACTTTGGTTGCCCCGATCCTTAATGTGCTGAATTGCAGCAGGAAAAAACTAATTAAAGTTGAGAATAAGGCTAAATAAAATAGCCCGCCGTAAGTCTCGGGGGGTATATTTCGCCATTCAATCTGGTTCAAGTGTGGAAAAGAGAGCAATAGTAACCAGAGCGCGCCAAATAGAATAACCCAGAACGTCATAACCTCTGTAGGCTCCCCTGAGTGAACCTTCTTGATAAGTGGGTTATATAAACTGAGCGATATAGCACCTAAGGTGAATATCCAATCCCCTTTATTTAGGTCTAGCGTTATCGCTGTTGTGATACTCCCCTTGAATACAATCCAGGCTGCACCCAGAGTCCCAAGGGTTAGGCCGACAACTTTGCGGGTGCTGCTTCGCTCGCCATTGATGATCAAAGTAAAGATGGCAGTCATCGCCGGGACGGTTGTAAAAAGAGCGCCGGTATTCACTGCGGTGGTGTATTTGAGTGCTTCAAACATACACCAGAAAAAGACAACCAATGGGATACTGAGTAGTGCATACCCCAGTAGTTTTTTTGGCTCTGGAAGCTGAATCCCGTGCTTTAAAAATATGAAGGGTGCAAATAGTCCCGCCGCAATTAAGAATCGAATCAACATCATGGAATCCGCCGGGAGTGAATCGGCGATTAACTCCCCAATAGGAAATGATCCTGCAACCAGTAGTGTACAAAGTATCATCAGGCAGTGAACCCACCAGAGCGAGGTGTTGGGGCTTGTAGTTGATGGGGTTATGCCCCTGGTAAGCTCACTCATGCTTCTTCCCTCTATTAGCGAGAGATAAGTGTATGTCGTTTCTGGTAAACTGATAATCCAGCATTATAGACACTCACTGTTGAGGAGAAGGAAACAGTCGCTTATGGAGACAATTGCAGCGATTCCAATATTTGTGACTGTGGCAGAAACCGGTGGCTTTTCCCCGGCGGCAAAGTTACTTGGCATCTCAAAATCAGCGGTAAGCAAGCGGGTTACCCAGTTGGAGCTGCGGCTTGGGGTGAAGCTTTTGCACAGAACTACGCGAAAGTTGAGCCTGACGGAGGCTGGGGAGCATTTTTATGAGCACGCACGCATTGCTTATAAATCAGCCAAAGATGCACAAGACGCAGTTTTGCAGCTACAGGGGGAGCCTCGGGGGCGCTTGCGGATCAATGCTCCTATGTCCTTTGGTAGATTGCATCTGGCTCCCTTAATTCCCGTATTTATGAAGCGTTACCCCGAGATTAGTATCGACATGATACTGGACGATAAAGTTGTCGATTTAGTGGGGGAGGGCTTTGATATCGCTATTCGCGGAGGTGACCTTCCCGATACCAGCCTGATTGCCCGCAAACTTGCACCTCTGAAAAGTGTACTCTGTGCGTCACCTTCCTACTTGAAGGAATTCGGAGAGCCCACAGAACTGGAGCAGTTGACCGCCCATAATTGCCTGATTTTTACTTATTCCAGGGATGTGAAAGAGTGGGGTTTTATCAAAGACAATCACTTACATACCATCGAGGTGAAGGGTAACTACCAGGTAAATAACAGCGAGGCACTGAGGGAGGCTCTGCTCCATGGAGTAGGAATTGGCCGTTTACCTACCTTTGTCGCAGGACCAGATATTGAGGCTGGAAAGCTAATTCCTCTATTCGAGGAGTACCAGATGCCTGCCAAGTCTATCTACGCGGTTTTCCCTGAGCGGCAGTTTATGCCAGCCAAAGTCCGCGCCTTTATAGACTTTGCAATAGAGTACTTTGGCGGCGATACACCTTACTGGGATCAGTAAATTGTTAACCTTTCGTCAACAGTAAGTCTCCGTCGAACCCCATTATCAGCGATAGGGAAACCCAATAAGCTTCTTCTCATCGACATTCAATCAACGAACGATAGTCAGAGAGAAACTATGGAATTGTTTAAAGCTGTTGAATCCCGCCGCTCGGTTAAGCATTTCGATATCACTGCAGAGATGCCTGCCGAGGACTTCACCCGTCTGGTCCAGGCGACCATGTTGTCGCCGACTTCTTACAATATTCAGCACTGGCGTTTCCTGCGTGTCACAGATATTTCCCTTCGCAGTCAGCTTAAAGATGCAGCCTGGGGGCAACAGCAAGTAGAAGATGCTTCTGAGTTGATCATACTTTGTGCAGATATTAATGCCTGGAGCGACCGGCCGGAGCGGTACTGGGCCGAAGCGCCGAAAGAGGCTAGGGATGTGTTAGTGCCAATGCTAACTGAGTTCTACAAGGGTAAGCAGCAACTACAGCGGGACGAGGCTATTCGAAGCTGTGGATTGGCAGCACAAACCATGATGTTAGCGGCAAAGTCGATGGGATATGACACTGGTGCAATGGTTGGTTTTGACCCAGAGAGAGTCGCTGAGCTGATCAATTTGCCCGAAGGTTATTTGATCGGGATGATGATAGTGATTGGAAAAGCGGCAAAAGTTGCGAATGGGCGTGGTGGACAGCTGTCGATAAATGACGTCCTGTTCGAGAATAGCTTTTAAGGAGATGATAAATAGGGGTGAATCGCTATTGAGGTTCTTTTAGTAGGCCTCAAAGATTAATTGGGTAAATTGTAAAGGCAATTACAGTGTCTATTTACTGGCGTTATCAAAGTTTCGTTATGCTTGACTAGCTCATACAATAGATGGGATATAGAGCAATATAATGAAAGCCCCCTTAGGCTCAGAATAAATTCTTTTCATTGATATTGGATACGTGAAGGGTGGCTTATGCCTACAATTTTCTTATATCAATGAGAGGGACCTGCCATGAACACCTGTTACCACAAGTTAGTCACAGTTTTCGTCACAAGTGCTACTTTATTTTCATCACCACTAGTTATGGCTGTTGATTGTGGCGATGTAATAACAACAGCTGAAACCCTGTCGGAAACGCTAAATTGTGAACTGAGCCTGGCGAATCCCTATGCGGTAACAGTAACTGGACCCAGTGGAAGCCTTACGATGGCAGAGGGCGGGGAAATTATTTGTGATAACCCAAATCTAGAAGGTATTGCTGGAATTTTGGTTAATGGATTATCTGGTGCCGTTTATGGTGGGACGATAACCGACTGCCCAGATGGTTTAAACCTGGAGGGAGATGGATTTCATACCATAGATGGAATTATCATCTTAAACTCTCCACGAGAGGGAATTGTTATTGATAGTGACTCCAATAATATTGTTGGGAATCAAATTATTGATACTGGCAATGATGATGGTATAGATGTTAGAGGCGATCGAAACCAAATTATCAATAATTATATTGAATCAGCCGGTGATCAGGGGATTACGGTAAATGGTGTGTTTACACTGGTTCAGCTAAATACTGTTGTCGGCAGTACTGATGGTGATAACGGAATTGATATTAATGAAAGTCACACAACAGTTATTCAGAACTTTGTTACCGGCAGTGCGAGTAATGGGATTGAACTCAATGTGGATGTATCAAGTACTTCTATAATACAAAATATAGTCATGGAAAATGGCACAAATGGCTCGCCTGATACAGCCGGTATCAATATCGCTGGATTCGATAATGAGAATAATATAGTAGTAGGGAATACGTCGCTTGATAACTCTGCATTTGATTTACGTGATCCTAGCGATCCAACCTGTAGTGGAAGTAATACTTGGATTGGCAATACTCATGTAACAGCAGAACCTGCCTGTTTGGATTAAGATCGGGGAGACTTTTAATCTGGGGAAAGTAGAAGCGTGTAAGTGATACTGCTGGAGAAGACGGAAAGATATACTGCGTTTAAGGTGTGCTGTGTATTCGCGTCCTCCCTATTTTGGGTAAGTTGGCGGAGTTACTAAAATTGAGCCCGAACTACGATGTTCCACGCCAATGCTGACACTCGATTGCCGATAGGGTGACACTAAGGGCTATGTTCTGCGAGAGAAACGACATGGCAGTCTTCTGCTTTATGAAAATCAGTTGTCGTTTCCTACAAAAATCTCAATCCGATCGACATTCCCGCTAGCATCCAGTACAGCAATTTGGTGCTTACCACTTCCCGGAAGTAGTGCCAGTTTTTCATTTCCGAGGGTTTCGCCCTTGGGCTCACCGTTTAGGAACCAATAGCGCTTTCCCTGTCCGCCAATCGCGCTCAGAGTTAAACGCGGAAGTGGGGCATTTTTGCCGGTAGGTCGATACTGGTTACCATCTCCAGCTCCGATAATCTTTAGTGGAGTCCCCGTTGTTGCAGTCGGGGTGTAACACTCGGGAGCCGTCGGAGGAATTTGTTGGGCCCGGGTCTGGTTTTCAGGTAGCCAGGATTCCAGTTCTTTTGGCCAAAGGGCTAGGCTATGCCTTTCAGTAGTAGAATCCATACAACTGGGCTTTACCCGCATACCTTGCCGGTTTGCAAAGAAACTAAAGGTTTGTGCTGCCCGCAGAGGCTCACCTTGCGGCGATAGTGTTCTGGGTGTGCGCCCTTGGATTAACCAGGCGTTGTGTTGCAGATGGCAGTGGCTGGTTTGTGTGAGCGTCTTCTGGCCCCCAAGCGGCCAACAAACAGTCTCTTGAGTTACTGAATCTGGCTTTTTCAGATGCTGTTGTTTGTTTTCTGGTAATGCGGCGATAACTGCGTTCAACAGAGGTGTAGCACTAATGGAGCCATAGTAACCGGGTAGGGGAGTGCCATCCGGTCGGCCTACCCAAATGCCGACGGTGTAGCCCGGAGTTACGCCAATCGCCCAGGCATCCCGGTAGCCGTAGCTGGTGCCTGTCTTCCAGGCGATATCTGCCTTGTTTTGCCGCACCAGATTGCGCCAACGGCGGGAACCTCCGCGATTGGAAGCGAGCATTTCAAATGTAATCCAAGCTGCCTCAGAAGACATCAGATGCCTTTCACGTACGGGCTCCTCGGGTAAATAGCGGGGAGCTGCAGTCTGGCCTCCCCGTGCCAGTGCGGCATAAATACCTGTCAGCTGGTCAAGACGAGCACCTACGCCCCCCAAAATCATGGCCAAGTTGGGTCTACCGTTACTGGGAAACTCTAGTGCTAGTCCGGCATTTTCCAGGGCTGCGGCCAATCGACCGGGGCCGTAATGTTCCAGTAGCTGAACTGCAGGAACATTGAGAGATTTCTGAAGGGCGGCAGTGGCGGTGACAGGGCCGGCGAAGCCTCGATGGAAATTTTCAGGGCGGTAATCGCCGTAGATGCGGGGCGCATCGCTGAGCAGGGAGGCGCTGTGGATCAGGTCCTCATCAATGGCAAGTCCGTACAAAAAGGGCTTGAGCGTAGAGCCCGGTGAGCGCACAGCCCTGGCCATATCCACATAGCCATAGCGGCGTCCGTTACCAAAATGAGAAGCTCCCACGTAGGCACGCACGGATAAATCGGAATTCTCCAAAACTACAACAGCTGCAGATGTTTTGGCTGGATAGCTATCCATATGATCACGTAGAAAATCTTCCAATCCGCGCTGGATGTTGCCGTCGATTGTGGTGCGAATAACTTCTTGATCGCTGATGGTATTCACGAGCCTGCGGGCTAGGTGCGGGGCGTTTTGCGGGAATTCCAAGCGTTCCGCATAGACCTGCTCAAGTTGAGCGCGTTTAACATCCTCAGCGCTCCAGACGGTAAATGACTGCAGTCTATTCAGAACTTTGTCCCGGGCTTTTTGTGCCTTTAGAGGATGCCGATCTGGCCGCAGGCGGCTCGGAGCCTGAGGCAGTACAGCTAGCAGTGCTGCTTCCGCATGGGTAAGGTCGGAGGCTGATTTACGCAGGTATAGGCGGCTGGCTGCTTCCACGCCTTCAATATTGCCGCCGTAAGGTGCGAGGTTCAGGTACAGATCGAGAATTTCATTCTTGCTGAAGTGCCACTCCAATTGCAATGCACGCAATATCTGCTTGGTTTTGCCCGGCAGAGTTTTGCGGTGTGGGTCCAGTAGTCGCGCTACCTGCATGGTGAGAGTGGAACCGCCGGAAACGACTCGTCCATTGAGAAGGTATTGGACTGAAGCTCGCAATAAGGCTAGCGGGTTTACGCCTGGGTGCCGATAGAAGTGTCGGTCTTCGTAGGTGAGAAGAGCTTCGATAAAGCGCGGCGATACATTTTCCCGAGATATTGGGTATCTCCAAACTCCGCGACTGTCGGCAAAGAAGCGTAGTGGTTTGCCGTAACGATCTGCAACGACCCGTGCAAAATCTTGAGTTTCGGGAAGAGGTGGAGGGAAAACAAAGTCGAGCAGTAGCAGTACCGCGGTGAGGGCGGCGGGCGCAAGCAGCAGTGCGCGAACTCTGCGACTGCTGCTTTGCCAGGCTCTCCGGATAGTGGCCAACAGCTTCACTGTTTACCGATTACCCGCAATTGCGTTAGGGGATTTTCACCGATAGCGAAGCGTTCCGGTTTGTACATATCCTCTACGTAGGGTGGGGGCACCTGATAGTTGCCGGGGGTTACTGCGCGGGCGATATAGAAGAGATTGGTGGTTTTGTATCTCAGCTGATCCAGTGCCGCCACAAAGCGGTCATCGCGATATTCAGTGTGTTGGATATTGTCCTGGGTGTCCTGCCACTGGGCAATACTTTTGCCATCGAACTCGAGTTCATCCACTTTGACACTGTCGGCCAGGTTTTGATTCTCCAGCTCAAAACCTGCGGGCAATAGGTCCACTGCAAGTAGGTCGGGCAGGCGTTGGTCCGCATCAATTTGCAAACGCACCAGGTAAAGCTCGCCCTCACGAACTTGATTGGGAATGACTTCCGTGCCATCCAAATTGTGGTAGCTGCGTTTAATTCTGACACCTTTACCCATCTCCGCCTCTGGCGACTCCTTGCTGTAACCATTGATAGTGATTGCTGCATAGAGCTTTTCTATCTGTGCAGTTACCTCAAGTGCGCTGGCGGCTTCGCGCCCACGTAATAATGCGCTGTGCGGGTTATCGCTATTGAGCTCGCGCAAGCCATCAATACTGGCCATAGTCGCAGACCAGTTTGCACTGCTATTGAGTTGCAACTGTGCTCCAGCCATAAACACACTATTGCGCTCCTGGGTGCTGAGATATTGGCGGCCGTGGAGAAGATCTGCCAGTTCGAACACCAGGGATTCCGCTTTATCACCTGCGAAATTGTGCTCTAGGAGTAGGGAGATCATTTGGGCCGTATCCCGTAGGTCTGATCCATAATCGCCATAGTAGCTGCGGCGTTTGCGCTCGATTTTAAGCGCTTTTTGCAGGGCCTCCTGGGCCAGGGTGGCATCGCCCATGGTGTGCAAAGCGATTGCCATATGCAGATTTGGCAAGGGAGATTGGGTCAGGCTAGAGCCGCTTTCATAAAGGGTACGCAGTTGCCCGAGAGACACTTTCTGTACTCGTGAGAGCACATAGGCAGCGTAAGCTCTTGAGGCATAGGCATAGAAATCGGGACTATAGCTATAGCGTTGCTGATAGAAAGCACCGCGCTCACGGGCATAGTCCTGCAGGCGCTTGAGTGCGGATTCCAGGCGGTTATCGTCAAATACGATTCCCTGGTCCCGGGCCCGCAATAGAAGATCGACTACATAGGCGGTTAGCCACTGGCTTTCGGAAGACTCGGAATTCCATAGGCCAAAGCTGCCGTTCCCTTTTTGCATGCTGAAAATGCGTTCAATACCTGCGTCGATACGCTCGGCCCGCTCATTCTCATCCAGAGGTTCAAGGCCCAGTTTTTGCTGTCGCTGCGGCGTTGCCATGACTAGCGGGAAGGTCCGGCTGGAGGTTTGTTCCAGGCAGCCGTAAGGATATTGCAGGAGGTTGGATAGGTGATCCTGTAACTGCAGTTGCGGTCGGCTGTCCAGGGATACCAGGGTTTGAACAGTTCCAGGCATTAGGGAATCCAGGAAGCTGCTATCGGCACTGAAGCTCTCGCCCTGGGACAGGAGTCTGCGCTGGTTGCGTGTGGTTGCCGGCCAAGCGGGGCGCACGCCCAGGCGCCACTGCTGTTCGATATCGATATTATTTCCATCTTTATCGACGGCACCCTGCACGACCAGTTTGAACTCCGCATCTCCGGTGGCATCTTTGGCGGTGATAGGGAAGCGCAAAGTTTTGCGTTCACCATCCGCCAGTTCCAGCATCCGCTCACCCATTTCCAAATCTACCGCGCCCACTGATTGCATATTTACAGTGAGTTTCTGGGAGCGGCCACTTAAGTTATTGAGGTCAAGGGCCAGTGTGCTGCTATCACCAGGGGCCATAAAGCGAGGCAAGGCGGCTTGGGTGACAACCGGTGAGGCGACTGTTACTTCTCCGTCGGTGCTACCGAATCGGTCTTTGCTGAAAGAAACCGCCATCAGGCGCAGCTGTCCGTTAAACTCCGGTAGTTGTAGCGCGACCTTTGCTTGGCCCTGAGTATCAAATTCAACGGGTCCTGAGAATAAAGATACTATTTGAACGTCGGAGTTGGGCTCGTCGCCGCCTCGGGCCAGTTCCGCATCGCCGCCAAAACGTTGCTCTACTAGTTTGCCACTGTTGGATTCAATAATGCGATGATAGATATCCCTTACATCCACACCATAACGGCGCTGTCCAAAAAAGGCCTCGAAGGGATCCGGGGTTTCGAAGCGGGTGATATTGAGTACACCGACATCGACGGCGGCCAGGGTGGCCCAGGCTTTGTCTCCGTTTTGTTCGATAGAATTTTCGTCAGTAGAAATGGTAACTTCAACTTCCGAGCCGGGCAGGGCATTCGTGGGCGCTTCGAGTGAAATGGGCAGACGCCGAGGATCGCGATCCAGGGGCAGGTGGGCGAGACCAAAAGCGCGATTGGGGGCGATACGCTCATTTTTGTCCGCAGGGCGCAGAGCAGTAACAGAAATATAGGTGTCGTGGCGATCCCACTCAGGAGAGATTGGGATTTCGATATTGGTGCCCGACTTTTCTACAGGTAGTCGTTTGGACCACAATAGTTGGTCGCTCTCCACCAACACCAACGCCTCTCCGTCAGCGGGCGGTACTATGGTGAGTTGCGCCAGATCTCCAGAAGAGTACCTAGGTTTATCCAGTGATAGGGCCACGGTATCCGGACGCGCAGCCTGGCCTTTGGCTACTTGATCCTTACGCCACCAGTAATACCAGTCCCGGCCGGCGTGGAAGCGTAAGCTGCTGGTTGCCCCCGTATTGGTATCAGTGACTTCTAAGCGGTAGTGGCCATGTTCCACTGGGACTGTGAGCTTCAGGGGCTGCTCTTCGGTGAATTGGAGCTGGCGACTGAAAGTTTCAAATTCAGCACTTGAGTATTCATAGTGCCAGCCCCGATTTGCAGAGTACACCCAAAAGTACTGGCGGTCTTCGGAAATTAACACCGCTTTGAGATCCCGCCCAATAACAGGCTCGCCCTGTGCGTCGGCAACCACTATTTCAAATTCAGGCCTGCTGTTGGCCGATGGGTTTTCCTCTCCAAAATTTGGGCGAATACCTACCACCGGGTGTGTGGGCCATACCAGGACTGGATGTTGGCGAGTTACCGGGCGGCCGCCGGATTCGAACAGGCTGGAAACCAAGTTGATTTTCAGCGGGCTCTTTGCTCGTTTCCAACGAGAGCGCAAGGTCAGATTGCTCAACCCTTCCTCATTGAGCTCAATCGTTGGGGCATGAAACTGTCTTGTGGGCAAAGATTCATTAGTGTTCCCAAATAAGAACCCTTTCCACTGGGGGAAGGGCTCGCGATAGTGGCTAATTTGCACCAGAGTTTCCAGGCGGTTATTTGCCGCTGGCGCACCATAGAGATAACTACCTTCTACTTGAAGTTCGAAAGATTCTTTATGGCCCTCTACCAGACTGCGCTCTTCACCGTCTTGCAAAACCAGCTTCATTCGCTCTGGCAAGAATTCTTCTACCTTAAATGGATATTTCACTTTGCGCCCATCGGCTAGCTCAACATCCAGGCGCCAGTCACCGGTAGGTGCATTTTGTGGAAGTGGGATAAGCTTTTCGTAGTATCCGGGCGCGCTGGCGTGCCATGTGAATGCGCGCGCGCTGGTATTGTCCGGCTTTATGAGTTCTGCCTTGATCGGCAGGTCTTTGATATAGCGACCATCATAATTGCGCAGCAGCCCGCTCACCTGGATCGATTCATTGGGGCGATACAGATCTCGCGGGCCATACATGAAAAACTCCATCGGTCTCGAAGGGCGCTGGCCCAACTGAAAATCCGAAAGGTCCAACGCAGGTTCACGCAGGTCTAGTATGGAGAAGTGACCGGTATCAGGATCTCTTGCGATAAAGAAGCGCTGTGAGTCTTCCTGTTCCTGCGTCAGAGCAAAGCGCACCTGGCCGTCTTGGTCGGTTGTGTATTGCTGGATTAGCTCCCCTTTGTTGTTGAGCAGCTCAACTTCAATGCCCTTAAGAGCCTGCCCTTCATCCAGAGATGAAACATAGAGGTCCACACTGTTTGGGTAGTACCGCGCATGAAGGCCTAAGTTTGAGATAGAGAAGTGGGTGACATCATAGAGGTTGGTGTCATACATGCCTGCCGGCTGCATAACCGCGACATAGATACCTGGTTGTTGCAGGGGCTTTATATGCCCGATAGAGAGGTCGAAATCTCGCTGGACATATTTCTCCTTGGTGAGATCGAACTGGGCACTATAGACAAAATCGGCCACTTGATTGAGGGACTTTAAGCGGTAGTAGTATTTTAGTGACTGGCTTTTGATCAGCCTGAAGAACTCGGAATAATGTTCAGGTTTCACTCTATGGAAGTGAATCTGTGCGGCCTCAACACTGACTGCAGTAACAGGTAGGCCGGGAGTTACCGTCGCGGGAAAAATACTTCCATTGCTGGCAAAGCTGATACTGGGCTCAATCCGTCGGGTGCGAAGCCTCTCCTGTTTCTCTTCCTGTAACTCCAAGCCGTTTTCGCCGGGCAGACCCGGGAGCACGGTGAGTTTATAGCGAGTATCTGGTTCAATATGAGGAAAATAGAGAATTTTCTGGTTATCGGAGAGAACCCAACCACCATCTACACGCTCGCCATCGTCACGGGATAGATTCAAGTAGGAGCCAAAATGGGCATTGCCCAGTAAAGGTTCAGAAAAGATAACAGCGATGGCCCGTGCATCTTTAAACGTCCGCTCCCCAACATGGAGGACCTTTAGAAAGTGATCCCCGGAGATTTGAGTACTGGCACTGGCTGTGACTTGTGCAGGGGTAGCATCATTCTCTGTCAGCTCAGTAGAATTAGTTTCAGAAGTGCGCCGAACTTCATCAGCTTTCGAGCTTATTTCACTAGAAGAGGCCGCTTCTTTTTTATGCACTTTCTCAGTGGCGCTGAGAGCTTGTGCCTGGTTGTTACCCTCTTCAACGCTCCCGCCTTCCGCAAGCTTGGGAGTGTCAGCGAGTTTCTTCTCTGACTTTTCTTGTGAGCAAGCCATAGCAATAAGACAAAGAAGAATGACCGCAATCCAGCGTGGTGAGCGGTGAAGGGACATGGGTATTTCCTTATAGAATCCATTTAACGACGCACAATTTAGTCCGTCTTTAAATATGTCTCAAGTTTCCTCCATAGTTTCCGTGCTCGGTATCTATTCCTGATGCAAGTGCGTACCAATAGTGAGGTGGGGATTACTGATGGCTGGAAAATAAATTTATGGAATGATGGGATGGCAATTAGGTGGCTTAGGGAGTAAGCGACCTTCCTGCTCTATGGTACCAGGTTGAGGCGTGTAGTTTATTCGATAATCACTAGCTTAATTGAATCTAGCCGAAATAACGTTGTATCACTACACCTATGTTGGCTTCTTTTTACGTTTAAATAGCTTAATCCAGAAGATTCCCTCAAAGATAATGCCAAGAGCAAGGAAGATTACTCCTCCCACAGGGACTCCGAAAGCGTAGCAGGCAATCGCCGCAAATAAAAATAGCAGTGCGGTGGCAATTCTTTTCACTTTGATATTCCTTTGTTATGCCTCAGTTCTAGCCTAAGCTTGTCCTACTTCAAAGACTATACTGAATACCGGACTTAAACCCAACATAAATAATACCCAAGCATAGAACTGTGGAACAGAAAGCTAAAGGCAGATAAAGTTTGTGATGGCCATGCCTGACCCTGTAAATCGTCACCACTATCAGCGAACTTAAGGCCAAAAGTGCCGATAAGCCTAAAGCCATTAAGATGACTTGAACTTCAGTAATACCATCATTTCCGGCAACTAGCGTCGGTTCTAAATACTTGGGGCCGCTTTGCCTGGCAGCTGTTACAGCGGAGACACTTTTGGCTAGAAGCAGTTCGTTACCATTAAGCCCTCGCCAGTACTCCATAATGGAAATAAGAGTTGCTATTGAACTTGCTATAAGGCAAAGGCTGATTTTTGAAGCGGTAGCCATGATGCTTGAAGTTGGGGGCATACAGAATATCTTATTTTGTCTCTCTATTGAGTTTGCTTTGCCAGAATGTGACTAGTAAGCAGGCAGCTAATGTAGGTATGAAAACGACTGAAGCTTGAAACATCAATATAGAGGCCTGGAGCTTCAGAATTTCACCTTCACCAAAATAGCTATCGTAGATGTAATGTGTAGCCAGAGTATAACTTAGGCTGACTATTATAGAAGTGATCAGTGATCTTAGAATCATTGTTTTAGGTAACTATGATAACTCAATTTGGATGGCTTTTAAGGATAAACTAAACCTGTGTTAGATTTCTAAGGAAATTATTAATCGATTCTTGTAGTTCGTAATCCTCTGCACTGACACAATAGATACGTGCTTTATGGGAAAATTCCAAGGCTTCATCTTGTTTGTTTAGCATCAAAAAACGTTCAGCCATTTCCAGGGCAATTGAAGCTGAATACAAAGGGAGATCTAATTTTATGGAGCAGTTAAGTCCCTGGGTGTATGCCTGTATTGCATCCTCACAGCTTTCTGAAAAATCACCCAGAGCCTCCCACTGTAGGGGATGATCTAGCTCGCCTCCGGCATATTTTGCGCATAGTCTCTCTAGCGAGTTGAGGGAGTCTTGGCACCCAGCTTTATCCCCAGAGGCGGATTTATTGACTATCTCAAGTGCGAGTCCATGTACATCATCGTAAAGTGGTGTAATCATTTAGAAATTATACCCAAGAGATGAAATATAAAAATATCGATATGACATTGGGTAATTATCGGCAAGACGAGTCTTTTGTCTATCGTTACCAGATATTAGAGGTTTCGACTTCGCAAGTTTAAGTACGTCCTCACCAAGCGGTGACTGGTATTGCTGTGAAGAGATCACTGATGGCGACCGAGGTTTTTTATTAAGAGTCTCGGACCAGCCAGTCACCCTTACTCTTTCATATGTACTATCTTACTTTTAGGTGGGGTTATTTGAGGTAGCCTGTGAAAGTACTGATTGTTGGGGCTGGGCCCACGGGCCTTACAACAGCGGTCGAGCTTGCTCGGCGAGGGCTATTGCCAAGAATTGTGGACCGCCGGGATAGCGCTTCAACCCTTAGTCGAGCGGTGGGAGTTACTTCTCGCAGCCTTGAGTTGCTTTCACACTCTGGCGTTTCTGAAAAGTTGATTGCTGAGGGGATCGCGGTTCAGGGCGCATGCATTTACCTAAATACGCATTTAGCACTAGAGTTTCCCCTCCATTCCAATCGGACCTATTTTCCTGCAATTCTTGGACTTCCTCAAGACAGAACTGAAGCTCTCATGGCTCAGGTTTTATCTGGTATGGGAGTCGAAGTTGAATACAAGAAAGAACTCAAAACCCTTACCGAGGAAAAGAGTGGGGTAGTGGCTTTTTTTGACAATGGTGAAGAGGAGCGATTTGACCTAGTCATAGGAGCGGATGGTATTCGCAGTACTGTTCGTGAAGCTGCAGGTATCAGTTATCCTGGATTTGATTTGGAAGAAGTGTGGTCAATCGCGGATGTTGATACAGGGGATTGGCCTCCTAAAAGAAAGTTTACCTTGGTCAAAATGGAATCTGGCGTGGTCGCTGTTGCGGTGCCATTGGGAGAAGGTCGACACCGTCTGGTAGCTAGCTGTGATAATGCAATTAAAGCATTTCCGATGGAGGTGGATGTTAAGAGGGTTAGGCGGGAGGGAACCTTTAAAATCTCAATTCGGCAAGCGGAAACTTACTCAAAGGGCAGGATACATCTAGCTGGGGATGCTGCTCACTGCCACTCTCCGGTTGGAGGTCGAGGTATGAACCTTGGGATAGCTGATGCAGCCGAATTGGCAAAACGAATCACTGAGGGGCAGCTCCTAGGCTACTCTGAATTGCGCCATCAAGAAGATAAAAAGGTTATTGAAGTAACTGAGCGTGGCCGGAAAATGATTACTGGACAATCCCTGAAAGCAAGATTTGAATTTCGAGCGTTAATCGCTGCCGCCAGTTCTATTCCTGCGGTGCGGAGAAAACTGGGGCAGTTTGCGGTAGAACTTTAGGGGCATTCCAACCTATTTTTTTAGTTTTACAGCTGTACCAAAAACAAGAATTTCTGAAGAGCCATCCATAATTGCACTTGTAGTAAAACGAATTCCTACCACGGCATCAGCGCCTTTTTGCTGGGCACTGTCACTCAATCTTTGAAAAGCTTTGTTTCTCGCTTCGGTCAGCATCTCCGTATAGCCTCGTATCTCTCCACCGACAATACTCTTTATACCTGCCATTAAGTCACGGCCGATATGTTTTGATTGAACAACGTTGCCCGTAACGATATCTAGCACCTCCGATATTTCTCTTCCTGGTACTGTTTCTGTAGTTGAAAAAATCATATCACTTCCTTAATTATAATTACCTATATTTTTGGCTCTATTGGTGATCTTACCCTAACCTGGATCCGTTATGCGAATGTATTTAATTGTTTGATGGTGGTCGAATGTTTGTTTTTAGCTACCGTACCTTTTCTGGGTTTTAGCTTTTATCTTACATTAAATGAGGTAGGGTTCCGGGGTGAAAAGTGTAATGATCATATAGGCCAGTAACTTTTGATGGAATATGAGCTAAATTAAAAGCAATCCAGTAATTGCTGCAACTTTCTCTATAGTAAGTTGTCCACTTTTATTTTGGTATAAATTGGGAGGGAAATCAGTGCCCTCAATAAAGTCTCGGCTACTCAATGTAATAGCCCTTGCTGCGCAAAAGCGCGCAGTATGACCTTAGATTAGAGAGGATATGGTAAAATTTAGGTTAAAAATCCCTAGTGGGGTTAATGTGGGTATATAAAAGTTGCTTAAAATGTACTCCCTCATGATGTGCTTATTTCATGCTTTCTCCTTTCTTAAGGGGAGTAAGCACTGCCAATAACCAACATCTATCCACTGGCTAAATTTTCGGCCGACTTCTTTGAAATGAGCAACTTTTTCCATTCCAAACTTCTCATGAAGTGCTACGCTGCCTGCATTTGGTAGAGCTATGCCGCAGATTACTGCGTGGACATTGAGTTCACTTAACTGTTTAAACAGTTCATTATAGAGCTTCGAACCCCAGCCTTTAGAAGAATAGTTCGTGTCCAAGTACACGGTAGCCTCCACCGAATACTGGTAAGCACAGCGTCCTTTCCATTTACTGGCATAACAATAGCCAATTAAACGGCCCTCATTCTCAGCAACTAACCAGGGAAGATTGTTTTTTGAGCATTCTTCGACTCGGTCGGCGATAATTTCTGCAGAAACTGGCTCTACCTAAAAAGTGATACAGGTATTCTCCACATAGTAATTGTAGATTTTAGCAATCCCAGCAGAGTCAGAAGCCTTAACTGCTCGTATCATACTGTTGTCTCTCCCTATGGTTGATAGCATTGGCCAGAGATTGGTGGTGAACTGACTAGCCAGATACCCGCTGGCTGGCTCTGTAAAGCTGTATTAATGCTTACTTTTCTTTTTACTATTTAGCGACTTTTCCATGGCCTTTGATTCTTCTAGTGTACGAACGGACCAATCTATTCGCTGCTGATCAGAGATTATATCAGAATCAATGTTATACAGGCTCCAGATCCCAGAGTCATCTTTAACAAACTGAGTGCCGTACCACTGTGGCCGACCAAGATTCATCATTAAGCGATCCCAAGTGGCCGCTTTTAGCCAATTAGCTTTATTCTTATCCTCTGCCAGGGTTGCTGCAATAGTGGCAAGAGCATGGGCCAGTCTTATATCTTCTGATTTATTACCATGCTGGAAGATAAGTGCCGCATTATAGTAATCCTTTGAGGTTCTGATTCGGCCTTCTGCTAGCATTTTTGAGACTTTTTTTCGTCGATCCTCGTCTTCTTTATTGAGTGAACTCCAGTCAATTTCACTGTGAGGTATATTGCGTGCATTTTGATCCTGGTTAAATAGTTCTGCTAGTTGGATATTTTCCGGCGTAGCTTTGTTGTTGTGAGAATCGTAACCCTCCTCTGTCCCAACAGCGAGGGAGGTATGAGCGACAAATCCAAGAAAAAGAGATAGATATTTAAGTGGGATATATTTCATATTGAACTCTACACGTCTGGCCATCGGAGTGATGGCAACTGGTAGTTTCTATGTGTGTGATAATTCTTTAGGGAAGCTTCCTCTTCCTCCAAAAAGGGCAGACTTGATATTCATTAATTATCACTGCAGCTTTATGCTCTTCTTTAAGAACCATATATCAATAGTGAAAGGTGCATAGCAAGTCCGGATTGGTTTTACATGGTTGATTTTGCAAAGTGTAAAGCTTTTGATTGTTCCTCTGAGCTCAGAAGCGCTTTCAATCTTTTAACCTCTCTCTTCGCATCCAGATAAATACTCTGATCGGATTCACTGAGATCTTTATGGTTTGGATAGAGTAAAAATATAGACTCATACCAGCCCAGTGCCTGAACAGGGTCTCTGTATTTAAAGTTGTCGTCTGAGTAGGCAGCACCGAGGTGCCTTCGTGCTTCAAAACCCCCTTTTTTTACGACTTGCTTCCATGTGTCGACAGCAGCGGCCCGGTCCTGCTCAACACCTAAACCGTTATAAGTGAGAAAAGTTAATGTACTTAGCGCCATTGCCTTTATCTCTGCATCTCTTGCATATTTTATAGGCGTCTCTAAGATATATTTCCAATGCGAGGCTGCTACTGAATAAATTTCATGTCGATACGCAGCTGTTCCTATGTAGAACTGACACTCAATATCTGTATATTCCATCTCCTCTAAATATTTTTTATCACACTTTTCCGCATGCGAATAGGGCGAACAAAGGAAAACCGATGCGATTACTGTAAGGGCTATCGTTCTATTCACTAAAGTAAAATTCCGTTCAATAGTAAAATGTAAGGTTGAAATCTATAATTGCCACTAAAAAATGATTTTTATATATCTAGGTGTGATGTACCAATTTATAAGATCGGAGATAAGGTGTTTCTCATAATCGCGCTCTTTGACTCTGGGCTGTCTATAAGGAGGCAGAATGTTGACAGGATGCAACTCTTCAGAGTAGCTAAGTTGATACATACTTAGATCCCCAGGCCACAGCTCATTGTTCAGTGTGTCCTCTTGGTGTGCGCAACTAGTAAGAGTTAGGGATACTAGAGCAGATAATATTAATTTCGTTGTCATTTTTTCCTTGGGCTTGAACACTGCTATCTTGGATGGCTGAGTCAAATTATTACTGTAGTTAAACTGTTTCCGAGTATAAAGTCGGCGAGCTTTGACCTAGAAGCTCTCTGATGACTATTGATATCCAACGACTATCCAGAAATTTTGTAAGTTTGGCAACCATATGATTCTTAGACCGCCCAAACTCTGTGTCATTGATGGCAAATAGGCTTGGCTAAAATTGGTAGTCCTGAGCAAAATTCAACCAAGGTGTTCGTTTTTTGATAAGTGGTGAGTTGACTCTACTTAGATATTTAAGAGAGGGGACCTTAATGAAACAAGGGTACGAACTCACCACACTATCGGGCACCTCCGACAGGGATCTTTCCAAACTAAGAAATATTACAGATCTGACCACCAGCCGTAAGTAGCTGCTGTAATTCCTTGTGATTCAACCACGTGACTTAATTACAGAGAAAGAATAAATATGCCATAAACACATGAAAGGTATTAAGTCGTTACAAAGGATTTGCAGTTGCAGGTATGTTCAGTTAGTAAATTATGGAGAAACAAGCAATCTACTTCCACGGAGAATATCTGCCTTTGCCCCGTCTTTCACACACTATCACTTTGCTGTTGCAGCCAGGCTAGTCAAAGTCATTACTTGGCTTGCTTGTATCAATTATGCAGGCATGCAGAGTATTACAGCTTGTTTTGAGAGGGTTCCAAATGTAACACAGAGTTTTACATGGTGCGGCAGTGCTATTAAAGAGGTGCAGGAACAGGTGTATAAGGAAAAAGCGGGAATTAAAAATTAGCCTTTACCTGTGGCCAATTGCGGCCGGATATTGATGGCTGGCGGTTGCCATGTTTTTTCTGTGTGCAGCGCAAGAAAGCCTGAAGAAATATTGAACTCAATACAAGTAAACGGTTCTATGCTTGTGAGAATATTTATCACTAACTTTTTTGTTGGAGTTCACGCTGTTGATTAACAAATATATTGCTGTTCTTTCGATGCTGTATTGTATAGGCGGAGTTAAGGTCCATGCTGTTGAAGCGACTTATAGTGCGATAGAGAAAAAGATAGTAAATCATTGTGGGGCTTGGTTTGATTCAAAGGAGTTTACTTTTGATAATGCAAGAGACTCTAAGTTTGAGATCAAAGAGGTCCCTGGTGGAATTTGTATGGATGGACCCATACATCGCAATGAAGCCGAGCTAAAATTTAAATCTAAAACCTCCAATTTGGTAGATGGCTCCGACTTAATTGTTGTTGTGAGGTCCCCTGGTGGTGAAGGTCGTCCCGCAGTGAATATTGCTGAGGAAATTTCAAGGTTAAGAAGCACAGTTGTTGGCTTTGATTTATGTGCATCTGCTTGTGCGAATTATATTATGGCCGCCGCCAAAAAGAGAATCGTGCATGATGATGCACTGCTTCTTTTTCATGGGGCGCCGTCCTATCAAGGTTTGGTAAATATTTTGGAGGTTAAAAGTAATGATTATTATGATGTCACAAACGATACTCGTGTGGATTCTATTCGGTATCAGGTAAGTTTCTTAAAAAAACAAGAAGAGCTCTTGAAGAGTGCTGGAATAAAGCCTTACTTTTTTTCTTGGATGATGCTGTTTGACCAAATGGACGAGTCCGACAGGGTTAAGTTTTGTCCGATGGGTACCTCTATGATCTTATATTCTCCCAAGATCTTGGATAATTTTGGATATAATATGCATATCTATAAAGGTCCTAAATCTCAAGAAGAGCTAGATTTAATTTATCCAGCTAAGGGTGCTAGACATAGGATGTGTTATTGGGATAGCAAGTCCGTAGTAATCTAAAATCAACCTTACCTATTATGTTTCGTTACACAAAGATACTTGTGGTAGATAGGCGAAAGGAAAGAATGCCCCACGCTTGACTTGCATGGGGCATAGATGCCGATTACAAGCTTACAGAAAAGTATCCACAGCGTCCCCTGAATGTAGTGTATTCTTTCCTTCTTAACCAATAGTAGGTCGCACCTTGTTGTATGCCACTAAATACCTTCTGAGCCTATCAGCTTTCTGAAACTTGAGGAAGTAAAGTGTTAGCCAGGTCTAGCTAACTTGATAGTTTGATTCTATCGATAGAATTCAACATAAAATTTTACATCCCCTAACGGTCTTATGTGATGCCTTATAGTTGGCTCTACGACACCAAACTTCTTAGGGCTCAGTTCAATAATCTCCACTTCGGGCTCTTGAATCGTATATTCCAATGATCCGGAGAGGATCACTATCTTCCCCCATACGCCTTCCTTGGTAGTATGATCTTTCAATAGCCCTGGAGGGATATTCTCCTCAGTGAATTCAGGGGTTTTCTTATATGGAGCTATATTCCTCGGAAACTCTTTCATTGATTCTGGCCTTTAATCAACTTGGGTGGGTTTTGGCAGTCCAGGCTTTGTTTATAGGCTGACTTGAGACTCTTTGTTTGAATAGGCCTCAATAAACTTTAGATATGTCGAGACTAGAAGAGTAGGAGCTTCCCACTGCGGATAATGCCCAATCGTTCCCAGCTCTACAATATCCGTTGGCCGATCTATCAGTTGCCGAAATCGATCCACCATATGCTTACCTGAAACTGGGTCTAATGAGCCATTGATTAGTAATAGGGGGCCGGGGTATTGCTTTAGGGCGTCGACCCAGCGCTGACGATGTTGGCGCCTGTCGCGCATATAGCTGATTAGTTTATAAAGGAGCCGGTTGCCATTCTTATATTGGAGAATTTGCCACAAGTCTCGCAACTCTCTGTCAGAGGGTTGTGTCTCTGGTCCGAAAATGGCACTGAAGCTGCGGCAAAACTGCCGGTAATTCATCAGTTTATTGATCAGGAAGCCTGCGGGAGAGAGCAGCAGTTTTTGTACGAAACGCGCTTGATGAGTTTCTGGAAATAGACCTCCGTTTAGCAGGCATGCTGAGGCATACCTCGTGGTACCACCGCTATTGGCTCTGGCGAGTAACTCCTGGGCAACGGTATCCCCATAGTCATGGGCCAGCAGGTGGACCTTGTTGATGTTTAAATGTTGCAGAAGAGCTTCATGTAAATCAGCTTGCCCGTGGATACTGTAGTTATGCTGCTTGGGTTTGTCTGAGTAACCGAATCCCAGCATATCCATAGCAATACAGCGATAGTGCGCTGTCAGTTGGGCCCATACCTTTTGCCAGTCATAACTACTGGTTGGAAAACCGTGAATCAAAAGCAGCACTGGTTTATGTCGGCAGCTTGGGTTGCTATCGACATAGAAGAGTTGGTGGTTTTGATAATCAAAAATCTTTCCGTTTGATAACCACTGCTGAGGCTGCATTGGCTGTTCCATTTCTTATTGTTGTATTTGCTGTAAAGATTGCACGATGAGCGCGCAACCTCAAGCAGCGGCTACAGGTGGAAAGTAATTATCCTGTTCCTTGCAATGCGTAAATCGCGGGCTTGTTGATTATCTTCCATACTGAAAGCAGGGTCACCGAGGCGGTTAGGCCGATAATAAGCAATGGTGGTAGCAGCCAGCCCCATAGGCTGGTTTCAATACTGAACTCGCTTTGCTCAAGCCAAAGCGCCAGAGGGACGAGGACCAAAGTCGCTACAGCGATACCGATAACGACGGGAATCAGGCTATCGATCAGGGTGTGATAGAAAATCGTCGCTGGGCGGGCGCCGATTGCCATGCGCACGCCAAGCTCAGTACGCCGCAGTTGTACACTGTAACTGAGCACTCCAAAGATACCGATGGCAGCGAGGCTAAGTGCCAGTAATGTCAGGGCGGTGGTTACCCAAACTGAGACCCGGTCATTGCTTAGGAGTAGGTCTCGCGCCTGCTCCAGGGTGAATAGCTCAGAAACTTTGTACTGCCTGTTTACTTCGGCAAACTCCCGATTAATCTCTGTGGTGCTGAGCGGTTGGTGAGGCTTATGTCTAAGTACGAGTAGGGGATAGCTCACGTTGATACCGCGCACAAATAAGCGGGCGGGTTCCTTTTTGCCGGGCAGGCTTGCGTTGCGTACTACACCGACCACTTGGTAGGGCAAGTCACCTCGCCAGTAGTAGCGATTGCCTAATACTTCTCCATCCGGCTCCAGTTGCTGGGCCAGGGTTTCGTTGACGAGCATCATGCGATTGTTATCGGAAAATTCAGCCGCATTGATATGGCGGCCAGCTATCAAAGGCATACGCAAAATGGAAAGGTAGTTTTCGTCGACCACTGTGGTCTTGGCCATCACCGGGTTTTGTCGGCTGGCATAATGACTCAGGGATGTGGTCCAGAGTGGCCGGCTGATGGAGATAGGAGTGTTTAGGCTCAGGCTGGCATTTTGTACTTTAGGGTGCTCCAGCAATCTTTGCCTGATGGCCTTCAGATAACTCTCTCGTTCGGCAGTGGGGGCACTCCTAAGATTGCCGATATTCAGAGTCATCACTTGAACGTTGTCCAAGGGGAAGCCAAAGGGCTGGTTAATCAGTCGGTTAGCTTGAAGGAAAATCTGCAAGCTGGCGACGATAAGCAAACTGGTCATCGCCACTTGGCTGCTGATGAGGACTTTGCGGATTAGAGGCGAGATCTGTACGCCGGAACCTTTGCCGCTGCTCTGCAGCATTTGATTCAGTGCGCGGTAATTAACCTGGCGACTGACTATGGCTGAGAAGAACAGGGCGAGCAGTAAGGCACACAACAGTGCAAAAACCAGTGTCTGCCAGTTTAAGGTGAGCTCTTGAATGCGAGGAATTTGTTCCGTAGCCATCACCTTTAATACTTCCGTCGATCCCAGGGCTAAAAGTAGAGAAAGTAATGCAGCCCCTAACATAAGTAGGCCGATTTCACATAGCAGGGCCAAAAAGATATGTTTTTTATGTGCGCCCAGCGCGGCCTGTATCGCCATATTGCGTTGTTGTTTGGCTGCGCGAGAAAGAATCAGGTTGGTAACATTGGCGCAGGCAATTAACAGAAGCACCAGTGTACCGCCCATTACCATTAGGGTTCGCGTGGCGCTGTCGCCAAGTATTTTATTGGCGAAGGGGATGAGTCGGTATTCAACGGACCTTTCTACCGAAGAGGATCTTCCCGCTAGGGCCGCTTGATACTGAGCATCCATTAATGTGCTCAATTCATGCCCCGCACTGGCGGGGTCAATGCCCGGCTTCAGCTTTCCTGTGAGCATGCGGAAAGGCAGGAAGCCTCTCCAATTATTTCTGCGCTCTACTTGTGTATCGTTAAAGTCCCAGGGCAGCCAGACCGCCGTTTGCCGGCCCTGCTTATAGATTTGGGGTTCAATGAAGTCTTTGGCGGTGACGCCGACAATGCGAAAGTCCACCTCCCCAAATTGCAGGCTTTGCTCCAAGACATTTGGGTTGCGCCGGAACATCTGCTCCCAGATTTGATAGCTGATAACCGCCACAGGGACTCGGCTGTCGAGCCCTTCATCGGCATTGAATTGTCTGCCCAGGGCCAGGGGTGCTCCAGCCAGCTGGAGATATTCCGGAGAGACATAGGAAACATTAACCCGTGGTGATCCGGATAAATTGCGAACCACATCTTCCCAGAAGTACACCAGGGCGCTGGACTCGAAGAAACTATCGTTCTTATAGATTTCAACCAGGGCAGGGTATTGGCTGTTGTTTTCCAGCCGCAGCTGCTTGTTCTGGTAGAGATTACCATTCACGACATACAGCCGATCTTCGTCCGGGTAGGGTAGGGGTGCGGCTAACAGTTGGTAGTTGAGATTAAATAGTGTTACCAGGGCGCCGAGAGTGATACCCAGGGTCAGAATAATAGTGGTGGCGTAGCTCCGCGCCCGATTGAGGGACTGGAGGGCAATGGACAGGTCCTTTGTGGTGATCATAGGGCCATCTCATGGGGCTCTAGTATGGGCTGCGGCGTTGAGATTTTTCCATCCAGCAGATGCAATTGACGGCTGGCCATATCTGCATAGCGAGGGTCATGGGTCACCATGCACAGGGTGGTACCTTCATTATTGAGTTGCCGCAGCATTTCCATTACTGCATCGCCATTGTGGGAATCCAGGTTGCCGGTGGGCTCGTCCACCAGTAGCAGGGATGGATTGCCAACTAGCGCGCGGGCTATGGCGATTCGCTGCTGTTGGCCACCGGATAACTGGTTAGGTTTGTGAGAGGCCCGGTGACTCATTCCCACCTTCTCCAGGCAGTGTTTCACTTTTTTGTCGGCTTCAGGCTTGGGAATGGGATTGTGGCGGTATCGCAGGGGTAGGGCGATATTGTCGTAGACAGAGAGTTCGTCAATCAGGTTAAAGGACTGGAAGATAAAGCCTACTTTCTCGTTGCGAATAGTCGCCGCCTCACTCAGCGACAATTGAGCGACTTCAATGCCTTCAATCTGATAGCTGCCGCTGGTGGGGAGGTCCAGCAGGCCGAGAATCGAGAGAAGTGTGGATTTACCGCAACCCGAGGGGCCGCAGATAGATACAAATTCCCCCTGGTAAATACTCAGGTCAACGCCCCGCAGGGCGTGAGTTTCCATTTCTTCGGTGCTGAACACCTTAGTGATCCCGGCCATATGGAGGATTGGCTTGGACATAGCGAACTCCCTGTTCTCGCTTTGGGTTTCAGGCTTTAGTCAACAATCTGGATATGCTCAGCTTCATTAAAATTGGCCATATCCGAGAGGATGATGCGGTCCGCTTCATTGAGGCCTTGGGTGATCTGGATATATCGACCTGACTCCTCGCCGAAGCTGATGGGCTGGAGTGCCGCTTCCTCCCCGTTTTCGTTAATCAGGAAGAGATTGGCCTCACTGTGCCTCTGCACATTGATAGGTCTCTCGACGAACAACGTATTTTCCATCGTGGCAGTGAATATCCGGGCATCGACGTTGAGCTGTGGCCTGGCAGACTCTGGCGCGCCCGCGCTAAAAGCAATTTCCACTTCAATATTGCCGTCCCGAACTTCAGGAGTAATACGGGTTACCATACCTTCGACCTTTTCTCTGCGGGTATCAATTTCAGCGGGCTGGCCAACCTCCAGTTGCTCTGCTTTGGATTGTGGTACTTGAACCAAAGCGAGAAGATCAGTCTCGCTGCCGATCAGCGCCAGCTCTTGCCCGGGATCGACACCTTGCCCCAGCTCTACTGGTAGTCGTTGCAGTATGCCGTTCAGGCCGGCGCGTACTGTCAGTCGGTCTGTACGTTGCTGGATACTTTGCAATTGGGTTTGGGCTTGGTTGATTTGCTCGCGCTGGATTAACTCTGATTCGACGGCGACTTTGCGCAAGTGATTGATACGCTGTTTTTGCAGGTCCACACGTTTTTTCATCTGTTCCTGGCGTAAGACGGTGGTTTGGTAGGTGAGCTGGGAAACCACTCCA
Organism: Microbulbifer maximicatervae (SeqCode); assembly: GCF_052467615.1. Taxonomy (NCBI): domain Bacteria; kingdom Pseudomonadati; phylum Pseudomonadota; class Gammaproteobacteria; order Cellvibrionales; family Microbulbiferaceae; genus Microbulbifer; species Microbulbifer maximicatervae (SeqCode). Next base: position 1,850,820 of record NZ_CP174319.1, read on the forward strand.
CTTTTTACCAGCTCGTCCTCAGCTTCGCGACGCAACTTGATCACTTGGTAATTGGAGTTCAATTCCGCGAGTATGGCTTCCTCCGCGAGAACATCGCGCTGGTTGTTCAGAACAAGCCGGCGCAGATTAGCTTCCTCTTGCTCCAGGGAGGTTTCGGCTGCATCCAGGTCGCGCATTAACTCTGGATTACTCAGCTGCATAATGATGCTATCACTTTGTACTTCTGCACCGGGACGCAACATGATTTTTTCAACATTCGCTGCGGTTAGGGCGGTAATTAAAGTCTGCTTGTCTGAACGCAGCCTACCGTAGCCATCTACCACAACCTGCAGGTCTCCCCGTTGGACGGTACCCAACATCAGCTGTTCCCGCTCTACCTTATAGGCGCTGTCAGGAAGTAACAGGAGGGTGCTGGTAAATGCCACAAAAGCAAGAGCAGCACCACCCAGCATTAAAGGGTGCTTAATCAGGGGGCGTTTCTTAGGTTTAATAATATCCATATTGCGGCATTTCCTTGGTTAAGCAATCGTTGCACGCTTTTCTACTGTGAAACCTTGATGCGGGGGCGAGTTAGAGGTGGAAAATCATAACTATTTAAAACGGGTGTATTCCTGTTGGAACTCCGAGGGAGGGCGGGTTTTTATCTTGTAATTAGTACTGTCGAGCATATTTTTGTGATCAAAACTCAGGGCTTTAAACGGGTTTTAGGTGAGGCTGAAAATGCAGGAAAATTGGTACAAGAACCAGTTGCTTGCGGTGAATGGTGGGGAAATACAGGACGGTTTGAATATTATGAGGTGGGCAGTAACTTGAGAGGTTTAACGATTACCCAATACATTTTGAGGATAGGTTCACAAGTAAAATTGTGGAGATATAGTGGGAATAAAGGTGTCGTGGCTTAGTGAATCCGGTAGATTGTCTAAACCACTACACCTTTAACAAAATATATTTGCAAAACGAAGAGCTTGATAAGCCATAGTGCAAATTACAGGCCGAGGGTTATCCCAGAGCTTTGACCAATAGCGCCTGTTGAAGTTGATCGTCATCAACCCCCTCTGGTCGGGGTATTTGCACGATATGCCCGGATCCCGGAGCTACATCGATCGCTTTGCCTTCCGTATTCTCCATTTGCTCCAAGGGGAAGAACAAGCTACCGCTGGGAGTCATTAACTCCAATTGATCACCGCGTTCAAAGCGATTTTTTACATCAATCGTCAAATACTCAGGACTGCCGTCAATAAGCTCGCCTACGAACTGTTGGCCCGGAGTTGATATCAATCCCTTTTCATATTGCTGGTATTCTGCTGGTGGATGACGACGGTAGAAACCTTCCGTGTAGCCCCTGTTCGAGAGGGTTTCCAATTCGTCCATCATCTTCATGTCAAAGTCTTTTCCTGCTGCAGCATCGTCTATCGCGCGACGATAGATCTGAGCAGTACGAGCCACATAGTAGTGGGATTTGGTGCGACCTTCGATTTTTAAAGAGTGAACGCCCATTTCGGTGAGGCGCTTGACGTGCTGTACGGCCCGCAGATCTTTGGAGTTCATGATGTAGGTACCGTGCTCATCTTCGTAGGCCGGCATATATTCTCCAGGGCGACCTTCTTCCTGTAGTAAAAAGGCCTGGGAAGTACTTTCACTGGCGGAGGTGGGTTGCTTGGTAGGTTCCTGGGTTTGCACATGAATCAACTCGCCAACTTCATTCTCTTTGGCTTCATGAGCTTGGTATTGCCAGCGGCAGGAGTTGGTGCAGGCGCCCTGGTTGGCATCTCTATGGGTCATATAACCGGATAGCAAGCAGCGCCCGGAATAGGCGATACAGAGCGCACCGTGGACAAAGACTTCCAGCTCCATCTCAGGCACTCTCTGGCGAATTTCTTCAATCTCATCCAGGGATAATTCCCGGGAAAGTATCACCCGAGATAACCCCTGGCGATGCCAGAACTTTACGGTCGCGTAGTTTACCGCATTGGCCTGTACGGATAGGTGAACTGGCAGATCAGGCCAACGCTCCCTTACCATCATTATCAGGCCTGGGTCGGACATAATCAGGGCGTCAGGCCCCATTTCGACAATTTCTTCCAGGTCCCGCAGGTAACTGCGAACTTTGTCGTTGTGAGCGGCGATGTTAGATGCGATATAGAACTGTTTTCCCTGCTGGTGTGCTTCTTCTATGCCTAGGCGCAGGGTTTCAATATTTTTAAATTCATTATTGCGCACACGCAAGCTGTAGCGGGGCTGGCCGGCATAAACGGCATCGGCACCATAGGCAAACGCATATCGCATATTTTTTAAAGTCCCTGCGGGGGACAGTAACTCAGGTTTAAACACGGAAAAACTCATAGTGGAATAGTCGGACGCGGCCGCATGTTAACGGTATTCAAGATCGCGCTAATTGATATAAATCAATTAGCACTAGGGTGGGGGTGATAAGCTGTTATGGAGGGAATCTATGCTGTTACTCTAGGCGAATAATAGACCTCTAACCTCTGATTTTTGCTGTTTACATTTTAGTTCTGCAGGACCTGCTGATAACCCTGTGTGTATACCCAGTCATTATTCTTGGCAGGCAAATGACATCCAAAACAGTTGTTAAGCCCGGTGCCTTTCCAGGTTTCAGTTTCACTTTTGGCTATTCCTGGCTTAAATAAAGCCCATCCCCAGCCTTCTGCCCAAGCCGGGTTTTCTGGGAAGCGGTTGTTATCGTCTTTTACCATCATAAAAGTGAATTGAAGGTCTGAGGAGTAATAAGCCAACCCTGTGGTTAAGGGCTCCGATTGGGTGCTATTAACATCCTTTACCAAAACTGTCCCATCGGGAAACTTCCCCTTTTTGCGATACCCTTCTACTGCCTGGGGTTGGGTATAAACAATATGAGTATCCCATCCATCGCCACTCGAGGACTTTACCTGATAGGAGCCCAGGAAGACCCATTCCCGGCGGTAATTATCCGGCAAAGTAATATTCCCCTGGCTATCAACCATGCTTTTATAGGTTGAATTGAGGTTTTCATCGGCCTTTGCAGAAATACCCAATACGAGTGTCAGAACTAAAGAGGTAAATAAGTAGGCGCTGCGCATAATCCTTTTCCGTTGCTGTTGATGTGGGAGAGCTATACCCGGGTTTCAGCTGCTGGAAAGTATATGAAGGCGGGAAGGGTAAAACTGTCAGCTGGCTGACACTGGCGCATATATTTGGTTCTCTGCCAGGCCTTTTAACGCGGTTTGATCGAGAAGGCAGATATATTGGCGCGTATAGTCGATAACTCCATCAGACTTCCACTGTTTAAGTTGTTGGCTGACTGTTTGCCTGCTGCCACCGGCCATGGCGGCCAATTCGGACTGGGTCAACTTGATGTCGAGTTGATGTCCATGACCACAGGGTTGTCCCCGGTAATTAAATAGTTGTGCTAACAAATTGGCCAACCGGACCGGTAAGGGGGCAGTGATGTGGAGGAAAAGACGTTGCTGAAGCTGAGATTCCCTTGTGGCTAGTTGTTGCAATAGCCCATCGTGGGTCTGTGATTGGCGCTCCATCATGGCGTTTAGATGTTGAATGGATGTAACTTCCAGTTCACTGCCGGATTTGGCGGTTGCTTGAATGTCCATATTTTTCCCAGTTAGACCTGGTCCAAACCATGATCCGGGCCCGTAGAGATCGATAATGGCTAGGTTGCCGCAGTAGTCCACTTTTTGGATAAGGACGTAGCCGGCATGAATAAAATAAACCTGGGAACCAGAACCCCCTTGTCGGAGTAATACCGTTTCTTTGAGGAATCGAAGCTTTTTTATTGGGTCGCTAGTTCGTTGCAAGTGGGTTGATTCCTGTTTTTAGAGATTCCTAACAATATAGAATTCTTCGGTCGTTTGTTTAGCTATCTGAAGTTTAGGAAACAGCTAATCTTACTCCATCTGTTTTGCCCTCCGACAATTTTACGGGCTATTCAATCATGATTGCTGACCCCGCTCCGAATATCCGCCCCGATTACGATCAGGTGATACAGGATATCGCAGATTATGTGCTTCATTTCAAAGTGGGTTCCAGTGATGCTTGGGAAACAGCACGGTTAAGCCTGATGGACTCCTTGGGGTGTGCCTTTCTGGCGTTGAGTTTCCCTGAATGTACAAAGTTGTTAGGACCCTGGGTGGAGGGGACATGGGTGCCGAATGGGGCCCGAGTACCTGGCACCCGGTTTCGCTTGGACCCGATAAAAGCGTCATGGGACATCGGCTGTACAATTCGATGGCTCGATTACAACGACACTTGGTTGGCGGCTGAATGGGGGCATCCCTCTGACAATCTTGGGGCAATATTGGCCGTTTGTGACCACCTGTCGCAAGGGCGATTAGTTAAAGGGGGAAGCCCAATAAAAATGGGCGCGGTACTCGAAGCAATGGTCAAAGCCTATGAGATTCAAGGTGTCTTGGCATTGTCTAACAGCTTTAATCGGGTTGGGCTCGATCATGTACTACTGGTGCGGGTTGCTTCTGCCGCTGTGGCTGCCTGGCTTAAAGGTGCTGGGCGGGAGGAAGTAATGGCCGCGGTGTCTCAGGCGTGGGCGGATGGTGGAGCATTGCGGACCTATAGGCACTCCCCGAATACTGGATCACGCAAGTCCTGGGCTGCAGGTGATGCCAGTTCCCGTGGGGTTCGCTTGGCTGATTTGGCGATAAGTGGAGAAATGGGAGTGCCCGGAGTACTTACAGCAAAGCAATGGGGTTTTTATGATGTCCTGTTTAGCAAGACAAATGCTGAGCAGCAACTGAAACCACCACCAGAGCGCAATTTTCAGTTCCCCAGAAGTTTTGGCTCCTATGTCATGGAGAATATCTTATTCAAAATTTCTTATCCGGCTGAGTTTCACGGTCAAACAGCTTGTGAGGCGGCAATTATTTTACATCCACAGGTTGCAGAGCGTATCGATAAAATTACAAAGGTTGTAGTGACCACACATGAATCAGCCCTTCGCATCATCACTAAATCAGGTCCATTAAATAATCCGGCAGATCGGGATCACTGTTTGCAATATATTGTTGCAGTGGCGCTTATTTTTGGTGACTTACAGCCAGGTTTTTATGAAGATGATTTTCATCGCGATCACAAAGAGATCGATATCTTGCGGGACAAGATTGAAGTGATAGAAGATAAAGGTTACTCAAGAGATTATTTAGACCCAGATAAGCGTTCTATAGCCAGTGCGGTACAAGTATTTTTTAAAAGTGGTGACGCATCAGAAAAGATTGAAGTTGAATATCCGATGGGACACCGCCGTCGCCGACGGGAGGGGATTCCGTTATTGGAAGATAAGTTCCGTAGTAATTTAGCTACGCGATTCCCTCAAGGGCGGGCTAACAAAATATTTGCAGCTATTAATGATCTTCAAGGATTAAAGCAGTTGTCAGTTAATCGCTTTATGGATCTATTGGTTATTTAGAAGGCTCCTTAGGAAATTCCTGAGTAAAAAAGGCGGCCAATGGCCGCCTTTTTTACTGCTCAATCTTCCCTATGCGACAGAATCGCACTTCCCAAATTGGATCGCCGCACCTCAGGAATGATTAGAACTTGTATTCAACACCAACACCGGCATAGCTGCGATCGTAGTCGTCGTCAGCAGTTTCGTCGGTGTAGAAGCCGAAAATTTTGGCTGCACTGTTGAATTTGTAGTCTGCGCCCAGGCTGAAAGTCTCACCGCCTTCTTCTTTGATATCTGACTGGCCGTATTGGGCTTTCAGTGTCCACTGGTCCAGTTTGTAAGCAACAGAACTCATCCAGCCATCAACAGTTTCGCCGTCGTCAGTATCTTGTTCTTCGAACAGGGCACCCACCTGTACGGGGCCGATGTTGTACTGGGCTACGAAACGATGAACATCAACGTCCTGATCTTCAACGTCCTGGTCCATAGCGTAGGCCAGGTAAACACCGTTGTTGTCGTAGGCGACAGACATGGATACGCCGTTGTTGCGTTCTTCGCCAGTTTCGTCGTCAATAACTTCTTCTTTGTTGCTGATGAAAGCAGCGGAAGCTTTGAAGCCACCGAAAGAAGGGGTAGTGTACTGAAGCGCATCTTCTTCACGGTTATCGCTGTTGGTGATCAGGCTCTTGATGTCGCCTTCGAGGTCGTTGAACAGGTCAACTTTTTTCTGGGCAACTTTCAGGGGAGTGTCGAACTTACCAGCGATGACCTGGCCGAAGCCGCCTTCCAGACCTGCGTAGATGTTGCGCTGGGAGAAAGTATCGTCAGCGTCACCGTCCATATCTACTTCGTATTCCATACGGTAGATACCTTTAACGCCTTCAGTCAGGGCTATTTCACCCTTAACGCCCAGGCGGGAAGCGTTGCTCTGAACGTCAGTGACGGAATCGTCACCTTCGTCAGCTGCCTGGAAAGTGACATTGGCTTTGCCGTAAAAGTCGAGTACATCGCCTTCATCTTGGGCGTTGGCCAGAGCAGGTACCATGGCAACGATGGCCAGAGAGAGAGCGGTCTTATTCATAATCGTCTCGCACAGTTTATGGTTTTGGGTTAAAAGGTGCCTTCCGTGTCGTCCTAGTTGGCTGCCTTTCGATTTGGTGCGGATTCTGCGTTTTGAATATTACAAACATGTTAAAAATGGCATTTTTCTTAAAAATATGTGACCGACCGGTGCTATGAATGGCAGGTAAGCTAGTTTTAGTAAGGTTTTAGGCGCCTGAAGCGGCGGGCCGCAATCATCGTTGATTTAAGTAGAGGTGGTCAATAGTTGAACAAAAAGGGCGGTGCAAGGGATGGCGCAGGGGAAGGAATTATGGACTTTTCGGGAGAGAATTTACGGGCTTTCTCGCCTGCTGGCTAAGGCGAAAGGCATTCTCGGCTACACGGGGCCCAGCATATACCTTTGGGTCTACTCGCTTTCTATTATCGCGGTGGGTTGTTTTGCCCGATTACCCGCTGAAAACACTCTGTGGGCACTGTATCTCTTTCTAGCCTTGTTTGCCTGGATGGTAATACGCCGCTGGCGCCCCCTTGCTCTGATCTTTCTCTCCTTTATTGGTGCGACCTGGGCACTCCACTCTCATGAAGCATCGCTGGATCGCCGGCTCCCCCTCGGTGCACACGGTGCGGACTTTGTACTTCAGTTGAACCTGGTCTCGCTGCCTGAATTAACTGAGGGGGGAGGGTTTGGCGCTAGTTCAGAATCACACACGGTGCGTTTTCGCGCTCGAGTTGTGGATATTGTTTCCAGTTCTTTAGGTGAAGAGGGTGGCCAGTTAGCACCGCCAGAGCTATCTATCGGAAGCCTTCTCAACCTAACCTGGTACCGAGTTGACGGTGAGGCTCTGGCTCGTCTGCGGGGTGGCTCTCAATGGATATTGCCTGTGCGATTGAGAAGCCCTAGGGGAAGTGTGAATCCACATACATTCGACTATGAAGGCTGGCTGTTGCGAGAGGGAATTACGGCAACAGGGTATGTTCGCCCCCGCGACTATCCTCCTCAGTGGCTGGGGCTGGGGAATGGCATTATCGAGTTAAGGGATGAATTGCGCTCCCAAATTAGTCAGTTACCGATCCAACGACCGGACCTGATAGCGGCGCTATTACTAGGGGATCGCAGTCAGTTGAGCGAAGGTGATACCGACCTGCTTAAAAGGACAGGTACGGGCCACCTTATTGCCATATCCGGCTTACATGTGGGCATGGTGGCCGGTTGTATTTTGTTGATGGGCACCATACTGGCAAAAGGGATTGGGCTTTTTACGGGCACCAGCCGTTTTGGTATTGCGATAGGACTCGCCTTGGTGGCGAGCCTTGTTTATACCTTGATCGCCGGCGTTCCTCTATCCGCGCAACGTGCGCTTGTAATGACCTGGGTGCTATTGCTGGGGTGGCACTGGCGGCGCAGACTGGGAGCGGGTTTTGCTTTTTCATTGGCACTGGCAATAGTGCTTACCCTGCAGCCACTCGCTTTTTACAGTGCTGGTTTTTGGTTGTCCTTTGTGGCCGTCGGGAGTCTGCTTTTGGGGTTCAGTGGGCGAATTAGCTTAAGTCGAGAGCCGCAATGGAGGCCGAAGGCTGAGGCCCCTGGTGCTGTAACCTCATGGCAGCACCGATTTTCCCAGTTATCGTTATGGCAGCTGTTGCGAAGCCAGTGGCTGATTGCAATTGGCCTGTTTATCCCATCGATAATATATTTTTCTGGCTTTAGCCTTTCAGGTGTATTGGTCAATCTTGTAGCGATTCCCTGGATGGGTCTGTCTATTTTGCCATCACTTATGTTAGGTGCTGTATTTATTGATACTCAGCCGGGTGTTTGGCTGCTGCAGTTTGCAGGTTGGCAATTGGATCTGCTGATGACTGCGCTCAATATTGTCGATCATTCGATACCGGGGTTTCGTGGTTTTGTGATTGCCTCCACTGCATTGGCGATAGTCATTGCCGGGCTTGGCGCAGTGCTACTTTTGCTGCCTAAAGGGTTGCCAGGGCGCAAGTTGGGCTGGTTATTTTTTCTTCCAGTTGCTCAGCCCTGGCTTTCTACATTGGCACCGGCAGATGAGCGTTTGAAATTATCAGTGCTGGATGTTGGTCAGGGGTTGTCAGTAGTTATCAGCACCGGAAAAAGCCGTATTGTTTACGATGCAGGGCCTTCAATCCCCTCGGGCTGGAGCGCGGGAGGTTCGATAGTGGCTCCCTACTTGATGAGTAGCGGAGGTAGTGAACTCGATGTGCTGATCGTCAGCCATGGCGACAGGGATCATGCCGGCGGCGTGGCGGGTTTACTTAGAAACATTGAAGCAAAAAAGCTCTATGCTCCGGGGACTTTAGCTAGCAATTTACCATTATCGCCAGCCACGATTACTGAGCAGTGTCGGGCAGGAACGGAAGAGCAACTGGGAGATATATCATTTCGATGGTTATGGCCTTCCTTAACGGCACAGGGAGAGGAATTACTGGATGGTGAGGAGAACGATCACAGCTGTGTAATTTTGGCTGAGTGGCAGGGGGTGCGTTTACTGCTTACTGGGGATATCAGTCGTAAGGTTGAATATCAACTGTCTAAAATGTATCCACAATTTCCCGCTGTTGACGTACTGATTGCGCCCCATCATGGTTCCCGCTCTTCCTCATCGGTCGCTTTGCTCGAATGGGCCAGGCCTAAACGGGTAGTATTTAGTGCCGGTTTCCGACACCACTTTGGCCACCCTCACACCGATGTTGTGAAGCGCTACCAAAACTTCGGTGCCAGCATTTTCAGTACTGCGGAGAGCGGAGCGGTAGAATTTTTCTGGCGAGCCGGAGAACAAGAGCCGCAAATTTTACAGGCTCGTTTGGCACCACGGTTTTGGTATGCGAGTCACAACAGGGAATAAGGATGCGTGGGAGGACTTAGCCGCCGGCACCAGCTGTGATAAAGTGCTGCTCTGCGTCGAGGACGCAGTAATAATTTTCCAAAAATTCCCTCTGGTTTTCTGGGGCTAAGAAAGTGTTTGAGATAATAAAATCCGGCGGCCTGCTGATGTGGCCAATCCTGTTTTGCTCTGTAGCGGTTATTGCTATTTGTGTCGAGCGTTTCTGGACTTTGCACTCGCAGCATATTGCACCACGTACTTTATTAGGTGAGGTATGGGGCTGGCTTAAAAATAACCAGGTCAATGCGGAAAAATTGAAGGAGCTGCGCGACTCCAGCCCACTGGGAAAAATTTTTGCTGCGGGCCTGTCCAATTCCCGCCACGGTCGCGAAGTAATGAAAGATAGCATCGAGGAAACTGCCAGCCAGGTTGTGCATGAACTGGAGCGATTCCTGGGTGCTTTGGGCACGATTGCTGCCGTAGCACCGCTGATTGGTTTGCTGGGTACTGTGATCGGTATGATCCAGGTCTTTACCGCGATTATGGTGGAAGGTACCGGTAATGCAGGCGTACTGGCCGGTGGTATTAGCCAGGCATTGATCACCACTGCCGCTGGCCTGACTGTCGCTATCCCTGCGTTAATGGCACACAGATACTTCCAGCGTCGCGTTGACACGATTGTTGTGGCAATGGAGCAGGAAGCTGTCAAGCTTGTGGATGCTCTGCACAGCGATCGTAAAATCGAAGATGCGGCCTGAGCGGGGTAGCAAGCGATGCAATTCCGCCGCCAAGCCACAGAGCAGGAAGGGGTTAACCTGACACCACTTATCGATGTGGTATTCCTGCTGTTGATTTTCTTTATGGTGTCTACAACCTTCACCAAGGAAAGCCATCTTAAGCTGAACCTGCCTGAAGCAGCAGGTCCTCAGTCTGTTGACCAACCAAAATCTGTAGAGATTTTGATCAGTGCTGATGGTTCTTATTCAGTAGATGGACAAGCTTTGATCAATAAGAAGATCAACACCCTCAAATCTGCGCTGTCGGAAGTTTCCGCAGGCGAGTACAATCGCCCGCTTGTGATAACCGCCGACGCCACCGCTCATCACCAAGCCGTGGTTCGGGCAATGGATGCCGCTGGACAGCTAGGCTTTGTCAACCTAAGCATTACTACACGGCAGCCGGAAGAAAACTAGCGCGGAACCCTGTAGGGAGCTGACTTACCTTCGGTTTCTGTGCCCACTCGCCCCAGTTGGGGCGAGTCCATTCATTGGTCTGTATGAAGAAAGTAAAAGCGCCCCCCAGCAAACCGCAAAATGGGGCGGAAACTTACCGTCGATTGCTCACTTATGCCCGCCCGCACATGGCGATTTTCGGGGTTGCGGTACTGGGCTTCTTCCTGTTTTCGATCATGGGCGTCAGCCTGATTGCTGTGACCGAGCTGTTGCTCGATGCAGTGGGAGCTGGTATCCAGGAGAGTCGCGGGTTTCTCTCAAAGTTTGTAGCATCCTATTACCCCGACGGAGTAATGCCCCAGGAGACTGCTCGTTGGCTTGTACCGCTCGCAATGTTGCTGATTATTGTCCTTAGGGCTATTGGCAATTTTGTCGGCAGCTATGGTTTAGCCTATGTGGGCCGCGCAGTGATCCACGAATTGCGAACACAGCTATTTGAGAGAATTGGCCAGCTTCCCAGCTCCTATTTTGACCGCTATACCGGCGCTTACCTGATCTCAAAGGTTTCATACAATGTTGAGCAGGTAACCAACTCCATCACCAAGGCGGTGAAGGTACTCTTCCGGGAGTCGTTTACGGTAATCGGTCTCTTGACCTACCTGTTACTGGTGAACTGGAAGCTGACCTTAACCTTCTTCCTTTTTGCCCCTTTGATCGCCTTTATTGTGCGCATCGTGGGTAAGCGTTTCCGCAAATTAAGCCATCGTATCCAGAATTCCATGGGTGACGTTACCCATGTCACTCAGGAGGCGATCAATGGCTATCAAGTGGTGCGGATGTATGGGGGGCAGGATTACGAGAAATCCCGTTTCCTCTCTGCCAGCGACAATAACCGTCGGCAGTTTATGAAGCTCGTAGTAGCAAACAATGCCAGTGTTTCTGTGATTCAGATACTGGTTGGTTTGTCTACTGCAACTATTGTCTGGCTGGCTCTGGCACCGGGTATGGTTGAGTCCATGACTGCTGGGGTTTTTGCCGCCTATATTGGTGCGGCTGCATCCCTGGCCAAGCCGGTGCGCAGCCTTTCCGAAATTTTTGCCGATATCCAGAAGGGTATTGCGGCAGCGGAGAGTATCTTTGAAGTAATGGATGCTCCCAGAGAACCTCAGGATGGTGAAGCTCAGCTACCTAAGCCAGTGAATGGCACAGTAGCTTTTGAAGGGCTTGAGTTTAGCTATGACCCGGCAGCACCCAAAGTACTCTCCGACATCAGTTTCGAGGTAAATCCTGGAGAAACGGTAGCCCTGGTGGGTGCATCTGGCTCCGGCAAGAGCACGCTGGTAAGTCTGCTGGCTAGATTTTACGAGCCGACAGGTGGACGTATCCTGGTCGATGGGGCTGATATTTCCAAGGTGCCACTTAAAGAGTTGCGCCGCCATATCAGTATGGTTTCCCAAAATATCGTGCTGTTTAACGACACTGTATATCGCAATATTGCCTACGGTGAATTGGAACATGCACCCAAGGAAAATGTTCTGCGTGCTATGGAGCAGGCTCATGCAGCTCAATTTATTGAAGAGCTGCCTGAGGGGGCGAATACGGTTCTGGGGGATAATGCGCAGATGCTCTCCGGCGGCCAGCGCCAGCGCTTGTCTATTGCCCGTGCCCTGCTTAAGGATGCGCCCATACTGATCTTGGATGAGGCGACCTCAGCACTGGATAATGAATCGGAGCGCCATATTCAGGCGGCTCTGGCTGAAGTCATGAAAAACCGCACTACGTTTGTTATCGCCCATCGCCTGAGTACGATCGAGAATGCCGATCGCATTCTGGTGATGGAGAAAGGTCGAATTGTAGAGAGCGGGAATCACGCAGAGCTGCTCGCCCAGGGTGGTCGATACGCATCTCTGTTACAGCAGCAAACAATGGGGTAGGGCACCTGGATGTCACTGGAAGACTGGTTTAACAAGCGCTGGTACCCCGAAAAGGGTGAAGGTCGCTCGCTCTCCCTGCTCACCCCGCTGGAATTACTCTATGGGGGGGTGAGCAAGCGGCGCCGGGTAATGAGTTCTCGCACGCCACCGGAGCCCTTATCAGTTCCTGTCATCGTCATCGGTAACATCACCGTTGGCGGTGCGGGTAAAACGCCATTGGTGGCGGAGCTGGCTCGCTGGCTAAAGGAGCGGGGTCGCAATCCGGGGATTATCAGCCGTGGCTATGGTGGTCGCGCAGAAAAATATCCCTACCAGGTGACTGCCCAATCCCACCCCCTGGAATCCGGGGATGAGCCGCTGATGCTGCACTTGATCACTGGTGTGCCGGTGATGGTTTCCCCTAATCGCACCGAGGCGGCGCAGGCCCTGATCGACTATCACCAGTGCGACGTTATTTTGTCTGACGATGGGCTGCAGCACTATAGTTTGTGGCGCAGCTATGAAATTTGTGTGGTTGATGGTCATCGCGGTTTGGGCAATGGCCATATGCTGCCCAGAGGACCTCTGAGGGAACCGGTGACACGCCTGCAAAGCGTCGACATGCTGGTTAGTAATGGAGAGCCAGAAGCCAAAGTCAGGGATCAGTGCGGTGGGCTTTTAGAGTTTGAAATGACGCTCGAGCCTTCCTGTTGGCACCAGTTTAACCTCGATCAAACCTCCACATTGCGCCTGCCGTCAGGGCCTGAGGTGGGGCCTTGCCACGGGGTGGCGGCGATCGGTAATCCCAAGCGGTTTTTCCGGTCACTGCAAGCGCTAGGGTTCGAGGTGACAGAGCAACCTTTTGACGATCATCATCAATTCAGCCCCCAGGAACTGCATTTCGATGGGGAAACCCCTGTGATTATGACCATGAAAGATGCGGTGAAATGTCGCGATTTCTGGGAGAGTCACTGGTGGGCGCTCGAGGTGCGGGCCAAGTTGCCAGACCTTTTTTATCAAAAAGTACACAAGCACTTGCAACAATTTAGTGAAAATGAAAAGTAACTCTTCTTTCGACGTCATTATTCCCGCACGCTATGGCTCGAGCCGCCTGCCAGGCAAGCCCTTGGCTGATATCGGCGGCAAGCCGATGGTGGAGCATGTTTATTTGCGTGCCCGTGAGAGCGATGCCCAGAGGGTGGTTATCGCCACCGATGATATGCGTGTAGCGGAGGTGGCCCATGGCTTCGGCGCCGAGGTGTGTATGACATCTGCCGAGCATGCCTCGGGAACTGACCGACTGCAGGAGGTGGCTCAGAACCTGGGCCTTGCCGAGGACCGCATTTTGGTCAATGTGCAGGGCGATGAACCCTTGATACCCGCCGAGGTGATAAATCAAGTGGCTGAAAACCTGGCGGCTAGCAAGCGAGCCGGCGTTGCAACCCTGGCGGAACCCATCACCTCAGTGGAGGATTTTCGCAACCCGAATATCGTCAAGGTAGTGACAACTGAGTCCGGGTTGGCCAGGTATTTTTCACGAGCGCCAATCCCATGGCCCAGAGATGCCTTTGCGATGGATAGCAGTGAACTGCCAAGGGGCTTGGAACCTCGTCGCCATATTGGTATCTATGCTTACCGTGTTGCGCTATTGCGCCAGTTTGTCTCCTGGCCTATGGCCCCGCTAGAAAAGTTCGAGGCTCTGGAGCAGCTGCGTTTTCTTTACCACGACCAAGAGATTCACGTAGCAGATGCTTGCGCAGAAGTGCCCGGTGGCGTAGATACTGAGCAGGATCTTCAGCGTATGCGAGAAACCCTGGCCTGATGTAGAACCTAATGATTGAAGTCAATATCGATTTACAGCCCCACAATACTCTCGCAATTTCAGCAAACACCGCTTACTTTGCGCGTGTGGAAACCTTGGATGAATTGCGTGAGGCTTTGAGTTTTGCGCAGCAGAAGCGTTTGCCGATTCTGCCGTTGGGTGGGGGCAGCAATATCGTATTGACGGGAGACTTTCCCGGGCTTGCCATTCAGGTCGGGCTGCGAGGGCTAACAATTACTCCCAATGGTCGTGGCGGTACTATTGAGGCGGCGGCCGGGGAGGGGTGGCACCAGCTGGTTATGTCTACTGTCGAGCAGGGCATGGGAGGCTTGGAAAACCTCGCGCTGATTCCAGGTAAAGTGGGTGCAGCCCCAATCCAAAATATCGGCGCCTATGGTGTAGAGTTGCGCGACTGTTTTTGCAGCTTGCAGGCCATGGAAATTTCTACAGGTGCACTACATAACTTTTCCGCATCGGACTGTGAGTTTGATTATCGGGACAGTGTGTTTAAAGGGCAGTTGCGCGATCAATTTATTATTACTCAGGTTAACCTTCACCTTGCGCAAGATTGGCAGCCCAAGGTAGCTTACCCGGCACTGCAGCAATTTATTGACCAGCAAGGATGGGATTGTGACTCCTTAACACCCGCGCAAATTGCCGCTGCGGTTATCGATATTCGCAACAGTAAATTGCCGCTCCCCGATCAAATTCCCAACGCGGGGAGCTTCTTCAAAAACCCTGTGGTGAATGCGGACATTTACCAAAACCTAAAATTGGAACATCCCGATTTAGTAGCTTATGCCAGCGGTGAAGGTTGGAAGCTGGCGGCGGGCTGGCTAATTGATCGCGCTGGTTGGCGGGGCAGGCGGCAAGAAGCGGTTGGTGTTCACCACCAGCAGGCATTGGTTTTGGTTAATCCCGGCCGGGGCCGAGGTGATGAAGTGACAAGATTGGCTCGCGCTATCGCTTCTGATGTGCAGGCTAAGTTTGGTGTTACCCTGGAGCCTGAGCCGCGCTATTACCCTTAACCCATTCAAGATTGTTTGCATGAGGGTGCGGGCAATCCTTTCTTTTATTCTTCACTGAATTGCAGTTAGCAAGTACCCAATAGAAAAGTGCAAATTATTGGGTGGGGTTGGCAGTTTTCAGCCTGAATATCAGTAGAGAATTGTTCTAGTTGTTGACGATTATTTTGTTATAACGAATTCAACCTCTTACATTTTCTCATATTCCGATTTCTTTCATAAATATTTTCTGCGATAAAATGAATCTTCTATCGCAAATTTTGCGGAAGTGCTCATCTTGATCGCAGAAAAATTAATTGGTACGTTTTTACGCTATAATTAAATGTTATAAAGGCAGCAAGATCCTGTGGTCAAATGTCTGTTCAGCAGCATTTGAAACGGTGCTTCTGCTTTGCAGTAGCGTTTTTGTCTGGTATGTTGCGGTTGGGTTCCGGGGGGACCTACACGGGGTAGTTTCACCGTGAGCTAAAAAGAAGAACGCAGTTTATAGAGCTCGTGCGTTGGGGATGTATACGCGGCGTAGCCACTGCACTTATCCGTAGTTGGGGATAGCTTGATCAAAGTCTTAGTGGTGGATGATCACGATCTTGTGCGAATGGGCATTTCGCGCATGCTGGGTGATGTTGAGGATATAGAAGTCGCCGGAGAGGCAAACTGTGGCGAGGAGGCCCTGGAATTCGTTCGCCGGTCTAATGTTGATGTCATTCTGATGGATGTAAAAATGCCAGGTATGGGCGGCCTTGAAGCGACCAGGAAGCTGCTGCAGCGGTGCCCGGAGGCAAAGGTTGTTGCCGTTAGTGCACTCGATGATGATTTATTCCCGGGCCGCTTGATGCAGGCTGGGGCAATGGGTTACGTGACTAAAGGCGCGGACCTTGAAGAAATGGTTCGAGCGATACGGACTGTTATTTCAGGTGGTGTTTTTATCAGTAATTCCATGGCAACCAAAATGGCGATGCGCAGTGTCAGTGGCCAGGATGATCAGCAATCTCCGTTTGAAAAATTATCTAAAAGGGAATTGCAGACTGCAGACATGATTGTCAATGGCGCCAAGGTTGCGGATATTGCAAAGTCTCTCTCGGTAAGCCCCAAAACGGTGAATAGCTACCGCTACAGGATTTTTGAGAAGTTGGATATTAATAGTGATGTAGAGTTGACGATCCTCGCTGTTAAACACCAGATTCTCGACCCAGATGCTGCACTTTAATTGAAAAGTGGCTGATTTCTTAAAATATTGAGGCCGGTTGCCAGATGTTCGACAGCAAGCGTTTCCTCGCGACAGTAACTCGCAAACCCGGCGTCTACCAGATGTTCGACGCCGAAAATAAAATCCTCTACGTAGGGAAAGCCAAGAACCTTCGCAATCGCTTGTCGAGCTACTTTCGGAGCTCCGGACTAACCACAAAAACCATGGCGCTGGTGCAGCGTATTGGCAACATCGAAGTCACCGTTACGCGCAGTGAAACCGAAGCCCTGGTGCTTGAACAAAGCCTGATCAAGTCCCAGCGGCCCCCATACAATGTGATGCTGAAGGATGATAAAGGGTACCCTTATATCTTTCTTTCTAGCAATGACACTTTTCCCCGTATTGCATTCCACCGTGGTGCCAAGCGCAAGAAAGGCCGATACTTCGGACCTTTTCCAAATGCATCGTCGGTTCGCGACAGCCTGAACTTTTTGCAAAAAACTTTTCGAATCCGCTCTTGTGAAGACAGTGTTTTTCGCAACCGTTCAAGGCCCTGCCTTCAATATCAGATAGAGCGCTGCACCGCTCCCTGTGTCGATTTTATTTCTCCCGAAGACTATCGCCAGGATGTTCGCCATGCAGAGATGTTTCTCACGGGTAAAAGTGACAGCATTATCCAGGAGTTGGCCGATCAAATGGATGAGGCATCCCGGGCGCTGGAATTTGAAAAAGCCGCGAGACTGCGGGACCAAATTTCCGCGCTGCGTCGTCTACAAGCGGATCAGGTAGCTGAGGGTGCAAGTGGCGATGTGGATGTGCTGGGGATAGCCAGTGAGGGCGGAAGCTGTTGCGTACATGTTCTGTTTGTCAGGCAGGGGCGAATTCTGGGGAGTCGCAGTTATTTTCCCAGTGAGCGCCTGGGACTCACACCGCCAGAGCTACTTTCCGCATTTGTCCCGCAATTTTACCTGGGCAGTCCCCGAGAGATCCCCCGTGAGATTTTAGTGTCAGAGGCCTTGCAGGATCTCGAACCAATTCAGCAGGCTCTTAGCGAGCAGTGTGGTCGCGATGTCGGTATCACCCATAAGTTGCGTGGCAAGCGGGCCACTTGGGTTGAAATGGCGCAACAGGCAGCGCAACAGAATTTGACTAGTCGAACTGCAGCCCAGCAAAAACTCTACAACCGTTTCGAGAAGCTCCAGGAAGTATTAGAACTGGAGCAGCTCCCGGAGAGGCTTGAGTGCTTTGACATCAGCCATTCTTCCGGTGAGGCCACGGTTGCGTCCTGTGTTGTATTTGATACCGGAGGCCCGGTGAAGTCGGATTATCGCCGATTCAATATTGAGGGTATCCAGGCGGGCGATGATTATGCGGCAATGGGGCAGGCGCTAAAGCGGCGCTATACGCGCCTTTCCGGTGGCGAGGGCAAATTCCCGAATATCCTGTTGATCGACGGGGGGAAGGGCCAGGTTACACAAGCGGTTGAAGCTCTGAATGAGCTGGGCATCGTCGGAGTGCAAATTATTGGTGTTGCCAAAGGAACTACACGAAAAGCGGGCTTTGAAACATTACATGTGGTTTCCAGTAACAAAGAGCTTGTACTCTCCGCCGACTCATCAGCACTGCACTTAATTCAACAGGTGCGAGACGAAGCGCACCGCTTTGCTATCGCTGGCCACCGGGCAAAACGGGATAAAAAACGCAGGGAGTCTCCTTTAGAAGGTATTGCAGGAGTAGGGCCCACTCGCCGCAGGGCGCTGCTGCGACATTTCGGAGGTTTGCAGGAGCTAAAGCGCGCAACAGTAACGGAGATTGCCAGCGTGGATGGTATCAGCCGGAAATTGGCTCAGGATATATACTCGGCACTACACCACGAGTAGAACAGGATTGAGCTGGCGATTAAATGGCCAGTTTTTTCCAAAGCGTTTCATTTTGCGCGATGGCTTGATAACGTACGCCCTCCGCAAGAATAGAGAAAAGTATGACAATCGCCAATCAACTGACGCTGTTACGTGTTGCTTTGATCCCATTTTTTGTTTTGGTTTTCTATTTGCCGTACAAGTGGAGTTACATTGCTTCTGCTGCAATTTTTGCAGTTGCCGCAATTACCGATTGGCTTGATGGCTATCTCGCCAGAAAATTAAATCAGAGTACTGCCCTAGGTGCCTTTCTGGACCCGGTTGCCGATAAGCTAATGGTGGCTACTGCATTGGTCTTGCTGGTGGGACTGCATGACAATCCGCTGTTTGCGATTGCTGCGGCGGTGATTATCTGTCGAGAGATCGCGGTCTCTGGATTGCGGGAGTGGATGGCTGAGCTGGGGCAGCGCAGCAGTGTTGCCGTTTCCTATGTAGGCAAAGTCAAAACCACCGCACAGATGGCAGCAATTCTTGTTCTGCTTGCCTTCGATGTTAGAGAGTTTCCGGTGATGGAAACTATTGGATATCTGCTGCTCTATATCGCTGCCGGCCTCACCTTGTGGACAATGGTGATGTACTTGCGCGCCGCATGGCCGGCCCTTATGGCCGACAGCCGGGATAAGTAGATAGAGGGGAATTACTTCTCTCACGAAACTGGCGCCTCGATTCTGGCATTTGCTGGAAAACGAGGCGCTCTTTACCCCGCTTAAACTCGCTCTTCCTCTTCCAAACCCCTGCGCTCCTCTAAATTGTTAGATACTTTTCTGCGATCTATAGGAAGCTCATGTCCGTCAAAAGCCACCTGATTATGATCTGGCTGCTTTGCATCACTCTCAATGTCGAGGGGCAAGTTGTACACGATGCCGAGTTTTATATTCTCAAGATACAAAACGGCGAACGTTGGGATCAAGAGGATGCGGAGCTTGAGCAACGCTTACAGCAGTTGCGGCAGAAATATGGACAGCCACCGAATATCGTATTTCTGCTGTGGGATGACACTGCATTTGGAGCTGTTGGCTTTCCTGCGTTACAAAAGAACTTTGGCTACTCAACGCCAAATCTAAACCAGATGGCTTCAGAGGGTATCAACTTCACCCGCATGTACTCTGAGCCCTCATGCACACCAACCCGCGCTGCTGCGCTCACCGGACGGCTACCGGTGCGCTATGGCATGGGTGAAGTGGGTATGCCTCATGAGTTTTCCGGTCTACGCGCAGAAGAAGTCACTATTGCCGAGGTACTTTCGCAAGCGGGTTATACGACAGGCTTTTTCGGCAAGGGGCACCTTGGAGATATCGAGGAGAGTTATTTACACAATCAGGGGTTCGATGAGGCGTTGTTCACTCCGATGAACCAGATTACCTCCCTGTTTAACCCCCAGGCAAATGTGGCGAATGCGGTGCTGGGAATGTTCCCCGAAATCTATCCACCTGATCCCTACCAGTTGGACAGCCCTGGTCTGATTCCCGCTGGCTGGGTAATGAATATTGAAGGGAAAAAGGGACAATCCGGGCGGGAATGGTGCGGAACATCCAACGAGTGCTTCGCTAAGTTTGATCCAGAAGCAGAACAGAGAACGCTGGCCTTTATTCGTCGCAGTGCAGAGCAGAAGAAACCGTTTTTCGTTGCCTACTGGCCCAATCTCCTTAATTTCATGGCGATGTACAACCCCAAGCGCTCGGTAGCCGGGCTGATGGTTGCTGATGCTTTCCCGGCGATGGATAACTTTGTCGGGGTGCTGATGCAAGAATTGAAAAGCTTAGGGCTCGCTGAAAATACCTTGTTCGTTGCAATGGCGGATAACGGCCCTATGGTCCACAGTCCGCCGGCGGGGTGGGGAATGCTGCCCATGTTGTATCGGGGTGGCAAAGGGGATTTTACTGAGGGCGGCGTTCGCGTACCTGCTTTTGCCTGGTGGCCAGGAACTATCGAAGCGGGACAAACGGCAGGAGATATTATTCATATCACTGACCTGTATACGACTTTCGCTCGCTTGGGTGGAGCAACTGATGCTATTCCCACGGATCGCGTCGTTGACGGCCTCGACCAGACCGCTCTGTTCCTAAACGGCGATACTCATGGCCGCCGGGATTATGTATTTATTTATACGGGTAAGGAATTGGGGGCAACAGTAAAGGGGCGATATAAGAGGCATTGGCTGGGAGCGGGGGAGGTGGCAGGGTCGGGGATGCCGGAGGCTTATTACGATTTATATATGGACCCCCGGGAGGAGTCCCCGCAGTTGGTGCCGTTAATTTACACCCAGGGACAGTTCAATCATATGGTGGCTCGCCACCGCTTGTTCAAACGTAAATATCCAGACGTAGCCAGCGGCAAAGGCATACCCTATACCGGGCTGGCCAATGCGCGCCCTGAGACACAGGCTATTGGTGAACGCGTGCGCGCAGTCATCAGTGAGATGCCATTCACTGTTGAAGACTATCTCGAGTATCAGATCCCCGGTGCCGACAAGGTCGGCGACTGGGGAGATTAAAACGCTAACTCCACAGTGAGTAGGCTTGGACTAGTGGTGGAGGCCCAGATTCTGATTTAGTCGAACTTCGCCACTTCGCTGCACTGTAATGGAAGGCATAATGGACCTGCTCAGGCCAATTTTTGCCTGAAGTTCATAGGGTACCGATTGCTGCCCTCTATTCGCTAATTCAGCGGCGGCGAATAGAGACCCCATCCAGCTCGCAGTTGCGTCTACCGAGATGTCATCCTGGCCATAGGGGGCAATGGGCAATAAGTTGTTTGAGGTTCCTGTCATCACTTTGTGGCCGGCAAGACTGAGCTTGTAGTAGATCCCGGAGAGGGGTAGCTCTTGGTTGTTAGGGTTGAAAATGCGCAAATGGATTCTGAAGCGTAGATCGCTGCCGACGGCAGGAGGAAGCGGCTCCAGCCCAATAATCTCAACCTCGGGCTGCTGAAAATTGGGCGATAAAGCGGCGCAACCACCCATGAATAGAGCGAATAATACGAGTAAGTTCAGTTGTAAAAGTTTGATCACTGCTTGTCCTTCATTTTTCTCTCTTCTGATAAATACGAGGTTGGTGTCCCAGCGCTTATTCCACGACCACCACAGTTTTATTTCTCTTGCTTGCTTATTGAGCAGCCCCTCGAATTGCTTCATTCTGCGATCCTGATGGATCGAAGAAGGTTGTTGCCTCTGTGCAAACTTTCCCATGGATTTCTACTAATGGAGACAATAGGTGAGCAAGTGGTTCATTCTTCTGACAACAATGGTGGTGATATTGTTCGCCAGCTGGAAATGGCTTTTGCTTCCGGCTATTGAAAAGTCGATGAACAAAGTAGAGCCTGGCAAAATTGCAGCGCTGTCACCTGAGGCTAAAGCACTACACCAAAGTCTATTGGTAGGTGATCTCCACGCAGATAGTTTCCTGTGGGCCAGGGATTTGAGGAAGCGAGCCGACTATGGTCATCTGGACCTTCCCCGGGCGCGAGAAGGTAACCTGGGTATCCAGGTCTTCACATCAGTTACCAAGTCTCCCCGGGGGCAGAACTATCAAAAGAATTCCAGCAAAGCTGGCGATAATATAACCTTATTGGCCATTGCTCAGGCGTGGCCAGTAAAGGCGTGGGGCAGCTTGTATGAACGGGCGCTCTATCATGCAGAGCGTGTTAATGCGCTACAGCAATCTGCGCCTGACCAAATACGTATCGTCAAAAGTGCGGCAGATTTACAACAGGTGCTTGCAGCAAGGAAGCAGGGCGAAGAGGTTTTGGCTGCACTCCTTGGCACTGAAGGTGCCCATCCTTTGGAAGGGAAGATCGAAAACATCGGCCACCTATACGATGCTGGATTCCGGGTGATGGGGTTGCAACACTTTTTTGACAATGAGCTGGGTGGCTCCCTGCATGGAGAAAGCGGGCAGGGTTTGAGCGCATTTGGCCGGGAAGCAGTGCAGGAGATGGAAAGGCGCTCTATTGTGATTGACGTCGCCCACTCCTCCGAGCAGGTCGTCCGCGAAGTTTTGGATATTGCCGAGCGCCCAGTGATTGTTTCCCATACCGGGCTTCAAGGGGCGTGTAACTCACGCCGGAATATCAGTGACGAGCTAATGAAGGAGATAGCGGGTAAAGGAGGCTTGGTTGGAATTGGTTTCTGGCCTGGTGCTGTCTGCGATACAAGCCCCAAGAGCATTGTTAAATCCATTCGTTATGCCATTGATACACTGGGCGTGGATCATGTCGCATTGGGGTCAGATTATGACGGCAGTGTAAAGGTTGCATTTGACGTAAGTGAACTGGGCGTGCTTACCGCAGAAATGCTTCGGCAAGGGTTTACTGAAGAAGAGATCCGAAAAGTAATGGGTGAGAACCTGAGAGATTTCTTCCTTACTCAACTTCCCAGTTAATATCATATAGGAAGGTTGAATTTAGATTCCGCAGCCTTCTCAACAGATATATTAGCGCTGGTATTTGATAGCTCACTGTTCTAATGAGTTTGTTATTACCAGCGCAATACTTGCTCGCATATGATTAAAATAAATTTACTTTCTGCACTTATCCAAACGCAATTTAAACTGGAAATTTATATCATATTTTGACCTTAACGTCCTGAAAAGCCAATTGAAATTAAGTGTAATCAATTTCCGGTTTACTTTTTAAAATGACTTAAAGCTAAAAAAGCCACAAGAAAATTGATAGAGATAAAACTGTAGGTGAGAAAAATAAAACATGGGCCGCGATACCGCGGATAGGCAAAAGTCCACTATCTCTAAAGAATAGGGAGACCTCCATGTTCAATCCGAAACTAACAGAAACAGAATTTCTATTGGATCAGGCAAATTACATCCAACCCGGTGTCCACAATGACGTCAGGCGCGGAGTTTGTTACGCATTATCCTACATGTGGGTGAGGCTCGGCTTGCAACCCGGCGGTCATATAAATATGCACCTCCAGGCAGGACTGCAACAGCGTTACCATAATACGGGAATTGGAAACGCCCTCAACAGAGCAACTCCAGGTATGTTTTTAAGGGCTGTTGGCGGGTCGACCACCACCTTTGGGCAGCCTATCTATACAATGCAAAGGGCAATTTCCGCGCAGCAGCAGATCCAGGGAAATGTGATGGGTATATCGTCAGGGTTAAGGACGATTTGTCGGACAGATGGGTATACCGAGCACTGTATCGCCCGTGGGCATCAGTTGAATCCATTTGAGCCTTTCTCCACATTTTTGCGATGGATACGGCAGGGGATGGCCCGCCTTAATCAAGGCTTTGCATTGATAGGATTCCTGGGCCCCAACAGCGGCCATGCAATTGCAATTCAAGTACAGAATGGTAATACCTGGAGACTTTTTGACCCCAATTTTGGTTCCTTTGTATTTAACGGATACAACCGCTTTAAGGCCGAATTACATCAGCTGGCTTTGATATACCTGGCGATGGGCACTGCTGGTGGAAGCTGGATGATTTCAACTTTTAGATAAGTTAGCGGGGTTGTTTTATTGTCTAGGTATCACAGGGTCGCTTAGGCGACCCTGTGCCTTGAGTTTAAGTGCAAGCGTATACTAGAGAATTTAGACCGCAGTAAAAGTCCTAATGAGTCAATTAGGGGGATTAGTCTGGCACTCCCAGTTTTAATATTGACTACTTGGCAGCGATGCACTCAATTTCAATTTGGGCGTCCAGCGCTAGGGACTCCACTGCAAAAGTAGTCCTTGCAGGGTAGGGGGAGGCAAAAGCTTTCTGGTAGATGTTGTTGAATTCAGGGAAATTTTTGATATCTGTTAAAATGACCGTGCATTTAACAACATCTTTCATTTCGTAGTCGTAGCGCTCTAGAGTTTGCTTTATGTTGTCTAGAGTCTGTTTGGTCTCCGCAGCGAATCCCCCTTGGGCTAACCGCTTAGTCTCCGGTGAAAGCCCTATTTGGCCAGAAAGAAATAGCTGGTTGCCAACTTTTACAGCCTCTGAAAACGGTAGCTTTGAGGCTGATCCTGTTGGGTTCAGAAATTCAACCTGTTCAGCGTCCTTTGCATAACTGGCATTGGAAAGTGAAATAGCGAGAATTGCGAAAATTAACGTTTCTATGGGTGATGTCTTTATCTTCATGGGAATCTCTTTTTTGTAAGTTATGCATAAAAACACGGTTCACTGCATCTTGCGATTGACCATTTTTTACCCTTGGTGGGTACCACGCAAAGCTTGAAATGCTTCCTGGGATAACTGTGTATTGCAACTTATGAGTAGCCGCTTTCTCTTTGGTGAAGTATAACCTGCTAAATCAAGCTAATTGAACAAAGACATTAAAGGGCATATGTGCATATTA
The DNA here is from genome assembly GCF_052467615.1 of Microbulbifer maximicatervae (SeqCode). Taxonomy (NCBI): domain Bacteria; kingdom Pseudomonadati; phylum Pseudomonadota; class Gammaproteobacteria; order Cellvibrionales; family Microbulbiferaceae; genus Microbulbifer; species Microbulbifer maximicatervae (SeqCode). Next base: position 1,875,481 of record NZ_CP174319.1, read on the forward strand.
GGTGATGAATCTACGCGAGATCTGTATATAAGTTGTATGCCTTGAAGGTGGCGATAGATACGAAAGCTCTCTTGTACTCAGAGTAGCTCCACTCCACTGCTTACCTGAGTTTCGCACTTTACAATACTGGCTCGTTAAACAATAGCGTTCCGGGATACCTGAGTCCGGAGCGCTGCTATGCAAGTGCACTCTTTCCTCCTTAAACAAATCAGATTTTAGCGCTGTATTGAGTGGGCCGATTTCTTTAAATTGAAACCAGTTCACACATTTCATTTAAGGAAATATAGGTTTGCCAGAATTTTGTCCCCACTACAGTGTCTGGGTTCTGAAATGTGATAGCCCTCCCCAGCCCGTCACCAAAAGAGTGGTAAAGCTCGATGCTAAATGCCCCAAGCCCGCCCCTTAAATTGGCGTATAAATCACCGTAAACTGTTCTTATATACAGCTGTATGTATTGACAGTATTTTGATTTGACGGGTAATATATTCGTAGCTGCTTTGGTTTTTATGCAGCAACCATCCTTTCTTGAACCGGCCCCCAAGCCGGTTTTTTTTATTCTCATCCGTGCAAGCTATTTCATTTCTGGTTCTGGAGGCAGGTCTATCTAGTCCCGCGGATGTCCAATGAGTGTAGTAACTCAAGTGGTTTTATTTGCCGGGATTGATATTTCTCGGATGTCCGGTAAATCTGCTTGCCGCTTTCCCTGTAGTCTTCAAGGGTTATTCTAGATTGAAAACAGGTGAAAGCGTTATGGGTTTGATTGCCGCCAGCTGAAGTGGCGGTGGGGTAGAGCGGCAATCAATATTAACGAATACCTTCTTGGTGTGGCCTTGGTCGACGGCTGCGTCCTTTAGTTCGAATCGGGCTCCTCATATAGGCTAAGCGCCTGTATTAAATTCGCTAGACTGCCGAGAAAACGGTAAGTGTAACCACAGTGTAATAAATGCTTTTCATCTTACTTTCCCAGGTACAGGTGATATTTGGCTTCCTGCGGTGAGAAAAATCCCGGTCGTAAATGGCGATGTCGTGTTAGTTGTCGTGGATCGGTAGCCCGGCTGGAAAATCTTTGATGGGTGGCGGGGCGCTCTCTAAATGTGTTTCTTAATCCGGACAGGGAAAGTTGGGAGCCGGTAACTTATAGAACTCTGCCCAGCCAACAAAAATATTAACTGCTGAGGTTCGTATTTATAAAGGGAGGGGGTGCCGGCTCAAAAAGCCTATATCGTAAGGTTTATAACTGTGAAACTATAAGGATCTAGTGGTGCCCGGGGCCGGACTTGAACCGGCACGGCCGTGAAGCCGGGAGATTTTAAGTCTCCTGTGTCTACCAATTCCACCACCCGGGCAGATCCTTTGCGAGAGAGGGCGATGTTTAATAGTTGCCCTTCATTCTCACTTTCATTGCATTCAACAGGATACTGCAATGAAGAGGAAAATGGAGGCTAGGGTCGGAATCGAACCGGCGTACACGGAGTTGCAGTCCGCTGCATGACCACTCTGCCACCTAGCCTTTTTATCCGCCTTTGGCGGAAAAGAACGCTGCGAATTCTATCTGATAAATCTGAAAAATCCTAGCGTTTTCTTATACTTACGTGCGTTTCGCTGTGTAAGTGGGCGCCATTTTAGGGACTCTAGAGGATTAGTCAAGCATTGTTTTCATCAATGTTGCAAACAAGTGAAAAAAAGTAGGAAAAGTTACCTTCTGATGGTGGGGGAGGGCTGTAATAACTTTTAGCGCTGGTGCTCAAGAACCTATTTCCATTTGTTCTAAATTAATCTTCAGGTGTGCTGGCAATCTGTGACCTGTGTTCGATACTGTCTTTATCTGGCTAACACATCTCCCCCAACGTGTTTAGTAATGCTGGTAGGGTGGCTCACATGGCTGCCACCCGGAAGCAAGGATGAAATCCTCCAAGTTTCACTCCTAATGGTCTTGGCCCTGACGCTCTCCCCCCCCGTCGTCAGGGCTTTTTTTTGTCTGCTATTTACTGGAGCCTTTTGTCCGGTCTGTCAGGTTTTCTGTGGCTAATGCATCCACGGGTCTACCGGCTGCTTTCTCAGACAGGGATCTAAACCTTTCCAGAGTCACTTCACCGCGTGTTCGAGCCAGTTCTCGTGCGACGTCATCAATACTTGCCTTGCCATTGCTGGCCTCGCGAATCTCTTTATCCAGTTGCTGCATTACCCCGGCCGCACGGGCGGTAATGGGGCCGGACGAGCGTTCGACTAATAGTGAGGGAGCCTTCTTACCCCATTTAATCAGTTTATCCATTGCCTCCTGATAGCGGGTTTCACTGATGCCACCAGTTCGCCTTAAAATCTCCAGGGAGTAAAACTCAGCCAGTCCCTCTACAATCCAATCGCTCTCATCGTCGCCGTGAATTCCAGTGCCCACATGAACTAGCTCGTGGATCATGCTGCTGGTGCGGTTGCCGCTGATCAATGGTCGATCAGCATGCATATATAGAGAGCGTGTCCCCGACAGTCCACCGCGCCACATGGGGTCGTCAGCGGTTACGATCAATAGATGATCAGGGAAGAGGGGGAAGATTTTATTGAGCTCTGGCAGGTTCCAATTTAGGAAGGCCAGGATGTCTTGCCGCCGAATGTTCTCATTTTTAGGGCCTGCAACACGGGTTTCAGTGCCGGCAATCATATCCTGCCGACTGCCAATTTTCCCTACAATCATCCAGCCCTTGGGTCTTACAAACTTACGCTTGGGGTCAGATAACTCGTATAGGTTATCTTCGATCTCAGGGTAGGGTAGGGCCGAATACCATTGGTCAGGAAGTTCCAGCTTAAGGCGGGCGGTAGAGCGGCCACGGCTGGTTGCCGATACCGGTGGAATCAATTTATCGCTGCGGAGAATTGCCCAGTCTTTGGTGATCCGTGAGTCGTAGCCACCGTTGCTGCGCTGGTTATTTATGACAAAGCGGTACTTGAGGACGGGGTTCTTCCCTTCGGGTTGCCAGGTTGCTTTGTCGCCCTCGATCTTTAGTGGGGTGTCACTTTCCAGGTCCTGATAGCGGCCAGAGCGCAAGTTTAGAACGAGCTTACTTGGCATATCATCACCGCTGAGCGCCATTTCCACCTCAGCCAGCTTGGAGTTGGGTGAGATCTCTGCACTGTAAAGAATCTCATAAGCCTGAACAGCAGGGGATAGAGTGGCGAGTAATAGCGGCAGTGTTAGTAATCGTTTAAGCATCATTTCTTCAGCGGGAAATCCAACAATTAGTCGTTTCGACAGTATCTAAGCCTACAGGTGCCCTTGTGTCACCTTCAAGCAAACTGGTCACAAGCTAGCCAGTTATGAGGTGACAGTTTTGTGCCGTCAGGTTTCATTGGATTGGTTTCAGATATGTACCATTTAAAAAGAATACACTTACAAAGTCGTTATCATATAACGGCACATATTAATGAGCATCTCCCGTATAAGTAAACAAGAAGATAGATATGGGTGGCCCGTCACAAACATCTTTTGAGAGGGCTGGGTTAGTGGGCAGGCATGCTGACTAAGTGGGAATTGAGCGCTACGAAGAACAAGACCGCAGCATAGCTGCGGTCTTGAAGAGTCTTTTGCAGTCTAACTAATGATGGCGACAGAGCTACCAATATCTGATTGCACGGGGATCAACGAACTGCATACCGTAGGCGCTCAGGGCAAATCCATCTGGAAAACTGCTTACCATTGGTTGCTGGGGGTTAACCGCGGCTATTTCGGAAGGGTAATAGCCTCCCGGCACAAACTGCCCCTGCCAACTGGGTGTAGCTTGAGGGGGGTAGCCCTGTAACGGACTCATGGTAAATCCAGAGTATGGAGTGGCTGGGGAGGGGCCTTGCGCGGTTGCGGCATGAGTACCCGCGGCCCTTGCTTGCTCTTTAGCGGACTCAAAAGCGGAGTTGATACCGAAAAGCTTGGGAACACCTGCGCCAACTCTCTCTGCCCCGAGGGGCATTGGTGCGGCCAAGGATTGGATCAGTTGGAATAAGGCGGTCACTCTGGATACATCTTTCTGCCGGAGCGCACCTTTAAATAATGGATGGTGGGCAAGTAGTAGTGCTGCCAAACCGGTAATATGCGGCGCGGCCATTGATGTACCTGACTGAACATCGAAGCCTTTGTCAGGCACAGACGAAACGATACCCACACCAGGTGCGGCAACAGAAATTTCCTGGCCGAAAGCGCTAAACCTAGGAACAAACAGACCGTCGGCTGATGCTGTTGAGGGTATTACTGTTTGCGCTTCCCAGGAATCTTTGGGGAATTCATTGAGCATTCCAAGAGCGCCTACAGCCATAGCATTTGGGGATCTGGCTGGATACTGGACTGCCCCGCCATTGTTGCCTGCGGCAACTATACAGGCGATACCATGTTGGACCGCTTCCTCGATTTGCTGCTCAACAGCCTCTGATGAATCAGAGCTGCCCAGGCTCATATTTACCACATCAACGCCGAGCTCTATGCAATGTGAGAGCGCATCAATCAAGCTACTAAATTGCCCGCCGGGGAAAACTTTGAATACATAGATTTCGGCCTCAGGAGCAAATCCGCGTATTGCCTCGGAGCCAGAGGGTTGGCCTGTAATAATTCCCGCACAGTGGGTTCCATGGCCGACGATATCTTCTACCCAGCTATTGGTATCGTAATTATTGGTGACATCGATACCATTCTTTAAATGGCTCAGTATCGGGTGCTTATTGTCCGCACCGGAATCGATGATTGCGATTTTGATACCTTTGCCTGTGTATTCATCGGGTAGCTGGTCCAGGCCCATGTACTTTTGACCCCAGCCATAGGAAGCATCATTGGGGAAGTTAGGTATGGCTTCGCTTAGGGGTTGGAGTTTCACCAGGTTCACACCGGTGAGCGACAGGGAAGGGCTGCGAATATATTTGTTCCAGAAATCTTTGGCGGGACGGATCAGAAGTGATTTCACTTGAGCGCCGCCGCTTTGCGCAAAAATACTGAGCGCAACTTCCCCTTTATTGTTAGTGACCCCCTCCTGGGGAAAGCCCGCGCTTTCAACAATTATTTGAGCGTCGCGTATGGGCTCACCTTTTGCGCCGATAACGCGGAAGTGCACCTGCTGAGCCTGGACATGGTATTCGCGCAATAGTCCGGGTTGCTGTGCAAAAACTGCGGAAAAGGTCGGTGAATAACTCGCTTGCCCGTAAGAGAGAAGTGAGTCCAGTTCAACGGCGACGTTTGGTGGAGTGGTCTGGTAAAGTGCCGCAGCAGCATCCACATCCATACGGACTTTGTAAATATTGGTGGCCTCATCGGCGGAAGACAGCGTTTTTAGTTTTCTGCCGGGGCGTATTTCACGAAGCACCTCACAACCTGCCTGCCTGGCAATAGTGGAAATCACATGGTGCATTGAGCCCGAGCTCAATGGCTGCACGCCAATGGATTTAGCCATCAGGCTGCGGCGGGGTGAAATAAGTAGCTCGACTTTCTCTGCAACCTCGACCGAAGGTTCTCCTGCGGCCTTTTCTTGTCGGGATTCAGTCATGTTCATGTTCCTTCGCTTTCAGTGCGGTACTGATTTAGTACGCGTGTGAAACGTCTGAAAGTGGTGAATCGAGTGGGTTTCAGTTTCAGTTGAGAGGGTGGACAGGTTGATCCGGATCAATAATTACTTTGCCTCTCAATTTCTTTCTTAGGTCGTCGACGGCATCGGGTGTAGCCACAAGGGTGACGTTGCTTTTGCGCAAAGTAACGTCCTTAACATCGGGGCAATTTGAAGCTTCCTTCACCAGCTCCTCTAGCTCCAGAGTGCTAGCTGATACCTTACGATTGGGTACGGCTACATATTGCTCAAACTTCTTCATTTTCTTCTCATTGTGACTGCGCCATCCAAAATAGGGCAGGGTCGAACCCACCCCCAGGAAAAGGGGCGTGAAGCCCCTTTTTTTGCATTTTTAGTGCAGATAAGCCTGTTGCTGAAAGGCTGAGTTGGGTTGCGGCATTGCCTGATAGGGCAGTGGCTGCCCGATGCCACTCAAATTCTGGAGGGGTTGCTGAGGTGGTTGCGGGAAAGCCTGGAATGGCACCGGTTGGCTCAGTGGTGCAAAAGCCTGCGGGGGAACCGATCCATACTGCTCCGGAGCCACAGGTGCCAGTTGATTTACCGGTTGGCCGATGTAGGTCTGAGGAACGAGGTGTGGCGTGAATTGCGGTGCGGCCTGGTAGGGCAGCAGGTGGTTGAGGCGCGCCAAGTTGTTAAGGAGTTGACCTTGTTGAGGTACGCCAATGTAGTTGCCAAGAGCAGGTGCGGCACGACTAATCAACTCACCGAGGAGACCTTGCGGTGGCAGTTGCGGAGCGGCTTGATAGGGTAAGAGCTGCCCTAGTTGGGCGGCTGCATTGATTAGCTGTGCCTGAGGGTTATTGATGTAATTGGCCAAAACTGGGGCCGCGCGGTTTATCAATTCGCTGAGATAGTTTTGGGGGGCAAACTGATGAGCGAACTGAGGTGGAATTTGTGGAGCAAGCTGCTGAGGAATGTGGGGCGCTAACTGTTGTGGAAGCTGCGGTGCGGCCTGGAAGGGCAGTACTTGGGCCAATCCGCCGAGTGCATTGATCAATTGACCTTGTGGTCCACCGACAATGCCACCAACTACCGGGGCTGCACGGCTAATAAACTCTCCCAGCAATCCTTGTGGTGCTAACTGTTGAAGCGGTAGGTATGGCTGGGGGGGAGTGAGTCCGACGACCGGATTAATCGGAGGTACGGCATAGTTTTGTGGTTGTCCAAAGATCCCTTGAGCATATGCATATGGTTGGTACATGAACGTACTCCTCGAGTAGACCAATGACGATAGGGGGCTATCGCCCAGGTTATTTCATGGTTTACGGGTGAGAATTTTGGAGCTTGATAGAGCCCCGTTTTTAGGATCAGCCTGCTGATAATAAATCGGTAATGAGCTTTCGAGTTGTTGCATCTTGCGACGGACACTCAGCCGGCTGATCTGAGTATAGAGAAGCTTTTCAGAAGCACAGGGAAAGTTTGAAAAAAAATGGAGCGGGAAACAAAAAGGTAATGGGGGCGCAATTGTAGTCACCATTTTTCTTAAAATTCTGTAATTTTCCCAAAAGGAATATTTTTTAAAAAATAAAGTCTTACTCGGGATTTGCTACTTAAATGAGTGGTTAATATTCTTGTGGCGTGCAGGGTGCTGCTCCCTTGTGTTGGTGTTAGGGCTCGGGGAAAATCCCCTCGGGTGCCCGGTGAAAAATAGCGGCACTTGTAGAAATATCCGTAAATAGCGAACTGGAATTTAAAGGTAACTGTTTATATCGATGTCTTGGAAAAGCAGCTTAACGAGCTTGTCAGTTCGCTTTTATGTAAAGGTCTACTTACTCAAAATATCAAAAAACGATATCTAGCAGCTTTTCAATGTAATTTGCTATTGCCTCGCGCTGTATGCCCTTCTTGGTTTTTTCTGCTCCAAACTCTTGCATCCTCTGTGGAGAGCTTTGCATTTGTTTATACGTGTGCTCTCAAAACTAAAAGTACTTGATAGTCGTTGAAGATGCGTAAATACAAGAAGTGGATAGAAGTAATATCGGTATTTTTTTGGCGACCATAGTTTGTCGTATACGTGAAGAGGGTTTCAGAGAGTGGGTAGATTGGTGGAAAGTGTTCGACCCCAGGGAGAACAAGGGATTGGTTGTTAGTTGGCAGACTACATGGATGTGTCGGAGATTGGGGCAATTACTAGCAACCGTAAAGCTTGAATCTCCAATGTAGAAAGAGGCGCTTGGAGCCGGGGAGGTCCAGCTATAATGCGGATTAGACTGCCTTTGAGGACAACTCAAAGACCAGTTGTGTCGGCAAAATGACCTATGATGACATTCGCGCCAAAAATTACTTGATCTTTGAAAAATGGATGAGTAGTATTCGCGGCCTCGGTGAGTAGCGCAGCCTGGTAGCGCACTTCGTTCGGGACGAAGGGGTCGGAGGTTCGAATCCTCTCTCACCGACCATATAAAAAGAAAAAGCCCGCTTTTAGCGGGCTTTTTTGTGTTTATGATTTCATTCCTGGCAGAGCTTTTACTCTAAAGGTTTACATGGGTAATTACACAGCTGCCTTGAGGGTGTAGTCTCTTGGTTGTTTATCGGTATAAATAGTTAAGTCAGCCATACTCAAAGCCTCGTCGGTATTTCTGAAACCCATTCTTTATTTGTCCCCATCGCATCTGAATTTTGTAGTTTGCTTCCGCATTAGCCCCTGATTTGACGAAGTTGAATAGCAAGTGGTCTAAGGTGGGCCCCCAACAAGGTACAAGTAGGAGTTGCTTGCACTTTTTCCAGGTGCGATGTGCTGAGGGAAAGTAAGGGGCAATCTGAACGGCTTATCGTCAGCTCAAGCTAAAGAGTTCAGGCACAAAAAAGCCCGCTAAAAGCGGGCTTTGAAAATCTGGTCGGTGAGAGAGGATTCGAACCTCCGACCCCTTCGTCCCGAACGAAGTGCGCTACCAGGCTGCGCTACTCACCGTTTTTTGTTTCGCATCATTTGCGAAGGGGCGGCACTATAGCAGCAATTTTTCTGCTGTAAACCACTGATTTAATTTTTTATTTGTCGAATCAGTCCCTCTTGGCAGGTAGACGCTACCAGCGTTCCGTCGCGGGTGAAAATCTGGCCGCGGGTAAAGCCTCTGGCACCGGTTGCCGAAGGGCTATCCGTTACATAGAGAAGCCATTGATCCAGGCGGAAATCGCGGTGGAACCACATCGCGTGGTCAACGCTCGCGGGCATCAATTGGGGGTCGAATAAGGATATGTCGTGCGGCTGTAGGGAGGTACCCAGGAGTCCCATATCGGATGCATAGCAAAGTGCTGCTCGGTGCTCCATCGGGTCGTCCGACATCTCGCCCTCTGCCCGCAGCCAGAACATGCATTTGGCTTCGCGGGTTTCAGCGCCAAAGTAGCTTTGCGGGTCTACCGGACGAAAATCGATCATATAGCGCCGCTGATCGTACTGCGGGCTAACCAATCCAGCTTCCAGGGCCAGCTCCTGGGTGTTTTTCAGGCTCTCAGGAGAGGGAATCTCGACACAAGGCAGGTCGGCCTGGTGGTCAAATCCGGGTTCCCGAATTTGGAAGGAGGCGGACATATTGAAGATCGCGCGCCCGCGCTGCTTGGCGACTACGCGACGAGTGGTAAAGCTACCGCCATCGCGGATTGGGTCTACTTCGTAGATCACCGGCAGCTCACTAGAGCCTGGGCGGAGGAAGTAGGCGTGCAGGGAGTGGGGTAGGCGATGCTCAACGGTACGAGTTGCTGCCATCAGTGCTTGGCCCAGAACTTGCCCGCCAAAAAGCACTTTACGATAATTTTCAACGTGATGACGACTGCGGAAGAGATTTCGATCCAGCTCTTCAACATCCAATAACTTACCTAATTTTTCCAACATAAGGGATTTTGCCCGTTACCTATTCCACTTAACAGAGTTTGCAGATGGGGAGCTTTGCGCTCTTAATCAAAAGGATAATAACAGCAAATCCCTTTAACCCCATTCATATTTTGAACGTTAGGCCCATTTTGGTCACAGGTGCCACCTCGTATAGCTGTCCAGCTCTTTTCCATACACTAGCTACTGATTTTCTCAGTCAAGTTGAAACTCTGTGCTATTGACTATTGCGACTTGTCGAATTCTTACTTATTTCTGTGGTATAAAGCGCCAATAGTTGTTGGGACAGTTGGACTAATTTGTTTGCAGCTATCCAACAAAGATTGAATAAGAGAAGTAGGAGATACCACAGGTGCCACACAACAATATTGATATACGTCCACCACTGAACTTCGGCAAGGTTGTCAGTCGGCACCGTACCGCAAAGGCTGTGGCTGGAGGGGTTGGCTCTGCTGCTTATTATGGGGTGTGGGGTGCACAGACGGCTACGGGTGCCACACTAACCGGCCTGGCTACCGGTGCAGCGGCTGCGACTTCTGCGACGGGTATTGGTTTGGTTGTTGCTGGAACAGCATTATCCATTGGTTACGCTGGTTTGGCGGCCCGATCCGCATACAAAACCAATAATCACCTCAATGCTCTGAAAAAAATCTACGAAAACAGGAAGTCGTATAGCTGTCCTTGTAAAGGATCGGTCGCCCACGACTATGTTTCTGGCCAAGTGCTTCCTTATATCATCGAACAGAAAAGCAAAAAGTTGCATCGCAAGATGGTTGAAGCGACTCCGGGAATTGCCTCAGTGGAATATGCGCGCAAGGCAGTAAAAAACCTGTACAAGCGTTCACAGGGTACGCTCGGTAAAAAACGTACCTTTGCTGCAGAGTGGTTGGCGCAGCATTTGATTTCTCATGATTGTGAATTAGCGAATGCGATTGTTGCAGAGCTCTACTCAGAGGAGGAAATGCTCTGGATACGCACGCAGGACAACGATGTAGTCGCGCCTCTGTTGGAGCTAAAGCTGAAGTCCGTTTAATAGTGGCTTCTTGTGTTCTGGTGTAGTTCTTGATTTCATTCGGAAGTATTGGGGTAATGGACTACCCCGCAATCACTCAATCGTCGAATTTTCTGTGTTATGTGCAATGCTTGGGCTCGCCAAGCGTCACCACATGCTAAAATAAAAGGTCTGCTCTCAGCTTAAAATTGGCTCATTTTGGGTGAATTTTGAGCAAAATGGCCTAATATTTTTAATATTAGGCAGTCTAATTCCCCGATTTACTTTTCCAACCGACTTGAATTGCCTATCATTCATGAATGAATAGTCAATTTCAGTCCCCATTTTTACGGGCAAAGAAGGTCGGAAGTATGGATAAGGCAAAAGAGAAGGTTCAGCGGTTCCGCGCGCGGGAGCAGCGTATCCTGGATGCGGCTCTGGAGCTTCTGTTGGAGCACGGTGAAGAGAAAGTCACGGTCGAACAGATTGCCGAGCGTGTGGATATCGGTAAGGGCACGATTTACAAGCACTTCATTTCCAAGACAGAAATCTACATGCGTTTGCTGATGGATTATGAAAAATCCCTCGCTGAACGTCTCAAGACCGCTGTAGCCCTGGCCGAGCAAGGTGATATCACCGCTCCAGCCCGCGCCTATTTTGAATCTCGTATGGCCGATCCTGGCAAAGATAGACTCTTCCAGCGCCTGGAGGAGAAGATTATCGCGTTGAACCTGGCTCCAGAAATGATTGCGGAGCTCCACAATATTCGTAATTCCAATGCCACCTCTCTCAATCGGGTCTTTGAGCGCCGTATGGAGCAGGGCATGCTGAAGAACGTTCCTGCATACTTCTATTACTCAACATACTGGGCGCTTGTGCAAGGGGCGGTAGAGCTTTATCACTCCAAGTCTTTTGCCAATGTAATAGAGGACAGGGAAGGTTTGATGGAGTTTATTATGGATGTGGGTGTGCATATCGGTGATATGTCCTCTCGCAAAACGCCAGAGGGAAGCCAGACAAGCCATCACAGCGATTCTGCGGGGTCCGCCCTTGGCTGAGCCCCTGTTCCAGCAGCTGCAAAAATTACAGGCTGAATTTCATGGGCATCCACCTGTAGAAAGGTGGAACCCAGAGCTTTGTGGGGACATGGATATGGTCATCAAATCTGATGGCCGTTGGATCCACGAGGGAACAGAGATTCGTCGTCACCCTCTTGTGAAATTGTTTGCCAGCATTTTGAAGCGTGAGGGGGATGAATACTTCCTTGTCACCCCTGTCGAAAAGCTGCGAATCACAGTGGAGGATGTTCCATTTGTAATCACTCAGGTGGCCCGCAACCCCGGAAGTACTCATCAACAGCTACTTTTCACCACAAATGTGGGCGACGTTGTTGAGCTGTCGGAAGAGGGGCAGTGGCAACTGAGAGACTTTGGTGCTCCGCCGCAGCCAATCCCCTACCTGGAGATTCGAGGGGGGTTACAGGCTCGCGTTTCCCGTGATGTTTTTTACCAGTTGGTAGACTGGGCGCTTGAAGGGGGTCGCGATACCGATAAGCTTTTTGTGCAAAGTGACGGAAAAGATTTCCTGCTGGGTTCTTGCAATTAGACAGCTCCCGGTTCCTGCTGGCGGATTCCTCGCGCCTCAGCGCTGATTTGTAGCTGGGGCTTTAATTCATAGCCTTGCTCCTCACTGTTCGAGTTTAGAAAGTACTTGCTTGACCCTATAGCTCCTGACTTTACTTTCTCGACGAACTTTCCTTATTTATATCTTTGGTGTCAAACTGTTTAGTGGATGCCACTATCGCTTCTGTATTTTGATTACCGCTGTGGAATTTATACTTGACTGTGCCGGTGCTTGCTTGAATCCGGAAAATAGCCCGGGAATATACATGTCCGTACTATTTATTTGTGGTGTTGCTGTATTTCATTTCTATTAAAAAAATAGTGTTTGAAATCTTATGGAAATATAAGTGTATTTGTTCTGAAAGGAATAGAATATTAATTCGATAATTTACGGAAATATCTAAATAAGTAACAAATCCGCAACAGTGCATTTCTAAACTTCCCTCCGTCCAAATCGCTACGGCGAAACAAAAAAATATAGTTTTTATTTGCTTGGTTGTTGTCATTTATTTTTTTTAAAAATGGCGGAGTTGAAGCAATTAAAGTTTTGGATTGAAATTCCTATAGGGGGAAACATGAAGCGAGTACAGAATAAGCTCTTACTGGCAGCTGCGATTGCTGCGCTATTAGCGGGTTGTGACGGTGGCGGTGTGAGTATCGAGCCGGAAACAGTAGATAACTCGGTGGATAATTCTATCACCAATCCAGGTGGTGATTCTTCAGATGAGAATCCATGTGCAACTATAGAAAGTTCTAGTGTACAAGGTGAATATAGCGATAGTAACTGCTATTACACTGCTGACTTTGTTTCTGCAGCAAACCCCTTGACTGAAGATTTGTATTTGGCTGCGCTGGATAACGATGGGGCTCATATCTTTAGTGGCAGTCTGTTTGTTGGTGAAAGTTATTCCAGCGACTCTGACCTGACTGCAGCAGGGATTTCTGAGGGCGGTGATGGCGTTAAGCTGGAAATTCAAGCGGGCGCCACTATCGCTTTTAAAGATAATTCAGCATTTATGGTTGTAAACCGTGGATCACAAGTATTTGCTCGCGGTACTGAAACTTCACCAATCACCTTCACCTCAGAGACTGATGTCCTCGGCACTGTAGGTCCCGAAGACGTTTCACAGTGGGGGGGGATGGTTATAAATGGCTTTGGTGTAACCAATAAGTGCCAGTACACAGGCTCTATTGATGGCGGCAATCTAGCCCTTGCTGGTGAGTGTCACGTAGCTGCTGAAGGTTCCACCGATGACAACACCTCCTATTACGGTGGAGACAATAATGCCGACAGCTCTGGCGAGCTTTCTTATGTTGTTGTAAAGCACACGGGTGCTGAAGTTGCCAGTGGTGATGAGTTGAACGGAATTGCATTTGACGCCGTGGGTAATGGAACAACCATTCGCAACCTTCAAACTTACTCCACTTATGATGACGGTATCGAATTCTTCGGCGGTGCCGTAGACGTAGAAAACTATGTTGCGCTGTATGTTCGCGATGACTCTATTGATATCGATGAAGGTTATCGCGGAAGTATTACCAATGCGTTGGTGATTCAAAGTGAGACCGACGGCAATCACTGTATTGAGGCCGATGGAATTGGATCCTACAGCGATGCTACTGACTACTCCTCGTTGATTGGCCAGGGGTTAAATAGTCGACCGGTAATTGACGGCCTGACTTGCATTATTTCCGCTCAAGAAGAGGGTACCCATGATCCAGGCGCAGGTTGGCGTCTGCGTGAGGGAATTTACCCGATGATCACCAACTCCATAATTGTTGCTTCCTTCTTCGCTGATGAGACCGGAGAGGCCGGGGATAACTACTGCCTACGTGTTGAAAGCTCTCAGACACGGGATGAAGCATCTGCAGGCACCGAGGTGGCCCTGACTTCTAATATTTTTGCTTGTGAAGATCGAACTAAAACCGATGAAGATAGTTTTGATGTGGAGACTTGGGCTGTAGATGGGGGCAATCAATTTGCCTCCATCTCCGGTGAAGTTAACCCAACCTCTGACGCCGATACAGACTTTGTTTTGCTCGGCGGTTCTCCTGCGATATTTACCGTTGACGAATCTGCTCAAATGATAGATGGCATTGCACCGACAGTTTCTGCCGAGCTGGGTCGCGCCTATTTGGGAGCGCTTGAGCAGGATGGTACCGACTGGACTAAAGGTTGGACCTATGGCCTGCATCAAGGTGACCGCGCTCAACCTCTGTGGTTTGAGTAATAGCTTGAGGTAGCGGTCTGGGATACAGCTCCCGATCATTTAAGGCGCCGCCTTCGCTGATGGAGTCGGCGCCTTCTTTGATTTCAGACCGCGATTCTTTGGAACGAAAAGAGGCCGGTTCGATGGCTAAGTATGAAAAATTTCAAAGGGCGCCGCTTGTTTTAGCGATAGCTGCGGGCTCGACATTTGCTTCCGTTGCGACTGCACAAGATGCAGAGCTGGTTGAAAACTCTACACCTGAAGTTGAAGAGGTTATTGTCCATGGACGCCTTAGAGACTCAGCTGAAGTCCTAATTAGCGAGCGCCTGGAGGAAGAGGTAGTTACGGATATCCTCGGGGCTGAGATGATCAGCAGGGTGGGGGACTCTACCGTTGCCGCAGCGCTGCGACGAGTATCTGGATTATCCCTGATAAGTGACAAGTTCGTTTACGTAAGGGGCTTGGGTGAGCGATATTCAAGTACAACTCTCAATGGTTCGACGGTGCCATCCCCGGATCTGACCAGAAATGTTATCCCACTAGATCTATTTCCAACCTCTATCGTGGAATCGCTGGCGGTACAGAAGAGCTACTCGGTAGATAAGTCTGCCTCGTTTGGTGGTGGCAATGTTGACATCCGAACTAAGGGGATACCTGATGATCTGACTTACTCTGTCGAAATTGGTACAGGTAGCAACAGTGAAGTTAGTGGGGATGCGCTCAGCTATAGCGGTGGAGATGATGATATTTGGGGCACCGATGATGGAACCCGGGCTATGTCTGGGGAAATTTCTGCAGCCCTGCAACGCTTTAAAGGAGATCTCACGGTTGCAGGTATTCGTGACGCCCTGATTGCAGAAGGCAATGAGTATTCCAGCAATCAAGAGGCATATGAAGCAGCGCAAGCAATAAACAGGGAATTGGCCCTGGGCTTGAACCGTGATATTTCAATCACAAAGGCGTCTACTGATCCCGATCAAGATTATAAGGCTAGCGTGGGGAACCGCTTCTACTTTGGGGATGATTGGGAGCTTGGTTTTCTGGCTGGAGGCTCTTACAAAAGTAAGTGGAGGGAGAGTGAGCGAGTTATTCGTGATTACGGTAATCCGCAAGAGCAGATTGATCATCGAGATGAGTCTACTTATTCCGTGGATATCAGTGGAAACTTAAACCTGGGCTTGCGTTTTTCGGATGAACATGCGGTTGAAAGTACCAGCCTGTTCTTAAGGAATACGGATGATGAAACCTCTATCCGCGACTATTTTAATTCAAATCGCTTGTTATCTGACGGCACTGGATTCAGAAACTACGAACTGAAATATGAAGAGCGGGAGTTGGAGCTTCACCAGCTAAAAGGGAGCCATTCCCTTGGCCCGGAAACTAAGGGGCTGCTGCCTATTGGTTTGTTAAGCTGGATTCCTGAGGAATTGGTGGTTGACTGGTTTTATTCCGATGCGACAGCGATGACTGACATTCCCAATCAGGTTGAGGTTATTGCGAGTACCGAAACCGATCCGGAAACAGGTGAAGTTCTCAGTTCAACAGTGGATATTGCTTCGCGGAGCGCTAGCTTCCGATTTACTGAGCTGGAGGATGAGGTTCGAAACTACGGTTGGTCTGCAACATTGCCTGTTGAATTTTCCTCGTCCACGCTGGAGTTGAGTGGAGGATTTGCTCGGATTGAGAAAGGTCGCTCCTATAAGCAAACTGAGTTCGGATTGGATATCTTCAGTGTTGCTGATAGCGAAATTCTTGATGACCCTCTGGGTGATGTGTTCAGTGATACCAATATTACCGATGATGACAATAATTTTGTTTTTGCCAAGTCTGGTAGTAACAAGCAAAGTTATTTGGCCGCTACTTCGACAGATGCGATCTACGGTAAATTCGATTGGACTCTTGAGGAAACCTGGCGTATTTCAGTTGGGGCCCGATGGGAGGACTATAGTCAAGCTGCTTTAGAGTGGAACCCCTATAGTTTCTCGCAAAGTGAACCACAGATTACGAATGACCCCGAGGAGTTGGCTGAAGCGGTATATACGGATGATGATATTTATCCTTCATTATCCTTGACCTATATGGGGTCATTTTGGGCGGAGACATTCCAGTTGAGATTCGGTGCATCCAAGACCGCTGTTCGGCCCGACTTGCGTGAAATTACCGACGCTATTTATATAGATCCGCACACTGATGATCAGATCAGGGGGAATTCGAGTGTTCGGCCGTCGGAGATCGACAACTACGATATTCGCGCAGAGTGGTTTTTTGATAGCGGCGATAGCCTGACTATTTCGGCTTTCTATAAGGATATTGTTAATCCTATTGAGTTTTTTGAAGCTGCCTCAAGTGATGACAATATTGCGCGAGAGATTATAAATGCTGAGTCTGGTGAGATTACCGGTATAGAAATAGAGGGTATGAAAAGCCTTGGCTTTATCTCTGACCCAATGGATAGCTTCTTCCTGCAGGGCAATATTACACTTCAAGACTCTGAAATTGTTGCCGGTGATGAGGCTGATGCACCGACTAATGCAGTTCGCGAAATGACAGGGGCTTCTGATTATGTGGTTAATATGCTGCTCGGATTTGATAGCCCGGACGGGAACCATTCTGCCAGCTTGGTTTACAACGTATTTGGTGAGCGCCTTTACAAAGCGGGGCGAGATCCTCATCCCGATTCATTTGAGCAGCCATTCCACTCTCTGGATTTGACTTACTTCTGGTATCCAACTGATGAGGTGACGGTGAAGGCGAAAGTGCAGAACCTTTTGGGGGAAGCCATTGAAATTGAGAGGCAGGGTGTCACCGTTTTTGAAGAGGAGGTTGGGCAGACTTTCGCATTGAGCGCGCAGTACAAATTTTAGGGAGGTCAGCTGGCTTTGCCTTGGATTAAGTGCACGAAAATATGCGTTCTCAAGCAATAAAAAATGGCGCCATCGGCGCCATTTTTTATGTGTAGACCCAATTACATATTTGGATAATTGGGGCCGCCGGCACCTTCAGGGGTTACCCAAACAATATTTTGGGTTGGGTCCTTAATGTCACAGGTCTTACAGTGTACGCAGTTTTGAGCGTTGATCTGGAAGCGCTTACCGTTGGTGTCTTCAATAACCTCATAAACACCGGCAGGGCAGTAGCGCTGCGCGGGTTCATCGTAAATCGGCAGGTTGTGACTCAGCGGAACTTCTGGGTCCTTCAGGGTCAGGTGGCAAGGCTGGTCTTCTTCGTGGTTAGTATTGGAAATAAACACGGAAGATAGCTTGTCAAAACTGAGTACGCCGTCGGGCTTCGGATAGTCAATCTTTGCGCAGTCAGCAGCAGGCTTGAGCTGGGCGTGGTCAGCCTTGGTGTCGCGCAGGGTCCAGGGAAGCTTGCCTTTAAAGATATTGATATCCACAAATGCATAGGCAGATCCCAGAATGTTGCCCCATTTGTGCTGGGCAGGGCCGAAGTTGCGCTGCATGTGCAGCTCTTTCCAGGCCCAGCTATCGCGATACTTGGTGGTGTAGTCGGTCAGCTCTTCGCTGTTGCGCTCAGCAGCGAGGGCTTCAACTACAGACTCAGCCGCGATCATGCCGGATTTCATCGCGGTGTGATTGCCCTTGATCTTGGCAAAGTTCAGGGTGCCGGCGTTATCACCGATCAACAGGCCGCCAGGGAAGGTCATTTTCGGTTGAGATTGAAGGCCACCTTTTACTATGGCGCGGGCACCGTAGGCGACGCGCTCGCCACCTTCCAGGTACTGCTTGATTACCGGATGGTGCTTGTAGCGCTGGAACTCGTCAAATGGACTCACATGGGGGTTGCTATAGGCGAGGTCAGTAATCAAGCCGACAACAACCTGGTTGTCTTCGAGGTGGTAAAGGAAGCCGCCACCGTGGGTGGAGCTTTGTTCCAGCGGCCAGCCAGCAGTGTGAACAACCAGGCCTTGCTGGTGTTTGTCCGCAGGGACTTTCCAAATCTCTTTAATACCGATGCCGTAGTGTTGTGGGTCGGCATCTTCGTCTAGCTTAAAGCGTTCGATCAGCTGCTTGCCCAGGTGACCGCGACAACCTTCAGCGAAGAGAGTGTATTTGGCATGCAGCTCCATGCCCGGCATGTAAGAGTCTTTCTGCTCTCCGTTCATGCCGATGCCCATATCGCCAGTAGCGATACCTTTTACAGAGCCATCTTCATTGTACAAAATTTCGGCAGCGGCGAAGCCAGGGAAGATTTCCACTCCCAGGCTTTCGGCTTGTTCTGCCAGCCAACGGCACAGGTTGCCGAGACTGATAATGTAGTTGCCCTCGTTGTGCATGGTGCTGGGCACAAACATGTTGGGGACTTTTATAGAGTTCTCTTCGCTGCGCAGGACGTAGATGTCGTCGCCTTTTACCTCAGTATTGAGGGGGGCTCCACGTTCTTTCCAGTCGGGGAAGAGTTCATTCAGGGCGGTGGGCTCAAATACAGCACCGGATAGGATGTGAGCTCCTACTTCTGAGCCTTTCTCCACGACACACACAGAGACGTCTTCATTGAGCTGACGAATACGACAGGCCGCGGCCAATCCAGCGGGGCCGGCACCCACGATCACTACATCGTATTCCATTGATTCGCGTTCCACGGCACTCTCCTCAGCAGTTGTATTCAACTTTTTTGCGGCCAATCCGGCCTTATCATTTATATTGCTGGCGGATTATATAGGCGTTTAATCAACCCTACCAATTGCATGACTATTCATTTGCTATGGCAAATGCGCTGTATTTCAACGGCTTACTGGGGGTGGATAGGTGGTTCTTATTCCCGGAAATAGATTTTGTGAATGGCAGGAGGGACTTCCATTTGACTATTGATTTTGCGCTATAGAACCGCCACCATACACGCCGTTCAAACACTTGTTTGACCAGAACACCGTATCCGTTCGCGACGTGAATTATCAGTCGCGGCTGTTAAAAAGCATATTTGAGACGGGATTTCCATGAAAGTTCTTGTAGCTGTGAAACGCGTTGTTGACTACAACGTCAAGGTTCGCCCCAAGGCGGACGGCTCTGACGTTGATACAGCCAACGTCAAAATGTCTATCAACCCCTTCTGCGAAATCGCAGTAGAAGAGGCGGTGCGCTTGAAGGAAAAAGGCGTTGTCAGCGAGATAGTCGCCGTTTCCATGGGCTCCAAGCAATGCCAAGAGCAAATCCGCACTGCACTGGCCCTGGGTGCCGACCGCGGTATCCTGGTTGAGACCGATGCTGAGCTGCAGCCTCTGGCAGTAGCCAAATGCCTGAAAGCGATTGTTGAGAAAGAAGAGCCTCAAATGGTAATTCTGGGCAAGCAGTCCATCGATGGCGATAACAACCAGACCGGCCAGATGCTGGGTGCTTTGACTGGCATGGGGCAGGGTACCTTCGCCTCTGAAGTTGCCGTAGAAGGCGACGCTGTTAAGGTAACTCGTGAAATTGACGGCGGCCTGCAGACTGTTGAACTGAAACTGCCTGCCATTGTTACTACTGACCTGCGCCTGAATGAGCCGCGTTACGCCTCCCTGCCTAACATCATGAAGGCAAAGCGTAAGCCTCTCGATACCACGACCCCGGATGAGCTGGGCGTTGATATTACTCCCCGCACCAAAACCCTGAAAGTTGAGCCGCCGGCTGAGCGTCAAGCAGGCATTAAGGTTGCTGACGTTGCTGAACTGGTAGAGAAACTGAAAAACGAGGCGAAGGTAATCTGATGAGCATTCTGGTTATTGCTGAACACGACAACGCCGAACTGAAGGGCGCTACGCTCAACACCATCGCTGCTGCCAAGGTTATTGGTGGAGATGTTGCTGTATTGGTTGCCGGATCTGGCTGCGGCCCTGTAGCGGAAGCTGCTGCTAAAGCTGAAGGCGTTTCCAAGGTACTGCTGGCAGATAATGCCGCTTACGAGCACCAGTTGGCTGAGAACGTTGCCAAGCTGGTAGCGGACTTGGGTAAAGACTACGGTCATATCCTGGCTCCAGCCACTACTACCGGTAAGAACATGCTGCCACGCGCTGCTGCGCTGCTGGATGTTCAGCCGATTTCCGACATCGTCGCTGTTGAAAGTGCAGATACTTTCAAGCGCCCGATTTATGCGGGTAACGTCATTGCCACTGTACAGAGCTCCGATGCCATCAAGGTAATCTCTGTGCGTACCACTGCCTTTGACGCCGTGGCGGCTGAAGGTGGAAGTGCAGCGGTTGAGTCTGTAGATATCGCGGATGACGCTGGTGTTTCCTCTTTTGTCGGCGAAGAGCTGGCTGTATCCGACCGTCCTGAGCTGACCGCTGCGAGCGTAGTCATTTCTGGTGGCCGCGGCATGCAGAATGGCGAAAACTTCGAAATGCTGTACAAACTGGCCGACAAACTGGGTGCTGCAGTTGGTGCCTCCCGTGCTGCTGTGGATGCAGGTTTCGTACCTAACGATATGCAGGTTGGTCAAACCGGTAAGATCGTTGCTCCTGACCTGTATATTGCCGTTGGTATCTCCGGCGCGATCCAGCATTTGGCAGGTATGAAAGACTCCAAAGTTATCGTAGCCATCAATAAAGACGAAGAAGCACCGATCTTCTCCGTTGCTGACTACGGTCTGGTAGCTGACCTGTTTGAAGCTGTACCAGAGCTTGAAACAAAGCTTTAATGTCCGATTGCTATACTAGCAGGCATTGAAAAAGGCGGCGTCATGCCGCCTTTTTTCGTTTTTTGGTGACAACCTGCGGAACTAGTGTGCAATTTAAGGGACGAAATGAGGGTTTGCGGCGTTTAACTTGAAAGAGCGTTGCCTTTCCCGGGCTGAGGCAAGAAAATAGGCGTCAAAAACCAATAACCTCAGAAAGTTGAACTTGTATGTGGGTATGTTCATGTCCCCTCTAGCGCGAGCCGTTGGCTCAATTGGCAATAAGTTTGCCCAGGGCGAGTCGAGCAAAGGTCTCTCCCGTGGCACTATGGCGGCGTCAGCTATTGGCCTGTTGTGGTTGTCTGGCAATTTGTTTGCCTATGGCTCCCTATTGGTCCCAAGCGACCCTCAGGAATCCCTGCTCGCGGAGCGCAAAAGCCCGAGAGGTGCTCCTCCCCCCAGCGCTGCCAGTCTTCCCAGCACGCCGTTCTTTGGACGTGCTGAACCTAAAAAGGCTACAGAAGTCCCTGAAGTCGACCTCGAAAATATTCCTCTGACCCAGCTGAATATTGTTTTATCCGGTGTTTTTGACAGCTCCAATAAAACCAAAGCCAGTGCTCTGGTGTCGGAGAAAGGTAAACCCTCCAAGCGTTTGTATGTCGGTGATCGGCTTCCAGGTGGCGCCGAACTTTATTCTGTTGAGGTTGACCATGTGGTTCTTCGTCGTAATGGCAGGATGGAAAAACTGACATACCCAGAAGTAGACGGAAGGCCAAACGTACCATTGAGAGGCGTCAGCAGTTCCAGACAGAGAACGTCAAGTTCCAGCTCCTCCAGAAGAACTGCTCAAAGAGATGAGAACCAGCAGAACATTCGGGAGAGAATGGAGCAGCTGCGTGAATTGGCCCGCGAGCGTCGTGCTCAGCGTGAGCCTAAATAAAAACTATCTACCTAGATTGTTTTGATTTTTTGAACATTTACTAGAGCCAGATAAATAATGATGAAGATGTTTTATCGACGGCTGCTTGCGGTCGGATTGAGTTTTTTTGTTTGTACTGCAACGCTGGCTCAGGGCCCGGAGCGGGTTACCCTTTCTCTCGACAATGCAGACATTCGTGATCTGATCAATTGGGCTGCTGATTTCACTGGCAAAAATATTATTGTCCACCCGAATGTTAAGGGTAAGGTCACCGTAGTTGCCGGTGACCCAATGACTCACAATGAAGCCTTTGATGTATTTATGTCGGTGCTTCAAGTCAATGGCTTTAGTTTGGTGGAACAGGGCGGAACCTGGAAAGTGGTTCCCGATGCGCTGGCCAAGCAGCAGGCGATACCTGTCGCAGATGAGACCACTCGAGCTCCCGCGGAATCCCTGGTTGTCCGCACTGTAAGGGTTGAGAACATTTCCGCTTCACAGCTGATTGCTATGTTGCGCCCGCTGATTCCGCAAACTGGGCACTTGGCTGCTTATGCTGATACCAACACTCTGATTATTGCTGACCGCGCTGCAAATATTGATCAGATTATTCGCCTGGTGAAGCAACTTGACCGCGCCGGCGCTATTGATATTGAAGTGGTGCCGTTGATGTTTGCTTCTGCGAAGGAAGTAAAGCAAGTTCTTACCGATCTGCTTCAGTCAAGTGGAGGCAAAGCGGGCAAGGAAGTGCAACCGCTGCGTATTTCTGTTGATGAACGCTCCAATAGTATTCTCCTGACCGGAGACCCTGTTACCCGCCAGCAGATTAAGACGGTAATAGGCCGTCTCGATGCACCGCTGGATGGCGAAGGCAACACCGCAGTTGTTTATATCCAGTATGCCAATGCAGCAGATCTGAAGCCTATCCTCGAGGGTATGAGTGGTAGCATCCAGAACACAGAGAAAGACCAGCAAGCGGCGAATATCGAAGTCAGCATTCAAGTTAACGAGTCGCTCAACGCACTGGTGTTAACTGCTCCTCCCGCTCTCCTTGAAACTATGAAAGGTGTTATTGCCAGGTTGGACGTGCGCAGAGCGCAGGTTTTGATTGAGGCAATTATTGTAGAGGTAGTTGAAGGTACAGGTAGCGAACTGGGTATTAGTTGGATTGCTGGTTCTGGCAGTAATGCTGTTGCCGGTTGGAATAACCAGTTAGGTACGGATTCCGATGGGGAACCCAACCCATTTTCACTTCCTGTGACTGATTTGGTGGGAGCTGGCGCATTGCACCTGGGCTACCTCAGTGGCGGTGATATCCGCGCTGCGATTAATGCCGTAGCGTCAGAGAGCAATACCAATATCCTTTCTACACCAACAATTATGGCTTTGGATAATGAAGAAGCTGAGATTTTGGTGGGCCAGAACGTACCTTTTATTACCGGTGAACAGTTGCTGTCTGGTAGTAACGATGATCCGTTTACCACCATCCAGCGTGAGGATGTGGGTACCACTCTTAAAGTGATTCCCCGTGTGAATAACAACAACTCGGTAACTCTCGAGATCGAGCAAAAGGTTGAAAACGTTTTGTCTTCTGCTACGGCTGCAGCGGAAGGTGCGTCCGATATCGTTACCAGCAAGCGTGAGATCCGCACAAAAGTATTGATCGATGATGGCGCGATCCTAGTACTGGGTGGTTTGATGGAAGATCAGGTGAATGAAACCGTGTCCAAAGTGCCTCTCCTCGGTGATATTCCCGGCATTGGTCGCTTGTTCAGAAACACTGAGAAGAGTGTTAGCAAAACTAATCTGATGGTGTTCTTGCGTCCCAGAATCCTCAGTAGTCAAGTTGCTGGCTATGAGGAAACGCGCAAGCGCTACATGGATATGCAGCAGAAGCAAATATTCCTGAAAGACCGCACCAGCCTGATCTGGGATTGGCACCGCGGTGATGTACTACCTGACCTGATGCCGCCAACAGGCACCTACAACGAGAGCCCTGCGCCAGTAGATGGTTCTATAGATGGTGCTGCCATTGAATCAGTCGAAGAAGACGTGGATGTTGAGGTTGAGGTGTTGGAGGTAGAAGAAGCTAAATGACGGCTGAAACAGGAACAGGGACTCCAACAATTCGCCGCCTTCCTTACGCTTTCGCAAAGCGTCACAAGGTTCTGTTAACCGAGCAGGAAGGCAAACCCCTCTGCCAATATGTGGCGCCGCTGAGCCCATCAGCGGTTGCCGAAGTACAGCGCATCAGTGGTGCGGCTGTATCTTTGGAGGCTGTAGAGGAAGATGTTTTCCAGGGTGCTTTGCAGCGCCTGTATGAAAACAGGGAGGGTGGCAACCTCTCCGAAGTCGAAGGCCTGGGTGAAGACCTGGATCTTGCAGCGGTCGCCGATTCGCTGCCTGAGACTGAGGACTTGTTGGAACAGGAAGACGATGCACCTATCGTCAAATTGATCAACGCAATTTTTGCCGAATCGCTCAAGCAGGGCGCCTCGGATATTCATATTGAAACCTTTGAGAAGCGCCTCGTCGTGCGCTTCCGGGTCGATGGTGTACTTCGTGAAGTACTGCAACCCCGGCGCGCTCTGGCTCCATTGCTGGTATCCCGTATTAAAGTAATGGCAAAACTGGATATCGCCGAGAAACGCGTGCCTCAAGATGGCCGGATCTCCCTTTTGATGGCTGGCCGAGAGGTAGATGTACGTGTCTCTACCATGCCGTCATCGGCGGGTGAGCGGGTGGTAATGCGTTTGCTGGATAAGCAAGCGGGCAAAATGGACCTGAGTAAGCTGGGGATGGCAGATCGCGACTTGCGCGTGATGACAGACCTGTTGGGACATCCCCACGGCATTATCCTGGTGACCGGACCAACGGGCTCCGGTAAAACCACCACCTTGTATGCTGGCCTCGGTAGTATCAATAACCGTGAGAAGAATATTCTGACGGTCGAGGACCCGGTGGAATACAACCTGGAAGGGGTTGGACAGACTCAGGTTAATACCAAAGCTGATATGACTTTCGCCCGAGGGCTTCGCGCGATCCTGCGTCAGGACCCGGATGTAGTGATGGTTGGTGAGATTCGAGACCTGGAGACTATGCAGATTGCAATCCAGGCGAGTTTGACCGGACACTTGGTACTTTCAACCCTGCACACCAACACCGCTTTGGGTTCGGTAACCCGTCTGGTGGACATGGGAATTGAACCCTTCCTGCTGTCGTCCAGCGTGATTGGTGTTCTTGCCCAGCGCCTGGTGCGAGTTCTGTGTCCTGAATGCAAGCAACCTCATGTGGCTGACAGCAGCGAGCGTGAGGTTTTGGGCGTCGGGCCTGATGAGGAAGCCATCATCCATCGACCTAATGGCTGTGAAGAGTGTAATCACAGTGGCTATGTCGGTCGTATCGGTATCTATGAATTGGTGCCGCTCAACGAAGTGATGCGCCAATTGATCCACGATCGCGCTTCAGAGAGCAAGTTGGTTGCTGAAGCACGCAAGCTTGGCCCCAGCATCCGTGACGATGGCGTAGAGAAAGTACTAGCGGGTAGGACCTCCCTTGAGGAAGTGCTACGAGTTACGCAGGAGTCCTGATTGTGGCAGCTTTTGAGTATACAGCGCTGGCAGCATCCGGCCGCAAGAGTCGCGGTACGCTCGAGGCGGATAGCGCGCGCGCTGCGCGGCAGCAACTGCGCGCGAAAGGCATGGTGCCCCTGGAAGTCAGTGCAGCTACCGAGAAAGAAGAGAAGGGCGGCGCCAGCTTTCTATCTGGTAGCCCTGGGTTGAGTGTTAAAAACCTGGCCCTGCTAACTCGGCAGATGTCCACCTTGCTTCGAGCGGGTATTCCTCTGGAAGAAACCCTTGGGGCCATTGCCAACCAGACTCGCAACCAAAAAATCAAACGCGTGGTATTGGCTGTTCGGGGCAAAATTCTTGAAGGGCACAGTTTCGCCTTGGCCCTGAGCAGTTTTCCACGGGCATTCCCCAAACTCTATCGCGCTACGGTTGAAGCAGGGGAGCACTCTGGTCATTTGGATGCGGTGCTGGATCGCCTCGGTGACTACACGGAAGGGCAGCAGCAATTTCGGCAGAAGGTGCAGCTGGCTCTGATCTACCCGGTTGTTTTGGTATTTATCTGTGTATTGGTTGTAACCGGTTTGATGGTGTACGTGGTACCTGATGTTATCGAGGTATTTACCGGCACCGGGCAGGTTTTGCCGCTGGCTACCCGCATCCTGGTCTCCATGAGCGATTTTATTTCTGCCTGGGGCTGGCTGGTGCCGCCGGCACTTGGGGCGCTCATTTTTGGCGCTGTGATGATGCTGCGGCGCCCGGCAATTCGATATCGTTTCCACCACCGTTTGCTGGAGCTGCCAATTATTGGCTGGATGATGCGAGGGACACAGAGTGCTCGCTATGTAGGAACCCTGGCGATTCTTACGGGCAGCAGTGTGCCGCTGGTTCAAGCCATGGGTATCGCCGGTGGAGTAATGACCAACACCTTCCTTAAAGACCGACTCGATGCGGCTCAAAAGAGCGTGCGCGAGGGCGGGAGCCTTCGTAAAGCCCTGGAAGATGTAGGCTATTTCCCGCCGATGATGATCTATATGATCGCAAGTGGTGAATCTTCGGGCACTCTCGATGAAATGCTTCAGCGTGCGGCGGATTCGCAAGAGCAGGATTTGCAGGGTGCGGTAACTGCCTTTGTGAGCATCTTTGAACCTCTGATGCTGCTGATAATGGCTGCCATCGTGTTGTTCATCGTTATGGCTATTATGATGCCAATTCTGAGCATGAACGAATTGGTTGTTTAATGCTCAAATTAGGTGTAGGTCAAAGAGAAATTGCGTAGCTGCTTCAGGAGGTTGGTATGAAATCCTTGCGCAACAGCGCCGGCTTTACACTGCTAGAGGCGTCGAAGATTCTTGTTGGGCTGGGAGCGGCAGTTTTGCTGGGCATGTTGCTGCTTTAGGCTGGGGAATCGTGTAATTTACTGATTTGGTGACTTTTAAATAATTGGGGTCACGAAGGGTATCGTGACCCTTGGGGTTCCCAGAGTTAGAGTGAACTAGGAGAGAAAAATGAAAACCCTACGTAAAAGTGGTGGCTTTACCCTGATTGAAATTATGGTGGTGATCGTAATTCTCGGGGTGCTTGGTGCACTGGTTGTACCTAATGTTCTTGGCAAGACCGGCGAAGCTCGAATGAAAGCGGCCAGGGTTGACCTTAAAGCTATCGAGACTGCACTAGACCTTTACCGCATGGATAATTTTGTCTACCCCAGCTCTGATCAGGGCCTGATGGCACTGGTATCCCGCCCATCCGGCTTCCCCGAAGCGAAGAACTGGACTGAGCCCTACCTGAAGAAAGCGCCAAAAGATCCCTGGGGCTATGAATATCAGTACATCAGCCCAGGCAGTGCCGGTGCCTACGACCTATTCACCCTCGGTGCCGATGGCAAAGCGGGCGGTGAGGGCGAAGCTGCTGATATCTACGTTACTGACCTGTAACACCTGAAATTTGCACTTGATGTATAGCATCGGTCGAAGCCGTGGCTTTACGCTGATCGAACTGTTGGTAGTGATTGTCATCATCGCCTCTCTGGCGGGCATGGCGACTCTATCGATGGGCAATTCCGGCGGGCGCGTGTGGCAAAAAGAAGCCCAGCGCTTGTCGGCCCTTTTGCAGTTGGTTGCGGATCGAGCCCTGATTGACAAAATGCATTACGGCGTTGTTTTTGAGCAGGGCACTTATAGCGTGGTGCATTTTGAGCAAGAAACAATGACCTGGTTGCCGATAGATTCGGTTGCGTCGGGGAGGCGTGCTGCACGTTTTGCGACCCATGAATTGCCGGAAATTGTTCGCCTTGAAGTGATAACTGAGGCGGAGCTGCCGTCGACAGAATCCACGGAATTTGCAGAAGAGACCAATGAAGATCGGGTCGTTCCGCAATTTGTTGCTCTCTCCAGTGGAGAGGTACTTCCCGTGGAAGTTGCCATGTACCTTGTTGAGAATGGCGACGACGTTCGAGGTGCGACTATTTCTTACACCAGCCTGAACGGATTGCAGCTAGAGTGGCAGGCCGATGAATTTTAAGGGTGCTCAACGCGGCTTTACCTTGATTGAGACATTGGTTGCTCTATTTATGTTCGGCATCATTGCTATCGCTGTTTTGGGGGCAATGCAGGGTAGTGTTCATAAGCAGCGGATGATGGAAGATCG
The DNA here is from genome assembly GCF_052467615.1 of Microbulbifer maximicatervae (SeqCode). Classification (NCBI taxonomy): domain Bacteria; kingdom Pseudomonadati; phylum Pseudomonadota; class Gammaproteobacteria; order Cellvibrionales; family Microbulbiferaceae; genus Microbulbifer; species Microbulbifer maximicatervae (SeqCode). The sequence goes on from NZ_CP174319.1 coordinate 1,903,467, forward strand.
CCTAGCGGCAAACTGGGTCGCCCAGCAGGTACTTTCCCAAGTTCGTGTTCAAACTCCTTGGCCCCCTATAGGCGAACAAACAGATCAGGTGACACTTGGGCAAAGGGAGTGGGAAGTGAGGGCCCGTGTGGAAGCCACCACTAATGAGCGCTTACGCCATATTATTATTGAGGTTGGCCACCTGGACGCAGAAAACCCAACCTTGACCCTGGATGCCTGGGCGGCGGAGGAATAGCGAGTATGCCTGTACGCCTTCCCAGTCAGTCGGGCTTTACCCTCGTTGAAGTCCTTGTCGTTTTAGTTCTCGTTGCCATTATCAGTGTCGGTTGCTTCTCACTATTGGGACTCTTCTTTGACACTGAAGAGGTGGTAGATCAGAGAGCGGAACAACTGCGCCGTTTCTCCATGGCGATGTATCGCATTGACAATGATTTTCGGCAGATCACAGCTCGTGCAGTTAAGAATGCCTATAGCGGCTATGAGCACGCTCTGCGTGGTGACGAGGATGAATTGGAATTTACACGCCTTGGTGCAGCTAATCTCACCGGCGAACCTCGTGGAGAGCTATTGCGTTTGAGTTATAGCCTTGGTTACTCCGAGGACCTTGAAAGCGACTCCTTGACAATCGGTGTTGAAGGGGAGGATGAGGATATCGGCGGATTGCTACTACGCAGCCGTTGGCAGGTTCTGGATCGATCCCCAGATTCTGAGTCTATTGCCGAACCCCTTCTCATGGGGGTTGAAAGCTTGACTCTTCAATACCTGGACCCAGAGAGTGATGCCTGGGTTGCCCAGTGGCCGCCGGTTAGCAATACCAACTCCACGACCAGTGCTGATATACGTCTTCCCAAAGCGATTGAATTTGTGATTATCACCCGGCAGTACGGAGAGGTTCGCCGCGTATTCCAACTCTTGCCTGCCGAAGACTAATGGCTCTACCAGTAACCCGCCCTAGTGGCTCTCCCAGGTACTTAGACAATGACGAGTAGAGTAATACCGGTACCGATAGCACGCCAAACAGGAGTTGCTTTGATTGTTGTGCTGCTGGTAATGGTGATCGCTATTTCGGCGGTAACTCACTCTATAATGCGCGATCAAATTTCGATCTCCCGTAGTGGTGCGTTGCTTGCCAATACTCAGCTTGCTGAGTTTGTCGAAGCCGCAGAAGCCTGGACGCGTGTATCTCTGTTAGAGGACTTTGAAGAAGATCAGGATGCTAACGAAAATGTAGATCACAGTTTGGAACCCTGGGCGTTTCCCGTTCTACAATTCAATCCCGATAACGGAAAAATTCGGATGAATATCAAGGACTTACATTCATGTTTTAATGTGAATAATTTGTCCGATAGCAGTAATAACGATCAGTTTGAGATCTTTCAGCGCCTGGTGAATAACACTACAGGGAAGTCAGATCTCGCTAAGTCAATTGCAGATTGGGTGGACGATGGCGATACCCCACGAACGTCGGGGACAGAGGATGACGGCTATTTGGGTATGGAACTCGCCCACAGAACACCGGACATAATGATCAGTGATACTTCTGAATTGTCATCGGTAGTGGATATGGAGCTGGAGGACTGGCAGAAACTGGAACCTTTCATTTGTGCCCTCCCGGAGACAGGAACCCTGGTAAATATCAACACTGCTTCTGAGGAGCTGATCGAGGCGATTGAGCCTTCCGCAAGTGTTTCCAAGTTGGTGCAACTCCGCGAGTCGGGCGGCTATATCAGTGATTCGAGTGAATATGCGGATTATGGCATTGCTAACTCGGCGCCTTTTACCTTTCAAAGCCAGCACTTTCTGGCGCGTATTGCTGTCCAACTCGGGGACGATGGAGATTACCGGCAGTATTGGGAGTCCGCCCTGGTTCGGAACAACACAGATGGCACGGTTCGGGTGCGCCAGCGCCAGCGCCGGACCTTTTCTGGTCAAATGTTGCAGGAGCTACTCGACTACGAAAGTACTGAAGAGAGTGAATAGTTAGAAATTGTATGTTTAAGAAGAAGAGTATTAACGAGATTAAAGCCCCTCCAGCGCCTCCTCAGTCGTCTATGGTTCTGCTGCGGCTGAGCGAAACTGCTGACCTGACTCTGCGCTTGCATCAGTGGCAAGAGGGTAATTGGCAACAAGTAGCCCTGGACTCAGAATTTGCTCAGGCATTTAATCCCGAATTTGAAGCTGTCGAAGAGCAGCCTGAATTCCCTCAGCTCAACCTCCCTGAGGGAGCCAAAGCGCTACTGATGGTGCCTGGTAACTGGGTATGGAGCGGCCTCGAAACTATACCTAAGGCAGCTCGTCGCCAGGCAAGTGCCATTGGTTACATGGTTGAGGAGCATTTAGCCCAGGATGTCGAGGACTTACACTTTGCCTGCAGACCCCGCACCGGTGATCTCTGCAGCGTATACGCCATTGATGTTGAAAAAATAGAAGCGCTTCACTCCCAGTTGGAGCGGCTCCAGTGGCCGCTGGCTGCTGTAGTGCCGGAGTATGAATTACTTAGCTTGATCGAAGGTGACATTCGCCTGTGGCTGGATGGTGGCCAAGCGCATATCTGGAAAGGTGCCGGGCAGGGCCTAACTGTTAATCGCGATTTTTTACAACCTCTTCTCGGTTCGCTATTAGTTGATGAAGGTGATGAACCTGAAAGCGAAGACGATTCTGAAAGCGGCGAGCCGATCGATAACAAACAGGTAGTACTGCTGGGGGCTGGCGAGCAGGATGGGCTGCTGATTGCTGAGTTGGAATCCCAGTTTGGCGATGGCTTACAGCTGAACCAGCGCTCAGCGGAAGAAGTCTTTATTGAACGGTTCAAGCTGGGGCTGCTAACAAACTTGCTAACTGGAGATTATCAGTTATCGAGTAATAAGAGCGCTGCGGCTTGGTGGATACGCCCGGCTAAAGTTGCTGCCGCTTGTTTTGTTATCCAGCTACTGTTTTTCGTTGGTGCCGGTGCTTTTTATCAGTGGAAGGGCAACCAGTCTGAAGAGCAGGCCCGGGCGATGTTTACGGAATTGTTCCCGAATACTCGACCGTCTGCCCAGATGCGCCGACAGCTTGAAGGTTTCCTGAAAGGCGCGGGTAATCAGGGTGGTGCTTTCTCTACCCAGATGCAACAGTTGAGCAAAGTCTGGATTGCTCACAAAGGGGGAGCATTAAAATTACAGTCCCTTCGTTTTGATGGCCAGCGTGGAGAAATGGTGTTGCAGCTTCAGGCAGAAAACCTGTCTGATCTCGATGCATTTGTCAGCAAGCTATCTGGCGGCGGGATCAAGGCGGACCTGTTAGGTGCGAACGAGTTGAAAAAAGGCGTTTCAGGCCGTATTCGCTTACGTTAGAGCCAGCGGTTTATATAAAGCAGCCAGGCGTAAGAAGAGATTGGTGGTAGCAATATAATGAAAGAACAGATCGAACAGTGGCGCCAGAAATGGCAGGCACTTCCGCCCAATGACCAGAGAGCCTTGGGTTTGCTGAGTATATTCGGAGCCGTAATTTTTATAGTTTATGGCCTGTATTCCCCGGCAAAGGGCTTCTTTGATGAGTCTCGCTTGCGAGCGGAAGAAAATCGTGAGCTGGTTAACTGGATGGAGGGCCAGCGCCCGACGCTGGAGCGAATAAAGCCCGCAGGCGGTGGTGCTGGTAGTGCTTCTGGAACTCTTCTGCAGCGCGTTACTGGTGCGGCAAAACAAAACCAGATTGTGATTAAGCGCTTTGAGCCTGAGGGTGAAAACCGCATCCGATTGTGGATTGAAGAAGTCCGTTATCAGGATTTGCAACCCTGGTTGAATCGCCTAATGCAGGAGAAAATGGCTGTTCGCACGATTAATCTGGATGCCCTTGCCGATGAAGGTATGGTCTCCGCTCGATTGACGATCGAAGGCTAGTAACCTTCCTACTGACAGGCTCGAATATAGAACTCGGGCCTGCCTATCACCTCTTAACCGCACTCCGTCATCGACACTCCCATTCGTGCAGCCTCCCACAGAAGTAGGGCGGTTTTAGGCGGAAATGCCATCTTTAGCCCTATACTGGATTAGTAATGAGGAAAAAGGTGCCACTATGCTTTTTAAAGACATATCCACCAAGCATTTGGTAGAAGTGGCTGATATTGTCACACTTTCGAATCCCTACGAGCTGACTGTGGTGGGCCGTTATCTGTGGGGTGAAGAGATTCAAGACCCAGAAGTCTTCGATAAAACTGACTTATGCTTCCTCTCTGGTGAGCCACTTCCTAGATGCTGGCATGATAGCCGCTACCGGGATAAAGAGGTTCGCAGGCTTCGTTGCGGCACTCACGCTTCAGAGGATGGCGACTACTATCAGGGTGCTTGAATTTATAGTTTTACCAAATGGTACGGTGGTCGACTAGATTTTGCCAATGACTTACCAGTTGCCCTCAAGCACTGTACAATGCGCGCCAATTTTTTAAGCGAATGCACGCATGACATTTGAGCAGTTTGAAGAGTATTCCCTGTGGTTGGGAATCGGTGCACTAATTCTATTTATGGTGTTTATTGTTTGGAACCTGGCAAAAGACTCCAAGGCTGGTAGATTTGGAACATTTATTCTGTTCCTCGCTCTGGGGCTTGGATTGCTGGGGTTTCTAATAAAGACCGTTTTGGTTGAAGTACTCGGGATAGGCTAGGGAGCTTCAATGGCACCGGATACCCAGTCTCTCAGGGAAGGTCGCAATGTCTATATTTGATCGCCCTGAACTCAAGGTTCAAAAAGACAGACGTATTTGCCGCGCAACTGATATGCGTATCGCCAAATATACCCGGCGCGGCATGGTGCTCTCCCTTTTTGCATTTCTGATCGCAGCCTCTATTGGCGACATGCGCCTAGAAGCTCCGCGCCTGTTATTAACAATGGGAATCGGCCTGGTAGTACTAACCCTGATCAGGGGCTACTACGTTTTTCGCTTCGACCACCTGTATGGCTCTGGACCAAATCGTTGGCGTAATCGTTACTTTCTGTTCTCGATTATCGGCTCAGCCTGGTGGGGCATTACCTTATTTTACTTCGTTTATTTAATGGGGTTTGCGCCTGAGACCCACTTTCTGTGGATCTATTCGGTAATCTTTTGTTCCAGTGTCACCACCGTATTTTCTCCCTACCATCGTTTCCTGACTTGGTTCACCGCAACCTCATTACTGCCAGCAGCGCTAATGGCACTGTTCTCAGGCATGATCCTGGGGACCATCTACGGGACTCTCACCCTCGCTTTTATTTGGCTGACTGCCCACCAGGGCCGTCGCGAATCGGAGAACTATTGGGAGCGTCTGTCTGCGATGCAGGAGCTGCAACAGAGAGCGAGTAGCCTGGCTGCAGCCCGCAAACACTCTGAAGCTGCAGTTGAACTGACCAATGAGTTCATAGTTAATATCGGACAGGAATTCCGCAGCCAGCTGTCTGATTCCCTTGGTGCCTTAGCGCTGCTCGAAGCTGAGCCATTGAGTGACCGTCAGCGCGAATGGGTAGAGCTGGCCAAGGTTGCCAGTAGCCAGCAACTCAAACTGGTTGATAATGTGGGCTTGTTTACCCGGGTGGCTCGCAAAGATATTCGGTTGCGCCAGGGCCCGTTTAACCTAGTTAAGACTGTAGAAAAATCATTCAAGTTTGCAGCGAGGGCGGCCCATGGCCAGGATTTGGAGTTCAACTTCCAGATTGATGACAACCTCCCGGTGATGGTGACAGGGGATAACCGCAAAACGGCCCAGCTTATTCGCAATCTGGTTGACTCCGCTACAGGCATTGCCCAAAAAGGCGAGCTTTGGGGAGAGGTATCTTATAACCCAATCACCACGGTAGAGGGGCAACTCTCGATTACCTTAATGGATGATGGGCGTGGTGAAATTTTGCCGGATGAGAGCGAGCTATTCGGCGCCTTCTCCCGTATGGATACCACCCAGGTTACAACTGGTCTTGGGCTGTCGATTGCTAAAGGTTTAGCCGAAGCCATGGGGGGGTATCTGCAGTTGCATTCAACACCGGATGGCAACCGCTATCAGGTGGTGATCAAGTATTCCACCGAGCCAAACCAGCGAACCTACCTCACACCGGACAGAAAGTTACAGGATATTGAAGTCCTGTTAATTCATCAGAAAGGCCTGTTTATTTCTGGTCTCGCGCAGGTACTGCGTTCTTTTGGGATGGATGTAAAGTCCATCCGCTGGTGTGAGGGTTGTGAGTGCGAAGTCCGGCAGCTGCTACGCCAAGCGGTAGAGCGCAACCAATTGGTGATGATGGCGCCGGCAATGGGGGACTCGACTCTTTTCGACTCCATTACGCCTTTCTTTAACGAATTCCAAGAGGCAGGGGAAAAAGAGGGTCGCTTGGTTTGCTTGGGTGGCTTTGGACAGAAGAGTGAGTTTGCTCACCTGCAGCAACTCTTACCATCGGCACAGTATCTGAGTCGACCGGTGACCCGTAAAGAACTGCACGATGCGTTAGTGGGATTACTGTTTGGCGGTGCGAAAAGAAGTTGTCGAAGAGTGGTTACCGGTGGGGCGGATCAGCCGCGTCACTACTCTTTGTTGTTGGTGGAGGAGTCTAGGCCTCATCAATGGGTGACTGAGGAAATGCTTCAGGCCCTGGGTTACCAGGTAGATATAGCGGTAGATGCTGATGATGCTTTAGTTCGCTTGTCTGAAGGTCATTATGATTTGGTGCTAGTGGATTGCCAGCAAAATACGGATCACAGTGCGCAGATTATCGAGATACTGCGTCGCTGGGAGTCCGAGCATCGCCCGGATGATCGCCTGCCTATTGTTGCCGTAACCAGTACTACTGAAGAGCAATTTGAGGGCCGTTGCCTGGCAGCAGGAATGGATGATTTTCTGACTAAGCCTCTGAGTAAAGATCTTCTTCGGGAAACATTAGCGCGTTGGCTGGGTAGTGCTTAGCTTGCAGAGCTTGCTTTGATATTCAGAATAAAAAACCGCACTTCAGTGCGGTTTTTTTATTTCCCATTTACTCAAGGTGGGCGTCTTGTGGCTTTGGAAGTTGAGAAAAGTGCTATTCCAAAGACTGATTATCAGTCGCTATTGAAATGATCGGCACCGAGAAATGGTTTTTGGTTAGGGAAATAGGAATGGCCGCAGCAAATGCTACGGCATTCGACAAAGTGTGGGTTAGAACTCGTAGCGAATCCCCATACGAGCACTCCATAGAGAGGCATCGGTCACCCGGGTTTGCCCCGCTGGATCCAGGAACTCCTCAAATACGTAACGCCCTTGGTCGTCGATGCTGGCCGTTACCGCTGACTGGTAACGAGGGAATCCGCCCTCATACATAACGCCCCATTCGTCATTCAGCAGGTTGCCCAGGTTTTCAATAACAAAGTACGCGTTAACCCGGTCTTCCGCACGCCATCCCGGTAGTTGTTGGTCGATACGCAAGTCGAACTTGGTCCACCAATCACTGTTAAGTGAATTGCGTTCCATAGTCCCGCTATCCAGGTCTTCAGAGTCAACCCAGGCGAAGAAGGCCTCAGTATCGAAGTCATCTGCAAATACAACATTGGCATCATCGGCGCCTGTGGGTACGTAGAGCAGGCCGCGACCCCAGCCCGCATCACCAAAGATCTGATCACCAAACGTGTAGCTGTAAGGAATGCCTTCATTGGCAGAACCAAACAGGGTGAAGCGTGTTTCGTAACCTGAGAAAAACTCTTGGGTGTAGTCCAGCTTCAATGTGAAGCGATGGGGAACCACATAGTTTGATGTTGCAGTGCCTGGATTCTGTGCATCAGCGGTAGCGATTTTGGTGTAATTGGAGTAAGCCACCGAGCTGGTCATGGGGTTAACATCTTCAGCTTCGGTGAAGGCATAGCCAAGGGCAATACTCAGGCCAAAATCAAAAGACTTGCTGAGGCCGAGAGAAAGTACGCTGGAATAACCGGAGTCGCCATCCACATTGGTCAGCATGAAGTCTTCGCTGCGACCATTGGCACTGCCGTAAATCGGGCGCCCATCAGCAGTCGAGTCAACTTGCTCAAGAGAGATATCTTGAATAATTGCGGCATCTTGATAATCGCTGTACAAATAGTCTATAGATGCTAAATAACCGGATTCAAATTCGTAGCTACCGCCGATTGCATACTTCCAGATGGATGGCAGTTCAAAATCCGGATCCATCAGGTTGACCCCACCTACAGAACCTTCACTATTTGCGACCATATCATAGAGATCTTGTGGGATTTCATAGATCGGATCGCCGTTATTGGTCCAGTCCATATCAAATAGGGGGGTACCGCTTCTATCTTGGGCTTCGATTTGCAGAACACCATTATTTGAGTAGTTATTAGAAATCCATACATTGGGGTTCCCACCGGAGTAAAGGCCGATACCGCCATGTAGTTCCAGGTTATCGTCAAGGTTCCAGCTCAGGCCTAGGCGAGGTTGTAGCAGGTCCAGGCCATCCATATTGTGCTGGTTGGAGAAACCATATGTGGATAAGATATCGGAATTTGCCACTGGCTTATCATCGCTGCTATAGCGATCGTAGCGCAGGCCGGCAACAACGGTCAGGTCGAGATTTGCAAAAGTGTATTCGTCCTGAGCGTATAAAGTGTCGATGCTGTAACTAAACTCAGCGGCGGCATCCAATATATGGTTGGTGCCAGCTGCGTTCTCATAAGTTACCCGGTTGGCAATCCCGGCTTCAAAATCTTCGATGCTATCGAAACGGTATTCGCCGGCAGCTTCCTGGATAAACAGGTTGTAAACATCGAAATTTTCGTGCTCGTAGCCTGCAGTTAAATTGTGTTCACCCAGCAGCAGTTTACCTGCGAGCTTAAAAGTAAGGTTTTCATAACTCAACTTGTTCGCATGACGTGAGTCATCTGCTCCCAAGTAAACCGTTGCACGGGAATCGCTGCCATCGTTATCGTGGTCATTATAAGTGGTGATTTGTACTTCACCGAAGTCAGTTCCACCCAGGGAGTTTTGGCGATTGTCCAAATCGGAATAGCCAATCTTCACCTCTGTAGAGAATATGTCACTCCAATCGGAGAAAAGCTGTGCAACATAGGAGTTTAATTCGGCTCCGCGCTCGTAATAGTGGTTGGATAGTTCCAGCTCATCGGGGTCATTGTCGGCCTCGGCTATGGAAAAGCCGTCGTTGTAGTTGTAAGTAAACGCAGCTCGGTGATCGTCAGAGATATTCCAATCAAGTTTCACCAACAGCTTTTCGTCTTCTTCTGGCATGCTGGTGGGTAGGCCGCCCGGATTGTAGCCATAGACTTCATTGGAAATACGAATAATCTCATTGAGCTGCTCTTGGGAAACCCCTTGTACTTCGGTGGCAGAGCTGCTGCCTGCAGGACCCCGGTCAAAAGTGGCAACGCCTTCCAGCTTTTCATAGGCAGCAAAGAAAAAGAGTTTATCTTCGATAATGGCTCCACCCAGAGTTGCGTTGTAACGCTTCTCATCAAAACTGGCTACATCGATATCGTCACCTTCCAGGGAATCACCACGGAAACCATCATCGGTGTAGTCGTAGAAAAATGAACCGTGCCACTCATTGGTGCCGGACTTGGTCACTGCGTTGATATTACAAGCGCTGAAACCGCCATACTGAACATCGAACGGTGCCAGTTCGACGGCGACATGATCGATAGCATCATACGAGAACGGCATACGTTCAGTGGGGTAGCCATTGCTATTCAGGCCGAAGTTGTCATTCATGCGTACGCCATCAACCGTAAGGCTATTGAAGCGAGGGTTGGCGCCGGCGCACTGGATAGCATCAACATTGGCTTCATCCACATAAACTCGCGGATCGAGACGTAGCACATCCTTGATATCGCGATTAATGGAAGGGGCACTGGCAAGGTCGTCACTGTTAAAGTGCGAAGATGGGCCTACAGCTAAACGGGAGGTACTGAGCGCTTGTCCCAATACGGTTACTTCTTCCAGATTGCTAGTGCCGAGGGTTAGGCTCAGAGGGAGGATATCACCAACGGAGAGGTAGATATCTTCAATAACTCGCTGGCCTTCCTCGGAATCGATGGTGACGGTGTAGGGGCCACCCACTCGCAGGCCACTCAGGTTAAATTGCCCCGCGTCGCTGACTTCTACTTCACGGCGGCTATTGGAGGGGGTGTGAACCACTGTTACAGTCGCATTGGTAATTGCTTGACCGTTGCTTCCGGAAATAGAGCCGCGAATGCCGGCTGCAGTTTCCTGTGCCTGAGATACCTGCGCCATACTGGCTACAGAAATAATCGCCGCAGATAGTATTACGCGCGGGAACAGAGAAGGTTTCATAGCGTTTTCCTGGTCTAAAGAATTGCCAACTCAAGTGGCCCAAGTAATTATCGAGTTTTGCTCTTGCAACTTAGGTTCCAAGTTCCAATGGAGACTGTTATGTGATTTTTATTGGGTACTGTCTAAGTGCTGAAGCGATTATGTAGTGCACATATAAATAAATTATTACAGCCGTGAACTTGTCACATACTGGCGTTAAAGTACGCAGCAAATTCACTCTGGCGGACATGCCCAATGAGCATACGATTGATAATTGCCCGTATAGCAGTTGCACTATTCGGACTCACAGCTATGACACAAGCACACGCTTGGGGAGATGATGGTCACAGGGTCGTTGGAGAAATTGCATGGCATTACCTGGACCCGGAGGTATCCGCCGAAATAGAGTTGCTCCTTGATGAAGTCGGTGAGCCGCACCTAGCTGAATCCACAACTTGGGCTGATCGAATTAGGTCTGATGAGACTTATAACTGGGCTGCGCCGCTTCACTATATAAACTTGTCTCGAGACTGGAGTACTTATGATGAGGCGAGGGACTGCCCACCTGCGGGTTGTATATTGAAGGCCATTCAAAGATATCGGGAAGTATTGGCTGATCGCTCACGCACTAAGATGGAGCGCGCAGAAGCATTGATGTTTGTTGCCCATTTCGTTGGAGATCTCCACCAACCACTACATACCGGATTGTATTCGGACAAGGGGGGCAATGATGTTCAGGTCCAGTTCTATGGAACTGAAACAAATTTACATGCGCTCTGGGATATCCATATGGTCGCCCGTTTGTTTTTAGACTGGCAAGATTATGCTCAGGAGCAAACGGATAAAATTAGTGCGGCTGAGAGGCAGATCTGGCAGTCTACCTCGGCCGAAGTTTGGGCCCGGGAGTCTCATCACTTAGCCCATGGTCTCGCCTATACCAGCGAAATACAACTTGGGGAAAAGTACTTTCTGCGCTGTCAGGACTCCCTTGAAAAGCGTTTGCAGCAGGGAGGAGTTCGCCTGGCCCATCTTCTAAACAGTGCACTTGGTAACCCTGCGATCGATGTGGCTAATAAGTAAATTCTTTCTTGGGGCTCGCTTCACTCTACGCCATTGATGTGGTGAGCCAAAAGTGAAGTTTCAAAATCAGTCGAATTGTCCTCTTTTATCTTTGTTCTCTTGATGTCTATTGGTTAATTAATTGGAATGTCATCAATTTGTCCGATAAGCAGTCGGTAATTGCCTAGAACTGTAGATATGTAAAGTTATCTATTTCGAAAGATGGCTGAAATTTGCAATCATTATCCCCATTTAAATGTTTGCTCAAGAGTGAAATCTTTAGCTCAAGTAGCTCGTGAGTAATGCGATTGAGCAGGTTGGAGAGGGAAAGTTAAAGGCGATTGTGGATGAGAGAAAGGATCTTTAGAGTAGCTTCCCCTCAGCCTTTTGAGTCTTCCTTGTACAGGTATGCCTATAAAAGGAATCCTTTATGCGGGAGTTTTTAGTATGTGAGTTCTCTTATAGTTGTTGTTTTGTAATTTCCTAATAATTTTCATGATTCAACTATACTTGGCGATAAGCAAATAATATCCAATAACTGCTTTGTATCCTTTCATAGTTTGAGTTTTATTATGGACCCATTGGGTTGTTTGCGATTCTCTGATAAATTTTAGAGGATACATAACTCCTATTTTACTTTGCCTATCAGTTATCCCTTCTCTTCAGCTTGAAATATTTCCCGTGTTGACACGGTAGTACCAGATTTGGTATCAAATAATCTCGAGTTGTATAGAGAATCTGTCAATTTTCATTAGGTCCTGAGTAATAAAAATAATAATTCAGTGGCTTTAGCGATGAATTGAAAGAGTTCTTGAATTGTCAAAATATTAAATAACAATTTTGGCAAAAAATTTCATAGTCGTTATGGAGGATGTGGGCGATGAGCGGAAGAGGTTTTAATCCTAGGGCGTGTGGAGGATACTTTGCAGGTATTTGTTTTGTATCCAGTTTGAGGTCATACGGTTCTCTTTTTTCCAGGTTTTACGCGCAGTGGTGGAATAATGGTGGGGTGGAAAGTTCTCTGGGGAGAACATGGAATGGGCACACGGCATTAATATCAGGTCACAATGGTGTTATCGATACTATTGTAGGTTGGGACCCCAACAGTTCTTGGGATGCATTTAAAGGCTCAGTGGGCGGGCGTCACAATAGTATGAGGCCTATTGCTGGTCGTTGGCGTGATGACACAGGGATGAATGCAGACCCAACAGCTCAGTATTATGGCCTGCAAGTTAGCCAGACACAGCATGGTAATTTCAGAGATTTTTTGCAGCAAGATCTTTTGGGTACCCAGGGTTTCGGGCCCCACCTCAATAATATCGGAGTCTCATACCATTATGCATTTGCCCCAGGGAAGTGGATGGAGCGTTTGAGTTCCCTGGAAGGGAATAATAATGGTCAGCTGCAAGTCATTTCCAACTGTTCAGATGCTGCCTTCCATGTGCTTGCAAGCTTTCTTTATGAGTGGCGAAAGGCAAATCTGGTAACCGAACTGGCATCTTTTATGAATAATGGGGATGAGAAAAATAAAAATATGTCCCAGGGGCGCTTGATGCAGTGGTCAAGCCAGATGGGGCCGTAGAGCAAATAGACTTATCTGGTTGATGGGTGGTGTAACCGAATTAAAGTTACACCGCCCAATTGTTAAGCAAGAGGTTAGTCTTAATAAATTATTTTTTGCGTAAGCCAAGTAATCAATAATTTGTTAGGCTGAAAGCTGGATCTAGGGAACTTCAATCCCCTTAGAGGCGGTCCATATTCTATACCACTGCTCTCTACTCAAATTGAGTTTCAGGCTTTCTATCGCCGACTGAACACGCTCAATTTTTCCCGACCCCATAATTGCTAGGGGCTTGGAGGGAAAACGTCGTACCCACGCATAGATTACCTGGTCGATACTGGCTGCCCCGATTTCCTGCTTGATATCTTCCAGGGTGATTCGTAACCGTGTTGCCTGGGTGCTTGATCCACTAAAAATTTCCCCTCCAGCTAAGCAGGACCAAGCCATAGGATGAATTCTATATTGCTGCAGTTGATCCAGAGTTCCATCCTCCGCAGCGCTAAAATTGATAGGATTAATCTCGACTTGATTTGTCACCAGTGGTGAACTCAGGCGGGACTGCAACAAATCAAATTGCTGGGAGGTAAAGTTGGAAACGCCGAAATGTAATACCTTACCGGACTTCTGCAGTTCGGCGAATGTGCTGGCAATTTCATCTGCATCCATCAAAACATCAGGTCGGTGAAGAAGCAGGATGTCGATGTGCTCTACACCGAGGTGGCCTAAGGAGTTATTAACCGAGTGCTGAATATGTTCAGCGCTGGAGTCATAGTGCTTAACTTTTCTGTTTGGATATTTTTCAGAAAGCAATTTGATATTGCATTTGGTGACAATCTCGATGTGATTGCGAACAGATCTATCCAGCTTAAGGGCCTCGCCGAATAACTGTTCGCAGGAGTAATCTCCGTAAATATCAGCATGATCTACGGTGGTAACCCCTTTATCTATATGTTGCTTTAGGAATGTCAGGCGCTCCTGAGGGCTTAAATTCCAATCACTCACACGCCAGTAGCCTTGGACCAACTCTGACAGTTCTGGTCCTTTTGGAGAAGCTAGCACTCTATTAACCACTGAATACCTACCTGATCGAAAAGCATTAGGGTATTCCTGTTCCTGTTGATACTCAACGCCTAAAGTAGAAGGGTAGGCAGCCCAAAGTCGCCATCGGTGTCATAAATGTCATTGAGTCATGTTGATCGTTGAGCTAGCTGACAACTGAATCCGGAGCAACTTTAGAGTCATTTCTCAATGCCCTGATGTTCTCGGGATCACGAAAGAGGCTTGGGCTCTCACCTTCACAGGAGCGCCGCATGGTTAGTACCGAGGAAAAAGTTTCCGGCTGGTTGATAATTACTTACTCAATTTTGATGTTATTGATATCCAGCGCAACATTGTTATTCCTATACGCAGTTTTTGGGAATTCAATTTTGAGTATGCCATTCAATATATTCAGTCTTTTGGGGTTGATGATAATACTGTTTGCGTCTTTGAATATTTTGGGGGTCTTTGCTGGTATTGCTGTCCTTTTGGATAAAAGGTATGCCCCAGAATTAGCTTTAATATTTTCAACAGTGAGTGTACTAAATGTTCCGCTGGGCACTTTGGTTGGCGGTTTTTATTTATGGCTATATATTCGTAAATATAAATAGCTCTTTTTGATGTTTGCAAAGCCTGTCTACTGTTAACAAGAGTCATTTTATCTCTGTAATAAATGCTGATTTTAACTTCGAGATGTACATAGGCTTTAGTTCTCTAAGTGGTACGCAAATAAATTACGATAGAAATAATTGAGAACAGGCAACTCAAGTAGTTGTTTTAGCAGTCATCATGATTAACAATAGTGCCAGCGATATGTACACGATAGCTTTGGCAATAGCCAAAAAGAAATAAACAACAATAATGTAGTAGGTGTACGCATATGGAACTGGAAGTCTTGCGCCAGAGCTTTAAGCTCTTGTCTCTTTTTTTGGTACTAAATGTCATTCAAGGATGTTCTGAGCCTCCACAGAATAGTGAAAAAAGCCGGGCAATGTTGACCCAAAGAGCGCTGTCTCTTGCGCCTGCTGATCCGGAAATCGCTGAAATATATACTCGCACTTGCCGCAGCTGTCACAGCACTGGCGCCAGCGCCGCACCCCTTACCGGAGATTTGGCCAACTGGAAGCCCCGTATGGAGAAGGGGATGGATGTGTTGGTGGAAAATGCTATCAATGGGTTCCAGGGTATGCCGCCACTAGGCCTTTGTTTTGAGTGCTCCCCCGAGCAGTTTGAACAGTTGATTGTCTTTATGGCTACAGCGGAGTAAAGGATATGGGGTTCAATCGTCGCCAGTTTATTAACTCTATCGCGATCGGCTCCGCATCATTAGCGGCCGCGCCCATCTCATCAGTTGCACGTACCTTATTGCAAGCTGCAGCTCCACCGACAAAAAAAGCGGGTGTTCGGTGGAGGAATTGGTCTGGTTCACAAGAGTGTCTGCCGGCCCATCGTCTGGCTCCCAAAGATATTCCCGCACTGCAAACGATAATTGCGAAAGCGCAAGGTACGGTCAGGGCGGTAGGTGCGGGCCACTCCTTCACTGCACTGGTACCCACTGACGATACAATTATTTCATTGGGCCGCATTACCGGCGTTGCCGATCACGATTCCGACAAGGTCCAGGCGACAATCTACGCTGGCACCCGTGTAGCAGACATTGGCCAACCCTTAGAGGACATCGGTCAAGCGCTGATTAACCAACCAGATATCGATGAGCAGACTTTAGGTGGTTGCCTGGCAACCGCGACCCATGGAACCGGTGCAGGCTTGGGTTGTATGTCCAGCTATGCAACGGGTATGGAACTGGTGACCGCTGGGGGGGATACGCTCTGGTGTGATGGTGAGGAAAACCCCGAGGTGTTCGCGGCAGCGCAAGTATCCCTTGGCAGCCTGGGTATGGTGACCAAGGTGCGTATGCAGAACCAGCCCAGCTACCGTTTGCGTCGTGAATCTTGGGTAGCGCCCCTGGAAGAGGTGTTGGATCAGGCTCCAGAATTGGCAGAGGCCAATCGGAACTTTGAATTTTACTATATCCCATTTTCTGGGATGTGCATGGCTGATTCCCACCAGCCGACCACAGAGGAAATCTTCTCTACGGAGCGGGAAGATACTAATGAAGCGGTGATGACCCTGAAATCCGTGCGGGACTGGCTGGGTTGGTCACCGAAGTTGCGCCAGTTTGCGCTGCAAAATGCGATGGAAGATATCGAGAGGGAAGTCGTTGTCGAGTCCTCCTGGCGGAATTACGCCAGTGAGCGAAACGTACGTTTCAATGAAATGGAGTACCACTTGCCCCGCGAGGACGGTTTGAAAGCCTTCGCGGAAATACGTCGAACTATTGAGGAAAATAACCTGGATGTTTTCTTCCCTATCGAGGTGCGTTTCGTTAAAGCTGACGATATCTGGCTGAGTCCGTTTTATAAGCAAGATTCCGTGTCCATCGCCATACACCGCTACTTTGAAGAGGACCACCTACCGCTATTTCAGGCCATTGAGCCCATTATGCGCAAATATGGGGGCCGCCCGCACTGGGGCAAGTTAAACAAGCTACAAGGCTCGGACTTTGCCGAGCTCTACCCTCAGTGGCAGGATTTTCTTGAGGTTCGCCGAGAGCTGGACCCCAGTGGTAAGTTCTTAAACCCCTATCTGAAAACGCTTTTTACCTGAGCAACGCTGCTCAGCAGTGAACCCTCAAAGAGGAAAGCACAATGGATATCAAGCGACGAAAGCTAATACTAGGTGGGGTCGCGTTAGGAGCGGTGGCAGGTGTCGCCGTTCTTCGCCCTAAAGCGCAAGGGCAGGGAGGGCACAACGAATACTTCTCCAGTGTTTCTAAAGCTCTGGATCATGCCGGCTTTTCTGGTCCCACCTTAGTCGTAGACCTGGAAAATCTGCAAAAGAACGCCGATATATTAGCCGGCCACCTCAGAGGTCACTATGACTACCGGGTAGTGGCTAAATCCTTGCCCTCGCTAAACCTGCTGGATGCTATTACTCAGCGAACAAATACCAATCGCATCATGGTATTCCAGCTGCCATTTCTACAGCAGCTGGTTAAATCTCATCCAGCGAGTGATATTTTACTGGGTAAACCTCTGCCGATTGCTGCGGCAAAGGCCTTTTATTTTGGCACTAGGGCGGAGCATTTTGATCCTACGCGGCAGTTACAGTGGCTGGTTGACAGCCCCCGCAGACTTAGTCAATACGCCGATCTGGCGCGATCGCTCAAACAATCCTTGCGAATTAATATCGAGATTGATGTAGGCCTACACCGGGGTGGCATTGCCAGTGCGGAAGATCTCTCCACGATGCTTGGTATCATTCAGCGGGAACCCTATTTGGAATTTTCCGGTTTTATGGGTTACGACGCCCACGCCGCAAAAATGCCAGGTGTTCTCGGTGGACCTGAAAAGGCAATCACTCGGGGGTTGGATATTTACCAAAGCAGGGTGGAGCAAGCTAAGATCCAGCTTGGAAGTGCATTCCCGAAGGCGGCCACTTTGAACGCTGCCGGTAGCCCAACCTACCAACTGTACAAATCCCGAGCAGACCGGGCTCCCTGTAACGAGATTGCCGCTGGCTCGTGCCTGGTTAAACCGGTGGGCTTTGATATTCCCACTCTGTCTGATCATTTACCAGCGGCGTATATCGCAAGTCCGGTATTGAAGAAATTGTCACAGACACAGATACCCGGCATAGAAGGGCTCACCGGACCCTTTAGTTGGTTGAACCCAAATCGGGAGCAAAGCTTCTTTATATCTGGCGGCTATTGGAAGGCGGAGCCAGAATCACCAAAAGGTCTATCGATCAACCCCATCTATGGCCGCTCCAGCAACCAAGAAATGCTGAATGGCTCAAAAAAGGTACTGCTGAATGAAGACGACTGGGTCTTTCTCCGGCCCACACAGAGTGAGTCCGTGTTCCTGCAGTTTGGTGATATTGCGGTCTATAGCAAAGGCGAGATAGTGGATCTCTGGCCGGTAATGAGTAATTCCTGAGGATTCAACCCTTGCTACGGGGTTAGTACAAATTTGTTTAATAAACGTACTGACCTTAGTGGCGGGCAAACAACAAGTCTTGGAGATATTGATGATCTATGAAGTTGTTTTGGTGTTAAACACGATTTGGTTTCTGATGGGATTTAACGTTTTCTCTTTGAGGAACCATATATTTGCGAAGTTACTGGTACCCAGGGAACAAAGGGATACCCCCGTATTTAATATCTTGGCAGAATCGGGAAAATTTCTGGGTGGTTTTAACCTGTCGTTGGCGCTACTCAATATACTACTGCTAATCAGCCCCTCAGTATTTGCTACGGAGGTGCAACGCGCTACGTTGCTGCTGGTGTTTGCTGTCACTCACGGAACACAGTTTATTTACAATGTCCCGGTAGCCCTACAAAACCGAAAAGGTGAAGGGCCGTGGCAAGTTAAAGGCGTGATGCGTTTTATCTTTATCACTGACTTTATAATGATGTCACTGAATCTAATAGCCGCACTTTGGATACTCCTCTGAATTTTAAACCCTATGAAATTCGGTCACGATGCTTGTTGTGGCCGATAATGATCAGCATGCCAAATCAGTAGTGAGAATGTCATTGCTAAAGTCGATGGGCGAACTTTAATTTCAACAGAAAACGTCGGCGTATAATGTCTCTATTGCAGTTATTGGGTCAAACTAAATAGGTACCCAATGATGTGTCGGTGGTGTTTATATTGGTTTTCTCTGGACAAAATTTGAGTCATTTCTTACGGCGCAGTACACAGGTGATTGTGTGCTCAGGATTGCTGATAGTATATTCAGGGCATGGGAGGGATTGTTAGTTCCCCCCAATTTGACTATTTGCTTATCTGATTTCAGGCGGATAATTTCCCTCGCTTTCCAAGTTTATGAGTTGACAACTAGTTGCTAACGGAATTTCCTCAATTATAGGGGCGACATAATGTACTTTAGAGTTAGTTCTGCGGGGTATAATATTTCAGGCGATATTGAATGGTTTGCGAGCTCTAAGCCATTCAATCCTCCGCAAGGGATTGTGCATAGGTCACTGCATAACCAAACAGGAGTTATAGGTCCATTGCCAGGAGATATGGCTCGCTCTGCTATGGGGCTAATTAGCGGTGGTTTGGGAGAAATAATTGGGAATCGAGATTCTGGACTGGGGCGCAGCTGGGAGAGACTTCACCTAATTGGAGTAAGCGCGGGTATTTTACATGAACGCCGTTACTCTAATTACAATACGATCATTGGCAGTCATGGCCTCAATACTGCGATGATCCCCTTTGAGGGTATTGCGAACTGGGTCTTAAATCAAAATCGTAAATTTTTCTATATTGTCAATGTGGACAAACAAAAAGTACTTAACTTTACGGATCGAAATGGAAACGTCAGAGTAGAATCTGTACCCACGAAGCTCCGTCAGGCCATCACATATACATCGGAGCTGGACCCTAATATTTGGATTACTATACGGCAAGAACACCATGACTCTCGGACAGCAAGTTTAGCTGATAATCAAGCTATTGATTACAGTGCAAGTATTACTGATGAGCTGAAAATGAAAAAAAGTAATTGGGAGCGTATTCGGGGTCGAATAGCCGCTATTGATCAACAGATTATAGATTGCCAAAATAATGCTCGCTGGAATCTGATAGACCTTTGACTTCCTGCTGATAACTATTTTGAAAACAATAAGCTGATTATATTGTTTGTAACTAATTATGGTAACTTTGCGAATTAAGGCGGCCCGATTCTCTAGAGTTTAACTAGATTAATGAATTAGTATAAAAGGAGCTCATATATTACTTATCCGCGCTTAACCAAGTAACCGATAAATAGCGGGCTAAATGCCGATATTTTAATGGTCACCCTTAGAGTCACCTTCTTTGGCTTAAGTATTGAGCAGCATGCGATTCAGTAGCGTGATAGGATAGCTAATAAGGGCCGCTTACTAGACTCAGTAGGTATCTAAAATAAACCACCCAAGTAACACTTAAATTGGGTATGTAAATACCTCAGGCATATTAGGCATAATAAAATGACCAAATATCAACAATATGTTAATATTTTCATGAATTCCTAGAATGCTTATAGGTAGCCTACGAGCATCTGGTAGTAATTGAGATGGATAAGGGCTGGCGATGTCGTACGATCCTGTGACCTGGTTCAGGATATCGAAAAGCTCATCCTTGAAGTATCATTTGGGTTTATTGAGTATGAGAATTCTAAAGATTTTGGTCATATCGGGCTCGATTCTGTTCACTGGTTGTACAGTTTTTCTTGGAGAGCCGGACACTAGAGTTAAGCGATTTGGTGATTGGGAGCTTTGCACAAAGCTGGCCGATAAAACTTTTAAATATCATTCTCAATGGCACTGGGCTATAGCCAATGAGATTAAGGCTAGGGATCTGGGGACTTCACAGCGATGTAAGTCAACGTATACCGCAAGGATGAATCGTTTTACAGCTAGGAGCGTGATTAAGTCTGTTTCATTTGAGGATGCCTTGAACCATAATTTTGAGTAATTCCAATACATGCCAGCTATCAAGCGTCCTTTATTTGTAGTTGACGATGGCTGGCAATACCTGCCACATGGACTTGTGTACCTCTTTCAAATCAAGTTACTTAAAAGCTTGATTGGATAGTATTATCAAGCCTTATACTGGAGAATAGGGCTGTATTGTTGTTTCAATAGCACCCAATAATAGCTTCTTAGGCAGTAGGAAAAACATGACCCGGATGGCATAGCTGTGCCGGTAGAAGCCAACTTTCTAGTGATTGACAAGCTTGCTTTGGTATTCTGCTTTACGCTATTTTGATTAGCAATGGATAGAATGGTTGATCTATATATTCACTAGGAATGTCTTTTTTCGCTTTTACTTATTCCAGTAATGGGTTAGTTATGTGCATTTAATCAATTATCGTTGGATGCTAATCTATTTTATGAGTAGGGTTTCAGAGGTGTTCTGGTAGGTTGCCCTTTGATGTTATGAGGCTTGAAGTTACTATTTATCTTTGAAGTAATTCAACTCGACTCTTTTTCCTATATCTTTGAGATATAACTGTGAGACTCTTCACAAAAGATAGTGTGCCATCGAATGGTACTTCAGCTCATTTGCTTAAGGATATAGTTGATATGGTGATTACATCGATGTTTAAGCATACCCGGTTAGTTCTTCTATTTGTTGCCTTGCTTTCCAATATGGCGGTTGGAGAGCAAGTAAATGATATCCAGAGTATTAAAAGTAATGACACAAATTTGTATGTGGAAGTTGCAGGGCAAGATGAAGGCAAGCCTTTATTGCTATTTCTACATGGGGGGCCTGGGGATGTGGAGTTGGGGTTGGTTCCATTTCAGGTAAAAATTGGGAAAACTCTGGAAGATGATTATTTAGTTGCCTATATGCATCAAAGAGGGGCGGGGAAATCCCCTGAAGTTAAGGAAGGTACCTTAACGATTGATAATAATATTGAGGATGTGCGCAATGTAGTTAATTTTCTCCGGACCCATTATAAAAAAGACAAGCTTACTCTGATTGGCCATTCATGGGGTGGTGCTTTAGCTGCTCTTTATGCAGGGAAATATCCAGAAGAATTAGATGGCATAGTATTTATCTCCTCATTCCAAAATGGAAAGGTTCAGTCTAAAACGAGCCTTGATGCAACCCTAAAATGGGCAATGCAGGAAAATAATGAACATGCAATGCACGAATTGAAGCAATATCAAGAGAACCCAGAAGAGAACCATCTTTTACTCGGAAAGTGGGCAAGTAGGGCGAATGATGGTATCGCAAACGGGGTAGATATTCATGGCTTTATAGCAAATCAAAAGATAAATGAGCAGTTTCCTGGGTGGCAACAGCAGCGGGGAAACTTGGCGGATAAAATGGAGAGGGAGCTTCAGGCCTTAAATGTTAATGCTGAGGTCGATAGCTTGGAGATTCCAGCATTATTCATTGTTGGTGAAAAGGATACAATAACCACTCCTTCTCAAGTTAAAGATGATTTTGCGCGATATCGTGGGCCAAAGTGCCTTACTATACTTAAAGATAGCCATCATCTTCCATTTTTTGATGCCGATGAAGAACTTGGTGAAACCTTACTGCAGTTCTTAGAGAGTGGTCGTTGCTCGAAAACAGTTATTTAGCTAACTAGATATTTATAGTGCATTTTTTATCAGAGTTAGACACCTGATATAAGAGTTATGTTAAGGAGCCTCTGAATAACTCCGTAATGCCTCTGCGGGACTTGAAGGCTGCAGATGTTAGGCGCAGCTCGCCGCGAATGGCCGTAGCCCTTTGCAAGAGCTGCAACGCAGCAGCTGTGGCCTTCAAGGCCCGCCCTTCGGGGCTTGCGGAGCGATTCACACTCCGCGTTGCGACTTCTTGAAAAGTCTAGACATTCCTGCGAAGCCGCGCCTTGATTGTGAACCGCTCTGCATGCCAGAGGTATCACGGAGTTATTCAGAGGCTCCTTAATTCTGCATTCTCTTTCAATGTATTGATCGACACCCTCATTATACTGATGAGGGTGCTCACAAGTCTAAAGGGGGAGTAGTCATTATTTGATATCTAGGTCACCCATCTCATTGTTGATGGCATTTAGGGGAATTTATTCAATAGTATAGAAATTGATAGGGGATCTACTACCAAGAGGGAGTTTCGCTAAATTATTCTAATACCGGTAATGCAGTTTCCATTATGGGGGGAATGGCGGCAGCCGCGACGATTTTTTCGTGCGGCTCTATTCGAGTAGATTTTGGGGCTGAGCTTAGATTGTTTGTTGCAAGAATTATGTGATTTCGAAAAAGCCCAGCAGCTCATCCTTACGACCGATATTTTGCGTATAAAATGCCCACTGGTCGTTTCCATCTCTCACCCCGAATACCCGTGCACAAGTATCGTAGTATGAGGTACCAAGTTTTGCTTGCTTTTTCTTGAAGCTTGCTCCTTTTCTACCCCCTTTGGGGCCACCTATTGAGAGTCTCCTCTCCTTGGTTGCATCGGGAGTTTTCACCATCTTCTCCAACTCATCTCTTTGTTCGCTCCCCTTGATGGTCCCCCCCTGGGAAACATCACCTGCAACATGGATAACCGTTACACTTTTACTTTGGTCGTCATGGTACTTGAAGGTCATTCGACAATTACTGAGATGGGAGGTGAAAAAGTAAGGGGGGCTTTTACTATCTAGAGTTACAGGCACAGCTTTTTGTCGCGCCCAGGTGAGATATGTTGCTTTCTTGCCAGAATCTCCGCTTTTTACCATCATGATTTTATTGGGTTTTACAAATTCAAAATCAAACTCAGTTTCGTAGGCTCCTGCTTTGTTGTCGAAGGCCTCCGTATTAAAATCAAGTTCATAGGTTTTGAAGGCTGATTCAATGTCTTTTTCTAATAGGCTGATGAAGTCTTCATAACTTGGCATGGCTCAATCCTTATGTCGCCGGCTGTTCTGATATAAGCGGTTTGACTTGGTTTTATCAGTGCTAACTCCTCCATTTAGTTATTCATAGTTAAAGGTACTTTTGGCATGATTTCTACTTTTCAAACTAGCATGCCTATCAATATGCCTCCAAATAAATCTAAGGGATGCTTGAAGCAGATCAATTTTTAGTTTTATGAGGTCTTTATATGTCCACAGGGTGCGGGATATAAGCTTGTAGCCGAATATAAATTTTTTCGAACAATAAAGAGGGTGGAGTGCTTTTTTAAACGGCAGATTTGTTCAAGCTAGTATTATTGGCCCATATAATTTAAGTAGCAATGCGAAAAATTTTGATATTCTTCTATCGTTCATTCAAATTTTCATAGATAAAGTCTACGCAAAGCTTTATTTTGGGAATTTGGTATTTAGTACGCTCATACAAAAGAAATACTCCCAGGTCGCCACCGGGGCTGACTGAGACTTTACCCTCGCAAGGTACCTGTACAAGCTCCCCTGTATCTAGATAGTTACAAATACTCCACGAAGGTACACAGAACATACCGCGGTGATTGAGGGCGGCTGCTGTTAATGCTTTACCGTTATTGCTGATAACTTTTGGAGTCAACTTCAGGGGCTCCCAGTGCTCGTCATTGAGTATGTACCACTCAATGACGCCACGAGGCCCCCGGTATTGCAAGGTAGCAATTGACTCAATCGCCGACTTGTTTAAGGGCAAGCTATACTCCAACTTGTCGATAAACTGCGGTGTAGCCACGAGGGTGAACTCATTATCCGATAGGCGTTTGGCAATAACATGCTCATCCGGTGCAAACCCTCCGCGAATCGCAATATCAACGGGATCTTTCCCTAACTGGGACAGGTCATCGTTATAGGTTAAGTCGAATACGATATTGGGGTAACGTTGGGCAAACTTCTCAAGAAGGGGGGTTAAATGCTGCTCTCCATAAGTTGGGAGGCAGCTGATACGTATCAGACCGTTGGGCGCTTCAAATGTCTGGCTAACCAGTTCATCAGCCTGTTCAAGCTGGCGAATTGCTTTACTTATCATCGAATAGTAGAGCTTGCCGAGCTCAGTAACCTTGACTTGGCGGGTACTGCGTTGCAGTAACTCCACTCCTAAGGACTGCTCCAGATCTTTTACGCGGCGGGAGATTGATGAAGCGGGAACCTCAAATTCCTCAGCAACTGCAGTAAAGCTATTCAGTTCTACCACCCGCTTGAAGTAACGCAATGCTCTGATTTTGTCCATAATCAACTTCTAACTGTTTGTCATCGGCTCAAAATATTCCCCATTATTGCCAAAATGACAAAAGACTTATACCTATTACCACCTGTTTTTATGGTCGCAGTATGGGCACTATCGCTTTCAATGTTTGTTGAACCGATTGTTAGGATGACCAATGAAAGCTTTGAAAATGACTCGCTATGGGGATATTGATAGCAGCCTGGAGTTTCAGTCAGCTGAGGTTCCCACCCCCAAGGCTGGTGAAGTTTTGCTTCGGGTGCATGCGGCTAGCGTAAATCCAGTTGATAACATGATGGTGCGGGGGGAGCTTAAATCGGTACGAAAGGAAGTATTTCCGGTTGGTATTGGCCGGGATGTCAGCGGTGAAGTTGTAGTAGTGGGGAATAATGTTGCTGGATACAGTGTAGGGGACCTGGTGTTTTCCAGGGTGGGGGAGGATCATGTGGGCACTATTGCAGAATATCTCACCGTTAATGTTTCCCACTTGGCTGCAAAGCCCGAAAACTTGTCACACAGTGAAGCAGCGGGTATTCCGCTCGTTGGGCTGACCTCCTATCAGTCTTTGATCAAAGTTGCGGGTTTGAAGTCTGGCGAGAAAGTGCTGATACATGCAGGCTCAGGTGGTGTTGGCTCTATGGCAATCCAATTGGCGAAGTCTGTAGGCGCCTATGTGGTGACTACAACAAGTAGCGCGAATGTGGAGTGGGTGAAAGCACTTGGTGCCGACCTTGTTATTGATTATAAAAAAGATGACTACCGGCAATTACTATCTGATATGGATGTCGTGTTCGATACTTTGGGTGGTCAGTATGCTTTGGATGCATTTCAGGTCCTGAAAACTGGTGGGCGTGTTGTCTCTGTTAAAGGGGCTTTAGATCCGCAGACAGCTGAAGAGCTTGGGCTAGGTTGGTTGCTCCGCAAGCTAGTGGCGCTTAAGTCGCGAAAGCTAATGAAGGCAGCGAAGGACAAATCTGCGCTCTATCGAATGGTTATTATGGAAGCCAATGGAGGACAGCTGAATGAGTTGGGGGATCTGTACCAGCAGAAGATTCTTTCTCCAGTAATAGACAAGATCTATTCTTTAGAGCAAGGCAAAGAAGCTTTTTCATATCTCGCTTCAGGACGCGCTAAAGGCAAGGTGATTGTATCAGTTATAGCCAGTTAATAAGAGTTGAAACGATCAAAGTGTCAGTGCCGCCTTGAGATATAATGGCGCGCTGGCTCTTGTCTGTCTCTGTGTTTTTTAAACTTTGCATCTACCCCATTATTGAGGTTGCACTAGGGAAATTGATATTATTGAGTTTTCGTAGATGACACACCTATGTTCAATTGATCTTCAGAAAGTCTGATATATTGCTATAAAGGGTTACGATCTGGGTTGGATAGAGAATGTATATGAAAATGTGTCGACTATATTCGAAATAGAATGACTCTAGTACATGGCGAAATAGACCTATTAACTGCAATTACTAATGTCGGGCTGGCTCTGGTCGCATTTATTGGCGCCCTTTATTTGTTGGTGTTTGTAAGGAGGAAGCAGTGGAAAAGAAGTATTTGGCTTATTTTTTTCACTATCATGTTCATAGCCTCATTAGTGGCAGCTATCTATCACGGGTTTGAAATCCCTCCATATTTTCGAGTTTGTTTATGGTATGGAGTGCTTGTTTTACTTGGTTTGCTGATTTCTTCTTTTGTTCTTGCGGTTAGTGTAGATTTGGTGAATGAAGATTTTTCCAAAAGAGCTATTTTTCCAGTATTATTTATTTTTCTGATAGTTTTTGTTTTCTCGTTTTCACTTAAAGATAAAATTTTTGCCTTTGCTGTTTATCAGTTTTTAATCAGTGCAGTGGCTTTTATAGGGTATTCTATATTAGCCTTAAGGAGACAAAGCTCACCGCGTGGCAGTTGGTTTATGGCACTTGGCTCGATAGTTAGTATTGTTGCAATGGCTGTCCAGTTAGATGGAAGTTTATCAGTCAGTATCATTTGGGACCTTGATCATAATATTATCTATCATTTTGTCCAAGCGTTTGGTGTTGTACTCTTTATTTTGGGTTTACGTAGATTCTACTCGGAGAAATAGTAGGCGAATTGCCGATAGAATATAGTTTTCGGAAGTGGGAAAGAGATAGGAATGAGCCTGAGAAATCAACCTGACAGTTACGGTTCAGTAGCCAAGTGGCTACATTGGTTAACGGCCTTATTGTTTTTGGGTTCCTATATTTCAGTCTACTACCGCCAGTGGTTTACCCAAGAGGAAACACCGGCGAATTGGACTGCCTTGCAGTTACATCTATCTATTGGCGTCACCATTGGGGTGATCGTCATCTTAAGAATCGTATGGCGTCTCACTAATCCGCCACCGCCATTAGAACCAGGTAGCTCCCTGGAACACTTTGCCGCTCATACCGGTCATGTTCTTCTCTACTTGATTATGGTCGTCGCTCCGCTAACAGGGTATATCGGAACAGGTGTGGATACGGATTACTTTTTCCTGTTTGAAATTCCTAAGTTTGAGAGCACCCAAGCCTTTGTGGCGATAGTTCAGGATCGGATGGGGATGACATTCGAACAGTTTGAGAAGCCGGTCGATTTTATCCATAAAGAGATCCTGGGAGAGTGGGTGGTCTGGATCTTAATCCTGGGGCATGTAATGGCCGCTCTATATCACCACTACATCAAAAAGGATCGGACTTTGCTAAGAATGACCGTGACTAAAAAGCCATAGTTCTTGCGATGGTTTTGGCAGAAAGTAGTGGCAAATAGGCATTGAGTGCCAAATCCAGACATTTTAATCTCGAGTTTTTGCAGCTCCTGTGGAGCTGTGCACTTGGACTTGAGGTGGGTGTTATATGAGGTATTTGGTCCTTGCTTTGATTCTATTTCAAATGGGGTGCATACCTGAGTCCAAACTGTATCGAATCGTGCAGGTCGAAATGGTCCCTCAGCCTACTTGCCAGCCTTCGCTGGCAAGTAGCACTTATGCTGCTATCTGATCAGCTCCTACTTAAACTGCCAACCTCCTGAGCCCCGGTTTTGTGCCTGGGCAAACCCAGTGAAACCAGTGCGGTTAGCAGAAGAAAAGCACTGGAAATAAGTAGGCAAGCCACCAACCCCTGGGTTTGGAATACCCACCCCGAGAGCAGTGTCCCGAGTAATCGCCCAGCGGCATTTGCCATATAGTAGAAGCCCACATCCATAGAGACGCCATCTTCCCGAGCATAGGCAACTATCAAGTAGCTGTGTAAAGATGAGTTTACGGCGAAGAGTACAGCAAACATCAAAAGTCCACCCAGTACGGCGAGCTGTGGATCCACTCCTTTGTGTAATGCGATTGCGATTAATGCGGGCACTGCAGTGAGCGCTATTGCCCAGAATAGTGCGGTTCGACCATCCGGAGCCTGGGCTGAACGTGCCGTCGTGACCTTTGGGGCCTGGGTTTGCACTATGCCGTATCCGATCACCCAGGATGCCAGGAAGGTACCCACCTGCCAGTGGCTCCAACCGAACTGGCTGGCCAGGAAAATCGGTAGAGCTATAACAAACCAAACATCCCGGGAAGCAAACAAGAGTAAGCGCGCGGCCGACAATATGTTGACTGCGGGACTCTTGGAAAAGATATCTCTGAATCGGCTTTTTGCTTTGGCTTTCCCTAAGTCCCGCTTAAGAAATTTGAGACTCAATATCCAAACTATTCCAAGAGCTAGGGCCATCGATGCAATCGCGCCTTGAAAGCCAAGTGAGGCGAGTAGGGCACCGCCGAGAAAGAAGCCCAAGCCTTTTAGCGCGTTTTTCGAACCGGTAAGAAGGGCGACCCATCGATATAAGGTGCCACTGGCCTGATCGGGCACCAGTAACTTGATTGAGCTCTTCGCACTCATTTTATTCAGGTCTTTGGCGATACCGGAGAGGGCTTGGGCAGCCATAACCAAGGGGACCGAGAGATACTGACTGGGTGCCAGCAGCATGGAAAGAGCAACAACCTGTAAGGCCAGTCCCAAATTCATGGTCCGGTTGAGTCCAATCCGGGCACCGAGCCAACCGCCGACAAGATTAGTGACTACGCCAAAGAATTCGTAGAAAAGGAAAAGCAAGGCTATTTGCAAAGGGCTGTAGCCGAGTTCGTGAAAGTGCAGCAGCACCAGCATGCGCAGAGCGCCGTCAGTCAAAGTAAATGCCCAGTAATTGCCTGTTACCAGCAAGTATTGGCGCACTGGCGACGATAAATTGTGAAGAAACTGCATGATCTTGTTCTGTGTACTGCTACTTACTAAAAGCAGGAGGAAAAAATACGAGCTCATGGAGAGGCGTACCCCTCAGGTGCAGTGTGTTCTTTCCTTCCGGCCCCGTTGTACTTTGGCTGTTTAGCCCATGGTGCCAATCATTCGAGCCAATTCCGCCGTGCGGTTGGCGTAACCCCATTCATTGTCATACCAGGCGTAAACTTTTACCTGGGTGCCGTTAACGACCATGGTCGATAGAGCATCGATAATGCTCGATCTGGGGTCGGTTTTGTAATCCACGGAGACGAGGGGCCTTTCCTCATAGCCGAGGATATCTTTTAGTTCACCCTCTGCAGCGTCCTTAAATAACTGGTTTACTGCCTCTGGGGTAGTGGCGGTTTCCACTTCGAAAACACAATCGGTAATGGATGCGTTGGCGAGGGGAACACGAACTGCGTGGCCGTTTAGGCGGCCGGACAACTCTGGAAAGATGGTGGCAATAGCTGTAGCTGAACCTGTTGTTGTGGGAATCAGGCTGGCACCACAAGCGCGGGCTCTGCGCAGATCTCCATGGGGTGCGTCGAGGATAGTCTGGGTATTGGTGATATCGTGAATAGTGGTGATTGAACCGTGACGAATGCCCAGGTTTTCGTGAATAACTTTTACTACTGGAGCAAGACAATTAGTCGTACAGGAAGCGGCGGTAATAATCTGGTGTTTGTCCGGCTGGTAAATATGTTGATTCACTCCAAGGACAATGTTCGGAACTCCAGCCTCTTTAACTGGTGCAGAGACCAACACCTTCTTTACCCCTTGATCCAGGTAGGGTTGAAGAAGTTCGGTAGTTTTCATTTTACCGGAGGCCTCTACAACCAGGTCACAGTTTTTCCAATTGGTATCTGCAATAGCGGTATTGCGGCTACAGGTTATTGTTTTGCCATCAACCTGAATTGTGTCATCAATGGCTTTCGCCTCTCTGTGCCAGCGTCCGTGTACAGAGTCAAAGTTGAGAAGGTGGGCGAGAGTGACTGCATCACCGGCAGGGTCATTAACCTGGATAAACTCAACTTCAGGCCAATCCCAGGCAGCGCGCAGTACCAGCCGGCCAATTCGGCCAAATCCATTGATCCCAATTTTGATGGTCATTGTTAATTTCGCTCCATTTCTGCCAGGCACATATGAAAAATCATATATATCTGGATAGTTTAAATCTTAGGTCGGAAGGCGGTATCAGCAGCACAGACTTGTGCGCTCTGGCCGGTCTCCCATTTGAATCAGGTTGTTGAGGTCTTCGGTAATAAAGTGCTGGTTCGCCTGCAAGGTATCGAACAGTACAGACTTTGCCCAGGCATTTAAGTCCGGATTGATTCGGTAAAACACCCACTGCCCCTGGCGGCGGTCTTGGAGCAGGTCTGAACTTCTCAGCAAGGCGAGGTGCCTGGAAATTTTTGGCTGGCTCAATTCGAGGGCTGCCGTTAGCTCGCATACGCAAAGCTCTTCCTCGTGAGCAATAAGGAGCAATGTGCGGAGCCGCGTATCATCGGCCAGGCATTTGTAAAACTGTACTGGGTTCATGCCGCTCTTTTTCGTAAATCCGCCTCGGCTTGGGCCAAGACCAGTAGTTTGATGCGAGTGCTCAATTCACGTGCCGTGGTGTAAAAAGGGCAGAAGCAGTGTCGCTTTGTCGGTTCCTTAAAATTCCAGGCAATCATCTTGTCAACTTTTGGGGAGGGTACGTATTCTTCCCGGCTTTTGTCGCAAAGTGTGATGACCAGGTCAAAAGGTTGGTCGGCTACATCTTCTACAACTTTGGGAATGAGTCCCTCTGTTGAAACCCCCAGTCGCTCCAGCGCTTGCAGAGCGCGTGGGTCCACTGTGTGGACATTGGTGCCGGCGCCAACGGCTTCGTATGAATTGCCTCCAAAATGCCGCAACAGTGCCTCAGCCATCAGTGAGCGGGCAGAGTCCCCGGCGCAAACAAACAGAACACGCCTTTTCATTGGAGGGCTCCATTTGGCTTTTTAACAATTATATATGGAAAACCATATATTCATAGCCTTAAAAATAGCCCACTGAACCAGCGGGCTGTAACCTGTGCTTATAGCTTAAACTCGGCCCATACAGGCGCGTGGTCTGATGGGCGTTCCATAGCCCGAATATCGTAGTCCACGCCAGTCCCGACACATTTTTCCAGAAGAGGGTTGGTGGCTAGGATCAAGTCGATACGCAGGCCGCGTCTGGGCTCGCGATCGAACCCACGACTGCGGTAGTCGAACCAGCTGAATACATCGTCTGTTTCTGGGTTTTGTGCGCGGAAAGTGTCGGTGAGCCCCCAGCCTTCAATTTTTTGAAGCCACTCGCGCTCTTCTGGAAGGAAGCTGCATTTGCCATCGCGCAGCCAGCGCTTACGATTGGGTTCACCAATACCAATATCCTGGTCGCTGGGTG
Organism: Microbulbifer maximicatervae (SeqCode); assembly: GCF_052467615.1. Classification (NCBI taxonomy): domain Bacteria; kingdom Pseudomonadati; phylum Pseudomonadota; class Gammaproteobacteria; order Cellvibrionales; family Microbulbiferaceae; genus Microbulbifer; species Microbulbifer maximicatervae (SeqCode). The sequence continues at coordinate 1,934,733 of NZ_CP174319.1, forward strand.
AAATATTCATATCGCCGATAACCAATACAGGCGCTTCCGGCTTACACGTGGTTTGCAGGTAGGTATCCAGGTCGGCGTAATACTTTTGCTTTGCCGGAAATTTAACCGGGTGCTCGCGATTTTCACCTTGCGGGAAATAGCCATTAATAACCGTGAGGGGCTCAGGACCGCCGATATCAAACTTGCCGGCAACCATACGGCGCTGGGCGTCGCTGGCATCAGTTGGGAAACCGTATTCGCGATCAATAAAAGGTAGGCGTGAGAGCAGGGCAACGCCGTAGTGTGTTTTTTGGCCAAAATAAATCAGCTCATAGCCCAGGTCTTTTATCGCATCTACTGGAAAGTCTTCGTCGGTGACTTTGGTTTCCTGTAGGCCGATGATATCGGGCTGATGGTTGTCTACCAAGGCCTGCATCTGGTGCAGGCGAGTGCGAATACTATTGACGTTAAAGGAAACAACCTTCATCTCTTCCCCCAAAATAAAAAAGGTCGGGCTAGCCCGACCTAAGAGTTAGTTCGCGGACCGGGCGCACGCCGCGCCCAGTGCCTATCAGTATTTAGAAGTTGGCAACTTGGGGCGGGGCCTTGCTGGCCTTATCGGCCAGGCCGATAAAGTCCGCCATTATATAGCCCGCTTCATTCAAAATTGGATCTTTTTCCAACTTGATCTCTACAGGACCACCAATGTTAGCCACCTCTTCAGATTCGCTTTCTTCGTATGCCTCAAAGTTCTCGTAGGGTTCAAGGCCTTTAGCTTTGCGGCGACGGTTTTCCATATCCAGCAATCGCTGATTAACGGACTTGCGCTCATTCTCTCTGGTTGATTCGTTGAGAGAGACATACTTCTTGTCAGCCCGCTCGGCGTCGAACTTGAACTGATCGCGCAGGAAAACAAAATCTGGATCTGTTTCGGTGCGCTTGTTGTGCTTGGTAATCAAGTTCGGGATCAGCATCTTCAAGTTGAAATACTTCGCATGAGGCACAGCGTGGATACGGTCCCAGGGCAGGGCAGTATCGTAAGCACTCTCACCCACATTTTCGGCATCAATCAACTGTGGCATATCGATGTCCGGCTTCACACCCGCATGCTGTGTGCTGTCTCCGGAAACCCGGTAGAACTTGGACTGGGTAATTTTCAACTGGCCTTCCTTCAGGGGAGCCATAGTTTGCACAGTACCCTTACCAAAGGATTGGTTGCCCACTACCAGGCCGCGGTTGTAATCCTGGATTGCACCGGCAAAAATCTCGGATGCAGAGGCGGATAAGCGATTAATCAATACCATCAGCGGCCCGCGGTACATGGCGCGGGAGCGCGAGCGGTTATGGCGGGAAATCTGCTCATTGGCGTGGCGGATCTGCACGACAGGGCCCTGATCAATAAACAGGTCTGTGAGCATGGTGGCTTCTTGCAGTGAACCACCGCCATTGTTGCGAAGATCCAGGATAATACCGTCAACCTTCTCCTCTTTAAGTTCACTCAGAAGACGGGCAACGTCTCGTGTGGTGCTCTTATAGTTGGGGTCGCGGCGGCGATAGGCATCGAAGTCGATATAGAAGGTCGGCAGGTTAATCACACCGATCTTGTAACTCTTGCTGCCATCAGAGAATTCAAACACTGCCTTCTTGGCCGCCTGATCTTCAAGCTTAACTTTGCTGCGCTTGATCAAGATAGTCTTGTGAGTACCGTCGCCACCAGTGGGGATGGTCTCCAGGCGAACATAGGTACCGGCCTTGCCGCGAATCAAGTCGACAACATCATCCAGGCGCCAGCCCACTACATCGACCATTTCGCCTTCTTTATCCTGGCCAACACCCACGATTTTATCGTTGGGCTTGATCTTGCCAGTGCGATCGGCTGGACCACCGTGTACCAGGCGAGCAACTTTGGTGTATTCCTCGTCTGCCTGCAGCACAGCACCGATACCCTCCAAGGAGAGGGACATGCTCATATTAAAGTTTTCCAATGAGCGCGGTGACAGGTAGTTGCTGTGTGGATCGTAGAGACGAGTCAGTGAGTTCATATAGAGCTCAAATACGTCGTCGCTCTTCTGTTGTTCGAGGCGCTTCTTTTGACCTTTGTAACGGCGTACGAGAAGGTCTTGGATTTCCTCATCGGTTTTACCGGTAAGGCGCAGATTCAGGATGCTGCTCTTTAAGCGCTTGCGCCAAAGCTCATCTGCAGCGCTGATCGAGTTGGGCCATTGGCTTTCCTCCCGATCCAGCTCAAGGGTCTCTTCCCGAGAAAAGTCATAGGCGGGCAGGCCTTTCTCTAGTTGGGACAGGATGTTATCTAGCCGGTCGCCCATACGCAGGCGGAAACGGTTATAGATACTAAACCCAGCGGTGACATCACCAGCGCGAAGCTGGTCATCCATCTCCGCTTCCCACGCGCGGAATTCGTCGATATCAGAGGCGAGGAAGTAACTTTTAGTGGGGTCGAGTGCATCGATATACTCGTTCCACAAGTTCTCGGACATTTCGTCGCCGATTTTGATTTTGTTGTAGTGCAGCATTTCAAGTTTGCTGACTATCTCTTGTGCAGTACCACCTTGACCCTCTTCGGGGGCTATTCGCTCTGGCTCTGCCAGAACACTTGTGGAAAGAAGGCCAATGACCAAGAAGCCGGAAAAGTAAGCGGCGATCCGATTGGTAAGCATAGGGAGTCTCTTTATACGTCCTACTTCATAGGCGTCCGGCCCTTATGGCTCGGCGACCTATAGCTTAGGACAAGTATAAAGGCTGAAAGCTCCAAAGGGCATGAAATACCTCTAATCAGAGATGGATCTTTTTCTTTAACACTGTATTTAGCAAAATAACTTTCCTATTGAGTGTGAAATTGAGGCATTTTTTCTCGTTTTGGAGGCTTGAGTATGTATGGTCATCATAACTATTGTGTAACTGCAACTGTAAAAAAGCGTTAAAAATAAGCACTTTGACTAATAGGTCAGAACCACTTTGATGACTTTGAAGGCTTTTAAGGTCATGAAGTTGCACCAGTTACCACTTTATTAATTCGAGTGAGCGCTCCTCGGCTAGAAGTGTTGCTCCAATAATCACTGTGACCGCAAAAATGGTGTTTTGATTTCGGAGCAATAGGCGAATATCGGGCGAGTGCCAGTATCTGCGAATCGTGTTTTTACCACTTGGTCCAAACAGTGGTAACATGGCCAGTAGATTTGTTTGAGGTGAGGTGCTTATGCCTTGGGAGAAAAGTTTCGATGTCGATAGCGCAGTCGATAAAGCGACGGAAGCCTTTTGGAAGAAAGGCTTTGAAGCGACTTCTCTGGCCGACCTGCTCAAAGCTACTGGGCTGACTAAAGGGAGCTTTTATAATGCCTTTGGCAGTAAGAAGCAGCTTTTTACCCTGAGTTTACTCAAGTATGAGAGAGAGCAGCGGCGCGACGTAATGGCCCGGCTTGAGTCGTTGGAAGATCCTATCGGCGCTATCAGTCAGCTTTTCGACTCCCTAATTGAACAAAGCCTTGCAGATCCGGAAAAGAAGGGCTGCTTTTTGGTTAATACCGCACTCGATATGCCTAACCTGGATAGCGATATTGGGGATGCTGTAAAAAAGGGCTTGCGGGATACTGAGTCATTTTTTGCAAGGCAGGTTCGCCTGGGGATAGAGAAAGGTGTGATATCTGATCGAGTAGACCCGGAAGTCTGCGCCAATAGTTTACTGACTCTGTTAGTCGGCTTGCGAGTGTTGGCACGTGGAGTTTTTAATAAGGAAAGCCTCTCCAGAATTAAGGTACAGGCATTAGACTTGCTGCGTTGACCTGATCTTTCTTCTGGCGTTGAAAGCTCTTCGTAGGGCCTTGGCGCCGTCCTCTCGGTTGCCAGGGTTGCACTGTGATTTCCCTCTCCTGACCTCCATTGATCCTTCCTGTCAACTTTGCATTGGATAGGGCTTCATATTTTTTCTGTTCATTCTCAGCAGGCATTAATGCATAGCAAATAGTTATATAAATCATCTTTACCGATCGGTACAAACTCATTAGCATTGTTTGTAGCAATCGGTACATACAGTTTACAGGGGTGTCTCCCCTTATTTTTTAACCAGGTTTGGACCGATCGCTACAAACAAGTGAAACTATCTAGTTAGGAAATATGATGGCTACTTTCAAGACTCACACGATTGAATCCGCTCCTGTTGCTGCTCAGCCTCTTCTTGCAGGCGCTAAGAAATCGATGGGCTTTGTGCCCAATCTATTCGCAACTATGTCAGAGGCCCCCGCATTACTTGAGGGTTATACGACCTTGGCGGGAATTTTCGATAAAACCAATCTTTCCGAGACAGGGCGCCAAATCATCTTAATGACAAACAACCGCCTGAACGGGTGTCGTTACTGTATGGCTGCTCACACATCCATTTCCCAAATGGCCGGTGTTGAAGCGGAAATAATTGAAGCATTGCGTAGTAACACACCGATTGCAGATGAAAAGCTTGAGGCATTACGTACATTTGCTGCGGTAGTGAATGAAAGCCGTGGCTGGCCGACAGAGGAACAAGTTAGCGCTTTCCTTGCTGCTGGCTACACGGAGCAGAGCGTACTGGAAGTGGTTCTAGGTACCGCTTTAAAAGTTATGTCGAATTATACAAACCACATTGCCGAGACCGCCCTGGATAGTGCCTTTGCAGTTAATGAGTGGACTCCCGAAGGAGACACAGTGGCCTGATTTCTGGCCTGGGCTTGATTGGCCATCCAGCCCTCACTGAGGAGACATGGGGTGGCCATCAACAATTCGTAGCGGAGCCCGCAACTGTGTTGCGAATCGAAATTTGAATTTATTCGGCTGAAGTGACTGAGGTATACGAAATGACTCTTCAAGCTAGCAATATCACTGCATTAATCACAGGGGCAAATCGAGGTATCGGCAAGGCCATTACAAAGGGGCTATTGGATGCGGGCGCGGTTAAAGTGTATACCGCTGTTCGCGACCTAGCCTCGGTGAGGCAGCTCGCTCAAAAGTATGGTGAAAGGGTCGTCCCCATTGAATTTGATCTTTCACGTGAAGAAACCATTCAAAACGCTGTAAAGGTTGCCGGTGATGTCAATCTGGTTGTCTCTAATGCGGGCGTAGTGAAGCTATCGACACCCTTGGACGATGATGCTGTGGAGAGCTTCAAGTATCAAATGGAGGGCAATGTTTACCCACTGATAAACCTGGCCAAAGCGTTTGGCCCTGTTTTGAAATCTAAGGAGCCTCTGAATAACTCCGTAATGCCTCTGCGGGTCTTGAAGGCTGCAGATGTTAGGCGCAGCTAGCCGCGAATGGCCTAGTCCTTTGCAAGAGCTGCAACACAGCAGCTGTGGCCTTCAAGGCCCGCCCTTCGGGGCTTACAGAGCGATTCACACTCCGCGTTGCGACTTCTTGAAAGGTCTAGACATTCCTGCGAAGCCGCGCCTTGATTGTGAACCGCTCTGCATGCCAGAGGCATCACGGAGTTATTCAGAGGCTCCCTAATGGTGGGGGTGTCTTTGTCCAAATGAACTCACTGGCATCCATCAAAAATTTTCTCCCATTTACTGGTTACTCCGGCTCAAAGGCGGCTGCCTATGCAGTAACTCAGAGTTTGAGGGAGGCCTGGGTCGAGCAGGGGACTCAAGTTATCAGTGTTATTGCTGGTCCAATCAAGACGGATATGGCCGACTCCGCAGGCATGGGAGAGGGAGCCCCTCCAGAGAGCATCGTATTCGATGGCATTATGAAGGCACTAACAACGGGTGATTTTTTTGTTTATCCAAATGAGATGGCTCAAGAGGTCGCAAAAATTTACGCTCCCTTTGCCAAGAGCGTACTTGAGATCGAAAGCTAACTTAGAACCCAGGAGAGGATCGGGCAATGTTACTAGATACACCAGTATGTGATTTCGGATGGAAAGCCCCAGACTTTACCTTGAAAGACCCTGACGGCAAGAGCTTTCGAATGTCGGACCATCTGGGAAGCAAGGGGCTGTTGATTGCATTTATCTGCAATCACTGCCCCTATGTTCAGGCGATTGCAAATCGTTTAGCTGAGGATGTGCGAGAACTACAAGGGCTGGGCATTAATGTTCTGGCCGTTATGTCAAACGATTATCGCGATTACCAGATTGACAGTCCTCCTTATATGGCGAAGTTTGCCCGAGACCATGGGTTTACTTTCCCCTATTTGGTTGATGAAGATCAGTCCGTAGGGAGAGCTTACCAGGCGGTATGTACACCAGACTTCTTCGGGCTGAATAAGGATGGAGAGCTCCAATATCGAGGCCGAATCGATGATGCGGGAATGGGAAACCCGGCAGGCCGAACCAGGGAGCTGGTCAATGCAATGAAGTTGATCGCAGAGACTGGGGCAGGGCCGGAAAAGCAGCAGCCAAGTATGGGGTGCTCTATTAAATGGAGTGGTAACTATATCTGACATAGGTTGCTAGCTGACAGGGATGCTTTGGCGAACATAAAGCACACAAAAATATAAGAAAATACTTTAATGTAGATAGTTAACCTATTGATTATAAAGAATTAATAAAAAGTTAATGTGGTTTGTTAAGTGGCGGGTGCCAGAAGTGTGACACCCGCTTTCTTGTTTACTCAGTAAGCTGGCGGGTCATGATGATGTGGTCAATGTTGTAACCATGCTTTGTAACTGCCAGGTCTAGTAGATAGTCTGTAATAGCTTCATCCAGCTGGGGAGTGCGGCTTAACAAGTAGAGGCTGGAGCGGTCTGGATCACCAACGAGTGACCACTGATAGCCGGGATCTAGCTCTAGTATCCAGTAGTCGCCGGCAGCTTTACCCTCAAAGAAGGTGATAGCGAGTTTACTGTTCGTCTCATCAATGGGGACTCCAGTGCCCTGAACACTGATCGGGAACCCATATTTTGGGTGTAAGATTCGACAAAAATTGAAAACGCTGATAGATCCATCATCATTGAGGCCGTAGTCCGCTGTTACCGCAGTACAAGCCGGCTGGAAAATTTGCGGTAGCCGGGCAATCTCATACCACTTGCCGAGATACTGATTCACATCGACATAGGGAACCGTTTCCAGTTCATCATCTGCCATAACGGCCTGGGTACTGAGTACAAACAGTACAATTCCTATACCTCTCAATAAGCTCTTCATTTCCTTGCTCCTTGTGTTCGCAGTTTTTTAGGCCGCCAGCTTCATAGCTGAGCGACAATCTCTTTACGGGGATGTAACTGGAACGGATTAACCAAGTTCTGTGTTTAATCTGAATTTCAAAAAAGTGTCACCTAGGTAAATGAGCTGAGGTCTTAGAGGTTGACAGAAGGCCAGCCTTTGCTAAGTGGTGATAGATAGGATTTGTTTGAGGCTGACCATGGCTAAAACGGTAGACGTAGACGTCCTGGTATTAGGGGGCGGAATTCAAGCGATTTCATTGTTGCGAGAGCTATCAACAGATTTTTCTGTGCTGGCAATAGACCAGGGGTTAGACGATGCCGAGTCGTTACACTTTCATGGCTATTTCTCCTCAGGTTGGAATGCGGCACACCCAAGTGCGGCAAAGGCTTACTTAAAGGCCGCACAGTTTTGGTGCACACAACTGGAGAGCGATGGTGTTGATAGCCACATAACAGATTTCTATTCCGCGCTTCCCCGAGAATTTTTAGATACTGTCGAGCCCAACTGGATTGCGGCGGGTATTCCAGTGGAAGAGGTGCCGATTCCAGCTCCACTGGTAACAACTAGCTTGCCGTCGCATCAGTGCTTTCGATTTGCTGATGACCTTATGTTTGACGGCGCTGAAGCCTATCGACGTTTTAGTGCTCCTGTTAGCGAGAAGCTGGTGAAAGGGAGTATCCGAAGGTTCGACAAAGATAGTGGTGGCGTGACTGAGGTCTCTGCCGATATCAATGGTAGCTCCCACCAAATACAACCCCAGTTGGTTCTCTCAGCATGCGGGGCGGGCAATGCAGCAATACTCGAAAGTCTTGGAGTGCCAGCTCAAGGAGTGCGGGATAGCCAAGTTGTTCGGCCCCTACATATGTTGCTGGCTAAGGGTGCTAATACCCCTCCAATCTCAGCCTTCCTGATGGACATGGTAGTGGCATATCACCCGCTGGAAAGTGGAGAGGGACTTTGGATACTCACCCTCAATCCAGAGCACCCCAGGTTTCGCTCTGGTGTGGTTGATATGAGGGTGGCCCCGCCCATAGAGAGGGCGTTAATCCGGGATACCCTGGATAGATTGGCAAATTGTATGACCGGGTTTGAGGATTGGGCAGCCGGCTGTCATTGGGGTGTTTACGCAGGTTGGAAAACTGACGCTCCAGGGCCGGATGGGGATGCTCTTGTGCAGTTAAACTATCCGCGTCCATACCACATCCACAGCTTTGATATAGCCAATTTCTTGGCGGTTTGGCCGAATCACTGGGGTCTCGCCGTGGAAGCTGCAAAGGAGGCCGGGAAATGGGTTCGCTCAAAAGCTAAGCCTCGGCATCCTCAATCTGAAGCGATAGGTAGCTTGCTGTCGCAGTCAGTTGATCATCAAACTATTTGTAATAAATGGCAAAGCGATGAATTGAAGTGGCACTCTTGGGCTGAGTTTGTCCAGAAAATGGGCCTGCCAATCAGGTGATTTGCTTAGTATTTCAGCGTTGAGCCATCAGTCTATGAGTCCAATAAGGCGATATTAACAACGTATTTCGCTTGCAAAGACATTTTTTTTCTGTATCTTAAATTGAAATGTAACCGGTTACATTCTGTTTCAGGCAGTGGAGTGCTACGAAAACCGCAGTCTGGAAACAGCGCGTCCGCTTACAAAACACGGAAAAAAAATAAGTAGGCTGTTTATTCAGCTGGTTCTTTGAGTGGCCCGAGGGGATGGGGTTTGGTTAAAAAAATAAGAATGGGCATGGTTGGTGGTGGAGAGGGTGCTTTTATTGGTGCAATCCATCGAATGGCTGCAGCTCTCGACGGTGAGATAGAGCTAGTCGCCGGCTGCTTTAGTAGCGATTCCGAACGCAGTCGTAAAGCTGGTGAAAAGCTGGGGCTACACCCGGACAGGATTTACCAAAGCTATCAACAGATGTTCCAAGAGGAATCCCGTCGCAGCGCTGATGATCGAGTTGAATTTGTATCTGTAGTAACTCCCAACCATCTCCATTTACCCGTTTCTATTGCTGCGTTGCGGGCGGGATTCCATGTCCTCTCCGACAAGCCAGCCGCCTCCACTTTGGAAGAAACACTTGAGCTTAAAAAGGCAGTGGAGCAAAGCGGGCATCTTTATGGTTTGACCCACACTTATGCTGCTTACCCTCTGGTTATGCAAGCGAGAGCAATCCTGGGCAGGAGAGAGTTGGGGTCTATTCGACGAGTTACCGTTGCCTATCCGCAGGGGTGGCTGGCACTAGCCGGTGATTCCACGGGAAGTAAGCAGGCGAGTTGGCGAACAGATCCTGCACGTTCGGGAGAAAGTGGCTGCTTTGCGGATATAGGCACCCATGCTCATCATCTGGTGGAGTTTTTTACTGGCCAGCATATCTCTGAAGTCTGCGCAGACGTGCAAGCGGTAGTTGATGAAAGAGCGTTGGATGATGACGGTGCAGCGCTATTTAAATTAGATCAGGGCGCCCGAGGAACACTTACAGCCAGTCAAGTCTGTGGAGGAGAAGGGAACAACCTGAATATCAGCGTTTACTGTGAAGACGGTTCGCTGTTTTGGGAGCAGGAAGCCCCAAACCAATTGCAAGTAAAGCGCAGGGGGCAGCCTGTGGCGATTTGGAAAGCCGGTGCGGATTGTGAGTATCTGGATGGAGACGTCAGGTCTTTCTGCCGGACACCTCAAGGACACCCGGAGGGCTATATAGAGGCCTTCGCCAATATCTATCGCGATTTTGCTGGTCAAGTCCGAGGCCGCCGCGAGGGGGTAATTTCAAAGAACAGTCCTGCCGTTGGCAACATTGATGCAGGTGTTCGCGCGATGGCATTTGTGCGCGGTGTGCTGGAGAGCAGTCGCGCAAAATCCTCATGGGTTTCCCTGGCGCCTTTTTGGAAGTGAGCGGCTAGGTCCAACCTCACAGAATTTAGGTATCTCTGGCAGGGTGGGCGTCCGGCAGCTAGTACGGCACAGGGAGGTGCCGGTGTCGGCCTGCGGCCAGTTACCTTTTGAAGAGTTTTCTCAAAAGGTGCAAACCAATCGCTTGGAAAGGGTTGGTTGCAGAATTAATAAGTACAGCAGTAAAAAGGATAACAATAAATGAAGGCACCCAGAATTCAGGGGCCCGGAATTTTTCTCGCCCAGTTTCTCCCATCGAGCGAACAGCCAGCTTCGCTTGAATCTATGGCTCGTTGGGCATCAGACCTGGGGTACAAAGGCATCCAGGTTCCCACTTGGGACAAGCGGATTTTCGACCTTGAGCTGGCCAGTAAAAGCCAAGCTTACTGTGATGATGTACTGGGAATCTGTGAGGAGGCTGGGGTACAGATTTCTGAATTGTCTACGCATTTGCAGGGGCAGTTGGTCGCAGCTCACCCAGCCTATAAGGAAATGCTGGATATTTTTTCTCCAGAGGCAGTACGCGGAAACTTGCAAGCCCGAGCAGAGTGGGCGAGCAATCAATTAGTTCTTGCTGCTCGGGCCAGTGCCAACCTGAAGCTCAAATCCCATGCAACTTTCTCCGGCGCTTTACTCTGGCACACTTTTTATCCATGGCCCCAGCGCCCAGCGATGTTGGTTGAAGAAGGTTTTCGCGAACTGGCCCGTTTGTGGCGTCCGATATTGGATGCGTTTGACAGCGCGGGGGTCGATGTCTGCTATGAGCTGCACCCCGGTGAAGACCTGCATGATGGCTTGACCTTCGAGCGGTTTCTTTACGAGGTGGAAGATCACCCTAGAGCCAACATCTTGTATGACCCAAGCCATTTGCTTTTACAGCAAATGGATTACCTAGCCTTTATCGATATCTATCACGAGCGAATCAAGGCTTTCCATGTGAAAGATGCGGAATTTCACCCGAGTGGAAGGGCTGGCGTATACGGCGGTTATGCCCCCTGGATTGACCGGCCCGGTCGCTTTCGCTCCCTGGGGGATGGTCAGGTAGATTTTCGTGGGATTTTTAGCCGACTGACCCAGTACGGTTACGATCGCTGGGCGGTATTGGAATGGGAGTGTTGCATTAAGGATCAACAGCAGGGGGCCAGCGAGGGTGCGCCATTTATTCGAGAGCACCTGATAACCGTGGCTGACAAAGCTTTTGATGATTTTGCCGGTGCTGAAACAGATCGCGCTCGAAATCGTAGGATTTTAGGGCTGGACTAATTTTTGCCAATCCCAGTGAACAACGAATAACAATAAATCATGCGGAGACTGGATAGATGAGTACACAGATAAAGGCTTTGCACAGGAATGTCTTCCTGGTAGGAAATCTGTCAATCTTTATGATTGGTCTTGGGTTTGCTGTGAGGGCTTCGATCGCCGGCAATTTACAGTCGGACATTTATGATCATATTGATCTTGCCAACTCCACCGCAATGGTTGGAGAAGCGCTTGGATTTACCTTTTCAGGGTTTGCCCTAACCCTGCTATTTGGCAGCGCATTGGTGGACTTGGTCGGTATCAAACGGATGCTAATGCTCTCATCAATAGGCTACGTGTTGGGCAGTCTGCTTATTATTGCAGCATCATTAGTAACCCCCGGGGAGGGCGTTGAGAATCTGGTTCTTGCGGGGCTTTTACTTACCGGTTTGGGCTGGGGGGCCGTGGAGGCCGCCAGTAACCCAATGGTTGCCGCGGTTGATCCTGAAAATAAAACTCAGCGCCTAAATGTACTACATGCCTGGTGGCCTGCCGGGATTGTGGTGGGCGGATTACTTGGGTTAGCCATTTCTGCGCTTGAACTTCCCTGGCAGTTGAACCTGATTGTTTTGGCCCTACCGGCTGTGGTCATGGCGTGGCTTGTGTCCAGAGCAGAATTCCCGGTAACTGAACGGGTTTCCTCTGGCATCAGTTACGGCGAGATGTTTAAAGAAGTTTTCAGGCAGCCGATATTTATCGTGCTATGGATCTGTATGTGGCTAACCGCTGCAACAGAGCTGGCTCCAGGGCAGTGGGTTGACCTGACGCTCTCTCGAGTAGTCGGTATGAAGGGCATTCTCATTCTGGTTTATGTCAGCATGTTGATGTTTGTAATGCGCCACTTTGCCGGACGGCTGGCCAAAAAACTCTCTCCCATTGGACTCTTGTGGCTGAGTAGTTTACTTGCAGCTGTTGGCCTCTATTGCTTAGGAATGGCGAGAACCCCGGTAACTGCATTCTTAGCGGCAACAGTTTGGGGCATCGGCGTCTGCTATATGTGGCCTACCATGCTCGCTACGGTATCCGAGCGTTTTGTACGCGGCGGCGCACTGTTTTTGGGGCTGCTGGGGTTTGCTGGGGGAATGTCTATTCAGTTCGTACTGCCGAAACTTGGAGAAATTTTCGACAACGCCAAGATTGAGGCTGCCGGTGGTTTGGAAGCCTTTGAAAAGTTAACGGGCGATGAGCTGGACACTGTGTTGGCGACTGCCTCTATCGAATCATTCCAGTCACTGGCCGTGGTTCCCCTTATCTTGCTGCCGATTTTTGCGTTTATCTGGTTTTGGGATCGCAGGCAGGCAGCGAGCAAAGTGCAAGGTGTCACTGTAGTAGGCAACCAGTAGGCGTTTTCCATTTGTGCGAAAATAGTCGACTACTAACAACAAAGTAACGGAAAAGTATGTCAAACATTCGCGAAGTTGCACGTCGCTCCGGTGTTTCCGTCGCGACCGTGTCCAGAGCCCTGAAAGACCCGCAAATGGTTTCTCCGCGGACCAGGGAGCGGGTGCTGAAAGCGGTGGAAGAGGCCGGCTATCGGCCCAATATGTTGGCGAGAAACTTTAGTTCCGGCAAGTCATTTGCGGTGATGGTTCTGGTCCCAAATATCGCCAACCCATTTTTTTCCAAAGTTATCCGAGGGATAGAAAAGGCAGCTCAAGACCAGGGTTATTCCGTATTGCTGGGAGATACCAAGGGCGAACCAGCTCACGAGCAGTTCTATGCGGGAATGGCGCTGACGAATCAGGCAGATGGGCTTATTCAACTGGATAGCCGCTATCCATTTGCAGAGAAAGATGCAGCTTTAGCAGCGTCGATTCCAATGGTAAATGCGTGTGAGCGCATTGCTGAAGACGACCGCTATCCGGTTGTTGAACTGGATAATTCCGGCGCGGCGCAAGCCATGGCTCGCCATTTGATCGAGCTGGGTCACCGCCGGATCGGCATAGTGACCGGCCCGCTTAATAGTCCGATTGTGCGTGATCGCCTGGCCGGCTTTGAGGAGGAGATGCAACGGCACGGTCTCGAATTGAATTCTGACCTGGTTGTAAACGGAGAATTCACTATGCCGTCTGGTGCGGAGGGTGCAAAAAAACTGCTCTCTTTAGCCAGTGCGCCTACCGCCATTTTTTGTATGAATGATGAAATGGCTATTGGTGCTGTTCATCAAGCGAAGGAAATGGGTTTGCAAGTGCCTGCGGATGTGTCGGTGGCGGGCTTCGATAATATTGAGTTTTCGCAATTTACGGACCCGCCCCTGACAACAATTGACCAGCCCGCAGAGAAGCTGGGCAGATATGCGATGGAAACCTTGCGCCGCATTATTGATGGAAAACCGTTAAAAGCGAGCCGAACTATTTTGCCCTTTGATTTAGTGGCAAGGGGAAGTACGGCCCGCCATCAGGATTAATAAAGTGCGGATGTAAAACCATCGCGGCAAACTGATTAGATAAACACCAATTCATGTGGAGATAACAATGATGAAAAAATTCACTGAGACAAAATTTTGCACGTCTTTACTGGCTTCTGCAGCACTGCTAGTCACATTGGGGGGTTGTGAACGGATGCCGGAAAAGTCCGGTATACAAGCGGATAAGGACTGGAGGCATTTATTCGACGGTAAAACGTTGCAGGGTTGGACCGGTGCCAATGGCTCCCATGTAGGAGAGGCCTGGCAGGTCGTTGATGGCAACCTGGTGCTCACTGCTGGTGGAGCGGGGGATATCGTCACTGCAGATAAGTTTTCTGATTTTGAGCTGGAACTGGAGTGGAAGATATCTGAAGGCGGAAACAGCGGCATTATTTATCGGGTAGCTGGTGGCAATGCACCAGTCTGGATGTCAGGTATGGAATACCAGGTACTGGATAACAGTGCTTTTCCCGAACTGGAAAAACTGAGCCACAGCGCGGGATCAGTCTTCGACTTGTATGCACCCAGCGAGGATGAGGTAAAGCCGGCAGGAGAATTCAATAAAACGCGTATTCGAGTGGAGAATGGTCGGGTTGAACATTGGCTGAATGGAAGCATGATTGTCAGCTATGAACTCTGGTCTGAAGATTGGGATACACGTCTTGCCAACAGTAAGTTTTCCTCTTACCCCGATTTTGCCCGTAGTGAGAGCGGCTTTATTGCTTTACAAGACCACGGCGACAAAGTGTGGTACCGCAATATCAGAATTCGGGAGCTGTAAATCATGGGTATTTCAGGTGTGGGTATTTGGCAGGTACTTATTGTTCTTGTGTTAGCGGTTCTACTATTTGGTAGTGGCAAGATCCGCCGTCTGGGAGAAGACCTTGGAGGAGCGATTAGTGGTTTCCGCCGCTCATTGCATCAAAGCGATAAGGATGACACTAGAGAAGGTTCCCCAGGTAACTTGTCTGGCAATCTACTCCAAGCTGGGGAGCGGGAATGAAGCGTAGAACTTTGCTACAGGTTGGTGCCGGCTTTGCTGCAGCTGCTTTTACCGCCCCCTTGTTTGGTAATAGTGGGCGAATCATTACCAATACCCCGGGTGGCCCTGTGAAAATTTCCCTGGCCCAATGGTCCCTGCATCGGCAATTGCGAAGTGGCGCTCTCAAGGTATTGGATTTCCCTATTAAGGCAAGAAAGGAATTTGCAATTGACGCGGTAGAGTATGTCAATCAGTTTTTTGCCGATAAGGCCAGGGATCAGAATTTTCTTTCAGCGTTGAGAGTGCGTGCAATAGATCACGGGGTTAAAAGCCTTTTGATTATGGTTGATGCAGAAGGTGATCTTGGCAACCCAAATGCTAGCGAAAGACAACTAGCGGTAGAGAATCATTTCCAGTGGGTTGAAGCGGCCAAATATTTGGGTTGCCACTCTATCAGGGTGAATGCTGGCGGACAGGGTAGTAGCAGGGAGGTTAGTTCCGCTTGTAGAGATGGGCTGCGGGCTCTCTCAGAGTTTGCCTTGGATTTCGACATCAATATTGTGGTGGAAAACCACGGTGGCTATTCCTCAAACGGACTTTGGTTATCCCAGTTATTACAGTCAGTGGATATGCCGAACTGTGGAAGTTTGCCAGACTTTGGAAACTTTGGTGACTACGACCGCTACTTGGGAGTAGAGCAGTTGATGCCCTTTGCCCGCGGAATCAGCGCAAAGAGTTTTTCATTTGATAAGCGGGGAAATGAGACCAATACGGATTTTGCCCGGATGCTGCGGATAATTCAAAAGGCGGGTTACAAGGGGCATATTGGGATTGAGTATGAAGGCGCCGGCGGTGAAGACTGGGGAATCAATGCAACGAAAGAGCTTTTGCTGCGCTTGTCGCGACAGGGTGAACTACATAGTGAGTAAGTAATAATTATTTGGTTAAAATGTAACCGGTTACTTGTGTTTTTTGATCAAAATACTTAGGGATTTCTAGGTTCGTTAAAAATGTTTATAAAAATTAATCTTTTTGGTTAAAAAACATAAGTTAGACATTAGATGTAACGGATAAGTAAAAAATTTTGGCAAAAAATGTAACCGGTTACAGATTTATCTTGTAGGTTATTTAAAATTAAACGAGTAAAACAAAAATAATTGATGAAGTAGGAGAGAGGCGATGCCGAATGATGACTTCGAGAAGAAAGAGTATGACGCGCTGATTGTTGGGTCTGGTGCTGGCGGCGGTATGGCTGCCTATGTACTAGCCAGTGCAGGGCTAAAGGTTCTACTGCTGGAGGCGGGGAGATCCTATGACC
The DNA here is from genome assembly GCF_052467615.1 of Microbulbifer maximicatervae (SeqCode). Lineage (NCBI taxonomy): Bacteria > Pseudomonadati > Pseudomonadota > Gammaproteobacteria > Cellvibrionales > Microbulbiferaceae > Microbulbifer > Microbulbifer maximicatervae (SeqCode). The sequence continues at coordinate 1,950,743 of NZ_CP174319.1, forward strand.
CGGTTAAGGAAACCCCAATGTTTAACCTCCCAAAAGATGCGCCTTTGCGTGGGGGGAGCACACCGGAAAAGCCGTTCGGTTTCTATGATGCAACGGTTGACGGAGGTTGGCAGGTACCCGGCGAACCCTACACTCAGGGCTCCAGAGAAAGAGGCCGCCGTTTTGACTGGTGGCGTGCTCGTATGCTGGGTGGCCGTACGAACCATTGGGGACGGATTTCCCTGCGAATGGGTGAGTATGATTTTAAACCCTACTCAAGGGATGGGCTCGGTTTTGATTGGCCGATCAGTTACAACGATCTCGCTCCCTACTACGATAAAACCGAGATGCTCATTGGTGTCTATGGCACTAACGAGGGATTAGAAAACACTCCTGACTCCTCCGAAGGAGTGCTGCTGCCACCCCCGAAGCCCCGTGCCTATGAACTCCTGGCCAAAAAAGCGTGCGATAGACTGGGGATCCCTGTAATTCCCTCTCACCTGGCTATTCTCAGTGAGCGCCTAGATCACGAAAATATTCCGCAGAAACTATTCCCGGAAAATAAACTTGCCCAGGACGTTACCCGGGAATCGATGAAATCTCGTGCAGCCTGTTTTTGGGCCACGCCCTGTGGTCGCGGTTGCTCTATCAAGGCGAATTTCCAGTCCACGACTGTACTGCTGCCACCGGCATTAGCGACGGGCAACCTGGATATCATTACTGATGCCATGGTGCGTGAAGTTACCGTTGATAAGAAAGGTAAGGCAAACGGGGTTATTTATATTGATAAAGATACCCGTCAGGAAAGATTTGCCAGTGCCCGCGCTGTGGTTGTTGCAGCCAGTGCGGCTGAAACTTCGCGCATTCTCCTTAATTCCAAAAGCACTTTATTCCCCGATGGTATCGCCAATGGCAGCGGTGCCGTAGGGAAATACCTGATGGATACAGTGGGAGCTGGTATCGGCGGGCAGATTCCCGCTTTGGAAAGTATGCCTGCCCACAACGAGGACGGCGCATCGGCGATGCACATGTATATGCCCTGGTGGTTGTACAAGGAACAATTGCGTGGTGACCTGGATTTCGCCCGTGGCTACCACATTGAATTCGGCGGTGGTCGCAGTATGCCGGGCGCAGGTGCCTTCGGCGGTATGGGTGATTTTACCAATGGTGCTTATGGCAAAGACTTGAAAGAAGCCTGCCGGCGTTACTACGGCTCCTTTGTGTGGTTTGACGGTCGCGGGGAAATGATTCCCAACGAGGACAGCTACTGTGAAATTGATAAGGACCAGGTAGATCAGTGGGGCATCCCGGTGTTGAAGTTCCATTGGAAATGGAGTGACCAGGAATTGAACCAGGCCGCTCACATGCACAAAACCTTTGCTGAAATCATTGAGGGTATGGGTGGTAAGGTCACCTCTACCGTGCAAACCGACGGTGCCAAGGCAATTATCAACGGCGGTGCGATTATTCACGAAGTCGGCACCGCGCGCATGGGCTCAAATCCGAAAGATTCCGTGCTCAATCCTTACTGCCAGTCCTGGGAAGTACCGAATCTCTTCCTTACTGACGGCGCACCCTTTGTCTCCAATGCTGATAAGAATCCAACCCTGACCATTATGGCGCTGGCCTGGCGCACCTGCGACTACATCGTGGACCAGTTCAAGAAGAGGAATATCTGATATGAGCGAGGAAAAAACCAATCTGGGTCGGCGCAACGCCCTGCGTTTGATTGCTACCACCGCTGCTGCAGTTCCAGTCATTGGCTGTTCTGAGAAAGTAGCGCAAAAAGTTGTAGTGAAAGAGGAGGTGCCAGCGGCTGAACCGGTAGTAAAGAACCTGGACGCCCCGAAGCAGACTCTTGCCAGGGGCACGCCGACAGATCCGGATCTCCTTAATCCCGTTGTGCCTTGGGAGATGCAGCTTGAAATAGGTGAGTTAGCGGTATTGGCAGCACTTTGCGACGTCATTATTCCCGCAGATGAAACTTCTCCGAGTGCCTCTTCAGTAGGTGCCCATCACTACATCAACGAATATGTCAGCGCCCCATATTCCAATAATAAAGCAGATCTTGTCACGATTCGGGGAGGAGTTGTTTGGCTGGAGGGTGAGTCCAAGCGCAGATTTGGAGGTTCCTTTGTCGATCTGAATGAACCTCAAAAAGTAGCCATCTGTGAGGATATCAAGTGGACTCGCACGGCGAAGCCAGAGTTCCAGGCTGGTGCTCGTTTCTTTGCCAAAGTTCGAGTTCTCGTGTCCACCGCTTTCTATACCACCGAGGAAGGTATGGCGGATATTGGCTATGTGGGTAACCGACCAATGGCGAGTTTCCCTGGAGCCCCCCCTGAAGTTCTCAAGCGACTTGGCTTGGATAGCTAAAAACGCTTTTTGCTTTAGCGCTATACGCACATATAAAAATATCGAGACAGAACTGGATCGATAAGAGTAGGGCATATTCCGGTGGCCCGGCAAATGATATGTCGGGCTTTTAGGGTGAACGGAAAGCTAGAAAAAAATAATAAAAGAGAAATTTGAGCAATGAGAGAAATACCCTTAAATACAAATCGCCAGCTAGATCTATTGCGGACGTCCGTAAGTGTTCTAGTGTTGTGCAGTGTTGTCGGTATGGCAAATGCCCAGAGCACCAGTGAATCTGATACAGAGAGTCTGGTGCTGGAGGAGGTAGAGGTATTGGGTATTCGCCGGAGCATGGAGAAAAATCTCGATGTAAAGCGTTTTTCCAATGCGGTGGTAGACTCAATCACCGCTGAAAATATGGGTAAATTCCCCGATAAGAATGTTGCAGACTCTTTGCAGAGGGTTCCGGGAGTATCCATCGTTCGAAGCGGCGGCGAGGGTGCCGAGGTAAGTATCCGAGGAACTGCACCTGAGCTCACTTTTACCCAGCTAAACGGAAACTATATAGCCACTCCCGGCGATGATCCATCCCGATCATTTTCCTACGCATTGCTACCTTCAGCGATGATCTCCCGAGCGGATGTGTATAAAAGTCCAGAAGCAAAACTGGATGAAGGCGGGATAGGTGGTACTGTAATTTTACACACCCGCAAGCCACTGGACCTGGATTCCGGGGAGGGCATGTTATCCATTGAGAGTACTTATGCTGATGTTACTGGGGAGTACGAACCTCAGTACACCGGTTTTTACTCATGGAAAAATGATCAGGAAACCTTTGGCGTATTGTTTGGATACTCAAAGCAGGATCGTCAGAACCGGGTAATTAGCACCTCGGTAGAAAACTGGGGTTGGCAGGGAGATGAGTCCCCCCAGACTGGCGTAGAGGCCAGGGGGCCGATGGTGGATATCGACGGTAATGAATACCGGGATTTCTATGCGCCGCGAGCCGTTGTCGGTAGTGTATTGGAAGAGGAACGGACCCGGGATGGCATGCAGCTAAGTGCCCAATGGCGTCCGGTAGAACAGCTGGAATTTGGTGTCAATTATTTCCGCTTTGAGCTGGGCGGCAACTCAGAGAATTATCGTATCGTATTTCCTGAGTGGAACTACGGGGATGCAATAGCGCCGGGCAGTCTCAAGTTTGATGAAGATGGTGATACTCTTCTCGGCATTGGTATGCTCGATCGGGGCCAGGCAGAGTTACAGTCTCCACAGGTAGCTGGTGACTACACTCGAGCGGAATATATTTCGGATACGCTGGATTTCAATATCAGTTACGAGGGAGATGGATATAGTGCTCGGTTGGTAGTCGGTAATACCAGTGCAGAGGGCGGCCCCTCTGAGAAATTGTTTGCATCAGTCAATTCCCGTTATGGCACTGCAACCGATTGGAGCTGGGATCTCAGCAGTGGTACTGCTGAAATTGATACCAGTGCAGATCTGGGAGATCCCAACACTTATCCTTTATATGACTGGTTCTCATCCCATTGGACCAGCAGCGAGGACGAGGAGAGTTACTACCAGCTGGACGTTTCCATCGATATGGATTATGCCTGGCTTACCTCCCTGGATGTTGGGGTTAAGTACCGGGACCATGAGATAAACCGCCGCATCACCAAACAATCCTGGGATGATGATAATCCTCCCTGTCCAACGATTAACTGGGGTGATGTTGATGGAGCTTGTTACCCCTGGTGGCCAAGTGATTCATTCCACACTGACCCCGATGGTGTGCCCGACACAATCGATATCCTTTCAAACGGCCCTCTCGATAATATTATCGGCGGTGTGAATGTGCCAAATTTCGCTTATCTGGAGTTTGATAAGTTAAAAGAGTTTCTATACGCAACCTATGGTGACCCTACGGTAATCGTCGAGAAAAATCAGGTTTACCGGGTTGGTGAGGAAATTACGGCTGCTTATGTACAGCAGAATTTTGCCTCGGCAGTCCTGCGCGGAAACTTTGGTATTCGAGCAGTCCAGACCAAGCAGTATGCGAGCACCTACGACAATATTGATGGGGTGTTACAGGACGAACCCAATATTCGTGACAGCAGCAATACTGATATTTTACCTAGTGCTAATATCGCTTGGGATATCTCCGATGAACTGGTTATGCGCGCAGCTCTCGCTAGAGTCGTAGCGAGAGTGGAATACGATAATCTCGGTGGTTCTGAAGTGATCCACGCTCCTTTGCCCGGCTCAACAGTCAGTCAAGGGTATGCAGGCAACTCTGAATTGGAGCCTTATAAAGCTGATCAGTTTGATTTGGGGCTGGAGTGGTATTTCGATGATGCCTCTGCTGCAGGACTGACCTTGTTCAGAAAAGATATTGCTTCGTTTGTAATCAACGGCAGTTCTATGGTGACAAGGGATATCGATGGTGTTACCCGGGCAGTGTCTATGTCTATGCCGGTCAATGGCACTGATGCTACCGCACAAGGTGTAGAACTGTTTGTTCAGTATGCCTTTGATAATGGCTTTGGAGTCTATGCAAACTATACCTTCACAGATACGGAGCTAGCTGAGATTGACTCTGAAGGTATCAAAACCAAAACAGAAATTGCCGGCACTTCAAAGGACCAGTACAACCTATCCCTTTACTATGAAAATATCGACTTTAGCATTCGCGCTTCTTACAATTATCGCAGTGACTATGCAGACGGATTCCACAATGGCATGAACACTTTCACTGATGAATACGATCAGTTGGATGTTAATGCATCTTATCGCTTGATGGATAACCTGACGTTGACCGCCTCAATAATCAACCTTACCGAAGAGAAGGTGGATAGATATTGGGGTGAGGAAAACAGGGTCTGGGGCTCCTCATATTCAGGCCGACGAGCTTATATGGGGCTGACATATAGTTTCTAACCTCATTGCTACCCAGTCACGCGGACACAGGGACGTGTCCGCACCTTTCTGTAAATTTTTAATTTCATATCAGCGTACTCAGTTTAGGCGCAATTGAGTATTTTATTAGCTCTCATATATCAATTCGATCTAGGAAATGTGTGCATTTTATACTAGTACTCAGTTGAAGGAGTAATTTAAAGTAGTTTGAATGGAGGGATTTATCATGAAAAGGGTATATATAGAAGACGCAACACCCTATGCTCTGGGAGTTTGTGTCACAGTCTACACTACCTGTTAATAGAAGGTAGTTTTTCACAAAAAGTGAGATGGCCCTTGAAAATGAGGGACGTCTCACTCAGGGCTAATACAGACAAATCAAGAATTTATCGATTCTGCCTTTCTAGTTTTTTTACCAGTTCTAGTAAATATGATGGTTAAGCGATGATGAAAGGCGCTGCTTTATTAGATAATTTCTTTCTCTATTTCAGTGAAAATGAAGTCATCTTGTGGGATGTTGTTCATCACGATCAGTGGGCTTTGGATAAAGAAACCCTCATAAATATTCTGGATAAATTTTATTCCGATGTGCAGACAGGAGAAACTAAGGCAGCAGATTTCCTTCAAAGTAATGGAGCCTTCATCAGTGGTGATTTAGCTCGGAAACAATGGGGTTGGGATGTACTATCCTGGTTTTACCATTATGGCACCAAGCTTTCGTTACCGCCCTCGACTGAGGGCAAAGAAGGGGCTAGTGAAGATCCCAGGGTATCTTGGGTAGGACAGTATGTTGACTACTGTAAACAGGTGCCGGAAAAGGCTAAAGGCAAGTACAATTATCCAGAAGTGGATATTCCACTGAATAGCTTTCCTACCACCAATCAGTTGGAGTCTGTGTTTGGGACCCGGTTTTCTTCACGAAAATTTGTACCGGGTACCACTTTAAAACGTGAGCTTTTGGAAAAAATACTTTTTCATTGTGTAAAATTTCGTACTTCTCCGTTTGTTGAAAAGTTTTATAAGGCCCACTCAGACAAAATAAATTATTTTGGATATTTTCGCAGCAGCCCTGCTGGCGGCGCCTTACAAGCTACAGATATTTACCTGATAGTGCATTCGGTACAGGGGATTGATCCTGGTATTTACCTTTACAATCCAATTGATCATGGATTGACCAAAGTCGGAGGTCCTGTTAGCCATGATAAGATCCGCCGCTTGCTGGTCGGTCAGCCCTATGCCGAGGGTGCCGCAGTTAATATTTGCTTTGTCTGCAAATTTAATCGGTTCTGGTCCAAGTATCGTCATTCCCGTATCTATCGGATGGCTTACCTTGAAGCCGGCCATCTATCTGAGAATATATTTCTCTATGCACACTCTCTTAAGCAAGACGTATTTATAGCGGGCGCTTTTTACGATGAAGAGTTTGAGAGTCTGCTGAAGTTGGATAAAGACAGTGCCATGGTCTTCTTTATGGCTATTGGTGAGGGAGAACATGCTTGTTTTCCTGTTGAGTACTTGCCTTCTGATTCAACAAAATTGGTTTAATGGGTAATAGTTAAGTGTTTTTGTTAGATAAGAGCGCTTTGACTTCGCTGTAACCAATGATTTAAGGGTCAAGATAACGAGTGGGGGCTTTCCTATAAACAGTGAAAGAGAAAAGGTATCTATGGTGAGGCGAGCACTGTAAGGGAGTATGCCCCACCGACATTGATAAGGTGCGTTAGTGCAGGGTGTGGACCAACCGTGAACTTAAGCGCATGGTGGGGGAGAAGCGGATCATATCGATTAGAGAGTCGATATAGCGTTCACCGAGTTCGCCGATATCTTCAATTCTTGAGGATAAGAGCCAAGTTTCAATCACACCGAACAGGCCACCGTGTAACATCTGCATCGCGAGGTCTGTATCAAGATCTTCGGGCAGTTGGCGCTCGGATACTGCGAGGGCAATTAGTTGTGCCATTCGCTCAAGCCCGCGGGTGCGCCCTTGCTTCATACGCAAGTGGGCTTCATTGTTCTCGGTAACCTTTTCTTCGCAGGGATGGAAGATAATCTCAAGTACTTGCTGCCACTCTGGGTTACAAGCAATTTCCTGAAACAGCCACACCCAGCGGGTTCGCAGTGTACCGAGGGGATTGGCGTTGAGTTGCTCGCCGGCGTTATGACAAAGTTGTTCGCCGGGTAGTACCATGCGTTCTGTCAGAGCGAGTAGCAAACCGGTTTTGCTGTGAAAGTGGTCGGTAACAGCACCGCAACTAACTCCAGCCAGCTTTGCGACCTCGGAAAGGGAAGGGCGACACACTCCATATTCATGAAACACATTGAGCGCGGCGTTTAATATACGCTCACGAGTGGTTAAAATTTGCTCATTTCTGCGTTTGGTCATAGGGAACAGCGGCTTCTTTAATCAATTATTAGTTTCACTCTGGCTCATTTTTGCAGCATTTAACCGCAAGTGTGCAAAGGGATTTTATGTGCAAACCCCTGAATATACTGGGTGAAAGTGCATGTTAGATGAAAATTGCACGATTATGAACAGTTGATCCTGTTTCCTACGTACTCATAAAATGCCACGCTACTTTACTCAGATTTCCTTGTCACTTAAAAATTCCGCTAACTGCCAGTATTTTGTCTGCGCAGTCATTTTTAGAGGTAACCATGTTAAAAGCCCGAGCTCTCACCAGCCTTTTGGTCGCTTCCGCATTGTTGGCGGGATGTAACGAGGAAGCTTCGGCTCCACCGGGAATGGCCCCCCAAGTGACCGTAGTCACACTTCAGTCGGAATCCGTCACTCTTACCAGGGAGCTGCCGGGCCGGACTTCACCCTTTAAAGTGGCCGAGGTTCGCCCGCAGGTTAATGGCATCATAAAACGCCAATTGTTCCGTGAAGGCGGCCAAGTTAGTGCAAATCAGCCGCTTTACCAGCTAGATGACGCTCTTTATCGTGCTGACGTCGATAGTTCCAGAGCAAGTTTGCAAGGCGCAAAGGCGGCTATGAACATTGCTCGCCTCAAAGCCGAGCGCACCGCGAACCTGGTGGGGAATGGTGCTGTCAGCACGCAGGAAAATGATGCTGCGGAAGCCGATCTTCAGGAGGCCCGAGCCGATGTAGCCGCAGCTCAGGCGGAGCTGCACAGGGCGGAAATCCAGTTGGAATATGCGCGGGTCACCTCTCCGATTACAGGCCGAATTGGCAAATCTACAGTTACTCAAGGCGCTCTGGTAACGGCCAATCAGGCCGGAACTTTGGCTACTGTGCAGCAACTAGATCCGATCTATGTTGAGGTTACCCAGTCGGCAGCTGAACTTGTTAGCCTCCGCCGAGCGCTTCAAGCGGGCACATTGGCCGACGCCACTCATCTACCTGTGACAATCCTATTAGAAGATGGCAGCAAATTTGAACACCAGGGCAAGCTAGAGTTTGCCGAAGCTAGTGTCGACCCCTCAACGGGCAGTGTGTTGTTGCGAGTAGTTGTTCCAAACCCGGATACCATGCTGTTGCCGGGTATGTATGTGCGCGCAATTGTCGGTAGTGGTGTCCGTGAAGACGCAATTTTGGTACCTCAACAGGGAATCGCGCGGGACCCTAAGGGCAACACCTCAGCCATGGTTGTTAATGAGGAAAATGTGGTTGCCCAGCGATCTGTGCGGGTTAGTCGTACGATTGGCAATCGCTGGCTAGTGGAAGATGGGCTCGAGGCCGGGGACCGGGTCGTAGTTGCCGGGCTGCAGAAAATTCGCCCGGGAGCCCCGGTACAGGCCAGCGAGCGCGAAAATGAGCAGCTGCCGGCGGCTGAAGGCGATCAACAGGCTGGCAAAGCGCCCGCACAGCAGGGGTCTTAAGGGTAGGGGTTATGGCAAGTTTTTTTATCAATCGGCCCATCTTTGCCTGGGTGCTGGCAATTATCACGATACTGGCAGGTGTGTTGTCTATCGGCGAGCTGGCAGTTGAGCGCTATCCAAATATCGCGCCACCGTCGATCAATATTGAGGCAAATTACCCGGGCGCTTCCGCCAAGGTGGTTGAGGATTCGGTTACTCAAATCCTTGAACGCAACATGAAGGGCCTCGATGGTCTCCTTTATATGTCCGCCACCAGTCAATCCAACGGTGGCGTTTCAATCTCTTTAACTTTCGAGAATGGAACTGACCCGGATACGGCCCAGGTCCAAGTGCAAAACAAAGTGCAACTGGCGATGCCGCTGCTGCCACAGGAGGTCCAGGTACAAGGAGTAAATGTTAGTAAGTCTCGAGGTGGCTTCCTAATGGTTGCCGGCTTTGTGTCTGAAGACGGCAGTATGAACCGCAATGATATTGCTGACTATATCAATTCGGCCATTGTTGACCCGATCAGCCGGGTACCAGGCGTGGGCAATGTGCAGGTATTTGGTTCCAAGTACGCGATGCGGATCTGGCTCGATCCCAATAAGCTCACTACCTATGAACTTACCCCTGGTGATGTTACCGACGCAGTGCGGGCCCAAAATGCACAAGTTACGGTCGGAAGCCTCGGTGCTGCCCCCTCTATTCCAGGGCAACAGCTAAATGCGGCAATTACTTCCCAGGAACGTTTGCAAACCCCTGAGGAGTTCCGGGATATTATCGTCAGAGCCAATGACGATGGCTCGCTCTTGCGCCTGGGAGATATTGCTCGAGTTGAGCTAGGTGCGGAGAATTATGAGTTTATTTCCCGTTACAATCGCCAGCCTGCAACCGGCATCGCTATTAACTTGGCGACTGGGGCCAATGCCCTGGAAACTGCTGATGGGGTGAAAGCCAAGTTGAAGGAGCTGGAGGCTTACTTTCCCCGAGGCCTGACTTCGGTAGTACCATTCGATACGACACCGTTTGTTGAGGCATCTATTAAGGGTGTTATCTCTACCTTGATTGAAGCGATCGTCCTGGTGTTTCTGGTGATGTATCTGTTTCTTCAGAACTTCCGTGCCACGTTGATTCCGACGATTGCGGTACCAGTGGTGCTAATGGGTACTTTTGCCGTGCTTGCTTCGCTGGGATTCTCAGTCAATATGCTCACGATGTTTGCCATGGTGCTTGCAATTGGCCTGCTTGTGGATGATGCCATTGTGGTGGTGGAAAATGTCGAGCGGGTGATGCGGGAGGAAGGGCTCTCCCCTAAAGAAGCCACTAAGAAGTCGATGCACCAGATTACTGCGGCACTGATTGGCATTGGCGTAGTTTTGTCGGCAGTGTTTGTGCCTATGGCATTTATGGATGGCGCCACCGGCGTGATCTACCGTCAGTTCTCCGCCACGATTGTTGCCGCTATGGCGTTGTCAGTGTTGGTGGCGATTATCCTGACACCAGCGCTTTGTGCGACCTTGCTGAAACCAATATCCAAAGGGGAGGGGCATGGGGAGAAGGGCTTTTTTGGCTGGTTCAATCGCAACTTTGATCGAGGTAGCAAGCGCTATCAAGGTGGAGTGCAAGGTATTTTGAAGCGCAGCGGTCGCTTTATGCTGTTGTTTGTTGCGCTTTCCGCAGTCATGGCCTTCCTATTCCTACGGTTGCCCAGCTCGTTCCTGCCGGATGAGGATCAGGGTGTGCTGTTCTCCATGGTGCAGGCGCCAGTGGGGGCAACCCAGGAGCGCACTATGAACTCTATCCGAAAAGTAGAGGACCAGTTCCTGAACAATGAGCAGGGTATCGTGAAATCAGTATTCTCGGTACAAGGGTTCAGCTTTGCCGGTAGCGGGCAAAATACCGGTATTGCTTTTGTAAATTTGGAAGATTGGTCCCAGCGCGAAGAAGAGTCTCAGAGCGCTGGGTCTGTCGCCATGCGGGCGATGGGTGCCTTGATGCAAATTAAAGATGCGATGGCTTTCGCTTTTGCACCTCCGCCACTTCCCGAGCTGGGTTCTTCTGGTGGTTTCAACTTCTATCTTCAGGATAATGGCAGTTTGGGTCATGAGGCTTTAACTGCAGCCAGGAACCAGTTTCTGGGAATGGCCGGGCAGAGTGAACTTTTAGCTAATGTTCGCCCCAATGGCCAAGAGGATACACCACAATTCCGAGTAAAAATTGATAATGCAAAAGCCGCTGCGCTTGGGTTGTCTATCGACGATATTAACAGCGCCTTGAGTACAGCATGGGGCGGTTCATATATTGATGACTTTATCGATCGCGGGCGGGTAAAACGAGTGTATATGCAGGCTGATGCTCCCTTTAGGATGGTCCCGGAAGACTTCCAGTTATGGTCAGTGCGTAACGATAAGGGCGATATGGTACCGCTATCATCCTTTGCCAGTTTTGGCTGGGAGTACGGTTCCCCCCGCTTGGAGCGCTATAACGGCGTTCCCTCAATGCAGGTTAATGGGCAGGCTGCACCCGGAGTCAGCTCTGGTGAGGCAATGGAAGAGGTTGAGCGTCTAGTGGCGCAGCTACCCGCTGGTATTGGTATGGAGTGGAGTGGTCTTTCATATCAAGAGCGCTCTGCTGGAGCACAAACCCCATTGCTGTATACCTTGTCCCTTTTGATTGTGTTCTTGTGTTTGGCTGCTCTCTATGAAAGCTGGACAGTGCCGACAGCAGTACTATTGATGGCTCCTTTGGGAATCCTGGGTGCGGTACTGGCCAATAGCCTAAGGGGCATGGAGCGCGACATTTACTTCCAAGTGGCGATGCTGACTACAGTGGGGCTAACCAGTAAAAATGCCATCCTGATTGTGGAGTTTGCCAAACAGAACCTGGAAGACGGTATGGAGTTGGTGGATGCCACGATGCGAGCTGTACGGGACAGGTTACGCCCGATCTTAATGACATCTCTCGCTTTTGGTTTGGGGGTGTTGCCCTTAGCCATAGCAACCGGAGCTGGCTCAGGTGCCCAAAGGGCAATCGGTACCGGTGTGTTCGGCGGCATGATTGTTGGAACTCTACTGGGAATCTTCTTTATCCCACTGTTCTTTGTTGTGGTGCAGCGGTTGTTTGGCAAGAGAGTGCAAAAGCAGGAAGTGGAGCTGGCTAAACAAGACATCTCGTCAGAAAAAAGTGAGAGAGTAGAAGCGGCCGAAGCGCTTTAACAGAGCTTTAACTATAAAGTAAATAAAGCCAGGCCAGGTTAATGGGCCTGGCTTTTTACTTTCTGGCCCCCCATAAGTCACAAGATCCCTGAATAGGGTGCTACTGCCAGTCTCAAGATACAAAGTGAACCTCTTTAGTTCCAGCTCCGCCAACATGTGATCGTTTTAAATTATTCGCTGAAGTAATGAAGCATTAGCAATGATTTAAATCAAGAAGCCGAATAGTGTTTGGAGTCAAAATGCTAATCCCAGGCAAGGTGAGTAGCTATCCATACATGATTTAGCCTCACTTCCAAGCTAGATAGAGTGCAGTATAGAAGCCTGATATGGACGTTCATAGATTATTACTTCTATGGGGCCACCGATATTGCATAAATGTTATTAGCAGATAATTTAAAGTGAAGAGTCGGGATGGATTTAAAAGTTAAAGAAGGTCAAGTGTGGAAATATGATAATCGAGAGGGCGAGGAGAATTCGCGGGTTATCATATTAAAAATTGAAGAGTCTAAGGACGATTCAATGGTGGTACATGCTCAGATTTCAGGCATTAAAATTTATAACCCTAATAGTGGAGAGGTCATTGAGGAAATTACTCATATGCCGTTTTCAATTGAGGCACTAGGGGCAAGCATATCTGAACTAATGGGGGAGTGTGAGATACCTGATTATGAGGACGGCTACAATTCATGGAAACGAGAGTATATTAATGGCAATGCTGGCGTGTTCACTATTTCTATAGGAGAGGCAGTGAAGTATATGGATGATGCGGTGAATAGCTAACAATAGCCTTTTTACTACATTTCAAAAACAAATATCCTTTTATGTGATAACCGTCTCAAACTTATAGCCCCTAATTAAAGTTGCAGGGGCTCAACGCATTGAATTATATCGAGAAGGCAACTCTATTCGTTTAGTAAAAGCTCATTATTTCTGATAGTTCAGTTGGCAAAATGCAGTGCCTTGGTGGGTTGCTTATACTTATCTATCAACCATATATTGTGGAATCAAGTTGCAGCTAAACAGGATTGGGGTCTCTGTAAGAAATACTTAACCTGAATGAAGCTGACTTACCAAAGACGTCAATATGCTTTGAGTTCCTTGAGGATGGAAGTGGTACACCGGTACCCTATAAATATTCGTTTTGGAAAGACATTTCTTGATACAATCGTCTCGTATTCGTGGTGAAATGGAATTGCTTATTTCAAATGGCCTTAGATTTGGAGTGAGTGAGGTAGTAGCGGGAGAATGTCGATGTTTATTGCTGACTCTGACAAAGAGTGGGAAAAGTTTGGCAAAGAAGATGCTTATTACGGTGTTCTAACCGAAGAAAAATTTAGGAAGGAAAACTTAACAGATAGCGCAAAGCAAGATTTCTTTAAAACGGGACAAAGCCATGTTCACAATATACTGACAAAAGTGAAACGGCATGTAGATGATGGCTTTGTCGTCAAAAGGGCGCTTGATTTTGGCTGTGGAGTTGGAAGAGTAGCGATCCCTTTAGCGTATATTGCTGAAGATGTTACAGGTGTTGATATATCTGATTCGATGCTTATGGAGGCTAGAAAAAATAGTCATGAGCAAGGCTTAAAGAATATTGAATTTGTGAAAGCTGATGAGAAGCTTTCTCTTGCTCAAGGGAAATTCAACTTCATACACTCCTTTATAGTGTTTCAACATATTCCTGTTAAAAAAGGGCAAAGACTGTTTCGTCTTCTGCTTGATAAGTTAGAATCGGGTGGGGTTTGCGTTGCCCATTTTTCATACACCAAAACTTCAAAACTGAAAAGGTTGACTTCATTTTTGAGCAGTACTGTGCCTTTTTCAGGGAATATCCTTAACCTTCTTAAAGGCGATCCTTTTATGGCTCCAAGAATGCAGATGAATAACTATGATTTAAATAGGTTACTTTCTCTGGTTCAAAGGGAGGCTATGTCAAATTGCTATCTGGATTTCACGGATCATGGTGGTGCGCTTGGGGTTTCACTCTATTTCAAAAAGGTGTAAAGAGGCGGCAGGATTTGCAAGCATTGCTACTGGTGCCTTAGAGAGAAGAACAGACCATTTCAGAGGTAAAGGGTTGAAAGATCTGGATTATTAAAAATCTTAGTTCTACGAGCAAGTACTGTCATGTAGTCGAGAATATAGAAATAAAACTAACAGTGGTGGGAGATAATTGTGGCCGACATGAATCCTTTAGACTTATGTTATCCCCTTATCGAACAAGTTAAAGGCATATATTGGCTTCCATTTCGTAGGGCATCATCATTTCAATATTTTTTGGGAGGCTGGAGCCTTTCATTTTTCGGGCAGAGACGGCAAAAAGTCTTTGACAACAGCAAGTATGCGCCAGTTGCTACCCTTATCGATGAGAGCCATAGTTATTCCAGGCGCGATAAAATGAAGTCTCAGTGGGGGAGGGAGTTTTCTTATATCTCGTTTTGCCTATACCCGCTCTCAACGATCTGTAGTGTGAAAGTGGGGTTGGCTGATTTTATGATTGTTGGAGCTGCTTCCTTTGATTTCCGGGTAATTCAGGTAGGGGAGTCAACTCAATCTAGGCTTTTTAATGTTTCTGACCATAATCAACTAAAGCAGTTTATTTTCAAAATGCATAATGAAAGCTGTGATAAATTGCTGGAAAAGGGTTATCACGATTCCTTTACTGCATGGGGTTTGGATGAGATACAAGAGCACAAGATTAAGGGGAGAAGCTGGTATGAAGTTGTTGATGGAAGCCGAAATCTAAATTGGCGCTTTAATTTATATACCCAGTTGTCAGACAGACACCTCTTACAAATTACCTACGAACCGAGCCACTTCTGGCCACCGTACCATACCCCAAGTAAAAAAGCTTTACGAATCAGCAAATCCCCTTTGTGGGATTTTATGGATAACCTGAAACTGTCCAAAGTGAAGAAGGACTTCCCTGTGATAAAGTCTATACCTTAGAGGTAGAGGTTGGATGCCTATTGATGCTTTCTCGATAGATAGGTTCTGCTGAATAAAAAGTTATAATAAAAAATCTATTTGAGATAGTGATAGAGACTCTACTTGTGTAAGCAGGGTTAAGCGAATTTAGAACTTGCTGGAACTGAATATGTTTGATGTAAATTCTCTGGACTTAAGATTCCCGATCATTGAGCAGATAGATGACATATATTGCTGTCCATTTAGTTCCTCAGAGAAATATCAGTATGATTTAGGTGGCTGGCATTTATCATTTTATGGAGAATCGAGAGCGCAACCTGGTGAGAACTCTAGATATACCTCACGTTATACTCCTATTCACAGTGAAGAAAGTTATTCAAAGTTCAATGATACGGAGCCTCAATGGGATGATGAGAGTCCTTATATTTGGTTTAGGCTTCATCCTATTGCGGCGATTGCTAGTTTAGGACCTGAATGGAATGAAGCTTGGACGATAGGAACTATTGCCCTGGATATCCGAGTAATCCAGATACGAAAACCGGCCAAGCCTGGAACGATCGATATTTCTGATCATAGCCAGTTGAAATCGTATATTTTCAAGCAGCATAGTGACAAGCAAGACCTGCTACTGAGTATGGGGCATCTAGGTTGCTTTAGTGCGGGTAACATGGATGAAATCCAAGAGCACGAAATCAATGGGCGGAATTGGTATGAAATTATTGATGGGAATCGAAACTTAAATTGCTGTTTTAACTTGTACACCCCCCTGTCAGATAAGCATCTTCTTCATGTTGCATATATAGTTAACCAATTCTGGCCACCGTACCATATGCCTAGTAAAAAAGCTTTGCAAGTAAGTAAACTTCCCTTGTGGAGTTTTATGCAATGTTTGGAACTCTCTAGTGCCGATGAAAGTTTACAAGTAGAAGCCAGCACTCTACAGAACGATACCGCCAGGATTGAAGAAGAGTGGCCAAGAGGGGTGGATAGTGCGGACTTACTAGATTTAGATCTCCCAATTATATTGCAAGTTGATGATATCCATTGGCTGCCATTTGATAGAGCGCCGGTGCACCACTACGACCTAGGTGATTGGCATCTCTCATTTTCTGGAAAAAGGAATCTACAAGCTCAAGCGGGCAATGGTGGTGCCCCTTATACTACGCCTATACAAGATGATGAAAGTTACCCGAGGTTTAATGGTGATGAGGCTCGGTGGGAGGATGAAAGTTCATACGTATGGTTTAATTTTCATCAGATTATGGCTCAATGCAGCGTCAAGTTTGGGGAGGATTGCGCTTTAACTATTGGGACCGTTTTCTTTGATGTACGAGTGATTCAGTTATGTGATCCAGCTATGCTTCGAATCCACTATCTTCCTGATGGGGACCAATTCAAGCAGTTTATTCTTGGTATGCTCATTCCCCACTCGAAAGGTGATAATACTCAAGGGTTCAAGATTAATGAGAGGACTTGGTACAAAGTTGGATATGACGATTATGGAAAAATTGATCTTTATACCTGCTTGTCAACCAAACATTTCCTTCACGTCGCCTACAACGATGATCAGTTCGGTTTAGATGGGTGGTATCACTCTCATACCAGGAAATCTGGGAAGCTCGCCAAATCCCCCCTTTGGAGCTTTATGGAAAATTTGAAGCTTTCTAAAATTGAGGAAGGGAGCCAGGTTCTAACCGGCACGGTGGAGCAAAAAGCCGGTCACGCCGAGGAGAATGCCCTAGAAGAGATATCTAGCTATACCGAAATGAAGGAGAGAATTGGCACTATAAAAAAAGAAAGAGATCTGCCTTTCGTTGATGAGTCAAGCTGGTGAAAGTTGATACTGACTTGCTATGTTCAGCTTTAACAACGTAGCGGGCTATTTTTTCTGATTGAGGCAGAGGGGGGGGAATCTGCCCCCCCAAGTCACGTTTCACACTAGCTCAGCAATACGCTCTTTTGCCGTGGCCAACGCCTTCTCCTTTGCTTCATCTCCCATTGCCAAGCCTTCAGCATAGACAAACTCCACATCAGTAATGCCAATAAACCCAAGGAACTGTCGAAGATAATTACTTTGGGGATGATCATCACCATAAACACCACCTCGTGAAATTAAAACGACGGCTTTTTTGTTCCTTAATAAGCCCTCAGGGCCGTTTTCGGTATATCGGAATGTTACCCCGGCACGTGCAATAAAGTCGAAGTAGGTGTGCAAATTAGACGGGACGTTGAAGTTATACATCGGGATACCTAGCACCAGCAGATCTGCCGATGATATCTCCTCTATCAGCTTGTCCGAAAGTTCTGCAATTTCACTTTGCTTGTTTGAACGGCTATCAGCTGGCGTGTTGTGGGCTTGAAAGTGCTCCAGGCTCAGATGAGGTACAGGCTCGGATACCAAGTCACGATGGATGATTTCATCATCCGGGTTATTAGCCTTCCAGCTCGCTATGAAATTGTCCGTAAGTTGAGATGACTGGCCGTTCTCTTGAAAGAGGCTGGACTTAATGTTGAGTACCTTTGCCATGACTGCTTCCTCGTAACTAACTTTGTATGAAGCTATTGAAACATTCATTAAATTGATTAAAAATTAGAATTATTTGCTTATTTCTATCTAAAAATTCGATCATGAGCCAACAATTGACACAATTAGCAAACCCAAAGATCACTCTTGAGCAGTGGCGTTGCTTGATAGCGGTAGTTGAAGGGGGAGGGTATGCAAAGGCCGCCGAGCTTCTGCACAAGAGTCAGTCGTCGGTAAGCTATTCAGTGCAGAAGTTGGAATCATTACTGGCAGTAGCGGTTTTCACGATTAGTGGACGCAAGGCGATTCTGACTGCCGCTGGTGAGATGCTTTACCGGCATGCAAAGCAATTGCTGGAGGATGCCTCTGCAATAGAGCAGGCCGCTGGCCGGGCGTCTGCTGGGTGGGAGTCCCAGATTGCGATTTCTGTGGAGGTGCTATTCCCAATATGGTTGCTACTGGACTGCCTTGCGCTATTTGGTGAAGAGAGCCCCCAGACCCGTATTGAAGTCCATGAAATGGTGATCAGTGGTGCTTTGGAGGCTTTAAATGAAGGGCGGGTCGATTTTGCGATCAGTCCTAGAATCCCCCAGGGCTACAACGGTGAGTTACTACCGGTTCCTGCCCGGCTTGTTCCCGTGGCGCACCCCAGCCATCCCCTACATAAGTTGGATCGCCCGTTGACAATGAAAGATCTCCGTAATCACCGGCATTTGGTGGTTCGGGATACTAACCCCCAGCGCGGAAATAAAACGCTTACGGTTGACGTCGCTAAGCGATGGACGCTAAGCAGCATGTCTTCTTTGATCAGAGCCGCCTGTCAGGGGTACGGTTTTTCTTGGTTACCGGAAGATAAAATTCTTAATGAGCTTATTGAGGGAAGTCTAAAACTGTTGCCCCTTGAAGGAGGAGGTAAAAGAGAGGTCCCTATGTATCTGATCTTTCCTAACCGGGATGATATCGGCCCCGGCGCACTGAGATTGGCAACTATTATCAGGGAGCGTTTGCAGGATCTGTCTTCCCCGGAGAGTTCTTAAGTAAGAACCAGGTCGGTCGGCAGGGCCAACAGCTCGCTTACTCATTATTCAACAAGCCAATTTCGTGAGCGGTCTCGACGATTGGCTGGTACATTGAGTTGTCGGCTTTGATAAACCCTTTGCGGGGAAATGCGGCAAGTAGTTTAGGGTCCCGCATATTCAAAATCGCCTGCTGGACCTTGTCTAAGAAACCGTTGCCCCAGGTTTCATCGACATCCCCACGAATTGTCCAGTTGTAATCTGGATATCCTGGGGTTTTCCAGATTACTTGCACCTTGCTCTCATCCACTTTGCCGGCTTTCTTTTCGTTCTCCCACACTTTGTGATTCAGGGCGCCCACCTGATATTTCCCAGACTGCACTAGATCGAGGGTATTGGAGTGGTCGCCGGCAAAGCCTACACGGCTGAACACCTCGGCCGGGGGCTTGCCCAGTGCTTTTCTAATAAAATACTCCGGCATTAGCCGCCCAGAAGTGGAGTGCTCTGAACCAAAAGCAAAGGTCATACCCTCAATACCACGGGGGAACTCTTTTGAGGGAGTGAGCCCAGTACTTTTATTCGCAATAAAATAGGAGGTGAAATTTTGATCTCCTTCTCCCTGGGCAATGGCTTTGGCGCCAGGCTCCGCAACACGGGCCTGTACTCCAGTAAATCCGCCAAACCAGGCCAATTGAACTTTGTTATTTTTAAAGGCTTCAACCGTATCGCTGTAGGACTTCACCGATAAGTACTTAACTTCAACCCTAAGCGTGTCGGACAAATACTGTGCAACTTTGCCAAAGCGTTTTTGTAAGCGCTCCGGGTCCTGGTCTGGAATGGCAGTGAAAACAAAAGGTTTTGGGTTTTCTTGAGATAATACGAAGGGTACGCCGCACAGAATTACGAGGCTTAGAATAGACACGGTTAAACGCTTTAACATTCTTTTGGTCCTCTGCGGATCTGTAGTTCAAAATTTGTAGGATAAAACTAAAAGTTTAACTATAGGCGTTATATATAGATCAGAATGTTTGGAAGAAATTGTATTTCTCTATTTGGGCTAGCAAAAGTGAGATGGCTTTCTACCATTTATCCGCAATATCTGAGTTGTTGAGATAGTTGACACATATTTAGGCCTGTACAGGTGTTTATTATAGGGTTTCTTCCTCTGAAGGATGCTTTCTGTGATAAATATGCCCGCCACACAAGCCAGGGGAGTTACGGAGTTGTTTGGAGGCTCCTTAGACTCTAGAAAGAACCTTTAGTATAAAATAGGCAGTTTATGCCAGCACTTGCGGAGTCGAAACATAGAATGAGTGAGTATGATGATCAGTTTAATCTGCGCAAGCGGCACCCATTTGGTAGAGTGCATCTGCTAATCAATGAGCTACAAAGCTATTTGGCCACGCAAACCCTGAGAAACTCACTGGATATCAGCTACGGAGATAGCCCCGGTGAAAAGATTGATATATTCCCTGCTAAATCTCCTACTGCACCGGTTTTTGTGTTCATCCACGGCGGGTATTTCCGGGCGCTAGATAAAAAGCAATACAGGTACATTGCCAAGCCCTTTGTAGAGGCCGGGTGTACAGTTGCCTTGGTCAACTATGATTTGGCACCCGCCGTCAGTGTTAAAGAAATTATTGAGCAAAATATAAAGGCATTCTTATGGATATATAAGAATATTGATCGCTGGAATGGCAACCCCAGTAATATAGTGGTCTGTGGTCACTCTGTTGGGGCCTTTCTTGTTGCTAAAATTTTAGAATTTGAGTGGACACCTGAAGTCCGTAGCTCAATTAGCGGCGCTATTATGTTAAGCGGGCTCTATGATTTAACAAAGATGAGGCAATCTTATCTCAATGAATCTCTGCGTTTATCAGAAGATGACGTTACTAATTTGAGTCCCATTTTTGGCGATATTAGATGTTTCACCAAAGCGATTGTTGCAGTAGGCGATGATGAGACTGCGGAATTTATTGACCAGTCAAAAAGGTACTGTGGGAAGCTACAGCAAACGAAAAGCCCGTGCGAATATATACTTTTGAAAAATAAAAACCACTATACCGTATCGCGTATGTTAAGTAGTAGAAATAATGATCTAATGAATAGGATACTGGATATTTGCGGTGTGAATTGAGAGAGGGGGGATACGATTTAACGCTCAATTTATATAGTTTTGAACATAAATTGGGATTACCAGCTTAAAATCAGGGAGCCTCTTAAGGCCTGTAGGACATTACTGAATTATGCCGAGACTCCCTGACTATCAATTAGCTTTACTTTCTCCAGTAAGAGATTGTAGGTAGGAGCAGCAATAGCCAGCGAGGATGCCTAGAGCGGTCACTATTGTCAGCCCAATCACTCCAGATAGAACGTTGGCTGGATGGGCTGCAAAGAAAGTGATTAACCCTAAAAACCAGGCAATGATATTACCTACAAGTGGCAGTCCTCTTAGTGATACCACCACAAATGCAACGGAAAACACTATAACTGCGAAGGCAATATTGCCCATCATTGGTAGCAATAGGGCATTAACTATAGCTGCTGTCATCCCCATCAATATTCCCAGAGCAACACAAATCCCACTGGAGATTGCGCTGAAGGCAGAGCCTGGCTGTGAAAAGAAAGCAACCCAGCCAACAAACATAGCCCAGGGTGGTAGTTCTAACATAGAGCAAGTGAATGCTGCTGCACCGGCAATAGTTGCAGCGATAAGGGTGTCCCTGATGTATTTAGCCGACGGTACTTGGGCTTGATCGACCATTGGTTTTTAGTCCTCTTTCCAACTGGTATAACGATCAGTTGGAGATTGTTAAGTTGAAGCGGGCATTGGCTGTGAAGCTAGATAATTCCACCGTTGGCTCGTATAACTTGGCCGTTGATCCAGCCACCTTGCTCACTGACTAAAAAGGCAACGGTATTCGCAATATCTTCAGGCCTTCCCAATCGCTCAAGTGGCGACATTTTGGCAAGATTTCCCACCATTTCATCAGTCTTTCCGGATAGGAAGAGCTCGGTAGCCGTAGGCCCTGGGGCAACGGCATTCACAGTGATATCTCTCCCCCGCATTTCCTTGGCGACTACCTGGGTCAGAGCTTCAACAGCTGCCTTGGTCGCCGCATATACGCTGTAATTCGGCATACACAAGTCGACGACACTCGAGGATAAGTTGATGATTCGGCCACCTTCTTGAAGCCTTGCGGTGGCTTCACGCATGACATTGAAGGTGCCCTTAAGATTTACAGCTACCTGACGATCGAAATCATCTTCTTCACATTCTGCCAGAGGGGCTAGTTTCATAATGCCCGCATTATTAATGACAGTATTGATTCCGCCAAAGGTGACTTCTGCCGAGTTGAATAGGCGTGAAACCGCCTGTTGATCACTGATATCGGCTTGGGCAGTAACCGCCTTGCCACCCTCTGTTTCAATGCGGTTTACCAACTTTTCGGCAGCTGAAATATTACTTTCAAAGTTCACCAGAATGGTAAAGCCATCCTTTGCCAGGCGAGAGGCGATCGCCGCGCCTATGCCACGGGAAGCTCCTGTTACCAGTGCCACTTTCTCCATAATGATCTCCGTAGTGATTACTGGAGCCGCCCTTGCAGCTCCCTGATTTGGCTGTATTCCCATACTATTCGTGTTATTCATGTAGATAATCCGGCTAAAATAGAACCTATTGTTCCAAATAAACAAACAATAGGGCGATATGGATAAGCTGGATGCGATGCGCTTGTACGTGCGGATTGTGGAGCGGGGCAGTTTTACAGCCGCTTCTACTGATCTTGGGATTCCGAGGTCGACATCGACTCAGGTGATCAACCGGCTAGAGAAGCGGCTGGGAGTCAGGTTGTTGCAGCGATCGACTCGCAAGGTAAGGGCAACACTGGATGGGGAACTGTATTATCAGCGCTGTATTTCAATACTTGCGGACGTAGAGGAAGCAGAAGGGGCATTTACAGGTTTATTGCCAGGCGGTGAGGTGCGGGTAGACGTACAAGGGACTATTGCCCGTCATTTTGTTATGCCGCAACTCCCCCAATTTTTTGCCCAGTATCCTGACATTTCTTTGGTAATGAGTGAGGGGGATCGATGGGTGGACTTAGTCCAAGAAGGGGTCGACTGTGCTATTCGCTATGGACACTTGGCGGATAGTGAGCTGATTGCCAGGCGTTTAATCATGCTGGAACGGCTTACATGCGCATCGCCGCAATACCTGGAACACTACGGCCACCCAAGCTCTTTGGAACAACTGAATGGTCACCGTGTTGTAGCGCTGCGCTCTATAACGACTGGGAAGTCTACGCCGCTCTCTTTTTGTCTTGGCGATAGGGTAGAGACGTTGCAAGTTCCGGCGCAATTGACGGTAACTGGGACAGAGAGTTACTTGGATGGCGTTAAGCGGGGGCTCGGATTAGCTCAATTTCCAAAGTTTCATGTAGAAAAAGAATTGGATGCTGGAAATTTAGTTGAAATATTGCCCAATTTTCGCCCGCCCAGCGAGCCGGTATCGGTTGTGTTCACCCAGAATCGCTTTTTATCTCCCAGGGTTAGAGCATTTATTGAGTGGTTAAGTAAAATATTTTCAGTTTCCATTTAAAGGATTGTGATTAAGCTTTCATTTGAATTTAATTTTCCAAAAAGTTATCTGCTCTTCAGATAGTAACTTGTCAAAAATTTGCGAAGTTAAATTATTGGTAGGCGTAAGAATATTTTTTTAGTTAAGAATCATATAGAGTAGCCGCGCACTGTGGATTTCAATAAATATTTCTATTCAGTATTTTAAAGGCTGCATTAATAGATTTATTTTTATCTTTAGTGCGGATCTTTCTAAATTGATTTTCCGAGAAGCGGATACAGGGAGTATGTCTGTGAAAAGCTTTAAAATTCTTGCGCCTTTCGTGTTGCTATTTTCTACATTTGGCGCTTATTCAGAAGAAAATGTGAATGTTGTTTTTGAATCTTCCATGAGTGAAAGTAGATCAAATATAATCTCACATAAAACTAAAAAAAGTTTAAATAATAAGATTTTTAGCTTGAAGCCCGGTAGTACCCTTGAGGTTCCCAGTGAGCTCGGCAAGCAACGGTTTACCTTGCAAAATATTCGCTCAACAAAAAATAGGGCTTCACTATCTGCATTTTCTGAGGATGGAAAAGGGTTTATCACCTTAGCCGAGAACAACGGTAGAATTGTTGGCTCAATACAATCTGAAGGTAGGCTCTACAAAGTGAGACCTGCCGGAAAAGGCGCGGTTACAATCGCTGAGGTTCCAGACAATTCACTTGTCGACCATGATAGTAACTACTTCGAAGAGATGGATTTTACTTCCAAGGTTGGCGCGCTAAACACAACCTCAGGAATTGCGACTACTGACTCTGGTGGAAAAATAACCGTTATAGTTGCTTATACCGATGCCTTTGAGGCAGACGCCGGTGATGTACCCGCCTACATGGATTTATTGGAAGAGGAAACCAATGTTTCATTTGCCAATAGTGAAGTCAATACCTCGGTAGAAATTGTTCACTCTTATAGAACCAGCTATGCAGAAAGCGGTAGCTTCTATGTGGACCGCGAGTACTTTTCGAATGACGCATATCCAGAAACTAAAGAACTATACGAACTTAGAGACTTGTATAGTGCAGATGTAATGATTGTTTTAACCGGCAATGATTTGTACAGCGGATCATGTGGATTAGCTAAGACGATCTACGCATCGGAATCAACAGCCTTTGCTTTCGCAAGGGAAGGGTGCGCAACGGGGTACTTCAGCTTTGCCCATGAAATTGGCCACCTAATGGGAGCCCGACATATTATCTACAGTGATTCGAATATGGAGCCGTTTGAATATGGCCACGGCTACTGCAATACCACCCCTTCAACTTGGAGGAGTGTGATGGCCTACAATTGCCCGTCTGATCGAGGCGGCCCCAGAATTCAGCAGTGGTCCAACCCGGATATCACAATAGATGGAGACCCTACAGGTACCTCCAACCTAGAGGATAATGCGCGGGTTATCCGTGAGCGCGCCTGGGAGGTTGCGAACTTCCGGGTCGATGGGGAAAGTTAACGGCAAATTCATACAAGAGCCGCTAGTTAGGCAGAACTGCTAGCGGCTTCAATCGCCGATACCCTTCAATACAACTGCGTTAAGCTTTGGACTCCACGTCCTTAGTTTTCTCGAACCAAAAGTTATAGAAGTCTTCAGTCACCAGCTGTTCGATATTGGTGGCTTCCTCTCGGGGGCAAAAGACGGTTACCGTGGTTACATCGTGGCCGAGTTCATTCGTCGTGATACAGACTTTTGCATCAGGCCCCGACAGCTCAACGCCCATGCGATTCTCGATCAGGTTGCAGTAGCGTTCGGCAACTTCACGGAAGGACTCGCAGTGTTCTTTAAGTCGCTCAGAGATAAACTTCTTGGCTTCAAATGGATTCATTCCTTTGCTTTCCCGGGTAATCGAAAAGGTATGCTCGATATACCGGCGCATAAAGTTCAGGTTCTTTACCGGTTGGGTAAAGAAGGCATTGTTAGGGATGTACAGAGTTGTTCCTGTATAGCCATTGCCCAAACCGTGCGGATCGATTTCCAAAAGGGTGGTGCTTAGCCAGTCACTATCGGTGACTTCACCAAATTGATTGCCGACTTTAATCCAGTCTCCCACAGTAAACGAGCGCATGTTTGCCTGATACAGACCACCAACGAGGCACTGCACCCCCTCTCTCAGTGCCAATACAATTGCCACAGAGAAAGCGGCAATGGATAGGGCAAAGTCCCGGAGTTCGCTTACCCAAATTGCTATCAGGCCAACTACCAATAACAAGTTGCCAAGGTTATGTACGGTATTGATACGGCGGCGCTTATCCGCTTTTTGCCAACTACTTCGTGCTATTACTAGCGTGAGCAGGCCACGTAATAACATCACTACTGAGATCAGGCACATGGTGATAAATAATTTGCTATCCAGGATATGCGCTAAGAACTCTGGTTTCATTCGGGAAAGGGACCTCGTGGTAACAGCTGGCCACGCCTTCTTATTGACTGCCATTGGCATTTCTGGATAGAAGAGATGAGCGAAGCTGGAGTGGCAGGGGTTGGTATAATCGTGAACAGTTGCAATTTATCCCCGGATTCTGAACTTGTAAATAGCCAAGGAAAAAAACAGACAAATTTCGTGCGGCTGTATAGGGATTAGGCTATGCCTGTTGTTTTTCC
The DNA here is from genome assembly GCF_052467615.1 of Microbulbifer maximicatervae (SeqCode). Taxonomy (NCBI): domain Bacteria; kingdom Pseudomonadati; phylum Pseudomonadota; class Gammaproteobacteria; order Cellvibrionales; family Microbulbiferaceae; genus Microbulbifer; species Microbulbifer maximicatervae (SeqCode). The sequence continues at coordinate 1,976,709 of NZ_CP174319.1, forward strand.
GCCAAATATAGGATATATATTTTGTTGCAAGGTGAGGGGTAAGATTGGGTTTTCATCCGGCAGTCGGCAGTCTAACGAGCACCAGGCAAATAGGGGGCTCGTACTGAGTCGCCCGTATCCCTGCAGGTTCCTAGGACTACTTCCTGCTAATATCTGTTAACCTGAAGATTACCACGCAAGACTTATACTTCTCTTCGGAAATCTCTAACAATATTATTTCTAGACCTCTTGTTGCTCAGCTTACTAAACATGTTTAGTAAGTAAATTTCGAAAAATATACTATGGGTAAGAAATAATACTCTCGTCTTCTGACATGAAAATTATTCCTGAATATCTATTTTGTATGTATTTAAGATAATATCAATATCCCTGCAATTAATGTGTTGACATTGAATGTAAGCGGCCTAGTTTTTTGGTTCGAATGTACCAGAAAGAGCGTTGTTTTTTTGCATAATACAAAGTAAGTTTTGATGCTAGACGCTTCCCTTGGTGCAAGGTGTTGAAATTTGATAGAATAGTGCGGCAACCATTTATAAGAATGGCAAACACTTATTGAGTTAGAACTCAATAAGTTTGTATAAATTGGAAGGGCAATTTAAATTTCAAAAAGCTTAAGATTAAAACACTTAATTGAATAAGGTTTTGGTCGGCTTGCGATATTTTTTGCACATAAAGGAGTAGATGTGAAAATATTGGTAGTTGCATTATCGCTGTCCGTATCCCCCTTTTCAGTAAACTTAAAGGGATCAGATAAAGATACTACGGAGCTGATGAATAACATAGTTAAGAATTGTAAGGAGATCCCTGCTTTAGAGTTTCCAAGACCTGAAGTCAGATTTGACTGGGAGTTAAAGGAGTTCAACGACCATAAGCGCTGGATTATGCGTGACCTGGAAAAGCTTGAGTCAAAGGGTGGTAAGACTTTCAATTTAAAGCGTTTTGTTACAGGGAAATCATTTTCTGAGGTAGTGTCCGATTGCAAGCGAGTGATTAATATAACAGATAATAAGTTGGCAGAGGAAAGCGCAGGAATGCCTGGGGGAGAGGCGCAAGAGAAAATCAATCAAGCTTTATGGAAGTGCGAGCATGCAAATAAGTGGATTGATGACCCCGAAAAATTTAATGCTAATTATGATTCAATTTCCGATTACTATAATGGTTATAAAAGAGATTTAGAAGAAGCAAAACAGTTGGATAGTAGAGTTTCTTCGTGGAAGAAACAGGAAATTGAGAGCTGTAATCAGGTATTTGAACCAAAATATCTAGCGCTGAAGGAAAAAGTTGATCAAGAAAATAGTCTAAAGCGCAAAGCTGAAGAGAAAAAGCAGCAGGAACAACAGCGAAAAGCTAAAGAAGCTTATGCAGCGGAGCAATCGAGAGCAAAATCTCTTGGGTATAAAGGGGTATCCCAAGGAATTACCTCTCTTATCTATAAGCTCAGTGACGGGTATTCATCAATCAGCGAAGCAAAGTCCTATCTTGTCGAGCAAGATTACACGGAAAGCTATAAGGTTGTTAATATCATAGATGACTACGTTATTTATGGTCATAGCCCTAATGATTATGAATATATTCAAGTAGCAGTTACAAAGCAACCGGACCGATTCTATAGTGACGGAGCCCCATTACCGAGCGGGTATTATGCCGTTCAAGGTATGACGGAGTTTGTTTCTGTGGCAGGTGCTACTAAGCAAATTATAATACTAAACAGAGTTTCTGAATAACACTTAGTTAATTATAGGGGTGAGTTGGTTTCTATAGTCACTCACCTTTATGTTGTACGCTATTGCTATAAGTATGTACTCGCCCACCGAGCAATAGCTGATATACCTTTATTGGTATCTATCCGAGGCTGTAATACAGGATAAATAGAACCCATTCATGGGCTAAGTGTGTGCTGCGTGGTGCACCTAGAGGTTAAATTAAGCTTTTAATCTAATTAATATTTTAGATTGGAGAGGTTGTGGCGATTAGTTTGCGAACCAACTTGGAGTTATTTTAGGGGCTGGGGCCTGCTTCAGGTTATCTATACATATAGTTGAGCCATCAATAAATGTTATTGGTTATCTATTTCGGTTTGATAAAGAGTCGCTTGAGATCACTACCAGTATTGTAAGTTAAGCTGGAATAATATGAAACTGGAGTAATTGAAGTGCCCGCAAGTGCCTGAGTTTTGTGTGCAATCCCATTACCGGCCAATTCCGCAGGCCAAATATACTCTTTAGTCAAGTGTGCTACTACCGATAATCCGGGTTAGGAAAGTCGGGCTTACAGCCGGCATCCCAGGCAGAGCGCTGGTTGCCGTGGGCGGGAATACCCCCCACATCTTTTATCATTCGCGCCATATGCATCAGGTTCCAGGTCATAAAGGTGGTGTTGCGATTGGTAAAGTCGTTTTGTGGACCACCGGAACCGGGGTCAAGATACGAGGGGCCGGGGCCAGCTTCTCCCACCCATGCCGCATCTGCCTGGGGAGGGATAACATAGCCAAGGTGTTGCAGAGAGTAGAGAATATTCATGGCGCAGTGCTTTGCGCCATCTTCATTGCCGGTGATAAGGCAGCCGCCCACCCGGCCGTAGTATGCGTACTGGCCTTTAGAGTTCAGGTCAGCTGAGTTCGCATAGAGCCTTTCAATAGTTTGGGTGCAGACAGAGGATTTCTCTCCCAACCAGATCGGCGTGGTTATAACCAGGATATCTGCGTCTTCAACCCGGCGATAGAGCAGTGGCCACTCATCAGTGTCCCAGCCATGCTCCGTCATATCCGGGTAAACACCAAAAGCGATGTCGTGATCAACAGGGCGTAAAACCTCAACTGAGACTTTGTTGCGCTCCATGATTTCCCTGGATATGCGAATTAGACCGTCTGTGTGGGAGAGTTCAGGCGTAGGTTTTAGGGTGCAGTTGAGGAATAGCGCCTTGAGGTCGGAGAAGTCCGACGCACTAGACTTGCAGTCTTCAATTTGCTTTTGATTTAACGTCGTCATCTTGGGCCTCCTTGCCACCACTTAGATAATAGCCTGAGTTCTAATCCCGTGATTTCAAAGAGGATGGACTGAACTTCATCAAAATAGATCTGCGACACGGTCTCAGTTGATATATCTTGTGGGTATCAGACTTTGATTTATCCACCCAGGGTCCGATTGAGAGCTGTAGCCGAGTTACTATTGGCGTGATTCAGCTTGCTCCAAGATTATCTAACCGTAAAGCTGCGCCTATATTTGACTGACTACCATCTTGGAAGTCACCATGAAAATAATCAATCAGCTATCACTTCTGTTGCCCTCAGTGCTTCTGACTCTTGTTGCTACTCACGCCAATGCCCAATCGGAAGCCAAAGATTCCCTGGAAGGGGTCTGGTGTGCGATTGAAGGTGAGTCGTTTATTTTTTACGAGCATAGCTCAGATGCCTTTACCTTAGAAAAGGGGCAGATTTGCCGAACTTTTAAGGTCCTCAAACAAACGGGGGTGGGCGGTGGCGGTCGCTATCTTGAGGTAACGAAGAAGCCGGATGTTAAGCACCAACTAACTGCAGTTGAAGAGAAGGTGAATGAGACCACTATAGCTAAGGATATCGGTATCTTTGCCTATATGAAGAGTGGCAATAGAATTCAAGTGGTAGCTGTTGATGTGTCCGATGAGAGTGTTACAAATTTGACCCTCGATGGCAGTGGCACTATGCGAGGCTTTATTGAGGAGGTTACTGCTGACAGCACCGGTAAGAAGGGGCACGAAGCTCATGTTGGGGTGCTGTTCTTTCGGAGGACTTCCTCGTCAATACCCGAGACCTTTGATCAGGACTGGGAATCAATCTTCAATGAGACCCATAGCAAGCAGTAAAGGTGCTGGTGTTATTGTCGGTTTTATAGCCCAGTATATTCATTTGCCATAATCATCAGGCAATAATGATGCTCGTATCGCTTACTAATTAGCCAACACTTACGTTTCCAGCCCCAGGCGAACCTTTTTAGCTTGCCTTTCTCTTGAGGTATCGTTGATTTTGTTCGTATGAAGCAAGCAGGGAGAGTGCTGCACCCAGAGAGGCTGTAGCCCATGCTGGGTGGTGTTTATAATCTAGGTGCAGGTGATAGCATGTTAAGCTTGGTGTATAGAACACTTAGCAAGTTTATCAACTATCGCTACTTTATAGACGAAAGCGCACTCCCAGCAAGACTGCCGCTTGTAGGAGCTTTGTGGGGTACAAATATGAAATATGGTCTAACTTTATCTTTACTGATTTTGGCGGTGCCGAAGACACTGGCTTGTGATTACCCACCGCCAACAATTATTCTACCTACAACGCCTTACGGTGAATTTCAATATATTTATCCGGAAACTGGCTTAAACTACAAAGATATTGCTAATGATAAAAACTTGGCGGTGGTTAAGATTTTAGAGGTGTCAGGTGATCAAGCTAATCCTGATGTAGTAATTGTTCAGCTATTACATGGCTGGGGATATCAAAGTGGCCGTTACATGAAGTTTGTTAACCCGGGCTTATCATGTGTCAGCAATAAAGTGGCGGAAATCGGGTGGTATGCTGCTCTAATAGATCGCGATGACATAGCTTTACTGGTCCCCTATAAAAAGGTTGAGAAATACCTGCGAGAGCGCGGCAAGCCTGAATATGTGTACTCTGCAATTGGCCTGCGGTTTAGGGAGGCATATCCAGCCAATTAACTGCAGTAGAGCACTTTAAGTTTGCTTAGATCGGCTGTTATGGGAGCATTATAAGTATCAAGAGTGAGTCACTCTAAAGAACAATTAGTCTTCCAAATAATAGGGCTTACTTTATCACTTTTATAGTTACAGTTTCTGATGTAGCAATTTTACTCGATACTGGCATGACTATAGAAATAGCTCAATTCAGAGTAGGTAGCTGGGTCATCGGTGGTGGTGCGAATATCAATCACTTGCCTGCAGAGTTGTGGCTCAACCCTCTGGCCTGCCTTGCTTGTTTGAAGTGTTGGCTATATGGCTTTTAATCTCTATAGAAAAGTAAAACTATTAAGAGGTTTGTGATAAATGTGTGAAAAACAATCTATTACATGTATTTTTGAGCCTCCAGGTATTTAAATGAAGCGTACAGCATTTTACTTTGCTTTGATGTGTTTGCCCCTAGAGCTGGAAGCACTTCAAGAGTGGATACCGAGCAAGGATTACACTGTAACACCCGAGTTGGCTATGGCAGTTGATAGGGCTCGCCAATTTTATTACAAACAAGTTAGTCACAAGAAAGCTGCGGAGCAAATAGTGTACAATGCCCGCTCAGCGGGTCAAGGGTATATTGTAGAGCTGCTCCCGATATATGTATTACCTGAAGGGGAGAGGTTTGTATCAGTTGATGGTGAAAATTGTGTGTATTTGACTAAAGAATATAAGGTAATGGATTATCGACAATGCGTCGCAGTCTGGCCAGATTCGCTTGAAAAATAACATATAAGGTTTCGTGGGGGCGAGCTTGCTACACGGATAGAAATAATCGCCGTCTTACAAGAATATCAAGAGATTAGTTGTGAAATTGACCTCAGAAGAGAGAGCTGTTGTTGCTCAATGCATTGCTGAAGCTCCGAGTCTGAAGCGAACTTTGATTGCATACTGGCCTTATATATTTCCGCTTTGTGCGGCAGCAATCTATGGGATAGTAAAGAAAGACTATCTTTTAATTGGAATCGCATTCTTCTTTCTTGTTTGTGAAGTCTTGTGGTTTTTGAATGAAACATCTAAGTCTGCAAAACACCTGAAAGCGGCGCTAATAAAGTATGATTTATCTAATCGTACGAAGAGCGTAGGGTAAGTTAGTATTACAAATGTAAAAGTTATTCATTTATGAGAGACAACAAAAGTTATCAGTGCTTTTTGTGCGGGAAGCATATTGAAAATCAAGGGGGACTTGATCCTTGTGCAGTAGATCTTGTAGCCAATGTTGATCAGTCTACGGAAAAGCTAGATATACAACGATTTTTCTGTCACATCCGATGCTTTAAGTCTATCAACAAGCATGCTTCTATCTATAAGCCAAGATTTGAGACCGCCTTTAGTTGAGGGCAATAATCAATCAAGAGGGTTTACAATTGCGCTAGACAGCTTGCACCTTAGCTCATTGAATACGAGCCAAGGGTTATTGAGGCGTTTCAGATTTCCAGAGGTCGCGAATGAACGTAGTAGAAGGTGATTTGATCAAAATGGCACTTGAGGGCCATTTTGATGTAATTGTTCATGGGTGTAATTGCCAGTGCCAAATGGGAAAGGGGATAGCCTTAACTATCAAGAAGCTTTTCCCTGAAGCCTACGCAGCAGACTTGGGTACAGAAAAAGGCTCACGACTTAAACTGGGTACGTATTCAAGTGCTTACATATCACAGTTAGAGGCCAGCTTTACGGTCGTCAATGCTTACACTCAGTTTCACTGGAGAGGTAAGGGGGTAATGGCGGATTATGAGGCTATACGCAGTGTATTCACCAAAGTTAAGAAAGATTTTCCGGGGAAGAGGATTGGGTATCCTCTAATAGGTGCGGGGCTTGCCGGTGGAGATTGGGAGGTAATTTCTAGCATCATAGAAAATGAACTTGAAGGCGAAAATCACACACTTGTTAAGTTTGTGCCGTAACAAGCCCCCAGGCTGATTACTTCCGCACATATACTGCCCGCCTGAAAGGCGGGACTTGCCAGTAGGTCAATAGCAGCTTCTTAAGATAGTAGTTCCGACATCTTCTTCATCAAGATAGCTGAGGCGTTGTCGGTAAACTGTTGTCCCTCCTCAATATACTCCCAGACAGTGGCGTCACTCTTCCAGCCACCTTGCTTCTTGATTAGCTCAAAGCCAACTTTTTCTCGCGCTGCGGAAGTGGACAGGCCTCGGCGAAAGCTGTGGCTGCTGAGTTCGGCAACAAAGTCAAAACCGCAGACCTCCCCGAGATTTTTCAGTAGATCGTTGATAGCTGTGGGGTTTAACTGTCGACTTTGCACCGTATCCCAGCGATTCACTGACCGAAATACTGGCCCAGTTCTAATGCCACTAACGTCTAGCCAGGACTTAAGTGCTCGTGCGGGGCAGATTTCAGGGGTGCCGTAGGGAAGGGCGCGCATCATTCCCTGACCACTTTGATCCGTTTTTGATTTGGGTAGGCGAATGATCAAGCCTTCCTCCTCCCATATCAGGTCTTCTACCTGGATCGCCACCAACTCACTGCGCCGGAAGGCGCCGAAGAAACCTACCAGCACCAATGCCAAGTCACGGGTCTTCTTCTTGGATTCAGGCTGAGAGCGCAACTGTCGGGTGAGGGCTGCAATGTGTTCGAGGCTCAGCGCCTTGGCTTTTTGCTTGGGTTTTCCGTGGGTGCGGCGAATACCGCGCATGGTTTTCTGTACCAGCGGTTCAGTAACTGGGTTGGCGATGCCTTGATAAAGGTGCCACTGGCCTATGGCGGTTAGGTGCAAATCCAGGGTGCGTGGGTTCAATTGCTCGGCCCGAATCAATAGATAGCTAACCAGTGAATGGCTATCGGTGGGGAGTCGGCCTCCCCATTTCTCGAACTGGCGAATGGCAGACCGATAGGCTTTGCGAGTGCTGTCTGAAGTCGCTGCTCGCAGGTACTTCTGAATGTCATCCTCAGTCAGAAGTGCTCCACCCCCGGTAGATGTACTGCTGAGCGGGGATTGAGTCTGGATTTTGGTTGAGGCTAGGGGCTGTTTTTTCATGAATTCTGTGTCACCCGGAAACCACTATTTGTACTGAGGGTACGTTAAATGGGGGCTATCTTACTTTTATAACCTTCGATAATAATCATTATCGAAGGTTAGATGGGTTAATTCAAGAATTGGTTTATTTTTATATATTATGTATTATTACGTAATACGTAATTTGGTACAAAATAATCTGAGGAAAGGCTAATGGCGCGCACAGGGGTCACCTATCTGGACATTTTTGAAGCAGCAAAGGCGATTAAGGCCCGGGGGGAGGAACCGACAGTTGATAGGGTGCGCGCTCATCTGGGGACTGGGAGTAAAAGTACAATTGCGCCGCTTCTAAAACGGTGGAAAAGCGAGAGTTCCAGCAGCACTGATGTCAGCGGCTTGCCTAAAGATCTGGTGGAGGCACTGAAAGGGCTTCATCAGCGTATCCAGGGCGATGCGGACCAAAGAGTGGAGCAGGTTCAGCAGGAATTTGAAGCTAAAGAGCTGGAGATAACAGAGAGACTAAATGAAGCTCAAGAGACCAGTAGCAAGCAAACCGCATTGATTCGCGAGCTGGAGCAGAAGCTTTCAGCTTCTGAAGGTGAGAAGCGCCGCCTCAAAGTTACCCTGGGTGAAACTCAGTCAGAACTGGAAAAAAGTGAGTTTCAATTGGAGCAGGCCTCGGTTCGAGCTGAGGAGCAGAAGGCCTCAATTGAAGAGATGAAGCAGGAGAATCGCGATGTGCGCGAACACTTTGAGCACTTCCAGCAACGAACAGCTACAGACCGGCAGCACGAGCGAGATCAGTTTCGATCTTCCAGTGAGCAACTTAAGGGGCAGGTGACCTCACTGACGGAGCAATTTGGGTTGGCGGAACAGAGGATTTCTGAGCAGGATCTCCTGTATAAACAGGGGCAGGCATTAATTACTGAACTCAATCGGGAAAAGCAGGAGTTGCGTGAAAATATAGGCGCCGCTCAAGCCGAAGCGGCAAACTACAAGCGGCAGGCTGAAGAGCAGGCGGCAAGCGCTGAGCTCCAATCTTCTGAAATTACACGATTACAGGATGAGGTTACCCGCCTCCAGAGCAGCGGTGTAGGGCAAGCTAAGGAGATTCAGCTTCAGCAAGTATCTTTGGAAAGGCTGGATGCTGAACTGGGTGCTACAAAAGACCGGATAGAGACCTTGTCAGACGAGAATCGTATCCTTCTACAGGAGAAGGCAATGCTGCAAGGGCAGTTTGCCCAACTGGAAAAATCTTTGGGTAAGCAGTAGTTCAGCGGCAGGTTGGGGTCGTCGTCAGTTGATAGCCCCAGTTCAATTGGTTGTCGCATCTAAACAGATGTGACAACTGTCAAATTGAAATACTTTGACTAGCTGGTACTATTAAAGATAAGTAAGAGCAAATTTAGCTGTAGTTGATCTACCTATCCTTATATAAGTCCTACTCACTAACACCGCATAATAAAGTTCCTTATATAAAGTCCCCCTTGCTTTTATTTGCCGCGGTTCATAAGGCATTTGGGAGGCAAGTGTTGTCCAATCATTTCAGAGAAATCATCGATAAACCCACGTTTTTTGGTTCGCTGGCGCTGTTGTTGGCAGTGACAATCCCACTGGTGCTGTTCCCCGAAGTTGGTGCCGCCTGGGTTTTAGCCGCTAAAGGTTTCGTCACTGACAAGCTGGGGGTTTTCTATCTGGCACTGGGTGTCGGGGCAATTCTCTTTATGGTCTATATCGTGTTTAGTGATATCGGCCAGATCAAGCTGGGAACACCTGAAGAAAACCCTGAGTTCTCCACCATATCCTGGGCATCAATGCTGTTTTGTGCCGGCATCGGTGCATCGATTCTCTATTGGTCTATGGTCGAGTGGATCTACTATTACCAAACCCCACCTTTCCAGGTTGAAGGAGGCACCCCCGAAGCTGCGCGCTGGGCAGTTGCCTACGGTATTTTTCACTGGGGCCCGCTGGCGTGGTCCATCTACCTGATTCCCGCTTTGCCGATCGCTTACTTCTACTACGTTCGAAACCATAGCGTGCTGAAAATTAGTGAGGCGCTGATGCCCGTTTTGGGGGAGCAGCGCGCCCAGGGCGGACTCGGCAAGCTGATCGACGTGCTGTTTATCTTTGGTATGTTGGGCGGCGGTGCTACGACCTTGGGAATTGCTGCGCCGCTGATCACTCAGGGGGCTCATGAACTCTTGGGCGTGCCCACCGGGCTGGGAACCCAGGTTGTAGTGCTGATGATATGCACGGCAATCTTCGGCTATAGCGCTTTTGTTGGGCTTAAGAAGGGTATCCGCGCACTTTCCAACCTGAATATGTGGCTGTCTATTGTACTGCTTCTGTTTGTTTTCCTGGTTGGCCCCACCTTATTTATGTTGAACACCGGCTTGGATGCCCTGGGTCGTGTCTTGGATAACATCTTCCATATGGCCGCCTGGACTGAGCCATTTGCAGAGTTTGAGCAGTTCCCGGATACCCATTTTCCCCAAGACTGGACCATCTTCTATTGGGCGTGGTGGTTGGTTTTCGCTCCCAGTGTCGGCTTGTTTATTGCGCGTATCTCACGGGGGAGGACCATTAAGACCATGGTGGTTGGCTCCATTTTTTATGGCACCTTAGGCTGTTTCCTGTTTTTTATGGTGCTGGGGAATTACGGCGTCTACTTACAGTTTTCCGGTGAGCTGGATGTGGTGGGGATGCTAAATGAGCAGGGCGCAACCGCTGCAATTTTTGCCACACTCAAGACACTTCCCGGCAGTAAACTGGTGATTCTGGTATATACGGTGCTCGCCCTCATCTTTACTGCAACTACATTCGATTCCATCTCATACATTCTTGCCGCTGTTGTGCAGAAAGAGGTCGATGAAGAGCCAGCTAGATGGAACCGCCTGTTCTGGGCATTTGCGCTTTCACTGATGCCGATAACGCTGCTGTTTTTGGGCGGCCTGGATACGCTGCAAACTGCCAGCGTGATCGGTGGCGTGCCGCTTTTAGTTGTTGCTTTGCTGCTGTGCATATCGATTGTGAAAGCCGCTCACTATGACCTGCGCTACCAGCCGAGCTATGAAGAGAAGGAAATCTATATTGAAGAGTTTCCAGAGGATGATCCGTGGACAGAAGAGGGGAATTGGGAGGTTCCGGCCCAGACGGAGCACGGCGTATCCCACGATGACAAACCCCATATAGAGGGCGATCCGGGAAGCCATCCGTCTCGACTTTAATAGTTGGGCAGCAGGAGGAGGCCGTTTTCACTCCTGCTCTCCATCAAATTCTGATACCACTTTATCGACACAATGTTTTCTGAGGTGAGTAGCGCTTTTTATCGAGTTGCTCTCCTCAAAACAGAGATTCAATTGCTGTGTATATCGGTTAAATAGTTGTTTTGCACTCTCCTTTGGCAAAGTTACAAGGCGGTTAATGAATTGACGGGAACCAACCTGGAAGTGCATATAGTCAATCGGGACATTCCAGTCTCCACCCCAGACAACGAAGCCATGCCTGGCAAAGATTGTGGTTACATCTTCAGACATCCCCATGCGGGTTGGCTTTCCCGGGCGAAACTTTGCCCGGTTTAAATATCCTTCTGTTGCATCCTTAGGGATTACTTTGGCTCGGGTGTGTTTATCAATATACAGGTAGGGATTTTGTAGGGGGTTAATATCAATAGCAACACCATAAGCATGCTCAGACCATCTGCTTCCGCCAGTAATAGGCCGGGAATCAAAAGCCAGTGTGTTGTTTCGATCATCTGCCATTCGCTCTTGCAGAGTAAAATATTCGACAGGAATGGCTGACTGTATTGGAAAGCGAGATCGGTATATCTCGCCAAATAAAGACAGGACGTTCTTGGCAACGATATCAAGTACAACAACAGCGCCTCTGCGGTCTAGATCAGCTCCGATACCAACATTATCCTGAGCAGGGGTATCCAAGAGAGGCACATAATTGAAGACGACTCTTTTCAGCCTTTCACAGCCAATAGGGGAGTTGCTCCGAAGTACCTGCCGGAGCCTCATTAGCTCACAGTCTTCTTGGGATATGTCATAGATACCTGTCTTTGCTTCAGGTTCAAAATCATTAACATCGATATTCCTGGCCTGGTCCTTGGTGCATGCAAATAGCACCAAGCCCGCGATGGCGGCGATGGCCTTCTTATACATATCGCTTCTCGGTAATTCTTTGGGAAAGCCCCGTTTCAAATAGTATTTGAGTATGCACATCCTGTTCACACTTGAATTGCACTCGGCCTGTTAAATCAGCAATCGGAAAGGTGCTAATCACGTCATGCCTACCGTTGACCAATGGCAGTGTAGTGCTTGTCTTAAAGATTGGCGCTTTTACTTTCAACGGTTCTGTTTTTGGGGGTTATAAAATCACCAAGCTGTGATCGATTAAACAGCCAGTTAAATTCCACTTTCTTCGAGAAAATCTTTTCAAGAGGGGACCCTTATTGAATAGGGGATCAAAGGACCTCATAGACAAGCCCACCTTTTGGGGCTCTTTTGCATTGCTACTAGTGGCGACAGTGCCCTTGATCCTCTTTCCCGAGGCGGGTTCTTTATGGTTATTGACAGCTAAAGATCTGGTGACAGAAAAGTTGGGGGTCTTTTATCTCCTGCTTGGCTTAGGTGCGATGTTATTTGTGCTGTATATCGCCTTTAGTGATATCGGCAGGATAAAGTTGGGAGGGGGGAAAGAGAGCCCCGAATTCTCAACTCTATCCTGGGCTGCCATGCTGTTTTCTTCCGGTATTGGCGCCTCTATTTTGTATTGGTCGATGGTTGAATGGATCTACTATTACCAACAGCCACCGTTCCAGGTTCAAGCAAGCTCAGCTGAAGCTGCGCGCTGGGCAGTTTCCTACGGTATCTTTCACTGGGGACCGCTGGCCTGGTCTATCTATCTGATCCCAGCACTGCCAATTGCCTATTACTACTATGTGCGTAAACGCAAGGTTCTAAAGTTAAGCCAAGCGCTCGCGCCAGTATTGGGTGATCGTAGCGTGGGAGGGCCCATTGGTAAGCTTATCGATACTTCCCTGGTATTTGGCATGTTAGGGGGCGCGGCTACACGGCTTGGTATTGCGGCGCCGTTGATTATATTGGGATTGCATAAGCTATTTGGGGTTCCTACTGGGGTGGGATTTCAGGTTGGGGCACTGATATTTTGTGCGCTATTGTTTGGTTACTGTGCTCTTGCCGGCGTAAAGCGGGGCCTTAGTGTCCTATCAAACTTTACAATTTTTCTCTCGCTCGTCTTGCTGCTCTTCGTGTTTATCGCGGGACCAACACTATTTATGCTCAATAGTGGGTTGGATTCCCTGGGGAGAGCGCTGCATAACTTCTTGCAAATGGCCACTTGGACTGAGTCCTTCTCTCATTTTCAACAGTTCCCCAATACTCGCTTCCCTCAAGACTGGACCGTCTTCTATTGGGCTTGGTGGTTGGTTTTTGCACCGAGTATTGGTTTATTTATTGCGCGTATCTCTGGAGGGCGGACTATCAAGGCGATGATTCTTGGATCGCTATTTTTTGGAACTTTTGGCTGCTTCTTGTTTTTTATGGTGCTAGGCAACTACGGCGTCTACTTGCATTTTTCGGGCGAGCTGGATTTGGTGCAAATACTGAATCAGCAGGGGGCCAATACCGTGATCTTTACCGTTTTAGATAAGTTGCCGGCGAGCCAGTTAGTTGTGTTGCTGTATACGCTGATCGCGCTGGTTTTTACTGTCATTACTTTTGACTCCATATCTCATATTCTTGCCGCAGTTGTGCAGAAAGAGGTCCATGGCGAGCCGCTTCGGTGGAATCGAATTTTCTGGGCCTTCGCGCTGGCAGTAATGCCTATTGCTTTGTTACTTATTGGAGGGCTGGAAGCATTGCAGGCGGCAAGCATTATCGCCGGTGTCCCTTTGCTGCTAATTGCCCTCTTGCTGTGTATCTCAATGGTTAAAGTTGCACGGCATGACTTGAATTTGCACCCAGTTATCCTTGAGAAGGAAATTGTTTTGGAGGGGGTAGCTGAGGAAAGTGCCTGGGGTGGGAATACTGAATCAGGACAAGTTGTGTTGAGATCTGCAGAGAAGACTGGCCAGGACGGAAAAGAAGAAACACCCTGAGAGCAGACCAGTAAGATATGCCGGGGCTATCTAAAGCCCCGGCTGCACTTATAGTTTAAAGGCTAAAAGTGCGGGCAACAGAGAAGACAATTCGCTCGTCAGCAGTGCCCACGTCGAGATTGGTATTCTCGGCGGCAACATTGAAATCAAAACCTTCCAGGGAAGTCATATACTCCACTCGGTAGTGGTTGTAAGATTTTTTACCATCCCAGGTCCATTTGTCTTTATTGACGCTGGTAGAGCGGTCAACACTGAAGCGAACGTTGTGACCTTCTGCAAACTCAAAGGTATGCGCCAGCATCATAATGTAATGACCACCGCCCGTGCCAAAGTAATCCCAGCTATACCAGCCATTGACTTCTGATTCGCCTAGAGCAGAGCTGTAGCCAAGCTTGGCATAAGCTTCCGGATAGGCGTAGTCATTAGAGAGATCATCATCGCCGTGATAGGTGTAATAGGCGAGTCCTGTGTCCAGGCTTACTTTATCGGTAAGCTGCATGAACTTACCTGCGTAAAAATCCCACTCCAGGTTGGTATCGTCTTCTTCACCGAAGTCTACGTTGGAAGCCCAGGTGCCGATATACCAGCCGCTATCAAAACCGTAGTCCAGACTGGCTTGCAGTGCTGGGTCGTTTTGAGTCTGGCTGACACCGTTAAAGGTGTAGTCAGTAGTCAGGTTAACAGTAGAGGACAGCTCTGCCTGGGATTGTTGGGCAAGCACCAGCAGGGAAGCACAGGTCAGTGCAGAAAGTTTCAAAGTTGATTTCATTGTTCAATTACCACTTATTTATATTTTGTAGCCCCCGCCAAACCAGGCGGGGGATTTCAACAGTTAGCTCGCCAGTTCGATCTTGCTAAAGTCGATCTTGTTTTCTTTAGGCGAGGAGTCGATAGCTGCTACCGCCCTGAAGCGTTTCACCAGGATGTAACCCAGGCAGCAGAAGAAAATGCCAATTACCAGGGCGCCGATCCACTGGATTTGCAGGAAGTTGAGCTTGAACAACAGGGTGAGCAGGCTCATCGCAACCAGGTTCAGGACGAAGTATTTCCACTTGCCCAGACGCGCAACAGTCATACCCAGGTTGTCGGTGTACAGGCGAATCAGGGAGTCCAGCGAGTTGATCACGAAGGTAATGCCCACAATGACCATGGCCAGGTTGTAGAAGCCGCTGGTATCTAAGCCTTGGCTGGAGTAGTAGTAGAGCACGGTGAACCAGAGCGCGATGGGGATGGATGGGAAGATCAGCATCGCCGCCAGCACTTGGTAAGTGCGCAGGCCGCCCACAAAGCGGGAGGTAAACTGGCCAATCATAATGCTCCAGGCAAACCACCAGAACAGGTAGAACTCGTGGTAGTCATTCAGCGGCAGCACGAACTGGTGGATATTACCGAAGTAACCGCCGAGCAGCGCAAAGGTGGAAGCGAAGTCGCCAACGCTACCGTTCTCACCGGTAAAGGCGCCTACCCACATTACCGCGATCAGGCCAATAAACATCCAGGTAGTCGCCAAGCTGAGGAAGCGCACATAGCGCAGGCTGGTGGATGAGTAGACCGCAGCGGCGATCACGGCAAAGACGATCAGGTAGAAGGTGCCAACAATGGTTTCACCATCGCCAACCTGTGGCAGATACCAGGGCAGGTTGCTAAGCAGCAGGTAGGCGGTAAACGCGCAGGTACCGATAATCACCACGTTGTTGATCAGCTTTACCAGGCCGATCTCAAAGAATTTAACTTTGGGCTCGATAATGCAGAAGTAAAAACAGGTGAGGAAGTAGAAACCCCAGATCAGGAAGGCCCAAAAACCAAACTCAATCGCGAGTGCGTTGGTGAAGCCGTATTCTGGGTTTGCGGTTAGGTCTGCGTAGCCACCGAACTCGGTGAGGGGGAACATGATAAGGCCTACATCGAGGCCGGAGGTGAAAAGGATCGCTATAAAAGTGAAGGTTTTAACCGGGGTCACCCCGACCATCTTCACATTTCCCCATTTAATCAGCGAGAAAATTATTGCCGTGAAGGTAAATAATAATCCCGCAGAAAGCCAAGCTGTCATGCTGAGTCTCCAGCTAGTTATTGGTATGCCGGCGCCCCTCAAGGGCGTTGCTGTGCGAGATTTGAGTATCCCCGTCGCATTTGAAGGGGGCAGTCAAATCTCTGCCAGAGCGCCGACGTAAATTCAGCTCACTGAGCGCGCAGGGCGGCCAGGTCGCTGAGTGCTGGTAGCTTTGGTCGCTACCGGTGCCTCGGAGGGCGCCAATACAGGGCGCCCTAAAATCAGGTCAGCAGCCCGCTCCGCCACCATAATGGTGGGCGCATTCAGGTTGCCGTTGGGAATGGTCGGAAAGATGGAGGAATCTACAACTCTCAAGCCCTGCAAACCGTGTACACGGGTTTCCGGGTCTACCACTGCCATTGCATCAGTGCCCATCTTGCAGGAGCAGGACGGGTGGTAAGCACTCTCGACGGATTCCCGTACGAAAGCGTCAATTTGTTCATCAGTCTGGATATCGGTGCCAGGCTGGATTTCATCGCCCCGGTACTCGTCGAAAGCCGGCTGATTGATAATCTCGCGAGTCAGCCGCACACAAGCGCGGAAACCCTCAATATCCTCTTTCTCCTGTAAATAATTAAACAGGATGGAAGGGGATTGCTTGGGATCACTGCTCACCACTTTGACCCTGCCGCGACTCTTGGGCTTGTTGTGTCCGATATGCACCTGGAAGCCGTGGCCATCGAAAGCTTCGCGGCCGTCATAGCGCATGGCTGCTGGCAGGAAATGGTATTGCAGGTCCGGCCACTCCACGTTTTCTTTGGAGCGAATAAAACCGCAGGACTCGAAATGGTTGGTGGCTCCGAGACCATCCTTCTTCAGTATCCAACGAGCGCCGATCAGGAATTTGTTCCAGGGGTCGAGTTTGCCATTCAGGGAAATCGGCTGGTTGCAGCGGAACTGGAAATAGAACTCCAGGTGGTCCTGCAAGTTTTGGCCGACGCCGGGAAGTTCGTGTTGGAGTTCGATACCGGCTTCTGCCAGTGTGTCGGGATCTCCGATTCCGGAGAGCTGAAGAAGGTGAGGGGAGCCGATGGGACCTGCGCTGAGGATGACTTCCTGCCGCGCCTTGAATTCCAGGATCTTTCCCTTGCGTTCAAGTTTGATACCGACTGCCCGTTTATCTTCCAGAATCACCTTATGCACAGTGGCATGGGTCAATACCGTCAAATTGGGGCGCTGCATGGCCGGTTTCAGATAGGCGTTGGCGGTAGACCAACGCTTTCCATCTTTTACCGTCATATGCATAGGGCCAAAGCCCTCTTGCTGCTCACCGTTGTAATCTGCGGTGTAGTCGTAGCCAGCTTCTTTGCCAGCTTCGATAAAGGCTCCATAAAGGGGGTTGGCCATTTCGTTGCCGTTGTTGACCCCCAGAGGACCTTCGTCGCCACGGTAATCGTCACCGCCGAAAGCCCAGGTCTCAGAGCGTTTAAAGTAGGGCAGGCAGTGGGCGTAGTCCCAGCCTTCGGCGCCGTGCTGTGCCCACTCATCAAAGTCTTTGGCGTGCCCGCGCACGTAAACCATCCCGTTAATCGAGGATGAACCACCGAGCACCTTGCCTCTGGGGCAATGCATGCTGCGGTTATCCAGGTACGGCTCTGGCTCAGTCATAAACTGCCAGGCGTACTTGTCGGTATTCATGGGGATGGACAGCGCGGTGGGCATCTGGATAAAGATGCTGCGATCGCTGCCACCAGTCTCTACCAGGAGGACTTTTTTATCTTCCTGGGCAGACAGGCGGTTGGCCAGAACGCAACCGGCAGAGCCGGCGCCGACAATGATGTAATCAAACTCACTCATACAGGGTACCGCTTAAAATGGACTTTCCAGTGGTGCCAGGCCCACATATACCGCTTTTAGCTGGGTGTAGTGGTTCAGGGTCGCAAGTCCATTTTCGCGTCCGATTCCGGATAACTTGTATCCGCCCACCGGCATTTCCGCCGGGGAGGCGCCGTAGGCATTAATCCAGCAGATGCCCGCTTGCATCTGGTGGATCACACGGTGGGCGCGGGTGATATCACGGGTAAATACGCCTGCTGCCAGGCCCAAACGGGTATCGTTAGCGCGGCGGATCACTTCGTCTTCATCATCAAAGACCAGTACCGACATTACCGGGCCGAAGATCTCTTCGCGGCAGATGGTCATATCGTCATGACAGTCGGTGAATACGGTGGGAGCAACGAAGTAACCGTTGGGGGAATTCTCTGGTGAAAGGGTGTGGCCGCCGCAGAGCAGGGTCGCGCCTTCCTCTTTACCCTTGCTGATGTAGTCCATTACCAGTTGCTGGTGCTTGGCAGAAATCAGGGCGCCGAAGTTGGTGTCCGGATTCATCGGATCACCGGCAATAATATTTTGCTCAACACGCTCTTTCAGACGAGCGAGGAACTGATCGTGGATGCTGCGGTGTACAAATACCCGGGTACCGTTGGTGCAGATTTCGCCCTGGGTGTAGAAGTTGCCCAGCATGGCAGCAGAAACGGCTTGCTCCAGGTCGGCATCATCAAAGATCACCAGCGGGGACTTGCCACCCAGCTCCATGGTAACTTCTTTCAGGTTGGAAGCCGCTGCGGCCATCACTTTCTTGCCGGTACCCACTTCGCCGGTAAAGGAAACCTTGGCGATATCCGGGTGGTTAGTCAGCCAGGCACCCACGGCGCCATCACCTTGGATTACGTTGAAAACACCCGGGGGCATGCCCGCTTCAATAAAGATTTCAGCCAACTTCAAAGCACCTTTGGGGGTTTCTTCGGAAGGCTTGAAGATCATGGCGTTACCGCAGGCCAGGGCCGGGGCGGCTTTCCAGCAAGCGATTTGTAAGGGGTAGTTCCAGGCACCGATTCCGGCGCAGATGCCCAGGGGCTCGCGGCGGGTGTAGTAGAAGTCCTCACCGACTTGCTGCTGATTGCCTTCAATGCCTGCAGCCAGGCCGGCAAAGAATTCGATGGAGTCGGCCCCAGTCACCACGTCGACAACACTGGCTTCCTGCCAGGGCTTGCCGGTATCAGTCACTTCGATAGCTGCCAGTTCGTCGTTGCGCTCGCGCAACAGTGCTACTGCTTTCTGCAGGATGCGGCTGCGCTCTACCGGCATCATCGCTGACCACTGGTCAAAACCGCGCTTGGCGCTCTCGATGGTTTCTGCCAGTACCTTTTCGTCGGCAACCTCAACCTGATAGCTGACTTCGTTGGTCGCCGGGTTATATACATCAAAGCACTCGCCGCTCTCATTCGACAGGTAGCGGCCGTCTACAAAATTCCGTTGTTTGTCCAGTGACATCTGTCTCTCCATACTGCTTTAACAGAGGGTCAGTCGGTTGTTCGTTGGCGATGGACTCGAAGGGCGCAATGGGCCGATCGTGAAGGTCCAGTCATCATAAAAAAGGGCCGGTCTGACGAAGACATTTGTCCCTAATCGTCAGATTCCAGCCCGGTCTCGATAGTCGTTTATCGAGCGATATGACACAAAATGTAACATATTTTTAATTTGAACTCTAATTGTTAGCACTCAATGCAACAAAGCTGGCGGATTTGTAGGAGGATTTATTTTTCAGCGACTACAGAGTTAATCCGTATTTTCAAGGGTTAAAAGTGGGCTGGGTTGGGCCAAAAATCTCATTTGAACTCTATAAAAAGCACTGTATGAATTTTGCTCAACCTGGCTATCTTGGGACAAGTCAGGTGCCCGAAAGGTGGGGGCTTTGGGCGGCAGGAGATAGAGTTTGTCGCTTTTGGTGGAGGAGGCTCTAGCTGGTGAAGGTCTGGCAGGTGGGGAGGCTCTACCTCCCCAGAATTACTTTGAGTGAATTTAACTTTTTGCCTCACGTAAAGTGGAGGTTTGGCGGTTCAGGCTGGCCAGATATAGCACTGCTAACCCAGCTGCTATACCCGGCAACCCCTCATAGATCACGCCGTGATACCCCAGTAGCCGCCAGGTAATCGCTGCTGTAAAGCCGATAATCACTGCTGCGATAGAGGTTGCCTGGGATGGCTTACCCCCAAAACACAATACCAGGAGTAGGGGCCCAAATGCGCTGGCGAGTCCCGACCAAGCGAAAATAACCAGGCTAAACACACTTTGGCTATTGGCGAGCGCCAGTAGCAATGCGCCGCCGGTTATGGCAACGGTGACAAGCTTGAGGAACCAGGTTCTTTCAATCTTTTGCGGAAGAATGTCGTGGGTAATGGCTGCGGAGCAGCTGAGAAGCAGGGAGTCTGCGGTGGACATGGTTGCGGCAAAGATACCAGCCAGGATCAGCCCAACAAAAACAGGGGGCAACAAATCCATAGCCATGGTGGGAAGAGCAAGCTCCGCATCAAAGCTCCCTGTGTCAGCAATAAACACTCTGGATAGCAGGCCGACCCCGGTGGCCATACAATAGAAAAGGATAAACCACAGATAATACCAGGCTCTTGCCCGGTTCATCTCGCTGGAATCCCTCAGGGTCATAAATCGAACCATAACGTGGGGTTGTCCAATCACAGACAATCCGGCAACCCCCCAACTGATCACAAAGAGTATCACCCCGCCCCAGCCCGCAAAGGCGAGCCCCTCGGGAAACCAATGGGTAAAACCCTCAATAGCCTGCATTTGTATCGCCGCACTGGTGATGCCGCCCAAGTTGGCAAGGGCGACGCCTAGAAGTGCTGCCATAGCCCCCATCATAACGATGGATTGGGCCGCATCAGTCCAAATGGACGCGCGGATGCCGCCAGCTAAACAGTAGAGGCATACAAGCACAGCTCCAACTACAGCACCGGACCAGAGAGGCCAATCCAGCAGTACGTGCAGGGCTTTGCTGCCGGCAACCATTTGGGCAGAGGCATAAGTTAGTAAAAACAACAGGGAAATGATGCCGATCAGGCGCTGCAGGGCTGAGTACTTCTGTCCGTGCCAGTTACTGAGAACACCTGCGTAGCTGACTTCACCACTTGAACTGGTAGCGGTTCTTAATCGTTTGTGTACATAGATGGAAGCCAGAAAATCTCCGGCAATCCACCCCACCATCAACCAGATGGAGGCCAACCCAGTGGTGTAGGTATAGCCGATAACCCCAATAAACATATAACCGCTATTGTTCGTTGCCACGGCAGACAAGCCTACCAGCCAAGGGGAGACGCCACTGCTGGCAAGGTAATAGTCGGCTTTGGTTTGACGGCTGAACATCGCAGAGGAGAGGCCGACCAGAGTGAACAAAAGTAAAAAACCAAGAAATGAATAGATCATCGGCAATCCTATTATTTTTATCCCGTATTATTTTATCGGTTGGTCTTCAGAGGTTATCCGAATATTTCTAACCGCCCTTGCCACCACTTTGCGGCGAGGGGGTATTGGCAATAACCTGGTCGAGTTCCTCAAAAACTTCACTTTCCGCTAAAGGCTGTAAGGCGCTATCAACCAGGATCTCATCGCGGTAGCTTTCCCGCCTTTTGATGGCTTCAGCCAGATAACGCAGCGCTTCATCAAATTGACCCATGGCAGTATGGGCGCATGCCAGTTGGTAGAAGGCATGGCTGTTATCCGAGTCAATACCTAGGGCCTGGTGACAAAGATTGGCGGCCCACTGGGGTTCATTAAGCTCCAGCACTGCATCAGCTTTATAGGTAAGGGCTTCTACATCCTCGTGACGGAGGCGCAGAATCTCGTCGTAAATGGCAATTTTATTTGCCACTGAGGATTCTTGTTGGGCGCGTAGCCACAGGGACTGTACTTCCTGGGTTAGCTCGATTTCCTCGCGGTTTTCTTCAATATGCTGTGTTTTCTGTTGAAGCTGCTTCTCTATAACTTCCAAGCGCTTTTCGTATTCCTGGACCAGCTTTGAGATTTCCTCATCGGCCAGGGAGTGCACCCGCTCTTTAATATCCTGGAATGACCGCCAACCAACTAAAACCAAAATTGAAGTGGCGGCGGCTATCAAGTAGAAAAAGTAGGTAACCGTATCGGTTGCGTAGGCTACGGCTCGATCGACAGAGTTGTGTTCACGATCGACAATTTGCTGAATCAATTCCTGCTTGGCATTAGCCTGATCGATTCTCAGTTGCTTAATTTCGTCGAGCATATAGCGCTCGACGAAGGGTGTGTACAAGGGCTTCTCAAGGGTGTCGACCTCGCTTTGCGCACTACCTTTATTCTTTTCTTCCGCTTCCTGGGAAATAGAGGTTGCGGAAGTAAATAAAAAGAGCAGGGCACAAAGGCTCAGGATGCGAGGCATATCGCCGTCCCGTGATTGTAAATCTCTACCAGTGCCTCGTGTAGAGTCCGAACGGCTGCATCATAGTCTGGCTCATTAACGATGAACTGCATATCCACATGACGCAGGGACTGGTGCATGGCGAGCACGCGGATATTGCTTTTGGACATCGACTGCACCGCTTTGGCCAGCACGCCGGGGATTTGCATATCGCTACCGATGGCTGAAACTATGGCGACTTTGCGCTGGTTCAGTTCGGCTTCGGGAAAATGCTCTTCCAATGCAGCCTGAATTCGCTTAATTGTTTTCAGATTGGTGGAGAGGAAATGGGTAAGGGTATTGGCATTAGTGTCTTTGGAAATAATGTGGGCTTTGAAGCGCTTGATCACCAGTAGCACTTCGCGATCATAATCGTGGATGCTGCCCGCCATATCCTGGTCAAACAACTCCAGGGCGTAAACCCCTTTACAGCCGGCAATAATTTCCACTCGTGGAGAGTCGCTGATGTAGTCACCAGTAATCAGGGTGCCGGCGTGCTCGGGCTCGAAGGTGTTTTTCACCCTGAGAGGGATATTTTGTTGGCGCAGCCCCTTGGCGGCTTTGGGGTGAATCGCTTCCATTCCCAGGTTGGCCAACTGGTCGGCCACATCGTAATTGGTGCGGCCAATGGGTACTGCATTTCCCTCTCCCACCAGGCGAGGGTCTGCACTGCTCAGGTGGAACTCTTTGTGAATCACCGCCTCCTTTGCCCCTGTGAGTACGGCGAGACGACTGAAAGTCATCTCGCTATAGCCCCGATCAAACGAGATCAGCAGACCCTTATCGCTATGGGCATAGCCGGTAACAATAGGCAGCTGTCTGCTTAAATCGATAGTGGCAAAGGCATCCCGGATACGCTCATCCAGGGGAATGTGCTTGTTGGTGCGCCAGCCAGTCAGGTCGACAAAGCAGGCATTTACACCATCCCGCTGCAACAGTTTCGAAGTATTCCATGCGCTGTGGGCCTCACCGAGGCTGGCTAACATCTCCCTTACCGTACCCAAGTGGGCGTCGAGGGCGAAGTGGCCGTGCTGGCAGAGGCTTTGCAGGTCTCTCAGGCACTTTTTGGCGCTCTCCAGCCTTTCATCCAAAAACAGGTTCGCTTCCGAGAGAAGATCACCATGCCCAAAAAGGCGCTCATTGATTTGCCGCAGTGCTGCTCGAAGCTCATCAAACTTAACCAGCCAGCTATCGTCCTCAATACTGCTGGAGAAGAGGGCATAGATGCCTGGTTGGCCACTTTTCTTGTGCTCTAGAAGCAGGTCAGTAATACCGCCGTAGGCAGAGACTACAAAAACACGATTGTAGATCCCCTTGGAGTCACCTTTGATAATATTATCCCGGACCGCTTCGTAGTCCGTCATAGAGGTGCCACCAATCTTTTCTATCGTATGCATCGTCTCTTAATGGTCCTTCTTTCTTTTAAAAACTGGGTGAGTGTTTTGAATTGAGATTTGCTTCAGATAATAGAAATTGATTTCCTCGCACAGATGTATTCTGGCCTGGGAGGCAAGTCGCAAAACGGAGCCTCCACCTTGTTGCTCAAGGCATTAAAAACAAAAAACAAATTAGATCTCGGGTCGGGGCTGATATTGCTGCTGGATCCATGCATTAAATTGCAGTCAAATACAACGACACTGCCGGGCTTGCCTGTAATGGCAGATATGCCACCATTGGATACCAGAGCCCTCAATTGGCTATCTGAGGGAATACCAAGTTCTTGCCTTTTCAGTGAGCTGAGGTAGTTCCTTTTTGGTGTTTCCCCATCGCAAGCAATGTAATGGCGGTGGGACTTGGGAATCAGCATCAACGGACCGTTAAAATGATGATTCTCTGTTAAGGTAATGGAGATGCTGAGTGCCCGCATACGGGGCATGCCGTCCTCGACATGCCATGTCTCAAAATCGGAGTGCCAATAAAAATCTTTCCCGCGAAAACCAGGTTTGTAGTTTGCGCGAGACTGATGGATATAAACCTCATCACCCAAAATACATTTCGCAATACTTGATAGCCGCTGATCCCTGGAAAGCCGGTTAAAAATTTGGCTGCTTTTGTGGATACGAAAGACTGAGCGCACTTCGTTACTTTCAGGCTCGGTGATAATTTCTTCCGACTTGTCAGTGTGACCGCGTTGTTTAATCTCCGCCAACTCTTGCGTAAAAAAGTTAATCTCCGCCTGGGAAAACAAATTCTCCAGTACAACAAAGCCCTGCTCTGTGTAGCGCTTGAGTTGAGATGGCGTCAGTGGGGAAGGGGGCTGGCAGTCCCCATACACAATTGGATCTTTGCGCACCATGGCACCACCCAGAAGGCCCGGTTTTCGGGAGGGGTAGCAATCTTCCCTGGTAACACTTGAGCTATCTGGAAGGTACTTCATGGATACTGCCCTATGACTGACTAATTATTCATCAATCTTGTCAGCTTCAAGTTCGTAGGCTCCCTCAGCATTGTGTACTTCCTTGCCGTTCAAAGGGGGGTTAAATACACAGGCCATAGTCATTTCTTCAAAGGCTCTTAAAATGTGCCGGTCATGCTTATCGAGAATATAGATAGTTCCAGGTTCGATAGGATGCTTCTTGTCATCCTCAAGAGTTTCTACCTCACCTCTGCCGGAAATGCAGTAAACCGCTTCCAAGTGGTTTTGATAGTGCATTTGGAAATCAGCACCGGCATAAATAGTGGTGATATGGAAAGAAAAACCCATTTCATCATCTTTAAGCAGGAGTCGGGTGCTCTCCCAGTTGTTATCCGGTGAAACAACCCGGCGGCCGGATTTGTTAGCTTCCTGTAAACTTCTGACAATCATTGGTATTTCGCTGTTTCGTGTGTGTTCGAGTCTGGCTGGTCAGCAATATTCTTAGTTTGCAGCCTGCACAGTTGGATCTTTTGCGTGAACCTTTTCAGAGGCCCTTAAAGTCTAGCAGGCTTCAAAAAAGACTCTTTCCTCAGGCATATCCCGCTCTCCGGCACAGACTTCCCGGATAGCGGATTCAATAATGTCGATCCCTTTTTTAAGGTTTTGATCGGTGATTATCAGTGGGCAAAGGAGCTTAACGATCTGGTCATCGGCTCCGCTGGTTTCAATAATCAGCCCCTGCTTGAATGCGAGTTTGGTGATCTTTCCTGCAAGTTCGCCGCTGATGCAGTCGATACCCTGAAACATGCCCCGGCCTTTGGTGGTGAAGTTGCCCTCACCATATCGGCTGACAATTTCATTCAAACGCTCGGAAATGTATTTGCCCTTGCGTTTAATCTCCCGTGAGAAGTTTTCGTCAGACCAGTAATGATCGATAGCGGCTTTCGCAGTTACAAAAGCCAGATTGTTGCCACGGAAAGTGCCGTTGTGCTCACCGGGCTTCCACTGATCCAGCTCTGGTTTCATTAGCACCAGCGCAAATGGCAGCCCATAGCCACTAAGGGATTTGGATAGCGTAATGATATCGGGTTCGATACCGGCCTCTTCAAAGCTGAAAAAGTTGCCCGTGCGGCCGCAGCCAGCCTGGATATCATCGACAATAAAAAGTAAGCCGTGTTTTTTGCAGACGGATTGAAGGTTTCTTAGCCACTCGATACTGGCCGCATTGATACCACCTTCCCCTTGAACTGTCTCAACAATCACTGCTGCGGGAGAATTAATACCGCTGCTGGAATCTGAGAGGACTTTATCGAGGTATTCTGTGGTATCGATATTTTTGCCCAGGTAGTCGTCAAAGGGCATGCGGTGCGTACCATTGAGGCTGACACCGGCAGCATCCCTGTGATGCGAGTTGCCGGTGGCGGCCAGCGAGCCAAGGCTTACGCCATGGAAGCCGTTGGTAAAGGTGACGATGTTCTGCTGCCCGGTTACATTGCGGGCAATTTTCATCGCCGCCTCTACCGCATTCGTCCCAGTCGGACCGGTAAACTGCACCACGTACTCCATATTCCGCGGCTTGAGAATTTTCTCATTCAGTGCCTGTAGAAATTCACCCTTGGCCCTGGTGTGCATATCGAGGCCGTGAGTAATTCCATCGGCCTCAATGTAATCTTGCAGTGCTTGCTTGAACAGCGGGTTGTTGTGCCCGTAGTTGAGTGTGCCGGCACCCGCCAGGAAATCCAGATACTGATTTCCCTCCTCATCCCACATCAGCTCGCCTTTTGCGCGATTGAAAACTCGCGGAAAGGAGCGGGCATAGCTTTGCACTTCTGATTCAATCTCATCAAAGATCTTCATGATTTTCTCTTTTATGGTGTTTCTTCGAGGGCGAAAGGCCCGATGCGGACAAGGGTTTCGGAGTCGTGCAGCCCGTCAAAGTGGGCTTGAGAGTCCATCCAGGGTGAGGAGTGAAGATCGACCGATAATTTATCGGCGACACTGTGGAAGAGCGCCCAAGACGGCAAGTTGTGTTCTGTAATCGTGGTCTCAATAAATCTGACCGAACCACAGTGAGGACGCTCGAGGATGTGACTTATCATCCGGGAGGCCAGTCCAAGCCCCCGGGCCTCCTCGTCTACGGCCACCTGCCAGACAAAGAGGGTATCTGTACGGTCGGGGATGATATACCCGGAAATAAAGCCCAGCAGCTCTCCATCAACCTCTGCGGCGACTGAGGTGTTGGCGAAATGGCTGCAGTGGAGGAGGTTGCAGTAGCTGGAGTTTGTATCCAGGGGAGGGCAACGTTTGATCAATCGGTAAGTGGCCATCCCATCTTCAATCAATGGGCTGCGCAACAAAATATTTTCTGAGCTAGACAAAAAACCTTCCCAACCGACTAAATATTTTTTCACCTCTAAATATTTACTTGCACAAGTGTTGAGCAAATGGCGTAAATATAGCTTCTTAGAGGCATTTTTATGCCGGATTACTAGTAAAAATGCTTTGAACGCTAAATATCGTACACAAATTAAATTCAAAGTCCAGGATACTTGAGGCGAATCAAGTCACAATATTTGGCCTAGAAATGCCTGGATATGTGGGATATACAGCCTATAGGCAGGTAAAAATAATATTTTGAGGTCGATAAAATTTTCTATTGGACATGCCGACTGAGAGATCGCCTGGCCATAAAATGGACAGTTTTGTGATGGAGCCTGAGGCTCTTGTGGGGGTGATGTTTCGCAGTCGAGTTATAAGCGCTTAGTGATTGAGGGGTACGGCGATATAATTCCGGCAATCACCCTGACTCCATGATTGAGAGGTAACTTTGAACAGTATCGAACAAGTGCTAGTGGCCCTGCGGCGGGTAATAAGAGCCACGGACCTGCACTCCAAACACCTAGCTAAAACCACCGGCTTAACGGCCCCGCAGGTGTTGTTGCTACAAGCTATTCGCAATAAGGGTGAAGTGACGATCGGCGAACTGGCCAACGAGGTCAGCCTGAGCCAGGCAACCGTGACCAATATTCTTGACCGCCTGGAGAAGAGAGGCTTGGTGTATCGCCAGCGCTCCCAGGCTGATAAGCGCAAAGTGCATGCTTACCTTACTGAGGAGGCCGCGGAGACTTTGCGCGATGCCCCCATCCCGCTTCAGGACCAGTTTGCTCGTCAGTTTGGCGATCTAAAAGACTGGGAGCAAAGCATGATAATTGCTTCACTACAGCGCGTTGCCCAAATGATGGATGCTCAACATATCGATGCTTCCCCAGTGCTGGATATCGGTGTTCTGGATCGCCAGGGTGCCTCAATGGATAAGCCCGCAACGGCACTGGGCTACAGTGACATCCCCGACTCCTCCGACAGAGATAAAAGTACTTAAGTAGCGACACCGGAGAAGAGGGGCTGTGCACGCATTTAGTGGCCATTACGCCCCTCTACAGCAGTAGAAATTTGTCTAAGCTTGCAGCAGCAAGCTCCCTGTAGCGATCGAGGCATTCTGTGTCGACCGGTTGAGCTTTCAGGCTACAAGTTGTATCGATGGACATCCTGGTAATTGGTGCCGGTCCGACCGGATTGACTGCTGCAGTCGCCCTCACTTCCTTGGGGCTGAAGTGCCGTATTGTTGAGCGCAAAGACAGCCCCTCTGAACTCTCCCGCGCTGTTGGCATTATGCCAGCCACCATTGATGCCCTTCGAGAGCTGGGCGCCGCAGATCCCTTTCTTGCAGAGGCGATGCCCCTGAGGAAAATGCACATATTGCGCGATGAGAGAACCCTGGTTTATATCGACAACAGCGGAAATGAGTTTCGCGATAGGGTGCCTCTCGGGTTGCCGCAAAACCGGACCGAGGGAATCCTCAGGGACACTCTTGCCGAGAGGGGCGTCGAAGTTGAGTACGGGGTCTCAGTCACTAACATCACAACCACCCCAGACAAGGCGGCCGTCAATTTCTCAGACAATACCAGCGCCTCTTTTGACTGGGTGATTGCCGCAGACGGTATACAGTCCGCCGTGCGACAGCAGCTGAAAATACAGTACCCCGGTATTGATCTGCCCAATAAGTGGTCAATTGCGGATGTGGATTTGAGAGGAAACTTCGATCCGGAAGAGATTACCCTGGACTTGTACGGCGGGGAAGGTGAGTTCACCTTGGTACTCCCTATCGAGCAGCGACGCGCTCGCATCGCATCATCAACCGAAGATGCCCTGGCAACCCTCAGGCTGCCGATAGAAATCGCCAACATCCGAAGGACAGCGGCCTTTAAAATCTCCATCCGACAGGCAGAAACTTACCGAAAGCACCGGGTGTTATTGGCTGGTGACGCAGCCCATTGCCACTCTCCAGTGGGAGGGAAGGGGATGAATCTGGGTATGGCTGATGCCATAGCCGCAGCATCTGCTATCGCTAACGGTGCGGTCGATAGCTACTCTACCCCCCGGCATGAGGCAGGGGAGTCCGTGGTTAAGAAAACAGAGCTGGCGAGAAAGCTGATCTCCTCGAGCAATCCTTTGGCAAAATCGGCATTGTGGCTATCGGCCCACTGCATCGCCTCAGTGCCTCCGGTTCATCGCGCCTTCATGCGGCAGTGGACGGCGGTCTGAGTACCAATGTCGAGGGTAGGTTTAGGCAAAAGTGGACATAGGTGACAGGCTAGTGCTACTATTCGTCCGCCGGTTTAAAAGCCATTTTTTATTGCAGTTTACCTCGTAGTTTTAGTCATAATCCTTCGTTCGGTCTCGTTTAAAATAATACTTTTTGCCCGCACAACTCCATTCAATTGGAGCGCAATTGTTCAATCAAGGATATCTATTATGTCTAATACAGTTACTGGTACCGTTAAGTGGTTTGACGAAGGGAAAGGTTTTGGCTTCATCGCCCAGGAATCCGGTCCCGACGTTTTTGCTCACTTCAGCGCAATTTCCGGTGGCGGTTTTAAAACCTTGGCCGAAGGCCAGAAGGTAGAGTTTACCGTGACTCAGGGCGCTAAAGGCCCACAAGCAGAAAACATTGTCTGCCTGTAAACTTTAGGCTTCGCCCCCAATAAGGGGCGAGACCGTTCACTTCCCCAGCCACACAAGTGCTGGGGAGGTACCTCTCCTGTTATATGCCCCCTCTCTTTTCTGTAGCGACAGCCAACTCTTTAGGTCTATCACCCACTGTCGATTTCTCCCTCCAGCTCTCTTAACTCGACGACAGGTTACCTGGATCAACTCAGTGAACCCCAATCCAAATGAAGGGCGTAGTACCGACAGAGGGCACTATAGAGTAATTTTTTGGAAGAGCTTCTGAAGGTTTGATAGGCCCACTTCCTGTCAAGCGTGGTGACTCCGATATTTTTGGGTGTTGCAGTAGCTTTCTGGTTAATTCGCAGGCAGGATTCGCGTAGGTGATCAGTAAGTAGGCAATCTTATGCTTATTTACTTTCCGTTTACCCAATAACTTTTATTATTCTAGGTCTATCGAGAACTTTTAAGTGACTAGATCAATGGGGCCTGACTGCAAAACGCCATTATTGGTACTCTTAGCTGAAGACAATCACGCACTGGCGGCCAATATTATCGAGAGCCTCGAAGAGTACAATATTCGATGTGACTACGCCGATAATGGGATAATGGCCACTGAGCTGGCCTTAAAGCATGACTTCGATGTGATCGTACTTGATGTCATGATGCCGGGTAGAAGTGGTTTCGAAGTGAGCTCTAAGTTGCGCAATGCAGGAAGCTCGACACCAATATTGATGCTGACCGCGCTGGACCAATTGGACGATAAACTTGCCGGTTTCCAATCTGGAGGGGATGACTACCTGGTTAAACCCTTCGAAATGCTTGAGCTGGTCGCACGGATTCGGTCTCTATCAATAAAACGACGCGTTACCCAAACCCGGTATAAAGTTGAGGACCTGGAAGTTAATTTAGAGACCCATGAAGTCACCAGGCAGGGGAAATCTATAAATCTGCCCCCAATCTGTTGGGAATTGCTCGTGTTTTTGATGCAACAGAGTCCAAAGCTGGTTACTAAAGAAAAAATTGAACAGCATTTATGGCAGTTTCTTTCCCCCGAATCCGACGTAATCAAAGTACATCTGTATCGGTTGCGGCAGGGAATTGATAAGGGGTTCAGTTTTCCACTACTGCACACGATCAGAGGGAAGGGCGTTATCCTGGGGAAGCGTGATGAAAGCCTTTGATCGCTCCATTCGCAGAAAATTTTTCTTTCACTATATTTGGATTCTTGCCGCAATTGTGGCGTGCAGTGCAGTTGTCGTCGAGAGATCCAAAGTGAAAATGGTTAAGCACGCTTTAGGTGCGACACTGATATCTGTAGCTGAAAAACGTATCATTGAGGCCGGAGGGGTTATTGATGACCCTTTTTTTGCCCAGTTACAAACATATGATGAGTACAGTTCACTGCCAAATACGGCAAAGCGCGTGTTAGAGGAAGCTGACGGCGAAGAAAAAAGGGTGCACTTTAGCAAAGACTTAATTGATGATCGCTACTATTTAGCAATTATGCCTTATGCTGAAAGCGCACTTAAGACAACTTACTACGTGCTAGAAATAGAAGAAGCTGCAATACCCAGCAAGTACAAAAAGGTAGAAATTGAAGTTCTTATCGGTATCTTACTAGCCCTTACTTTAGCATTAAGTGTGCCTCTTATTCTTGCAAGACAAGTGATATCGCCATTAAAAGACCTGGAGAAATTTGCGCAAAAGAGCCGGCATAAGTTGACTCCGATCCCGGAATCTTTAAAGCAAAGGAAGGATGAATTTGGTCGTGTAGGACGAGTACTGCAAGAGTCGCTACAGCAGGTATGGAATCATCAAGAGCAGGAAAGGCAATTTCTACAGAATGCGAGCCATGAATTGAGAACCCCCTTGGCAACGATTGGCAGTGCCTTGCATGTGGTGAAGGTAAGGCAAAAAAAAGGTAAGCCAATCGATACTCAACTGGAGCAGATTGAGCGCTCCTATGAGCAGATGACCCAGCTAACACAGGCACTTCTACTGCTATCTCAAAGCAAGGTAAATCTGGAATCAACAGAATTTGATTTCAGTAATATGATTCAAACTCGAGTTGAGCAGCTCAAATACCTCTTGGGTCAGCGAGATGTACAGGTTCATCTCAATTCGGATAGTTTGGTCAACTTGAAGCAAGTACAAGTGCTATTGGATATCGCCATAACCAATCTGCTCAGAAATGCCTTTGAGCATACCCTTGAGGGAATTATCGATATTGATTTTGATGCAAATGGAATCCGGGTTCAGAACCCCATACTGCCGGAACAGCAGGTGCATTTTGACAGGGGGGAAGGGCAGGGTTTTGGTTTAGGCCTTCATATCCTGAAGCAAGTGGCCGATCAGCAGCAATGGGTCTTTTCTTACAACAAAAATGAACAATACTTAACCGTTAACCTGGCCTGGGCATGAGTTTATTTACCTGGCGTTTACCTTTAGCGGCATAGAATCCACTCCAGAAATAACGGAACTTCAACCAGTTCAAATTGGGATTCAATATGTCTAGTTTGCGAGATCAAAACCATAAGAGTTCTCTGCCATTAACTTTGAGTATATGCACCGCGCTGGTGAGTTCGGCATTATCCAGCCTAGCTTTTGCAGATGAAGTTACCCAGAAGCCGCCAAAGCAGGATGAGACGGCACTTTCTGTAGGTATTGGGACCTTTAGCGTTGAGTCAATCTACGTTGATGGAGAGGACCAAAACAACATATTTCCATTGATCTCAGCCCGCTACAAGCGTTTTTACTTTCAGGGTTTTGAGTTGGGAGCTGATGTGTACCACGATGATAAACTTCGAGTGAAGTTTGGTATTGGCGGCGACTTCGCTGGCGATAGAGACAGAGGGGACAGTGATAAACTCAGCGATATGGAAGAGCTGGATCTGGCGATTCTTGCCAACTTATCTATGAACTATAAAAGCCCGGTAGGCCTTTGGAAGGTTGGCATCTCACAAGATATCAGTAATACCCACGACGGATACAGTCTATCGGCTGGATATAGTCTGCCTTACAAGCACCAAAAGTGGATCATCAAACCCGACTTCACTATTAGCTGGCAAAGTGATAGTGCGTTGGATTACTACTATGGCGTGGACCTAAATGAAGTAACTCAAGATAGGGCAGCATATGAGGCAGATGCAGATATCATTACCCGGTTAGGTGTACAAGTGGGATACAACATTAGCCCAAACCTTATTCTTATGGGGGGCGTATATCAAACCTGGTATGGCAATGAGATTAGTAATAGCCCAATCGTGGGCACTGATAGCTCTAGACGTACGTCATTAATGGTGAGTTATAAATTTTAACTCTTCTTACGATATTTGATGAGTGTAGATTATTTAGACTAGCCGGCTTATCAATACCAAGCAGAAGTTACAGGCAGGAGCCCCTGCCTGTAACCAAAACCTGTTTGCAGTACAATGTACACGATACCCACCGAGTCATAGCGAGAAGGCTTCTCTATTTAGCATCCCAATAGCAGGGACTACCGTATTTCTCCTTAAGGAAATCAATAACAACACGTACTTTGGGAGCTAGGTTATCCGTAGGTAAATAGAGTGCATTGATAGTTTGGTTTTCTGCCGATGAAGATGCGCGGTAGTCAGTCAAAATAGGAACCAGCTTGCCCAACCGAATCTCTTCATTGATTAACCAAGTTGGGAACATAACAACCCCAGCTCCCCCTATAGCACTGGAAACCAGCGTTTCTGCATTATTGCTGTAAAGTGATCCCTTAACTTCATAGGGTGTCAAACCATCTTTACCGATAAACCAGCGCTGTAGCCCATTGGTTCCCTTAAATACCAAACAGTTGTGAGCAATTAACTGCTCTGGGGTTTCCGGAACCCCATTTGCTCTCAGATATTCCGGGCTGGCTGCCAATACAAAGTTATGATTGCCAAAGCGATTCATTTTCAAGCCTGAATCTTGGAGCGCTCCAATTCTGATAAGTAAGTCAATACCCTCTTTAGCAGGGTCAATAAAGCTATCTGTCTGCTGCATTTCGATCCTAAGCAGCGGATAAAGCTCTAACAAATCTGGAATATAAGGAGCAATATGAAGCCGCCCAAAAGCAACGGGGGCGCTGATTTTAACAACCCCCCGTGGTGTGTTGGCTCTTTGCTCAATTTGCCCGCAAACTAGCTCATACTGACGAACAATATCGCTACAATACTTTGCGAAGGCCGTACCTTCATCCGTCAGTGATATTGCCCTGGTATGACGGTGCAGTAGTTTGGTTCCCACTTTGCCCTCTAGCTGGGCCATTTTTCGCGATACAGAGGACGGTGTCATTCCCTGCTGCCTGGAAACCTCAGAGTAGTTACCCAATTGGGCCGTCATTAAGAACAGTTTTAACTCTAATATTGATATATCGTAATTCATTAGCTAGCGGTCGATAGTGGGTAACTGTTGAGTGATGTTATGGCCCCTCTGAGTAGTGCTTTACTCCTGTATATTCAGCTAACTTTGGATAGCGGGCTGCAGTGCCTCATTACTACGAACTGGCGCTCTCCGATTAGCAAGGTAATTACAGATCAACGCTAGAACTACGCAAACCATTGCGGCAATTCGCCAGGAACTTAACGGGATAGACGGATTCGTAAACCATCCCTGGGTATCAATAATCAAACTCATGCTCATCTGCCCAAAAATCGTTGCAATTGTTGTTGATGCCACACCAATTCTAGGAACAACAGCAACTACGACTATCATGTAGAAGATACCAAAAAGTGCACCTGTTAGTTGCCACTTAGGTACGGAAAGAATTGATGGGCCGCTGTGTTTTCCAAAGAAAAACACCAGTAAGCCCATCACTACAGCTCCGATACCAAAGGTAAATAGGGCGCTTTGGACAACTCCTACACTTTCTCCAAATTTTCCGTTAATTGCCGCCTGGGAGCTCAACGCTACGCCGGATAGTACTGCGAGTAACATAAGCCCAATCATAATTTGGCTCCCAAGTAGGTAAAATATAATGCAAGGCATAAAAATGTTGCCCCACATACTCTCAGGAGATTAATGGGCTGTTTACGCACCCCAAACCACCCCAGTGAGTCAATTAGGAAGCTTTTGGCTGTTTGCCCCACAAGAATCCCGATCATGGTCATAGCTACTCCAAGTATAGGAGTGGCTAAAGTTAGAACAACAACGTAAACAGGTCCCAATAAGCCACCTGAAAGCTGCCACTTTGGAACCTCTCGCCAGCTTATATATTTTGCACTGGGGACAAATAGACTGATGAGCCAAAGTAGGGCTGCCCCAACACCAAATATGCTTAAGGTGGCCCACAAGTGACCAACCTGCATACCTAAGGGCCCTAACAATCCCGCCTCGACGGAGAGCCCCATACCTGCAATAACAACCAAAATAGTGGCGAGAATATTCATCGAGGGTCAAATAAGCGTACGTTAGTCAAATGCTCATAGGCCTTTCCATTAGGGTATGAAACGAGTTCAAGTTGCATGCCCCATGGAGCCATGAAATATACCCAGGTCTCTCCTTCAGTTGGCCCTTCAGTCATTACCGTAGGGGCGCCGAGCACCTCTATATTCTGTTTCTTGAGGTATTCAACCGCAGCATCAATGTCTTCAACATAGAATGCTAAATGATGCCCCCCAACATCAGCATTGTTTGGTGCCACCTTATTTCGATCTATGTTGTCGGCATACTCGAATATTTCCAGGTTGATGCTGTTAGCATTCATAACAGCAATTTTCTTGATCTCTGCACGAGGATTTACATTAAGGTGATCCGTCATCCAGGTATCGTCTGAGGCAAATGGCCCAAACGTATAAGCCAATTCAAAACCAAAGTGTGTACTAAAGAACTCAACGGCCAAATCAACATCGGGGACGGTGAATCCTATATGATCTGCTTTTTTAAGTCCGGGGATAGCCATTAGATGTCTCCTCGATCATGGCGAAGCTTATTCAGTGCGCCCATGGTGGTAGCCCCTTTATTGAAGCCCGTATACATTGAGGCAAAAACAATCAATTCCTCAATCTCTTCATACGTTGCCCCTTGTTTGAGTGCCATATCAACATGGGCTCCAAACGGGTTACCTTCACCATTTACATTGAGCGCCATTTGGTCAATAGCGATAGTGATTAGTGCTTTGGTTTTTTGATCCAGAAGCGGCTTTCCCCATACCTCGCCTGCGACTCGTACAGCTAGATCTCCCCATACCGGGTTAATAGACTTAAGTCCCTCGATCAATGCTTGATCATCCAAAACGGCATTTTCGTACTTGGTAGTCATAGTTAATAGTCCTGGTTATCTAGATGATATTTCGCTTTAACAGCTGGAAGTTATTATAGGGAGCTCTATCCTTCTTAAAACTTATAAGCAGGAACATCACTTTTGCAAATTATGCACAGATGAACGCTTTTTATGAGGTGGCACAGTCTGTTGTTGGGACTTATTTTAGTGCCTCAAACAGGAGCGAAAGAGAGAAATAGTAGCGTTACTAAAATGGTATTAGTCGGAAGGGAAGAGCGTTTTGATATGGCGATTACAGCATGGTAGCTAATGCCTCTAAATATATTCCAGGTGTCCTAACTAGATAAAAGCTACTAGCAACACCGATGCTGCTTATAATCTACCCTAAACTATGAATATCCATTGAAGGCTCGATATTCATATGTCCATGACTCCTATTGATATCGAACGCTGGAATAGAAAGGCCCACTTTGAATTTTTTATGAGCAGTGCAGGGTCAACTCGGATAGGCTTAACCCAGCCGGTCGATGTGACAAATCTGGTATCTTTCTGTAAAAAGAATACACTCCCTTTTTATTACAGCCTTATTTTTCTTGTCACGCAGGTGGGAAATGAAATAGCGGGTTTCAGGCATCGTATCGTCAATGGCCAGCCCATTGAGCATGACATGCTGCACCCCTTATTTTCTGATTTAGGGGATAATGAGTTATTCAAACTCGTTATGGCAAGAATGGAAACGAATCTGACAGAGTTCGTCCACAAGGCAAGGGAACTTTCACAGGCACAATCTGAGTACCTCCCCGTAGAAAATTTCATCAGCCGCCATGATATCTTGAATATCAGCTGCTACCCCTGGGGTGACTTCTCTGGTCTACAGGTAAAGCCTGTACAGAAAGAAGGTTGTGATCCAGGAATACCTTTTATTTTCTGGGGTAAATACCATCGCCAGGAGGGCCGCCTTGTCACTTCGATGTATATTGAAGTTAATCACTGCTTTCTGGATGGCATCCATCTTTATCAATTTAAACAGCAGTTGGAGGATAAGATTTGTCAACTGGCTTAAAGTTTTAAGCTGGAGCTAGGGGCTCTGGGTAATTTCGTGAACCCGCTCTTAAAGTCGCATAATGTGTACCTTGAAGAGCTATAGAGATGCATATAGCTGCTCAGAGGCTCCCTAGCTAGAACTCCCTCAAATGGTGAAACTTCAGCCCCCAATAAAAAAGGCAATTACCAGTGCAATAAGCCCGAGAGAAGTAAATTGTATAGAAGTCTTCCTGAATTTTGGCACCGCAAAAGCAACCACTAATCCACTAATCAAGCTAAATAGCAGGCTCGCACCAAGCATAATGGATGAGAACCAGAAGAGGGGGCCAGCATGACCTTTATGAATCAGCAGAAATTGATGCCATAGATCATGTTCTTTTACATGAAGTATCGCTGATTGCTTATCCTGGCTAGGCTCCAAATAGACTTGGCGTTTGTAGCCATACC
This sequence comes from Microbulbifer maximicatervae (SeqCode), assembly GCF_052467615.1. Classification (NCBI taxonomy): domain Bacteria; kingdom Pseudomonadati; phylum Pseudomonadota; class Gammaproteobacteria; order Cellvibrionales; family Microbulbiferaceae; genus Microbulbifer; species Microbulbifer maximicatervae (SeqCode). The sequence continues at coordinate 2,013,872 of NZ_CP174319.1, forward strand.
AGCCAATCCACTCATCCTCCAAATAGAAATCTGCCGGCAATGATACTTCTGTGGGCTGAACAAACGGAGATATAGTATCTAGGGTCTCTTGCTCATTGCTGGGTAAGCCCTTGGGTAGAGAAACTGTGTACTCAAATTGTTCGTCGACGCCCCCCTCTATATCAAATAGGTAGAGCACGCCCGTGGCGATATACAAAATGGCAATGGGTAGAAAAAAGCAGGAAAAATAGGTGTGGAGCTTGATCCACAGTAAACGGTATCTGGATTTCATAGGCAACAAAGGGCGCAATGCAAGTGCATTGCGCCCTGATAGTAAATAAACAAATAAAGGAGATTAGAAGCGGTAGTCTACTGACAGTCGAACGTCCCGGCCCGCCTCATAAACTCCAGATACAATATCCCAGCCAGGAATATTGGTATAATCGGCCACGCTGGAGTGATCCCGGTACTGCTCATTAAACAGGTTTTGAACGGCTAAATTCACATTCAGGCGATCATCTGCCAAAGGCTCCCAGTGCAAGTATAGATCGTGCACATCGTAACCAGACTTATCTACGGTTTGGGTGCTATCGATCCAACCAAGTTCTACTGCACGGTGTAAAACCTCAATATTACTCAGCTCATCAACACGAGTGTAGTTCCAGCCCAGTTCTAACTTAGGTGTAATTGCATAGTTAGCGTTCAGGTTATAGGTGTCGCCACGGGCATTCGCCAAGCCATTGTGTTCATAGGCTTCTACGGTATTCCCATTAAGCTCTGAATCATTGTGACTGAAAGCCGCGCTCAGCGTTAAATTATCCCATGCGTAAGAAGCACTGAGTTCAAAGCCGTCGGTTTCTAGCTCACCAACATTTTCGTAGTATGTACCACCTCCGAGCTGATCGAGAATAACGTCATCGATCGTACTGCGGTAGACAGCGGCTTTTAACTCAAGTCCATCCTGGCTGTATTCCAATCCCAGCTCAGTATTGTCGACGGTTTCTGCATCTAGGTCAGGTGCAAGTTCTGCCGATTCCAGCGTAAACCCATCTCCAACTTCCTTGCCGCGCATCGCTGTTGCGTGGCCCAGGGTGAGGGTGATCGCATCGGTCAAAGAGTAACTCATACCGATATTGGGGCTGAAACCTTGGCTATCAGTCTCATCGCCATGGGTTACTTGCTCCAGCTCGTATTCGTCGTAGCGGAGACCAAAACTCAGTAATAGTTCGTCTGTTGCCTGCCAATGGTCCTGAATGTAGGCACTGCGAACCTGGCCTTCTTCGCGGAAAGAGATACCGGTATAAGGCTCCGAGAGGTAGCGGCTTTCCACTTCATCCTCACGGGCTTCGATGCCGTAGGTGAGGGTGTGCTGGCCGATATTGCTGGTATTACGCAAATCAAAGCCAAGGGTTTCTACTGAGGCACCGTACTTACCCCATCTATCGAATACATTCTGCTCCACTTCTGACTTTGTGTGATATACGGTAGTCTCAAGATTGATCAACGCGCTGGGAGCAAATTGGTGATTCACGACAAAAGTCTGGCGGTCAGCATCCATTGGGTAGAGAGTATCTCCCTCAAGGGCAGGCCAGTTGGGGCGTTGGCCGTACTCTCCAGATTCATCCCGTTGTTCGAAGCTGAGGCTCAACTTTTGATTTTCAGATAAATCGCCACTTAATTTTATAAAGGCGAAATCCTGCTCGGCAGCAGTACCATAGATAGTGTCACCGTCGCCATCCTCCATCTCATCGCGATCAACGGTCACAAATGATCCGAGCAGTCCCCAGTTGTCAGTGATTTTTCCATACACTGAAGCACTGGCTTTTTCGCCATCATTGCTAAAGAACGAGCCTTTCACTATTGCGCCAAACTGCTCGCCTTCATCGAGTAGGTCGTCCGCATCTTTGGTCTCAAAGCGGATAGCACCGCCAATAGCGCCAGCACCGCTGGTAGCTTCGCCTGCGCCAGCTTGCACTTCAACTTTCTGCAGCAACTCCGGCTCTATGGATACCCGGCCAATATGGTGGAAGAGGGTACTGGTTTGAGGAGCACCATCAACGGTAACGTTGAGAAGGGTGTCTTCCATGCCACGGATATAGACTTTCTGCGCAATACCCACCGATCCACCAACAGATACGGACGGAATCTGGCGGAAGACATCACTGAGATCATTTGCCTGCTGCTTATCGAGCTCTTCTGGGGTGATCTCGGTATCAGTCGCCACGCCGACAACTACTACAGTTTCCATCGCGGCTTCAGCGTTATCTTCTTGCTTTTGTACTTCCTGTGCCTGGCTGATGCCAGAGGCCAGGGCACTGGATACCATCAAGGGGAGTAACGCGTATTTATTGTGGGAAATATTGCGGGCCATTGGCTGTCCTTCACAGAGTTACCTATTTGCTAATGCGAATTATTCCTATTGGCAACTGTGAAGTACAGCAGTGTTGCATTTGTTACATTTAGTTGCATCAGTGTGTTGGAGAGTTACCTTATGCAGGCTCCAAAGATTGAGTGGGGAGAGTTACTCTCATACACAATCCTCCTACAGAGCGGTTGGAGGCTTCTATGGTTCCGCCCACGCTATGTAGCTGGCGTCGCGCCAACGCCAGGCCCAGCCCAAAATTTTTCGATTTTGATGTGCGAGACTGATCTGCTCGGAAGAAAGGCTTAAAGATACTGTCCAGTAGTGCTTCAGGAACTCCGGGGCCAGAGTCTTCAATATCAATAACAAATTTATTTTTCGTATTTCCCTCCAGAAGGACATGAACGGCTTGTCCCTTCGGAGTATAGCGCATGGCGTTACGCAAGATATTTTCCAAGGCTTGTCCCACTGCCTTGTGATTAGACTGTCTTATTTCAGCCGAGTCTGGCAAATGAGTGCAGATAGTGCGATCGGGAAATTCGAAACGGGCATCCTCGACAATCACATCGATAAGGTCGACCAGATCCAAGTCTTCGATACCTATAGAAGGCTGTTCGTTATCCAGCCAGGCAAGGGTGAGCGTATCATCTACCAGGCGCCTGATATGAGCAGACTCCCGCTGAATTCTCTGGATATTTTTATCATCAGCGTGACTTGCTCCAGCTCCCTCTATGGCAATATCCAGTCGGGTGAGTGGAGTTCTGAGTTCGTGAGATAGATCCGCGATTAGCTGGCGCTGGTTGACGATTTGCTCGCCTATTCGAGTTGCCATTTGATCAAAAGTTTTGGCTAATTCAGAAATCTCATCGTCACGATTTCCCAATTGGCGGTGCACTCGAACATCAAAGTTTCCCCGACTAAACTCACGTGTTGCCTGCTCTAGTTTGCGCAGCGGGTGCATAATATGGCGATAGAGCATCACGGAAACTAAAGCTAAGATTCCCATTGGTAGGAGTATTTGCAGCAAGAGTCGCGTTGTTTTCCAGTAGCTGCCAGGGCGCATCCTATCGGGAAGAAGTACTAAGAGGCTGGTTTGCTCGGTTGCAAAAGGAATTTCCATCACCGGGTTTTCTTCAAAATACAGGTGGACCTTCCAATCCACATCCCGGCCGAGGTTATAGCCGATGTAACGATGTTCATTTCCCGTCGCACCAGCTACATGGATTAACTCATACTGGGTAACTGTGGCCCAGGTGTTTTCCTTCTCCTGTAATTCTTTTAACCACTGTTCCAATTCCCCCTCGTTGCCGGAGAGAAACCGCGCTTCCGCCTCCTTTCCCCACTCTTTCAATTCCTCTCGATGAGATGCCTCCAGCATACTCATCTGCTCCTCGGTGCGAATAGTCAGGGAGTTGATCAGGTAAAAGAGAGAGACAATGCCCGCAGTAATCAGAAGGCATAGTTTCCAAAAAAGTTTGCGGTTCATTTCAAACAGTACCCTCTGCCATGCACTGTTTGTAATCGGTCTCCACGCCATCCTGCTCCAGTCAGCTTGCGCCTGATTCGACTCAAGTGCATGTCCAAACTGCGGTCATAGGCACCCAGAGTACGGTTGAGAACCTGCTGTGAGAGATAGGCTTTGCTCAATACCTCTCCCCGGTGAACCGCTAACTCCCACAACAATTTAAACTGGGTCGCGGTAAAATCAATTGCCAGATCGCCGGTGAATGCTTGCTGAGCATTCAAATCGAGTTGCAGGTTGTCGATTTCTGTATGGTGGACGGCCTCCATCATCACTGGTTGACTGCGGCGCAATAGCGCCTCAATCCTCAGTAACAGCTCGGTCTTGTTAAATGGCTTGGCCACATAATCATCTGCTCCATGGCGAAAGCCTGCGATCCTCTCCTCTTCAGCGCCCTTGGCAGTTAGGATGATGACCGGAACCTGACTGGTTTTGCGTAAAATTTTGAGTAGAGAAATACCGTCCATTTCCGGCAGCATCAAATCGAGCAAAATTAATTGAGGTTGTTGCCTGGCAGCTTCCAGCAATGCGGTATTGCCATCAAAGCAGGCGTTGACCTGGTATCCTGCGCTTTGGATCATCTCGCATAGTTGGTCGTTGAGACCGCGATCGTCTTCAACGATCAGGATGTTGGATTGTGTGGAAGGTTTTTGGCTCATGAAGACATTAGCTGTATGCAAACTGGTTGTGGAGCAAATTACCACAATGAGCAATGCCTAATATAGTTAGTTGAAGAGATGTGTATTCGTTCAGTCATAACGCTGGGCTGAACTGCTGATGAGTTCCAATAACTTGGCATTGTATGCTTGAGCGTAAAATTTATTGTGTTCGTGCTGCTCGCTATCCAGAGCGTAATCTTCAATATGGAAGCCGGTTCCACATAAGAAAAATGTTTCCTGAGGTCTGAACTCAGCATACTTACCTTGCAAGTCTTCTTCTAGTATCCCGGGCGTTACATGGCCAACCCCTGGAGAATAAACATCCACGAACTTAGCCCGTTTATGAATGAAATCATCTTCCGCATCAATGAATCCACGCTCCGCTGACAGCACGGGATCGCTGGCTATTGCAATCAATTCATAGCTTTTTGAAAGCTCAGCCCATACCCAAGCGACTACACCAGCGAGAAGGGCTGTGCCCAGAAGAAAGGTATTTCTAAGGGTTGACGTCATTGTCTCCACCCGTGGAAGCCTGAAGGTTTCGTCCTAAATAGGAAAAATAGGCTGTGAAAGCCTGGTTAATTCTTTTGCGTTGCTGCCCCTGTGGATACAGTCCCAACTTTGCCTCTTGACTAGCCTTTGAGCCAGCAACCAAAAAATTATTGTTGATACTGGCATCCTGAATAAATGCTTCGAAAGCCCGAGCACTCATCTCTACAGGCTCACTGTAGTAGACAGAACCATTAGCTTTATCGGCACTGACGGAAGCAGTCACCAAGTCACTGGGGTTATTACCACTCTCATCCAGCATCACAGTTTTAAAGCACGCAAAAAGTAAGTCATTGAGCGGGTGGGGTACTGGAGTTGCATTCCGCAACCAGGCCTCTGAGGCATACATGGTACAGGACGTATCACTGAACGCTTTTTGGGCCAAGTAATGATCAAATGCATGAAACCATTCATGGGCAATAGAGCCAGGCCCTGCGTTCTTGGCGAGAGAAAAGCTCCGGGCAGTAGGGTCATAAAAGGCAGCCATCCCCGGGCGCCCGCCGATTCCATATTGAAAAGACAATGTACCTCGGAGGGATACCAACGCTTCCGGTCCTTGAAGAATGGTCATTAGATCAACAAGAGCATCATAAAAAAGCCCTGCGGCCCGATCGCGCTCCTCGCGAGTGACCCATCGGCCAACAGCAATCGAACGAAAGCCGAATCGCTTCCTGACATCCACAAACGAAACGGGTTGTCGTTGCTGGGTTGCAGTGTGACCACTGCGATAAAATGCCCTGGTCAGGACCATAATCAATGCCAGTCGATTGGAGGAGGGTGGATATTAATCTTCCAGATTGAAGGCTTGCAAGAAATGGGGAGTGCTTCTATTCCTGTCAATGAATCCAACCGCTTTCTATTCCACCCAGTCAGAAAAGTAATCAACCAAGTAGTCAATCGCCATTCGCGCTCGCATGGGTAAAAAGCGACGATTCTGATACACGATCCAGCTACTGGCTCCGCTCCCACAAAAAGATTCCAAGATAGGCTCCAGTAAGCCCTCTTGAATTGAACCACTGAAACTGCTTTTGGGCATATAAGCAATACCCAGGCCTTGCTCGCAAGCTTTCACGATCGCATGGGCATTATTTGTTCTCCAGCGCCCACTAACCTTTACGCTTACAGGTTCTCCATTCAGGTCAAAAACCCATTCATCATTGTTAGCCACCAAGCAACTCTGCGTTTTTAGTTGATCGGGGTGATTGGGAATACCATTCTCTTTCAGGTAACTCGGGCTTGCGACGGCCATCATTTGGCGGTCGGCCAGTTTACGAGCAACTAAGCCGGAATCCTCAAGGCGACCATAGCGTATGGCAAAATCAATCCCATCCTCGACAAAATTGACCATCCTGCTATTGAAGTCCATGTCGATTTTCAACCCCGGGTGTTTCAAGCCAAACTCCATCAGGGCAGGGGCAACATATTGCTCAGCAAAGATACCAGCACCGCTAACTCTTAGTGTTCCATTGAGCTGAAACTGTTGCTGGCTAACCTGCTCATTCGCCTGTTGAAGGCCAATCACTAACTCTTTACAGCGCTGGTAATAGGCGGTCCCGGCCTGGGTCAGACTTACCTGACGTGTTGAGCGGGCCAAAAGGGATGAGCCCAAGCGCTCCTCCAGGCGGGAGACCTGCCTACTCACATGGCTAGTACTGCAGCCAAGTTGCTTGGCAGCCGCTGAGAAACCTTGGCTTTCTGCCACCGCTACAAACTCGACTATGCCGTCAAAATTTTCCATGTTTCTCAATCTCGATTATTGCCATTCTGCAAAGGTATTTAACAGATTTTACGCATTATCAGCAGAAGAGGGACAATCTACAATCCCTCCCCACTGAATGCTGACCAACAGAGGAAAGAAACATGAAGAAAGTACTTATTCCAGTGACCAACCACGCCACTCTTGGTGAAACTGACCAGGCAAATGGCACCTACTCACCTGAGTTGACTCACGCGATTCACGTATTTATGGAGAGTGGGCTCGACTATGACATCGCCTCAATTAAAGGGGGAAAAGCACCACTCTATGGCACAGACATCGAGGGTGACGACATCAACCAGAAAGTGCTCAATGATTCAGATTTCCAAAACCGTATCAATAACACCATCCCTATGAGCCAGCTGAATACTGCAGACTATGATGCAGTATTCTACCCCGGCGGATTTGGTCTGCTTTCTGACCTGGCAACTAACGATGACTTCGCAAAGCTAAGTGCCGAGATCTACGAAGAGGGTGGCACATTGGCCGCAGTGTGCCACGGCCCCGCTGGTTTCCTGCCTATCACCCTGAGCAATGGCGAAAAGCTTTTGGCTAGCAAGTCTGTCACCGGCTTCACTCGTGAGGAGGAAATTGACTTCGGCACCATTAATGACATCCCATTTTTACTGGAAGAATCTTTGGCGAGGGGCGCTGCCCGCTACAACAAAGTACAACCTTGGCAGGAGTTTGTTATTGAAGATGGGCGAGTGATTAGTGGCCAAAACCCGGCAAGTGCGCACGGTGTTGGTGTTGCTATCGCCAAACAGCTTGCCAGCTAATACATGGCCTGGCCGGCCCCTCTGGGGTCGGCTCGTGATTCTAAGTAGAGGTGTCCCGTAGTGCAAAATGCAGTTATCTACCCGTCTCTAATGCTTATTGCAGGCATTGGTATACCGGTAATGGCAACGCTAAATAGTGGTCTCGGTATTAAGCTTGGTAGTTCAGCCCTGGCAACTACACTGCTATTTCTCGTTGGACTTGTAATCTCCGCGGCCTATCTCTTGAAAACGGAGGGGTTACCCAGTGCTGTTTTTAGCAAAGATATTGCCTGGTACTTTTACTTGGGTGGGATTCTAGTAGCTTTCTATATATTGAGTGTGACTTGGGTGTCGCCAAGGTATGGCGTGGGTAATGCAGTATCTTTCGTTCTTCTGGGGCAACTGCTCGCCATTAGCGTTATCGACCATTTTGGGTTACTGGGTGCGCAGCAAACCAGTTTGGATACCAAGCGCCTTATCGGTCTCGCCATGATGGTTGTTGGCGTACTGTTGGTAGTAAAGCGCACGTCTTAAGGAGCCTCTGAATAACTCCGTGATACCTCTACCTCTGGCTCACAATCAAGGCACGGCTTCGCAGGAATGTCTAGACCTTTCAAGAAGTCGCAACGCGGAGTGTGCATCGCTCTGCAAGCCCCGAAGGGCGGGCCTTGAAGGCCACAGCTGCTGCGTTGCAGCTCTTGCAAAGGGCTACGGCCATTCACGGCGAGCTGCGCCTAACATCTGCAGCCTTCAAGACCGCAGAGTTATTCAGAGGCTCCTTAATTTCACAATAAAAATCGTTATGTACTGAGATCATATGACTAATTCAATCGTTATGGCAAAAGTCACAGTCCGCCCACAATATACTTCTCAGGCATCAGCACTTTTAATCGAGCTGGCGTGTAAGTCAGAACAAGAGTCTGGCTGTTTATCCTATAAAATTTTACCCTCACTGGATGAAGGCAATGTTTTCACTACACTAGAAGTTTGGGAGTCTTCTGAAGCTGAAATGAAGCATTGGAATACAGATCACTTAAAAACCATCATTGCAAAGTTGAATCCACTTCTTGCTGCGGAGGCAAGAATCGAAAAATATACGGAGGTAAAAACTATCTAGCACAACCGTTATTTTATATTGCAACTTTTTGTAATCTTACTTTTACAACATCAATACCTTCATTTTCATTGAAGTGAGTCTAATCGGACATCATCTTAAAGAAGTGCATATATACCAATGAGATAGCCCTTCTGTTAGGTTATTTTTTGATCTCATAATTAGGAGCGTGGCCTTTCTTATAAACCAGTACTGTTCGCTGAAAGCTCATAAAAGTATCTCCTCGCTGATTAATACCACGGGTTTCTACGCTAACAATACCCTGTGTTGGTCTAGACTTGGACTCACGCTTAGAAATGACCTCACTTTCTGCATAAACCGTGTCACCTTCAAAAACAGGTTTGAGCAGTTTAACTTTGTCCCACTCAAGATTGGCAACAACTTTCTTGCTAATAGTATTTACAGTCATACCCGTGACAATAGCCAATGTCAGAGTACTATCTACTAATGGAAGGTTCCATTCAGTGCTCTCTGCGTAATGGGCATCAAAATGGAGTTGCGCCGTATTCATAGTTAACAGGGTCATCCAGGTATTGTCTGTTCGCGTCAATGTCCTACCTGGGCGGTGCTCGATAATGATACCTTCTACAAAGTCCTCGAAGTAGAAGCCAAAATCTTCGCGATATCGATTGTTGTCAATCTGTTTATAGGGGTTAAATTCCATTTAAGATTGCCTCCTTGATTGAGTGATTGTAAGTTCGCTTGGATATACCCGGAGCACTGGCAGATTTGCGCTGGAGTAGCCTTTAGCTAAGACTATTAAATTTTGAGATTATTTGCTGAGCCTTAGAGTAGATCGGGATATCTATCATTCGGCCTTCATATTGGCAGGCTTTACCTGAGGATTCATTGTAGATACGAACGATTTCCTTTGCTTCTTTATACTGGTCTAGTGTGGGCCTAAAAGATAACTTGATAGTTTTTACCTGTTTAGGGTGAATAGCTGCCTTGCCACTAAAGCCAAGCGATTGAGCCTCATTGAGTTCATTAACTAGTCCACCTTCATCCTTAAAGTTAAAATAGGGGGAGTCATAGCAAGCTATCTGTTTGAGCGCGGCAGCTTCGACCATTTTCATACGCGCCCATATGAGTGCTTGTGGGGTGCATTCACAATTCAGATCGGCTGCATAATCAGCGGCCCCAAACATCAAACCTTGCAACTTTTCAGAACTGCAGTTAACGATATCATATAAATTGGATGTTCCTTGAGCGGTTTCAATTAAAGCTATAATCGAAATATCCTTATAGGCTTCGCTCAAGAGTTCATTGAGAAGGTTGATATCATGTTGAGATTCTGTTTTCGGATAAAGCACCACATCTATAAATGGCTTTTTATCAATAATTTCGGCCAAATCTTTTATTCCATTGATCGTTGACAAACTATTTATCCGAATTGCACTTATAACACCATTCGACCTTGGCCTTGAATAAAAATCGATCGCGATATCCCTGGCTCTATCTTTGTCCTCCACTGGTACGCTATCTTCAAGATCAACAATTATTCCATTTGCCCCAACTTCAGACGCCTTAGCAAAGCGTTCCGGTTGGTTTCCTGGGGTGAATAACAATGCGGGGAAAAGCTTTAAACTGATCATTTTATCGCTCAAATAAAGTTCTGCTCTTTGGCCTGCTCCAATAAGCTCTTACGGAATTTAGGGTGTGCGATTTCAATCAAGGCAAGGGTCCGCTCTGTAGTTGATTTCCCCATCAGTCTGCAAGATCCGTACTCGGTTACCACGTAATCGATGTCTAACCGAGAGTCTGTGGTTATAGATTTCAAACGTGGAACTATCCTGGAGGTTTTACCACGCTGTGCCGTTGAGCTACTGGCCAGAATAGTCTTCCCATTTTTTGAGTAGTAAACTCCCCTCACGAAATCCAGTTGCCCCCCAACACCCGAGAATTGATGTCCAATGAATTCCGCATTGACCTGTCCACTGAAATCAATCTCAATAAATGAGTTAACTGAAATCATATTATCGATCTGGGCTATTATTTGGGGTTCATTCACATATGACACGGGCAGGCAGAACATAGATGGATTGCCATCTATAAAGTCAAATAGTTCTTTGTCTCCAGCTGCAAAAGTGAATACGCTCACATGAGGGTTAACTGTCTTTCGGGCATTAGTTACTGCTCCAGACTTAATAAGCTTAATCATACCTGGTGTTATTACCTCAGTATGAATGCCCAAATCTTTCTTTTTAGTTAGTTGTTCACACACTGCATTCGGAATAGCACCAATACCCATTTGGATAGTTGCGCCATCAGGTATTAACGGAACAATGTAGTCACCAATTTTTCTATCTAAATCGGTAATCTCTTTTGGAGATTCCTCCGCTAACTCCATATTATTTTCAACAATGGCATCCACTTCACTAATGTGCAACAAGGTGGCCCCCGCTGTACGTGGCATATTTTCATTTACTTCCACAATTAATCGATTTGCGTGGCGCGACAACTCAATAGCATAATCACCATTAGTGCCAAAGTTGAAATAACCATGCTTATCCATCGGCGCAACAGTTACAAGAAAAGCATCTATTTTAACTTGCTCTCTGATTATTTGAGGATATCGACTAAAAGATATAGGGACATAGTTAATATATTTTTCCCCTTTTGAAAATCCAGCATTTGCTAATTTAACTTCGTCTTTAGTTAGCATTGAAGAGTAAGGCCTAACCCGGTCCATTAGATCTTCTTGAAAAATTGTTTCCGTCGCAACCTTCCCACAGCGCATATAATAGACTTTTAAATGTGTGATAAATCCATTTCGAATATGCTTCTCTAGTGCTGAAAGTAGGGCTGGTGGGCTAGCGGTGCGCATGCCGATAGAAATAACGCTATCGTCTGGGATTAAATTAACTGCTTCTTCAGGTGTTAGCTGTTTCTTTTTATACAGGGCGTTGTTATCCATAGTAGATTAACCGATTATTTGGCCACACTGTGATCCTTGAAGAGGCTGCTGTCGCTCTTACGGTCCTGTTACAAAGACGCTAATAAGTAGAAAACGTTCATAGACCTGCAATCAAGCACTAATAAGGAAGTAAGAGCTACTAAGCCCTGCGATTATAGTTTGTGAATTAAAGCTTGTTTCAAAAGGGCTAGTGACTTAACGATGAATATCATGCAGCTTGTTTGAGCAGATTCAATTCTATGCAGTCGGTATGTTCTAAAAGCTCCGCAGTTGACCTTTATGCCACGGTGGTATTCGTAAAGTACCTAAATCTCTTAATGGTGTTCCATTAGCTTTAAGTGCTATTCACCAAAGATTACAGCCTGTCAGCTGTCTATAAGAAAGAATGATGTGACTTTAGCTGATCTATCAAGCAGTGGTATGCCAAACCTCAGCAACTACACTTTTGCAAACACTCGTAGATGCCGCACTGGTACTATTCCAAATAGTTCTTTAGCGGTTCCTAAAGCAACCGTTGGAAGTCTATTCATGACAAAGTCAAAACGTCCACTGATTTCCGTCAACCCCTTGAACGGTAAAACTCTGAAGACTTATCACGAAATGTCACAAGAGGATCTCGACAAGGCGATCGGTCGCGCAGACAAAGCCTTTGTAAGCTGGAGAAACCGAAGTTTTAGTGATCGAGCAGTGATACTAAAGCGGGCAAGCAACCTATTTGAGGAGCGATCTGAAGAACTTGCCCGCCTGATGGCGTTAGAGATGGGTAAGAAGCTCAGTGATGGTCAAGGTGAATTGGCACTTTGTGCTGAAATTTTTGACTACTACGCCGAAGAGGGCGAAAAAATCCTAGCTCCACAGCAACTTTCCACCCGCGAAGGGGAGGGTACTTTAGTCTTCCAGCCCTTAGGAGTGGTCTACGGCATTCAGCCATGGAACTTTCCCTTCTACCAACCGGCTCGCTTTACCGCCGCCAACTTGATCGCCGGCAATGTTGTACTTACTAAACATGCCTCTAATGTTCCCCAGTGTGCCGAAGCCTTCGCACAGCTGTTGTTTGACGCAGGGGTACCGGAAGGGGTCTATACCAATCTACCGATCACTTCCGGTGGGGCTGCCCCCATTATTGATGACGATAGGGTCAAAGGAATCTCCTTTACTGGTAGCAATTCCGCCGGGGCAATGGTCGCAGAGCAAGCTGGCCGCAATGTAAAGAAAACTGTTATGGAGCTGGGTGGCGTTGATCCATTTATCGTGCTCGAAGATGCGGATATGGATTTAACGATACAGCGATTTGCGGAGGGAAAGCTGGGCAATTGCGGGCAGATATGTTTGGCTGCGAAGAGAATCATTCTAACGGAGCCCATTGCTGAAGAATTCCTAGACCGCGCTACCAAGCTGTTCCAAGCGCTGAAACCCGGTGACCCTCTTGTAGAAAGCACAGATTACGGTCCGCTATGTACTGAAAAGGCTGCTGAGCAACTGGAGGATCAAGTCAGCAAGTCCGTTAAGGCTGGCGCTCAATTGCTAGTGGGAGGTAAGCGCAATGGCGCATTTATTGAGCCGGGTATATTAACTGAAATACCTGCTGGTTCCCCGGCAGCAGTAGAGGAGTTATTCGGCCCCATCGCTTGTGTTTGGGTGGTTCCCGATGAGGAGGCAGCAGTTAAGCTGGCTAATGACAGCCCCTTTGGCCTGGGTGGTTCTGTCTATACCCAGGATCATGAAAGGGGGCGCCGTGTCGCGGAACAGTTGGAATGTGGTACTGCCTTCGTGAACCATGCCGCTTCAAGCTACGCCAGTATGCCTATGGGAGGAGTGAAGAAATCCGGCTATGGCCGGGAGCTGGGAGAGCTAGGTATTAAAGAGTTTGTCAATCAAAAACTGATACGGTACTTCTAAGTAGCGCAATATAGACGTGGGCATAGCAATGAAAGTACTTGTGGCGGGTGCTAACGGTGCAATCGGTCAAATCCTTGTGGGTAAACTTGTCGACAAAGGGCACGAGGTAACCGCTATGGTCCGCAAAGAGTCCCAACAAGATAATTTGCTTAGTACAGGTGCGCGCCCCATTCTTGGAGATCTGACAAAGAAGGAGTCCCTGAACAATGCGGTAAAGGGGCAAGATGCAGTCATATTTGTTGCGGGCTCCAAGGGGAAAGCATTGGAGTCTGTCGATCGGGATGGTGCTATCCATCTTTGTGATGCAACGAAAAGCGCGGGTATCTCGCGCTTTATTCTATTGAGTTCCATTTTTGCCGGGCGACCAGAGCAGGGGCCTGAAAAGCTCCAACCCTATCTAAAAGCCAAACATATAGCGGATGAATATGTAAAAGAAAGTGGCCTTGATTACACGATATTGAGACCTGGTGCCCTAACTGACACCTTGGGAACGGGGTTAATCAGCATAAGCGATTTATTTGCTGGACCAGACATAGAAATCAGCCGAGCCGATGTTGCAGAGGTAATTACCACTGCGCTAGATGAGCCTAAAACGGTCGGTGCGGTTTTTGAATTCATTGGGGGCGAAACCCCGATTCCTGACGCATTAGCACAGCTAAACTAGGTTTTATCATTCAAGTTAAGAACCTCAACGTCTGATCTATAGCTTGCTCACTATTGCAGCGCTGGACCTCCAACTTTTCAATACCAATACCGCTAAGTTTCTCCCGTATTTGGTTCAGTTCAGCATCAGTTGTAAGACTCGGATGCCTGGTAAGGCGCACTTGCAAAGGTACACTGGATTGAGCGAGAAGCTCCGCACACTGCCAGGGGGCCACGCCACTGCCATCGACACCCGTAATGGAAGGGTAGTTTTCCGGCATTGCTTTGACATCCAACCCCACCCAATCAAGACTTTGGATCAGGCGTTCCAGCCTGCGGGGGTAGATTCCCGCAGTATGAAGCCCGACCTTGAATCCCAGATCCCTGACTTGGGCAATCGCCGGTTCCAGGGCACTCTGGGCGGTGGGTTCCCCACCGGAAAATACAACGGCATCCAGCAAGCCCCGGCGACTGTCTAAAAATGTGCGGATCTGATCCCAGTCATAGGCACTGGGTGCTCGCGCAGGCAGTAGATCGCCGTTATGGCAGTAGCGGCAGCGCCAGGGACATCCCTGGCAAAAAACCACCGCTGCCAACTCGCCGGGGAAGTCGATTGCCGTAAACGACGTGAATCCACCGACACGTAACTTATTACTCATAAGTTTTTAGTGCATTCCTGCTGTTGTCCGCCACAAAGAATTGGCGCTCCCGGTGCTCTGATTGTTTTCCCGGATTCCAAAATGAAACTGGGCGGTGGTACCCCATTACCCGGCTCCATACCTCGCAGCGGGTGCGATCTTCTTCTCTCAAAAAAGTATCTTGTTGGCTCATGGTCTTTCTCCTTGAAAGTATGGTTTAGTCGCTACAACAGGAATGCTCACGGGCCAGGAGAGCTTCGTCGCAGCGTGGGCAGAATTCGTGTTCGCCACTCAGATATCCATGGACCGGGCAAATAGAAAAGCTCGGCGTCACAGTGATATAGGGCAGGCGGTAGTTTTCCAGAGCACGCCGTAGCAAGCGGCGGCAACTATCGGCATCAGGCAACTGCTCGCCCAAATAAAGATGAAGCACAGTGCCACCGGTGTAACGGGATTGGAGGGATTCCTGTCGAGCCAGGGCCTCGAAGGGATCATCGGTAAAGCCCACCGGCAGCTGGGATGAATTGGTGTAGTAGGGCGCTTCACTACTACCTGCCTGCATAATACCTGGGTAACGTTTGCGATCTTCGCGGGCAAACCGATAAGTAGTGCCCTCTGCCGGAGTTGCCTCCAGGTTGTAGAGATGTCCGGTTTGTTCCTGGAATTCAGTCATGCGCATACGGATATGATCGAGTAATTGCTCGGCCAGTTCTTTCCCATCTTCCGTAACTACACTTTCGTTATCCCCACTAAAGTTTCTCAGCATCTCATTGATGCCGTTCACCCCGATCGTGGAGAAGTGGTTGCGCAGAGTCCCCAGGTAGCGGCGAGTGTAGGGAAATAAACCTGCATCCATATGCCGTTGGATGACTTTCCGTTTCACTTCAAGGGAATCACGGGCAAGTATCAGCAGTTTGTCCAGTTGGGTGAGCAGAAGCTGCCAGTTTCCTTTATAGAGATATCCAAGGCGGGCACAGTTGATAGTTACTACGCCGAGCGAACCTGTCTGTTCGGCGGAGCCAAAGAGGCCGTTACCACGCTTTAACAATTCGCGTAGATCAAGCTGTAAGCGGCAGCACATGGAGCGAACCATGTTTGGGCTCAGGTCTGAATTTATAAAGTTTTGAAAATAGGGCAGACCGTAGCGAGCGGTCATGGCAAACAGCCGCTCAGCATTTTCGCTCTCCCAAGGAAAATCCTCACTGATGTTGTATGTGGGAATAGGGAAGGTGAATACCCTACCGCGTGCATCCCCCTCGCTCATGACTTCGATATAGGCGCGGTTGATTAGATCCATTTCTTCTTGCAGGTCGCCATAGGTGAAGGGCATTTCCTGACCGGCAATCACAGGCACCTGCTCGCGCAAATCCTGGGGGCAAACCCAATCGAAAGTGAGATTAGTAAAGGGGGTCTGGGTGCCCCAGCGAGATGGCACATTCAGGTTGAAGATCAGCTCCTGAATGCACTGGCGTACGGTCGCGTAGTCCAGCTGGTCCTTGCGCACAAAAGGCGCAAGATAGGTATCGAAAGAGCTAAATGCCTGCGCGCCCGCCCATTCGTTTTGAAGTGTTCCAAGAAAGTTAACAATCTGTCCGACCGCGCTGGTCAAGTGGGCCGGCGGTGCCGATTCGACTTTTCCCGGAACACCATTCAAGCCTTCATGTAATAGCGTGCGCAGCGACCAACCTGCACAATACCCAGCCAACATATCCAGGTCGTGGATGTGTAAATCGCCATCCCGATGTGCTGCGCCGATCTCAGGGGAATAAACATGATTTAACCAATAGTTGGCAATCATCTTACCTGCGCTGTTCAGGATCAATCCCCCAAGGGAATACCCCTGGTTCGCATTGGCTGCAACTCGCCAATCCGCTTGCTCTAAATACTCTTCAATAGAAGCACCGACATCCACCAGTGTTTGCCGATCAGTGCGCATTTGCGCATGCCGCCCCCGATAAGCGATATAGGCGCGGGCAGTATCAATGTAATCGTTATTGATCAATACCTGCTCAGCAATATTCTGAATCTCTTCAATATCAATGGGCTCACCACTATCAAAGCGGTGCTTGATCACTTTTAGGACAGATTCGGTAAGTTGTTCCGCTTCCTGTTGATCAAAAGATTCCGTTGCCTGGCCAGCACTGAGAAGAGCCAAAGTGATCCTGCGAGCATCAAAAGCCAGTGTCCTGCCATCTCGCTTACGCACCAACAGTTGATCTGAACTTACCTGCGAAATCTGTTCTGAAGCTGGTGCGGCTTCGCTGTCGGGTATAGCGGTACTGGTCATCGGACTTCCTCACAATTTGTGGGAAGAGCATATCGAAGAGACAGGAACACCAATTGATCCAGATCACTATATATGGCGCATTGATTAATAGATGAACACAATATGTTGTGCTCTTGGTGTGGACTTAGATTAGGTACATACCTACTCTCGGCAAGTCCGAAGGCGAGTTCAGTGCCAGTCGGATGTACCTAACTATAGGGAGAATCGCGAAGTGCTTCCTTCAGCCAGGTTACGAAAGCCAACACATTTCCATTTCTTGAATGGCGGCTAGGTATTAATGCGGAATAGGTAAATCCCTCAATCCCTGAAAGCTTGGAGCCTCCTCTATAGGGAACCAACCATTGGTTACGTAAAGCATTTTGAACAAGAAGCGAGCTAACTAACGCAATACCCTGGCCAGCTAAGGCGGCCTGGATTACATGATGCTCCTGGTCAAACTGCCGCACGCGAATGCCATCGAAATTTCTATTGAGGAGAGTTTGCCAGTACAGCGGTGGAAGTGATGGATTGACCCATTTTGTTTCCAGAAGTTGAGCTTCAGAAATATCCCTAATCTGAGTCAGGTAGCTTGGTGCAGCGTAGACGCCGATTGTTTCGGTGACCAAGTGGAGAGCATTTTTTGTACTTTCATCATATTTCCCGTACCGAATAGCGATGTCGATGCGTCTATCTCGCTCGATATCACTCACTTCTTCCCCGGTCACTACTGAAACAACGATATCTGGAAATTTCTGATAAAAATTCTCCAGATGGGGCACAAGCCACATAGCAGCAAAGCTTGATGTAGCACTGACGGTCAGTGTTTTCTTTGAACTCGTTATTTCATTCACAGCTTCAGCGAGCTGCTGAAAAATTTGAGAGGTAGTTTGAGCGAGCATCCGCCCCTCACTGGTCAACTGCACGGCACGGGTTTTGCGCTCGAATAATGTTGTGCCCAGGGATTCTTCCAAACCCTTTATCTGATGTGATACGGCTGTCGGCGTTATAAAGAGTTCTTCCGCAGCTCTCTTGAAACTGCCCAGTCTGGCGGCGGCATCGAATACTTTGAGGGCGTGGAGGGAGGGTAGGTTTGGGTACACCGATCAGAATCTCTTATAGATGAGTTTTCCTCATCTATAAGAAGGAATAACTCGTTTGTCAAGGATACTCCCCAGCATCACCATAGATGAACCTTCAGACGGTTTAGTAAAGGTTCCAGACTATGAAAACACTATTACATATTGACGCTAGTGCCCAGAAGTGGGGCGGCTTAGCAGCACCACAAGACAGTGCGAATATCCCCAGGCATACCTCAATCTCCAAAGCAGTTGCCGCGAGTTTTGTAAGCAGCTGGCTAGAAAAGAGGCCTAAAGATAAAGTTATCCATAGAGATGTCGGTTTAAACCCACCAGGCTTTATTAATCAAGATTGGATTGCCTCTGTTTTTACGCCTGAAGCGGATCGCACCAAGGAGCAGCAGTCCTTGGTCGCGCTTTCTGACACCTTGATTGATGAGCTATCCCAGGCGGATATCATTGTCATATCCACTTCGATGTATAACTACGGCATGCCTGCCGCACTCAAGGCCTGGTTCGATCAAGTTGTTCGTATCAACAAGACGTTCACCTTTGATTTAGACCGTGGTGACTTCCCCTTAGAGCCTATTATGTCTGGCAAAAAGCTGGTGCTAATCACCTCTGCCGGAGAGTTTGGCTTTGGACAAGGAGGAATCCGTGAACAAATGAATCATCTGGGGCCACATATCCGAACCTTAAGCCACTATTTGGGGGTTGAGGAGTTCCATGAAATCAATGCGGAGTACCAAGAATTTGCTGATGAAAGGCACCGGGATTCGATTAAACGAGCTTTCCTCAAAACCCAGGAGTTAACCGCAACGTTGGCTAACTGCCTTTAAAGTTTGCCTACCAAAGCTGGCTTGCCTCCCCAATGAAGTGGCCAACGGCTTGTCAGAGTGGCCTCCCGATACTTACTATGGGGAATAGGCGCAAATAGAGTCTTTACCAGTTCTCAATTTGCATCCTGGTACAAAAGTAAATAAGAATCTGAGGATTCATGAAGCAGCGGGTATTTGGCAATTCATCGGACGACAACGGGAATATTACTTTAGCCTCTGGGAACAATTGCCGGTTGATCAGGGTTCGCAGAGACTTAATACCGAATTACCACCTCTTGGTTTTTCCAAAATCCCAGGGAGAACCAAGTAAGGAGGAGGTTAGTGAGATGGTTTCACTTGGCATTGAGCATGCAAGAAGCATTGCCGAATCAATAGTCGGTGACCCAGAAGCCTATACTCTCCTTTACAGTGGTTATAGTGCTCGACGGGAAAAAGGCTGGCATATTCATATCGTATTATTGGGGAATCGATGGAGAAAGGCATGGCTTTATTTGGTATTGGCAGGGAAAAACATTTTACAAGCTACGGGTTTTCGGAAAGATGACGCTCCGAGGGTTAGCCAATGAACCAAAATAGATGGCTCAACCTAATGGGGGCACTCAATCTTCCTGAATCACTTCAGTGCTTCGAAAAGTTAGTTTCTTCGTATGCAGAGAATCACAGGCATTATCATACAGGGCATCACATTGATGCGATGCTGAAGCACTTTGATAAAGTTGCAGAGCTTGCCGAGCACCCCCATGAGGTCGAGTTGGCTATCTGGTTTCACGATGCGATTTACAAGCCATTTTCCTCTAAGAATGAAGAAAACAGTGCTCTATGGGCAAAAAAGTTCCTGATCGATTCCGGGTATTGTCCCGCAGGAGTGGATAGGGTGTACCAATTGATTATGGCAACCTGCCACAATTACACGCCAGTTAGTATTGATGAAAAGCTAATTATCGACATTGACCTAACGATCCTGGGTGCTAGCACAAGCGTTTTCGAAGCTTATGAAAAACAAGTCCGTAAAGAATATCGACTGGTACCGATTATGATTTACAAAAAGAAACGCAGGGAACTATTAAAGGAATTTTTGTCTCAAGAGAGGCTTTATCACACTGATTACTTCTATGACAGATATGAAAAGCGTGCCAGGGCGAATATTGAAGGAAGTATATAGCGTTGTTATTGAAAGAACTTAAAGCGGTCGGTCTTGAAGCTTTTTTGAATGAAATAGAATCGCTGTGTGTTGAATGTACTACCGCTGAATTGTCTTCTGATATTATTGAGCAGGGCTCATCTAAGATTGGGGGGCACCCTGATGTCCCTGCTGACTTTGAGTGGCCATTCTATCGAGGTTTGCCTTTGGAGTTTCTCCTTCAGCTCAATTGCGCAGAAGTCAATTCACCTATCCTGCCATCGGCAGGCTACTTGCTCTTTTTTTACTGTGATGGAGTTTGGGCGGATGTGCGAGGTAAGGAAGACTTTATACGGATAATCTATATCCCAGCTGATGTAACACTCTCGAATCACCAGGCCCCCTGTATCCATAAAAAGCGCTTTGGGGGACTGTTAAAGCCAAAGAGACTACCTTCGATTTATCCTGAAAGTAAAATATCGTTCAAGCGCTCTTTTTCCCTTCCAGATTTAGGCGAGTATCCTTATGAGGAGTTAAAGATATTTGAAGAAGATGATTATTTACTTGATGCATATTGCACCCTGAAGGAAAACCTTACAGGATCAAAATTACTCCAAATTTCTGGTTACCCCAATCCAGTACAGTACGATGGTATTACTGAAGATGCGGCAAGGGTTATGGGTAAAGGCAAAGCTGAAGATTGGCAGTTGCTATTGGAACTCAATAGTCTTGGTGGCTTTATGTGGGGAGATGCAGGAAGATTGTATTTCTCTATACACAATGAAGACCTTGCGCAATTGAAGTTCTCAGATGTTTGGATGCAGATGCAGTGCCACTAGGCTAACAATGTAACCCTAATTAGTAAGTACTAATGATAATTCAACTTCCCTTAAGGCTCGTCTACAACTATTGGATTCTGCTAACAGTGGTGTTTTTGTGCATTATTACGAGCCTATCCCTGTTTCCGCTTCCCGAAGTACCCAATATACCCGGCACCGACAAAACCAATCACTTAATTGCCTATAGTGCACTGATGTTCCCCGTCGCCCTGCGCAGGCCTAGTTACTGGTGGCTAATAGGGTTATTTTTTGTACTGTGGAGCGGTGGCATAGAGTTGCTCCAACCTTACGTGAATCGTACAGGTGAGTGGTTGGATTTCGCGGCCAATACGGCGGGGATATTGAGCGGCACGCTTATCGCTTGGGTGTTGGGAAAGTTCGGGTTAAGGGAGAGAAATTCCTAAACCTGATTTAGCTTAAACTCCAGAACTGCTCCAAGTTACCGGTTAATTGATCGGTGTTACGACAAACCGCCGGTTGCCAGTGCTTGGGGAAAAGCTGCCAATAAAAAGGTTCTGAAAAGCGGCTATCTACCAGAATGATCACACCTCTATCAGATTCGGAACGTATAACCCGACCGGCAGTTTGCAGTACGCGAGTCATCCCTGGATAGCGGTAGGCGATGTCAAATCCATGGATGCCAGTGGTTTCTGCAGCATCGCGCTGTAGCTCCCGCTCAACATTAACTTGCGGGAGCCCAGTACCGACGATAATAGTGCCAACCAGCTTCTCCCCAACATAGTCAATGCCTTCACCAAAGATGCCCCCCATAATGGCAAACCCAAGGCTCTTGTTACCTTCGTTGAATCCAGACAAAAACTCAGCGCGCTCTGTCTCTCCCTGTCCCGGCAGCTGTTGTAACAAGGACACTTCCGGGAATCTCGCCTTAAAACTCTCAGCAACTTGCTCCAGGTAACGATAAGAGGGAAAAAATACCAGGTAATTTCCTGCTCGGCTGTAAAAGGTACGGGAAATAATGTCGACGAGGTTCTCTATTGAGCGGTCGCGGGCTTGGTAGCGCGTATCTATATATGGACACAGGAAGACACCCTGTTGCTGCGGCTGAAAAGGCGAGGGCAGTCTTAAGTAGGGCGACTCATGCTCTACACCCAGTTGACTATATATATAGCTAGCTGGGCGCAAAGTCGCAGAGAAGAGTATAGCGGCCTGGTTTTGCTGATAGGATCGCTGTAAAAACTGTGCAGCATTTAAACAAAGTAGCTTAATTTCCTGCTCCTGCCAGGGAGTATCCCGGTCAATCACCCGTGTGACGACTTTATGCTGACCGCAAAGCTCCTGCTCAATAACAGCGTAACGATAGACAGACCTTAACCACTCCGCTATTTCTTCCGGGGGCGACTGAGAGCTTTCTATAAGTTGGCTGACCGTGGAGAGCACTTTTTGCACTGCTCGGGAAACCGATTCTGGATTCTCTGCTTCACCTGTTGCTGCAGTGACCCAAACTTCACCCCCTTCAAAAGTACTGCGGCTTTGAGCTACACCAACTTCTTGCAATCGCTTGATCCAATTTTCAATTGCCCGAACCAGAGACTGGATACTTCTCCGCAATGTAGGAGAGTGCCCTTTGCAAGCATTAGCTGCGCGGCGACTATCACGGCGGGATAACTTTGCACTGTACATTTCCTGGGCGCGGTCGATCAAATTATGAGCTTCATCGACTAACAATGCGCGGCGATTGCGCTGGTCCTGAAAACTGGTCAGGCGTACCAAAGGGTCAAATACATAGTTGAAATCACATACCACCAAGTCTACCCAAGGCAATATTTGAAGGGAGAGTTCAAAGGGGCAGATTTGCTGCTGATCCGCCACATCAGCAATTTCTTTGGGAGTTAACTGGGGCCGGCCGAGCAGGGCATCCATTGCAACTGGAAGTCGATCATAAAACCCTCTTGTTCTCGGACAGATGCCGTCATCATCACGGGTACAAAGCCCCAGGTTACAGGCACAGGTTTTTTCTCTTGCTTGAATTTCAAGTAAAGATAACTGCAAACCACTCGCCTGAAGTGCCTCAATGGTTTCCCGCACCATTTGCCGACCGGAATTCTTTGCGGTCAGGTAAACCAGCTGATCCAGTTTTTCCTCGCCAATTGCCTTTATGGCTGGGAATAGGGTGCTGATTGTCTTACCGGTTCCCGTTGGAGCTTCGGCCACCAGCTCGCCACCGTCCCGGAAACACCGGTAGGCTTCCACTGCCAGTTGGCGCTGGCCGGGGCGGTATTGCGGAAAAGGGAAAGCGAGCTGTTTCGCAGTATCAATAAGCTGTTGCCGATGTTCCTGCCAAGCCCTGTGCCAACACAAATATTTTGTGAGAGCCTCAAGAGTGAAGGTCTCTAACTCACTAAAGGGGTACTCTATGCACTCTGTATAGGCCTTGCGCTCCTTGAGGTTATACCAGACAACTTGCAGGGCAACTGTATCTGTACCATCTGTGGCGCCTTCATTGACCAAGTGGCAATAGCCGTAAATTTTTAGCTGGGCCCAATGCAATTTCTTGGCGGCTTCGGGCAACTTCGATGGGGGTAAATAAGTGGTCTTAATTTCATCCAGCTGAGCCGGTTTATGCAAATCACTTTTCGGGTGAAAAATGTCAACCCGGCCGCTCAAAGTAACCTGCTGTTCCATCCAATCTATTTGGGTCTTGAGCTTGTATTCTGCCTCAGCGCCTTTGGGCCGCTGATTTTGTAGCTTCTGATGAGCCCGAATCCCTTCCTGGGCAGAGGGCCCAGAAGTTGGCTCCCGAATCAAATCCCCGCTGCGGCAGGAGAAAGCGACTAGCTCTCCCACAGAAAGATTCAAAGTCTCAGCCGGCTCTAAGCTATCCAAAGCTAGTGCCATTCCACATGAATTACCCGATGAGGGATCGCCTCTTCAGCAAAAAACGCCAGCCAGCGTTCTTGGTTTTTCTGTAAGCGATCCCCAGGACCTTTAACCTCCACGAGTTCATAGTGACCGGAGGGAGTAAAGCAAATAAGGTCTGGCAGCCCATTTCTATTCTGTGTGATGTCACTGAGCATGCGAGTAAAAATTGAACGCCAATGACTTGGTGGGATTCTATCCAGCGCCTCCTCAAGTAGTTCTGTAGACAAAGCCTCCCAAGTAACCAAAGGGTTGGCAATACCTTGTTTCTCAGCAAAGGTAGCGAGGACACGGGACTTCAAAGACTCATGCTCTATTTCAGCCAATCGCTGGGTGAATAGCGCTTGACGGGAATAGTAAAAATCCGCGGTGCGAAAATCAGCTGGGGCTACCTGGAAGGGATTGAAAAAAGCACCAGGCACAGGTGCAAATAGTATGTCCCAAATATAGAGGCCCAACACACCGGTGAATAGGGTGTTCTCTACATAAAAACACTCACCACCGCTAGAACCTTCAAGGTGCTCTGCCACCAGTAGCTCAACACAGCTTTCCCCCTGCGCCAAACTTATCACTTCAGTGGGGGCTTGGATTTTATGAGGTGCCTGCCAATTGTTGAGGCCTCCACTTCGTTTGGCTGTGCGGTAACCAAAGCTAAGAGCAAACTCTCTTTCTGCCTGGTCCATAGGGGAAGCTATTATTTCCTCGCATATTTCCAATGCTAGAGTGTCGTACCCTTGCTTTACGGCAATTCGTGCGCGGCGCTCACGGGCGGGAGAGGTTTTACAAAGTTGATATAGTGCATCGGCCTGCTCAAGAGCATTGAGCCGCTCAAGCTGCCGTGCCAACTTAAGACGTATTCTGTCCAGCCGACGAGCCAGGGTTGAGTCACCATCAATACCTTCTGGCAGTTGAGCAGATAAGGCTATTATGGCTTCTGCATCTTCCAGTAATGGCTCTTCTAACAGCTCCAGGCATTGATAGTAAAGCAGATACTGATCAATTTGTGCCCGGCTTTGAAAGGGGAGATTTTGCTTATCCAGTGGATAGGATTCATAGCGATAAAGCCCAAGATCCCGTAATACATGATCAGTAAGGTCCTGATTCAAGTTGCCAAAGTAACACAGTTTAAAAGTCTGGAAATGTTCGGCACCCTGGACGGCTAGTACCCTGTCCTGAGAAAGCAACTTCACAAACCAGTCACTCGAATTGGAGTCTTCAAGCAATAGTTGCTCGAGGGAAGGCCGGCTGAGAGACTTGGATATACCCGAGGGTCCTGCCGCAAGCAATTCAGCTTTGGTAAATAGTGGTAGATATTCTTGTGCCGTTAGCACCGGATTAAAACAAAGTAGTCCAACGCGATCCAAAACAGCTGCAGCACTTTCAATGCTTTCTATCTCACCATAGCTAAGCTTCTCCAGGCGGAAAAGCGATCCTCTAGAGGAAGGTACTCCTTTACGGGACAACAAACGCACATAGAGCCGCTGGCTATAAATATCCAACTCTTGGAAGGTTTTAAAAAAATTTTGCTCAGATGTGGTGATAAGCCAGGAATAATGTTGGCTAACAAATTCAATCAACGCTTTGAAGTTGTCCAGGTAGTAGCCAGTTGGCAATTCTATCGGTTGGGTCATGGCACAAGCGCTAGTTTTTCGATCTATCTATCGTCGATACCGCACACCAGTTCCTTATGACGTGATATGCAAACAATGAGGCAGAGGTTACTTTGGGCTGTATGGTTATACAGCAAGTTGGCCCGGTGAACAAACAACAATCCCAAGCTTTCTTCTTAGTTATTCAGTCATTTTTTCCTATGGCAACTCCCTTGATGCCCATCCAGGCTTGCAGTCGAGGCTTATAAGCAGTCGCCCCATAAGATTTAAGCAATAAGGGATTACCTCTATGAAAGTGACAAATTCTGTGACTGCAGGCGCGCTATTTGCCGCCAGCGTATCTGCTCTAGCTGATAATAATGTCACCCTGGTATTCCAGGAAGGTACTGGCAATAGTGCAACTTCTGATCAGTCCGATGGTACTGTGCATAACAACTTGATTGTTCAGACCCAAATCGGCGATTTCAATGACTCGGATGCATCCCAATTTACAGGCACTTCTGAAAGCACTATTGAACTGGTGCAGACGGGAAATTTGAATCAGGCCTCAGCAGTGCAACAGAATGCAACGCAGCTTACTACGTCCTCCCTGACCCAGAATGGCAGTGATAATACAGCGACCTTGCTGCAGGACGATGCTCAATTCAGCGCCTTCACCGGCACTCAGGCGGGAGACTTGAACGACATCCAAGTCCGGCAACAGGAAGATGTTACTTCCACCACACTTGTTGCATCTCAACAGGGAATGTCTAACACGATGATTCTGGATCAGCGTATAAGGGTGGATAGTACTAGCGCCATGTTCAACCAAGTTGGCGACTCCAACCTCGCCATTATGGATCAGGATAGGGATGTAACCTTTACCTTTGCTATGGCTAGCCAAACGGGCTCTTCCAATCTTTTGGATATCGAGCAGGATGAAGTCACGACGACGAGCACTGCAATAATAACGCAGATAGGTGATTCGAATACTGGAAGAATAGAACAAGAAACTGATGTTTCAGCTGCTACTGGGATAGTCACCCAGATTGGTGACAATAATATTGCAAATGTGGATCAGGAGAATATTACCTCAAGCAGCGGTGAGGTAATGCAAACCGGCTCTTCTAATACGGTAAATCTTGATCAAGGGAACGAAAATATTGCCGCTATTGAACTTATTTCCTGCACCACTCTAGTAATCCAAGATGGTTCAAACAATACAGCACAAATAGATCAGGGGCAGGACGGGTCTTTGCTCACCAGTTCATTGATACTAAATCAGTTTGGCGATTCTAATTCTTCCCAGATTAATCAACATAGCGGTATTAGCAGCAGCATTCTTGCGACACAAAACGGCACTTCCAATACTCAAACAATCTCTCAGGTTGGCAGTGGTGAAATCGCATTAACCACGCAAACTGGCACAGGTAATGTAGGCAATACCTTCCAATAAACCACTAACTGAAAGAGGTTAAGGCTAGCTTAGATATTATTTAAAATATCTCATCACCTTTTGATATCGGTATACAACGTACCAAGTAAAAAATATCACTGAAATCCAAATCATAGTAATGATTTGGATTTCCAGTACCGACATATTGAACTCATGGATGACGGAGAAAAATTCAAATACGTCAGTGCAGATTAAAATAGGCAAATAGATACGCCAAGCATTTGAGAAGGCAATCCTTTTCGAGAAGGCCAATCCAAACAAAGCAACAAAAAATACAATATAAACTACCAGACTAAAAATCATCCACCAAATAGGGAGGTCCCACTCATCGGCGGCGAAACCAAGATATTGGGAATAGACTTCCAGCGGAGCGAGAATAAAAAGGAGCACCTTCCAACCCGCACTGGGTTTGTAGTGTGGAATAGAGTCTGTAAGGGGGCTATCTGGTGTCTGATACATATCCTGCATCTCGAAACGTCCTTATTATTTACCACTATTCCAGATAGGCACCAATTACCAATCCGAAAGTTACTTCTCGCCATTCCCTGAGCTAAATTGAGATGATCATTACTTACCAGTTAGGCTCTCTGACTATCAAAATTTGAACAGCGAGGATATTGTCTGCAGTTTCAAAGTCAATAGTTGGTACATATAGTTTATCGATAATGTGAGGCAGCTCATCGCATAAATGTGACAACATAGCCTGCTTTTTCGTAGTGTTAGCAAGGTAAAGCAATGATGTCAATCTTTAAGCTCTGAATGCCAAAGACTAAACGATAATCGGCAAACTACTTCTACATTTGGGCTGCAGTAATTAATAGCCGGCAAGAATTGCTTATAAATGCACTTATCCATAGGATTGAAGTCGCCGACAGTTTTTAATTTCAAAGGCCAATAAAAGGGCAGAGCGTGCAAAATCCTTATCAAGCACCTGAGAGCGAACTCGATAATCGCCCCGCCGTCTATAGGCCTAGTGTAGGCTGGAAAATTGTCTTTTTTATCCTTCTACCACTGGAGCTGTACTCCCAATATACGGTCTTGACCGATGGCTCCACAGGCATCCCCTTTTGGTGGTTGGTAATCAGCTTGGTTGTTTCCTCCCTTTTCTACGTCGTATTGTTTGGATTAGCGTTTGCCAAGAGAATAGGATTCGAACAACTTTGGATCTTTTTTATTCCAGTTATAGTGCTTATCGATATTTTTGAATTTTCTTTACTCGCCATCAACTTAAACAAGCTCGGGGCAGGTGTAGCCCTTGTGATGGCAAGCACAGCGCCAATCATCTTGCTTAGATGGTATGTCGTATATAAGTATCAGAAGGTTATGAAATACTTTGCCTAAAGGATGCACCCCTCCTCAATAAGGACTCAGAGCTATAGCTTTTCTCTAAACTTTATTCTTAGCATTTTGGCACTTTTGTCTTAGTGCAATTAGCCAGTACAGACCTAAAAATCAGTAGGTCACCAACTACTGCTCTTTCGGAGCCGGCTCTCGGCTATTCGTGGAAATACTTAAACTGGCAGCGAATGACCTGGATTGTTTGATTCAGGCAATTCGCAGTGAAGGATACCAGCTCTTTGGCCCGATACTGCATAACGGGGCTATTACCTATGGTGAGATTGAAACTCCCACAGATCTTCCCCAAGGATGGACGGATCAGCAAGAGGCGGGGCAATACCGGGTGGAGCACCGCAATGACAAAGCTTATTTTGGCTACGCCGTTGGCCCCCACTCCTGGAAGCAGTTTCTTCAGCTGCCCCAGCGCCAGCTCTGGAGCGCTAGCCGCTCTGGAGAAGATGTTCAGATTCTGGAAATTGAAGAGCCTCCGGTCAAGTTAGCGTTTCTCGGTGTTCGCAGTTGCGAGCTACACGCCATTGCTATCCAGGACAGTGTCCTCGCACAGGGGGATTACGCCAACAGTAGCTATAAGGCACGTCGAGCACAGCTGTTCACTATCGCTGTGGAGTGCACAACAGCAGCAAAGACCTGCTTCTGTACCTCAATGAACACAGGCCCGCAGGTGCAACTGCCCAGTGATCTGGTAATCACCGAAGTTCTGACCTCCGATGCCCACTTCTTCCTCATACGCAGCGGAAGCCCTCAAGGCGACAGAGTGTTAAAGCAATTACCCACTGTTGACGCATCAGAAGCGGAGAAACAAGAGGGGCAAGCTGCCGTTCAGCAAGCCGAAAATCAAGTGAGTAACGGTCGCCGCAGCTTTGACAGCTCTGACCTAAAGACACTGCTTTATCGCAATTATGACAACCCAAACTGGGATAAAGTCGCGGAGCGCTGCCTCTCCTGCGCCAATTGCACTATGGCTTGCCCCACGTGCTTCTGCTCGACCGTTGAGGACACAACAGATTTAACCGGAAATGAAGCACAGCGCTGGGAGCGTTGGGATTCCTGCTTTACGGCTGAGTTGAGCTATTTGTCTGGCGGCCCGGTAAGGGCGGATACCCGCAGCCGCTATCGACAGTGGATGACTCACAAACTGGCCACTTGGTATGACCAATTTGATAGCTCTGGCTGTGTCGGTTGTGGACGTTGTATTACCTGGTGCCCGGTAGGCATCGATATCACGGAAGAGATACAGAATATTCGCGTCCAGGAACAAAAATGAAAGTTGTCACCACCTTACTCAAGGAGCACCCTTTCTTTATCGGGTTGGCAGACAAGGACCTGGCATTCCTCTCCGGGTGTACAAGCAATAGTCACTATAAAGAAGGCGAATACCTTGCCAGGGAAAACACTCCAGCTAACCATTTCTTCTTAATTCGATCTGGACGTGTCGCCGTAGAAACTTTTGTCCCCAACTATGGGCCCCTTTGCCTGATGACACTGCATGGTGGAGATATATTCGGCTGGTCCTGGCTGTATCCTCCCTACTTGAGTGCCTTCGATGCCCGGGCCCTGACCTCAGTTCGCAGCCTTAAACTTGGCGGGCAGTGCCTCCGAGATAAGTGCGAAAAAGAACCGAGACTCGGTTTCGAGCTGATGAAACGGTTTACCAAAGTTGCTACAGAGCGACTGCAGGCAGCACGAATACAGTTGTTGGACCTTTACGGGCCACATCCGTCACAGGGAATCCCTCGCTGTGATCCCTGAATTATGGCGTGTTACCCATCGGCGCGAAGAATTTCCTGGCACTGTCACTCTATCCCTGACACGAGAGGCTAGGGGCCCATCACCCATTCAGCCCGGGCAATTCAATATGCTTTATGCCTTTGGTGCCGGTGAGGCTGCTATCTCCTTGAGTGGCCCCAGTGCGTCATCCGCTGAGCCACTTACCCATACGATTAAAGGCCAGGGACTGGCAACCCAAGCGCTTTGCAAACTGGAAGTTGGTGCGCAACTGGGTATCCGGGGACCATTCGGGCAGGGGTGGCCAACTCACTTGGCGGAAAATCGCCCCTTAGTGATCATCGCCGGCGGACTCGGGCTAGCGCCTTTACGGCCCCTGATCTACAGCTTTCTTAACGGACACTTGCCGGCCAAGAGCCTACAAGTTTTCTATGGGGCGCGTCGGCCCGAAGAATTGCTTTACCAGCCAGAGCTTGGTCACTGGCGCAGATCATTTGAACTGGTGACATCTGTGGACCACGCCAGCACAGACTGGAACGGGCATATTGGTGTGATTACCGACCCTCTGCGTGTCACTCATTTGGAGTGCAATGATGCTTTAGTGTTTGTGTGTGGACCGGAGATCATGATGCGCTTTTGCATACAGGTTCTTCTCCATAAAGGTGTGGATGAATCCAATATCTATCTATCCATGGAGCGCAACATGAAGTGTGCCATTGGAATCTGCGGCCACTGCCAGTGGGGACCTAACTTTGTTTGTAAAGATGGCCCTGTCTTTTGCTACCGGAATATTCGCTCATGGTTTCAAATCAACAGCCTATAGCGAGTAGTAATCCTCCCCCCAAACTTGCAGTCTGGAAGTTCACTTCCTGTGATGGTTGCCAACTGAGCCTATTGGATTGTGAGGATGAGCTTCTTTCTTTGGCAGCCCAGGTAGATATCGCCTATTTCCTGGAAGCTTCCAGTGAGGTGAAAGAGGGCCCTTTTGATATCTCTCTCGTCGAGGGCTCCATTACCACGCCAGCAGATGAAGAGAGAATCCTAGAGGTCAGACGTCAGTCCCGCTTTCTAATCAGTATTGGCGCCTGTGCAACAGCTGGAGGGATTCAGGCACTTCGCAACTTTGCCGATGTGCAGGAGTTCACCGATGTGGTCTATGCCCACCCGGAATATATCGCCACTCTCAAGGAATCCACACCAATATCAGGGAGGGTACCAGTGGACTTTGAATTACAGGGGTGTCCTATCAACAAGCATCAATTGCTTGAAGTAATCAGTGCATTCCTACACCGGCGAGCCCCCCAGATTGCCAATCACTCGGTGTGTATTGACTGTAAATTGCGCGGCAATGTTTGTATCTGGGTTGCCCACGGCACCCCCTGTATGGGGCCTGTTACACACGCGGGATGTGGCGCTATTTGCCCCAGTTACAACCGTGGTTGCTACGCTTGCTACGGTCCCAAGGAAAATCCCAACACCGAATCACTTTGCCATTGGTGGGATGAAAAACTAAATGTAGAAAATACTTTAATTGTTGAAAACCTTAGGAATTTCAATCCACTAGCACCTTCTTTTAAAGTACAAAGTGAGGATAGGCAAGAAGATGGGGAGCGGTAACCCCCCGAAACATTGGTGATTAATCTGCCTCCAGGTGAGCTTTATGGCGGATCGCAGCAAAACGATTAAGGTGGATTATCTCGCTCGGGTCGAAGGGGAAGGAGCCCTTTATATCGACTACGACGACAGCGGCGTACAAAATGTACAGCTCAAGATTTTTGAGCCCCCAAGGTTCTTCGAAGCCCTTCTAAGAGGGCGCGATTACTTGGAAGCCCCAGATATCACCGCGCGCATATGTGGGATCTGCCCGGTGGCCTACCAGATGAGTGCTGTGCATGCCATGGAGGATGCCCTGGACCTAAAGCCCGGCGGCGCTTTGCGCATGCTTCGTCGATTGCTCTACTGCGGTGAATGGATCGAGAGCCATATGCTGCATATCAGTATGCTCCATGCACCGGATTTCCTCGGCTATCCCAATGCAGTCGCTATGGCTAAGGATCACCCTGAGGTTGTTAAGAACGCGCTGGAGATTAAAAAGGCGGGCAATGCCCTGGTTCGCCTTATTGGTGGCAGGGAAGTACACCCGATTAATGTGAGGGTAGGGGGGTTCTACAAGGTTCCGGAAACTCGAGAACTCACAGCCTTGGTAGCGCAGCTGGAAATGGCCCGGGATCTCACCGAGCAACTGGTGCGCTGGTCCGCAGCTTTGCCTTTCCCCAGCTACGAATGGCGAAGGGATAATCACTACGAATTTGTCGCTCTAACGCACCCGTCAGAATACCCAATGAACGAGGGCAGGATCACCTCCAGTGCGGGACTCAATATTAGCGCCCAAGACTATGAGAACCACTTTGAAGAAGAGCACGTCGCTCACAGCACCGCGCTGCACTGTACTTTACGGGAGCGGGGTGCCTATCTGGTGGGCCCCATCGCACGATACAACCTTAATCGTGACAAGCTGTCGCCTCGAGCATTGCAATTAGCTGAGGAGATCAACTTTACCGCCCCCTGTTTAAATCCCTTCCAAAGCATCCTCGTTAGGAGCCTGGAGGTACTACATGCCTTTGAAGAAGCCCTGCATATTATTGATAGATACCAACCCCCAGCCGAGCCTCACTTAAAGACAGAGCCGAGAACCGCAAGCGGCTGTGCAGCCACCGAAGCACCCCGTGGGCTTCTGTATCATCGCTATGATATTGATGAGAAAGGCAAGATTACGACGGCAAAAATTGTCGCTCCCACCTCACAAAACCAGAAGACCATCGAAGATGACCTCCGCTTGATGTTGCCGAGCTTTATACACTTTCCTGAGGATAAATTACGGGGGCTATGTGAACGGGCGATAAGGAATTACGACCCCTGCATTTCCTGCTCCACTCACTTCCTACAGCTACATTTGAATTATGGGCAAGCGCAAAGTAAGCAATCCATGGTTACTGATAAGCCTGGGCAACCCCCTGCGAGGTGATGATGGAGTAGGGCCACATATCATCGCTCGACTTCGCCAGAAACTTGGAGGGGCGGTGGAATTCCTCGAAAGCGGTGGCGATATTTTACATTTGCTCGCGCAATGGAAAGGTCGATGGGTTTGCCTTGTAGACGCCATGGTAAGCGATCAGCACCCTATCGGGGAGGTCGTCGCCATTGATGGACTTGAGAGTGCTCTTGCTCCATCGATGTGCAATACATCAAGCCATGGGTTTGGGCTGACCGAAGCGCTGGCCATGGGAAAGCATATTGATTCGCTGCCGGCACATCTGGATGTTTTTGCGATCAACTCAGAAAGTCTGGCAAAAGGACAGGGGTTATCGCCCAAAGTGGCCAGTGCAGCCCATCGAGCAGAGCAAATGATTATCGCGCACCTAACGCTATACAGCGGAGACCACTATGCACGAACAGAATCTCATCAAAAACCTGATCGATAAAATCCAGGAACTGGCCTCTGATGAACCCGGCAGGCCGATCGGCGTTCGCTTACGCTTGGGTGCCCTGGCGCATATGTCTGCAGCGCATCTGAGGGAGCATTTTGACAGGGAGATACTCGGGACTTCTCTCGAGGGGATTAAGCTGGAAATTGATGAGCTTAAGGATATTAATCACAAGGAAGCCCAGGATGTAATCCTGGAGAGCTTAAAGTTTGAGGAGACTGATGGCCACTGAACGCCGCCGGATTGAAATCGCCGGATTGGTGCAGGGAGTAGGATTCCGGCCCTTTGTCTATCGCCTGGCCGATAGCTTTCAATTAAAAGGCTGGGTGGCCAACTACAGCGGCGGCTTGAGAATTGAAGTCCAAGGCAAAAGCCGGGAAATCGAGAAGTTTATCGATAAGTTATCTTCAGAGAAGCCACCCTACAGTCGCATCACTCACATTGAATCCTATCCGGTGGCTCTTCAAGCAGAATACGGTTTCCGAATCTTACCCAGTGTCCGTGATGCCAGTAGTTCAACCATCGTTTTACCAGACCTGGCTCCCTGTGATGATTGCCTCAGGGAATTGTCAGACCCTAACAATCGCCGCTACGACTACCCGTTTATCAGCTGTACTCTCTGCGGGCCCCGCTACAGCATCATTTACAAACTGCCCTACGATCGTGTCAACACCTCCATGCACCACTTCCCCCTGTGCGGAAAGTGCTCGGGGGAGTACCGGGACCCCCTCAATCGGCGCTTTCATGCGGAGCCCAATGCCTGCCCCCAGTGCGGCCCTCAATTACTTTTCTGTAATACTGCCGGCGTTACAATTGCGAAAAAGAGTCGGGCACTATCCAAAGCTCTTGATGCCCTTGCTCAGGGGAAAATTATTGCCCTTAAAGGGGTAGGCGGCTTTCAACTGTTAGCCGACGCCTCCAATGGTAAGGCGCTCGCCAACTTGCGCCAGCGCAAACAACGTCCGCATAAGCCGTTCGCGCTTCTATATGACGAGCTGAAAAGTGTCTGCCAGGATTGCTGCGTCTCGGAGCAAGAGGCGCAGCTACTATCAACCCGAGAAAGACCGATTGTTCTATTGGAAGCGAAGGATGACAGTCACTCCAGGATACATCCGCTGGTCGCTCCAAATCTTGCCGACTTGGGGGTGATGCTGCCTGCATCACCTTTACATTACTTGCTCGCGCAAAAGTATCGAGCCCCTCTTGTCGCTACTAGCGGTAATCTCGCAGAAGAGCCTATTTGTACAGAAAATGATGAGGCGTTTGAGCGCTTGGGTAAAATCGCTGACTACTTCCTGGTTCACAATCGCCGAATTTTGCGCCCACTGGATGACTCTGTACTCAGGGTGGTCAATAACCGTCCGCTGATGTTGCGTCGAGCCCGGGGCTACGCGCCACTTCCCATTACCTTGCCTAGCCCAAGCCAAAAGGGCGAAAGTGAACGAGAGAGCTTCCTGGCCCTGGGGGCGGACCTGAAAAACACAGTTGCACTGTCTCACGCCGGGTGGGCTTATCCCAGTCAACATATTGGCGACTTAGGTAGTGCCAACACCCTGAAGCACTTCAACCAAACTATTGGCGATCTCACCAAACTACAGCAGTGCCGCCCGAAAAAATTAATCCACGACCTCCATCCAGGCTATACCTCTCACCGCTGGGCTATGAAGCAAAGAGCTGTGCGTATTGGCGTTCAGCACCATATTGCCCATCTATTCTCCTGCATGGCAGAACACGCTCACTCGGGACCTGCACTGGGAATCTGCTGGGATGGAACTGGTTACGACCGCAGTGGCATTGTTCGCGGTGGAGAATTCTTTCACTGGAATGGACAGTCTCCTGTCAAACACATCGCCAGCTTTCGTACATTCCCGCTGCCAGGCGGTGAAAAGGCCGTACGGGAGCCCAGGCGCTCTGCGGCCGGACTTCTGTATGAAATCTCTGGGTTTGTCGCCCTGGAGAATCGACAATTAAAGCGCTGCTTCACCCGCGGCGAGCGTCAAAACCTGGTCACCATGCTAAAAGGTGAGATTAACAGTCCACCGTGTAGCTCTGTCGGCCGCCTTTTCGATGCGGTATCCGCACTCCTGGGACTGACTACGCATACCAGCTTTGAAGGGCAGGCAGCCATGGCTCTAGAACAGTGTGCCCGTGGCGTCAGCTCTAAAGATAGCTACCCCTTTAGCCTTGTTCAAAAAGGGGACCTGCTGGAATTGGACTGGACACCCTGTATTAGTGCTTTAATCTACGATGAAAACCGATCACTGCCACAAAGGGCCGCTGCATTTCACAACACACTCGCGCAGATGGCGCTGGCAGTAGCAACGCAACAAGGTGAAAAGAATATCTTTCTATCTGGCGGTGTTTTCCAGAATAAGCGGCTTACCGAAACCGTCACTGCGCTCCTGGAAAGCCAGGGCTTTTCCGTTCACAGCCACAGTGAGGTCCCCCCAAATGATGGCGGAATATCGCTGGGCCAGATCCACTACGCACAGTGTATGGATGCTGCTGGGCAATCATTGGGAGAGGAGAGTTCCTAGTGTGCCTGGGAGTTCCCGGAAGAATCGAATTAATAGAGCAACAATCAGCCATGGAGCGCACTGGAAAAATCTCCTTCGGCGGTATCAGTAAAGCTGTAAATTTATCACTGGTACCCGAGGCTGAAGTAGGAGACTACGTGATCGTTCATGCTGGAGTCGCGATCAGCAAGTTGAGAGAAGAAGAAGCAAATAAGGTTTTCGAGTACCTCAAAACATTGGGTTGAGTCAGCCTGTAATGAAATACCTCAAGGAATACCGCAACGGCGAGAACATCAAGCTAATTGCGGCAGAGATTCAGAAAGTCACTACTCGCCCATGGACTCTAATGGAGATCTGTGGAGGGCAAACCCATGCCATCGCAAAATACAACTTGCAGCAATTACTGCCCGAGGAGATTCAATTAGTACACGG
The DNA here is from genome assembly GCF_052467615.1 of Microbulbifer maximicatervae (SeqCode). Taxonomy (NCBI): domain Bacteria; kingdom Pseudomonadati; phylum Pseudomonadota; class Gammaproteobacteria; order Cellvibrionales; family Microbulbiferaceae; genus Microbulbifer; species Microbulbifer maximicatervae (SeqCode). The sequence continues at coordinate 2,050,246 of NZ_CP174319.1, forward strand.
ACCCGGTTGCCCGGTTTGTGTCACACCTCAGGAAATCATCGATAGAGCTATTGCGATTGCTGCGATACCGAATGTTATCTTCTGCTCCTTTGGCGACATGTTGCGAGTCCCCGGTTCAGATCGAGATTTACTAGAGGTCAAAGCTGCCGGAGGCGATGTCCGTATTGTTTACTCGCCGCTGCAAGCGCTCAATGTGGCAGAGCAGAACCCCACCAAGCAGGTCGTATTCTTTGCGGTGGGTTTTGAAACGACTGCTACCGCCAATGCCCTGGCGCTGTCCCTCGCCAAGCAAAAGCAAATCGACAACTTTTACGCATTGATATCCCAGTTTTTGGTTACACCGGCGATTCAATCTATATGTGCCCGTGAAGACTGCCGGATTCAAGGTTTCCTAGCTGCAGGTCACGTCTGTGCAATAACCGGATATCGTCAGTACCGCAGCTTGGTGAAAAAGCACCAGATTCCAATAGTGATTACAGGCTTTGAACCCCTTGATATTCTTGAAGGCGTACTCCGGTGTGTCCGTCAATTAGAAAGTGGTCGCTGTGAAGTAGAAAACCAATATCAGCGCGCGGTTACTAAAACAGGTAATACCGTTGCCCAGGGCTTGATTAAAGAGGTTTTTAAAGTAGCAACACAACAGTGGCGCGGTATAGGTGAAATTCCCGCTAGCGGTCTGGTATTGAGCGACGATTACTCAAGATTCAATGCCGAACAAACATTCAATCTGCCAGCATTGAGCATTTCTGAAAACAGGGGCTGTATCAGTGGGAATATTATGCTGGGGCTAAAGAAGCCCGGGGACTGCCCTCACTTCGCTAAGACCTGCCAACCCCAACAACCGCTGGGGGCACCAATGGTTTCCACTGAAGGCGCTTGCGCGGCCTACTATCGCTACCAGAACCAGGTGGAATCGAATGAATCTGCAGTGTCCAATTCCACCAACCGCTAATGAGGTCGTACGCCTCGGCCATGGCAGCGGTGGGGAGATGACCCAACACTTGATCGATCAATATATTCAACCTGTCTTCTCTAACCCCTGGCTATCCCAGGCCCATGACAGTGCAACACTTCCATGGAAACCGGATCAGCTCGTATTTACCACCGACTCCTTTGTAATCTCACCGCTTTTCTTTCCCGGAGGAAACATCGGTGAGCTCGCCGTTTATGGCACCGTCAACGATTTGGCCATGGCAGGCGCGGAACCCAAGTTTCTAAGCTGCGGCTTGATTCTCGAAGAGGGGTTGCCCCTGGAAACTCTCCAACGGGTTCTGATCTCGATGGCTGAGGCTGCCCGGAACTCAGGAATTACCTTAGTCACCGGCGATACCAAAGTGGTAGAGAAAGGGAAGGGGGATGGGCTCTATATCAATACCAGTGGCATCGGTACCCTGATAAGAGAACAACCCATTGATCCCAACCGCATTTGCCAAGGTGACTCTATTATCCTGTCCGGCGATCTCGGCCGCCATGGCATAGCAGTGATGGCCATCCGAGAGGGACTCGAGTTTGAAAGTGATCTCCTCAGCGATTGTGCGCCACTGAATGGTGTAGTTGCACAAATGATCAATGCCGGAATCGAAGTTCATTGTCTGCGAGATCTCACACGAGGTGGGCTAGCCACCGCATTGGTGGAGCTAGCGGAAAACTGCGGGCTGACCTTTGTCTTGGAGGAGAGCAAGATACCTGTGTGTGATGCCGTGCAGGGCGCTTGTGAGCTACTGGGGCTAGACCCACTCTATGTAGCGAATGAGGGGCGTTTTGTGGCTTTTGTCCCCAAAGCAGGTGTTAAGTTGGCACTTTCCATTCTTCGAAAAGCAACCGCATATAGCAGCTTTGCGGTTATTGGTACTGTTGGAGGAGGGAATAGCTCCCAGGTTATTTTGAAAAACAACTTGGGATGTGATCGGTTATTGCAGCGTTTACCTGGGGAGCAGTTGCCAAGGATTTGCTAGCCAGAAGCCTCAAAAGCACAATTTACGTACAGTTTTTGAACATATAGAATCACTGCATAAAAGCTCTAACAATCACTGAGTACCTCATGACAATCTCTACATCCTTAGCTCTGTTCATTTCAATGCTAGTTCTAGCACTGATACCTGGGCCGGGAGTATTAGCTGTTGTTTCCCGGTCAGTGACACTCGGCTTGCGCCAGGGGTTAATTACAGTAGTGGGAATTGTTGTAGGCGATTATTTCTTTGTTTTGTTAGCTCTGCTTGGCTTAGCAACGCTAGCGGAAACCTTGGGGAGCTTATTCATCGTTATTAAATATGCTGGAGCTGCCTATCTTATCTGGCTGGGAGTGAATCTCTTTCTCTCAGCAAAGAAAAGACAAGTCGACCAAAACCAAATAGCAACAAGCCACTCCCATAGCAGCTTTTCAAGTTTTCTACTGGGCTTAGTCACCACGCTGGGTAACCCGAAAGCTATTCTTTTCTACGTAAGCTTCTTTCCAGCATTCCTCGATCTAACTCGTGTTGCTTCTTTGGACATTGCAATTATATTTGCAATTGCAACGCTAGCCGTAGGCAGTGTGATGGCCGGTTATGCGTACCTTGCCTGCAAGGCACGGTCAACAATCAGTCAATCAGGAAAGACCCCGGCTCTAAAATACGGCTCTGGGGCTTTACTTATAGGAAGTGGTGTTTTTATTGCGGCAAAAAGTTAGTGCCTTCACAAGGTGCAGAAGTAATAGACCTAAGGAGCCTCTGAGTAACTCCGTAATGCCTCTGCGGGTCTTGAAGGCTGCAGATGTTAGGCGCAGCTCGCCGCGAATGGCCGTAGCCCTTTGCAAGAGCTGCAACGCAGCAGCTGTGGCCTTCAAGGCCCGCCCTTCGGGGCTTGCAGAGCGATTCACACTCCGCGTTGCGACTTCTTGAAAGGTCTAGACATTCCTGCGAAGCCGCGCCTTGATTGTGAACCGCTCTGCATGCCAGAGGTATCACGGAGTTACTCAGAGGCTCCCTAATTACTGCTCTCTGTTAGTTAGTCAAAGGAGGACGACCGTTTTACTTAACTCCAAAGCTACTCACTCATATCAGCCTGCTAATGCTACTTTTAGTGCCTTCCTGATTATTTTTGCATCATCCAGCGCTCGATGAACTGTGAATTTGTCAGAGTCCTCCAGCTTTTCGCGCTCTTTAATGAATGCTCTTAGGTGATTTTCAGAGCCACCAATTAGCTCCTGAATATCCCTGAGTTCAAACTCCTGATGAATGCCAGTATCAGAAAAAAGGGCATTGCACCAAAAACTGTCCCAGTGCAGGGCATCACAATAGACAATCTGCGCTGAAAGAATCCTGTTTAGGCTATAAGCCACTGTAGTTGGATCAATACCCTCGGATTCCAGCTTTGATTGGGAAATGTTATGTATCGATTCAGCATCATCGGACCAATAAGACCAGTGTGGCATTGGTTTTATTAGCTCCTGGTATTCCACTGTTTCAGAGCAGAGGCCAACTTCTATAGGGTAACTCTGCTTGGATAAGCCACTGGCTTCGAAGTCAATAACCCACATGATAAGAACGATAAGATATGGAAGAAAGGTAAAAGAACTTAGCACCTCTTCCTTGCTACCTTCCAGTCTGCCTGCATTTTCAAGCCAATTGAACAAACATGTATCTTAAGATAGACTACAACTGATAATGATTATTATTTGTGACTTAAATTTAAACCCGGTAGATCGCTAAATACAAAGCTTCCCAGTATTGAAGGCAATATTTGCAACTACGAAACTCCATTTCTGTAAAGAATAAGCGCAATGTTCAAAAAATCCGCGACCTCTAAGCAAAGAAGGCTGGAAAACTTCAATGTCTAACCTGGTGGCTTTCCTACTTACTTATTTGGCTGTACTACTTATTTTTGTAACCAGACATAAAGATCTACAGCTCAGTAGTTTTAAGCGCTTACAAAGAATTGCCTGGTGGGTGCTTCCGGTGAGTTCAATTCCTTATGGATTCCTATATGGTTGGGAGGTAGGGATACCCATTTGGCTTTGTGTCGCGATGTTCTGCGCTTTATTACAAGCACTGCTCGCCCCAATCAAACCTAATTGGCTGCTTCGCCATTTTCCGCTGTCAGTAGTGGGCTTGTTGGTATTAGAGCAGGCTCTTCTGACTATCGGATAACTCTATGGCTGCTTCAATAAAAATCAGTTGGCAACAGGTCGCCCTGACCATTGTGCTGAGCATTATCTTGATGTTTTCCAGCACGGTGATGTTGTCGATTTACTGGCCGTCCGCCGAGCCAACAGAACGGATGGCAGCGGGATCTATGTTATCGACACTTTTATGGGTCGGGTATATGAGTATGGGGTTACTCGCCGCCTCCACTTGGCGCGCAGCGGCATACCTACTGTCCCTGTTGCTGGTCATGCTCGGACTAAGCGCTCTTTCTTTTTTATAATTTTCGGTCTAGCCAACTTAAATGCAACAGCGTAGCAATATCCTTTTTTACGAAATTCACTCCTGGATTGGGGTGTTATTTTCTATTCTGCTATTCGTAATTTCCTTTTCCGGCGTGGTCGCACTATTTGGCCACGAGCTGACCCAATGGGAACGCCCCGAGCATCGTATTGCCTTCGATGCTGAAGCGCCTGTGGATGTAGATCAACTGGTCGCTCCGGTGCTCGCCGAGGCAAATATCGGTGAGGACAGCTTTTTTATGATCTCAATGCCAGACTACTACCATCCTATGCTGGAAGTGCTCTGGACTGATGCTGAAAGTGAGGAAACCGAGGTACGCCATATAAACCCCAATACCGGTGAAGTGCTGCCGCCCAGCGGCTCTGATTTCGCTGAGCTATTGACGTATATGCACACTGACCTACTGTTTCCCAGGCCTTTCGGACGCTACCTGGTTGGACTGATGGGCTTGGTGATGCTGCTCTCCATATTAAGTGGCATCATCATTCACAAGAAAATTTTTAAAGAGATGTTTAAATTCCGTGTGGATCGCAGCAGGCGGCTCAAATGGACAGACCTGCACAAAGTATTAGGGGTCTGGCCGCTACCGTTCCATATAGTGATTGCTTTTACCGGCGCAATACTTGGCCTGAATGGCATTATGATCCAGGTTGCTGCATTTTCTGCTTTTGAAGGTAATGTGGAAGCTGCAGTCGCCTCGGTAGTGGGGGAACATCCTGAGATAACTGGCGAACCTTTGGAATCCAGTAGCTATAACCAAATACTGCTACGCTACCAGGACCAAGTGCCTAATGCGAAACCCAAAGCCATTTATGTGGAGGCCTACGGGGATCGCAATCAGGTTGTCCAAGTCTCGGGCCAAACAAACGAGGCGCTGGTGCGCTTTGTAGATGTCAAATACCGCAGTGAAGATGGCGAAGTAGTTAATATCAATAACCCAGTGAAGGATTCAGGTCCGTTTATGCGGGTATATTTTTCACTGACTCCACTTCACTACGCACTCTACGGTGGCTTCCTGATAAAAGCCCTGTACTTTGTGTTGGGATTGGCATTGTGTTTGATGATGGTAACGGGCACCGTTATCTGGCAGGTTCGCAAGGCACAGAGGCAAAAGCTCCCCTCTGGTGATATTAATACCCGAGGTTCCGGCTGGTTCCTCAGTTTGCTCACGGTAGGGGTTTGTGCCGGTTTGGTTGTCGCCACCGCGGCCACTTTCTATGCCAATAAGCTGTTACCTCCCGGTAGTGGTGGCGATCAGCGCTTTCACTGGATTGAAATGGTGTATCTATCTGTATGGGGAGTGGCCATAGCCTGGGCGATGTTGCGCCGCCAGATAAAACCTGCATTAGCAGATCTCTCACTTTGTGCAGGCTTGCTGCTGTGCGGCATCCCGCTGCTGAATGCGCTGGTAACTGGAAATGGTCTGCTGGTCCCCTGGAAGTCCGTCACTTTGCCAGTAGTCTTCACTGACCTGGGCGCCCTGGTAATGGGTGTCATTTGCCTCTATTCGAGCAGATATATCTATAGACAGGTATCCCAGTTAAAGCAGCCTGCAGATATACCCCAAGCTGTTGCCGCCCAATAACGGGCTATTTCCTGCGAGATGGCGAATGCCATCTCGTAAACTTTATAGAATCAGTACAGCACTGGAATAGGGCGCTGCAACCTATCCCAACTACACACTTTACCTTCCATTCAATTACTCTCGAAGAGAGTGGTATTTGCTTTCAAGCATTCAGAGGACGCTACTTTTTTCACAACTTACATATGGGATGAGTGTGTCGTTGGGCTGGATAAACCCAGAACATTCTTGCCCCTCCCGAACCGAGATGTTCCCTAATTCCCGTCACCAGGTATGGAAATATCAAAACCATTTAAAATGGCAGAGACCTGATGATAGCCAGCCACGAGAAAGACCAGTTCGGCGGCGCCCTCGTTACCGAAAGCACTCACGGCCATCTCCCAAGTAGCCTTTGGCAGGCGGCCTCCAGCTGCAAGTGATGCGGCGACATCATAAGCAGCAGTTTCCTCAAAAGTTAGGTCTATCGGACGCTGGCCCGCTGCGATAGTGGCAATTTTGCTCCTTGCCAACTCACTTTTCTCACCAATAACCGTATGGGAGTACAGCTCATAACCCGCTTTAAAATGAGCTGCGGTGATTAGAATCGCAACTTCCCGAGCAGCCTTAGGAAGCGTGGGTTTGTCTGCAATAGCCTTGATATTGTCCCACCAGGGCTTTCCAAACCTGGGATATTGCAGTGCTGGTGCCCAGGGCCCCAGTAAAGCGCCATCCTTGCGCTTCTTGATGAAACCTGTGAAATACCCCTTCATCTCATTACTCATATCTTCGTAAAGGGGTTTCTGTTCCTCGCTGAGTTCTTCAGGTGGGATGGCAGGGATACGCAACTGACACCTCTCTTGTCCAATTGGCGATTCAGATTTATCACACACAAAGATTCTAGCCCGACAGAACGCAAGATTCGGGATGCCTGTTTGAAGAGTTGCATTCAACAGCAGATTAACTGCCGAACTTTGGCTCAGGAAGCCCCTGAATTCCAAGCCCGTGAACGGCTAAGATACAGCCCGGTTGAGGATGTCGAGCCAGTTCCTCTTTAGTGAGGAATGACTGCTGAGATGTGACAAACAGTGTCTCATAATTATTACCGCCAAAAGCGATGCAGGTAGGGCTGCGAATCGGCAGGTCGATCTCTCTATCAAGCCTTCCTTTGGGATCTACTCGCAAGATTTTGCCTCCAAGATTCAACGCAAACCAGTAAAACCCTTCCGTATCTACCGTTGCACCGTCGACTATTCCTGGTTGTCGGTCCTCTATGGAAAAGAAAGGGCGCCGGTTGCTAATCCGGCCGTCACTGATATCCAGATCGAATACGTAAACCATATGTCCAAAGGTATCCCCGAAATACATTCGCGTATCTTCAGGGTCAAAAGCAATGCCATTGGCTACAACAAAGCGAAAATCCTTATCGGCCTTTCGGTAGGTTAGATCGGGTTCCAAACAATAGAGATAGGAAGATTTGTCTTTAAAACGAACATCCATACTGCCGCACCAGAAACGCCCATAGCGGTCCACTTTGCCATCATTCAAACGACTGTGGGGCCTACCGGGTTCAGGATTAACGATTGTATCGACACGCCTGTTTTCCAAGTCGATCGCAAAGAAACCGGAGCATCCACCTCCGATCATTCCGCCTCCACGGCGGAAGCCAAAGGAGCCTATTTGTTCAGGCATCTCCCAGGTCTTGCGTTCGCCTGTTTCGATATTGAAACTTCTTATGGATGGAGGCCGGGCATCAGCGGGGTCAGGTTCGGGGTTAACGTGATCAGCCCAATAAATAGACTTGTCTTCCGCTGACCAAATCGGTGTCTCGCCCAATCCATCATTGCACTCCCATAGGCACTCGATTTCTACCACCGTAAATCCTCCAATATGAAAAGTGCGCATTCACGCCGATGAAGGGAGCGAGTACCTATTGAGTCGTAAGGCTAATTTTGTGATTCCAAGTTAAGAAGGCCGAATAAGAATACCCGGCCCATAAAAACCAATATGGCTTGGCTTACCACTAAAAGACCATCAAAAACTGAAAGTCCACTCGGGAATCCAATTCAAAGCCCAGGCTTCCATTACTTTATCAAGCCCACTCAAGACCAGTACCCCGAGTAGTAATAGTATAAGACCTAGTACTGTTTTGCCTCCAATCGCGAAAGCCCCAACTGATGGTGACAGTCGAGTATAAATCTGCCTCGATAACCCCCCAGCCACTAAAAGCGCTGTACCGGTACCTAGTCCGAAAGCAAACATCACCATAAATGACTGCCCCAATTGTTGGCCCATGGAAGCCAGTGCTATAGCGGCACCCAGGGTAGGGCCAACACATGGCAGCCAGATGATTCCGGTAAGGAAGCCAATACCAAACTGCCCAGCCCAAGCTGCATCACCGGTAATGCTCGCCCGTGCGGTGATTTTTGATAAGCGTAAGGTAAGCCAATCGGAAAGTGGTTTGATCAACAAGACAAGTGCAACCGCCACTAACATTATCGCGGCAATATAGCGGAAGAGTTCTGGGTCTAATCCTAAGGAGACCAATAGAAAGCTCAGCACAGTACCAGCCAATGCAAATGACAAGCTCAGCCCAATAGCTAACGCGTACGGCCCCCAGCGCCCGGCACTATTAGAAGCCCCGACAACCATTGGCACCAATGGCCAAACGCAGGGAGAGAGAATACTGAGAGTACCCGCGATCAAAGCCAGGGGGATGGCGCTAAGCTCAAGCATTGTCAGTGCAAGCCTTAACTGAATCGAAGATATTCTGCTGAATTACATCGGCACGAGTTTCGGCAACACTGAACCACACCTGTTGCTCCCCATTAAACAGTAGTAGCGTTGATTGCCGAGGAGCGCGGAAGTGCTTAACCCACTTTTTCTGGGAGTCGAAATCCACATTCAGGATCGTAAGGCCACACTGGGCATTGTCCCTCTGAAACTGCGCCAGAATCTCGCCCTGCTTTTTACAGGTTGGGCACCAATCTGCTCTCACATCGATCAAAATGGATCGTTTGGCGGCTTGTAACTCCTTGAATCGTTCTTCGGAAAATGGCTCTGATGCTAGAGCGAATGGCATAGAAAAAACTAATGTAGCGGCGATCAAGGTGCGAAGAGCTAAGCGGATAAATTTCATACAATCCATATCCTTAGTGGCAGGGTATAAGCCCTAATTTGAAGACAATCTGTTTAGATACCCATCTTGGTCGTACTGGAGTGCAAATTCTTACAGTAAGGCTACGAGGATTTGTTCGACTAGGAACCCTGGGCCGACTCTCTGTGTATTCAGGAGCGAAGAAGGCTAGGCATCGAGATGGAGAAGGGTGATGGCCTCACTGTCATAAAGTAACAACCAGGTGAAGTTGGAGCCCCCAAAGAACTTATAAGATCTGTGGGAGTCCTACCTGTTATCGCACTAATCACAGAGTTTTTCGGAAAAGGATTTTGGCCAGGTCTATTGAGATATGGTCTACGAAGTAGATGGATTTTAATACGGCGACACCTTCACTCTCCAACATCAAAACCACCCAAAATTGGCGCTTTGCAGTCTCAGTACTTATTGCTATTGGAACCCATATAGCACTGATAGTTGTTCCAGTATCAATAGCTCCAGATCCAACTCCTAGGACCAACACGTCGCTAGAAGTCAAATTACTGGCCCCATTTACTCCTCTGCCTTCTAAGTCTCCGCCAACAGCTGAAGAACCGAGCGTAGTATCAGAGCAGGATACCGCTCCGACAGATGCAGTAACCGTTACTAGCCCGCCAATACCTGATAGTTTGAATAAGGTGAAACCAGTCAAAATAGAAGAGCCACCACCCAAATTGGAAGGAGCATTAGAGGCAAGGCCCCATTCCGGGGATTTCCCAACTGCGCCAAGGTCAGGGCGACAACCGACTGTATTCAATCCCGCTCTTGAGAGAAAAATAGCCAGGGAACGCAACAAAGTCCGTCGATATCAGCCTACAGAAAATAGATACCAGACCTCGACAGGAACCTTTGTTCAAGTTGGAGACCGTTGTTTTGATGTTAAAGAGCTACCTGCTACAAATACAGATAGTGATCTAAACCCATGGTTTGGTGCGAAGTGTCCAGATAATTCCAGATCACAAGCAGAAATCGATCGATTGGCTGAGAAATATGGGATTCCATGAAGCTGCTGGAGTAACTTTTTATAAATGAAAGGGTACCCAACCTTCACCAGTTGTCTTGAAACATGTAGTTATCATCTCAACTGGTGAAAGTCTTACACCTTTACTTTCTTCCCTAAACGGTTAGTGAGCCTTTCCGCCTGAACGTTCAAATCCAGCGTAAGGGTGGTATAGAGTTGATTGCAGGCCTGAGTGACGCTCCCGAAGATCTTGTGGCATATCTCCCAGGTGGACTAAGCGAGTCGGTTCAGCAGCCGCTATCCAACGATCGGCAAAGTTGTCCCACGAGTCAATATGCTTATGAGCGGATTTGGAATCCTTGAAATGCTCATAGATAAGCACGTTTCCATCATCGGTTACGTAATACTGGTAGTTCAGGGTTCCACCTTCTTTCTTAGTTGCTGCGACCATCTCATTCACAACAGCTTTGAACTCCGCTTCATGTCCCTTTCTTATCTTTCCCTCGATAATCCAACCTACGTTGTTAAACATGCTTGCTACCTCACTACCGAAAGTATCGTTTAACCATATACACCGGAATAGCTTAAAGTACTACCCACGGCGCTTAAGTGGTGTGTTGAATTGTAGATGGTTTTTGGGGAAGCACATTCAATCACAGGTATGAAGAAAATTTAATAAGCTAAAGCAGACTACAGGCTTCTGGTCAGAACGTGACAGTCAACTAAGTAGCACTACAATATATCGGGCTTACCTGGTAACTGTGTATTGCCCATGGCTTATTCTGGATAACCTAAAGTTAATAGTATATTTATGACCGTGAACAAGTGAGCGGGTAGGGTCAATTACAACTTATTCAGATTAAGAAAGATAATGGATAACCCCTTTGCTAATCTCATACACAATATATTCTAATTTCACTTGGCTCAAAATCTGGCAGCCACACTAACTAATTCGAATTAAGGCTGTAATAGAGATACTATGACAAAGCCAATAACTACAAAACTCAGAAATTGTCTTGTCAGTCTCTTCAGAGGAATTAGCCAGGTCATCCTGCAAAGAAACGCCTTGAGTGGCTTTCTATTCATACTCGGAGTAACAGTTAACTCTATTGCCATGGCTATAGGGGTCGCAATTGGGGTTATCACCTCAACTGCCTGTGCAAATATTCTTAATTATCCCGTAAAACAAATTGAGGATGGACTATTTGGGTACAATGGAGCTTTGATCGGTGTAGTCATATTCTTATTATATGCTCCATCCCTAATGACTTTTTTATTGATTGTCGGTGGAAGTGCTTTAACAGTCTTAATTATGCGCTTTATGCTGCTTCATTTTGTCCTTCCGCCTTATACTGCACCCTACATTCTGGTGATATGGGCTATATGGATATTGGCTCCAGCACTAGATCTAGCGCCAACTGCAGCATTCGTTAACGAAAACACCTCAACCTGGGGGATATTCGAAGGTATTGGTCAAATCATCTTTCAGAACAATGCCATTACAGGTATTTGTTTTTTAATTGGGATTTTCATCTCGAATAAATCTCATGCGTTTTGGAGTATTATTGGTGGAATGCTGGCCACATCACTGGCCATGTTCCTGGCATTATCACCCACATTAATTCTTGCCGGGCTCTTCGGTTACAATGCATCTTTGAGCGCTATTGCATTATCAAATGGTCGTAAGCGATGGCTAGCCCCAATTGCAGGAAGCATATTAACCGTTCCAATCGCAATGGCTTTTATGAGCGCTGATATTATTGTGTTAACCGCACCATTTGTTATCGCTAGCTGGATTATATTGTTGATCCAAAGAAAACTTACGTTAACTCATTAATCCAGCCCATTAGAGAAAACACTAGCTCGTGATAGATTCGGTAAGTACAGCTTCCATTTGGCAAATTGATTGAGTCCAACTGACTTTTGCCAGTTTTGCATAGTCAGTGTTGAGAAGCTTATGTGTCAGAGTAACGATGGTACCAAGCTCACTGCCCCTGAAAACAACTTCGACCAAAGATGCATTCTCTTGCGGCTCGGTACTGTTTGGCAGATTAAGATTGCAATGCTCGTGGACTTCAAAAACTAATCGCTTTGGCCTGTCAACGCTGCGATACACACCAGACATAATGCAGGAACTGCCGTTTGGAGCAGTCATCTCAAAAGCAAAGCACCCACCAACCTTGGCGGTGAGGTTGAGTACACGTGTCGTGAAATCGTCAGGCCCCCACCATTTTTCAACCATGTTGGGTATGATCCAGGCATCGAAGACCTTCTCTGGCATTGCCCGGACTGTATAAGAGATCGGTTCGATTCGAACATCCTTTTGATAAGTAAAATCGATCACTGTTGCACCTTATTCTTTTAAGTAATGGGGTTCCAGTAGCCTGTTAACACTGAAACATTTTATCTTTGCCCTATAACAACTCCACCTGATTCTATGATCATAGTAGGGAGCCAAACCAGCGCTTGCAGACGCTCTAGAGCATATCCATTATCGTTGAGGCGGCAAGGCTAATCGAATGACTGAATAAGAGCGATTTCCAAGCAACCTTAAGCTGCTTTTAATACGTAGCTATACCCAGTAGCCATTGCCTAACAATTTTTCACCGATATACTTATTCAGATGGAAGAAAATCACGACAACCTGAATACTGTTTTCCAAGCTCTGGCTGATCCAACACGACGCGCTGTCATTCAGCATTTGATAAGCGGACCAGCGTCGGTCACCGAGCTCGCAGAACCATTTGAGATGGCACTCCCTTCGTTCATGAAGCATATTGGTGTGCTGGAGGATGCGGGCTTGATTCGCTCCAAGAAAACCGGTCGCGTGCGAACCTGTGAGATAAAACCCAAGCAACTGACAGCGGCACAAAAATGGATCAATACACAAACGGCCATATGGGAAAGCCGGATGGCTCGGATGGCGAGCTATGTCGAAACGCTTGATGCAGAAGAGCAGGATGACTTAGTACAAAAGGGGTAGATGCCCCAACAGTACGGATCCCATAGGCGTAAACTAATTTCTCGCCCTCCATCCCACCTAGCACTGAAGTTTTAACCGCGCGGAGCCATTCGCCGGTTATCCATTGACCTAACAATTACTGTTAACTATAGTTATCCAAAAAGCTAACTATCGTTATTTTTTGCACTCGGCTGTTCACGCTTTGCAAACATCGCAGAGGGATTCGCATGAGCCAAGATTTATCCCACGACACCATATCGATCAGTAGAACGATCAAAGCACCGAGAGAGCGGGTATTTTCTGCATGGGAAGACCCGCAAGCCCGCTCGATATGGGGGCCACCCTCAGAAGATGAAACAATCGAATTTCTCGAAAATGACTTTCGCGAAGGAGGCATTGACGTACATCGATGCGGTCAAAGTAGCGATCTGCGATTCAGGGTTGAAACACACTATTACGAAATCAGAAGGCCGCACCGGTTGTTGTTCACCGAACGTATAACTACGGATAGTTCTCCACTGAGTATCTCTTTGATTAGCGTGGAGATCGGCAATAGTGAAAGCATGACAGAACTCAAGGTAACGATACAAATCGCCTCCCTGGTCGGCTCGGGAATAATCGAGGGAACTCGCAATGGATGGCAGCGCGCTCTTTCCAATCTGACTGCATACTTGGAAGCAAGAAAAGTAGAAGCCGAATAGGAAGGGCAATATTGCTTCTCTTCAGGCTTCAATAGCCATTGAGTAACAGTCCAAGTACAACCCGCAGCATCATTTGGACCAATAGAACCAACAGGGGAGAACTTGTGCGAAAAATAATTGTAAACACGTTTATTAGCCTGGATGGTGTGATGCAGGCCCCTGGCGGCCCGGAAGAGGACTCTTCAGGGGGCTTTGAGCTTGGTGGATGGGTAGCTTCCTATTTTGATGAAGGTGTTGGTGAATTCATGGGCAATGTGTTCGCAGCGCCATTTGAGTTACTACTTGGCCATCGGACTCACAATATTTTCGCTGCGCATTGGCCAAAAGTTGCTGCTGACCCTCCGCCTGAGGGTGTTGATGAAAGTGAAATCCAGCTGGCCAAAAAAATCGACGGTACAACACGATACGTGGCTTCTCGCACGAAACCTGAGTTTACCTGGGAAGGCAGCGAGTGGCTGGGGGATGACCCAATCTCGAGGCTTCGTGCAATCAAGGCTAGCAATGGCTCTGATTTGTTGGTTCCAGGCAGTGCTGACTTTATTCAAACTCTACTCAAAGCGGACTTAATTGATCAGTTTAAATTACTGATTTTTCCTTTGGTCCTGGGTAACGGGAAACGTCTTTTCGGTTCAGGTGTGCTCTCTACAGCGTTCCATGTACAGCAAGCCATGACGACAGATAGCGGTGTAATTTGTGTGACCTATATTCGAGGCGGAAGTATTACGACTGGAGATTTCTCCCTTCAACGAGATATCTCGTAAGCACTGGACTCCACTGGAAGCTTCAACCAGGCGGTCGTCGCCAATCACGCTGTTTTTAACAGCCCTAGAGTCAAACCTGAATGGCCATGATTTCAAATATCGAGGACTTTTTCGCGAAAGGTTGCGGGCGCTGCGAACGTTTCGCAACACCCCTGTGCTCTGTCCGAAAATGGGAGTCCGGCCTGATCGAACTACGCCGTATATGTATAAGTATGGATCTGGAAGAAGTGGTGAAATGGGGCCACCCCTGTTACACATTCGCCGGACGAAACATCGTTATTTTAGGGGCGTTTCGAGAAGCATTCGTCATCAGCTTCATGAATGCAGCACTCTTGAAAGATCCCGAAGGCCTCCTTCAAAAGCGCGGCGCCAATACGCAGCACGCTCATGAGATCCTCCTGAAGGCGAATGAACAGGTGAAAAAGATCGAAGCGGTCATACGAGCCTATATCGAAGAAGCGAAGGGTTATGCCGAGGCGGGCATTAAGCCACCAATAGTAAAACGTGATATCGAGATCCCCCATGAACTGGTGGAAGCCATGGATGCCGACCCTCAGCTTGCAGAAGCGTTTCATGCCCTAACACCGGGGCGGCAGCGTAGCTATGCTTTCAACCTAAATTCAGCAAAGAAATCGTCTACACGAGTTTCGAGAATAAAGAAATTCCGCGACAAGATAATCGCCGGTAAAGGCGCTATGGAGCGATAGAAGGGGAACATAGCAACGCAGCAATAAGATACGAAGCGTACGTTCATAATGCCGAAGAGGGCAATTGAGATAGAACTGTTTTACGTGCTGGAAGGCACCGTAACGTTTCTGGTGAGTGATCGGTGGCTCGATACCCAAAAAGGCGCTTTCATTTTCATCCAGCCTGGCGTGCGCCATGACTTTGAAAACCGCAGTGATCAGCGCGCCGGTGTTCACAACGTTTACATTGGTGGGCCGTTTGAGGCAAACATGCCCAAAATCATGGAATGGTTCACTGAGCACCCGCCGGAGGACGCTATCTGACTAAAAACACCAGAGACTTTCTTCAAAGCCAGTAATCAAACAACCCAAAGCAATAGGAGAATCAATATGACCGAACTCGTTACCTGTTTGTGGTTCGACCATGGCGAAGCAAAGAAAGCGGCGGAATTCTATGCAGCAACTTTTCCTAACAGCCATGTCGACCGCGTTAATGCGGCCGCCGCCGACTACCCCGGCGGCAATGAGGGCAGTGAGCTAACCGTTGAATTGACTGTCCTTGGGCGCAAGTTTATAGGTCTGAATGGCGGTCCAAATCTAACTCCGAATGAATCAGTTAGTTTCATGGTTATCACCGAAAACCAGGAGGAAACTGACCGTTACTGGAATGCGATTGTGGATAACGGTGGGCAAGAGAGCGCCTGCGGTTGGTGTAAGGATCGCTGGGGTCATTCGTGGCAAATTACGCCAAAACTGCTACTCGATCTTACAACGAACCACGACCGTAACAAGGCAAAACGCGCCTTTACCGCGATGATGACCATGAGAAAGATCGATATTGCGACAATTCAAGCAGCTACAAATTCGGTTTGAAGTAACAGAGAGATATCGCGAAGGAGTATTTAAACTACGCATGGCCAAACCACCTCAGAAACCCAGAGCTACTAGCGCAAGGCCCTAACAAGCTGAGTGACACTGCCCTCATCAAGCTCAGTCCCAACAGACAATGCAAGAGACAAATTTATGAGGATCAGATTGTGAGACGGTTAGTGGTTTGGAATGTGATGTCATTGGACGGCTGCTTTGAAGGCACCACCCCATGGTCATTGGACCATCACGCAACAGTGTGGGGCGACGAATTAGAAGCCTTCTCTCTTCGACAGGGTGATGAAATCGGCACCTTGCTATTCGGATGTCGCACTTATAAAGGGATGGCCGATTATTGGCAAAACGAAACTGGGGCGATTGCGGACATGATGAACTCGCTTGAAAAAGCCGTCATCTCTCGCACGCTAGAAACCGCCAATTGGTCAAATACTCGTCTACTGAAAGGCGAGGCGGCCGAACATGTTCGCGCACTGAAAAAAGAGACCGGGAAGAGGGATATCTTCGTATTTGGTAGTTCGAATCTTGTAGCTACTCTGCTCAGAGAGGGTCTAGTAGACGAGTACCGGATATGCCTAGCACCTACCGTACTAGGAGCTGGCTCACCTCTCTTCAAGCCTGACGGTATCCAGAAAAATTTTAAGCTGATGCGGGCAGATACCCTTGAAACGGGCGGATTGGTCCTTCGCTACAAGTGTCTATAAAAGGGCGGAGTGTTATTGCAACCAGGTTCTAGGCATGGTTTGTATCATTAACCTAAAAGAGTCTATAGGAAGAGGGTCATGATGAAGTTCCAACCTCTTCAATTGCCACTTGATCTGGATAGAAGGCAATACGCCCGTTGATCACCCCGGCAAAGTCAAAAGCAGCTTCATAGGCCCATGCAATAGCTTCTCCGCTATCATCGATTGAGAAGTAGCTGGCATCGCCTTTCAGTGGGCAATAGCTTGTCTTTCCCTCTATAAGGGAGAGGGGAGCAAGAACATCTTCTCTTGGGAAATAGAATACGGGGTCGAACATATCTTTTGCGAGTTCTGTAACTCTCAAAGCATTACTACTCTCGGCAATCACCTTGCCACCACGACGCACACGCACTGTCCTAGGCACAATCTTGGCGCGCATAAGGTGTCGGGGTTCTTTCGGGTTGTGGATTGTGTCACTAGACATCGTAACTTCTGGATAGGGCATTGATCTTTCCTTTCAAGGTATTAGCCTGAAGCGCGAACAGCGAGCCTTCATGTCACCTCACTTAGACTCAATAGTTAGCGCTGATACGACCTTCGATGCATAAATTGTGGACGATTGGCGCCGAATTACGAACTCTCCAGATCCCGTTGAAACAATAGGATTTGCATGGACACGACTGATTTCGATGGTATCACCTGCTTCGCACGCGTTAGCCAACTCCCTAAAGTACCTCTCCAATTCCAGCGATAAAATCTGAGGTAGTAACAGTGTAAATTGTTACCGTGTACTCGGCGTACGGGAAGTGGTGACCAATATCAACCAATCCTTCACCACTCACGCATTTGCCCGAGCATCTACACCCCAAATATAGAAACCCTTGGGTTTCCAGGGACAGTTCTCTGATTTCGGGATAGGACCCCAAATTGCAGGAAACGTAATCGTCTCAATTAATTAGACTGCCCCCTGGGTTTTCCTCTAATGATTAAGTAGGCTTGGGTGCACTTTTCGTTTACCTACCATCCCGGTAACAATTCTCCCAACTTCCTGCTCAGAGGGAAGCTGTGCTACGTCATACGCGAACCATGCCACTGAGTCTGCATTTTCCACCGCTTTGACTTCAGTGAGCTCTGCCATAAGTGTTGCCGCTGCATCTTGTCCGCGTAACTGATTGAATGCCTGCTGTACAACAAGCTTGAACGCTTGATCATGGGTTTTACCACTGTCCTGATGGAACTTCATCCATATAGCGCCACCTTCACTGATAGCTTTATCCAATTTATCCGCAATGCCTTCATCATTAAAATATTTATGATCCACGGTTTGCGCATATTTATGTGTTCCTTCATGGATCAGAGTAACAATGCAGAAAACCTCACCTTTTTCCCAAATTTTACTAAAACTCAAACAGATAGGATTTTGATTGGGCTTCATAAAGCTCCCCCCCTTAAGTTGCCCTCCACCGGCCCATGACAACTTACAGAAGTTTGAAATTGATCTGCCCCAACTTTCCGTAAAGGGCACAAACACAAACCCGGCCGCGTTTTTCGAAGGGTCCTCAATACCAAAAGGATATCCTATCGTCGATATGGTAGAGCATTGAACTTTACACAAGGTGGGCATCATTTTTACATCCGCACACTCTACATCACCACTCAAGCCTATCTGGGTTTTACTGAGCTTTTGGAGTATCGCATTTACGCAGTTTGAATATCTTTGTGGCGGGCAATCCATAGGAAGGCCAAAGTAGTAGGAGACTAAATTTTTAAACTTATCAGGAACCTTATCAGGGTATGTAATCGCTACAGTGCACATATCTATCGCTCGTTTTAAGATAGTCTGCGCTTCATCCAGCCAGTTTTCGAGTGATTTTTTGACCTTCGTTTGAAAAAGTATCGGCGAATTATCCTCTACCAACACGGTAAAACTCACTTCCCGGTTGATACTGCGGCTCACTATTTTTGTCATAATTATTCTCCTGCCTTTTCCTGCTACTTTCAGCGATGGAATTCACTGTTTTTGCTCTGATGCCAAACCAGAGTAAAATAGAATATATAATATTACTTAGCACGACTGTACATTAATATTCTTTAAATTATTCAGGAATAGCACTTCTTAACAATCCACCACGAATTAAAGTGTCTTGCAATAATTCTTCTGGAGATTACTCCTAGATTAATATTGTGGAGGGATTGAGGTAGTTCGCAGTATTTTGAGTCACTTTAACTGATTTTTGCTGATTTTAAACTCGGCTAGTAATTACTGAGCGTCGGCCACTACGAAACCCGGCCAAATCCAGCCCAATTAAGATGTGGTATTGATAAATCAATTTGCAGCAATGACCTGACTGATATAAAAAATCTCAATTAATCAATAAGTTAAAACTGTTTCGTCTAATATTCCCCTAGGCTGCACTTACTAAAAAGGGAGAAGGGAAAAATACACCGCGCATCTCGCGTGCGGTGTATTCTTTCCTTCCACCCCAGTAGTAACTAGCCGACCATTCAAACTAGGGCAGTCGTTTATAGGAGTAAGCTTTTCCACCTTGACGAAGAATAAACGAGCGGGCAGGGCTCGTATTGGCCTCCTCAAACTCAATAGTCAACCCTGGAACCATCTTCGATGCATAGATTGTGGACGATTGCGGTCGAATTACGAACTCTCCATATTCCGCTGAAACTATAAGACCTGTATAGCCGCGGCTGATTTCGACAATATCATCTGTTCCGTGCCCATAGCGCCCGACACCTCTCAAAAGCACCTCCTCTGGTAAAGTGATGAAGTCTGGGACAGGGACAATCTTAGTAGATACCGTCTGCTCGGAGTTCAAGAAGTGATGGCCAATATCATCCAGCCCTTCACCGCTGGCAGTATCTGCCAAGGCAACAACACCTGCGCTCCGCGCAGGGTTAAAACCCATAAATGTACGCGATCCATCACTGCTGCCATTGGACCAATAGTAAGTCTCTCCATTGGTGGTTGTCCTGCGCCAACCCAGGGCCATACGAGTGATATCACTGCCTCCCGGCCTATCAATTGACAGCATTAGCCGCGATGCTGCAACCAAATCCTTAGGACCCCGACCGTTGATAAACAAGTCGAGAAGTGTAAGGAGATCTCTGGCTGTAGATCGTAAACCGCCAGCCGGCGAGAGCACCCCATCGCTTGTTGGGCCGATCGGGCTGAGATAGAAGTCATGGCCTTGAGCTCGCCGAGCAGACTTCTTGGGATCATCCTCTAAAGTGGTATTACTTAGCCCTAAAGGTCCCGTCACACGCTCTCGCAATATCGTTGCAAAAGAGTGGCCTTCCTTCAAAGCAAGTCCTTGACCTAAGAGCCCAAAAGCCAGGTTTGAATAGCTGAATTGAGTACCCGGGCTAGCTTTCAGATGATAGCTTGGCAAGCCACCATAGAGCTGCTCAAAGGAGTAACCAGCGTACTTATTGGGCGCATCGGGCGCCGATGCAGCAAGATTATTTGGTCTTAGAGGAAGAGAAGCAGCATGGGTAGCCAGGTCGGCGAGAGTGATTTGTTGCCCTTCAAAAGTTGGAGCTTTTACACCGGCTGGTACGTAATCCTGGAGAGGATCATCGAGTTTCACTCTCTTATGTACAACTTCAACAGCCAAGAGCAAGGCCGTAAATATCTTAGTTAACGACGCAATTTCAAAAATCGTATCGTCCCCTAGTTGATAAGTATCCTTGGCTTCAGGCTCTCGAACAGTAATGATTCGACGACCAGAAGAATTTAGGGTACCTGCAACTGCTGCATGTGCCGCGTGCTGCTTAAGAATACGATGGCGAATGAGACGTTGAAACTCGTCATCATCATTCACTGGATGACTTGATAAAGCATCTAAAGCGATGAGTGGTCGAGGGACAGCAAATACAGAGGTAGCTCCAAGAAATAATTTTGCGAAATCACGTCGTTCCATGGCAATCAACACCTATTCAAAAACTTTCCAGAGTTTAGTTGGTAAACTTTGACTATCAGAAAGGCATAAAAGTTCTTGTGATAGATACGCTGATCACTAACAGAGATAAACGCATTTTGGGCAAACGGAGCCTAATGGAGGATAAGCAGAACTATGGAGCTGGTGGAGCAACCAGTAAAGTTAGAACAGTTAGATTCTCAAAAAGGACTATTGCCAATAACCTGTGATGCTGAATAAAGAGGCTCAGGGGTAACCGAGCTTTTTACACTAGTAAAGCACGTTTATAAAAACTCTGAAATGAGTTTGATAGAAAATATTAGGTTATTGGTAGAGTGAAGGCACTGACGGAAGGCGAGTTTACACTCATGAAAACCTCGTCCTTATGAGGCTATTCTCCAGCTGGTAACTGTCGTAGATGGAAGATTAGGATGGCCCGAAAAGTTAAGGGCCCGTCTTCTGCGTTATCTATAAATAAAAAAATAGTTTAAAGTGTATGGGGCCACATCAAACATCTATAGCCCTTCCTAACGTCATTATTAAATTTATACGATTATGCCAAGGATGTGGAGGTTAAAACGCTGACTAAAAACATTACCCTTTTTATTAATAAAACCTTTATGGTTACTAACGACCGTAGAATTGCTATAGCGATTGATTTAAGAATTTATATCTATGTGTTGTTACTCAGACAGAGCTGCTTCAGTCTCGAAGTCCTTTGAAAGTGGCATTGAAAAAATGGCCCTTAAATCAGGAAAGGGAAGTACGCGGTTTTACTACTGGTTACGTAATAACTCGTAATCTTATTTTTCAATCCATTTTATATATTACTGCCTATCAAATTGGTACATTGGACTCACCACTCTCACTGTCAAGCACAACGAAAAGGGAAATTTTGATGTTGAATCTTAAAACTTTACCGAGTCAGAACGGTAACTCTTGCGCCGCTCACTGCACCGAGATCGCAGTGTCAGGATTTGATCTCCGTGCGCCAAGGCCACAGAGTTTTGTGGAAGACACTCTGTGGCGCGCTATCAAATGGCAGAATGGGGACCTACCTCCGATGCCAAACGGTGCCGACCATCCCTTAGTGGCGGCCAACAATAGTTCACCGATGCGTGTGCGAAACTATGTGAATACCCAGTGCCCTGGGCGTACCGGTCGGATTTTATATGACGCGACCCAGAAAGACATGTGCCTTCAATTCGCGCAGCCGGGCAATAGAGTTGATTATAATGCGTTGTTTACAAATCTCATACAGCCAGCTAGTAATGGGGGAATGCCGAGGAACTTGCTTACCGACACCTATTACAATTGCGCTTTTATGATGTTTCGAGGCCCTTCCCCTGGGTCTGCTCATGAAATGGGTTTCCATAATATCCTGGTTGCCAAGGATGGGACCACAGTCAAATATTATAACCCGAATGAAGATCAACCAGTTTGGAGGGCTGATATTGGATGGCGAACGTTGCGTCATCAAAACGCTGGAAGGCATAGTTACGTTTGGAGTGGTATTGCAATCGAAATCACCTAGCAGTTAATGTTTGATGATGCGATCATTAGTATGGATCATGGGGTTTATCCTTGGTTTTGCTTTTAGGTTTAGGCACTTCCATCAAAACCGGTAAACCCTTCTTATTCAAGACGATCTGTCAGATCGTGGTCTGATCTTGTCTACATCTTTACACCTTCTTCCAGCTTACTAGCTCCTTTATTTGCTAAGAAATACTAAATTCCTGCTAGAGCCGAGTGTAAGTTACTCATGCCAGCCACTACTAATAGATCGATAAAATAAATCCAATTGTATCCGTTTTCGCAACATTGTTTCTCTTTTTGAACTAATTATTGAGTCAATGTGATGTACTAGGATAGATCGCAAGTTTTGGACATTAACCCAACGCTTCAGGAGCTTGAAATGAAAGCAAAACTTATTTTACCAATGATTCTATTAAACATGCTTGGCGGAGTAGGGTCCGGCATCATGATCTATATGTCTGGCGGCGATCCGGTTTGGGTCGGCGCACTTTTAGCGACCTTGCCTTTACCATTTTTCTTGATGGTTCTGACAAATATGTTCAGCATTTCAAGAACATCAGAAAGGCTGCCAGTTATTCAAGCCGTTAACTTTTTAGGAGTTGCACTGGTTGCTTATTCAACTTATTCGAACCAGGCTCCAATGTCCTTGTCTCAGTACGTTCCTATTGCAGCTGCTGCCCTGGGCTTCGTATCCCTTCATTGGTATGTCTGGTCATTCTCCGTTTACAACCGCAGAAAGAGCAAGGCCATATCAAAAGGCCAAAAACTGCCTGAAATGAATTTTACTCGATTAGATAAATCGGCTGTGTCTTCCACTTCTTTTGACGAATCTAAAACACTATTAGTGTTCTTTAGAGCCAACTGGTGCCCATTTTGTATGAACCAGTTAAAAGAAGTGAAGAAGTATGCTGAGACACTTAAGCAATATGATGTGAAGGTAAAGTTTATCTCTAACCAAGGCTACGACAACTCAAGGAAGTTAGCCGACAAGCTTGACCTACCTGGTCATTTTGAAATTCTTCAAGATGACAACTTAATGGGTGCTAAAGCCCTAGGCATTGAAGATATTGACGGTTCCCCTGCAGGAATGCCTGGGTACCCTAAAGATACCGTTATGGCCACAGTGATAGCACTGAATGAAGATGGTACGGTTATATTCGGTGATGAGACCGACAATTATCGGAGACGCCCAGACCCGACAACGTTTCTGCATGTTTTTGAAGGCTCAAAGCCGCAGACTTTAGATGCTAACCCAACTCTCAAAGGTACCGCCTAGTGAGGTAAAATATCAATCTCTCATAGAGCTTATCGATAGGCCCATGAAGAGTGAAAGATAACTGTCTAGCTAGCAATATTGTCGCAGGCCTGAACCGGGATTAAGTAAATGCCTTAGAACAACCAATATGGATTATATAAAGCCTGAAGATTCTATCGATGCCTAAGCAAATACAGGTCCACCTTATATCAGTTGACATATAAAAGACTATCACATATTCACATACCCCTTTCTATGATAGACAGGGGTTTTTCCTTGTTGAGATTAGAGTATTCTGTAAGTAATTGAAATTGGAGAACGTCATGGAGTTTAACTTCCCAAATCGTGATGGCGTAGAATTAAAGGGTAAGTTAGAAGAATCTGCTGGAATCCCAAAGTCTTATGCAATTTTTGCACATTGCTTTACTTGCTCAAAAAATATTATTGCAGCAAGCAATATTTGTAAGTCATTAACCAGTAAAGGAATATCAGTATTAAGGTTTGACTTCACTGGATTGGGTAATAGTGATGGAGATTTTTCCAATACTAATTTTTCATCCAATGTTGAAGATTTACTTAGTGCTTACAATGAAATCGAAAACCGCTTCGAGGCACCAAAATTGTTAATTGGGCATAGTTTTGGAGGTGCTGCCGTTTTGAAAGCCGCTGGTATGATAAAGACAGCTAAAGCTGTTGTTACTATAGCTGCCCCAAGTGATGTTAAACACATCCAGCATATGTTTAAAGAGGAACTCGATAGCATCAATAAAACAGGTCAGGCAAGAGTGGTTCTGGCTGGCCGAGAGTTTACGCTAAAGAAGCAGTTCATTGATGATATAAATGAAGCAGACGTCTTGGTTAACCTTAAGGAATTAAGGAAAGCGCTGCTAGTAATGCATTCACCACTAGACAGCACTGTTTCAATTGAGCATGCGGCGAAAATATTCGCTGCTGCGAATCATCCTAAAAGTTTTATTTCTTTAGACAAAGCTGATCATTTGCTTATGAAAAAATCAGATGCTGAATATGTCGGTAATGTTATTGGAGCCTGGGTTCAAAGATACATTAATTAATATCGAATGTTACAGAGAGTAATATCGAACTTTAAAGCCTTGCAACATTAAAGAACCGTCAACTGTCGAGAGCTGGGCTGTAAAGAACAATAGAAACAGCACTAGATGGAATTTAGGTTATTCCTAGTCCACCTAATAATCCAGGGCTTAACTCAGTTCCTTTTTTAGAAACTCGATAAAGACTCTGGTCTTTGCCGGCATCGCTCGACCACTGGGAATCAGTGCGCTAACAGGCGGTCCTGGAACTACTTTCTCTGGGAATAACTCAACAACTTCACTATTTTGAACAAAAAAGCCAAGCGCTTTATCATATACCTGAGCTATTCCCATACCGGCTACCACTGCGTCAATCAGAGTTCGTCCATCTCTGAATATTGCTAGCGGTGAGGGGGAAAATTCAGTAATTGGGCCTCCATCTTCTTGGAACAACCAGCCTCTCAATTTTCCTGTAGGTGCGCGGAAAACAAGAGAATCATGCTCCTTTAAATCTTCCAAAGTCTTTGGCATACCCTTTTGTGAAAGATATTCAGGTGAAGCGCACAGGATACGTCTGGTTTCACATATTTTTTTTGCGATAAAAGAACTATCTTCCAGTTCACCAATCCTCACGACGACATCCCATTCACCTCTAATAGCGTCCTCCAGGCTATCTGAAAGAGAGACCTCGACCGTAACCTTGGGATGCAACTGCGTGAACCCCTTTAACGCACTGACAATATTTCGGCCTATGCCTATTGGCAAATTGATACGCAATCGTCCAGCAGGCTCATCCTTCCTGGCATGCAGCAAAAGCCTGGCCTCATTGATTGTTTCTAACGCATGTTTTGCGGCATCTAGAAATATTTTGCCTTCTTCTGTCAGCCTGATACTTCGTGTGGTTCTGTTGAATAGCTTAAGACCCAATTCCTCCTCAAGCTTCTTCACTGCCTTACCAGCGCCTGATTTGGTTGAGTTCAATGATGCCGCCGCTTTTGTAAAGCTTCCATGTTCGGCAACGGCAATAAATACAACTATTTCGTTCAAATGGGCTTGTTGAAACACAGATTGTGTCCCTAATGGATACAATGAGTATCAAAATAGCATGTTTATAGCGCAAATCAAAGTAACTAATCTTCCCAATAGTGGTTTGGCGTAAGTACCTGCATAGAGACCAATTGGAGAATTAGCCAGGTCACATCTAAGGCTTACCCAAAGCTCGCGCTTCCAAACTTTAAACCATTAGAGGAATAGGTTATGTCTCTTCAAGACAAACTAGATGCTTTCAAAGAAGTATTTAAGCAACAGGCCCCGGAAGGAGCATTTGAAGCCTTTGCCAG
This sequence comes from Microbulbifer maximicatervae (SeqCode), assembly GCF_052467615.1. Taxonomy (NCBI): domain Bacteria; kingdom Pseudomonadati; phylum Pseudomonadota; class Gammaproteobacteria; order Cellvibrionales; family Microbulbiferaceae; genus Microbulbifer; species Microbulbifer maximicatervae (SeqCode). The sequence continues at coordinate 2,076,133 of NZ_CP174319.1, forward strand.
ATCATCCAGGGAATTGGCTGCTAGTGGCCAAGTTGAACGTTCGATTAAAGTAGGGGAGAAAGTCCCATACTTTACATTGCCAGATTCAGAGGGTAACGACCTTGTCCTGGAAGAACTCCTAGCCAAAGGGCCCGTTATTCTAACGTTCTATCGAGGCGTGTGGTGCCCTTACTGCAATATTGAGCTGCAAGCGTTAGAAGAAGTTGCTGCAGAGATCAAAGCGCGTGGCGCAACCCTAGTTGCTGTTTCCATGCAAGGGCCCGCTGAAAGCCGCAAATCCCAGAGAGATAACAAGCTAAGCTTCCCAATTCTGACTGATCAAAGTGGAAAGCTTGCTGAAGAGTTTGGTATCCGCTGGACATTACAACCTTATGTAATTGAGTTCCACAAGATGTTCAAAGTCGAACTCCCGACCATCCATCGTGACGGCGCGTGGAACTTACCTATGCCTGCAAGATATGTCATAGATACCGATGGAACAATCGCATATGCGGAGGTGAATCCTGACTATACACGTCGCCCCGAACCCAGCGACTTATTTCCCGTACTTGAAAAGCTCAGTCAGTCTACAACTGCATAGTATGTAAACACCTCCACCTCTTTAGCGCTGACTAGCGCCAAAGAGGTGGAAGCACTCAATGTAAATCGATATCGAGCACCGTAAAACCCAACTTATATGGTAAGACTCATGGTCAATTTTACACGTTACACAATTGAAACAGCACCAGAAGCCTCTAAGCCCACTCTAGAAGCCGCTAAAAAGAAAATGGGATTTGTACCCAATCTAATGGCAACCATGGCCGAATCACCTGTAATGGTGGAGAGCTACCTAACACTTATGGGATTATTCGATAAATCTCGCTTGAGCGAAACGGAGCGAGAGATAATCCTGATGACAAACAGCCGCCTAAACGGTTGCACCTACTGCATGGCTGCGCATACCGCAGTTTGCAAAATGGCCGGTGTAGATGAAAATGTCATCAAGGCGCTGCGTAGCGGTAAAACACTCGATGACCCTAAACTCGAAGCGCTCCGAGCATTCAGTGTCATTATCAATGAGAAACGTGGATGGGCTACAGAAGAGGAGGTTGAGGCGTTTCTTGCAGCAGGTTATACGAAAGAGACAGTTCTAGAGGTGATAGTTGGAACCAGTCTAAAAGTACTCTCGAATTACTCTACCCACAATCTGAATGTCAGTCTCGATGATGCGTTTTTGCCAATGGCCTGGAGTAAGGATATGGATTCGAATGGTTGAGCGTAAAAGCAAATAAAAAACATGTATCCGATTCATGCGTCCAATCAAGACTGGGCCTTGGGAAGAGGGCGCCTGTCCAGGTCATAAAAGTGACGATAAGAACGCCACTGATTCACCAAAGTAATGAGGCCCATATAGCCACTATGGGCCTCTACTACATTGTCCGAGATATATTCGTGGTATCTAAGCCCCTAAACAATACATCCTCTTGAATACAGCCTTCTTTTGGGTTATCGCAATTACTCCATTTCGCTACGAATAATGCCGGGAGTTTTGGCTTGTCCTCGCAATCGGTCAGGATGATCGCGCTCGTTAAAACGCCTCAAGCCTTCGGACAGCTCTTCTTTGGATTCAGAGTCGCTGAATAATCGGTTAAAGCACTCAGCCTCAATTCGTAGACCTTCATCAAGATCCTTTCCATAACCACGGGTGGCGGCTTCTTTATCAGAGTGAATCGCTGGCTGGGGAAGGGTAGAGATATACTGTGCTAACTCAATGGCACGGTCTAATGCGGTTCCCTTTGGCACCACTTCGTTGGCCAACCCAATGCGATAAGCTTCTTCAGCATTGATAACTTTTCCCGTGATGATTAACTCCAGCGCTCGCCCCATACCAACAATACGCGGCAAACGCTGAGTACCACCATCGGCTAGGCCGATATTCCAACGACGACAAGTCATTCCAAAGGATGCGTGTTCTTCTACAATCCGCATGTCGGCAAAACATGCCCACTCAAAGCCACCCGCATAAGCAATTCCGTTCACAGCCGCAATGATAGGCTTATAAATATCGGTCCAGCGGGATGGACCTATAATACCTGGAGCTTCTCCTCGGTTATGCCGGGCAATATCAGCGGGCTCTACAGGACATAAAACAGCCACGTCAGGATCGGGGTGATTAGTGGGTTCGGTTGCAGCAAGATTGCTTTTCAAATCACCCCCTGCACAAAATGCAGAATCGCCAGCACCGGTGATTACCGCAACTTTTGCTCCGTCATCGGTACGAAAGCGATCGAATGCATCCACCAGCTCACGGTGAGCGCGAGTACCAATACAGTTCTTAACCTCTGGACGGTTAAAAGTAACGATGGCTACAGGGCCAATTTGCTCGTATTTAATATGATGATATTCCATGTCATAAGACCTTTATCATGTGGCGTCGAAGTAATATTTAAAACCTACCCTTGATACATCAAATGAGAATTTAATCCAGGTGCCGATTAAGAATGGATCAATATATACCGCAATAAGTTAGTACGAATGAACCTTTTTCAGGTAATAAAACTTTATTTGCTACCGCAATAAAATCTTGTACTTTTCATCCTGCAATGATTAGATGGCTACACACCTATTCTAATATCCATTTCTTAAAACTTTAGCATCAATTTAACTTTGCTTGAGGATACGACAGGAAAGGCGGCGACCATGCACTTTAGAACAATAATTAATACTGCACTTTTGACTTTTTTGGCTCTATCACAAAGTGCTCTTTCAGCACCTGTATCAGACTCGAAGACCTTACAAATTTCTGAGGAATGGAAATTTCAGACTAACAATGCTACTCGCAATATTATTTCAACATCAGAAGGGGCTTTGGCGCATATAGTAGCTCAAGCTGACAGCCAACTATTTATGACTCTTGATATTGACCCATCAATTTTCCATAAGGGGCCAACAGAATTAAAGTTCAAAATCAAGGCGAATGAAGTCACTAAAACCGGCCACTTTATCATTAAGGTTGAAGATAGTGGATCACCGCTTTATCTGTACGAAATGGCAAATGATCCAGTTAGTGGAACCCACGATTGGCGTACAGTTACCGTGAGCGTCCCACGCCTTAGTAAAGCGACTAATGCAATGGTCGGCTATCTTATGTTTTCATCTGGAGAGGTGTGGCTGGGAGATGTGCAATTATTGCAAGATAAAACTGAGACTGAATTGAACACTTCCTATGACAAACTCAAAGAATATGCGCTTTCATTAATCAAAGATCACTACATTTTGCGCGACACGATCGATATAACAGAGTTTGAACAATTTGCAGACGACGTTTTTATCGGTGTTCAAAACGATGACCAAGCAGATGCGGCTCTCACCGCATTATTTTCAAAACTCAATCATAGACATCTAACAATCCTTAATCGTGCTAAGACCTCTGCACATGGAGAAACAAGACAGCAGAAGAGTGAGTTAAGTTTAGTTGGAAATAATACTGCTTTAATTTCTCTCCCCAAGAAGTTTGGTTCTGAAACGGCTCAACAGGAGGAATTTGCCCGCACAAGCGCACTAATCGAGAAATATAGTGAAAACGGAGTACAGAATTGGATTATTGATTTGCGTGAACAACCAGGGGGCGATTTGATCAGGCTATTTAATCTTACAAGACAGTTCTTCTCAAATCAGCAGCTCTTCTCATACCAATTGGTTGACGGATCGGAAAGATTTTTCTGGCTAAAAAATGGTAGCGTTGAATTCGGAACCAGAAAGATGATGCAAGATTCTCTCAAGCCAGGGGATGATACCAACACCTACCACCGTCCCCTCTCAGAAGCAAACGTAATTTTATTGGTAAGTGATTATACTGGTAGTGCAGCCGAGATGCTCGCCCAAGCTTTTTCAGATCGGGAAAACACTATTCTAATAGGATCAGAGACAGCCGGTTTAATGTCTACCAATAAGTTATTTAAATTTACAAACGGAACAAAAGTTGCGATTCCAATGGGACAGTCAACCTCGATACGCGGCGAGCTGGTATATAAGGTGCAGCCCGATATCAATACAAAGCCTGATGAAGCATTAAATGTAGCGCTAAAGTACCTAGAGGACAATCGACTGTAACCCCGTGTCAGATAATTCATAACGAAATAGGGTGGGCACAACCCACCCAAACACATGGGACTCGAGGTCAAAGTGGCTCATTTGAATTTAAGTGTGCATTGCAGAGGGCCACTTATCTACCGAGAGGAGCGAAAATTTGATGGTGTATGCGTTACCATTTGGGGCAAGCCTTAAAGCTGGAAAGGGCGAGTAATCGAGGATAATAAATGGATTCGGTTATTACATTTCCTGTAGTGTGCTTTTTAAATGGAAAAATTACAGTGCACACAAAGAGTAGCTTCAAAGCATTAGGGGCTCGTTTTTTGGACGAGCAGACATTTGTCACTCTGGAGAATCGGCGATCAAAAGCAAAAGATGGTTGGATACTTGACTCTAGCGGGAAGTTTGTACCTTTATCTCATAGCGGCAATTTGAGAGAATGGGCTCGTCCTATTTCCTTCCTCTGGAATGCAGTGTTGACTAAGTACCAAGCTAATATCGAGGGGGCTGTGAAGGTAGGCTTTGTACTGAAAGACTTAGATTCGATGTCCAAATCCTCGCCGGGAAAGCTTGGGATGGATTTCAAAAGATTTCTAAGTAAGTATGAGCCTGACCAGTATATTACTAGTGATATGCTGAAAGAGTGGCCCCTTTAGTTTGACATTTTCTTGTAAGCCTCACACGCCAGATATACTCTGTTATTATATTTTGCCTCCTCCAAAGAAGCTTCCTCTAAAGTCGGCAAGACCGAAATGATTCAAATCAAGACCAAAGTTGATGATGGTCCAGGTTCTGTGAGGCTTTGTAGTAAGTGCGCAGGGACAGGCATTGATCAACAATGGAGAGTTTGTGACGGATGTGCAGGAGCTGGAATTTTGGTAGATAATCCAGCCATGTCTGATTTGCAGCTAACGATATTTGCTAACGAAGTTCAGCCGCACCGGCAGTACCTCGCGAGCATAAACACCGACCTGGTTAACCAGGACCCAAAACAAACGGAGAGTGTCATGGCAGCAACCAGGCATTCCCACAGCAAGGGGACACGTGAATATCGGAAAAAAAACCGCCAAGAAAAAGTGGACTGCCAAGTAAAGCACTTAATCAGTATTCATAAAAGTCCGTTATTAATCAATAAGTTATCACAACCTTGATCAACTAAAGCTCTTCGCCGCACAAATTTTAACCGATCGGCTAGGATAATAACAATGAATTACAAATTAGGTTTCCGTTGGACTCTAATTACCCTAAATTTGGCAATGGTCTCATGGTTTGGCTTTTCTCAAGCCGGCACTGGTTATATTGATGAAAGTGGGCATTTAGATGTTATCTACATATTAATTAGATCACTGGCGGTCATTTTATTGTCTTTCACTGCCTCGGTTGTAATTGTTCGATCACGAGGAAAAGGTATAGCTATATCAATTATTACCTCTTTAATTTTTGGGGTGCTCCTTTTATGGTCGGGCTTGGTTACTAACTCGATGTCAGAATATGGCGGTAGCAGCGGTTTACTTTATGGAATTACAATCTTTTTGGTAGGGTTTACTCTAGCGTTGTTTTTTTGCTCAGTTGTATATGTTGGCTCAGCTAAGGTGATCAATAGGTAATTCTCTTGCACAAAAGGGGCCGAACGGTAATTTTTCTCCAGTGCCAGGAACCTATTTTGATGAAAATGGTGACCCAGTTACCGTTGGAGTAGGGCCGTTGGTAATACAGTCAGCGTAGATAGTACGACAGCCTATAATTTTAATTCTAATACCTGAACGTTAATAATCCTGTGGCTACAGGCTCATTAGTTGGACGTCCAAAAAATTCAAACCTAGGCTCCACCAGGATCCCCATTATTTCCGATATTTGTGAATATCGGATATTTTATAAATGCCCGATATTCCGTATAATTTGCCGCATTCCAACAACAACTCCATATTTCTATGTCTGCTTCCAACCGGCCACCAGCACCAATCATCGACAACCTGAGCAATCTTGAGAATCCATTCCGCTGCACCAGCTTTTCAGCTAGCCGTTATCTCAGCAAGCAGATTCCTGGTGCTGATACCGATCTGGAGTTCACGCTTAAGTTTCTTTACAGCTATAACGGCAGCCAGGCAACGTTTAACAGCTACCGCCGTGAACTTGAGCGCTTGCTGCAATGGGCTTGGCGCATTGAAGAAGTTTCAATAATGACTCTGAAGCGCGAACACATTGAGGAGTTTGTGCAGTTTTGCATTGAGCCGCCAATTGCCTGGATCGGAACTAAGAATGTTGCCAGATTCAAAACACAGAATGGCGAGCGTGTTGTGAATGCCGATTGGCGGCCATTCGTAGTCAGTGTGTCCAAAGTTGAGTTTCGTGCTGGCAAGACGGCTTCTCCCAAGGAGTTCCGGCCATCCCAGGCAGCGATCAAATGCATCTTTACTGCATTGTCATCCTTCTTCGATTTTCTCTATCAAGAAGGCTTGGTTCCAGCCAACCCTGTGGCACTGATTCGCCAGAAAAGTAAGTTTGTTCGACGTGAGCAACAAAGCCAGATTGTACGCCGAATCAGCAACTTGCAGTGGGACTATGTCCTGGAGACTGCTGAGATCATGGCCGAGACATCACCAACAGATCACGAGCGAACTTTATTCATTATGAACGCCCTATTCGCTATGTATTTGCGAATCTCTGAGTTGGTTGCGGATGAAAGATCGGCACCAGTTATGGGTGATTTCAAGAAAGATCGCGACGGAAACTGGTGGTTTCACGTTACGGGTAAAGGTAACAAAGGCCGGGCGATCACTGTTTGCGACCAAATGTTGAAGGCCTTGAAGCGCTACAGAAATTATTTGCAGCTCCCTGCTCTGCCCAGCATTAATGAGCAGACACCTCTGGTGCACAAGTCCCGTGGCAAGGGACCGGTTACCAGTACCCGACAGGTTCGCCTGATTGTTCAAAACTGCTTTGATGCTGCCCACCAACGGATGGTTGAAGAAGGCTTAGGGGAAGATGCTGAAGATCTTAAGGCTGCCACTGTGCACTGGCTACGCCATACGGGTATTTCTGAAGATGTGAAGTACCGCCCCCGCGAGCATGTGCGCGATGATGCGGGCCATGCAAGTATGGCTACGACCGATCGCTACATTGATTCCGATATGCGAGAGCGACATGAGAGCGGGCGGAGTAAGCGGGTAAAGGAAGAGCGGTAATACTACCGCCCTACCCCTACCCTCATATAAATGAAATAGCTTGACCCACAATGGATACGATATATCATTTCACACCATCTGATTAACCTAGTACACATGGATGAATACTCAGAGTGCGGAGAGACTAATGGCACATACAAACAAACTCCCAGTCACCGTCCTTTCAGGTTTTCTAGGTGCCGGTAAAACTACCGTACTTAGCCACATACTGAACAATCGCGAAGGCAAAAAAGTTGCTGTAATCGTCAATGACATGAGTGAAATCAATATTGATTCTACGAAAGTACAGAGCGAAGTTTCTCTTAACCGTAGTGAGGAGAAGCTTGTTGAAATGAGTAATGGCTGTATTTGCTGCACTCTGCGGGAAGACCTTCTGGAGGAAGTCACTAAGCTTGCGCAGGAAGGACGGTTTGATTACCTCGTTATTGAATCAACAGGGATTTCTGAACCCTTACCCGTTGCAGAAACCTTCACTTTTGCCGACGAAAATGGTGTTTCTCTCTCTGATGTTGCCAGTTTGGACACAATGGTGACGGTGGTCGATGCAGTCAATTTTTTAAAGGACTATGACGAGGCCGTATTTTTACAGGATGCTGGTGAGTCATTAGGCGAAGACGACGAACGTAGTGTAACTGATTTGCTGATCGACCAGGTCGAGTTCGCAGATGTCATTCTGATCAGTAAAACAGATTTAGCTGGCCCTTCTGATGTTGAGCGCCTAGAGGCCATTCTGCGAACTCTAAATACGCAGGCAAAAATAGTTCCGGTCTCTCAGGGGCAAGTCGATATTGACGAGGTTCTAAGTACCGGCTTATTTAACTTCGAGCGCGCGCAGCAAGCACCTGGTTGGCTTAAAGAGATGCGAGGTGAACATATTCCAGAAACGGAAGAGTATGGCATTAGCAGTTTCAGCTACGAAGCACGTAGCCCCTTCCATCCAGAAAAATTTCATCAATTTCTGCACAATACTGAGAGGCACGGCAAGTTAATTCGCTCCAAAGGGTATTTTTGGCTAGCGTCCCGCCCTGAGTTTGCAGGCGAGTGGAGTCAAGCGGGAGGTATTGCCCACTATGGGTTCGCTGGGATGTTCTGGAAAGCTGTCCCCAAAGAAAACTGGCCCACAGACGAAAATTATCGCAGCTCCATTGAAAAACAATGGGTAGAACCCTTTGGTGATATGCGGCAAGAACTAGTATTTATTGGCCAGAGTTTGAATCAAACCAGCATGACAAAAGCGCTTGATGACTGCCTGCTAAGCGAGGGCGAAGTGCTACGAGGCAAAGAATACTGGGCGACATTGAATGATCCATTTCCCGCATGGGAACAAGGATGAATATTAACCTCACCCCTGTACTTGGCTAGATCCTTTAGTGGGAAAGTGTAAAAGACCGACGAAATGTCGGTCTTTTATTAAGCTAGCGCCTTTCGACAGTTCAATCCTCTATAGCGGCCTCAACGGCTGCCGCCGCATCAACAATGCCTGATCCACAACGCCGACATGAGCCTGTAAAACTTCGGGCTGTACTGGTGAGAATGGATTCAACCTCATCTGGTGTAACATCAGGCTTGACTGAATATATAAGTGCGGCTGTACCGGCAACATGTGGAGCGGCCATGCTGGTGCCGGCGTAGTAAGCGAAGCTATCACTACCGGGAGTTCGCGCGCCGCTGTTTAATGTAGAGAGAACGCCATCGGATTCCACCGAGTTAGTTTCACCTCCAGGGGCGGCTACATCGACCACATTGCCGTAGTTGGAGTAGTAAGCAAGCCCTCCGGAGCGGTTGGTTGCGGATACTGTAATGACTCCTGAACAGTTAGCCGGGGAAAACCAGAAGGCATTCCGCCCAGAGTTACCCGCCGCAACAACAACGGTTGCGCCCAGGTTACGGGCCGTATTAATGGCGCTTTGAGTTGTGCTTCCACAGAGGCCAAGACCACCCAGGCTCAAGTTCAACACTTGGGCCGGAGTTTCATTGGCTGGTGCACCATTAACCGAGCCGCCAGCGCTCCAGACAATGCCGTCGGCAATATCAGAAGTGTAACCGCCGCAGCGGCCGAGTACTCGAACGGGGAGCACTTTTGCTTTATGGGCTATCCCAGCGATACCCATATTGTTGTTGGTGACGGCAGCAATGGTGCCGGCCACATGAGTGCCATGCCAGCTGCTATCAAATTCGGGATACAGTGGGTTTCCGCAGTAACTATCGGTATACCAATCCCCGGGATCACTGGCATCACTATCACGGCCATCCCCATCTACAGCGATATCGGAATCCGAAATCATGTCGTAACCAGGCAGCAAGTTGTCCATGAGGTCTGTGTGAGCGAGATAACCGGTATCAATAACTGCTACTACCACGCCCTCCCCCTGAGTTATATCCCAGGCTGCGGGCAAATTCAGTCCACCATCAGCTTCAAAGTAGTGCCACTGGTCGTAATAGCTGGGGTCATTTGGGACCGCCATAGGGTGCATCATCAAGTCGGGCTCAGCGTACTCAATATTGGGGTCTTGTTTTAGGCGGTTGATTATCAGGTTGATCTCGGCTTGGCTTTTTCGGCTCCCCAGGTGCATGACTTGTGCACCCGTCGCCATGCGCCGCAAGTGGCGCAAGTTGTGGCCCGCACGGCGAGAGGCTTTCTCCACGGTTTCCTGAGTCATGCTCGCTGACCGTCCGATCGTGGAATCCTGCTTGTATTTCACAATGATCCGGTCAGTTGTTGGGGAACTACTTAGGTTATCCATTTGGGTGGCGAAGGAGCCTGTACATAGAAGTGAAAACACACCTGCTAGAGTGGATTTTTTCAACAGTGACTTCATTATTGTTATCTCTCCATGATGATTTAGCCGACGGGGTGTAACATCCTAACCATTAGTACCACTGTCCCTGTTGTGACAGGGCACGTTAGGCTTTACGCAAGATATATGCCTGAGCAAGTCATGGCTGGATATCGAGACAAAATTAGTACCAGTGTTTCAATTTTGCCCACAGGGATAGTAGTGGCAACCGATGTATCCTTCTTAGGTGATTGCCGGCCTCTTTCTATTCTTGTGACAGCCTCCACCTAAACAAACTTATTTATCTGTCTTTGCACCGATATAGAGATAACTAAGGGCTTTCCAATCACTGTGCACAGAAAGGCTGCAAAATACTTTTCGAAATTTATCAACTTTAAAGAAAAGGCTGGAGCTTGAAGTTAATCCACTCTGATAAAACGAGCTTTAATCGAGCAGTGGAAATGATCATCACAGAATTGGTGATATTGCCGGCAATATAACTGGGAAAGGATTCTGCGGAGATCAACGTGTTAAATGAAAATGCCAGTCAGCTTAACTGACTGGCATTATTTGAGTAGAACAGCTATCTACCCACCCCACAGGAACCTGTCGAGTGGGAGTTGGCCCATTTACTCAGTACTAGCACTCAAAGAAACTCCAGAGTAGTCAGAGTAACCGCGGATACTGATATACCAGGTACCTGCGTCTGGATTGCTGATGCTGCAGCTTTCATCATTACCCCACTCGTAAGGACGACAATCGTACGCTGTGCGGGTGGGCTCTTGGCCAAAACGAACATAGAGGTCTGCATCCCCACTGCCACCAGACATTACGGCGCTCAGTGTTGAAGCTCCGCTATCAACGTCGATAGTGAAGTGCTGCCAGCTGTTGCGGGAACCACTGAGATTTGTCTCTTCCCAACTGTCGCTACCGCCACCGCCGCCACCACCTGCGGTGTAGCTGCCTACGAGGCTAACGTTAGAAAAAGAACTATAGCCTCGCACCATGACGTGATAGGTCCCTCCCTGTACGTTAGCGATATCACAGGTTTCATTATTGCCTGAGGTGTAGGGCCGGCAATCATAGGTGCTGGTTGTTGGTGCGCTACCGTAACGAACGTAGAGGTCAGCATCACCGCTTCCGCCAGACATTACAAAAGACAAGTCTGTAGCATTTGCAGGTACATCCAGCGTGAAGTCAATTTCTTCACCACTATTACCTTCAATACCCGTCTCAGCAACACCGTTTTCAAGTTCACCACCGTCGTTACCGCCACCACCACCACCGCCGCCGCCACCATTGGCCGAGGCTACGGCCGCTGCTGCATCGACAATACCTGAGCCACAGCTGCTGCAAGAAGCCGGGAAGCTCCGTGCGGTACTGGTGAGGATTGATTCAACTTCATCTGGGGTCAAGGTAGGGTCTACAGAGTAGAGCAATGCTGCGGCACCGGCCACATGAGGCGCCGCCATACTGGTGCCCTGGATGTAATAGTAACTATCACTGCCTGGGTCAGTAGCACCATTGTTATAGGTAGAGAGGACGCCGTCGGAGTCATTGGCGAAGCTCTGTGCTCCACCCGGTGCTGCAACATCTACTACATTGCCGTAGTTAGAGTAGTAAGCACGACCGCCACTGCGATTAGTCGCAGCCACTGAGATCACCCCATCACAACTGGCAGGAGTAAATTGGCTTGCATTAGCATTGCTATTGCCAGCGGCTACAACAACCGTGGCACCGAGACTGCGGGCAGTATCGATGGCATTTTGTGTAGTAGTACCACAGCTTCCGCTGCCGCCAAGACTGAGATTGAGTACGTCGGCGGGATTCGCATTGGCTGGCAGGCCACTGACAGAACCGCCAGCCCCCCAAATGATCCCGTCAGCAATATCTGACGTATAGCCACCACAACGGCCGAGCACACGGACAGGAACGATCTTGGCCTCATAGGCAACACCAGCGATACCAAGATTATTGTTGGTAACGCCAGCGATAGTGCCGGCAACATGGGTACCGTGCCAGCTACTGTTGCTTGAGGAGCTATCTCCACAAGTACCAGAGCTATACCAATCACCCGGATCGGTGGCATCGCTATCGCGACCATCGCCATCTACGGAAACGAAGGTATCGTCGATCATGTCGTAGCCCGGCAAAATGTTGGCTGCCAGGTCTGCATGGGGTCGATAACCAGTATCGAGTACCGCGACCACAGCCCCGTTACCCGCAGTGGTATCCCAGGCTGATGGAAGGTTCAAGCCACCGGTAGATTCATAGTAGTGCCACTGATTGAGGTAACTTGGGTCATTAGGTACAGCCACTGCTTTCAAGATCAGATCTGGTTCTGCGTACTCCACATCCGGGTCTTGCCTCAGGCGATCGATAATTGCATTTACTTCAGCTCTATTTTTTCGACCTTCCAGGCGCATTACCTGAGCGCCAGTAGCTATGCGGCGCAGATGGTGCATTTTATGGCCAGCGCGACGGGAAGCTTTTTCCACAGTTTCCTGAGCCATAGTAGCGGCCCGTCCAACTTTAGCGCTTTCTTTGTACTTAACGATGATGCGATCAGTTAGCAGCTTGTTATCCGCTTCTTCCGCATAGGCACCAAAAGGCGCAGTGCATAGCAATGAGAATGCACTTGCTAAAGCCGTCTTTTGTAAAAGAAATTTTAAAGATAATTTCATTATTGTGGTTTCTCCGAAGTTATATTTATTCCAATACCAAAAAATCATTCGATATTGGTTACTCCTAAACCGCCCCGCTTTGGCTAAATAAATTCTATAAAGGGAAAGCCCAAAAACTGCTGAATTTAGGATCATTTAGTTAGCTTGAGCGAAATTGGTACCATTGTTTCAGCTTGGTACAAATGTATAACGACTTGGAAATTGTTGTCCTCAATGGAGATCTCGAAACTCATGTGGACTGCGATGACAAGTTTTAAATCTCTATAAAAAACTTAGGTAATAAATATTTTTCCGCAAAAAAGTGTGGAATGGTTCACGGGAGACACAACCAAAGAGGATTAACAGATCACTTATGACAAAAAATACGGCCTTATCCCTCAAACATAAAGCAATGTTATATCACATCAAAAATATTTTATTTAACTATGACTTTTGATGACTGGTAAGTTGATTCAATGAGGGATGGGCGCTCTTGCGAGTATGAAAGAAAAGAAAAAATCTACTACTTTAATTGGCGCTAGTTATCAGCCTCTTACTTGAGCTAACCATTCACCGTTTGATAAATCAACAGCAAATCTAATCCCTCCGAGTTGTATAACTGCTATATCTTGACCTTTATAAGTGTTCTTTCGCCAGTGAAATTAAACGATCGCACCTGGATATAGCTTTATAGGCATAGGCTTCTTTACTTCCCCGAGAACTATCAAATTCAGAGAGGACACTTTTTTTAAGTGCAGTAGCAACTTCAATGGCAAGGGCATACTTTTGGTGGTTTAAGCAGTGCCGACAAACAATTGTTTCCAGCGCGTCTTCGCTATCAATGTTTAAATACCCCAAGTTACGCAGCCCCTCGTGAAGACCTTAAATATCTTCCCCTTTGTGAATGGCTAGTCGCCATATAGGTGTCTAATCTAGTGCCATGGAGACACCGACTGCCACACCTGTCCCTTTGTCATAACTTGTGAGGTTTAATATGAGAAAAGCAACTGGAGAAGCGGTAGGCACACAATCCAGGCTAGCCGCCCCCTCTGATTTAAGTGAGAGTGCGAGGGCCAGCATTACTATTGCCGTTAATACCCTGCTGGCAGATACTTTCAGCCTATATATGAAGACCAAGAACTTTCACTGGCATGTTAGCGGCCCCCACTTCAGGGACTACCATTTGCTTTTTGATGATCAAGCCGATGAAGTATTCGAGATGACCGATGCACTGGCGGAGCGCGTACGCAAACTAGGAGGCACTACGCTTCGCTCCATTGGCCATATCGCTAAGCTACAGCGTTCTTCAGATAATGATGCCGAGTATGTAGATCCGCAAGATATGCTGTTAGAGCTAGGCGAAGACAACCGGGAAATGATCGCAAGTATGCGTAAAGTCCACGAACTTTGTGATGAGCACAGAGATATTGCTACAGCAAGCTTGCTGGAAGAGTATATTGATCAGGCGGAAAAGCGGTCATGGTTTTTGTTTGAGGCTAGTCGCAGCTCTGGTTTAACACACCACTGAGCCCTGTGGCCCAAGCTTGATCTGGCAGACAGCGCTACTTTTTGAATTACCCTGTCAGATCAAACTCAGCCTATACGACTTTCTTTTTTCAAAGCGACCTGTTCCTTTTCTGGTTAAGAGCTACAATTCCAGCTTCAACCTCTCCCCGACCGAATTTTCGAGGAAACCTTCTCGGAGGTAAAAATCAATTGTTCGTTGCCAGCTTTCTCTTTCCGGAGTACTAACTTCCAACCGTGGCCAGCCCTCTTCCTTCGCAAAGCTGATCGCCTCAGCCAAAAGAGCCTTGCCAATAAACTGCGAGCGGAACTCTGGTTCAACATACAGCTCCTCGATTACCCCGTAGTTGCCTCCGGCATAAATAGCGGCAGATCTGGATAGGGTAATAACTCCTACAGGAGCTCCATCGACATGATATAGGAAAGCATGGAATCCATTATCTTGTAATAACAGCTTCTTAGCCGTTACTGCCATCACCTCTGGATCGATGTTGCGCTTATGACCGACAAGGGCTTGCAGCAATTTTGTTACCAGTCCTGCGACTTCATTACTCCGCTCCACCCCGGCCCTTACAATCGGACTCACCATAAACTATCCCTTCCCTTTAACTTATTTACATTTTTGCCCAACTGAAATGTGATCACATTTAGAATCTATCAGCAATTTTTACTGGCAGCAAGCTGGGTGCGTAGGAAAGAAAGCGGACAACTCTCTATTGAATAATGGTCACAAAGAGCCAATGGGTAGAAATCATTAGAGCCGAAGGGATTGATGAAGCCTCAACGCTCGCATAGCACCATAAGTTTGAAGAAATGGAACCTGAACAACATCAGAGGCTTTTTCAGTCTTTAGGTATGAAACCTGAAGACTGAAAAAGTACAAGAGGTATTTATGAATTTTACCTTATCCCAAGTCTAAAAAATTCAAGGTAGGACAGCTGGAGCTATTCTATAAATTTAAGCTCCAGCAGCTCCCAACCTACCTATAGAACAGCTTTCAATCGCTCTTTAAGGGAGGATATAAACACCTTATCCTTCCCCCCAAGATTGGAAACATAAAGTATAAAATCACTACCATCTTTTCTGACAACCGTTACCGTAGTGGTATCACCTAAAGAACTGGACCAGTCTACCTGTAGATCCTCAATATCCTCGTAAGATGCCATTTCCTTTTCCAAAATATCCCCATCTTTCCAATAGGAAAATACATGGCGTTGTGTAAAACCATTGCCATCTTCACTCACGAATAGAAGCGCGTCACTATAGAAATATGCTACCTCATCAGTAGCCTTTAGGATCCCCTTTCTCTGCATAAACTTGAGGTCCCTATCTGATATCTCACTTCCTTCAACAACCTTGTCGCTAGCTAAAATACCAAACTCTCCACCGACCACCAGCCCACACACCGGCAAGCTCAACACCACTAACAAAGCATGCCTAGCACGCCATTTGGAACCCTCAATTACCGCTGGTGACTTATCGCCATTCACAAACAGTAAATAGTTTGCCAATGGCAATACTGTTAGCACGGTTAGAAGCTGGAACACCAGGGGGTAGCCCGTATATCTACCCAAGACTGGTGAGATCAAAAAGGTAATGGCCAATACAACTGCAAATCCTTTGTTTGGCAAATATGATTTACCATATCGATTTTCACTATCTTCACGGAGTTTATTCCAAAGGGGGAAGTACCAGAACTTGTTAAAAATACCTCTAGCGAGCGGCATGATCGCACTACGTTCCTGCTCCCGGATATATTTGAAGTTTCTATAAAACCAATAAACACCAAAAATTCCGAATGTAAAAACCCACATCGCCGTCAGCTTACCCAGGGAGACAGGGTAAAAAATCGTATCTTCCTTTACAGGGTTCTTCCATCTATCAAAGCGCCACATAAAGACCAGGAAGACATACATTGCTGCATAGATATAGATATACGTAGCGGTCGATAACTGTGATAAGAAACCACTCTCAGTATCTCCTGAGGTATTTGCATAAGACTGATAGATACCGTAACTCAGTTGATTCTTGAGTTTGTTAATAGCTTCTACGTAGGCTTGATATTCACTCGGCTTAACATGATCAACCTTACTGCGGTATATGTATTTCAGTGAAAGTGTCTTACTGGTTTCCTGATAGGAAACCTCATTTTTGAAATAGAAAAAGCTGTTATCTTCCTCAAAATACTCACTATCAAAAAACCAATCGTCTCCTTCGAAGTGAATTTCAATAACCTGCTCTATATGCTCTGGATACGATAAAGCCAAGGGATGGTGCCTATCCTGATCATCCGGCTCAGATACCCATGGGCTAACAATGTTTGCATAAAAATCAACCTCCTGGCGCTTTCTATCTGGTTTATCTTCCCAGAAATTTTCCAGCTTATATTGCTCATGAGAGGTGAATATATTTCGCTCTGGGTTATCTTCGAGCTCAATTAGAGCAGCGACTTCAATCCCGGAATAATAATCCTCAAAGAACTCCAAGTATTCTGTCTGTATTTGATCTCGCCCATTGCTAGCTAAACGCTGTCTCTGCCTTTCAGCGTCCTTACCATAATTTACAGTAGTGGTTGTAAAGGTTGCAGGGCCGTCATCCAGTACTGTGAACTCATCTTTTACAAATACTCCATACTTTGCGACATCTGGCTCCATATTTACCAAGTCATCAATGCCCGGCCTGAGTATTAGTGCTTTTCCATAATCTGGCTGAAAAATACTGCTCAAGTCACCATGCTGATAGCTACGCGTTGGATCTACCCAATACTCTTTGTCTTCAAATTCAAAATAGCTGATAACATGGTCAAATGACCTTACGCTGGGGATTCTATCTTTAAGTCTTGTTTCGGTATTGACTAGAGCCGGGTAGCCAACAACTCCAAGTTCTTTCAATAGAGTTAGAAACAGTACGGTTTTATCTTTACAATCTCCATATCTATACCGCAAAATCGTGCTCGCTGGTCTGGGCTTGTGTGAGTTTTCCCCCAACTCTATCCCTAAGTAACGTATCTCCCCCTGGACAAACCGAAGTGCGGCAGAGATTTGAGAACTCTTATCTTTGTGATTTAACTTGATGTCAGCGACTAATTTGGCTATCTCCGCATCAACATTAAAAACTCCTTGATATAACCCTAATCCCCAGACACCAACATCTTCCCAGGTTGCCAGTTCACTAAAGTAAATAGCGCCCCAAGGACTAAACCAGGAAGGAGTCCCATCGTCAGATTTAACTGGATCAAGTTTATTGTCCTCGATGACATACTCTCTGGCACCACCCAGATCTTTTTGTTTGAGTTCCAAATCGCTATTTAAAATTGAACTATAGAGAGGTGTTTGCTTCTCCCACAATATACGCAAATAGAGTCTCTCAAGTGGGACAGACCAATTCAGACTGGAGCTATATGCAAATATCCCCTGATAAACAGGATTCACCCCCGAACGCGTGTAGCTATACTCTACAACATCACCCACCCTGATATCGTCTAACAAAATATTGAGTGTTAATTGACCATGGTAGACTGACTCATCCATCTCCTCTTCGCGCCGAATATGATCTATTCGCGCAGTATTGAGTTTATTTAAAACCTGTCCATCGCGGATCACATTAAGAGTATGTAATGTAACCTTTTGATACTCTGGGTCATAATCAATACTTATCTGTGAGCTTTCATCAACCCCCTCTGGGTTAATAATGTATTCAGCCATTCGAAAGAAGTATTCAAATTCTGGCTTATCCCCCGCTTTGATCTGCGAGTCCAGAAGAAGATAATGAACCCCATCCTGGATTTTATCGATCGGCCGCTCTTTTACTTCAGGAACTACTACCTTTGTTACCCAATCTGGTATGGGAGATGTAGCAACTTCTTCTCTTGCCCAAACCTTGCCTGCGGCCAAGAATGAACAAATCACTAAAACTATTGATATAGCCGCATCAATCTTTTTCTTCATTATCTACTTTTCTACAATACTTAGAGTGGCTTTCAAATACGATATGAATGCGCACCAGTGAAACTAGGCTGCGAATCCAATTAACTCAATACCTGCTTATACAAGGGGCTTAGTAAAGGCTTTTTTCACTCGAAAGTCCAATATGGAGTCACAATACGAGCTATCCCGATCTTTTTTGTACGATAGTCCATTTACTAAGAATCTAAGACAACGTAAATAGCAGAAGATATAAGATTTAGAAGAGCTGAGACTCTCTATACTAAAACTGGTATTCAGGCTTATAAAAATTTAATCACAACCAAACTTCCCCCACAAACTACAAGTAAGCTTATAAATAAGCTTTCCTATTAACTAGGAGTTAACAGGGATAAATTTTGTAACGGTCAGCTACTGTTGGTTTACCCATAGAACAATATAGGGAAACAATTTGCTTCTAGTTAATTTGCGGCCACTGTTCATGGCAGTAGCTAATGTAAATCTCCATAGAAACCTCTTAGTTGTTCCCATTTGGCAACGGCAAGAAATCTAATAGCAGCAGTGGAGCCTAATCATCCCCGAGGAAAGTAGTCGCCCGCCTATGGCATCAAATCTTATGTAGAACAGGTGTTTCTCTTATCGCCAGCAGAAGTTGAGCTTCCGGTAGAGGCGGCCTCCATAAATAATAGGATTAATACAAATAATAGCCTGAATAACACCTGTAAACGATCAATTTAAGCATTAATAGCTGCAACTCCAACTATTAACACTTTTAACCTTTGTAGACTATAATAGCTCAAAAAGCACCCTTTAGCTCGACAAAACCTAATCAAAGGGTGGAAAGGCAACTATTATGGGATTTCACGGTCAATCAGATAAGCAAATACTTGAGTCGCTGGGCAATCGTCTCAAAAACTACCGCTTACGAATGAACCTTACTCAGGATGACATGGCTGAGCGTGCAGGCCTATCCACCTCCACCATTAAAGGGCTGGAGGCTGGTCGTGGCAGGCTTGATAGCCTTGTTGCTGCGCTGAGAGTACTTCGCCAACTTGATTCATTGGATAGCTTCTTACCTGAACCGGCAGTAAGTCCGATGCAAATTGCTACTCAAGGTAAACAGCGGCAGAGAGCCAGCCGCAGCTCACAGAATCAGCGCGATACCCTGCCCTTGAACAGCAATAAGAAAAGGAGCAAGCCGGAATGGTAAACCAGACAAATGCCGCAACAGTTCACTTGTGGGGCGAGTTGGTAGGCGCTGTCCACTGGGGTGACAGTGGTTATGGTTCATTCGAGTATGCACCGGAGTTCTTGCGTCGGGGGCTGGATATAGCTCCGATAACCATGCCTATTGAAGCTTCAAATGAGCCATATACATTTCGCGGCCTCGGTCGGGAAACATTTAAAGGATTACCGGGACTCCTCGCCGATTGCCTGCCTGACAAGTTCGGCAATGCGGTGATTGATGCCTGGCTCGCACGCCAAGGGCGAACTCCAGACAGCTTCAACCCTATTGAGCGACTCTGTTACACCGGTACTCGTGGCATGGGCGCGCTTGAATTTCAACCAGCGGTGGACGGCACCTTCAAAGACTCTGTCGACCTGAACGTTGAAGAATTAGTCAATCTAGCTGCCGCAATTACCAATAGGCAGACGGATCTCAATACGCAATTTGGACATAGTGATACTGAAAAATCAGGCTCCTTGCTGGACATTTTGCGCGTTGGCACCAGTGCCGGAGGCGCTCGAGCAAAAGCAGTTATTGCCATGAATGATAAGGGGGATATTCGCTCTGGTCAGGTCCCCGCCCCTAAAGGCTATGACTACTGGCTTTTAAAATTTGACGGCGCGGGAGATCTTGAACTCAGGGCAAGCGATGGCTATGGGCGGGTTGAATACGCCTATTATCATATGGCTCGCGAAGCGGGTATCAATATGGCGGAGTGCGGGCTACTGGAGGAAAATGGCCGAGCGCATTTTATGACGCGGCGCTTTGATCGGGTAAACGGGCAAAAGCTTCATATGCAGTCTCTATGTGGTATTGCGCACTTGGATTTCAACATGGCAGGCGCACACTCCTATGAGCAAGTATTCAGCATAATGCGTGAACTATATCTGCCTAAAAATGAAGCCGTTCAGCAATATCGACGTATGGTCTTCAACGTATTGGCCAGGAATCAAGATGATCATACAAAGAATATTGCATTTCTTATGGACCCAGCCGGAGAATGGTCCCTTTCACCAGCCTTTGACCTGACTTATGCCCACAATCCTGGCGGAGCTTGGACAAGTCAACACCAGATAAGTATTAACGGAAAGCGTGATCACTTCAATTTAGATGACTTAATAACATTAGGGGAATCCATCAGTATTAAGCGCCCAATGGAGATAATTGATCAGGTCGCAAGTGCGGTAGCAAATTGGGAGCAGTTCGCTGAAGCCTCCGGTGTCTCTGAAAGCTGGACTATTGAAATTGGCCAAAACCACCGCAAGCTAACTTGAATTTTATCTATATGTCATTGACCTAGCCACTACCCACTTCTTTTGTGGCCCCAAGGATGGAGCCAGGGTTCGATCCCAAATTTTACCGCTAAAACCTTCAGCCTCCCAACCATACTCCTACGGCGGCCCCAGTGTGTCTTTTAACTCCAAAGATCCCTTGTCGAATAGAACAGAGGCACCGTAAACGGGCTGATAGTCCATGAGATATCGAGGGGGATGAAGTCAAGTCCAATCGAAAAAACGACACTTCAATCGTCTTCATCTGGGAAATATCAGCTTTCATTCTATTTTGTCGATTAACGTATAAAAGAGCTGCTCATGATGAAACTGTCACTTCTATTCACAATAATTTTGATTTCCCTTGCTTTTATGGGAGCTAAAACGGCAGCAGAAGAGAATAGTCATAACTCAATCAAGAATAGTGATGGCATCATTTGTAATAATGAGTATGTTCTATGCACATCTGCCCCATGCATTCCAGATCCCAGTAATCCAGATTCAAATGCAGTTTGCAGATGTGACGTTAATAAGGGGTTGAACTTCGGGTTTTCTGAATGTAAAAACCGGACTCCTGTGACTGACTCAAACGACGTCAAAAAAGCCTTATCGACATTTTCTTTCGCGCAGGCTCCCACCAAGCCTGTACTTTCCTGCCCCGAAGGTAAACCGTGGACTGATTGCCTGGATCAACCCTGCATTGTCGACCCGATGAATCCACTCAAAGCCATATGCACATGCAAGATTGTACGTGATAAGCCTTTTGTAACTTTTGGAGGCGACTGTGTATCCCTGAATTGTGATACGGGTTACTGGTCTGGTGCAACGGTAGAGTCTTATGTGGGAGCAAGCAGAAAACTGATGAAGGCATTTAGCTTAGATGAGGTTCCCGCCAAATATTGCGTGGGGATCAAACCTGAGGTTTCAGAGTAATTTCTGCTCGGTCCAAGCCACATCAGTCTTTTGTGTTTTTAGAAATAGACATCCGATTCTCACTACGGAGCGTTGACCCCTACACTGTTTAGCGGCCCATACAATTCCTGAAAGAGTCACCAAGTAGATTCTATTACTTTCATAATTGTTAAAATTTCGGCAAAAGTTAAATCACCCTTATCGTAATTTCTGGTATGGTTAAATCAACCACAAGAAATGATTAACTAACAACTGCCGCCTAAAAAATAAAAACTAAACAAACAACACTATTTTTAGACAAAAGGCACTCTTATGAGAACACGCTGTAGCCACGTTTTACTCTGGGTGGAGGATATTCATCAAGCTGTACGAGATTTCCGTCAGCTCGGTTTTTCTGTGGATTACGCCACAAAAGAAAAGAACGCCCAGCACGCCCATATTTGGTTTAGTGAAGGGGCTATTATTGAGTTATTGACATCACCATCCAATGCTCAATACTTCAAATGGATTATTGATCTCTTTGCCGGCCGGGGCGCAGGACGTAGGATGATACGTTGGTCGCAAGAAGGGGAAGGTTTTTGTGATGTTGCCTTAGTCAGTGACGATTTTGATAATGATCTTTCAGCGATGAAGCGTGAGGGTGTTCAAACCGGGCGAGTGATTCCCTGGCAACGAACCAAACCAAACGGACAAAAAACCAGCTTCCGCTTTGTTTATCCTCGCTCTGAGCGACTGCCATTTATTGTAAGTCCATATAACCCACCTCAGTACCCTCAAGAAACAAACCATAAAAATGGTGCTACTGGCCTGAGTAAAGTGCACATGGAAGTCAGTGAACAAGACTGGAAAACTGTACAACGTTTAATCGATAAAGATTCCACATTTAATGTCAAACCCGGGCCTACAACCAAAGTTACGGGTATAGAGGTTAGTGGACTGAGAGAAAATTTGGACCCGACTCTATTGCATGGGAGTACAATCAACCCAGCAAGCTAAGGAGCCTCTGAGCTATTTAGTGGATCAATCTCTACAGAGATTGATCCACTCACCATCAAGATAGATAAAACAGTCGTTAACTAAACTGTCGAAATCTCATTACAGACGGTATAGAACTCCAACTCCCGCACGACGTCCTTTTGCCGGCGCCCCTATTCTGGCATCAGGGGCAAATATCGCATTGGTGTAGCCATATAACTGATACTGCTCATCAAGCAGATTGTCAGCAAACAGATAAAGCTCCATAGAGTCCGTTTGCAGTGCTACACGAAGGTCCACCTTGCTGTAAGCATCCAGGTTAAAGTGGTTTTGTGCATCTGCCGGGCGCTCATCTACATGACGTACAGTCAGGTTGGTATTGAGAGCCGGTGCGCTTAACCCCATAAAGTCTGGTAGAGGCTGGTAGTAATTCAATGCCAGGCTAGCACTCCAGCTGGGTACGTCAGGCACTT
Organism: Microbulbifer maximicatervae (SeqCode); assembly: GCF_052467615.1. Classification (NCBI taxonomy): domain Bacteria; kingdom Pseudomonadati; phylum Pseudomonadota; class Gammaproteobacteria; order Cellvibrionales; family Microbulbiferaceae; genus Microbulbifer; species Microbulbifer maximicatervae (SeqCode). Next base: position 2,099,135 of record NZ_CP174319.1, read on the forward strand.
CATTACCCGCCAAAACGTCACCGCCGGAAACACCATACACATCTTTTGTAATTTCCGTATCCAGGAAGCTCAAGCCACCGGCAATACTAAACTGCTCGGTAATAAACCAATCGGCCTCAAGCTCTGCACCAAATGTCTCCGTATCTGCATTTACTGCAGCAGAGGAATAGGAAGCAAAATCAAAGCCTAACAAATGATCATCTTCCACAGAGCTAAAGAATACAGCACCACTGATATTCAGACTATCTGACTCATTTTTAATGCCTAGCTCGAAGGTGTCGACAGTTGCGGGCTTGTAAGCAACGCTATCGGCCGACTGCAAAGCAAAGTCATTGAACCCACCGGATTTATAGCCTCGTGCGGCAACTGCATAGATATTTGTAGAATTGGACAGCGAATAACCAAGAGCCAATCGGCCAGTTGTATAACTATCGTCCAAATCTCTTTGATCTTGAGAAACGTAGAGATTGCCATCCGTACCGTAGCTGGAATACTCACCGGCGTACTTCTTACTCTCTTGGGTGTAACGTAGTCCAGCTGTAAATTTCAGGGAATCAGTTACAGGTAATGTAGTCTCACCGTAAATAGCCTGGCTATCAGTATCGTAATCCCGGTATTGATTGGCGAAGGACACCAAATCAATTGAGTCAAAACTTCTTTCACCTTCTTGTAGATTGAGTCCAATCACCCAGAATGTAGATGCCTCAGGCAATGAGGACAAGCGTAGATCCTGGCTGATGGTCTGCTCGTCCTGGCTATCGCCACGAAGATACTCCATTGGGAAATTGAACACTGCTTGGGCAGTCTCTTGGTCAAAACCGGTTAGGTAACTAAAATCCGTGTTGACCAATGCAGTGATAGAAGTCAGTTGAGTATTCGCCCATTGGTGATTGATTTCAGTGGAAAATCGCTCAACGGTTTTTTCATTATCGTCAAAAGCTCCTGGTGTGTGTTCACTGCCAGGGTCATCACCGAAAGGTTGTAATAACTGAAGGTTCAGAAAGCCTTCCTGTTGTTGCTTCTCAGCAATAAATAAGGCTGATGTTTTCGCACCCAAATCCCATTCCAGACTACCTCTGAAAGCCAGGTCTTTGGGTTCAGTCATTGGATCGCCGTTAGTCGTATTCTCAACCCAATGGTCCTCACTGATATGTCGGATGGCTACTCGGCCACGGAGTGATTCAGAGAATGGGCCGCTGATCACAGTTTGATATAAACTCTGGTTATCCTCTCCGAGCTCTACACGTCCGTAAGCTTCAAACTCTTCGGTTGGCTTGTTAGTGGTAATATTAATAGCGCCAGCTTCACTGTTGCGCCCGAATAAGGTCCCTTGAGGCCCCTTTAATATTTCCAGTCTTTCGATATCAAGGGTCCCAAGGGACACATTTCCCGCAGGCATAGATACGCCATCAAGGTTCACTACAACGGAGCCATCATCCTTATTTACCTGAGTCAGTGAACCAACCCCGCGAATACGGATATTTGCATCCACCGCACCACTGGAAGAATAAACATCTACTCCAGGTGCACTGCGCAATGCATCTTCAAAATTGAGCAGCAATCGGTTTTTCAAATCCTCTTCGCTAACAACACTCAAGCTGAAGGGAACATCCTTGGCTTTCTCTTTTGTAAGCCGGGCAGTAACTTCAACGACTTCCATTTCTGTTTCGGAAGAACTCTCCTTTTCCGCTCCTTCCGCCGCAGAGTAGGCTCCGGAAGCGTATAGCAGACTTGCCGATATTAGCGAAATTTGTTTCGCAAGTACTTTCTTATCTAGGTTTAAGCTGAGCATAAATTGAATTTCCTTTCTATTACTTAGGCTATTAATTGATATTCGATACTTCAGAACTCTCAGCCAGTAAATTCTGTGCAGGGTCCCGCTGATAGGAAGGCCAGATATCCAGCGCTAGAACTTTCTCCGAGGGCAGACGCTCAATCAGCGTTTTTCCATTGATGACCTCGGAATCCAACTCATTGATATCGGCTAGCAAACGGTAGCTGGCCGTTTGTGCGACCGGCTGCCATCCACCCTTCTCCCAGCGCCAACGCTGTCCGTCCAGGCGTATTTGACCGGACTCCAGGTACTCGACCGTTAGAGCTGATGAAAGAGGAGCCCCGAGCATATTTTGCGTCCGTGTCTCACCGACATAAGCGCTCAGTACATTTTCAATATTCTTCTGCTGCTTGATGTCATCGAGTAACGCGGACAGGGACTCAGGAGATTGCAGAAGCGTCCAGTCCAGTGCGGCCACCGGCGCATAGTAGCGAGTCCAACCGGAAATCGGTGCGGTGCTCAAGCGCTCAACGGGTACCTCACTGCCAGCCAAGTCTCTGGTCGTCTTATCGGAGTATCGAACCAGCACATCATCAAGCACTTCGATGCCATCGATTTCCGCTACACAAAGCAGGCCAATCGCTCCGGAAACTCCATCGCTGAGCCACGCGGAGCCGGCAATACGTCGTATGTCCGAACTTTCCAGTAAATGCTGGCGGGCCAAAGCTCGGGCGATATCGACCCGCCGCAGCCAACGCCCTGTACCTTCATCGGCAATATCCCAATGAGGCCCCTCGGACAATTGCAGCAAATTACCGCTGGCCCGTGTCTCTCCAAGTCCTCTTGGCCATTGGGCAATCCGTTTAATTTCGATATCAGTACCCAGCCGCTGGCTCACGCAGGCCTGCATCTGCCCAACGTCTTTAGCAATGGCAGAAACCATATTTGAGCGATCGGAATCATGGGAAACATCAAACCCATCGAATACCGCTAGTTTCGTATTGGGTGCCCATTGAATGGAGAAATCCAAGGGGCCATGAGTGCTCCCCTGCTCACTAAAGACATTTTTATCATCCCGTTGGATTTGGATCTGCCAGCGCCAGTCCCCCGATGGGGCCGCGCCCTCAAGGGTTGTGGCCAGTTGTGAAGCCGGCAGGCTGAACTCAGGGTTCAAGCCCAGCGCTTCACGTTCCGCTGACACACGCAAGATACGCTCGGGGTCAACACCGATACGCGGAACAATATCGCTCGCTTGTAACCAGACTCCACTGGCAGTTAGCCCTGAGGGCTCTCCCTCTGCGGACCACCCCGGCGCCGTCATTTGCCACAACAGTTTGATGTTACAACCCTGTTCAGAGCAGCCTGATATTGGCAGCGACATATGGTCGTAACGCTGATCCGGTGTGACTTCACGCCCGCCCACTAAGGCCTTAACCAATACAAATCCGTGGGGTAATTCAAACTGCAAGCCCTGCCCTTCGACATGAACTTTATGCAATAACCACTCACCTTCTACTGTTTGGTTATCCGGGTTGATATTGATATTCAATTCACCACCGGACACCTCAAACCCACTCGCTTTCGGCAGCCAATAAGATTCCCAGAGGGCATCTTCTTGTTTGAGTTGCTCTGGTGATTGATATCCGCCCTGCACTACCAGCCTATCTCCCAATACAGAACCGAGACCGAGAAGAAATAAAGCAGAACAAGCCACCAGGGCGCCCTGAGGGGCCATAAGGCGTGAACGTATCAGGGCAAAACCCTGAGACATGCGGCTATCCAGTCCACGGGGAATCAAAAGAGCGGCCAGGCCGATCATCAATAGGGCAAGCGCAACTTTAAATCCATCCAAGGCCAATAAATAACCGATCCAGGGTTCCCAACCACTGAGTGCTGACAGTTGAATATGAGCAGTGATACCCACTTCATAGGGCGGGTAATGCACCAGCTCCAGCTCATGATTGAGGACCAGAATAAAGGTCACAAACATTGACATGGAATAGGCAAAGCCCGCATGGCGGAACAATGCATGCACCAAAAGCACCATCATCGACAACTCCAATAAAGGAGCTGTCACTATCAGCAATTGATAAGTGAACGCCTGTACGATATCGACAGATGCCGGAGCGGTGAGAAGCACAGCAATAATGCCCGATAGACCCGGCAACAGGGCCAACAGCACCGTCATGGCGAATACGGTAAGGGCAACGCCAAATAATCGTGTGTAGTCGGGCGCGGGGGTTGCAGACAGCATGTCGTCAAACCCGGGCACCTGATCCCTGCGGCACACCAAGCCAGTCAATGCGGCGATTACAAAAGCAATAACCAGGAAAATAACATCCTTGAGAAGCGGCAATAGCATTTCCAAGCGCGGTGCCATAGGCCCTTCAGCGTGCCAGATGATCTGGGTAAACGAGCTAGCCACCCCCATTATTACCAGGACCGCAACACCGACCCACCAAGCGCGACTACTCCATACGTGAAATAATCTCCAGCGGGCTTCCAGCATGAGTTGACGCAGGGAGCGGCCAACCGATGCGGTATCGGGCTTAGATGGAGAGAAATCTTTAACCTTGCGAGTGGCTGCCTTTTTAGCGGCCTTCGCCCGGGCAGGTTTGGCAGCCCCTTCCAGTACCAGTGTTTCCCTTCGCAAGTATTTCAGGCAAGCCGCCAAGGCAAGCAAAGGAACAAGACACCATAGAATTCGATTCAGTACCGAACCCAAAGTAAACGGCAGTAGGGAGGTTGATTTTTGCAGTGGTGTCCAGGAAGTAACCTCCGTATAAACGAAAGTAAACAGCGAGGGGTCCATAACCGCAGCCAGCTGCGGATTAATATTGCCACCCCGAAGAACGATCACAGCAAACATCCACAACATCATTAAAGCCGCTGCGAGCCCAAAAGGACCGGCCAGGCTGCGGGTTCGCAGCGTAGCGACAAAATACAGAGCACCAATACCGATGCTCGCGGGAATCTGTAACCAGATCCATACAAAGCCAAGGGCTTTCCAGGGCGCTGGGCCAATCGCTGTTTCGGGCAGCAAGCCCATCCACACCAATACCGGCGAGACCAAAAACCCTACCAGCGCAGATGCACTTAATATGGCTCCTATTACCGCAGCGCCAAGAAACCGCCCCCAAAGCATTACGCTCAGGGAATTCGGTGTTGTATAGATCACTTCATGCAAACTGGCTTTGCGATCCCGCAGAATCGGTTGTGAAAATACCCAGGCCCAGGCAAAAAACTGAAAGAACATACATCCCGCACCCATCAGGTAAATGAGTGATGGTGAGTTCCGGGGAATATCTGTGGCCCCCATTTTTTGCATGTAGTCGGCATTGACCAAATTCAGAAGCAGGTAGATCACCAGCCCCCAAAAGGCCAAAGCCACGATGCCGCTGCTAAATCCGGCTCTTATCTCCAGCTTTGCCTCATGGGCAATAAGCGCCAGCTTGTTCATGCAGCCTCCCGCTGATCTTTTACCTGCTCAATAGCCAGATGATAAATATCTTCCAGGCGAGGCGTGTGGGCAGTAAAACGAGAGTCTGCAGGTTTTTCCCCGTGTACAATTACCTGGGTACCATCGGGTCTGGCAATATTATGCAGGGATGCGGGAAGTGATTCGCTGCGGGGAATCAGTGCTTGCCACATATTGCCTATATGGGGGTCTGTTACCTCTGGGGCTGTGCCCTCAACAACAATACGCCCAGAAGCCAATATGGCCAGGCGCTGGCACAGGTTTTCGATATCTTCAACGATGTGGGTAGAGAGCAATACAATGGCATCCGCCGCGACATCCGCCAAAACACAGTGAAAGCGATTGCGTTCAGCGGGGTCCAGGCCAGCGGTTGGCTCGTCAACGATGATCAGGCGCGGCTCGCCAATCAATGCAATGGCAATACCAAAACGACGCAGCATACCGCCAGAATAGGTTGATACGGCTCGATCGGCTACATCGGCCAAATTGACCTGCTCCAATAGCCTATCCACTTCATGGCGCCTTGCGCTTGTTTCGGTGAAGCCTTTGAGCCAGGCAAAACGCTCCAGCAATGACCGCGCTGCAATTCCAGGATAGGCGCCAATATGTTGCGGCAAATAGCCCAGTTTACTGCGCATAAAGTCCGGGTTTGCCAGCACATCCACACCATCCAGCATGATCCGACCACTGTCCGGGGTTTGCAGGGTAGCCAAGGTACGCATCAAACTACTTTTCCCGGCACCATTAGGTCCAAGTAATCCGTACATGCCGGGGCCAACTTCCAAGTTAACGCCGTTTAACGCCTTCACCCCATTTTTATATGTCTTAAAGAGCCCTTCGATGATCAACCCTGATTGATTTTGCATCTCTCCTCCTAACCCCGTTTTATAAGTAAAAATTCCGTAATCACTTTTTTGTGCTGTTCGTGTTTTCTTAAAACTCTAGTCGCAAGCCTGACCGACAATATCCGCGAGTGCCTGAATTGATACCGGCTCCGGTTCCCCTGGCTGGATCAAAGTCGGCATACCGATTCGGGCCGTTAAATCACTCCACGCCATTGAGACACTCAATGCCCATTGACCACTTTGCTTGCGCTTCTCGGGTTGTGCGATATCAGTACAAAGGGAGTGCAGAGCCTCAATAACCGCCTCCGGCCAAGTGAGGGCAAAAATATCGTGGTAACTACGCATTTCCGTATCGCCCAGGGTAACCATGCTGGGAACGGCCAGCCGCTCTGTACCCTCACCCTTTAAAATAAGCCGGCCGGTTTGGTCCCTTGGTGAATGCAACCTGGGATTCCAGAGCACGGGGCCGTGAGTATCAGTCAAAGTCAAAACCCCAGCCTCGCCACCTATAGCAAGCCGATGTAATAGCAGGGAATGATTATCAGGGTCCTGTGGATGAACCTGATTCTGAATACGCAAAGTCATGGGCACACCACCAAAGGTAGCCGACAGACTTTGAAAAGGATGGCCCTCTGGTTGCACCGGCTCGCTAAAAGACCAGGGGCGAAGCCCTCCCACTGCACGACCAATAACATCCAAAAGCGGATAGGCCATCTGGCTGTTGCAAATAGCATCGATCATTTCCAGGCGCTGGTGCCGACGCAAGTATTCTGCCGCAGCCAGGAACTGCCTGGTGGGGCGCAAATTGGGGTAGAGGGTGTTAACGGCATAGGCCGAGTTTCCCTGCTTTGCAGCTAGCAGGTTTGCGGTAATTTCTTTTGTGTGGACCGGATGCTCCTGCAATACATGAATACCCCGTTTAAGAAACGATTGAGCTATTTCAGAACCCTCGCCCCCGGTTGCACCAGAACGCACAACAACACACATAATATCGATATCATCGGGGACCTGCTCTGCTTCGGTATAGAGCGGTACCCCATATTGCTCGGCACAGTTCCTGGAATAATCGCTGCCACGAGCCAATAATCCTGAGAGTTCAAAATGTTCTCGGCCGGGTAATCTGGACGATGTCAGGGCTTCGAGATAAATACGACCAAAACCTGTCCCTGCAACGACAACCCGCTTGCGGTTATCAATTCCCATTTGACTCTCCTCGGTTTTCAGCCATGGACACGGCCCATTTCTCTAATTGGTCCTTATCTATCTGCCCCTCAAGAGTCAGAGGCAATTTGTCCAAAACTTCGATATAGATTTCTGACTTAAAGTGATCGAGATATTCGGCCAGGCAATCTGCTGACAGTCGCATTTGATGTTGCTTGGCTCTACAGGCAAAGAAGCGGTGCCCCTGCCTGGACAAAGGGTGTTCGGTGACAGGCAAATCCATGACCAGCTGTAAGCCGGCGGCATCCATGGCGTTGTGCCACTGGGAAAGTGACAGGAAGGTTGCACCGGTATCTGTGCGCTCATCGACGGCATCCACCAACATAAACGCCTGTGATGCCATCACCCAAAACTCCTCACTGGTTGGCTCCGTCATAATGAACCAACCACCAGGGCGCAATAACTCGGCTGCCCTGCGCAATGATGCATCTGTGTCGCGGGCGGCGTTAAAAACACCACCGGCAATAATTACATCGAAGCTATTGGGGGAAAATCCCTGGCTGCGCGGTGAACGATCAATATCAAACAATCCACGGTGCAACCAGGGGCGCTGCTCCTGCCCCCCATGTTTTGCGAAAAAGCTGTCGAGAAAAGCCGCAGAGATATCCGTAAACTGGTATTCAAAGTTGATATGGCCACTGACACCATCCAACACTGGCAGTAGAGCCTGGGTAGTCGACCCAGTGCCAGCACCAACTTCCAGTATTTTCAGAGTCTGTTGCTGGCCTTCCCAATTATTTAAGATGGACTTCAATAAAGCTCTTACTGAATGCTGCTGGTACCTGGCCGCTATACCCTCCCGGTAAAGCGCACTCGCCAACTCAGTGCTACCACGGGGGAACAGCAGGTGCACAGCCTGGACTTTGCCCCGAATTAGATCCGGTAATTGTTCCGCGTTAGCGCGGGCGTAATCGATCGTTTTACTGGCTCCAGACAGCATCCGCCATTCCTGTTCCAGCCGAGTCCATGCTAGAGCCAGGGCAGCATCACTGTAGCTGTCTGGATCTACCTCTGGCGACCAATACTCGCCATCAGTACGAAGTAACTGCTGCTCCTGTAAAACCTTGATCCAGCGCTTGATCAAAGCTCGGTGCTGCTGAGCCACCGGAGGGGCTTCAAGTATTTCCGCTAAGCTGTGTACGGAATGTCGATCGCAAAACAATCCCAGGTGGCTGAAAGCATTCAGCATGGATAGCAAAGCAGTAGCGTTAAGTTGTTCCGTTACCTTTACCGCATGTTCCAAATCAATATGGGCAAATTCCGCATCCAGCTCGGTATTAATTCGCGCGAACAACCCTGTCATATCAAGGTTACTGGCCTCTGCCTGCATTTTGGGCTGCGCAAAGACCGCCCAGCGATTCTCTCCAGCAAGGGGAATTGTCACGGAGCTGGCGACCGCAGGGTGTTTCGCCACACTTTCGACAAGAGTCGCAAGCTTTTGGGTCTGGGCTTGCTGGACCTTTGCAACGGGTTCTATACCTTTATCGGTACAGACCCAACCGGAAATATCGTTTGCCAATAAGCGTTGAATATCCCGCAACAGAGATTGTGATAGCAAGACATCGGTTTCATACAAAAGGCATTGCAGGCTTTTGAGATTGGTCAAGGCCAATGCCGGGTGTGCGGCCAAGCCTTTTAGCAAAGTTGACGTCAATACCACACCGGAAAACCCTGAACGCTCCAGAGCAACCAGCGCTTTAGCTGGGTTGATAGCGGGGTCCTGCAATCGCACAGGTAGCCCACAACTCCATGCTGCGAAAATACCAAAGCGAGCAAATTCATTGAGCGGAGAAAATACGGCGACCTTTCCCTGAATAGGCCCCAAAGCTTCTTGCTGCGCTTCGAGTAAGGTCAGGTTTGTCTCCACGGTGGTGTTTTCTGCCAGCAATACCGAAAACTCACCTCGATGGCCTTCTAACGCATTCGGGATTTGTACCTCTAAGGTCAAGCAATCCTTCTCTGGGTTCGCCTCAGGCACAAGTTCAAACCCGATGCCCAGCCTTAGTGCCACCAGGTGCATCAGCAGAGGCAACCCATTCCCAGAATTATCAGCTTGCCAGAGTAGTGTTTTGCCTCGCTGTGAGCCCTGTTCTGCAAGCTGCTCATTGAGCTTTGCAACCACGGAACCAGTCCAAGTCAGCACCTGACTGCCACTCCAGTCACAGCCTTCAAGTGATAATGCGGGATATTCACCCAACTGTTCCAAACCACTTAAAATATTTGCTGCTATTGCTTCTATTTTCATCACAGTCCCTTAAACAGCCCTTGCAACAAATAAGGTTTGGCCCGCTACTGATAGCGACGATGTCGAGGGTGCCAGGAAATACTTAATCTCAAAGCCAGCGCTAACCAGCTCTTCCTGCCAGGCTGCGCTATCAATAAATACCTGATCCGAGCCCCCTCGCCGATCTTCACTGCCCAAAAGAGTCCCGGATTCAGCAGGGGAAAGCAGAAACTGCATTGCCGTTAACATGGCGTGGTTATCCCGAGTGGATTCGCTAAACAATAGCCAGCCACCAGGGACAAGCGACCTGCGAATACGCTGTAGCGTTTGGCCAATATGAGCAGCGTTGTGCAAAACATTGCCAGCCACAACGATATCGGTACTTGCCGGCGCAATTGACTGCGCAGAAAAATCGACATTGATATCGAGCAGGCTGCAACGCAAACCGATGTGATTGCGAAATTTTTTCTGTGCCGCAGTGGTAAATACTGGCGATACATCGGTAAAGCGATAATTAACCGGCCTTCCGGCTAAAGTATCTAAAATTGCCGAAGTGGTTAGGCCTGCACCTCCCCCCAATTCAAGCACTCTCAGCATAGGCCCTGGCTTGACGGCCTGTTTTACGATGTACGCTGCGGCATAATTGAGATACGTCGTAAACCAGTTGTTCTGGTAGGCGGCCAGTGCCGTTAGTATTTCTCCATTCTCGAACAGCAATTGATTAATGGAGACTTGATCCCGCACCAGTTCAGACAAATGCGTCAGGAGCTTTTGATGTGACTCGGCCATTTCAGGGGGGAATCCCAGCGCACTGTAGGCCTCCGGTAATTTATCTGCTCCGACTGCACTCTCAGGAATTTGCTCCCAGGAGTAGTTGCCATTACTGAGCCTCAAAAACTCTCGTTCAACCAAGGCCACCAGCCAGCGGCGAACCAGCCAATGGTGTCGGGAAGCGGCACCCAGCGTATTAATAATTTCCTCACTGCCGCGCCCAACACTCTCTGGAGTCAGCACTCCGCTGGAGGAAAATAACTCCATAATCGTCCGCAGGCTGATAAACTCAAGCCTCTGCATTGCAGCCGGCAGTTTTGCCAAACCACTGTCTGTAGCAAGCTCAGCGGGTAAAGCTGCCAGCCCAGCCTCATGGGCGGTATCGGCGGGTGGAGGTGTTAGGTTTTTCAAATGGCTCCCTCCTCAAGGCACACCATATCTTCAATACTTGTTTCCAGGGTGGTTAAAAAACTCAATGCCCCAATCTTCGACATGCGTTCCATCGCCAATGCCGGCGGCAATACTTGGGCGCAGTAATGACAACCCGGTGGGATTTCATCGCGAAGTACAGCCATAGTGGTGACTGCGGCTACCGCTGCTGTTAGATCTGCATTGCCAGTGCCCCGCAACGCGGCTGTGCGAGTGCGCTCTTGCTCGTTGTATTTACCGGTAAGTTGCAAAAGCATCAGCACATAAGGATCGCGCCCCGCCAGATCCAGCGCACTGGCCCGACACAGTGCTGCCCGCGCTTCGTCGCGGCTAAAACCATGGGTAGTATTAAAGGCGGATAAAATATAAGAGCCGCTAACCGCGTTATACCAATCACCATCAGAGAGGGATAAATCCTGAGCTAGGCGCTCGCCCTCGCTATTTAAATACGGAAGCACAGTGGTAGATTCAGGAAAAAACGGCAGCTCGACATCGGAACGGCGTTTCAATATTCCACTCACCCGGCGTCCATTGCGCCAGGCCGCCAAGGGCTTGCTGTGCTGTTCATTGGCGCCTTGCAAATAATCATCGGCAGCGACATCGGTAAACCGATCGCGCAAGCCGAAATAGCTGATCAGGCTCTCTACCTGTGAAAACTCCTGCTCTGCCAGCCAGCGTGGTAGCAGACTACTGAGCCCCGGCTGTAAGCCGGCTGATAAAACTGCGGTCAGACCATGGCTCTGGTAATAGGATCCATCGAGTTGCTTATAGAGAGCTTCATCGCCAGCAACATCGATATAGGCTGCTCCCACTTGTGCCGCAACTTTGGCAACCCTGTCGCCAATTAAATGTGAAGGTCCTGCACAATTGATCAGAACCTCGCAGCCAGATACAAACTGATCCAGTAAGGCTGCATCCAGGTAGTCCACCGTCTGATAAGAAATTACCGAATCACTGGATAGCGGCTGTTTATGTGCGTTGCGACCACCGATACGCATAGCACCCAACTCGAGGGACTGTAAATAACCGGTAACCGCTGCACCCACATCGCCATAACCACCTAAAATCGCAATTGTCATAGGCTTACCTCCATATCGGACTCAACCAAACGCCAGCCAGTAGCTTGACTGCGCTGTTGCCAAAAATGTGCATACAGACCCTGCTGTGATAACAACTTGCGGTGATTGCCAACTTCAGCCACCGCACCTTCTTCAAGTACGATTATTTGATCCGCGTTCATAACGGTGGATAATTGATGGGCGATCACAATGACAGTGGACCCTTGTTTTAATTGCTGCAGGGAACTGTTCAGGTACTTTTCATTGCGCGGATCGAGTGCTGCTGTTGCTTCATCCAGCACAACAATAGGTGCAGCTTTTAATAGGGCACGGGCGATAGAAACCCGCTGGCGTTCGCCACCAGAAAGTGCAGCGCCCCCCTCACCTACCTGCGTCTGCCATCCCTGGGGCAAGCGCTCAATAATCTCGTCTACTCCAGCCAGTTTCGCCACACGTTCCAGGGCTTCCTGACTGGCTTCGGGGTGACTCAATCGAATATTCGCTTCCAGGGTGTCGCTGAACAGATACACATCCTGCATAACGATAGAGATCTGCCGCATCAGGTCTTCTGTGCGCAGTTGCCGCACATCCACCCCGCCCACTTTTACCTGGCCCTGGTCGGTATCAAAAAAACGCAACAACAAACGAGTGATGGTGGTTTTACCCGAGCCTGATGCACCGACTATCGCTGTAGTGGTACCCGGAGAAACCCTAAAGGAAAGATCCTTCAATACCGGTTGCCCCAACTCGTAGCTAAAATTCACATTTGAAAATTCAACCAACCCACCCTGCTCGGTAAAAGGCTGAGATCTGGATGGCTCAGGTAGCGACTGCTCAAAAAAGATAGCGGCCAGTCTGTGCAAATCATTACCGGCCATGCGCAGCAGACCACTGCGCCCGGCGAGTTCCGCCAGAGGACCGGTAAATCTGGCCGCCAAAGCTAGCAAAGCCACCAATTCAATAGGGGGAAGTTGTTGATTGAGCGTGAGCCAAACACCCACGGCAATCACTGCGGCAAAGGCGAGTTGCACCATAAATCCACCGGCAAACAAGCGGGGGAAGGTCTGCCGCAACATGGAACCCGCCGCTCCGCTTTGCCCGGCAATCGCCTCTTCCAGTGGGAGATAACCGCTGACATTTTTGCCAAAAGACCTGAGTACCGCTTGGTTGCGGGCAAACTCCACCACCCGGCTACTGGCGCGAGCACCGGCAGCATCCACTTCCGTTTCCATGGCGCCTATCCACTGGGCGGACCAGCGATGGCCAATATAAATCAAGGGCACAAACAACAAAGCGGTCAGCCCCAGTCGCCAGTCAAACCACAACATTGCCACCCCCACTGTCAGCGGAGTGACAACACCGCTGACAGTGGGGGGCAACAGGTGGGCAAAAACGTTAGTCACCATCAAGGTGCCCCCGGTTGCACTGCGGGACAAACGACCGACTTTTTCTGCACTGAACCAACCGAGGGGAAGTTGAGAGAGGTGTTCACCCAAACGATTGTGCAGGGTTTTCAATACCAGGATGGCCAGTGCAGCCCCTTTTACGGTTTGCTGGTAACGAGCAATACAAGCAATCACAACTACCGATAACAGGGAAAGCAACCAGTACCCAACCGCCTCCATCTCAGAGGCCAACAGTGAGCTGAGCAGGGGCACCAGAAGTGTCACCGCGATTCCCTGCAAAACCCCATAGGCGAGAAGCCATACCGCGTAAATGCCAACTTCACGGCGATGCGCGGGTCCGAGAATGGCGAGCAAACTGCGAATCATGATGAGACCCCGCTAATAACCTGAGCCTCACCACTCATTGCTTTTTCACTCTGTTCGGCACTGTTGTACAAACGCCATAGTTCCGCGTAGTGCTTGCTCTCAGCCAACAGTTGTCGGTGACTTCCGCATTCAACCAAGCGGCCGCCGTCCAGGACCGCAATCTGATCGACTTCGGTGATGGTGTGCAGCTTATGGGCAATCACCAGTACCGTGCGATTGCGCACCAGGCAGGACAATGCCTGCTGAATTTGGGCTTCGGATTCCGGATCGGCGTGAGCTGTGGCCTCATCCAAAATCAACACAGGGGCATCTGCTAAAAGCGTCCGCGCGATACTTAAACGCTGCGCTTCTCCACCAGAAAAAAAGGCATCCTTGCCAATAACCGCCTGGTAACCTTGGGGGAAACTTAAAATTTTTTCATGGATGCAGGCACTGCGCGCTGCATCTACCAACTCCTGGTCACTGGCATCCGGGCGCCCAAGGCGCAGGTTATCTGCCACAGTGCCAGCCAATAGCTGAGTCTCTTGAAGTACAAAGCCAACATGTCGATATAAATTGTCCGGATCTATATCACGGACATCGACGTCTCCCAGAAGCACAGCACCTTGGGCCACGTCATAAAAACGGGGAACTAGTTTGGCCAAGGTGGATTTCCCGGCACCGGAGCTCCCCACCAAAGCTGTGATCGAGCCGGGGTGACAGCGCAAAGTAATATCGCTTAATACCGGCCGATCCTGGGTATAGACAAAGCTGACCTGCTTAAAGAGCAGCCCTGCATCTTTGGGCTCTTTGGGTTCAGAGGTAACAGCCAGAGGCTCAACCTCCAACAATTGATCGATCCTGCCTGCGGCAGCTTTGGCTTTTTGCTGGGCGGTCAGCCCCTGACTCAAGGTGAGAATCGTCTGGGGAATCATCACAGCGATCAGCGTTGTTGCGAGAACATCAATCGGCTGAATGCCTGTATTCACCACCAGCCAAGCGCCTCCGGCCAGACTCACCAACATAATGACCGGCACCGACAGGGCCAGAGAGGTGACTGCCTCCAGACGCACAAGCGGTGTAACCCAGCTTGTATAACGGCGACTGAAATCCTCGACGGCCTGTTGATAATTCCTGTGGGCGCGACCGGTTTGCGAGAAAACCTTGACCACCGCAATGCCGTGGACAAATTCAACAATCGCAGCACTGACCCGGCCAAAGTCCTTATCCAGCTGCTGCATTTTTTCCCCGAAACCACGCATCATCCAGGCGTAGGACACGAGGTAAATTGGCAGGGTAACTACCGCTAACAGGGCCAAGCGCCAGTCGAGCCAGAATAAGTAGCCCAAGCCCGCCAGCGGCAGTGCAAATGCAGCGACCAACTCCACCTGATGGTGCGCAACCATATGGTGAAGATCATCAAGATCATCTTGCGCCGCTTTGCGCACCGCACCGGAGGTGTGTTCGCTGTACCAACCCAGGGGCACCTGTCCCAATTTCCGCACCAGGGCACGTCGCAGTTCCGCCTGCATACGCTGGTCGGCAATATGGGTTAACCACAAACCGATCACGGTGCAGATCCATCCCATCGCCAGCCCGGCAACTATCGCGAATACAACGGGAATAATCGCATCGGCGATATCACTGATATCGGACGCCAGGAACAGGCGAGCCAGCTCAACGATACCGATAAAAGGAATCAGTGAAGTGAGCGCACCACAGGCACCGAGCACCACCCCCAGCCACACGAGGCCACGAAATGGACGCATCAGTTCCCGCAGGTTGGACTTTCGCAAGTTGGTCTTTGGCAAAATGTGCTCAGCCATCTATTTGCCCGCTTTACCGCGCTGTAATGGTTTTGCCAAGTGCTCAACGACAGTGGCAACCTGCGGCGGCTCCATCACGCTGAAGTGATTGCCCGGCACATCAATTAATTCAAAGTCACCCAGACAAACATCCTGCCAATAAGGCGCAGCCATATGGCCTACGCCGGCGGTGACACCGAAGGATTGCTCTTCCTGGCAGCGCAAGTAGGTCATATCGCCAATATAGGGAGGCAGATCAAAACAGGCAGCGCGCATACTGTGTCGGCACACCCGGAAAAGCCCCGGTATCATCGCAGCTTCAACCGGCACACCCGCCTGGGCAGAGGCCATCTCGGTATAACCGGCCAGGCGCTGCTCCTGGGTGAGTTGAGAGCGTTGCCGCACGGCTTCCGCTACCGCTTTAAGCCCGGCATCACCGTCGAGTTCTGCCATTGCACCGGCGGGAACACGACCGTTGTGTTCCTGCATTAAGGTCTCGATCGCGCGGGAAATATCTTCGCTCTCGATATGCTCACCAAATACCGCTTTTACCGGGTCGAGATTCAGGTTGGGGGCAAAAATCGCTTCGAAAGCCAGCTCTTCATCGGTATCGACAAACATTGGGATACTGTCGATCAGGCTCAGGTCAATCACATCGACACCGCGCTCCAGCAGTCTGCGCGAAACTTCCGTTGCCAGCAGACCGCCCAAGCAATAGCCAATTAACTGGCAACGCTGATAGCCCTCGTCGATGATTCTCTGGGCGTAATCATCGGCAGTGCGCTCGATTAATTCTTTGGCATCAATGGACAGATACGTTTCTGTATTGGCGACAGCAATTCCAATGACCGGGCCCAAATCCTGGGCCGCAAGCGCTTTGCCCAGGTGCTGGAAATAATCCAGGGTACCCAGGGCCGCATGGAACATAATCCGCACCGGCGCCTCTTCTTTGGATGCCCCTTTACCCTCGCCCTTATGACTGAAGGGAACCATCAAGGAGTTGCTGCCCTCGCGGGTAGTTGCAACCAGGTTGTCGATATCAGTGTCTGCGTGTTCCTCGGCAGCGGCATCCGGCTCGACTCTCAGTGCTCTGGCCAATGCAGCAACCGTCGGTCCATTGAGCATGTGGCGCAACAAGGCGTCGTAAGTAAACGATTTTGCCTCGGGAATCTCTTCCAACAAGCGCCCTGCAACCCGCGCCATAATCAGCGAGTCACCACCGAGATCGAAAAAGCTGTCCTGTCGGCCCACATTATCGAGGCCCAGTGCATTAGCCCAGAGTTTGCACAGAGCCGTTTCCAGAGGGTCCATCTGTTCTGAGTGCGCAGCCTCTTGTGCATCGCCAGTCGTAGGGCGCCAACCGGCGAGCATTTTGCGATCAACTTTGCCATTGGCGGTGAGCGGCAGCTGGTCGAGAACTTGTAAATGGGCGGGCACCATATGCGCGGGCAATCTATTCGCTAAAAAGTCCCGCAGTTTCCCGGCACTCAAATATTGCCGATCAGTTTTCATCTGCGCGGCCAATAAGTTCATACCAAAAGCAGACAAAGGATGCTCATCTTCCGGCAGACAGAGCACTTGGCCAGCACCATGGGCTTTTAGCAGCGATTGCCATTTTTCGATAGAAAGGAACTTGGTCGCCCCACAAGCGCGATCATCACCAGCCGGGTCCATCATAAAACCCTGGGTAAGCAGGATATGAGCGTGATCCACCGTTGGCTCAGTCAGGATTAACCAGCCCCCGGGGGCCAGCAATTCGACAGCACTGGCAATAGCCGCGTCTGGATCTCGGGTACTGTTGAGCATCCCAGCACATAAAATGACATCTGCACTATTGGGCGCCAAACCCTGGGCGCGATAGTCTGTATTGAGATCCATTAACCCGAAGCGCACCCAAGGCCATTCTTTAAATTGATGGCGAGCCTCAGTCAGGAAAAATGCGGTCATGTCGGTAAATAGATAGTCAACGTCATATCCATCCAACATGGGGATAACCGACGCACTGGTAGCCCCTGTGCCAGCACCCAACTCAAGAACCGTTAACCCTCTATCGCTCTGGGCGGCAATGCGGTTAATTAATGCGGAAACGGCAGCATTGTTATAGCGGGCGATAAGATCGTCCCGATAAAGGGACAAGGCCACCTGCTGGTCGCCCTGGGGGAACAACAATTCAAACGGATTTTGTTGATTCGCTAGTAACTGGGGTAATAACTCGACATGATCCCGGTGATATTGCAGGAATTCCCGATTACAAAAATCGCTTTCAATTCCCTGTTCAACGCGCTTCCACGCTTCGTCAACAGCAGAGATGTCGACTGCCCGGGTACGCGTATATTTTTCCTCAGCAGCGGCGCTGATCGCGGATAAGCTGAGCAGTTTTGCGTTAACGAGAAGGTCCAACCAACGACGCACCAGCCAGTGATGCTTTTCATGGACTTCCGCTAGTGAAAGAATTTCTTCTGCACTGTATCCCTGCTCGCAATCTGTAAATGCCCCCAGGCCCATCAAGCCGTGAAGCATCGACAACAGGGCCGCTTCCTCAAGCGCCTGCACATAGTCACCGACACTGACAGCTTCCGGCTCACCGGCCTGGTAGTGCGCAAACTGACGCACCGAATTTACCAGTTCTGGATCGATGGCTACTGGCTCGGCATCATCCATGCGACGACTTTCTACAAAACCCAACAGATTTAAATCCGCTCGCGAGCCGCCCTCTTTCTTCTCAATCACCGCCGCTGCTGTTGATACTGCGGGGTGGGCCAATAATGCAGACTCCACTTCTCCCAGTTCGATACGGTGTCCACGAATTTTTACCTGTCCGTCTTCACGGCCCAGGAATTCGAGTTCACCACCGGGCAAGTAACGGCCCAAATCGCCGGTGCGGTAAAGGCGCTGACCATCCACCGGATGAGAGAAGAATTTCTGTTTAGAGAGGGCCGTATCACCGAGATAACCATCGGCCAATCCCAGGCCAGTAATCATCAGCTCACCCGCCACCCACACAGGGGCATCGCGCAATTGGCTATCCAGCACTCGGAAGCCCTGGTTCGTCAGCGGCACGCCATAGGGAATACTGCTCCAGGCGGGATCGACTCGATCAATACGGTGGTAGTTGGACCAGATTGCAGCTTCTGTAGCCCCACCCATGCCGATAAGGTCGAGTGCGGGCACATGGCGCCTGATATGTTCAGGCAAAGTAACCGGAATCCAATCTCCCGACAGCATTGCCAATCGCCATTCGGACAGCGGCCGAGGCTCCGTATCCAAATAGGTGGCCAGCATTTGCAACTGCGCGGGGACAGAGTTCCACAGTGTCACCCGGTGCTCATCCATGACTTCCGCCCAATGTGAAGGGTCTGCACCACGAGCCGGATCAGGCAACACCAAAATCGCACCGGCTGCCAAGGGGCCAAAAATATCGTAGACCGACAAATCAAAACTGAGTTGGGCCAAACCCAAAATGCGATCGCCCGGGCCCACTTCGAAGCGGCGATTAATATCCAGCACCGTATTTAAAGCGGCCCGATGATTAATCATCACACCCTTGGGCTCGCCGGTAGAGCCGGAGGTGTAGATAACATAAGCCAGCTGCTCCGGGTCGCCATTACTGGCTACCGGGATCTCGGTTTCAGGTGCCAGGGTATCTACACTGATCACCTGTACTTCTGATGGCCACTTAATTTGGCTGGCGAGGTCGCTGAGTGTCAGGACATATTCCGCCTCTGCACTCAGCAACAGTTTATTGAGCCGTATTTCCGGTTGTGCCGCGTCCAGTGGCAAATAGATACCACCAGCCAGGAGCACACCGAGGGTCGCCGCTATCTGCTCTCGCCCTTTGGGCATTGCAATGGCTACGCGACCACCCAGCTGGAAACCTTCTTTTCTCAGCGATTTGGCGATACCCGCCGCTTTTTTCGCCAGGTCCCCATAACTCACACTGCCATTGCTATCAATAATGGCAGTAGCTTCCGGTGTTGCCGCTGCCTGGGCAAATACGCCCTGGTGCAATAACTCTGAAGGAACTGGTCCATCGGTTTGATTAACCTGATACCGTTCCTGTTGCTGCCACTCGGGTAAAGAAACCGGAGACTTGCCAAGCCATTGCCCGTCGCCGCCAGCGGCGAGCTCATTCAATAAGCCGGTAAAGGCCGCGAACATATCCTCTACCAAGCCCGATGGAAAAACGCCCTGGCGCACGTCCCAGTTAATTTCCAGACCATCGGCATCATCTCTCACCTGGCAATCCAGGGTGACTTGCGGTGTCTGGGTAATTCCCCTGCCGGACTTTCTACCGCTGACAGGTTTTTCGGTATCTCCCAGACCAATAGCACTGGTAAATACCACCGGCATCAATGCGGCCTCGGGTCCTCGCGCACGGGACATTTCCCGCAGTACTTCCACGCCGGAGAACAAGCGGTGATCAATATCACTGAACAACTGTTCGCCAATGCCAGCCGCCCAATCGCGAAAGGTTTTTCCATTGGAATCACCAATCGCCAACACACTGACCGAAGTAAAATCACCGATCAGCTGGTTAACCTGAGGGTGTAAGGGCAGCCTATTCAATAAGGTAAGACTCAGGCTAAAGCATGGCTGGCGGCTCCACCGCTGCAATACCGCTCCGTAGGCAGCCAGCACGGCAACCGACGCGGTTAAGCCGGCAGTTCCGGCTCGCTGCTTCAGTGTCTGCCAGTGCGCGGTGTCCAGGCGGTAGTGGTAGCGATTAAAACGTACAGATTCCGCCTCTGAAGCGAGCGGCAAAACCGGTAACTCAGGTGCGGGCGGCAATTGCTCAAGGCGATCCAACCAATAGCGACGATCATTTTGGTAGCCCTGGCTGTCCAATAGACTTCGTTCGGCCAGGAGATAATCACGAAAATCAATTTCCAGTGGCGGCAGGGCTGCACCGGGGTGAGATAGCAGAAGGTCGAGTTCATTAAATAAAATGCCCGCACTGGCCCAGTCTGCGATCAGTGCATCCATAGAGAAATGCACTATATGGCCCTTATCTGTGCGGCTATGGCGCAGCTCGAACATGGGCCACTCACCAATGGGGTAGTTGCGGTGGCCCAGTTCATCTCTCACCGATTCCAAGGCAAGCTCCAGGGCGTCCTCGTCCAAACCGGTGAGGTCTTGGCTTTTCATTTCGTAGTGCGGCACTTGGGGGAGAACCCGCTGGTATCCCTCCTGCTCGATAACCGCCCGCAACATCGGGTGACGTTCAATGAGTTGGTTCCAGGCTTCCTGCAAACCTTTTGGATTTAATCCCGGGTATTCCAGCTCCAAGTAACCGTGACAAGCAACGCCGCCGTAGCCAAATGCATTTTGTCGACCCAACAGGTAGGCGGTCTGCACATCGCTTAAAGGGAATGGTTCATGCCGATTATCTTTATCAGCCTCTACCACCACTCCCAGGTCCTGGTCGTTGCCAGCGGCTGTTTGAGCAGCGCTCAGTATTTCGATAATTTGTAACTTGTGTTCCCGCAGCCTCTGCTTGTGCTGCTCCGACAGCAGGCCTTTGGCCGCGCGAAAGCGCAGTTGTTCAGACTCGGTCCAGAGTTCCACCCCAAGCCCTTGTAATTCGTCGATCAGTTCCATAGCCGTCATGGGGTTAAAACTCCGTCCAATCGCTGAAAAATAAAATTGCCAACAAGCTCATATCACACCCTCTTCCACCGTATCGGGATCAACATCCACTAGCGGTTCCATTGCACTTAGGGCACCGGCAACATCTGCCAGTCTCGGAGAGGCGAATAAACGTCTGAGGGGAAGCAGCAAGCGGTGTTGCTGTTTTAAGCGGTCGATAAACCGGGTGGCCAATAAACTATCGCCACCCAATTCAAAGAAATTTTGATCGCGGTTTATCGCTGGCAGGTTAAGAAGTTCCTGCCAGATCAGTGCTACCAGACGCTCGTTATCTGTTGCCAGCTCAGCCGCCTTGTCCTGTTGCGGTTTTTCCACCGCATGCACGAGCTTTAATACTGAAGCCCGATCCAATTTGCCGTTTGCACTTAGGGGCATTTCCGGCAAAGTCACTATGAAATCCGGGACCATATAGGAAGGCAGGTGACAGCGAAGATACTCGCGCAAGTCATCAGTACTAAAAGTTGAAGGACATTCAGGTTTGAGCACAACGGCAGCGACCAGCTGTTGTTCTTCTGTGGTCAACACCAGCGCGCGCTGCACAAACATCTGACGATTAAATACCGTTTCAATTTCACCCAGCTCTATGCGATGGCCACGGACCTTCACCTGGCTATCGGCGCGCCCCAAAAATTCCAGGCATCCATTCGGCCAGTAGCGTCCAAGATCCCCTGTGCGATACCAACGCTCACCATCGACTGTAACAAAGCGCGCTTCGGTCAATTCGGGCGCCCCGCGATAGCCCATGGCGACACCCTCACCACCGATCCACAGCTCTCCCGTTGTCCAGTCAGGGCAGTCGCGGCCTTGGGTATCCATCACCCTGAATTTCTGGTTGGCCAGGGGGTATCCGTATGGGATCGAGTGCCAGCTTGGGTCGACTTCTACAACTTCAAAACTGTTAGACCAAATAGAAGCTTCAGTGGCGCCACCCAGTGCAATAAAACAGCAATCGGGCTGTACTTGTTTTAAGCGCTGGGGTAAATCCAGGCCAATCCAATCGCCGGAATTTAATACCAAACGCAAATTGCCAGGCGGTGTAGCGGCACCGACAGTGAGTAACATATCCAGTAGCGCCGGTACCGTATTCCAGATGGTGATGCCGTAGTGACATACCCGTTGATGCCAGCACTCGGCATCCCGCCGGTCCTCCTCATCAATCAATACCAGCGCACCACCGACCGATAGCAGTCCGAAGATGTCGTAAACAGAGAGGTCAAAATCCAGGGCTGAAATGGCCAATACACGATCATTTTTATCAACAGAGAAGCGTTCGTTGATATCCGCAATGGTATTCCAGGCAGCACCGTGACTGATCTCGACGCCCTTGGGTTCGCCCGTGGAGCCGGAAGTGAAAATGATATAAGCCAGTTGCTTGGGTTCTGTTGCAATAGGCTTATCTATAGGAGCGAACTGTTCGGCCTGTTGAATTGCACTTTGGTCGAGTACCACTTTTACATCGGCACGGCGCAACATTGACTCGCGCCTTGCCTGCGGTTGATCGATACCGACAGGTAAGTAAGCGGCTCCCGCTGCGAGTACTCCCAGAACAGCGGCAATCTGGTCGGGCCCTTTCGGCAGGTTGACGGCCACCACCTCGGCAGATGAAACCTGACTTTCCAATAACCAGGCAGCGATACGTAAAGCACGCTCTGCCAGGACGCCATAACTCAGGGAATTATCGTCCCCCCAATACAAGGCGATATTCTCAGGGTTCGCTTTTGCTTGCTGGAAAAATCGCTGCGACAAATTATCCGTTGGGTCAATCGCGGTACGCTTTTCAAGCTGGGTTCTCAGTTCCCGTTGAGCACTGGGTAATAAATCAGGCGGTGTGGAATCCCATTCAGCGTCACCCGCCCATTGGAGCAAGCCGATATAGGCCTGGAACATTTCCGCGCACATCCCCTCTGGGAAAAGCGCTTCGACAACATCCCAATTTAAGAAAACGCCACCCTCGACTTCGACCACTTGGTGATCCAGCCAGACTTGCGGTGTTTGTGTCAGGGCCCAGATAGGTTTCCGCAGAGGCCCATCCTCCGGTGCCGCTGTGCCACCGGGAATACCCAGGGCACTGGTGAAGACCACGGGCATTGTGGCTTCCGCATCGCTCTGTCGGCGGGCTAATTCCCGCATCAGGCTAACACTGGAAATATCGCGATGTTCCAGGGCCGCGCCAACTTCCCCTTGTATTTTTTTCGCTCTCACCAACCAGCTGTCACCGGCCTCTGGCCGGTAACCCACCAGTGTCAGGGAGGTGAAATCCCCCATCACCCGATAGATATCCGGATGGACTTCACGGCGATCGAACAAGGTAAGGTTAAGGCTCAGGTCGGGGCGACTGCTCCAGCGGCTAAGCACTTCGGCAAAAGCGGTTAGAAGCAGACTTGACGGCGTGATTCCCTGCTCAGCCGCGCGTGCAACCAGGTTTTGCCAGGTCCCTTTATCAATATGCTGTTGATGACGCACAAAGTGCGGGCGCTCAATGGATGCCGGCTCCCGCACAATGGGCAGCTGGGGCGCGGGAGGCAGCTCCGATAATTTGTTCTGCCAAAATGTTTTTGCGGCAGCCAGGGGACCTTCTGGAAGATCACTATCAAATACGACGGTCGTTTGTGGCAATACATTGCGCACATAGTCGCGGAAAGAGAGTTCGATAGAAGGTAGATCAGTATCGGGGCTCTGATAGAGGATATTTAACTCACGATAAAACAGCAGAATACTGAAAGCATCGAGAATCAAATTATCCAAACCGATAGCCAATCGGGTATTGCGGCCACACCGCACAGCACGGACATCAAACAGTGGCCACCGGCTTGGCTCAAACACCTGCTCAGCGCACTCCTGTCGAAGTTGCGCAAAATCAGAAGTTGGATCGCTGTCTACCTCTGTAACATCAATGGAAAATCTCGGCACATCGGCAAGGATGCGCTGACGCCCCTCGCTGTCGAATACAGCCCGCAGCATTTCATGGCGGGCAATCATAGCGTTTAGCGCAGATTCCAAGCGCTCCAGATCGAGATCAACAACGTCATATTCGCGATAAAAATGACAACCGATACCACCCAAAACAAATTCGGGGTCCCTTCCCAGCCAATAGGCCCGTTGGACATCGGTAGGTTCAAAAGCGGCGTACCGATTGGCCTTATCCGATTGCCAGGGTGTAGAAGCAATTTCGGTAGTGCCTTTATTTGGCTGTAGGTTCTCAGGTAGGTCTTGAACTAATGTCGCAGCAAAGTCGGCCAGGCTGGGCTGGCTAAATAATTCCGACAGTGTGACACCTTCAAAGCCAGACTCGCGCAGGTCTCGCACAACACGGGTTGCTAACAGGGAGTCACCCCCAAGTGCGAAGAAGTTATCGTCCCGCGCTATATCGGTAACATCGAGGAATTTGCACCAGGCGGCAGCCACCTGCTGCTCTAATTTACCTTGCGGTGGGTTCTGCTTTGCCTGGTGCTGCGACAGGGATTCATCGGCAAACTGCTGTAAACCGCCGCGATCAATTTTGCCATTGGCGGTAAGCGGTATTTCAGCGAGACAGCAAAGCTCACTGGGCAACATGGCGCTGGTCAATCGTTGACTCAGGAACTCCCGCAAATCGTTCAAAGGTTCCTGCAACTGCTGCAAATCAACAAAGCACTTTTCTGAATTTATATTCCCTTGCGATAATTTGGATTCCAGAACGACAACCGCAACCACACCTCGCTGAGTCAGCAGTGCGACCGCTTGCGCAATCCCTTTGTGCGCAGTCAGTGCCGCTTCAATCTCACCGAGTTCAATGCGGTGTCCGCGCACCTTGACCTGGTTATCGGCGCGGCCCAAAAACTCCAGGCACCCGTTCGGCCAGTAGCGGCCCAAGTCTCCGGTGCGGTACCAGCGCTTACCTTCATCTGTCACAAAACGGGCTGCGGTGATACCGGGAGCACCGCGATACCCCAAGGCAACGCCAGCACCACCGATCCACAACTCCCCTGTCACCCAGTTGGGGCAATCACGCCCCTGGGCATCCACCACTCTGAATTGCTGGTTGGCCAAAGGGTAACCATAGGGAATAGATCGCCAAGAGGAATCAACTTCTTTGACTTCAAAATTGTTCGACCAAATAGAAGCTTCGGTGGCGCCGCCCAAAGCGATAAAGCGGCAACCTGGGTTAACTCGTTTTAACCGTTCCGGCAGGTCGAGGCTGATCCAGTCGCCAGAAATTAATACCAGGCGCAGCTCTCCAGCTGGGGTATTACCACCCGTAGTCAGCAGCATATCCAAAAGCGCCGGCACCGTATTCCACACAGTAACGCCATGCTGGCACACCAGCTGATGCCAGCGCTCAGCATCCCGCCGGGACTCCTCTTCAACCAATACCAATGCACCGCCGGCGGACAAGAGCCCAAAAATATCGTAAACGGAAAGGTCGAAATCCAATGCTGATACGGCGAGCACTCGATCATTTTCGTTAACCAAAAAGCGCGTGTTAATGTCCGCTATTGTGTTCCAGGCACTCCCGTGACTAATTTCTACGCCCTTGGGTTCACCGGTAGAGCCGGAGGTGAAAATGGTATAGGCGAGATCTTTGGCCTCTCCCACGACAGGCTTGGATAAAGGCGCGACACCGGAGAGCACAGACAAGTTATCTATAACCAGCTTGGCTCCAGCAAGCTTTATCACGCGCTCTCTACGCAACGGTGGCTGGTCTATACCCAGCGGCAGATAAGCCGCTCCTGCCGCTAATACGCCCAAGGCTGCAATAATCTGCTCCGGTCCCTTGGGTAATAAAATACCGACCAAATCACCGGGCTCAACACCTTGAAGCTGTAAATACGCGGCCATCGCCAAAGCACTGCGGGCCAACTCCCCGTAACGGATTTGATCACCGCTCCAATAGAGAGCCACTGCTTCTGGGCAGTTTTTGGCATTGCTAAAAAAATGTTCGTGTAATTGGTGAGGCTGGTATGGCTTGGCTGTGGAATTTACCTGCTGGCGCTGCTGCTTTTGTTCCGCTGGCAGCAGCGATGGTATCGGCTGGGCCCAGAATTCCGGGCTACCGATCAGGCATTCCAATAACTGCGTAAAGGCGGCAAACATGCCATCCAGGACGCCGGGAGCAAAAGCAGCTTCTCGCGCATCCCAGTTTACGGACAGGCCACCTTTGAGTTCCATAACCTGTACGTCCAGCCACACTTGTGGTCCTTGGGAGATAATCCAATTGACATCTCCAAAGGCACTGCGAACTGACTCGCCAAATAATTCTCCCAACCCAAGCGCACTGGTAAAGACAACCGGCGCAAACACCGTTTGTCCCTGTTGCCTGCTGAGGTCACGCAGCACCTCTACGCCGGAATAACTCCCGTGCGCTACATCCTGACGGAAGTTATCTTGTAAACGCTGTGCACGCTCAACGAAGGTCCCACTCTGGCTGCCCTGCCAGGCAAGCAAGATCGAAGAAGTAAAGTCTCCTACCAGGGAGTTGACATCCCGGTGCAGAGATTCCCGGTCGAACAGGGGGAGATTCAGCAGGAAGTCTGACTCTTCGCTATAGACCGTAAGCACTTCGGCAAGCGCCGCTGCCAGGGTCATGGACAAAGTAATTCCGTGACGGCTCGCAAGTTCCGCTAGCTGGTTTTTCTGGTCAGCAGACAAGCTATAGTGACGCCGAACAACTCGACGAGTGTCTTTAGACTCAGTACCTATCGCAGTGGGTAATTGAGGAGCGCCGGGCAAATCTGCCAGGCGATCCTGCCAGTGTTCTTTGGCCTGCTGCTTCTCAGCTCGGCGCTCTTCCTTTGAGTGAAGAGCGCTGCGGTCAGCCTGGTAGCGCGGATAACTGTAATTCAACGGAACCAGAGACTGCTCTGGTTCCAGATAGAGCTTGGCCAAGTCATTCAGTAACACGCGCAGACTAAAGGCATCTGCAGCTACCATATCCAGATTAATATGCAAGCGTGTGCCGCCAGCTTTTAATTCCGCAGGTAACAATGAGAGCTGTACATCAAAAACCTCGCCCTGCGATATATCCAGCTGCCGATGGGAGAGTTGCTCCCTAACAGCGATAAGACTCTGCTCCGCTTCTGCGGCAGCCTGATGCCTGAAATCATGAACCTTTAAACCGGGCCAGCTCACTTCTGCGGGAATCTGCTGTCGACCATCATCGAGGATTTGAACACGCAGCATCCCATGCCGCTCGAATAGGGAGCGCACAGCCTGTTCCAATCGATCAGGTACTACATCCTGGCCATCAAACTCATGATAAAAGTGTGCGGCAACGCCCCCTAAATATTGATTCGGGTCTCGTCCAATCCAATAGGCATGTTGCATCGGTGCCAAATCAAAGGGAGTGCCTTCATCAAAGGCTCCCGGCACAGATAAATGTTCACTGGTACTTTCTTCAGTTCCAGTAGCCAACTGAGGTAGAGAAAGCCAGGCTCCCAATTGAGGCACTGCAATAAGATCAGCAAATTTTACTTTGATCTTTTTCTGCCTTAATTGGCCAGCTATCTTCATGATTTGTACTGAGTTGAGCCCCAGTGCAATTAAGTCATCCTGCGGATTAATGCCATTAATATCGGCATCAATAGCCTGACAAACTAAATCCTTTAACAAACTGGCCGGACTGATTGGCTCTGATTTATTCTGCGGCTTCGGCGACAAGAGATACGCTCCTTATTGCGTCTCGGATAACACGCATTTTGATACAACTTTCACGATACTCGTGGGTAGGAAGGGAAGCCTCAACCAGGCCACAACCGGCAAATAGTGTTACCTTGCCCGGAGTAATAAGTGCAGAACGCAGCGCAACAGCAAACTCCCCTTCCCCCTCGGCATTGAGCCAACCAACAGGTCCGGCATACCAACCGCGATCCAGGTCTTCATTTTCACGGATATACTTCAGTGCTTTTTTCCTCGGCAGGCCTCCCACCGCAGCACTGGGGTGTAAATCCGATAAGATATCCAACAGATTTACGCCATCTTTCACCAATCCCTCTAGAGGCGTCAGCAAATGCTGAATTTGCTTTAATTTACAGAGTTGGGGCGGTTCTGGTTCCGCTACGCTGTGGCAGTATTTGCGCAAAATAGAAAGGAGATGTTGGACAACCAGGTCGTGTTCAAATCGGTCCTTATCGCTGTCAAGCAGAGATATCCCCAATTTATAATCAGTTGCCGGGTTTTTTCCCCGAGGTGCGCTACCGGCCAAAGCAACTGTGCTAATACGCCCGTCTTTACCAGCCGCTAAGCGCTCAGGCGAAGCCCCAAGAAAGCAACTTTTTCCGCGGGAAAAGGCAAATAAATAGGCATCGGGGTAAGATTCTTGTAAATATCCGAGAATACTTCCCGGGCAGCAATCCGCGCTCAGTGATTCAGAACGAGCGAGAACTACTTTTTGAAATTCGTTGCGCTTGATTGATTCGACCGCGCCTACTACACGCTGCTGCCAAGCCATTTGGCCTGCATAATTTTGGCTAAAATCAGACTCCACCGAAAACAAATTGTCATTCGCAGAAAAGTCAGAGCTACGAGACAAAATATGCTGCCACCGCGCCTTCAGCCGCTCCGCAGCCTGATTGCATTCTGTTTGATCGGTAACGATAAAATTCATTACCAGATAACTGCGATCCCCTTCACAGTAAAGGGCCAACTCAGGCAACGTAAGCGCCCCTGCGGGAAAGTCTTGCCACAAGGATGAGGAATCTTTTTGGCTATCAAAAGCAAACCCACCACACAAAACCGGCCGATGCCCCCCGCTTACCACAGCGGAGGACATCAATTTTTGCCAATTGGCTTGGATTTCAGACCAAGATTCCCCTGGGGCACAACTAAATTCACAGGCAGAGCCAAAGGTCACAGCATATTCATCTCTAGAGGGCACACCCCACAGAGACGCGAACCTTTCATGCTGATAGCCGGAGGCAAACAACCCTATTGGGTTGCGTCTATGACATGGAGATGAAAAAGATGCCAGAACCTCTGGCTGTCCCTGGCTTACCCTGGACTTCGCTTCCTGCAAACAGGCTTCCAGGCCAGCATATTTAGAGCGGCCCTTCATACACCTTCCTCAACTGGCAAGCCGCGCTCAGCGCGCCAATGCAGCTTTTGCTGATTGATAAACCAGTGAATAATCCCGGTAAAAAGCTGCTCTATATAATCTGCGGAAAGTTGTTCTTTCTCAGCCCAACGACGGCGGTCAATCAACATCTCCGCAACCCGGTCTGGAGCAGGAATACTCGTTTCATCCGGCTTGAACTGGGCTGCTGACAAAACATACCCCATACGCCGCTGCAACAGCCTGATGATCTCGCGATCAATGGAATCGATACCTTGGCGGATCTCATTCAGATTTTCACACTCCATTGGTAGCTTCGTTGCTTGCATAGAAACTCCATCACCTAAGCTGTTCATCTTCCCATCGATAATGAAACGTTATAACATATCATTTGCGAAATCAACGGGATGTTTGTTTTGGATTTGGGCGTCAGGGTGGAGAGAGTGTGTGCTACTTGTTACTAAAGAGAAATAATTCGAACATCATCAAAAATAATGATCCCGGATTAATCGAGGCAGAGATCCGCTATCTATTGAACGATGGAGAATATAGGGCCGCTCAACAACCCTATTCTCCCGACAATTAATTTCGATAGCGTTACAAGAAACAGAAAGATTTTATACGGCCAACTTAACTTTACATGCAGTTAGGCCAAGCGGAGCTTCTGAACAATATGGCCAACCACCAGATCGGGACAATCTGACAGATAAAAATGGTTACCTGCGTATTCTTTCAATTGGAACTCACCATTGGTCCACTGCTGCCAACCCCGAGCTTCATCGGTGCTCAACTCAGGATCATCCCGTCCTAGCATCGCGGTGATGGGACAATCTAAAAGTTGGTCCGAGGACATCTTGCTGGTTTCGATCAATCGATAATCCTGGCGTATAGTAGGAAGTAGTAGAGCCCTTAACTCAGGAATTTCCAATAATTCAGGAGAGGTGCCGCCAAGCTCAATGAGTTGTTGGCACAGAGATTCATCACTCAACTGGTGTACGTTTCCACTCTTTTGAAATTGTGGAGCTTCGCGCGCAGAGACAAATATGTGTTCAGGACCGCACAATTTTTCGCGATACAAGGAGAGAGCCAATTCATGAGCAACTGTAGCTCCCATACTGTGCCCAAATACTGCCCAGGGTTTATCGATGACAGGTTTGATAGCCCTACTTAACAAAGCAATTAAAGTTTGCATATTTGTGGGCATAGTTTCATTACAGCGTTGCTCCCTACCCGGTAAACATACGAGAACCAATTCTATGGAATCTGGCAATAATTTCGCCCAGGGCCGATAAAGTGATGCTGTACCACCAGCATGAGGCAAACACAAAAGTCGGATAGCCGCTTTAGGTTGAGGGCGAGGGATTTGTAGCCAAGCGCCGGACATAGATTTATCTCAATAAGAAATTTGAAGCCGTGAATACTAACTGTTAATTCTTAATTTAGAAATCTGAAGAAGATTCAAAAAAACACTCCCCTGCTCCACCCAAACATTTCAGGAGACCAGCATGGAAAATAATTTACTTAATGGTTACACGCCTCACCCAAAGGAACTAGAGGATTTCTATCAGCAACAAGGAATTTGGGATAACCAACCTATTTGGGAGCTGATCACACGTAATGCGAAAAACTTTCCCAATCAATGCGCAGTTCGGGACCTATCGGATCAATTAACTTATGCTGAATTGGTTAATGAGGCCGATAGCATTGCTGCAGGCCTGGTGGAACAAGGCTACAAAGTTGGGGAGCGGGCAATACTCCAGTGGAGCAATCAGGTCAGTTTTATTACAACCCTGCTCGGCTTATTTCGAGCGGGACTGGTTCCTGTACTAGCTTTGCCTGCGCATCGCCAAAATGAAATATGCCATTTTGCACAGGTCTCGGGTGCCAGTATCTATATCACTTCAGGAGCGGAAAGTGATGCAAGCCGTCACAGCATGATAGAACAAATTGCTTCGCAATCTCCGACTTTGCGAGGCATATACAGTTCTGATGAAAATGACACATTCCCCTCCCTGCCCAGAAGAGAATGCCAAGGCTTCACCCCTGTTCCCGTAGACCCCAACGCCCCAGCTCTATTCCTCGTTTCCGGTGGCACTACAGGACTTCCGAAACTTATTCCACGCTCCCACAATGACTATCGCTACAACATTACCTGCGCTACGGCTGCTTGTAATTTAGGAAAAGATGAAATCTATCTGGCAGTACTCCCCGCCGCCCATAATTTTCCATTGGGTTGCCCCGGCATTCTGGGCACGCTATCCATGGGTGGGCAGGTAATATTCACCAAAGATGCAAGCCCGGACTACTGCTTTGAGCTGATAGAGCGTTACGGCGTAACCGCCACAGCCCTGGTCCCAGCACTGGCTCAAGTCTGGACTGTAGCGACAGAATGGGAAGATGCTGATTTAAGCTCTCTCCGCTTACTTCAAGTTGGTGGCTCAAAGCTGAGTCCAACTGACGCCAATGCTGCGATAGATGCTTTTCCCGGTGCACTACAGCAGGTATTCGGAATGGCCGAAGGGTTGATTTGTTACACCCATCGCGAAGATAACAATGAAACCATCACCAATACTCAAGGAAGACCTATGAGTTCCCTCGATACTCTAAAAGTGGTTGATGAGTACGGGCAGGAAGTGAAAGCCGGAGAAGAAGGAGAACTGCTTACTCGCGGCCCCTATACACTGAGAGGCTATTACCGTGCAGAAGAACATAACCGACGCGCTTTTACCCCAGATGGATTCTATTGCAGCGGGGATCGTGTACGCATTCTGGACAATGGCAATATTGTAGTTACTGGACGACTCAAAGATGTTGTAAATCGGGGCGGGGAAACATTTGCATGTGACGAAATTGAAGAGCATCTACTCGCCCACCCCAGCATCCAACAAGCAGCTATCATCGCTTTGCCAGACCAAGAGATGGGAGAGCAAGTTGGAGCGACTATCGTATGTACGGATAAAGCGCCAAGCTTGCAAACGTTGCGCGACTTCTTAACCGAAAGGGGCCTGGCCAGCTTTAAGCTACCTGAGCAGCTTAAAGTGTTATCTCGTCTGCCGGCTACCGCAGTCGGGAAAGTTGATAAGAGGAAGCTCTTAGATCTTATCGATTAGTACTATTTGAGAGATTGAGCACCCATATTCATGAAAGTATGGCTTTAACCCATACTTTCATTTTAAATGAACAAGAAGTATAAATCAGAATATAAAGGATATACCAACTTGCAACACATTAAGGTTCCTTAAATCAAATTCTATATGGTCAAAGTCATTTATATAATACTCCCCCACCTTACCAACATTATGCAGCATGTATTCGGCACTTATACGGAAAGAGTTATTAAAGTTGTATCGCGCACCTAGACCTACATGGAAATAGCTTTTACTGAATTCATTTGACCCATAATAGTTACCACCAGCGTAAAATTCATCCATGGTATATGACCAGTCCAGCTGCGCAAAACTATAGCCCAACAACAAATACATGCAGGACCTGTCGCAATACCAAGATAAATCCAGAGTTCCTGTAATTGAAAATACATCCAAGCGATGTTTCTGATCGACCTGGTATCGCTCAACAACTGTAACTTCGTCATCAATATAATCGATATTTTCTACCGATATCGATCGCCCTAAATTTGTTCTGCCATAGCTAAAGCGAAGTTCAAACGGGTAGCCATTGAAGTCGATCCCGATATCGACGCTGCCCCAAGGCTCACTTCCTGAACTTGAGGTTTTGTAGTAACTATATTCGTAAAAATAATCGTAGTAGAAATATGGGTCATAAAATACCCCTACAGTACGATAATCCTGCTTAACCTCCAGCCTATTAACTCCACCATTCAGTGAAACATATGGACGAAACCCCCACGGGTTTTCTAGACCGCTATAGTCATCGGCTATAGCCTCCATGGAAAAAATAAGTGCTCCCAAAATGACAGCTGAGTGCAGGCGCATAGTAACCTCCTTGTCGCTTCACACAACTCAAAACCCACACAGAATCCAATACAGAGATTTATCGATATGGTTAATAGTCCTCTACGGCGGAACAAGACACTATTTGTCAACACTCTCATCCTAATATCGATAAATGGCTTTCTTGTGCAATAAAAGTAATGGATTCAAAGTAAATCTATACTCCTATGAATTTAAAAGTAGCAGTAACTCCAAACTTCCAGAGCTCAAATTACTGCCAGGATACCGAAAGGTGTTAGCAAAGTGATGAACGGGTATAAACCAACAATATAAGAGCGCAGCGGTTAAATTTATACACCCCGTTTAAACACGCTGAGTTTCGATATAAACTACAATCAAAACTGACACTCTAATAGTACTGATACTTTTATATCGGACAACTCAAGGAGGAAGGCTGAAAATCGGAATACCCCGCGACCACTTATCTTTTCATGTCATTTGGCCAGCTATTTAGCACAGAGTTACACTCTATAATTAAGGTACAACTCAATAATTTCCTACACATTAAATCTTAGCAGGTGTTCTATACGCTTCAATTTCACCCTCAGACATGTCGCCAAATTGAGACAACAGATAAGCTCCTGTTTTAACACATAGAATTACCAATATAGGAAGGAGAGGGATTACAATTAAAACGGGAAAGGATTTTAGCGTATCCATATCGGCGTTAATAAATAAAAACACAATGGGTATCACCGTTAGCAACCCGCACCAAAAAACTCGATATGCCGGCATAACATTTGCCTCAGCATCAAGATTTTTTGTGACAACCCCGGTCAATGAATATGAAGTTGCATCCAAGGTTGTCACGCAAAACAATATCATTGACAGCAGAAAAATGGCTATCGCCAACTCAGGAAGCGGCAATTGATTTAAAATATCATGGGCGAGACGAAGAGGCTCTCCGTTGGAAAGCTCTTGCACTGCATTAACAGCTCCTTGATTCATAAGATCTACAGCATAAGTTCCCGCTATCCCAAAGATAAATGCGCTACTAAGCCCTCCCCCAAGGATCAAAGTTAAAATCACATCTCTCAGACGGTGCCCCTGAGAAATTTTTGTAACAAACACACCTACACCCGGCGAATAGGATATCCAGGTTGCCCAAAAGAAAATTGTCCAATACTGAGGGAAATGCGTACTCCCATATGGGTCTGTACTTAAGGACATACGGAAATATTCAGAAAACAATATCCCCAAACTATTCGTTACATTATTTGCAATAAGAGCACTTGGCCCAACAATAAACGTATATAAAAGCAGGAAAATTGCTATATAGATGGTCCACTCAGATATACGTGACATCCCCTTCTCAATGCCAATAAATGACGACAATGAAAAAAGGAGAGACAAACCTATGATAATGGCTATCCCTGTAGAAAGACTATCCGGAATACCCGTTAAGGCGCTGACATTATACGAAATCATTGGAATCGCAAGACCAAGGGTTAATGTCGTAGCCGAAAGCGTGGTCACAATGAACAACAAATCTACACCTTTTTTCAACCACTCAGGCATACGATCGCCAAGCATGTTATTTAATACAGAGGACAACTTAAGGGTTCGATTCTTTTTAATATGAAAACTCACAGAAAAAGGGATCGCCACCATCAAATTGATAACCCATCCTGCCGACCCCCAGTGGAAAATATTGAAAGCCGTTGCGTACTCCATTTTAATCGATTCGGCAGAAATACCGAACTGGGGGTCCATATAGTAATGAATTACTTCAATATACGCCCAATACATCGTCGAAGCCCCCATACCTGCACAGAGAGCCATAGAAAAAAGCTGAACAAGAGAATACTTTGCCTTCCCCTCTCCCAAACGAAGCTTGCCATATTTTGAAAATGCCAAAAACAAAAGGGCCAAGGTCCCTAAAAGAGTATACCAAAGAAATATTGTCCCTAAGTCAATTATAGTTAGAGCCAACATTTCTTTCATAAAGTCCTTGGTACCTTCAGGATAAATAACTGCAACAACACCAAGAAGTAAAACCAAAAAGAAACTAACCAATGTTAACTTCTTATCCATGATATATTTCTTGGCATCCGATTCCTGCATAGTCTAGATCACCCTACTCAAACACATATTGACAAAAACAGTTATCCTTTACCTTTTCCCAATCCATGGCTATTCCCAACCCATTTCCCTGAGGGGCATGGACATAACCCTCCTTATCGGTTCGAATAGACACCTTGCTCGCAAGCTCAAAACCTTCATAAGGGAAAAACTGCTCAAAATAATTGCAATTTTTATGTGCAAGGGCAACGTGTAGGTTCGCAGCTTGTGTAAGCGTAAATCCCATACTTTGTATCTCTAACGTTTTACCAAACCCTTCCGCAATGGCAAAACATTTATTTAAAGGCGTAATACCTCCACAAACAGTGGCATCTAGGTGAACACTAGTCCAGGTATCCAAGTTCAACGCATTGGTTATCTCATGTAGTGTTAACAAGGAATTACTATCACTTAATATTCGTAAATCGAATTTATTAACAAGATCTTGATAAGTCCTACAATCAGAATCTGGAACTGGAGCTTCAAACCACTCCCAGTTGTTTTCACTCAACCACTTGGCCATGCCCATAGCTTCAGCAGGAGTATATAGAGAGGCTGTATCCAGCATGAAACGCACACACTTCCCTTCAAAACGTGCTTGAATTGCTGAAACTAATTCCATATCTCTCTCATATATACAAGAGCAATGAAATTTTATTGCTGTAAACCCCTCCGCTATACAATCTTCGATATATGTTTCGTATTCCTCCACAGTGTCAAACATAGGAGAGGATGCATAAGATTGTATTTTTGAGCGTGCCCCACCTAAAAGTTCATAAATCGGCATCTCAGCCTTTTTGCCTTTTATGTCCCATGCAGCAATATCAAAAGGCGATTTAGCAGGCAACCCGCCCCAAGTACACCGTTCCATTAACCAGTTATATAATTCCTCTGTCCTCAATGGGTTTTTACCCAAAATACCAGGTGCAATTGTGCGCATGGATTCAATAATACATCGATCAAAACCGTTCTCGGTATAACTCAATGTCGCACCAATACCTTCGATACCATTACTGGTTATAATGCGAATAACGTTGTTGGTGTATAACAACGGAGTTTGATTAGCAGTCCAACAAATTGGCGGCGCATTTTTATCGGCTATCGCATATAGCTCCACCCTGCTGATATGAAAACGATCCATATTCACATCCTTAAAAGCTATTAACTGGATCTCAAGGAGTCTAGTTCGCAATGCCCAGTTGTGCGTTGGTGGCACATACTTAGACTTACTACTAGGTAAAAACTACTCTTCGGATCGGGATACTATTTGTCAGCCAAACCTATAAGGAATAATTAAACACTCAATGTCCGCCGTAACTTCAATAGATCCTAATAACCAATGCAAACTTCGTACTCTCTTTTCCCACATCAGATTTACACAGTGATCTATAAACTAATACCCACTTGTAACTAAGTGGCAAAACTTGGCTGGCCATTAATTTTGTTTGCGCAAATCAGGTATATCATGATGCTCCCTCTCCACGGAAAGCGTATTCTTTCATTCGAAACCTGGGGCGCAGGTTCCTTTCATGGCACTTTACTAGCTTTTCTGGGCGCAGAAGTAGTCAATATTGAAGACCCCAAACAAGGTGGGAATCCACTTAGAAAAATGGGATCTATCTATCTTGATGAAGCTTGCGAAGACAATGAGACAAGTGAATCGACGCTCCACAACAAGAAGAGCTTGGCCCTGGATATCAGGGATCCCACTGGCAGGGAGGTATTCTTGAAGCTTGTGAATAACTCACATGCTGTTATCGACAACTTTAGAGGTTCTTTGCCCGAAGAGTTAGGCGTTACCTATGCTGACCTCAAAGTAGCGAACCCCAAAATAGTTTGTACCCATCTCTCAGGGTATGGCAGAGACAACAATAGAAAACACTGGCCAGGATATGATTTCCTTATGCAGGCAGAAACTGGTTGGATGTCAGTGACTGGAGAACCAGGATCTATCCCAACCAAAGTTGGCGTATCAGTAGTAGATCTCCTGGGGAGTGTCTATTCAGCCCTCTGTACAGTTTCAGGGTTACTGCGGACCGAAATCACAGGAAAAGGCGGTGATTTTGACACTAACTTATTCGATATAGCGCTAAATTGCCTCTGCTACCAAGGGTTATGGTTTCTCAACGAGGGGATAGTCCCAGGGAAGCAACCTCGCTCGGCCCACGCATCCCAAGCACCTTGCCAATTAGTAAAGACAGCAGATGGTTGGTTTTATGTGGCCTGCTTAACCCAGAAATTCTGGGAAATGCTTTGTCACGAACTAGGCTCCGATTTATTACAAACTGATGCCCGCTTTTTGACCAATGAAAGCAGGATGCAAAACAGAGAGCTGCTGACAGATGCTCTAGACCAGTACTTCCAGAAGAGAACAACAAAAGAATGGTGCGCTCAAATGGAGGGTAAAATCCCCTGTGCCCCGGTTTATGATATCGCCGAGGCGCTTAACAACCCCTATGTCCAAGATAACGACAAGACTGTATCAATTCCTTATACACGCAGTACAAGCCGTGACTCAATACAATTTATAAACGCCCCCTTCTCTATTCCCGACACTTCTCCAGTGCCTTTCCAGCAAGCACCACTTTACGGAGAGAACACTCGAGAGATCCTTGATGACTTGGGTATCCCACAAGATGAAGTGGAGTCCCTGGCAAAAGCTGGCGTGATCTATTGCTGCTGAAATACATCGGTACTGATGAGGATAACTCCCAATTGGCCAGACCACTCTCTACCTAGGCGCCCTGTTACTACAATTTCCTCAGTTCCATCCGATACCTCACCACCCCAGGAAGACGGGATTGAACGGGAGCTACCTTAACGCTATGAACATCGGCCACCTGGATTGGAATGCCATTCTCGCCCACGCCCGCAGTCTTTCACCCTACGGTGGACCAGATATACCTGTTTCTGCCGTCTGTCTCGATGACATCCCCGTTTGTGGCCCCGTTGAACTGAAACATATCAGCCAAAATGCCGCTCAGGAACACGGAGCCATTATCATGTCTAGCGGCGGCACAACTGGAAAGCCGAAGCTGGCCTATACACCTTATCACCAGGCAATTCAAAGATTGCTGAAGGAATGGCGCCCGCTCAGCTCTCAAAGTGTTCTTCTTAATCTCTTTAATCCTGGGCGGCTATGGGGTGCACACTACTTTATTCAAACTCTGGCAGAGGCTTCCAAATGCACTATTGCACCTACAGGCCCCTTTATATCTGGTGAGGTGGAGAATTGGCTGGAACTTCTACGTAATATCGATGTGGACTCACTTGCTGGCGCACCCACAGGACTGGCAGATTTTGCCGAAGGTATACTAGATTCAGGTAGCCAACTCCCAATAAAGACAATTATCTGGATGGGGGAACCTTGGACCAAAGCAAAGTTGAAGGTCATACGTGAGGCTTTCCCTAATGCTGGGCTGTGGTGCGACTATGGATCGGTAGAAACCAATAGCATTGCTGTCAATTCCCCTGAGTGTGATTTGAACATATATCACCTTTTAGCGGACCAATTGATCGAAACTGACGATCAAGGCGCCCTGCTTACCCGTGTAGGTACAGGGTGGACGGTACCGATAGTGCGTTACCGATTAGGTGACCTAATCCAAAAAGCAACTTGTCCCTGTGGTCGTCCTAATGGCCTATCTATTCAGGGGAGAGCAGATGATAATGTCGATTTATGCAGCGCCCTTCTGGACCTCAATAAGATCATAGAGCTCACCTATGAATGTGAAGGCGTCGAAGAAGTTCAACTACTTCTCAGCGGCGGCCCCCAAACAAAAAAGTCTGCCGATTTAATAGTCGTTCAGTTCACAGGCACGGCAAGTGCCAACAGCATCTGTGAGCATATTTTGAACAACATTCACAACCTCGCCTCTGTTGTCAGACAGTACCCTCAGTCCTTCACAGTACAAAAAGCCGAGCGACTTAAGCGTATCGAACGCACCAACAAAGTTCCCCGGGTTATTTGGAGAATGAGCGATGGGAAATAGCGGTAGAACTCAAAGCATAACTCCACCTAGCGTATCCGACGGTCCTATGTGGGACCGTCTTATGGGAAACTATAATTTTGCCTGCCTGATGGTTTCTGCAAGGTTGGATATCACCGGGCTAATTGAATGCGGTTATGATTCCTGCGAAGCACTCAGTAAGGAATTGCAGCTCAGCAATAAAGGAATGGGCTTCTTTCTGCTGATTCTGAGTCATTTGGGGTATATCTGCTTCGACAAACAACAAGTGAAAAATACAGAGCTGGGGAAATGCTACCTCTCCAAGAATAGTCACTACTATTGGGGAGAAGTCTTACTCGATCCTTTTCAAATCTATGACATCAATCACCTGGATAAAAAGATACTCACCAGCTTACAAAGAGAATATGAGCTGGAATGTAAAGGTCGCTCTGTAACCGACATGTGGCAAAAAAATGAAATGGACAATGACTCGGCAGCAGCTTTTACTCATCTGATGCATTCGCAGGGGTTTGCCTCCGCAGTTGAGGCTGCTTCCTGCGGTATTTTTGAAAACGCTCAAACCCTACTCGATGCCGGTGGAGGCTCTGGAACCATTGCTCTCGCCTTCTGCGATACCTATCCTGAGCGCAATGCGCTGCTCTTCGACCTGCCGCCGGTTTGCGATATAGCAGCAATGTATATAAATAAGTTCAAGAAAGACCAGCAAATCCAGATAGTTAAAGGGGATTTCTTTAGAGACCCATGGCCTGAGGGGTTCGATGGCATTTGCTTTAGCAATGTGTTGCACGATTGGCAGCATGCTACATGCCAAATCTTAATCGACAGAGCCTTCGCACTTTTACCAAAAGGTGGGCAGGTATTTATCCACGATATGCTCTTCGATGATACTCGTTTAACGCCAAGCTTGTTCTGCTTTCATTTGTTTATGAACCACGGCTCCCAACTATACTCAGCCAAAGAGCTTTATCGGATGCTTGAGACAGCAGGATTTGTAAATCCTCAATCATACCAGGCACTCGGCTATTTCTCGGTATTATCGGCCAGAAAACCCTAGCCCTACCCTTATTATCCTATTTTACTTATATGCTATCTATCGCTACTTCCAAGAGCAGTTCGTTTTTTGATTACCATTTCGTCACCGACTGACTATTAGGATATTAGCTAGAAAGTGTTTAACCTTTAAATAATAGTAAATA
Source organism: Microbulbifer maximicatervae (SeqCode) (assembly GCF_052467615.1). NCBI lineage: Bacteria > Pseudomonadati > Pseudomonadota > Gammaproteobacteria > Cellvibrionales > Microbulbiferaceae > Microbulbifer > Microbulbifer maximicatervae (SeqCode). The sequence continues at coordinate 2,139,362 of NZ_CP174319.1, forward strand.
GTTTTTGATTTAAGCATTATAAAACTATAACTTTGTGAGGTGCTTCTCGTTAATACATTTAAAGTAGCTAACAGGTTATATCTTTTCGATATCATTGCTTTCGCACTCTATTGCCCTTCAGGGGTTTATACTTGAAACATTTGAAGATTATTGAAGTTCCTGATATCCGGCCTCACAAGGGAGATGGGTAGAAATAAACTTCATACGTTTAGAGACGCAAGTATTGCTGCATGCGATTACTTTTATCTCGGCAGTCGTAATAGAGAGCGCAATTAAATCTGTTTAAAAAATAACAAACTCAGGCGAACAGTAGGAATAATAATGAAAAAAAACTATTCATGGCCACTCTCGAAAGGGCTAAAGAAGATTTGTATCGCTCTATTTAGTTATATAACGTTGATGAGTACGCCTCTATTTGCAGAGACCGATCCTTATTCAATGTTGGTTCAATTCAACCTCTATTACGATTACGAGACAGAGCAAGGTACCAATGACCACGCAAAATATGCACTCGAGCTACAACGGCGCCTGACTTACTCAACACCAATTCGCTATACACAAGTCCTTGCAACACACAACAGTTATAACTCTGATGCCTATGGTGCTATCTGGGTAGGCTCTGAACAATCTGCCAGGGTTAAAGACCAAATTGATATTGGTGCTGAAATTATTGAGCTGGACCTGCATCAGTTCAGTGGTGAACAATATTTTTGTCATGGCTCATTCTATTGCAATTTCTGGCTTGATCCTCAACGCGTTCCTATCTCTACTGTATTGGGAGATTTGAGGGATTGGGCTTACAAGCAGGATCAATATGGCACTAACCGTACAGTAATCGTACATATCGAAAATGCGGTATCGTCCGGTGCCCAGGTAACTTTTAAAAATCATCTTATAGATCAGATAGGCCTGGAATACATTTACACTCCCCAAGACTATAGAGAGGACTTTCCCAATGGGGTTGAAGTCACGAGCTATAAACGAACCTCACTCCCCTCTCAAGAGTTATCACGGGAGACAGTCCGTAAACATGATGGTGTAAATGGAAAAAAGAGATTCGTATTTTTCTGGACAAAAAATGACAGCAATATTGGGGATGATAATGAGTCATTCGATGTAATATTCGATGGATGGGGTGGACTGGACAGACACTGGAAGAGTGGCGATGACGATTCCCTGGATAACTGGGATGACGGCATCAACACCGTAGAACACTATGATGTCAGTGCTACAGACAGCAGATTTCAAAATAAAGGACTATGGTCTTGGGGAGAGGGAGAACCCAATGATCATGGTAGCGGAGAGGACTGCGCTGTTATCAGAAGCGACGGGCGCTTTAATGACCGCCAATGTGATCGTTCCTATTCATTTGCTTGTAAGAGACGGTTAAATGGCGAACTGCATGTAAACGACTTAAAAGATGATGGCGCTATCAATTACCCTGTTATGTGGTCACTGACTACGAGTAAGTCTACCTGGTCGAATGGAGAAAGTGAATGTCAGGCACTGGGTACTCAATGGCACTTCGATGTGCCTCGCAATATGATGGAAGCGCTCGCATTGAAAAGTAAGCTGGCAGCTGCCAGTGAGACAGCAGCCTGGATTGCTTATACTGACCAGGATAGTGAAGGTACAATTGAAGGTGACTTTATAATAACAACTGTAGATTACTAAAAAGATATTGTAGGGTTCTTTGTCTTAAGGTAATTAGAGATCTACTAACTTTCAACTTGATCTGACAGTTACCCGCTTCTTAGAAGAAGTCCTGTCAGATCAAGTTCAATCATGCCTATTTTTAATGTGAAAACATCTTATCTTTACGGCCCATCATCCTATAAAAATATTTAAAAGACCTCGTAATAAACAATCTGTGGTACAGGTAACGAGCTACCGATGACTCCTATTCTCAAGATTAACAGCAGCCCGCCAAATTTTAGCTATGAACTCTATAAGCGCTGTTCGGTCACCGGTACGCCCCTTTCCTTTATCAGCGGTGCAAACCTGAAATATGTTAAAGTTCGCCAAAACCACTCTAGCGGCCCCATACGAAATGCCTTAAGCCAAAGATCCGAATAGGCCAGCTGAAACAGACCCAGCAGCACACAGACCCCAAGTACTTCTATACGTGTCAGCTCACCATACAAACCCAATCCAAAGCCATAAAAAATATAGATGCAAATAAATGATTGAGCCAAGTAATTGGTAAATGCCATCCGCCCAACACTTTGGATCTTGCCTTTGATCCATAGGTGTTTACCTAATTTGAACCAAAGGCAGATCAAGCCAATATAACCGATACTGGTAAATGTGGACCCTACCAAATTAAAAATGGCACCATAGGTGAAGTAATCATCCATACTCCAGTCATGACTATAGTTCCAGATAAGCCCTATACCGGTCAATGTCACCCCAATAGCCAACCCAGTAATAGCTAGTTTTTTGTAGGCAGACGAACTGGCTTGGCCACGTAGGATATCCAACTTAAACAGGCCCATTCCCAGCAACATCATAGCGGCAGCTTTTAAAATAATGGAGAGACTAAAGTAGGAAATAACGATTGCTGATTCCGGACTAGAAGCTAAATTACCAGCAACTAATCGACTCCCGACCAGATCCCAGAACCCTCCTCGATATATTTCTATATCTTGCTGGATCTGCGTTGTATCAGGGGCAAAAATGGCTGCCGTTGCATATCGAGCTTCTCCTGTTAGGGGTTCTATAAAAGCTCCTGTCAGATATGAGCTATATGCTGACAAGGCAAGAGTAATCACCCCCAATGCAATCAGCCAGCTTCCGCGCAACTTGCGTAACAAATAGACAAACATGGCTATAAAGGCATAGATCATCAGGATGTCGCCTTCCCAAATGAAGATGCCATGACAAAGGCCAATCAACAGTAGCCAGAAATTTCGACTGTAGTGAATTTTTGCAGCAGACTTATTCTGTTGCTCACGTTTCTCAGCTAAAAGTATGATGCCTGCGCCGAAAAGCATGGCAAAAAGCCCCATGAATTTTTGATCAGCAAACAAATGGAAAAAGCTAAAGAGAAAATCATTCAAAGGGCCATTCGGCAAATAGGCCTTTGGATTCAAATAAGCCGCCATAGGCATAGAAAAATTTATCATATTCATTAAAGGAAGCCCCAGCAAAGCGAATCCCCTTAACAAATCCAACTGTGATATTCGATCCTGCATATAAGCCCTTTTAAAACCAAAATATGATACGGATATAAAGAGGTAGAGATTACAGGAAAAGAGGACGAAATCGCGATATTTTTTCTGCTCGTAGGTACCAACTAGGGCCTTTCTAGGGAAGCTTTGATAAATGGACTTCTAGCCACCCCCATGGGATGAGAGAATGCATCTGAGAAAGAAACTTCTCGCGTGGAGCTCCATGACGCTTCAGATTATATGCGGCTTCGGCAAAGGCAGCTAGGGGCAAGATCTTGACGAATAGCGGAATACTACCAAGTTGGCTCGAAATTAATCAGAAGTTCCCTAACTAAGCTAAATATCAATTAACGTATTACTATCTAGCATCGCCTTCGCCTGCTGAAATGCAGTTTCGGGTACATAAGGATGGGAGAAAATCCAAAACTGCCCGCTTTCTATACCACTAGTAATGATATCAGCAGCTTTTTCTGGCTTCATACCTTCAGAAACCACCTTGACAACTTTGGCTTTAACTTTTTTCTCGACTTCAGACTCAGGGTGAATTACCGCTACACTTGCAGGCCTATTACGTGAAGAGTCGAGAATATTAGTTTTTATAGCACCAGGACAAAATACAGAAGTTTTTATAGGCGAGTTAGCCAAACGAAGATCCCGCTCTAAACTTTGCATTAAACCTACAACACCAAATTTTGAAACATTGTAGGCCCCTAAGTACCCTATACCATATAGGCCGGATTCCGATGCTACAGACAATATATGGCCCTCGTCATTCTGTTCGATATGAGGGAGAAATACATGAATACCGTTAATAGGCCCCCACAAATTCACCGATAAAATCCACTCCCACTCATCCATAGAGGTTTCTGCTATAGCCCCCAAAGGACCTATACCCGCCACATTACAGAGCAAGTGTACCTTATCAAAGTGCTTTAAAGCTCTATCAGCGATGTTTTGCACATCCCCAAGTTTAGATACATCTGCTTGTACGCAAATACACTCAGCACCTTCTCGTGCTATCAACTTGGCTGTTGATTCGAGATGACTTAGGGTATATCCGGCTAATACCAACTTCATTCCTTTTTCGGCCAAACGTATTGCTAAAGCCCGCCCTAGTCCACTTCCCGCTCCTATAACAACAGCAACTTTATCAGACAAATCCATAACTTTCCTTTTTACAATGTATTCAACGTGACTAGGAACTTTAGATTAAACAAATCCTTAAATAGTTGATATATAGCTATTCACAGAAATAAAAACTGAATAAATTGAACCTCTACCAATAATCTGAATAACTGCCAGGAATCTTATCCTTTAGCCCTTCAGTTAAAGTCTGTTGTGGCCATTTAAGCCACTTAAACTTTAATGAAGCTATAGATTAACAACCTAATGAACCGGGTATTGTATTTCTTTGGCAATCACCCACATTTTATAATCTGCAGGCATTTCAGATAAGTAATCGAGAGTTCGATAAATAAGATGTTTCTCCATTTCATCGACTCCAGAAGACTTGCTCCAGCCTTCTGCTGCTAACCGGTACATAAAGGTAACCAAAAGGAATTTCTGCTTGCTCGATAACCCATTTCCATGACCATTGATCATCATATGCATTGATACGAGGTCATAATCCAAGTCAAAAATTGACTCATCAACCTGGACGGATATCTGGGCCGAACGACCCGATACAGAATTCCCCCGCGCAATCACCTGCATTTCATCAAGAAAGAACGAGACATGAGCACTATTAGCGGCAGAGCTATTTTGATATCGGCCTCTTAGTGCCAAATCCCTTATCTGACGATTTGATATTTCACCCTTTAGCCAGAGTTCTGTCATCTGGGTAAACGGGTCGTAGTCCTCGCTCTGAACTATGTATTCATCTGCAAAGGGGGATAAGGAATAGAAAAGCGCGACAAGCCAAAAACAGATCCTTGTTACAGTCATTACAACTACCACTCGAAGTGAAGACCATGCCACGCGGTCGATTATGACGGGAAATCTATTAAATTAAGTATAATCAAGAATTATTGTAGGAACATTGATCGGGAGGACACTTGCACTCATTTACGGGCGAATCAACCGGGGGCTTAAATTCCACATTGATGGTAGCTTTTTTAGCCAGCCTTTTCTCTTGAAGCCTTTCCAAAGCCTCCTTCGTCATTGCGTTTATCTCTCCAGAGAGAAATTTATCGACAAACATTTCGGCTTCTTGATCCAGACTGTAATTACTACGGCCCATTCCCTCTCGTGAATTATATTTCGATAAGCTATAGGCCAGTAATATCTCTTGAGCTTCACTATCAAACTTTCTGAATAGATCTATGATCCAATTAGTTTCCAAGAGGTGTTCAAGAGCTTCAAGATTACCTTGAAGCTCTAAATAGATAGCGGCAAAGTCCTCACCGCCTTGAAGGATCCGGCCTATGTAACCAGCTTCCTCTTTGTGGAAATAATCCAATCTTGCCTGGATGTTTATTTCTTTGATGTCATTGGCGATAACATAGCGACCCAACTTTTCCACTTCAGCCACAGTCATACCAAGCTCATAAAGCTCCTCCTGATTCGTCTTTAACATATACCAAGAAGAGAGTACCCCTAGCAGTCTAAATGACGTCAGCCACGCTCGTTGCTTTCCTAAATCAATCTCGTACCACGCGGACTTTCTCTCAAGCCCATACTTACTGAGGTATGACAAGTCCTCCCCTCTATTAGCAGCTTCCCTAACAGCCCTCATTCGTTGCCAGGCAGCCCAGTTCCGCTCCCTACTCAGCACCCATTCACTGTTAATCTCTTCATTATGTTTATAGGTAGTCGCAAATAACTCCTCGAGAGATGTGCGTTTAGAATCTGCAAAAGAAGGTGCCGTCAATAAACAGATCAGAAGGAGGCAAACCGGAGGAGTTACTTTCATAGAGACACCTTGTGGTGCTGTTGTAGTGGCATTTATCGAAGGGAATCTACTAACTATCGTCAAGAAATCTCTGCCGAAGGGTTAACCTGTACCGTAATTACCCCTAATAGAAGAAAGAAAAACTTAGAAGTACCCCTTGGTCACATAGCGAAAGCAACCTTTGTCGTGCAACCGGCCTCTGGTGTATGATTTATCAGTAATGAAGAACTATTCGTCCACATTTCGCGCCAAGCTGATTGCCATGGCGGCCCTGCTCCTGCTGATGTTGCAGGTGCAGACTGTGCTCGCCTGCGAAATGATGGAGGACCCCAAGCCATCAGCGGAATGCTGCTGCGATGATATGGCCAAGGGGTCAGACTCAGATGATGACTGTTGTGGCTATGATGCCCAAGTCTCCCTGAAGACTTCGCTGGACGACCACCAAGTTGCCGTCACCGCCGCACACTTAAATCTGGAACTTCCCCAGTTGGCGCCACCGCCAACTTACCAGTGGCCCCAAATTCTCGCTCCGCCATTCGGTACGCCTGAATTATCTCCTACTGCGACAGAATCCCACCCCGGCAACCGAACCTGGCTTGCCACCTTGCGCCTGCGTATTTGATCACTCCCTTTCTCTCTGACTAGCGAAATATGCCCCAGCCCCAATTTGCTGGCGGCTTCAGAAAGATTGTTCTAGGAGTGAACCTTTTGATTTCCCAACAAGCTATAGCGGCCATTGGTAGCCTGCTCATTGCCCCGTTTATTGATAATGTGCTTTGCGCGCAGATGCCCCTTTCCTTCAATCAGGAGGGTGTCCTATGAGCCAGCAACGAACATTGAGCTTAATCGCCCTTATCCTGCTGTTAGCCGCTGCCGGCGCGGCCTTTTATTGGAAGAAAATTTCTACACAAGCCACAGCTCCAAATGCCGATTTTGTGCAAGCTGGCCCGTTCCAGATCGCCGTGTCTGTCGATCCGCTGCAACCCCAAGCGGGTAAAAACCAAATTCGAATTGAAGTTCGCAATGCTGACAATGAGCCGGTATCTGGAGCCGAAGTTCGCGCGGTAGCCGAGATGCCTGCCATGGGCGCCATGCCAGCTATGCGTGCCGTCGCCGATATCAGCGAATCCAGCCCCGGTATCTTCACCGGTGAAATTGAACTGGCCATGGTGGGCTCCTGGCCCATGGTGGTAGATGTAGCGACAGGCCACGATAAGCATGTCGATCTTGCCTTTGATATGAGCACCAATCGCAAAGGCCTGCGCCTAAAGTCTGCGCCTGAGGCCTCAGATACCGCCTATTACACCTGCTCGATGCACCCATCGGTGAGAGCTGCCGAAGCCGGTAGCTGCCCTATTTGCGGTATGAACCTGCAGCCTGTGAGCCACGATGAACTGCAAAGTGGCAGCATTGTGGTGGATAGCGGCCGACGCCAGGCCATTGGTATCAAAACCGGTATCGTCGAGCGACAGCCATTCGCTTTGCCCATTCACCTACACGGCCAGGTTACCTATGACGAAACCCGCTTGCGGGATATCAGCCTACGCTTCGACGGCTGGATTGGTGAGTTAGATGCAGATTTTGAAGGCAAGCAGGTTAAACGCGGCGAAGTACTGTTTTCTGTTTACAGCCCGGAGTTGCTCGCAGTCCAAGACGAGTATCTAAAAGCCCGCCGACGTGGCGACGCCCTGGAGAAAGCAGCACGAAGGCGTCTACTGTTGTGGGGTCTCTCTGAAGAGCAAATCGACTGGCTGGTTGAGCAACAAAAAGCGCAGGACTATATCCCGATTTTTGCACCCGCCAGTGGTGTGATTATTGAGAAGAATATTGTCGCGGGCTCTGCGTTTGAAAAGGGCGACAACCTGCTGCGCATAGCCGATCTCAGCCAAGTTTGGATTGAAGCCCACGCCTACGAAGATCAGTTGCCACTGATAGAAAAAGGCATGCCGGCCAAGGTGCGTTTAACCAACGTCTACCACGAGGAAATCCCAGCCACCCTCACCCAGATTGATCCCTTCCTTAATCACAATAACCGCAGTGCACGGCTGCGTGTGACCCTGCCCAATACCGATGGTGAACTGCGCCCGGGACTGTTTGCGGACATCATGTTGACTGCCGAACTGGGAAATCTCCTGGTGGTACCCAGGGATTCAGTATTGATCTCCGGCAAGAAACGCATTGTTTTCCGCGACTTGGGCCAGGGTCGTCTGGAGCCGGTGCAGGTACGCACCGGTTATGGCGACAGCGACAGGATTGTTATCCGTTCTGGCCTCCAGGCAGGAGATAAAATTGTCACCTCGGGTGTATTCCTGATCGCGGCGGAAAGCCGCCTGAAGTCGGGGGTACAGCAGTGGTAAATTCCGAACCCAAAGGGCTGATTGCCCGAATTATAGGGGCCTGCGCCGGTAAGCCGGGGATCACTTTGATTCTTGTAGCGATCGCAGCCCTGGCGGGATACCGGGCGCTAACCAGTGTCCCCCTGGATGCTATTCCGGACCTGTCCGACGCCCAGGTGATTGTGATGACAGACTGGCCGGGGCGCAGCCCTGACCTGGTCGAGGATCAAATCACCTACCCGCTTTCCACCGCAATGTTAGGGCTGCCCAAAGTCAAATATGTGCGGGGCCAGAGCTTTTTTGGTCTTAGCTTTGTCTACGCCATCTTTGAAGACGGCACTGATATTTACTGGGCCCGCTCACGGGTTCTGGAGTACCTCAACCAGGTAGCCGACCAGCTCCCAGAAGGTGTTCAGCCAAAGCTTGGCCCAGATGCCACTGGAGTGGGCTGGGTGTTCCAGTACGCGCTGGTTGATCGAAGCGGTAACAACGACCTGCAAGAACTGCGTGCGCTGCAGGATTTCAAGTTGCGCTATTGGCTCACTTCTGTTGAAGGCGTGGCCGAAGTTGCCTCCATTGGAGGCTACGAAAAGGAGTACCAGGTCCAAATCGACCCCCATCGCTTGCAGATGTTTAAGGTTCCGCTTGGTAAAGTGGTCGAGGCCATTCGCCGCAGTAACAACGACACCGGAGGAAGAGTACTGGAGATCGCGGGCCACGAACATATGGTGCGTGGCCGTGGCTATATCCGCAGTGTTGACGATCTCGAAGAGGTGGTGATCGGGGTCAATGCGGCAAAGATTCCGGTGACTTTGGATCAGGTAGCGGATATTACTCTGGGGCCTGCGATGCAGCGCGGTATTGCCGAGCTGGACGGCGAGGGCCAGACCGTAGGTGGCATCGTAGTGATGCGCTACGGTGAAAATGCCCTCAAGGTTATTGAGAGAGTTAAAGAGCGTATCAAGCAAGTCCGTGCGGGCTTACCGGAAGGCGTTGAGCTGGTAGTAACTTATGATCGCTCACAATTAATTAATAGTGCGATCGACAATCTCAAGAACACCTTGATTGAAGAGATGCTGGTGGTCGCCGCTGTGATCGCTATTTTCCTACTCCACGCCCGCTCCGCATTGGTAGCTGTAATCACTCTGCCGATTGCAGTTTTACTGGCCTTTATTCCACTGTCCCTACAAGGGCTTACCGCCAACATTATGTCACTGGGAGGTATTGCCGTAGCCATCGGTGCCATGGTGGATGCGGCAGTGGTAATGGTGGATAACATCCACAAAAAGCTGGCAACCAATGGCGATAAGGAATTGTCTCCGGGCGAGAAAAGAACGCTAATCGTTCGGGCAATGCAGGAAGTCGGGCCGAGTATTTTCTTCTCCCTGATTATTATCACGGTTTCATTCCTGCCGGTATTCGCGCTGGAAGCTACCGAGGGCCGCCTATTCAAACCCCTCGCCTACACCAAAACCTACAGCATGGCTTTCGCCGCCCTATTGGCAATCACCTTGATTCCAGCGCTCGCTGTACTGCTTATGCGTGGCAAAATTCGCAACAGGGAAAATCCGATTTCCCGCGTTTTAGTCCATACACTACAGCCAGTGATTCACTTCTGTGTGCGGCAACGCAAAGTTGTAGCCACTCTCGCGGTATTAGCTCTGGTTTCCGTGGCCTACCCCATTAGCAAACTAGGTGGTGAGTTTATGCCGCCGCTCAATGAGGGCAGCATCCTGTATATGCCTACCGCCCTACCCGGCATGTCGGTTACCGAAGCGGGCAAGGTGCTCCAACAAATGGACGAGGAACTGAAAGCTTTCCCAGAAGTTGAGCATGTCTTTGGCAAGATTGGCCGCTCCAATAGCGCCACCGATCCTGCACCGCTCTCAATGGTAGAAACCGTAATCACCCTGAAGCCTAAAAGTGAGTGGCGCCCCGGCATGACTTGGGACGACCTACTGGCGGAAATGGATGAAAAGCTGCGCTATCCGGGCATGCCCAATATCTGGTGGATGCCCATCCAAACCCGCACTGAGATGCTCGCCACCGGCATTCGCAGCCAGCTCGGCATCAAAGTGTTTGGAGACAACCTGGAGGAGATCGAACAGACCGCTTTGGCCATCGAAGAAGCACTGCGCAGTGACCAACGCACTTCGGAGCAAACCCGAAGCGTCTTCGCCGAGCGTCTAACCGGCGGTTACTTCCTGGACTTTGATATCGATCGCGCACGGGCTTCCCGCCACGGCTTGAATGTACAGGATATCGAAGATGTGATCGCCGCAGCGGCTGGTGGCCTGGCCGCAACCCAGACCATCGAAGGCCGCGAACGTTACGATGTGTTAGTGCGCTATGCCCGCGACTACCGGGATACTCCTGAACAGCTGGAACAAATCCTGGTCCCCGCCTCTGATGGTTCCCAAGTGCCCCTGAACCAGCTGGCTGATCTGGACTTCCGCACTGGCCCGCCCATGATCCGCAATGAGGATGGGCAGTTGGTGGGCTTGGTATTTGTCGACTTGAAGGGCGATATCGGCGTTGCAGATTATGTTAATCGCGCAAAGCAGGTTGTTGCCGATCAGGTTAATCTGATTCCCGGGCAACGTATCGCCTGGGCCGGCCAATACCAATACCTGGAGCGCGCCAAGTCCCGCCTGCAATGGTTAGTGCCCCTGACCCTGTTGGCTGTGTGCTTCCTCCTGTATCTGCATAGAGGCAGGCTATCCGACACCTTGTTTGTACTCACCGCTATGCCAATGGCACTGATCGGCGCCTTCTGGCTGTTGTACCTGCTCGACTACAAACTGAGCGTTGCTGTATGGGTCGGCATGATTGCCATGGCTGGTCTCGCCGCTGAGATGGGGTTATTAATGCTGCACTACTTATCTGCCGCCGGAAATAACTCTGAGCGCGGCAATACTGCGACTGTTGCCGAAGCGGCAGCTGGCCGTATTCGCCCGATGCTAATGACCAGCCTGACACTGTTAATTTCATTGATACCAGTCATGGTTTCCGATGGCACCGGCGCAGATGTTATGAAACGGATCGCAGCACCAATGGTGGGCGGCACCATAACCACACTGCTGTTTGTGTTGTTAGTGATGCCCGGGGTTTTCTATCAATGGAAAGCCCGCAAAGGTAAGCAAAGCTGACGTTAGTAAATTGGGGCACCGGGTTTATGCTACCCAGTGCCCCAGTTCTCATTTCACAAGAAGATAATCTGGATAGAAGAGACTTTAACGGGAACAAGGTGATTCATAGGTTTCTTCAGGGTTAACTGTTAAAATTCCATACAAATTTTGTATTGCACAAACTGCAAAATTGCAGCGTTCACAAAGGCTAAGTAGGTGACGATCACTTTCCCTACTGCTTGTGTAATACGCGTATTTGACATTTAACGACTCCAGGATTCACCTTGACTGCACCTTTTTCCGATCTCCCCCTAAACCCCGCCCTGCTGAAAAACCTGGCGTCACTCAACTACAAGTCCATGACCGAGGTTCAGGCCAAAACGCTTCCGATCATTCTTGACGGCAAGGACGTTATCGCCCAGGCAAAAACCGGTTCCGGTAAAACGGCCGCCTTCGGTTTGGGGGTGCTGCACCGGCTCAATGTCAGCCGCTTTCGGATTCAATCGCTGATTCTGTGCCCAACACGGGAATTGGCAGACCAGGTTGCGCAGGAACTACGCCGACTGGCACGAGCAATTCACAACATAAAGATTCTGACTCTCTGCGGCGGCATGCCTTTCGGCCCGCAGATCGGCTCCCTGGCCCATGGAGCCCATATCATCGTTGGTACTCCAGGACGTATCGAAGAACACCTGCGCAAAGGAACACTCTCCTTAGAGCATGTCGATACGCTGGTCTTTGACGAAGCCGACCGAATGCTCGATATGGGATTCCAGGACGTTATCGACACTATTCTGGCGCAGGTGCCAACTGGGCGGCAGTCATTACTATTCAGCGCTACCTACCCCGGTGAAATTGAAAAGCTCAGCGCCCGAGTGATGCAAAAACCGGTGATGGTTAAAATCGATTCTGCCCATAGTGACAAGGTGATCGAACAACGCTTTTACAGAACTGAGAGTTTCGAGGATCGCCTGGAGATGACTCGGCGTGTCCTGCTCAATGATAAACCAGTCAATACCCTGGTTTTCTGCAACACCAAACGCGAAACCGATGAAGTAGCCAATGATCTGAAACAGGCTGGCTTCAATGTCCTCGCCCTGCATGGTGATATGGAGCAGCGCCAGCGCAATGAAACCCTGATTCGCTTCGCCAATGGCAGCGCTTCAATTCTGGTGGCCACCGATGTAGCGGCACGCGGTCTTGATATCGACAAGCTGGATGCGGTTATCAACTTTCATATCGCCAAAGATCCGGAAGTTCATACCCATCGCATAGGACGGACAGGCCGCGCCGGTGAGCGCGGTTGCGCTTACTCCTTTTTTGCTGAAAAAGAGGGCCACAAACTGGTTCGTATGGACCTAACCCAGGACCCACTATCCGATCCAGATACACCGCCACCCGCCAGCATATTAAGTGAACCCCCTTTCCAGGCACCGATGGCCACTCTTCAAATCGATGGCGGCAAGAAGCAAAAGGTCCGCCCCGGCGATATCCTCGGTGCCCTAACCGGCGGCGATCGCCCGATTAACGGTAAAGATGTTGGCAAGATCAACGTACTGGACATGACCGCCTATGTTGCGATTAAACGCAATGTGGCATCACAAGCACTGAAGAAAATAGAAAACGGCAAGTTGAAAGGACGTAAATTTCGGGTGCGGCGTATTCGAGGCTAAGTCGAGTGAATATCCCCTGGCGACGCCGGGGGATTGCCCTTTTGCGCTCACTTCGGGTTCATGGTTATCCTGACTGTTATTTCAAAAGCTGACGAATAATATAATAATCAACTATGAATCAAAGAGTTACAGAGTGATATAAGAAATGGGGTAGTAGTCAAAGTGATCCTTTTTGCAGTTTGCACAGTCGTGACAATTATGTTTAACCCAATGATTTTATAACAGTATTTTGGTTGTAGTTGAGAAATTGATTCCGAAATAATAATCAGGATCATAGTGGTCAATATGGTTACTATATAAATGTTATGTGACATAAAGAGATATGGGAATATTTGAAGTGTTCATGATCATTTTCATTCCAGTCGGCACTCTACTGTTGAATGTTTGGCGGAAGAAAATGAACGGCACCAAGAGGTCGCCACAACTTGCATACCTATTTATGTCAATGGTAATGGGTGCGTCGCCTTTGCTTTATGTCCGTAGCATAGAGCCAAACCACACAGCGCTTGCAGTTGTATTATCAGGTGTAGCGTTTTTTTGGTTTGCAATAGTTGGGGCTCGCAGTGCAAACACATAACAAGTTTGTCAGCGATCGCCCTTCGGGCTGGACAGCTTTAAGCGCTGCATCGCAGCAAAGCTGCCCGCTACAAAGGCTTTATCTGTCTGTAGGAAAAAAATGAGAAGAACTCGAAAAAAGCCAATAGACCTCTATGGTGAGATTGATTCAAACTTGCTCAGCTGTTGGATCACCTCATTTTTAATGGGGCCCCTTGCACTGATTACTCTCACATCTACGTTACTTCTTGGAGTGGGATTCGATACCTTAATTCTAGCGTTGGCAGTGCTGATTTTCTCTCAGGCGATAAGAGGCATTGTCAAACTACGCAAGTTAAGGAAAGGTTTGCAGGAAGATCCACAGTCAGTGAGGCATACTGATATTCTAGCTGCACCAAGCTTTAAAGGGTTGTATTGGTTTATTCGCTAGCGAACACATAAATTATCGGGCAGCCGGTAGGTTCTAGCTACCGGCCCAACACTACCCACCATACGGTACTGCAATCAGACTCTCACTCCCACCCTGCGCCAGTTCTTCCAATGGCTCATTCTTAATCTCCGCCGTATCCAATAGTCAAGATCAATACATTTTTGATAGCCTTGGGCTATACCAAAACAATTAATCCGACCACGGAGAAACACGGCAAGCTCTTTCAGTATCTTTTCCATCAAAATACCACGGGATCGGCCAGTAATCTGACGAGAATGGCATTTATATTGGAGCAAAGACTTATCATGTGAGACAAGCTTTGCCCCAAAAAATAAAAACCCTTTCGTTTCAGCAAGCACCATGTTACACATGAGCGCAATTACCCAAAGATCCCTCCTGAAACTGGCATCATGGTTTCATTTGAGAGCCCTCGTTTTAAATTAACAGGTTAATCAAGTGGGCGCCTGACAGTACAACTTACCAAAGCGTTATAAGTCATATGTATGGAAGCTAAAAACTATAAATATGGAGCTTGCTGGATATGTTTGAGCCCATTACTTTTAATAATGGCTTCTATATCTAGGGCTGAGTCCTTAACCACTAACGACATCCAGCTAATCATATTTTCTGCCCTTACACTCGCTGGTTTTGCAGTGGGAATTGGTTATGCAGCTCATTCGCTCCAAAAGTACCAAAGTACACTTTATCGCTCATTGGAGTTTACTTTGTCAGTAGTTGGGTTTTAATCCTAGTCTTTCTTGCATGGCAACTTTAATGGCGGCAGTATGAAGTTTAAACTTATAACTGGGTGCTCAACTTCAGCGCCCGACCGCTTACATCGGAGAGCATTATGCAAGGAATTCTTTCAGAAAAGTTGATTCTTACTGAAGCGGCCATACTCGAAAGAGTCAGGCGTAACAAAGATATAAGCCTTTGCAGCCATGTCGACCATGCTAAATTAATCTATAGCAAAGCTGGTGCTGAAAGCCTTAAACGAATCTACAGTGAATACATAAACCTTGCAATTGATGCAAAACTCCCTCTTTTGCTTGCAACTCCCACATGGAGGGCCAGCTCAGAGAGAGTTTCTCTAGCCAAGGCACCTACGTCTATCAATGAAGACGCTGTTAATTTTCTTTCGAATATCTTGCCAAAAGAAGGAAATGTATATGTAGGAGGCCTAGTCGGCTGTAAAAATGACTGCTACAAACCAGAGCAAGGCCTAACTTACAAAGAATCTCTTTCTTATCATCGTTGGCAAATTGATAAGCTCGGAGCCTCTAATGCTGACTACCTCATGGGAGTAACCCTACCAGCTATACCAGAGGCACTTGGCATTGCATCTCTAATGTCAAAGTACTCTAAGCCATATTTTATTAGCTTTGTCATTGGCTCAGATGGCCGCCTTTTAGATGGCCATACCATTCAAGAAGCAATTTCACATATTGATCACCAGGTTTCGCCTAAACCTTCTGGGTACTTTATTAATTGTTCTCATCCTTCTTTTCTAAACGCTTCAAGTCAATTACCTGACAGACTAATCGGCATACAAGCCAATGCTTCATCACTAACGCACAATGAACTAGAAAACAGCAAAACAACGCACTCCGACAGCATATCGGAATGGGGTAATCTTATGCTTCACTTAAATCAGAATAGCGGGTTCAATATATTGGGCGGCTGCTGCGGCACTGATACAAGGCACCTGGAATACATCATAAATAATCACAACTAACAAATTTAGCCCGCTTCTTTCCGCTTACGACTACCCTGGGCAGCCACTCTCTTGGATTGGCTATTACTGCAAACGGCATTAGCTGGACTGCTGGAATTATGAATAGGGGAAAGGGAGCAACACTGAGGCTCACAATTGCCTGATCGCCTCAATTCTAGTGGCCACCGATGTGACAGTTCGCGGTCTGGATATCGCCAAAGGTCCGGAAGTACATACCAACCGGACCGGCAGTGTCATTAAGCGCAATGTGGCAGCACAGTCACTAAAAAATGGAAGATTGAAGATATCGGATGCAGCGTACTCTAGTATAAGGTACTTAATTTCATTCAGTGTAACTAAAATGGGCCCTCCCGGGCCCATTTTCTTGTTTAATGTAAAATATCATCCTTATTAATTATGTACATAACACCCCCAAGCACGACAAGTAATTCATCTTCATTAAGATCAATGAGCGCCCTGCCTTCCCCCAGAAGAATCGCAAATGTCGGCATTTTCACTGAAGCTAACTCTTCAAATGTATCCAGGCTAAACACCTTGAGTGCTGGGTCATTGGCAGATGTCAACATTGATGCATACAAATACATCACTCCCCGGTTTTCATCAATTACAAAATGATGGCGTGTCCAATTATCTGTCGACAAGCCTTCCATCTGTCCAACTAGCTCCATGGAATCAGTATTAATCACATATCCAAGTGAGCTATATAGTCTCTCGGAAGAATAAGCGATTTCATTTGGAAATCCCCAAATTAAATCATCATACTCATTGACGAAGGTGACTCCACTAGAATCAACTTTGAATTCGCTCACTTCAAAACCGGTACTATCAGTATTATAACCAAATACTAAATTATCACCTGCGAAACGGATACGGTTTGCACGGATTCCAGCAGGAATGTCACTTGAACTTGTCGATAGTTTAATGCCATCCACATATACCTCCATTCCTTCAAAATTTGTGGTATACCCCTGCCTGGCTGTAGAAATAAGCACACTGCCTTCATCTGTAGGGAAAGGTTCCAGATCACCAGCAAAAATTGGTCCAGAATAGTTATCCCTTGTTCCCAGGTCTACATTCATTTCGAGGGATAAATCGTCTAAATTAAGTACAGAGTATTTATTCGTACCCAGATAAGAAATGTAAAGGAATTTGTCATTCTTACTTATTTCTAGTTCGTAGGGTTCAGAACCAACAGGTATATATTTTTCAAAATTCAGTGATTCTCTATTTATAACAGCTATAGAATTACCATTGACACCTGCAACTCCCGGAATTGATGCATAAATTTTATCATACTCTGCACTGTAGGCTGCATCACCGAACAAACAACCGGAAAAGCTAATATCGAGATCAACTCTCATATCGGGAATAAAATATTGCCCACAATTCGCATCTCGATCAACTGGAACATCCTCATGACTAAATATCTTAACTCCAGCATCAGTTACGAAAGCAAATTTGTTATCATTAATGTTAATTAAACGTAGAAATTTACCTTCTACACCTGGATCGAATACTCCCAAGTAGGTATATCGATCCCGGTCATATATCTCAAGATATTTAGCAAATATATAGGTATATTCACCACCCGGTGTAATCAAAGGCGCAAGCTTTCGATATTCCTCATTATCATATCCGTTAACAACTGAATTTCTACCATACAATTCCCCGGAGTCTGGATTAACTACAGTTCCAATTCCATTATAAAGAGCCCCGTCATACATAAGAATGTCGGAAGGTCCACTTGCATAATCTTTTAAGTTCAGTACATGATCCAACCCATTTATACCGACCGAAAAAACGTCAATATCATAGGCGGTTGAATCATCTGTGTATGTAATTAATCTGCTTCCAATCTCATCAAAAGTGACTCGTGTTGGACTAGAAAACCAATCTCCCACAACCGATTGCTCAACCCCATCTCGGAAAAATTTTATTTTTGCCGAATATTTACTATCTGAGTCAAGCCCTAGATGGTAAGTCGCAACAGCAACCGTATCGTTAGCAGCTGGAGATACTGTTATATTGCGTGGATAATGCAGTCTCCCATCCTCTTCTCCCAAATCAAGTAAAGTTGATAGGGTAAAATCAGAAAGATCTACACGCTGCACTTCAGGAAAATTAATATAACCCAGATACAAAATTGATCCATCACCAGATATTGCCAGCGGACCAGCCTCCCCCTTTAGTGCAAGACTACGGGTGATACTCATTGACGATAGCTCATACTCTATCAAGTGATTGGCATACTCTGACCCATTGTCAGGTATGGCTATATAAAAATAGCCCGAACTCGAGGAGTAAACCGCATCATTGATATCCATACTGAATTCAATAGATGGGAGTCCAGGAACTTCAAAGGTTGGTTGAGGGAATCCAGGTTGATACTCATAAACTGATTCAAACTCATTCCAGTACATGCCTAAAACTGGGCGATACTCCTGGCTGTCTACGTCAAGAATTGATACATCCATAGTCCCTCCAGCATACCCCTCACTAAGAAGCAAAACATCAGGGTTACTGTCAGAACAATAAATTTCAAAATCTTTCGGATTCCACGCTCCCATACCATATGGCTCTTTGGTATCACAACTGATCTCGCCTCCTAGTAAACTACTATTTAACTTCACAGAATATTCGCCAAAGAAGTTCGACCTAGGCCACATGTTTAAACCTTGATCTAGGTCATATTCAATATTTGCCTCTATCTTGGAAAAAGTAATACTGTTTGACTCATCTCTTAGTTTGAGTGGGTTCTCAGAAATATGTTTCACATCAATAACATCACCGTACCAGGTTGCCTGTAAACCGAGGGTGAAGCTACCTAGTACAGATACGTAGGTGTTATCATGTAAACTTAAATCCTCATCAATATTGACTCGTCCTTGAAAGAAAACTTCTTGAGCAGAATTAGAATATACAGATTCGGGGATTAACTCAGCCTGCCCACTAAATCCAATCTCTAGCTGCGAGTTCTCGCAACTGTTAAATTTTACAAGCACCTCTGCTTCGCTCACCACATCAATGGAGATACTTCCAGAACCGTCACAGTAAAACTCATAACTTTCCTCTCCAGATAGAATTGTGGCATCAAGAGCTTCTTGTAGCTGTATTCCAAGCTTTAATATAGTGGCAGTTGAGTCCATGGCTTGTGAAGCAACCACATTGGCATTCTCCTCTGTGATTCGAAAACTGGATCCTCCACCCGTATTACCGTCACCATCTCCGCCGCCACTGCCGCCGCATGCAGATACAAGAAAAACGGCTAAAATCACAAGTACTTGCTTGTAGATGCAATTCATAACTGCCCCAACTTATTAGATATAAAGGAATAACAGAACTGCCGGCATGGTCGACCCAAAGGTTTAATTGCCTAGTTCCACGAAACAAAATCACTTTGACTTTAAATGTTTAATACTATCAGATAAAAGCTTATATTTCTTAAAGGGCCTCAAGTATCAAATTGTATTAACCGTACCAAAAATTTTGGCACTTCGAACATTTTGGCAGTTATGGTTAGTATATTGCATACTCCTAATATGAGTGGTTTGCATTCTATTCTTGCATTTAACCCCCCCTTAAGAATAAGTCCACTCATGTCATTAATAATGAAACAATTAAAAATCACCTTTAGTTCTGCCTTTAAATGATAGTCAGCCATATAAATGGTACAAAAAATCAGCTAAATACAGCTGCTCAACTACAATTTAGTTTGACTTACACCAGCAATCCTTATCCAACTCAAATAGCATTCAAATTGGCGCAAACATTTTCGCAATGCACATTAGCTATAAATTATTAAAGACGAAAGATACAAAGGTATATTTTTAGTTTTAAAAGCGTATAGATAATCTAAATAATTTGGAGTTATATCAATGCCCAACATATTGATTCCCGTCGCCGATGGTAATGAGGATATCGAAACTATTGCCATCTACGATATTTTGAGCCGAACGAATGCAGAGCTGGCCTTGGCATCGATTATGCCAAGTAGGCGTATAACTACCCTGCGTAACCTTGTTATTGAAGCCCCCTGCTCCATAGAGGATTGTTTGGACTCTACGTGGGATCTAATAGCTCTGCCAGGCGGCAAGGAAGGTGCCGAGCAAATGCATAACTCGGCCCACCTAATAAAGCTCATCCGAGAGCAACTTGAGTCGGGCCGCTGGCTAGGGGCAATTTGCACTGCTCCGGTAATCGTTCTTGGTCGGCAAGGGTTAATTACCAATTTCAAGGCCACTTGCTACAAGACTTTTCGCGGTGAACTTAGTCAATATGTGAAGGAAACTAGTGATCAGAGAGTGGTTGTCGACCGGAACTTGGTGACCAGCCAATCACCCGGGACCGCTATCGAGTTCGCTTTTGAACTCGTCACCTGCTTATTTGGGAAAGAACTATCGCAGGAGATTGCACAGACGGTGAATGTCTATCTACCGCCAAATTAACTTAGGGAGCCTCTGAATAACTCCGTGATACCTCTGGCTTGCAGAGCGGTTCACAATCAAGGCGCGGCTTCGCAGGAATGTCTAGACCTTTCAAGAAGTCGCAACGCGGAGTGTGAATTGCTCTGCAAGCCCCGAAGGGCGGGCCTTGAAGGCCACAGCTGCTGCGTTGCAGCTCTTGCAAAGGACTGAGCCATTCGCGGCGAGCTGCGCCTAACATCTGCAGCCTTCAAGACCCGCAGAGGCATTACAGAGTTATTCAGAGGCTCCTTAGCTTTTTCCAGGAACCTGGGGCGCTGACTTCTATCACCAAAAAAATCAGCTTTTCTGGTATTTCTGCCTAAATTGACTGGGACTCATACCCACATGCGACTTAAATACACGTCGGAATACTGCATCATCGGAATAGCCTAATTCTTGCGCAACACTGGCAACTTTATTGGCTGGGTTTAGTAAAAGGCTGCGAGCGTACTCCATACGGACGCTATCGATAAATTGTTTGGGTGCTTGCGCTGTTAACTGCTTTAGCCTCCGGTGTAATGTTCGCTCGGATATCGACAGTTCTTTTGCAAGCAACTGGCTGCCTAACTGTTGACCAAAATATTGACGAACCACATTTTCAGCATCCACCAGAAACTGCTCTTTTGATACCTGGTAGCCTTTTGGTACATGCAAAGTTTGCGAACGCGGGTGGGAATCCACAACAGCGAGATCAGCCACTTTGGTTGCAACTTCTTCGCCAGCTAGCATCTTGATCACTTGTAGAGTTACATCTACCCAAGATAAAGGGCCACCCGCTGTCACTATATTTTCATCTACCAATAGTCCACTAGCCCATAGCGGGCAGGCATTACTAAAGCGGGATTTCAACTCATTGTGTAACCACCAGGTGGTTGTGCATTGCCGTCCATTTAACAGACCCGCTTCACCCAGCGCCAAAACGCCACTACAAGAACCCGCGATAATTGCCCCGCGCCTATATCGGGTTCGCAACCATTCGCAAGTCGATTGGTCCAGTAACTTTTCAGGGGGCACACCAAACTGGTTGGGCATAAATCCGGGGACTATCACGGCATCGCAACTGGATATTTGTGATATCCCATGGCCTACAGGAAAGTGCCTGCCCTGCCCGTCTACAATGTCGGCGCCATCAGCACTGGCGACTAGGATTTCGGGGGACCAGGACTGTTGATAGGCTGGGTCCAGGGAGTGCTGGCTTTCAGATAAGCGGAGGCCACCCAGGGCAAACATATCCTGAACGCCAGCCAAGGCCGACGGCAAAACTCCTGGCATAGACAAGATGACTATCTGGGCCATAAATCCTCAAAGTGGCGAATTTTGTCTGATCATTGTCTTTTTGGACACTGATAGTCAAGCCTAAGCTTCCCCTAGGATACTCATCACCAAACAACGTGAGAGAAAACAATGACTGAAGCAAAGCTGGCCATCGTGGCACTGATCGACGCCAAAGCGGATAAGGCTGATGAAGTAAAAGCGCTACTCACCTCAGCCCAACCACTCGCTGTGGAAGAGCAAGGAACCCTGAGCTGGTATGCCGTACAAATCAACGCTACGCGATTTGCTATTTTCGACACGTTTAGCGATGAAGACGGCTTAACTGCACATCTTAACGGCAAGATCGCTGCAGCATTGCTTGGCAAAGCGGATGAACTGCTCGCATCAGAACCACAAATTATGACTGCGGATATCCTCGCATCTAAAGTCTAAGGAAGCCTTGAAAAACCGGGAGCCGGCTTTGGATACCCCTATCGTCTTTATCCACGGAACCAATGCCGGCCCCTGGACAATGGAGAACTTCCACCAGCATTTTGAAGAGGAAGGATTCTATTGTCACAGCCCAAGCTACCGCTACCATCAAGATCTAAAGTCAGAACAAAATCAGCAGCACCTTAAAGGACTGAGTATTACCGACTACGTTGATGACATCCGGGCATTTGTACAATCTTTAGATCAAAAACCTGTACTAGTCGGCCACTCCCTGGGCGGTGTTATTGCACAAAAATTGGCAACGATGGATTTGGCACGGGCAATCGTATTGCTTAACGGAAGCGTGAACTGGGGAATACTGCCCACCACAGAAGAAGAGCGTGCGCTGGGCAAGTTGTTTATGGCTGCGGGTGAATTTTGGAATGATATCCTGTTACCGGATTTCGCGACAATGGCGAAATTCGGGTTGAATAAACTTAATCCAGACGACCAGCACAAGGTCTTCGATCGATTAGGTCCTGAATCTGGGCAAGTCCTATTTGAATTGTTCTTCTGGATTTTTGACAGCAATAAAACAACCAGAATTGACTATCAAAAAATCAATTGCTCCACTTTAATGGTTTCGGGAACCGATGACCTGGCAATTCCACCTTCCACATCACAGTTAATTGCGGAGCGGCAAGGTAAAAATACCACCTTCTACCGGGCGGAAGGTTATGGTCACTATTTAATGCTAGAGCCAAAATGGAAACGGATTGCGGTATTCTGCAGTAAGTGGGTAAGCCAACAAATTGAAGAAACCACCTCCGCTAGTAATAAATCACTATGAACCCTTTACTACACCAAACCCTTAATCTGCCTCCCCCCTTTTCTCAAGTGAGATACTCGGCTAGATAATCAATCAGCAGCCTGACTTTCGGCGCGATATATCGATTGCCGGGGTAAACTGCATATACCCCTTCATCCCTATCTTCGAGATCACTTAAGAGGTTGATTAACTTTCCTTCAGCGATATATTGCTCGACGTAATAATCTGGCAACTGCACAACCCCCAGGCCTTTTAGCGCTGCATCTAAAAGCGCCCCGCCGTTGTTGTAACGAAGGCTACCTTTGACCCTAAGGTTTTTTTCTCCTTCCCTGGTATTGAATCGCCAGTAATCCAGTGTTCCCAGCAGGCAGTTGTGCCTGTTCAATTCAGACAAGGAATGTGGGGTCCCGTGCTCTTCAAGATAATCCGGTGAGGCGCATAGATGAATTCGCCGATCCGCCAACTTTCTTGCCATCAAGGTTGAGTCCTGCAACTTACCCAGGCGTATGGCGATATCGTAACCCTCATCTATAAGGTCAACCTGGCGATTGGTGAAATAGGCATTGACCTCAATCTTGGGGTTTTGAATCACAAAATCATTGATCAGTGGTGCAACCTTCTTTTCAGCATAAGTGACCGGTGCCGTCAGTTTGATTTTGCCCTGTGGGTGGCTCTGTAATTGAGTTACTGCTCGTTCCGCCGCCTCCAGCCCATCGAGCACCCCCCGGCAATGCTGGTAAAACAGCGTACCTTCTTGTGTCAGTGACACCTTGCGCGTGGTTCGATATAGCAGTTTGACATTCAAACGGCTCTCCAAAGCACTGACCTGGCGGCTGACTTTAGCAGTAGAAATAGCCAGCCGCTGCGCTGCGAGGGTAAAGCTCTCGCTTTCAGCAACATAAACGAACTCCGTAATGCCTTCCCAGTCTTTCATTATTGCAAATATGTAAAAGTAAGTTTCAAAAACACCCAATTATAATCAATTCTGCAATCAATATAATGGCTCCCCAGTCGTCACAGCGGGGCCAGCCAACTTCAGGCCCTGAATGACATGGTTTAACAGCGAGTAATCTTATGTCTGAACAATTTATCAAGTCGAAGGCCGCCATCGCTTGGGGGCCTGGCCAACCGTTATCGGTCGAAGAAGTGGATGTCATGCTGCCAAAGGCTGGTGAAGTATTGATCAAGGTCATTGCATCGGGAGTGTGTCACACCGATGCTTTCACCTTGTCTGGCGACGACCCGGAAGGCAAATTCCCCTGTATTTTGGGCCATGAAGGTGGCGGTATTGTCGTGCATGTCGGTGAAGGGGTTACCAGTGTCAAAGAGGGTGATCATGTGATCCCCCTGTACACCCCAGAATGTGGCGAGTGTAAATTCTGCAAGTCCGGCAAGACGAACCTCTGCCAAAAGATCCGTGAAACTCAGGGGCAAGGCCTGATGCCCGACGGCACCACACGCTTCTATAAAGATGGCAAGCCCATCTACCACTATATGGGCTGCTCGACATTTTCGGAGTACACCGTACTGCCAGAGATTTCACTGGCAAAAGTAAATCCGGCTGCACCGTTAGAGGAAGTCTGCCTGCTGGGTTGTGGTGTCACTACTGGTATGGGCGCTGTGATGAACACCGCCAAAGTTCAAGAAGGCGATACTGTTGCGATTTTTGGCCTTGGGGGCATTGGCCTTTCGGCGATTATCGGCGCTACCATGACAAAGGCCTCGCGAATCATTGCCATCGATATCAATGAAAGCAAGTTTGAAATAGCCCGCAAACTGGGGGCGACGGACTGCATCAACCCCAACAACTACGATAAGCCAATTCAGGAAGTCATTGTCGAACTCACCGAGGGCGGTGTGGATTACTCCTTCGAATGCATCGGCAACGTCAATGTGATGCGCTCCGCTCTGGAGTGCTGCCACAAGGGCTGGGGTGAATCGGTCATTATCGGTGTAGCTGGTGCCGGCCAGGAGATCTCCACCCGTCCCTTCCAGCTGGTAACAGGCCGAGTCTGGCGCGGGTCCGCATTCGGCGGCGTTAAAGGACGCTCCGAATTACCAGACTACGTAGAGCGCTACCTGAATGGCGAATTCCAGCTCAACGACTTTATCACCCACACCATGAGCCTGGATGACATCAATAAATCTTTCGATCTGTTACATAAAGGCGAAAGTATCCGCACCGTCATTCACTTCGATCAATAACCAGCAATGATCAATTGGGCCATCCCTTGGAGGTGGTCCAATTAGGGCTATCCATCATGTCTATTGAAAATATCAGTGCCAACCGGAGTTTTGGCGGCTGGCACAAGCAATACCTTCACGACTCTCAGTCACTTAACTGCAAAATGCGTTTTGCTATTTATTTGCCACCGCAAGCTTCACAAATGCACAAGGTTCCGGTGCTCTACTGGCTGTCAGGTCTGACCTGTACCGATGAGAATTTTATGCAAAAGGCAGGAGCCCAGCGGATTGCCTCCGAACTGGGGATAGCCATCGTTGCTCCCGACACCAGTCCCCGTGGAGAATCTGTTGCCGATGATGAAGCCTATGATCTGGGGCAAGGTGCTGGATTTTATATCAACGCCACCCAAGCGCCCTGGAGTCGCCACTACCACATGTATGATTATGTGGTGGAAGAACTGCCGGCACTTATCGAGAGCACCTTCCCTGTGACAACACAGCGGGCCATTGCAGGACATTCAATGGGGGGCCATGGCGCACTGATAATCGCCCTACGCAATCCGACAAGTTATGTTTCCGCATCAGCCTTCAGCCCCATTAGCAATCCTTCTCAGTGTCCGTGGGGACAAAAAGCCTTTGAAACCTATTTAGGCAAAGATCGGGATAGTTGGCGAGACTACGATAGCAGCGAACTGCTCAAAAATGCCGAGAAGTCTGTGCCGATGTTGGTGGATCAAGGGGAAGCTGATAGCTTTCTTGTTGAACAGCTGAAACCCGAGATGCTCGAAGCGGTTGCCAAAGTAAGTAACTACCCGCTCCAACTTCGCCGCCATTCCGGCTATGACCACAGCTATTACTTTATCGCCAGCTTTATTGAGGAACATCTTCGGTTTCATGGCAGCTTTTTCAATCAAGCACTCAAAAGATAATATTTGATGCCCTTTAGAAACCTAATGCGGCTGTCTGGAGGAGAACTCGAACTACAAATGGGCCACAATGGGCCCATCTGCAGTTAAACATTTAGGTTTCGCCACCAAACTACAAAGTGACAAACCCTATCTCTGCACAATCTGAATTGAGGGCTGCCACTTGAGCTTTACTCTAACTCCTTCAACAGTTGAAGATGTTTGATTGCTGAAGACATAGAGCTCAGAGGCCTGCTGAGCTTCCTCCATAAATAAATCTCTGTATTGGTCCTGAACTTCCAAGTCAATGACCCGGACATTAAATGGAATTCCACTGGAATTAACATCAAACTCCACGGTAGCTTCCGCACTCACACCCATCATTTCCAACTCCTTAGAAGGGTAGCGGGGAAAATGGGATTTAATCGCATATAAAGACTGGTCAATATTAAAGCTATGCGTTGCCTCGGAGTCAGGAATAGAGTAAGGCAGTAATTTTATATCTCTTTTCGGCATCTTCTTTAGGGCTTCATCACGAGCCTCAGCAGATGTACCGACGCCTGCATAGTGATAACGAACAATGTATTTAACATCTTCGACAAGCTTACCCTTTGTCTGGAATGCTGCATTCTTAACGAGGAAGGTTGCATTTTCAACAAACTGATCCTCAAATCCCCCGGAAGTCACAACCTGCAAAGCTTTAATATTCGAAACTTCCCCATCCTCGGCTACATTAAATTGCAGTAATACTTCCCCCTGTACTCCCGCAAAGAATGCTTGACGTGGGGGCTGGCGATATAGTGAGGAAAAGGTTCCCAAGCTCTGCAAACTTGATTTCTCTCCCGCCACAGCTTGCCCCCAGACTATCGACAAGCACCCGACCAACAGACAAAATCCCTTAGTTGTAATATTGAGTATTTTAGAAGGTATAAACTTGTTCTTCATTCTTTCAATCCTTGTAATCATTGTTCTTTTATCTCCATAATGTGACTGAAGAATACCAAAATCAGTCTTCAACTCATTGGTTATCACCATAGTTTTGGCATATTCCAAACGGTCAGATTTTACTGCATTCGCAAGCACAATCTCGTCACATGAACACTCTTTAAATAAGCGAAATCTATATAGCAGAACCCATGCCAGCGGATTTATCCAAAATGTAATAACCACAATTAAAGCTAACAAATTCCATAAGTTGTCGTATCTTTTTGCATGCACCTCCTCGTGTGAAAAAATTAATGACAACTGCCTATTACTGTAAATTTGACCATAGTTCTCAGGCAGCACTATTTTCGGTGAAACAAAACCAATCAAGATAGGACTTGATATCTTCCTGGATGTGAAAAATTTTTCTCTACAATTTTCTTCAGAAGAAAAGCCTGAGCGTGGCGCCAAGGGTAAAAAGCTAACTTTCAGAAAGCTTATTACCAGTATGAACAAAAGAAATACAAACCCAGACCACCAGACAGTGCCTATCCAATCAAACGAGCGAGCTTCAGATACCGGGTTCAACACCTCAGACACTGAGTCAGTGACATTACTATAACCACTGCTGACGGCTTGAATTGTTGGTGTCGCTTGCTCGAACTCTAAATTAAAAGTATCAGAGGCTGACAAATTGGCTAACACTAAGCATACTGGGATCAGCAAATACAGCTTGTATACAAAAACAGAACCAAGACGTTTACTAAGAAACTGATCACCAAGTAACACTAGAATTGCTAGAAAAGAGAAAAAAAGTTGCTGCTGAAACACCCAGCTACTCATTTTCCTGCTCCCAGTTTCTAATTAACTCCTTTAATTCCTCAATATCATCTCGTTTAAGTTCACCACTGGAGGCAAATCCAGAAAAGAAAAGAGATACCCGCCCTTCAAACAAGCGGTCCAGAATACTCCGACCTTGCTTTAACTGATACTCCCCCCTCTCAATGCAAGGTGAATACAAATAACCTCTATCTGCTTTTTCAAAAGAAAGGGCGCCTTTCTTAACTAAACGGCTGATTAAAGACCTAACCGTTTTCTCTTGCCATGACTTGCGCGAATGCAACCTCTGATACAGCTCCCGCGCCGTAGCAGGCGCCCCTTGCCACATCGCCTCCATAACTTCGAACTCAGCATCGGTAATCTCCATTTACGCTCCTTGATTACATTTGTAGTCCAGTGACTACAAATGTAATCCAAGTACCCAAACCCTGTAAAGCGATCTTTTGAAAATAATTCCCAAAGATCACACAAAGTTAAACTTAACTTTCTATTAAACGAAATGATTATCCTAATAACTACCTAAGGACAACAAAGGTAAATTTCTACATTGGGACCAAATAGGTGTGAGGTCATAAAATTATTGAGTTTGCCCCCCTTGATGTATCTAGCCATTGATAGTAACGGCGCTCTGGTGTCGCTTTATTCCCTCTAAATAGTTGCACCGTGTTCAGAGGACGCTAATTTGAAAACTGGAAGCTCATATTCCCTTTCAAAGTAATCGCCACGGATTTCCCCGCTGACATTTAGGTACCAATATTCTCTATCCCCACAATAAACACTGGTACTAGATTCAGGTAAGCCCTCTGGGATATCAAAACTAAAATAGATCCTATTCCCCACAGCAGTAGCCTTTAGATTACCCTGTATCATTTTTCCCAATTCACATACTCACGTTTTCTAGCATCTTTTCCCCTCCCCTCTGTTACACACGCGAACTGCTTTAATTTGATACGAATAGATTTATCGGTTAGCTCTAGTAGTGGAGGAAATTGGATATACCCGGAAACCTTACCTCCTATACGGCCAGGAAATGGCCGCATAACAATAGGCACCCTTCCAATTGCCTTATATCTAGACCAATTAATGATTGGCACAATTATAAATAAGCAACTGACAACACCTAATATCAAAGTTATTAGCCAGTCAGAATTCCAGTTCGATAGAAACGTCAACCCTATAAAAATAAAGATCAACCCAAGCAAGAATACTAATACTCCGCCCCACAGTTGTTTTTTAAGGATTACTCTGGTTTCATATATTATACCTTCAGAACTCCACTTGTTTTTTGCCAACCATGGTTTTCTCTCAATTAACTTAGGATTCTGCTCTTGCTCCTGAAGAGTATATATTCTAAGAACAACTACTCCGATAAGAATAAAGATAAAGCACACTGATCCTGGAACAATAACCTCTGACCATCGCAACCCCCTGTCCAACACAGAGTCATAGGGATCATTTGGGTTATACCAGCCACTAAACGTGCGTTTCTGCTTCTTATACTTCTGAAGTTTGTCATACATGATTTCATGGTAGTAACCTCCTGCAGAATCATCAGACTCTGAATGTATATCAACTCGATTGCCCCAGTAGGTTTTACCGTTTATATAATATTCATAACTGGCAACAACCTGGCGATAGGTACTGTGCCCATCCTGATAAACCTCTAAATCTATATCAAGAATTTGAGCGTCCATCGGAAACCAGGTTGACATCCTAATTTTGTCAACTATTGGTGAAAGCACCCATAGATATAAACAGGCACAACATAGAGTTTGATAGGTAATAAAATATAATAAAGACTTCGGTGATATCTTAGCTTTATTTTTTATCCGGTCATCCATGAAAAAACACCTAAAACAACTTCAATCACTACTGGAGGCCGTCAACTCAATTTATCTAGTGCCGTAAAAGAAACTTAAAAAATAGCGAAATAATTAGCAAAATAATAAAGGCTGAGTCTAAACATAAACAGCGGATTAATTATTATATACAAAAATAATTGCTGTATAGTATCACAATCAAGACACGTCAGATATGAGGTCTAACTTATCGCTTTCCTCTGTGAGTAACATCTCAATTTAATAAATTCTTAGGTCCTACCCTGGAGTTCGCACCACCATCAACCGCTCCTCGGTCATATCCGCAATAGCCCAGCGTACCCCTTCCCGACCAAGACCCGAATCCTTAACACCACCATAGGGCATATTATCTACCCGCCAGCTGGGTACATCACCAATAACCACACCACCCACTTCCAAGGTATCCCAGGCTTGCTGGGCTTTGTAAAGGTCACGAGTGAATATTCCAGCCTGCAGACCAAAGGCACTGTCATTCACCTTGTCTAAAACATCATCAAAGCTATCGAAAGGCTCCAGAATTGCAACTGGGCCAAATGCCTCCTGCTGTACAATGAAGCAGTCATCGGGCACGTTTTCCAATAGCGTTGGATCAAGCATGGCGCCGTCTCGTGTGCCTCCACAAAGCAGGGTTCCCCCTGCTTGAACCCCCTCTTCCACCCAGGAATGCAAGCGGGTAGCCTCTCCCTCAGAAATCATTGGGCCAATAAATGTATCTTCTGATCGAGGATCGCCTTTCTTAAGCTTTTTGGTACGCTCAACCAGACGTCGCTTCAGGTCTTCATATAGACTGCAATGTCCATAGATCCTCTGGACGCCGATACAGCTTTGACCCGACTGATAAAAGGCACCAAAAATTAACCTCTCTACAGCATCATCAAGATCTGTATCTCTATCGATAACACAGGCTGCATTACCCCCCAACTCCAAAACCACTTTCTTTCGTCCCGCCCTGGCCTTTAGATCCCAACCCACCGAAGGTGAGCCGGTAAAGCTGAGTAGTTTGAATCGATCATCCACAGTAAAAAGGTCTGCCCCTTCCCGGTGGCAAGGTAATACAGAGAAAGCGCCCTTCGGTAACTGAGTCTCCGCAAGGACTTCAGCGATAATCAATGCCCCAATAGGTGTCCGGCTTGCAGGTTTCAGTACAAAGGGACATCCAGCCGCGATGGCAGGTGCCACCTTGTGAGCGGCAAGGTTCAAAGGGAAATTGAACGGCGATATAAATGAGCATGCGCCTACTGGCACTCGTCTGATATATCCGCGATAACCCCGTGAGCGCTTGGATATCTCAAGATTGATAATCTCGCCATTGATACGCACTGCCTCTTCAGCAGCCACATGAAATGTATCGATTAAACGCAGCACCTCGCCCCGCGAATCATGAATTGGCTTACCAGCTTCAATACACAGCGCTTCGGCCAGCTCTTCAAACCTTTCACGAAAACGTACAACACAATGCTGTAAAACTTCCTGGCGGGTGTAAGACGGCAAATTAGCCATCGGTTTTTCTGCCAAAAGCGCCCAGTCGATGGCACTGTCAATAACCTTGGCATCAGCCATTGCAACCCGGGTAGCTACTTTCCCTGAATACTTGTCAGTAACTTCCAGATCGGTGTTGGCATGCACTGCTTCATTGGCCAGGTAGTAAGGGTAAGATTCTTGCAGCAAAGTAATATCCTTTTACTTGATGTCTGATCTATCTAGAGTGCCCCAACGCCAGATACAGCATTGTGCCCATCGTCGGGTATAGATGACCCGCAGGTATATATCAAATGCGTGTTCATTGGCTTATTAGTTTTGTTATCGGGGAAGGGCTTTCTTACTCGTACAAGCTAGATATGATGAAGAAGGAATCGAAACAGTGGAATCTTGTGAAGTTGGGGGCAAGCGCCCCACAACTTCATATTGACTGAGAACCAGCTACTTTTCGGTTAACCACATGCCAACAGGCTCATAATTAAACTTCTTATATACCGCTTTTTCGGTATCCGGGTTATCACTCTTCTTATCGATGTTGTATACGGTCCAGTTTAATTCATTGACATTGAATTCGATCACTGCATATCCATAGATATTACTAACAAAATCTTTGATATGTGGGTTATTGACCTGAACCCCGCCATTTAGCAGTGATGTAAACACACTGCCAACATCAATACCTTTCTCAATCGTATCGTTCATATTGGGAGAAGATATGGAAGGGGTCATCAGCTCAACGCCAACCAGGTTGTCGTAGTCCCAGTTGCTAATTTTGCTGAAATCAACTTTCAGGTATGAAGCGATACTGGAGTGGAGGTCCCCTGTCAGCACTACAAAGTTATCGACATTGCTGTCCTTAACAGATGACAGGATCTTTTCCCGCTCCCACTGGTAACCATCCCAGGCATCATAATTGGCATACACAAGAGAGCGTCCCAAAATAGTACCAGCCAATTGTGCCAGCAAAGTCTGGTTCCCCCACACTTTCCAGCGGGCACTGGAGTTAACAACTCCATCAATCAGCCAATCCCGCTGAGTCTTACCCAGCATGGTTTGGGTATCTTCTTCATAATCTGTGCACCAGTAGTTTTCCCAAGCTGTACCATCCTTGCACGGCTCCTTGGTCCTATAGGTGCGGCTATCTGTCATATACAGATCAACCAAGTCACCGAACTGGAAAGAACGATAAATCTGTAAGTAGTCAAAAGCGTGGCTTGCGGATTCATCGACTTTTACCCGCGCTGGAACATATTCGATCCAGGCCTGCTGAGCATCGCGACGCAGCTGGCGCAGCTGGTCAGGGTTGTTATCGCCGGTCTGGTAGGGATGAGATGGCACACCCAGAGTATCCCGCTCGTAATCCCAGTAAGCATTGTCTGCAGTTTCATGATCATCCCAGGTGATGATAAATGAGTGCATTTCCATCGCTCGCTGCAGATTCTTATCCTTGCGATACTCTCTGTAAATATGACGATAGTCCTCAAGATCCATCGCAACAGAGCCGCCAGAAGGCAGAGAGATCGAATGCACTATTGAGCTTTCAAAGCCCTCGTACTGGGCATATTCATAGATAAAGTCACCCAAATGCAGTACGCAATGTACATCTTCGTCCGCGATATGGTTGTAGGCGTTGTAATAACCGGTGGTGTAATCCTGACAGGTAACCACAGCCATCTTTAAATTCTCTAGGCTACCGGTAGGCAGTGTGTGACAACGCCCAACGCGGCTACTGACAGTCCCGTATTTGAAGCGGTAATAGTAACGTTGGTCAGAAGATAAGTAGCCCTCCAGGTCGATGTTAACGGTGTAATCACGGTCTGCAGTGATATCACTAGCATTAATCTCAGCACTTAGAATTGGCTGGGTAAATTCCTCATCCAGCGCGACATCTACATACAAAGACTGACCCGCGATATAGGAATCAGGGTTAATATGCGTCCAAAGAACCACTCCAGTTTGACTGGGATCTCCCGAGGCTACTGATAAATCAAAAACAATTCCGTCGTTATCAATTTGATCAGCGAATGTGGTGCCGCCCAGTACAAAACGTGCATAGGTTTCACTATCAGTGTCCGCGAGAGAACGGACCGTAAAGGGGGTCAAAAGTGCGACACCCATGGCCTGGACAAAGGTTCGGCGGGAGATGGTCATATATAAACTTCCTGTTATCGTACGTATGAAGAATCGGAAAGGGAGCGGATTCTATAGAAGAACGTACCAACAAAGAAGTTTGACTTTTTATCTAGTAATCTCTTTTTCTCTCGAAATTCACATTTATGGAGTTAATACACAAAAGTCAGATGGAGAGAAGCAAAGTCCCCCTCTCCATCAGCTATAAACTTGAAAAACTTAGCCTTGTTACCCATTAGCAATCTGAAATCATCTCTGGTCTGAGATAAGCAAAAGCGTGCTGTACATAGTCGGCTTTTCCTAAGGAAACACCTTGAGCTCTCAAGATTGCATAGGCCGTGTTGATATGGAAATAAAATTGAGGTAACGCCCAGTCCCTGGCATATTGCTCATTAGTCATATCGAAAGTCATCCCATTCGGGAGCTTAATCGTCACAGGCTCATCCACTGCTTTCATCACTGCATCTGGCGAAACGCTTCTTAAAAATGCCAGTGCCTCTCGAATTCGCTCTTGAGCTTCGGAAATGGACCCGGGGTTTTCACCAGCTCCCTGCCCTTCACGAGCCAACTGCTCCAGAAAATCTGGAAGCGCACGCCGCCCCAATCGAAATATTGCCTCTTGCGCCTGTAAGCAACTAAACCGAACTTGGGATGATAAAGGAAACATATCTGGAGCAAGCCTCGCTTTAAGGAGGGCTTCAGACTCATCTTCTGGAAATTCTGTTTTTGCCTTATCCAACCAACTAGAAAGTGCTTCCAATAGTTGTATATACGTAGGCAATAACAAATCAGTCAGGTTCATAATATGTTTCCACTGGTTTTTATTGATAAGCGACAAAATATATCTCTGGTACCATTCTAAAATAATAAGGGAGGCACAAGCATAATTTAGTGTCTTCTTGCCTCCATATCTAAGCTAAATTCATAAGGCGTCGACTCGAGATAAATCAATGCTCAGGATACTCAGGTATATTGCTGCTAGTTTAATGGTATTAGTGTCACTAGCGAATGCTGAATCTATTGACGTCGCAGTTAATGGCACGCTAATGCGTGGATTCGCCCTCGAAAAACACATGCTTAAAAACCATGCCACTTTTGTACGAGAGGCTAAAACGGCGTCGATCTATCGCATGTGGTCAATTGGAGACAAATACCCCGCAATGGAAAGAGTTCTCAACGGCGGCACATGGATTACACTGGAGATCTGGTCGATTCTGCAAGCCAACTTGGTCAATCTATTAGAGGAGGAGGCCAAAGGGTTAGCTTTAGGTAAAGTTGCTTTAGCGGATGGAACACAGGTATTAGGCATACTGGGTGAAAACTATATTATCCAAAACCAGAAAGATATATCCAAGTGGCATGGCTGGCGAGCCTATGCAGAGAGTATGAGTAGTAATGAAACCGGTCAGTAGCACTAATATCAAATATTTGATTTAGACAATCGAAATGAGTACACATACAGAAGTCGCAGTAAATGGACCATTGATGCGTGGCCTGGCGTTAGATAAAAATTTAATACAAAACAATGCAACCTTTGTGAGAGAGGCTAAAACAGAAGCCATTTACCGGATGTGGGCAATCAAAGGCGAATATCCTTCGATGCAGAGAGTGCGCACAGGTGGAACATGGTTCAACGTTGAAATTTGGTCCTTACCCAAGGCCAACTTAATTGAAGTACTTAATTTAGAAGCGGCGGGACTAACTTTGGGTAAAGTAGTCTTAGAAAATGGCGGGCAAGTTTTAGGGATATTAGGAGAAAACTATTTGACTCAGCAACAAGAAGATATTTCCCGATTTCATGGATGGCGCAACTATATACAACAGAAATCTAAAAACTGACGTTGAAGCTACTTTTATTTAATCCTAAACAATATCATTAGGGAGCCTCTGAATAATTCCGTGATGTCTCTGGCTTGCAGAGCGGTTCACAATCAAGGCGCGACTTCGCAGGAATGTCTAGACCTTTCAAGAAGTTGCAACGCGGAGTGTGAATCGCTCTGAAAGCCCCATAGGGCGGGCCTTGAAGGCCACAACTGCTGCGTTGCAGCTCTTGCAAAGGGCTACGGCCATTCACTGCGAGCTGCGCCTAACATCTGCAGCCTTCAAGGCCCGCAGAGATATTACGGAATTATTCAGAGGCTCCTTAGCTAAACAATCCACTCAGTCTATATCTTTGGGCGGTATAGCTGCCTACCACGGCACGGTATTCCTACCCACTCTAAGCACCCTGCATCCAGAATCGTTACTACCGCCCCACCTCTCGAGTCTTCGCAAAAGGCTATATTGGTGGGTCGTTTACCACAGGTGGGTATTCGTTCGGCCACCCTTCCCTCACCATCAAGAACGGTCACGTCACCTTGACCAAACACTGCACAATACAATCGCCCGTCACTACCGAAAGCCATCCCATCTGGCCCTACAAATCCCTCTGGCGCCCCAACAACCACATTGCCGAAAAGCTCCCGTTTGGGGCGCGTTAACGAAGCGAAATTGTAGCGGTAGATATTGCCGCTAATAGTCTCCCCTACATACAGCTGGCCCCGATCATCAATGGCAATACCGTTGGGAAAACGCAATCCGGAATCAAGCTGTCGCAACACATCTCCATTGCGAGGATCTATCTCTAATACCTGTCCATAGTAGCGACAAGATCGGCAATCAGCTCGAATCACCTGCCCCTGAACAAAAATATCCGGGTCAATCCCGGAGTCTGTTATGTAAAGTAAGCCATTATCACCAAAAACCAGATCATTGGGCCATAAGTAGGGCTGATCTTCTGGTCCGTCATAAGCTTCAATAAGATCCCCATTTAGCCCCATGCGAACAAGCTGCTTACCCCCTCCATCTGCAATCCATAAATTGTCATACCCATCGATTGCCATGCCATTAGGTCGCCGAGCAGGATACCCTATTTGTTGATATTGACCCTGCAAGTCAATACAGCTTATACAGTGCCGTCTAGATGCCATTTCAGTGACATAAATGCGGCCATCAGGCAGACAGACGGGCCCTTCTGGTTCTTGTAAGCCTCTACATAGTACTTGTCTCTCCATGCTAACGACCACAGGCTCGAGTTGGTATAAAAGGCATCATGTGTGATACGAGGGCGTATCAACGCCAGGAGGGACTAGTCCAGCCAACCTAATACGTTCCGCCAAAGACTCTCCTTGAACTCCTTTCGGAAAAACCCAAAGTGGCCTATTGATGTATTTCCAATAGAGCTGGTTTGAATAATCTCAATATCTGTATTCGCATTACTGTAAAAATCTCGCAATGCACGGACAGCCTTCTCTGGTGCAAAGTCCTTATCGTCATCTATAAGCAGGAACTTCATATCACACTGCATGCGCTCGAATCCCTCACGAATCGGCCGACCATGCTGATCGACAACGTAATCCTTATGTCGAGCCCAGTAAGCCCATTCACGAGCTATTCCTGCAGGTAGGTTCTCTCCCCCCCAAAGTACTCCGGGCACCCATCCCAAAACATTCGATAGCAAAGGAAATGCGCAGTACCATCCAAATAATAGCTTTGGCTGATACCTTGCATCCCAATGCCCCCAATAGCCGCTCTGAGAAGAAACACAATACACACTCGCAAATCGGGTATTATTTGACGCAAGGCCTACAATTTGACCACCGACACTATGGCATATGCAGTGCCACTCCAAGCTTTTAGTTCGTTTGCTGCACCAATCAATCACTGCCGCCAAATCGCTCTCCCCCCAGGCTCTTAAGGTCAGCCGTTTGTCCCTTTGATTCTCGATAGAGGACTTACCAATACCTCGGTAATCATAAGTAAGAACCAAATAGCCATTCCGAGCTAAGAAACAAGCAAAATCCCGATAGTAGCTCTGCTTAACCGCCATAGCAGAATTAATAATGATGCCGGCTTTGGGCACCTCACTCGGCGAGAATAGCCTTGCACCAAGCACTATCCCATCGTTAGTGGGGATTTGCTGAGCCTCAATCATTTATTCAAAGGTTCCCCCGTGTAATTCAACACAAACTATTGGGTAAGTTAAAATTCCACCCAATACTTCCGGTCTATCACATGAGATGTAATTAACAAGCTGATCCCTAACAGGTATTTCCTCCTTCCAAGAGCAGTAAATTGACTTGAATATTCACTTCTCGACATTTACCACCCCCTAAAGACTAGAGCAAGTTAAAAGCCTTAATTATATCGCCCTATATAATGAGATTTGATGTTCCAGTTTATGAATTGAAAGGAGGTAGCTTTACCAAAAAGTCAAATAACATGGCAGACTATTGCTCTAGCTTTCCACTATTTCACCTGCAAATGTCCACGTGAGCTGCACAAAGATATACCCTGCCAATAATCCTCATATTCACTATCAAAAGTGCTAAAACTTCTAAGTACTCTAAAATGCAAGGATAAGGTTTGATAGCCGATCAATCCAGTCGCCAAGTTAAGGAGATTCGATTTATCGCTCACCTTATATTCCACCTGATTCACTTAAAATGATTTTGAGCTATAGACAACAGGAAGTTTAGGTGCATGTCCGATCGATTCAGTATTATTATGCCATGCTACAACGATTCTGACCTTCTGTATAACCTATTACAAGGCTACACTTTACAAACCTTTCCAAAGGAAAATTTTGAAATCATTATTGTAGATAACAACTCGCAAGACCCCAACATCCTGTCATGTTACAACCAGTTTAAGAACCACCTTACTTTAACTTTACTATTCAGACCTCAATTACCAGACCCATTTGCACTTAACTCGGCGCGAAACTTAGGGGTCAAGATTGCTAAATACGAGTGGTGTGTATTTACAGATAGTGATTGTATCCCCGCCCCGAACTATCTGGCAGAGATTCAAAAAATAATCAATGATTATGGGCCTAGTATCTGCATGACCGGGATAAGGGAATTTATTCACTCTAAAGATATTGTCCCAGCAGAAATGGACGGCGACGGCAAGTACCTTTACGCATGCCCTAGATTTAATAGCCCATCAAATTATGGACTCAGTAAAGATAGGCGCCTAGGGAAAATAGAGCAATTACCGAATACAGAACACCCCTGGGGGCACTTTTATGGCTGTAATATGGTATTTAAAAGGGAGGATGTCATTAAAGTTGGTTTTTTTGATGAAAAATACGATGGAACCTGGGGTTACGATGACATAGACCTGGCTTATCGAGTTATCAATGAACTCAAAGTACAGCCAATTTTTATGAAAGAAGCCATTGTCTACCATCAAGACAACATAAATTTAACAGAGACAATCAATGGCAAGAAGAACAAAATTAAAGATTTGAGCAACCCAAACTATCAATATATCTGCAAGAGAATTTCCGGGTATTATGAGTTTAGTAATCGCGAATTCAAACGATTTGGGCTAACAACTACTGCAAGCTAACAATTGACCTGAGTGACCAACTTAAACGCGCCTAAATATTGTTATACATTCTTCAAGCATCTATCAGATATCTGATAGTTCAATCTCACTAGAGAAAGATTTCAGAAACAGAACAACCTTATCAAGAGAGAAAATAGCCTCATTAACAGCAACCTCAATATGATAACCATCAGAAGCTTTACTGATAACAAAGACCAGTGCATCTCTTGTGATTGAATAGGTCGCGATGCAGTCGACCTCTCGAGCAGGCAAATAACTAAACGTAAAGTCTTCGTTGATACTTGATGTAACTTGTTTCTCTACTTTTAACATATTGAGGAGTACCATTGCATAATATGCAATGTGGTACCTTTTTAATAGGTATATTTGATACCTAGAGAGTTTATTTAGAGAAAAATAGAAACCAGATGCCGTATTTCCTACCCCAGCCAGTCTTTCACCCTGATCAGGAATGTTGTGAATAAACTCTTGGGTAATCAATATGTTTGCCCGCTGCCTTTCGAAAGTACTGACAAAATTATCTATAAAAGATTTCAAGACATTTTCGAAAGATATCTCGCTAGATTCAACTTTAGCTGACACCAATACGATGTCATCGAGATCTCCTTTTATACAACCCTTTTCCTCCAAGAGAAATGGATTTGGCTTGTTCTCCTTCCTATTAAACATTCTCAGACTTAAACCAATAAATAAAGCTTGGACCAACCCTATAACCCGGTGAAAATTTGAGTATTGCCCATTACCCTTGTATATATGCATTATTGAAGAGCAATATGCATCTGACTTTTCCTGATCTTTTTTCAACAAGCAATTGGCATATTTAGAAAAGAGCAGGCCAGTGTAACCGGAAAAAAAATCATGATTTGCTATAAAGCATACAGATGTGCTATCAAAGTGGATGTAGAAGGGGATCTTTTCAACCTCCAACCTCTTATATAGGACCTTCCTCCCAACGACACCTGTCAGCTCTTCCCTCAGCGCCTCAATCTTTTCTAAGTAAAAGCGTTTCGGGTGAGGCGCGGTAGTCAATGCAACTAAGTCATAGAGCTTGTCTAGACAATCAGTAATTTCATCTTGGTTAGTTCTAGTGACAACATTTATAAGTAAAGTAGATACACAGCCATAACCTTTTAGGTGCTGCTGAACAAAGCTCTCTGGCGCTTCTATCGGCGTGAATAGTCTGGACAGAAAGTTGGATTTGTCGGCCACGATACCACCTTACAAGGGAGGGATTGTCACTTCAGTCGATCACATACCATCTAAATTTAGTCAACTACCCTTATGGCAACAATTACTTAAAGGTTTTCCTTTGAGCAACTTAGCATAAAGAGGGCATAGAAAAACATAAGACAAGTAGTTATTATCAGCTAACAACCATTAACACAACTGTGTATGCGCCGGGGTCCATATCTAAATAATAACTAAAGAAAAACTACACGCCCATAGATTCCTGACAGGGTTGTCGCAAGACGCATATTTAATCAAATTATTTTCTTAAATTTAAAGCTAACGAAGCCTTATCCGATGATAATTTTCACCATCTAAAAAATTGGTATACCAAGCTGCGAAAACGGCCCAACAACTCTTTGAGATTGCCCTATCTCCACTTAGAGATAATGAAGGGAGCCAACCTTAGATGGTGAGGCTTTACTGTGACAAGTTTTTAGCCTTACCCTAAGCCAGGTTGGCGCCCCATATTGATGCCAGCTCCATAAAGGCTAGGTGGCGCCAGTAAAAGTTGTGAGATAGCTACACCTTATTGCTCAAATACTGATTGCCAGGCGTTCATGCTTTTCATCACTTTCATTGTAGTAGTAACATAAGTTGAGGTTACTAATCATCAATGGCCTCATACCTTGATATTCAGCACGCCCCAGTCGCTTCAGTGCCTGCTAAATAGATATGTGCTCTTCACTATCTTTTAGGTTTCATTTATGGGGATGGCGCTGAATATCAATGCATAAATAAATTTTTCTAGAGCTATTGGTAGTTATTATTTTTAATACTATTTCCTGTATTAACAGACTTTAATGGGCAGACAATCTGTTTGAGTTAGCGATCATTGTGAGCCAACAACTGAAATCCTATCGTTGCGGATGTCCGGTATAATCTGTTGCTGCTATGGTAATTTTCATACCACTTTCGAAACTGTGCAAATTTTAAGAACTTGAACTCTCCCGCATTAGGGTCAAAAAAATATGTGGTTTTATCTGCAGTGGGCTCAATCCTGAATGCTGTTGCATGTGCCCACTTAGCCCCAGAAAACCTTAACATGCTATAAATTGTTTGAGTCTGCTGAGTAAAGCATTGCTCTGCTTCAATGCCGTCAAACACAATGGAAAATTGTTCTTTTAAAGGAGGGTTTCCAACCTTGTCTTTTTGTTTTGAGGCCTTCCCTACATGAGTTATATGCTTGAAGCCTTGAGACTCCAAATACTTTTGGGATTCTTTTATCATTTGGAAACCCTTTAGTGGATCCCCCTCAGTTCCATCTTTAAATTTGAATCGATACATGGAGGCAAAACGTTGAGCAACTACTGCCACTTTCGTTTTGTCAACATCTCCTCCTGTAGATAATGCATCCTGAAGACCAGATTGAAGCCCCTTGCTAATCCAACTTACCGCTAGAGCTTCACATATTCCACCCTTAGAATTTGGGTGCTTTTTAAGCATACTGTTGTAATTGCCCTGGTTGAAACTCCAAGTTTTCTGACCTCCAAAATTGGAGGCTCCAGCATCATTTGGCATAGTTTGTCCTTACCACAATATTACATATTACATTGCTGATTCTATTTGTGAATCATGCAAAGAATATGAAAGGTAAATTTTGCAATGCTTAAAGCAACCATTATTTGGTGCAATAAGTCGTCTTTGCTCTAGCCTGAAACGTATTTTGAATTATGCAGATAAGGAAGCTTCAATTTCCTTTAAGTCCAGACAGGCAAGTTTATTTTGTGATCCTGGTAAAATACTGATAGTTATGATTCCCTTGCTTTCTCAGACCTAACCACACAAATAAACAAGTAAGGTAAATTTCATCAAATGCCAAAAATAACCAGTGATTTCGATGCCTTTTAGGCTAAACACCCGGTCAGTAGTAATGAGGCCTGAAAATGAGTAAATAGCTTGCTGATCTAGTTCAAGTGCCAGCTGAATACCGCACCTATACAGTCCAATATAAATCCCGCCTAGAACTCAAACTTGACAGGCGCGAATCCTACCGATACACCTTCCTCCATTTCT
Source organism: Microbulbifer maximicatervae (SeqCode) (assembly GCF_052467615.1). Classification (NCBI taxonomy): domain Bacteria; kingdom Pseudomonadati; phylum Pseudomonadota; class Gammaproteobacteria; order Cellvibrionales; family Microbulbiferaceae; genus Microbulbifer; species Microbulbifer maximicatervae (SeqCode). Next base: position 2,181,215 of record NZ_CP174319.1, read on the forward strand.
TAATGGACGTTTAATTGCATTTTTTAATGTGTCAATTAACTGGATCCCAAAAATTATAAAAAGCAATTTAATGTATCAAGCGGCGCGATTCAGTGTATTTGGTTGCCTTCAGGAGTGACTAAACTAATGCACTATGGAAATGCTATTTATTTACTTGTTGCTCGGCGTCATCGCGGGTACTGCAGCAGGCCTCTTGGGGATTGGTGGAGGCTTGATCATCGTGCCTGCTTTGGTGTTGATTTTTTCTGCCACGGGTATCTCCCCCCAGGTGCTAACCCATATGGCGGTGGGGACTTCGTTGGCAACCATTATCGTGACTTCAGTCAGCTCGGTCTGGGCACACAACGCAAAAGGTGCCGTTGACTGGCGCCTATTCTGGATTATGACTCCAGGGATACTTGTGGGGTCTTGGCTGGGCGGCGTGACAGCAGACTTGTTACCTGGTGCTTGGTTGCAGCTATTGATTGGCGTGTTTGCCATATTTATGTCCCTGCGTATGGGCTTAAGTGGATTGGCCTCGGCAACCTCACAAGAAAATGGCGATCACTTACCCGGGGCAGCACCTTTGATCTGTTCCGGAGGAGTAATCGGCTGGCTCGCAGCGATCTTTGGTATTGGCGGAGGGGCCTTGGTGGTTCCCTACTTATCGCACTTCGGTACAAAAATGCAGCTCGCTGTCGGAACCTCTGCTGCCTTTGGTCTGCCAATCGCGATTTCTGGTTCAATCAGCTTTGCCGTGCAAGGGTGGGACAATCAGTTACTACCAAAGTGGAGTAGTGGTTATATTTACTGGCCGGCTTTTGTGGGAATTGTACTTACCAGCGTGCTCTTTGCCAGGCTTGGTGCCAGCGTTGCTCACCGAATATCTGCTAAGCGCTTAAAGCTGTGCTTTGCCTTACTGCTTTGTATTATCGGGGTTCGTTTTATCTGGCAAAACTTCAATCTCTTAGCTGGACTAGGCTAGACCTACCCCCTGGATTGTTTTTAGCGGATCGGAAGTAAACAGTCTATCCCTCCCAAGCATCTATTATCAGATGCTCGCAATAAACATTCTGGTCTTAAAGGCTCCCGGTCGAATTACTCTTGCCAGCCCTTCAGATTACGCGGCTGAAACATCCTTATAGGATATTAGTAATACAATGATTGGTATTTCCCCTCAATACATGCCAACCAAAAATTATGCGTTCAAAGTGGCAAAGATTATTTTTAGCCATTGGTAATCTATATTTTCAAACTAGAAAATACTTCGTTCTAAATTGAAACTACCAGCAGGAAATTGAAATAGAAAAGATGAAAGCCCATTAAAATATAGGCACGAAAATAATCTTATTGGATTTTATTAAGTTTGTTTTAGTGTCAAAGCCGCGTAAAATCGATAGATATTTATCAGTACTTGGTTCGCAATTCAGGGGTTTTCTACAGGGCTAATAGTCCAACAGAATCAATCGTTCCAAGATTTTTTATCAAAGCTTTCCCCCAAAAGGAGAACGGTAAAGTGACATAAGAGAAAAGTAAAAGCGCTGACCCAAGGTGCGCCAACACCAGGGGCCAGCTAACCAAGTTGATATCAGACCTATCAAAGGTCGAGTAGACCAAAGGAACTTCCCCTTCGACCTCTCACAGAACCGTACGTGAACCTCTCAATTCATACGGCTCTTCGTATTCAGCACATTTTCAATCTTCCCATTCTCCAGTGTGCAAACAAGCCGCGCATTTGTTGACGAACCTTTCCAATAAAGGCCCAACTCTTGAAACAGCTTCGCTTCAGATGCTTAAACTTCTTCCTAGCCCAACGCATCAGCGTTTGATCAAGATACTTCTGTAACCGATAAACACCATATCTCCGCCCAAAGTGACCATAATAGTTCAGCCAACCCTGTATTGCGGGATTAAGTACCTTTGCCATTTCAGATAGTGATCGATCCACCCAGTTAATCACACGCCACTGCCTAACCTTATCCTTGATCCTCTTGAAAGCTTTAGGGCTCATTGAAGGACTAAATGCGGTGAAGATCTGTCCTTGGCGATTCCTTGCTTTTCTGGGACCAAATCGAAACCCCAGAAAGTCAAAGTGGATCACTGGGTGGGAGTCTTTACGATTACTATTCTTGCAATAGACCTTGCGCGTTTTCTCTGGATGAGCCTCAAGCCCGCAGGTAGCCAGGCGTGCTTTTAGAGCCGCCAGTAAGCGATCCGCCTCACGAGGATTACGACAATGGTAAACAGCATCATCCGCGTAACGCTCAAAAGGAATATCTCTGTGCGTTCTCACCATCCAGGCGTCCAGCGTGTAGTGCAAAAACAAGTTTGCCAGTAGCGGGCTGATTACACCCCCTTGTGGAGTACCTTGTGTTCGCTCTTCAAGCTGTCCGTCCCGATGTTGTACTGGAGCCGTTAACCAGCGCTGTACATAGAGTCTGACCCACCGATGATTATTATGTTTATCTAATGCCCTCAGCAGAAGTTCGTGATTAATATTGTCAAAGAAACCTTTGATATCTAAATCAACTACCCAGATTCTATCCCAGCATCGTTGTCGAGCTCGACGCACTGCGTCTATAGCAGATTTGCCTGGCCGATAACCGTAGGAGTCAGGGTGAAATACCTTCTCCAATTCTGGCTCCAGCAGTTGCTTAGCCACCATTTGTGCAATGCGATCTTCGATTGTGGGGATACCCAGTGGTCGCAGGCTGCCATCGAGTTTCGGAATATCCACTCGTTTGACGGCTGATGGAAAATAGCTGCCAGATGACATCCGATTCCATAGCTTGTACAGGTTTTTGACAAGATTCGATTCGTATTGCTCTATCGTTATCTCATCAATCCCTGCTCCGCCGCCATTGGCCTTGATCTGCTTCCACGCTTCCCAAACCGCTCGCTTGGGAATATTGAATGGCTTTGCGCTAATCGTTAATTCCTCCCCATCTGGGTTGATTACACGGTTAGTCGCCGAATACGACAACCCCTTCGCTCCACGTCCATTACAGCCGCTTCTCCACTACTACGGGTTGTTCCGCCCCTGTGACCAGTCTTGGTACTCAACGTCTTGTAGGGCCTCTACTTGACGCTCTTCCTTAACACCTGGACGACAGGTTCTCCTGTTCCACCCAAAAGCCTGCTGTGTGTTCACGCCACCTCTATGCCGGATGCCACTCGGTCGGTAAACAGGTAACCTCCAAGCTTATCCCCGCACTTAGCCAGTGCACGGGTTTTGACATCATCTTGGTAATACGCTTTCGACACCTCATCAGTGGTTCATTTGCATTCGTCTCTACACAACATACCTGACGTATCTCGTACGCCTTTTCCTCAATCGCTTCTAACCAAAGCTCTTTACTCCGATCACCTTGAGGCGGTTTGTTACCACTTCCTGCAAAGCGATAACGGAGGGCCGACCTCCATCTCCTGGATAGCACGTATTTTTTTATTTATAAAAAAATAAATAAAAAAAAATACTCAGGACGCACTGGCTGTATGGATAATACGCTAGAAACCCGCTCGTCTTCAATAAAGTTGACTAGGCTCAGGAGCTTAGAGTGCTTCATCAAGCTCTGGAAGCGTTGCATCCGTATTTTCTTCTTTTATGCCTACCGTTCTCGTGCGCCTCCTAACCCTCCTCCACACACCACTTTCCAGCTTCCCCTTGTGTGGAATCCGCACATAATTTAGTTTCCGAAGGAAATAAGCATGTTGATTTTAAAGCGCCGGACTGGTGAAAACCTGAGAATTGGAACAAATGTTGTAATAACAGTTATTGAAGTAAAAGGCAGTCAAGTGAAGATAGGTATAGATGCACCCAAGTCTCTACCCATTCATCGTGAAGAGATCTATATACGTATCAAGAAGAAACAGAAACCTTAAAGCTATTTATCAGTCGTCGCCTCAACCAAACCACTATTCAGATTTTATACATACGGGCTGGAGATTTTTAGACCTCAGACAAGAACACCGTGTTGCCGAGAGCACAGCGCCTATCTCGGCACAGCCCACTCTATCAACCAGGCACTGACCATTTCTGAATCGGAATTCTTTGAGGCTTTGCGAAGACTTTGTGAGATAGTGGGAGCAGTACAACAAACTTATATTTGCCTCAATAAATACTGATATCTTAGCGCGGGCTATTGCCGATGCTTCCTCCCCTGCGCACGCTGTAACTTAGTTCAAACCGTTTAATACATTTACCTCCAGCCGCATCAGCTTTAATGGAATTTATTCCGATAATAGATTAACCCCCTACCCTTTCACTCTTGAAAACCTTATCAAAGCGCTAGCCAGAATCATTGGTGAAAACTATAGGATCAACAATACCAATTAATATAGCGGACACCCCACTTGGCCTTCGACAAAAATTCTAGTGATCCCATGTAAAGCTTCTTCAAATACTCAAACAGAGGGGCTTCACAAGATTTCCTATCAAAATAATGCCCCTTTAGAGAAATTATTAAGTAACCCACAGAAAGGTAGATCGAGAGAACTAGAATGGCGCTCCCAATTCTAATAACTCAAAAATGAGATTTTGTCGACAATTTCACGGATAACAATCGATTCCAATCGCACATTTACGGGCAAACTTATGAGCAAGCTATTCAGCAAGAAAACTTTAGCACTGGCATTTACAGTCATACTGGCTTCATGTGGAGGAGGTGGAGGCTCTTCTTCAGATTCGGACCCAGCCCAATCATCTGGCGACAGTGGCGGGGGCCAAGGCTCTGGAGATGGTGGCGGTTCAGGTAGTGGTAGCGGCTCTGGGGATAGCGGATCGGGGACCCTTCCAGACAACGAACCTGGGACCGTGACTGTTGGCGATATAGAAACAGCAGATCTGGGGTTTGCCCAGATTACTTCCCGGGATATCACATTGCCGAATGGCCAAACCAATGCCGAAGAAGTCCATGGACTCCCACACTATATAGCTAGAACAGATAGTAATCAGGATGACAATCTACAGTCCGTGCCCATGCGAAGTTACACCACAGCTTGCGCAACCGATACTGATAGACCCAGGATGTTTGTTTCCAAAACCCTTAGCGAAGGTAGTGGAGAAGATGAAATCACTTATGGCACTGTTTATGAGCTGCAATATAATCCTGAAACTCTAAGCTTCGACCAAACCGGCAATACCACAATTCTAAAACAATGCTACGAAGCCCATGGTATCGCAGCTAGCGCTGATTGCTCACGGGTTGCGGTCTTATGCAACACTGAATACCAGGCAAACGAGCGCTATGATGTTCAAGGGGATCTGGTTGAGCAATACGGTAGCGACTGGATGAAGATGGAAAATAATATCAGTGCTATTGACGGACGTATTGAAAGGGATATCGGCCTGATGATATCTACCAATCACAGTCAATACATTGGCTATTTTACGGACCATCTCACACTAAAGTTCGAGGACTTCCTACCTGGGCTAAAAGAAAATTTCCCCGAGACCGACTTCGGCGATTCCCCGACCTTTAAGACAATTAAAGGTAACGAAATGCAAGAGGAGATGGCTTATATTGTCGATCAACTCTCTGATGCCGACTATAACGCTATGGTCGAGTATATTCGCGAGAATGGCTACAAATATAATGATCAAATCTGGCTAATGGAGTGGGATAACTTAGCGCTTAGCGAGAAGCCTGCTGCCTACGTTGTAAACAAGATGCATGGTGGCGGCCACGCCGGAGCCCAAGAGCTTATCTATGTCGAGAATGATAGCCAAGGCCGCACCAGCTACGCCTTCTCAGTAACTGCTCGGGTTTTTGATAGCAGCTATGGTGGCTCCCACTATTCTGCTGGAATGACTGTTATTGATCGCGATAACTGGTCCTTAAATATGAGTGGCAGTAATAACAGAGGCTGGTATTGGCTTTGCGGCTACGGTCATGTCTTGAATATCCGGGCATTTTATAATCCTGGTACCGAAAAATATGGAGCGATTTGCACTAGCGATGGTGGTCAATATAATCAATCGCGCGGATTAAATACTATTGCCATCAAAATGGAGGATATTTCTTCTACCAGTAGATTTGAAGGTTACTACAATTATCTGATCCCTTCCGACAACGCATTTTTCTCTAACGGAGGTGGACATACTGTAGTTCCTGTAAATGAAGATACTAACTTATCTCTCATCGTGTCCCCCAAGTACATTGATGACGAAGAAATGAATCGCTTCCTGCAAAGCGAATACGGCATTGATACCAGCACTGAAGGGCCTTTTGACCAGCAATGCTCATCCGATGATACGAACTGCTTCTTTTCCTACATGTCAAACAGCGATAATCCAACCATTTCAAGACAGGGGCTACGCAGTGGGGATGCTCTGGAATCCTCATCCCTGACTCGCATTGGTATTGCTAAAGTGGATGGTGAAGGAAGTATCGAGGGGGAAGGCTTTAAATGGCTTGTAGAAGAGCCCGACTGTCAAATCAGTGATCCACAACTTATCGACTTGAAAAATGGGCGTTACCTATTTGGCTATGCGCAATTTCAGTGCATTTCCGACAACCTTTCTTATAACCGGAGTTCCGCTAAAAATGGGGCAATGCGGATGCTTGTTCCGAAAGCCTACTATGTTATGGAAATTGATGCAGACCTAAAGGTTTTGGAAGGCCCTGTAAAGTTGACGAATTTTGGTTGGGGCGGGCTTGACGAGCCTGTCTTCATGGGCAACGGTAAAGTCGCTTGGTCATATATCAAGAACCCTACAATTGATAGTTACGGCGGCGGCAAGCAGAACGTTTGGCAAGCGATGATTTACCACTCAAATAGCGCCAATTGATTCATTCATAAAAAGTAAAACTAGCTGTGATAAAAATAGAGGCTTTTGCTTTCTATTTTTATCACACAACTGTTAGACCTCCAGAAGCTACAAAGATAAAGAAGTGCTATTCATCCATTTATCGATCGATGGCAAATCCTTGTCGAATATAAACTCAAAACTATTGTTCCTTCACACAATGACTACTGGATCGGCAGAATAATACGGCACCAGATCAGTGTAATTGCCTGAAACTACGTACCCAGATGCAAGTATGCTAACCTCCCACCTAAATAAAATAAGTCACTGAACTACAAAAACTGAACCGCTCTTTCTTCATTGAGTATTGAATTTAGAAGTCGCTAAGCAATAAGGAAATGGCTATTACTGTTCATGTCTGGAAGCAAAAAACCGGGGATGTCGGGCATGCTTCCATCACTATTGATAACACCTATATCAGCTACTGGCCCTCTTCAGTATCAAGGAAAAAGGACTTTAAAATCGCGCGATCGCACAGCCCTCCTTTCCAAGTGGTTATCGAGTTGATAGACGCCTCGAGGGCGGTGATGCGGATCAGAATATTCTTATCGATGAGCTGAATGAAACAAAAATGATTGAAGCCTGGGAAAACTTCAAGGTCGAGCAGAAGCATTACAATATGAAGGATCAGAATTGCTCGACGGTCGTTGCCTGGCTACTTGAGACTGGCTCAGGATTCACATCACCCTGAAAAGGTGGAATCAAGATCAGTGACTGGGCAGCGAGCCCTATTTACCGTATTCTCTTCCAGTTACGCTTTTTTGGTAATCATATTGATATGTGGACCCCCAATGATGGGTTAGCTTATGCGCTACAAATTCGAAGCCAAATAACCTCATGAGCCTACCGCTATTCTACTCGCCAAATTACAACATCAGCTTGCCGCTGCTTTCCAGCTTGCACCCTTTTGATGGCTGTAAATATGAGAAAGCATTGGCACTGATTAATGCCGAGTCAGAAGCGAAAATTGAGTTAAAAGTTGTTTCAGAGCCTCTTAGTCAAGACTGGCTATTATCTGTACATACGCAGCCCTATTTAGATAGCTTGCATCAATCGAAAACACTGGCTCGCGTTATAGAGATGCCGCTACTGCGCTTGCTGCCCGCAGGCGTATTAAATAAATATTTCATGAAGCCAATGCGCTTTGCAGCTGAAGGCACTTGCTTGGCGGTACAGGAAGCCTTGAGTAAGAAATCCTCTACCTTAAATCTCGGTGGAGGCTATCACCACGCATTCGCTGGTCACGGTGAAGGGTTCTGTGCTTTCGCCGATGTAGCCATTGCTATTAATCGTGCCCGCAAACAGCACCTGCTCTCACCAGATGACAATATCTGGGTAATTGACCTTGATGCCCATAGAGGGAATGGGTTTGCTGATTGGGCCATGGAGGACCCCAATATACATATCTTTGATATGTACAATATGCAAGCCTACCCCGGCTTGCACCCCGATGAGCAGGAATCTCGCTGGCCATTTTTAGTCCCGCTAAAGCAAGGAACAGATACTGAAGGTTACCTCAGTCGGTTGGAGTCGGAATTTTCGGACTTCATTAAGCAGAGTCCGCTGCCTAAATTGGTTATCTACAATGCAGGCACAGATATTATTGCCCAGGATAAGCTGGGGGGGCTCCAGGTCAGTATCGATGGGGCCAGAAAAAGGGACCAATGGCTGGTTGACCAGATTCAATCGCTGGATGTGCCTATGGTCACCGTAACCAGTGGCGGCTACTCCGAAAACTCCTATCGTCTAATAGCTGACTTGGCGATTTACCAGGCAAAAAAGGTAACAAGTTGAAGCTCTGGAGAGGCCTCTGTCATTGAGAAAAGTGGCCTAGTAAACAACCGCTCCCTAACCCACCGGATTTTTGAGTATTTAGGCACTTGATTGACGCTGGAGAACTGAGCACCAAGTTACTCTTTGAGCTCTTTCGCCCGCAACCAAGCCAACCCGAGACCAGCGGCAACCGTAATACCCATGCCTATCACACCACGGATACCGAATTCTGTGCCAAACATAAAACGATCAGCTAACACACCGACGAGGATCGCACTGTAAAACAGTGCCCCAACGAGATAAGCAGGTGCGACACGATTAGCGATCGTGTAAGCGAGGTTCTGTGGGACAAACAGCAGCGCGGGAATCGCGAGAATCCATAGCGACGATGTCTCTACCTTCGCCCCCTCCCAGAATACAATAGATAAGCTAAAGACCAACATCCCAACAGCGAAATAGAACATGATGCGCTCAGGTGGCTCGGTCCGGCCTGCGACACCGGTTGTGATACTACCCGCTGCACGCGCTACTCCCGCCAACAACGCAAGGAGTGAGTAGGGATTGAAAATGCCCTGAACACTGTGCTGGATCAAAATGAGGCATACGCCCAAGAATGCCAGTATCGCAAGAAAGATAGTGGCGATGCTAACCCGGTGACCGAGGAATACTCGGGCCATCAACATGGCAAAGAATGGATTCGTGCTTTCCAGCACCAGGGCATCTGCGATGGGTATGCCCTTGACCGCCCAATAGAAGGCAGCAAAATAGACAAAACCTGATATGGAGCGAAGGATAAGGATCTGGGGATTCACCGGCCTTATCCCCGCCACCCCTTGTCGCATCAGAAGAAACATACCCGACAATGGAGCAAGCAATATGACCTGTGCAGCCAATAGTAGAAATGGACTAAGGCCTGCACCAGAACCCAGCTTACCGGCAATACCAAGACACCCCATCAACACTCCGCCGAGAAGAGCTAACCCAACACCCAGGGAATGATTTTGATAAGTAGATGGCAAACTGTCACTACCTTTGGCAAATAGAGGTCAAACCTGCCTGAGAGGTAATAATGATGACTTCATTTATGCATCGGGCAGGTCATTACAGAGCAGAGCACTATGTAACATTAGCCCTCCGATTGATTCATTTCCTGTTGGGCTGACCAAAGATTTTGGCGCAGTAATTACTTGCCTGCCGGCGTCAGTTTCCCTGTTACAAAAAATATGAACGTCATAATATGAAAGTTGAGTTTTGACCACTTTTAGATCAAGAGTATTAATCCTGTCCCCAGTTCTACCCCAACAGATATACAGCGTAAGCGACTGTCGGCACTTCCTTTCCAACAGACCTAATCCCAACCCAATATCTCGCTACTTCTCCTTGCGAAACCTATGGGCTTTATCGCACAAGGATGGTTGGTAGCCCTAAATTACTTCAAATTGGCGGTGGAGCGTAAGAATCTATAGACGCTCGCTTGAATATGGAAATTGTACCTACACCCTATTTATTAAACTCGCGTTATGCCTTGCCGATCGCTAACTTGTATAAATATCACCGCTCTCGGAAAATTCTCTTAGTATCTTCATATATTTTTCTACATACTTTAGAGCGCTTTCTTTGCTAACCAGCGGTTCGCAATATCCAAAAACAAACACCCCTTCTCCATCTATTGTACATGTCACTAGCATTATGGGGTGTTCTCCATGTGTTTGAACGGTCATAACCACACCAAAGTCAAAGAACTTCAAAGGGCCCGTATACTCACCTATATCCCCTACATTGGATACGCAAATTCCAGAGGGAAAGTAATCTTTCGCAGAGCTAGAATCTTTAGCCAGCTGTTCGATCTCTTCGAGATTGTAATCGGGTACAAGTGAAGGCTCAAAGAAATTTCCACATCTAAACTGCATATAGACTTTTTTTTGAATGAAATGCGCGAGACTCAGCAAGTCGAGACTAGTTTCATTTGATAACAAGGATACAGACAATGTAGTTGTACACTCTCCAATAACATCCCGATCTATTTGGTGTTTACATAAGTACTGGGCATTTATAGGCAACATTAACTCTGTGGTGGAGCAGAAACCGGGTAGTGACCGAGCAGCAATAATAGCAGCAGCATCATAGATAGAGGTAACCTGAATATTCTTATCTTTTGAGCGCAAGTACAATTTCTCACATAATTTCTTGGGGAGGACTCGGTAAATAGAACATCCCTTTCGATGTGAAGCATCTGCCGCCTGCTCTACTAACCACTTTGGGAGAGCGCAATTATCACTACTAATTGCCGACTGCGTTTTTTTGAGATGTTTTATTGATCCAATATAGTCCACCACCGATTTTTGCATTATCGAAGCAGAGGGTTTATCTTCTGAATCCCCTCTCAAGTACCGATCCAAATCTCTAACCAAGAGTAATAAGGAGCGCCCATCCATAGCAGCATGGCTTACCATAAAAGCAATCCACTTTACTTCTTCATGCTCATTCGCATAAACCGTGAAACGATAAATATATTTATCAAGCTCAAGAACTTTACTTCCTAAGCGCTTGAACTCTTCCTGATAATCTAAAGGCAATGCATCGTACTTAATCTCAAAAGGAATAGCTTCGAAACCTACATCACAGAACCAGTAGGCATTTTTATTTTTTTCTACCCGAGAACGGAGCATTGAGTGCAGGTTATGCAGGTATTCCATTCCCTTCATTAATTCTTGGACTCCCAGAGACTTACATGTCTTAAAGAAGACAGCCAGTTGTACCGCACCGTTTGACTTTTCGGTCAACTCTACAAAAAGTGCTTCTTGAGCCCCAAGCTTACGAAAAGGTTTTGCTTTTTTCATTGCAGGCTCTTCCCATTGGGGAGATCACTGCCAATAGTATAGAAAGAGAAGGCGCTATAGCCATATAGTAACTATAAAATTAGATTCTAGTCGTCCACGAATCCAACCAAAATTCGGAGTTATAAGGCAAAAATAATGGAACAGAAGAGATCACAAAATGAAATATTGTGTGAATATACACATCTTTTATAGCTGATTCCTTTATCGCATAGCCACTATGGAATTCGATAAATGTGCTAAAAGGAGTGCCCTGTTGAAGTTGACCACAACAGTATTGACTGGAGCGGACAACATCTAGACTACAGAAGACAGAGCAAAACATACCGCCAAAGTCATTGAAACCTATATGTGGTCATGTAAAGACATCTATTGCCATTTACAATCAGTGGAACTATCAAAGCTCACATCTCTATATCCTAGCAACAACAACTGAGTTCGAAGCTGATCAATGGCAACTGGAGTGGGCCGATAATGGCCAGAACAGGTGTTAACAAAAACTATCTTTCCACCCTCCGCCACGATCTCACCCGCTGCTGCAACACTATCTCCTGCCAGAAACGTCGAATGAGCAAAGACTGGCTTTGGATAAAAGTAACTTGAATATATATTTCCATTCTTATCCATAACATAGATAGCAGCTCTACCATTATAATCTTCTGCCTGTTGTGCGCGCCTAGTATCAAAAAGCTCACCAGTAGAGTCATAAATCTTCCCGTCCATCACCGATAGTTTCGTCCCCTCTCGCTGGGCATCTGTGTAATAAATAACATATGCAGGACACATATATTTAAATTTTTTAAGACACCTTATATCTTCACCCTTGTATTTTGAATGAAGTTCAAAAAGCCTGTAGTTTTTTATTTTTGAATTACCATGTACCGCAACACTAGAGCTACTTTCATTAGCCCTATTCGTATCGTTCATAGTAAGAATCCACTGGGAGATTCCCTCTGGTGCACATCTGCCCGCATTAATCCCATGGTAATTACATGTATTTTCACCTGACCACCAGTCAGTTGGTCTAGGCAATACGCTATTGGAAAGACCTATTTCCATTAAGTATTCTGATGTTTTATTTACTTTACTGCTCTCAACTATAAATGCCTTATCACGGTAAGCCATACCGCCTGAGGGCTGGCCACAATGGAGCGCAATCAAAAGTACGACAATAACTTTCTTTAGATTCTTGACGACCATTAACGGCAACTCTTTTGCAACAGAAAAGGACAGGAGAATAAAGTGGGCTCAAAACTCACTGTGATTACACGTTTATAAGCCTTCAGCCGGCATCTATGCCTATTTTATCCCGCACTCACTGTATTTTCCTTCGCAAATTTAGGTTATTCAGTCATCAAAACCCACTCTAAGATGAACACCCAAGACTAACCAGCAGGACCTGATAAAGAAGAGTAAATAGTATGATGAGTGGGGCGACTTCCAAATCAAAATAGAAATAGTCCCCCTAGATGCTCAAGCCGCAGCATTCAACCAATCTAAAGTGTCCCTCCACAAACTATCTTCGTAGCGCGCCTTGAAGAAACCAAAATGACCTATTGGCTTTGTATCCACGGCTTTAGCATTCACAATCTTTATTTCGGTATTTGCATTACAGTAGAACGCCTTGAGAGCCTTCACAGCCTGCAGTGGAGCAAAATCTATATCGTCATCTATGTATAGAAACTTCATATTGCACTCTAGACGGGAGAAGCCATCTCGTACGGGACTACCTCTCTGGTCGACAATATAGTCTTTATGGCGCCCCCAGTAGGCCCACTGCCGGGCAACGCCTGCGGGTAAACTTTCACCTCCAAGGAAAAGGCCTGGAACCTGCCCCAAAATATTTGATAAGAGCGGTATCATAGCGAACCAAGCAAACAATATTTTGGGCCTCTGACGCAATCCCCAATGACCCCAATACCCGCTTTGGGAGGATACACAGTAGACACTAGCAAGTTGGGTATTGTTATCTGCGAAGCCAATAATTTGGCCCCCTACACTATGCCCCACACAATGCCAGGTTAGCGTTTTGTGTTGGCTAGTAGACCAATCGATAACAGCGGCCAAATCGTACTCTCCCCACGCGCTCATAGATAGTCGGGAGTCTCGTTGATTGGCAAGCGCAGACTTACCTATACCTCGATAGTCATAGGTCACTACCAAGTAGCCATTCTTAGCCAGGAATTTTGCAAATTCAGCATAATAGCCCTGCTTGACCGCAGTAGCCGAATTTATGATTACCCCCGCTTTAGGCGGACCTTTTGGTGAAAATAGCGTTGCCCCGAGAGATAGGCCATCCTGAGTTACTATTCGACATTCTTCAATCATTACTTGAGACCTCCATATCTTGGTCTAATACAAAATTTATGAGAGGACCCAGCACCACATCCGGAGCCTCCAGCTCAGGGAAATGTCCAGCTTCTGCTATGCGTAGTAGAGAGGCCTCCGGGATCATATTCAAACTTGAATGCTTACAAGTACATTTATGAGAAAGGTCCCGCTCCCCCCAAAGAAATAAGGCTCTCACTGTTAAGGGTTTGGAGAAAAGAGTACCCTGCAAAGGAGATTCGCCGACTAATAATCGTTGAAAAGCTGACGCCAGATTAAAAGTTGCTCCATGTTGGTAGGCTTGTTGGGCCAATTCATTAAACGGTGTGATCAGCTCACTCCTCCCTAGCGCAGCTTCAAACCAGGCAAGTGTTCGCTTACGTTTCAGAGCTTTTAGCAACAGCTGACTTAAAATTGGCTTGCTCAGCAAACCTCGTGGATCTCTCCCCTCCTTCCATCTCAACATTTCTCCCCAGCTCGGTACTTGAGATAGCACTATGTGGTCAAGCAAATCTGGACGCTTGTACGCAAGTGCAATTGCTCCAAAGCCGAGTACGCATGGAGCAACAAGCGTCACACATCCAAGGGCAAGGTTTTGTAAAAACACCTCGGTAAGACTAACTAAAGATGCAAAGTTATAATCAAGACTCGTTGAAGGAATGGAAAAACCAAAGCCAGGTGGTTCAAATATTACAACGGTGAAATCACTCGGAACTTGGCTTACAAGATAGTCATAATGCTCAATAACAACTGGCGGATCTGCTTCAAATACAATTACACGGCTGCCTCGCCCTATCTTTCGATAGCGAATCACACAAGAGCCCAAATCCATAAACTGAATACCATCTCTTGAGTGAGCTGCGTACCCTTTAAGGGTTTGACTTTTAAGCAAACTCGGCACAAAGCCATCTATAACTGCCGATATCATACTCTGGCCACCTGATTACTTTAGATACTCAATCAGATAATCCTAGGGAAGTGACAACACTGCGACAAATGGGTTTTTCCTTAGGCTCAGGCAAGAAAATCTTGTCTGGGAAAATAAAGCTAGGTGATTAACCTTCTAGGGAATGGACAACTTCTATAAACCAGCGAACAAATCCTTCAATAATTTCGTTACCCTCCAATGACTTGCTAAAGGCAAGATACAAAGGAGCCAGCTCACTGAATTTTTCAGGGTAGAGTAGTTCAAGCTCTCCAGATCTGACTTTAGGCGTTAGTGCGGGAAAGTATCCCATTGCGACTCCCAACCCTTGCTCGGCCATCTCGAGTACGGGTTGTAAGCCATCACAAGTCAGCGTCTCATTGAATTCAACTGATAAGCCCCAATCTGCCGACCATCTTTGCCAACCCAGCTTATCTGTAGACAATTGGATCTGATTTGCTCGATCGTTCTTCAAGTAACCCGGCGCGCAAACCGGTGAAATTCGCACCCTTGAGATCTCCCGGTAACACAAATCATCATTCGACTCCTTGTCATAACGTATAGCAACCTGCAGCTCGCCAGGGTCTATGCTAGCGCGGGCGATTTGAGACTCGATACTAATACACACTGTGGGGTATAGCGCTTTAAAGGATTTGATATTTGGGGCGAGTACTGTATTGGTCAGAAATGGAATACTGTGGATGGTAAGTGTTTTATTTTGATCCCGCGCAAGTAAATCCAAAGTTGCCCGTCGAATCACTTCCAGTGCCTTGGCAATTTTCAGATGGTATTCCCTACCAACACCCGTAAGTTCAATAGTTCGATTGAAACGAATAAATAGCTTGGTTTGCAACTCCGCCTCCAGCGTTCGTATCTGGTGCCCAACAGCGGAAGGTGTTACATGAAGCTCTTGTGCAGCGTCCTTGAAGCTTAAGTGCCGAGCAGCCGCATCAAAGGTTACCAGCAAGTTAGTCGAGGGAAGTTTCCGCATGAAGAATACTGTGATGCCATACCATTATTTTGTGAATGGCAGATTATCATGGGTACTACAGGCTCCCTCAACGTGTTAGCTGCCAAAATTGAGGAGAATCTAGCCCAAAACAACCCCTCCCCTTGGAGCGGTTACGCTTGAAAGCAGCTCCAAACTCACCTCCCTCCTGCAAGCCCCTCTATCTGATCTAATGTAAACACATCCCCTCCCCGATCGTGTGAGCTACACCCATGAGAGATGTCGCCGTTGTTGCCTATTGCCGAACTGCCATCGCCAAAGCCAGGCGGGGTGCGCTAAATGAAACTCACGGTATTTCTATGGCTGCCCATGTCCTGAGGGAGGTGGTTTATAAGGCGGGTTTAACGCCACAGGAAGTGGAAGACGTTGTGCTGGGGTGCGGCTTACCCGAGGGAGCTACTGGGCACAATGTTGCGCGCAACGCGGCACTCTTTGCCGGCTTTGGGTCTCAAGTGCCGGGGTTTACTATAAATCGCTACTGCGGCTCTGGCCTTAACGCGGCTTCTATTGTGGCCAACCGTATTGCCGCAGGCGAAATGCAAATTGGGGTGGCCGGTGGCGTCGAGAGTATCAGCCTGGTGCAGTTCAACTTGAACCTGAACCATTTTGTCTATGAGCCCTTACAAAAGAAAGTGCCGGCAGTTTGGTGGACCATGATCCAAACGGCCGACTATGTCGCCGATCAATACAACATCAGTCGTGAAGACCAGGATCGCTATGTGGTTGAATCACAAAAGCGTGTTGCCGAAGCTCAAAAGGCCGGAAAGTTTGCCGAGGAAATCACGCCGTTTGATACGGTAATGGCAGTGAAAGATAAGGAGAGTGGCGAAACGAATCGCCTGAAAGTCACCTTGTCAGAAGATGAAGGCCCCCGCCCCGGCACAACCATGGAAGCCCTGTCTGCGCTGGAGCCCGTAAACACAGGGGGGACGATAACTCCCGGTAATGCGTCCCAATTATCCGATGGGGCCGCAGCGGTCGTCATGATGGATGCTGAACTGGCAGCGCAGAGAAACCTGCCTATTCTGGGGCTGTTTCGCGGTATGCAGCTGGGAGCGGTAGCGCCAAAAGAGATGAGTATTGCGGTAGCGCCAGCGGTCAGTCGCCTTATGAAGCGCCACCAACTCACCCAGGATATGATTGACCTTTGGGAGCTACATGAGGCTTTTGCCGTAACCACCCTATACAACCAAGCTGAACTCAAAACCCCTTGGGACATTACCAACGTTAATGGCGGTGCTATTGCGCTCGGCCACCCCTACGGTATGTCGGGCATCCGCTACCTGGGTTCAACCCTGTTAGAGCTGGGCCGGCGCGACGCCCATCGGGCAATTATTGGTGTCTGCACTGCCGGCGGCATGGCGACGGCTGCTTACTTAGAGCGATAAGGAGTCGCCCCATGAATACCTGGAAGCCTATAGCTGCCCTAGTATTACTGCTACTGCTCCCCTTGGCGGGTTATCTACAGGAAAATATGCAGGGAGTAAAATTTGACACACTGGTAGAATCGACCAAGGATTGGGCCGGAGATACACTACCCCAATATCCAGAGGGGCAGCCAGAGCTCTCTGTAGTGCGTGTGACAATCGAGTCCGGCGCACGGCTACCAGTGCACAAACACCCCGTACCTAATAGCGTCTATGTTGCCGAAGGCACTTTAAAAGTTACCCTCGTTGACCAGAATAAAAGCCTAACTTTGGATGAGGGGAAAGCCTACGTCGAAGTCACCGATATGTGGCATTTTGGGCGCAATGAAGGCGACAAGCCAGCGATACTCATCATTTTTTACGCTGGTGCCAAGGGAATTCCGACAACGATCTTTCAAAAAGATAATTAGGAAGCACCCTACTCTAATAACTTGCCAATGAATTGGCAGCTAACTGACGCGCAGCAGGGCCTCTCTAAGATAGCCAGGTAACGGGGTCTTTAGCTTTTCAGGGGATGACAGGGTGACATAGGTAATATTGGCGGTGAACGCTAGTATCCCATTATCCAAAAAGCCTTTCGTTTGAAACGTAAAAGAGTGATTACCAATATCCGCAACAGAAACATGGATACTTAATTCTTGATCCCAGGTTACAGGGGATAGAAATTCCAGGTTAAAAGCTCTTACAGGTGTAAGAAAACCCAGTTGTTTCATTCTGGCGATAGCAGGCCCTTCAAGCAGAACAGCCATTGCATCATGGGTTGCCTCAAGTGCAAAAGATGAGAACCTTGGGGTGTATACGATTCCCTCGGGATCACAATCCCCGAACAGTACTTTTCGTTTGACGGTTATCATCGTATCAACCCGTTATTTCTTATTTGGGCTGGAATTATATGTGAAGGTCCCCGCTCCATTCCTACCAAACCACCTACCCAAATCCATCAGTGAGAGATCAAACTCAAGGACCAAATATGGATAATACAGTTACTTCTGGTGGCACCAGGAAACGTACTGGCAAAATACTGGTCCCTACCCCAGGGCTTACATAGAGGTGTTTATCACCTTCCACAATATGTCCAATAGCAAAACGCTGCCCGTAGCTTGAAGGTACTATGGGCCGCCCAATAAACGGCAAGTAGACCTGGCCCCCGTGAGTATGCCCGGCGATAGTTAATGACAGCTCCGCAGGCAGTTCGGGGAATATATCCGGATTATGAGTGAAGGCCAATATCGTTTCACCTTCATCTATCCCCTGCATTGCTTTTTTAACATCGTGAGGCCCCTCCCAAAAATCACTGATTCCCACTAGCCGTAATTTACATTCGCTACTTACCAGCCTTACTGACTTATCCTCTAGCACTGAAATCCCCTGGCTTTCAAGGGATTGCTCAACCCGCGCTGCATCAAGCCACCAATCATGATTTCCCAATACGGCAAACACCCCCATCGGGGCCTTGAGTTCTTTAAGAATTCCCGCTGCATCCTCCGGCGGAACGAATTTACCTCCAACAACCCCCTGAATAACAAAGTCACCGGGTAGGAGAATAAGGTCGGGTTGGCTTTTATTAACAGCCTCAACCAGGTTTTGTAAGCTCTTCCGCCCCTTGTAAGGGGAACCTACATGCAGGTCAGCAAGTATCGCGACCCTTAGCCCATTACATTCCTTTGGCCAGGCATCTACGACAATATCATCTTCATTAATTCGGAAACTTGCAGGCTCAACGATAAATGCCCATACGGCCAACAACAAACCAATACAAAATAATACGATAAAAGTTATACGCCACTTACTCAAAACAAGACCCAAAATTTACGACTTACACTCATTATTATTTGCCGGATGGCCATGACAGCTACAATCTGTCAGCTCCCGCATAATGTCACAGGCATTAACTGCCTGGCCACCCTCACATCGATTGCGTAAATCTACCAAGCTTTTTCGCAACTGCTTGAGCGATTCCAGTTGTTTTTCGACTCTTTGAATTTGATCATCAACCACGCTATCAATATCAGTGCAGCTTTGCGATGGAGCCTCTTTTAATCTCAACAGGTTGCGAATATCCTCGAGGGGGATATCCAGAGAACGACAGTGGCGAATAAAACGCAGTTGTTCCAGGTGAGACTCTGAGTAGAGCCGGAAATTACCCTCTGAGCGAGCGGGCTCTGGCAGTAGCCCTGCCTGCTCGTAGAAACGAACCGTTTCCACTTTGCAGCCCACTCTCCTGGCAGCTTCACCAATTTTGTAAGCCATGCCACTCCCTCTTGACTCTATAGTTACTAGAGGGATTGTAATACTGGCTCACTGACTGATCTATCCGAGAGTGAATAATGGTCAAGCGCGATTCCAGCTGTGGCTGCAGCGGGGCAACCCAAGCCGCAACCATGACGCCGATTCAAAACACCAATAACAACAGCGACAAAGGTGACCTGTCCCTGTTCTCCATCAGCAAGATGGACTGCCCCACTGAAGAGGGGTTGATACGCGCCAAGCTCTCTGGCATGCAGGGAATTTACCAGCTGGACTTTAATCTGGTGCAGCGAATCCTACAGGTGCGCCACGCGCCAGGTATGGAGAGCAAGATCCTCAACACCCTAACCCCTCTTGACCTGGACGCACGCCTGGCCACGGAAGATGACATCGATTCCGCGCCACCTGCCACCCATGCAAACTGGTGGTTATTGGGCGCGGCCGGTTTGGCGGCGATTGCCTCCGAGGTCGTATTCTGGTTACAGGGGGGAAACAATTGGCTGGTAATGATACTGGCCCTGGCCGCTATCGCTGGCGGCGGACTCACGACCTACAAAAAGGGCTGGATTGCGCTCAGCAATCGCAACCTGAATATGAACGCGCTGATGTCCATCGCGGTCACCGGCGCCCTGCTTATCGGTCACTGGCCCGAAGCGGCAATGGTGATGGTGTTATTCACCCTGGCAGAATTAATTGAAGCCAAATCCCTGGATCGTGCCCGCAATGCGATTCGGGAGTTAATGGACCTGGCCCCGGAAACCGCCACCGTACAGGGGCCAGATGGCGAGTGGGTTTCCATGTCAGCCAAGACTGTTCCGGTTGGCACAACCATCCGGGTGCGCCCCGGCGAACGTATCGCTCTAGATGGGGAAGTAATACGCGGCAATTCAGCAGTAAACCAGGCCCCAATTACCGGAGAGAGCCTTCCGGTAGACAAAGGCCCTGGAGATGAACTTTTCGCCGGCAGTATCAACGAATCCGGGGCACTCGAGTACCAATCTACGGCTGCTGCCAACGATAACCTGCTCGCCCGAATCATTCATGCGGTGGAAGCCGCACAAGGTAGTCGCGCGCCAACCCAGCGCTTTGTCGACCAATTCGCCCGCTGGTATACACCCCTGGTATTTGCAGTGGCACTGGCTACCGCAGTAATACCGCCGCTGATTTTTGCTGGCAGCTGGATGGAGTGGATCTATCGTGCACTCGTGCTACTGGTCATCGCCTGCCCCTGCGCACTGGTGATCGCAACTCCTGTCACCATCGTAAGCGGCTTGGCATCGGCCACCCGCCACGGAATCCTTGTCAAAGGCGGGGCATACCTTGAGCAGGGGCGCCACCTTCGCTGGTTGGCATTGGATAAAACTGGAACCATCACCCATGGCCTGCCAACCGTCACGGATTTTAAAGTGTTAGCGCCAATGCCCGCGGAAGAGGTACAAACCCTGGCGGCGAGCCTAGCCGAACGTTCCGATCATCCGGTATCCAGGGCCGTACTGGAGTTTGCTCAGATTCCCCACGAACGCCTACAAGAAGTGGATAGTTTTGAAGCCCTGGCCGGGCGCGGCGTCAGGGGCAGAATTCAGGGGGATCAGTGCTACCTGGGTAACCACCGGCTTATTGAAGAATTGGGCATTTGCTCCGCCGAGCTGGAGCGCCAATTGGGAACCCTTGAGGAAGAAGGGAAAACTGTTGTGATGCTGACCCGGGAAAACTCCGTACTGGCGATATTTGCTGTCGCCGATACTGTGAAGGAATCGAGCCTGCACGCCATTGAGAGCCTTCACAAGCTGGGCGTGAAAACACTGATGCTTTCCGGGGACAACCAGCACACTGCAGATGCGATTGCCAAGCAAGTCGGCATCGATCGGGCTGAAGGCAACCTACTGCCGGAAGACAAGCTCAGAGAGGTGGAGGCTCTATCTGGAAAAGGCCAGGTTGGCATGGTTGGCGATGGCATTAACGATGCCCCCGCCTTGGCGCGTGCTGATATTGGGTTTGCGATGGGAGCAACGGGAACCGACACAGCGATAGAAACCGCTGATGTGGCCCTGATGGACGACAATCTGGGCAAGATCGCCACCTTTATCCAACTATCTCGTTCAACGGCCCACATTCTTTGGCAGAACATTATCTTAGCGCTGGGCATTAAAGCGGTCTTTCTAGTGCTTGCTTTTGCCGGAGAGGCAACCATGTGGATGGCTGTTTTTGCCGATATGGGGACTAGCCTGCTCGTGGTTTTTAATGGGTTGAGAGTGATGAGGAAATGAGCCGGTTTGATATACGGTTTTTCTAGTTAACCGTACTAATTCAGCAATACAGTCTTTCCGTTAACTCCGCTAGATACCGGATAGATTACTTGCTATTTAACAGCTACAGAGAAAATCTATAGGGTGTTACACTTGCCATTTCAATAAGTGTAAAGAAGATCAAAAGTTTTGAACAAATTAGCCCTGATATCTATTATTTTTCTTCTTTGCAGTTGTACTGACTCTCCAACAAGCAAAAATTGCAGCTCTTACGACGAATGCCCCCAGTACATTGACTTTTATAAATCCAGCATTGAAGACAGGGAAATGGCAAGAGAGAAAGGCGGGCCTGTTCCTGTTTACAAATCACTGCCAATATACCCGCAAGAAGCGCTGGAAAAGCAGATGGAAGGCTACGTAATTGTTGAGTATGACACTAATAAAAACGGCGATCCGATAGACCCCCGAGTTATTAAAAGTAAGCCCTCGGGTTTCTTTGAAGAATCTGCTATCCAGACAGCAAAACACTTTAAATATGAAGCAACTCCAGAAGAGTTCAATAACATTAGAACCAAAGTCATTTATAATATTGCCGAGAATCGGCCTGATAGCCAAGAAACATTTTTTGCATATTTATTGTGGCTAGCGATTTAGTTATTTTTATACAAGATCGCAAGTATAAGTATTTACAGCTCTAGCCTTCTATCAAATGCTTGGAGTAATACCACATGCAAATCGTAACACCCCTTATCACTTCCACCAGCGTCTAAAACTTATAAGGCTACGGGCCAGCAAAAAAGGAACTAAAAACTGACCACTCATCTGAAGTGCAAACTTTGGCCAAAAATCTATTTCTTCAGAGAAGAATGACAGCACAAGATTGCCTGGAAATAAAAATGTACCAAAATACGGCCAACCCCCACCAATAATTTTCCAGTTATACGCAAATGCCAGTAAGCCGATAGTCAGGGAAATTACCCCTACAACCAGCGAAAACCGTAATCCTTTATCGCTAATCAACATTGCAACTCCTTGCTTCAAATAGATTACTTACCTCGAACAACCTCTTTCTTGATGTAAACACCCAACCTTTTAGCGAGACGCACCAAGTTCCCTCGGTCTACGGATAGTAATTTGGCCGCTTTACTCCAGTTCCCATCGGTCTCAGCTAGAGCACGCCCAATGAGTTCGCGCTGATAGTTTTCCGTTTCCCCCCTTAAATCAGTAGCCTCAGACAGCGACTCTACCGGTTTCCGCGGAGGCTTCTGAATAACCAAGTCATCGGGAATTTCAATTTGTGCTGCAGTAATGGCAACAATAGCTTCTGGAGAGCTACCTTTGCGGGCCCTAAGGGCTGCGCGGCTGATAATATGTTCCAGCTCGCGAACATTACCCGGCCAAGCGTATCGCTGTAGCTTATTGGTGGCCTCTGTACTGAGACGCAACTGACGAAAACCCAGCTTCCTGCGGGAGCGCTCCAAGAAGTAGTCTGCCAACAGCAGGACATCATTACCCCTCCGACATAGCGGTGGGACTTCAAGGGGATATACAGAGAGGCGGTGGTAGAGATCAGCTCGGAAAGTACCGTTTTCAATCCCTTTGCGTAAATCCCTATTAGTCGCCGCTACAATACGAACATCTACATGCTGTACCGTATCCTTACCTACCGGCTGAATCTCACCACTTTGCAATACACGCAACAATTTGCTCTGCACCACAAGCGGTAACTCGCCAACCTCATCCAGGAAAATAGTGCCGCCGTTCGCCAGTAAAAATTTACCGGGCCTCTCACGATCTGCGCCGGTGAAGGCCCCTTTTGAGTGGCCAAAAAGTTCAGCTTCCGCCAGGGTTTCAGTCAGGGAAGCGCAGTTCAAATAGACTAAGGGCTTCTCCTTGCGAGCCGACAACCTGTGGACGGTACGGGCCACCAGCTCTTTCCCCACTCCCGTTTCACCGAGAATCAGCACGTTGTAATCCGACCCAGCCACCAGCTCTATCTCACTGCGCAGGGACTGCATTTCCTCGCTCTCACCAATTAATTCACCTCCATCCCGCTCCAGAGCCTGCTGGGTCAGATCTTTCACCAATTGCTCGGCATGCTCGGCGGAGTGTGACAGGGCCTTTAGCTCTAAAGCTGTGCGTAAAGTGGCCGCAGACAGCGCGGCTATCAGCTCCAGGGTTCGATCACTGATTCGGGCATAGGCATCCGCAGACATGCTATCCACTGTTACCAGACCAATCAGATGGTTATCTGAATAGAGAGGCAAGCCCATACAAGAGTGCACGGGAAGATCTCCCTCCCTATCCAACAGCAAACCATCGAAGGGATCTGGCAGCTGACAGTCAGATGGGAAGCGGACCGGGTGTTCCGAGGCGCAGATTTGCGCAAGCCGTGGATGCTCATCAATCAGGAATCGCCGCCCCAGAGTCCTTCGGGCAAGCCCCTGAACTGCGAGAGGAGTGAGTGTATCGCCGTTGAGCCCAAGCAAGGCAACGGCATCGCATTTGATCGCTTTGCGGATAGTAGACAGCAGGCGCTCAAAGCGATCGCTGTTGTTAAGGCTGTTAGCCAGGTCCAGAGCCACTTCGAGCAGTAAGGTTGCGTTGGTATCTACCATAGCCAAATCAGTCCAAAAGACCTTTTAGAGTCATTATGACACAGTAACCATAAAGGTCAATTTGACACACAAATACCAAGAATAAACCATAACCCCTTGTTTTTATTGGCATTTATATTTGGCATAGCAGTTGCTAAAGATAGATTGACGCCGTTTGAATCTGAGGCCGATATGCTGAATACGGAAAACCCCTTACTGCGTGAGCGTTTCAAGCTTCTGCTAAAAGCCGGTAACTTTACGCTGCTTCTGTCAGTTCCCCTGCTTATTCTGACGATTGTTATCTGCTATCCCCTATCGCACTTATTTTCAATTCCCGCGCAAGTCGCAGGACATATCTTCATGGTGATTAGTGCGACGTTTCTAAAACTGGGCTACATAGGTCGTGTGGTTGCTCAATACAACCTGGACCTTGAGGTTCGATAAAGGCTGAACCACCGCCTCCAAATTCCCCCTTCCTAATAGCAGCGAATAAATCAACCCAGAGCCCCTGCTGGCTCTGGGGTTCAGCATTGCCCGACACCTCAAACCACCGTGGACTATACTGACAGTCTCAGAGATAGCATTTCCTTCTAGGGAGACTTATGGCTGCCCCTCTGGTTGAGCCAAGGTCTCTTTTACAGGCTCTATAGCATAAAGGGCCAAAGTCAGGGGGTATCAAAATTGGGCTTAGCCTTTATAAGCAGTGAGCTGATATCCCTTACCAGTGAATGGAAGCCAAGTGTAAGACCAACCTTCCATGCTCGCCCCCTAGTCCACCCAAGCGAGGTACCGCGAGACACTCGCTGTTCTCCTAATAAGATCACTACCACATCACAGATAGGTAACAGCAATAGCCGGGGTCTATATTCGCTTATTCAGGAGCAGACCTAAATGTGGGAAATGATCGATGATGGAATTACTTTCTTTGCCACTCAGAGCTACGCCACCCTCTTTACGATGTTTTGGATCGTAGTGGTATTGGAATTCCCTAGATATTTAATGTCGTTTTTTACCTCGGTATTCTTTTTTGCCACAAAACCAGAGTACGAGGAGGACATTGAATCCTTGGGCAGACTCACTGCAGTCATCGCCGGTCACAATGAGGAAAACTCTATTGAAAAGTGTGGCGAGCGCTTACAGGAGCAGAGCTATATCCCCTATGAAGTCATCGCAATCAGCGATGGCTCCACAGATAAAACCCGAGA
The DNA here is from genome assembly GCF_052467615.1 of Microbulbifer maximicatervae (SeqCode). NCBI lineage: Bacteria > Pseudomonadati > Pseudomonadota > Gammaproteobacteria > Cellvibrionales > Microbulbiferaceae > Microbulbifer > Microbulbifer maximicatervae (SeqCode). The sequence goes on from NZ_CP174319.1 coordinate 2,206,596, forward strand.
CGATATTCACTACCTGCAAAATAAAGGTCGCTTGGATGGCGCTCATGCAACAGAACTGCGTGGAGGCAAGGCCTCAGCCCTCAACTTAGGACAGAGATTTTCAACTGGCGACTTTATCGCCTCAATTGATTGCGATTGCACCTTCGATCGCCACGCTATGAAATACGTGATGCAAGGCTTTGCAGATCCCAGGGTTGGCGTGGTTTCAGGTAATGTAATTGTCCGAAACTCCACAGAAAATATACTCAGCTCATTCCAGGCCATTGAATATGTAATCAGTATTTGCTTGGGGCGACACTCACTGGCAATGCTCGACCAAATGTGTTGTGCCTCCGGTGCCTTCAGTGCTTTTAGGGTATCCGCAATGAATCAAATTGGCGGCTTTGATGCCGGCGGAGGAGAAGACTTAGATATCACCTTTCGTTTGCGGGATTACGGTTGGAAAGTGGAATTTGCACCTGAGGCGATTTGTTATACCGATGTTCCCACCAGCATCACCGTTCTAATGCGCCAGCGCTTTAGGTGGGAGCGGGATGCTATTCGTCTTCGCTATCGCAAGTACCTGCATTTTATTAATCCGTTCCGCCAAGGAATGCAGCTAAAAGAGTTTTTTCACCAATATGAATTCCTGGTTTTCAATGTTATTGCCGCAATAGCTTTACCAGTCTATTTAATCTGGCTATTCGTGCGTTATGGCGAAAATGCCTGGTTTATTTTGGCTGGGGCTCAGGTTGTATTAATTGCGCTCGATACAATTACCTTTGCTTTAGCCTCTTATGCGACGCCAAAAGTTAAATCACTTCCCCTTTGGCCTTATATTCCAGCTTACAGCATTTTTTATGTAAACTTTATGCGAGTCGTAAGACTGTATGCTTATGTTCAGGAATGGATCTTTAGAACATCCTATAAAGATTCTTTCGCCCCTTTAAAAGTACACCGTGTTCGTGAGTAGCTTGAATGAAGGCTCTGCGAAAACGATTACGCCCTGATAGTTTCGAAAGTGAACAGCGAAAAACCCGGGGTTCTGCAAGCCGTCGAATATACTTAGCCATGTTAATCCTATTTGGTATTGGCGTTATTCGCTATATATGGGGTGACTGGTTTTTACTGCGAAGCGATGGACTGGTGTTGCGCGATCAAAGCGTTATTGAAATGGGCTACTTGGTAAAAGTAGTAGAGGTTGCCGTAGATGAAGGACAAGCTGTTAAAGAGGGCGAACTACTCTTAAGGATTGAATCAATGGAGCTACTGGAGCGAATCGCCGATCTCTCCACCCGCCAAGCTAACCTAATACAGATTTCTGCTGAATTCACTTTATTGGCAGAGACTGCTAAAAAACTACTCACTCCCGCCAAGGAGCGTAAAGTACAAATTGGCCGAATCGTAGATAGAATCAATAAACTTGCAAATAAAGGAGTAGTCAGCGAAGTCGGTTACCAAGATGTATTGAAAGATAACTTCGAGGCCAGTGAAACCCTGGTAAAATTACAAGTTGAAAGCGCCACCCTGGAAGGAAAACGTAGATCTGTTGATGAGGCAATTTATCGCTCCGAACAAGCGCTAAGAAAACTGGAGGAGCATTACAATAACGGTATTATTCAAAGCCCCACTTCTGGTCTAGTTGGGGCTTCAGTCCCCCATGTCGGCAATGTCTATGATGCTGGGGAGCCCCTTATGTCTATCTACACCGGGGAAGCCTATGTCCTAGCCTATCTACCCAATCAATATCAATTCGTGATCAAGCCTGGAATGGAGGTATTGGTTACTGGTGGACGCTTTAAAGACAAAGGGGTACTAGTAGAAATGATCCCCCTCTCAGCCGCACTACCCCAGGAGTTCCAAAATACATTTAAGCCCACATCGCGTAATCAGTTAGCGAAAATAGTCTTACTTGACCCATCAAAATTTCCGGTGAACGAGAAAGTTACCATAACCCTAAAGATTGACTGGATTGATGTCATTATTGATAAATTTATCAATTAACTCCCCCCAGATGACGACTACCTTTTATGTCATACGGTTATTCCTAATTCCTGCCAGGGACGTAGGGCACCTATCCCTGCCTATTGCCAATTTTTCACCTATCTTTTCTTAAATACTCAACAATCTATTCAGTTAAAGGGACGCCATATACACCACAGGTTACACAGTTACGTATAACTGGCATGAAATAAGCTAAAACACTCATTTAATCTTTCAAGCGCCAAAAGTTATATAGGCGTGGAGGAATCAGTATCTCCTTTCTAAGTGACGAATATAGCTTTTTTCGCTGGCCCGGTGACTCTAAGGTGACATCGCATACCGGTGAATCCAAAGACGCTATTTTGATTGAGGAGCCAGCATCAGTAGATGACCTGACGCATATATGGCATATGCGTGGTGGCTTGTATCTACTCCCGGTTATTGATCTCACTGGAACAGTCGGCGAGAAGGCAGATCTGGATTGCTCAAAGCTTAGTGCGCAGGATATGCCCGTTGTGAGCCAGGTTATTGACGACTTTCACTATCGGCGCGCGCAAGTCCACCTGGATTTCCACACCACTCAGAAAGATAGCGACAAAATACTAGCGCGATTATTTGTATCTGGCGTAAGTCTCTCGCCGCACTATAGCCCCAACTCCAAAGCGACTGTTGATTTTAATATTATCCTCGATAGCCCAACTGTTGTGACGGAATGTGAAAAACTGATCGAATCAGGATTTCTACAGGGCAAGTTTTTCGATCGACGCCATATCTGTAACGGCTGTGGAGGTTCCCAGTTTAATGTCCGTGAAGAGTGCGCGGTATGCAGATCCTCTAACCTTACCGAAGACTTCTATCTGCACCATTTCAGCTGCGCCTACCTGGGACGCGAAGCTGACTTCAGGGAAGGTGAAGACCTAATTTGCCCCAAATGTCGAAAGGAGCTTTTACACTTCGGCAGTGACTACGACAAACCCGGCACACTACTTATTTGCAATGCTTGCGGCCATGCCAGCTCAGAAGTGGAGATAGGTTTTTTGTGCCTCAACTGCCAGAAAGATACCGACAGCGAATCCATACGCACCGGGGACATTCACAGCTACGACATTACGGAACGCGCCAGTAGCTACCTAAGAGCTGGCTATGCATTTCTCGATTTTACTGACCATAACCCTATGTTCGCTGACCTACCCTTCACCCTGATCGTAGAACTCAACCAGGCGGCAAGAGCCTGGAAAGAGAACAAAACAAATTTTTGCTTGGTGAATATCAACTATGAACATGCTCATGAACTCGAAGTCGAGCATGGGCCCCGACAAACAATGCAGAGCCGCCGCCAATTCATAGAGAACCTTCATGGAGTTTTATGTAGAGCTTACGAAGGTATACGGAAAGAGGACTTTATTACCGGGAAATATGAAGATTATATGGTTCTACATGGAATAGCTAAGGAGGACATACTCGAAGATCGCAGAGAAATGATCAAGATTGCCATGTCCTCCATAAGGCTGGATATTGGCCCCTACTTTAAAGTACTTGGGCCCGAGGAGCTTGTTTAAAAGAAAGTCGAACGCCTCCCTGTTACAACTACCTTACCCGAGCCGGCTACCCCTACAACTTACTCGACAACTCGCGAATTTCATGATTCAGGATACGGTCGTTGTGGCTGTAATCCACGGGCACATCCACGAGATGGACTCCACCCGCCCTGCAACATTTTTCTATCATCGGCTTAAACTCATCCGTGGCCGTTATTCTGTGGCCATGAGCACCATAGGATTTTGCATAGTCGACAAAATCAGGGTTACCAAAATCCAGACCAAAGTTATCAAACTCCATCATGGCCTGCTTCCACTTGATCATTCCGTAGGCATCATCGCGCAAAATAAGTACGATAAGGTCAAGCTTTAAGCGAACCGCCGTTTCAATCTCCTGGGAGTTCATCATAAAGCCCCCATCCCCACAAATTGCGACCACACGGCGGTCTGGACACACCAACTTGGCAGCCATTGCCGAAGGCAAGCCCGCCCCCATCGTTGCCAGTGCGTTGTCGAGCAGCACGGTATTCGGGGCTAAAGCAGGATAATTCCGCGCGAACCAGATTTTGAACATGCCATTATCAAGCGCAATAATGCCCTTCTCCGGCATTACTTCGCGGAGATCCTTTACCAGTCGTTGCGGACGAATTGGGAAAGTGGTGGTATTTGAGCCCTCCTGGATGTGCTTTTGAAGCGCGGCACGGATACGGTGCGCATCGGTAAAGCTCCAGTGATCCTGGGGTTCCAAGTGCTGGTCCAGCTGCCACAAGCTGTTGGCAATATCGCCAACCACCTCTATCTGCGGGAAGTAGACTGGATCCACCTGCGCTGAATTGAAGTTGATATGTACAACTTCCGGGCCACCGGGACGCATAAAGAAAGGCGGTTTTTCTACAACATCGTGGCCCACATTGATAATCAGGTCGGCCTGCTCAATGGCCCGGTGAACAAAATCCCCGTCGGATAGCGCGGTATTGCCAATAAAGTGCGGTCCCGATTCATCAATTACTCCCTTACCCATCTGAGTTGTCACCACCGGAATACCCAGCTTGTCGACAAACTTGCGCAACATTTTGGCGGTTAATTTACGGTTTGCGCCTGCTCCCACCAACAGCAGAGGTTTACGGGATGCCTCAATCGCTTCTGCAGCTTTGCGCACTGCCTTCTCTTCGGCAATTGGCCTGCGGTTATAGCTGGGCTCCAAGACCGGCATGGTGGAGTGTTCACGGGCAATATCTTCAGGAAATTCCAAGTGGGTTGCCCCCGGCCGCTCCTCTTCAGATTGCCGAAAGGCTTCACGGACATGAGCTGGCACATAGTCGCCCCCCACGATTGTCTTGGTGAATTTGGTCAGGGGGCGCATCATGTCAACAATATCAATAATCTGAAACTGCCCTTGCTTGGAACTTTTGATAGGTTTTTGACCGGTGACCATCACCATCGGCATTCCACCGAGCTGGGCATAAGCTGCGGCAGTCACCAGATTCGTGGCCCCCGGACCTAAAGTAGACATACAGACACCTGGCTTGCCCGTAAGCCGACCATAGGTGGCAGCCATAAAACCGGCACCCTGTTCATGGCGCGTGACAATTAGTTTTATCTTTGAGCCCCGCAAAGACTCCAGCATATCCAGGTTTTCCTCACCAGGAATCGCGAAGATATACTCAACGCCCTCTTTCTCCAGGGCACGAATAAAAAGGTCCGATGCTTTCATTGGGGAGGCTCCTGTAGTCCCGCCTTACTAACAATAAGATCCCCGCCAAAAGAGCTGTTTTTATAACTGCCTGTCACGATTGCTCAATTACGCGGATACCTCTCTTACATCTCACTTTATCGGCTTGTAAGTTTGCACCCTGCACAGTAGCTCACATGGTGCCTTAGCAATGTATTGCTAAGATCAGTCTCAGGGAAAATTAATTTCTTGCGCGCTGATATCCACCATCCAAGTGATGACAGCAAACTCCCTGATAAGTCTTAAATCACTGCCTTTGTATGACACCGGATGATAAGAGTTGCAAATGGAATCTCGCTCAGAAGGCGCAAGAAAACACTGGGTTCTATCACTTGCCGCTCTCGGGGTTGTATTTGGTGATATCGGCACTAGCCCACTCTACGCCTTTAAACTGATTTTCCACCCCCGGTTTGGAATTCCCCATAACACCGAGACCATTATTGGTGGGGTCTCTGCTGTCTTCTGGGCACTTACCCTCATTGTCACTATTAAGTACGTCATATTGGTAATGCGCCTGGACAACCGAGGGGAAGGTGGGATCATGGCGCTGATGACACTGGCCCTGGAAGCGACAAAAGGGCGAGAATTATTAAGAAAGCTTATTATCGGCGGAGGGATCTGTGGGGCGGCACTATTTTTTGGTGATGCCGTTATCACACCAGCCATCTCCGTTCTCTCCGCAGTCGAAGGACTGGAGATAGTCAACAAGACTCTAAAACCGTTTATCCTGCCAATTTCTATCGGCATACTCTTTGGATTGTTTTTTGTGCAACGCTTCGGCACCGAAACCGTGGGGAAACTGTTCGGCCCGATCACCGCCATCTGGTTCTTAGTTTTGCTGCTCGCGGGCCTTTACTGGGTGCTCCAAAACCCTGTAATCCTCCATTCCGTCAATCCGCTGCATGCTTTGAGCTTCCTCACTAACCATGGCATGGCTTCATTCTGGATATTAGGTGCAGTATTACTGGTGTTTACCGGAGGAGAGGCTCTATATACCGACATGGGGCATTTTGGACGTATGCCTATAAGAATTGCCTGGATAGGTTTGGTGTTCCCCGCCCTGGTGTTGAACTATATGGGACAGGGCGCTCTACTTATTAGTGACACCTCTGCGGTAGACAACCCCTTTTACCGGATGTACCCGGACTGGTCGCTCTACCCAATGATTATTCTTGCAACTGTAGCAACCTGCATCGCTTCCCAGGCCTGTATCTCGGGGACCTTCTCCCTGACAAAACAAGGAATCCAACTTGGCTTGATGCCCCGTTTTGCCATCCGGCACACGTCATCAGCACTCGCGGGACAAGTCTATATGCCCGGTGTCAATTACCTATTAATGACAGCGGTAATACTGGTGGCAATTCTCTTTGGAAGCTCAGTCCACCTGGCTAGTGCTTATGGTGTATCAGTGAGTGGCGCAATGTTGATTACCTCCTGCATTGCAGCAATCGTGTATCGTCACTACCTCAAATACAATCTGATAATTTGCCTGGCTGTCGGCTCATTCTTTGCTTTTATTGATTTTGCCTTTGTTACTTCAAACCTGGCAAAGATAGGCCACGGGGGGTGGTTCTCTATAAGTTTAGCCGCCTTTATTGCGATGCTGATGATTACTTGGAGAGATGGAAAAAAAGCGATAAATTGTTACTTACAGGGGAAAAATTTTAAATTAGAGCCCTATTTAAACTCACTTTTTGATAATCCCCCATTACGAGTACCTGGAACTGCAATATTTGTGGGAACCAATCAACTCTTTGTACCTCATGCCCTGATATACAATTTGAAGCACAATAGTGTCCTTCATGAAAAGAATCTTTTCCTAACCGTTACGTCGGCCAACACACCAAAAGTACTCCCAAAGAACCGAGCAATCATTAGCAAGATCAGAGAGGGATGTTTCAGGCTAATATTACGTTATGGATATATGGAACGCCCAGATGTCGAAGGGGCCATAAATAAACTCAACAAAATGCACCTTTTGGATATAGATCCAAGTAAGTCTTCTTTCTTTACCTGCCGATATAACATATTTCCTGTTAAAGGCGGCTATAGCAAAATGGCAAATTGGCGAGAGCGGATCTTTGCCGCCATGGTAAGGAATTCAAGTAGTGCTATCGACTATTACCGCATTCCAGCTAATCGGACTGTAGAAGTGCAAGAGAATATAATGATTTGAATTGACAAGCTATTTTATTAAATAACTGACAAGCCTATGAGACTCACTTTAGGGTATAGAACGGAAAGGTAAAAGTGTGATGGTCATACCGCCTGCTTCCTTTACAGCTAATATGGATGCAGGCGGTAGGCCGAGAACCCCCTAAATACTCTAATTAAGAAGTATAAAGATATTCAGGAGCTCCCTACCCCATAATCAGTTCGCTTCGTTTTTAAGTATAGAAGCCATATCACCGGACCAACGGCCGATTACTTGTGTTAAAGCTTTATTAAGCCCTGCCATTGAAGAGGAATTGAATTTTTTAGCTTCTGGCTGGCTCAAGAACTTCTCATATTTCGCTAAGCTTGCATCGTCGAAGCCTTGATAAGTTTGCACGAAAGAGAGAGTAACAAATTGCTCAACATTTTGACGCATCTGGGGCTTCATTGCTTCCATTTGTGCCTTATAAGCATCTAAATTGATCTCTTGGCCGGGAGCCATCACTGCCATCACTGCGGAATAGACAGCTATACCCGTAGAGGCCTGCATCTCCATCGCCATATCGGTAGCACCAACAAGCTGATCAATACGAGTTGCCATTTCAACGCGCTTTGTGTCAGCCATCAACTGCTGTGCATTAGCCATCAAATTCTGGAATGCCTCTTCAGAGCTTCCTTCCTCTTCAGCCTTAGTAATTTTCTTACCGATATCTGACTCATACCAAGCCAATAAGACCTCAACATCTTTATCGGTCAAAGAAGTACTCAGTGACGAGCGCACTTCATCCATAATGATGGACGGCAAAATTGTATTATCTGCACTTTCAAGAATCTTTTGCAGTTTATCCTGAGGAATTGGTGCACCCTGCTGTACGCCTTCCGCAAATCCAGATTTTACTAGCTCAGGAAACCCCTCAACCTGCTTGGTGAAACCCGATACAAGCAGAAGCTTATCCAAATTGGCTACTTTATCGGCGGCCAGGCATAATGAGCAAAAGGTGGTGATAAATAAAGCAAATATAACTTTTACAGTTTGAGTTCCCATAGGAAGCCCCATATGAAAGTGAATTTGATCGCCATTATGCCGATTGACTCCCAACAATCAATCAAAAAGCCCTAACCATTGCAAAACAGACGTACCACAGCTTTGCTATAAAGAGCCTAAATAACCCCCAACTCAGATAGTTTCTTTCTGGCAATTTCAATTCTTTTCTTTTGTACTTCCCGAAAACTGCTGCCATCTATGTTAATCGCAAAATAATGAATATTGTTATTGGACTCTACAATTCCAATATACCAGCCTAAAGCCTTATTTTTAGCTATTGGCCCTCCTCCTGTTTTTGCATATAACTTATAGGTATCAGTCTCCTCTACCAGCATCACTTCTTTAATTTTATCTATAGCTGACTGCGATACAGGTAATTGACCAGTAAATAAACGTTCCAGGAAGTCTACCTGCTCCAACGCGGATATTTTGATACTCTCATTGAGCCAGAAGGTATCAATACCAGACGAAGCATCCCGATTACCATAATTAAAACCTGCCAAATACTGATTCATTCTCTTCGCGCCAATCTCCGTTGCTAATTGCTGATAGATCGGAACCGCTGAATTTTGAAATGCTTCGCGAATTGTCAAAGGTCTTTCTGACCAGATTGTAGGCCACCACCCTTTAGCCGGGTATTTGTCATGATTATAGGTTAGCTCTTGTAACAGGTTCTCAACTAAACCCAAGTCAAGTGCAATAAGGGTATTTGGAACCTTAAAAGTAGAGAATGGTGTGAACTGCCTGGCTGCCCTCTCCCTATTAATTACCGTATATTCTGAGGTCCGACTATTCTTGAGCACAAAAGTACATAACTTGCTACATGAGCCCCCATCTTCTGCAATCACCGAGTTGCTGACACCAAAAACCAATATTGCAGCAGTGATAAACCATATAAAGTGTTTCAACCGGAATCTCCTTGATTTAGAGTGCGTAATACCCGAGGAACATCAATAAATTTAATCCGGATAAACTGGGTAATTAGCACACCGAAAAGTACCTTTCGGGTATTGGGAGGAGTTACTTGGCAAGTCAAGTAACTAAGAGACTAACAAACAGTCCTTATTAAGTAATAACTGTACCATCATTTAGAATTTAGGAAATACTGCCAACTGAACAAACTAGGCTTGGCGTTTCCTATTGATAAGCACCAAACCTTTTGTGTAAAAAGCGAGCAAAAATCTAGCTTTGGGCCATCTTAATTTCTGCGGTCTGAGTTATTCCCCATATCCCACAGAATTGGCTGATCGCCACCCATAATCGTTGAAGGCATTTGACCATTCCATTGCTGCGCGCGGATATATTCAACCAAGGTATGGTTTCTGGCAATCGCATCAGCTTTTGCTTTAATCGCTGCGGCTTCCGCTTCCCCTTTCTCCAGAATCGCAAAAGCTTCCGCCTCGGCCTCTACACGAATCTTATGTGCTTCACCATCTGCTTTAGCTTTAGTGGCATCACGGCGCGCATTAGCAGTATTCACCTCACGTTGCGCTTCCAGCTTTTGACGTTCCAATTTGTGCTTTTCGGCAGCCGCCAGGTTCAACTCTGTCTGCTTGGTTTCAATAGATTGGATGTACTTGGGAGGCAAGCTGATGCTCTCAATCTGTACATCTCCCAATTCCATAGGCAACCCCTTGGTTTCCTCCTCCAAGAGCTCCTCAATACGTCGAATTGCCGCATTCCGGTTCTGGATAATCTGCTCTGCCTTGAATTCAGCCAGACCAGCTTTACTGGCGCTTCTCAGCCTGGGATCGAGAATCCGCTGTTCAAATTGTTCCAAACCGCCATATTGCTTATACAAATCAATGGCTGCACTGCGAGTTACCGTCCAGTTCACCGCAGTCACTGCTTTTAACGGCATTTGTTCTGCAGTGGCGGCATTCATCGTCTCAACATTTTTCCGGGTTCTTACTTCGATTTCGACCACATTGTCCATAAATGGGACTTTCGTATGAATTCCAGGATCAACCTGTGAGATTGCCTTACCAAATCGCTTTACAATTCCTACGTGCCCCTCGTCAACCGTGAAAACAGTCCCCATGGCGATAGGAATAATCAGTAATGCAACACCAGCGAAAATTCCCTTCTTAAGATTTTCCACAAACTTTCCTTTAACTACTTACATCCAAAAACGGTTCTTAACTTCAAAGATGAATACATAAGCGGATATTCTTTAATCCCTATATTTCTAAACCAGAAGGGAGTACCAAATAAGCCCCACTAAAATTCACTCAAAATGACCCGCAGGATGATATAGATAATTTTTCAATAAAAAAAGTATGACGTTTCACTTCCACATATCAGTGGAACGAACTCTTTGAACCGTAATATAGAAGTAAGCTTCAACTATCCAACCGCGATCTTGTTTGTAGATATTTAGCGCACAATAAAATCGCATTCGCAATTTCAAATGCTAGATATACGAATAAAAACCGCCTTTTAAATTTGATCAAATACTTGAAGAGACACGTATACACAAAAATATATGTCAAAATATTTTTGGCCCTTCATGAATAAAAGATATAGGAGAGATACGCCTAAACCCACTACCAGATGAGCACTTATTACTTATGCAAATCCAGCTATGCCTCACCTAAGCAAGAATTGTGCGCCCGATAAAGCCTTGCCATTCAATCAAGCTCTCAATCAACGCTATTATCCATTAGCAATCACTTTCTCTATCAATAAGTAGAGGCCTTGACAATGAGCTCTTCAGATTCATCGGACAAAAATGGCCCTGTCGAGGCCAACCCATACAAGTGGCCATATAATGGGGATCTAAGGCCAGAAAACACCGCTCTCGTGGTTATTGATATGCAGGTGGACTTTTGCAGCCCCGGCGGCTATGTCGACAAGATGGGATATGACCTGGAGGCAATGCGCAAGCCCATCGAACCCATCCAGCAAGTATTGAATGCGATGCGGGCAGAAAACTACCACATTATGTACACCCGGGAGGGACATCGCCCCGATCTTTCTGACCTCCCTCCAAACAAACGCTGGCGCTCGCGACAAATTGCTGCCGGTATCGGCGACCCGGGACCATGTGGGCGTATTTTAGTCAGAGGGGAACCTGGTTGGGACGTGATCCCTGAACTAGCGCCCAAAGCTGGCGAGGTCATTATTGATAAGCCTGGCAAAGGTACCTTCTTTTCTACAGACTTCGGGCTCATACTCAAGCTTAAAGGGATCGATAACTTGATTCTCGTGGGCGTTACAACCGACGTCTGCGTACACACCACCATGAGGGAAGCAAATGATCGAGGATTCGAGTGCCTGCTTCTATCAGACTGCACAGGGGCGACCGACATCGGCAATCATGAGTCAGCTCTCAAGATGATTACTATGCAGGGAGGTGTCTTTGGCACTCACACAGATAGTCAGAAACTCCTGAAGGGACTAGCGGAAGCCTCTAATACCAGGTAAGTAAATCATGTATTGTAGCTGGGGAAGAGCTTGTTACTGAGATCGCTCTTCCCTAATGGCATTTTAAATCAAGCGGGTTCCGTAATTTTCAGATCGCCAGCATATGATAAAATGAACCCCACTAAAAACATGTGCACACTGACACTGAACTGATACTGCCCTTCACTCTCTGTTTCATAAGCCTTGACTTTGGGCCAAAGAAACTTTGGCAAAGGTATACCTAATAGCTTCGTTTTTGAAAACTGATATTCAAGTGCTCCGTCGACATTATGAGCGGTAAACTGCATTTCCAAAGGGCCGAGCCTTTCCACCAGGTAATTTTTTTCTGAATAAAATGATGAACTCATCTTGAACCCATCGAAATCTCTCACCCAATCCATCCGATCGGAAAAGTGCCCACAATCAACAACTAACTGCGAACTTGAACTCGCCTTCGGAAATCGAAATATTGAACAAATAGTATTCGCAATAACTCCACCTCGCTTGACTACAACAGATCCCTCATACCTCTTCACCCCAGTGTGTGCAAATTGCAGCAGTGGAGATAATTCATTGAATGAGGACCCCATATGAGCAGAAAGTATGTTCAATATTCACTCCTTTTCTTTTTACTTCCTTTACCCACAGTACCATCTTTATAAGTAACTGGCAGGCTGCAAATATTCAACCTGCCAGCGCACTCTCATTCAACTCGATGACTAAATCAAGCTTATTTTCTATTCGCTCTCAGAATAGCGCTCATAGCCCGGTGGGCGTCAACGAACCCAAGCCCGGTGTTGTGATCACCTAACCAACTGCGGCGAGCATTATCTTTCAATGATTTGCTCACTATTCGAGCAGCTTCTACCCTGCTAAGGCCATAGTAGTCTGCCATTTCAAGGAGCAATAGACTGACAGCCGCTAGTTGAGGAGCGGCAAAAGAGCTACCGGACTCAAAGTTTTGACTGGAAGCTGAATATACTGCATCGCCGGCAATAGCAAAGCTCTGCTTAATAGCCAAGGGGTTGTAACCCGGAACCGTCGCCGTAAGTGAGATCTCATTTGAGAATGGCTGGAGATTGATTGCAAAAAACAAATTCTCAGCGCCGGCCTGCCCTTCATTCTGAGCAAGGAATGCCCTGATTAAATCCAGGTCATAGGTAAAGAAGCTGCCGAGTGGCGGTAGTTCCAAGCGCTCTCTCACATCGGAGTTGTTATGCTCAAGATCCGTACCTGTATTTCCCAGTGACTTGGTAAAAATCTTACTTTGTAAAATAGCGGAAAGATGCTCTGCAAACTCTTGGTCGAGTTGGTCATTGGTGATATGGAATGCACGGCTCATATTGATCACACTAATGTCATCTCGATACCGCATATAGGCCATTGCATCATTATAAGTTTTGCTCTCGGCACTAACGGGTACAATAGTTGCCTTCGGAGCAATATCCAAAATGATATCAATTACGGTGTTACCATGAAGGAAAGTAATGGGATCACCAAATGCAACTTCTGCTTCAATATTGGGATACTGTTCGCGCTGCTCTTGTAAGCGTGTCGAATCAAACAAATCAAAGACAGCAATTACCATACCCTCACCATCAAAGCGCTTAGTCAAAATTTGCTGTTTCAGTTTATAACCAGGCACATGGGGAAGCAGTAACTCATTAATTGCCAATCTGAATAGATTCAGGTCGGCGATAGCGGCATCAAATTCCGGCCTATATTGCTCCTGGTAGTCTTCTGGCTGAAACGTGTATAGAAGCTCCGCTAATACAATAAATTCTGTGATTGACTGGCCCCACTTGTGCATCAGTAATTCTTCAACCATATAGTGGGATTTTGCCATCCCTGAGTATTGATCAAATTCAGCTGCCATATACTCTTCAAGAATTGGAGTTACCGACTCTTCCCAAGGCCATGGGGTTAATTCTTTTACAATCTCTAAAGAGTCCTTAGCCTGCTCAATATCCGGGGTTGAAGCAAATATATTGAGGCTACCCAGCAACATTAAGATTGTTAGTATTATCCTATTCAAAACTATTTCCTTGTTACGAAAAATTATTAGATAGTGCTCGTGAGCTGCTATAAGGCATGAGATATAAACATTTCCCATGACAGGAAAATTTGCAGCCTGGAAATAGGATCACGAATGGTATGGAAAGGCAACAATGCAAATATATAGAAATTACAAAACTAGTATCATCCACAAAATAAAAGATATTTGGTTATTTCTAATATCAATAACTTAAAGTGCTACTAGTGTGGGGTTAACTCAGCCTAACCCCCTAGTCAACGCAGAAAATCGCTACCCCCTAAAGACTGACGACATGCGCTTATTGCGGGAAATGCAGTCACAATTAAGGTGCTCACCAAGACTAAAACTAAAAGCACGATAGTATGTTCACCTATCACAATGCCATCCAAGTAAACCCCAAATTTATCTATCAGTATCGGTTCAACCAGCCAGCCCCCTAATATCAACCCAGAAGTAGCAAGTACCACACCTAAAAGTAAAACCAATAGTGCCTCAGCCTGGATTAGTAAAAAGAGAAACAAAGGACCAGAACCTATAGTCCTCAGCAGTACAATCTCGGATCTACGTTCGCGCATCGTAGAAAGCAGTAAGATACACAGGCCAAGTAATGCAGCGAAAACCACTAGAGCAGAAACAAAAAATAATACCCTTTCTATACCACCCAATATCTGCCAAAGCTCCGATAATGCAATGCCCGGCAGAATTGCCAATAGTGGTTCCTTGGAATATTCATTTATTTTTCTCTGCATCTGGAATGTCGCCATAGGGGATTTAAGCCCCAGTAAGAAGGCCGTAATATTAGTGGGCACCAGATCATCGTGCTCCACGTTAACACCATGAACTGCTTCCAGTCCCGCCAAGCTCACATAGAGTGCTCGATCTACTGGTGTACCAGTAGGCTTCAGTATTCCGCTAACGATAAAGGGATTTTCAACGTGCTCAGTAAAGCGTGTTCCAACAAGGCCATGTGCTAATATTAGAGTGTCATCAAGTTGGTAATTAAGCTCTCGAGCGACCTCCGCCCCCAATATCACACTAAAAGTATCGATAAAATTCTGGCCGGTTGATAGTTCCAATGGCCTCTTATTGCCATATTGGTAGTGATCCAGAAATCCCGTTGAGGTTCCCACTACCCTGTAACCCAGATGGGAATCCCCTAGGGATAAGGGGATTGCCCAATCTACTTGGGGCAAGTTAGAAAGTTTCCGGTAGCTCTCCCATGAAATATGATTACTGGCACTCCCGATATGAAAAATGCTGTACAGCAAGAGGTTCAACTGTCCTGTAGGCGCACCAACGATAAGGTCTACCCCGGAAATAGTTCGACCAACACTGTTTTTAGTATGGCTGCGCAACTGTTCGATCCCCAACACTAGAATCAAACTGATTGCCACAGACAAAACGGCCAGTGACACACTACCCTTACGCTGCATCAGGCTTCGCCAGGCAAGCTTAAAAAACATCGGCTAATGCCTCCGGTGCAGTATCCCAATCGGGCCTGAGTTTCCAGGCAATATTTATTTCGCGCATATCCGCAACCAAAGGGAAGTGTCGTTCCAGGGAGCTATCGTGACTGACAAAAACCAGTGTGCATTTCTTTTGCTCACAAGCACTCATCAACAGCTGGATAAATGCATCTCTCGCTTCGGGGTCTAAAGCTGATGTAGGCTCATCAACCAGTAACAATTCCGGTTCATTGATCAATGCACGCACAATTGCCACTCTCTGTTGCTGCCCGACACTCAAGTGGATCACTTTCTTGGGTAAAACCTCTTCTCCCAAACACAGCCCCCCTAGCAACTCCCTAACCCTGCCTCGAAAATCGCCTCGGAAACCAGCGAAGTGGGTGGCGACACGAATGTTGTCCTCCACACTCAAATAGGGAATCAGGTTAAATCGCTGAAATACAACACCAATGTGTTTCGCCCTGAAACGGTCCCGCTTGCGCTCACTCAGTTCGCCCAGCGATTGGCCTAAAACCTTTTGGCTCCCCGATTTTGTAACCAGAATGCCTGCCAGGAGGTTCAGCAGCGTTGACTTGCCACTACCGGAGCGGCCGCGTAAAAACACCTGCTCCCCCACTGGTAGCGACCAATAGGGGACTTCTAAAACCGCCGGGCCTTTACGATAGGCGAAGCGCAACTGCTCCACCTCAATAGCAAGTTGAGGTCTTGTAGTGAAGGCATTCATCTTTTACCTCATTTACAGCATGGATTTTTGCAAACAGATATATAATGATATATCACATCATTTTATATAGTAAATAAATCCGAGCCATGAACAGAACTCCCCTTTCGGCAGCCTGCACCCTGACCACTGCACTACTCGCTGCTGCCTGTGACAGTCGAATTGAAACTCGTCCAGTTTCGCCCCCAGTTGCAGAACATACTCAAGTCAAACAAATAAGTATCAATTATCGCGAAGTCAGCTGGGAAGAGTTAATCCCGAAAGATGATCTGGATGCGTTACTCAACCCACCAGAATACATAGATGATATTGTTGAAGGCTCGGCTGCCGACTCAATGCCTAACACATCAGCTATTACCACTACGACTGAAAATGAAAGCCGTTACCAAGCCGCTTTGACTTCCACTCGAATAAAACCAGAGTTCGACAATCAACAGATACGTATTGCTGGATTTATCGTCCCGATTGAATTTAATGACGAATTAACGATTTCCAGCTTCCTTTTGGTGCCCTACTTTGGAGCCTGTATCCACTTACCCCCCCCACCTCCGAATCAGGTTATCCACGGCACTTTTCCTGAGGGAGTTCAAGTCGACGCTCTGTACGAGCCTTTCTCAATAGAAGGGAAACTAAGAACACTAAAAATGGAGAGTGAATTCGGTACTGCGGCTTATAGTATGGAAGTGGATAACATTCAACCCTACAAAGAATAACGCCCTCAGTGAGCATTGCTCACTGAGGGCGTTAACTCAACTATAGTCGGCTACTGGCCCATCTCCCGAACCAAGTATCCGGCCCCGTCAATATTCTCCATTACCCAGAGAATATAAGCGATATCGACATGAATCGCCCGGGTACTATCAGTGAAGTCCCAGTCAGCATTGATGCTATCGTAGGTTCCGTCAAATACGACTCCCACCAACTCACCGCGACCATTCATTGTCGGAGATCCTGAGTTACCGCCCGTAATATCTACGGTACTTAGGAAATTAACCGGTACTGAATCCAGCTGCTTTTCATAGTAACGGCCATAGTTCTTCTTATCGATCGCTTCCATCAAAGCCTTGGGAGCATCAAAGGGGTCCTCGCCGGTATACTTTGCCTTAATACCACGCAATGTTGTAAAAGGTACAAAGCCTTGTTTACCGTCATTACCATCTGCTGCCTCTTTAATTGTTCCAGCTGGTGGCTCATAGCCTTTAACCAGGCCATAAGTCACGCGAAGAGAGCTATTTGCATCCGGGTAGACCGGCTTACCTAAGGAGTGGTAATAATCTATTAGCATCTCCATATACTGTGGGCGCAATTGGGCGAAACGCCCTTTCATGGATTCCTCATGCTCTTCACGCTCAAGCATATCATCGTACATTGCCACTGCCAGCTGGATAAACGGATCCTTGCTCTCTTTGAAGTCTTCAGGCTTTTTACCGATCCACGCATCACGTACCTCGACATCGGAAAGCTCTGTTTCCTTATACATTTTGTCGAGAGTTGCCTCTAGGTCAGTATTGCCTTTGCCGATATTCAAGTAACGATCAAAGCTGGCTATACGCTGCTCCTTCGGGAGCGCCTGGTAACGGTCCAGGAAGTAAAGCCAGATCTGTTTGTCGACTGATGGGTGATAGCTGCGCTCTATACGACGCATGCCCTCTTTGAATCGGGTTAGATCCCGTTCCTGATAACCCGGCTTGCGCTCAGCATCCGGTTTTTCGTTCTCTTTGGCCAATCGATACAGTTTGCTCGCAGCACCCAGCATGGCTGAACGATCCATATAATCGATGGCCAGGTCCTGTTCACGGGTTGATTCTTTTTCTACAACCAGCGCCTCAAGATCATCGATCGTCGACTGGTATTTTTTCTCGCGGGCCTTGTCTGAATCCACCCAAGCTTGCAAATCTTTTTCCAGCTTTTCTTTACGCTGCAATAGATCACTGCGCTGGTAACCCTCCATCATACCGGTAAAGTTTTTAGAGTAATTATTCAAACCTGCCACGAGACTTGCATACTTTAACTCTGCATCTTTATTGTCGGCAGTTGCCGCACCAATCGTTTCCGACCATTCACCCAGTACCCGCTGCATGTTTGGGTAATACCAGTTGAAGTTGCTTTCCACTTCCTGGGCAGTGCGATAACGGTTTGTACGCCCCGGATAACCGGCAACCATCACGAAATCACCTTCTTTAGGCCCTTTTGCCGCTACAGGCAAATAGTGCTTGGGCTCGTAAGGGACATTATCTTTGGAATAATCAGCCGGTTTACCATCTTTGCCAACATAGGCGCGGTAGAAAGCGTAATCGCCGGTATGGCGAGGCCACATCCAGTTATCGATATCGCCGCCGAATTTGCCAATCGAAGACGCCGGCGCATGAACCAAACGCACATCGCGGATTTCTAGCTGCTTAACCAGGTAGTAGTTCAAACCGCCGTAGTAGCTATAGACATCACAACGATGGCCCGGATCTTTTTCACACTCGGAAACCAGCGCCTTCTCCGCTTCTTCGATTGCGGCAAAACGTGCAGCACCATCCATCTCATCTGTCAGGCGTTCGTTAACCTTGTCCGTTACTTCGTTCATTGCAACGGTGACGTAGACGCGGGAGCCCGGTGCAGCAGGCAGCTCTTCAGACAAATCTCCGGCCAGGAAACCTTCAGCCAGTAAATCCTTGGATTCAGTTGAATTGTATGAAATTGAACCGTAGGCGCAGTGGTGGTTGGTAATCACCAATCCCGTGGGAGAGACAAAGGAAGCAGAGCAGTTTCCCAGGCTGATCACCGCATTCATTGGAAATTCAGTAAGCTTGGTCATGCTGGCTGGGTCCAGCTCCAGGCCATGAGTCCGAAGCTCTTTGGACAGCTCAGGCAACTGCTGAGGTTGCCACATGCCTTCTGTCGAAACACTCTCTTTCTCTGCGGCGAGGCTGGCGCAACTCGCTCCAGCAAATAATGCTGCAGTTGCAACCCCGTAAACAATAGAATTATTTATTTTCATATTTACTCAGCAATATTTAAAAAATAACAGGTTAATTTTGGGTACTTCCCAACGCTAACCCTGTCTTTTCCGGTACACCGAAAATTCACTCATAAACACGGCAGGCTGACAGAGTAACACACCCTCCCCAGCTGCAGGCCGGCACGAAGCTGCACCCCTAGCTAAATCCTGCCAATCATTGCCATTATTTCCCTGGCTCCTCCACTCAAGTGGGATAAACTATAAATACACAATTGATACACCATATCATTTTGATTCAATCAAATCTGAGCAAAATGTGAATTACGACGACAGCAAGAAAGAAATCTGCGATAAACAGTTTTGCTGCTAAAAAGAACATCGCCGAATAATCTACTTGCGCCAGGCAGTGGTCAATACGCCTCACCAAGGTTCCCTCCAGCTGTCAGAACTCCCGATGAATTCGGTCTTCAAGCTTGATTCACCCCAATGTTGGAGGTTGCCTAGGCCGACCATTCTCAATATGATATGTTATATCATAGCTTGTATTGGGAGGTGGGTAGTGCGAGTGAGGAATTTAGGTATTGCAGCGCCCGCCACAGCAGAGAGCAAAGCAATTAAAGCCTCTAAAAATAGAGTTTATTAGACGAAGTTACTTAATTGGAGATTAGCTTGAGCCTGACCGACTTTACAGAAAGAAGCCATGAGACACTTATCACACAAACTCCAAGTGCTGAACTGGCTCCGAAAGAGGAAGGACTGTCAGAGGCAGACCTGCCAAATACCCGTCGGGCCGTATCTGCAGATAATGGAGAAGTTTTAGCAGATATTTTCCGAGCTGATATCAATATGGCCATCTGGCAACGGGAACTGCCCAGTAGCATAGCCAGTGATTGCCGCACCCTCTTAAATAGTGGTGTACACCCCAACCGCAGGATTCTATTACCCACCTCCAAGATCGAGCGCCTCGGTGAAGCATTGCCAGAGCTTGCTCCCTACCCGCACTTGTGTGCTGATATCCAGCTACTGGCAGATATGTTCAGTTACCTATTTGAGCTAAGTGGAGTCGGTATTCGTTTAACAACCCTGAACGGTGCAATGTGCCCCAAGTTTCATGTAGATCGGGTGCCCTGCCGATTGATTACGACATATTTAGGTACGGGTACAGAGTGGCTGGCACCAGACTCTATTGACCCAAATACGCTCGACTTAAAGGCTAACCAGGAATTCCCTCCAACTTCCATCAATCACCTGGCATGCGGCTCGGTTGCCCTTCTCAAAGGCGAACTCTGGGAGGGCAATGAAGGGGCCGGTCTCATCCACCGCTCGCCGAGTGTCGAGCCCGGCCAACTGCGACTGCTACTCACTTTCGATTTCGGGTCCGCCGACGAGTGAGGAGCGCTTACTGGGACGTAAAACTCTTATTAGGAATAACCCATGAAATTTACCGCGAACCTTTTCGCACTGATGACTCTTTCAAACTTAGCACATGGAATTTCCGGACAGGTATTAGATACTTCTGGAGAGCCCATCTATGGCGCCAGTATTGAAGTCGCGGGAAGTCGACTACAGACCCAAACAGATGCCCAGGGCCGATTTTCACTTGAGGTGAATACTTCGCAACTCCGCGAAATCCACATCAATGCCCCAGGGCACAGCCACAAAACGATAGTTTTACAAGCCGGTCAGGATGAGCCCCTCAAGGTTACCCTGCAACACACCGTTATCGAACAAATCGATGTAACAGCCACACCATTACATGCCTCTACTATTGAGTCGGCACAACCTGTAACCGTAGTCGCTGGCGAAGAGCTACGTCGAAAACAAGCCTCCACTCTGGGAGAAACCCTCAAAAATGAAGTGGGAGTTCATTCCAGCTACTTTGGACCAGTAGCCAGTAGTCCAATCATCCGGGGGCTCAACGGCCCCCGGGTCCTGATTACCCAAAATGGACTCGATAGCGCTGATGCCTCCCGGGTTGGCCCAGACCATATCGTCGCCACAGAGACAATTACCGCAGAGCAGATAGAAATCCTGCGAGGCCCCGCCACCCTGTTTTATGGGTCCGGAGCCATTGGTGGTGTCGTCAATGTGGTAGACGAGAGAATACCCACCTCTAGTGAAAACAGGACTGCTTATTCGCTGGGAAGCAATACTGTTGCAAATGAACGCGAAGCCTCACTGGCCCATACCGGCGGTAATGACCAGCTGGCATACCACGTGGACAGTTTCTGGCGCAAAGGTGATGACTATGAAATCCCCTCCTCAAATAATCATGACGAACATTCCAGTGGGGTCTTAGAGAACAGCGATTCAAAAAGCAACGGGTTCAACATTGGTGGAAACTGGTTTTTAGATAATGGATCTATCGGCCTTGCCTATGGACGCCTGGAGCGAGTTAATGGTATTCCCGGGCACGGTCATTCGCACGCTGAAGAACATGAGGAACACGAGGAAGATGAGTCAGAGCATCATGACGAGCATGAAGAAGAGTTAGAAGTAGTCTCTGACTTGAAACAGGACCGCTGGCAATTGGCTAGCGAACTGTCACTGGATAACCCATGGTTGAGCGGCCTGGATGCCAGAATTGGCTACACAGACTACGAACATTCTGAGATCGAAAACAACGCTATCGGTACGACATTCAGTAATCAAACACTGCAAGCACGGGTCAACCTGCTGCTGCAAGATATGGCCGGCTGGCGTGGTGCAATAACCCTGGAAAGCAAAACCACCGATTTTGAAGCAATAGGCGAAGAGGCGTTCACTCCGCCGAGCACAACGGAAAGCTCAGCGATTGGGCTAATACAGGAAAAGCACACGGGAGAGTTCCTATGGCAGTTAGGAGCCCGAATCGAAAGAGTCACTATCGAAGCCACCGATGATGACTGGGAGGGGGGAAATCTCGATAAGTTAGCTTTCACACCCTATAGTTTTTCTGCCGGCTTGGTCTGGGACATTGCCGCTAATTACAATGCCGGCATCTCTTTTACCCACGCCCAACGAGCACCCAGTGCCGCTGAACTTTTTTCTTATGGTCCCCATATTGGCACCAGCACCTTCGAAGTCGGCGCACTATTTAGACTGGATGACACAGAAGAGCCCTATTTTTACTACGAGAACAATGTTGAGGAAGAGGTTTCCAACAACATTGACCTCAGTTTTCGCCGGCATTCCGGAAATATCGGCTGGGTGCTGAATCTATTCTACAACCAGGTTGATAATTTCTACTACGAGCGAAATACGGGCTACACCAGCGAAGATATTGAAGAGCATGGTCACGATGAGGAAGAAGAGAGTCACGATCATGGCGAATTACCCGTTTATGTCTTCGATCAAGCTGATTCGACACTCTACGGGCTAGAAGCTGAATTTGCCTGGCAAATATCCAAGCCAATCACATTAACACTGTGGGGAGACACTGTTCGTGGAAAGTTAGATGACGGAGGTAACCTGCCTCGTATTCCACCTGCACGATTGGGCAGTATGTTGAGTTATAGCTCCAATGGATGGGATGCAGGAATTGAGATTACGCACGCGTTTGAGCAAAACAAAGTATCAGAACTGGAAACCAGCACTGCTGCTTACACACTTTTGAATACTGAGCTTGCATACACTTTTCAAGGAAGCCAACACGACCTCACCGTTTACCTGAAGGCTAACAATCTAACTGACGAGTTAGCTTACGTGCATTCATCCTTCCTAAAGGAACTTGCTCCACTGCCGGGGCGGAACTTTAGTGTTGGATTGCGAGGCATGTTTTAGTCAGGGAAAGGCTTTAGTCAATCAATCAAACCACCAGCAGTAATCATTGCCGGTGGTTTTTCCATTTTATAAATTGCCCTCAATAAGAACTTAGATAAATCCCTGCGTTTTCACAAGAACTTCCCTTAGGGCCCGTAGGCACCAAGAAAATAATTAGGAGTTATTATGACCCAGCCAGTAGTACCAGAGAATTTCAACGCTTGGCTACATTGCATTACGGTAGAGTGCGGCATCGAACTAACACCAGAATTTGTTGATGAGCGCATCAATGCACTGCAGGACAACAAGAATTACCACACCCGTAATTTTATTCTCTTATACGGGCAAGAACACCACCAGAAAGTACTCAGCTGGTTTAAATAAGTACGTGAAGGAATATAACCCCGGAGACAACCAAAAACCACCAAAACCAAAGGACACAATAGCCTCGACTGGCATTATGTGACTCCAGATTAATAGTTTTATAAGGAAATCCAAACACCCTACCCATCGATGCGGATAATTTAAGAAAGATTTACATCTAGCTATTACTCCAACCTAAAACAACCATAGCGACCTCAACTCAACTGCCTTTACAAGCAACATGAAGCCGTTAATAACATCCAGAAATTGATACCAGAGATCACAGTTACTCAAACTAAAGATCTGAAACGGAAATTACGAAAATGAAACCCCTGATACCAAGTAGGGTTTTACGACTTGCCGCCCACAAAACGCGGCCATTTAATCAAAAAATATAAAATAAAGAGTCGCATCTAGAGATTGCCATTAGCCGACTAAAACACAGCATTACAAATAGCACTTTTTTCTAACAGTTAGGTCCGCCATTCATTTATCATGGCTTCAATGCGATTCATTTGGTGCATTAACATTTAGAAAACAACTTCTAAGCATAAAAATAAGGAACAAAAATGCCACTAATGACCTTAATCCCTGAGGGGCAAACACCAGGTAGAAGAACGCGTCTGTTAGCTGAGGCGATGGGAAATGCGAAACCCGCTTTCATGAACGGCACTCTGACAGGACCAGAGCTTTCCCTTTATACAAAACTAAGTAGTTTGCAATGCTGGGACGCTGCGCTCTACTGTGCCTGGAGCGCCAAGGGTGTAAACTGCCCAAGTGTAACCATGGACAACAAAAACTATAATGTTACTGGTAACAATAACTACAATAGAATTTTTGGAGCCACCCCCAGAACCCGATCAGTTAATACTCTGCACGATTTAATGACCTTGCCGGAGGGCTGCTTCGTTGGTTTTCTATCAAATTTAGGAGTTATGAGACATGTAATGATTCATACCTCAAATGGTCATGGAGCAGGCAATAAAAGTGACTGTGTTTTTACTGATGGAAATATAGGCGGTTGGGAGCTACTAGATATGGCTCATTTTTTTGGTAAAGATAGTAATCATAACGGCAATTCCCATACAACCATGATATATATGCCGGTAACGGGGCAAGTAATTTAACTTTTCTCAAGAGTGACGTATAGCCTATTGAGCTATTCTGCTTTTGACTGCATCAGTTCAGATTTGATCTGACAGTTACCGGTTTTCAAAAGGTCTTCTGTCAGGTCAACCCTGAACGATCAACTACAGAATTAGATACTATCTGACAAGTTTCCAGCTCATAAAGTGAACCCTACCTTACTCTCACCGGGCTTTAAGGTGTAGCTTTGAGTTCCCCTGCCATTATTGACATTCAATGTGTTCACCTGGTCCCGCTCTATCTCCATCAGCATTGATTGTTTAACGTTCAATTTTTTACTGGAAATATCTACCATTGGCACTTCCTGATATATCCAAATGTCATGAACGTCGGCTTCCATACCTACCCAATTAAGCTTCACCACCTCACCATTTTCTTGGCTAATCTGAAATCTTGAATTGACATAGCTCTCCATCTGTCTTTGTGCTTCATTCAACTCTTTACTGGCACTTATTGATAAGGCCTTTTCAATGTCAGCAACAAAAAAACGATGGGAAACCTCCAGCGTTTGAGTACGCTCGTTTACGGAGAGGTTGGTCAAACCAAAATGATAGCGATGTGCGCTTGCCTGGAATGAAAATACCGAGGTTGTGACTATCACTAAAAAGGAAAGTAAAACTTTCATCAATTACTACCACTACACAATGAATGTTTCAGATGGATATTTTTAGTAAAAAGGACAAAAGTGCAGCTCTCCAGGCCGACCGCCTGCGTGCTGCACTTTTTCCAAGGCCTAATCTTTCTCTTTAAGCTCCTCATCCCAATCTTTCATCAAGTTACGCTGCTTTTCATCCTTAAATAGTTCCAGGCGTGACTTGATAA
Source organism: Microbulbifer maximicatervae (SeqCode) (assembly GCF_052467615.1). NCBI lineage: Bacteria > Pseudomonadati > Pseudomonadota > Gammaproteobacteria > Cellvibrionales > Microbulbiferaceae > Microbulbifer > Microbulbifer maximicatervae (SeqCode). Next base: position 2,231,676 of record NZ_CP174319.1, read on the forward strand.
TTCGACGTGGATAGAAGTTGTTCTCCACATTGACATCCGCTGTTTCCCAATGGGGATCGAGCACTACAGACTTAAGCACCTTGCTCTTATCCCTCACCAGCATTTTGGAGGTCTTCTTGGCATTGCGAGTCCAGATTTCAGCGGGGATACGCAAATCCTCAACACTCCCATCTTCATATTCCAGCCGCAGGAACAGTGGCATCACCAAGCCACCAATATTGCTAAAGTCCAGCACGTAGACATTACTCTCAACCTTGAGCATGTCTTTTTCCCAGTCCTCTAGATTTTCTAGTTTACTTTGGTAGCTATTGCGATCCGCATTAGAAACGTCAAACTCATCGTGAGTATTATAGAAGTCTTCCAACTCCGGCTTAGCATCGACGATTCGAGTCAACTTTTTCGCACGATTTTCAATAACAGTGATAGTCTCGGGTTCCAGTTTATGCTGGGCGCGCTTCCAAGGCCCCTCCACTTCAGGATTTTGTGTACCAACGGTGTAATGATGTACGGCATCAAGGCTGATATCGACATTATCAGTGGTGTAGAACCAGCCACGCCAGAACCAATCAAGATCCATACCTGATGCATCTTCCATAGTGCGGAAAAAGTCCGCAGGCATAGGGCGTTTGAACTTCCAACGCTGGGCATATTCCCGGAAAGCAAAATCGAACAACTCACGCCCCATAATGGATTCACGCAGGATATTCAGTGCAGCTGCAGGCTTACCGTAGGCATTGTTACCAAGCTGAAGCACAGACTCCGAGTTCGTCATGATCGGAACCTGGTTTTCACTCTTCATATACTCGACAATTTTCCGTGCATCGCCACGGCGGGATGGGTACTTCTCTTCCCATTCCTGTTCAGCCAAGAACTGTACGAAGGTATTCAGGCCCTCATCCATCCAGGTCCACTGACGCTCATCAGAGTTGATGATCATAGGGTAATAATTGTGCCCCACCTCATGAATGATCACAGAGATAAGCCCATACTTGGTGCGGCGAGAGTAAGTACGCTTGCTGCGGTCCTCCTCATCAATTTCAGGGCGCGGACCATTGAAGGTGATCATGGGGTATTCCATTCCCCCCACAGGGCCATTGACGGAAATAGAGACCGGATAGGGATAGTCAAAACTGTAGCGGTTATAAATATCTATTGTATGAATAATGGACACTGTTGAGTACTTGTCCCACAGTGGAGTGCCCTCTTCCGGGTAGAAGGACATAGCCATCGTATCGGTTCCACCCTTCTTGTAACCCTGTGCGTCCCACAGGAATTTACGTGACGAAGCCCAAGAAAAGTCACGTACATTCTCAGCTTCAAATACCCAGGTTTTACGCTTATTTGAACGACTTTTTTCGTTCTCCAGCGCTTCATCCTTAGTGACAATCATCACAGGCTTACTGGCTACTCGAGCCTTTCTCAAACGCTCGCGCTGCTTGGAGGTCAATACATCCTTGGGATTTTGAAGAACACCGGTTGCAGCAACGATATGATCCGCCGGCACCTCGATAGCAACACGATAATCCCCAAACTCCAGCGCAAATTCGCCGCGCCCCAAGAACTGCTTGTTTTGCCAGCCGCTAACATCGTTATATGCAGCCATACGAGGGAACCATTGGGCTATCTCGTATAAGTAGTTATCGTCGCGCTCAAAATATTCATAACCGGAACGCCCACCCAGTGCTTTCTGCTCAATAACCTTGTAAGCCCAGTCAATCTGGAAACTCACGCTGGAACCTGAGACCAGAGGCTGGGGCAAGTCAATTCGCATGCCGGTATCGACAATAGTATGGCGAAGCTCCCTACCCCGAGTGTCAGCCACTTTAGTAATCTGGTATCCGCCTGGGAATTCACCGGATACTACTGCACGACGAAAACTCTTAAATGGAATGGTGTCCGGTTCAATAGCTTCCATATCAACCGGCGTCGCCAAATTACCAGAGGAATTTGGCTTGAAGCGATTTTGATCCAGTTGCACCCACAAGTAACGCAGGGTGTCCGGCGAATTATTGGTGTAAGTGATAGTCTCTGAAGCAGTGATCAGTTGCTTATCATCATCCAATGAAACCTTGATATCGTAATCCGCCTGCTGCTGCCAGTAGGCATGACCAGGGGCTCCCGAAGCTGTGCGATAGCTGTTAGGTGTCGGCAGTAGCTCCTCCAACTGGCGGAACTTATCACCGGTAACATTGAGGGGGTCTGCGGCAAAGCTGCCCGAGGTTCCGGACATAGCAAGCCATGCCACAGTTAAGCGGCCGAGTAATTTTATATTCATTGGTTTACTTCAGAGATTTACGTCAGATTAAAACTTTACGGAATACGGCCGCGAAAAAATGACCGAATTTATGCAAAAATTTCTAATAAGCCAGGCCAGATTTGAATGCCTGGCCATATAGCTATTTGGATTCGTAAAACACTTTTGTTTCGGTACCCTGGTTATCCGCCAGGGCAGCGATCCAGGAGCTCTCCATTGCATCCCAATCCAAACGCGCTTGGTTAATCGCCTCTACCCGGCTTTCCAATGTGTCATCCAGCTCTAAAACTGTAAGCACTTTGTCAGCCTTATTAAATCCAAATACACCTTGCTCGGTAATAAATACCCCCTTGATTCTCTCAGCGTCAGTGCCACTGAATAGTGAAAAGAGCGCATCATAATCAAATATAAATTCAGGGCTAAAACGCCAGCCACAGCTGTAGTAACCCTCTCCGCTATTCTCTGAGCGGAGATAGCCACACTCCGGCAATAGCTCAATCTCATCCGCCGCCTGAGTTACTGGGTGGTGGTGGTCACTCCCCGACGAGACCTGAAAACTGCAGGGCAGTTGGAGCCAATCCAATTCGATACGCCCCTGCTCCACCACTTGCAGCGGTTTTTCAGCGCCCTCACCTAAGAACGAGAGAAATCGCTGAAGGTTTTGCAAGTCTTCGGGGCCGTAGAGATCAGACTTATTAGCCACTACCAGATCAGCAACTTCTAATTGCTGCCGAAAAGTCTCACTGCGTAAGTAGCGGTCGTCTTCAATACAGCGAGCATCGACCAAAGTTAGCGTACCGCGAAGGTCCAACACACCGCCGCGCACTGCATCAGACAAAGCCGCCAGCACCTCTCTAGGGTGCCCCAGGCCCGTCGGCTCAATTATTAATCGATGGGGCCTGGCCTTAGCCAGTAACTGGTTTAAAGCGACCTGCATCGGCAAACCAGCAGCACAGCACATACAACCGCCAGGTACCTCTCGAATATAAATATTGCCTTCCTGTTCTGGTTCAAAAAGTGCGCCATCAACGCCCACTTCTCCAAACTCATTGACCAGAACAGCCCAGCGCTCATCAGCGGGCTTACTTTTCAGGAGATGCCGGATAGCCGTTGTCTTGCCGACGCCCAAAAAACCAGTGATAACGTTGGCAGGTACCCCGCGTATTAACTGACTAGCTGCCACTAAGCTGCATCCCGGCTGCACTCATCACAAACACAATCCAGCTCCAATTGGGATGTCTGGAGATGATATCCAGCACTTTCAACCGTATCCCGCAATGCATCAATGACTTCGGGCCTAATGCCAATTTCCCGCACTTTGCTGCAGCGATTGCAGATTAAAAACTGTGGAGTCTGGTGGCTGTGGTCACAGGCAATATGAGCACAGGCCAGGTACTTGTTTTCTGAATTGAGTTTGTGAACCAGGTTCTCTGCTGCCAGAAAGTCCAGCATTCGATAGACTGACATGGCGGGAATTGAGTCGCCAAAGTCACCATTGTAATGCTCCGCTATTTCATAGGCAGAGAGCGGAGTTTTTGACCGCAACAACACGGTAAGAACGTTCTTACGCTTTTCAGTCAGGCGGGCACCTGAACTGCGACAGGTTTGTTCCGCCACACTCAGGGTCTGTTTGATTTGGGATGCTTTCATAGCCTATTTCATTTGCAATTTGTTGTCTTTACCAGTGAGCAGTTCAGCCCCCTGACGACCGGAGCTGATCCATTGCACTGCAATCCCATGAATACCGGGAAACCTCTCAAACAGGGTAACAATGACACTGTTGAACTCTGCCAGATTATCACACTTGAATTGGTAACTAGCACGGAAACCACTGTGCACTGAGTTGTCACTGGTAACTTCTGCGCTATATGGCGCCTTAACTTCCACACTTAAGGGTTTGCACTGGGCACCGACAAACTCAAGAAAATGATCTGGCTTGGATAGCTCGTGAGCAACCTGCTCTAACCGCTGCTTTTGAACATCGCTACGTGGCGCATGCTCAAATCCCACCAGGTCGACTGTGGGCGACTCCAGCTCGACACTGATTCTGTCTGCTTCGGCCACCAGGTACATCATCGCCTTACCGTGAACATGGCTTCCCACCTCTGCGGCCACCGGGCCAGCCCAAAAAAACACAACGAACAATGCTCCTGCAAGCCTCATGATCTTCACCTATTCGACAAGAGCGCCCCGATAAATCAAGCGCTGATTTACCCAGTGGGCAACAATCAATAAGCCTGCACCAAGAACACTGGCAACTAGCTCCCATACCCCCTCGATATATAGCGCACCAACCAATAGCAATGCCCCGGAGAAACCAACAATCATTACCGCGTAGCGCTGATGGCGTCGGCAAGAGGCTGGGAAGCTGGCCAAGGCCAGAATTACCACGGGTACAAGCAACAGCAAATGGAGAAACTGGTCCTCTTGTAAAGCACCCAATATCCCCAAACCTCCCAATACCGGTAACAAAGGAGTCAAAAGACAGTGCAGCAAGCAAAGCCCAGAAGCCAAAATTCCTAAAGTATCTCTCACAACAATCCTTTTAATCTACGAGAACCCAAGACAACCACATACACTTCAGTCAACATGATGATATGTTATATCATCAATTTAATATTTCAAGTCAACGTGAGCTATGGAACAGGGGATTCATGGAATGCCAAAAATCAGTGAGCAAGAACTGCTGGGGATGCCCGCCTCAGACTATATGAACGAAAAACAACTATTCTTCTTCCAGCATCGTCTAATGGAATTGAAAAGCGACCTAATGGCAGAGGTTGAACAGGGACAGCAGGCTATTGCAACCACGAACCTTGCCTTAGCTGATGACCTGGACCGAGCGGCCGCAGAGCAGGAGAACCAGCAACACCTACGCTTTACCGGCCGCAAGCATCTACTTCTGCGCAAGATCCAGCGGGCATTAGAGAAGATTAAAGATGGCACTTACGGGTACTGTGAGATAAGTGGGGATCCGATCGGTTTGCAGCGACTGCTATTAAGGCCCACTGCAGAACTTTCTTTTGAAGAAAAAAGTCGCCAGGAAATGCTGGAACGCAACTACAGCAAGCAAAGGTAAGCACCATACTCGGCCTCACGCTTTGCTGTGACTAGATATAACACCGTAGCACCTTGAGGAATGGAGGTTTTCATGCTGCCTTAGAGGATAGCCGACAGCCCTCTCAACCAAAGAAGGGGTTTAGTGGTCACTTTAGTTATTCGGCAAAACCCTAGACTCCCAACATAAGTGGCACACGCTAGCCTAGAAGAAGTACAAGCCGGCTCAAGTAATTAGTACTCATCTTAGGCGTACGCTGGTTCGAAACACAATACCTCAGCAGACTCCTAAGCCCCCTTCGCAAAACAAGGGCAAAAGTTGGAAAAGCCCTAAATTATGAACGAAGTACCCCTCACAGCAGGTTTGCAGGCAGAAGAACTGGTTGCCTATATGGCACATATCAAAGGCAAGAGAAAAACGAATAATCCTGCGAGTAAATTACCGCAACCTCCTAAAGTCAAAAACCATGAAAACCAAAGTATCTCTAATTGAAGTACTCGCCATTACCTTAACATGCTTAGCTACTTCAGCCTGCTCCCAAAGGATCGCAAGCTTTATAGACAATGCTGAAGATTATTCTTTTAACAACAGAATAACTGCCGATCAAATTAAAGACTTAGACTTCAAAAAAGACAAATATTGCCCACTGCAAAAAAAGAACTGTATTAGCTATTACTATGGTCCACCTTTAACCGATAACAAACTTCAGTACTCCGTAAAGCATGGAGAAGGCGACAAAGAGAACAATGTTAAAATCGATTTAACCAGAAACTCTATGGAGCGGAGTTACGATGGTACCGTAATCTTATTGCATGGATTTCGCACCTCAAAAGATTTTATGATCAATTCAGCTTTATACTTCCGTTTTCTTGGGTTTCAGGTTGTTGTTCCAGATCTTCTCGGTCATGGTGATTCAGGTGGCAATAAAAAATACGGGGTGGATGACAGCAATTATATTAACCACCTCATTGACAATTTAATTAAAGAGGGCGTCATTAAAGATGAGGATATTTATATTCTGGGAAATTCGATGGGCGCACTAACGGCAGCCCATATCTCTTCCCAACGACAAGACATTAGCGGAATTATTCTTTCGGCTCCAATGCCATCATTTGATGAAGCTGTGTACAATTATGCAAAACGTGACCACCCACTACTTAGCAAAATTATCCCTGAAAAAGACTTTCGCAAGGGTGCAATTCTGGCTCTAGAGAAAGCCAAAATCAATCTGGATGACACGAAGATAACACCACTCCTAAAGTCCTCCAAGGTTCCAACACTACTAATACTCTCAGATTCAGACCAAATATCTCCTTATGTGGATTATGAAAACTTGAAAAAAGACAATGTAAAGTTAATTAAAATTATTGGCAGATATCACCCAAGCATGAATACAATAGGAGAAGTTGAACATAAAGAAATTATTAAATGGCTTAACAGCACTCAAAGTTAGTTACACAAAAAATTGAGAACAAATTCCTATTTTATCTTTGATGTCAGTTTAGTACTATTCCGTCGCCCCCCTTACAACCTTGCGCATCCCACGAGAGCTACCACCTGAAGTAGAAACCCCTTGTCAGACTTTCAAGTAGATTGATGCTCTATGAATTGCTCCACAAGCTTATGGTGAGCTTGACTAGATTGGAGCACCTCACTTGACTGCCGCCTGGATAAATGTATTTGTTTCCGCACACACCCTCTCTCTGTATATATTGAACATCTCAAATATACACAGAATCATCTACTTTACCTAAAAGGACCGCTCCAAAAACGCTGTTGACAACCAGCCACCGGAGAAGTAGTGGCTACTTTTCAAGTAACCACAGACATCGACATAATAACTCTATTAAGCATTGTACCAAGGTGGAACGATCCACTGACCAAAGTGCCAGTCGCGAGGTACAAATCTTCCATACCCTTGCCCCAATCGGTCGGGCTTATTATTGGTAGGGTTCATTGCCCAACCCTCTGCCAAAGTGACATGGACACCATGTATTCTACACATTGCGATAAATTCTCTAAAAGCCTGCAAAGTTTGAATAACCACTTCACTGCGAGCAGGAGTAAATGCAATAAGGGGTAAATCTATATCGTTCACATATGGGCGTGCGGCTTCATCACTGTGCCATAGTACATTTCTTCTGGGGAATGGCCCCCAATGCCCAGCTCCAGCTCCAGCTCTCGGGTTGCGAATGCCACCAATTGTGGAATTGAGTGTCTGGCTTACTTCATAAATCCGATTAGTTATATTACCCAGTTTAGTGCCTTGCCCCTGGGTAGTGAAATTTCTTTCCAATTGATTTTCGATATGCTGGCGCTGTGACCAAGCTTGAGCAGTGCCGAGAATACGGCGATCATCTCCATATCGATCAAACTTCTTTGCGCCCCGCTTAAATGGCCAGATAGCAAATAAGTCGTAATCCCCGGTAATGGCATTCAGAGGGTGCTCATTTCGAAAATGACGATGCTCCACTGGATTGGTCATCGCCAGTAGCGGCTCATACATGTCTTTGTACTTAGTGTCATACTGAACAACGATATTACCCCGCTCCTGGATAAAACCTGACTGTCTGCTCTTTTCCTTATCAACATAAACACCCCACATATCTCCCAAGCATGTGTTAACCCTGATAAGAGAATAGTGAAAAGTAATGCCACTGGGGTGGCTGGCTATACCTTCGTAACGATCTTGAGTTTTTCTTGTAACATTGATCTTTCCGTTCTGAATCAGCCAATCAACCCGTTCCTGATGTAAGCGAAGCGGTGTTGTTGATGCAGTCCATCCCGCGCCAGAGTTGTTATCAGTGAATGCCTCTTGATGCTGAGCGCGGTTATAGGCCGCTTTTCTCATCCCGTGTTTATTTAACCGGGGGTCTCGTAAAACAAAACCAGCCATCGGCCCCCAATCGCATGACTTCCCATGAATCCTAAAGCCCTTTGTATCATATCCCTGCTCAAGTAATTGAGTACACGTTGGCCCTGTTGCGCGAACGATGATAACGCAACGATGAGAAGCGGCCGTTGACTTAAATGCATCAGCATGAGTTACAGGGCAACCTATAAGGTTTTGGCGTAATGCAGCATTGTTAAATATAAGATCCATATATCAACTTCCTTTTTTTGGGGGGGGCTTACACTTGAGTCTAATTAAGTTAGACAAACATAAGTCACCGGATAAATTTGGGGAGCTTTGTGAAATCAATAAATTAATGGGCAAGAATCCTAAGAAATTATTCTGGTCTACCCTCAATACTGAAATTCTAACTTTCACTAATAAAGACGAAGGGTTAAAACTCCATAGCCACCTTTTTAAACCTGTATCTTTTTATAAACCAATATCCGTGAACTTAAACTGAACCAGACTTGCGAGCTGTAAAAACTTAAGCATTTCGATTTCCCGACTCTTTCTATGCCCTATCCTGTATGTACAAATACACGGCCAAAGCATCATTATCTATTACCCCAAATGAGCTCTAAGCCCCAATAGCCCCTCAGTTTAAAAGTTACATAGATTCCACTTTCTCGGCTTTAGAATTTGGTCAGACATTTTTAGATTTTGGTCTTTTAAATTTAGACATGTAGAGAAAAGACGCGCGTGGATTGCTCGGCTCAGGAAGCCTAAAAACCCGTAGCCACCGGCAGCTTATACCTAGAGAGCCTCTGCCCGGTAATTCTTCTCACTGCAAAAGCAGATGCCATTACGTAACATTAAAGGTTGCATGAACGCCTTCACTCATGTAACTTTTAATGTTTCTAGAGGTTGGATTTGCAAAATTAGTCTCTGACGCTTTACGTTACCAAAGGTGCTGCAAATGACTGACAATTTAGAGATATATAACTTTTCCTGGGCGCTCTATCCGCGCAGGATACATATCTACCTTTCCGAGAAAGGGTTGGATATCAAATCAAGGGAATATGACCCCAAAGTCGAGAAGAAATGGCCCCCGCCGGAGGTACTGGAACTGAACCCCTATGGCAAACTTCCAATCCTTAAAATAGATAATGAAAATTCAATTACAGAATCCCTCGCGATCATTCACTATCTAGAGAAAGTATTCCCAAACCCAAGCATGATCGGGGAAAATGCGATCGACTATGCCAACGTTATTAGGTTAACCACCATGGCAGATGAAGCCAACACAATTTTGGCAATCTGGAACCATAACATCAGCCCGGTATTTCAGGAGCGAGAACTACAGTTTAAAGATGCCGGATATAGTGGAGCCTACTATTTCATTAAACGACTGGATGTATTAGAGACCGCTATCAATGAAAGTCACGAATTTATTTACGGGAACTCTCCCACTATTGCCGACTGTGTCACATTTCCTTTGATCATGTTCCTGGATGAATTTTATGATGTAAGGCTGCCCCGTCGTTTCAAGAAGCTCAATGCCTGGTATAAAAGGTTTAAAACGAGAGATAGCATTACTCAGCAAAACTATGTCGATCAATACCCAGATTCGCTATTAGAGCTTTCCAGAGGGCTGGAAAAACAAGGGGGATTTTTCTTGGAAGACATTTGCAACAAATTAGAAAAAGATTTATTGAATTAGCCTTACATACCCTCTGAATTCTATAGATAACACTCAAAGCTTACCGATATAGATCAGAATAAAGTTGTAGCCCAAGTGAGGAAGTCTAATTTTCTCTAGCTTCCTCATTATTTAATCAACCAGTTTATCGCCCCCAGATCGGAGGATTTCCGATTTTTTCAATGAGAAAATCAATAAATACTCGCACTTTGGATGTTAGAACATTGGATTTGGGGTAAACGAGCCAAATTGCCGATTGGTCACTTATATGATATCCAGGGAGTACTCTCACCAAGGAACCCTCATTAAGTTCGGCTTTAATATTCCAAAAAGAACTCATACAAATCCCTACCCCGAATTTCGCAGCTATACGCATACTGGCGCCATCATCACAAATCACTCGGGGTTTACTGTTAGAGGGGGGGAATTCATAAGTGCTCCGATCACTCATTGATATCAGTTTTCTTGGCTTTGAATTAATAAAGGCCAACAGCTGATGCGCAACAAGGTCTTGTGGTTTTTCAGGAATGCCGTATTTATCCAAATAACTGGGAGAAGCGCATAGAACTCGTTTATCATCCGCCAGCTTCCTACCAATTAAACTGCTGTCTTCAACCGCATAATTGCGCAGTGCCAAATCAAAGCCGCCCTCGATAAGGCTGACTTGTGTGTCTGAGAGCTTCAGCTCTATGTTGACTCCAGGATACCTTTCCAGGAATTCAGGCAGGATAGGCGCGATAAAGCGCTGAACGAAAGTGCTCGATGCCGCAAACCTGAGCGTTCCGCTCACGGAGGAATTTCCACGCCCCAGCGCAGCAAAAGCCGCATCCTCTTGTGCGATGATCTCCCGAGCAAAAGGCAGGAACTCCTCCCCCTCTATCGACAGAGAGACCTTGCGGGTAGATCGATGAAATAGGTCCGCCCCCAAATGAACTTCGAGCTTGGACAAGCGGGCACTGGCAACAGAGGGAGCCAATCCAAGTCTCCGCCCCGCAGAGCTTATATTCAGCATCTCCGCAGCCAGTACGAATAGCCGAACCCCATTTGTATCCACGTATTATCTCCAAAAACCGAATTCTGACTCCATTTATACGCCGTTTATACACTAATTCCAATGATTTAGTCTTGAATCATAGATCGAGCCAGCACTGATTGGCGACTGGCCTAGGCTTTGTGGGAGATAAAAGATGCATGTACGAGTGTTTATGAACGGCGGCGCAAAAAATGGCCAGGTCCAAGCCGCTGATAGTGATCTAGTTAGCACCTTTGGCCGCCAAGCCTCTCCTAACCGAGAAGCATAGGAGCTACCTCAGTGCACTCTCAACACCAAGCTCAAGGTGGCTCTTTTGCTAGTATCAATGCCGGTTACAACGCTGTATTTAGGCCAGGTAAGCTCTCGGTGGGACTTGTGGTGCCCATAGAGAATTACGCATCGAACCCAGTTCCAACGATGCTTGATCATGTTGAACGAGTCCAACTTGCGGAAGAATTGGGATTTAGCGCGATTTGGCTTAGAGATGTCCCCTTCAATGTGCCTTCTTTTGGCGATGCGGGTCAAACTTTTGACCCATTCGTCTACCTTGGGCTGCTCTCAGGCCAGACATCGAAAATTACCCTCGGTGTAGCCAGCATCATTTTGCCCTTACGCCACCCAGTGCATATCGCAAAAGCTGCAGCCTCTGTTGATCAAATCTCAGGCGGACGCCTAATTCTTGGGGTCGCCAGTGGGGATCGCCCGGAAGAATATCCTGCGATGAATGTTTCATATCAGGAGCGAGGCAAACTGTTCAGGGAGAGCTACGAATATATTCGTCGTGCAGCAGAACCCTACCCTCAATTTCAGAGCTCACTGGGGTCGATTTCCGGCGATCTGGACATATTGCCCAAGCCGAGAGAAATAAGCCTGCCTTTACTGATAACAGGCTCGTCTCAGCAATCCTCAGGCTGGCTAGTTGACAACGGAGATGGCTGGATCATCTATCCTCGCTCACATGCCGCACAAGAGCAATTTATTAGCCAGTTGCAAAATAACTCGGCTATTAACAAGCCGGTTATGGAGCCTCTCTATATTGATATAAGCGATACCCCGGATGCTTTACCGCACCCCATACACTTGGGATACCGACTGGGCATTAATCAATTATGCAAATATCTAAAGTCACGAGAAGAGATCGGTGTTAACCACGTTGCCCTGAACCTCCGATTTAACCAGGCAAATATTGAAGAAACTCTTAAAGCAATTTCGGAAGTCATTCTCCCACGTTTTAGTGTAAAGGAATAACAAATGCAGAAGACTATTTTATTGACAGGCGGTACAGATGGCATCGGCTTGGAGACTGCAAAATTACTGGCAGCAAAGGGGCAAACTTTGCTCTTACATGGTCGCAGTGATGCAAAACTAGCGAATGCGAAAGAAGTGATAAAGCAAAACTCTCCGGAAGTTCATATAGATACATTCCGAGCAGATTTATCCAATTTATCAGATGTATTAGCACTGGCCTCAATGGTAAAAGTTCAATATTCAAATATTGATGTTCTTATCAATAATGCCGGCGTATTTAAAGTACAGAACCCAATAACCGACACGGGTTACGATGTTCGTTTTATCGTAAATGCTATTGCCCCCTACTTGTTAACGACACAGCTATTGCCGCTGTTTAGCGCCAATGGCCGCATTATTAATCTATCCTCTGCAGCGCAAGCAACTGTAAACATCGAAGCGCTCAAAGGTCACCAACAACTATCCGACAGTGACGCTTATGCTCAAAGTAAGCTGGCTCTCACCATGTGGTCCTTCCAGCTAGCCCAATCACTTGGTAACAAGGCCCCGCAATTTATCGCAATCAATCCCGCCTCATTTCTGGGTAGCAAAATGGTGAAAGATGCCTACGGAACTCAAGGGAAAGACTTAAGTATCGGCGCCAACATATTGGTACGGGCGGCACTCGATGATGAGTTCTCAAACGCTAGCGGTAAATACTTTGACAATGACATAGGCAATTGGTCCCAGCCACACCCAGACGCGCTTGATGTGAAAAAGAGAAAGGTACTTATTGAAGAAATTGAGAACACTCTCGACAAACTCGGCATTAAAAATACCTAAGACATTAACGTATTCAATTAAAAGGAGTTCACCATGAAATATGAAGGTTTTACCACATTCACGGCGAAGCAAGATGACGGAATCCTAACTGTGACATTTGACTTTGGTCCCGTGAATGTCCAAGGGCAAGAAATGCTGGCCGACTTAAACAGCCTGGCAATGCGCCTGGAACGGGATCGAGAAACCAAAGTCGTTGTGTTTCAGTCGGCAAATCCGGAAGTTTGGGTATGTCATTACGATACTGAGTTACTGAAAGATATGTCTGACGAAGCTGTATCTCGCGAAGAAGCCCAACTATTGGATTTACAGGCTATCTGTGAACGCATCAGTAAGGTGCCCCAAGCAACGATCGCCAAACTAGAAGGCTTCGCTAGAGGTGGTGGCCATGAACTGGCCTTGGCACTCGATATGCGTTTCGCAGCCCGAGGAAAATATAAATTCATGCAAATGGAAGTGGGTATGGGAATCCTCCCCTGTGGGGGAGGCGCATCAAGGATGGCTCGGCAGACAGGACTGGGTAAAGCGCTGGAGATTATTCTCAGCGCCCGTGATTTCGATGCTGACGAAGCGGAAAGCCTCGGCACAATCAACAAAGCACTAGAGCCAGATGAAATTGGCGAGTATGTCGATAGCCTAGCGAAGAGAATCGCTCAATTTCCTGCAGAATCAATCAATGCTTGTAAGCAGGCGGTCTATGAGTCCATCGATAAACCTATCGGTGAAGCGCTAAAAGCGGAGGCCTATTGGCTGTATCAAGCAACCAGTAAAACACCTGCGCTAAAACGCTTCTCTATCGCAGATGAACAAGGGTTGGAACACGATATTGAAAATCAGCGGAACTGGAACCAACTGGTTATGGATGTACAAAAAATAAACTAGCAGTAGCAATTGGGCATTCGATGATTTACAGACTGCGATGCCCTACTTACTTCGAACACTTAGACAAAACTCTACAGAAAGTACACTTTTTGGGAATCAAAATGAGAGCAATGATTGTAAATACCTTTGGCGGCCCAGACGTATTTGAAGCTGCTGAAGTACCCAAGCCGACCACCAAAGCTGGCCATGTGCGGATTAAAATATCAGCAACCAGCGTCAATACCGTAGATACCATGATTCGCCAAATGGGACCTGCATTACCCCTTTCACCGAAAGCCCCGGCGATATTGGGTATGGATTTCGCTGGTGTTGTTGAAGAGATTGGCGAAGGTGTAACCGATTATCAAGTGGGCGATGAAGTCTATGGCTGCGCAGGTGGACTGGCTGACTTGCCGGGAACATTAGCCGAATATATTTTTGCAGACGCGAACTTAATTGCCCTGAAACCCGAGAACCTGACCATGCGGGAAGCAGCAGCTTTGCCCTTAGTAGGCATAACCGCCTACGAAGGGTTACAGCGTGCGGGGGTTAAGCCTGGACAAAGTGTTCTTGTTCACGGTGGCTCGGGCGGTGTGGGTCATATAGCTGTACAGCTGGCTCGTCACTTTGGTGCTGATGTTTACTCAACAGGCTCCGGAGATCCTCAACTGGCAATGATTAAAAAACTGGGGGCAACGCCGATTAACTACCGGACTGAATCAGTTGAGTCTTATGTACTGAAGTACACCAACGGAGCAGGCTTCGATATAGTATTCGACTCAGTCGGTGGTGCAAATATAACGAACTCTTTTGAGGCAGCAAAACTCAACGGCCAAGTAGCTACTACCGTTTCCATGGTAGAACTTGACCTGACGCCTGCTCACTTTAAAGGCTTGTCTTTGCATGTCATTTTTATGTTAATTCCAATGCTACACAATTATCATCGTGAGGAACACGGACATATTTTAAAAGCACTAAAAGCCATTACTGAAGCAGGCGATCTCAAACCTGTGCTTGATGAAAGTTCCTATAGTTTGCCTGATATTGGCAAGGCCCATGAACGGCTGGCAAGTGGGCAAGCTATGGGGAAAGTTGTTGTGGATATCGAACCCTAAGTCTGACTAATAGAGATTTCAACTCGCAAATCTCCATTATTGATGGGAATATCGCTAAAAATGTAGATGTTCAGGCCTGATTTGATAGCCTTCGGTTACTCAGAAAACTTCATTTTAGGTCTGAACTGTTTCAACCAGCTCACATTAATTTATCAACATATTTTTTAAAATAGACATCTTATTTGAAGAACAATTTCTCCACTCAAATTTGTAAGGCGGCTTTAATCCCTTATAGTTGTAAATGTATTAAAAATATACCAACCTTAAAAAGAGTCCCAAAATCTACCAGCAATTGGTCCCAAAGAGCGTTCTCTATTACGAATAATACATAGATCAAAACTGCTAAATGCTTCAATCCCCTCAACACTAATGGGTACAAGTAAACCTCGCTCCAGCTCACTCTTTATGAAATGTTTTGGTATCCGACCCCAACCAAGTCCAGCAAGGGTCAGCTCTTTTTTTGTATGGTAGTCATTAACAAACCATCTGCGTCCAACTTCCAGCAAGTTGATATTTCCCTTATTTTCTGAGCGGCCCGTATCCCTCACGACAATTTGGGGTAGTTGTGCCGCTTCCAATTGTGAAATCTCATAGCCAGGAAAAATGTCAGGAGCCGCAACATTAACTAATTCAACCTGCCCTATTTCCTTCCACTCATGTTTACTCTCAACACCGAATAAAGTAGCAAATGCCAGATCAGCTTCATTGTCATCTATACGCTCCATTACGCCCGACAGTAGTTCAGTGCTAATACTGAAATCCGTATTGGGAAATGACAAAACTATAGGCTTGATCTGTTTTAACAAGGGTGATAGCTCAACAATACCGCTGATGACCACGGTAAACTTGGGCTCTATTCCCGCTCCAAGCTGGTGCCCCATTACAGAGAGCTGTTCAAGGCTTTGCATAACTCGCTTAGTCTGCTGGTAAAAAGCCTTTCCCTGCTTTGTGAGGTTCGGTCTATAACTATCTCTATCAAATAAAGGAAAGCCAAATTCCTCCTCAAGCTTCTTAACCGCATTACTAATCGTCGGCTGGGTTTTGAAAATCGCCTTGGCCGCACCGCGAAAGCTTCCCTGCTCCACTACGGCAATAAACATCTTGAGTTGCTCTTGGGTCATACTAGAACCTGATTCATAAAACTTATCATCTTGATCTATATATACCATTATTATTTTATCGTCAACATGGCTAATCTGCACCCGATCGAAACAAGCAGAGCCAATAGATATGACTAAGAAACAAGACAATACAAGCCTTTTTTCCCACGGAAAGCTTGGATCTATGGAAACTAGTAACCGTATCATCATGGCCGCCTTGACACGTGCAAGGATAGGTCGAGATGGTGTACCAACAAGCGTCAACGCCAAGTATTACGCTCAACGGGCCAGCGCAGCGATGATCATCACAGAGGCTACCGCGATTTCACCACAAGGGCTCGGATGGGTGGACACCCCTGGCATTTTTACGGAAGAACAAATCGAGGGCTGGCGAGAGGTTACCGATGCTGTACATCGCCGTGGTGGGAAGATTTTTATCCAACTTTGGCACATGGGCAGAGAAGTACACCCCGACCTTATCGGAGGTGAAGCGCCTGTTGCGCCCTCGCCAATAGCTGCGGAAGGAGAAGCACATACTTATGAGGGAAAGAAGCCCTATGCAGTTCCACGAGCATTAACATGTGATGAGATTCAAGGCATTATCTCAGATTACAAACAAGCAGCTAAGAATGCGCTAAAAGCCGGCTTTGATGGAGTTGAACTCCACGCCGCAGGACCCTACCTACCCGCGCAATTTCTTCACGATAGTAGCAACCATCGTACTGATGCCTATGGCGGCAGCGTAGAAAACAGAGCTCGCTTTATCTTTGAAGTAATATCCGCGCTGAGTGAAGTGTGGGGATCAAATAGAGTTGGAATCAAGCTATCTCCGGAAATTAGCTTGACGGACAGCAGTGCTCAAGAAACCTATTTATATGTTGTTAACCAGCTGAATAGGTACAACCTAGCTTATATGCAAATGATGGAGCGAGCCTGGGATAGAGATGAGCAACCAGCCATTGATCACATCCAGCTACGCGATGCATATAACGGCCGCTACGTTGCCAATGGTATGTATGATCTGGAGTCCGCAAAAAACGCTATTGCTAAAGGATCAGCCGACTACGTTTCCTTTGGGCGTTTATTTATATCCAACCCGGACCTTGTAGAACGCCTGGCAACTAATGGGCCCTATAACGAAGAAGATATGTCCTCATTTTTTGCGGGTGATGAGCGAGGGTATGTAGATTACCCATCTCTAGCTGAAGAAAGTGCTTAATTGATAGACCTCTTAACTTTGTAATGGATATAACCATGGAAAAAATTCTGATCACTGGCGGCACTGGCAACAATGGCAAAGCCGTTCTTAAAAATCTCGCCAAAACTGATATACCTGTTAGAGCTATGTTACGAGATATTTCAAGTGCCCCAATCAAGGCAGATAACATCAACTATGTGAGAGGAGACTACGAAGATGAACACTCTCTATTAGAAGCGTTGGATGGCATTGAATCAGCCTTTCTAGTTACTGCATTCGAACCCTCATTCCCTCAAAAACATGCTGCTTTTATCCGTATAGCTGAACAGGCTGGTCTTAAACATATTGTACAGCTCTCAGGTTTAGGGGCAGATACCAATTCATCGATTGATATAGCCAGATGGTTAGGAGAAGCAGAAAATTATCTTACCCAGTCAAGTTTAAACTGGACTATTCTGCAGCCTGCTGGTTTTAACAGCAATTTTCTCGCCTCAGCCAGTGAAATTGCCACACAAAATACTATTAGTGCACCTTTTGGCTCTGCACCAGGCGCTACTGTTGTTACAGCCGATCATCAGGACATCGGAGATGTAGCAGCAAAAATATTAGTGGACCCAGGCATGTATACTGGAAAGAAATATGTACTCACTGGATCAGAAAAATTAACTTATAGCGATATTGCAGATGTTTTATCCAAAGTATTAGATAGAAAAATCACATATTTACCTATAAGCGATGAAGCAGCAAAGTTAGGATTGTTAAATGCCGGAATCCAAAAGAAATCGGCTGATGCTCTTGCCCAGCTGTGGCCAGTAACCCGCGAGTGGGGCCATACCATTGAACCCTCTAGTCATGTGGAAGAGCTATTGGGAAGGAAACCAACTACGCTTGAAGATTTTTTCCGACAGGAGACTCAGAAATTTAATAAAGCAATCATTTAAATATAAATACAGACACTTGATCTGACAGTGCAGGATCTGGAGGGTGCATGACTGTCAGATCAAGTTTAATTACATATTTAGTACTTATACCATTTACCGTCATCAATGAACGCTTAAACTATTTAGCTTGCCATAGCATTCTATGCCATCCTATCAACCTTATAGAGTTAGCAAAGGCGCTAATAAGAAATACTTAAAGGCCACCATCTAGTCATATATCAGGAGCTATTCAATCCATACTCGGGTAAATTTTCGCCTTTGGCTTAATGTATCAGTGAACTTTTCTCTATCGTGGAGCACTCTGGTATTGTCAAGAAAGAGTAAATCTCCAGATTTCATCGAAAAACTAACTACATTTTCTTTATTATTTAACTCTTGATCCAATAGATCAAGAGATTGACAAACATCCTTGGACAATACTTTACCTACCCTTTCATGACCTTTTTCAATCCAATAGCGCATGTAACGAATAGATAATTTACTATTAATATAGCTAAAAATAGGAAATTGGTTACCAAGCAAATGTTCCACATTTTTTTTACTATCTGGAGCAACCAGGTCTCGAATATAACTCTTATACAGAAGAAGAAGGTCTTCAGGCGATGACGCCCTTACTCTCTCATGAACTTGTGCAGCAGATACTACCTTAGATATACCACCAGATACCGCAGGCGTTAAACAGCAAAGTCCAACTATCCTTGGTTGAATCAATTTCTGCGAGCTATCAGTATGAACACTAGTAGCTTCATTGGTTTGAGAGATTGGAATGGGCTCCGTTTTATAGTCCATCCCGGCATTCTGAACACCATAGAGTCTACCGTAAGTATCAATGGTATTACCCAATGCAAGACTGAGTTTCAAGAAAAATAGATTAAGTACCTGATGATCAAGATCGGTTACACCTCGTATCCATGCTACACCAGTCCCTTGATGTAATTCTCGCTTAATACCCTGAGACAGGCTGCCAATTTGAGGAGTAGACACAGAGTTATTTTCAAGCACTTCAACAGGGTTAGTCTGCTTGGAAGCCCACTCTGCCAAGGCGTGTGCTTCAGCGCGCCATCCTTTAGGCAAGGCAAACTTCCAGGAAGAGTTTTTCTCCATATACACCGCATCCCAGGCCTGAGCACGAACCAAGGGTGATGGGGCCAATTCAGTCATTTGCTTGAACCCTAAATAGAACATGAAGTGGATAGCCCTTAAGAGGGCCAAAGAAATTAGTATCAAGTGACAAATGATCTTCAGTTACTGCAAGTTCCTTAACTGATGGTAACCTGGTAAACCCTGCCAATCTAAGAGCCTCAAAGTAATGAGTAAAGTTTTTATGTACACATCGCACAGATACAGCAATACCATCTCTACGCCATATCTTTCCTTCAAAAGTTTCATCAACTCCCTCTAAATATTTTCTCCCTCTATGTTCAAAGTAAAATGGCGGGATCTCATCTCGCATATAGGGTAGACAGGGGTGTGGGACTGTAAATATGAAGGTTCCATTAGAGCTGAGTAGTGATCTCACCCTAGTCATTACCTGTACCATCTCCTCAATGGTTAAGTAATTGAACAGAAAGACTGCTATTGCTTGATCAAATTCAGTCCTTGGGTATTGATTAAAGCTTACCGCGTTTCCAACTTCATAATTAGCCTTATGCAACCCAAGCTCAACCGACATTGACTTTGCTTGACCAATCATTTTTAAAGATGAGTCAACCCCAAATATTGAGCCAGCACCAGATTCCATAATTATTCTAGACATATAGCCTTCCCCACAGCCAATATCTAAAATGTGCTGACCGGAGACATTACCCAGCGCCTCTAAAACTAGAGGTCTGGCTGTATAGTCACTAAGCATCACCTTTTCCGACCGATGCCAATTAGTCGCCTGAGAATTATATATTTCTTCAGTTGATGGAGAGTGAATCATTACGGACTCCTTCCTGTGCATTATTGATGAAACTACTCTCAGGCCCCTTTATTGCTCTTTCCAGCAAACCATCCCAAAACGCAGCTCTAAGATTTAAAGCCTTCATGACACCATGGCGCAGGCGCCTTCTTTCTTCATCAGTGTTAGCAAAATCCAGGGCGACTTGATTAAGGCTCTCTGTATGATTGTCGTCAACGAGTGTATGTACTGGGAAAAAACAGTAATCAGCCAGACCTAGATCAGGCAGAGATTGCAACCCTCTCTCTATATATGGATAAATAGAGCTTACAATGTGCTCAGTCCCCAACCCTAAAGCCCCTACCGCCTCCTCTGTAGGGCCATGAAGTAGGACACCAGATAGCATTTCATACCAAACTAATGCCTCCTCAGATAGGGGTATCTGCGGGATACCATCTGTTACTCGTAACCTAAAATTTTCGAATAATTCTGTATGCGGAATATCATGGACCCAATCTTTTTTAATCCCGTATTGCTCCAGTTGATTAAGCTCCGCTTCTTCATAATGCCCTGACTCCTCATGAAGGTTTCCCAGAAGTACATTTCGATGTTTCTTTGATGGTAACCTTGCAATTACTGCAGCCAACATATTGATAAAACGGGAAGAGTAAAATCCATACTGCTGGGCAAAGTCAGCTACTGCAAACCTAAAGTTTGGTAGAGTACCATTGGAAAACTGCACAAGATATGGATGGTTTACAGCTCTATGCTCAAGAGCTTCCTTTGAAAGCTTTTTTAACCAAGCTTTTTTTTGAAGGCACATAAAAATCTCCAGCATTAAACACTGATTCGGGGTTGAATAACTTTAACTAAGTAAATATTTACGCATCTATAAATGTATAAAACTATAAATACGGTTTATTACTTAAATTTTCTTCAGCAACTAGCGAAATAGATACATGGTTATACCTCCTGTAAATTGATAAATATTCATTCACCAACCTCCAACAACTCTACTCAACAGGTCAACATAATTAATTATTTTTACCTGTTGCGAGGTTATCCCTCACCTCAAAACCAAAATTTTAAATTTGACTCTGACACCACTTACCTCCCTTCCTAAAAAGTTAATATTTAGATTGGCGACAATATCAAGCCTGACATATGCCACCTAAATATCAGTCGAAGGTGAACCGAATATTCTTACAGTTTCCGCTGAATAAATTTCTTCTTAGAAAGATTCAGAACATAGCAATTAGAAATAAGGATTAAGGCGGAGGGCTCACAGCGTAAATGGATCGATTAATCCATGCCACGGTCAAACAACACAGAGATAGCCGGAACAACCAATAAATGAAGAAGACTCACATAACGAGCTCTCCACAGAAAATTCTGCACAAGCTAAATAAAGTTTTTTTGTAGATAATGTGTGAGGGTATCCTATTGCATCTTCTCTTAGCTTATCCTATTTTGAAGTTAATCAGCTTGGCTAGGCATAAACTAAAACAATAAGACAACTCCTTTCCTAAGGAGCATCAAAGGACCGCTCACCCAGATCCTCAATAATGTGATTGATAAAACTGGTGATACGTGTTGACTACGCAGTGTTTCGGTAGCAAATCACATAAATAGGTTGATTTACCTCTACAGTCTGCTCTGGAAATAATTGCACCAACCGCCCGGTTTGACTCTCTATTGGTTTTAAAGCCTGATAAAAATACGATTCCTGCATCTGATAGTGCTAGTTGCAGTAAAGTCTCAGCACTAGATGAAGTAATCGTTGGCTTGATGTCCAGTATGTCCCCACTCTGCTCATACAGCGGACATATGTTGAATCATTCTGGTTTTGTAAAACCAAGTGAGGTGTGTTGGACAAGTTGCTCAACACCCTCCGGGCTACCATGTTGTTGTAAGTAGTCAGGACTGGCTAGAATTCGAACTCTGCTAGAACCGATCTACCTAGTACGTATTATTGAATCCTCAAATGGGCTTTGTCTTAACTAATCCAAATAAGAAGATGCTGCGCCACCTAGAAACCTAAGATTCAACATGAAGAATCTATAAAATTCACCCCCCTTTATTCAATTTTAATTAAATATTTTCGTGATGTTTTTTGCGTATTCGACATGTTTTTAGCCTCAAAATCTTTGATATTTCTACTCAAACTTCACGTATTGATAAATTCAGCTTTTTATATGTAACAAATTGAAAGCTACACCGACTAAAACTTTGATGTAATC
Source organism: Microbulbifer maximicatervae (SeqCode) (assembly GCF_052467615.1). Lineage (NCBI taxonomy): Bacteria > Pseudomonadati > Pseudomonadota > Gammaproteobacteria > Cellvibrionales > Microbulbiferaceae > Microbulbifer > Microbulbifer maximicatervae (SeqCode). Next base: position 2,253,960 of record NZ_CP174319.1, read on the forward strand.
AAATTTACACATCTTAAAAGGACCATCATTAAGAACATATTTAGAAAAAAGCTGTCTCTATCGCTTTCAAATAAATCTGTTGAAAAAAGGAAACTTTGATGTTGCATCTAAAAACTTTACCCAGCCAGGCCGGTAATTCTTGTGCTGCTCACTGCACCGAGATCGCAGTGTCAGGATTCGATATCCGTGCGCCAAGGCCACAGGTATTTGTGGAAGGGACTCTGTGGAACACCATCAAATGGCAGAATGCTGACCTACCTCCGGTTCCACTCGGTGGTAACCACCCCTTAGTGGCGGCCAACAATAGTTCGCCGATACGTGTGCGAAACTACGTGAATGCACAGCCTGGGCGCACCGGTCGGATTCTATACGATGCGGCGCAGAAAGACGTGTGCCTTCAACTCGCGCAGGCGACCAATAGAGCTGATTATAATGCGCTGTTTACAAATCTCATTCAGCCAGCTAGTAACGGGGGAATGCCGAGGAACTTGCGTGCCGACACCTTTTACAATTGCGCTTTTATGATGTTTCGAGGCCCTTCCCCTGTGTCTGCTCAAGAGATGGGTTTCCATAATATCCTGATTGCCAAGGATGGGAACACAGTCAAATATTATAACCCGAATGAAAGCCAACCAGTTTGGAGGAATGATGTTGGATGGCGAACGTTGCGTTATCAAAATAGTGGGGCGCATAGTTACGTTTGGAGTGGTATTGCAATCGAAATCACCTAGCAGGTAAATTGTGGTAGTTCGGACTTAATAAGCAATCCCTGGTTGTGATGTGCCGCTGCAGCATCAGAATATCTTTTGTTTGGCTTTTGAACTTCGATGACTGGCCACTCACCCCCAACTTGAGTTCCTCAAATAGAATCCTGACTCACTGCTAGGTAAGATCGCTTACCTAGCTTTCCAGAGAAAGTGCTACGCAAGCTAAATAAAGTCTTTCTTTATAGCTTTTTGACAGGGCCTGCTATTACAAATTTTATTGTCCCGTTTTATATTGAAGTTAAACTGCTTGGCAGGGAATAAACAAAAAACAATAAGACAACTCTCTACCTAAGGAACATCAAATGGCCGTTCACCCAGTTCCTCAATAATGTGATTAATAAAACTGTTGATACGTGATGAAAGTGCAGTATTTCGGTAGTAAACCGCATTAATGGATTGATTTACTTCTACAGTTTGCTCTGGAAATAGTTGCACCAATCGCCCAGCATGACACTCTCTCTGGGTCATAAAGTCTGATAAGCAGGTGATCCCTACATCCGAAAGAGCTAATTGGAGCAAAGTCTCTCCGCTGGATGAAGTGACCGTAGGCTTAATGTGCAACATCTCCCCATCGTGTCCTTGCACGGGCCACTTGTTGAGAAGTTCAGGCTTTGTGAAACCCAGCAATGTGTGCTGGACAAGCTGCTCCACACTCTTTGGAGTCCCATGTTGTTGTAAGTAACCAGGGCTGGCTAGTATTCGAACTTTACTAGAACCTATCGGCCTGGCATGTAATGTTGAATCCTCAAGCTTCCCAATGCGAAATGCCACATCAGTACGCTTCTCTATCAAGTCGGTAATTCCCTCGTTACTGTTTAGCTCAAGCTCTATCTGTGGATATCGGGTTCGGAAACTTTTTACCAGCGGCGTAATTACATGCAGCATAAATGGCGTGGCGGCGTCTATGCGCAGCAAACCCGAGGGATACTTTTGGCGAGCAGCCATCTGTTCCTCAGCCTCTTCTACCGATCTGAGGATACCTCTTGCATAACTCAGAAAAGCCCGGCCCTCTTCGGTTAACTCCAGTCGCCTTGTAGTGCGTTGTAGAAGGGTAGTTTGAAGCTTATCTTCCAACCTGGCCAGTGCACGACTGACCCCGGAAACGGTCTGCTCTAAGCGTTCAGCCGCCGAAGTGATTGAGGAAGTATCCACCACGGTAATAAACACCTGTAGTTCCTGAAGGGTAATCTGCATTATTGATTCCAAGTCAATTGTCATTTGCTTATAGACGGCTTTTTCGTCAAAAGCAACTAAAGCAAACTGCCTGCGTTGACCCACTGCCCCTGATCACAGACGCATCATTCTGCAGATTCCCTACAGTAGTATTAGTGATAGCGGGCAATGACTGGCTACTCTGACGCTATAAATAAGCAGACTGAATAGTCAATATTTTATGAGTTGCATGCTTCATTTAGGAGTTCAAAGTGAAATTGAAAAATCTTTTCCCCAGTAAACTCGGTTTTGGTACCGCACCTCTCGGAAATATGTTTCGTGAAATTCCGGATGAGGAAGCCCAAGCAACAGTAGAGGCGGCCTGGGACAGTGGTATCCGGTACTTTGATAATGCCCCGTTCTACGGAGCTGGTCTCGCAGAAATTCGTATGGGCGAGGCGCTGTCCAGATACCCACGGGAAGACTATGTAATCAGCACTAAGGTAGGCCGCTTGATCCTGGATGAAGTTGAAAATACCAGTGATCGAGACCTTGGAGATAAAAGCGACATTTTCAAGTATGGACGACCCAATAAGATAGTAAATGACTACTCCTATGATGCGACAATGCGTTCAATTGAAGATAGCCTCAAGCGGTTAAAGACCGATCGAATTGAAATTGCATGGGTTCACGATGTTGCCCAAGATTTTTATGGTGACGAATGGCTTAGCATATTCGAAAGTGCTCGCAAAGGCGCTTTCAAGGCTCTTGACAAACTGCGTGATGAAGGCGTGATCCAAGCCTGGGGCCTGGGAGTAAACCGAGTGGAACCCATTGAAATACTCCTTGATCTTGAGGAACCTCGCCCCGATGGTTTCCTACTTGCTGGTCGCTACAGCTTGCTGGATCACTCTCGAGCCCTTCAGAGAGTAATACCACAGATCTTAGAACGTGACCTCGGTATCGTAGCTGGAGGCCCCTATAGTTCTGGAGCGCTGGTTGGAGGGCCTAATTTTGAGTATGTGCCAGCATCAGAATCCGTGCTGCAAAAAGTTTCCAAAATCAAAGCGATTGGCGATAAGTATGGAGTTAGCACTAAAGCTATTGGCTTGCAATTTGTATTAGCCAATCCAGCTATCGCTGCAGTAATTCCAGGTGCGAGTAAACCGAGTAGAATCAAAGAAGATGTTGCGGCTCTGGAAACCAATATTCCAGATGCACTATGGCAGGAGCTACGCCAAGAACACCTTGTCGATGAATTCGCCCCCCTACCGATTGAGAAATAAGGAGTAACTGCAATGGCTAAAGCTTCTACATTCACCGAAATCCAAGCCAGTAGTGACGAGGTGTGGCAACTGATTGGTGGATTCAACTCCCTGCCAGACTGGCTTCCATATATACCTAAGTCGGAGCTCGGTGAGGGAGGGCGAGTTCGTTACCTTGAAAACCCAGATGGCGGGATCATTATAGAGAGACTGATAGCTTTTGATGAGAAAAAGCGAAGCTATAGTTACCATATCCTGCAAGCGCCCTTCCCTGTAGCCGATTACTATTCAACATTGCGTGTAAAGGATACTGATACTAGCGGTGTTTCTCGTGTTGAGTGGTTTGGAGAGTTTACGCCAGTTGGAGTATCAGAGGAAGAAGCTTCAAGCCTATTTCAAGAAATTTATGAAAATGGTCTGAGTGCTCTAAGAAAGCATTATGGTTAAATAAAGTATGGTGATTAGGTTAAACCTGGGAATACTTCTTTAAGTAACACTCCAGGTTTAGCCTAATCAATTTTTAGTAACTCAGGCCTCCAAGAAGAGAGTACTACTTAACTAACACACGCCAACACCTCAAGATGTAGCAGCTGCGCCAATGCTTTTGAGCATCAGCGCAGGAACATGATTAAATCATTAACGATCAATCACCTTAAAAGTCAGAAAGTAGCCTTCCGTTGATAAGAAGATTTTTAATATTTTATCCAGGTTGCCATTCTGGTCCTCGGTGCTAACAACCCACTGTCGCTGGTTGTCAACACGTTGCATGGCTGCATTGAGCGGCTTGTCAGCCCAGGATTTGTTGAGCTTACCCTCTTTGATTAGGCGAGCTACTTCCTGGCTGGCGATACCCTTGGCTTCTACCATGGATACAGTGGCAAAATTGTCTCTCTCATGGTCACCATGGGCGAAAGCAAGATTTGCGAAGCCTAAGGTAACTGATACGCAGATGACTCGAATAAGTTTGTTCATAATACTCTCTTTCTTCTCAGTTTTAGCGAATGTTAATAAAAAGGCGTTACTGTTTGAGCCCAATAACCTCGTAGAACCCCTTTGTTTTTAGAGTGATCTTTACAGATTCCTGACCGTTATTCTTCCAATACCAGCCATGGGAACCATCAAAAGGCGTGGTGAGAGAGCCACTCATTTTATTTGCGGTAGCAATAGCAAAGCTCTCAAAGTAGCCGGTAGTATCGCCTGTGGGTTCGCCGTGAAAATCAAAGTAAAGTTCACCACTCTCCGTCACCCACTCATATTCCAAATGACCGTATTTATCCAATTGAAATTTGTATTCAATTCCACGGCCAGCGGGCACTTCAATAGTTGTAGTGTCAGTCCGATAAGCAAAGGTCTGCTCACCACGCTGCTCTATTTCCGGCACAGCGATTCCCTGCTCTTGACTATTTAATTCAGTAAGCCCCAGTGCACTGCCGATTCCAGTAGGATCTATATTGTATTCAGCTGGCAGGATCACCGTGGTCAACATAATGGCTGCAAGCACGCCAGCAGCAAGTGTGGATTTAATCAGCGTTTGTGCAGACTGCACTGGCATTTCAGTTGTATTCATTCTGTAAGCTCTAAATCTGTGTTTTTTCTGTTCAATTAACTTGATAAAGTCACTTTCTGGCTATCTAACCTACGAAGTAGCCTGTCATCTGGTAACCCACCAACATCAGTCCGCCACTCATTAGTAAGGTATTTGTCATGGTGGAAAAGCGCAGAAAACTGTCAAAGCGACGCCAATAATTGATGGCGAGAAGAATAAACAGCAACGCAACAAACTGACCAATTTCAACCCCGACATTAAAGGCCAGGATGTTCTCCACCAACCCATCGCCGGACAGCTTGAATTCCTGTAATTTGGTTGCCAAACCAAAACCGTGGAAGAGTCCAAAAATCAGTACGGCAGCCTTGGTATTAGGCTGGAAGCCAAAAACCCGTTTGAAGCCGCCGAGATTATCGAAGCCTTTATAGACAATGGATAATCCAATAATGGCATCGATCAAATAGGCATTCACATGGGTGTCGTTAAGCACTCCAAATAAAAGGGTTAAGCTATGACCCAGAGTAAAGAAGCTTACATAGATAAGAACATCTTTTGATCGATATAAAAAGAAAATGACTCCCACCAGGAACAGCAGGTGGTCATAGCCAGTCACCATATGCTTGGCGCCAATATATAGAAAGGGAATAATAGATACCCCTTCGTTGCCGGCAAGAAAAGTCTTGGTAGCATCGTCCACTCCATGGGCAAATAGCGGCATAGATATCACCATACCTGCTATCAGCGCCATCAAGCCGAAAACTGTTTTTAAGCTATTATGCAACGTTACTATCTCCCGTTATTAAAGTTCTAAATTCTTGTGAACCAATGCGCACACAGGCCCAGTTAACTGGCTCCAGCCAGAGCCACTTCAGGGTTATCTTGTAAGCTCTCCGACTTGGCATTCCTGCCATGTAAAATTCTGTAGAGTGCCGGCAACACTAAAAGTGTCAGGATTGTTGATGAGACAATACCGCCAATAACCACCGTAGCCAGTGGGCGCTGTACCTCAGAACCAATACCAGTATTCAGCGCCATGGGCACGAAACCGAGTGAGGCAACCAGTGCGGTACTAATGACCGGACGTAAGCGGATCAGTGCGCCCTCAATAATGGCCTTTTCTATGCTGTAACCTTGGTCTTGCAGGTCGCGAATAAAGGAAACCATCACCAGGCCGTTAAGGATGGCAATCCCGGAAAGTGCAATAAAACCAACGGCTGCGGAAATGGAGAAAGGGATATCCCGCAACATTAAAGAGAGCACACCGCCGGTTAATGCGAGGGGTATACCGGTAAAGATAATTGCCGCATCTTTTATGGAACGAAGCGCCAGCAGGAGAAGCCCCATAATTAACACAAGGGTCAGCGGCACTACAATCGATAAGCGTTCAGTAGCAGACTGTAGCGCCTGATAAGTTCCGCCGTATTCAACCCAGTAACCGGGTGGTATTTCCACTTTATCGGAAACGGACTGCTGTACATCAGCAACAAAGCTACCCAGGTCCCTACCCCGCACATTGGCCGTTACCACTACCCTGCGTTTACCGTTCTCGCGGAAAACCTGATTGATACCGGCAGTGAGTTCCAAGCTGGCAATTTCCTCCAGGGGCACATAATTGCCATTGGGTCGATAAATCGGCAGTTTCTTTAGCGCATCCAAATCCTGGCGCAATACCTCTGGCAAACGCACAACAATATCGGTGCGGCGGTCTCCTTCATAAAAGCGGCCAGCAACCGTACCTCCCAGGGCGGTTGCCAGCTGCTCCTGTACCTGATTGATGGCCAGCCCATACTGGGTTAGTGCGGCCTGGTCAGGAACAATGGCGAGAACCGGTAAACCGCTGGTTTGCTCCATCTGTATATCAGCAACGCCTTCAACACTGCCTATAGCCGCTTCAATTTCATTGCCCAAACGCTCTAATTGCTCAAAGTCATCGCCAAAGACTTTGATCGCCAATTCCGCACGCACCCCAGCTAAAAGCTCGTTAAAGCGCATCTGGATTGGCTGGAGAAATTCATAGCGGTTGCCGGGGATTGGCTCTACCAGCTTTGCCAGCTCTTCTACCAATTGCTCTTTCGGCTTATCCGGATCTGGCCACTGAGACCTGGGTTTCAGGATAATAAAGTTATCGGCAACACTTGGGGGAACGGCATCGGTAGCCACTTCCGCAGTACCAATTTTGGCGAATACACGCTCCACTTCGGGCAACTCTTTAATCCGCTCCTCCAGGGATTTTTGTAGTGCAATCGCTTGTTCCAAGGATGTGCCGGGAATACGCAAGGCGTGCATGGCAATATCGCCTTCATCCAGATTCGGCACAAATTCGCTACCCATTCTGCTTGCCGTATAACCGGAAACCAACACCAGTAGCGCAGCAATAGCGACAACCATGCCACGCTGGCGCAGTGCAAACTCCAAGGCCGGGCGATAAATGCTATTCAACTTCTCAAGTGCAGGGTTTTTCTTTTCGATCACCGGTTTTCGGAATAGCAGTGCTATGCCGGCTGGCACCAAAGTGATGGAAAGAAACATCGCAGAAAGCAGCGCAATCACCACGGTAATAGCCATTGGATGGAACATCTTGCCCTCCACTCCGGTCAGGGCAAAAATGGGTAAATACACTGCTGTGATAATGAACACACCAAACATGGCCGGGCGAATCACTTCCCGCGTCGATTGGAATACCAGGGTAAGCCGTTCTTTTAGATCTAACTGGCCACGCTCGCGGGCGGATTCGCTGAGGCGTCGCAAACAGTTCTCGACAATAATGATGGCCCCATCCACCAACAAGCCAAAATCCAGCGCCCCCAGACTCATCAGGTTTGCACTTACGCGGGCCTGTACCATGCCGGTGATGGTCATTAACATGGCCACCGGAATGACCAGTGCAGTGAGAATTGCTGCGCGAACATTCCCCAGCAGCAGGAAAAGAACCGCGATAACCAGCAGCGCACCTTCCATAAGATTGGTTTGGACCGTGCGCAATGTCTGGTCAACCAGACCGGTACGATCATAAACCGCAGTCAATCTGATACCTGGTGGTAGACTCTGTTTGATATCCTCTAACTTTTCACCAACTGCACCTGCAACGGTGCGACTATTTTCGCCAACCAGCATGAAAACGGTACTCATCACCACTTCCCTGCCGTTCTGAGTAGCCGCCCCGGTGCGCATTTCGCGCCCCTCTTCGATCTTGGCCAAGTCGCCAAGGCGAACAGCAACGCCATTCACTTCCGCAACCAGGAAATCCTCCAGTGTCTCTAACGAGCTTGCCTGCCCCGGAACCCGCAACAACCACTGGGCGCCACTGTGTTCAATAAAGCCTACACCGCGGTTACGATTGTTCTCCTCGATCGAGCGAATCAGGTCTTCTTGGCTGAGGCCAAATGCCAGCAGTTTCTCCGGCTCTAAAGCAATTAGAATTTCTCTCTTGAACCCGCCGATCGGATTGACTTCCACCACACCAGGTACACGCAGTAACTGCGGGCGTACAATCCAGTCATGCACCGAACGCAAGTCCTTGGGTGTTACCGCACTGCCATCAGCATTGGTGGCTCCGGGTTCGGAGTCCACTGTGAACATAAAGATTTCACCAAGACCTGTGGCGATGGGTCCAAGCTCCGGCTCCAAACCAGCAGGCAGTGCACCACGTACACTAGTGAGCCGTTCATTCACTAACTGGCGGGCAAAATAAATATCGGTGCCATCATCAAAAATCACCGTAACCTGAGACAACCCATACCGCGAAACGGAGCGGGTATAAGCAAGGCTCGGCAATCCAGCCATTGCATTTTCCACAGGGTATGTAACCCGTTGCTCAACTTCTTTTGGGGTATACCCCGGTGCCTCCGTATTAATAACCACCTGGATATTGGTGATATCCGGTACCGCATCAATGGGCAGCCGGGTGAAATTCCAAATGCCCAAACCGCACAGTAATAGCACAAGGGCAATAACCAGCCCGCGATTTTGAATTGAGGTTCTTATCAAGTACTCAAGCATGTCGAACCCTCAGTGATCGTGGGATGCACCGGACTTTTCAATGTCCGCTTTAATGATGTAGCTGTTGCCGGTGACATACTCGATTCCCGGTCGAATCCCCCCCAGCACCTCTACCCAATCGCCTGCTTCACGCCCCAGCTCCAACATACGCACCTCATATTGATCGCCCACCTTGGCATAAACGACAGTAAAATCGCGGAACGCCTGTAAACCGGAACGCTTTACGGCAAGAGGCACCTCATATTCAGCAACTTGGATATCGCCGCTTACAAAAGAACCTGGTGCGAGGCCTGCGGGAATATCTTGCAGTGACACTCGAACAGCGGTGGCCTGGTTGGGTTTCATCAAAGTATCAATTTGTTTCACTACCCCGAGCAGAGGAGTTTCCAGGGACTTGATATTGACGGAAACGGGCGCGCCCTGGCGAATCTGGGGGCGTGTCGAGGGGAAAACATCCAGCTCTGCTAACAAAGCAGTATCATCGGCAACCGTTAATAAAACTCGACCTGCGGTCTGTTCGCCAGGGTTTACATTGCGCTGGACTACTACACCGGCAATTGGGGATTGAATAGTGTAGGTGTTTAGGTTTTGATTGCTGTTAATGGTAATTAGGGGTTGCCCTTTTTTAACGCGCTCCCCCAACCCCACCTGCACAGTTTCTACAAAGCCATCGAAACGCGCACTAATTTCACGTACCTGCTCTGGATCTACAATAAGCCTGCCATAAGCGCGGCTGGTCTCACTCATCATTGCGGGGCCGACGGTTTCCGTATCAATTTCCATGGATTCAGCAATACCGGATTCGATACGGGTTCGCCCCTCAAAATTATCATATTGCCAACGGTGTTCTTGCCCCTGGTACTTGGCGGTTAGAGTTACAACAAATGAGTGGGGCTCATAGATCACCATATCACCACGCAGGTAATCCCCCTCAGGCCTGAACTCGATGTGATCCTCTCCATCTCCAAGCCTTGTAAGAACCACTTTAAGATCAACCTGTTGAGGATTTACAAGCTCTCCATCAATACTCACCCAAACTCGAAACTCCGGGGGAACACCGGTTTCATAAATACTTAGCTCAACGGCAAAATCACCTTCACGCAACATGCGCCCACGATTGGGCCCTTTTTCCGGTTCCGACCCTGCGACAGCTCCGGCCGCATAGACACTGCCGCTGCCACTAAGTAACAAGGAAAGTAGAGCACTGAATATCAGGCTGGAAAAAACTGCGGATCTCATATCTCGCTCTCGCTTATCTGTGCCAATGACAGGCCGGTAAGTTTTTCAATTTCAATCAGGCTAAGGTGTGCGTTGTACTGTGCCTGGAGCAGTGAAAGCTGCGCATCGCTAAGTCCCTGTTGGGCTAGTGCCAATTCCGAGTAGTTATAGCGTCCACGTCGATAGGCTTTTTGCGTAGCGGTGAGCGCCTTATCCAGACTGGGAATCATCTTTTCATTCAAGGCGGCAGCCACGTGCCGGTGATGCTGTAGCCTTTGGGTCATCACAAAGAGCTGTGTATCCAACTCAATCTCTTTCGCATTTCTTTCTGCTCGGAAACGATTTTGTTCCGCCCTCAAAGCAGATACCTTGCCGCGATTGCGATCGCCCTTACCTAGTGGGATTGCGAAACCTGCCACCAATCCATAATCCTCGCTCGCATCGTTGCGACGAATTCCTGTATCAATCCTCCATTGAATGCCCGCTTCTGCACGTGCCAAATCAATTTCCGCCTGCGCCACGCGCTCGCGGCTCATGAATATTTCCAAATTTGGGTTGCTCGCCACCAAGCTTCGCAATCTTGATAAATCAACTTCTGGAAGGACACTGGAAAGAGAACCAACCACTGCACGAAAACTGGGCTCTCTGGAGCCCCACTGGGCAGCTAATTGATATTTGGCAATATCCAACTCGTGCTCGACATCCTCCACAGCTAAGAGTCGACGCTGTAAGTCAACTTCCGCCCGAAAAGCATCGGCTTCATTCGTTCTGCCAACACTAACTTGGCGATTAATTTCGGCGGATATCCTGCGAGCCAGGTCGACTGCTCTTTTAGCAATTTCCAGGCGTTCCTGCTGAGCCAGGACCTGAAAAAAGTAACGCGCAGTATTAGCGGCAACTTCTAACTCAAGAACCTGCTTTTCGGCCTCAATCACGGAAGTCTTACTGCGTGTAGCCAATACACGTTTTTCTGCGAGATCACCCTGTAATAGCCAACTGATGCCTACTGTTACCTGGGAACTGCCATTGCCATCGCTGCTCTTGTCCTCCCCCACCCCCTCGGCGGCAACACTAAGCTCTGGGCGTGGTCCAAGCTTGGCGTGCTTGGATAAAGCATCCACAGCCTCAAACTGATATCGGTAACCCGCCAGTTCAGGGTGATTTTGCAAGCTTTTAAGAATTGCCTGTTCATAAGTAAGTCCCGATAACTCCTCGCCCTGTTCTGCCCTAAGGGGTCCACTTAATGCGACTAAAAAGAACACAGCCCCGGCCATAAAAAACCGATTAACAATCGGTTTTTTAGTTATGACTAAACGCAAACAATTAAACACTTCGGCTTCCTTAGTGGGAGAAAAGGGTTTCGACGGTGTGGTGGAGCGCATCCACCGAAACAAGGCAAGTGCCTGTAAGAGCCACAAACATTCCAGCTAATAACAAGGGGGGTAAGCTGCGCCCCTTATCATCAGACAGCAAGTAACGAATACGAGCATCCAATTGGTCAAGAGCGAAATAACAGACCATTGCGGAAGTTCTCTCTTTGGGATGCAACCCATTGGAGATACGGGTTACTTTAAGTAGGGTTTGGGCGATAAAAGTCTCACTCCACCCCTGCCTATGGGCATAAGCATCTGCACGCTGCTCCATACACAGCGCCATCTGCCGATTCAGGTAATTCCCCAAACGCGTAGGGAAAAAGCTGGCAAATAAAGCGAATATTAATTTCTTCAGAGGATCAAATTTTTGCGCATGTGCTTCCTCATGCAGGCGCACCACCTCAAACTCTTCCGCTGTTAACTGGTCTCGCAGACCGCTAGTATAAAACCCTTGTGGACGGAGCAGACCACTGGTGAAAGCCTGGGGGCCCTTTGCCTGGATAATACTATGGTCAGACTTATCCCTTTCGCAAAGTTGCATTAGCAAACGGAGCTGCGCCAAATGGCGATGAGCTCGTTTAAAACTTTGAAACGCCAAAAAACCGCTAAAGAAAAGAAACGCAATAGTAAAAACACCGTGCCAACTGTAGAGGTTAAAAGCATTGATATGGTGCCAGTGCGCCAGTGGTGCAACGCCTCCCAAAAGGCTGGGGAAAGCCAGGATTACAGCGGCGGTGGAAGCCGCGAACCACGGCAGCAATACCGCGCTCCACAGCAGTAAACGCCGGCTACAGGCAGACAAGCTAAGTGAATACCGGGAAACGGAAAGGCTGGCAGCTGACACCAGTAAAATACCAACAAACAGACCAAGCGCTGCAATAGTCAGCAGGTTTAGCCAGAGTGCAACCTGCCCCAAAATCATTAGCGTTCACCCTGCTGGCGCTTAATCTTCTGGCTTTCGATCAACTGCTCCAGCTGCTCCAATTGGCTTTCGCTCAACTCCGATGAGATGGAGGTAAATGCGGCAACCAACCCGTTCTCATCATCAACGAACTCACGAGTAACGTCTTGAATCAGCTGTCCGACAAACTCGTAGCGCTCCACTGCCGGGCTGTATTGGAATGCATGCCCCTGCTTCTCCCGAGACAGCAAACCTTTCTTGTAAAGGCGATCCAGCGTGCTCTGGATGGTGTTAAGAGAACCTCCACGGGCCCTACTCAAGTCCGAGTGGACCTGTTTGGCATCCGCAGATTTTCTATCCCATAGGTATTGGAGCACCTGTTTCTCAAGATCGCCAAGTCGCATAGACCATTATTCCAGAGGTTAAAACTGTTCTTTGAATGATGGTAGAGCGACAAAAACCGATCGTCAATAGGTTTTTATGTCAGACTTCTCCAAGCTTAGAAACTCAAAGTGAAATTGTTAAGAGAATAGTGAGGCCAAGATACCCTGCAAACTTAACCTTCTGAAACACTGCCCACAGTTATTTAGAACCTTTGTCACCGTATACCTGACATTCCTATGTGTAATCAGGTCCAAACCAGTATTTTTTTACGCCTTTTCGCAGCACCCACAAGGATGTCAAAAAACGACATCACCTGAAATTGATCATCAAAGTAGAGAAAGGCACCTACAACTGGGCTTTTTTCAAGTGTCATATTTCAGCCGATAGCAAACAAGCTGCTTATTCAAATCGACTGCACTACACATGAATTCGGAGAATGTTTTATACCTCAGACCTAAATCCAGGTAGCCAAAGAGCCTATCCATTAAATGTCTGCAGATATCCTTTGTAGGCATAACCACTCACTATAAACCAGATTTACAGTGAATTTGATTATGCCTACGTTTACTTACTTAGAATTCCTTTTTAATCAATTTAACCGCTTCTTTTGTGGTAAGTATATCATTAGCCATATACTTGAAGTTAATCATTGCTGCTTCGTAGCCATTGCCCTCAGGCAAATTTGCACCAGCTGTTGCATCGGTTACAACTGCCACTTCAAATCCCTGTTCTAATAATTCGCGCATGTGAGATTCTGTGCATAGATTTGCAGACATCCCTGCAAGAATTACTTTATCAATCCCCTGCTTTCTCAGTTGGAGTACTAAATCATTTGTCTCAGGGCCATAAATTTTATGCGGGCCGGTCACAACAGTCTTACCATTATTTATATATGGCTTATACTGCTCCAACCAATCAGCTCCAGAGTTTTCAAACCCGTTTAAGTTTAGAGGGTCTTCTCGGTTGAACATACCAAGTTTGTGCATTACCACTTCGAGGTTCCCCTCAAACTTCCACTTATGATCATGAGGGTAGTAATAGTGTGGGGAAATAAATAAAGGCACATCCTTTTTCCCTGCAACTTTCATTAACCGTTCGAGGTTCTGAACTGTATTATTTTTTTCTACACTTTCCCCCACTACACCCCAGGTTACACCATTAGGGCTTAAGAAATCATTCTGCGGGTCGGTTATTACGATTGCCGTCCGCTCTGGATCAATCTTCATACCAGGCTCGACTTGATCGGCAAAGCTATTTAATGAGAAAGAGATAAGCCCTAGTGCTACAACTGGCGCTACTAGATTATTTAAAAAGTTCATCAGGTATTTTCCTATCCAAAGCTCTTAAGTTATGTAGGGTAAGTAAGCAGGATATTGCTAGCACTCAACCTGGAACGTATAATATCCTCACAATCTGTACGATAAATGCTTTAAAATATGTATTTTATGTCAAATCGTATGACCGTATGGTTTTTAGGTGTTTGCCGTTATGGACGTGTTAAGTGATTTGCTCAGGGTTTTCCACTTAAAAGCACATGTTTTTTTACACAGCCAATTTTATGGCGCGTGGCGGGTAGACACCTCCGGAGAGCAAAAGGCCACCTTTCATCTTGTTACTCGTGGTGTTTGCTGGTTACATTTACCCTCTCAGGATGTTCCAATACCATTAAGGGCCGGTGACTTGGTGGTATTTCCTCATGATGCTATTCATACAATAACCCATAGTCAGGACACACCAGACCCTAAACTGGAACTTAACCAACCTAACGAAGAGGGACAGGCTTTAGGTAGGGCTGCGACAAGTTTAATATGTGGTTATTTTGAGCTCGATCACTTTAGCTGGAATCCTCTTCATGAAGATTTACCAGAGGTTTTAATCGTTCAGAATGATTTGGCTGAAGGTGCTGCACTAATAGAAACGGTGACTCGCTTTATAACATTTGAGATAGAAAACAATTTGCCTGGCGAGAAAATTGCTATTGACCGCTTGTCTGAAATATTATTTATTTATATTGTGCGCGCTCATATGAAGAGCTCACAATTTACCGATGGATACATTAAAGCACTCGCGGACCCCAAGTTGGGAAAAGTTTTACAGTCTATCCATTCTGATCCAGGGTACTCGTGGACAGTTGATAAATTATCCAAACTTGCTGCTATGTCTCGATCATCATTCTCTGAAAAATTCCTGCTTTTAGTGAAAAAAACACCGATGCAGTATGTTACCAATTGGAGAATGCAGCGTGCTCACCAAGAGTTTTATGAAAAGAAAAATTCAACTGCTCAAGTAGCCCATCAGTTTGGCTATCAATCCGAGGCCAGTTTTAGTAAAGCATTTAAAAAACACTTTGGCTATGGCCCTGGAGCAGCAAGAAGGAAAGGCATCGAATCTTGACATTTCCAGTTATTTTTTAATAACTCAGTAGCTTCTACAGCCTAACAGGCTCCATAAAAGAGAACTAAGCTAGGTTTTACGTGATTTCCTCTCTTCTTTGGCTCTAGCTCGCTCAGCCTCAAGAATCACCTGCCCTACAGAATACTTTACTGCGCAGATCATCATGGCCATAGCACCAACAAATGTCGTAAGCGAAAGTGAAGCATTGAGTTCAACGAGAACCAAAGATATTGCACTCACAGCCAGCAACTTTAGATTTTCTATATGGAGCTTCAAGAAGCGACGATCAATCAAGCCTGAATGACAAATAAGAAAAAACCCTGTTGCAGCACACGAGGTAGTTACTGAAGTGCCAGATGAATCACCTCCAACTTTCAAGGAGTGATAGAATCCATAATAGGCAAACAGCGCTAAAAAAGGGCTTGCAAAGACCACCTTTCCCGCAGCTATATCTTTAGAGATATGACGCCAAAAAATTGACCACGATTTTGTCTATCTTTCTCAAAATTAGTTAATTTAACCACCCCAAAAAGAAATAGCTAGCAATCCACCAATGATCACTAAGAAAACTATAATCCCCGATACTGTTTCCAGCATACGTCTCCTTCCTTAAACTGAATTTCATCACAGACTTATATATGAATTACTTTAATGTACCTGGGAATATTTTATTTTTCCTACGTCATTGAGAATTACAGACCATTTTTAGCTGTAGCACCTGCATCAACCTTCATTCGCGCATTGTTCAGATGACCACAAACCACCTCCATACCATCCAGCACCCGAAAAGTATGTCGCTGGATGATATCCGGTGGTACATGAAACAGGTTTCCCTCTTTAACTGCATTAATTCTTGGGTATGCTTCCCAGGCATCCAACCAATCTGGCCGCTCTTCTCCCATGCCGCTGGCGATAATCACTCTCGGGTCTCTATCGAGTACAGACTCAATACTAATCTTCGGTGCTAATACCAATGCATCGGCAAATATATTACGGCCGCCACAGGTTTGAATAACATCGCTAATCAGGTGGTCGCCATTAAGTGTTTGCAGTGGCTCATTCCAAACCTGATAAAAAACACTGACCGAATCCAGGTCCTTATGGCTGAGCTGTATTTGATTCAGTCGCTCAAGCCACTCTCCGGCAGATTTATCTGCATAGTCACTTGTGCCTGCAAGTTTACCGAAGCGCTTTACATTCACAGCGATATCTTCAAGAGTGTGAGATTCAGATACGAAAACTGTAAAACCGAGATCCTCCAGTTTATTAATCATCTGATCGCCATTTCCCGATCCCCAGGCAACAATCAAGTCAGGATTTAGCAATAGTAAACTTTCATAATTTACCGCCTTATAGTTACCTATCTCCGGTAATTGCTTGGCTTGCTCGGGGTAGTCACTGTAGCTTACCGCAGCAATTAGCTTATCCCCTGCCCCGGCACTGTAAAAGTTCTCCACGATATTTGGCGCTAGCGCAACAATACGCTCTGCTGGTGCAGGCAGTTCAACCCATTGGCCACGGGCATCTTTTACCCGCACGGAATCATCCGCCCAAGTATTACTAACCAATAACAGATTCAAGGTTAAAACAACACGGACAATACTGCTTCGAGACATCTCTTTAACTCGACTATAACTAAGGAGCTTCTAAACAGCTCCGTAACTCACATTGGCAACCACTGCCACCCATAATATCAATATCGACAATTCACTTATCTCGACCAAACCGCCCAAACAGTCGCCGGTATAACCACCAATAGTCTTATCCCACAGGCGACGCCAGAATAAGACCAGGGCAATCAAACTACAGACGATGCCTATGGCAATGGGTATTGGCGCCGCTAAACATCCAATAGCAACTACGATTGCAACTACCGGCAATAGGTCCCATCTGCGCTCGGAGCCAGAGGGTGGTACATGGCCTTCAACACGTGCGTATTGTGAAATTCCCATTAAAGCTAGGGCCGCAGCCCTGGCTAGCATAGGTGAGAGCACCAACGGCAGATAGACCCAAGCATCTTTTGTTACCGGGTTTATTAGCTCTAGCAGGGCTGCAATTGCAGCGAACTTTATCAGTAGGAAAACAACAACAGCCGCTACTGCAATAGAGCCGCAGTGGGGATCGTGCATTACTCTCAAAATATGCTGACGTTGCTCTTCAGGATCCGCACATTTATGTCCAGCAAAGTAGGCATCAGTACAGTCAGCAAGACCGTCGAGGTGTAGTGCACCTGTCAGGACCACCCAGAAACCCAATAGTATTGCGGCTTGCAACTGAGTATCTAAAGGAGCCAGAAGGTAGGCGGCCCCGGATAACAGTACACCAATCACCACTCCAACCAGGGGGTAAAAATATATCGACCGCTTCACCGTTTCCTTGTCCACCTCCCGCAGCAAGCCCGCCACCGGCAGCCGGGTAAGAAATACCAGCGCATACAGAAATGCTTGGGATAGGTTGTACAACTTACGGGCAATAAACATAAGCTGACTGCTCTGGGTAGGAAACGGTAAAGGTCTTATTGTCCGAGTCGTATCTCAGCGATGCGGCAAACCCATAGTTAACTTGCAGCGAAATCATTTTCACTGGGAGCCAGTTATTCGCATACGCGAGCAACAACTTGATAACGCCACCGTGAGTAACCAGTAGCAGGGACTCTCCCGAATATTGCTGGGCTAGATTATCAATAGCTTGAAGAACTCTGGATCGAAATACGGGAAAGGGCTCACCTCCC
This sequence comes from Microbulbifer maximicatervae (SeqCode), assembly GCF_052467615.1. Classification (NCBI taxonomy): domain Bacteria; kingdom Pseudomonadati; phylum Pseudomonadota; class Gammaproteobacteria; order Cellvibrionales; family Microbulbiferaceae; genus Microbulbifer; species Microbulbifer maximicatervae (SeqCode). The sequence goes on from NZ_CP174319.1 coordinate 2,271,690, forward strand.
GGCGGTGCGTGCTTTTCCGGGTCACGCCCCCAGGCTTCACACAGTGCTCGTTGCTCAGTCCAGATCTTATCGACTGACTGCCCCTCCCAGTCCCCGAAACCAATTTCCCGAATATCAGGAACTTCAGTTATCGGCAGCTCTTTCTCTCGGGCAAGCTGAGCAGCGAAGCGTTGGCAGCGTTTCAAGGGTGAAGTAACAATCCGGTCCCAGGAGTCATCGAGTTCGGCAAGCCCTTGCAACATCTGTTCCCTACCCTCACTGGTTAGGGGCACATCAATCTGGCCGCGAAAAATATTCCCACCTTCGCAGGCACCGTGTCGTAAAAGATCAATCCGCAACTGGCACTCCTGCCTCACTGAAAGTGAACATTTTGTTATGCAGGTTCAGCGCTTGCTTGATAATACTTATGGCCAACACTGCACCTGTGCCCTCGCCAAGGCGCATATTGAAGCTCAGCAATGGCTTCACCCCCAGGCACTCGAGGGCTAGTATATGACCAGACTCGTCAGAGAGATGGGCGTAGAGCAACCAGGGTTTCACTGACGGATTAATAGCACCGGCAATAGCTGCCGCGGCAGTCGCCATAAAACCATCAACCAATACAGGGACACCTCGCTGGGCACTGGCGATAAACGCTCCTATTAAGGCTGCAATCTCAAAGCCACCAAAAGTTTGCAGAATAGCAAGTGGTGAGCCCAGCGCTGCCCGATGCTGCTCCAAGGCAGATTCGATCAGTTCCACCTTGTGGGCGAGCACTGCATCGTCGACACCTGTTCCTCGCCCCGTAATGCTGCCAACCTCTAGCTCAAAAAGGGCAGCAAACATGGCAGCGGCGGAAGTGGTATTGCCAATACCCATATCACCGCCGACAAAGCAATCTGCATCGGTAGACTGGCGGCGACCGGCATCAAGAGCAAGAGCCAGCTGCGTTTGGGTCATAGCTGGGTTACCTTGGGAGAAATCCGCAGTAGAGGGAGCTATAACTTCATCAATCAAGTCGGGGTGTTCAGCGGGGACCACACAACCCAGGTTAATTGCGGCAAAGTCCGCATTCTGCTCGCGGCTCAACACATTAATAGCCGCCCCACCCTCGCAAAATAGTTTCAGCATTACAGAAGTGACGGCCTGAGGAAATCGGGAAGTTCCCTGAGCTGCAATACCGTGATCAGCACCGAATACGCGCACCGACAATTTATTCAGTTGGGGTTGCTCTCTCCCCTGGAATCCGGCGAAATCCACGGCAATGCTCTCGAGCCGGCCGAGCGCGCCCTGCGGCTTAATCAATTGCTTCTGGCGGGCAATCGCAGCATTGCGAGCACTCTGGTCCGGGGTTGGTGCAGGCTTATCGAGCCAACTGAGTTCATCTGTCATCATTATCAGTCTCAGTCTCAGTCTCAGTCTCAGTCTCAGTCTCAGTCTCAGTCTCAGTCTCAGTCTCAGTCTCAGTCTCAGTCTCAGTCTCAGGTGATTCTTTACTTTACAGTGAGCGGCAAACCAGCAATTGCCAAGGTGACGCTATCAGCTCGCTCGGCTAATGCCTGATGAAGCCAACCTGCAGCATCCACAAATTCCCGCGATAACTGCCCAAGGGGCACAATACCCGAACCGACTTCATTACTGACAAAAATCCAAGGTGGGGTATTACCGTTAGCGAGAGTGCGCCTCTGATCGATACATTGCAGAAGCGCCTCTTGCTCACGCTCCAAAACGCCCTGATGAAGACAGTTGCTCAACCATAAAGTGAGGCAGTCCACCAGTACACAGTGGGGCTCAGGAGCTGTAACCAGAGCCTCTGCCAGTGCAATAGGTTCTTCCAAGGTCTGCCAGCGATGATCCCGGTCTTCCCGATGTCGAGCAATACGGGTAGACATTTCTTGATCGCCCGCGGTAGCCGTTGCCAGGTAGGTAAGTCCACCATCGCTACTGCTGCTTAGCCACTGCTCCGCGCGCTGTTGCGCGAGCCGGCTTTTTCCACTGCGTGCGCCTCCTAGTACCAGATGCACACCAATGGAACTAGACATCGGCAATCACCAGGGATTTACCGGTTACCGGGTGTGGCATCACCGTGACACTGTAGCCGTAAAGCTGCTGCATATTCTCCGCAGTCAATACATCCTCTGGATTTCCGTAGGCCATACTGCGCCCCTGCTTTAAGGCGAGGATTCTGTCGCTGTAGCCGCTGGCATGGGCCAGATCATGGACCGTCATTACCACAGCTACGCCACTTCGCGCGAAGTCTCTTACCGCTCTCATCATTCCATATTGGTGTGCAATATCCAGGCTGGCAGCGGGCTCATCTAATAAGAGGAGCCGCTCTCCACCATCCTCTGCCCGCCAGATCTGGGCCATCACCCGAGCCAGTTGCAAGCGCTGCTGCTCGCCGCCAGATAATGTTGGGTACAGGCGCTCAGACAAATGACTAACATCCAGCGCTGCCATGGCTTCCAGGCAGATTTCTCGGTCCCGGTCAGTGCCAGTGGAATGCGGAGTTCGACTGAGGGCGACCAATTCCAGCCCGGTAAAGGCAAATGTCAGTGGGTTATTTTGCGGCAGGACGGCAACTTGCCTGGCTCGATTGCGGGCGGACAACTTTGCAAAAGGACTGCCTTTAAAGTGGACCTGCCCGGAATCCATCCTGACTTCGCCGCAAAGGGCACGCAGCAGAGTCGACTTACCCGCGCCATTGGGGCCAATCACACAAACCAGCTCGCCGACATCTACCTCCAGGTTGATATCTTGCAACAGCGGCCGATTACCGACACTAACCGCAACTCCCTCCACCTGTAGCAGAGCCATTAAATTGCCCCCCTGCTTTTACGCAACAAGGAAACAAAGAAAGGCACTCCAATTAGTGCGGTGATCAGCCCTACCGGGATCTCCACCGGGGCAATAATGGTTCGTGCCAGGGTATCGGAAACTAGCAATAAACTGGCTCCAGCCAGGGCAGAAAGCGGCAGCAGCTGCCGGTGATCAGGCCCTACCCACAAACGCACTATATGAGGCACTACCAGCCCCACAAAAGCAATACTGCCGGCTACAGCAACCGAAGTGCCCACTCCAGCCGCAACAAGCACTATCAAACGGGTTTTTACCCGCTCCACATCAATACCGAGATGGCGCGCCTGGGATTCTCCCAATAAAAGAACATTTAGTGAGGTGCCGAAACGGGACATACTGGCAAGCAAAGCGCCCAGCACGGCCAAAACCAGAAAAGCGCGAGGATAGCTCGCTGCATCCAGCCCTCCCATAAGCCACAGGCTCATACGGCGCAGGGTGTCATTATCAGCAAAGTACTCCATTAGCCCGATCAGGCTTGCGGAAAAAGCGGTAACGGCAATCCCCATTAGCAACATGGTCGCCACGGAAGTGCCATTAATACTTTTCGCCACTTTGTAGACCAGTGTCACCGCTAAAAGGCCGCTGAAAAAAGCAGCTATGGATACAACGGGCAAACTCCCAAACGCAGCGGCAACCTCCGCTCCTAACAGGATGGCCAAACAAGCACCGAGAGAAGCCCCTGCGGTAACACCAATCAGGGATGGGTCAGCTAGAGGGTTTCGAAATAAGCCTTGCAACATTGCCCCGCAGATGGCGAGCACAGCACCCACTCCAGCGGCCAACAGCGCCCTTGGCAATCGTATTACCTGAACAATATCCCCAGCGAGTCCACCGTCGCCCTGGCCACTGATCGCGGCAAATAGTTGTGAGGGTGAGAGATACACTGCTCCTATGGCAACGGCAGCAGAAAAACTAAGGGCAAGTACTGCGGGCAGTAACCACCAGGCAATATTTAATGCTTTTATACGGGCAACAGTCACTGGGTATCCTCTTGCAACGCTGCCGTCTCCCTGGCTCCCTCAAATTGCTCGAGCCAGTTTCCCTGGATATTCTCGGCAATAGTCTCAGCCAGCCTGTCCAATTGTTGCTGCCGCTGTTCACCCACATCCAGCGGCGTAGAGTCTTTCAACCCACCCCAGGCAAAAAGTGCGCTCAGCGCTTCGGGTGAATCGAACAGCCCATGCACGTAGGTCGCGAATATCTGTCCATCAGCACTTATTGCACCATCAGGCCTGGGATTTCTGCCTTTATCACAGATATATACCGCTGGAGTTTGCAGAGCTACACCGTCTGTTATACCACAGTGGATTTCATAGCCCTGAACAGGAGTAGCTTCTTTTACTTCATTTTCCAAAGCTAAAAAGCCGGTAATATTTTTCAGTGCTTTGACTGGCTGCAAGCGAGTTGTGAAATCCAGATAACCCAAGCCCGGTTCGTTACCCGGAGTATCCTCTACCCCATCCGGATCCTGTACCTCGCTCCCCAGCATTTGCAAACCACCGCAAATACCCACGAGTTTGCCGCCATAGCGCAGATGCCGATCCAACTGTGCAGGCCAATCGTTTTCTTTTAAGTAGGCCAAGTCTGCCCGTACATTTTTACTGCCAGGAAGAATAATCCAGTCGCACTGAGGGACTGGTTCGCGGACACTGACAAATTGCAGATCGATATCCGGATGCAACCTCAGCGCATCAAAATCTGTATGATTGCTTATGCGCGGCAATACCGGCACTACCACTTTCAATCGAGCATCAGCACCGCTCTGTTTGGTACTAATGGCATCCTCCGCGTCAAGGTAGAGGTCATGGAGATAAGGTAAGACTCCGAGAACTGGCTTGCCGGTATACTCCTCTAACCAGTCGAGCCCCGGCTGAAGTAATTGCAGATCGCCACGAAAGCGGTTGATCACAAAACCGACCACACGCTCTCGCTCTGAGGAAGACAGCAATTCGAGGGTGCCTACCAAGTGGGCGAACACACCTCCGCGATCGATATCGGCAATCAGTATAACCGGGCAATCAACCGCCTCGGCAAAGCCCATATTGGCAATATCGTTTTCCCGCAGGTTAATTTCTGCCGGGCTACCTGCCCCTTCAACTAACACCAGCTCATATTGATCATCGAGCCGTGCGAAGGAGTCCAGCACTGCATTTTGCGCGGTAGCCTTGTAGTGGTGGTAATCCAGCGCCTGCATATTCCCCAGCACTTTACCCTGGATAATAACCTGAGCCCCAGTATCTGAAGCGGGCTTAAGTAACACCGGGTTCATATCGCTGTGAGGGTCGATTCCACAAGCCTGGGCCTGCAGCGCTTGTGCCCGCCCTATCTCACCACCATCCGCCGTAACGGCACTATTGAGTGCCATATTTTGCGGTTTAAAAGGTGCGACACTGACTCCGCGCTGGGAAAAGTAACGAGCGAGCCCGGCCACCAAAGTACTCTTGCCGGCATCGGAAGTCGTGCCCTGAACCATCAACACGGACATAGTGAAAACAACCTAGTAATCTACGCCTTTGCGGGCTTTGATGCCCGCTTTAAAAGCATGCTTAACATCTTTCACTTCAGATACCGTATCCACTAGCTCCTGTAGTGCACTACCACCACCTCGACCAGTCACCACCAAACTCTGTTCCTGTGGCCGCTGGGCTAGAGTCTCCAATACTTTGGACTCATCCAGGTATTTGTAAGCGAGCATATAAGTGAGTTCGTCCAACACCACTAAGTCATAGGTGGTATCGGTGAGCATTTTTTCTGCCTCTGCCCAGGTTCTCTCTGCAGCAGCAATATCGCTGGTGCGATCCTGAGTATTCCAGGTAAAGCCAGTACCCATTTGATAGAGAGTAACTTCCGGGCAATGGTTTTTAAGGAAAAGCTCTTCCCCAGATTGCTGTGCGCCTTTAATAAATTGCACTACACCCACTTTCTGCCCGTAACCCAGTGCGCGTATCACCATGCCGAAAGCTGAGCTCGACTTCCCTTTGCCATTTCCAGTGAGAAGGACAGCAACTCCACGCTGGATATCGGCTGCTGCAATGTTGGCATCAACCTTCTCCTTGTGTTTTTGCATTGCCTGCTTGTGCTTGGCATTTCGTTTTTGCTCGTCTTCCGACATGGCCACCTCAGTTCAAGAACCTATAAAAGAAAGTGCTTTAGAAGCTGAATTCCACACCAGCATAACCGGCGAGGCCCGCAGTGTTATAGCCAGTAACTTCCACATAATCTTCGTCGGTAAGGTTTTCACCGCGAACAAATACCGTCGTGGCGTTGTTCAGCTGATAACGGACACTGGCATCCAGCACTTGATAATCATCCAGCGAAGAGCCATCGCTATCTACCACATCCGCACTGGAACGCAGGTTCATAACAAGGCTCAAGTCACTAGTAGGCTTATAAGTGAAGCCGAGATTCGCCAAGTGCTTGGGACTGCGGGCTCGGGGAGAATCATCGGCTTCTTCAGCGTCGGTGTAGGTGTAATTGGCAGAGAGCAATAGACTGTCAGTCAATTGCGCTTCGACAACAAACTCAGCGCCTTGGGACACGCTTTCTCCACTGCTTTGCAGGTAACCTGTGTAGTCGGCCATATCGAATCCGATTTCATTCTCAATGACCTGTTTAAACAGTACGAACTCCAGGTAGAGAGAGTTTTCACCAAAGTATTCAACACCAAGATCCAGGCCTCGGCTCTCTTCCGGCTTAAGAGATGGCAACTCTAATGGAGTAAAAGTTAACCAGTCGAATGCGGTAGCGTTGTAGTCAACTTCATATAAGCTCGGGGCACGGAAGCCAGTGCCGTAACTACTTTTTATTTTTACCGTACCGTTGGCAACATCCTCAAATAAATAGGCTGAGCTGGCGCGGAAGCTGTTGTAGCTGCCAAAATCAGAGTTATTGTCATGGCGAAGGCCAAGGGTGATATAAGCCTGATCGGCATAGCTTCCCTGATATTCGGAATAAACTGCCCACTGATCCCGATCCAGGTCGCCCGAAGTATCTTCACGATGCTCTACCCCGTAGACCATTCCATGTTCGCGACTAAACCCGTAGGAACCGGTGAAGTTCAACTTTTCGATATCACCTTCCGCTTCATAAAAGGGCACGCCTTCACTGATATAGGTACGCTGCAAATCAGAACGTGTATAAGCCAACTCCTGCTGACCATCTTCGCCTTTATGAGCTAAGCTGACACGAACACTTTCCTGGCTGAAATCAAAGTTACAATCATCCTGAGAGGGCCAGCCGCAGCGATCATACTCACCTGAAGCATCGGTATCCCGCGCCACAGCCTCAAGTCGCCACTGCTCAGAAATATTCCAACCTACACGGCCATGCAAGGTTTCATTATCGTAACCGTCGTCATCTCTCAATTCCGAGTCATAACTACTGGTATTAAAACCATCGGTTTCTGCCGCCGCTGCAGAAACAAAATAATCCAATGCTTCATTGGCTCCGCTAGCGCTGGCATTGTAGCGTTCAGTATCGGAGCTACCGCCCTCAGCTGACACCTCAAAGCGCTGCCCCTCTCCCTCGCGACGAGTCGAGATATCCAGTACACCACCGGCATCGGCTCCGTAGAGCATACCTTGTGGACCCCGTAATAATTCCACGCGCTGCAAGTTGCTGCTCATAATATGTTCAATATGAGCCCCCGCCTGGGTACCGGTTGGGTCAGAAATGTCGATACCGTCTATCTGGACCAAGGTTCTGAAACCGGACTCTCCACGTACCCTTAAGGAGGTTGTCTTGCCCATACCCCCTGTATTGGTAACAGACACGGAAGGCACACTACGCAAAACATCGGCAAGGGACACCAATCCCCGCTCTTTTAGCTGCTCTTCATCCAATACAGTTACTGAAGTAGCTACCTGGCGCAGCGGCTCGCCCTGACGGGAGCTCACAACAACCACGGTTTCCAGGTCTGGAATTGAAGATTCGGTAACAGTGGATTCAGCAAAAGACGGCGCGCTCACGGCTGATAAAACAGCCAGGCTCAATATAGATTTTTTCAAGTTTCAACCCCTAAGACAAAAGCACATGGGATCGAGGGAGGAATAGCAATGCGGCACGCCGAAGCGCGAAAGATCGTATTGCAAGATGGTAGCCCTCCGCTCCATCGTGTTTAGAAAAGAGGCCGGTATCGGGCTTACCACTCAGAATACAGGTGGATCACCGTTGCGGGGGCAGCGCCGGATTTCCGGACTTCCCGTTTAACCTTCTCAGCCAATTCAGGGCAGAAGGCACCTCTAATCGTGGTCGCGAAACTAGTGGAAAGGTACCGGAAAGTCAACAGAAGCCAAAAAATGTGAGGGAAGCTTGTTCGTGAGTCGGGTATTCCCTCACTACATAAGTACTAGTTATTCATGAGCAAGATTTCAAAAGCGCTTAGCAAGGTACCTTCACATAAACTGAGATCAACCTTGAGTTGCAGCCATAATAAAGAATTTATCAATAAATCATTCCGCTAACTATTATCAAATACTGCAAGCCAATCTGTGTAATATTTATCCGCATATTGACGAAAGAATGGAAACAACCAAGATGCACTTCTTTCATGAAGATTAAACCCACATCCATCATCAACAAGTACATCTTTGTCAACTATTCCGGAGAGCGCATGATGTAGAGCTGAAGCGCATAGTAGAAATTGCCCTATTGAATCGGCGATAGGCCTAAAATCCCACCCCCCAGCCCCATGCATGGCACGATATACCTTTGAATTTCGGTTGCTTTCGGCCAAGTCTACAATGATTGGATCTGCACCCTCATCGGCGAATAAAAACCAAGTTTTATCCCAACCGGGTATTGGCTGATTATCAACCGGGTTGTAGTTATATCCATTCATCACCCATGACAAGCGCCTGGCACTATAAAGATCAATTGGATTGCCCACGCCATCAAGATATTGGCTGTGGGCAGGCGCATAGTGAACTATATACTCTTGAAACTCTTTCGGAAAAACAAAATCCCTTTCCTTTTGCAACCGAAAACAGATAGAGTTTCCACCTCCCTGAAGTTCAAAATCTGTCTTTGAAAAACTATGGATCAACTCAATATAATCTTTAATATCCATACTACGTAACTCGCGAAACTACTTGCTGTATTTTTTTTTGGGGGGGGTACATATTAAGCAAAGGGTGCGGCTTACCCTACTCATCTAGCTGCTACCTACTTACCACCTTGCTTCCGACAGCATGAGGAATACTGTATATTTTACAGAAGCACCCAAAATAGATTTTTGTATATTCTTATATACATCTTCCTATTTTGATGTGCCAACTAAAATACAACCAGCACCAACAAAAGTGGAACCAAATATCCGACCGAGAAATCGACTTGAAGCCATACTCCTTGACCATTTTTTGGTACCGAAAGCTAATAAGGTATAACAAAATAAACAGCTAAAAGATAATGCCATAAAAGTGAAGACCAGCAAGGAAAACTGAGGTAATAGTGAGTCGGACAATGAAATAAATTGTGGGAAAAGCGCGGTTGTAAATATTATCGCTTTAGGGTTCGTTAAGGCAATTAAGCCCCCTTGAATATACAAACTCAATGCACCTCGCCTAGCATTACAAGTTACCTCAGAAGAATCCACTCTTCCTATTCCATTTTTCCAAAGCTTAACTCCCATATAAATCAGATATCCAGCCCCAACCACCTTTACCACAGTAAACGCCAAAGAAGAGTTAAGGACAAGTACACTCAATCCAATAACTGAAAGCCCGGACATAACAAACAAGCCAGATATATTGCCCAATGCCGCGAACACACCTCCTCTAACACCATTCGATAGAGTATTGATAGAGACCAGTAGTGCCGCTGGGCCAGGGGTAGCAGTTGCCAAGAGTGCGATTGCGCAAAAGGCCAACCAATTTTCAAACGCCATTTAACTCACCCTAGCAACTATTACTATCTCAAGGAAATGGAAATCACTGACAGGGCTAACCTTACCTACCATATGCTATATAAGCAACCAAGAAAGACCGAAGGAGCTAGCTATTATAAACCAGTCTAAATTACCCCATCTCCAAAACTGAAAAGATAAAGAGCACTAACTTTATAGGAAACAATAGAGATCACTCAATTATCCTTACCCGGCCACTAAAAGCTCTCTTTATATACCCTTCAAATTTTATCAGCCATTTTTCGTCTGGCGGCGCACTATTCTTTATACGGCCGGTATTTACCAATGCAACCATAAGAAATTGGCAGAAAATATCTACAAACCTAACAACCAGCCACAAATTGGGACCTACGTACAATCTGAATAACAAAATATTTACCAGCAGTACTCTACAAGCCCTTAAATATATAAACGCCATCACATAACAAGAAAAACCATCAAACAAAATACTTGTATATTGAAAAATTATGCGTATACCATTCAATCGTGGTAAGTAATTTGGAATACTCTCACAAAAATTAAGAAATCATTTATAGGGAACATTTATGAAAAGATTACTGGGCACAGGAATAATAGCAGCCCTCTTTTTTTATCAGCTCTCACACAACAGCTGCAACAATGGAGTGCTATGTCGACACCATTAAGTTTGATACATACAGACCAAATGTTTGTTTCGCATTAGTATGGGGTGCGAATACAGCAACTGCGGCATTTAGAATAGAAGAAGATACAAGCAAAGTAATTAGTTCCGTAATTTGGTCAGATGATGCTCATAGTTGTGGAACCACTTCTGACAGGTATTGTTCTTTTACGATTCGTGCATTTAGGGCATATACCGCTAAGGCAACAATACTTTATCAAGATGGTTCATGGGACACAGCATCTGCTATCGCCTCATTTGAAGATGGAAGCTAAGTGATAATTTAAAATTAACAAAAAAGGGCATACTTGAACTATGCCCTTTTTTATAGTTGTAGAAGAAAGAAAGTACACATTACTAACCAATACTACTTTTCCCCGACATGACCACCTAGCCTTAAAAGCATCCTCAATATAATCTGACTCCGTACTTATATAGGGTCAAAATTCAACAAACAGTCCTTATCGACCCACAATCAAACTATAGATAAACTTTATTTATCAAGAATAATATTAAAGCCACCATAGATTAACCTCTTACCATCAAATGGCATAGGGTTTTGATCTGGATTCATCCTCGGATCATCCATAACCGCCTGCCATCCAGAGTCTCGAACCTCTTTAGAAGGCCAGAGGACCCAGGAGAACACTACAGTTTCATTGCCAGCACACTTTACGGCCAAAGGAAAAGAGGTTAATTCGCCTTCTGGAACATCATCACCCCAAGTTTCAACAACCTTTAGAGCCCCCTGCTCTTTAAATACCTCTGCAGCAATTTTTGCATGCTTAATATATTCTTCTTTGTTATCTGAGGGTACAGCTGCTACAAATCCATCTGCATAAGACATTTTTAACTCCCCGACATTTTCTAATTTAATAAGTTACTATTGAAATTAAATACAGATTTACAAAGCACTTCTACTGCCCTAATCTAGTGATAGCGATATCTCTCTATCACCAACCCTTCTTACACCCTACATAGAGCACAAAATCAAATGCTACCACTCGTTTCTCTTGTGGTATTTTCCAAACCTCCCTAGCCTTACGGTAGGCCCACTCCATAAATTCACCACCCATGCCATCTATACATCTCCGCACAGCCGAAAAAGTATGTATAAAATTAAAAAACTCATTCAGGTCCCAGACTGCTTCCATAGTTGGCTTCGAAACCTGTATAGTACTAAAAGGAAAGTCTATATCCTTAAAATGATTCCAGAGCAATTTGTTTTGTGGAGCCCAGTACGTCTCTATTGGACCCAAAATAAGATCATTGAATATTTGAGCCAGTTCTCCATCTAAGACTGGCCAGTTATAGCCCCAAGCTGAAAAAATACCTTTTGGCTTCAAAACCCTTAGAACTTCGGGCCAAAAATCATCAAGGTCAAACCAATGCAACGCCTGGGCTACACAAACCAAATCACAACTCTCATTTGCCAGGTCACACTGCTCAGCAGGTCCTACTTGATAGTGAATATTAGGGTGAGCTTTAGCCGCTTTTATTTGCTCGACACTAATATCAGATGCGTACACACTACTAAATAGTTTCGCCAATCCTATCGCTGCCTGACCACTACCGCAAGCACAATCCCAGGCAAGTTTATTTGATGGAGCCAAGCTTGAGAGACACTTATAAAGCTCTGGAGGATAGGTTGGCCTAGCAGTCTTATAAAGCTCACTCTTGTCACTGAATAGTTTTTGATGGTGCATTCCTGCCCCCAGGTTCTTTAAGCAGCCGCGGCAAGCTAATATATATGAGCTACTATAGCTGCACCTCTTACTCTAGCTCTTAGGTCATAATCAAAAAAACCATGTTATTCTTATTTATTAGCAGCTGGGACCCCCACCAAGCATTACCCTACCAATAACTTCTTGAGATGCAACAATTCATGTGAGACCAATACTGGCGCGACAGTGGACATCAATACTCCTGCCCAATACCAACAAACTATAAAATAGCGATACCTTGCCCTTCCGAGACATAATACGAGCATCATCTTCCAGGTAAAAACTTGACAGCTTCGATATCACGTATAATTTTCCGCCACTAGCTATGCAGACCAAATGCACATTAGGAGTCACAATAGAGCTTCGAAACAGCAATAGCACAAAAGACACTAAGAACTTTGCTTCAACGGCCTTCTAAACAGGAGAAACATAACCCTCCATCCAGGGTCAAAAATAATCCAAAAAATAAGAGTGCCTTGGAAATATTATCCCACATATAAAGTGCAAAGGATTTATCTGGATTACCGATCATTCATGTCATTGCTCGAATGAGAGCTAGGGTGATTACTCAGGCTAACAATGCTTTTATAAATACAATCAGTTCATACCTTAACTTGGACCAACCATAGTCGGGATTAGCCGGGTTGGACTCGCTGGTAAAATGCCTAGCAAAGATCATATCGGCCCATTGAATCAAATCACAACCAAAGACAACCAAAAAAGCAATATAAGCAACGTCAAGACCATAAAAAAATGTTGTAGTTGTACCACTTAGAATATCAAGTACTGTAGCGCTGAGCAGTACGACATCGACTATCGGAGTAAAGTACTATCAAGATACCCCGAAGCTACCAAAGGATAAGCCCATAGGCTTACCCCTCGGAGGACCTTACTAGACAGGCTCGGGCTCTCTCAGCGGCCGTTGTTTTGCTACCGCAGCCGACTTATCAGGTAACGGCAAAGCGACAGGTACTTGCTGCGCCTGGCTGGTAGCCATTACCACAGTACTACCGTGACGTGCGGCAGTTACCAGCGCATCATTATCTGCAATGGCAGTCATAAAGCGCAACGCTTCGTCTGCGCTGGTACCAGCGCTGGTAAGAACCTTAATAGCCTCGGCTGCACTTTGTGCATATACCCGTCGTGCCTCCCCCATTTTCTCCATACGAATCTTTACGGACTCGCCATCAGCTTTAGCCTTACCCACTTCGCGCTCCCGGATCGCCTCAGCCTCGTAGGTAGCGGCCTGCTTCTCCCGCTGCATTTCCATAACTTTGTTAGCCTGAACCTCTACCGACTTGGGTAGCCGCGGCTCATCTGATAATACATCGACAATCTCTACACCAAAGTCGTGGAAAAATTGGCGAAGGCGCTCCTTAGCCTTGTCAGCTATATGTTCTTTTTTGTTATAAACGTCTTCCAGCTCAATGCCGTTGGCAACAGGAATAGCTGCATCTGTTGCAAACGACTTCAGCTGTGCCTGGTAATTCTCTAGATCATAGAGAGCTTTGTATGCAAGCTGCACATCCGACGACACCTGATGCTGAACCTTAAGAATCAAACCAAATGTGACATGATTACTGGTCTTTAGACTCAACTCAACAGGGGTTTCGTGTAGAGCCGTTGAGGCTTTTTTGTCTACCCAGGAAAGGTAGGGAATAATCAAGTTGAAACCAGGAGTGGCAGTTTTCCAGTACTTACCAAGAAATAGCACGAAGTGGTACTGCTTTGGCTCCACTATCACGATGGATTTAGCTAGCAAAAAAAGTACTACAGCTCCAAGTATCGCAGGCCAAAAAGGTAAAAGTGTAAAGAGTTGTTCCGGCATATTTAAAAGCCCAGTCAGAATAAATTATATAAGATGTGCAAATTATCTTACTCAGCAAGGGGCAACCAATGGATAAGCAAATATCCCCCCTACTAAGAGCACTCACCCACAGCTTACATCAACTACAACATGCTGGCCACAAAGCTACTGTCCAAAACCCAACTGTAAGTCTACTACCCCCCCCCCAGCAGGGTAAAAGCAAATGTAAAGAACTTCACTAAACCCGCTACAGACCAATAAACAACAATTTTCCTGGAAAAACCCTTAAATTAAAACCCGCACCAATAAAACTATTGTTAGTACAACTTACCATCACTTAACTATTCTTCTGCAACAAAGTATCCAAAATCAAATCTACAGTCATTTATCTTTAAGCAATTGTTTTTTGCGATTCAAGCCTATTCAAGTTACTTTACATGATATGGATGGGCTTTAAAAAGGAGGTACTTTGTGCCGGCTACAGAGCTCTCCAGAGTATTAGGTGCAGAGGAGGCTATGTTCACCGAGTTGGCAAGGCGAACTTGCGGGGGGACATTAGTAATCTCCTTTATCAAAGTACTCACCCCTCTTAGCGTTGAAAAATTGATAAGTGGTTTCGCATCGGCACATAAAATCTACCCACTTTTACAGGCAAGAGTTGAGTCCGGCAACAAGCTACGATGGCGCTGCGACGTACCATTCGAGTCAATTCCAATTGAGGTTCGAAAATTGAAGGAGCCTCTTGATTTCGAGGCTGAATTCAATCGCCGGGGGAAGACGGGCCTTGATGTTGAAAAATGCACATACACACTTTCTTTCTATATTAATTCCCATGACGAAGTTGAATGGATCTCACTAGTCAGCAGCCACGCAGCTTTGGATGGCCGATCAGTGATGACTTTATTCTGTATTTTGGACATATTCTTTAAAGATGAAGGAACATTCAGGTTGGGCGGACAACCACTTTACGAAGCTGTCGAAAGCTACTTTAGCTCCTCTAAATACTTTGCCCATGAAAAACCATCTTCTCAAAAAGATGAACTTTTTAATTGGCCCGTAGAGGAACCTGCTTTTGTATCAGAACGTGAAGGTCATGCTATATATCGGCAATTTCCGATTGCAGAAATTTCACAACTGGTAAAAATAGGAAAAAGTCACAAGGTAAGGCCAAGCGCCCTGTTTTGCGCCATTGCGATTCAAGCATCCAAAATATTACCCAACCATAAAGATTGGATAAAGATTTTACTACCCATGGATGTTCGTGAACTCTGCGGAACTGAAATTGGATTAAGTGCAGTAGGTGCTTTTTCATCAGCAACTACTCTTGAAATCATGCCCAATATAGATATAGATGATACTTGGCAACTAGCGCGCCACTTACAGATTGAGCTTGATAAACAGGCGGAAGAAGGAGAGTCATTCAAGTTCATGTTCCCCAAGAAATACAAACTCGAGGATATTATTGAATGGGCTCAGGATTATGAGGAAAAGAAATCTGTCTTTTCTGAAGGAATGTGTATATCTAATGTAGGCAGCATGAAAGCGCTTGGCACAGCAATGAAGCACTTTGAAATCATCACGGCAATTCCATTTCAAACACATGGAGCTCACCCTATCTCACTACTAACCTATTCAACGGTACGTAATTCTGTATTTATATTTTCGTACTGTGATCCACTCACAAAACGAGATAGCGTTATGAATTTTGCAGAAAAATTCATCAACACCATCAAGAGGCTTTTAGAACCTGAGAACTAACCCTTGATTTGAAAAAACGAACAAAAGCAAAAGTAAAGCAAAGGCGCCCACTACTCCCTAATCAGCCGGGGCTAGCCCAAAACAATTTCACCTTATGTACGATTCTCCAACAAAGAATCAATTGGTCACTACAAGTGACCACCAAAAATCAATGCAAGGAAATATTGGCAACGCCAACCAAGTACAGCCTGTCATATCATATACATCTCACAGATTTCACCAAACATCAACCTTAAGCCAATAAACCATATAAAATTCAGTACTTGTTTTTTAATGTAACCTACCCAAATGAGGCGACGTTACCAGCTTTATTGAAAGGCATACATGTATTCCAAAGGAGCTATTGCCCCATACCCCCACTCAAGTAATGCACCTCAAACCAGTCAACATTAGATCAAGCCACGACAAATCTTAGCCAACACTTATGTATTCCGAACATGTATATATAGATAAGCAAGCAATATTTAGATATCAATATTTTTGCATCTTAACTTCTATTTTATTAAGTTTGACATTAAGTCAATCTGTTCTTGGAAAGAGCACCTATGTCCAGCCGAGAGTTCTCCAGGGTGCTGGGGCCTGAAGAAGCATTATTTACCGAGCTAGCCAGGAGAACTTGCGGGGGAACCTTGCTGGTTTCCTTTTATAAAGTTCTAATCCCACTGAGTGTTGAGCAACTTAAAACTGCCTTTTCTTTAATCCATAAAATTTACCCCCTTCTACAGGCTCGTGTTGAGTCAGGTGAGCAACTGCGCTGGTATTGCGACGTACCCTTTGAGGATATCCCTTTAGAGATAAGGGAGCTTTCAAAACCCATTAATATTGAATACGAATATACTCGCAGAGGTAAAACAGGACTCAACGTTGAAGCATGTACATATACTCTTTCCTTCTATCTAAATTCACTAGGTAAAGTCGACTACATATCTATGGTCAGCAATCATGCGGCATTGGACGGCCGGTCTGCCGGGATCATATTCTATATTTTAGATTTGTATTTTTTGGATCAAGGAAGATTCAGGTTAGATAGACAGCCGTTATACGACCCTGTTGAGACCTACTTTGATTCAAGCAAGCATTTCTCCAACCAGCAAACATCTGGAATTAAAGAAAATTTATTTAAATGGCCAGTAGAAGAAGCCGCTTTTGTTACTGAACGGGAGGGCCATATTTTATATCGCAAATTTCCTATGGAGGAACTCTCTCACGTTGCAACTATTGGCAGAAAACACAAAGTAAGACCTAGTGCGCTTTTTTGTGCTATTGCCATCCAGGCATCAAACATACTGCCAAATCACAGAGAATGGATCAAAATCTTATTACCCATGGATGTCCGCGACCTATGCGGCACCGGAATCGAGTTAAGCGTTATTGGTACCTTTTCTGCAGTTACCACTCTTGAGGTTACACCAGATATCGATATCGAGAACACCTGGGAGCTGGCAAAGCACTTACAGATTGAACTTGATCGGCAGGCGGTGTCCGGCGAATATTGTAAGTTTAACTTTCACAAGAACTATGATTTAGGGAATATTATTGAGTGGGTTGAAAAATACGAAACCAACAATCCCTACTTTCTTGAAGGATTATGCGTATCCAACTTGGGTAACCTGGAATCCCTGGGTGTGCACATGAATTTTTTTGAACCTATCATAGGTACCTCACTCCAAACTCACGGCGCCCATCCAATATCATTGAGCACTTATTCAACAGAAAAAAGTTCCGTTTTTGTCTTTTCATACTGTGAGCCACTGACAAAAAGAAATAACGCTTTAAATTTTGCTGAAAAATATATCAACACTCTAAAGAATTTGATATGAATCAGCTGCACATAAACTAGGCATCTCAAGCTATCGAATCACTTTCAGCATGTACCACTCCCAAAAAACACAGTGCCATAAAAGCAATGCATTTAAACCATACGCAGCCTGTATATTAAACACTAAGATTATATTACAGGCTCATAGGGGAGTTTATTAGGAAGCCGAATGACCTGCACACATACCTTTTGTTTAGAGCGTCACTAGGAGTCAATAAATTAACTGAATCTTGCCTCATTGGTTCTCCACCTACTTCACCTCTTTTGTGAGGTGAAGTAGGCAGAAATATCTACTTTATAAATTTTTTCGCCATCTCGCCTCCTCCCCTGCCATGCACAATCCGATAAAGTAACGGAAGTACAAACAGAGTTAGAAGTGTGGAAGAAATAATCCCCCCAATCACAACCGTGGCCAGGGGCCTTTGTACCTCTGCGCCGGTACCCACATTCAATGCCATAGGCACGAACCCCAGGCTGGCGACCAGAGCAGTCATCAATACAGGACGAAGACGAATCATTGCTCCGTCAATAATCGAAACCAAAAGCTCACCGCCCTGTTGCCGCAGCTGACGAATAAATGACAGCATTACCAGGCCGTTTAAAACCGCAACACCAGAAAGGGCAATAAACCCAACCCCTGCAGAAATCGATAGAGGCATACCGCGCAGCCATAGAGCTAGCACCCCGCCAGTTAGCGCTAAGGGAACTCCTGTAAAAATGATCAAGGCATCTTTGAATGAGCCGAAAGCCATTACTAGAAGACCGAGGATTACCAAAAGCGTCAGCGGGACAACGATAGAAAGACGCGTACTTGCAGATTCCAGTTGTTCAAATGTACCTCCATATACCAACCAGTAACCGGCAGGCAAAGACACCTGTTGTTGGATTTGGGCTTTTGCCTCCTCTACAAAAGATCCTAAATCGCGATCGCGTACATTCGCGGTTACCACTACACGGCGCTTGCCATTTTCACGACTGACTTGATTGGGAGCCGGTGTCATTTCAAGATTGGCTACTTCAGACAAGGGCACATAGCTACCTAGCGGGCTACCAGCGGGTAAAGGTACAGGTAAGTCACCAAGGTTTTCATAGTCCCGGCGCAGCCCTTCCGGCAGCCTTACTACCAATTGGAAGCGGCGGTCACCCTCATAAATCAGCCCTGCAGATTCCCCACCAATTGCGGTTGATACCAAGTCCTGTAGGGTTTTCAGGTCGATACCATAGCGGGCAAGCGCTATACGCTTGGGGACTACAGAGAGAACTGGCAGACCTTCAACCTGCTCTACTCGAGCATCGGCTACACCCTCAATCCCATTTAACACACCCAGGATTTGATTAGACGAAGCGACCAGCTGGTCCAGGTCATCACCAAATACTTTGATGCCCAGATCTGCACGCACACCAGAAATTAACTCGTTGAAACGCATC
Source organism: Microbulbifer maximicatervae (SeqCode) (assembly GCF_052467615.1). Classification (NCBI taxonomy): domain Bacteria; kingdom Pseudomonadati; phylum Pseudomonadota; class Gammaproteobacteria; order Cellvibrionales; family Microbulbiferaceae; genus Microbulbifer; species Microbulbifer maximicatervae (SeqCode). The sequence continues at coordinate 2,290,605 of NZ_CP174319.1, forward strand.
TGGATTGGCTGGGTAAATTCGTAGTTATTACCTGGTAGCTCTCGAACGGCTGCTTCGATTTCTGCCACTAATTGCTCCTGAGGCAGTTTTGGATCGGGCCATTGGTTTCTGGGTTTCAGGATCACAAAGTTATCAGCCACATTCGGAGGCATTGGATCTGTAGCCACCTCTGGAGTACCAATTTTTGCAAATACCTTGTCTACCTGGGGGAACTCCTTAATGCGCTGCTCTAGTAGACGCTGCATTTCCACCGACTGCTCGAGGCCAGTCCCCGGAATACGTAAAGCGTGTAGTGCAATATCGCCCTCATTAAGCTGGGGGATAAACTCAGAACCGAGAGTAGTAGCTAGCCAACTGCAAAACAGTACTAAAGCAAGAGCCCCTGATAGTACCAGCCAACGCACTTTCATTGCGGCAATTAAAAGCGGCTTATACAGTGACTTAGTAGCAACAATCACCTTATTTTCTTTTTCACTGACTTTCCCGGTGAGAAAAACAGCAACCGCTGCAGGTACTACGGTGAGAGAAAGAACCAATGCAGCCAATAACGCCATAACCACAGTAGCGGCCATAGGGTGGAACATCTTTCCTTCGACACCAGTCAGTGTGAACAAAGGAATATACACCACCGTGATAATCAACACTCCAAAAAGGCTCGGGCGAATCACTTCATTGGTGGCCTGGAATACCAGCTCCAATCGCTCTTGTAGAAGTAACTTACCGCCCTTGCGCTGTTGGGCTTCGGCGAGCCTGCGAATCGCATTTTCTACGATAATTACAGCCCCATCGACAATCAGACCGAAATCGAGCGCACCGAGACTCATCAGGTTGGCAGAAACACCGGTTTGCACCATACCAAATATAGTGGCGAGCATGGACAGCGGGATTACAGCAGCTGTAATAAAGGCAGCCCGAATATTTCCAAGCAGCAAGAACAGCACGACGACTACCAGCAACGCACCTTCAATAAGGTTTTTCTGCACGGTAGCGATGGCTTTATCCACGAGCGTCGTGCGATCATAAACCGCTTCCACCTTTACACCTTCAGGTACAGTGGATTTTACTTGCTCCAAAGCCTCCGCCACATTGCGCGCCACCTCGCGGGAGTTTTCCCCCACCAGCATCATAGCGGTGCCCAATACGGTTTCTTCACCATCTCGCGTAGCAGCACCGGTACGCAGTTCTTTACCAATAGCCACTACAGCAACATCAGAAATTTTAACCGGCACCCCGGATCGGCTGGTAATTACTACGTCTTCAATTCCTCTGATATTCTGTAGTTGTCCCGGTGAACGCACTAACAGTTGGCGTCCATTATTTTCCAGATAGCCAGCACCTCGACTTTCGTTGTTGCGACGCAAAGCCTCGGCAATGTCCTCCATAGATACGCCGAAGTTAAGCATCTGGCGGGGGTCCGGTGTTACGTGATACTGCTTGTTATAGCCACCGATAGTATTTAGTTCCGTAACCCCCGGAACGAGAGACAATTGCGGTTTAATAATCCAATCCTGAATCTCCCGCAGTGCAGTGGCGTCGTAGGGCTGGCCATTGGGCTGGGTTGCTCCGGGCAGAGCCTCCACGGTATACATAAAGATCTCACCGAGCCCGGTGGCAATGGGCCCCATTTCCGGCTCCAACCCAGGGGGCAGATTGCTCTCGATGGTACCCAGACGACTGTTTATTAAGTTTCGCGCAAAATAGAGATCTGTCCCCTCTTTGAAAACCACGGTCACTTGGGATAGCCCGTAGCGCGAAATCGAACGGGTGTACTCCAAGTTGGGAAGTCCGGCAAGTGCCGCCTCTACCGGATAGGTGATTCTCTGTTCAGCTTCTAAAGGCGAGTAACCAGGTGCTTCAGTATTAATCTGCACCTGAACATTGGTGATATCGGGGACTGCATCAATAGGGAGTTTCTGGTAACTCCAAACCCCGAGCCCCACCAGAATAAAAATTAGGGACAATACGAAATAACGCCGCTCAATGGAGAAGCGCAGGATGCTTTCAATCATCTTCTGGCCTCAATTAATGGTGGTGAGCAGCGCCGGATTTCTCTATATCCGCCTTGATTAAGTAACTGTTTTCAGTGACGTAGCGGTCTCCAGGGTTGAGTCCACTTAATACCTCTGTAACCCTGCCATCGGTCCGCCCAAGTTCCAGTGGGCGAATCTCATAAGCATCCCCTACTTTTACAAACACAACGGTCCAATTGCGGAAGGGTTGCAGCGCTTGATTTTCCACCACTAAAGGCGCAGGACTCTCATGGGTAACCACATCTCCTTGAACCATCAGGTCTGTTGTCCAAATGTCCTCTGGATTCTCAATCATCGCGCGGGCTATTGCGAAAGGCGTACCATTGCCCCCCGGTGCCAAGCTGACAATTGTCGAATCAAATGAGAGCCCATCGGCGGTAATAGAAACTTTTTGCCCGCGAGCAATTTGTCCCCGGCGAGTGGGGAATACTTGAAGCTCTGCCCATATTTGCTTGTAGTTCGCAATCGTAAACAGCACCCGATCACCGCTAAACTCCCCTCGACTGGCCTGCTTATCAATAATCTGACCGCTAATAGGCGCTATCAAGGAGTAGGTTTGCAAGCTGTCATTGGACTCAATTGTTGCCAGCTTTTCCCCCTTTTGTATGGAATCACCCAATGCTTTCTCAATCGTGACAACAGTGCCAGGATAACGAGCACGAACATGGCTGAGACTGCGATGATCAATAGTAGTTTTACCGTAAAGGGTAATGCGCTCTTGAATAACTCCCGGTGCGGCAATCGCAGTTTTAATACCGGCCTTTTCCGCTGTATTTTCATCTATTTTTACTCTTCCTTCATATGATTCAAACTGCCATTTGGCACGGCCTCGCTTGTGAGTCAAAGAGAGTTCAATGTCGAATGAATGAGGTTCAGCCAGATTTTCTTGGCTGCGCCAGTAATCAATATTTGTATCGCGTTGTAAGGCAATATGTTGTGACTCTCCCCCTAGTCGAACCAGAGTTAGGGTCAATTCTGCATTGTCTAGCGCTTTTCCATCTTCCTGAACCCATGCGCGAAACTCAGCGCCACCACTCCGCTCTACCAGAGCCAGCTCAACCACGAGATCCCCCTGCTCTAAGAGGCGGCCCCCATGTGGCCCTTTACTTTCTTCTTGATGATGATCTCCACCGTGGGAGCCACTGGCATAACTAAAATTTGCCACCCACCCTAAAGGTACCAAAAGGAATAGGAACAGCATCGCTAGCTTTAAAGTTCTATTTAATCTGCTCATTTTTAAACTCAATTTCATCTACTGCTTTCAACAGCCACGACACCTAATGGCCGGGCAGTTAATCTCTCAATTTCCGCTCCATACACATGAACAGAACGTGCCGCCACAATTCTCGAGCGCTCAGCATCGAGCAATTCCTCGCGGGCAGAGATCAACTCAACATAGGAATAGCGCCCCCGGCGATAGGCCCGGTCAACCTCAGAAAGCGCCTTGCGCAATGTGGGAATCACGGTATTTTGCATTTCGTCAACAATGGCCAGCGCTTGTTCACGGCTCGTTACCGCCAAGAAAAGCTGGGGATAGAGCTTTAGCAATGCCGCTTCTCTATCCAACTGAACCTGTTCCAGCTCAGCCATTGCAGAAATCTCTTTACCCCGATTACGCCGCCCGGTAAAAAGCGGCACGTTAAAGCCAACAACGACAGCATTCTCATCATCTTCTTTGTCGTTCCGATAGCCTGCATACCAACCAATATCGGGGGTCGATTTCGCTTGTGTCAGATGCAGGTGAGATGCGCGCAAGCGCTCTTCAGAGGCAAAACGGGCAATAGAAGGGTTTTCCTGAGCCCGCTCGTACAGAACATCAAAGCTGGCATTTGGCTCAAATCGGAAGAGCACGCTGGAGTCAACTGCAAAGTCCTGGGTAGGTTGCCCCCACAGCGCGGATAGTGCGTACTTGTAGTAGCTCAGCATTCGCTCCTGTGCCTCGGCGGCCAAAATGGCATTCGCCAGTGCAGACTCAGCCCGCATACGTTCAGCTATGGGGGACGCAGCAGCATTGACCCTTGTAATTACAGCGTCCAACGCTTCTTGCGCCAGCGAGACCTTCTCTTTTTCCAGAATCAATAATTCTGCGGCAGCGAGTACTTGCGCATAACCACGAACCACCTCGGCCAAGACATCCAGTGCTGTCGCTTGCTCATCGGCAATTAAGAGATCCCGCTGAGCATTGACAACATCAATTCGAGCCTGGCGTTTGCCCCCCAACTCAATAACTGATGACAAAGAAGCAGTCAGCTCAAGTTCCTTGTCATCATCATCATCGTCGTCACTTGGCGGACCGGGCCGGCCGGGGGAGCCTGAGCTTGAGCTTGATGAACCATCATCTCCGTATACCGCATACTCAGCTTCGAAACCAAAATCCCATGCAGGACGTAGGCCGGCTGTGAACTCAGCACCATCCAATGCCCATTGCTGGAGTGGAAAAACTGCAATCTGGGGATTTTGTGCCAGAGTTTTCTGTATTGCCTCTGGCAACGTCAATACTTCTCCCTTCTGCGCAGAGGTAGCTTGCGCAGATATAAGTAGAGCGGTCGTCAACAAAAATCTAAAGGATGTACGACCAATCACGCTCAGCGAGAGCGTGGAAAAAAAATCCATGGAATTCTCCCAAGTCACAACTCGATCATCGTGTGCGAGCAAAAGCTACATACTTCTATAGCGGCACACGTAGTATTTAACTAATCAGACTTGGGTTATAGGTGGGCGTAAAAGTGGAGAAAAATAACCTGAGGGCACAGCTGCACTGATTGTGTCACTGTAACTGATAGTGCCCCGAAGAAGAGGTTGATAAGACTGCCCCAAAAGCCCGGTTGCATTAATTCCGTGACAATGGCAACAGTGATTACAGAAATCCAACGTCGGTGTAGATTGCTCTTCACCGGAGGAAGGCAGCGAGAAAGTAACGGAACCCCCATCAGGCTCGTCAGTAGGAGCTACCCCCAGGGGTTGATCAATATGATTTGAAGAGAAGTGGATGGTGATATCTTCTAGCTCATCATGACTGTCATAGAAGGCGCCAGCTGTCTGGAAAATCAGCAGCGCAATCAGTAAAAATGACAGACGAACCACATTCATAGGAGCAGGCTAGTATCAATAATGGACCGACTCTAGCAAACATAACCCAGAGCCTCAATTGAATACGGCAAAAGTTTTGTAAAACAACAGCTTATTGACCAGCAATTCTGGATAGCCAGTCTCATTTCAATACTCGTTTTTACGCAACAGCAGGCGCGAAGGTTCTCCTCTACACTGATTCAGATGCCACAACTATGGCTATGTATTGGGAGGTACCGGTAAATGCTTGCTTTTCAACCCTTTGGTGGCTTGGCTAGGGCGCTGATTCTTGCAGCGACGGTGGCATTAGCCCCTGCGATTGTCGCTCAAAACCCGACTCCACCCCCGCAACCCGATAGCACTGGCTCCCAAGGCCAAACCCCGCCACCAGGGCACCCCACTCAATCGACCGATGACAGCAATACCCCCCAGCCGCCAGGGCAAATGCAGCAAGGAAAACCTCCTCAAGGCCAAATGGGGGCCATGGAATCAAACGAGCCCCTAGACCCCAAGGCGATGGCAACCTTAAAAAGAATGGGTGACTACCTCGCCAGTCTCAAAATGATGATGTTTAACGCCGATATATTCACTGAGGTCGTTCTGGAAAATCAGGAAAAGCTCCTGATTGGCGGTACCGTCAAATATATGGCAATGCCACCGAAGCAACTGCGTGTAGACCTGAAAACAGATTCTATTACCCGTCAGTTTATTCACAATGGCGACAAGTTCACCGTGATTGCTCCCCGCGATGGTTACTTCGCAGAAATGGAAGCACCCCAGCCTACAGCGGAAGTTTTGACCAAAGCCGCCAAGGATTACGGCATTGAGATTCCTTTTGCCGACCTCCTCGAATGGGGAAGGAAGGAAAATGTTTGGTCCGGTATCAAAGAAGGCTTTCTGGTAAACCGGCCTATGGTTGACGGCCAAAAAACCGAGCACTGGGCATTTCGCTCTGAAAACCTGGACTGGGAAATCTGGATCAAGGCTGGTGACAAGCCCCTGCCCCTGCGTATTTCAACAGTGAACACCCGCGACCCCGCCAAGCCGCGCTTTATTGCCACCTTGAAATGGATGGAAGCCAAACCTGGTGCCGCCGGGCAATTTACCCCTTCCATCGACAAGCTCAAGCAGATTCAGTTTAAGAAGGCGGAACCCAATAAGGAGGCCACACCATGATGCATCGCAACGGTCAAAAGACGGGTTTCCTTGCACAACTGGTTGTGCCTGCCCTGGTCACGGGGGCACTACTGACTGCATTGGCCAGTCCCTCAGCCGAAGCCTTTGGTCGGTTTGGTGGTGGTGGGGCTCATTTCAATATTGGGGGACATTTTAATGGGATGCGTCCGATGGGTGGAGGCTTCCACGGTGGCTATGCCCCGGGGGAGTTTGCAAGACGCTTTCCCAATCACCCCCCATTTCACCCCCATCATCCACCCTACCCACCGCCCCCTTGGCGCCCCCACTACTGGCCCTACCCGGGACCAGCATTTTGGGGTACGGCAGCAGCCGTAGGTGTCGGCGGGTGGTTATATACGTTGCCTCGCAGCTGTGTTGCAGTAACTGTTGGTAACGTTACCTATGAGCACTGCGGGTCCTACTGGTATGAACCGCACTTTGTCGGTGGCCATATCGCCTACCGCCCGGTTCGCCCTCCCCGCTAGGAACGCCAATATTGGATAAGTGGTCCCAAGTGCGAAATGCTATTTTTCGTTGTCAGCTTTCTCGGGGCCACCCTGAGCATAGGATTTGGTGATATGCCTGAGGGTCTTCATCTGCTTGCCGAAATTGCGGCAAGGTGTGCAAACCGCCAGATGTAACTTCAGGCTCGCCTTCTCGGAAATGAGCAGGTCCCTCTCCTGGGACTCAGACATCAGCCTCGTGGCTTCCCGGCAGGTCTTCATCATTGTCACTTCTCCACACCAAACCAGTTATCTTCCAGACACTCGCGCAAGCGAAGGCGCGCCCTGTGCAATGTGACATTTAAGTTGCTAACAGTAATCTCCATGGCAGCACAGATCTCATGGCTTTCCAGCTCAATAAATTCCCTCATCATAAAGATCTGCGCTTGGCGCGAGGGAAGATGGCTGAGACAGGCCTCGAAGATCCGCCAAAAATGCTTGTCGTGAATTGCCGACTCAGGATCAGCCCAGCGCTTGGGCTTTTCATCCTTCTGCCAGTGCCCCGTCTGATCAAACAGCTCATCGTGATCATATTCTTCCCTATCCCCACGAACCAATTGATCCGCATCTACGAAGCGCTGTCTCTGTCGCAATATGTCGGCAATCTTGTTCTTGAGAATGGCGAAGACCCAGGTCTTCAAAGCTGAGCGACCGGAAAAGCTGCGCGAGTTCTTTAGGGCACCCATCAATGCTTCCTGAACAGCATCTTCAGCCAACTGCGTATCCTGCAACTGCAAACTGGCAAAACGCAGCATCTGTTGGCGCAAATCCACCAGGAACTGCGAATTCTGCAAGGAATCCTCGGCGGACTCTGTCGAAGCACTGGGAGCTAGGTGATCGCTCAATTACGTTCCCTCATAATATCGAAGCGGAGAGAGTCGATATTAACGAAAATAATGCGATTCTCTACAAACCAATTCCCACTGGCGCCAAAAGGCAATTTTGCTGATTCTGAAATATCTAGTGCATCATGCTGGTATTTTTGTGCCAATTGAGACTTTTCTGCTTTATCCTGCCCCTCGAGCCAGAATGAGTGAAATATCATGCCAGTATAGAGCTCTGCATCAGTTTCGAAAGCGGAAACCTTTGGCCAGAAGAACCTCTAACTCCTCAACTCTTCCGTGATTCCTCTGGTTTTTAGTCGCGGGAACCGCAGACTTGTTACACTTCCTCAGCAAAATTACAAAGAGCGCCAATACCGGCGCAACTGCGCCTTTTTGGTTAACCCCCGCAATAGGTAAAGAGCCAATGCACGATTTAGTACAGGACTACTACGGACGCCAACTAAAGAACTCTTCAGACCTGAAGACCAATGCCTGTTGTGATCCCAGCGATATGCCAGAGTGGCTAAAACCATTGCTGTCCAATATTCATCCCGATGTCCTATCCCGCTATTACGGCTGCGGACTTGTCTGCCCTCCACTTTTGGAAGGCTGCCGGGTACTGGATCTTGGCTGTGGCTCAGGCCGGGATATTTACTTGCTCTCCCAGTTGGTAGGCCCAAAAGGTGAAGTAGTAGGTGTCGATATGACGGAAGAGCAGCTGGCTGTGGCCAGGCAGCACCAAGCCCATCACGCCGACAAGTTTGGCTATGACAATGTCCGCTTCCTGCACGGCTACATCGAAAAGCTGGAGGAACTGGAATTAGAGCCTGAAAGCTTTGATGTGATCATTTCCAATTGTGTGGTTAACCTCTCCACAGACAAAGATGCTGTACTCAAAGGCTTGTTTCGGCTGCTGAAACAAGGGGGAGAATTTTACTTCTCCGATGTCTATGCTGACCGTCGTATTCCCCCCGCAATTAGCTCTGACCCCGAGCTGTTCGGCGAGTGTCTTGGGGGCGCACTCTACTGGAATGACTTCCTGGAAATTGCTCAGGGCAGCGGCTTCCGCGATCCACGCCTGGTGGAGAGCCGGCCATTACTTATCACCAACCCAACCCTGGCCCAGCGCTGTGGTTCAATTCGATTTTTTTCCGCCACTTATCGCTTGTTCAAATTAGCGCAACTGGAAAAAGACTGTGAGGATTACGGCCAAGCAGTGATTTACAAAGGCACACTACCGGGCTATGCCGATCAATTCGTTCTCGATGGACACCACATTATTGAGACCGGACGAGTATTCCCTGTGTGCGGTAACACTTGGAGAATGCTCGCAGAAACCCGTCTCGCACCGCACTTCGAATTCATTGGCGATTTTTCGCGGCACTTTGGCCTGTTTCCCGGCTGCGGCAAGGAAATGCCATTTGCCAACGACACTCCCGAAGCGGATCAATCGAGTACCCAGTGCTGTTAACCCAGAGTCTGAAAGTGGGGGCCCAACCGGGCTCCCTTTGGAAACCCAACGACCGATCCCAAAAAGTAAGGTATCTTTTTCTCCAGCCAATAACTGGGGCTCCATACCGTCCCATCTATAAACCCTACATGCCCCCCTCGATCACTCACCGCCAAATCGACAGCAGAACTAACTTCGCTGGTTACAGGTATCGCTGATGGACAAATAAAAGGATCATCAACGGCGTTGATAATCAAAGTCGGCGTGCGAATATCTTTGAGTAAAGGCTTACTGGATGCCTGGGTGTAATACTCATCCACATCACGAAAACCATGTAACGGCGCAGTGAAAGCATTGTCGAAATGCCTGAAATCGACAAAGTCCTCACTGCAATTGAGATCGGGTAAGGCCGCAGCCAACTGTGGGTCTTTCGCCTTATGAAGCAGGCTCAAACGAAGCCCGCTAATCAGGTGGCGCTCATAAAGGTGGGATATACCAGTGTTGATGTAGCGACTACAGGCATGGAGGTCCATTGGCGCCGAAACAGCAATCCCAGCGGCTACCTGCCCGCGGCCACCATCTTCACCTAACATTTTCAGAACAACATTTCCGCCCAATGAGAAGCCAACCACGGCAATCGTCATTAATGGAAACTGTTTCTTAAGTTCACTAACCAGCCAGCGAGGATCTTCAGTGTCACCACTGTGATAGGCCCTCGGCAACTTGTTAGGCACACCACCACAACCTCGAAAATGCATTACAGCGACCTGATAATGGTATGCCAGAAGGGTTTCCATCAGCCCCTGCACATAGGGCGACTCTACCGAACCTCCCAAACCGTGAAGTATCAATACCAGAGGATAATCGGGATCATTGCGTAGCGGCCTGGGAAAATGCAAAGAAAGGCGATCGCCATCAGGCGTTTCGTACCAGCGGCAATCTGTCTCAATCCAGGGGGTGGCGCGGTGAAAACGACTGAATACGGTCTGAATATGTCGATTGCCAAGGCCTGGGGCTGGAGAAAAAGAATTAACCATAGATTTCTATCAATAGTCGAAACAACCGGGGCTATCAGTTTCCTGCTGATGGTTTAGGGATTGTTGCCCCTTTCGTTTCTGGGACAAAAATCAGAAAAAATGTACCGGCGATCAGAGCAATAGCTCCCAAAGTAAGAAAAGCAACGCCATAGCCAAAATACTGAACAATATATTCCGCAGAAAAATTACTACATGCCGAACCAATTCCCACCAGGGCAGCCATAGCGCCCTGGGTAACATTAAAGCGGCCCGTACCACGTGTCAGGTCGGCACACATTAAAATAATAATGACGCCAAATATACCATTAGCCACGCCATCCAGGGATTGAATTGCTACCAGGAAGTACGGATTGTCCGTAGACATAAACAACAGCGCCCGTACCGGATTGATAAAAAAACCGATAAGGAAGATTAGCTTGCGCCCCCAGGTATCCGCTTTGGCCGCACACAGAAAGGACATCAGCATCATCATAAACTGGGCGGCGATGATACAAGCTGATGTAAAGGCAATAGCTATATCGGCATTCGAGTTAATCGACAGTTTCTGACTCACCAAGGGCAACATCGCGGCATTGCCAAAGTGGAATAGAAACACGCTGACAGCCAAAGCGACCAGGCGCCTGTCAGACAGCAGTGACTTGAAGCCCGACGGCTGTGCTTTGCCCTCTAGATCCTTGTGCTCTCCGCCCCGAGCACGGATATGATCGATAGATTTTCCCGGAATAAAGGCTACCGAGATCGCCATAAGGGCACCCATAACCGCCATCAACCAGAACACCCCCTGCCCGGAAATAGTCAGGGCAAGAATCGCTGCAAGCCCAGCAGCAAAGACATTGCCCGCATGATTGGAGGCCTGGTTGGCACTGGTTTGATAGGTAAAGTTCTTATCGCTGGTAACCCCGAGTGTGATTGCCGCAATAGAAGGAGCCACGAAGGCAATTGCGCCTCCCATCAAAACCTGAGAGAGATAAATCAATGGCTTGTGGCTGGTAAATTCCACAATAGTGATAGAAACAATACCGATAATGATCCCGCAAGTGGCAATAAGCCCTCTCTTAAAGCGAGTACTATCGATAAATGCGCCAGCAGGTGTCTGCAGCAGTACAGTGGTTACCCCGCCAATTGCCAGGACAACCCCAATATCTCCCGGCTTCCAGTGCATGGCTGAGAGCAGGTAAATAGCCAGGTATGGTCCCAAACCCGCAACCACATCTCCAGCAAAGAAATTCGTAAAGAGAAGAGGTTTGTTTAAACTCTTATGAATGGCCTTGTTGGCACTCTGCTGCACTGGATAGAGCCTCAGAAAAATAGCAATGCTGAAAACCAGAGTAGCAGTTGGGACTAGCGACACTCGGATAACGATAGATGTCTATCAGCTTAACCGTCTCGGCAATCATCTTTATCCTAATAGCCGTGCGCCAATGGCTACCATCTGCCGTTCGTATCTGGCACATCATGACCCTTGGCGCAGTAGCACTTTTGGCCTTGAGGCAAATCACACTTAAAGATGCATTCTTTGCAGTGGATTGGGACTTAATCCTCTACTTATTCTCTGTATTTTCGATTGCATCCGCTCTGTACGACACAGGGATTTCAGCACAAATCAGCAGGCGAATACTCTCCCGTAAAAACCCCAATACCATACTGGCAAGCTATGTCCTGATCATGGCCGTCTGCGCCGCCCTTCTCACCAATGATGCTGCAGCAGTGATTGGTGTACCCATCGCTCTATTGATGGCTCGGGATATGAACTGGGGTGTTGTACCCCTACTTATTTTACTTTGTGCCACCGTAACGATCGGCAGCATGATCTCCCCAGTCGGCAACCCACAAAATATCTTGATTGCCAACGCAGGGCAGTTTGACAATATGTTTCTGGTATTTGCCGAGTGGATCTTTATCCCGGCAGCAATCACCATGCTGCTGTCGATTCTTTGGTTAAAAAGGTTTCTTAAAGTTGACGAACCCAGTCACAATGTAGGCATTCAGCATCGAGAGGACAATGAGATAGCACAAAAATGGCCACCTCTATTGTCGGCAGCCCTTCTGGTAATTCTAATAGCATTAGGCAGTGTACTTCATAACGTAGAAGGTATTTACCACCCGACCTTGGGTCAAATAGGCTTGGTCGCCTGCTCACCCATTTATCTGGCGAGTCATGAAAGAAGAAGAATACTGAGAGAAGTAGACTGGCCCACCCTCTTTTTCTTTATTTCTATGTTTATTGTGACCGGCTCACTACTCAAGTCCGGATCACTACAGTTTTTTCTGCACAAGAGCGGGATTAATCTGGCTGAACCTGAAACCGTAACTTTTGTCAGTTTTTTTGCCAGCCAACTGTTTTCCAATGTTCCCGTAGTGGAAATCTACCTGAATCTGCTACATGAACACGACACTCAAACACTTATGATGCTATCAGCCATATCAACAGTTGCTGGTAACCTATTTATAATCAGCGCAGCCAGCAATGTAATAGTGCTGCAGCAGGCGGAAAAATTTGGTGTGCAACCATTTAACTTCTGGCAGTTCTTTTTATTGATGTTGCCGGTAAGTGTTATCAGTGTGGCAGCGAGTTATCTCTATATTATTTGGTACAGCTCGCTACAGACCTAAAAACAAGAGCTAACTCTGGGGCTTCTCGACTCGGACAAAGGGGCGATAGTCTCCCCCTTCCAGCAGCAGATAAATATTGTAAGGTTCAAACTTTCCATCCACTTCCATTCCTGGGCTACCAACGGGCATCCCGGGTACTAATAGACCGATTCCATCCTCTGGAGGAGAGGAAATAAATTGCAGGATATGTTTGACGGGAACATGGCCTTCAAAAACATATTTGTTGTGCCACACCGCCGTATGGCAACCCTCCATCCCCCGAGGAACACCCCATTGCTGCCGAATTTTGGCCATATTCAGCTCAGAACTGGTAGATACGGCAATGCCGTTACCCCGTAGATAATCCACCCATTTGTTACAACAGAAGCAAAGCGGATGTTTATACACAATAAAACTATCGGCATCCCACTGTTTTTTTTCCTCCGCACCAGCAAAACTTGCTGGTGCGGCCAATATCACCAGTGAGAAAAGGAGACCTAAAACCTCCCTAGATAGCCTGGGCATAGTGAATAGCATAAGATTCAGAGGAATCAGTCCAGTGGCGAACAGGTTTAAAGCCGCCTTTCATCAACAGGGTATTAAAACTACTCACTTTATATTTATGGCTATTCTCGGTATGAATAGTCTCCCCTTCCGAAAAGACGATCTGTTCCCCGGCGATTGCGACGCTCTGATCCCGGAGGCTAACTAAATGCATCTCTACGCGTTGTCGTAATGGTTGATAGAAAGCGCGATGAGAGAAAGATGACAAATCAAAGTTGCCTCCCAACTCACTGTTAATTCGTTGCAGGAGGTTCTTGTTAAACTGCTCCGTAATATGCTCACTATCGTGATACGCCCTCTCCAGTACAACGGAATCTTTAACTAAATCAGTTCCGATAAGCAGGCCGTCTCCCGCTCTCAAATTCGCCGCAAACGTCTCCAGCAACTGCTCCGCCCTATCCGGCTCAAAGTTTCCAATTGTCGAACCAGGAAAAAACACCACACGTTTTTTTGACTCAATATTTGACAGATTGTCCCATACTTCGGCTTGAGTAAAGTCACCCACTTCCGGCCAGATAGAAATATGAGGTAAGCCTTTTTTAATTCGTTGCCCCGCCAAATAGAGAATCTCCGGGGAAATATCGATGGGATAGTATCCGCTAGGGTTTTTTAAAAGATGCAGTAGGCCCTCTACTTTTTCGCAGTTGCCTGCACCGGGCTCCACCAGTAGCGCCCCTGGGCCAATTTCTTCAGCAATATCCGGTAGATACTGATTGAATATCTTAGCCTCAGTACGGGTTAAATAATAATCGTCTACATCACATATTTTCTCGAATAACTGAGAACCAAGTTCGTCGTATAGGTATTTACACGGTAGTGTTTTCTGATCTCCGGCCAACCCCCGTAACACATCATTGAGAAATTCATGGTCTTGTTGTGAACTTTCCTGCATCGATGATACGGCTGCTTTCACATTTAGTCTCCTGCCAAACGGATACCGGTAAATTGCCACGACTGGTGTGGATAAAAGAAGTTGCGGTAACTGATCCGGATATGGTCAGCCGGGGTTGCAAAAGATCCACCGCGAAGAACCTTTTGGTTACACATAAACTTTCCGTTGTACTCCCCTACTGCATCCTCCCGGGCTCTGAAGCCCCTATAAGGTAAGTAAGCGCTGGAAGTCCACTCCCACAAATCCCCTAAGAACTGCGTTTGTCCTCGCTGCGCCTGCAATGGCCTGAAGTGACGTTTCTCCAGGAAATTAGCTGATGCCATCTGGTTCGGCTGGCGTAAATGGCAAGCAGCTGCCTCCCACTCAAATTCGGTAGGCAATCGTTTTCCAGCCCAGGTTGCGAAAGCATCTGCCTCATAAAAAGAAAGATGACAGACAGGCTCAGCTGGATTTAAGGGTAGCAACCCATAGAGGGAGTACTGATACCAACCATCACTATTCAGCCTCCAATAGAATGGGTGCTTTTGCTGATTTTTCTGCAAATGCAGCCAACCATCCGAAAGCCACAGACGATGCTGTTCATAGCCACCATCCTCTATAAATTCAAGGTACTCCCCATTAGTAACCAGTCGGGAGGCAATAACAAAGTCATCGATAAACTGCTGATGCTCAGGCCCTTCATTATCAAAGCAGAAAGCATCGCCATTACTCCCAATCCCATAGAAGTCCTTGGGTATGCTCAACCAACGCAGTGGTTCCAGTGCCCCGTCTTCATCTTCAGGAAACATATCCCGGTAAGCGGGTGCCATGGGATTAGTTGATAGAGCATGCTTGATATCGGTCAATATCAATTCCTGGTGCTGCTGCTCATGATTCAACCCCAGCTGGACCAACGCGGCCAAATTTTCAGGAATCGGGTACTCACTGAGCAACCGGTGCATGGAGTCATTGATAAACTTTCGATATTCATAAACCTGGGCACTATCCGGACGCGAAATTAGCCCCCTGTTAGGGCGTGCAAAGGGGGTACCCAAACTGTTGTAGTAAGAGTTGAACAGGTGGTTGAAGTGTGGGTTAAACGTTTGATATCCCCGCAACCGGTTGGCAAGGATAAAGGTCTCAAAGAACCAGCTCGTATGTGCTAGGTGCCATTTGGTAGGACTGGCATCCGGCATAGACTGTAACTGCATATCCTCCGGGGATAACGGCAATGCAAGGTTCTCTGTCTCTGCACGAACTTTCTGGTAATCACTGAGAAGTTGATGTTGTACTTCCTCTAAAGTTACTTCACCGACGTGTATTGCCATATTAGTAATCAACTGCGACACATTTCTTCTCTATTGAAATCATCATACGCAGTTTTAGGTGTAAACCTAGAGGCTAGCTATTCAACAGAAGGGGATATGCGCCAGTTTATTTTTCTCTTGAAGGGTCAATAAAAAAAAGGGCCGGATAAACCGGCCCACTCTCTCGTCATGCTGACAGGAATAACTTAATAAAATAGAGCAAAAATTGTTTTATGTACTATTTCTTTCAAAATTTAGACGCAATTTTCACAGTCTAAACGTTTTTTATAGGCTACTGTCGAAATAAGGAGTTCTAAATAATCCCACAATGCCCCTGTGGCCTTTAAATACCCTCCCAAGGTCGACAACAGCACATCCCTGTGCCGTATTAACCCATGGGTTAATTAAAATCGGACAGTTAAATCCGCACCGTACATTCTCGGCATAAAGCGCCAAGCGGGACTGGCACCAATGGCTGCACCGGTACCACCATAGCCGCCAGCGATTTCTTCATCCGTCAAATTTTGTATCCAGAGCGCTAATGAATAACTATCTGAAGGGCTGTTCCAGGCTGCCCGCAGGTTGAACAACTGATAGTCTTCCACGATACGTGTCCGATCAGTAATCGAACCAATTCGCTCATCTGTCCAGTTGTAATCGCCACGGAAAATAAACTCCCCGCCAGATGCAAGGTCCACTGTGTATTCAGCCATTAGGTTGAATTTATTCTCTGGCGTTGATACCCGAGACTGACCTACTTTCGAGTCCTCTTCAGTCTCACCAATGGCTTCGATGATCTGGTAGTCAGTAAACTCTGTATCCAGGTAGGAGTAATTACCGGCAACAAACAAGCTCTCTGTTACTGCCCACTGTACTTCGATCTCCGCCCCAGTACCCTCCGCATCCGAATTCCGCAGGTTATAACTGGGAATAGGAGTACCCACCAGATCCAGCTCCTGCAAATTGTTGTATTCGTAGGTGTAAATAGAGGTATTCAAGCGTACTCGGTTGTCGAACAGGCTGCTCTTAAGACCAACCTCCAGGTTAACAACATCTTCCTGATCGAAAGACGACTCAACCCCGGGACCAAAGTTAAGGCTATTGAATCCACCGGCTTTAAAACCATCCGCCAGGGAGACATAGGTCATCACATCGTCATTCCAGCGGTAATCCAGCACTATACGACCGGAAAGGTCGCTCCAGCTATCACTCAATTTGGAGTCCAAAACCGGCTGGCCATTATTGAAAAACACAATGCCAAACAACTGGGACCCCAAATCGACCTCAGGCAGGGTTACAGTGCCGATTACGTTGCCATCTCCGTCAACCAAGCGCACATCTCCGCCGGACAGTGACAGGGGAATACTGTTGCCATAAGCCGTCTGGATGGTGAAATCTTTTTGATCGTAGGTATAACGAGCACCGATAGTTAGGTCCATCTTATCGGTAAGGCTCCAGGTCATATCACCGTAAATAGCACTGGAACGGTAATCACCTGTGTTGCGAACACTCTCCCCCCAATGTGCATCCGAGGCTATCCAGGGATTGAAGCCCGCCATCATCTGTCCGACTACATCTTCCGCATAGAGCATATCGCCGGTTATACCAGCAGCGCCTAACTGAGCGAGTAACGCATCCACTTGGCCTGTTTGCAGCATTAGGTCATAGACAAAGGAAGCGCTAGCAATTCCCTCCAACCCTGCCTGCTGCAGCTGTGCACGGGTGATAACCGCTAAGTCCTCTTGCTCGGTTTGGGTCAGGTCTGGATAGGCAGCCTTTACCCCTTCATAAACGGCAAAGGACTCCACCGATCCGGTAGTGAAATTGGCATAAGTGGTGTGATCCACCTCTTCTTCGGAGTAAGAAGCTCCCAGAGTCCATTTGATAGTATCTGTAGCACCATTGAGCCGGAACTCTTGAGAGAACTGGCTTTGATCATCAGTATTAGCTGACCCAAACATATAGTCCGGGTTGGCGGTACCATCCTCATCCTGCTGCAGGTGGGCATCGAATTCGCTGTAGGCAGTAATCGAAGTAAAAGTGAAATTATCGAAATCTTTGGTTATTGTCAGTGATGTGCCAAAGGAATCACGATCCTCAATGGTCGGGGTATCCAGGGCGTAGTCGCCAAAAACATCCGTTTCATCTTTAAGGCTGGGCACTATGGTTGTTCGCAAAGCGCTGCCTTGATCCATAATCCCGTAATTGGCGCGCCACAGCACCTCGGTATCCGTCGCCGGCTCCCACAACACAGAGGCGCGGTAGGTCTGAGTATCCTGATCCCCTACAGAGAATCCATTTGCTAAATTATCGGCAAATGGATCGCGACGATTTGTCGACGCCGAAAAACGACCATACAGGTTGTCACTAATTTGGCGATTAACCAAAAGATCCGACGACTGGCGCCCATAATTACCGGCTGTTAGATTTAATTCCGTAGAGTCATCCGCCTGCGGTTTGGTGGTAATAATGTGGATCGCACCACCGGTGGCATTGCGACCGAATAGTGTACCCTGCGGCCCTTTGAGGACTTCAACCCTCTCAATATCGGTCAGCGGTATCTCGGCACCTGCACTGCGGCCGGTATAAACCCCATCCACATAGACCGCCACTGCTGGATCAGAGCCTATGGTCCAGTCATTAGTTTGCACTCCGCGAATACTGTACGTTGGTTGCAGGGCGGTATCATTGTGCATTTCCACGCCCGGCGTATATTTCCCCAAGTCAGTCAAATTTTTGACACCGGCTTCTTTTATATTTTCCCCGGTGAAGGCGGAAATCGCGATAGGTACGTCTTGTAGGTTTTCCGCTCGCTTCTGCGCAGTAACGACAACCTCCTCAATTTCCGCAGCGTGAACGTGAGAGCCAACAGCGGTGAGGAAAGCAATGGTTCCAGAAAGAATGGAAAGATTGAATCTACGGTTTGTTACATCTCTACCAACATCGTGCATCATCGCGTCCTCGCGTTTATTGTTATACAGCCTGATGTTTTCGATTTCTTGTTGTTTTTGTTATTGCACGCCATCTTACGGTTGCGTTTTCATATTGAAAACCCTGCGATGACTTTTTTCTTGTGACCAGTCAGTTCTTCGAGAAATAGCAGTGAATGACAGGAAAATCCTATAATTTAAAGCTTGGGTTTTGTCACTAAAAGTTACTCTTTGTATCGCTTAGTAACTTTGCGAGTGAAATTAAAATTGCACAAAAAAGTGCTACCGACATTAACTCAGAGATTTTGCGGCCACCACAATGACAACATTTCCATTTCTCAAGCGGTATATGCCAGCACTAATTATCAGCCTATTGGGTTTGATAATTATATTTTTAATTGGCTCCTGGATCTGGCTCCGACAGAGCTTGCCTATTCTCGATGGAACCATTACCACGGGTGAATTAAAAGACCCAGTTGTTATCGAGCGCGACTCACAGGGAGTGCCATTAATTCATTCTGAAAACCGAAACAGTTCGGCCTTCGCATTGGGCTTTTTACACGCGCAGGAACGTTTTTTTCAAATGGATCTGTTGCGGAGAAGTTCTGCTGGGGAATTATCAGAATTACTGGGCGCGTCCACTATAAAACACGATCAAAAGGTACGTTTGCATCAATTTCGCCAGCGAGCAGAGCGAAACATTGCTGCGATGCCGGCGGAACAAAAGGCCCTTCTGGATCAATATATCAACGGTATTAATTTTGGCCTCAACCAGCTTCCCGCAAAACCCTGGGAGTATTTGTTATTGGGTCAGGAACCGCGTCCCTGGAATTCTGCCGACAGCCTGTTAACTATCTACAGCATGTACCTGACGCTACAAAGTGAACGCGGTAGTTATGAACTTCGCGACACCGCTTTAGCCGAATTGCTTCCAGCAGATCTCTACGCTTTCTATTTTCCCCAAGGCGGGCGATGGGACGCACCACTATTTGGCGAAGCACGAGAAAAAGTCAGCCTCCCAGAAACGCCGATTTCTGCGCTTTTAGATGAACAGGACACTATCGTTTATCAGGCGATGGAGAGTGATGACAAAATTTACGGCAGTAATAACTGGGTGGTCGGCGGTAATTTGACAGCGCACGGTGGAGCCATTCTTGCCAACGATATGCACCTCGGGCTGAGTGTTCCCAATATCTGGTTCCGAGCAGGCTGGAGCATACCTGGCACCAACCGATTTGTCCGTGGCGTAACCCTTCCAGGCGGCCCAATTATGGTTGCCGGAAGCAACGAATTAGTTGCCTGGGGATTTACCAACACCGGTGGCGACTGGAGTGACCTGATTCCACTGGAACTCAGCGAGGACGGCAATCAATATAAAACGCCTGAAGGCTGGAGGAATTTTGCCTATGAAACAGAATCTATCGCCGTCAAAGGCAGCGATCCAAAAACCATAGAAGTTCGCACAACTATCTGGGGTCCCGTTATCGGTACAAACCACGATGGCGTTCCTCTCGCATTCCGCTGGGTTGCTCACGACACTCTGGGCGGCAATATGAACTTGATTGATATGGAAGTTGTTCGCACCGCCGAAGAAGCTCTGGAGCTTGGCCCCACCATAGGCATCCCCCACCAGAACCTAGTGGTTGGCGATAGTAACGGCAATATTGGTTGGACTGTGGCTGGCGCTATTCCCAAGCGAGTCGGGTTTGATGGCAGTCGATCAATCAGCTGGGCAGATGGTAGTGCCTATTGGGACGGCTATTTAAGCCCCCAGGAGCACCCCCGCCTGTATAACCCGGAGTCCGGCCGAATCTGGAGTGCCAACGCTCGTATCGTTGATGGGGACTATCTCAAACTCATGGGCAACCACGGCTATGCGCTCGGCGCACGTCAGCAACAAATTCGCGAACGGCTTTTCGCTCAAGAAAAATTCAATGAGCAGGACCTTTTAAATATCCAGCTCGACGATCAGGCAGTTTTTCTCGAGCGGTGGCAGCAACACCTCCTCACCTTACTTGAAGATCAGCAAGACTACCGCGAGGTATATATACAGATTCAAAATTGGGGAGGCCGAGCCGCCATCGACTCCGTGGGCTATCGCATCGTTCGCAACTATCGCCTGAAGCTGATGGAGCTTACGACAGCGCCCATTTTGACTTACATGCGCCGCTATCAGCCCAAGTTTTCTTTCGGCCAACTCAAGCGCCAATTTGAATACCCACTTTGGGAAATGGCTCAGCAAGAGCCAAAACAGCTTCTCAACCCGGATTTTGAATCCTGGAACGCGATAAAGCTCGCCGCCCTGGATCAAGTACTGGAAAAAATGAACCGCAGCAATCTGCCCCTTAAGCGTCAATCCTGGGGTGCTGAAAATACGGCAAAGATCCAGCATCCACTGGGCAAAGCAATACCACCGCTGAACTGGTTCCTGGCAATGCCTGCTGAGCCTCTCGCAGGAGATACCCATATGCCCCGCTTCCAGTCTCCCACTCATGGCGCATCCCAGCGCTTAGTGGTTTCACCGGGCCGGGATGCAGACGGTATTTTCCATATGGCCACAGGTCAGAGTGCTCATCCACTCTCACCATTTTTCGGCAACGGCCATCAGGATTGGGTAAAGGGAAACACTTCATCATTTGTTGAACGCGAGCCTCGCTACCGGCTCACGTTAAATTAGAGGTACCGCAGGGGCGCTAAAGTCAGGCAGTCTCATCGAGAATTGCAAAAGACAGAAACGCGGTGAAGAAGGCAAGACTCACAACGAAAGGCAGCACTGGAAAGCACAGCATCAGTGCCGCCGATGTAATCCAGAGATTTCTCACCCAACTCTTCTTTTGCTGGTAGTGGTAGGTGTAGCGCCGGGTGTGACTGTCTAGCTGTGCAGGAATTGCTATTTCACGGACCGGTGGGAGAAAAAAGCGCACAGCATTGGTGCAATAAAAGCGAATAAATGCAAGCAGCATATTGAACACCACTCTGAGAGTACCTTTTCAGTATAGGTACTCTCGGCGTCATTGGGTCCCTGCCTTAATCTTCTTGATTTGGCTGATACCACTGAAGCTTTTCATGCAAGCTCACTACCCCACCAATGATGGTGAGTGTTGGCGCTCGAACTTCACTGTTTTCAGCAAGGGCCGGCAAGCTGCTCAAGTCACCGACAACTACTCGCTGGTCTCGCGTAGTGCCCTTTTCAACCAAGGCCGCCGGCGTATTCGCATCGAGCCCGTGTTTAATCAATTCAGCACAAATGGTTTGTAACCCCGTAAGCCCCATATAGAAAACCAGGGTTTGTGCTGGGCCCGCAAGTTCTTGCCAAGGGAGGTCCAACTCACCCTCTTTCAGGTGCCCGGTAATAAAGCGCACAGATTGAGCGTGATCCCGGTGAGTCAGTGGGATACCGGCGTAACTGGCGCAACCAGAGGCCGCAGTGATTCCCGGCACTACCTGAAAGGGAATCCCCGCCTCTGACAACTTGTCTATTTCCTCACCGCCTCGACCAAAAATAAAGGGATCGCCTCCCTTAAGTCGCAAAACTTTTTTACCTTGGCTGGCCAAATCTACCAACAGCTGATTGATATCGTCCTGTGGCACCGCGTGGAAAGCCTTGCGCTTACCTACATAGATCCGCTCTGCATCCCGGCGCACCAACTCCATCACTTCCGGTGAAACCAGCCGATCGTAGAGCACCACATCTGCCTGCTGCATCAAGCGCAGTGCGCGAAAAGTCAGCAGGTCTGGATCTCCCGGACCTCCACCCACCAGGTAAACCTCACCCACCGGATTGGGGCTCCCCTGCCAGTCTTGTAGCGCATCCACTAGCGCCTGCTCTGCATCTGCTGGTTGCCCCGCCTCCATGCGATTGGCAACGGGGCCGGCAAAAACCCACTCCCAAAAATTCTTGCGGCGAGACTCTGGCAACGCTGCCTTAACCCTATCGCGCATTCGCGCCGCCAAAGTCACCAGCGGTCCCAGACCCGGCGATAGCAGAGCTTCGAGCTGAGCCCTGATTCTGCGCGCCAGTACTGGAGCCGCGCCGCCACTACTGATACCGATCGATAGATCTCCCCGCTCCACAATGGCCGGGAAAGTAAACGTGCACAACTCTGGCGCGTCCACCGCATTGACAGGTAGGCGCTGAGCCTGGGCATCGGCTGAAACCTGTGCATTCACGGACTCACTATCGGATGCAGCAACGACCAGCCCCGCTTTCTGTAAATACTCGCTCGAATAAACTGATTGAAACCATTCCCCACCAGAATCAGTCACCATTTGCTGAAGCTCATCGGTAATTTCCGGGGATACCACCAATATCCGTGCACCCGCTTTGTGCAATAAGCGAGCTTTACGGGTGGCAATGGAGCCGCCTCCAACAATCAAACAGGGATGATCTTTGACATCAAATGCGAGGGGTAAATAACGCAACTTCTTATTCCATCAAATAGCGGGCAAAGTGAAACTCATTACTACAAACAAAAAAGGGCGAACTCTACGCTCGCCCTTTTGGAGTGCTACGCTCAGGAAGCTGAGATCACTTCCTGGCCTCGCATATAGGGCCGCAATACTTCCGGCACCTCAATACTGCCATCCTCGCGCTGGTAATTTTCCAGAACAGCGATGAGGGTACGACCCACGGCAAGGCCAGAGCCATTCAGTGTATGCACCAATTCGGGCTTATTGGTTTCCGGGTTGCGCCAGCGTGCCTTCATTCGGCGCGCCTGGAAGTCACCTACCAGGGAGCAAGAGGATATCTCGCGGTACTTATCCTGGGACGGAATCCAAACTTCAATATCGTATGTCTTTCGAGCAGAGAAACCGATATCGCCACCGCAGAGAATCACTGTGCGGTATGGCAGGTTCAGCTTCTGCAAAATGGTCTCAGCATTTTGCGTCAGGGTTTCCAGTGCCTCTTCAGACTGATCCGGACGCGCCACCCAAACCAGTTCTACCTTTTCAAACTGGTGCTGGCGAATCATGCCACGAGTGTCGCGGCCGTGAGAGCCAGCTTCAGAGCGGAAGCAGGTAGTATGAGCAAGCAATTTATGCGGCAGGCTAGCACTGTCTTCAACAATATGATCGCGATACATATTGGTGAGGGGCACTTCCGCAGTCGGGATCAGGTAGAAACCACGATCATCCTCGAGCTTAAACAGGTCTTCCTCAAATTTAGGCAGCTGGGAAGTGCCGTACAGGGAATCAGCATTCACAACAACCGGCACATTGGTTTCCTGGTAACCATGCTCTTCGGTGTGAGTATCCAGCATAAACTGTGCCAACGCGCGATGCAGACGCGCAACATCACCGCTCATTACCGCAAAGCGGGAGCCGGTGAGCTTCACTGCCATCTCGAAGTCGAGGCCACCAAGGTGTGTGCCCAGGTCTACGTGGTCTTTAACTTCAAAGTCAAAAGTACGCGGCTGGCCCCAGCGGCGAACCTCTACATTATCGTCTTCACTCTCGCCTTCAGGCACTGAGGCATCCGGCAAGTTGGGAATCGCAGACAAGATTGCATCCAGCTCTCCCTGCAATTCTGTCAGTGCATGTTTGGCATCTTGCAACTCACCACCGAGGGACTCCACTTCTTTCAAAAGCGGGGCAATATCTTCACCATTCGCCTTGGCACGGCCGATATTTTTCGACTTGCTATTGCGCTCGTTTTGCAAACTCTCGGTGCGCACCTGCAATTCTTTGCGGCGTTCTTCAAGGGCTTCAAGTTTGGCAGTATCCAGTTCTACACCGCGCTTTTTCAGGGCAGCGGCCACCTGGTCCATATCCGTGCGAATCAGTTTGGGATCGAGCATCGTTTCCAGTTCGCCTGTTATCAGGCTCCTACAACAGAGAAGTTAAATTAAAAATACCGTGTCGCCAAAGCGACAGCAGCAGCGGTGGCCAACAAACAACCAACAAGGCTGCCGACAATATAGCCAAGGGCCACCAGCGGCTGGCCATTGTGCCACAGTATCAGGCTTTCGAGGGAGAAAGTGGAAAAGGTTGTCAGTGCGCCAAACATGCCGGTCATCAACAGTAGACGCCATTCCTCCCCCAACATGGCGCGGTGAGCGATCAGTACATAAACAATACCGATCAAAAAAGAGCCTGTTAAATTGACAATGATGGTTCCTAGCGGAAACCGACCCTCAAATACCGGAAAGCTCCAGATACTCACCAGGTGGCGAAGAACCGCCCCAAGTGCGCCGCCCAAGGCGACTGCCAGCCACTGCATTTAGCTGTTTCCTTTCTATCTATTTAGAGTTTCTGTAACGCTGCCTGCCACTCTCGCGATTTAGTCGGCGCAGAGTCTGCAATTTCTCTGAAATTTTTAACTCCAGCCCTCGGGGAACCGGCTGGTAGTACTCGCGCTCAGCAATCTCTTCGGGGAAGTAATTCTCTCCCGCAGCAAAAGCATCGGGTTCGTCGTGGGCGTAGCGATACTCCGCACCGTGGGACAAGCTTTTTGCCAGTTTGGTAGGGGCATTGCGCAAATGCACTGGCACTTCGTAACTGGGCTCGCGACGAACATCCGCCACGGCACGATTGTAAGCGGAGTAAACTGCATTGCTTTTTGCTGCAACCGCCAGGTAAGTAATGGCTTGGGCAATTGCCAGCTCGCCCTCGGGACTCCCCAGGCGCTCCTGCACATCCCAGGCATTCAGCGACAACTGCAAAGCCCTCGGGTCCGCATTGCCGATATCTTCACTGGCCATACGCACGACACGGCGAGCGATATATAACGGGTCGCAACCTCCATCCAGCATCCGCACAAACCAGTAGAGCGCCGCATCCGGGTCAGACCCCCGCACTGATTTATGCATGGCGGAAATTTGATCGTAAAAATAATCGCCGCCTTTATCAAAACGGCGAACATCGGCACTGAGCACCTCGGCGAGCACGTCTTCATCGACAATCAGTCGCCCGGCCTCCTCTTTGGCCAGATCGCATGCCACTTCCAGCAAGTTCAAAGCACTGCGGGCATCCCCATCGGCAGCCCGGGCAATCTTGCCCAACACTTCTTCGGGAATGTTGACGCTCCGCTCGCGCAACTGCTGGTCAGTTTGCAGGGCGTAGCGCAGCAACCCCAACAATTCCTCTTCGGGAATACTGCGCAAAAGATAGACCCGGCACCGGGATAGAAGTGCATTGTTCAACTCAAAAGCCGGGTTCTCCGTGGTCGCTCCGACAAAAGTCACAGTGCCCTCCTCCACATAGGGAAGGAAGGCATCTTGCTGAGCCTTATTAAATCGATGCACTTCATCGACAAATAAAATAGTGTGGCGGCCCGACTGTATCCGGTGCTGTTCAGCTTCGGCCACCGCCTGGCGAATATCTTTCACTCCGGCGAGTACCGCAGACAGTGTGGCAAATCGAGCATCGCACTCTTCAGCTAGCAACCGCGCAAAAGTGGTTTTGCCCACACCGGGTGGGCCCCACAAAATCATTGAGTGCAGTTGGCCGCGCTCTACAGCCTCCCGCAGAGGTTTGCCCTCCCCCAATAAATGCGACTGGCCCACATAGTGGGCCAGGGAATTCGGCCGCATACGGGCCGCGAGGGGTTGGTGGGTTTTGGGAGTATCGAACAGATCACTCATCTTTAATAATGTCAGTACCGGCCGGGGGCTTAAAATCAAATATAGAAGCGGATAATTTTGGGTTCGCCTCCATACCACTGAACTGAATTTCAGTGGTTTGTCCCATACCATCGCGCACGGTCATTGCCGACGGCAAGCCACTTTTGGCAAATCGAATTTCCATGGCTTTAAAAGGGGCCGAGGGGTTCTTGGGGGTCAAGTGATAAACCCCTTCTTTCTGGCTCACATTAAACGAGCCCCGAATTTCCTCTACTTTGCCCCCCAGTAATAGGGCTGGGGTATCTTTTATACGGGCATCCACCGGGCGAATTGTCACCTGCTCCAGGTCAGGATCGTACAGCCAGAGCGTCTTGTTGTTTGTCACCAGTAACTGGGGATAAGGCTCACCGGTTTTCCAGCGCAATTTGCCCGGGCGCTGCACAGAAAAGCTACCATTGCTCTTTTGTGTGACCTCGCCACGCTCGTCGATCAATGTCTGCTTGAAATTACCCGAAATCGCCTCCAACGGCTTGAGTAAATCGCTCAGGTCATCGGTGGCATCAGCCCAGGCCGCGCTGGCGGTAACACTGATTGAAAGCAGCAGACCCTGCAGAATTCTTTTCATAGTGGAGTCCCAACGTATTGATTTCCTTAAAGATTAACCCCGACTAAGTGAACGGAGGCTTAACCCGCCACTGCTCCAAGGGCCAAACTCCTATCAGGCTGGCGGCGGTGCCAGCACCTCTCGATTGCCGTTGTGGCCCGCCGCAGATATCACCCCAGCAGCCTCCATGGCGTCAATAATTCGAGCCGCGCGATTGTAACCAATCCGCAGCTGACGCTGCACAGAGGAAATTGACGCCTTGCGGGATTTAGTGACGAAAGCTACGGCTTCGTCGTAGAGCGCATCGGCTTCAGGGTCTTCATCCTCACCGCCTTCAGACTGTAATCCAGGCACAGGGATACTGTTATTACTATCGTCGACAATACCATCGATATAATCAGGCTCACCGCGACGGCCCCAATCCGCGACAACTTTATGCACTTCGTGATCGTCGACAAAAGCGCCGTGGACACGAACGGGAACACCACTTCCAGGCGGTAAGTACAACATGTCACCATGACCGAGCAGCTGCTCCGCACCGCCCTGGTCGAGGATTGTGCGGGAATCCACCTTGGACGAAACCTGGAAACCGATTCGAGTAGGTACGTTAGCTTTAATCAAGCCGGTAATAACATCCACCGACGGACGCTGGGTTGCAAGCAGTAAGTGGATCCCAGCTGCACGGGCTTTTTGTGCGATTCGCGCGATCAGCTGTTCGACCTTTTTACCGACGATCATCATCATGTCGGCAAATTCATCAATCACGACAACAATGGCAGGCAGTGCTTTCAGGGCCGGTGCGGTTTGTTCATCCTCCGGCACGCTGGAGGCGGGATCTGGCTGCCAGATAGGATCGATCAGCGGCTCCCCGGCCTCTTCCGCTTCTTTCACTTTACGGTTAAAGCCTGCGAGGTTTCTCACCCCCATTGCCGCCATCAACTTGTAACGGCGTTCCATTTCTCCAACACACCAACGCAAACCATTGGCGGCATCGTTCATATCGGTGATGACCGGGGTCAACAAATGCGGAATGCCCTCGTACACCGAGAGCTCCAGCATTTTTGGGTCCACCAGAATCAGGCGGACCTCATCGGGCGTGGATTTGTACAGCAGGCTCAACAACATAACGTTGATACCCACGGATTTACCCGAACCGGTGGTACCCGCTACCAGCAAGTGAGGCATCTTGGCCAGATCAGCCACCACCGGCTGACCGGAAATATCGTGACCGAGCGCCAGAGTCAGCGGCGATTTGGCATTATCGTAGACATCTGCCGACAGCACTTCACTGAGGCGCACCATCTGTCGATTTTCGTTAGGGATTTCGATACCCACAACCGACTTGCCTGGGATTACCTCGACCACACGCACACTGATCACAGCCAGTGAGCGCGCCAGGTCTTTTGCCAGATTGGAAATCTTGCTCACCTTTACACCGGGAGCTGGCTGAATTTCAAAGCGGGTTACTACCGGCCCCGGCAGAACAGAGACCACTTCGGCAACAACACCGAAGTCTTTCAGCTTAAGTTCCAGCAGGCGCGACAGCGCTTCCAGGGATTCCCGGGAGAAGCCGGCCTTCTTGTTTTGATCTGCTGGATCGAGTAGACCCAACGGCGGCAGGGTTCCAGTAACCGGGCCACTCTTGAAAAGCTCTCGCTGTTTTTCCTTTGCTGCCCGAGGACTCTGCTTCGGCTTGGGGGCAGTGGGCTCAATCTTCGGGGGAATTCGTTTGGCAACTCGCTGTTTCTCTTCCTCCACAGCCGCCTTGCGCACGACAATCGCCTCTCTGGCCACCCTCCGCTCATTGCGCTTTTGGCGCCAGCGTTGATAGAAACTGCCCAGTAAGGCAAAAAAGCCGAGCACATTCTTGCCGATTGCCTCTGCCAATTTGAGCCACGACAAACCTGTAAAAACAGTGACACCGATAGCAAATATCGCCAGCAGTAAAATGGTTGCCCCTACATAGCCGAGGCTAGAACCCAGGGCAGACGCCATCGCACTGCCGATGATGCCTCCGTTGGTAAACGGCAATGGGTTTTCTGCGGGATCAAAACAAAGAGTCGCCATTGCCGCCCCGCTGACAAGAACAAGCAGCAAGCCAAATACTCTCAAAGCAAATAGCGGCAAATGGAAGCGGGCATTGCGATCGCGAAGAATGTGATAGGCCCGCAGACCAATCAGCAAGGGGAACAGGTAAGCCATCCATCCGAGCAAAGACAAACACACATCTGCCAGCCAAGCACCGGCTGGCCCAATGGCATTGTGCACTTGTTGGGTACTGCCAGTTTGCGACCAGCCTGGATCTTCTGCGCTAAAGCTTAACAGGCTAATGGCGAGCAACAGGGCACCAGCCAGCAAACTGATCAGGGCCCCCTCGCGAACGAGTCGGGCGATCAATGAGTCTGGCAATGCATTGCTCTCTGCAGGGCTTTTTTCAGTTGCGCTTTCGGCCTTCAATGGCTTACCTCAATAATGCTGTACTTTTTATGTCCACATGAACTTGGCGGTGTCTACCTGGGACCTGAATCCCCATGCCGCCTGACAAAATTCTGTATTGCTTACAGAAGAAAGCAACTCAATCAGGCTATTTTACAATCTACGCTTTCAGATTGCGCCTTACGATCCCTGACACCAAGTAGTTTTTTGTTGTTTGGCGGCAGTATCGAAAAACCTGGAGCGCTTCCTAGCCAGTATTCTCTTCTAAATTTATCGGTTTGTACGTGCGATAGATGCAATTTGGAATCATCATCGAGATATCCTGCCCTGAATCCTCCCAGCAAACCTCATCAATAATCGCCTGGGTAACTCTCTCGCGGAGGTAACTATTCAGAATTTCCAATTTGTATTGATCCCCGCCCAACTCTGTTTTTAATTTGTCTTGAGTACTATCCCGGTAATAGGTTCTGGATACCCGCTCTGCTTGCGAAAAGCCTGCATCGCTGAGCAATTGTAACAACTGGTCTTCCCGCAAAAAGAACCGATCCAAGAGCAACGATTCACGGTGTGTCAGCGCTGACAATTTTCGCTTTTGGGCACACAGTAAATCTTGGACCCCGGCAGACGCCGGCATCAAGTCCCAAACCAACAGCGGACCTCCCGGCTTCAAAACCCGATAACACTCCTGGAGAACCAGGGGCTGATCTTTATAAGGCACTTCGTGCAGGCCCATTCTGATTGCCACAGCATCAAATAATTCACTGGGATATGGCAAGTTTCTTCCGTCACCTATAGTGATATCGGCAGCTAGCAATTGAATATTTGGGTCAAGGTTTTCAAGCTGCGAAGGGTGGGAATCGCACAAACTACATTGAATAATAACCCCATGAGCTTTGGCAAACTTAAGCAGGTAGCTACTCAGGACTCCCCTGCCACACATCAAGTCGAGAACTCGACAACCATTGCTGAGGCCCAGCGCCATAGCAAACTTCTCGAGTTCTTCTGGCTCACCCGCGCAAGTAACCGCCCCACCTCCTGTATCACCATATCCATCAGAGACAATTTCACAGCGTATTTGCAAGTTGAGCGCGGTAAATAGATCCAGCAGTTGAGGTGGGCCATGTAAGCTTGCCCGGTGATCGCCATCGGGCTCCAGATCAATGGAAAAACGCAACGAATAACTATCGTCGATAATTTCGGCTACGAAAGCCTGGGCCTCCTCACTAAGGGTCAGAAAAGTTTTAGGATGCCCCAACTGCTCTCGCTTCAGGTTTAAGGGTATGAACTTTCTTTTGTAGCGCATAACGATCCTCAACCCACTGGGGTTTGGGCACTTACTCGAAGTCACTGGCCCCTATGACGCTCACACACTCAATACATCTAACAATCCGTAATTCTAATTTGTGACACCCCATTCTCCCCCTAGCAGTGCCAGCAGCAGCTGCGTTAGATTGGAACTTTTTTACATTTTTCCAGCTCTTACGGCCAACTATGGCGCAAACTCCGATTTGAGCCAAACCTCTAGCAAGGTCAAAGAGAGTTGAATAGGTACGATCAATCGAACAAATTAAGGCAAACTATTTCGCCGAATGGTAAATATCGCCTATTATATCGCCCAATTTAATAGTCTCGCCTGATCAAAAAATGGACGGGCATATGGACTCCCAGCCCATTGGGTAAACTTCGCAAATTGAGAGTTTTAAAGAGTACTTCATGAGCAATAACCATCATCGACTGATCATCCTAGGCTCAGGCCCAGCCGGCTACACCGCGGCTATCTACGCTGCACGGGCAAACCTGAACCCGGTTGTTATCACGGGTATGCAACAGGGTGGGCAGCTGACCACCACCACTGAAGTCGAGAACTGGCCGGGCGGCATTCCGGAGCTTCAAGGTCCGGACCTGATGGTGCAAATGCAGCAGCACGCAGAGCGCTTCGAGACAGAAATCATCTTCGATCACATCGAATCTGTTGATCTGAAACAGCGCCCTTTCACCTTGAAAGGTAACGAAACTTACACCTGTGACTCGCTGATTATCGCCACTGGTGCCTCAGCTCAGTACCTGGGCCTACCTTCTGAGGAAGCCTTCCAGGGGCGCGGTGTCAGCGCCTGTGCGACCTGTGACGGATTCTTCTATCGCGACCAGAAAGTTGCTGTTGTCGGTGGTGGCAACACCGCCGTAGAAGAGGCCCTGTACCTCTCCAATATCGCCAGTGAAGTGACCCTGATTCACCGCCGCGACGAGCTTCGCGCAGAAAAAATCCTTCAGGACCGTCTGATGGATAAAGTGGAAAACGGCAATATCAATGTCTGCTGGCACAACACCCTGGACGAAGTGCTCGGTGACGACAACGGTGTAACTGGGCTTCGCCTACGCAACACCCAGGACGACACCACTACAGAGCTGGACGTTTCCGGTGTGTTTATTGCTATCGGTCACAAACCGAATACCGGTATCTTTCAAGGCCAGCTTGAAATGAATGGTGGTTACCTCATTGTGGAGAGCGGCCTGAACGGCAATGCCACCCAGACTTCTGTTCCCGGTGTATTTGCCGCAGGTGACGTATCCGACCATATTTACCGCCAGGCGGTAACTTCTGCGGGTACCGGCTGTATGGCCGCCCTGGACGCCGAGCGCTTCCTCGACGCCGAGAAGTAAGTCAAATCCCCGGGCAGAGCTTTTCTGCCCGGTATCCCCCTCTACCGACAGGAGTCAGATCGTGGCAGGGAACACCCAAAGCCGCCTGATGTGGCTCGACCACACCGTTGTAGACTTTCCCCCAACTGAATTCGCACTGGATGACCCCAATGGCTTGCTGGCAGCCGGAGGAGGTCTGACTCCCGAGTGGCTGGTTGAAGCCTATCAAAGAGGGGTCTTCCCCTGGTATTCAGATGACCAGCCGATCTTGTGGTGGAGCCCCTCCCCTCGCTGCGTGGTTATCCCGCAAAACTTTCGTATTGGCCGCACTTTGCGCAAAGTATTGCGCCGAGGAACCTTTTCGGTCACCTTCGACCAAGCCTTTCCCGAGGTAATTGAGGCCTGCCGTGCCCCCCGGGCGGATGAAACCGGCACATGGATCACCGATGAGATGTGCGACGCCTATATCGACATGCACCATCAGGGATTTGCCCACTCTGTGGAGGTTTGGCGCGACGGTCGACTCGTTGGCGGACTCTATGGTATTGCGCTGGGGCGAGTGTTCTTTGGGGAGTCGATGTTTCACCGGGAGACAGACGCTTCAAAAGTCGCTTTTGTCCACCTCGTTCGGCAATTAGAATTGTGGGGCTGCCCACTGATCGACTGCCAGGTGAGCAATCCTCATCTCAGCAGCCTTGGGGCAGTGGAAATGTGTCGTAAGGATTTCGAACAACTGCTGGCAGACGGCGTTAAGCAGCCGCCTTTCCCGCAGCCCTGGAAGCTTTCGTGGACTTATGGGTAAATACTCTCAGCTGGATTCAGTGCGCCTGTTGGCCACCCTGCCCCACCCCTGCGGTTACCTGCCGGATCGGGAGGCAACAACGGTGTTTGTCGATCCACAAACAGAAGTGGATCAGCGTCTGTACAACCGCCTGTCAGAGCTGGGATTCCGGCGCAGTGGTGCCTACCTCTATCGCCCCCAGTGCGCGACCTGTCGCGCCTGTATACCGGCTCGCGTACCTGTGAGCCTGTTTGTCCCCGACCGCAACCAGAGACGCTGCTGGAAGCGCAACAAGGACCTGGACATATTCCATATCGAGTCCATCGATACAGATGAGCATTACGAACTCTACGCCCGCTATATCGAGCAGCGCCACGCCGATGGGGAGATGTACCCGCCCAGCCGGGAACAATACCGCAGCTTCCTGAGTCAGGCTTGGGGGTCTACTCGCTATATTGAGCTGAGAGCCCGCGGCAAGTTGGTGGCAGTGGCTGTAACAGATATCCTGACTGCCGGGTTATCGGCGATCTATACTTTCTTCGATCCCGATGAGGACAAACGGAGCCTGGGCAGTTACTGCATCCTCTACCAGATCGAATGGGCCCGGCGCTTGGGACTACCTAATCTCTACCTGGGGTACTGGATTGAGAAGTGCCACAAAATGGCCTATAAAAGCCAATTTCGCCCCATCGAAATGTTAAAAGAAAACCGCTGGAGCCTTAAATCGCTCTAGTTCAACACACTCTCCCTTTGCTCTATCTTGCCTTTTCGTGCAAAATGCTCGCCCGTCAAGCCGCGGCTAGGCCAAAGAGCCTCCGGGGTAAAGGTCTGATCAAGTTATTGTAAGGTTGCTGCCGCATGGCAAAAGACGATTATATTGAAATGGAAGGCGAGGTGATCGACACCCTGCCGAACACCACTTTCCGCGTAAAGCTGGAAAACGGACACGTGGTAATTGCGCATATCTCTGGAAAGATGCGTAAAAACTACATTCGCATTCTCACCGGCGACAAGGTGAAAGTGGAGCTGACTCCATACGACCTGAGCAAGGGCCGCATTACGTACCGCGCGCGCTAATTCGCTCAGAGGCCAAATTCCGCAAGGCAATTTGACCTGAAATAAAAAAGCCACCTCTCGGTGGCTTTTTTATTGCTTGGCTGAAGCTAATTTACTTTAGGCGGGCACCGCCGTTTTAATCGCCAGCTCATCATCTTCAATAGTGACGCAAACACGCCCACCCTCTTCTGCCAACTCACCAAAGAGCACGGCTTCTGCCAGAGGCTTGCGCAGCTTGTCGCGAATCAGACGGGACATAGGCCTCGCACCCATCTTCTCGTCATAACCCCGCACCGCCAACCACTCTCGAGCCTCATCATCTACAACCAGTGTCACCTTGGAGTCATCCAACTGGGCCTGCAACTCAACGATAAACTTATCCACCACCGTCTTCACGACATCCAGAGGCAGAGAGCGGAATTGAATAATATTATCGAGGCGATTGCGGAACTCCGGGGTAAACATCTTCTTGATCTCCTCCATTCCATCGGTGGAGTGATCTTGATGGGAGAAACCAATTGAACGACGGCTCATCACCTCAGCGCCCGCATTGGTTGTCATAATCAGGATGACATTGCGGAAGTCCGCTTTGCGGCCGTTGTTATCAGTTAGGGTACCGTGATCCATCACCTGCAAAAGCAGATTGAATACTTCGGGGTGTGCTTTCTCAATTTCATCGAGCAGCACAACACTGTGAGGGTGCTTGGTTACCGAGTCTGTCAGTAAACCACCCTGGTCAAAACCTACATACCCAGGGGGCGCGCCGATCAGGCGGGAAACCGTATGGCGCTCCATATACTCAGACATATCGAAGCGAATCAGCTCGATACCCATCACCTTCGCCAATTGGCGGCAGAGCTCTGTCTTGCCGACTCCGGTGGGGCCCGAAAATAGGAAGGAGCCGATGGGTTTCTCTTCAGAACCCAGGCCGGCGCGACTCAGCTTAATCGCAGTACCCAGGGCATCAATCGCGCTGTCCTGCCCAAACACCACCATTTTGAGGTTGTCATCCAGGCGTGATAACTGCTCCTTGTCAGAAGCAGACACGCTCTTGGCAGGTATTCTCGCCATCTTGGCGATAACCATCTCAATCTCACAAACCCCAATAACCTCTTTGCGGTCCTCTTCAGGCAGCAAAGATTGGTAGGCTCCCGCTTCATCGATTACATCAATGGCCTTATCTGGGAGGAATCGCTCGGTGATGTGACGACTGGATAGCTGCGCAGCAGCATCCAAAGCTCCATCGGTAAAGCGGACCTTGTGGTGATCCTCAAAGCAGCTTCTGAGCCCCTGCAATATTTGCACGGTCTCTTCCACTGAGGGCTCACTGACATCGATCTTTTGAAAACGGCGCGACAGCGCGCGATCTTTTTCAAAGATACCGCGATATTCAGTAAAAGTAGTGGAGCCTATGCAGCGCAATTGACCGCTGGAAAGTAGCGGCTTAAGCAGGTTGGAGGCATCCATGACGCCTCCTGAAGCGGCGCCGGCCCCGATGATGGTGTGGATCTCATCAATAAACAGTACCGCGTGCTCACGCTTCTTGAGTTCCGCCAGCAGCGCCTTAAAGCGCTTCTCAAAATCACCGCGATACTTGGTCCCAGCCAGTAGGGAGCCAAGATCCAGAGAGTAAATAGTGCTCTCTTTCAAAGGTTCGGGGATATCCTCATCGACAATACGCCGTGCCAAGCCCTCAGCAATTGCCGTCTTGCCGACACCGGACTCACCCACCAACAGTGGATTGTTCTTGCGGCGACGAGCGAGAACCTGCGTGACACGCTCCACCTCAGGTGCACGCCCCACAAGCGGATCAATACGGCCAAGAATTGCCTCTTGATTGAGGTTGGTGGCGTAGCTTTCCAGGGGGTCGGAACCACCTGGCTCAGCGCCCCCACTAATTTCCTCATCTACCTGCTCAGGTGCAGTATCGGAACCGTGATGGTGATTATTACCACTGGAGCCAACGCGGGAAATTCCGTGGGTGATGTAGTTAACTACGTCTATCCGGGCAACACTCTGCTGCTTCAAGTAGTAAACAGCCTGGCTCTCCTGCTCACAGAAAATGGCGACCAGGACATTAGCCCCTGTAACTTCCTTTTTACCGGATGACTGGACATGGAATACGGCCCTCTGCAGGACCCTCTGAAAACCCAATGTCGGCTGGGTTTCTCGATCTGTATCGGCCTCCGGGATCAACGGTGTTGTGGAGTCCACAAACTCCAGGAGTTCACGGCGCAATGCACTTAAATCCGCCCCGCACGCATGTAGAACATCTGCTGCGGATTCGTTATCCAAGAGCGCCAGCAATAGGTGCTCAACGGTCATGAATTCATGCCGTTTCGCTCGAGCACCTTTGAACGCTAGATTAAGCGTTACCTCTAAGTCCTTGCTGAGCATCTAAACCTCAAACCCTAATCGCCAATATTTCCCGCCGACTCCGCTGGTAGGCGCGCACCCTTCGCCGGCGTTTATATCCTGGCTGATTCCCTTCAGGTGACGGGACCCTTTGTTCAAAGCAGTTTTTGTCAGAATCAATCCTCTTTGCTTTCGTCCGCTTCAATTTCACATAACAGGGGATGCTCATTCTCTTGAGCGAACTGATTGACCTGTGCGGCCTTTGTCTCCGCTATATCCCGAGTATAGACACCACACACTGCTTTTCCCCGTGTGTGAACCTGCAACATTAACTGTGTGGCGCGCTCCCGGTTTACTGAAAAAAACAACTCCAAAGTCTCAACAACAAAATCCATGGGGGTGTAGTCATCATTGAGCATAACGACTTTATACATCGGCGGCCGCTTCAGCTGCGGCGGCGCCTCCTCAAGGGCCAACCCACCATCGAAATCATCGAAGTACGGGTTGTCTCCATCGGAGTCACTGGAGCTTAGTTTAATGATTCGCGAAGTACTCATAACAATCATCAATGAATTCTATCGAGCCTGAAAATTGCACCCAATGCAACCTTCAATGACGTGACATTGTAACCTTATTTGACCTTTGACACAGCGGTCAGCGGGGAACCTTGACAATCCCCCAGCTGTTGACTACAAGAGGTAGTGACCGCTACATCAAACGTTAGTCGCAGATAGGATCGCAGCCGACTAACCAGCAGGTCAAATAAATATAAAAACTCTGTAAGGTGGCCAGGGGCCACTCAGGCAATTAGAGGGAATCGTTATGCCTACCGGTACTGTAAAGTGGTTCAACAACGCTAAGGGATATGGGTTTATTCTTGCAGATGAGGGAGGGGAGGATCTGTTCGCGCACTATTCCGCAATTCAGATGGAAGGCTACCGAACCCTGAAGGCCGGCCAGCAAGTCACCTTCGATATTATTCGAGGAGACAAGGGCTACCACGCTGCAAATATCTCCGCATTGACCTCCGAAACCACTTCACCCAACACTTCGAGCAAAAGCGAATCTGATGCAGTACACACAGAAAAGTCGCGGGAGAAGGAAGCGGAAGCTGTCGGCTAAGCGAGCCCAGCAAACAGACAATAAAAAAGCCTTTCACCAATGTGAAGGGCTTTTTTCATGGGGCTCGGGCCAACTTAAAGCCAGCCCGGCCTCACGGATGTAGCTTAAGCCATGTGCTTGATAACTTCGTCACCAAACGCAGAACAGGACTTCAGCTCAGCACCGTCCATCAGACGCTCGAAATCGTAGGTTACGGTTTTGGCTTCGATAGCCCCTTCCATACCCTTGATTACCAGGTCAGCAGCTTCGTTCCAGCCCAGGTGACGCAGCATCATCTCAGCGGAAAGAATCAGGGAGCCCGGGTTAACCTTGTCCTGGCCAGCGTACTTAGGCGCAGTACCGTGGGTTGCTTCGAACAGGGCAACGTCGTCGGACAGGTTTGCGCCCGGAGCGATACCGATACCACCAACCTGTGCAGCCAGTGCGTCAGACAGGTAGTCGCCGTTCAGGTTCAGGGTAGCAATTACGTCGTACTCAGCCGGACGAAGCAGGATCTGCTGCAGCATAGCGTCAGCAATTACGTCCTTAACAACGATTTCCTTGCCAGTCTTCGGGTTCTTGAAGCTGTGCCAGGGGCCGCCGTCCAGTGGCTGAGCGCCAAACTCGTCGCGAGCCAGCTCGTAACCCCAATCAGCGAAGGCACCTTCGGTGAACTTCATGATGTTGCCTTTGTGTACCAGGGTTACAGAATCGCGATCCTGGTCCACAGCGTACTGGATAGCCTTGCGCACGAGACGCTTGGTACCTTCTGCAGAAACCGGCTTAACACCGATACCACAGTTCTCAGGGAAACGGATCTTCTTAACACCCATCTCGTCCTGCAGGAACTTGATAACTTTCTTAGCTTCGTCAGTGTCAGCTTTCCACTCGATACCAGCGTAGATATCTTCGGAATTTTCACGGAAGATAACCATGTCTACCTTGTTCGGCTCTTTAACCGGAGAAGGTACACCGCTGAACCAGCGCACCGGGCGCTGACATACGTACAGATCCAGCTCCTGACGCAGGGCTACGTTCAGGGAACGGAAGCCGCCGCCTACTGGAGTGGTCAGGGGGCCTTTGATGCTAACAACGTAGTCTTTGATTGCTTCCAGAGTTTCAGCCGGGAACCAGTCGCCAGCGTAAGTTTCTGCCGCTTTCTCACCGCAGTAGATTTCCATCCACTCGATTTTCTTCTCGCCGCCGAAAGCTTTTTCTACAGACGCGTCGATCACCTTGCGCATTACCGGAGTGATATCCACACCGATGCCGTCACCCTCGATGAAAGGAATAACCGGGCGATTCGGAACATTCAGCGAACCGTCGGAATTGACTGTAACTTTTTCGCCGTCTGCCGGCACTTGGATATGACCCATATTGCGTAAACTCCCAAAATTCTATGACTTTTTAGGTCCAGCGTTGCTTGCACCGCTCCCCCGGGACCTTAGGGCGGGGATGAAAAACGGCGGGATTATAGCAGCCTCGGCTAATTTTTGTAGTTGGATTACAATACTCAATTTTTCTTATGGCAAAGATTATTCTCCTCAACAAGCCTTTTGGCGTATTAAGCCAATTTACAGATGATCAGGATCGCGCCACTTTGGCTAACTTTATCCGGCACAAGGGATTCTATGCGGCGGGCCGCCTGGACTACGATTCTGAAGGATTACTACTACTGACTGATGATGGAGCGCTACAACATCAAATCAGTCACCCCAAGCGGAAAATGCCCAAAACCTATTGGGCCCAGGTGGAGGGTGAAATTACTGATGATGCCCTTTATATGCTCAGGCAAGGGGTCGACCTGAAGGATGGCCGAACCGCACCTGCCAAGGCCAAGCGCCTGCCTGATATGGAGCCCTGGCCCCGCACGCCGCCAATTCGCGAACGCAAATCGATCCCAACCAGCTGGCTGGAGCTGGCTATCTCCGAGGGGCGGAATCGCCAGGTAAGGCGGATGACTGCGGCGGTAGGCTTCCCTACCCTGCGGCTAATCCGGGTGGCGATAGGCAGCTGGAAGCTCGACTCATTAAAGCCTGGCGAGTATCGAACGGAAGAGGTTTTTAGCGCTCCCAAGCCCCGAACAAAGCCGGCAAACAACCGCAATCGACCGCGCCGAAAGCGATAATCTATAACGGAAGATCAAAGCGGTCTTGGTCAAACGGGGCGTTCGCAGGTAAAATTCGCCCCCCTTTCATACCAGTGAAGTAGTGACTGTCCTTCTTATGCCTGATTCCACCCACAACAAACAGCCAAAGCGCGTCATCGTCGGTATGTCCGGCGGTGTGGATTCCTCTGTAGCCGCACACCTGCTGATCCAGCAGGGCTATCAAGTGGAAGGCCTGTTTATGAAAAACTGGGATGAAGACGACGGCACAGAATACTGTACTGCCAAGGCGGACCTGGCGGATGCCCAGGCAGTTTGTAAGAAGCTGGGCATCAAGTTGCACACCGCCAATTTTGCTGCGGAGTACTGGGATCACGTATTCGAGTACTTCCTGGCAGAGTATAAAGCCGGGCGCACTCCCAACCCGGACATCCTGTGTAACCGGGAAATCAAATTTAAGGTCTTTCTTGAGTACGCCGAAGTGCTGGGTGCCGATGCAATAGCCACCGGGCACTATACCCGTCGCCGCGATATCGATGGCCGCACCTATTTATTGAAGGGCCTCGACGGCAACAAAGACCAGAGCTACTTCCTGCACGCGGTGGGGGAAGCCGAATTTGCCCGCTCGCTCTTTCCTTTAGGAGAGTTGGAGAAGCCCGAGGTTCGCCGTATAGCTGAAGAAAACGGCTTTATCACCCACAACAAGAAAGACAGCACCGGCATCTGCTTTATCGGCGAGCGCCGCTTCAAGGATTTCCTCGAGCAGTACCTGCCCGCCCAGCCCGGCGATATGGAAACCCCAGAGGGTGAAGTCATGGGGCGCCACGCGGGCCTGATGTACCACACCATTGGCCAGCGCCAGGGGCTCGGTATTGGTGGCGTCAAAGGTGCAGGCGAACAGCCCTGGTATGTTGTCGGAAAAAACCTGGAGCGCAATGTATTGATTGTGGCCCAGGGTGCACACCACCCCCTGCTTTATGCAACGGGGCTGGAAGCAACACAAACCCACTGGATTAATGGCGCAGCACCGGACAAAACTTTCCGCTGCCAGGCCAAGACCCGCTATCGCCAACCAGATCAGGATTGCACCGTGCACCTGCAGGACAATGGCGATTTGGTTGTAGAGTTCGACGAGCCACAACGCGCAATCACACCGGGACAATCTCTGGTACTGTACGATGGAGAAACCTGTCTAGGTGGTGCGGTGATCGAGAAAGCCACGGGAGTTGGCGCCGCAGTACCGGAAAAATACAAGAAAGATTAAGGAGTAATTTTGAATAACTGGCGGGATCAGGCACTGGCACTGGCAGGAATATTCCAATCCGCAACACTGGTGGAGCGCCTGGCCAAAACAGGCTCTGCACCGCAGGAACAGCTGGAAACCGGGGTATATAGCCTCTTCCAACTAAACCCTGATCGCACTGAAGATATATTCGCCGGTGCAGACAAGCTGCTGCCCGGCTTAAAAGTATCGCAGCAAATACTAAAGACCCGGCAACACCCGGAATATACCGACGGTCTGCGCTACGCCCTCTCGGTGATCTACCTGCAGCGACAACTCAGTAAGAATAATGACCTGCTATCAATCATTGGCAGCCGATTGGATAAGGCCAAGACTCAAGCAGAGCACTTCGAGCTGACTCACGAGAATGTATTTTCCAACCTCGCCAGCATCTACAGCGATACGCTAGGTACCTTCCGCTTCCGGATTCAAGTACTGGGTGACTTCAATTACCTGCAACAGCAGCGTATCGCCAATCAAATTCGCTCCATGCTATTTGCCGGCATCCGCTCGGCAACTCTATGGCGACAGCTGGGTGGGCGTCGCCTGCACCTTCTGTTCCAGCGCAAAAAGCTTTTGAATGCGACCAACGAATTGATCGCACATATCGAATCTATAGAACACTAATCCCGGAGATTTACTATGACAGTTGAGCTTTCCGCCCTCACAGCGGTATCCCCTATTGATGGTCGCTACGAGAGCAAGACTGCCCCCCTGCGTGAAATTTTCAGTGAATACGGCCTGATCCGCGCCCGCGTTGAAGTGGAAGTACGCTGGCTGCAAAAACTTTCCGCACATAAAGAGATCGCCGAAGTTGAGCAGTTCGACGAAGCTGCCAACAAGCT
Source organism: Microbulbifer maximicatervae (SeqCode) (assembly GCF_052467615.1). Lineage (NCBI taxonomy): Bacteria > Pseudomonadati > Pseudomonadota > Gammaproteobacteria > Cellvibrionales > Microbulbiferaceae > Microbulbifer > Microbulbifer maximicatervae (SeqCode). The sequence goes on from NZ_CP174319.1 coordinate 2,331,727, forward strand.
GCTCGACAGCATTGTGGCCGGCTTCTCCCTGGAAGATGCGGAGCGCATCAAGGAAATCGAGCGCACCACCAACCACGATGTAAAAGCGGTTGAATACTTCCTCAAGGATAAAATCAGCAGCAATGCCCAGCTGGCGAAAGTGAGTGAATTCGTACACTTTGCCTGCACCTCTGAGGACATCAATAACCTGTCCCACGCCCTGATGCTTCGCGCCGGCCGCGACAACGTCATGTTGCCTGCGATGGAAGCCCTGATTGACGCTATCGCAGGCCTGGCCCAGGAGTTTGCCGACGTCCCCATGCTGTCCCGTACTCACGGCCAGACTGCCAGCCCGTCTACTGTTGGTAAAGAACTTGCCAACGTGGCCGCGCGCCTGCGCCGCCAGGTAGCCCTGATTAAAGCGGTACCGTTGCTGGGTAAAATTAACGGTGCGGTAGGTAATTACAACGCTCACCTGTCTGCCTATCCCAATATTGATTGGGAGCAAAATGCTGAAGAATTCATTTCTTCTCTGGGCCTTAGCTGGAACCCCTACACCACCCAGATCGAGCCCCACGACTACATTGCTGAGCTGTTCGACGCTGTTGCCCGCTTTAACACCATCCTGATCGATTTTGACCGCGATGTATGGGGCTACATCTCCCTGGGTTACTTCAAGCAAAAAGTCGTAGCCGGTGAAGTTGGCTCCTCCACCATGCCGCACAAAGTTAACCCCATTGACTTCGAAAACTCCGAAGGCAACCTGGGTATCGCCAACGCCGTATTCCAGCACCTGGCCGCCAAACTTCCAGTATCCCGCTGGCAGCGCGACCTGACAGACTCCACCGTGCTGCGCAATATGGGGGTGGGTGCGGGCTACTCCGCCATTGCCTATGCCGCCACCATGAAAGGCCTGGGCAAACTGGAAATCAACCGCGAGCGCCTGGCGGAAGACCTGGATAATTCATGGGAAGTATTGGCAGAGCCGATCCAAACGGTTATGCGTCGCTACAACATTGAAGAGCCTTACGAAAAACTGAAGGCCCTTACCCGTGGCCAGGGCATCACCCGTGAAACCCTGAAAGTATTTATCGAAAACCTGGAGATTCCCGCAGAAGCCAAGAGCGATCTGCTGGAAATGACTCCGGCATCCTATATCGGTAATGCCGTGGAACAGGCTCGCAAAATTTAACCGAGCCCAGCTACCAGCCGCACCCAGTGCGGCTGGTCATCTTTTAAAAAATACTAAAGTACGCTGGATAGTTTCCGAACCTCAGAATATCCAGATACAAACCCCAGCCTTCTGACAGTGAGAGTTACCGTGGCCAGCCCCCTTACCCATCTTGGCGACATGCCCATCGAAGTTTTTATGCGTGACTACTGGCAACAGAAACCCCTGCTGATACGCAATGCTTTCGCCAACTTTGAATCACCCATCTCGGGTGAAGAGCTCGCTGGTATGGCCCTGGAGGAAGCGGTCGAGTCTCGCTTGGTATTGGAAAATGGTGAAAGCGGCCCCTGGGAGCTGCGCACCGGTCCATTCACTGAAGAGGATTTTCTCTCCCTCCCTAAAACCCACTGGACCCTGCTGGTACAAGCTGTCGATCAGTGGATGTCAGAAATTGCTGAACTAAAAGATTTCTTCCGCTTTATCCCCGACTGGCGGCTGGATGATGTGATGATCAGTTACGCCGCCGATAAGGGCAGCGTTGGCCCCCACTACGATCACTACGATGTGTTTCTTCTCCAGGCCGAAGGCAAGCGTTTGTGGCAACAAGGCCCCAAGGTGGATGAAAGCAATCCCCGCCTGGAAGGAACGCGCCTCAATATCCTGAAAGAATTCGAAGCAGAAAACAGCTGGGTACTAGAGCCCGGCGATATGCTTTACTTGCCGCCCCAATACAGCCATTGGGGAATAGCCGAAGGTGGGTGCACCACGATCTCTATTGGTTTCCGCGCGCCTTCCGCCGCGGCGATCCTCGAAGATCTCGCCGCTGAAATCGCTATGGATTTGCCGGACAGCCAGCGTTACACCGATGCCGGTGCTGAAGTGGCGAAAAACCCAGCGGAAATTGACCCCGCCTCTGTTGCCCGCCTGCAACAACAACTCGGCGAATGGCTGCAGCAGCCGGAGAAAATCGCCCAGTGGTTTGGTGCGGTTATGACCGAAGCAAAATACCCGGATACTGTCGCCCTGGATGCTGACGATGCTGCAGACTGGCGCGAACAAATGCCCCGGGGAGCACAACTGGTTTTAAATCCCGCTTCCCGCACCGCCTTTTGCCGCGAGCCAGCCACTTTGTTTGTTGATGGTGAAGCCTTCCCCTGCCCCCTGGCGTTTGCCGAGCAGTTTGCTGAATCCCATGAAATTTCCTGGGATGATATCGAAGCCTTCCCGGAAATAGCCGAAGACAGCGCCCTTCTCGATCAGCTGGTTGCACAGGGCACCTTGATCTACCCTCCTGAGGATTTCTGAGATGCCAGTAGCTATACGCCTAGCGGATTGGAACACTGACCGGGACGCAATTCGTTCAATTCGCGAAGCAGTTTTTGTACAGGAACAACAGGTACCTGCGGACCTGGAATGGGATGATCAAGAGGAGACATCCCAGCACTTCCTCGTCTTCCGCGAAACAATCCCAGTTGCCACCGGGCGCCTCACCCAAGGCGGAAAAATTGGTCGTATGGCTGTACAGAAATCTTCACGCGGATGCGGCATCGGGGCCCAGCTATTGCAGGCCATCTGTGAGCGGGCGAAGGAACAAAACTTTCAGCAAGTCTATTTACATGCACAGCAACATGCCGAGGGGTTTTACTTGCAGGCTGGGTTTGAGGTGGAAGGCGACGTGTTTTACGAAGCGGGAATTCCCCACATCAAAATGGTGCGCGGCCTGATTTGACCATTTTGAGGCCTGCCACCAGCACCCATATGGCAGGCCCAGCCCCATCTCAACTCTCTACTGGGGCATAGCGCTTCTCGACAAAGTGAGCCAAAGGCGCTATCCCCAACACATATACTATCCAGAGCCCAAGCCCCCAATAGGGATTGAAAAGGGTCAACAAGCACGCCAGGATACTGGTACACAACATCACCATGCTGACCACTAGTACACGGTGCGCGGATACGTTCGTTCGGTTCGCAGCGACACACCACATACCCGCAATTGCGATAGCGGCCACCGCGTAGCTGGCTGACAATAAGATCACTGACCAAACCTGGTCTGGATACTCCCCCATCAAACTTGCTGGAAAAGGAATAAACGCCACCGCCCCCAATAGCAAAAAGTTAAAACTGGTAAAGGCAACCGATTTAAATTGGTGGTCCGACATCAGATGATTGTGGGTAAGCCATAGCCGACAGAGAATCGCAAAGCTCAGTATCCAGGAAAAAAAGTGGGGCAACTGCTGAAGAATATTGCTGTGGAAATCCTCGCCCGGCTTTATATCCTCCAGATCGGGAATCTGGATATTAAAAACCAACAGCGTCATAGCAATGGCAAAAACGCCATCACTCACGGCATTAATACGGCTAGCCAAGAAAGACTTTCGACGCATGGGCCACCATCGATTGCCAGGGTTGCATACTCATTAAAGCCCAGTCCCGAAGCACGATCTCACCTCCAGTATCAAGATGCCAACAGCGTTCACACTGCTCATATCCCTTCCACCTGATAACGAGCCACGGAATGTTTCTATTGGGGAGATGAAATCATATGATAACGACTTTGTAAGTGTATTCTTTTAAATAAAGGGTCTATTGAAGCTCCTCAATACGGCACCGCCTAGCAAATAGCATTCAACTTCAACAGCCGTTGGCGATACTTTGATCAAACCTAGCTGCCCGATCGATTTCCATCCTGCTTACTATCAACTACTTGTGTTCGGGCTACGGCTCCTAATTGCTCTAAGATCTATCTAATGCGACTTGTTTCATATCCATTTAAAACCCTAGCGCTTTATCCCTATTGGTCGCTGCAATCATAAGCAGGAGCTGAGGAGTCAAGCCCAAGGCCGAGACGTGGCAATAGACACCGATAAAGAAAAGCCTATGGGGCAGAAACACTTCCGCTACGCGTCTTGGACAGTTGCAGTCATATTTTTCAGCGCCAGCGTAACCAACTCAATCCTATTTGCCCTACTATCACCTAGCCTCACTCAAGAACTCAATCTCAACCATCAAAGCTTAGGGATGCTGGGAGGATATTACTTTGTCGCCTATTCTATTGGTCAACTGACACTTGGCTCACTATTGGGCCCTATAAGTCCACGGTATTTACTGAGTATCTCAGCCGCCCTCGCCGCTAGCGGCTGTGTAATTTTTGCCAGCAGTCATTCTTTCGGAACAGCCCTTACAGGACAGCTCTTAGTCGCACTTGGATTATCCAGTAGCTTCTTGGGAGTTATCCATATTATCGGCCGGGATTTACCTAAAAAGTTTTCACTGATGGCCGCTGTTAGCCAAGGACTAGCTAATTTCGCAGCAGCCTCACTCTCGTTACTTATCGGTTTGTTCGATACCGAAGTCTCATTCCGGGGGCCCTACTTCATCGCAGCGCTATTTTTTATTTGCCTTGCTGTGCTGCTATTTATTTTTATTGGCAGCAATCAAAACTCTTCCCATGAACTCTCCGTAAAAAAAGCTACTCAATTTGACAAGCTAAATTCATGCTTCAAATCAAGAGCTTTTTGGCTAGCTCTCACCTTCTACTCCTGCCTTTTTGGCGTAGTTATCGCCTATTCTGATTTATGGAATATACAGTTCCAAGTTGATTTTTTTCGTGAAACATCCAGGGAAAGTGCCCTACTCAATGCGATGATTTCAACGGGCATCATTATCGGCAGCTTTATTGTCGGTGCTTGGTCTCATTACCGGGGAGATTATGTAATTCCAGCGAGAACTTTTAGTTTCCTCTCAATTATTGCTGTCACAGCTTTACTGAGTATTCACTTGTCGGACTCCTGGACTTTGGCGGCAAATTTTCTCTTAGGGTTTGGCCTCAGCAGCTCAATTCTATCTCTCTCGATAGTGCAATCTGAACTTCCTGAAAAGGCGCACGCCATTGCCTCTGCCCTTATTGTAACTGGGGGCTTTGTCTTAGGAGGGGTAATTCAAACCCTCATAGGGCTCTCACTTGATCAAGATATAGAGTTCGCTTATATCCGCTCCCTCAGCGATTTATTAGCCAGACTTTTTGACTTTGCTCCACAACCAACACAGAAATTCTACAATTACCAAGCGGGATTTCAGCTAATCGGGATTGTCGCCATCGTAGGCTGCATCAGCAGCCTACTTTTGAATAGCAAAAAGCTAGTCAAGAAACGAGGTCCTAAAATCGGAAGTTCGTAGTGCTAAGCCTGCGATTCGACGGCCTAAATGTACGGCTGTAAGTCGGTCCAACTCATGAATTTCACCAGCTCCCTCAGCGACAGCTACCAAGCCCGACTGACAACCACCCCGGTTTCTACCCAGGGAATCTTGGCTCGGTAGAATATCCAGGGGAACCCACAACATGCCCATTTGTGCAGCAAAGACCTGTAGAGTCCTGATGGTACCTAGCTGATCACCACTAAAATTACTACCAACAGTAAATCCTGCAGCTAACTTATCCAGCCAGCACCGATCTCCATAGCGCTCACTTGCTGCATCCATAAATGCTTTGAATTGAGCGGAGACAGTACCCATAAAGGTCGGCGAACCCATTACTATGGCTTCACATTGATCCAACTGAGCTAATAATGACTGATCTTCATAACGTCCGTGACGAATGCTCTCTCCCTGAATCTCAAGGGCAACACCAATACACTTCTCTAGCGTGTTAACCCCCTCCACCACGGACTCCGCAAGAACTTTACTGCAACCAGATACAGAATGGTAAACAACACCTACCCTTTTCATATGACTCGCTCCGCTATGCCGTCTGACTCAAATATCCGGCCTAACTTTTGATCAATTTCTCTGCCAGACCGCACTTCTATCCCAAAGATATCCAGTAAAGTAGCCCGAAGCTCATCAACATCCGCTAACATGACAACACTCTTGGAGCCTAAAAGTGGTTGATAGCTTAACTGTCTATTGAAAAGTGTATGCCGCCCCTCTGGGAAAGACCGAGCAACAATCAAGTGCTCTACAAACCTGGATTTAGGGTGCGTTGAACAATACCAACTACCAATTTTATAATCGCCATGAGTTTTAGGTTTCAAGTCAAAGCTGTACATAGGTTGCCAACCACTATCGGTTGTAACCTCTAACAGGTACTCATCATCTATTAAAGTAAAGCGGTAAACACCGTGCGGTGTGCTCTGACGATCACTGGAGTCTAAATTGAGTGGTGCAGTCAAAGTGTTACTTCCAAATCCCGCATCTATCAGGAAGCGTGTACCCTCAAGCTCCACCATCAGAATCATATGCGACTGAGCGGGTTGATGCCCTATCGGAATTTGCCACAGTATCCGTGCGGCGAGGTTCGTAACTTTAAAACCGATTTGCCCTAACACTGCCCCTAATAAGGCATTTTGCTCGTAACAATAACCTCCACGTTTTTGTTGTACCAACTTGGCCTCAATAGATTCCAACTCAATATCCACGGGGCTTCCCAAAAATGAAGTGACGTTCTCGAATGGAATCGTACGGACGTGCTGGGTCAACAACTGCTGTAGACACTGCAAGTTAGCACCCGGGGCTCCATCAAAATTAATACGGTCTAAATATTGCTGCAAGTTAATACCAGGGGTACCCATCTCGATTGTCTCCTCAAAATCCGGGCTCATAAACAATAGACGGGAGCTTAATACCTAAACCTAACTTGAGGTCAATAGCTTTTTTTCATCTTCTACACTGCTTATCAATCAGAAGTTAATCAAAGCCAAAGCTCAGGAAGACCCCTAGCCAGCGTAATCTTCAATATTGCTAAACAATCAGGTAGCGACTAAGTGGAAATACTGTTTTTGGGGACATCATCAGGCACTCCGACCAAGCAGAGGAATGTTTCTGGTATTGGGCTAATAGAAAGCCTGGGAAAGAACTGGTATTTGATCGACTGTGGGGAAGGTACCCAGCAGCAGATTCTACATACAAACTTATCACTAAATAGGCTAAGTGCAATCTTTATCACCCATAAGCATGGCGATCACTGCTACGGACTCCCTGGTCTACTTGGTAGCTCAGGAATGCAACGAAGAACAAGACCACTGACACTTGTTGCTCCTGGGGCCGTCTATGATTGGCTTCTATCAACTCAAACAATCACAGAACTCTATCTCCCATTTGAACTCAACTTCATTCCTGTTGAAAATTTTCCCCAAATAGAAATGGGACAGTTCACCACAACCACTATACAACTTTCCCACAGGGTCCCCTCTTATGCGTACAGTTTTACGGAAAGATATGTTGAGGTTACATTAGATATACAAAGTTTACTTGCCACCAGTATCCCTAAAGGACCGCAATGGGGGAAAATAAAGAACGGTATCGATGTCGTTCATCACGGTAAAATATACACTGCAACGGACTTTATTCTAAAGCCGAGGCCTCCACGTAATATTATAATTTGCGGAGACAATGATAACCCTGAGCTTTTAAAAGATACCTGTGCCAACTGCAATGTCTTAGTGCATGAATCGACTTATGCAAAAGATTTGGCTCAGAAAGCGGGGCATGTAGGGCACAGCTATTCCACCCAAATAGCCTCTTTTGCCGAAGGCCTTTCAATTCCCAACCTGGTTCTCACACATTTCAGTACACGCTACCAAAAAGATAGCAAGGCGAGCTGCTCAATTGATACTATCAGAAAGGAAGCGCAGTTGATTTATAAGGGACAACTATATTTAGCTGAGGATTTTATGCATCTTTTTCTAGAAAAATCTGGGCAACTCGTCCAAAAACAGTAGGCAACTATACCCAAAGAACAGATAGCATTCATAAACGGATCCTTTGAGAGCATATTTCATTTTTTTACATAGTATATGTACTCAGATCAGCCGAATAGACTATTAAACACTAGAGGAGATAACAGGGTTCACTTGATTAACACCTTTAACCATATCGCCAGAACAATTATTTTACCACAGTGCCATCGGTCCAAAATCCTGGCATAAAGGTCTTATCTTGATAACTCCATTTAAAAGGCAGAAGCTCATCACTATCTAAAATAACATAAAGCCACACTTCCATATTTTTAATAGTACGTTTAATATTTGCCTCCATCTCCTCGCCAAGACTTTTAGGTATATCTTGCTTATCTATCCACTCATGGTAGCCATAAGTTTCGATAATGTCGGGCCACCAGACATTAGTGAGAAATTTATGCTCTGGAAAATTGAGGTAACGCCCCTGAGGCAAAGTTGGTATTTCACGTAAAGCAATTTCCTTTTCATCTTCAGTATCAATGAAGTCATGCTGCCAAAACATTGAAAGGTCATCACTATCATCCGCAATGCGGGGATCTCGAAACCTGAGAGGAGAATCCTTAGGAAGAACAACAATAATACCAAACGAAGTGATTGCCGGAACCGTCTTCGATGTATTTAACATATATATAAACGAAGATCCAAAGGACCTATCGTAATACTGATAATCTCTATGATCTTTATTCCAAACTAATTTTCCAAATGCGAAAGGAGAATCAGAGTTAATACCTACTCTTATTTCATGAGATGCCAACCCTACACGATTGAGTAAATACTGTTTGATTTTTGAACTGCCGCTTTTAACCGTACGCAGGAAACCTTTCGCTAGCTTATCATTCCCTATAGAATAATGCGTTTTCATAGTAATTTCCTGGGGTTTATTAGAAGGGGAGCTACCCTACTCCACTGAAACTAGCTTGAAATTATAGCTCCTCCAAAATTCAGAAAATCAATATAGTGACTAATAATACACTAGGCACTATTTGATTGAGAAACTGCCCACCAATTATAATTATATATACCCTTCACCATACAGCTTGGCATATATTAAATATAAGACTATACCCCACAAACTGTTTAACCAGGCGATATTTACTCATCCACTTTTACTATCACCCTCCCCAACATATTCCAGTAAAATAGATTTCTCATACAGGATTCATATATCTCCCTTCAGCTTGAGAGGGAACATCTGTATACTTATTAATTAATAAGTAGGACTAAGCCAATGGTTTCCTTAAGTGACCTTCCCAGACAGAAAGATACTGAACCAGATCGAAAATTTATTGAGGCTCTAGCTCGTGGTCTGGATGTGCTCCGAGCTTTTCAACCTGGTGATGGCTTCCTGGGTAATTTGGAGATCGCCCAGCGCACTGGCCTGCCCCGCTCCAGTGTTTCCAGACTGACTTATACCCTGACGAAATTAGGTTATCTGACCTACTCTGATCGAATGGAAAAATATCAGCTGGGTAGTGGCGTCCTGGCTCTTGGTTATGCTTTTGTCTCAAATCTCACAGTCAGGCAGGTAGCCAAGCCTTTAATGCAGGATCTAGCTAATTCTACCGGTACCGCTGTTGGTCTCTCTGATCGGGACCGGCTGGATATGATTTTTGTCGAGTTCTGTGCTCCTGCAAATGTCACAACTTTTCGCCATGAAATCGGTAATCGCGTACCCATAGCTTCCAGCGGCTCCGGGCGAGCTTTTTTGGCAGCACTCCCTCAAGAAGAACGGGAATATTTTTATGGCTACCTGGAGAAAAAAGCTGGTGATCAATGGCCAACGATCAAAGCCGGTATTGAAGAAGCGGTCACCAGCTACCAGCAGCGCGGCTTCTGCTGCTCTTTTGGCGAGTGGAATCGCGATGTCAACGGTATCGCGGTACCTCTCTCTTTAAGCCAAGGTCATATTTACACTTTTAATGCTGGCGGACCTGCTTTTAGACTTAACCCGGAATACTTAGAAAATGAAGTAGCTCCTCTGTTGAAAAACCTGGTAGGCAATATCGAAGCTATGTTAATCCGATATTAGTCGACTCAAACTCCAGATCTTCTCAATCAGTACAGCTACAGTTTGAAACGCAGTAGAAAGTTGAAAATTTTATCAAATCTTTGGCCATAAGGTGGTCGTAAAGGCACCGCCGCTGACTTTTTGGCTTGTGTAAAGATCGGTCGTAATTTTGAGAATTCCAAAAAACCCTCATAAGCGTGATATTGCCCCATGCCACTCGCCCCAATACCACCAAAGGGCAAGTCTGCCTGGGAGACATGCATCGCGCAGTCATTGATACAAACACCTCCAGACATTGTGCTTTTGATAATCTTTTCCTGAACATCTCCGCTAGAACTGAAAATATATAATGCTAAAGGCCTATCTTTACTATTTATGTAATCTATCGTATCAGACAGATTCCTATACGTAAGAATAGGTAAAATAGGGCCAAATATCTCCTCGCGTAGCAGACTCATGTCTTCTGTCGGGTTTAACACTAAGGTGGGAGCAATTTTTTGCAAACCTTTATTGTTTTCAACATCTAATAACGGCAGAACTGTAGCCCCTTTCTCCAGAGCATCCGTTAGACAAGTATTCAGCCTATTAAACGCCTTTTCATCAACAATCGAAGTATAATCTTCTGAATTTAAAGATGGATACCATTTGGGTACAAGTCTCTTAGCCGATTCCAAGAATCCTGAAAGTTTTTCTTCAGGAATCAATAAATAATCTGGAGCTACACAAGTTTGGCCCGCATTGAAGAATTTTGAGCTCAAAATACGTTCCGCAGCAATATTTTCATCAAAGTCGCCACATATTATGGCTGGAGACTTACCTCCCAGTTCTAGTGTCACAGGAGTTAGGTGATCCGCAGCTCTCCGCATTACCACTTTTCCTACTTTGCCAGATCCAGTAAAGATCATGTGATCATATGCCTGGGCTGTAAACTCCGTAGCGCTCACTCCAGGAAGAATAGCTACCAGATCCTCTGAAAAGAATCTATTAAATAACTGATGTAATAATGCAGAAAGGGCACGCGAGTTAGCAGCCATCTTGATCATACAGCGATTCCCTGCGGATATCGCACTCACCAAGGGCCCAACAGATAGAAGTAGTGGGTAATTCCAGGGGGTAACAATAGCAACCACCCCTTTTGGTTGAGGTAATACGCGATTTTTTACTCCTCGAAGTAGCAAAGGCACATGACGTTTCTGAATTTTCATCCACTTTTTTAAGCGCTTACGAGTGTAACGAATCTCCTCGATACACCCATAGATCTCTGCAATTTTAGTTTCCTGGATGGCACGATTACCAAAATCCTCGCTTATTGCCTTTGCTATGGATTTCTGGTTTTCCAGGATCAATTGCTCTAATTTTTTTAAACTTTCCAGACGCTCCTGAAGACTCGGGTAGGGGCTCCTATTAAATGCATCCTTTTGAAGTTTAAAAACACTCTCTACTTTACCTATGCTCACAGATCTGGTGTGCTCGACAACTTTTTCCATGTGTGTGCCCTCGCAAAGTGGCAAGTAGAGAGTGAATTTGGCCGTATAGTCAGTACTTTATGATTTACAGCTTGGCAAATCGTAAAGTGTGGTAATCAGTACTGCCAAATAGGTACTGAGTTGTTGTTAGACGCTTAAAGTAGTGACTTACATCCAACTCCTCAGTAACCCCTATACCGCCATGTAACTGTATCGCCTCTTGACCGATAAACCGCGCAGCTTTACCAATACGGCTTTTTGCAGCGGATATCGCCTTAGGCGCAACTCCGTTATTGCTATCAAGCTGTAGCGCAGCCATCAACAATATTGAGCGCGCTTGCTCATACTCAGTAAACATATCCACCATGCGGTGCTGTAGTGCCTGGAACTTGCCAATAGGAACACCAAACTGCTCCCGCGTCTTAGTGTACTCAACTGTCTTCTTATAGATCCTTTCCATAGCTCCAACAGCTTCTGCACACAATGCCAACGTCGCTCTATCAACAGCCTTTTCTATAGCTCCTAAAGCCGCCCCCTCTTCCCCTATCAGATTAGCTATGGGTACTTTCACGTTATTGAATTTAATTTCGGCGGCACGGTGTGCATCCACAGTGGCATATCCATGCCGCTGAAGCCCTTCTGTATTAGGATCGACAAGTAGTAAGGTGATCCCCTCACGATCTCGCTGTGCTCCGCTCGTCCGCACAGCAACTAAGAATTTATCTGCTACGTCACCATTTAGAACGACAGCTTTATGTCCATTCAGGAGGTAATTGTCTCCATCCTTTACCGCAGTCATGGCTATATCAGTAAGGTTATAGCGACTCTGTGACTCAGTAAAAGCAAATGCCAATTGCAATTGGCCTTCCATTAACATTCCCAGGAGTTCTCGCTTTTGCACCTCACTAGCGCAGTCAGCGATAAGACCACCACTGAGAACAACACTGGCTAGGAAAGGCTCAACCACTAAACCTCGACCGAACTCCTCCATAACCACTATAAAGTCTACGGCGGAGCCTCCTAGGCCTCCATCATCCTTTCCAAACGGCACCATTAACCAGCCGAGTTCCGCAAATAGCTTCCAATTTTCCTTACTGAAGCCAATATCGTTACTCACTATTTTACAACGACGGTCAAAGTCATAATCCTGCTGGATAAACTTGCTCACACTGCTTTGCAGCATCTGCTGCTCTTCGCTGTAGGAAAAATCCATCGCTCAAGTCCTCTTTAGATGCTGCACTTACAGGCCAAGTACCCATTTACTGATAATATTTTTCTGAATCTCATTACTTCCGCCATAAATTGAGGATTTACGGTTATTTAAGTAACGAGGCACACTGCTGGCAATAACACCGGGGCCCACCCATTCTCCGTCAAACCCGCTCCTAAACTGCTCTCTCACAAACGGCATTCCGTAGTAACCCGCAGTCTCCATATACAGTTCATCGATAAGTTGAGCGACTTCGGTTCCTTTGATTTTAAGGATGGAAGATTCCGCTCCTGGGGCACCACCTGTACTTACCGCCGCAAGCGTACGTAGTTCAGTAAACTCCAGAGCCAAGAGCTCAATTTCAACTTCGGCCAGTTTTTGGGCAAAAGCCGGGTTCTCAAGCAGACTACTTTCTCCATCGCAGGTCTCTTTGGCTAAATCCTTTAGCGTTTGTAAGCGTTTCTTGGATTTTGCCACCCGCGCAATACCGGTGCGTTCGTGGGTTAGCAAAACCTTGGCGTAAGTCCACCCTTGCCCCTCCTCGCCAATACGGTTTTCTACCGGTACCCTCACATTATTGAAATGGACTTCATTTACTTCATGGTGACCACCCAAGGTCATAATTGGCGAAACCGTAATACCGGGGTGTTTCATATCAATTAGCAAGAAGCTGATAGCAGCCTGGTTCTTTACTTGAGGCCCACCAGTACGAACCAAACAAAATATCCAGTCTGCAAAGTGACCCAAGGTATTCCAGGTCTTGGTGCCGTTGACAATATACTCACCGCCATCACGGACAGCTGTTGTTTTTAAGGAAGCTAAATCTGAGCCAGCATTTGGTTCCGAATACCCCTGACACCACCAGACATTACTTGCCAGGATGTCAGGCAGAAATCGTTGCTTTTGTTCTTCACTACCGTAGGTAAAGATCACTGGAGCAACCATTTTTAAGCCGAAAGGAATCAACTCTGGTACACCATAGTTAGCACATTCGTCTGCCCAAATGTGTTTCTGAGTAGGTGTCCAACCGGTACCTCCATATTCAACCGGCCAATTCGTAGCTGCCCACCCTTGCTCATAGAGTATTTTTTGCCAGCGAACAAAATCCTCTTTCTCCAAGGGGATTTCCTTCAGGGTTTTCTCTCTAATATCTTCAGGAAGTTTCTCTTGGAGAAACTGCTGGACCTCCTGCTGAAAAGCTAACTCTTCGGGAGAAAAATCTATATTCATTCGCCTGCTCCTTTATTAGTCGGCGCATTGAACAGCAGCTCCTACAAACTGCTTCTATCACAATCTTGCGCAGCAAAAACACGCAATCTTTTGAAAGATCCCCGGTACAGGCGGAACTAGTGTTTAACAGATTCACCTCGACAAGTTACTTAATTGCCTTTGAATCGATCCCAACGATTTAAATTATTGGCGTAAAATGCCTTTATCGAAATAAAAAACCGAGCATTTCTAGCGCCAATCAACTCCAGATAGGCACACAAATCAACCGTTCGAAAAATAAAACAGGAAAAAACTCAACAACATGGCGCCTCTTTATTTTTAATAAGTTTTTATGCGCCATTTTCCATTAAAAAATGCATTGGGCACTTCTTAATATGTAAAACACTAACACCTTATTCCGCAGAGTGGAATGCTGTATTCACTTTTGCTATGGTCGTCACCATAATAACCAAAGTGAGAGAAGCCCCCATGTCGATCACGCCCATTCAATCCTCCGATACAATGTTGCAGTCACTTGCTGAAATTCAGGAGTATGAAAAAGTCCCCCTTTCGCAGCGATACCCCTGGGAAAGCACTTTTGATTTAATCCGGCAATCTGCCCGCCTCTACCAACATGACTCGGCCATCGAATTCCTGCCAACGGCCGCACCTGACGAAGACACGGTTAAAGTAACTTTCTCCGAGTTATCCCAGCGAGTGCACCAGACTGCCAATCTTCTTCACTCCATCGGTGTTGAGCCAACCGATACAGTGACTTTATTACTACCCAATTTGCCAGAAACTCATTTTGCACTTTGGGGAGGCCAGGCAGCAGGTATTACCAGCCCTATTAATCCGTTGCTGGAACCCGAACATATAATCGAAATTATGAATACCACCAGGGCTAAAGTCCTGGTCACTCTTGGCCAAGATCTTAGCGAGGAAATATGGGATAAAGTAACGCAAATTCTCGAGCAAGTTCCCACATTAAAAACTCTGTTACTAATCAGTAAAAAGCCAATTAGCAATACTCCAGTTCCAGCGGGTATTCACGCAGATAATTTTGTCTCGGCTATATCCCAACAGTCGGACGATCATCTAAAGAGTGAGCGTTATATCCAGGGGAGTGAAACCGCTAGTTATTTCCACACCGGGGGCACTACTGGAAGACCTAAAATAGCCCGCTTAACTCACAGCAATATTGCCTTCGTCGCTCAATTAAGTGCTGATACGTCATCCAGCAAAGGGCGCTTCGCTACCCTAAGCGGACTTCCGCTGTTTCATATTTTCGGTACGGTTGTTGCGGGTATTGGCACCCTATTGGCCGGACGCACAATTGTTATCATGACACCCTCTGGTTTTCGCTCACCCAATGTCCTGCCAAATTGGTGGCATCATGTTGCGCGTTTTCAGGTGAAGGGCTTTGCCGCCGTCCCCACCATCCTCGGTGTATTGATGCAAATTCCAGTGGGTGACAATGACATCAGCTGTCTGACAGACATTGGCTGTGGAGCCTCCACCCTGCCAACGGGGTTGAAGAATGCCTTTGAGGAGAAGTTCAACGTCCTTGTCAGTAATGGCTATGGCATGACAGAGTCCAGCTGCCTTTTAGCTCGCCCTCCTACCGATATGCAAGCCCCTGAAGGCAGCGTCGGCCGGCGATTGCCTTATATGGAAATGAAAATTGCCGAAGTAGACGGTACCCGACTGGTTAGAACCTGCAATACAGGAGAGGTGGGCATAGTACTCGCGCGCGGGCCACATATTTTTTCTGGCTACTTATCAGAAGAGGATAATGCTAAAGCCTGGGTCGATAAGTCCTGGTTTAATACCGGCGATATGGGATATCTCGATGGAGATGGTAACCTGTTCTTAACCGGGCGGGCCAAGGATTTAATTATTCGCGGCGGCCACAATATAGATCCGGCTCTGATCGAAGAACCATTATCCCGTCACCCTGCCGTTGCTATTGCCGTTGCAGTGGGTCAACCAGATGCTTATGCCGGAGAAGTTCCAGTAGCTTACGTTACCCTGTTTCCATCCACAAACCCGCCCACAGAAGAACAACTCATTGACTATTGCCGTAGCCAAATTTCTGAGCGTGCAGCCATTCCTAAACGCGTGGAAATTATTGATGAGATTCCACTCACTGCTGTAGCCAAAGTATTCAAACCAGCTCTGCGCAATCGCGCTACCGAATATGTCGTAGGCCAGGCATTAGAGGAAAAAAGTATTACCGCTAAGTTTTCCGCCCACTTCGATGCATCCCTTGGCCAGGTAGCAAAAGTTCAACTTGAACAAGCCTCCAGCAAAGCCGCTGTAGAGGAAGCCCTGGAAAATTTACCCGTGGCTTTGGAGTTTGAATAAAAGAAATTACCGCATGACTCAATGCACTTAGAACTCCAATATCGGAAATTTCACTATGTCACATGCCTATATTTATGACGGCGGCCGCAGTGTTTTTGGCCGCCACGGGGGCAGCCTTTCCAGTATCCGGCCCGACAACCTGCTTGCCCATGTCATCAGGACCCTGACTGAAAGAAACAATTTTAACCCTCAACATTTTGAGGACGTTATTGCGGGCAATACCAATCAGGCGGGAGAAGACAGTCGCAACGTTGCCCGATTTTCAGGCCTGCTAGCAGGCCTGCCCATATCCACTGGCGGCATAACGGTAAATCGCCTTTGTGGTTCCGGCTTGTCCGCCATAGCAGATGCCGCTCGCTGCATTCGCGCCGCAGAAGGAGAGCTATTTATCGCGGGAGGTGTCGAATCAATGAGTCGCGCCCCCCTGGTTCTCTCCAAAGCCAACAGTGCTTTTGATCGCAATCAGGTGCTGGCAGATACGACCCTAGGCCCCCGCTTCACCAACCCAGACATTGTTGCTGAGTATGGAAGCCACAGCATGCCTCAGACCGCAGACAATATTGCATCAGACCTGAATATTTGCCGGGAAGAGTGCGATACATTTGCATTGGCATCACAAACTAAATACGAGTCGGCACGTACCGATGGCTTCTTTGTCGATGAAATTATTCCCATCGAAGTACCCCAAGGCCGCAAGAAGCCAGCCCTTCTTATCGATACGGATGAACATCCCCGTCCCAATGCAACATTGGAGCGACTTCAAGCCCTACCCGCGCTTTTCGAAGATGGAGTGGTTACTGCCGGCAACGCTTCCGGCATCAACGATGGCGCGGCGGCACTCATTGTTGGTAGCGCCGAAGCAGGCCAAGCAGCAGATCTAAAGCCAAGGGCACGTATTCTCGCCAGCGCCATTGCAGGAGTAGAGCCGCGAGTGATGGGGTTGGGCCCGGTACCGGCTACCCGTAAAGCCCTTGCCCGGGCGGGCTTGGAGCTTGGGGATATGGATGTAATGGAGTTCAACGAAGCTTTTGCGGTACAGGCTATGGGCTGCCTCAAAATGCTCGAAATTGATTATGCGGACCCACGGGTAAATCCCAATGGTGGTGCCATCGCCGTTGGTCACCCCCTGGGGGCCAGTGGTGCCCGTATTTTGCTAACAGCATTGCGCCAGCTGGAACGTACCGGCGGGCGCTATGCACTGGCCACCATGTGTATCGGGATTGGCCAGGGCATCGCTGTAATCATAGAACGCATTTAAACCTGATTAGATGTAAATAAAACCGAGACCGAACAGTTGTCACTTAAGATCTGGAGATAGCAATGTCTAGTGTAAGTTATGAACTCATTGGCGATATCGGTGTAATTCGATTGAACAATCCCCCTGTGAACGCCCTTTCTCACGGCTTGCGTGAGGGCATTTGGGGAGCGATTAAGAACGCTCAAGGCGATGCATCAAAAGCCCTGGTGCTAGTGTGTGAAGGCCGAACTTTTATCGCTGGTGCCGACATTACGGAATTTGGCAAGCCACCACAGGCGCCCGCCCTATCAGAAGTGATTGAGGAAATAGAAAACTCCTGTAAACCAGTGATCGCCGCCATTCACGGCACGGCACTCGGCGGTGGATTCGAAGTCGCGCTAGCCTGCCATTACCGCTGTGCAATAGCATCGGCCAAAGTGGGGCTTCCAGAAGTCAAACTGGGATTACTGCCAGGGGCCGGTGGCACCCAGCGCACCCCACGCTTGGCTGGTGTTGCCGCTGCACTGGAATTAATCACAAAAGGCAGTCCAATACCGGCCTCTAAAGCCAAAAGTATGAAGTTAATAGACCGGGTTATCGATAATGACTTGTTAGAGGGAGCCCTCGCCTTTACCCGTGAATTGATAACAAATGAAGCTCCTCTGCGCCGAGTCAGAGACATCGCAATAGATCCTGACAGCATTCCTGAGGAGTTATTTGATGATTTCCGCAAGCGCCTTGAAAAGAGATCACGAGGTCAGCTTGCACCGCAACATATTGTTACCTGTATAGAGGCCGCAGTTCACCAGCCTTTTGATCAAGGTCTCGCGAAAGAGCTCGACCTGTTTATCGAATGCCTGCTCTCCAGCCAATCGGCCGCCCTCAGGCATTTGTTTTTTGCCGAGCGCACTGCAACCAAAGTCACGGGCTTACCAAAAGACCTACCCACCAGGGAGATAAAGAGCGTGGGCATTATCGGTGGAGGCACTATGGGCGGAGGCATCGCCATGAATTTTGCCAATGTCGGTATTCCAGTCAAGCTGGTAGAAGTCGATCAAACTGCGATAAATCGAGGGCTAGCAGTGATCGACAAGAATTACACCATCAGCATGCAGAAAGGGAAACTCACAGAAGGTCAAAAAACTCATTGTCTCTCGTTGATTTCCGGCACAACTGACTACGCAGAGCTAGCTGATGTAGACCTAGTCATTGAGGCCGTATTTGAAAATATGGAGCTCAAACAGGAAATTTTTGCCAAATTGGATCAATCCTGCAAACCCGGTACCATCCTTGCAACCAACACTTCCTACCAGGATATTGATCAAATCGCATCTGCAACCAACAGGCCTCAAGATCTTATAGGGATGCATTTTTTCAGCCCTGCCAATGTAATGAAACTACTCGAGGTGGTTCGCGGCTCGGAAAGTGCTGACGATGTAATTGCCACTGCCATGCAACTCGCTAAAACGATCAAGAAAGTACCCGTACTAGCGGGAAACTGTTACGGCTTTATTGGTAATCGTATGTTGCGCCCCTATGGCAGAGAGTCACAGCTGTGTTTAATCGAGGGCTCAACCCCGGAGCAGATTGATTCGGTTATGCAATCTTGGGGGATGGCTATGGGCCCTATCGCCGTTGGAGATCTAGCGGGGCTGGATATCGGCTACAAGGCGCGCCAGGGCCTGAGCGAATCAGAAAAAGGAGAGCCAAAAACCTACTGTATTGCAGATGCCCTGGTTGAAATGGGCCGCCTGGGCCAGAAAAGTGGAGCCGGCTACTATCGCTACGATCCCGAAACTCGCGCTCGCAGCAGCGACCCGGAAGTACTGAAAGTCATTGAAGCCCAAGCTAAAAGCCAAGGGGTTGTAAGGCGGGAAATTTCCGACGAGGAGATTCTAAACCGCCTAACTTTCGCGCTGATTAATGAAGGAGCCAAAATCCTGGAGGAAGGCATAGCCCAACGTCCGAGTGATATAGACGTTGTATATGTTTACGGTTATGGCTTTCCGCCCCATCGTGGAGGACCTATGCACTATGCCGACAGTATCGGCTTGAAGGAAATCTACGAAAAAATATGTACTTTCCGCCAGCAGCATGGAGATACCTACTGGACTCCAGCCCCTTTACTGGAACGGCTAGCCCAAGAGGGAAAAACATTTGCGCAATGGGCTGATGGCAAAATCTAAGCTTGTAAACTATAGGGGAAGTCAGTATGACTACTGGCTTCCCACTTTACCCGCTGCAGCCAAATAAAGAAGTTGTGTCACCATGAGTAGGCCTGATGCCTTAGTCGAAGTACAATCCCCACCAAGTCAGCCACTCCGCACGGATATCCCAAACTGGAAGGGCATTGGTTTTGCATTGGCTACCGCGCTGGTAGCAAGTACAGCGGCCGCAGCCAGCAAATGGGTGTCTACCGCTGTCCCCGTGCCATTAATTACGCTCAGCCAATACAGTATCTGCCTGATACTGCTAACCCCATGGCTAGTGCGACAAACGCCTCGACACCTTACCACCCAACACTGGAGAACCCACCTAATACGCGGTTTTGCTGGGTGGTTATGCTTTTTCACATATTTTTCTGCCCTAAGCAAAATTTCACTAATGGAAGCGGGACTATTGCGTAATGCAGCTCCCATTTTTGTTCCCCTTATTGCCTGGCTTTGGTCTCGAGCAAAAATCCCCATAGCCCACTGGCTACCAATCTTACTGGGCTTACTGGGGATCACCTTGATTCTTCAACCCAACGTGGACGGTATTAGTAGCGGCCATGCCTTCGGCCTGATTTCAGGGCTTACCCTGGCTGCCTCTATGGTCGGAACACGAATTTTGTCCCGTACCGACCGGCCCAGCCTTATATTGTTTTACTACGTATTAATCTCGTTCGCGTGCAGCCTGCCCCTGGGTATCTATTATTGGGAACCAATACCATTATGGACACTCCCCTATCTTTTTTTTAACGGTGTCTCTGTACTCTTGGCTATCTGGCTGTACACCAAAGCATATAGCTATGCAAAACCCAGTGTGGTGTCGCCAATCAGTTACTTTGGTGTGGTTATTGCCGGACTTCTAGGTTGGCTCATTTGGCAGCACTTACCTAATACTATTGCACTGGTGGGGACGCTGATCGTTATCAGTGCAGGATTGCTCACAGTCTACCTTTCAACTCAGAAAACAAATTGTAGCGACCCATCATAAACTTACTTTCTAAGGTGAAATTGGATGAATTGGCAGAACAAGAAACAACCCCCATTCAATGACCACCTAGGTATAACCATAGATAATTGGCAGGAAGGCCATGTTGCAATCAGCGTAGAAGTACAACCGGAACACCTGAATACCCACGGTGTACCCCACGGTGGTTTTATTACAACATTAATCGATATCGCTGGCTCTTACTGCGGCCTCTACTGCCCCCACCCCAACCGCCGTCGTAGAGCCTTTACACTGTCTTTAACAGCAAATTTCACCGGTCAGGCCAAGACTAATCAACTCACTGCGATAGGTAAGCTAACGAGTACTGGACGAAAGATATTCTATTCATATACAGAGGTATACGACAGTGAAGGAACTTTAATTGCTACCGGCCAAATGACTATGCGCTATCGTGGTGGCAGTGAAACATTGGATGGTGAATTGATTGAAAAGGAATCTTACGAAGCTGCTGAATAGATATTCAAAGTATCTATCCACTTTACCATAAAGTATCTCCAGACTCTCACCGCGATGCGGCCCTAGGTCGCAATGATCAGCGGCTCAATTAGCTTCACCGAAACTACTAGCAATAACATAAACGTAATAGGTCTTAAAATTAGAAGAGGGTCTTCCTTAGAGAAAGTAAACATCCATTGAAATTTCTCTTATTCTAACTTAACATTCAATACATATATGCTTACTGTGAAACTGGCTTAAATTCTCATTTAATGTTGCAGTCTATAAATCCACATCAGATAAATATTGATTTCTATATGCATTTAAATACGAGCCAAAATTTTCATACTATCTTAGATCCCTCACCAAGCTAAGAAAAGATATCATATACTATTGATCCATGCGGAGAACTATAAAACCAACAACTCTCCAGCTGCAAAAAATGAAATGCCAAAGAAATACATCAAAAAATATAACATACCATTTAAATTAGCTTGTTTTTCGCATGAACCACCAGATGGACAAATCACCCTTCTACTGTGTTTAACCATGATAAACTAGTGTCACCGTTATTTCAGTATGGTTATATTTGAATTTTTAGGGCGTATTTATAGGCAGTTGGGGCCGGAGCGAAAGCCATACCATTCAAGGACTAACAATGATTATTCACGAATAGTACGTGCCCTCCTTTGGGAGGAGGCAGGTGAGCTAATTATGACTCCAATTATTATAATAGAAGCTATTCTGTTACTAACGCCCCATAAAGCACGCTCTGCAAGGGCATTTTTGTTAACCGGTACAGATCTCGACCGTCGCGAGTAATTAGCTTGACTCAAGTCGGCCTATTTAATGTTACGCGTAGATCACTGATAGACATATTGAATACATCAGATATAAATCTCAGCTGATCGATTTAAATCTTATTTCCTTTATTCACGCTCATAAGTTCCAGCAGAACATTTTTTGGACTGACTCGCAAGCAAACTGACAAATGATGAATGTTACAAAAACAACCCTGCCATGCATATCATCTGACATTACAGTATTCAACTTAATCTTCAGTTTTTCGTAAAATTTTATTAGGATGAATATCATCTGAATCAACAATAACTTTTCCTTCCTCCAACTTTTTACTAATTTTTGGCAATAAAGATTTTTATGTTGGACGACCTCCAAGATACGTGATATTAGAAAGGAAAGTATTAAGCAACTCTGTGATTGAACGCTCTTAACCCTCTACGTTAATTCTAGAACTCATACTGGCATGGAAACAATTAACGATTTTAATACAAAACTACTTCAAGCGTATGCCAAGGATCGGCTTGAAACCAGGTTTTGAGCTGAAATATGGGAGAAGGTTACCGGTCGTTACTAAATGAGCCGGCTTTGAAAGATTGGTGATACTATTATATTATTTGAAGTTGGCTGTGGATTGTCTGACTTAGGGCTTGCCTTATAGCGTAAACGTTGCATTTGGGCCTGAGGGTTAACTACTACCTATTTGGCGAGAAAAAACTAACTACTTACCAATATGACTTTATTTCTCTCTACCCTTGAAAACATTAACCGGGAATTGCTTTATATTCTAACTCCTTATAGATGAGAATATTCTTCTAATGCATGAATACAGAAAAGAAATTGACGGATTAAGATTCTTGGCTGTTGCTCCCGTAATTATCTTTCACTATCATCCGGCCACACTGCCTCTGGGTTACTTGGGGGTAGATCTTTTTTTTGTGATCTCTGGATATTTGATCACCGGGCTGATAATGAAAGATGCCGATAAAGGGAGTTTCAATTTAGCTCATTTTTACATCCGACGAATTAGGAGAATTTTACCGGCTGTATTGGTCGTATTCCTTTTTGTGTTAATTTCTGGTCTAATTTTTTTCATCTCTTCAGATTTAATCAGGTTATCTACAAGCCTGCTAACAAGCTTATTTTTTGTTTCCAATATATACTTTTGGCGCTCAGGTGGTTATTTTGGTGCTAGTGATGAACTGAAGCCTTTATTACATTCTTGGTCCTTGAGTATCGAAGAGCAATTTTATCTTGTTTTCCCTTGCACGCTATTACTGCTAACCAAATTATCCAAAAATAAGAATTTTTATATAATCTTAGCTTGCTTAGTTATATTGACATCCATCAGCCTAAATATATTCATTCTTTCTATCGGGGGTGAAAATCCTGCTTTTTTTCTTACACCCACACGAATCTGGCAGCTTGCAATTGGCGTCCTGGTTGCTCTATTAGCTTATAGAAACCCACAGCAAAATAAAAACATAAATATTCTGCTATCTTACCTGGGGTTTGGGATGATCATAGTCGCGTATTCATATCCCGAAAACTCGATTATTCCAGCTATTTTGATAACGACAGGGGCAGGACTAATGTTGTATCAACCCATTGGTTCGCAAAGTTTGTTATATTGTATCTTAACTTTATCAGCAATTCGTTTTATAGGCCTTATTTCATATTCCATGTATTTGTGGCACTGGCCAGTTATCTCTATCATTAAATATGTTTATGTTGATCCACCTAGTAATTATGTATTGATATTAGGATTCTTATTTACATGCCTTGCTTCAGCTTTGACCTGGAAATTTATTGAAATTCCTTTTCGCAACAAATATCCTGATAAACTTTCCATACTATTGATTTCCCTGTTATATATCTTGATCGTCGCATCGACCGCACTAATTTTTAGCTTTAATGGATTTCCTAAGCGTCACCCTCCATTAGCAAATAATTTTTCGGAATCGATAAGCTCTAACTTTCGTTGTGGGGTTAGAGAATACTTACCTTTTGGTGCCTCTAGAGCTTGTTTAGTCGCAGGTGATAATAAGCAACCCTATTCAACAGTACTTTTGGGTAATTCTCATGCACAAATGTATGGTCCAGCTTTTGTTAATGCATTAAACAGTATTGATGAGAAAGGTCTAATTGTCCCTTTAAATAGCTGCTTGCCAACACTTAGAGTCAATCTCAGTCAAGATTGTTTGAGAAAAGCAAAAAAGAACTATGAAGCTATTGTTTCTACTAAGGAAATACAGAAGGTAATTATCGCACAAACTTGGCATTCTAATAGATATATTAGCTCTGAAGGTAGTCTTGTCAGTAGAAAAGCCAGGGAAGCCTTGGCTGAGGCTACGATTAGCTTTGTCAATCGATTGGAGAAAGCTGGTAAGATAGTGTATGTATTAGGGCCGATTCAAATACCTGGCTATAATTTTCCATCTATTGAAAGCCGAAAGTTGGCTATGGGAATCTATAATCCAAAGCATTTCTTTGTAGGAATTGAAAAATTTAATGAAGATTATCTTGACGTTGTTAACTACCTACATAGTAGATTGGGTGACCAACTGATGTTACCTCACCAGATTCTATGCCCAGAAAATACCTGCCTATTTTCTAATGGCGAGGTTTCATACTTTAGCGATAATCACCATTTGAGTCCTGCAGGTGCATTACTTATGACTCCGTTATTTGATACGA
This sequence comes from Microbulbifer maximicatervae (SeqCode), assembly GCF_052467615.1. Classification (NCBI taxonomy): domain Bacteria; kingdom Pseudomonadati; phylum Pseudomonadota; class Gammaproteobacteria; order Cellvibrionales; family Microbulbiferaceae; genus Microbulbifer; species Microbulbifer maximicatervae (SeqCode). The sequence continues at coordinate 2,356,254 of NZ_CP174319.1, forward strand.
TAGTCAAGGGAACTTAAGTTAACTGTTAGGTTAGATTAAGTCGAGTATATAGTTTATTCAGGATATAAATAATGAGCATAAAATATAAACAAGGAACTAAAGCTGACTGTCATCGTGTAGCGGAACTCGATTACATAACATCCGACGGTGTTGTTGAGTATCTTTTACTCGATTTTATTCCCGACCAATCGCCCTTCGTTTCGGATAATAAGTGCCGTTAGTCCGGGAGGGTTCTTCTGATAGCGCCGGCACCTCTCCCGGCCAAGATATGATCTGAGGGAGTTGTAATGATATTGTGGAGGAACAGCTTGGATGAAATCCCAGGGGCCTCGCGTAGCTTAAACGAGAAACAATATATAAAGTAAGGCAATCCTTAGGAATAACTCGTGAGCCTTGAAGGCTAAGCCAGATCAGATATAGTTTAAACCCTATTTCCGGACACCCATCAAAGAAGTATATTTAAATGTCAAATTCATTGACATAATGTAGGGACTTCCACAAAGTACTGGATACAAAAACAGCCACCTCACCTAATTCCATGACCCTATCTCGATGCTCACAGATATCTATTGATGCAATACCCTACTATCCCTGCGTCTCTCGCTGTTTACATAGGGCATTTCTTTGCCGAAAAGATGTTCAGCTTGGGAAAAACTATGAGTATCGACGTCACTGGATTGAGGTCGGAATGTAAAAAATGCCATTTTCGCCCTTGATATTGCAGCCTATGTAGTAATGAGTAATCATTACCATATCGTACTCTATATTGACTCAAATACAGCCAAAGCTTGGTCCGATACTAAAGTCATTCATCTCTGGCAGCGAGTTTTTTAGTACATCAATACTGGCTCAACGCTGTGATCAAGGTCACCCCCTTGATCACAGTGAAATGGAAAAGCTCAACGAGCTTATCGCTCTAACGAACCTATTGCTCGCCAGGCCAATGCAGAAGAGAAGTGTACAGGTCGCTTTTCCGAGGGGTGCTTTAAGTCCCAAGCTTCGACGGATGAGAGAGCCCTTGCCGCCTACATGACCTACGTCGATCTCAATCCTATCCGAGCCAAAATGGCAAAACCCCGAAAGATTCCAGTCACACTTCCATTCTACAGTGTATTCATGTTGCAACCACAGGTGAGCAGCCCAAAGACCTACTGCCATTTGAAGGAGGTGAACATGCGTAAGGGGTTACCCTTTCAATTGGAGCACTACCTGGAACTAGCGGGCTGGAGCGGTCGATATTTAGATCCCAGAAAGTGCGGCTCCATTAATGAGAACGCCCCCCATACTCGAACACTTGGGTATACAACCAAAACACTGGTTGTATCTCAGTCGTAATTTTGAATACCACTATAATCGCCTGGTTAGATCAGCAGAGACCGTACGACAAGCTTGCATCAAGCTCGGGAAACACTGGGTACACGGTATCAGTAATTGCCAACGCTACCTTTCGGCAACACCCAGCTAATTCTGACTCTCTCCAACTGCCTTCATTCCTCTCAAATTTCTCCTAAACCCTAATTTTCACATCCGAAGCATAATGCTTACCCCTTTCACTACGCCTTAGTACCAATTTATAAAAAACCAGTCGCCAAGGGGGTACCTGCGCCTCAGCTCTCCCCCCCCCTTATTTATGGGTGTCCTGAACCACCTCACCGCGATAGGTAAGTTAACGAGTACTGGACGAAAGATATTCTATTCATATACGGGGGTATAAGACAGTGAAGGAACTTTAATTGCTACCGGCCAATTGACTATGCGCTATCCTGGTGGCGGTAAAGCATTGGATGGTGAACTAATAGAAGGCGACTCAGTAAAGGAGGTTGAACAAAGAAATGTCTATCTTTGACCTACTACAGCTGAGCCGCCCACAATAACTTTGAATATGGCCTTGGAAAAATACCATAGGGGCCTACTCAACAGTTTATACATATAATTTGAAATAAGCTCGATGCAGGCAATCACACGTATTATCTCACCTATAACAGTTGAGCCAGCCACTTTTAGCAATACCCGTGGGACATAACTTTTATATCAAAAAATTCTATAAAGATTGTAAGAAATCTAACAGATCAGTCCGCTCAGAAATACTCATTGACTGAAACTTTTCCCGGCTATCCAAAGCCTCTCCAGCATGCCACAAAATAGCTTCCTCGACGGTTCGCGCCCGCCCATCATGTAATAAGTTACTGTGCCCATTTACTGCCTTTGACATACCCAACCCCCATAATGGCGGAGTTCTCCATTCCTGATTGAAATCGGCAGACTCACTCAAAGAATCAGCCAACCCCTCCCCCATATTATGAAGCAGTAAGTCAGTATAAGGGTATATGGTATTCCCCCTAAGCTCAGCAAGAGGATGGCTATGATCAGTACTCATTTCCGGTCGATGACAGGAGTCACATCCAGCTTCATAAAACAGCTTCTCTCCTGAGAGCACAGAATCTCTGGAAACGCTGCCTGGATTGCGGGGCGGCGCTCCTAAGGCTTGAAGGTAAACAACCAGGTCTCGCAGATGCTCTTCCGAAAGCTCAGCTGAATGCTCACTATATTGCCAACAGTTTATCTGCTCATACCCACAATCCGCGCTTCCTCCATTAGTAGTGACCCCAATATCACTATTAAGTGCATCACGCGTAAAACTGGTTAGACTGGCATGGCTGGCCTTCCAACCAAACCGTGCGACATATGGAAGTTCACCAGTTGGCTCTTTTACCAGTGCAGCGCGCCCAGAAATTCCATTTTCATCAGAATCATTAGGATCATGCCATTCTAATATTTCAGACTCAGGCACTGCCTCAAGCAACCCGAGCCCCAGTATTGGTTGAGGCATCCGTGGGGAAAAGTACACTATATCGCTCCCTTTGCCATCGAGCTTATTAATACTGTATACAGGCTTCCTTAACGTGTACTCGGTACCATCATCATAGTGGTTCACAACCTCTTCATAAGTAACTACCACCTGCCCTTCCACTTCTATCTTTTCGTCGGAAGAAACAGTTTGTAATAGATGGCCAAAGTAGTGATGAGGTAATGCTTGGCCCTGGACATTAAGTCCCCCAGACCCCAGTTTCATGACCATCGTCTCGGAAAAATAGCCGTTCTCTGGAGCCTGTCCACGTCCATTATTGATGTGACAAGCAAAGCACGAATGCTGTACTTTAAGATCAGTGGCTAATTCTGTTAGTTCTGCAAACCTCGGATTTCCTTCTTCCTCATGATCACCAGACTTAAAATCGGTATGGAACAACCTTCTGCCCCGCAAAAATATATTGTGGGTATCCCAATGAATATTCGATGCCTCTTGCATATTTGCTGTCCAGTCAGCAATACCACTCTCGACGATGTAACTATCGTATATGCCTGTCCCGTCTAAAATTGGATAGGTAACTTCGGTAGCGTCGTCTGACCCACCACTTGTCCATGCACCGTCGGCTCCAGCATAGTAAGTCAAAGTCTTATCTGATAAGTTTTCCGAAATAATCTCAGAAGCTGGTACAGAATCCCCCGCTATTATCGGGACAGCTGTCGCGTTACCTCCAGCTCGTATACTTTCATCAATATCGCTATCATTAACAAGATAGATACCAGGTTCACCCAACTGGATACGATAAGTATTTGTGTAGTAAATAGCTTGGCCTTCTACATTTTCATCCCCATTGTCTTTTCCCAAAAATTGCTGAAATTCAAATTCCATCCACTCGCCAACTTCCAGAACACCGTCATCTCCATCGTGCGCATCAAAAGTAATTAAACATACCCATATTTGCCCTTTCCCATCCTCATCAGCCTCAACTAAAGGATCCACCTCAAACCTAGCGTTATTATTAAAATCTGCTCGATACACATTGGAATATGCCGATCGGCACTCTGGTGAGCGGTAGTGGGCATACTCAGGGGAGTAATAGATTTCAATTAAACTTTCACCTTTTGGGGTGTGATCATGAATCTCAAGACCAAAAGTTCTATGTTCAAAATAGAATGTTGGGAAAGTATAAAATGATCCCTCAGACTCATGGCGTGATCTAGCTCTACCACTGGCGAATGTCACTAGGGTTCCATCCTCTTTTATATACCAATTTTGAGCTTCACCAGCAGGATAAGTTTCATCGAAAAGAGGCATGTAACTTAGCAGGCTATCTGTGGGGGTGGAATCCATTGCCTTATCAAATAACATGAGCTCCCAAATGGTGTAATGCGAGCTACCCTCACTTAACTCATCACCTTGAATTCGCAGATAACGGTAACTACCGGATAGTTTATGGCTATCAATTCGTGAACCGTACTGCCCATCGTCAGCAGTGACAAGCGTTTCCCACTCATTGCCATCATTTGAAGCCTGAATTTTGTAGCTAGCAGCATTATCTTCACCCCAGTCTATGATTGCCTTCGTCAGCTCAGTTGGTTCTCCAATATCCAGTAGTAAATAAGCCGTATCGCCCCCAGCCTCCCAAGCTGTACTTCTCAGACCATCAATAGCAAAATTACCTTCCCCTAAAGAAGACAAGATTGAGGCGTCCAAGGCAATATTACGCCCTACATTGCTCGGAGTTTCCTCTACGGAGTCGTAAACAGGTTCGCCATATACTTGAAACTCATAGATAGAATAGCCCCAGAAATTTCCATTACTACGAGTCAATCCATTAAGCCGTATATAACGAAATTTTCCGGATACTTGAAGAATGTCAGTTCTATCTCCAAACTCTCCATCAGAATACTCTGCTAACAGCTCCCATCCCTGCCCATCATTTGAACCTTCAAGATTATATGTATTTGCATTTGCAGCCTCCCAATAGAGCACCACCTCCTCCAATTCAGAGGTGGTGCCTAAATCAATAGTAAAAGTACTGGGATCTGTTTGATGTGAACTTTCCCAACGTGTACCCATGTCATTATCAACAGCCAAAGATGCCGACTGCACCTCTGTACTTGCAGTAACACTCTTCTCTTCAGAAAGTAATTCAGCAATCGCATTTGAACAAAAAACGGATAATAAAGTTAGGACACAACTTGCACAAACTATATTTCTCATCAGGGCACCTATTTTCAATAGATATAGGAAGATCCCCCATAATGCGAGAGCCTCACCATCCCTGTAAGAAGTATATGCTCCTTCAATTAGCCCCACCGATATGGTGAAGTCTTCCAGCTTATAATTATTTCATTGGTTAGAAGTGAATAGCTAGATATCAGGGATTAGAAAAATAGAGACTCTTGTAACTACAACCCTTAACGTAATAACAATCCTATTAACCAGCGCCACCCAAAACCTCAATTAAATTGTAATTTATATCCAATTATTATCATTATCTATTCGATCAACAGGTAGGGATCAGCGTTAAACCGGACCAAAAATAGAATACTACGTCAACAATGAGATCTGCCTCACACCCTAGTACCCTCTAACTTTTACGATACTTAACCATACGATCTAAACTCCAACCAAGATGAAAAGATTTTTCTTGCGCCAACAATGGCAGATCAGCCTCAATAAAACGCTTATATAATATTTGCACTCCCAAGATATGATTGAGCATCGCATCCAATTGAACCTTTTTTGATCGATGTAGGGTCGGTATCTTATACTCTTGAATTAAAGTATCTATTTCCGAATATCGCAGCAATCCAGCTAAATTAACCTCCTTTGGGCTGAGAAATTTCTCAATAACTCGCTGCACCCAAGTCCAAGCTCCGGTAACGGTCTCTACCGGAGGAGCCATGAATGCAAATTTTTGCTTTTTATATAGAACATCCGGAAGAACTCCCTTCATCGCTTCGCGAAGAACATACTTTTCTGTAGTTCCGCTAATCCTGACCGATGGTGGGATTTGTATAGCAAACGCAGCCAGGTGATGATCGAGAAAGGCCGGACGAGTTTCAATGGAGTGCGCCATATCTACTCGATCACTTACCCAGCCCAATATCTGGGTCTCAAACATAGTTTTAATCCAAACATACTGAGCAACATCCAGCGGATGTCTATCTTCGAGTTGTGATAAATCTAGCGTATCAACAATTGCCTTCCCGGCATCATAACCAGATATTTCTTTACGCCACTCTTTGTTAAGCAATTTTTCTGCTTGATGATGACAGCTTAACCAAGATTGCAAGCATGTAGGGGTGAATCCTAAAGTCCGTTCCATCCCCTCTGATCGATAACTATCAATTGGCAGCATAGCTCCCTTAAATAAGCTATTGCTCCTTTCTAGATGTTGCTGCCAGGTTCTTCGTTTATTCAACTCAGCTTCAGATGTGCCATACAAGTAAAAATCTTTTTTAAATGCAGGATACCCAGAAAATAGCTCATCTGCCCCCTCCCCAGTAATTGCAACCTTGTAGCCATTAGACTTAACAGCTTTACTGAGCAAAAATTTAGCTACTGATAATGTATTGTAAAATGTCCTTTCGGTATGCCAGATGGTTTCTGAATAATTTTCATATATTTCTTCATCAGTTACCTTTACTATGAATTGGCTGACACCAATCTCACTCGCGGCTTCCTTTGCGATATGAGACTCATCGTAATCCGGATTTTCAAACGCTATCGTGAAGGCGGTGAGATCCTGCTGCGAAAGCGACTGCCCTACTCCAAGCAAGCTACCCGAATCAACACCACCTGAAAGATAATAGGTTACTGGGACATCAGCTTGAAGCCTCAAAGACACGGAGTCTATAATTTGTTCCCGCAAACCCTCAATATAATACTCATCAGACTTGTCACGAGCATACTCATCTGAAATCAAAAAATCGATATCCCAATATTTATGTTGAGTAACAACCAGTTCAGTGTTGTCTCGCTTAACTTTTGTAATGCACCCAGGTTCAACCTGGAAAACCCCTTCAAAAGCGGTTGTTCCAGGAATCGATACCTGAATAAGCTGGTGATACACTCCATGCGCTGTTAGTCTTCTTTGGACATCAGGGTGGGCAAACAAACTTTTAATTTCAGAACCAAATGCTAAACCTTTTTTGATTCTTGCCCAATAAAGTGGCTTCACTCCAAACCGATCTCTAACCAAATAGAGGCAGTCCTCCATTTGATCGTAAACGGCAAATGCAAATTCTCCTCGAAGATGCTTAATAGCCCGAACAAGACCTAACTCCGCAATAAGATGCAAGATAATTTCGGAATCACTTTTACTTAAAAAATAAACTCCAGAGGCCCTCAGTCTGGCTCTTATTCGCTGATAATCATAGATTTCACCATTATGAACCAAATAGTAACGACCATCTTCTGACACATAGGGCTGAGAAGCGCGCTCATCACTCAGGTCATTGATCGATAAGCGCACATGACTCATCCCAAATCCTAGACCTGGAGGGTTTGTAAAACCTACACCATCCGGGCCACGGTGGAACTGGATAGCAGCCATATTTAGAAGGAGTTGACCATCGACAGGCATTGTACGCGCACTATGAAGAATCCCAGCTATTCCGCACATAGACGATACCTTTTATTGGGGTCATTTCGAAACTGGAGAGGCTAGGTAATATCTACGATCTCACTAGGGCAGCCACAAATAGCCATTGCCAAGGCCATTCTGACGTACACACCACCTTTTGCCTGTATAAAATACCAATTATGGGGCGTATCATCCAGATTACTATCAAGCTCCCCCATTCGGGGTAAAGGATGCAGCACAATAGCTTGTTTTTTCAAAGGAGAATTATTATCTATAAAATATCCAGACCCAAAATCTCTATGCCCCGCTGTTTTTAGGGATATAGCATTCATATAGACCACATCGAGTCGGGGAAGAATATCTCCAATCTTATCCGTTAAACTTATTTTTAAACCTTTTTCCTGAAGCATTGATAATTGCGCTTGCCGAAACGGTTCTTGTTCCTCCTCATCACAAAGCACAAAAACCTCTGAGAAAAACTCAGGAAAACAGCTCATGAGTATCAAGAGGCTTCTCGCCGCTCGCATTCGAACTGGCGCTCCAATTAAGCCAATGGAGAGTTTTCGACTTTTTCCTGACAGAATGGAAGGGTTCCACTTAAGAAGTGCATATAGATCGATAAGGGATTGCGTGGGGTGCTCATCTATCCCGTTACCAGCATTGATGATTGGTATACTTAAATTATTAGACATAATTTTCACTGAATCTTCAGAAGAATCCCTCAAAACTACACAATCACCATAATTACTTACCATCTCTGCAACATCTCTTAAGCTCTCTCCGACACCAATACGTGTTGTCCCTTTATCTGTAATTGAAACAGTACTCCCTCCAAGTCGCAGCCAGGCGCTTTCAAAAGATAGCCTCGTCCTGGTGCTCGACTCAAAGAATGCGCTGATTAAGATTTTATTGTTTAAATGACATGAGAATTTTCTGTTATCCAGCTCACAGCGAGCAGCAAGTCTGAGTAACTGCAATATCCCATCTCTATTAAGCTGACTGCTCGATATAAGACTTTTACCAGTCAGGGACTCTAAGTATCTACCCTGCTCCGGGATAGCCTCTACCAGAGCTTTTGCCATCAAATTTGTATCTTTGTCGAACGGAGCGCTAGTCATCATAACCAAAACCTAAATAGAATTTGACGGGACAATTATCGCTTGAACAATCTGTGTGCAGATAAAGCACTTACAATACGGTTACTTAAATTCATATATCTAGTGCCACCATCAAACTAAGAAGCTTCAACCAATTTTATTGAACCTTGTTCCAATACGGTGTTCTTTCTAGCATTTCCTGCTGAATATCTTCTGGAAGAAGTTGAAATGGTGGAATTCCCTGCTGTATCTGCCATCCACCTCCGAGCGATAGATACACCTGCACCAGGTTCGCTGCCACGGCGCCTCGCGCTATCGCCAAAATATCCTGCTGCTGAACATCTGATATCAGCGTAGTTATCACAGTATCAAATTCCACTTGACCATTAGTATATTGAGACAGGGAAATATCGACAGATCGCTGGGAGGCCTGGGCAGCCACCTCATAGTGAACTAATTGCCTTTGAGATTTTATATAAGCGACAATAGCGTTCTCCACATCAGCTTGCGCTAACAGAACTACTTGCTGATAGTCAGACACCAACTGCTGGAAAATCGCATCCTGTAGCCTGACATTGCTCCGAAGTCTTCCGTAGTTAAAGAGATTCCAATCAAATTCAATAAAAAGATCCCAGGCACTACTGCTGCCATTAAGTTGGCCGCCATTGATATCGATAGCCCCTATCTCCCCACCGATACTAAAATTTGGATAGAGTTCCGCCCTCGCAACGCCTATTAACTCACCTTGAGCTGCCAGCCGTCGCTCTGCTGCACGAATATCGGGTCGCTGCCTTAATAGATCCTGGGGCATACCAACAGTAACGACTTTGGGAATCATAGGTATGGATGAGGGAAAAGAGACTATGTACCTCAAACTATTAGGAGGTATTCCCAGAAGGACTGCCAGGGCATTTTCAAACTGCTGTAAGCTTATCTCCAGTCCCGGCACGCTGGCTTCTGTGTTACTGAGCAAAGCCTGCGCTTGCTCCGCATCCAGTGCACTGACCTCTCCTGCACGAAATTTGACTCTCGCGATCCTTAAACCCTCACGTTGTACGCGAATGTTTTCCCTGGCAACTTCTAGCCTGCGTTTCGTTGTGCGAATATTGATATAGGTTTGCGCCACTTGGGCAATAATAGAAACCAGCACACCATCATAGTCAGCTATGCTGGCTTCAAAATCTGCTGCGGCCGAATTAACCAGCCTTCTTAACTGCCCCCAGGTATCTAACTCCCAAGTTAAGTTAAAGTTCGGGTAGTATTCAGTCTGCAGATTACCGGTGATACCCGATCGAACATACTTTGAACGATCAATAAGCCCTTCAAGCTGTTGCGTTTGCGGGTATTGGTTGCCGATTGCAATTGCAAGCTGTTGCTGGGCCTGAAGAGCTCTAAGGGCTGCTGAGCGCAGCTCCAGATTATTCTCAATAGCCAGTGAAACTAATTCGTCCAGCGTTACATCTGAAAATGCCCACTGCCACCACAATGGGTTAACGGCTTCCAAGGTATCCAGTTTTGAGCTGGTTTGATAGATCCACTCATTTTCGACCTCTACCGGCGGAGGGCGATAATCAGGCCCCAGCATACAGCTACTACTGAAGCTGAGCAGCAACGTCAACAGGCACCCTTGTAGGCACCGTATTAACCCTTTCCTAAAACTATTGGGATTGCACCGGTTCATCTTGCTCGGTGCCCGCAGAATTACTCATTACTAGCACTGAGCTGGTAAATCCAACACGAAGCTTTACAGATTCGGGAACTTCTGTCAGATGAATCCTAACGGGAATACGCTGTGCAAGGCGAATCCAATCAAATGTGGGATCTACCATTGGCAATAAGTCATTACCCGCAGTTCCATCTTTGCGAGCAATCCCCCAGCCAATACTTTCAACATACCCTTCCAGCTCTAGATGAGGGTAAGCCATCAGCTTCATGAAAGCTTTGTCCCCCGGAGCAATTCGACGAACAAAAGTTTCACGAAAGAAACCATCAATGCGAAAAGTGCTTATATCAACTACCGAGAGTGCGGGTTGATTGGCGACGGCCTGATCACCGTAACGAAAATCAATATTCGTTACATAACCAGAAACCGGAGCAACAACCGTTGTATACTCCAGATTTAGCCGCGCCTGCTCTAGCAGCGCATAAGCCGCACGAACGCCCGGGTTATCGGCTCCAAGCGCACCCAGCTGTGCTCTAACCTGCTCCAGCTCCGCTTGCGACTGCTCCAACGTAGCCATAGATTCCACCAAGCTGGCTTCTGCACCCGCTCGATACTCAATTGTAGATTCATACTCAGCCTGAGCTGCTTGCAATGCCCTTACTGATGTCGCTCTCTGGGGTAGCAGTTCTCTCTGCCGATCATATTCAGCTTTGGTTCTTGCAATTTCCGCATCAAGCGCGCCAATATTACTTTTTGCCAGATCAATATTTGCTATGGATTCCCTAATCCTGGCCTCATAAGCGAGAACATTCTTGTTTTGCGCTCGGTATGTATCGAGAGCTTCCTCGTACTCTGCCTTGGCCTCTTCCAAGGCTGCTTCATATATTCTCGGATCAATCTGAAACAGTAGTTCCCCTGCTTTAATAAACTGATTATTCTTAATAGGCAACTCAACTACCTGTCCAGTTACCCTGGGAGTCACTTGAATAATATCCGCCTGCACCTTTCCATCCCTGGTCCAGGGATTATTGAGATACCTCCAAAACTGGACAATAAGTAACAGCAGTGCTACAAGCACTATTGTTCCAGTAAAAATATATTTTCTATACCTAGCCACTACTATATTCCCAAGAATATCCTTCCTATAAAAATTGAATAAATTACACTGAGGGAGATAATAACAACCGGTGGATTGGCAAAATATCGGGATAAACGATACCGATCCAAAAGCCTAGCGGTTAACAAGGCCGCAACAACACCAAACAAAGCTATCACCAATATTGGTGATAGATAGAAACTGCCTATTGATATATCGTGCGGTACTCTTTCCATTTAAAACCCTACAGACATTAAAGACACCTTTCCTCACAGAAAGCCTTCCAATCCACAGATTCTGAAACGCGACGAAACTCTACCAGATAGTTATTGATGCAGTGGGTAACACCCAAGAAATAAAGAAAGTTTGTTACACCCTCTCTGGATTTTTCACTACACTCCCTCAGCTCCATCAACTCACCGACATCAATATTTGCCCTTTCAAATATCCTCCTATAACCTCTTCGCAGGGATTCAATATCAACCTTTTGGTTTCCACCAGAAAAATAGATAAGTATTTTGCTTGCAAGCCGCCTCCATATGAATGCCTCGCGAAGTAATCTTTTAGGAGCCACAAAATTGATTTTCTTTTTATCTATCTTATATAACAGCTTAACCTGGTTGGATATCAACATAGCCAAACCTATAAGGCTTTGCATCTGGCTTCTGGTCATACCCCGCATTTTTTTATCAGAAATACCCTCCACCCAATAGAACACTCTCTTCCTTGAGATCATAATAATATTCAGGTGGTACAATATATATAACCGGAAAAACAATGATCTCCTCTTCTTTTTCGGAATATCACCCTCCACCACCAGCCATGCGGCACTATTGAGAATTCTATCAATACTTCTCTTCAGGTTTATTTCTGGGTGGGCAGTGAAGGGGATATTTCTTGAAACGGCCAAAATACAAAAAATTATTGCCAACACAAATAGATAATTTGTATAAACCACAAAACTATACTCTTGAGAATTATTAAAATTAAAAATAATCTGGGGAAAGATAAGAACCAGGGTTCGTATCATCGACTGGGGTCCAAAGACCTTATTTGAGGAAAAGCTTACTACAAACGTCCATACAAAGATCACGACAGCCAACGAATAAAATCCATGCAATTTCGGCATTAAAAAGAAATATATAGGTGCCGATAATATGCACACTAAAATCGTGAAAACACAGGTTTCAAACAATTGAATTTTGGGGGTCATTGAGGCGAGAATACCTATTACTGTTATCAGTAATATAACCAGCAATCCACCAATCATGTCAGGGATAAAAAGATATGCCAGATAAGCGATCCACATTCCCATCTGAACACGGACAATATTAGTCAACCTGTCTGGGTCGGGCATCAAAGCTCCAAGCCACCCTATACCGTCACTACTTACCTGTCTCGAATAGGAGTCACCCCGGGTTTGTATATCATTTACTGAATCAATCAGAGATCGGGTTTCTACCTCCAAGTCATTTAAGGATTTTCTAGTAACGGCTAAAGCAGCGGTTTCAAAGGTTGACAGCCTCTTTACCTCTTCAATATTTCCTCGAACCACTCTTCCATTGGCACTATCTGCTGGTCTTTCCCCTGAAAGCGCTGCCTCCACTTGCGCGAGGCGCCCCTCAATGTCAGGCATATATTCCTCTACACCAATAAGGAATTTTGATATACCCAGATCACCTGAGAGTGCTAAGCTTTCTTCCAACTTCAAGAGGGATTGCGTGACGGCTGTCGCAGATTGACCAAAGTGACCCCACTGCTTTCGACATTCCCACACCTCATAACTATCTGAGCTCGCATCGCCAATGGCTGTTTGTAAGCGCGTATCAAGCTCTAAAAGAGCAACACGCTTTTTACGCCTAATCTTTATTTTCTCGCCACTTCTAACCCGAGAAAAACAATTATCCACAAATCGACGATGTTCTCTCAATAAATCCAGAGATGCTCTTCTTAACTCACCACGACTACAGTTAGGCCAGATCAAAACGGCTACCAATCCGTAGACAATTATTCCGAGCAGGGACTCCTGAATACGTAAAACCCCAGCCTTGTAGGAGATAGAGAAGTCGCCACCAGTCACATCCCACAACAAAAAGATGACATACCCACTTGTAAGCCAAAAATACTGATAGTTTGATCTCTGTAAAAAATAAACGCAGATAGATACCCAGATTGATAGGGCGATCATAAACAACCAGCGATCCTGTGGAAATAACGCGACGATTATCCAGCCAGCCAGCAAGGCAAATAGTGTCCCTAAAATCCACAAAATGGCTCGATTAAGAGACTGCCCCAGATTCGCCTGACTGCAGACAATAACAGCAAATCCACCCCAAAAAGGCTTTTCCCAATTCAGACCCAAGGCAATGGCATAAACGATCACTAAAGCTGTTGCTAGCTTAATCGACTCTTTAACATTACGAGACAACTGCAAAGCTTTCTCCGACCACTTCTACATACTATTAATTCGTCATTTTGATCTACGGCGCAGCAATATATATTCACCCCGAATATATACTGGATAACCAAAAAGAAGTATGGCATACCAAGAGCTAAAGAAATTCACTATCGGCGAGCTTATCTAAAGCGGCCCCAACTCTTAGAATCAATCCAAATAATATGAAATATAAAAGCTGACAAACAATAAAAATAAACGCCTAAACCACCCAAATATGCAGGTACATCCTTATAGATTTTTCCTTTCTGCAAGCCTAAAGATCAAGATTATGACTAACTGAGCCACACCCCAAATACACTACTTATAAATCTTTAAGGCATGAAGGGAACGAAGTATTTGCTGTATTGCCAGACCAAATATTGGTCCCAGAACTACAATCTGAAGCCTCATTGTCATCTAAAAGGTCATCAAAACCACTGCCTGCTACTGTATTTCCACTAACTACATTGTCCATATTCTGAATGACATATGGACCTCCTATCGCTATGCCCCAAATTTCATTATTCTGGACATTATTACTGGCAATAACACAAAAAGAAGCACCTACAGTCACACCATCAATTATTCTTGCTCCCAGGCTTATAGCAACAGCATTACCTTCTAAATAATTATTCCCAATATAAGAAAAGAAACCAAAGCCACCTATTCCATTTTCAAAAAAACCAGAGACACTATTTCCAATTGCAACATTAGCAACCCCTTCCAGCACAATACCCGATGCCTTAACATTAGTGGTATTTGACAAGGTATTCTGTCGGATAAGGTTACTATCACTTTCTGCAAAAACGCCTGCGCCACTGGATTCCTCGACGGTTACACTGAATACTTTATGTAGGCCACTCCCCGCCAACTCCAATCCAGTTTCACAATTACTAACAACTCCACCCGTCACAACTCCTGAAGTTCCCAACATAAGTACCCCAACCCCATCGGTAGTGCATTCAATTGCGCCCTCACCAGACATTACAAGACTACCGTCAGGGCCTTCAACCGTAATTGCTGGATCTTCGCTGCAAGAAAGCTCAAAAGTAAGAGTCTGCGCGTCAGTAATAGTATCGCCACATTCAACATCTGCAATGCAGACTGAAGAAAAGTATAGAGTTGACATCACCACCCCAGGAGCAAGGAGTGTTTTTGGAGAGAAGGACATTTATGGAACCTCAGCAAGTAGAGTATAGCTTCACCAAAGTGTCGCCTCTTTACGATCAACCCACTATAGGAATATTTTCTTAACTTCTAAAGATTTTTAAGGCAGGATGGAAATGATGTATCAGCAGCATTGTTAGACCACACATTTAAACCATCACTACAATCTGACTCTTCATTATCATCCAAAATATCATCATTACCACTTCCAGTTACAGTATTCCCTGTCACTAAATTATCCATGTTAGGATATGTATAGGGTGCGCCTATTCCAATCCCCGTACGTAGACTGCCTACCACTGTATTACTTTCAATTACGCAATACGAAGCACCTATACTCTCTCCATCAACTACTAATGCACCCAATATAATCCCCAACTCACTATTCTCTACATAATTATTTCCTATATATGAATAGAAACCAAAGCCAGCTATTCCATATTCTAAAAATCCAGACACATTATTACCAACGGCAACATTTCTCTCACCATCTAGCTCCAAACCAGATGCTATTACGTTAGTAGTGTTCGATACCGTGCTTTGACGAATTAGATTACCGTCACTTTGTGCAAAAATTGCTGCACTAGAGGATTCTTCAACTGTTACACCAATCACTTTATGGGAACCATCTCCATCCAACAACAACCCTAAATCACAATTAGTGACAACCCCGCCCATGACAACCCCAGATCTCCCCAGCATATGGATTCCTATACCATTAGTTGTGCACTCAATAGAACCCTCACCTTCTATTACAAGGAAACCCTCCGGCCCCTCAATAGTTAGCGCTGGATCATCATTGCAAGATAATGCGTCAGTGAGGACTTGAGAATTGGCAATAATATCTCCGCACTGGACAGCAAAACTACCGGTAGAATAAACACATGAAAACAGCATCACTAATCCAGTCGCGTAGATATCCTTTGGGTAATTAAACATGGATTGAGCCCTGGTAAGAATGTAAAAAAATATCACCTCAGTATCGCCTGTCCGTATTACCCTGCCATAGGAACATCATCTCAATCCATAGAAAATAACATGCTTGCACAGACCAATTCCCAAACACACATAAGAAGAATTCTTCCTGCTTCATCAACCCCTCTAAGGTGCACTGCTTATTTTGCCTTGGTCACCCAATCCAATAACGAATAACAAAGATGAAAAACTCTGCAAGTTAGAGTTCCATAATTTAACTTAAGAGCCAATAGAGAAGCTACAGGATTACCCGCAGCAAAGTGGATTAACGCAGAACAATCAAGCTCGTGCCAATTAATTAATAATCCAATGACCCCTAAAATAAAAAAGGCCCCATTGGGGCCTTTTCAATCTCAGCTAGCTCAGCAATTATGCATTTAGAGCTTTAAACTCGCGTCTACGGCGGTGCAGAACCGGCTCGGTATAACCATTAGGCTGGGCACAACCTTCGAATACCAGCTCACAAGCAGCCTGGAAGGCAACGCTCTTATCAAAGTTCGGTGCCATATCGTTATAATTGGAGTCGCCGGCATTCTGGCGATCTACCACAGCAGCCATACGCTCCATGGTTTCACGCACTTGCTTTTCGCTAACGATACCGTGCTTGAGCCAGTTGGCGATATGCTGAGAGGAAATCCTCAGGGTTGCACGGTCTTCCATCAGGCCGACATCATTGATATCCGGCACCTTGGAGCAACCCACGCCCTGCTCTACCCAGCGCACTACATAGCCGAGAATACCTTGGGCATTGTTGTCCAACTCAAGCTGGATATCTTTAGCACTCCAGTTGGTTTCAGCCGCTACCGGAACCGTTAAAATATCTTCCAGCTTAGCGTGATGGCGATGTTGAATCTCTTCCTGGCGGCGATTCACATCCACTTTGTGGTAGTGCAAGGCGTGCAAGGTAGCAGCCGTGGGCGACGGTACCCACGCCGTGTTGGCACCGGCCATTGGGTGGGCCAACTTAGCGTGCATCATGGCTGACATCTGGTCTGGAATTGGCCACATGCCTTTACCAATTTGCGCTCTGCCCTTCAGGCCACTGTTCAGGCCAACATCCACATTCCATTCTTCGTAAGCGTTAATCCATGTGGATTGCTTCATATCACCCTTGCGAATCATGGGGCCCGCAAGCATGGAAGTATGGATCTCGTCACCGGTGCGATCGAGGAAACCAGTATTAATAAAGACTACACGCTCTTTCGCTTCGGCAATACAAGCTTTGAGGTTCACAGTGGTGCGACGCTCTTCGTCCATAATGCCCATTTTTACTGTGTAACGGGGCAGATCGAGCGCATCTTCGATTCGGTTAAACAGAGTATTGGCGAAAGCCACTTCCTCTGGGCCGTGCATCTTTGGTTTTACGATATAGATGCTGCCTTCACGGGAATTCTTGATCGGGCTCTCACCACGAAGGTCATGCAAAGCGATCAAACTGGTGATCATGCCGTCGAGAATCCCTTCGGGGATTTCCTGGCCATCGCCGAACAGCACTGCATCGTTGGTCATCAGGTGGCCGACGTTGCGCACGAACATCAGGCTGCGCCCCGGTAAGGTAACCTGGTTGCCGTTCGGGGAGGTGTACTCACGATCTGCATTGAGCTTTCGTTCAAAGGACTTGCCGCCTTTGCTAATGGTTTCCTTCAGGTCGCCCTTCATCAGACCGAGCCAGTTGCGGTAAACCACTACCTTATCTTCAGCATCGACAGCCGCTACCGAATCTTCGCAATCCATAATGGTGGTCAGCGCAGATTCCATTAGCACATCTTTCACACCGGCATCATCGGTTTTGCCGATGGGGCTCTCGCGATCCACCTGGATCTCAAAGTGCAAACCGTGCTGCTTCAGCAGGATGCTGGAGGGCTCTTCACTGTCACCCAAATAACCAACAAACTGCTTGGCATCTTTTAAGGTGGCGATGTCGCCATTGGCCTGTACCACTTCCAGCAGTGAGCCATTGATGCGGTATTGCACCGCCTCAGCGTGACTACCGCAGGTAAGCGGGGCCGACTGATCGAGGAAGTTGCGTGCATATTCGATCACTTTAGTGCCGCGAACCGGGTTGTATTCCGTACCTTTTTCCGCGCCACCCTCTTCACTGATCACATCTGTACCGTAGAGTGCGTCGTAAAGGCTGCCCCAGCGCGCGTTTGCCGCATTGAGCGCATAGCGTGCATTCATTACCGGCACAACCAGCTGAGGTCCCGCCAGGATGGCGATCTCTTCATCGACATTTTCGGTAGTTGCGCTGAATTCAGCAGGCTCGTCGGCTAGGTAGCCGATCTCTCGCAGGAAGGTCTGGTAGCCTTCCAGATCGCGGAAACCCTCGGGGTTGTCCGTGTGCCAGCGATCCAGGGTCTCCTGCAGTTCATCGCGTTTTTCCAGCAAGGCGCGATTTACCGGGGCCAGATCGTGGACAATAGATTCCAATTTGGCCCAGAAAGCTTCGGCGCTAACTCCAGTTCCTGGAATCACCTCCTCGCAAACCAGGTTGTATAGTTCTGGTGCGATTTGCAGATCGCCGATTTGGACTCGTTCCGTCATACCCAGGGCCTCTCATCAGATTGTTGGAATAGCGGCATTCTAAACAGCCATTTCCACATACCGCTAATTTATAGACACAATTCCCACTATTCATAGATCGAATTTTTATGACAAAGCAGTTGATGTGTGTTTGCCCGGACAGAACCGCGCAGACACAGCGTCCACCGGCAACATCGTTACAAAGCGCGGCCAATATCGAGTATTAAACGGCGCAGCCAGCGGTGCGGGGCGCTCTGTTGCAACAGCGGGCTCCAAGCCATTTTTAACTCCAAATTGGGAATATCCAGGGGCGGGTCACGCCTCACCACGCGGGGATTATCACTGGCCAATTGAGCCAGGCGAGTGGGCACCGTTACGATCAGATCGCTCTGTTCAGCCAGCAGCATAGCTACCTGGTAGTGACGGGTGAAAACGGAGATATCCCGTTTCTCTCCCAAACGACCTATGGCCTCATCCACCCAGCCCAAGCGCTGTACATCTTCCGGGTTAACTCCGACACCCACCCCCATACCAGTCTTGCTCACCCAGATATGCTGGGCTTCCAGATAACTCTGCAGATTGTAATCCCGGAGTATCGGGTTATCGGCGCGCATCACACAGGAGAAGCTGTCGCGCCATACGGTGGCCTGGTGAAAGCTCTGCGGCATGCTGTCAAAGCGGTTGATCACCATATCCACTTTGCCTTGCTCTACATCCACAAAGCTCACATCACTGGGCGTCATGATATCCAGGCTGATACCCGGGGCGTCATCCCGAAGCTGCTTTAACAGCGGCGGTATCAGGGTGGACTCGGCGTAGTCACTGGCCATGATGCGGAAGGTGCGGCGGGTATTGGCGGGGTCAAAATCCCGATTTGGCTGGATAACCCGATCAATGGAGGAGAGTGCTTCGCGCACCATCGGCTGCAATTCCAAAGCCCTTTCCGTGGGCATCATGCCCTCACGGGTGCGCACCAGCAACGGATCGTCAAACAGTTCCCGCAGGCGCTTCAGGCCATTACTCATGGCCGGCTGGGACAGCCCCAGGTAATTGGCTGCACGGGTCACATTGCGTTCGCGCAGCAGCACATCGAGGTAAACCAGCAGGTTCAGGTCAGCTCTTTCCAGTTGCATACATCTATTCGCCAAATCGATAGTGAAAATAAAATCAATAAATTAGGCAAATTATGCCACTCCTCCTAAGATACTCAACACCTAATCGCAGTCACCGTTTAAGGATTTACAGTCATGTCCACTTACACTCAAGACATCGACGCGGTAGCAAAGCTCCGTGAAAGCCATGGCAGCTCCTGGGACGCCATCGATCCCGAATCTGTTGCCCGTATGCGTGCCCAGAACAAATTCAAGCACGGCCTGGATATCGCCAAGTACACCGCTGATATCATGCGCGCCGACATGGAAAACTACGACAAGGACACGTCCAAGTACACCCAGTCACTGGGTTGCTGGCACGGCTTCATCGGTCAGCAGAAGATGATTTCTATTAAGAAGCACTTCGAAGGCAATACCGACCGCCGCTACCTGTACCTGTCCGGCTGGATGGTTGCCGCTCTGCGCAGCGAATTCGGTCCTCTGCCCGACCAGTCCATGCACGAAAAAACTTCCGTAGCTGCTCTGATCGAAGAGCTCTACACCTTCCTGCGCCAGGCTGATGCCCGCGAACTGAACGACCTGTTCCGCGAAGTGGACGCCGCTCGCGAAGCTGGCGATAAAGAAGCTGAGAAAGCTGCCCAGGACAAGATCGACAACCACAAGACTCACATTGTACCGATCATCGCCGACATCGATGCAGGTTTTGGTAACGCCGAAGCAACTTACCTGCTGGCCAAGAAAATGATCGAAGCGGGTGCTTGCTGTATCCAAATCGAAAACCAGGTTTCTGACGAGAAGCAGTGTGGTCACCAGGACGGTAAAGTAACCGTTCCTCACGAAGACTTCCTGGCCAAGATCCGCGCAGTTCGCTACGCGTTCCTGGAACTGGGCGTAGACAACGGTGTTATCGTTGCCCGTACCGACTCCCTGGGCGCTGGCCTGACCAAGCAAATAGCTGTAACCAATAAACCGGGTGACCTGGGTGACCAGTACAACTCCTTCCTGGATTGCGAAGAAATCGATGCTTCCGAGCTGGCCAACGGCGACGTAATCATCAATCGCGAAGGCAAGCTGCTGCGTCCTAAGCGTCTGGCTTCCAACCTGTTCCAGTTCCGCAAGGGCACTGGCGAAGCGCGCTGCATCCTGGACAGCATCACCTCTTTGCAGAACGGTGCAGACCTGATCTGGATCGAAACCGAGAAGCCTCACGTTCGCCAGATCGGCGGCATGATGGACGAAATTCGCAAAGTCGTTCCCGATGCGAAGCTGGTTTACAACAACAGCCCGTCCTTCAACTGGACCCTGAACTTCCGTCAGCAGGTATTCGATGCCTGGTCTGAAGAAGGTAAAGACGTATCCGCATACGACCGCGCCAACCTGATGAGCGCCGAATACGACGACTCTGAGCTGTCTGCAGCGGCCGACGAGAAGATCCGTACCTTCCAGGCCGACGCGGCTCGCGAAGCTGGTATCTTCCACCACCTGATCACTCTGCCGACTTACCACACTGCGGCCCTGTCTACCGACAACCTGGCCAAAGAGTACTTCGGTGAGCAAGGTATGCTGGGCTATGTGAAAGGCGTACAGCGCAAAGAGATCCGTCAGAGCATCGCCTGCGTTAAGCACCAGAACATGGCTGGTTCCGACATCGGCGACGACCACAAAGAATACTTTGCTGGTGATGCTGCCCTGAAGGCTGGTGGTAAAGACAACACCATGAACCAGTTCGGTTAATCGACCGGTACGGTTTCAGTAAATTTGAGGCGGCACTTGCCGCCTCTTTTTTTGAACCCATTGGGTTCATCTCAAAGCACCGCAAGTTTGCCTACGCTTTGATCTCTGCAATTTTTATTACCTGGGCCGCTACTGCGGCCCTTTTTTATTCCGAAACTGAACTACCCCGGTTCTTTCCCTCGCAAAGACAACTCCTCGGCTAGCCTTAAAGCACCCTCGTTGAAATTCGCGCATCATGAGCGATCAAAATTTAATTCTGATATTCAATTGCGGCAGCTCGTCAGTGAAGTTTTCCGTGCTGGACCCAGATTCGGGTGCAGAACATCTTGCTGGTATCGCGGAAGCCCTTGGCACCCCCAAAGCCAAACTGAAATGGCACTATCAAGGGACAGAAGACTCCCATCGGCTCGCGCTGGATAGCGACCACGCGGCGGTAATTAATGAGCTGGTAACACAGTTTGACCAGGCCTGGTCAGAGTTACAGGATGGGTTAAAAGCGATAGGTCACCGAGTCGTCCATGGCGGCGAGCATTTCTCCAGCTCTGTTCTGATCAACCAGAAGGTAATGGCCTGTATCGAAGAGTGCTGTGACTTGGCCCCCTTGCATAACCCCGCTGCTCTCAAAGGGATCTACGCCGCTCTCGATGCTTTCCCCCAACTACCCCAAGTCGCCGTTTTTGATACCGCCTTTCATCAGCAAATGCCGAAGTATGCGTATCTATACGGGCTCCCCTACCCACTGTACGAAGAGCACAAGATCCGCCGCTATGGCATGCATGGCAGTAGCTATCAGTACATTGGCGAGCGGTGCGCCGAACTACTGGGAAAACAGACGGCTGAACTCAATATCATTGCTGCCCACCTCGGTGGCGGCGCCTCTATTTGCGCCATCAAACAGGGGCGCAGTGTAGATACAAGCATGGGGCTTACACCTCTTGAAGGACTGGTAATGGGGAGTCGCTGCGGCGATCTGGACCCGGGAATACTCCTCTACTTACAGCAAGCGCTGGGATATACCCAAGCCTCACTTGAGCAGCTGCTAAATAGAGAAAGCGGTATGTTGGGCATATCCACCCTGAGCAGTGATTGCCGCGCACTGGAGCAAGCTGCCGAGAAAGATCATCAGAGAGCCAAACTCGCCCTGGAAATATTCTGTTACCGCCTGGCCAAATATATTGCTGCTTACACCATCCCCTTGGGTAGCGTCGATGCTTTGGTATTCACAGGCGGTATCGGGGAGAACTCCTCCGGGGTGCGAAGCCGGACCATCGAATGGCTCAAGCCCTTAGGCTACCAACTCAACCCCGAAGCCAATCAGAAAACCAAGTCGCAAGTAGAGGGGTTAATCTCTGCGCAGGAAACTCCCAACATCCTGGTAATCCCCACTAAGGAAGACTGGATTATTGCCCGGGATACATCGCGCTTGGTGCAGTCTTAAACATGCTGCGACACAGCAACGCCAGAACCCTGATGCTGGTTCCCCTGGAAGCGGGAGCCGGCATCACCTCTGTAAGCCTGGGTTTAATTCGGGCGCTAGACCGAAAAAGTATTGAGCTTCAATTTTTTAAACCTGTTGCCGAGCCCCCACCCCCAGACGGCACTATAGAGCGCACCACTGAAATCTTGCGACAAACATCCAACCTAGCCATCCCCAGCTCACTGAGTGCCGAATATGCGGACTCGATGGTATCTACCGGAAAAATGGCGGATTTACTGGAAGAGATTCTCGCCCGTTTCAGACGAATCTCGGCGAAGGCTGAGGTTAACGTGATCGAAGGTGTACTACCCAGCCGCGACAATCCCGTGACTAACCAACTGAATTATCAAATTGCCAAAACCCTAGATGCGGAAGTGGTACTCGTCGCCTGTCCATCTCCCGGTGCCAGCGATTCAATCAAGCAACTTCGCGAGAGACTGGAATTTGCCATTCGTCTTTATGGCGGCGAGGATGCAAAGCGCGTAGTGGGCTGCATCATCAATAAAGTGGGTCTGCCAGCGGAAATTATGGATACTCCCGGAGCTCATTTAATTGGACTGCATTCACAACTGGAATCTAGCAAAGAAAGCCCCCCTAGTCTGACCCCTGAGATACTTTCAAAGCAGATTCCACTGCGTATTGTCGGTTTTATTCCCTGGAATGCAGAACTGCTCTCCCCCCGTGCACTCGACCTGGCGCGGCACTTTAACGCAAAGGTACTCAATAAAGGAGAGCTGGAAACACGCAGGTTACATACCGTCACATTCTGCTCCCGCTCACTGCCCAATATGTTGAGAAGATTTAAGCCTGGGGCCATGCTGGTAACTTCTGCCGATAGGCCCGATGTGGTTGTGGGTGCATGTTTGGCCGTGATGAATGGAGTAAAAATTGGATGCCTGCTATTAACCGGCGGCTACCATTTGGACAAAGCCATTTTGAAACTGTGCACACCGGCCATGGAAACAGGCCTACCCATTTTACTGGTGCCTTCCAATACCTGGCACACGGTGATGTCACTGCAGACTTTTAATTTGCGCACCCCATCAGATGACAGAAATCGCGTGGACCGGGTGCAGGAATTTTTCGCCAGTCGCCTGGATGAAGAGTGGGTGGAATCACTGAGCCAACAAAGTGAAATCCCCAAACGCCTTTCACCTCCGGCATTCCGCTACCACCTCACGGAACTGGCCCGGCGCCGCACTATGCGGATTGTCCTACCCGAAGGAACCGAACCCCGCACCATTCGCGCCGCCCAGCTCTGCCTGGAGAGAGAGATTGCACACCCGGTTTTACTGGGCGAAGAAAAAGATATTTTCAAAATTGCTGAGCAGCAGGGGTTAAAGCTCAATAAAAAGTTGGAAATTGTCGATCCCAAGGCGGTGAGGGCACACTATGTGGAGCCCATGGTTGCCCTGCGTAAAAACAAGGGACTTACTCAAGTAGTGGCACTTGAGCAGCTACAGGATAATGTGGTTCTCGGAACCATGATGTTGGCATTGGGTGAAGTGGATGGACTGGTGTCCGGCGCTATTCACACAACAGCCAATACCATTCGGCCCGCCCTGCAACTGATCAAAACCGCCCCGGATGAAGAGCTGGTTTCCTCGATATTTTTTATGCTGCTCCCTGAACAGGTACTGGTCTACGGAGATTGCGCGATCAATCCCGATCCCGATGCACAGCAACTCGCCGCTATAGCCATTCAATCAGCAGATTCCGCAGCGGCATTTGGTATAGAACCCCGAGTCGCAATGATCAGTTACTCCACCGGCACATCCGGCAGCGGCAGCGATGTCGATAAAGTCCGCGAGGCCACCCAGCTGGCCAAACAGAAGAGACCGCAGCTAATTATTGATGGCCCCCTTCAATACGATGCCGCCTTAATCCGCAATGTCGCTGCCCAAAAAGCCCCGCACAGTCCCGTGGCCGGCAGGGCCACAGTTTTTATCTTTCCCGACCTGAATACCGGCAACACTACCTACAAAGCCGTTCAACGCAGCGCTGACTTAGTGAGTATTGGGCCAATGTTGCAGGGATTGCGCAAGCCGGTTAACGACCTATCACGGGGCGCACTCGTGGATGATATTGTGTATACCATTGCCCTCACCGCCATCCAGGCCCAGGGCAAACTTCACTAATTTTATTTACTCACGACGCAGGGGCCTTCGCTGGTCGATATACTCTTGTAACGCGGCCGCAACGGTATAGGCTTCCAGCCTGTGCTCATAGGTCTCTGTATGATCGTACCCCATTCGCTGTAAGCAGCGCTGGATATAGTCGGCACTTGAGGATTTATCGTGCCAGACCCGACGACCTTTAAAAATATTGGCCAACACTTTCCACCAACTTTTATCGGCGGAGCGCAAGTGCTGTAGGGCTACCGCTAGCAGGGCTTCCTCATCAGAGAAATCAGTACCCAGTGGATAGTGAGGCAGTTCCGCCAGGCATTTTTCGTCATTGAATACACTGGCGAGGTGTTCAGGTGTGTTTTTATTGAAACTCTCGGGAATCGAAAAGCTTTTTTCTATCTTCCCCGCGTGCTTGGCCTGCTCTAGCAATACAGCTTGAAAGCGGGTATCACAGATACTGAGCATGGCCACCATTACATCCCGGTCTGTTTTACCACGCAAATCGACTGCGCCATATTCCGTCACAACCACATCGCGCAAATGCCGGGGAATCGTCGTGTGAGGATATTCCCACACAATATTACTCTCGCAGACACCATCGCGCATTCGCACACTGGGGAGCGCAATAATGGATCGGGCCCCTGGCAAGTCCCAAGCCTGGGCGACAAAGTTATATTGCCCTCCCACCCCACTCACCACGTGGTTATCCACCAAGGCATCCGAGACAACCGCCCCTCCAAGTGTCACCATCATGGCCGAATTTACAAAGCGCGCATGCTGTCGCTGCGCCAGCTTTAGGTCTCTTTGGGATTGGAGGTCATTGGTAAAACTGATGTCAATCATATCGAGACCTGCACCCTCCTTAGGGTCCAGATCCCGCAACTCTCGATACATAAGTTCCGGCCCCAGATAGAAGCCGCCATGTAACCAGATCCCCCCAGCGATCTTTTTATTCAGGCAACTACCAATTAGACGGCGGCGCCCATGTTCGCTGTGAAGATCACACTCCTCTTCTTCACCATCAGGAGTCAGCAACTTATGGCCCCGCCAACTGTAGCTGGGGTCCACAATGCCAAGCTGCTGTAAAAAATCTGTATCTGCCACGGTTAAAGGGCAACTGATACGGCCAGCATTCTTTAATGCAAGCAGCGTTTCTTCCTGCACAGTATCAGTAATCTGATCGCTATCGAGCAGATGTTGAATTGTCGCATCAGCGTAGACTCTACGGGTCAGAACCCCCGCTCTGCGCAAATGGAGAAAACCGTGGGGCACCATTTCACTGGCCCCATAAAGGCCCCGCTTAAAGGTGCCAGTACATAGAGGCAGTTCCTCTCGGTAGCGCTTAGCATCCTCTTCCACCAAGTCATCCAGAATCCGGCAAAAGAGGGCGTTTTCCTTATGCCTCAAGCGCAGTACATGGCAAACCGCATCTCCCAGGGCGCCGATACCTACTTGAAGGGTTCCTCCATCTTCAACCAGACTGGCGATATGGTAGGCGATGCTGTATTCGGTAAAGGTTACTGGCAGGGCCGGAGCCGCAAACAGCGGCGTATCAAAAGTTTCGCCTTTCAGCAAAAAGTCAAAAGCACTGGCCGGTAGCTCACTGCTTCCATGGATATAGGGCAGCTGTGTATTTACTTCACCCAATAAAAACAGGGGGTAGTCCTTGCGCTGAGCAGCCAGCTTTAGAACAGGCAGTGTCAGGTCTGGGTTGCAACTTAAACTGAACTTACCTCCACACTCTGAAGGCGCCACCATTTGCGCAATAACGTTAACCCCCCGACTGATCAGCTCACCGGGTACCTGGGTATAATTTGCACTCACGTAGTGTTGCTGCGCATAGTTGTTGCCGAGCAGCGAACCGGGCTCCATAAAGAATTCAATAACCTGGATATTACCTGGCAGGTGCCCTTTCCTCCTCGCGGGAACATAAGCAAGGTCTTGGTATTGACTGTAATGGGTATCCAGAAGTGGCTGGATAAAGCGCCGGGAAATATCACTATCCCCACGGGGGCGCTCCAGCGTCAGGGCCGTAAATATCGTCAGAGAAATCGTATGATCTTCTGCCGCTCGAGCGTATAGCGTATTAGCGAAATGGTTTGCCTTACCAAGCCCCAGCGGTAATGCCAGAACTATTTTCTTGCCGACGACTTCTAAAAGCTTATCGACACATTCCTCGGCACTGGTAAAGCTCTCTGGAGAATTCTTGTGCGCAGATTCCATCGGAGGTAGCTTTCCTCAAACCTTATTGGACTGTGCCCGCACACCCACCCAAGTGCTCGAAGTGATCCACCTGAATTGCCTTCTCTACAGCATCCGCTGCATCGTAGAGTATCTCAGCCTCTTCATCGCTGATTAGATTTTTCTTTAACCCTTCTTCCACGCTATCCCTGCTCAGGTTGCGAATACCGCCTTTTTTTAATTTTTCACGAGCCCGCTCGGAAGCGCATACCCGATCAAACGCCTGCTCAACAATATCTACCCCATCCCCGGGAGTTCCGAGAAAAACTCCACTGGTCAGCCGGTCGCGAGTTGCCGACGGCGTCAACAGTAATTCCGCACAGGCCTTGGCTTGCCGATCCGATGCGGTGTGGACACTGTGACCCCAAGGCATGGTGAGGAAGTGCATTACTTGGCCAATAAATGGCCGGGGGAAATTTTGAAACACCTCCAACAAATTGACTTCGATCTTATGCAACCCATCTCGCATAGCAAATTCCAGCAGGGGGAGGTCATCCTTAGGGTTGCCATCATCATAAAAGCGCTTCAGGGTGCAGCTGAGCAGATACAGCTGACTCAAGACATCGCCCAATCGGGAAGAAATCAATTCTTTTCGCTTGAGTTCTCCTCCCAGGGTCATCAAGGAAAATTCGGTGACCAGAGATAGCACTGCCGAGTACCGATTCAGTTGCCGGTAGTACTTGGCGGCGTGCCCTACGTTGCGAGGGCTGCTGGCAAACAAGCCCACCGTCCAGCCGTGAAAAATACCCCGGCACAGGGTTTTGAATTGAAACCACATATGCTTGGGCAGCAACTTATCCAGTTCGTCCAAACCCGCTTCATGATCCGGATTTTCTGCCGCCAACATCTCCTGCAAGATATAGGGGTGACAGCGAATTGCGCCCTGGCCAAAGATCATCAAACTGCGAGTGAGAAGATTGGCCCCCTCTACCGTAATTGCTACCGGTATCGCTCGATAAACATTACCCAGGTAATTTAATGGACCATCCATAATGGCCTTGCCCGCATGAATATCCATTGCATCAATAATGGCCTGGCGTAGACCACAAGTAGCATTGGCTTTCATAATTGCGGTGATCACCGCTGGTTTTCGCCCCTCATCCAGGGCACGGGTAGTCGTTTTATGGGCGCTGTCCAATACAAAGGCG
Organism: Microbulbifer maximicatervae (SeqCode); assembly: GCF_052467615.1. Lineage (NCBI taxonomy): Bacteria > Pseudomonadati > Pseudomonadota > Gammaproteobacteria > Cellvibrionales > Microbulbiferaceae > Microbulbifer > Microbulbifer maximicatervae (SeqCode). The sequence goes on from NZ_CP174319.1 coordinate 2,384,453, forward strand.
ATAGAAGCAATTTCAGCCAAGCGGCGTTGCACGCCTTCAAAGCGGCCAACGGGCACATTAAATTGCTCTCGAACCCGGGCGTAAGCACCGGTCATGCGCGCGGCCATTTTTGCCCCACCGGTAGACAGGGATGGCAGAGAAATTCCTCGGCCTGCGGCAAGGGCACTCATCAGCATTTCCCAACCTTTGCCGACATTCTCCTCGCCGCCAATAATCCAATCCATCGGCATAAAAACATCTTTTCCCCAGTTGGGCCCGTTCTGAAATGCTTGCAGCGCTGGGAGATGCCTCTGACCAATGGAAACTCCCGGTGTATCTGTGGGCACCAGGGCAACCGTAATACCCAGCTCTTCTTCATCGCCGAGAATATGGTCTGGGTCATAGAGCTTGAAGGCCAAACCTAACACCGTGGCTATCGGGCCCAAGGTGATATAGCGCTTATGCCAATTAACACGCATACCAAGGACCTTTTCGCCTTGATATTCGCCGTAACAGACTACGCCACGGTCAATCATGGATGCCGCATCAGATCCGGCCTCCGGACTGGTCAGCGCAAAGCAGGGAATATCAGTGCCATCTGCCAGACGTGGCAAATAGTAGTCCTTTTGCTCTTGCGTACCGTGAGCCAGTAGCAGCTCTCCCGGGCCCAATGAGTTAGGCACCATTACTGTGACACCCACACAGGTACTGCGGGTGGTAATTTTGGTCACTATCTCCGCATGAGCTGTCGGGGAAAAGCCAAGGCCGCCATATTTCTTGGGAATAATAATGCCAAAAAAGCGATTTTTCCGAAGGAAATCCCAAACATGCTCCGGAATATTGCGATCCACATAGCTGATTTGCCAATCGTTGATCATTCGGCACAGCTCTTCGACTGGCCCCTCCAGGAAAGCCTGCTCCTCTTCATTGAGCGCAGGTGGACCCATCCCCAACAATTGATCCCAATGTGGTTTACCTGACAATAACTCAGCGTCCCACCAAACCTCACCCGCTTCCATCGCCTCCCTTTCTGTTTCAGAAATTGGCGGAAGTACCCGTTTAATAATTTTTAAAAGAGGCGCGGTAAAGAATTTTTTGCGCAATTCGCTCATTTTCACCTTCCATAGCGGCAGCCGTTGCAACAAACACTGCCAATTCCCGCAGGGTCGAGAGAGTCATCAATGCACAATAATAGGAGACGTTTGATTGCAGGTAAGAATTCACAGAAGAAATCCATGCCCCTACCCTGATAGACATTTTATTTTTCAACAAAACCGGCGTTGTTTTTTTTAGGGCCATTGAAAAGTTATTGAGATTAGCTTTTTCTCACTCCGTCCACAGCAATTCGTATTGTGAGACCCCATCACCCCCTTTCAATTAAATAACCATTTTTTCCAGGGACTTGGCCTTATAACTTTTTGAAAGGGAAAGAAAAATAAACAAGGATTTTGACATGAAGCGATTAACGGCAATATCTCTCACCAGCGTCAGCCTGATGCTCCCTTCATTAATTTACGCCGATCTTATCGGCGAAGCACCACGCTTAGACCCTGCAGATAGGATTAGCCAGGATGAAATTTCCCAAGGACAACTTCACCTCGACGAAATACGTGAAGCGGGGCTGATTATTTTCAGCACGCCTTTCAATCGTTACGACGGCTTTGGTGATGGCCCCCACGATTTTTCTGAACCGGACAACCACTCCCCCACCGGAGGTAACAGGCCCACCCTGCAAGGTAATGGCACATTTTTACGGGTCAATGGCCTCGATGCGCAAAATTGCCTGGAGTGCCATACCATTATCAGCAATCGAACAACGCCACCCAGATTGGGCATTGGTGGAGGTGGAGGATTCGGAACCAGCGTATTATTCCGTCCCGCCAATATCGATGTTATCGATGAAAACTTTGACGGTATCGCAGAGTTTGATGGGCGGCTGATTAATCCGGTATTTTTATTTGGCGCTGGGGGGATTGAATTGGTTGGTCGTGAGATGACCCATGAATTACAAAATCTTAAACAACACGCCCTCAACAACCCCGGCACCATCGTTGAACTGGAAACAAAATCAGTCAGTTTTGGGAGCATCATTGCCGACGAGTACGGCAATTTGGATACAACCAATGTCGAAGGCGTCGAGCACGATTTGGTTGTCAGGCCATTTGGTCGAAAAGGTGACAACGCCTCAGTCAGGGAGTTCGATGTCTCCGCCTTGGCATTTCATATGGGGATGCAGGCCTCGGAAGCCTTTGGCGGAGCAACAGCAGATGCTGATAATGACGGAGTCGTCAACGAAATCACCGTTGGGGACTTATCCGCACTGAGTATCTTTATTACCACCCTGGAACCACCATTCGATGTCGATGACAGAGAACACCGTGACGGCCGGAGGCTTTTCTCCGATATTGGCTGCGCCGACTGCCATCGCCCAACGATGGTCACCCAGAGAAGGACCCTCCCTTATAAACTTACCGGCTCTCCAGAAACTCCCTTTGAAGACATTTTTTACGAAGTGGACCTCACCAAGCAACCGACAAATTTTCGCCAAACCCGCAATGGCGGAATAGAGGTCGCAATGTTCTCTGATCTCAAGCGCCACGATATGGGCGAGGGGCTGGCTGAGAACGCCTTCTTCCAAACGGACCAGCAAAACCGTGAGTTTATTACCGCACGCCTTTGGGGAGTGGCCGATACCGCGCCCTATTTACACGACGGCAGAGCCACTACGTTGGCAGAAGCCATATTTCTCCACGACAACCCCGGAAGCGAGGCCAGTAACGCAGCACAGAATTTCAAGTATTTAAGTGAAAATGATCAGAATAAGATCTTGGCATTTTTGATGACCCTGAGAATGCCGGAGAATCCCGCTGATGATCTAATTGATCCCCGCTGAGTTGATTCTCAACAACTGGCAGCGCTTTTGGGCTGCCAGTTTCCAGACCCAATGGACTTACTGGCGTTTTTAGGTAAGTGCCTTACCCGCCACAATTACACCGTTGTTATCCGCGTAGAGGTATTCCCCCGGGCGGAAATCCACACCGGCAAAGCTCACCGCCAGGCCTCTTTCACCAATTCCCTTTTTTTCTGTTTTCATTGGGTGGCTACCAAGTGCCTGCACTCCCAGGTCCAGTTCCGCGATTTCATCTACATCGCGAATGCAGCCATACATCAGGATACCTTCCCAACCGTTGGCAACCGCCTTTTCTGCCAGCATATCGCCAAGACAAGCCCGCCGCATAGATCCACCGGCATCTACTACCAAAACCTTGCCCTGCCCCGGTTCAGCCACCAGTTCTCGCACCAGGGAGTTATCTTCAAAACATTTGATAGTGACAATCTGCCCACCAAAACGATCTCGGCCACCGTAATTGATAAACATAGGATCAACTACTCGCACCTCATCAGGGTAGGCATCACATAAATCGGGGGTTGACTTGAGCATCAATATTCTCGCAGCAATCTATGGAAGAGAAGGATAATAGCGGGAAAAAAGTAGAAGAGCTAAGAGGCAAATAAATACCGGGTATCACCACGATGGATAATACCCGGCCAAGCCTTCGCTGCCACGAAATTAAAACTAGTGTGTTACACGAACCGGCGTGCCTACACGCACATGCTGATAGAACTTTCTCGCCATATGTGGGGGCATACGTACACAACCATGAGAAGCGGGATAGCCGGGCACATGGCCAGAAGCATGTAAACCGATACCGCCATTAAAACGAATGTAATTATTCATTTTTGCACCGCGATACACAGTACCCGCAGGGCGACGATGCTTTCGAGTATTTACATTCGATCTCACGACTCTGCCAGTGCGTCTATCAACAAAACTGCCATAAATAGACGAGCGGTGATAAGGGTGTTTGGACAACACACGAAAATGTCCGGGGCGTGTGCTGTAACCGCGCTTCCCCGAAGAAATACGGGAGACACCAACTAATTTCCCACCTTTATACAGATATGCGCGCTGCTCACTTAAATCAATTCTAATTGATGGACTACCACCCCTGGCTGCGGCGCGATCATCAAACCAATTAGATGCGCGTGGCTTTGCATCTGCCGGTGGCGCTGCCATTAAAGCCATAAGGCACATCATCAAAAAGACATGAAGTATGGGGATTTGAAACTGTCTACTCGTTTGCATAGCTCACCTCACCGAGTCTGGGTACCCTGCCCTGAATCCAACAGATAAACAGTCTGTCGGTAATTTTCAGGTGCGCGCCAGTGGGGCCAGGGCCCACGGCGAACATTTTTACGGAGCACATTGCGCAATCTGTTTTTCGATTTACACGCAACCTTAAGACTCTTCCGATTCTATTGAGGCGAGCGGAAAGATTTAGAATGAATTCTTCTGTGTGGATCAGCTGATAGAGGTTTGTATTTTTTGGATAATGTGTCGTTTAAATTTTTCAAACACAATTAGCAGAACAAAATCAGGTGTTTCCGGGTTTAACCGCAACAACGGACTCATTTTCCACCAAGGCAAACACCGCTTCAGCAGAAAAATTACAGTTAAATATAGCGGGGGAATAATTGGGAAAGCGGCCCACAATTGGGCCGCTTTAGGAGGAAAATTAACCTTCCTCGTTGGCCAGGAATAGCCAGGTATCTACTGCGGTATCCGGGTTCAGGGACACACTGTCGATCCCCTCATCCATCAACCAGCGGGCGAAGTCTTTATGGTCAGAAGGACCCTGACCACAAATACCTACATATTTACCCGCTTTCTTACAGGCTTGGATCGCCCTGGAAAGCAGTGCCTTGACCGCCGGGTTGCGCTCATCAAACAGATCCGCAACCAGGCCGGAGTCGCGGTCCAGACCAAGCGTTAGCTGGGTCAGGTCATTGGAACCGATAGAGAAACCATCAAAGTGCTGCAGGAAGTCTTCCGCCAGCAAAGCGTTGGACGGCAGTTCGCACATCATAATGACCTTGAGGCCACCTTCTCCACGGCGCAGGCCGTTTTCAGCCAGCAGACCGACTACTTCCTCAGCTTCTTCCGGGGTGCGGACGAAGGGCACCATGATTTCCACATTGGTCAGTCCCATTTCATCGCGAACTTTCTTCAGTGCACGGCACTCCAGGGCAAAGCACTGGCGGAAATCTTCAGAGCGATAGCGAGCTGCACCACGGAAGCCGAGCATTGGGTTTTCTTCGCTTGGCTCGTACAACTGGCCACCCACAAGGTGCGCATACTCATTAGATTTAAAGTCGGACAAGCGTACGATGACGCGATTTGGTGCGAAGGCTGCAGCCAAGGTAGCGATACCTTCCACCAGTTTTTCGACAATAAAGTCTTCTGGAGAATCGTATCCACCGATACGCTCGCGAATATTCTGCTGCAGATCTTCCGGCAGGTTATCCAGTTCGAGCAGTGCTTTCGGGTGAATACCGATCATGCGGTTGAGGATAAACTCAAGGCGCGCAAGGCCAACGCCCTGGTTCGGCAGATGGCTGAAAGCGAATGCTCGATCCGGGTTGCCCACGTTCAACATAATTTTGAACGGCAGCTCCGGCATTTCCGCAACTTCAGTTTCCTCGCGCTGGAATTCCAGTTCACCAGCCATTACAAAGCCGGTATCGCCTTCCGCACAGGAAACAGTCACCGGGGTGCCGGTTTCCAGCAGCTCGGTTGCATTACCACAACCTACAACTGCAGGGATGCCCAGCTCACGAGCGATAATTGCCGCGTGACAAGTACGGCCGCCGCGATTGGTAACAATAGCACTCGCTTTCTTCAGGACCGGCTCCCAATCCGGATCGGTCATGTCGGTAACCAGGACTTCACCATCCTGCATCAGCGCCATATCTTCTACGGATTCAAGCTTGCGAACGGGGCCCGCGCCAATGCGCTGGCCGATTGCGCGACCTTCACACAATACGTCACTGCGCTCCTGCAAGCTGTAGCGCTCAATGCTGGTTCCCTGATCGCGGGAGCGTACAGTTTCTGGGCGTGCCTGTACGATAAACAACTTACCGCTGTCGCCGTCTTTGGCCCACTCGATATCCATCGGGCGACCGTAGTGCTCTTCAATCTTACGAGCCTGGATTGCCAGGTCTGTCAGCTCCGCATCGTTGAGGGCAAAGCGCTGGCGGTCTTCGTCTGCCACTGGGATAGTTTTTACGGAACGACCACATTCACCGCTCTCGTCGTAAACCATCTTGATCGCTTTACTGCCACGATTGCGGCGCAGAATCGCAGGACGGCCCGCATCCAGGGCTGGCTTGTAGAGGTAAAATTCGTCCGGGTTAACCGCACCTTGGACAACGGTTTCGCCCAAACCAAAGGCGGCGGTGATAAAGATCACATCGCGGAAGCCACTCTCGGTGTCCAGGGTAAACATCACACCCGCTGCGCCAGTCTCACTGCGCACCATGTGCTGGATACCGGCAGACAGGGCAACACCCACATCCGCATAACCGGTATGCACGCGGTAGGCGATAGCACGGTCGTTGTAGAGGGAAGCAAAAACTTCTTTTACTGCCTTCAATACAGCGTCGATACCTCGGATATTCAGGAAGGTCTCCTGCTGACCGGCGAAGGACGCATCCGGCAAGTCTTCGGCAGTTGCAGAGGAGCGAACTGCAACAGCAGTTTCCGCACCACCCAGGGCCTCATAGCCCTCGCGAATCTCTTTTTCCAGCTGCTCGGGGAACGGAGTCTGTAAAATCCAGTTGCGGATTTCATCTCCCGCCTGGGCCAGCTCGGTGACATTACCAACATCCAATCCTTGCAAACGCTCGGCTATACGCTGCTCCAGCTGTTCGTGAGCCAGGAAAGCCCTAAAGGCTTCTGCGGTGGTAGCGAAGCCACCGGGTACGCTCACACCGGCACCGGCGAGAGAGGAGATCATCTCGCCCAGTGATGCGTTCTTGCCGCCGACTTTGTCGACATCGGCCATGCCCAGTTTTGCGAAGTCGATCGTGAAGTTCGTCAAGTGAAGGCCCTCTAAAATTCAGGTTGAGTGGCGGCAGATTATAAGGATGAGTTTTGTAAAAAATAGCCCGTAAAAATTGGCCAAAATGTTGTAAATTTTCTACAAAAATTGCAAAACGCCAGAATAAAAGACCTTTGCCCCATTCCTCCCCTACAATAGCCCCCTCACGCCGACAAACTGAGAACAAACATGGCAAAAGACAAGCGCACGGCTTTTTTTATCTCCGACGGAACCGGTCTCACCGTCGAAGCGATTGGCCACAGCCTACTCGCACAGTTCCGCGATCAACAAGTTGAACAGGTCACGCTTCCCTATATCGACTCCACCGAAAAAGTTAAACAGGCCCTGCAACGCATAGAAAAAGCAGCCGATGAATCCGGTTTACAGCCGATCATTATTACCAGCATTGTTTCTGACAAGATCCGGGAACAGCTGCACCAAAGCTCTGCGCTGATGCTCGATATCTTCGAGAACTACCTCACACCACTGGCCAATCTGTTTAACCGGGATCCAGCGCAGATGGTCAACGTCTCTCACGGCATTGACGACAACCGCCGCTACACCGACCGGATTGATGCCGTGCACTTCGCCATGGACAATGACGATGGCCGCAGAGTCAGCGAATTCCAGCAAGCCGATGTGATCCTGCTGGGCGTTTCCCGCTCCGGCAAAACGCCTACCTGCTTATACCTGGCACTCCAGTTTGGCCTGCGCGCGGCAAACTACCCCATCACCGAAGAGGATATGGACTCCACCACCCTGCCCAAGATCCTGCGCCCGTTTCGCAACAAGCTGTTTGGCCTGACAATCGAGCCCGAGCGCCTGATGCAAATTAGACAGGAAAGACGCGCCAACAGCCGCTACGCTTCTAAGGAACAATGTGAATTCGAGGTGCGCCAAGTTGAGCAAATGCTGAGGCGGGCCCAGGTGCCTTTCCTCAATGCAACCCAACTTTCGGTGGAGGAACTCGCCACCCGCCTGATGTCTCAGGCCGGTATTGAGCGCAGGATTGACTAAAGAGCCACACACCCTTTAATTGCCGCCGCAAAATGTGTAGTGTGCGCCGTCTTCCGGACTGCTGTAGCTTGATATGCAAATTGTCTCTCTGCCCTACTCATTAAACACGCCCGCCGCATTTGCGGCGATAGCAGATTTACCTATCCCCGTTTGGCTCGACAGCGGTCGACCTCTCGCGGAGGGTGGGCGCTATGACATCATTAGTGCCGACCCGATAAATACCCTCAAGTTAAGTGCCGACACGCCCGAGCCATTTGCCCGGCTGGATGACCTGGTGTGCGAACTCTGCCCTCAGGACAGGGACTCACAACTGCCTTTTTGCGGCGGGGTTATTGGTTACGCTGGCTATGAACTCGGTGTAGAGGGCAATTATCTACCGGCAGATATGCGCCCTACGGACTTGCCCGCAGGCTTTTTTGGGCTCTACACATGGGCCTTTGTTGCCGACCACCAACTGGGCAGCAACCACCTGGTTTTCCACCCCGCCTGCCCCCCACAGCAAGTTCGCAAGTTGATACAGCGATTTAAAGCAGTCAACTGGGAGACTCCTCTTACACCCGGGGACTTCCGGCTGCTTTCACCATTTGAGCACGAACTGAGTGCAGATGATTATCGGGCACAAATTGAGCAGATACTGGAATATATCACCGCCGGCGATATCTATCAGGCAAACTTTACCCAGCGTTTCAGAGCCCCTTATAGCGGCGATCTGCTAACCGCTTACCTGGCATTGCGCTCTCAAGCTGCCGGTCCCTTTTCTGCTTATATGGCCCTGCCCCATGGCAGCCTGCTCAGTATGTCGCCGGAGCGATTTATCCGAGCTGACGGCGCCAGTTTGCGCACGGAACCGATTAAAGGCACTGCAGCAAGACACGCTGACAAGATGGCCGATCAGCGCGCCGCTTTCTCATTGCAGAGAAGCCCGAAGGACCGGGCGGAAAACCTGATGATCGTCGATCTACTGCGCAACGATTTGAGCAAGCTGTGTCGCAGTGGCACCGTACGTGTTCCCGAGCTATTCCAATTGGCGAGTTTTGCCAATGTCCACCACTTGGTCAGCGTAGTAACTGGTGAGCTACCCGAAGAGTCAGTCTATAGCGAATTACTCGAAGCTTGTTTCCCTGGCGGGTCTATCACAGGTGCTCCAAAGCGACGGTCGATGGAAGTGATCAGGGAGCTGGAATCCAGTCCCAGGGGGATTTATTGCGGCAGTATTGGCTACATCAGCAGCTGTGGCCGCGCTGACACCAATATCGCCATCCGGACCTTCAGTGCCAACGATGGACATCTAACCTGCGCAGCAGGTGGTGGGATCGTTGCAGATTCCGATCCCACTTCAGAGCATCAAGAGTGCTTGGCCAAGGTGCGCTTACTACTGGAAACAACTGAACAATTTTTGCAGTAGGCATCAAATCGCCGAAAAACGACTAAAAATTGGCCTATTTTGGCGCCTTTTGTAGCATCACTACAAATTTCAGTTATAAAGGTATCGGCGATTGATATTTCAAAGTTATTAGGGGTTCTGATAGATTCAGTCCATCTTGCCTTTAATGGCATTGCACTGGATCAAGGAAATTATCGTGAAGATCACACTGGTCAAGAAAGTTCTCGCCGACGGCTCGCCCTGCGCCAAGTGTCGCGACGTTGAAGAAAAGCTGGAAGAAAATGGCCAAATGCAATTTATCGACCAGACACTTATCGCCGACGTGCGTGACCCGCAAAGCCCGGGCTTACAGCTGGCTCAGCAGTACAAGGTAGAGCGAGCGCCCTTCTTTGTCGTAGAGCGCGAAGGTAAGGAAGCAGAGATTTTCACTGTTTACTTCAAGTTCGCCAAAGAAGTGCTGCGCCCCCTGATCGAGATGGAGGCTTCATAGCCTTCATCCCTTAGCTTTATTCGGCACTTCCATTCAGCAGCACCTCTAGTAAACCGGCAACTCCATATCGGCGAACAGCGCATCGACCTCAGAACGGGATGTCGCCTGTGCCGCCTGGTCAATCAGCTCACGGCTGAGATGGGGGGCAAATTGCTGGATAAACTCATACATAAAGCCCCGCAGGAAAATTCCCTTACGGAAGCCAATTTTCGTAACACTCGATTCAAATAGATCACTGGCATCGAGAGCCACAAGGTCCTCATCTTCGCCATCAACGGCCATATCGGCCACAATGCCAATTCCCAACCCCAGACGCACGTATGTTTTGATTACATCAGCATCGGCGGCGGTAAAGACTACCTTAGGTGACAACCCTTTCTCCAAGAAAGCTTCATCTAATTTGGAGCGGCCGGTAAACCCAAATACATAAGTGACTATCGGGTACTTCGCCACGTCCTCAAGGGATAGCTTGCTCACTTGGCAAAGCGGGTGATCTTTCGGTACCAGAATGCAGCGGTTCCAGCGGTAGACAGGCATCATCACCAAATCGCTGAAAAGCTCCAGAGCTTCGGTAGCAATAGCAAAGTCTGCAGTGCCATCTGCCGCCATCTCAGAAATTTGCATAGGGGTTCCCTGGTGCATATGCAGGGAAACCTCCGGATAACGGCCTATAAACAACTTAATAATCGGGGGCAAGGCATAGCGCGCCTGGGTGTGAGTGGTAGCTACAGCGAGACTACCTTTTTTATCATTGCTGAACTCTTGCGCAACCTGTTTGATATTCTCCACTTTGCGCATAATTTCGCCGGCAGTCTTTAAGATTGCCTCCCCTGCCGGGGTCACCCTTGTGAGATGCTTGCCGCTGCGCGCGAAGATTTCTACGCCAAGCTCATCCTCCAAAAGTCGGATTTGCTTACTGATTCCCGGCTGGGAGGTATAGAGGCTCTGCGCTGTAGCAGAAACATTGAGGTCGTGATGTGCCACTTCCCAGATATATCTCAACTGCTGCAGCTTCATAGATCCTCCCTTTCATTAAGTTCGCTCATGGCCGAGAGCGAGTAATACCATTTTTTGATCGATAGTTATAAAAACTATCTTGAGTTATACGAGAAAAGAATAGCAGTGAATCAAAGCCAGGGCCAATGGACGGTTGAATATCCGTGGTAGAGACGAAAGTGTCAATCAACTTTGGGGGATCCCGGACTTTCTGTCGGCTTTATTTTCTAATGATTAGAGCTAAGCCTCTCGGATGAGGACCGGGAAAAGTTCGAACATTATCGGCATAGAGAGCACTGAGTGATAACGTACACCTTTATCACTTTTGAACTTTTTATACCTCTGCATTTGCGATTCCATGAGGAACATGACCCGTAGCCACATGCTCACCTGCAGAAACACAGTGACTAGGCTGATCATCAAAGAAGACATCGGCGCCAAAAGCCCGCAGGAACTCACCTTTAGGAAGCCCGCCGAGAAAAACTGACTCATCCACACGAATATCCCAGGCGCGCAATGTCCTGATGACCCGCTCATGGGCCGGTGCGGAACGTGCCGTTACCAAAGCCGTTCGTATCGGGCAGGTATCCATCTCAAATTCAGCCTGCAACCTCTGCAAAGCCTCAAGGAACCCCTTAAAGGGCCCTCCCCCCAGTGGCTTCTGTGCTGAAGCACGCTCCGCCTCAGTAAAAGCAGCCAGGCCTTCCTTTTTGTAGACTCGCTCAGCCTCATCGGAGAAGATTACCGCATCGCCGTCAAAGGCAAATCGCAACACATCATCACGATATTCGCGATTTCCTCCGGCAACCAAGGTTGCCGCAGCAACCCCCTGCTCCAACGCCTGGCGGACATCTACACCATCAGCAGACAAAAACAGGTTGCATCCAAATGGACCAATATAGCGGTAAGGGCTCCCACCATTGCAGAAGGCTGCACGAGTAATATTGAGCTCATAGTGCTCAATAGAGTTAAACACCCTTAATCCGGTATCGGCACTATTCCTGGATAGCAGGATCACCTCCACCCGCGGCTCCCCGCCAAGAAGCTCATTGATCTTTAGAAACTTCTCAACCAGAGGGAATGCATCTCCTTTTTCCAGAACATCGTTCTCACGCTCAACTTGATAATGAGAAAAGGCGTGCAATCCCTGCTCCTCAAAAACCTTGTGGCTATCGCTAAGGTTAAACAGAGCTCGAGAGGAAATAGCGATTACTAACTTATCTGGACGCACAGCCATTAGGGAGCCTCTACATCGTTAATCCACCGACACCGCAGCTTCACTGAGGGCAGTGAGAGTCTGCGACAAATCTCAAACTTATATTCCACAAATTGAGCGATATGTACAGATAAGAATGCCAGCCCTTACTGATGTTGCTTCCGTAGCGCCGCACAAGTGCCCAGGGAGTCAAAGTTGTTTGACTGCGGGATTAAGACGATGGAGCAAAACGTTTCAAAATTGAAACCGCTCCAAACTACCGCGTGCATTTTTCTTCAGTAATGTATTGATAGAGTTAATATCCACCCCATCAAATTCAGAAAGGATTAATACTTTAATCCTTTAGTTTGACAACCCCTTAAAGAACCCAGATTAATACACTCCTTCAAACTTAACAAACATATAGCACCCTCTTCATGCAAATTGAATTAAATTGAAGAATTTCGCACCAGAAATAAACAAAAACAACAAAACAATAGAAAGCTAAACCGTTTAAATATAACTCAAAAAAGTTTGCCACTCAGAAAAAAGCTATAAAATAACCAATTAAAACCCCTCAAATAACCAAAGTTGCAAATATCTGAATTCGTGACATACACATCAAAAAAACAATTTGACCTTTCAAGTTTACATCCACCACAAAAAAATTATTGTCAGGAATAACAACAAGGGATATCGTTATTTCGCCTGACAACGGCAAACAACCCCCAAGAAAATTTTGCACATAAACTCCATACAGCTCTCAGCTCATAGCGCGAGATATTCTTGGGGTGTGATTCAATTGGCCGCTTAACCAGACAGCATTAACCACTGAGCGTTTATTTTATGCTCCCGGTTAACTATGGCCATTAAATTATAATCATAAAGAGAATTACTTAATGAAATATTTGTTAGGAGCCGCTAGCACACTCGCACTCGCTATTAGCGCCCAAGCGGCGGAGCGTATTAATGTCACACCAGAGTTACTTTCCAATCAGTCCCTAGCCTCAATCGCTGGCTCAGATATGAAGTTGGAAAAGGTTCGCGAGCGCACGCTTGCCAATGGGAGAACGGTTGCCCGATATCGGCAAACTCATAAAGGCATACCCGTTTGGGGGAGAACCATAACCAGTTCCAGGCAAGGCTTAACTGAAAAAGTGAGAGGCCACGTACTCTCAGGCCTAGAGCTGGAGGTACCTACCGCCCGCGCAACGATTGATGCCGATAATGCTATTGATCGAGCCATGAACCATCAGCTGAATCTGCGCACTCAGGATGGTGACAGTAAAAAAGCTCTCTCAATGTCGTCCATGCGCTTCAACGCACAAAACCAGAAAAAAGAGCTCTATGTCTATGTCGATGAAAACGACCAGGCGCGATTAGCTTATTTGGTTAACTGGGTCGAATACGGAGATGAGCCGAGCAGACCGTTCTATTTTGTAGACGCACTTACTGGTGAAGTTATCAAACAATGGGACGGCCTTGCCTTCCAGGATGCCACAGGCCCCGGTGGCAATGAAAAAACCGGGCGTTATGAATATGGAACAGACTTCCCTGCCCTCGAAGTTGACAATAACTGCTCCATGAACACTGCTAACGTAGAGACTGTGGATTTGAATCACGGTACAAGCGGAGGTAGCGTTTTCTCCTTCACCTGTCCGGAAAATGATTACAAAGAAATCAATGGTGCTTATTCTCCATTGAATGATGCCCACTTCTTCGGCAACGTCGTTTTCAATATGTATAGTGACTGGTATGGAACATCGCCGCTCACACAAAAATTGAGAATGCGAGTTCACTACAGCAACAACTACGAGAACGCCTTCTGGGATGGCAGCCAAATGACATTTGGTGATGGCTTCACAACCTTCCACCCACTTGTCAGCTTGGATGTATCCTCTCATGAGGTGAGCCATGGCTTTACTGAGCAAAACTCCAACCTGACCTACGCCAACCAATCCGGCGGCATCAACGAAGCCTTCTCTGACATGGCCGGTGAAGCTGCCGAGTTCTACATGAAGGGCACTAACGACTGGATGGTGGGAGCCGATATATACAAGGCTGATGGCGCTCTTCGCTATATGGATGACCCCACCAAAGATGGCAGATCCATTGGCCATGCTTCCGACTACTATAGCGGCATGGATGTGCACTACAGCTCCGGCGTATTCAACCGGGCTTTCTACCTGATTGCCAACTCAAGTGGCTGGAACACCCAAACTGCTTTCGATATCTTTGTGCTTGCTAACCAAACTTATTGGAATCAAAGCACTGATTACATTGAAGGTGCTTGCGGAGCCCTGTCAGCTACTGAAGATCTCGGATACGATACTGCAACAGTAATCGCAGCGTTCGACACCGTAGGGGTATCTACCAGCAACTGTGGCGATGATGGTGGCTCAAACTCAGAAGGCTGGGAAGAAACCAACTTATCAGGCCGCCGAAATAGCTGGCAGCACTTCACTCTGGATGTACCATCAGGCTCATCATCTTTGACTGTCGAAATGCTCGGCGGCAATGGCGATGCCGATTTGTACGTCCGTTATGGTTCCACCCCAACCACCGACAACTGGGATTGTCGCCCTTACGTAAACGGCAACAATGAATTCTGTAGCTTTAGCAATCCAGCTGCAGGTACCTGGCACATCAGTGTACAAGGCTATATTTCGTACAGAGGCGTAACTCTTTCCGCCCAGAGCCAGTAATATTTAAGGCCGGTGCCGACACATTAGTGTGTCGGCATTCTCTATCACATCATTCAAAGACTAGCTTCCAAACCTATCTAACAAACTGTGGTAAAGCATCCCCAACACCAACCCCGGCCACCTCAATAAAGTGCCACCTGGAAACTCTACTTTAGGAAGAGAAGAAAACACGTTATAACCCTCACTCTCCCCATAAATTGCATCAGCCAGAAGCTTGCCGGCAAAAGTCGCCGTAGGCACTCCATGTCCAGAATACCCCTGACTGTAATATAGGCCCGACTGCAACTGCCCTATACAGGGCATCCGATTCATAGTAATGGCCAGCGTACCCCCCCAGCCGAAATCAACAGCAGTATTTTCCAGCTGCGGGTAAACCCTCAACATATACTTGCGGACGAAACTGCGAATATCTTTAGGGAAACGCCTAGTGTAATTTTCCCCTCCCCCAAAAATTAAGCGGTTATCGCCAGATAATTTCCAATAATTTATAACAAATAGAGTATCTTGCAGTGCGAAGTCATTGGCTATGATTACCCTAGCGAGCCCCTTCGGTAAGGGCTCTGTTGCCAGCACAAAATTATTTATTGGCATTATGCGCCCCGCTAAGCGGGGCTCAAGATCTTTCAAGTAACCATTACAAGCTAAAATCAACTTTTCGGCCTTCACCTTTCCTCGTGCAGTTTTCACCGTAAAGGGAGAAGAGCTCGAATACCCTTGCACACCACTACACTCAAAAAACCTGGCACCGGCAGAAACTGCTGCGTGAGCAAGACCTAATGCAAAATTGAGAGGATGAAGATGTAGCGAACCAAAATCCAGCTGTGCGCCGAGATATCGTTTGCTACTTACAAGCTCTCGAACTTCTTCTTTCTCTATATACTCAACTTGCCTGTAATCATATTTCTCTCTGAGTTCTTCAGTTTCATCCTGCAGATATTTATCGTGACTGGATTTTGCTGCAAGATGCATAATCCCGCGTTTTAAATCACATTGAATCTGGTGCCTGACTATAAGGCTTTCCACCAGTTGAACAGCATTGATACTCAAATCCCAGAGCTGCTTAGCGGTGTCGAATCCGAACATGGCTTCCAGATCACCCTGACTTCGCCTTTGTCCAACACCGACATGTCCTCCATTCCTTCCTGATGCGCCCCAACCAATCCTATTAGCCTCCAGAAGCACCACACGGTAGCCGCGCTCTGCCAAGTGCAAAGCACTGGAGAGTCCCGTATAACCACCACCAATGATGCAGACATCTGCCTCTACGTTACCCTCCAGACGTGGATACTCCTGAAGGTCGTTAGCTGTAGCGGCATAATAGGATTCCGTGTGCTCATCCAACCTATTCATCACCTTCATATTTCTACCAGATACCCTCAATGCCATTTAAATAAACGGCCCTGTTCCAATCGGCAGTATATAGTTCCTTTACACAGGAGGAATTATTTTCAGCGCAACGCTTTCCGGCACTGATCATAGAATTTCACTCAGGAAGAAAAAGTAAGCAATGGCTATCCAATGGATAAAATTACAAACTGGCTGGCAAATCACAATATTGCAGAAGTTGAATGCCTTGTTCCCGACATGTCAGGTAACGCCAGGGGAAAGTTCACCCCCACCGATAAGTTCTTAACTCAAGACAGCCGTTTACCGGAAAGCATTTTGGTGCAAACTGTCACGGGGGATTATGTCGACGAACACAATGAGCTTGTTGATCCAGCAGACACCGACATGCTCCTAATTCCTGACCCCAACTCAGTGCGCCTAAACCCTTGGGCCAATGATCCGACAGCACAAATCATTCATGACTGCCATTCTCGAGATGGGGACCCTCACCCTATCAGCACCCGTAATATTTTAAAATTTGTCCTCGAAAAATATGCAGACAGAGGATGGAAGCCTATTGTCGCCCCTGAGGTAGAGTTTTATCTTGTAAAAAGAAACCTGGACCCGGATGAAAAGCTATCCGCGCCTGTGGGAAGATCGGGGCGCACAGAAAAAACCCGACAATCCTATAGCATTGATGCGGCCAATGAATACGAGCCCATCATTGAAGACATGTATGATTTTTGTGAAGCTCAGGGGCTTGATGTCGACACACTGATCCACGAATCAGGCACTGCCCAGATGGAAATTAACTTTCTACATGGAGATCCACTTCATTTAGCTGACCAGGTCTTTACCTTTAAACGCACAGTGCGCGAAACGGCTCTGCGCCACGGCATTTATGCAACCTTCATGGCAAAACCGATGGAAGACGAACCTGGAAGCGCGCTGCACTTACACCAGAGTGTGGCGGATAGAAAAACCGGTGAAAATATTTTTGTCGATAATACAGGAAAAGAGAGCAATAATTTCTTGCATTTTATTGGCGGTATGCAGAAATACACTCCCGGTTTTATTAGTTTTTTTGCTCCAAATGTAAACTCCTATCGCCGCTTTACACCTGAAATGGCCGCACCCACCAGTCTCCACTGGGGTTACGACAACCGAACAACAGGCCTTCGGGTTCCCGACAGCTCGCCACAAAGTAAACGTCTTGAGAATCGTTTTCCCGGGGCGGACTGCAACCCCTACCTTGCCATAGCAGCTTCTCTTGCCTGCGGGTATTTAGGAATGACCAATAAAGTCGCACCGAGCGCACCTTATCAGGGCGACTGCTCCAAAGAGTCAATTACACTTCCCCGCACCCAGGAACATGCCCTGACACTCCTATCAGATTGTGATGAAGCAACAGAAATGTTTGGCAGAAAATTCGTAAAAGCCTGGAACGCAATCAAGAGAAATGAATATGAGGAGTTTAATCGTGTGATCAGTTCATGGGAGAGGGAATTTCTATTATTAAATGTATAAATAACCGTTCCACTAAAAGCTAACAGAAATAATAAACTGTTATCGCCAAATTTATTTTTTCGGAAAAAACAACTCATCTTTTCCACCTCACAGGCAGAACATCACTTCCTAATTTGTGACGATCCGAGCAAAAATATCGAAAACAATTCAAATATATTAGTTTGCCATCACCTTTTTGTTGCCTAGATGCGTATGCAGGGTAATCTCAAGTTGCCCAATTAATTAGGGCAACCGGTTTGAGAAAGCGAACGCCACTGCCGCTACCGCGGTCCCTTCCTGGCGACGGTTATCTTCTGCTGTCTTACCACATAAAAATCCAGCCTGTATTGGCCAACCAGATTTAATACGGTCCCCACAAGGGAAATACGGCTGTATACCGGCGGATTCATATATAAAAAAGCTATAAAAGGGAAAGCTAGCAATGAAGCATTTTGTAGGACTAAGCTGCACTTTAGCCTTGGCTATTAGTGCACATGCTGTTGAGCGCGTCCCCGCCACGGCGGACATGCTCTCACCACAAACTTTAGCTGCCACCGGCGGATCGGATATGGCGCTCGAAAAAGTTCGTGAGCGCACTCTCGTCAACGGCAAAACCGTAGCCCGCTACCAACAGACTCACAAAGGCATTCCTGTCTACGGCCAAACAGTAACCAGCTCCGGGCAGGGTCTGATTACTGAGGTTCGCGGCAATGTCATCACTGGGCTGGAACTGGAAGTACCCAATATCAAAGCATTTATCAATGAAGATAATGCTATTGAGCGGGCAATGGACCACCAGATCAACTGGCGCACGCAGCAGGGCGTTATCCAGGGAGCCTTGTCAGTTCAGGCTTTGAAGCTGGAAGCACATAACCCCAAAAAGAAACTCTACATCTATATCGATGAGCAAGACAATGCCCGCTTGGCTTACCTGGTCAACTGGGTTGAGTACGGCGATGAACCCACACGCCCCTTCTACTTTATCGATGCAATGACTGGCGAAGTTCTCAAGCATTGGGACGGCTTGAACTTTGCACAAAATGCGACAGGCCCAGGGGGCAATTCAAAGACCGGGCGCTACGAGTACGGTACTGACTACCCCCACATGGTTGTTGACGACAGCTGTGCCATGGATACGGACAATGTAGAAACCGTTGATATGAACCACAGCACGAATGGCGGTAGCATCCACTCGTTCACTTGCCCGGACAATGACTATAAGTCAATCAACGGCGCTTACTCACCACTCAATGACGCACACTTCTTTGGCGGTGTGGTCTTTGATCTCTATAGCGACTGGTACAACACATCCCCTCTCACACAAAAACTGAGAATGCGGGTGCACTACAGCAACAACTACGAGAATGCCTTCTGGGATGGCAGCCAGATGACATTTGGTGATGGCCAGAGCTACTTCTATCCACTGGTTAGCCTCGATGTTTCCGCTCACGAAGTCAGCCACGGCTTTACCGAGCAAAATTCGGACTTGAATTACTACAATCAGTCCGGCGGTATCAATGAAGCCTTCTCTGATATTGCCGGTGAAGCTGCCGAGTACTATATGCGCGGCAGCAATGACTGGTTGGTAGGGGCCGAAATCTTTAAGTCCAGCGGAGCACTCCGCTACTTTGAAGATCCAACTGACGATGGCAGCTCCATCGGTCATGCCGATGATTACTACAACGGCATGGACGTGCACTACAGCTCCGGCGTCTTTAACCGGGCCTTCTACCTACTGGCGAATACCAGCGGCTGGAATACCCGCACAGCATTCGACCCCTTTGTTCTTGCCAACCAGATGTATTGGAGTGCCAATACTGATTTTGAAGATGGTGCCTGTGGTGTTTTCTCTGCAGCATCAGATTTAGGTTACGACACTGATGACGTTGTTGCCGCATTCTCCACGGTAGGCGTTTCCACCAGCAGCTGCGGTGGCGGCGGTGGTGGTGGCGGTGGTGGTAATGAAGGCGGAGAACTCGAAAATGGGGTTACCGAGACCGACATCGAGGGCAGCAGTGGTGATGAAGTTCACTTCACCCTGGATGTACCCGCAGATGCCACAGGCCTGTCTTTTGCAATGTCAGGCGGAAGCGGTGATGCCGACCTCTATGTTCGCTTCGGCAATGCTCCAACCTCCAGCACTTATGATTGCCGTCCGTATACTTCAGGCAACAATGAAACTTGTGATATCGCTGACGCTGACCTACAGGGCGGAACCTATTACGTCATGGTGCGCGGCTACTCCTCCTTCTCCGATGTCACCCTGGTAGGCAGTTACACCGGTGGTGGTGGTGGCGGTGGTGGTAGCGACAGCTGGGAAGAAACCAACCTTTCTGGTTCCCGCAACAGCTGGCAGCACTTCACCATTGAGGTTGACGCTGGAGCTTCTACCCTGAGCGCCGTAATGGAAGGTGGCAGCGGAGATGCAGATCTCTATGTCCGCCACAGCCAAGAGCCTACCCGTACAGCGTACGACTGCCGCCCCTACCAGTGGGGCAATGACGAAAGCTGCACCATCAGTAATCCGGATGCTGGAACCTGGTATATCAGTATCCGCGCTTACTCTGCCTACTCTGGCGTTACCCTGAGTGCAAGCACTGAGTAATTGAGCTGATTTCCACCCAGCAGGTATCTGCTGGATGGGCAAGCTCTAGACCGATCAAAGGATCGGTGGTGCACAAACAAAAAAGGCGGCCATATTGGCCGCCTTTTTTAATCAAACCCAGACAAATTATTTATGGCTTGGGTCTTTCCAGTAGTCCTTCACGGTATCTTTCATCTCCTTGGCCAACACAGTAATACCAAACAGGTTGGGCAAGGTCATTATCACAATGGCCACCGCAGAGAGGTTCCAAATAACTGTGGTGTCCTCAATCGCAGCCCAGAAGAATGCAATAACGTAAACTATTCGGTAAGGCATTACTGCCTTGGGGCCGAAAAGGTAAATCATTGAGCGGTCGCCGTAGTATGACCAGGCAATTGCTGTAGAGAAAGCAAACAGCAGAATCCCCAGAGTTACAATCAGACCACCGTATTCACCAAAGTAACCGCGCTGGAAGGCAAGATTGGTCAGGGCCACAGAGTGCACCAGGGACTTACCCCAAATATCCACATCTTCATTGGCAAACTTACCATCTTTCACATCCAGAACACCGCTGAAGCTGTCATCCCCCACACGGAAGTCCAGGTCTTCAGCAATAGAACGGGCGTGGATGAGGGTAAAGTCCTGGCTGTTCAGCGGGTGGCCGTCAGTCACAACAATGGAGCCGTTATAGGCCTTAACATCACTCTCCTGACCGCTCAAATACTTGAACAGCTGCTCAACATCCTGGGTATTCTTCTCATCGTAGCTACCCGCTACAACGTAAGTATCTGCACCTTCAAACAGGTTCTCGTGTTTCTCAGTCCAAACACCAGAAGAAAGAATCACAAGTCCGGTTAAGGTACAAATGATAATGGTGTCGATAAAGGGTTCCAGCAGGGAAACCATACCTTCAGAAACCGGCTCGTCTGCGCGAGCGGCGGCGTGAGCAATAGGTGCAGAGCCCTGACCCGCTTCGTTCGAGAAGAGGCCACGGTTCACACCACGGTTAAAGGCATAGGCAAAGCTCGCACCCAGGAATCCACCTACAGCCGCACTACCGGTGAAGGCATCGCGGAAAACAGCCCCAAAGGACGGCAGAATATTTTCGTAGTTGTAGATGATAACGCCCAAGGCACCTATTACGTAGATAACTGCCATGGTGGGAACAATGGTGGAGGTCACTTTAGCGATTCGGGTAATACCGCCAATAATCACCATGCCCAGCAAAATCGCCAGGATGCCACCCGTCAGAGCCTTCTCAACACCAAAAGAATCGTGCATTGCCTGGGCAATGTTGTTGACCTGGGGCAAGCTGCCGGTACCGAATGAACAGATAACGGTCGCGATTGCAAAGAGCACCGCAAGCCATTTCATATTCAAGCGACGCTCCATGTAAAACATGGGGCCACCCGCGTAGTAACCATCCGCTGCTTTAATACGGTATTTGTGTGACAGGGTCACTTCCACAAACTTTGTGGTCATACCCAGGAATGCGGTCATCCACATCCAAAACAGCGCAGCGGGACCACCGAGGAAAATAGCCAAGCCAACGCCACCGATATTACCGGTACCTACGGTACCCGACAGTGCTGTGGCCAATGCCTGGAAGTGGGAGGTATCACCCGGGTCTCCGGGCTTGTCGTACTTACCGCGCACAATCTTGATCGCATGCCCAAAATAACGAAGCTGCGGAAAACCAAGATAAATGGTGAAAAAGAAACCGACTCCAAGTAACACCCAGGGGAACCAAGGTGCTGAGCCGAGCATGCCGTCTATTAACAACAGCAGATTGTTAAAGGAATCCAAACTAACCCCCCACTACTCTGACTTATTTCTGTTTGTTTTATATACAGATACAACTGTAATTTGTTGCGCAGGTTAGCAGCTTACGCGGCACGAGAACAGTAATGTCGTATTATTCGGCCACTGGGAAGAAGTGAGTTCGGTGAGGGAAGAGGCCAAATTGCCCTCCGGTATGAATAAAAACCAGGTTGTCTGAGCCCTGGTAATTTCCTTTTTTTAACTCCTGTAGCAGACCATGAAATGCTTTGCCGGTGTAGACAGGATCGAGAAGAATCCCCTCCAGACAAGCCAGCTCTTTAATAGTTTGGTATACCTCTGGCTCCGCCACCCCGTAAGCGGGACCTTTATAGTCGGCATTAACCAAAATCTTGAGGGACTCAAAATCAAGCGATACACCAGACTGTGCCATCCACTGCGAAATATCTTCACGCACTTTCACTTGGAAATAATTAGCACTGTCGCAAACGGCGAAACCCGTAACTTTCACACCGGCTTCCAGCAAATGGCACCCCAAGGTCAAACCCGCTTGGGTCCCACCGCTGCCAGTAGCGCATAAAATATGATCAGGCAAGAAGCCCCTATCTGCACAGTCTGCCAATAATTCCTGAGAGGCCGAGATATAACCCCAGATGCCTAAACCGTCGCTGGCACCAGTGGGGATACAGAAAGACTTCTGCCCTTTGGACAGATACTCAGCAGCCCAGCTATCAAAGAGGCCCTGTAAATTCCGGGAGTATTCCTCCGGTGAGTAAACCGCAATTTCAGCACCTGCCAACTCATCCAGTAAAAGGTTGCCATCGGGATTTGCAGTGCGCTCGCCACGTAAAATCAACTGAACCTTAAACCCCAATCGAGCCCCCACCAATGCACTGGTGCGGCAATGATTGGATTGCACTCCGCCACAAGTGATCAAAACCTGAGCCCCTTGGGCCCGGGCCTCAGCGGCAACAAACTCTAGCTTGCGCAGTTTATTTCCCGACATGCCGGACTCGGTAAGATCATCTCTCTTTATCCAAATCCTGGGCCCTCCATAAGGAAGGGAGTAAAGATCACTGATTCGGTCTAACGACTGCAGAGGTGTGGGCAGGTTCGCCAGGCGCAACCGCTCAGGCAACTCTATTGGCAGGCTCTTAAGCACGGTGAATTAAACCTGTTATGTCTAATTATTAGTTTTATCGATGTGACTCAGTAAGAGGACATCTCTAGCAAAAAGTTTCCGCAGAGGTAGAACCAAGCTTGCTGAGTAAGCAGATAGAGGACTAGCTTTGAAAAATGAACATAAGCATGCCTTTCAGTGCTATTTATTGCTTTTTGCCTAACCTGTTTTTTTATTGAAAAATTAATCAGACAAATTAGTCCAGCCTTTGATTAATTCCGCAATTTTTCTGTGGGCTTTCAAGGCACAATAAATACTGCCCGCTCAAAAATAGTAACCAAAAAAAAGCCCGGCAATTGCCAGGCTTTTTTAGTTACGACATTCAAAGATAAACCCTGAATAGGATTAGATCTTTTTAATCGTACCTTTCGGTAATACTGCGTGCACAGCTACTTTTTGGAACTTCAAAGACATGCTGTCTGCAACTTCCAATACGATGTAGTCCTCATCGACCTTGTCGACGCGGCCCAGCATCCCGCTGCTCATTACAACTTCGTCACCCTTTTTCAGAGCGCCAACCAGCTCTTGGTGCTCTTTTTGGCGCTTGCGCTGTGGGCGAATAATAAAAAACCACATGAATGCAAACAAACCCGCAAACATCAGCAGGGTTATCATCGGATTACCCTGTGCTGCCGGCGCCGCTTCCTGTGCCATGGCGGAGGGGATAAAAAAGCTCATGCAAAACCTCAAAGAGTCAGCCTATTAAATTGCCGCCAACTCTAACGGGTTTGCCCCGCCGAGGCAACGGATTGGGCCGATCCCGTAGAGACCGGCCAAACCAATCCACACTCAGAACCTCTGGCGGACCTGCCGGCGGTAGCCAGTGGGAGACATCCCGGTCCAGCGTTTGAACGCGCTGGTAAAACTGGTTCGATCAGAGAAATCGAGAATTCGTGAGATTCCATCAACGCTCAGCGCAGTATCTTTGAGGAAATGCACCGCGTGACGAAAACGAACATGGTCACGTAAAGATGCAAAACTGAGGTTGTGTTCCTGCAACCGGCGTTGCAGAGTCCGGGTGGACATACTTAGGTCGGACGCTACCGGGCGAATAGCGAGAGAGGCCTTACCGATACGCTGCTCCAGCACATCTATTACCCGTGCGGCAATACCAAAACTGGTTGCTTCGGGGGGGGCCAGCAGCTGGTCGAGAATATTCGGGTCTCCGGATATTCTGGCCTGCTGAAGTGATTTGTCTTCAGAGAGCGAAGTCTGGTCGGGCTGAGTATGGTTCATCGAGCTGCTCCTATTGAGTTCCGTGAGCCGCAGTTATTTTTCTATGTCCGCATCCAGCGAATCCCGGTTGCCCCTGCCCACACCAACACAACATCAACTTCGGCGGACGACTACGTGATGCGGGATGCACCAAAAAACAGACATCGAATCCTTCACAGAGATGTACAATTTTTAAACTAACCGCTCCGGCAATTCCCGCAGAGAGACTCTCTCTAGCCGGCGCACCTTTCCTTTACAACTGCCAGTATAGACCAAGAATTAAGAAAGCAAGGGGCGACAGTGCTTTTTTTCATCTTATTGTGTACCAAGGGCCAAAAATACTTACTTTCGGTACCCACGTGTCGCCTTTGAGTCCGAAAGGTAGGGGCTACAGCAGACCAAGCACCAGTCCAGCCCCGCCCCTCAGAGTCTGGCAATTAATCCAGGTTCTCGCCAATCCAATTCAAAACATCAGTGTCATGGGTCTTGGTTTTAACTTTGTCGATAATATGGCGAAGGCGCCCACTCTTATCGATAATAAAAGTTGTTCGCAGAAGCCCCATGTACTCCTTGCCCATAAATTTCTTCAAGCCCCAGCAGCCATATTTATCAGCAATCTTGTGTTCTTCATCAGATAGCAAATCAAAATTCAGTTCGTGCTTGTCGATAAAGCGCTGCAACTTTGCTTCTGGATCCGGGCTTACCCCCAACACAACAGTATTGGCTTTTTTAAATTCAGCCGCACTATCGCGAATCCCACATGCCTGAGTGGTACAACCGGGGGTAAGTGCTTTCGGGTAAAAGTAGAGGACGACATTACTTTTGTCACGAAAATCCTTAAGTGACACTTTCTCGCCACTTTGGTTGGTCAGCGTAAAAGCCGGAGCCAAATTACCGATCTTCGGAAAAGCCATCTGATATCCCCTGTGGAACAGTTAAGAGTAAAGCGGGGATTATAGCGAAAAGAAACAAACGAGACGCCAGTTCTATAGAGAAATCAGAACTGCTGCAGACGAAACTCTTTCTCTTTCCTGGCACAAATGCCAAAACGACCTAACTTCTGCACCAGCTCCGCCTTTTCAGCTTCGGTGAGGAACTCCCCGACTTCAAGGCACCCCTCAGGACCACTAAAGTTTACCGAAGCCATTTCGGTAGCACTGCTCCCCATCCTTACGAGTACTGCCAACTTATCGCGGGCGAACTCCCGGTGATACACCGTTTGCTGCCTGAATCCCTTACAGCAATCGAGAATTACCAACTCCTCATTGATGCGTATTACTTCTCTGCGGGTCCCTTCGAGGTACACGTAGGTAAACAGGATGCCCAGCAGGATCATTTCAAGCCCGGCAAAGGGAAGAATCATCCAGGCTCCCGCCATCGCAAAAGCGAGGCTGATTCCAAGGGATACCCCAACCAGGGAGAAAAACACCCACAGATTGCCGGAGAGGGACAGGGACTGGTTAGGCTGCAGCAGGATACAGGCGCAACGGGCGGTGTTGCGGCCAACTTCAGTGACCATAGCAGGGACATCCGGCAGATATATAAAATCAGTGTAGTGCCGATGGCGGCAGCTCACACGAAGATACTGACCGGGAAAGTTTCCTGGTCCGGGCCGGGGTTTACAAAATTCAGGCATAAAAAAACCCACACCTCAGTGTGGGTTTTTGGGAGAGGTCTGCGGCCAAGGCCTGGGACCTGTCACTCCCTATTACAGCAGCAGGTGTGCTACTGCATCACGCTCTTCCGCTAGCTCCTGCTCGGTAGCAGACATTTTCTCGCGGGAGAAGTCGTTGATGTCAACGCCTTGAACAATCTCCCAGTCGCCGTCTTTGCAAGTGCAAGGGAAAGAGTAAATCAGGCCTTCCTGAATACCGTAAGAACCATCGCTGAATACAGCCATGCTGGTCCAGTCACCTTCAGCGGTGCCCAGAGCCCAATCGCGCATATGGTCGATGGCAGCGTTGGCAGCGGAAGCCGCAGAGGAAGCACCGCGCGCCTTGATGATAGCTGCACCGCGCTGTTGAACAGTCGGGATGAAGTCGTTTTCGTACCATTCCTGCTCCACTTTATCCATGGCTGCAGCACCGGAAACCTTCACTTGGTGCAGGTCTGGGTACTGAGTGGAAGAGTGGTTGCCCCAAATGGTCATATGGGTGATGTCGTTAACACTGGAATCAGTTTTGTTTGCCAGCTGAGACAGAGCGCGGTTGTGATCCAGACGGGTCATCGCGGTGAAGTTACGCGGGTCCAGGTCTGGCGCATTGCGCTGAGCGATCAGGGCATTGGTGTTAGCCGGGTTGCCAACAACCAGTACTTTTACGTTACGAGAAGCAACGTCGTTCAGGGCTTTACCCTGTGCAGAGAAGATAGCAGCGTTAGCTTCCAGCAGGTCCTTACGCTCCATACCCGGTCCACGGGGACGCGCGCCTACCAGCAAAGCGTAATCTGCATCTTTGAACGCAACAGTAGCATCATCGGACTGAACGATACCCGCGAGCAGCGGGAAAGCGCAGTCTTCAAGCTCCATAGCAACGCCTTTCAGCGCTTCCAATGCCGGAGTGATTTCCAGCAATTGCAGAATAACCGGCTGATCTTTGCCCAGCATTTCGCCAGAGGCGATGCGGAACAGCAACGAATAGCTAATCTGACCGGCAGCGCCGGTAACAGCAACACGTACAGGTGCTTTCACGATAGTTCTCCCTCGTTTGTAAGCGGCCGCATTATAGGGCCTCGCGAGTAAATTTCATCTTACACAAGCGAAATAGCGGCTCAATTTGTATGACAAAACCTCTCAGACTGTATTGGACACTCTTTGCGAGTGTTTATGTCAGCGCCAATTCCCGGTAACGCGCCTGCAGTGCCTTGTAAACCTGGTCACTGTAATCAGCAGCAGATGAGTCCAAAAGTCCGGCAATTTCCGCTAGGTGTTCATTGTCTTCACGGCCCGCCCAGTTTTTTACATAGCTGCCATCTTTGTAGCCGTTATCCTGACGGAATCGGTTGAGTACATTTTTACCAACATATCGCTGGTACAACTCAGCAAAAGACATTTCTGCATCGGCCAATAGTTGAGCAAAGCCAGCAACATCAAACTGTTTGGTGGCCAGGGTGTTCAAGGTGAAAGACTCGAGGTTTTCACGGAAATCACCCGCCGTACGCTCGGAACCGGCAAACTCCTTCAGCATGATCCCAGCCACTTCCTGCGGAGAGCCTTTTTGCAATTCAAGGCTCAAACCGAAATGCCAGATATCCACCAATTCAAGCTTCACCTGATCCATTTCTGGAAGTTGCTTCTTCCACCACTTCCAACCGTAATGGTCTAACAACTCTGCACTTTCTACCCAAATAGCGCGGTACCAGGCAAAATTTTGCTCACGCCAGTTTTCATTTACTACCGTATTAATCTGGTCTTGCAGAGTCAGCATGACTTGCAACTGCTGCTTCATCATAGGGGAACATCCAATAGACCCGGATCAAACTGCCCGGGGGAATAATCTGAAAAAGTTTTCTGAGGTGATTTCGGCCAGCTCTTCGTAGGGAATACCGCGTAAATCAGCGATAAATTCCGCCACTTCACGCACATAGGCCGGAATATTGGGCTTACCCCGATAGGGCACTGGGGCCAAATAAGGGGAGTCGGTCTCAACGAGTAACCGATCCAAAGGCAACTTGCGGGCGACATCCCGCAGCTCCTCGGCATTTTTAAAGGTCACGATGCCGGACAAAGAAATATAATAATTGAGATCCAGGGCAGCCTTGGCCATATCCCAGCTCTCGGTAAAACAGTGCAGAACACCTGCAGTATTGGTATTACCGTGCTCTTTAATGAGAGCGATAGTATCTTCCCGCGCATCTCTCGTATGCACAATAACCGGAAGCTCTGCCTGCCCTGCCGCTTTCAGGTGTGCAATAAAGCTCTGCTGCTGGATTTCCTGGGTGTCAGTACTGTAGTAGTAATCCAGGCCTGTCTCCCCCAATGCAACAACATTGGGCTGGTTAGCCATTTCTACCAGTCGCTCAACATCCGCCATGCCAGAGTCGACATCCAGCGGGTGCACACCAACGGAACAGACTACGTCCTCATAGCGGGATGCGATTTCAACAACCGCATCGGCGTTTTCCAAACTGATACCGACACAGAGGAACTTGCCAACACCGCGACTGCGGGCCAGGTCCAATACAGCATCCAGATCGCCATCAAATTTATCGAGCTTAAGTCTGTCCAGGTGACAGTGAGAATCAACAAGCATTAGAGGGTTACAACGTATGGGTTGGGCGGCTGGATTCTAAGGTTCCCGCCAAGTGGGTTTCAATCTTGTTTTGCGCGATATTGTCCTTATCGCCAAATTGAACTCCGATTCCGGGAGTGCGGTTGCCTTGAGCACCATTGGGCGTAATCCAGATCACTTTACCGGCAACCGGAATCTTTTCCGGCTCATCCATTAAGCTCAGAAGCAGAAAAACCTCATCGCCAAGGTTGTACGATTTATCCGTACTGATAAATAAGCCACCATTCTTTACGAAGGGCATATAGGCCGCATAGAGCACAGATTTATCCTGGATTTTCAGTGACAGGATGCCGTTGCGGGCACCGCCTCCCATGGCTTTCATGGACAACCTCAATGTTTATATTTCTAAATGATGCGCTAACTTATCTAAGCCCGCTGCCTGTGTCCAGGCAACGTCAATTACCCTACCCGACTTGTGCAAGACGCCTAAGCAAAAAGCTTCGCCCAACGAATAAATAATTCTTCCAGCAGCAAACGACGATTGGGGTTAGCTGTGCCCAGTAACCCTTTCCGCGCCTGAAGCAAATGATCGTAGAACGCAAATACTGGCTGCAAGCTTTGCTCACTCGACCCCGGCAACCTCTGCAAAAGAACCATTAGCTGGGCATCTCCACTAAGATCACAACTGCGAATCTGCACCATCTGGGTTAACCAGTGCTGCCAGAAAAGCAGTAGTTGAACCAATTCAACACCCTCGGCCGGTGTTTCCCAACGGCCCGCTGTAGAGACTGAACTTGCCGTACCCTGAGCTACAGCAACCAAATCTTTAAAAAACTGCTCGCGTACTTCTCTCGACTTGGGCTCGGCCAGCTCCGCCGCCAATAATGGTGCCCCGCCTGCCAGAGTTAAGACACGCTGTGCCAGCGGCTCTTCCAGCCCATTGCTGTATAGCCACTGTAACGCCACCTCTCCAGTTGGGGGCGGAAAAGCTATAGATTGACAGCGACTTCGAATGGTTGGCAAAAGGCCTGTGGGGGCATCGGTGATCAACACAAAGATAACGGAGGGTGCCGGCTCTTCCAGGTTTTTCAACAGGGCATTGGCTGCGTTGACATTCATCGCCTCCGCTGGCGACAAACAAACCAGACGCGCCCCGCCCCGCCCACTGGTGCGGGAAACAAAGTTGCCCAGCTGACGGATCTGTTCCACTTTCAGCGGGCCACCGGGCTTTTCAGGTTCAACTTGTAGGAAATCAGGATGCGAGCCAGCCATCCACAACCGACAATCCTTACACTCTCCACAGGCCTGACCTGCCCTTGGTTGTTCACATAGGGCCAACGCGGTAAAAGCAGCCGCGAATTGTCGCTTTCCCAACCCCTCCGGGCCAGTCAGCAGCAAAGCGTGCGGGCAGCGGCCCGCCTGCAACTGCAAGCCCAACCGCTGCCATTGCTCGGAGTGCCAGGGAAGAGGTACCGGTATCGATTTATACTCAAAAGTTTCAGGCACAGACATCAGCCACAATTCTTATCATTTAAAAATAGATTCTGGGGCAAGATAGCTTAAAGCAACAGCTCCAATTGCTTGGCTAGATCCATCTGCACCTGTTCCAGAGATTGACCGGCATCCACAACCGCGTAACGGGCAGGCGCAGCTTCAGCTCGATCACGATAAGCCGCACGCACCCGCTGAAAAAACTCCAGATGCTCACTCTCAAACCGATCCGCTTCCCCAGTGCGTGCAGCTCGCTGTAGCCCCACTTCTGGGTCGAGATCCAATAAAAGCACTTTATCTGGGCGCAAATCCCCTTGAACTGTCTGCTCCAACTGCTCGATCAATTGTCGATCCAGTCTGCGACCACCGCCTTGGTAGGCATAGGTAGCATCGGTGAAGCGATCACAGATCACCCAATCCCCACGTTTTAAGGCGGGCAGTATAACCTGGGACAGATGTTGCGCGCGGGCGGCAAACACCATCAATAATTCCGCCGTGGGATCAACGGATTCATCCCGTTTGGCCAATAACAGCTCGCGCAGCTGTTCTGCCAATGGGGTGCCTCCCGGCTCCCGGGTTTGGATAAAGTTAATATTGTGCTTTTTGAGCCACTCGGTGATGAAGAGTAAATTGGTAGATTTCCCCACCCCCTCTACACCCTCGAGGGTGATGAACTTGCCGTGCGACACTAATTCTTTCCTTTTGCCGGACTCGAGCGGTAATCCGCGCGCCTTTTCAGCTGATACTCCCGCACCGCACGGTTGTGCTCTGTCAGAGTCGCTGAGAAATGATGAGATCCATCCCCTTTGCCAACAAAATACAAGCTCTTGCCGGGCTTTGGATTTAAAGCGGCCCGAATTGCCGCTCGCCCAGGTAGGGCAATCGGCGTAGGGGGAAGGCCATTAATAACATAAGTATTATAAGGTGTTGCCTGGCGCAGGTGTGTACGGGTCAGATTTCCGTCAAAGTCCTCACCCAAGCCATAAATTACGGTGGGGTCGGTCTGCAAGCGCATACCTTTATTCAGCCTGCGCACAAAAACACCGGCTATTTCACTGCGCTCAGATGGCTGCCCTGTCTCTTTCTCGATAATTGAAGCCATGATTAAGGCTTCATAGGGCGACTTATAGGGCAGATCATCCCCTTTTGATTGCCACTCCTCATCCAGTACCTTCTGCATCCGACCATAGGCCTGACGCAACAGCTCAATATCTGTGGTACCGGACCGGTAGACGTAAGTATCCGGGAAAATCCAACCCTCGACCTCATCTTCCTTTAGGCCCAGGGCCTGGGCAGCGGCACTGACATTGCTCCCCTCTTCGGACTGAACGATTCTTTCACCGGAGCGGATTTGTCGCAGGGCCTGGCGAAAGGTCCAGCCCTCTAATAGCGTAATGCGATAGCGGGTAACTTCACCGCGATTCAGGCGTGCGATTAAGTCCCTGGCGTTACTGCCAAAGGGAACTAAATACTCGCCGGAATGGATTTCTGTTGTGCCCTCCCAGTAGGCATAGGCGAGAAGTATTTGCGGCCACTGGATTATCCCTTCACCCTGCAGGCTTCGCAGCGTCCGGGACAAACTTCCGCCCTTTT
This sequence comes from Microbulbifer maximicatervae (SeqCode), assembly GCF_052467615.1. Taxonomy (NCBI): domain Bacteria; kingdom Pseudomonadati; phylum Pseudomonadota; class Gammaproteobacteria; order Cellvibrionales; family Microbulbiferaceae; genus Microbulbifer; species Microbulbifer maximicatervae (SeqCode). The sequence goes on from NZ_CP174319.1 coordinate 2,416,063, forward strand.
CCACCTGAAGCGTAAGCCCATCTTGTGCAATCGGCAGGGGGGATTCCAAGGCTTCCTTTGCCACGTATAGAGAGGCAACTGCAACCAAGCAGGCTAATACCAGCCCACCAAATATCAGCTTCAACACTCTCCAAGCAAAACTCGCTTGCTTTTTCTTCACCACAATTTATCCAATATCAGCTTCTGTAGCTTGCGGGTCTCGACACCCACAGGCCAATTTTTGTAACCGATTACCTCTACTACCGGTAATACACCTCGAACACTGTTGCAGAGAGCCAGCTCATCGGCCTCACAGAGCTCGGAAAGCCCCATGTCTTCCTCTTGCCAGTGGATATGGCTCGAGAGCCACTGCCGCATCACACCATGAACACCACACCGGTGCAGGGATGGAGTCATCCACTTCCCACCAAATCGGGCCAGGATATTACAGCGCAGGGTTTCGATGACCCTTCCCGCCGAATCCAGCATCAATCCATCGAGAAATTGACCCATCGGCAGCTCTGCTTTTGCCGCATTATATCGGTTACGGAGTAAAGTTTTGCAGCCCTGGTTCGAATTACTACCGATCGGCAAGCTCGTCGAACAAGGGAAAAGGCTAGTGCCCACCTGCCCCTCAGCAGTTTCAATCAGCGGCCGCAGCACCAAATCCCAACATTGCTGCCCGCGCACACTGCCAACACGCAGGCGCGCAATCGCCTCAGGCCAGCGACAGCCGGCTGTCAATTTTAACGTCGACTGCTCAATTTCTCCCAGACAGGCCTCATCCAACACTCCCGAACGCTCCAGGCGAGCGCGGTGGAAAGACCAAAGCGGTAGACCTTTGTTGTGACAGCGCATTGTTTCGAGGATTCCACCCGAGTAATCAGCATCATCTGGTAACTGATCAACGGCCAGCCCCCGAAAGTACATTTGAGGTAACTGGTACATGGAGCTCCCAAGGCAGGTGTGCCCACCTCGCGGTGGGCACGGGAATCAGACTCGCTTGAATATCAGTGACCCATTGGTGCCACCGAAACCAAAGGAATTGGATAGGACTGCATTGATTGCCATCGGCTGGGCCTCTTGGGGCACCAGGTTAATACCGGCACAGGCCTCATCCGGGGAAAAGAGATTGATAGTGGGGGGCGCAACCTGGTCGCGCAATGACAATACCGAGAAAACGGCTTCAATAGCGCCGGCAGCCCCCAGCAGGTGACCGGTCATCGACTTGGTAGAACTCACAGCGAGGGAGTCCGTCACCCCCGCGAATACTTTTTTAACCGCCAGGATCTCAGCTGTGTCTCCCAGCAGAGTGGAAGTACCATGAGCATTGATATACTGGATATCACTTGGGCTCATACCAGAATCTCTCAGGGCATTTTCCATTGAGAGAGCAGCGCCAGCGCCATCCTCCGGAGGAGAGGTCATGTGGTGGGCATCACCGCTCATACCAAAGCCAGCTACTTCTGCATAAATCTTGGCTCCGCGAGCGATTGCATTTTCGTACTCTTCCAAAACAAGTACCGCAGACCCTTCACCCAGTACAAAACCATCACGGTCTTTATCCCAGGGGCGGCTTGCTGATTGCGGATCATCATTGCGGGTGGACAGCGCTCTTGCCGCACAGAAACCGCCGAGCCCTACCGGGGTGGTAACCATTTCTGCACCACCACATACCATCACATCGGCATCACCGTGCTGAATCGCACGAACGCCGAGACCAATCGCATGGGTTCCTGTGGTACAGGCTGTTGTCACTGCCAGATTGGGGCCTTTGAGGCCATATTTAATCGAGAGGTTACCCGCAACCATATTAATGATGGCGCCAGGTACAAAGAAAGGTGATACACGGCGAGGGCCTTTTTCGGCAATCAGCAATGAATTATCTTCGATAGCCAGGATACCGCCCATACCAGAGCCAATACAGGTACCCACGCGCGGACCCAGCTCCTCGGTTACCTCCAGGCCGCTATCTTGCATAGCCTGAATACCGGCAACCAGTCCGTACTGCAAGAAAGTATCCATCTTGCGCGCTTCTTTTGCGGGCATGTATGGCGTGGGATCAAAATCCTTTACAGTAGCGGCGAAGCGGGTTGAAAAAGCCGAGACATCAAATGTCTCAATCGGAGCAGCACCATTAGCTCCCTGTAGTACCCCAGACCAAGTATCCTCTAGGGTGTTACCTAACGGGCTAACGACTCCCATTCCGGTTACAACAACTCTTCTTTGCGACACTGCGCTCCCCCCTGAAATTTTCTGCTACCGTCCTTCACCAATGTAGTTAAAAGAACAACATCCGGTCAGCAGTCACAATTCCGTAGTACCAATAACAAGAAAGCCGCGCTATGAAACATAGAACGGCTTTCAGAATCGCTCGGCTAGGTACAGCATATTGAGCTGCCCGTGCCTAAACTACCCAGCAGGAATTAACCAAGGTTATCCTTGATGTAATCCATTGCCAGCTGAACAGTAGTGATTTTTTCAGCTTCTTCATCGGGAATTTCAGTTTCGAATTCCTCTTCCAAAGCCATAACCAGCTCAACTGTGTCGAGTGAGTCAGCGCCCAGATCTTCAACAAAAGAGGCTTCAGGCTTAACGTCTTCTTCCTTAACGCCCAGTTGTTCAGCAACGATCTTTTTAACGCGCTCTTCAATGCTGCTCATGATTCAATTTAACTCCTAGTGGGTAAAAATCTGTTTTAGTCGCTATTGTTTTTCACCGTATCCAATGTTGTTGGTGATAACGACCGGCTCACACAGCTTTTGGATAATTCAGAGGCCATTGTACCCCAAGTTTTTCGGGATGTAATGTGCGGCCCCTCAACACCATCAGCAAAAACATAAATATCTCTAAAATCAATAAGTTAAAGAGACATTTTGAAACACAAACTACGCCATGTACATACCGCCATTGACATGAATTGTCTCGCCGGTGACATAGCCTCCCGCATCACTCGCCAGGAAGGAAACCACCGAAGCGATTTCTTCCGGCTTCCCGAGCCTCGCGAGAGGAATCTTACCCAGAAGCAACTCGCGTTGCGCTTCAGGCAAGACTTTTGTCATATCAGTATCAATAAAGCCGGGAGCTACGGTATTAACCGTGATTCCTCGGGAGCCCACCTCTGAAGCCAGGGAGCGGGCAAAGCCTCCCACACCAGCTTTGGTCGCTGCATAATTGCTCTGACCGGCATTACCCATACTTCCTACGACGGAGCTGATATTAATAATCCGTCCCCATCGCGCCTTGGTCATATCGCGCAGGCAAGCCTTACTCATGCGATAGACCGCGGTCAAATTCGTATTGACGACTGAATCCCACTCGTCATCCTTCATGCGCATCAACAAGTTGTCCTTGGTGATGCCAGCATTATTAACCAATATCGCAGGAGCACCAAACTCATTTTTTATCGCTGCATGAAGCTCGGAAACACTTTCCGCATTGCCCACATCCAGAACTTTACCGGCACCCGCGATACCGGCTTCTGCGAAGCGGGCGCTTATTTTTTCAGCACCGGATTCGCTGGTGGCAGTACCAATAACTGTGGCACCCATTCCACCGAGCATATCTGCAATTGCCGCACCAATACCGCGACTTGCACCTGTCACCAAGGCAACTTTACCCTCAAGGGACATCTGTAAGGTCATTCTCACTTATCCTTATTCGACTTCTGGACTACTTTTTGAGCGATTTATACCGCTGTAGCTCGCAGAGCTTCATTAAAGTTACTGGGGCTATCGATTGCGTGACAGGAAACACTTCGATCGACACGTTTGATCAGGCCAGACAAAACCTTACCCGGACCACACTCAACCATTTGCTCCACTTCGGAGCCAATAATTTTTTGTGCGCAGGCAGTCCAGCGAACCGGGCGATAAATCTGCTCGATCATCAGGGTCTTAATTTTTTCCGGATCCGATTCAAGCTCAGCGTGGACATTGTGCACGATGGGTATTTCTGGCGCGTTAAATTCTGTCGCCTCTATTTGAGGGGTCAGCTTTTCCGCCGCGGGACGCATCAGCTCAGTGTGGAATGGAGCACTGACCGGAAGAGGCATAGCCTTCTTTGCACCGGCAGCTTTACAGGCTTCGATGGCGCGCTGCACCGCCGCGCTACTTCCCGCAATAACAATCTGGCCGGGAGAGTTGTAATTCACCGCAGCGACTATTTCACCCTCAGCAGAAGCAGCACAAGCTTCTTCGACAGCTGCGTCATCAAGACCGATGATCGCAGCCATAGCGCCCTCCCCTACGGGAACCGCCTCTTGCATCAAGCGGCCGCGCTCGCGAACCAAATGAACCGCATCTTTAAATGCCAGAACGCCAGAGCACACCAGTGCTGACCACTCACCCAAACTGTGGCCGGCCATGAATGCAGGCTGGGCACCGCCGCGAGAGCGCCACATGCGATAAAGGGCAACACTGGAAGTCAGTAAGAGGGGCTGGGTACGCTGGGTGAGATTAATGGCTTCCTGCTCGCCATTCTGGCACAGGTCCCAGAGGTCATAGCCGAGCACATTGGATGCTTCGGCAAAAGTGGCCTGAATTTCAGGCGCCTCTTGGGCAATCTCAGAGAGCATACCTATTTTCTGGGAACCCTGCCCCGGAAAGACAAATGCGAGTGCGGCATTGGTCATAAGATATCCTTAACCTAAATGTGGCTGATTTCAGTAAGGGAAAACTGCTTTTTACCCTTCATCCATGGAGCGTCTTTCGCCGGATTGTGCCATAGCGGCATCGACCCTGGCTGCCAGGTCAGCATCGGCACACTCCTTCGCCGTAACCATCGCCCGATAAAAAGCTTCGCTGCTGGCACCGCCGTGACTCTTGATCACGTTGCCCTTTACCCCTACAAAGCTGGCGCCATTATAGCGAGCAGGTTCCACCTGTGTACGCCATTTTCGCAACAGCTTTATGGCCAATTGGCCAAAAAAACGCTTGAAACACCCTCTTTTCTCGATTGTGAACGCTTTTTGACCCATTAGTCGAATCACACCCTCGGCAGATTTCATCGCGACATTACCCATCAGGCCATCGCAAACAACCACATCTACCGAGCCGGTAAAAATATCATGCCCCTCAACAAAGCCAACATAATTGACCCCGGGGTCCGCATCGAGCAGTTCCGCTGCACGGCGTATTTCGGCGCTACCCTTATGTGCTTCCGCCCCAATATTGAGCAGTGCCACCTTTATATCCTTCACACTCTTGCGGGCAGTATGAATCCGCTGAGCCTCAATCCCCATACGGGCGAACTGAAGCAAATCCTCAGCACTGCAATCCACATTGGCACCAAGGTCCAAAAGATAGCAGGAACCCATACCCGAAGGTACAGACTTACCGAGCGCCGGCTTCCTAACACCTTGGATATTACCGAGAATACTGCGACTCAACGCCAACAAGGCGCCGGTATTGCCGGAGGTAACTGCAGCTTGCACATCTCCCGATGCAACACTCTTCAGGGCCATCGCCATGGTTGAATCGCGCTTATGGCGAACAGCCTGCAGCGGATTGCACTCTTGAGTGATGACTTGCTCGCAATGGATAATTTCGAGACGGCGGGTAACGCGGCGGCGATGGCGTTGCAGCTCTTGATGAACCAGAGCTTGAAGCTCTGCGCGCGGACCAAATAGCTTTAGCTGCGCTTCAGGGAAGTTTTGAAGAAATCTAATACATGCCGGAACGACAGAGCGGGGACCTAAGTCCCCGCCCATTGCATCCACGGCCAATCGCAATTGGCTGGACAAAGCTTACTCTTCTTCAGAGCCGCCGCTAACTTCGATCACTTTGCGACCACGGTAGAAACCGTCTTTGGTCACGTGGTGACGACGGTGCTTTTCACCGGTAGTCGGATCGACGGAAAGGGTAGCACCTGCGCCCAGCGCATCGTGGGAACGGCGCATACCGCGACGGGAACGAGTCTTCTTGTTTTGTTGAACAGCCATTGCTAGCTCCTAAAATAAACAAATTTCGCTGGAACCGGGGCGCCTACCGGCGAGCCCAAACTCATCGGGAAACCTAGGATTTACCCGACGAACCCTTCAACTGCTCCAGCACTTTAAAGGGGTTTGCCTGTTGCTCATCCGCCTCGGCAACCTCGTCACCAAAATGAAAGCTCTCCTTGGAGACACATTCTTCCTGGTGATAAGCCACCATTGGCAAATTGAGCAAAATTTCATCTTCAAGGATCTGGTGCAAGTCCAGCTCATCGCCGTCCTGGATCACCGGGTCCAGATCTTTGGGCAGGGCCTTACCCTGCTCCTCAGTCCATACGATACCCCAGCTAAACTGTGCCTCGATCTGCTCATGGACCGGTGACAAACAGCGCTGACACAAGAGGTCAACTGCAAGTTGAACCTTACCGCTCACCGTTTGGTGACCTTGCAAGTCTCGCTCAAACTGCAATTCAGCAGAAATCTCTCCGTGGACAGACTCAACTGCGCTACAAACCCGAGGCAGGGACTCCAACGGCAAAACACCATCGAGCAACTGCTCTCGCTGTACCAATTTCCGAGCATCAATGCTCTTTGGCAATACTGATTTAGAGGGGGCTATCGACATAAGCGCGCAATTCTATGGACTCACCTTAGCCTTGTCAAAACAAATCAGGCATTGCAGTATCGCCCGGTCACAAACCACTATTCGACCCAGCGGAAAATCCACCAGAATGCCCCACCCTCTGATACTAGCCTCCAGCTCTCCTTACCGCAGAACCCTACTACAACAGCTTGGCATCCCCTTTCAGCAGGATTCGCCCCATATAGATGAAGCACCACAGGCGGGGGAAGCGCCAGCTGCACTCGCCCTGCGCCTCGCCACAGAGAAAGCGCGCACCCTCGCAGGCCGCCACCCGAAATCACTGATTATCGGTTCAGATCAAGTTGCCTCTTGCGACGGTCAAATACTTGGCAAGCCAGGCAGTAGGGAGCGCGCCATCGCCCAGCTGCAAGCCTGCAACGGCAAAAAAGTGATATTCCACACCGGCTTGAGCCTGCTGAATAGCGCAAGCGGAGAGCAGTTGGGCGATACGGAAACCTTCACCGTCTACTTTCGACAGTTGAGCACAGAGCAAATTGAACGGTATGTAGAGCTGGAACAACCTTACGATTGCGCCGGCTCTTTTAAAGTGGAAGGGCTAGGTATCGCCCTATTTGAAAGGCTTGAAGGAGCAGATCTCAACACCCTGGTAGGGCTGCCACTAATCCGCCTTACCGATATGCTGAACCACTTTGGCATAGATCCATTGGGCCCGCAAGCCACTTAAAGGAGTGGCGGCCAGCGGAGCAGCTCAGAGAAACGATCGATAACAACCTTGGGGCCACACCCCTGCAGTCGGGTTGGGCAATGAGCGCCATAGCTCACCCCGATAGAGGGCATACCGATCGCCGCCGCCATTTCCAGGTCGTATACGGTATCCCCCACCATTACCGCCTGCTCCGGACCGGTTCCGGTCTCATGTAGCAACTCATTCAGCATCAGCGGGTCAGGCTTGGAAGCGGTCTCATCCGCACAACGACTGGCGGCAAACAAGTGGCCGAGGCCGTGCTCCTCAAATTCCCGGTTGAGCCCCTGCCGACTCTTCCCGGTCGCTACCGCCAACTGGTGACCACCGCACAGCAACTGGTCCAGGGTATCCAGGACTCCCTCAAATAACGGCAGAGGTTCAACCCGGGCCGCCATCCACTCATCAAAGTAAAGTTGGCGCAACGTGAGCTTTTCTTCACTGGCAGCCTCCGGAAACAGAGAGGATATCGCTTCCGGCAGACCAAGCCCGATAATGTTGCTAACCGCTTCCGGGGCAAGCACCGGCAAACCGGCTCTATCTGCTGCCCGCAACATACAATCGACGATACGCGCCTCAGAATTACAAACCGTCCCGTCCCAATCGAGGATTACCAACATAACAAAAGAACGCCCTACTCTTCCCTTAACCTATTCAGCACTGCACTCAGCTCCGCAGGGAGTGGAGCCTCCACCTCAACCTTGGAGCCATCTGGCAAAGAGCAGCGCACTGAAGCCGAGTGCAAAAAGAGACGCTTCAGACCGCGACCACGAAATTCACGATTGACTTCGTCCGAGGTGTACTTGTTGTCGCCCGCCAGAGGGCAACCAACAAACTGAGCATGAACTCGAATTTGGTGTGTTCGCCCGGTGACCGGCTCTGCGGAAAGCAGAGTCGCCGCCTTAAATCTCTCAATCAACTTAAAGCGGGTCTCTGAAGGCTTCCCCTCAGGGTGCACTGACACCATTCTCTCGCCGCTTTTCAAAGTGTTCTTGCGCAAAGGTGCCTCAACAACGCGGCGACCTCGGGGCCACTTGCCCGCCGCCAATGCCTGATACGATTTACCGATCTTTCCCGCCCGCAACTCCGACTGAACATGCTGCAATACCGCGCGCTTGCGGGCCACCATGATGGCGCCACTGGTATCCCGGTCCAGGCGGTGCACCAACTCAATAAACGGGCTTTGCGGAAACATCTGGCGCAAAACTTCAATCAGGCCCAATCTGACACCGCTGCCGCCATGGACCGCAAGTCCCGACGGTTTATTGATCACCATAAGCCCGTGCTTGTCGTAAAGTATGGACTCTTGGATCAGCTGGCGCAGAGATTCACCAGCGAGAGGGGCCTCAGCCTGCTCGGCAACACGAATTGGCGGCACTCGCACCACATCGCCCGCCTTTAACTTGTATTCAGCCTTTATTCGTCCTTTATTTACTCTTACCTCACCCTTACGCAGGATTCGGTATATACGTGAACGCGGCACACCCTTGAGGCGCGCCTGGAGGAAATTGTCGATCCTCTGTCCCGCCAGCTCTTCAGGTACAGTTAAAAGCTGCACGCCGCCAGATGGATTCGAGGTCTTTGATGGGGTCTCGGCCGGAGCCTTCTTAGGGTGGGGTATACTTCGCATGACGCGCATCATAGCGTTGCCAGGGATACAATTGAAGCACCTCCCTGCCCATGCTATATTCGGCCGGCCTGAATTCGGCGTATTTTCGGTCAAAGGCGACTTCCCACATGAAGAGATAGCCGTGACCCCAACGAAAATACCCCATTCGGTCGGTGCGCGGAGATGCCGCGTCATTGATAAAACTTAGCCGTTGAGATGTCCCCCAATTACCAGAACCAGAGGGGAGCTCACCGGCAACAACAGCCCGCGGTTATGCGGGTAATTATCGCGAAGGTAAGACGGGCCGTGACCCGCAGCGCTTGAAAGGACGACTCAAACTTGCGTCCGGTTTTGCAGAATACGACGAGCCAGCAACCGAACTGGCAACCAGGGCAGCACAGCTTCCGCAAGCCTGGTAAAAAAATTAAGAAGAATGGGTATCAGCCAAAAGCTGAACTGCAGAACCTCTGATGATTGACGCAAACCTTGCCGCCCAGCATGAAACAAACCAAGGGGCGGCGCCCAACCCTGCTGCAGAAGCCTGCAGCACAGGTACAGGGCAGTACTAACAAAAGGTATTAAAGGTACCAACGGATAGCACAATAACAGCGCGTATCCGGAGTTTTTGCAGAGCGAATAATAGGCAAATGCCAGTCTCAACAAGCCGCATAGATCCATGGCGCGGTAGAGCTGGCATACCTTATTTTCCCTGCCCTGCCTGGTGGTCCTCTCCACCAGGCAGCCAACAAGCAAGCCTGTGAGTAGCGGTGTCACACCTTTGCGCAACGCAAGGAAAACGACACGCATGAAAAGAATGCTAATCAACGCAACCCAACCTGAAGAGTTGCGTGTTGCCCTGGTCGACGGCCAGTGGCTCTATGATTTAGATATTGAGAACCGAACCCGCCAGCAGAAAAAAGCGAACATCTACAAAGGTAAGATTACCCGTGTAGAACCCTCCCTCGAAGCTGCATTCGTCGACTACGGCGAAGAGCGCCACGGGTTCCTCCCCCTGAAAGAAATCTCTCGCGAGTACTTCCTCAAGCAGCCCAAAGACATCGAAGGCCGCATCAAAATCAAAGATGTTGTCAAAGAAGGTATGGAAGTTATTGTCCAGGTGGACAAGGAAGAGCGCGGCAACAAAGGCGCCGCCCTCACCACCTTTGTCAGCCTCGCCGGCCGCTACTTGGTATTAATGCCCAACAATCCTCGTGCCGGTGGCATCTCCCGCCGCATTGAAGGTGATGAGCGCTCCGAGCTCCGCGATGCATTGGCCAGTGTAGATGTCCCCTCAGGCATGGGCATCATCGTGCGTACCGCCGGCGTTGGCCGCAGCGGTGACGAACTGCAATGGGACCTCAACTACCTGCTGCAACTTTGGAATGCCATCAAGGAAGAAGCTGATACCTCCAAGGCGCCACACTTCCTGTTCCAGGAAAGCAACGTCATTATCCGCGCCATCCGCGACTACATGCGCGATGATATCGGCGAAGTTATTGTCGACGACAAAGGCGCCTTTGAGCTGGCCGCAGAGTTTGCCCGCCAGGTAATGCCCCACTACGCCAATAAGGTGAAGTACTACGAAGACGCCATCCCGCTGTTCAATCGCTATCAAATTGAAAGCCAGATTGAGACAGCGTTCGAGCGCGAAGTGAAGCTCCCCTCCGGTGGCTCCATCGTTATCGATGTGACCGAGGCCCTGGTATCTATCGACATCAACTCCTCCCGCGCAACCAAGGGCGGCGATATCGAAGAGACCGCGCGCAATATCAACCTGGAAGCCGCCGATGAAATCGCTCGCCAGCTGCGCCTGCGCGATATGGGCGGACTGGTTGTAATCGACTTTATCGACATGCAGAGCAAGTCCAACCAGCGCGAAGTTGAAAAGCGCATGGAGAAGGCCCTTAGCATGGACCGCGCGCGCGTTCAGGTTGGCCGCATCTCCCGCTTCGGACTGTTGGAGATGTCCCGCCAGCGCCTGCGCCCATCCCTGGGTGAAACCACATTCCGCGTCTGCCCCCGCTGTAGCGGCCAAGGCACCATTCGCGGCACCAAGTCTCTGGCTCTCTCCATTCTCCGCCTGGTAGAAGAGGAAGCGAAGAAAGAGCGCAGCGCCGAGATCCGTGCAATCACCCCGGTGAATGTCGCGACCTATCTGCTGAACGAAAAGCGCAAAACGATCTCCCAGATCGAGTCCCGCAATTCCACTCGCGTAGTAGTTGTACCCAGCGCGGAAATGGAAACGCCGCACTTTGAAGTTCAGCGACTCCGCGACGATGACACTGCCACTCTGGAAACCTCCTACAAGATTTCTGGCACTGCCGAAGAGACAGTGACCAAGAAAGAGGAAAAGCCACAGCGTCCAGCTCCAGTGCAAGCGGCCGTGCAGCAAATTGCCCACACCGCTCCAGCTCCCACTCCGGAGAAAAAGGAAGAGCCTGGTCTCTTCAGCCGATTGATTAGCGCTATCGCCTCCTTCTTCACCGCAGAAGAGGAAGAGCCGAAGAAACATCAAAAGTCCAAAGGCCGTGGCAAGGACTACCAGCAGCGCAACCGCAATCGCAACCAGCGCGGAAATCGCAACAACCGCAGCGGCCGCCCCGCGCGCCGCAAGGATGATCGCCGCGAAGACAATAAGCGCGACGACCAACGCGAAGATAAGCGCAGCGCCAAGCTGGACGAGCATGACAGCGCCTCCGATCGCCAGGGTGAAGGTCAGCGCAGACGTCGCCGCCGCCGCAACGACAACCGCCGCAGCGACAACCGCACTCAAGCTGCTGAAACCCAAAATACCGTTGATACCAACGAACAAGCTGGAGACACCTCCGATCAGCAACGCCCAGCACGTCGCCCGAGCAATGTGCGCGGCCGCCCTCAGGCGCGCCGTCGTGGCGGACGCCGCAGTGAGAACACCGCAGCAACCGCGGTAGCTCACAGCCAGGAAGAGCTGAATCGCGAAGTTCACGAAGCCATCGACGAAGCCGAAAACGAGGTCCGCAAAACTAAGGAAGTCGTAAAAGAGACTCGCACCGAGGCATCCAAACCCAAGGCCAAAGCAAAAGACTCTCAGAAGCCGCAGCGAGCTCCCAAGCAAGCAGCTCAGCCCGCCATCACAATGCCGGTGCGCACTGCTCACGAGGAAAAGTCTGAAGCACGAGAGACCCAGAAGCCTGCAGCTCAACCGCAAAGCGCCCCACAGGCAGCCAAGCAACAGCAGCCTACTCAGCCCAAGCCCAAAGCTACCCCGGTAGAAAAAGCAGCTGCGCCAGCTGCCGAGCCGACCAAGCCTGTAGAGCAAGCGCCAGAACAAAAAGCCACCACGGCAGAAGTTCCGGCTGCCCCCAAAGCTGAAACCACTCCTGCCAAGCCAGAAGTAGAAGCAGCAGAGGAAATCGTGCTTGAAGAAGCACAAGCTGCAGCTGAAGCTTTACAGGAACAGGCAGGCACCAGCGAGCCGGAAGTTCAGGAAGAAATTGTTGCCGCCGAGCAGGCAGCTTCCGAAGAGGAACCGACCGCACCCAGCCAGGGACGCGCAGTAAATGATCCGCGCATCAACCCCAAACCACTGGGTGAATTCTCAATTGTTACTGAGCGCCGTGAAGTGGGCTCCCAGCAGCCGCTGGATACCGCACAGCCGGCAGCGATTGAGCACAATCCACGCGCCCTCGCCCGCCCGGCCAACGACCCGCGTATCAGCCGCAAGGCCGTGGAAGTTGATGCCAACGCAGATATCGATCGCGACTCTGCAGAAGCGAGCTAAGCGATAGCTGCCAAGCCGCCCCAGCCAATGGCCGGGGCGGCCTTATCAACCTGACAGTAAGCCTTAAGCTGGTCAATAAATCACCTAACTTATTGAACTATATAAAAAAAATCAAAATGGCGCTTGTACATCCCGAGAAGCCATGTATAATGCGCAGCACAATTTGGTGGGGTGGCTGAGTGGTCGAAAGCGGCGGTCTTGAAAACCGTTGACTGTAACAGGTCCCAGGGTTCGAATCCCTGCCCCACCGCCATATAAAGTCTTGTAAATCATAGACTTACAAGCATCAGAAGGGCGGTACCAATTTCCTTGGTACCGCCCTTTTTCGTTCACGTCTCAACAAAGTCTCAACACAAAAATATCTCTTACTGCCAGGGAGGCGGGAAGTGCATGTCTTCATGGCGCCGATACCCTTCTCCAAGCTGAAAGAAAAAAGCAGAAAGCCATTTGAAAAGGAGTTTATATGGCAGCCTATAAGCTGAGCATGCGCGAGGAACTAGAGCGCAGGTATACCGAACTCAGACGGCAATCGATCCAAATGGCCAATGAGGCACTGGATCTACCGGATACCCGCCTTGCACTTGTCGATAGCGCCTCCTACGCGGCTTTCCGGCATTGGGAGAATCACCCCAATCGGAAGGTTGATTGGGACTGGCCTTCTTCCTGGATAAGCTGGAAACTCAAGTTCCCTAAACGATTTGAATCTGCTACTTGGGCTGGGAACCGTCTAGTAGGCTTCGCTATGGGGCGCCCAACCTATCACGCTACAGGGCTAAGGCTGGACTACATCGAGAAATCACCAGAAGCTGGGGAACCACATTTAGACCTAACCTATTTGGCCCTATACGCCTATGCCACTCTTCTCGGCGCTACGCATGTGAAAATCATGCACCCCATAAATAGTGATGTCCGAGATTACTATGAACACAAAGGGTTCCAGTACGACCCCAAAAGCGACAGCTGTACCCGGAGAATTATTTGATGAACGACAAAATCAAAGACTTCAATACTGCTCATGATGAAAAGCTCAAAGGGCTTTCCAAAGAGGAGCGAGCAAAAGCTGGGCTAAAGAAGCTGGCTCAACAAATGAGAGCAGAGAAAGGCAAGATCAAAGAGCCTGAAGGCTTGGCATCCGGCAAAAGTGACAAAGACGGAAAAATGATCATTGATCTCGATAAGGACCATGACGATGAGTAACAAGCCGCTAACCGACAAAGAAAAACAGTTCACTGTTCTACCCAATGAAGCAGACCCTAAGAGTTCGTATACAAAGGCAAAGAAAGCGATCTCAAAGGCATTAGCTGAGGTCAAGAAAGGGACAGGCACAAGATAACCGCCTACCAACGCCGCCATTACAAATCAAGTCAGAGCGCGCCAGCCCTAGCTACAAAGATGCTCCTGTCGCCCTCTTCCCTTGTAGCCCGTACCAGTATTCTGAGGTTCTGATCAGTGAAAAATCTGTTCAAAGCGCTTCAAAACCTTTCATTTTGTGAAATCCCCATTGGCTGTAGACCCTGCACCAGCTCAGGCCCTAGCCTCATGTGCCATTCCATCAACTAAAAGAGCGCCCAAAATCGGCAGGCGTGGGGAGGAGTGACTGGCGCCACTTTTTTCTGCACAATTAATAACCATAGAAAATCAGAGGGAGCTGGTTATGCGAATTTTTATGGGCTTGTTGAAGGTTGGTACCTGCTTGCTTGCCTTATCTGGCTGCCAGGATGCAATGAAAGGAAATGAAATCTATCCAACAGCAGATAACCTAATAGAAATTGATCCAGACCAACTCAGTATTATGGAAGCGAGGAACAGTGATAATGGCATCCTGATTTTGGTTGGTGAATCCCCTTCTCGCAAGTGTGAAATATTAATACCTGGAGCAAACCTTGGACAAAAAATCGCAGTTACTTCTTTAATTAATGAAGAGGGCATACAAGCAACCTGTCTATGGGGTAGCGAAAAATATATACAGTCAAGAGAGCATCACACTGTAACCACGGCTAGTGTTACCGATAGAATAATAATAGATATCCAACTATATAACCCCTCCGCCGGAAAGTATTTGGCGATGACGACGCCTCTTCCCCCACCCAAACCTTTGTAAAAGCCAGCGCATCAGCTAGCACGCTGACCAACCCAACTCGAAAATAAAAAAAGAGCACCACCCCATGAGAAAATTATTTTTCAAATTAATTAAGAAAAAAGAGTTTTTCAAGGCAACACTAGTTAAAAACTATCTATCTATAACTTTAATATTAGCTAGCGTTACATGGCTCACTTTCTTTGGAGGGATGGAGCTTATATTTACATCCTCTCCTAATCCTGGAATGAAAGTGGCAACCATACTGATTGGCTATGGAACTCCTTTGGTCAATTTCATATATGGATACAAAGAAATAAAGATCAGACATGAAACCTACATTATTCGCAGATCAAATCAGGGAAGTCATGCATAAACACCATGAATCCCCCACTGTCGTAAAACATCTATGTATCTAAGGGTGCAGTGAATGAGTATTAGAACGTTTAAATTTAGATTCGGGACCGAAAGAGACTTTTATGCCTTACATAAAAATTACATATGGTTTGCTGATTTTACAAGCCTCAATGACCCCTTTGAAGGCTATGCCAAATTCAATACAGATGGTATCAGCCATGAATTACGGATAAACTTCTTAAAAAATACTTTCCTGATTTCCCACTAAAGGAATCCACCCCAGAAGAGGAAGTCAACCGTTACCACAGAGAACATTCCAAAAATGAAGAAATTTCATTTTCTCACTCTAAATAAGATTTTGGACCATTCCACTATAGAGATGACTATGCGCTATGCGCATTTGTCGCCGGAGGATGTGGTGGAGAGGAGTGCGCTTAGCTCGCTAGAGCGCCATTGAAAGAATTCACTTTAGGGAATGAAGCTATAAGTGATATTCTAAGTTGCCATTAAATAATTAATTTTTTCTTAGAAACTAGCAAGATGGATTCCGGTAGATGATATTAACACCACCTAGTGAGAAATCACTATTCAAGTATATGCCCTGGAGACCTAGTAACAATTTTTTCAATTCACCAATGTTACGTTTTTCTCAACCTGAAACCTTCAACGACCCATTCGAAGGATTTCCTCAACTCTCATCTATCAAGCAAAAAATTCATGGCAATGGAGTTTCTTCTAGCATTATCGAAAATTGGAATCTGAAGGACTTACAATTTAAGTATATCGACATAGGTATATTATGTCTTACTGCAAGGAATGACAACTTGCTCATGTGGCCCCATTATGCGAATGAACACCAAGGGATAGTTTTAGAATTCGACATGGAACATAAGTTTTTCAAACAAGATATCCCCATGTCTCGAAAAAATTCATCTTTATGCCGCCATAAAGGTAAGCCATGGAAAGTCCAGTACAGAACTGATAGACACGAATCCGCCTCAACTATGGAATCAGCTTATGATCGTTTTTTTGTAAAAAGCACTGACTGGAGATATGAGGAAGAGTACCGAATGATTCTTGACTTCAATGGGGATCATAATATTCCTATTGCTGTGACTAGAAACGTCGAAAAGGACCCCAATGATAGAAAATCAATATTTTTGTTTCCTCTACCAGTTGAAGCCATAAAAGGAGTCTATTTAGGATGTAGAACTTATGGCGAAAACAAAGATAATGGAAATCAAAATAATATCCACCAAGAAATCATTGACGAATTTAACGATGCAAAGAAAAATCACCCTCACTATGAAAATGTAACTATAAATTTCGCTCAAATGCATAATGAGGAGTTCAAATTAGATTTCATAGAACAAGACAAATGGACTCCTCCAAAGAATACCAGATCACTATTTACTGCCGTTCATGACCCCAACAACTGGGGCCGAACAAATAAGATTAAATGTCTCAATGCAGCAGTATATAAAAACGATCAAGGTTCTTTAATTAAAGCATTGGAATACCACAAAGTCCCAAAATCCTACATTGATTTATTACCTGCTTTTTTACACAAAGAAGGTGAAAATATTAACTTGGACACTAAGCAATTTGGCTGCTCTGTTCTGAACTGGATGGGGGACTTAATCAGAGATGCAATGATAAAGAAAATCAACATATCCCCCTATATGGTAGACACTACGATCAGAGGATTTCTGGAAGATTACTATGGAATGGAGGAACCGCTAGATAATGGCAAATGGCTTGAGTCTAAATAATTATAGTTGAGCCGACTGCGCTATCCGAAAGCAGGATAGCAAAAACTATTTGTTACTCGCATCCACCGACTACGATAGTGCTAAATGAGGATATAAAATGCCAAAGCCACTGATTCAAAGATTTGAAGAAGTAGATCAAACAGACTTAACAGACATGCTTATGATTGCAGCTCGTAATGTTGAGGATGCCCTCATCCAGTCCGGAGCTACGCCAGGTAAAGATTACAACATTTTAGATGTATATACGCTGGCCCAACCGTTTGCTCTTGAGCTATTCCGCACTAATGACCAGGCCACCTTTACAGTTAAGTGACTCACCTTTGCTGCCAGACACAATTGACATAAGGGCTATCCACTAAAATCTAAGGGCACAATAATCATTTTGATATGTCTCATAGCAAACATTTAAAACGCGGAAAATCATACCCCCTTGATACATGACTGGGGCGTGGAAAGCGTTTTATTGTTTCATGTAAACAGTGTCAAACCACCGGCCTTAAGCCCAGTATTCTTGATCCAGGGTTTTCGGAAGATACAGAGAGAAGCATCATCAAAAGAGAGCTGGAGAAGCTAAATGAGCCTCTGGATTTGAATGAGTATGGCCTATGCGGCCTGTGCTCAAAAATACTGAAAATCGCCCCTAAAACATTGCCCTGAATATCTCAACACAACTGAAGGTTACAGGGTAATAAAGGGAGATTTCACGCAAGATAACGCCATTTAGTGGCATTTTGAGTACCAATGGAAAGTTAAACAGATGTCTTAAAAACCGTTGACTGTAACAGGTCCCAGGGTTCGAATCCCTGCCCCACCGCCATTACTCATACAGAACGCCCTGATTTTTCAGGGCTTTTTTGTTTCTGCCTTTTGTGGTCCCCCACTCAGTCCCCCCACTTATCTTTTGCTAGCCCGTAACGTTTCAGATGACGCAAACTCTATACGATACGCGCCAACTGCGGCAGCGCACCAACGTCTTTATCATCTACCCCTTTCCGCGAACATTAGGTCGATTTAGCTCTTTTGCAGGCTCCACGAGAGCCCGCCCATTAACCTTACAAAGACCTCATACGCTTACGCAGCAGCTAGACCGTAATCTCCGGTAGCTGGTCCCACTGAGTCGTATAGGCTGGCGATCGATGCTCCTGTCGCATCTTCCACTTCTTGTCGATACCTTCAGCTCCCAGAAACAAGGTACCCCGCCAAACCTCTGGTTGATCTGATCGATAGCCTGCATGGTCTCACCTGATCGTATTGGCTGGCCCGTGGTGAACATGTCGCCTTGGCCCAGTGATCGGGGGATAAGCTCTACCAGCCCCACCCCCGCTTTCAGGAATCTATGCCCCTGCAGGAACAGCTCTGTAATCGCGCGCTTTACCAGCTGCACTATCAGCCGAGTGTCATCGGTGGGGTAAGGGGTTTGCACTACGGTGCTGCGGCTGTAGTAGTGCGGCTCATGGGGTGAGGTATGCAGGAATACATGGACGGACTTCACCAGGGAATCCTGAGTGCGCAGCTTCTCCGCTGCCCTGCTTGCGTACAAGGTGACGGCCTGCAGTATCGGCTGCAGATCGGTGAGCTTTTCGCCGAATGAGCGTGTGCAATAGATCTGTTTCTTGGCCGGTGGCTGCTCTTCCAGGCTTAAGCAACTAATGCCATTTAGCTCTTCTATCGTGCGCTCAATATTTACATTCGTATGGCTGCGTAGAATTTTCGGGTTGGCTTGTGCCAAGTCATAGGCTGTCTTGATACCCAGGTGCCCAAGTCGCCTTGATAGGCGCCTGCCTACACCCCACACATCACCCACTTCAGTGCGTCGCTGCAGCCATTGCCACTTTGCGGGGGAGTCCAAGACGCAGACGCCCTGACATTTGGGGATCTTCTTGGCGACTCTATTTGCCAGCTTGGCCAGGGTTTTACTCGGGGCAATGCCAACGCCCACCGGCATGCGAACATCCCGCCAGAGGGTTTGCCTTATTTGCTGGCCGTAATCCAGTAGACACTCTTGCAACCCATGTAGATCCAGAAACATCTCATCGATGCTATAGACTTCAACCTCTGGACTGTACTGCTTCAGCGTTATCATTACCCGGTGGGAAATATCGCCGTACAGGGCGTAATTACTCGAGAAGATCTTTACCCCGTGCTTTCGCAACAGATGCTCGATCTTGAAGAACGGCTGCAAATCAGGAATACCTAATACCTTGGCCTCTTTCGAGCGAGCCACCACGCAACCATCATTATTGGAAAGGACTACCACCGGGAGCCCGCGCAGGTCGGGGCGGAATATCTGTTCGCAGCTGGCATAGCAGCTGTTGCAATCAACCAGTGCCAACATCAGCAGGACCGGTGGTACCGCACGGAAGCCTTGACCACTCCCTCAACAATCAATTCCTGCCCCTCCCAAATGGGAATCGGTGCGTATTTATCATTGGCTGATAGCAGGCGGCCCTGTTGGCGGTCGAGCACCTTGCACGTTAACTGCCCATCGAGGGCAACCACCACCACATCACCGTGTATTGGCGTTAATGATCGGTCGACTACCAGCAGATCCCGGTCAAAGATGCCGAGGTTCTGCATAGAGTCGCCGTTAGCGCGGGCGAGGAATGTCGCCGCCGGGCTGGTTATCAAGTGTTGATCCAGGCTCAGCGCTGCTTCTTTGTGGTCATCCGCTGGCGAGGGAAAGCCGCAGCTAACACCACTGCCGTATAGAGGGGAAAGTTTCATGTGCTCTAGCAATGTACTGTATTTTTATACAGTGTAGTGGCGAGCACCCAATAAAGACAAGTAGCCAGTGTGACTCCAGGGCCTCACAGGTATTTTGTACTCAAGCCATCTCGGCGCCGCCACCTCCTTTTGACTCAGCCGAATAGATAACACCTTGGATAGTGGTGCTCACTTCCTCACCTATCAGCTTTAACACGGCATCCATTCCCGCTAAATCAGGGCAGCCTGTTACCCGCTCCAGGGCCACACACAGGCCTGCGACCCGCTGCAATTGCTCCACTTGCGCTTTTATAGGCATGCGCAACTCCTTGTAACTGCTAGCCCTATCTCAATCTTGTGTCACCTAACACCGGCCATCTTTATTGCCTTATGACGACAAGCCGCCAAACGCACCTCGATATTTGAGGCCGGATCACTAGGCGATCTCCTGAGCAACGTACGGAAACGGGAGAGGATGATGATTGCACAGCCGGCAAGACAGCTGGGGCTTGCGTCATCTCAAATTTCGAAAATGGAAACGGGCGTACAAAGAGTTCCGGCGGACCTGCTGCCGGTATGGTGTGAGGCCGTGGGGATTACTTTGGTGGAGATTTACGGAGTGGAGAACCTGCACTATTTTGCACAGATTCCATTTCCCCCTTTTACTGCTCGACTCTATTCGCAACTACCGGAGAATTTTCGCAAGCATATTCATTCGGTCATTGAGAGTAGCTAGCAACTCTGGAAGAGGTTGGGATAACGCTCCCAATAGTGGCCGAGCATAGCGAGGTCCAGCCCCGGAGGGTCGATGCTACTTCGCCTTGTTAATCAATTTTACATTCCAATTCTGGCCGAAGGGCTTTAAACAACACCTCAATCTCATTACGCTCAAAACCCAAGATAGAATGGAACTTAGTTACGTTTAGCGCAGAAGCTCCATACAAGATTTCACCGAATGAACTATTTATGGCTAATGCACACTCACATGAGCACTCCGATATACTTTGTGGCCAAGCGGCTCTTATCGATTCCAGCGTTTCTTTCTCAAAACCAAACAAAGCCGGACATTCCGAGCCCCACTTTTCGATCCAGTATTCAAATGCTGCCGCAATAATCGTATTTTCTCTCTCAGAAATCATGCTTCATCTTTTTGGTTAACGCCTTGCTCAGCCGTCACCGGAATAGAGCCGCATTGTGCTAGCTTAGCGTACAGTACAAAGCGAGTGGAGTGTAGGTGGTCGAATGCAGCAATTTGTTATGTGTTTCACAGGCATATATTACCTACCTTTCTTAAGGATTACTAAGAAGTAAAGGGAATAGCCAATTAAATACAGGAATAATATGTGCGCAAACATTTCCAGCTCCGTTAGAAAATATGAAGCTTCACCATCAATCGAGAACATCCAATTCAAGAAAGGAACTGGACCAACTACCTCTTTATACATCCACGCATTCCACCAGACAACTGAAATGCCATATGAAATCACTATCCCCAAAAGGAAAAAGATTATTCTACTCAAGTTTCCCTTAATCACTTCCTTAGACATAATGCCAAGCGAAGTACGCAGCACTTTGCCCCGCTTGCGCGTTTTGTTAAACAATTACTTGGCATAAGGCCTAATTTGATCCAATTCATTTACTTGCTTAATTAAATCTACAAGCTCTGGGTCTACGCTCTCGGGCACTTTGCCTACATCTTCGAGGTGTATGCTACACCTTGATCCTGTGATGAACTTACTTTCTGGTGGAGAGTCAATTCTATACACACCATTGGGCAAGAGAAATGCGGTGCACATACTATATCTTTGTTTGAAGGTAATCCTGCTGCCTTTTGTGAGGCCGCTGTTTAGTGGGGCGAAAACTTCAAGTATTGTTGTAACCTCACCCGCCCCCATAAGTTTTTTTCCTTCTTCTTCGCTTACGGGGTAGATCGCTTCGCCCTCTATAGGCATTACGAGGAATGACTTACTCTTGTCAACTTCTCCTATATGCCAGCATGAGCATGCATAGCTTTGTAGGGGTATTAGGAGAAATATTAGTGTGATGAATTTCATATGTTTAGCGCCTCAATAACCGGCAGGCAAAGTGATGGGGTTTTTGTGCGATAATTTGCGTAAAAAAACGTACAAAAAGGACAGCAGTTTGACTGTCCTACCACGAAGTGGCGATGGCTGATAAACTTGTTAAATGTTTTTGGCACAAAGCCACCTTATTATAAAAAAGCCGCCAACTGAAACAGCTATGGTAAATGCTAAAATTAGCCCGCCCGGATTTAAGAGGCCTACAACTTCAGCCAATACTACCAAGAGAACTACCAATATAACTTGCCCTACGAGTGTAGCCATCACTAGTTTTGACTTTATTGGGAACCCCTTTCTCCTAAAGCTATAAATTGCTGGCCCCCATAAAATTGAAAGCCAGCAAAGAAGCAAGGCTAAAACAATAAAAATGCCCATTGGCTCAATTCCTGAAATCATTTAGACATTTAACGACTACAACAGGGGTGGCCGGGGCGTAGCTTAGGCTGTCCCGTGAAGGGCCAAAGGCCCGCAGCAACCTACCTATACTTTTTATATTTCAATTTCACTGGTGATGTCCATCGTTTCTGTTTCAATGGCGACTGCAGTGTGCCCACTAAATTGAACTTGGCTGAGGGCAATGCCTTTGACTACAGCAAATGAGCCGGAGCCTTTAGTTTGCTCAGTTAACAATTTGGCGTCTTCTACTGTTGACGAAATAACTAGATGAATAACAAAGTAGCCGTCACCCGTTTTCTTTAACTTATATGGCTTATCGCTAAGCGGGGCTTTTTCAAAATGGTGCTTTACAAGCCAGTAAACTGATACTTTTTCTCCATTCTCTTTTATCTTGGAGTCAATTATCTCACCAGCCCAATTAATGGGTGTGTCGTATGCGGATGTGGCCATTATCAGTTTTGGGCTTGGAGATTCTCCAAAAGCCAATTGACTGATAAAGAGTAAAGCTAAAAGAATCTTGTTCATAACCTTCCTTGAAATATAACACCTGCAGAAGCGGCCGAAATGTAGCCGCGAAGCTGCGGAATGTAGGTCCAACCCAAGCTTGCTTGGGTGTTGCTTGCTGCATTTGTTAGGCATGGGCTACTCTCCGAACTCGATTAATTTGAGGAATTCACCCTCGCTCTTTGCGATTACCTCTTCGAATTGTGCCTGATGGCACCAATAGAATATATAGCCACCGCAATGCCTGAGCAAAAAATTGCCATTATCATCAACTCCGATCAGGGTTGATTGCTTACCTTTCCACCAGTCTGCTTGTAAGGGGCGCCTATCCTCTTCCCGAAGTAAGCAGGCTAGTTTAATCTGCTTGCCAGAGAAATTTATGGTGCGTTTAATTCCAAGATTACTTATCGCTTTATCTAGAGAAGTCATGGATTCGTTTACTGCCTAACGAGGGTGTAGAAAAACTCAGCCCTCTTTTCGTATTGTGCTTCTACGTGAAAAATAGCCTACTCATCAGTGAAAGCTAGATCAGAATTCACGTAGAATCACCATTTATGGTTAATATTTGACCACATCTAAGAAAGCAAAGACATAAATTAGTTTTTCTACAGCCTGAACGACTACAACAGGGGCGGCCGAAGGCCCGTAGCAACCTGCTTGTACTTGCTAAGCATTGCAACGCTATAAGCCAGAATAAGTTTGGAAAACCTCATGATCTTTGTAGTCCCCTCGCTCATTTAAGTTGATATATATTTGAATGGCACATTCATAGAATAGCCTAAGAAATATAGATTCAATGTTACAGTCAGCCTCATTCTCTCGTACTACGGCCTGATATCTAAAAGAATACTTATCGTAAGAATACACAATGTTAGCTGAGGCTAAATATTCTTCAATTATTTCCTTGCTATCGCCTTGCGATAGATTAGCAGAAATACTTTCCTGTATTTTCTTGACTGTATTAAGACTATTCCCCCAAACAGGATTACTAATTATTACTAGCGCTAATATGGTAGCTATCTTCAATGCTCTTCCTTGAACGCTTAACAGTGTATTCAAAAGCAGCTGCAATATATCACCCACCACTATACCCACAAAATTCCTTCGACCACGATATAAAAAGCCTTTAAGTAACATTAACCTATCGACAGTTGGTACCAATGTACACAAATGGGCATATTGCAACTGCATTATATCCAGACATTTGGGGTGCTATATATATTTTTGGAACCCCCTTAAAAGTCAGAAAGTTAACACCTTTTTTCCTGTGCATAAGATGCAGATGCTTTTGATCCCAGATATACGAAGCAGGCTAGGTGACTTGGTTATCCCAGTAAATATTGTTTAACGCTGCCAACACCTGCCCAACCACCCCGGCCAGATCCGTGCTGGTATCCCCAGTGATCTGCGGCAGAGTCGCCGGGCGGTTGGCTACCTGCCAGCCTCTACTGCCGTTGATATACAGCAGGCCGCCCGCCTGATTGAGTGCGGCCTTAGCGGGGAAGAATTTACAGTAGCCGGGGTCTGCTACATAGCGGGCCAGTTGGCCGTCTTGGCTTGCCCAGTCTCCGGTATCGCTGGCCACTATGTAGCGGTCGCCATCGCTGGGGGAGTCGGGGGGACCGTTTTGGATGCCCTGCACTTCGATCTGCAGAAGCGCGTAAGTTCATTGTTACAAACACCCCACTCACCATCATCATCCGCATAAACTCGCTCACCGCAGTTAATTGCAACCATACTCACCCACTCGGAATCTCCATCACCGCAATAGAACTATGCACGACCATGCGATTCGCCACTTCACCAATGCAGTCAGAAACAAGGCCCGCTGCCTCGTCAATCACATTGACCGCCTGCCCTGCATCTGTGGTGAGTGTCTTCGTTGTCACATAGACCCGATCCATCGGGCATCGGTCTGCACGCTGTTCTGATCATCAATCACGGCAATAACGCACTTGAGCACGGCGACGGCTTCGGAGCTTGCGGGCTCAGCCTTTTGCGTAATTGCAGATCGCGCAATCGTACCAGCACAATGGCTGTCGTCGATGATGTAGACAAATTGCCAAGCCTGGCACTCTATAAACAATATAAATATAGGAATTTCTTACTAAACTAGTTATCCCTATATGTTTAAACTTTATTCCCAGCTTTTTGAGATCATCTTCCTAAAGATAACTACTGCAATCCAGCCCTATACTTCCCGTGTCACCTCTATTTTACCTAGACAGCCAGACAAGCAGTAGGAACTCTCTAAGGATGAAATCCTGTATTGGTGACTCCACTTCAACTTTAATGACAAAGATTTGAGAGCATTCTCCGCCTAATTAGCTGTTCAGCTGAGTCCCAAATCGATCAACAGTCTGTAACAAAATTAATCGCTTGATTTTTAAGGGATCATCATGAAAGCTTTCACCCCGATAGCGGCAGCTATCTTCTTAGTAATTAGTGGGTATTCACTCGCAAATGGGAATACTGCCATAGTGAACCAGAATGGAAATGGTAATATGGCTAACCCGGACCAAAGTGATCCCGCAACGATGGACAGTTTGATCGCAATCACCCAGGATGGTGATTTCAACGAATCTGCACCGGTACAGGAGAATGCCACTCAAAATGGCACTATTATTCATATTCAAACTGGAAATCTAAATACCGCTCCTGCCTTACTACAAAATAACAGTGACTCTACCCAGATTACGGCAATTCAGCAGGGCAATCTTAATGAGGTAGGCATGTCGCAAGTTGACTCTCAGTTAAGTACTGTTTTTGTTAACCAAATTGGGGATACCAATAGCTATGGCGGTGCGCAGATAATGTCAGATAGCGATACTATTTCTGTATTGCAATCTGGAGATTCCCAAATTTCCGGTAATACTCAACTCAATACCTCCTTTAACAGTTTTATAGTGAACCAGACAGGAATGGCCAATAGTGCTATTGGTTTCCAATCTAGCGGCACCTCAAATACCTCAGTTATGATCCAGAATGGAACTGCTAATATCGCTGGCATGGCTCAAAACGACGGCGACTTTAATAGCTTACTTATTCAACAAGACGGAGATAGCAATGATGGCATTGTTACACAGTTAAATAATTCAAATAATAATACTGTGAGCGTATTCCAGTCAGGCATGATGAATATGTCGGAAGTTAATCAAGATGCTTCTGATTTTGGCATAGTTGATACCAACCAAACTGGCATGATGAATATGGCACTAACCAATCAGACGGGGATATCCAACTTTGCCAGTCAATCCCAGATTGGCACATCTAATGTGCATGAAATCGGTCAGGCAACATCCGGTAATTCTGCAACTGCCCTCCAATCTGGTACTGGCAATATGGGCGTGATTTTTCAATAGCGGATAAGGTTGACGATTCAACACTGTACTCCCTATTAGCAGCTATGGGTGTTTGACTGTTTTTGGGTAAAAGAGATGCTTTTTAAATAGCTATACCGCCGCGTTCAGCCGTTTATCGGCTGCAACGCCTTGTTAGGCATCTTACCGAGCACACTCAGCGACGTTGTTAATTTCTCTTCGCATTCGTTCTTATGCTCCCAATTCGTTTCGGCAGCAATGCTTTGCAGGTACTTCTCAATTGCTTGCATTGCTTTTTCTTTAAGGGGTTGTTCGCATTCACCTCTTAGTTTAGCTGATGCAAATGCTAAGCCGACTGTCGCTTGAAAGTAGGTATAAGAGCTATAGTCACTATCATATGGTTTATTTATATCGATTTCCCAACCCTTTAACAGCTTCGTTAGAAAAACGAGTGGAGATTTACTTTTATTGCGGTTATTCCAGTCAGTAAAAAGACCTAAAGTATCTGCACCAGTATCATTCCCATTTGGTGCAAACTCGTCACCACAACTCCACAAACCTGGTACTGGCACAACATCTTTTGCGTTTGGGTGAAAGTCTACCCAATCGAGCCCCAGCTTTTCCCATTCATCGAGTTTTTCGAATTCTGCTTTTCTGCGCTCTCTGACTTCATTCTGTAGGTTTTCAAGTTCCTCAACGTTATGCGGAATTTCTTCGAGCTTTTTACTTAGATACTTCTGAAATTCTTCATATGAGAAGTCATCTGACTTTTTTATTTTAGGCTTAATGGCAGTTAAGTTTTCAATTATGTCTGCTAGAGTCGCTTTAACCCAATCTGGATTTATCTGAATAGGAGGTTTTTTATTTCGTTCTATTTCGTAACCGGTAGTAAAAGTTCCTTCAATATCCAGAGCAATTCGCTTCTTCTTTCTATAAAAGGTGCATTTAGGTAAGGTTTTAAGATTATTGTGAAAGTTTTCCTGAGTTTGCTCCAAACTCTTTCTGGCTGGACCATCATGGTAAAAGTGAACAGTGACTTCTATCTCTTCGACGGCACTTCCAAAGTCTGGCTCATCATTTTCCAGTATCTCTGAAACTAGTGAAATCGACCGATGCCCACCGAAAGAATTATACAATCTATGAAATACTGATATTTCCATTAACTTATATTCCTTAACTCTACTGCCTAACGTTTGCATTTGCGGCGGCTGAAGCATAGCGTAAGAAGCCTCCCCCCTTAAAGTAGACGCCACCTTATATTCATCTTATGCGGCCATTCTTTCATATTCATCTGGGCTTTTGAACCCAAGTGAACCATGTCTTCTTTTAAAGTTATGGTACCTATCAAGATACCAAGCTAAGTTGGTTCTTAGCTCCTCAACGGATTTAAAATTAAATCCTTTGAAACTCTCAGTTTTCAGTGTTTGAAAAAATGATTCCACATACACATTATCATTCATAAACCCTGGACGGTTCATGCTCGGCTCAATATCCAGCTCTTTGAGTCGGTTTTGGTATGCATAAGCACCGTACTCAGAACCTCTGTCGCTGTGAAATATTAGATTTGATTCTATATTTCTGCGACGGACAGCTTTATTTAGCGCTGACAGTGTTAGCTCAACAGTTCGAGTATCCGACAGCTCCCAACCCAACACTTTCCGGGAGTAAAGATCAATAATCACAGCTAAATATTGCCATTGCCCATTGATCTTCAGATAGGTTACATCACCAGCCCATTGAGAGTCTGGTTTACTCGGCATACCATGCTCTCTTTGTAAATTTTCAACCTTAATACAAGGATTTCCAGGCAAAGGGCGTCGACGATAGATCCTTCCAGCTTTCCCCACGATTCCAGCCTCTCTCATAAGGCGTTCAACGCGTTTGTGATTTATTCTTTCACCATTAGCTTTCAGCTCTGCGCTAATTCTTGGACTTCCATAATTACCATCATGCTGTGTATAGATAGCTTCGATACGCCTTAGAATTCGCCTATTCTCTATGTCACGAGTGCTCTCATCTCGATTGAGCCATTTATAAAACCCTTGGGGTGAAACATTCAAGTATCTACATAAGTACCTGACACCAAAGTCTGATCGATTAAGAGCTATGAATGAGAATCTTTCGGCTTTGGATCTTTCAGGTACATTTCCCACTTTTTTAGGAAATCATTCTCCTTTTGCAATTTCTCGACTTTCTTTTTTAGACGTCTTATCTCTTTATCATCGGTTTGAGACCGATTTTTCGTTGCTTTTGTCATACTTATTCTACGACTGGGCTTCTCGACCAGCTTGCCTTCTCTACTTTCCTGTCGCCATCTATACACCATTACTGGATGCAAACCAATAATGTTGGCGATAGTAGTCGTATCTACTTTCAGTTGATTAGTGAGAGCTACCACTCTAACTTTGAACTCTGTTGAATATTCAACAACCCGCTCTTCACTCAGTATTTTCGGCATTTTTTCCTATCCTATTTAAAAGATAGGCGTCTACTCAATGGGGGAAGGTTTCTAAGCCGTCCGGCCGAGATAGCGGCGAACAACATGCGCTTGTTATGCTTTACTACACTGCTTTATCAATTAAAAAATTACTAGCCAGTCGAACGTCAAAACGGTTGTAAAAACCTTTAAACCTACGAGGCCAACAAACAAAACTATCAAGGCTACTTTAAGTTTTTTACTTTTGATGTTATTCCAGAATAATAACTTAGCCTTAAATTCACTTTTTAACTCAGCTATCTCTTCTTTCATACAAAATCCCTTTAGTCATCACAAATATAAATTGAAGCTAAGAATCAATAAAACATAACGCCAAGCCTGTGTTTTATACACATTACTTAAATCCATTTAACACCTCTGCTGCTTCAATATAATGGAGTAACTTAGCATATCCTTGCCAAACAGTTTTAACCCCTGGCTCGCCATCCCCTTTACGTCCTAGAAATCCTCCTAGACCTGCCAGCATACGCGTTATATCTCTTATGCTCGGAGGTATATTTGGCGGGGAGCTTTTATCTCGCATCATCCATACCATGCGCCATTCTTTTTCAGAGTAAGCACTCGTACATGGTTCATCAGGAAGACTTCTTGCTTGTGTAGTTATCGAATGTAGTCGCCATCCAATAATCATATAGATCGCAATACAGTTCAACATTCGCTGCTCTGTTCTAAAACGATTACTTTCTATCTGGCATCCGCCTTTTACCACCCGAAAATAGGTTTCAATTTCCCACCGGCTTCGATACCACTCAATGATAACTCTCGCCTGCTTATAGTCTTCAACTGGAAGATCAGTTAACAGCATCCACTCAATGCCTTTTTCACCCTCTGGTGGGTTTATTTCTTTAGCCAATACAGCATAGAGAGAAAGTGGTCGTTTAGATTTTCCTTTTCCAAATAGCCGTATCTCAGTAGTGGATACGCTGACTTTGGCTTTTCTTCCAGGTTCCCCATTCCGTTTGGGAATGTCTACCGTGTATAGACCAATAGATTTCTGCTCGTTCATATGATCCCAAAGCAAAACCGTTTCTTCTCCATCGAGCTCTAAAGTGCGATTGGCCTTAGCTCGAACGATATAGCTCGCCCGCCGCTGTTCACTTTGCTCTTCAGCCAGCTGAAACCACTCATGAATATCACCCTCTCTATCAGCAATACTCACAATTGTGCTTTCAGGGCAGTGCTCTTGTATCTGACAAGCCGTTTCGTAATGGTCTAGCCAGCGTCGACTCTCCTTATCCTTTATCGACTTGGTATAGCGGGAATTAGAACTGGACCCCTTATCTCTCTGCCACATACTACCTTCAACAACACCCAAATTAACCCTGGATGGTGTTATCGCGATGGAGGTGTGCAAGAGTTGTTGGTTGGTCTCTTTACGCCTAAGTGTTCCCATCTCTTTACTTTCTAGGTCAGTGGCAAAATTTAGAAAGGTAGTATCTTGTGGGATAAGAACAACAGGCTGCGCTTTGATTCTCTCAAGAGTTGCAGATTTATGGCCGCTCATAATAGAATCAAAATTGACTTTATCATTTTCGATAAAGCGATAAGCTGCAAACGTTTCTGCCCAAGTTTTGTTTGCACAGGGAATGCTATTCTTTGGATCTGAACTTAAACTACTAAGAATATTGGACAAGCGCTTATTCAAGCGTGTATCACCCATAACCTGATTTTTTACTTCCTCCATGACCCAGTCCTGCATAATTATCCAATCAAATCTGTAATTCATGCCAGGTCAAACTGTAACTTATTGATTTACATAATAAAACCGGAAAAACTTGTGTATAAAACTTAGCGCCGTGCTAAACGGCGCGCGCTTTTTGCGCGTCCAGTGGAGGCCGCTTTCGGCCGGAACGGTGTTTGAGCACCTTGTTATAGGCCTTCAGTCTGCAGCCCTACCTACAATTTTAAGCTGTATACCACTAGCTATTTCTATGATTGAAGAAAGACTTACTTGAAACCAATACTCATCTCCAGCTTGGTCATAAAAGCTAAAGCAGAACTCCTGTTCATCTGCATCAAAGCCACCACGAAAAGAATCTGAGTGAAACATATCATCGGATTCGATTTCAGACCACTGGGAGATTGAATACGATTTGGCTTTAATTTGCTTACAGATTTTTACGAATTCTTGGGATATAGGTACTTCCATTACTCGAACCCTGCTGCTCTATAACGCCAAGAGCACAGGAAAAATTGGAGCTCCAGCGAAATTTTTTTCCTGTGACTTGCTTTGTTAGTTGCTCTCTCTAGCTCGGTACTCAATTATTAATGCCTCCATTTCTGCATCGTCAAAATGTTTTTCAGCAAAATCGCCTTCTTCACTTCGATTAGATGGGTCAGCCCCATATTCAAGGAGAAGCTTCAAGCACCCTAAGTCTGATGCATAATGTATCGCTAACTCGCCCTCACTATTTGGCAAATTAGGATCTGCCCCGCCCTCGAGCAAAACACGAATTACTTCTGGATTACTATGAATATGAAGTGGAGCCATTCCATCGCCCCTTTTTACATCGGGGCAAACACCCAAATTGATAAACAACCGAATTATATCCGGATTGTCGTTGACATGTATCGGCTGTACATCGCCTGAACCGCAGATATCTACAGGCACACCAGAATTGATAATACTCCCCGCCTCAGAAACACTTTCAACTGTGTGGAGGCGATGCCACCCTAATCCTTTCCCTGATTTCATTAATTGCCCCTACTGCCAACTAACGCTTGCGTCAGGCGCCGCCGAAGGCGGTCGCCTGGACGCACTTGTTATACGATTACTCGTCATCACAGCTTAGCCACATTCCGATTTTATGTTTACCTACTACACAAAGGAAATTATCACGGCTATGCAGAGTTACTGGGCGCCACCCGGAATGAGTACAGTTACTATAAAAGTCACGTCCATCTACATCTGTGATGAAAGAGTCAAGAATTGTTTTTATCTCACGATCTAACAATCGCTTATCACTACCATAAGAGACAGCCTCTTGCGCCATTCTAAAAAATATATTTTCAAATTCGTTTCTGCTGATTTTGATAAGGCCATTTTTAGGAAGGGATATTGATTCTGTCTCATTTAACCAAGGGTAAAAATTAAATGAGATATCACGTTCAATGACTGCCTTTATAGCTTCTTGGCCGGTATTCTTTGAATTATTCTCGCAGATGACATATCCAAGATAGCAGTCATCCCAGATATCTTGATGCTTACAGAATTCTATTTTGATACTCATACTTTGCTTATCGTATAACGCTCGGCCTGTGTTTTATACACATCATTTAATTCCATTTAAAGCCTCCGCAGCCTCCATATAATGGAGCAGTTTAGTGTACCCTTGCCAAACGGTTTTAACTCCAGGCTCACCATCGCCGCTCCGCCCCAGAAAGCCTCCAAGTCCTGCCAACATACGAGTTATATCTCTCATACTTGGAGCTTCATTTGGTGGGGAGGTTTTAGCTTGCATTATCCATATCATGCGCCACTCTTTTTCGGAGTAGACTTTCGTGCACGATGTATCAGGAAGTGTTCGTGCTCGTGTTGTCATGGAGTGTAGACGCCACCCAATAATCATATAGATTGCAATACAGTTCAGCATTCGCTGCTCGGTTCTAAAGCGATTACTTTCTATCTGGCATCCGCCTTTCACCACTCTAAAATAGGTTTCAATTTCCCATCGACTTCGATACCACTCAATGATGATCCTCGCTTGCTTAAAGTCCTCAACTGCAAGATCGGTCAGCAGCATCCATTCAATACCTTTTTTGCCTTCTGGTGGGCTTAATTCCTTAGCAAAAACTGCGTAGATAGAAAGAGGTCGTTTTGATTTTCCTTTTCCCTGTAATCTTACTTCTGCAATGGATACACTGACCTTAGCTTCCCTTTCTGGTTGTCCATTCCTTTTGGGGATACGGACTGAGTATTTCCCGATGGACTTCTGCTTGGTCATATAGTCCCAAAGTAAAGTCGTATCTTCTCCTTCGATCTCTAAACTACGATTAGCCTTGGCTCGAACAATATAGCTTGCACGCCGCTGTTCATTTTGGTCTTCAGCTAATTGAAACCACTCATGAATATCCCCCTCTCTATCTGCGATGCTCACAATCGTGGTTTCAGGGCAGTGTTCTTGTATCTCACAAGCTGATTCATAATGGTCTAGCCAGCGTCGACTCTCTTTATCTTGTATCGACTTGGTATAGCGAGAATTAGCACTAGATTCTTTATCTCGCTGCCACATGCTACCCTCAATAATTCCCAGATTATCTCTGGATGGTGTGATAGCAATAGACGTATGTAGGAGCTGCTGATTAGTCTCTTTGCGTCGAAGTGTTCCCATTTCTTTGCTTTCTAAATCGGTAGCAAAATTTAGGAAAGTGGTATCCTGAGGGATAAGAACAACTGGTTGAACCTTGATTCTTTCAAGAGTGGCTGATTTATGGCCACTCATAATCGAGTCAAAGCTAACTTTATCATTTTCGATAAATCGATAGGCTGCAAAGGTTTCTGCCCAAGACTTGTTTGCACAGGGAATACTACTCTTTGGGTCGGAACTTAAATTACTAAGAATATTCGACAACCGCTTATTCAATCGTATATCACCCATAACCTGATTTTTCACTTCGTCCCTGACCCAGTCCTGCATAATTATCCAGCCAAATCTGTAGTTCCTATACCGTGAAAACTGTAACTCATTGATTTCTATAATAAAACTGAAAGAACTTGTGTATAAAACTTAGCGCTCGGCTCTGGGGCTGCATGGAGCGCAGCGTAATGCAGTCCCTAGCAGCCGCTTGTTAAGGCCGACTCTAGACTCATAGGTGAACCGGAGAATAGGCCATTTATTTTAACAATATATTGTTGGTGCCAATCTCTTATGGCGCCCCATTCTTTGGGACTTCCCGACCACCAACTAAACGTTGACTCAGATAGAAAGTCTTTGACAGACACGCCAGACCTAACACCATCAATACCAACTAAATCTCCAGGAATTAATGGGGAAACACTTACCTCTGAGAAGCTCTCGATAAGTTCTTCGAAAACACTGCTCTCAACTTTTACCTCTGCACAGTATGTTTGAGGATCACCAGAGGGCACTGTTTTGTACTGATCCCAGATCACCCGTCGGGCGTAAAACTCTTCTTTTTCCTTTGCCACCATAAATGAAATGAAAGGATCAAAGGAAGAGTAGTTCCAAATTCTGATACTTTTAAAAAGCACCTTACGTTCAATCATTGATTGATACTCAAATGGATTTTCGAGTAATTCATATGCTCTTTTGTCTTGTTCGATACCCATACTTAGTGAGCCTTAACGCCCACAGCAGGGGCGGCCGAAGCATAGCGTAGGCTGTCCCGCGCAGGCCTGCAGGGCCGGAGCAACCTGCCTGTATTTGTTAGCGGCTGATAGAAAGTACATATCGCCGACCTAAGTAAAGCAGGTGTAGCGACGACAAAATTGGTAGACACAGCACCACCATTTGCCAACTTATTCCGCCTTCAGAAACCATGAAGAGGAAACCTAATATGGATATAAGTCCCATAGCCATGAATATTTTGATTTTGGTTGGTGACAATACACTACTCTCTGGCTCAATAATTTTTAATACTAACGATATAATCCCTACCATACCAAAGCTACCACCTAATAGCATCGCCATAAGGTATAGGCCCGAAAATTGACCTTCAAGTAGGGATGATATCGCTACAGGAATAACGATTAACCCCATCGCTAATATTAAAAGTGAGGGGCCAAAGCAAATAACTACTTCCAGAAGTAGCAATAGTTTTCGTAGAGGTCTCAACTATGCCTCCGTAGACTGCTAACGCTGCGATAATCGGCAAGCCACGCGCAGCGTGGATTGTCCGGTAGAGGCCCACTGGGCCGGAACGAAATTCATCGCCTTGTTAAGCGCTATCAGGGATACTCGCATATACCTTGCTCCTTTAGCATCTTCCGTCTTGGTGAAAAAAACTGATCAGTTAAAGCACGCATATAGTTACTAATCTTCGTGTCATTTTCGTCAATACCTTTCCAGAAGAACGGTACATTTTGATTGTGCAAACTCTCAATAAATGTGATTTGTGTTAATGCTAAAAACAACCTTGCAAAATTTGAAGGCTCGTTGAAATCGTTTTTCAAGAGATGAACAACCAAGTGACGATTAAATCCATTCATGGAACTGCCAGCGTTACTTGGCTTGTACAAGACTTGCTGAAAAAACAGCCTAAAAGCATTGATAACATCACATTGAGGGTTTACATGGGTAAAAAAATCAATTTCGACTTGTGAGTTATACCCTTTACCAGGATACCAGCAGTAGTTAGGGAAACGAGTACTCCCCCACGTAAGGATTAGCTCTTTGAGTCCCTTATCAAATTTTTCTGTACTTACATTCCCTACATCACTATTCAATATCTTTGCCTGTATGTTCCTTAGGCCTGCTTCAAATACTGGAAATAAAGCCATTATGCCAATGTGATCAAGACCAAAATAATAAGCTTCTATCGCTTCGAATATAATTGAATTGTATTCCTTAAAAGATTCACTTTTAGAAAGATATTTATTGAAATACGCGACCGCTATATCAGCTGTAAAGGATTGATGCAGCCATAAATTCGCTTCAGAAACTGGATCATCTGAGTTATTAATTCTATGAATATCTCCGACTACAGTTCCTTCCCCAATGTAAAGAGGAACAGGGATAGCCAAATCTAGCATTCTTTCCTGAAGACCCGTAACACGTCCCCATTTATTGTTGAGATACTGAATAGGTCGTTCGGTTACAAAACATAGTCCATCGTCGGTCTGTATTTCAAACCCGTCACGACCAATATTCTTTGGGGTAACAATTACTTCAATACCACTTCGCTTCCTAAACATAGATTCAACTTGAGCTACGCTTAGTTTTGGCTGCCTACAGAGACTTTTTAGTGTTTTCTCATACTTCATTGACTGGGACCCATTCGCTTAACGACTACAACAGGGGCGGCTGGAGCGTAGCGTAGGCCGTCCCGCGAAGGGCCAAAGGCCCGCAGCAACCTGCTTGTATTTGTTATGTTTTGCACTTAGTTAAACCTTTGGGTAAGACCAGTAACAATCATAATGGATAACAAACCAAAGCCAATTAGCCTGAGAGAAGTTTTAACACCGCTATTAGCCATAGCCTCCATTGTATCATCGGCTTTATATATTCGATCAACTCTACTA
Source organism: Microbulbifer maximicatervae (SeqCode) (assembly GCF_052467615.1). Lineage (NCBI taxonomy): Bacteria > Pseudomonadati > Pseudomonadota > Gammaproteobacteria > Cellvibrionales > Microbulbiferaceae > Microbulbifer > Microbulbifer maximicatervae (SeqCode). The sequence continues at coordinate 2,451,597 of NZ_CP174319.1, forward strand.
ATTTTTTCATAGACCATTTCAAGACCGACAGCCAGGATGATAATTAGTATAACGTATAAAAATGTAATCAATTAGGCCCCCGAAATCCAAGTAAGTTAAGAGCGTGTATCTAGAAACTTTCTTAATCATAACGCCGTTAGCAACGGCAGACTTGTTATTGTGGCAGCTGTGCAACAATGGCGAAGCCATGCACAGCTGGCGCAATAACAAGGCTGTCCAAGGAGCGAAGCGACTGATGTTGGCTAACTTTGTTATGCATTTGGATACCTAGTCATCATATTTGAGCCAAGGACTTCACTGTTTTTGAAACCAAAGCTACGATATAAGGAATGCAGCTTTTCTCTCGAAATTGTTTGTCCGAACTTGATTACTGGCACAGCATCTAGCTCAACCTCTAAGCAATATAAGTCGGCTAATTCACATAGTTTTTTTAAAATTACAGCAGCATATCCTTGTTTTTGAGCATAAATAAATATGTACGCTAACTCTACATAGCCGTCGACAGTGTTCGGCTCCTTTCGTAAATCGACACATCCAACAGGCTCATTATCAATGTGGACTACGAGAGGCTCGAAAGGGCCCATCAATAGCCCATCTTCATGCCTATGATTTTCGTCAACCATAGAGGCAGAAAAATGCTTTCTAAAATCTTTGATCAGGTTCCATTCATTCATGATGCATAACGCCGCAAACAGCGGCAGATTTGGAGCGGCGAAGCCGCGGAAAAGCTGTCCAGCCCGCGAAGTGGGCGATGCTGCTTTGCTTTGTTATAGCTTTTCAAGGTTATGCCACCAATGATTGCACCCAGCCCTACAATCCGTAGTTCTTCTACGGCCATCAGCAATGGTAAATATCGCGAGCCAAAGCCTAAAGGCCTTGAGCCATTCATGGCTGGGCAGAGCTAGCACCTTTGCCCGTGCATTATTGAAATTGTTCTTCCGCATTATTACGCAGGGCGTATAGGACTCCTTTAAGCCGGACAACTTGATACCTTCTTCAATTTCAGACTCTCGTGGATGAGATTGATGAATGCATAAGTTCATATCCCGTAGGGCGTCATGCCGCGCCTCTTCAGGGAGGCCTTGAAACCACTCGATTCCTTGCTCTACAGGAATTTCACCTTGAGCGATTCTATTTATTGTGACTTCGTATCGTTCCATGCTCGATTAGCTATAACGCCGGCCACAGCGGCTGGCAAAGCTGGCGGTTTTTGTGCTGCGAAGCGCACAAAAAGTGACAGGTTTGACGGTCCGTTGCTGGCCCTTGTTATGTTGCATTTATATAAACAGCTCTGGCTTTCTTATGGCTAGATATCGATCCTACCATATCACCATAGTCTTCTACTGCTTCTTGATGAAAATCATCTAATGTATGCGCTGTACCCAAGATCAGGAACTCATTATTTAGTGTGTTTTTTGAGAACCAGATATCTAAGAGATCTCCATCCTTTGCCTCAAAGATTCCATCTCCAATCGGGAAATCTTCCATAATACCAAGACATTTGGGCTCTTCAGCAAGCTTGCTTACAAGACGAGAAATTGCTTTGTACTCTTTATTAATAGCTTTTTCGAAAGAACTCTCAATGTGATTAATGACCTTATCCCTTTTATGGGAAACGAGATAATGCGAATCACTATTCTTGTCTTTATATAGATGGTAAGTCTTCATCCCGATCTCTCAAGCAACATAACGTTGCCAGCAAGGGCAGCCGAAGCAAAGCGTAGGCTGTCCAGCCCAGCCACCGGCTGGGCGATCTTGCCTGGCCTGGTTATAGCTGGCGCGCTCTGAACGACCTACTTGCTCTCTGCCAGCCAACTTTGGCTGGCCACTGCCCGATAAATTTACAGGGAAAAATACCATACTTTCCCCACCAGTTAACTAGCTGATTGGCACTCCACAATGGTGCAGCTGGCTTGCAGAACTTGTTGGCTTTAAACGAAGGCACTTGAACGAAACTGCGGTACCAGTTTGAAGGAGAACTCTCTGGCGAAGCGTGTTCAGGTAGAGATTGTTACTTGCAGCAACTACAAACCATCTAAAAAATGACCGCCACAATAACGCCGCTAGCAAGGGCAGCCGAAGCAACGCGTAGGCTGTCCAGCCCAGCCCCGGAGGGGTTGGGCGAGCTTGACTAGCCTGGTTATGGCTGGCGCGCACTGAACCACCTACTTGCTCTCTACCAGCCATCTTTGGCTGGCCACTGCCCGATAAATTTAAAGGGGAAAATACCATACTTTCCCAACCGGTTAACTATCTGATTGGCACTCCATGATGGCGTAGCTGGCTTGCAGGGCCTGCTGACTTAAAACGATGGCACTGGAACGAAACTATAGTACCAAATTGCAGGAAAACTCTCAGAAAAAAGTGCTCAGATAGAGATTGATGCTTGCAGTAGCTACAGAACATCTGAAAATCGGCCGCCACAATAACGCCCCACACAAGGGCAGACAAATAAGCGTAGCGTTTTGGCTGTCCCAGCGACCAAAGGGAGCGATTGCTGCGGCTTGTTAACTGTATGTACCGAAACCATAACGGTATACCTCTGGAAACAGAAAACCCACAAACAGTAAAACAAATACAACAAGTACCCCAATGGCCATTGCCTTAATTGGATGAGCTTCTTTTCCTTCTGGGTTGTCGGTAGCTCCTGGCATATTTTCAGGCATATGTACCATTTCGCCAAAAACTCCTAAAGCTGCAACTATAACAACACTCATATAGAAACTAATTCCAAAGAAAAATGAAATAGCAGTTGCAAGTACGACCACTAATGCGAGCCTCAATGCTATCCCTTTTCCTCTAGTCATAATTTCACCAGTACAGTTAACGACCACAGCAGGGGCGGCCGAAGCGTAGCGTAGGCTGTCCCGCAGAGGCCTCATAAGGGGCCGGCGCAAACTGCCTGTGATTGTTAGACTGAACATTGCACTCATGACCTAAGCCTACAAATAGCTAACTTTGAAAGGTATACAACTAAACATACCGCCCAAAAAATAGCTAGTACAGGAAATGCAAACCTAAGTTGGCTAGAGCATGCAGAAGGCTCGCTGACGAATTCACTTATCAATAATATTGGGAAAGGTACAAAAGCTGCTGCTCCACACGCAAATACTGTCGGTGCAAAGAAAAAGGTAATTAGACAGGTTCTTAGTGGAATTTTGACTGCGCTTTTGAAGTACTCAAACTTTCTCCAGCCCCACCTTACAGTGATGAAAGACACAAAGAAATACACAGCTAGAACTGCCAGATATATGACCAGGTAAGAAATTTCTTCAGTGTCCATTTATTGCTCTAACGCTTCACTCAGCTGCGTTTTTGAAGGAGTCCGTTTGTGCTATAAGCACAAAAAGGAGCGACGGAAAAAACGTCAGCTGGAGTGACTTGTTAGCCATGTAATTCATCGATTCTATTTAATACTTTTAACTCGATACGCTGCCATTTAGCAATACCATCCTCTTGAGACAATATTCTTTTCCTTACTCCCCGAAGATGGTTTAACTCTTCGAAAAAGACAATTTCTGATTCTTTGCCTTTATAGGTTTCATCTTCCCCAAGACTCCAAATTGCCTCTGAAGTATCGATATTATCAAGCAGTAAAGTATCTATATCAATGTAATAGCGTTGTAGTCCTTGACTAGTTTCAACGGGACCAAGTAATACCGTTTGAATCAACCCGTCTAGACTATCCAGGGATACAATTCCTTCTAAGTAATCGCCTATTAATTCTTTAATCTCGTATTTATCCATGAGCTACTTCTTACGGCTAACGCCCGCGTCATTTGCCGCAGCGCAGCGGAGGTCAAATGCACGCGTTTGTTAGGTGCTTATGTTACTTTACTATTAAATGGTGGTACTTCTAGATGTAACCTCATGAAACCTCTAAGAAGTTCAGTTTCTTTCGTCGCAGCACTTTCTGCTGAATCCATTACGAGCCACTTCAATTTTAAATTGTGACCATGCTCTGCTGCTCGCATAGCTAACTCGCGTATCCGCCCATCTCTACTGTTTGACGGCTGATAACGATAACCATACAGCCTAGTGTTATCACCATCACCGCCAAGACAAGTAGCCTTGCCGATATATAAGACATTACTTGTTCCAACTAGCCTACCAAAAGAAACATCACTAACGATTGCGTAGACGGCGGGAGAAGAATCAGCCAAGTTTCGCTTCTGAATCACCTGTTCCCATTCATTTTCGTTTGGGAATAATAGAATTTCATTATCTGGCACAATCTTTCCTTTGGCACCTAACGCCGCGCTCAGCCGCCGGAGGTAACTGCCGCCTTTTGTGCGGGTTTTATGCACAAAAGGTGACAGTTGCCGGAGGTCGGTTGCAGCGCCTTGTTATGTGGGCTTTATCCAGCTGCCACATTATTGTAAATGCCGTTTTGGCATAATATAAATATTTTAGCAGTTAATGCATCGTTCCCACTCGCCAGCTAATAAACCACCAGCATCTAATACCTCATCCTCAGCAACTAAACCGCCTCCATCGCTTACAGTGAAACATAGTTTTACACGAGGCTCTTCACCGTAAAAGTCTATCGAAAAATCAATTTGATTATTTATTAAATTATATTCACCTTGAAGATTTCTGCTATTTGTAATTTTATTTAATGGTGGATATTCATCAATCAAGTCGCTTACATCCCAAAATACATGGCCACTTGACGAGAAGTAAAAATAGTAATAATCATACCCACCTCCATTCCAAACAATTTTCCTAAATAAAGACGGGATCATAACTAATCTCTTAGATTGGAGCGAGTGAACACATAACGTCGCCATAAACGGATGCCGAAGCAACGCGTAGGCAGTCCGGTGGAGGGCGCGTCTTTTGCGACCGAAACGAATTTAATGGCCTTGTTAAACGATTTCTTCATGCTCAATCACCGGCCCCTTTCCTTTGTAGCTCTTGGAGTGATAGGCGAATACAACTACGAATATTAGAGCGATAAACACGTAAATAGACTCTTTGGAAAGCTGCGAATAAGAACTGGCAACGCCAAAGCATGCGCCTAAAAGAATGAAGAACGAAAGCCTAATAATAAAAGGCAGTCCTTTCCTCGATGGTTCGGCCTTGGGAAAAACTAGCTTTTGCCTCTTATACTCCTTGCCGTTTTTACTTAGTGTGCATACAAACGGACCCTTCAATAAGCTCACCACGTTGAGATTTGTCGAATATTCATTTTCTCCAATAGAAAAGTTATTGGTTGAATCAGTTGATAAGTTTCTTTGAGAAGATACTAACTCGCCATTTACAAATACTTTCTCAAGTCCAGAGAGAGCACTGAACCAAGCCTCAACTACGGCTCCGTCTTCTTCGAATATAAACGTATAACCCTTCGTGAAGCTAAATGCCTTTCTCTTACTCATATCTACGATTACCGTTTAACGCCGCTAGCACCGAGCGAAGCACGCAGTGCGTAGTCCGGTGCCTAGCCTGGTTAAATGCATGATTAGGCATCTGCTCGTCTTTTCAGCTTGAAGCAACACAACGTTGTAAACATGTAGCTGTCTTTTTCATGCTCTACTTCTACAACGACATTATCTTTTTCTAAAACGTTGTCTGTTGTAACCCATTGCAAAAATCCTTCTTCTAGTTCGCTGTGAGAATAGTCTTCTCCGAGCATTACAACATTTGCAGATACGAATTCGTTTGGGCCCACATCGTATTCAACGATATCACCCAATTTTACTTCTTCTCCAGATTCGTATTGCATAAGCATTTAACGCCTGCAGCAAAGGCCGACCGCCAGGGAGGTCCAGCCCGCTTGCGGGCGATTTTGCCTGCACTGGTTATGTGTTTTTGTCGAGGTAATAGCTAACATTAGCAATAACATCACTTGGCTCAAGGTCGTAACCTGTAGCATTTTTACCACTCCAGTTTACGCCAATTAACAGCTCACTATCAGTTAAATTTGGTGCCCACTCTTTTTCAAACTCTTCCCATGTTAATTCTTGTGGCTCAAAAATTGAGTATGCAGGTACATTTTTTATAATTTTCTGAACTCGACTATGAGTTGACCAGAATGGCATTGCTCTTTTTCCACTTGACGTTAAAGGGGCAGGATTCCCCCCCTCATCTTTGCAAGTCCATAGCTTACCATTCTTGGCTACATCTCGATAAAATGCTGCAGCCTGTGAAGCTGATTGTCCCATCTATACTTCCTTATTGATCACATAACGCCGGTAGCAACGGCGGCTGAAGCGTAGCGTAAGACGTCCAGCCAGCGCGCTTTTTGCGCTGGCGATGTTGCCTACCCTTGTTAAGTGTTTTACTCCGTAGCCCATTGCCCTAAGTCCTCTACTGGATTTGGCAAACGACCAACAAGCCACTCAGCACATGTACCAGGCTTAAATTCTGGGTTATGGCACTCTATTACCCAAGATAGAAACTCATCAGGGCCACCATTCATATAAGGTGGTGGAGACACCGGGTGAAAGGATGTTGGCAGACGCTCATTGACTGACATGTAGTTCAAAACATGACCAAGCTCCTGGACGGTGTGCCACGCAAATTGATGGTGAATATCAATATCGAATTTCACCCACCAGCAGCCATCTACTTCTGAACCTTTTCCGATGGCACCACGTATCGCTGGAACTTTCTCAAGATACTCAATTAATTTTGTAAATGCTCTATCGTCCATAATGACACTTAACGCTTAGATAACCTGCACTGCAGGCGGTAAAAAAATGACTTGGCATTGAATTTAGGCCGAACTAAAGAGGCCCATTCCTGCAGTGTCTGGTTCATCGCCATGTTGTACATTCCCGCCGGCACTATCTTGCCGAGCCGCCCTCTTTATAAAGGAAATTCCTTTTTTCGCCTTAGACCACACTCTGCCAGTCAACTTTGTAGATTCATGGCACTGCCCACACTCTACCACCAGATCTTGGATTTGCAATCCAGCTGGGAGTCGTTGATCTTTCATTAAACCCACTTGATTACTACATAGATCGTGCTTTTTCTTATTGCACCCAGCATATAACCCATAACTCCGTACCATGTGTTTTCCTATTGGAGGTATGTGCTGCAAGACACGTCTTAAGAACTCCTGAGGCTTTAATCTTAGTCGCTTGCGTCGCTGGTCACGGTGATCAAAATAACGAAATTCCAGCTCCTTATGATCCACGTTTAATATCTGCTTTGGCTTCAGCGGGCCACCTTTGATATATCGTGAAAAATACAGAAGCACTCCTTGTCCATGCTCATATCGATCCTGAATACGAACTGACCATTCTTTGCGATAGCAAGCTTTAAAGAGAATATCAAACTGGCCAATGGGCCAACTGGGAGGCAGCTTGATTAGCCCAGCACGATACTGCTCTAGTAACAGCGCTTGAAACTTTCCCCTATAAAGACTCTTAACCACTCGCACAGGTAATAAATACTCACCTGTTTCTTTCCAGTTTTCTCTTAAAGTCAAACCGCCAGCGGTGATCAGGCAGTGTATATGTGGATGTAAAGTTAACTGTCTTCCCCAAGTATGCAGAGCCATAAGCATCCCGGGGGTTACGCCGTGATAGTCCTTACTTGCCATCAATTCAAATAGCGTTTCTTTACTCGACAAAAAGAGTATATCTGTAAGCTTCTCCTCGTTGTATTGCCATATCGGCAGATACTCATGAGGTATAGTAAAGACCACATGAAAATGTTCTGTATCAAATAATTTACGACGCTGCTGATCAACCCACTGGAGCTGTTTTCTGCCTGAGCAAAGGGGGCAACTTCTATGCCTACAAGAATGATGCTGCTCAGTGACATGGTTGTGCTTACAACGATAATAACTGCTTCCCATCGATTTTGTACGGCATTCTTGTATCGAGGAGATAGCCTTTAAATTTTTTAGTGGCTGCGCAGTTTTAGATAAATAACCACTGTACGCAGAAAATATATTTTGCAATACCCGGTTATGCATTTTCTAAAATGCCTCTTATAATTTAAAAGTGGCACCACTCCCGCGCAGCGGGTTTGTACAACGCCGCCAACAACGGCAGACTTGTTGCTGTGTTTTTTGTGCTAAAATGGCGAAGCCATGCACAAAAAGTGCAGCAGCAAGGCTGTCCAGGGAGCGCAGCGACTGAGGTTGCTTGGCCTTGTTAAACCAGATTGTATTCATTTAATTTAAACTGCTCTATGAGTTCGTAAGCCGTTTTCTTCTTTTGTGTTTTCATATTAGGGTCAGCACCTGCTTCAAGTAATACACGAAATAGAGACTTAAACTGTGAATACACAATACTCGCTTGTTTATCAGTAAATTCTCTACCTATTATTTGCCTAGTATCTAATATTGCTCTTGCCAAACAGCTATTGCCGTATGAATCTTCAGAATTTACAGATGCACCATTCTCGATAATATTTTGTAAAGCCTTTAGAGCAATTTGAAAATCCTTTTCACTATCAGCCAAAGCATAAGTATTAAACGCTACTCCCCTGATACAGTCATGAATAACAGGAGCATTCCATTCGTTTATAGTAGATTGCTCAATAAAGTTAACATCAGCTCCTTTAGAAATAAGATAGTCTGCTATCTCATAGCTCCCAGTTTTATAAGCCACGTGCAAAGGTGATTGCCCATCATCTTTTTTGGGTGGAGAAGAGCTACATGCATTAATAAGTTCAGGAATCTGATTGTAAAGTTCTTTAACTAAGTCAAGATTGCCAGCTCTAACGGCTTTAAAAAATGCCTTAATATCCTTTTTTAACATATTTCATTTCTTCGATAATGATGAATAGGGTTTAACGCCGCCAACACGCGCAGCTTTGTAGTGGAGGCGAAGCCGCAACGGAAAAACTGTCGCTGTGCTCGGCCTCGTTAGCTGTGCTATGACTCATTGTGTATTTCACAGTAATGATACCAATCTCCAGAGCGCCAAACATAGATATATGTTGGCCCATATTGATGTTTATTACAGGGATTAGTTATCCCTACAATTTCATAGCAGCTTCGTAAATTTAAAGTACTACTTTCATTTAAAGGCATATCCACGGTAGGGAATTCACACCCTTCCTCTGATTTTGCCTCCGCCAGATCTGATCGTGCATGATCGAGGTGTGACAATAATTTTTCCTTGCTTACCTCGCGAATATCGCAATGAGGAATCCAACGATCAATCGGGAGGTTGGGATCCGTTGGATCATTTTTAAAAACCGATGCAAGAAAATCCTCGAATGTTGTTTCTTTAGCTATTAGCGCAGATGACACCCAAATATAACCACAGAGCCAAGTCACGTTAAACCAAGAAGTCTCATTTAAGACAGAAAGATTTATAGTGTCTGTTTCTGCTAACAACTTCAGTACTTTTTCTAGATCAATGCTCATAATCCAATTACAGCTAACGCCTGCAGCACGGGCCGGAGCCGCAACGCGGCGGAGGTCCAGCAAATGCTTGCATTTGTGATCGTGCCTGCTCTTGTTAACTTTTTGGTGCACGATAGACCTTTCCACTCTCTAGAGCTACCGAGACAATCCCCTCAACTGTTTCGAGGCGCACATCGTAATTGGAAACATTTGTAATGGAACCCCATTGATAATGTGAAACTGTTGGCTCCAGCGATTCTAAATTGTGGAAGAGTTGCTTAAGAGTAATGGCATGTTGCAACTTACCATTTAAGTAGATGGATAACATTACTTGGTTAGGTGTTACTGATTTTGGAACAAGATTTAGCCCAGGGTAACCCACCACTACGTACTCACCACTTGGAGAAATATGAAAGGACCTGTGCCAGCCACTTATTTTGTATATTTCCTTAGTTTCGAAATTACCCTCCACGCTGTAGACCACAGTGTCTTTCGCAGGCTCCAAATAAGCACAATAAGTAACGAAGATGTTACATACCCTCTTTGCTTTGGGAACTGGCAAAGGGCTATCGGCATGAGAACCAAAACTCAGGAATATCAGTAAAATTGTGGCAGTGACTTTATTCATAGTGAAAGTTAACGCCGCAAACAGCGGAGAGCAAAGCGAATCCGCTGCTTTGCTTTGTTAGGCATTACCTATTCTCTTTACTGCTTGATTCATTGTGTAGTGAACAAATTGCTCACCTAATTGTGTCAACTCATAGGGCTTAGTATTTTCAAATGCAGATTCCATTGTTCCGCTACCCGCTGTGCGCTTTTTCCCTTTAGTGCTTTGCTTTTGAAACTGACCGTCATGGGTAGTTTGCCGGGACTGTCTTATAACGCCACCAGTGCTTAAATCTCTTATTAGGAGTTTAAATAGATCAGCTTCAGCACTATCTTCTCTGGGCATATCGTGACTAACTGTTTGCCATATACCAAATCTGGTGATTCCAGGGCTTTGATAGATTGCTCTGATAACTTTGAAATGAATTTCATGGTACAAATCTAACCAATCATTAAAAAGCCTAACTTGATCGTCAGGACAAAGGTGTGATGCAGCAGCATTCGAAATCAGGTTTACTACATAAGCTCTCTTTTCTTCTGTTTCTGACGCATCCCAAGATCGAAATGCACGCCGAACTAGGCCTAGGTATTCGTCAGATTGTATTCTTTCCTCATAGTTTTCATGAACGGAATCTAAGCGACCAGCCATTTCGTCAAGTGCCAACATAAGATGCTCAACTTTCGCTTTGTGGACTTTCAACCACTCTTCGTGTAGTTCGTTTACTTTTCCTTGTTCACGCTCCCCATGGACCGAAGCTCCGGTCGATAGAATTTGTCCAATCCAAGGTATTGCAGACATAGCATTAGCGACAACTCGGCAGTATTTCTTCCACTTACCTTGATCCTTCAAAATAGCAAGGTCGTAAGATATGAACTCTTCGGTCCTGCCAATTTCTATTTCTTTATTACCTTCCATAGCTCGATCTCATTCTTGCCTAACGCTTAGATAACCTGCACTGCAGGCGGTAAAAAAATGACTTGGCATTGAATTTAGGCCGAACTAAAGAGGCCCATTCCTGCAGTGTCTGGTTCATCGCCATGTTGTACATTCCCGCCGGCACTATCTTGCCGAGCCGCCCTCTTTATAAAGGAAATTCCTTTTTTCGCCTTAGACCACACTCTGCCAGTCAACTTTGTAGATTCATGGCACTGCCCACACTCTACCACCAGATCTTGGATTTGCAATCCAGCTGGGAGTCGTTGATCTTTCATTAAACCCACTTGATTACTACATAGATCGTGCTTTTTCTTATTGCACCCAGCATATAACCCATAACTCCGTACCATGTGTTTTCCTATTGGAGGTATGTGCTGCAAGACACGTCTTAAGAACTCCTGAGGCTTTAATCTTAGTCGCTTGCGTCGCTGGTCACGGTGATCAAAATAACGAAATTCCAGCTCCTTATGATCCACGTTTAATATCTGCTTTGGCTTCAGCGGGCCACCTTTGATATATCGTGAAAAATACAGAAGCACTCCTTGTCCATGCTCATATCGATCCTGAATACGAACTGACCATTCTTTGCGATAGCAAGCTTTAAAGAGAATATCAAACTGGCCAATGGGCCAACTGGGAGGCAGCTTGATTAGCCCAGCACGATACTGCTCTAGTAACAGCGCTTGAAACTTTCCCCTATAAAGACTCTTAACCACTCGCACAGGTAATAAATACTCACCTGTTTCTTTCCAGTTTTCTCTTAAAGTCAAACCGCCAGCGGTGATCAGGCAGTGTATATGTGGATGTAAAGTTAACTGTCTTCCCCAAGTATGCAGAGCCATAAGCATCCCGGGGGTTACGCCGTGATAGTCCTTACTTGCCATCAATTCAAATAGCGTTTCTTTACTCGACAAAAAGAGTATATCTGTAAGCTTCTCCTCGTTGTATTGCCATATCGGCAGATACTCATGAGGTATAGTAAAGACCACATGAAAATGTTCTGTATCAAATAATTTACGACGCTGCTGATCAACCCACTGGAGCTGTTTTCTGCCTGAGCAAAGGGGGCAACTTCTATGCCTACAAGAATGATGCTGCTCAGTGACATGGTTGTGCTTACAACGATAATAACTGCTTCCCATCGATTTTGTACGGCATTCTTGTATCGAGGAGATAGCCTTTAAATTTTTTAGTGGCTGCGCAGTTTTAGATAAATAACCACTGTACGCAGAAAATATATTTTGCAATACCCGGTTATGCATTTTCTAAAATGCCTCTTATAATTTAAAAGTGGCACCACTCCCGCGCAGCGGGTTTGTACAACAGTTAATTCAAAAGAAGCGTCTCTATATCACCCTTCTATATAATTCTACTCACTTCTTTCAAGATAACCTCAAAAACCCAATAATATCAAAAAGTTAAGAGCTTTGACATAATTCTCAACAGGTAGATATAAAGCAGGCGCTATATATCTACCTGCTTTTTCTGCTCTTTATAACATTATCAACCCTATAAAAATCAAAGAGATAGATCGTCACTTCCAGAAATAGGAGAAGCTTCTCTTGAATTCTGATATATAGAGCAAGCCTCAACTGTCTTAACCGCCTTTATTCCCGGGTAACTAACCGTGCGCTTAGTCTCAAATAGCTCTATCGCTCTTACCTGGCTTACGCTGCTCAATGACAGGCTCCGTCACCTATTCATCACCTGCTATCTTGCTTTAGGCAGCAAAGCTGAAGCTGGGGGAGGAAGTGGTTATGTCTGTCATGTGCCGTTTAGCCCTTTTGGCGGTAGTATTTGTAGATCTGATGGGTCAGGGATTGCTGTTCCCGATCATCAATGAACTGGTTATGTCGACAAAATTCCAGTTCCTACCTACTGATACGCCACAATCAACTCGGCACTTGTACTATGGAGTTGTGATCGGCAGCTTCTTTCTGGCGTGGTTTGTTGGGTCCGTATATATCGCCAAGCTATCTGACAGCATTGGACGCAAAACTGCCATGGTGCTGTGTTTGGTGGGGGCTATAGCCGGGTACGCGATCACTGTTCTCTCTTTGCTAAGCAATAGTCTCTGGCTTCTTATTCTCGGACGAGTGATCAGCGGCTTTACTGCGGGAAACCAACCTATCGCTCAAGCAGCAATGATTGATGCCAGCAAAAGTAAGCTGGAGGCCTCCAAGAACCTAGGATTATTGGTAGCAGGAATGAGTGCTGGGGCTGTAGCTGGGCCGATTATGGCAGGAGCCCTGGCAGACAGGGAGCTATTGGGGAGCATAGCCAGTATCCAGCTGCCCTTTTACTTTGCTCTGGTACTTGTCGCTATTACTTTGTTTTTGATCCTGACCTTTTATCACGATACCCGGCAAGCCCCGATGAAGCTTAGGCTTCGCTTTCTGGATCTATTTACTCAGTTTATACATCTAAAGGACCGCCCTCGGGTTGTCCGACTTTGCCCTGCCTACCTCTGTTTCATGCTGGTGCATCTCAGCTTTTATATATTTATCACAAACTATTTAAGCAGTAGGTTCCAAGCTGGCCTGCTAATAACCAGTATGGCCATGCTGACTATGGGTATTGCGGTGGCAATTTCCAGCCTCTTTATGGTCAAGCCTGTTTTGTCCCGCTGGACTAAACCCCTGGTAGTTACAGTTTCCGCCTTAGTGATGGGAGCGAGCGCGTTAGTCTTCGTATTCAGCAGCCATATTTGGCTATGTTATCTCAGTGTGTTCTTCGCGTACCTTTGCTTTGGGCTCGCTTACCCCGCCCTCTTGAATATATTCGCCAATAGTGTCGATGAAACGGAACAGGGTTGGGTAATGGGAATAGCTACTGCGGGCTTCACGCTGGTAGCAAGCTTGATTTCGCTCGCGGGGGGCATAGCAATGGAAGTTGATATCCGCTTACCGTTTTACATTACAGCAGCTGCATCGATATTAGTATTTGTTTTAATCCGCTGGAGCTGGCGCAAACTCCCAGGCGTAGCAAAGTGAAAAACCAGGCAAATATGTAACTGACCTACTCCGCCAGTGACAACAGACATGGGCCCATCAGGATAAGCTGAAAGGCCCATAACTTTAAACCTCGCCCCTCATTAGTTAATGAATCGCCTGCTCTCTAGCTAATCCACAGTCTACAGGGTTATTTACCTCCACACTTAAATCTAGAATACGGGCGACCCACCATATAAATGGCTCAACCTGACCGCTTAAGGTGCAGCTACCTGTACAAATATCATCAAGCAGCGACTGAACATCGTGAAGCCGCAAGGCCGTGACAGATCTCTGGTTTCTTAGCGTTACTGAGCAAAAAGGAACGTCGTTGACCGAGAGATCACTCAAGATTACTTTGCCGCCATCAATTAAAATCCTCACCGGCTCAAACTGTTCAGTAACACTCACGGACAAGCACAAGTTGGGCACGGGGCTGGATAGTCGATTGATATATTCCTGTAAGAAGTTAGAAAAGGTATTTGCCCACTCACCAATTTCAGCGAGGGCTTGCCCCAAATCCATAGCTTCCTCTTTTGCTTCCTGGGATTGAGCATCAACCTCTTTTTCAGCCTCAATAAGAGCTTCCACGGTCCTATCAACATCCTCCCTGGTGTGAGCTGCCGAGCAGATCAACCTCAGGCGGCCACGGCCGCTCTCGACTATCGGGTATGTGACAGCCGAGGTTTGAATACCGCGCTGATAAAGCGCTTGGACTATCCCGTATAGTTTATCTTTATCCTTAAAACGGGGCGTGATAATAGGCCCATCACCTGTTCCCAAATCGTATCCGGCCTGCTCGAATTTCCGGCGCATATAGCGGGTCGTATCCCACAATCGATCACGCAGTCCATCGTCAGATTTAATCCGACGCAAGGCAGTCAATGCGGCTGCAATATCTGCAGGACTGATAGAAGCCTGAAAGATATATGCCCTTGCTGAGGACCTCAGCAAGTCAACGTACTCCTTACTCGCAGCAACCACACCCCCAAGGCTACCGAGCGACTTACTGAGTGTTGTCATAATAAAATCAACTTGATCAGTAACACCTTGAGCCGCACAGATACCGGCACCACGCTCACCATAAAAACCGAATGAGTGTGCCTCATCAACTAAGGTCAAGGCGTTGTATTTCTTTGCTGCACGCACGATTTCAGCTACCGGCGCAGCACCTTCCCCCATACTGTAAACGCCCTCGAGAACCACTAGCGTCGTTCGGTAGGGAGATGCTTCAGATTCCAACACTGACTCCAGATCAGAGGCATTATTGTGTTGGAAAGTTCTGATTTTGGCACCACTGAGACGAGCACCGTCAACAATTGAGGCATGGCAAAGTTGGTCTATAACCACAACATCATCTTTACCTAATATTCCTGCCACCACCCCGACATTGGCCGTATAACCCGTTGGAAACAAGCAGGCTCCAGACTTGCCTACCAAATCAGCAAACTCCGTTTCAAACTGTAGGTGAAGATCCGTCAGGCCCGATGCCGCCGCTGAAGTGCCCATTCCTGTTCCGAAAAGCTGTACAGCGGATGAAGCCTGTTCGATAACTTCTTGATCTCTATTTAGGCCAAGGTATAGATTGGTCGTCCAAATAATTGCATCCTGGGTATCATCGTTATAAACATCTGTAACAGTGCCGTGCGTCCCACTACCTGTACGTAAAACTTTACTGTAAGGATTCCTCTTCTGATTGTTTGCCATGGCTATCACCGCCTGTACCAACTTACTTTTGTCAGAAGCAGACCAGGATGACGCCTTTGCGGCCTGAAAAGTTGGATGGCTCAACTGGAGCTGGGACTGGAAGCTAGCCAGCGCATCAATTTCAGATTTGGCAACCTCATTAGCTGACTCACTACTGATCTTACCTTCCGTCAAATCAAGCATATAGCCAGCCAATAGCTTCGGCGTGGGATAATCGAAGATTGTTTGCGCAGATAGGGCGTGTCCAATGCAATGACTCAATCGGCTGGCCAATTCTAATGTTGTCAGCGAATCCAGGCCCTGCTTGTCGAAGGCTATCTCTGGGCGCACAACCTCCGGATTTGGGTGATTCATGATGGAAGCCACCTCACCCTGGATAATTGAAGTAAAAATTGCCTCGCTGTCTACTGATAAACCTGCGAAGTGCTCGCCCATTCCACGGCTTCGATTAATATCATCGTTTGCAGCCAAACTGCTTTCAGTTGGAACGACAAGCTCCGCTTCAAGGAGTGCTAATCGTTTGCGATCCAGCTTATTGTTGGGTAGCAAGGGGAACTCTTGCAGGTGCTTGACAAACTGGGGGACCATATATTTAGGAAGGCGCTGTTCAAGAAACTCTTTTACTGCTACCTCGGTGATTGTCTTTTCGCTAGCAACAATATAGGCCATCAGGATCTTCTGCCCCGCCCCGCCATCTATAACGGTAGTAGCGGCAGCATCAACGCCCGGTATAGACTCAACTGCCGATTCTATTTCTTCAAGTTCAATACGATAGCCCCTAATCTTCACCTGGCAATCGGCGCGCCCCAAGTATTCTATTTCTCCACTTGCTGTCCATCGGCACAGGTCTCCCGTTTTATACAAGCGCTGATCGGCAATTCGGGGGTTGGAAGCTTGCTGTATAAAACGTTCCTCCGTCAGATACTCATCATTTAAATAGCCCCGAGCTAGCTTATCACCAGACAAATACAACTCCCCCTCCCCGCCGGGAGCAACTGGCTCTAATCTCTCATCCAAAATATATGCACGGGAACTTGAAACCGCCCTTCCAATCGTAATTTGGTCGCTACCGGGGCTAACTTCTGTATAAGTTGAGTAAACCGTGTCCTCTGTGGGGCCATAAACATTAATTATCCGCAGTTGTTCAGCCCCCGCGTATATTTGCTCGACCAGGGATTGCTTAAGTACTTCACCCCCAAAAATCAGGCAACGCACTCCCTGAGGCAATTTGTCTATCGAAAGTAAAGCCTGAACCGCAGATGGAACGGTGATACAAGTTCGCACCTGTTCTCGAAAGGGAAGTTTTGGCAGCTCCAAAATATTCTTCGACAATATAACTCGGCCGCCCAGAGAAAGAGTCCCGATAATTTCCATCACCGAGGGGTCAAAGCAAACTGAGGTCGAAGCCAAAACGCCTTCTAGCTCTCCATCGCTCAACAGCTCACTCATGGACTTACTGAGAGCGATAAGGCTTCGGTGTTCGATAGCAACCCCTTTCGGGCTTCCAGTAGAGCCGGATGTATAGATTACATAGGCTAAATCACTCGTTTTCGGCCTGGTATGTTCCGGTAGAAACTCCGGTGCCTGCTCTCGCAACTCATCGATCCATAACAGTTCTTTCACGCCAAGGCACAAGTTTGCGTTATCGTCACAGTCGACAATTGCTGCGGCAGCTCTGGAGTGCTCGAGCATATATCGTACCCGCTCTAGCGGATAAGTTGGGTCCAATGGGACATAAGCACAACCTGCACGCATTACGCCAAGTAGAGCCGCGACCAGCTCCCAGGATCGACTCATACAGACTCCAACCAAGGAACCAGGCTCAACTCCTCGATTTACCAACTCAGCGGCAATCCCATCGACCCGTTTCATCAGGCGAGTGAAATTTATTTCTGTGTTGCCATCGACAATAACGACCTGATCAGGATTCTTTAGCTTTTGTCTTTCGATCAAATCGCAAACTGTATCTCCTGATGATACAGCTCCCATTTCTCCCGATTCAAAATCTAAGGACTGGGCGTTATGTTTGTTTATTGAGCTGCACACTGAACATTACCTTTTATACTTATTAAAATCCGAAAACTAACTTTCAATTCATTTCTCTGTCTTTCAAATTTGGTCAAAATTTTCTGTTATTTGAATTACTTGAAAATCAGTTGCTAAATTGGAAGTATGCCGGGAAATAATTTCATAACATTGAACTGGAGCAGTATTTCAGCTACCGCAGTTCCAGGTCATAAAGGAAATTTAAATGAAGGTGGTATTCAGGAAGACAGAAACGCAATTTGGAAACTGATAGTTAAACATCAGTCATAAAATTAAATTTCTGAGGAAAAAAGCCGGTAAGAAGATACCGGCTACCGTTGAATTTATTTCTGTGTGATTGCACCGCTACTACCGAGGCGAGCGATGATATTTTTCAACCTTGTAAACAACTGGGGGATATCTTTACCCATCATTAAATAGAGGCAGGGTACCAATAACAATGAGATCGCTGTGGCAGCGAGTATTCCATAGCCCAGCGAGATCGCCATTGGAATCATAAAGCGCGCTTGCACCGAGCTTTCAAAGATCATCGGCATTAAGCCGCAGAAAGTTGTTATGGTGGTCAATACGATCGGGCGAAAACGCCGCGCTGCCGCTCCCTTGATAGCGCTTTCCAAATCAGCGCCATCATTTCGGAGACGATTGCTGTACTCAATCATTACCAGAGTGTCGTTAATCACAACTCCGGCCAGTGCCACCATACCCAGCAGACTCACCATACTGAGTCCATACCCCATGCCCAAGTGACCAAGTAACGCACCGATCACACCAAAGGGTATCGCCACCATTACGATCAACGGCTGTACGTAACTCTTTAAGGGAATTGCCAATAGCAAGTACAGCACCGCCATCGCAAGGGCAAAGGTCATCGCCAGGCTTGCCAATCCCTCTCGCTCCTCCGCTTGGCGTCCCTCATAGGAAACACTTAGGCCGGGGAATTCAGCTTTCAATTGGGGGACCACACTTTCATTCAGCTCATTAATCACAAGCGTCGCTTGGTCACTGGGCTCCACATTGGCGGTAATTGTTGTAACCCTGCGGCCTGCCCGGCGATTAATCGTGGCATAGGCGCGCCCTTTATCAATTTTTACCAGATCTGGCAGGGGCATCCAAAGTCCATTGCTGGCCCGGATCATAATGCTATTCACATCATTGATATTGGCCCGCTCATCCTCAGGCAAACGCACCATGACCTTCACCTGATCCCGGCCGCGCTGTTGGCGTAAGGCCTCAGCCCCGTACAACGCTGCCCGCAACTGGCGACCAATATCCTCCGCAGACATGCCCAAACTTTTGGCCGTTTCAGTCAGCGTAAGGTCCAACTGGGTTTTACCGAGGGAAATACCGGGATCGATATCACTGACATTGGGGAATTTCTCCAACTCATCCCCTAAACGTATCGCAGCTTGCTCCAAGGTATCCGTGTCGGTATGGCGAAGCTCCACGGTTAACGAGGAGCCAGCGCCGGGACCGCCACGGTCAGAAGCTGTTGTCGCGCTTAGGGCACCGGCAATGGGTCCCACTTCCTGGCGCCAGGCGCGAATAAACTCACCGGTGGAAAAAGGACGCTCATCTGCGGGAACAAAGAAAGCGTCCACCATAATCGCGTCATCGCCCATCAAACCGCGAATCCCCAGAAAGACCTTTTCTTTATCGTATTGCTCGAGCACCCTATCGGCAGCAGTAATAATCTGCGAGCGCGCTTTTTCCAGCTGGGATTGGGCCGTTCCGGTGGGAAAGGTGACGGCAAAGCGACCGGAGTCACGCTCCACCCTGGGCATCAAGGTGAAGCCCATACGACCGCTAGCCGCATAGCCGCCAACCACCAGCAGTGCCGCTACCGCCACGGCAATAGTGGTGTAGCGGTGCTTGATACATATATCCAGGAAGGGCCTAAAGCGCTGCTGTACAAAACGATCCAATCCCCGCGCCAGCATTTTCTGCCGCGCGGCAAAGCGGCGCGCCCGGCGACTTTTATAGCCACGACGAGAGTGGGCCAAGTGACCGGGCAAAATAAACAGGGCCTCCACCCAGGAAATAATAAATACCGAGCCCACCACAAAGGGAATCACACCAAAGATTTTGCCCATAAAGCCGGGTAAGGCCATCAATGGAAGGAAGGCGACAATATTAGTCAGGATCGCAAATGTGAGCGGTACCGATACCTGGCGGGCACCGGCAACGGCAGCCTCCAGATTGCTGTAACCTTTCTGCCGCCACTCGTGGATATTCTCACCGGCAATAATTGCATCATCCACCACTATTCCAAGGGCGATAATAAAGGCAAACATACTTACCATGCTGATGGAAATATCCAGCCCAGGCAGGAATAGCAATGCCCCCAGGAAGCTGGTAGGAATGCCCAGTGTTACCCAAAAAGCCAACCGCAATTCCAGAAAGGCTCCGAGCACAACAAATACTAATAAGAGCCCAATAAAACCGTTCTTCAGCAGCAGGGTCAGACGCGCTTTGAAAATTTCCGAGTCGTCATCTCGAACTGTCAGGGTCACCCCCGGAGGCAGGCTTGCCCTGACCTCATCAACGACTTCATGGGCAGCCTCACTGACACTCATTGGTGTCTGGTCGCCCACTCGGTAGATCTTGATGCTGATAGCTGGCTCGCCGTTAAACACCATATTGCGCGCTTCTTCCTCAAGCGCATCGCTGATATTGGCAACATCCTTTAAATAAACGGCACCGCCACCAATACCTTGGGCAATAACAATATCGCCAAACTCACGAGCCCAATCGCGGCGCTCGGTCACCCGGACCAATATCTCCCCCGCATCAGACTTAACACTGCCGCTGGGAATATCTACCGCTGCATTTTCTACGATGTTTGCCACTTCCAGCAGGGTAAGCCCATAGCGACGCAGGTCATCGCGGCGAATCTCGATCGCCACTTGCAAGTCCCGCATCCCTCGCGCTTCCAGCTGGGTAATACCACTGTGCGCTTCGAGCTTATCGTAAACCTGCATCGCCAACGCGCGCAGGTTTTGCTCGGTAAGATCGCCGTGTAATACCAGATCCAGCACATCCCGTTTGCGCTCGGCGAGACTGACCTGGGGCTGCTCAATATCTGTGGGGAAGGTGGCAACAGAATCGATAGCCTGCTGAATATTCTGGTACACCAAGGCAGCATCAGCATCGCCTTCCAGCTCCAGGGTTAACGAGGCACTACCCTCATTGGCTCTCGCGGTCATCTCTTTGATGCCTACCAAGCCCTGCACCGCCTGCTCGGCAGCCACCAGTACACCGCGCTCGACTTCCTCAGGGCTGGCACCGGGATAGGAAATGGACACGCTCACAGTGTCCAGGCTGAATTCCGGGAAGACTTCCTTTTTAACGATGGTCGAAAAAATCAAACCACCAATCAAGAAGACCAACATCAACAAATTTGCAGTTACGTGGTTGCGTGCCATCCACGCGATGGCTCCCGTGCGGGTATCGACCTTATCTTTGGATCTATTCTGTTCAGTCATCTGCGCCCCCAGCGTTGGGTCCACCGGGGCCGCGTCTTGGCGGGCGTTCCGCAGAGGCAGCCGCATCTATCGGCGGGCGCTGCTGGCGATTACTGTCTCCGGCAATTCGCACCGGCATGCCTTCAGTAACGGTTACCAACCGGGTCGTCACTAAGGCTTCTCCACCGCTGAGCCCCTGCTCCAGGACTGCAAAGTCGCCGCTCATATAGGCCACTTCTACCGGCAGAACCGTGGTGCGATTCTCGCGAACCACCCACACATTGTTGCCGTCTTGCAATGCGGTGAGGGGGATACGCACACGTTCATCCTCACTTTGGGAAACGATCTCTACTTTCGCCAGATCGTTGAGAAGCAGCTGCGGCTGGGACGGATCCTGCACGGAAAGCGGGTCTTCTAGCTCTACCAACACACTGGCGAGACGACCCTGCTCTTCCAGTACCGGGATAACCCGGACAAACTCACCGCGGCGGTAGACGCCCTGCGGCCACTGGCTGCCGTAAATTCGAACTTCAACATCACCGCGTCCGAGCCGGTGCAGTTGCGACGCGGGAACCTCAACGGCAATCTGGAAACGGTCGGCACTAGCGAGGCTGTAGAGAGTATCTCCCGGAGAGACGCGATCACCGACATCGGCATCACGCTCAACTACCAGGGCATCAAATGGGGCGCGAATCTCGGTAAGCCGAAGATCGCGTTTAGCCAAGGCCACATTTGCCTCTGCGGATTTTACTGCCGCCTCTGCTGCTGCTCTCTGAGGCTCGCGCAATACCAGAGCCTTATCCGTTTCAGACAGGGCTGTGCCAAGAAGCTCGTATTCCTCTTGAGCAACTTGCTGTTGTCCTTGCTCCTGCTGCAATTCAGCACGGCGTTCGGCGAGGGCACTCTGGGCAGTCATCAGGGCCAACTGGTAGGGCTCCTGGTCAATACGCAACAGCACCTGCCCTTTTGGCATTACGGCTCCGGGGCCCAGATCATAGTCGAGCCATTGCACCTGCCCCTGTACCTGGGGCTCCAACTCCGCTAACTCTCGGGCACTCACTTTACCCAGCGCGCTCAGGGTTACAGGAAAACGACCCTGCTCAGCAACAGCTACATCGACTGTCGGCGGTGGTGATTTGCGTTCACCGCGACTGACCGACGGTTTTTCCCGCATCATCCAGTTGAAGGCCAGGAATGCCAACACCACCAACACTATGGGGATCAGCAGGCGCCAATTGAGTTTCTGCAACATCAGTTATTTCCCTCCAGGTACAACTCCAAATCCACTGGCTCGGGGGCTGGAAGATCCGCCTGGGGGATCCCGCCGGAAAGCGCGCGGTAAAGTACTACTCGGTTTTCAATCAGTTCGCGCTCGGCAGACAAGATTTGTCGCGCCAAACTCTGTTGTTCACTCGTCGCGGTCAACACATTGAGGAAGTCGATGGTCCCCCGCGCATAGGCGCGGCTTTGGCGCAGAACCAAAAGGTCTGCGAGACGCTCACGCTCACGTAGATGGTTGAGTCTCTGCTCGATCAGACTCTCTCGAATCAAGGCCTGCTCTACTTCAGACAAGGCTTCATTAACTGCACTGCGGTAGAGCGCCCAGCGCTCCTGCAGAACAGCGTCCTGTTGCTCCCGGGCTGATGCCAGGGCGCCACCATCAAAAATCACCCCCTCAATAGAGGCTGCGATGGCCAAGAGCCAGTTTTCAGTCACGTCACTAATTAAACTGGTGCCATTGCTGGCTACCGCAGACAAGCTAAATACGGGCAGTCGATCGGCCCAGGCCTCATCGGCTAAGTGATAGCCCTGTAAAAGGTCTCGCTGCGCCTCAACGACATCCGGGCGGCGCAATAACAATTGCGATGGCACGCCGGTCTCTGGCAGGGCTGGTAAGGCCGGCAACCCGGCCTGTTCGTGAATAATGCTGCTAAGTTCCTCGACATTGATACCCAAGAGCACCGCTAACTGTACTTTTAAAGTTTCGGCACCCGCTTCCGCCTCATCCAGTTCCTGCTGTGACTGCTGGACCAGTTGCTGTTGCTGCAAAACATCGGCTGCACCTGAGACGCCTCGACCAAAGCGCAGTTCCAGAACCTTCAGGCTTTTGCGATTGATCTCCAGCTGTTGTTGCAGCAAATCCCGCTGCCCCCACTGCTCCCGCAACTCCAACCAGGTAGCTGCCACCTCGCTCGCCAGGGTCAGGGCTGCCGTCTGTAAATTCTGTTCCTGGGCCAGGTAAGCCGCCTCTGCTGCACTGGCACCGGCACGAACCCGTCCCCAAAGGTCCACTTCGTAGCTGGCGGCGATACGGGTACTCCAACTATTGCCCTCCGCAGAGGGATCGGTGAACTCGCCGGAAGAGTAGCGCTGCTCAGTATTTTCAATACTGGCGGTCAGTCTTGGCCAAAGGCCCGATCGCGCTCCCCGCGCAGTGGCTGCGGCCTGCTCCAATCGCCAATAGGTAGCCTGAATATCCGGATTATCTTTCAGTGCCAGCTGTACCAAATTGTCCAACTGCGGATCTTCCAAATCTCGCCACCAGCGCAAACTCGGTGCGACAGTGCCCGATGCACGAAAAGATTCTGGTAACCCCAAATTTTCATCGGGTTGAATGGTTTCAATTGGCTGCGAACTACAGCTGACAAGCAGCGGAACACAAATTGCCAAAATACGGTAAAAGGACAAGGAATATCACCGAAATTAAACGTTTAATCGTAAAAAATAGAGATTTATTGCGTGCATTATCCGCCCCCCAAAATCGCTCGCAATGCGTTTTACTCTTGTTTACAAAGCATGCGTAAAATCAGGCAAAAAATTGCTGCCCGCAGGAGTGCCGAAAACCGACTACTTCGGTATGATGCGGCACACTAAACTGAATAGTCATCGGGGTTTGACGCGGAGCTTATCCAAAA
Source organism: Microbulbifer maximicatervae (SeqCode) (assembly GCF_052467615.1). Classification (NCBI taxonomy): domain Bacteria; kingdom Pseudomonadati; phylum Pseudomonadota; class Gammaproteobacteria; order Cellvibrionales; family Microbulbiferaceae; genus Microbulbifer; species Microbulbifer maximicatervae (SeqCode). The sequence goes on from NZ_CP174319.1 coordinate 2,475,569, forward strand.
AGTCTCCCCTCTGTACAAAGGTGCTCGGCCTTCTTCAGCCGGCCCCCTTGGACGCTCCGGTGGAATTAATAACGGAAGTAGAAGAGACAAACCATGAGTAAACATCAGCCACTCGCCCATTGGGACGATATTTTGCTGCTGGACCAACAGCTGACCGACGAAGAGCGCATGGTGCGCGACACGGCACGTGAGTACTGCCAAAGCAAACTGATGCCCAGAGTTCTCGAGGGTAACCGCCACGAAATCTTCGATCGTGAAATCATGAACGAGATGGGTGAACTGGGCCTGCTCGGTTCCACCATCGAAGGCTACGGCTGTGCCGGTCTCAACTACGTTTCCTACGGCCTGGTGGCGCGCGAAGTTGAACGCGTTGACTCCGGCTACCGCTCCGCCATGAGCGTTCAGTCCAGCCTGGTTATGCACCCGATTTACGCTTACGGCAGCGAAGAGCAAAAGCAGAAATACCTGCCCAAGCTGGCTTCCGGCGAATGGGTTGGCTGTTTCGGCCTGACCGAGCCCGATGCGGGTTCCGATCCCGGCGGCATGAAAACCCGCGCCAAGAAAGTCGATGGCGGCTACCGCATCAGCGGCTCCAAGATGTGGATCACCAACAGCCCAATCGCCGACGTTTTCGTTGTTTGGGCGAAAGATGACGACGATATTATTCGCGGCTTCGTGCTGGACAAGGGTATGGAAGGCCTCTCCGCACCGAAGATCGAAGGCAAGTTCTCACTGCGCGCCTCCATTACCGGCGAGATCGTGATGGACAATGTGTTCGTTCCGGAAGAAAACAAGTTCCCGGAAATTGGCGGATTGCGCGGCCCCTTCGGCTGCCTGAACCGCGCTCGTTACGGTATCTCCTGGGGCGCCATGGGTGCCGGCGAGTTCTGCTGGCACGCCGCTCGCCAGTACGGCCTGGACCGCACCCAGTTCAACCGCCCTCTGGCTCAAACCCAGCTGTTCCAGAAGAAATTGGCGGACATGCAGACCGAAATTACCCTGGGCCTGCAAGCCTCCCTGCGCGTAGGTCGCATCATGGATGAGAACAAGCAGTTCGACCCCACCATGATCTCCCTGGTGAAGCGCAACAACTGTGGTAAAGCACTGGATATCGCGCGTATTGCTCGCGATATGCACGGCGGCAACGGCATCTCCGACGAATTCCACGTAATTCGCCACGTGATGAACCTGGAAGCTGTAAATACCTACGAAGGTACCCACGACGTACACGCATTGATCCTCGGCCGCGCCCAGACCGGCCTGCAAGCATTCGTGTAAAACACGTCTAGTTCGATGCTCACGGTATTTTCCGTGGGCATCGCCCTTATCCCATCACTTCTTATCTCCTTACTTCTACCTCGCCCCCCAGGTTGGTAGCACAAAACCATTAAACTAAAGTTCGGAATAGTCACGCAAAAAGGCGGCGCATAGACTGTGGAGCAGTATTAAATTATTACCCACACCAAGCAAAGTACTGCACCGAAAAAAACGTTTGGATTTAAAGTAATAATAATTTGAGAGCAGGCCAAAACTGACTGTGACCATTTACGCATCATCGAACCGCGAAATAAGTAAAGACAGCCCTCAGCAATTATTAAACTCTCAATAAAGGTATAAAAAGGAAGTTTTGGGAAGCGCGGAAAGCCCAAACAGAGAGCCCAACAAGCTGAATAAAATTATTACCAACGACATAGGCAGGGTATCTTCCATCGTCAGTATAAAGAACGTTAGACTGCCGTATTCTGCACGTCTCCCCTAACTTCCCTCCACATCAACAATCTCTTGCCCCGGATTTCGATCATTTAATTTCACTACACAAAGAGCAATACCCAGCAACACGACAAAAGTCGCTACCCACTCGACAAATGTAAGATATTCACCAAGGATAATTGATGAACCGATTATTCCCACAATAGGAACCAGCAACCCGAATGGTGAAACACAGGCAGAGGAATAGCGACGAATTAAATCACCCCATAAAATATAACCAACCAATGTCACCATGCACACTTGGTAAACAATTGAAAACCAACTGGCCGTATGCGCTTGAAAAAAGAAAACCCAAGGAGTATGGCTTTCATAAAGTATCGACAAAACCAAAAGAGGTACTGGCGGTACCAGTGAAGCCCAAACCATTAAATGAAGTAAGTTAACTCCTGGCATCCTGCGGAATACGATATTCGCAATCGCCCAAGACAGCCCCGCCCCCATGATAAGAATAAATCCCACTATCGTTGTCGACCCACCTTTATCGGCATAGTAGAAGAATACAGAAAACCCTACAGCCGCTATTACCAAACCCAAGCACTGCTGCATATTTATCTTATCGCCAAATAGCATTGCGAATAGCAATAGGGTGAATGGCACCTGCGACTGCATTAGCAGTGACGCTACACCCGCTTGAATATCGGCCTTCATGGCGTAGTACATCAACCCCAGAGAGAGAAACTCTAAGAAGAAGCCGAGCGCAACAACATTGAGGATCGAGGTCTTGGGGAATGGACAAAAGAAAACCAGAGGAACAGCGACGAGGGTGAAGCGAACCGAAGCCAATAACATTGGCGGGAAGTCGGCCAGCGCCACCTTGGTTATCGGGTAATTCAGTCCAAAAATTGAGACTGCCAGCAAAGCCAACAGTATGCTTCTATACGGCATCTCTACAGCCAGTGAACAATGGACGTAACCAAAGGGTAGCAGCCTCCATTACTCTTCTGCGCCTAATGGGCCCTTTGTCATTGTTTCAATAGCTCCCTGGTACCGATCTATTGCGGCGCCTCACACTTCTCACCAGTAGATCGCTGCTCAATTCCCTTTGCGTAGACAGAAGTGCTATTCTCCCCTGCCCGCCAATCTCTGGATGTAACGAAGATATGGATGAGCTGCTGCACTGGTTTGAATTGATCGGTATCGCGGTCTTTGCCTTCAGCGGTGTACTCGCCGCCGGACACAAACAGATGGATTTATTTGGTGCCGTGGTACTCGCCTGCGTCACCTCTATTGGCGGCGGCACCGCCCGGGACATTATTCTCAACGTCCCTGTATTCTGGCTTGAGCACACCTACTACCTGTGGATCGCCTCAATTACCGGTGTAGTAAGCTTTTACCTGATACGCTATCTAAAGGTCCCTATGCGCCTGCTAATGGTGGCAGATGCCATTGGACTCGCCGTTTTTGTGGTGCTCGGAACCCAGAAAGTACTCGAACTGGGCTATTCCGCGACCATCGCAATCGTGCTCGGCGTAATGACCGGTACTTTTGGCGGGGTGATTCGGGATGTGCTGTCCGGTGACATTCCACTTTTACTCCGGCGAGAGATCTATGCCACCGCTGCCCTTACCGGTACGGCCATACTCGTTGCCTTGGACAATGTAGGGTGGCTACCCCATGAGCTGGTGGTGGCTATTGCTGTATTTGTGACCTTAGCGATTCGCCTCGCGGCATTGCGCTGGAATATCTCTGCGCCAGTGGCACGCTTCGGCAAGCACTGACCCGCTCAAAGGTCTGGAACCATTAACCACTATTTAGTAGCAGTCACAGGAATAATCTAAGTGCAAAAAGCCCGATTGCGCATACTCCTCATCATTCTCTTTTCCATGGTGATTGGAGCCTGTGAGCGCTCGACAAACTCTGTCCAAACCGGCCAATCCCCGCAAAAACAATACGCTCGCCTGGTCGCAAAGCCCTGCTGGTTCAAAACCGATGAAACCTGGCCTTTCACCCAGTGTTTCATGATGGAGGTGCCGGAGAATTATGCCCACCCGGAAAAGCGCAAAATCCGCTTCCCGGTAGTGCGCTTCCGCGCCACAAACCCCGACCCCAAGAAAATCCCCCTACTCCACCTAGGCGCCGGAGGCCCCGGAGCCAGCATGGGGTTAGAGCCCGAGAACGCCAGCGATTGGTTGTGGCTTAACTATGCCGCCATGACAGTAGAAGATGGCCGGGATCTCTTTGTTATAGATCCCAGGGGCACCGGTATGGCCCAGCCGCGCCTCACTTGCAGCGAGTTTATCGAAGATGCCGATACCGCCTTCCGGCGCAACCTGTCTCCGGAAGAAGAGGCCCGTGTTTTCTCCTTCAGTATGGAGCGCTGTTACAGTCGCCTGAGCAAAGGTGCCGACTTGGCCCAGTACAACAGTTCTGTGATCGCCAGGGATGTAGAAGAGCTGAGAAAAACCCTCAAGCTCGATAAATTCGACCTCTATGGGGTGTCCTACTCCTCCCGCTACGCCCTGACAGTGGCCCGCGACTTCCCAGAGTCAGTGCGCACCCTGGTGCTTAACAGTGCGGTCTTCCCCAATATTGTCTACACGCAACAGCTCCCTCAGGACTCCCTGGCGGCCTACGAACGCGGCCTAAAGCATTGCATCGAAGACGAGAAATGTAACAGTCGCTACCCCAATTTGCGTCGCAGATTGGAAAACCTGATCCAGACCTTAGACGAAGAGCCGCGCACCATTCCGATCAAGCACCGCTACTCAAAGCAAAGCTATCCCTTTGTGCTTACTGGACAGCGTTTGCTGAGAATTCTATTCCAGGCGCTGTATAACGAAAACTTCTACAGTGAACTGCCCAAGATGATCGAGGGCCTGGAAAATGAGGGCGATGAAGGGCTGCAGCCGGCCCAGGATGCCATCGCACACTTTATGGAGATCGTACTGGACCCCTACTTTGGGGATGCAGCCGGCGTTAGCCACTTCTGCTATGAAGAGGCTCCCTTTGTCGATTTTGATCAGGCCAGGGCCAACGCTGCAGACACCGGTATTCTCGGCGGGGCCGTGCGATCAGATTTAAATTTGTTACAGCTACAGTGTCGCATCTGGGCAATCCCCTCTGCTCCACTCACTGAGTCAGAAGCCATCTCCACCCCAGTTCCAGTGATAGTGTTACACGGCGGCCTGGATCCGGTACTAGCTGCAGATGATGTCGATATCGCACGCAAAGAGCTACCGAATCACCAATGGCTGCTATTTCCCAACCTAGCTCACGATATTATTTCCGCAAGCAACTGCGCGGAGCGGGCAGTAGCGCGCTTTCTCGATAACCCTGCCGAAGATCAAACCGAAACCACCATGACTTGCCGCAAAGCGGAGCTGGCAGACCAGATTTCCACCGAAGAAGAGTCTGAGTCCCAGCAAGAAGCCGAACAACAGGCCGTTGAACCCCAAGCAGCTGAGGTCCCTGCCCCGGAAAGCGGCCAATAACCAAAGACAACAGCTGAAGTTACACGACAAAAGCGGTATCAAGGATTGAGGAGAGGCCTATGGAGAGCAATAACAACCCAGCCCTGATTGAAGTTGCGGATTTGGTAGAGCTCAAAAAGACCGGCGAACCCGTAATATTGGACTGCCGCTATAGCCTGGCGGATCACGATAGTGGTGAGCGAAACTATCGGGCTGGCCATATTCCCGATGCCCATTACGCCTGCCTGCATCGTGACCTCTCTGCCCCTGTGCAACGCTACGGCGGCCGCCACCCAATGCCGAGTGCTGCACAGTTCCAGGACTACGCTCGCAATCTGGGAGTCGATAGTGACACACAGGTAATCGTCTACGACGACAACCGCCTGGGTTTCGCTGCCCGTGCCTGGTTCCTGTTTTTCTTCTTTGGCCACAAGAAAATCAGCATTCTGAATGGCGGTCTAAAAGCCTGGCTCGATGCAGGGGAGGCATTGGACACAAGCGAGCCCACTCGATCCAGGCAAGGAAACTTCAGCGCACAACCAAAAGAAAATCTCTTGGTTCATTACGAGACCATCAAACAAAACCTGGGTAAAGCACCCTGGCAGTTAGTAGACGCCCGGGACAGTCAGCGCTTTGAAGGAATTGAAGAGCCTATCGACCCGATTGCCGGACATATACCCACCGCAATCAACCAGCCCTGGCAAAATATTACTGACAAAAACAATGGGAAAGTGAAATCTATTGCCGAACTTAAATCACAGTTTGGCAACTTGGAAGATGGTAAACCACTTCTCAATTACTGCGGCTCCGGAGTTACTGCCTGCGTTAATTTCTATGCACAATTTTTAGCTGGTCGCCACGACTCACTACTCTATCCAGGGAGTTGGAGTGATTGGTGTTCGCGCCAGTGAAGATAAAAAGGAGTCTGCATGCTAACAGGGCTTAATCACATAACTCTTGCTGTCAGCGATGTAGATCGCTCCGCTCAGTTTTACATGGGCATTCTTGGGTTTTCGGGGCAGGTAAAATGGAATTCCGGCGCCTATTTATCATTAAATGATCTCTGGCTCTGCCTATCCTTGAGCACACCTGAGCCAAGAAATGACTACACCCACATTGCCTTCAACATCAGCGAGAGTAACTTTGAAAGGTTTGCAGGCTTACTTAAGGAGCATAATGTAAAAGAGTGGAAAAAAATTCCAGTGAAGGTAATTCAATGTACATTCTTGATCCAGATGGCCATCAACTTGAGATTCATGCAGGCTCGTTGAGGAGCCGCTTGGAATCATTAAAATCAAAACCATATCAAGGGTTGAAGTGGTTGTGAATGAAACTCAACAAGTACATCAACTTCGTAGCAATCGTTACGTGACCTCAACTGCATATCCCTTACTTCGCACTCACCAGTTTGTCATTTGATGTGCCAGAAAAAATTGATTTTATTCGATAAGATAATGGGCCAGTAATACCTCCAGAAACAGAAGAAAAAGACTACTGGATTCAATGCGGCACAAAATAGAGAAACCCGAAAAACAATAGACGGGGATTCCAGCAATGGATAGGACAAACTTTCTGAAGAGCAAAATAAAGCTACAGCTTATACCCCCCATACTACAAGTAGCTTACTCCTCTAAAGTCAACCATTCACAGAGAAATAACCTTGAGACAGCTGATTGCCTTTTTTGTACTTTCTTACTCACTCCACATTCAGGCCGAGCAGCTTGTGGATTTAGATTATTTACCCAAAAACAATGAAATTACGCATACCCTAGAAAAACGACCTGTAGTTCTAGTAGATGCTGCACACCATAACTTTCATACAATATCCGGGCGATACCATCCATTCGCTGACGTTCTGAAAAGTGACGGATACATAGTAAGGTCAAATGATAAAAAATTTGACAAAGCCAACCTGAAAGACATCGATATCGTTGTTATTGCCAATGCCCTTAGTGAAGAGAACATTGAGAACTGGAATCTTCCCAACCATTCAGCTTTTACACGAAAAGAAATAGAGGCGCTTTTCCACTGGGTTAAAGGTGGTGGATCTCTATTTTTGATAGCTGACCATATGCCATGGCCAAAAGCAACAGCTGACCTTGCAGAGATATTTGGCTTCCACTTCCAGAATGGTTATGTTGAAGTCATTGGACAGCAAGAGCAGTACTTTGAAACCAGCGATGGGAGCTTAGCTGACCACAGTATTTTGAAAGGAGTGAAAGACTCCCATAAACTGAATAAAGTAAGGGGGTTCATGGGTCAGGGTTTTTTGAGTCCACCAAATGCTAAGCCGGTGATGATTTTTAGCAAGCCATCAATCGCTTACATGCCTAGAAATTCATTTCAATTTAATGAAAACACGCCAGAAATTTCCGCCACAAACTGGCATCAGCTATCTACATTAAAATTTGGAAATGGTCGACTGGTAGTATCTGGTGAGGCAGGCATGTTCACCGCTCAGGTTGATTCAGATCCAGACGGGAAATGGAATATGGGATTGAATGCCAAAGGAGCTGAACAAAATGAAAGGCTCTTATTAAACATTATGCTCTGGCTATCAGGCAAAATTAATTAGCACTACCCTACACACAGAAGGTATCGAAAATATAAAGTCCCAGAAAGTTAATATTATTTATTAAACAGCTAAGCCATAGGTATAAGTTGCCCACTGAAATCAACACAGGCTTCGCGCCTAAAAATTGGACAGCCAACGATAACACACAATACTTTAATCAAAGTAACCTCTGGCGACACACCATACTAAGGCCTTATAATCTTCCTGTGTTTGTGTGGGATTAATCACTATACAGGACCTTAGTTTGTACAAATTATTCTATTACCCAAGAAATGCGAGCTGGGCACCTCACCTTATATTAAAGGAGTTAGGTGTTGAATTCGAACTTGTACTAGTTGATCGTAAGTCTGAAGCACAAAAAGCCGCTGAATACTTAGAGCTCAACCCCACTGGAAGAATACCTACGCTGGTAGATGGTGGAAGTGCTCTATTCGAGAGCGCTGCTATCGCTCTTTACCTGTGCGAAAAACATCCTGAGGCAGAGCTACTTCCACAAGCAAACAGTACAGAGCGTGCGCTATGTTATCAATGGTTATTTTATCTAACCTCCACGCTTCAACCTGAGCTAATGATATATTTTTACCCTGAAAAACACACAACAAACAATAACAGCACCCCCAGTATCGTTGAAGCCCAAGAGCAGAGGATTACCGATATGTATGGTATTCTGAATGATCAGATTGGTGATCGGGAGTATCTGGTTGGCAACAAAATATCTATTTGCGATTATTTTTTATTTATGCTTTGCCACTGGGGAAGCGGATTTAAAACGCCACCAATAGCATTTCCAAATCTAGCCCGATGCTTAAGGAACTTAGCCTCAAAAGAAGCCTTCCAGGCTGTATGTACTACCGAGGGTACAAAATTAGATAGATATAAATAGCCTCAAATCACTGTGGATCAATTGACTTTTCACTCAAATTATCTTAATAGCACCAGGTATGAACATCCATGAAGTACAATAGGATAGGTATATCTAAAAGATTAATCTTAGCGGGAAAGTATAAAAAGGCCATAGACCTCCTCTTACCTATTGCGAACGCCAGGAATGAAGTCGCTCAGCTAATATTAGGTTATCTATATTTTATGGCTGATTCTGGAATGGATGGAGTTAATGCAAAAAAATGGCTAGAAAAGTCTGCAAAACAAGGTAATGCTGACGCTCTATACTTTTTAGCGACTACCGACTTCACAGGAAATCACTGGGCAAGTTTTGGAGAGTCAAAGGCCCAAATTGCCAAGGTCAGAAAAGCAGCTGTAAAGGGCTCCACCGACGCACAAAGATGGCTAGCAGTTACCTACGCTCATGGAGAAGTTGTCCCGCCTGACTACACTCAAATTGTTTACTGGGATACCAAAGCTGCTGAACAGGGTTTATCAGAATCACAGCGCGACTTAGGCGTAATGTGGATGAGCGGCGAGGCAGGCCATGTTGATATTGCTAAATCATTATACTGGTATAAACAGTGTGTTACTCGCAATCATAATGTGACTGACTCGAAGTGGGCTTTTCGCAGAATCATAGAGATATATGAAGGAAGGTTTGGCAAACAGTTCAAAGACTTAAGTGCGACCTTCTATTGGAAGAAAAGATCAAGAGAATTACCACTGCTACCCTATAGGCACCACCCAGATTGGTTTTACCAATAGAACACAGACTGCCAACTATTTAAGGCGCCACCTTTATAAAGGGCCCATAGTCGGCAGTAACACGCAAATGCAGCCTACACTACAAGCATATCCAGTAACCATCAAGGGCACTTTATCAGGTAAACATCAGAGTACTTACAGTTATCTCTATATACAAAATACCGTAAATATTATCAAACCCATGTCAGCCCACATTACTTTGCCAGATTATGCTTCAACGGCATAAGCCTAATAAATATCCATTGCCTTAAACCTTATGGCTTATAAACATAAGTACGCCAACCATCTGAAAGACCCAGGGAACCAAACCCGTTAGACAGGATCTTTCGTCGGTAATACTCACGAAAGAAATTGAAAAAATCCTGCTTGTTATTAAAGCTATACTCTCCATGATTAGGATCAAAAAAAATGCACTGCTGAGCCATTCCAGCAGGTCCTACATAGAGAGAAATCGCATGGGCCGCCGGAAAGCACCCAAAACTTGTACCTGATACGGTAATTATTACGTAATGGTCATTTAATTGATCTAATGATGCTATTAAAAAATCGGTCATTGATAAAGGCTGCCCCCCAGGATTAATTATCTGGATACTGGAGTTATCACCAAGCCCAGGTACTGCGCTCACTCCGCGATCTCTAAGCCATGCTTCTACATTATTCATGTAAGCATTATTTTTATCGTGTGCCCACCCCCACTGAGATCTGGCAACACTTCTTAACTCACGAATATTTAGAGAGCGAAGTCGAGTGAATGTAAATGGACCTGTTCCAACTCTCCACTTTTCATACAAACCCAATTTACTTGATAAAGATACTCCTTCAGTAGCCCTACAATGTACCCAATGTGCAGTTAAGGCTCCACAAATACCAAATTTGCTAAATCCTGCATAGTGCACCCAAACTCTCAGTGAACCCTGAGAAAAGCCCCAAACTTTTTGTCCTCGATGACGCCCGGCAATTGTACTAACGCGCATACTGACAGCCTCCCAACAGACGGTTAAAATCCATAAAATATCTATATTAATTAGAGCGAAGATCTACTTAAAAATACTAAGCTGTTCCTAATCAAAGACTTTTACCCAAAGAGATTGATGACTCTCATAGAAAAACAGATTGTAGAGATTGATAAATTCTTATACCTGCGGCAGTGCCACAGTAGTTAAATACACTGGCAAGGCTTTAAAAATTTTTCGGGGCAGCCAACATCCCCGCTACTTAACAAACCCCACGCATCGAAATCATCAACCAGCTCTTTACTCACTAGCTCAAGTGAATAATTCTAGCTCGATTTGAACCAAAAAATTTATACTTCTATAACGCTCTACAACTGCTCATAACTAGCAAATACTCATCGCCCTACATCCGCAAAACCAGGTCAAGGCCTAGTAACATTTACACTAATGAATCCTATTTTCTCTAGCGCTCATTCTGCAGGCTTATGCTCCATATTATGTCGGCACTGTCGAGTAAACTTTAGATACTGGGCAAATATTTTTAGGTTTTGGACTTTTTGCCAGATCGATTTAAATATGTGCAGATTAAGTTGCTTTACCAGAGGGAAGTAAGATGGCCAAAGTGCTGGCCATCTTAAACAGCTTTCGCAGCTCTACACGAAGGGAAATCCTACTTACAACGCTAAGCAAGACCAATTTACAGATAGAATTAGCTTTTCCATACCCTGTCAATCATCCAGGAATCGAACTTAAAAAGGGCACGATAGTGCATATTACTTACCAAATGGAAAAAGAAATAGAAGTCCTCTTTATCCTCAAACCAAAACTCCCCAAAGTTCGGATCAAAGAAGCAAGCATCCTGTTTTTGTCCGGCGGATGATGGAGCTCCAATCCACGCAGCTACTGCATGGGAGCCTTGAGTGTGATCCCGGTTAGACCACATTTCTATCAAAGCGTAGGCCCCATTAATTTGCTCTAGCCTCTGTCGTAAGGAATCCCTATTTGATTGCCCTGCTACAGAGGACAGCACTCTCAGTCGATTAAATAACAACCAAGCCCTATGAGCCCCCCTCCAATTGGCACTTTGCGCCCAGGCTTGCTGCTGTCCAGCCATCTGCCTTAGCTTGGGGATATTAAAGGGGATAAACCTTCGCTGACTCCAAACTCCACCCAGGTGATTTACCAGTGAATCATCAAATGCGTGATATTTAATCCAATGTGAGGCTAATGACAGACAGATTCCACTGCCTGCAATTTGGTTGATATTCAAAACGGGAAATGATTGAGAGAAATCCCAAGTACATACTCCATCCATCTGGCGCGCCATAGAGTAAACGCTGTACATAAGTACTCCTGCGGGTAAATTATTATGCCTCTGTGCTGAACACGGGTAGAACGAAGCCTGCTAAAAGCTCTCCCCTTCGAGCGCTATAGCTTCTAGACCTAGCAAGAGGAAGGCGCCAATACTCACTCTACACCAACATCAGCATAAGAACTTTACGCGCCAAGGCAGCAGTCAACTTTAGATTCTGGTCGTAAGTTTTTAGATTTTGGCCATAATTTTGCGGCCACCTAATACGGACAAGCCAAATCTATCGAGACAGGGGAAGGAAAGAAAAGTGACGGGAAAGTAACTGTGCCAAGCATCACAAAAGCAGGCAGTACTCACCGCGCCACCTGCTTCTGTAATCTATCAATTCTCAGTCGTGCATTGGGTTGCGAAGAATTGGGCAAACAGCGTCTTCATTCTTAGCCATATACTGCTGGTGGTATTCCTCGGCATAGTAGAACGGTTGGGCCATGCTGATCTCGGTAGTGATTGATCCACGATCTTTGGCATCCAGCGCTTCCTGCACAGCTGCCCTGCTCGCTTCCGCCTCCTGTTTCTGGCCTTCGTTCAGGCAGAAAACACAGGAACGGTACTGGGAGCCGATATCGTTACCCTGGCGCATACCCTGGGTTGGGTCGTGGTGATCCCAAAAGATCCGCAGGAGTTCTGCATAGCTCACCTTTTTGGGATCAAAGATCACTTTCACCACCTCTGCGTGCCCGGTACGGCCGGTGCAGACTTCATCGTAGTTCGGGTTTTCAGTGGCGCCATCGGTGTAGCCAACGGCAGTGGCAAACACACCATCCGTATCCCAGAACACATGCTCTGCGCCCCAGAAGCATCCCATACCAAAAATGGCGACTTCCAGGTGCTCAGGGAATGGCTCTTTAATGGTGTTGCCATTTACAAAGTGGGTGCCACTGATCTCCATCGGCTGGGGCCGGCCGGGCAGCACCTGGTCCGCATCGGGTATCTGAAATTTGTCGTATTGCATACTGTTTTCTCAAGTGCAGGTATTTTCTTTTGTCAGGATAGCTCTAAGGCGCTTATCCTCCCAGATCAAGTAATATTAATCCGCGAATCAAGTAGTTAAGAGGACTCTATGATACGCAGAACAAACATTGGCAGATCAACACTATAAGGAGTCGTCATTGGCGCGCTTAATCTTACTGATTTTAATCGCCATCGGTGCCTGGTATCTCTGGCAAAAAATCAAATCTAGCTCACCGCAGGAGCGGCGCAAGCAGATTTTTATGGCCTGTATCGCCGGCGTCGCCGCAATAGTGGTTGTGCTGGCTATCACCGGGCGCCTGCATTGGGTAGGAGCAGCGCTCGTGCTCATTCTTCCTGTGTTGGGCCGTTTACTCAGTCAGCTCTCCCGTTATTTACCCTGGTTGATGCCACTGTTTGAAAAGTATTCAAACAGGCGCCCAAATCCAGGGGCCACTCAACATCCTCCGCCACACAACTCCGAGGGCCCGCCACTCTCGGAACACGAAGCGCGCCGAATCCTTGGCGTTGATGCCGATGCTGGCAGAGATGAAATCATTAGTGCACACCGCAAATTAATCCAAAAACTCCACCCAGATCGCGGCGGCAACGATTACCTGGCATCGCGTATCAACGCCGCCAAGGAGTTACTACTGAGCATTCTGGGTTAAACCTTACAAAGCAAGTGGATATACCTGGCCAATTGCCGATAGGGGTCCACCTGGGAGTATTCAAGCTCCTTTTCCACAATGGCCGAAGCGGGCAACTTTTCCCGGATTGACGGCGTCATAAAATCGTGGAAGCAGCGGATACCGCTGTGACAAGCCACGGAAAAGCCCGCTTCGGTCAGCCAGTCTTCCACCCATTCCGGCAAAAGTGGATTCTGTGGAGTGAGGCTGCCAGGGTGGCCACCCCAGTTGTCCCCTTCAATATTGCGGTCCAGCTGGCGAAAGCTGCCCCGCTGTAATAGACGGAACTCAAGGGCACGCCGATTGTAGAAAGTGAGCGAAAGATGCCCACCAGGCTTTAACAGGCTGCGCAGCTGCTGCAATGCCTGTTGCGGCTGTTCCAACCATTCCAGCACAGCGTGGCAAATTACCAGGTCTGCGTCCTTTAACGCTTCTATTTGCGGCAGTTCTTGCAGGGGTTTATGCAGCAAGGTCATTTGCTTTTGCAAATGGCGCTGGCGAATTTCCGCATCCGCGAGTTCAAGCATCTGCGCAGAAATATCTGCGAGAAAAACCTCGTGCCCAGCCTCAGCCAGATCCATGGCAAAGTGGCCCTGGCCACCCCCAGCGTCAACGATTTTTAGAGTGCGCTGCTCGCTCCCCAACAGCGGCGCCAGATCCCGGTTGAGCACTGCCAGGCGGATATCCCCTTTAAGGCCGCCATAGATACGGTTGCGAAAACGGTGAGCGAGATCGTCAAAGTTTCGATCTTTACGCCGGCTGTCACCCATCGGAGCCCTCACCTTGCAAAGCCTCATTGCATCGGCGGCGGTTCTCGGCGAATTTGCGCTGTAGCGCCTCTTCCATATCAACCCCCAGTACAGCGGCCAGTTTGCTCAAGTACATCTGAATATCCGCCAGTTCAGCGGCAACTTGCTCGGCCTTGTCGTCTGCCATTAGATCCTGGATATCTTTATCACTGCACCATTGAAAGTGTCGCCCTAACTCTGCAACTTCCACAGATAGCGCCATAGCCAGGTTTTTTGGGGTATGCAGTGATTGCCAGCCGCGCATTTCAGCGACTTCATCAAAAGCCGCCAGGATTTCACGGTCTTTCATCGAATTTTTTCCTCTGCTGCCGCTCCAGCCCGCCCTCCCGGGCCGCCAAAATTGAATTCAGTGCGCGGGACAGAAACTCACGCCTGTATAAAACACAGACAACAAACAGATAGCCGGCAACAAACAGGATTGGGTGGATAAACCAGCCCAGCACTGACATTGAGAAATAATAAGAGCGCAGACCGTAGTTGTAACTGTGGCCCGCGTGGTCGATCACCTTGGCAGTACTGATGGCAAATCGGCGTCGCTCTTCCTCAGATAGATCACCGGTTTCCGGCGGCGGTGCTGCACCAATGAGCACATTGGCGAAGGAGTACTGGCGCAGTGACCAGGTAAAATTGAAAAAGGCGAAGATAAAAATCAGGATCAACAACATCACCTTGAGTTCAAACTGCTCAACGGTGGTGGGCTCCGCAAAAGGCAAACTGGTGAGCACTTCGATGGCCGCCTTGTTCGCCGTCAAAGCCGTCACTAAACCCGCCAGGATAAGAATACTGGTGGAGGCAAAAAAACCAATGACCCGCTCCAGGTTACTGAGAATAGCGGTATCCGCCATGCGCATATCCCTATCGAGCATACGCATCATCCATTCAACGCGGTACCACTGAAGCGATGAAGTAAGGCACCAGGTTTCTTTGGCTTTTTTTCGCGCAAAAACGGTGTAACCCACCCATGTGATAAAAAAGCCAATGACACTGGCAATATCCAACCAGGACAACCTCTAATATCTCCGTGTTCGTCTACATTTATGCCGTAGCTTCGGCAAGCGAAGTCTTCGCCCTACTGGCATCCTTGTCAACACTGTCTTTCCGATGTGTGCAAGCGGTAGAATAGCGCCCTTTCGCCGGCAGCAGTGGCCGGCCAGAAAATTCATATAACTCCAGGGAGCTGTCTTTTGAGCAACTCACATCCTGCATTTGAACTGGTTACCAGCGCAGATATTGATTCTCTCGGCGTGCGCGTCGAGGAATACCGACACATTACGACCGGTGCCCAGCACCTGCACATCGCCGCAGACAACTCGGAAAATGTTTTCCTTGTCGCCCTGCGCACCGTGCCCGAAGACTCCACCGGTGTCGCCCATATTCTTGAACACACCGCTCTGTGCGGCAGTGACAAGTACCCGGTGCGCGATCCCTTCTTTATGATGATCCGGCGCTCACTCAATACCTTTATGAACGCCTTCACCAGTTCAGATTGGACCGCCTACCCGTTTGCCAGCCAGAATCGAAAGGATTTTGACAACCTTCTCGACGTCTACCTGGATGCGGTATTTTTTGCGCGCCTGGACCCGCTGGACTTTGCCCAGGAAGGCCATCGCCTGGAATTTGCCGAAGCGGATAATGCGAGCAGCGAGCTCGTCTACAAAGGTGTCGTGTTCAATGAGATGAAAGGCGCCATGAGCTCCGTCACCTCGCAGCTGTGGCACACCCTGAGCAAATATCTGTTCCCCACCACCACCTATCACTACAACTCCGGTGGCGAACCTACCGATATTCCAAAGCTGAGTTACGAGCAGCTGGTTGCCTTCTACCGCAGCCACTACCACCCCAGCAACGCCACCTTTATGACTTTCGGTGATATTCCCGCAGCGGAACACCAGGCCGCGTTTGAAGAAAAAGCGCTGCACAAGTTCGAGAAACTCGACAAGACCATTTCCGTTGGGCGCGAAGACCGCTACCAGGCGCCGCTGAAAGTCGAAGAGCACTACCCGTTAAATGGCGAGCCTCTGAAGGCCAAGACCCATATCGTATTGAGCTGGCTACTGGGTGATGTCACCGATCTTGAAGAAGCCCTGACCGCACACCTGCTCGCCGGCGCACTGCTGGATAACAGCGCTTCACCTTTAATGAAGCTGCTGGAAACCACCGACCTGGGCACTTCCCCTTCTCCGCTGGTTGGCCTGGACGATTCCCAACGCGAACTGGTGTTTGTCTGCGGTATTGAAGGCAGCGAACGCGAAAGTGCCGACGAGCTTGAGCAACAGGTTCTCGACGTGCTGAGGGACGTGGCGGAAAACGGCATCCCCTACGAACAGGTAGAAGCCAGCTTGCACCAGCTGGAATTGCAACAGCGGGAAATTGGTGGCGACGGCTACCCCTTCGGCTTGCAATTGATTCTCACCGCATTGACCGGCGCCACTCACCGTGGCGATGCCATCGGCCTGCTGAATATCGATGCCACCCTGGAGCGTCTGCGCGAGCAGATCAAAGATCCGAAGTTTATCGCCAATAAAGCCCGTGAACTTCTGCTGGAGAACCAGCACCGCGTACGTATGGTACTGAGTCCCGATGAGCAGCTGGCTGCGCGCCGCGAGCAGGCGGAGAAAGACCAGCTGGCGGAAATCAAAGCCGCTCTCAGCGACAAAGAAAAAGCACAGATTGTCGAAACCGCCAAAGCCCTGGCCGATCGACAAAACCGCGAGGACGACGCTTCTATCCTGCCCAAGGTCGGCGTGGAAGATATTCCCGCAGAGCTTCCCGATGTCGAAGGCGAAGCAATAGACTTGGGCCCACAGAAGTTGACCCGCTATAGCGCGGGCACCAACGGCCTGGTTTACCAACAAATGGTCTGCGCGCTACCGGAATTCACCGAAACCGAAAAGCAACTGCTGCCCTACTACTGCCAGGTACTGAGCGAAGTTGGCCTGGGTGAAAAAGACTACCTGGAAGTCCAGCAATGGCAGACCAGCGTGGTGGGCGCCCTGCACGGTTTCACCAGCAGCCGCACTGCCATCGACAACCTGGATCACTTGTCCGGCCACTTTATCCTGTCCGGTAAAGCTCTGGCACGCAATCAGGGCGGCCTGACCGAACTGATGCAAGCCACCATGGAGCAGGTGCGTTTTGACGAGCACGCCCGCATCAAGGAACTGCTACTGCAAACCCTCGCCCGCCGCGAACAGGGTGTTGTCGGCAACGGCCACGCCCTTGCCATGGCTGCCGCCAGTGCCGGCTACAACCGCGCCGCCTGGGAGAGCCATGCCAGCGGTGGTCTGCTGGGATTGCGCAACCTGCGAGCCCTGGTTGCCGGACTGGAAAAAGAGGAAGGCCTGCAAGACCTTTCCACCCAATTCCAGGCTATCCACCAGAAAATCCTCGCAGCACCGCGCCAGTTCCTGCTGGTGGGTGAAGAAGAGAAAATTGGCGATTTCAGCCAGACACTGATGCCACTGACCTCGACTTCCAGCATCGCCGCAGCCAACCCCGCTGCACCTTTCGAACGCAAACAAATCGAGGAACTCTGGGTTGCCAACAGCCAGGTGAACTTCTGTGCCAAGGCCTACGCTACTGTGCCTATGTCCCACCCGGATGCGGCCCCGCTGTCGGTTTTGAGCGGCTTCCTGCGCAACGGCTTCCTGCATCGCACCATCCGCGAACAGGGCGGCGCCTATGGCGGCGGAGCCGGCCACGACAGCAATATCGGCGTATTCCGCTTCTACTCCTACCGCGATCCGCGTATGGGTGAAACCCTGGAGGACTTCGACGCATCCCTTAAGTGGTTGGCCGAAGAGAAGCACAAGGAAGAACAGGTTGAGGAAGCGATCCTCGGCGTCGTCGGCGGTCTGGATAAACCCGGCTCCCCCGCTGGTGAAGCCAAGAAGAACTTCCACTCGGGCCTTTACGGTCGCACCCACGAGACGCGCCAACAATTCCGCAAGCAGGTTACGGAAGTTACCCTGGAAGACCTGCAACGCGTCGGAGCCACCTATCTGGACCCGAGCAAGGCCAGTACCGCCATTGTTACCGGTCCCCAAGGTAGCGAAGCGGCAGCCAAGCTCAACCTGAAGGAAGAGAAGCTCTAACTGGAGCTCGACGATTCCCCGGCAATTTGTCCGGGGAAGCTCTGCGGCGCCGGCCAAAAACCGGCGCCGATCTATCGCCGTTATCCTCTAGCGAAGTTCCAATGAGTAAACACGACAATATTTATGCAAACCCACTGGGCCAAGTAGCTGGCTTCGAGTTCGATCGCCAGGTGGTGCAAGTTTTTCCCGATATGATCAAGCGCTCCGTGCCCGGCTACACCACGATCGTAGCCATGATCGGCACCCTGGCAGAGCGCTACGCCCAAGCCGGAAGCCGCTGCTATGACCTGGGCAGTTCCCTGTGCGCGGCAACCCTGGCCATGCGCCATCGCATTCCCGCCGCCGACTGTGAAATCGTCGCCGTGGACAATTCGCAAGCCATGGTTGATCAGGCGCGCACAGTACTCGAAGCCGATAGCGGCGAGGTTCCCGTTCAACTTATCTGCGACAACCTGCAAAACGTTGCTATCGAAAATGCCTCGGTCGTAGTGCTCAACTTCACCCTGCAATTTATTCCAGTGGAAGAGCGCGAAGAAATCCTGCAGAAAATCCACGATGGTTTGCGCCCCGGCGGCATTCTGATTATTTCCGAGAAAGTGGATTTCGCCGACAAGGCTCACAACGAGTTAATGATCGAACTGCATCACTCCTTTAAAGCCGCCAACGGTTACAGCGCGCTGGAAATCGCACAGAAGCGCTCTGCCCTGGAGAATGTATTAATTCCGGAAACCCTGGATACCCACCGCACACGACTGAAAAATGTCGGCTTTACCAGTGTCGATGTCTGGTTCCAGTGTTTTAATTTTGCCTCTTTAATCGCCATCAAAGGCGCGCCGGAAAAGTAAGTACCCCGTGATCGACTACACCCAACTCTATCAAGGCCTGCAACACGTTCCCGCCCTGCGCACCTGGCTGGCCCAGCTGCCAACACAGGTGGCTGAAAACCTGAGTCCTCATCGCTGGGGCGATCTGCCCGATTGGCGCGCAGCGGTGGAAGCCCTACCGGAAATCACGCCCTCCGCTATCGAACTCAACAGCAAGGTCAGCGCGGGCACTGCCGCCGATGCCAGCTCAGAACAACTCGAAGTCCTGGAGCGGGAGCTGCGCAAATTACACCCCTGGCGCAAAGGCCCCTGGGAGTTATTTGGACTAAATATTGATACTGAGTGGCGCTCCGATTGGAAATGGGATCGGGTACTTCCGCACTTGGCACCACTGAAAAATCGACTGGTGCTCGATGTGGGCTGTGGCAATGGGTACCACTGCTGGCGATCCTACGGTGCCGGCGCGCGCCGGGTCATCGGTATTGATCCTTCCGCCAAATTTGTCGCGCAATTTTATGCGCTGAAAAAATACCTGGGCCAGGAAGCACCAGTGGATTTGTTGCCCCTGGGTATTGAAGCGCTCCCGGCAAACTTGCGCGCTTTCGATACCACTTTTTCCATGGGGGTACTCTATCACCGCCGTTCACCCATGGATCACCTGCGCGAATTGCGCGAAACCCTCCGTCCCGGCGGCCAGCTTGTATTAGAGACATTGGTTATCGACGGCGGACTCGGCGATTGCCTGGTACCCGAAGACCGCTATGCAAAGATGCGCAATGTGTGGTTTTTCCCCAGCTGCGCCACCCTGGAGAGCTGGCTGCGCAAGTGCGGTTTCCGCAGCCCCAGGACCGTGGATTTGAACACCACCAGCCTGGAGGAACAGCGGCGCACCGACTGGATGCACTTCGAATCCCTGGCAGATTTTCTCGACCCGGAATCGCCAGACAAAACCGTGGAAGGTCACCCCGCGCCCAAGAGAGCGGTTTTGGTCGCGGAAGCGCCGTAGCTTGTCTATACGCTTAAGGTCTGGGAACTCATAAATTCCGCAAAATTTGCTGCTAATAGAATTTTGTACGGAATGGGGAGCACCATCTTGATTGTTGCGACTCATAAGGCAAAGTGCGCCCCTAAATAGTGCAACTATATCCTTTAGGGAGGGCTGCCGCAGGATGCAGCCCGGCGCAGAGAATATTTATGAGTATTAGCGTTTTTGAGCTTTTCAAAATTGGGGTTGGCCCTTCCAGCTCCCACACGGTGGGCCCTATGGTCGCTGCCCGCCAATTCGTGCAGGATTTGCAAGACCGGGACCAACTGCCCCGCACAAACCGCGTACAAGTTCATTTATACGGCTCACTGGCCCTGACCGGGGTTGGTCACGGCACCGATATGGCAGTTCTGATGGGGCTATTGGGTCAATCTCCAGACACCATTGATGTCGACTCGATTGACGAGAAAATGGCGCAAATCCAGAGCGAGCGCCGCCTGCTATTAAACGGTGACCAGGATATCGAATTTATTCGCGAGCGCGATCTGGTTTTCCATATGGAGGAATTTCTTCCCCAGCACTCCAACGGAATGACCTGCCAGGCTTACGCTGGCGAAGAGCTGCTGTTCGAGCGCAGCTACTTCTCCATCGGCGGCGGCTTTGTGCTCTCCGAAGAGGATTTCGCTCACAAAGAGGAAATCGCCACCCTTCTGCCCTATGACTTCAGCAATGCAGAACAGCTGATGAAGATCTGTGATCATCACGGTTGGACTATTGCCGAGCTGGCCATGGAAAACGAAAAAGCCTTCCGCAGCGAGCAGGAGGTCAAAGACCGTTTGTGGAATATCTGGAAAGTAATGGATGCCTCTATTGAGCGAGGCTGCCACCAGAATGGCTTCTTGCCCGGCGGCCTCAATGTTCGCCGCCGCGCTGCTGAACTCTACCGGGAGTTGAGCAAACAGAGTCTGGAAGAACGCAACCACGGCCTCGCCATTCTCGACTGGGTTAGTCTTTTTGCCCTCGCCGTCAATGAGGAAAATGCCGCGCGCGGGCGCATCGTCACCGCGCCCACCAACGGTGCCGCCGGTGTAATTCCCGCCGTTATCGCCTACTACGTGGAATTTGTACACGACAGCAATATTCACGGTGAATTGAAAGACCAGGTAGTGAAATTCCTGCTCACCGCCGGTGCTATCGGTATGCTGTTTAAAAAGAATGCCTCTATTTCTGCCGCTGAAGTGGGCTGCCAGGGAGAAATTGGCGTCGCCTGCTCCATGGCTTCCGCCGGCTTGGCCGCCGTAGAGGGCGGCACCAACCAGCAGATTGAAAACGCTGCTGAAATTGGAATGGAGCACAACCTCGGCCTTACCTGCGATCCAATCGGCGGGTTGGTGCAGGTCCCCTGTATCGAGCGCAACACCATGGGTGCAGTAAAAGCCATTAACGGCGCACGCCTGGCCCTGCGCGGTGATGGCGCTCATATCGTACCGCTGGACAGCGTTATCGAGACGATGCGTCAAACCGGTATCGATATGCAGAGCAAATACAAAGAGACCTCTCTTGGCGGGCTCGCAGTAAACGCTGTGAACTGCTGATATTTTTCGGCAGGAGCACAAATCTGCTCCTGCCGCTTTTAGCCCTAAAGATACCAAATTCTTTTTGTCGCATATCTCCAACGAACCCCCACCGGTCTTTAAAAATCACTGGTTAAATATCAACGAGCGATGAGCTCCAACACCCGCCATGGTGCCGGATGCAATCGCAAAGGTTCCGCTTTGCATCGGGTTGGATAAATCCCCAGCAGCAAAGACTCCCTTTATAGAAGTTTCCTTAAAGCCATCCACCTTCACAATCTGCCCGGTAAAAGACTCCTCCAGCTCCAACCCCAATTGATCGATAAACGGAGAGGTCAACTCCGCTTTGGGGCTCACGTAGAGCCCCTCCAGTGGCAACTTGCGGCCATCCCCTAAAACAACTTCACTTAAACTATCCCCCTCTCCCTCCAACTGCGTAATCGGGGCTTCTTCCAGCATTACTCCCCGAGCCAGCAGATGATCGAGCACTTCCCCCTGCGGATTGAACTGGCCCTGGGTAAATAAGGTAGTTGCGCCCCAATCGGGAATCATCGCCGCCTGGTGGAAAGACAGCTCGCTGGTAGCCAGCACACCTAAAGGGCGATCACTCAGCTCATAACCATGGCAATAAGGACAGTGAATCACACTCCTACCCCAGCGCTCTTTCACGCCAGGGATATCCGGTAGCTGATCCGTAATGCCGGTTGCAAGAATTAGCCTCTTTGCTTTAAAAGTGGCATCTCCCTGTGCAGCAACAACAAACCCCTCTTCATGAACATCCACAGTATCCGCAGTGCCTTCAACCACCTGGAAACTCGAGTAAGCCTGTAGCTGGGAAAGCGCCGTGCTACGAATTTCCTCGGGCGTCTTACCATCCAGGCAAAACACTCCATGGGACGCTTTTGCAAAGCGGTTTCTAGGTCTTTTAGCATCCAGCACAACGACCTTGCGCCTGCCGCGAACGAGCTGCATCGCCGCAGACAGACCGGCAAAACTTCCACCGATAATCAATACATCCGTATCCATAGCCACCCCTCCGATATCATGTAACTTTTATTGTTACACAAAAATTCAAAGCTGCACAACACACGTAACAGCAAAAGTTTCGTGATAAACTGCAGGATCAGAAATTTAGGTGAATTATGCGCAAAGACAGCCGATTATCCCGGGCACTTCATGTCCTTATCCATTTGAACATGACCGACAAGCCGGTTACTTCAGACAAGATGGCGGCTATGCTCCTCACCAACCCTGTGGTGGCTCGCAGAACTATGGCGTTATTGCGAGATCAGGGGTACGTGCGCTCCAGTAAAGGGCACAATGGGGGCTGGTCACTCGCAAAGCCCTTGGATGAAATTACACTTCTGGATATCCATAAAGCGCTGGGAGACAGCTCAGTTTTTACCATTGGCCTTACAGACGAACACACTAACTGCATCATTGAGCACGCAGTAAATGCCGCCCTAAAGGATGTAATGGATGAGGCGGAGAGTATTTTACTCGCGCGATTTGGAGAGATCACCCTGGATCAGCTCGGTGGAGAATTTACACACATAGAGACTTCGGAATAATTCGCCTCGTCCTAGGGAACTCCAAATTTCGATTCTGAGCCTCCCTAATATCCAGGTCCATTTTGCGATTGCAAGGTGCACCCTATGCTTTAGCTTGGTACTCAGGGTGTATTCTCGCCATCAACAAAACGTCTATATAACGACCCGCCTTAAACCTGCCAAGCCGCTTGGTTCCCTCCACCTGAAAACCCGAGCCCTCATAAAGTGCTATTGCAGTACCATTATCAACATGAACTTCCAGCTCCAATCGTATTAGATTGAGCCAATTATCCGCCTGATTAAGCGCCTCTTCCATTAACATCCGGCCAACTCCCCGACCGTGAAATTCAGGATGTACCGCAATTGCCAGCACAGCACTATGTCTATCCCGGATTTTATTGGTTAAGAACAGAGTGACATACCCAACGACCTTGGTATCCAATTCAGCGACCAAGGTATAATTATTCGGATCAGAAAAAAGGTTAGCAACTTTATCAGAGCTTAGGAAAAGTAGTTGAGAGGTATTTTCATTTACTGAGGCAAAACTATGAATCTCGAACAAATCCTTATTATCGGATTCTTCTAGGTGTCTGATTTTTATATTCAACAGAACTCCTTAAGGGATATCGAAAACAATAGAAAGTATTTCTATTGCTCTCTTTACTCCATATACACCAGATACTAATTTATAACGCGAACTGATCAATCAACCCGAGTTAGCCGAGCATCATCCACTGTCATCTGCCAAATCCCATCCTCTTCATAAGGGGGATTGGAAACATGAAAATTTGCAGTCAAAAATAAAAATCCAACACTGAAATCATCTCCGTTGAACCCTTCTATCGGCCCTTCTATAGAAGTTGTAACGCTCCCTTCAACCCGTTCATACAAGACCCGACCATCAGTTGTTATGATCAAGCTTATTTGGCTACCAATCCAAGTGCCAGCGTAATCTAACTTGTCTTCAGGAAGTGGTTTTGAGCAACCGGCTAACATCAATAAAATAAAAATCCAAAAGGTATTACGCATTTTTCCTACATATACTTAAATTTGAGCATTGGATATGTTTATTCAACATCAAAAAATTCCACGGGCACTACAAATGCTCCAACCAAAATAAATTACAAATTAAAGAGGAGTTCGAAAATGCATCCTACAAGTCAAGAGAAAACGGCCAAAGATACCTTATGAAATGGCAGTCAAGTAAAAGCGACAACCTCCTCACTTGAACAAAACCACCCCGGACCGAAAAATTAAGTGAAACCAGGGTGGTTTAATACACAAGAGTTAATGGAAGATGGACTTATACAGTTACTTCCGCAGGTTTACCCTCACAGCAAACTTCCTTAAAATAAGGACTCGGTGTCCCATGCGCAGAAATATAAAGTTCTCTTATCGCGCGGGTCGCAGCAACATGGAGAAGCGCGCGTTCATTCAGGTCCAGCTGACGCATTTCCACGGGATCATCCGAGGATCCCGTCGCAAATTTTAAAGGAATAACGCCTTTATTGGCAGCCAGGATAAAGACATAGCGGAATTCCAATCCCTTAACCCGGTGCATAGTCGCGATACGTACTCCTGGAATATTGCGATTATCATTTTGTTGCTTCAATACAACCGTTGCTATACCAGCGCGCTTTAACACATCGGTAAATTGATCCCGCAGCCGCACAGTTCTAGCCGTAATACAAATATCTTGTAAAGTCACCCCACTATCTACTAGTGACTTTATTTTCTGTACGAGCGCTTCGCTTTCCGCCGCAAAATCAGCATAGCATTTTACTTGAGGCTCTAGCCCCTGAATCAGGGAACGGTAATCATTGGAAGTATCTTCACTACCATCCAAATTATCGATGGATACATTTTCGAGCACAGAGGTTGCAAAACGACGGGTCTGCTCTGTAGTGCGATAGTTAATACGCAACTTGCGGCTTCGACCGACGATCTGGATTCCACATTTGCTCATCACCGCTTTGCGGCGATATATCCGCTGGTGTCCATCACCAACAACGAAGATATCATCGGCCTGCTCCGGCACGAGCTTTCTAATTAAGGTAAGTGCCTCGGGGCCCATATCCTGAGCCTCATCGACAATCACAGATCGGTAGGGAAGATAGATTTTTGCGGAAGAGAGAATATCGGCCGCATCCAGAGTCGCATCCTCAAAGGTTTTAAGGCCTTGGAGTTGCAACCTTGCACGAACCTCTTCAAATACCGGCCAAATAGCAGCTCGCTGTTTTCTGCTAAGAGCGACACCTCGTCCAGCCCTGCTTGCCTTAAAGTACTCCAATTTTGTCATAACGCGCTGAGGCAGTATGACCCGCTCCCACTCTTCTTTATAAAATGAATTGGGCAGGCCAGTAGCAGCCTCACACAGCTGCAAAGCACTATCCCATATCGCTTTGTATTCTCCATCTCGGCTGCCGTATCGATTGGAATCTGGATAAACGATATCCGCAGGGTATTTCTGCCTTCTCAGAAACTCATTAACCCAACGATCAATATGCTTCACCTCAATACGCTGCATTTCTTCAGCAGAGCATATTTTTCTTAAGCTGGACTCGATATCTGTCGCCAAGTTCGCCGTAAAAGTGGTAAATAGAACTTTCTCATCACTGCTCTGTAGGGCGTTTTTCACCAACCATTTTGCTCGATGCATTGCCACAACGGTTTTACCGGTACCGGCACCACCCAGTACCCGTACTGGGCCATTCCAATTGCGATTTACTAAACGGAACTGAGAAGGGTGCAAGAAGACACGCCAGCGCTCCAGTGGCGCCTCTAGCATTTCAATCAACTCCAGCTCATCGTGAACCACGTGGAAGCTGCGCTGGGTCTCGGGGCGATCCAGGGCCGCTGCAATATCGCTAGTGTCGATGGTCTCACTGCTGTGGCGCACATACTCCCGCTCAATCTCCTCCCAAGCGGTACCGGCAGCCAATAAATACAGCGCTTCGTAAGCCTCCACAGGCAAACTACTTTCAAGCTCTTCCAGCTCCTCCTCCGTACGCACAGCGCGAACCAGAGGCAGTAGCTCTGTGGGTACCCCTACCTGTAGGCGCTGATCATCGGATAGCGCTATTAAATGGGGGTTCTCCACTCTGGGAGGTACCACGTTACTATGCGCCACAGGCTCATATTCCACCGGTGGCTTCGACGCCCTCAAGGGCTTTTCTAGCGTTCTCAAAAGTTCAGTGGCTGAAACCTCTTCGGTCGTTGTGCTGGCAAAGACCTGTAGAGACCCTGTACTGGGGTTTATCTGGCATTTATGCCTGCGTGCCCAGTCGTAAGCATCATCATGCTTATCAACCCACAGCAGTAGGAAAACATCGCCTTCATCGGGTTTTAAAATAATGCCGCGATAGTTTTTATCGACACGTACGGAGCGGTAATTTCCATCTCTAGCATCATTGATCGTTTCATAATTGATACCAGGCGACCTGGGGTCCTGACGAAACTTGGTCACAAACTCCATCACCTTCTTCTGCGCACTTTTTGGCACCCGGCTAAAGGCCAACATAAAGTCGGAAGAAATCGCTACCTTAACTGTACTCATTCTGAATCCCCCACAGGCTCACTGCGCAACCACTCGGTGAGCATTTCCAATGCTGAATATTCCAATGTCGTTATTACTCGCCAACCACACTCAATCAATAGTTCACTATCAATCTCACCTGACGATACAAATGCTACCTTAGCTTTAGGCCAAACCCACTCAAGCTCCCCAAGTACTTCACCATTCGGGGCCTCCCAGTCCACCCCTACCTCAGGTGCACAGACACCCCACCCAGCCAACTGCTGTGCTTCCTGCACATAGTCCGTCAATTCCAGAGCTTCCTCCCAGGCGGCATCGCACAGTAACGCTGGCATCGCCGCTGGTTGTAACATACGCTGCAAAAGATCATCCTGCACCGCTGTTGAACCGCCTGAACGGGCCATAAAACAAAAAGCGCTCAGATGCTGAAATAAATTGGTGGCAGTCCAATACTGTCGCCAGTGCATCTCAAAGGTATCCGCATCGCGCTCACTATCATCGATACTTAACAGCAATGCAGCACCTTGTCGCAGCTTATCCACTGTAAAATTCCGGCTTGGCATTGGCTGGCTTGATACATAGCTATTACACGATGCTTTATCCGGAGCCCCCACACCTAAAATTACCTCACCCTCCAGATGATGGTGAAACCAGGTCGGAGGCACACGGTGCTCTTCAACCTTCAGATAGGATTCTCGCAGCACGCTGTCTTCTAGTGTGTGCCAGTTCAAAATGCAAAACTGCCGCGAAAACGCCATCCATTGGTAACGTTCAATAATTTCCTCTGTAGCGGTTAAATAATCGAGCAACCAGAAGAAGGGGCCTCTTTGCAAAGTGCCATTCATTCGCAGGAAGGTCGGCTTATCCAGACGCTCTGCCAGAAGGTCAAATCGAGTCACCGCCTGGCTGCTCCCGGGCTGTAACAGCCACCCCACACTTCCTGTATCTGCCGGCTTGCCGGGAATTGGCAGGTCCCGCCAGTTAAGGCTACACAACAAGAAGTTGCCAGACAGTAATACCGCCAAGCGCTTTTCACTATCGTCCACACACTTGTTGCGGTGATACAAGAAGCCATCCAGGTAGACGGCTACGGGTTTTACGCCTTGGTCCCGCTGCGGCCATATCACAAAGTCTGCGCGGCTATTAATAGCTACACCGCTGTCCTGGCCGAGATTAACCTGGGGCTCAATCAGCCAGGTCATTACCCCAGTGGCGTGCTCAACTGACAAACTCCATCCCGGTTTTCCATTGACCCGGGTTACGGACAAAGTCGTGTTTGGCTGGGCGCTAGCCAACACTTCAATAAAGCGCTTTTCCAGTTCACTTTCGATCAGCACATTGAAGTCGACACTATCGAGCCCCTGTGTTTCTACCAATTTATCGGAGTTATCTAAAATCCCCTGCAATAGATCCCGGGCAGAGTCCCGGGAAATAGACTCTAAGTTTCGACTCTCCCGGTAGGCAAACAGGCAGCGGTAGCAGCCGTCTTTTGCTGGATCACTATTACAATCACAACGCACTAGCGTGTCATAGCTCAGCTGCAACATTCGCAATAAGTTCTGCGGCTCCCGCAACAGCTCTTTTAAGTAACCTGTCCCACCCGGCACACGATCCAAAATTACCAAATAGTGCTTGCGCTGGTTATTGCTATTGATACCTGGAAGGGGTTCAGAATAGGTGGTGATCTGTAGGTGGCTGACATCTCCCTGGAAAAAGCGCTGCAATCCCAGATGCAGTGCTGCCACCAGACTTTGTAGGCGGATATCCGATGAAACCACCTCCGCAAGCGGCAATAACAACCGAACTGCTTCAGACTCCAACTCGCGATATAAATAAAGCGCGTCGTAGTAATCACTCTCTTTGACTTCGGCCCCCGATTTACTCAGCGGGCAGTTAAAAGCGTGATGCTGCTTGGGGTTGCGGCGCCATTTTTTTACTTTGCCGCAGTGCTTACACAACTTAAACCCGGGCCGTTTCGCAGACTTACCTGCAATTTCAATCTCCTGGCCGTCATCCCCCAATTTACCAAAATTGACCTCGCGGAAAGTCGCCTTGCTCAGGTATTCAAAACCAAATGGCAAGGCATCATTGTCAAGCCGGAAAACTCTGCGAGAGGA
Organism: Microbulbifer maximicatervae (SeqCode); assembly: GCF_052467615.1. NCBI lineage: Bacteria > Pseudomonadati > Pseudomonadota > Gammaproteobacteria > Cellvibrionales > Microbulbiferaceae > Microbulbifer > Microbulbifer maximicatervae (SeqCode). Next base: position 2,504,424 of record NZ_CP174319.1, read on the forward strand.
GTCATCAGGAATATCCACCAATAACTGGCGATTAAAAAATACCGGCTCGCGCTGCTCAGAATCATCCCCTATACGGCTCTCCCGATCATTGGCGTTGGCATACACTTGGCGCAGCTTGAGCAGAGACTGCTTCTGACTGATATCACACCAAAAATCGCTGTGGCAGCGCGGACAACAGCTGTCGTTATCGCCTTTCGCCAAGCTCACGGCATAGTGGCATTGGTTGCACAAACGCCAGCTTTCCACCGGTGAAACTGCAAGATCCACCTGGTCCACTTCCATCTGCCGCTGGAATCCATAAAAGCGATTTTCCGGCGCCAGCTCACTCAGGGCAGCCTGAGCTGGACGGGTAAGTTCGAATGTCAGTTTTTCATAGGGTTTTTGCTCGCTGTCACCCTCCGCTATTTTTTCGGTACGTCGGAAAATAACCGATGTCAGCTGAACGCCCTCCTCAGGGAAAGCGTAATTTGGCAAGAGCCCCTCATCGGTAAAAAAGTTCAGTGTCTGCTTGTTATTGATAGCCGAGATCAAGCGCAATAAGGCATTGCGCTCCTGCTCCAGGGTCTCGATATCCTCATCCGTGGCCTCATCTTTGGGTCTCTGACGCAGTTTATCCAGCTGCCGCTTGAGCTCCTTCTGCTGCACCTTCAAACTTTTGCGCTGCTTCTCCATTTGGAATAAGCGGTTGAGCAGATGGCCATTGATGCCACCATTTTTAGAGGTGCCAAATAAGAAAGCCTTGAGGTGCGCTTCATCATCGCCCTCAAAATTATCAAACAGAGCTTTAAATTTTGGCAGTAACTCACCGCGATGAGTTTCGATAAATTGAATTAACGGATAGGGGAAGCCACCGGTATTCTCCACTTCCAAATTATCCAGAATCGGCTTCAAGTTGGTGGGAATCCCGTGAATATCAACCCCGGTTTGCACCCAATGGTCAAAACAGAAGGCGATCAACTGGCGCTCCATCACCGCCATCGCGGCGAGAAAAACCCCAGGGGACTGCACATCCCCCGCCATCATTTCCAGTGGATCGGCATAAAAGTACAGATCGTGGGGCTGGCCATTAGCCACCGCTACATTAATGGCATTGCCATCGGTACGGCCGGCGCGACCGATACGTTGCAGATAGTTGGCCTGGGCCGGCGGCACACTACAAAGCAACACACTGGAGAGATCGCCGATATCGATCCCCATTTCCATGGTGGGCGTTGCCGAGAGTAAATTAATATCCCAACGGTCCTCGCCCTGCTTGAAGGATCGCTCAATTCTGTGGCGGGTTTCGGCGTCAAGCAAACCTGTGTGTTCCGAGGTCACCAAGCGCAGAGGGGGTTTAGCGGTCTTATTAGCCTGCGAGAAACGCACCGCAGCGCCATAGTGGCCATCGCAAGTGGGCCTCTGGCAGGCAGTGCCCCGCCAATCGCTATCCTGTAATTCAGGTACCTGTACCTGATGGCGGCACTTATCACAATTCAATTGCGACAATTCAGTAATGCAGGACCAGCGATCTGGCAGTAGTGACCACACCTTTTGACCACGCACCTCGTCTTCTCGCAATATTTTTTCCGCAACCAGTGTATCCAACACAATTTGATAGGCTTGGCGCAAAGAGGCCGCTGCGAAGTCTCTACCGTGAGTGGCGAGTGTCTTAAAAAACCAGCGCTCATACCAAGTTGCGCGCTTGTTGCCCAACACCGACTCGAAGTGCTTGGATAAGCGCTCCATGGTCAGAAAAGCCGGCGGCGGCGAGGTTTTTCCGTAGGAGGGCATATAGCGCTGTTTGTTGATCAGATACTCATTGCCACCGGAGAGGAGGTACGACTCCAGGATCTTATGAAAAAAGGCCCCCTTAATCCGCAAGCGCCACAGCAGCCCCAAAATAAACTGGCGCACCTCGATCTCAGTAATGCCGCGCAACTCGGCAATTTCCTCCGGCAGAATTTCCAGCGCTGTCCGGGCCGCCTGGGTCAACGCGCCCATGTTCGGCATCACCGTCGCCAAGCCGGAGCGCTCCAAGGTTCTGCCAATACGGCTACCGAGACCAAACTCCCGCAGTGTCTCCCACTCCACCCGGGGCGCCACCCAGCTATCTGGCAGGTTACTATCTCTGGGCAGGCGCCCCTCGGCGCGCAGGGTTTCCCAATCCCGCAGCCACTCCAGATTTGGCGCCAGGAAAGTGGCACAGAAGCCGGCATCCCCCAGCTGTTCGCGCCAAAAACTACTCAACTGCCTGGCCACCTGGTCTAGCGGCATATTTTTTAAGCGCTTCTGCACCGCCTGCGCCATACCCTGGCGCATCACCTGCCGCCAGGTACGCGCACCAAAGAAACCGGCGCGATGAGCCGCATCCTGCACAGAGTCAGAAAAAGCGATTAACTTGTGATCATCGTTATAGACACTGCCGAACAGCTTGCCGATCAGCACACTGCTCAAACTGGCCGCCCGCGAGCCGACGATTGAAAGGCCCGAACTGGCACCACAACTGGGACAGGCGTTATCGAACTGAGTGAGCGTCTCTTTATTGCGCTGAACTTGTTTGGCCATCTCGGGGATCACAACCCGAGTGAAAGTCTTGCCCGCACACTCTGGACAATGGGTTTTATCTTCCGCAAGCAGATGGCCACAAGCCCGGCACAAATTACGCACTAACTGCTTATGCGGTTGCTCGTGAGGTTTTATTGGCAGCAGTACACAGGTATCCGCCGAGCGGCCAAAAAAGGCCGTGTAGATCTTGCGCAAATCCGCGTTGACACTCGGCTCATTGGGCGCCCGCACCGAGACCCAGGCGGTAGTGTGGCACTCGCGACAGTGTACCGCCGGCAAATGCAGTGGCTCTTTGGCGTTGGGCAACTCATCGTAGAAGCGAAAACGAGGCTCCGCATCCAGGCTCGCCACCAGGCGGCGCAACTCTTTCAGCCACAGCTGATAGCGCACCTGTAAAAATGGCTTGGTGCCCAGCTCTTGGTAATTCTGCGCATTGGGCTCACGCCAGCTGCGCGCCGTGGAGACCAGTGCACACAGGCTCTCTAACAGTGCCTGAGCCCCCTCTTCGGTGGTGTGGAAGCTCGCCGCCCAATCGGCCACCAATGCACGGGTATCGGTAATACCCACACAGCGTTTCAGCAATATATGAAACACTTCGTGAGCCTTAAGTAGTTCCCCCAGCTGCACCTGCGCCTGGGCGCGCCGCTGTAAATTGTTGCTATCCAGGCCCGCCGGCGGTGAGGAAAACCACAAGTACGCATGGGCGCTGATAAAATCATCCTCCGAACTATAAGTCGCCGCCGACGCCCGCAACAAAGTGTCGGTATCCGGGCGGGTAAACTCGCTAGCTACGGCGGGCAGGAACTCCTCCGCCGCCAGGCGATCCTCCAAAATAACCGCGTCTTGTGCAAAGTCAGCGGCAAAAACTTTTCTGGCGTAGTCCAATAGCTGGGTGCTGGACGCCTCACTGGCGATGGTGGCAGAGGTGCCCACACACGCCATCTCCGGCCCCACCTCCAAACGGTGGCGCAAGCGGCGGATTAGGCAGGCCAGATCAGTACCCTGGGCGCCGTCAAAGGTGTGCAGCTCATCCACCACCAAGTAGCGCAAGGTACCCGGTGTGTTATAGCGCCACAATACTTGATCCTTGGGCCGAATCAGCAGGTAGTCCAACATTTTGTAGTTGGTCAGCAGGATATCCGGCGGCTCGTCGCGCAGGGTATCTTTACAGCGAATCACTGTCTCTGGACCCATTTCATCTTCCGGAGAGTCGTCGTTATCCCCAACAAACAGGCCCACAGTGACCTTGCCGCGCAGTGAATCGCGCCGGTAAATTTCCTTGGCGAAACGCTTAGCCTGGTCTGTGGCCAGAGCATTCATGGGGTAGACAATAATCGCCTTGATACCAGGCGCCCCCACCTGGGCACAGTGATCCAGCACCGGCAATAGAAAACACTCGGTTTTACCAGAGCCGGTGCCCGTGGCCACAATTGTGGACTGAGGCGCGCCGCCACACAGGCGCCGAAAGGCCTGCAACTGGTGGCGATAGGGCGAGAAACCCGGGTCGATGTGCGCAAATGGCAGAGGCTCTCCCTCTGCCGCCGTGTGAAACGGCAGGCCCAGACTTAAATAGGGGCCCTTAAAAATTGACTCCGTCTCAGACAGCAAATCATCCATGGCACTGCGACCGTCATCGCGCAGAAATCCCGGCGTGGTTGAGGGAAAAGTCGTGCGTAAAAATTCGCGAACAGCATAGGCCAGCTCGCCGGCAACCAGTGAGGGCAGCACATTGGCCTCCTTAGCGTTGCGCGATCAGTGGGGCCAACAGCAAGTCCGGAGATTCGGTGGCCTCCGCTTGGGTAAATACCAACCAGCCCTCAGGTAACAGGTCCAAGTCGCTGTCTGCACCGCGCGCAGTCCAAACGCCTACTTTTTTCTGCGGCCAGGCCAGCTCGAACTCAGCGATCACCTCGCTACCCTCGCCCTGCAATTCATATCCGCACTCCGGTTCTGCCACCCCTGCCTCCAGCAAGCGGTGCACCACCGGCAGGATCTGCCGATCCACCAGGGAGGCCCACTGGGGCAGGCCATACAAGTGATCGCCGAGAATCTGCTGGGCCACATGGCTCTTGAGGCGTTTCACATCCTCAAACACGCGGAAGCCGGCTCCGGAGGCCGCTTTTGCGACGGGAGCTGGCTCATCGATCAACAGTGCTACCGGCTCCGATAATCCGGTCTGAAAACCCTCAGGCCAAGCGAGATCCAAGACTGCCAGCAACTCCCCGGTTTCTGTATCCACCAATTCGTACTCAAGCTCTCCCTGGGGTAAATGGCTATCCAACAGCCAACCTCGAATCTCATCCAGCAACTGCTGCTCGTCGACGCTATCGATACCGCCGAGCACTGCCGCTACCTCAGCGGTGTGCCGAACTGCTGTACTACCTGCATCCAGGGTGTAGAGGCTGTCGAGGAAATTATTGGCAGCCTCGGCGAGTAACTCGCGGCGCTTCTCCAGGAAGCGGGGGTAGTTCTCCACTTTCCACAGTTCCCGGTCCAGCGGAATCCACTGACTCGCCAGGGCACCGGGAGCGCGTTTTTCGATTTCCTCGAAATAGACTTCCGGCGCGCTGTCACTAATTTTGATATTGGTATTTTTGGTCAAGAAGCAAAAATTAGCGATCGCATTAATTTCTGTTTTGTCATAACCGTGTTTTTTCAACAGAGCACGGGGAAAAATATGGTGTACTTCCAGGGAGCTGTTCTGCCCCAGCAGGCCTTTTTTCAAGGGAATATTCAGACCCCAGTCCATGGCCTCGCCCACCCGGGTAAGCAGGTAGAGCATGGCGTAAAAACGGGTGCCGCGGCTCCAGCCGGTAAAGTTCTCCGGCAAAATACGCAGGCCGCCGCGCCACAATTTCAGTTCATGGATCAACCCATCCAGGCCCTTCTTCGGGTTGGCGAGAATATCCAAGTCCCGCCCCAACACCGATTCAGTAGAGCCGGAGTAACGCCCCCACAGGGCGCTGTGCACAAACCAGAACAGCATCTTGTTAAGCTGCTGCTCATCGCTCACCGAACCGCCCTGCTCGCGAAGGAAGCGCGCCAATACCGGAAAACCGTAGTAGCCAAACAGGACCTGGTGGTGATCCAGGCCCAGACGCGCACCGATCACATTGAGCAGGTAATCGATGGCATCCACCCCCTGCTTCAGGGCGGTGAGAAATTCCTCACCGCCGATCCGATCCAGTTCACTAAAGCGCGCCTCCCCGGTGGCAATGGCATTGATATTGCGCAGCAGCCAATCGAGTTTAAAACTGAAGCCCTGTTGCTCCCAGGTGTCCAGGGCCGCGCGCATTAATGCGCGGGCCTGGGGCTCTTCGGAGCAGATTTTGGCCAGGGCCAGATCACCTTTGGAGAGTTTTGTACCACCGCTGTTAACCTTGTTAAAAATATCCACGACCACATCGATGGTTTTGTCTTTGCCGGTGACCTCCTCTACGTGCACTTCAATATCGCGAATACCCTGTAACTGGTTCAGGCGCGCAATGTAAATGCCCAAATTGGCAGCCAGCTCCGGATCGGAAGAGATGCGTTGGATCAGCGGGGCCATATCTCCCTTGAGCAGTTCGGTGACGTTCACCCATAGGGGATTGCCCTGCATTTTGGTGGGCATATAGAAGGACAGCTCCTCGCTGTCCATATTGAAGTAGAGGCCGGTAAACGACTTGGCATCGCCATCGAAAAACTGCGGCGGCACGCCGCGAATCAATCCGTACAGGGAGGTCATACGCTGTTGGCCGTCCAGCAATAGCTTGACCACCCCCGCCGCCAGGGCCTGATCGCCGCGATGGGTAGCGGTGGAGGACTCCGTCGCCCACACCAGCAGGCTGCCCACCGGGTAGCGATGGTACAGGGACCACACCAGGCCGCGCACCTGATCGCGGTTCCACACGTAGCCGCGCTGAAATTCCGGCAACGCCATGTGACCACTGTCGATATGGTCAAGAATGGTGGAGATTTTCATATTTCGTCCTTGTTCTTTTTTTGTCTTAACTGCGCTGCTCGAAGGCGCGCCAGGCAATTGCGTAGTCTGTTTCCCGCTCCGGTTTAATAAACGGCGCCCGGTATTCGATCGTGCGGCGCTGGGGGCCGCCGGGTAGGGTGTCGTCCATAAAGGTTTTCATCACCCTGCTGCCGGCGGGTAGATAGCGGATGTCCTCCCAGCCCAGAGCCAGGCCCTCGCGCTTATCACCATCGATAGTTTTTACGCTGTAGGAGATCCCCTGTTTCAGTTCAGATTTTTTCGCCTTGCGCGGCAGCCCCACCCCTACCAGGCCTTTACTGGGCGTAAAGACAATGCGGCCATTTTGATCGTAATAGGTTTCCGCTTCATATTGGCGCATTACCGGGAACTGCACCCGGTAGATGGTGAGTAGTTCTTCCAGGGTCATACCCAATGCCATAGAGACCAGGACATCAATTTCTAGTAGGGCCTGCCTTCGCTCAAAATCAACGCGCAGTGCAGATTTCCAATTCCACTCACCTCTCAAACCTTTGAAATAATCTATATTTAGTAAACCATGCGAAGAACCATTTTCGAACTCAATAGCCCAGGTATCCTCGAGAAATTCTGGTTCCCAAAGCTCTTGCCAAAATTTCGCATAGGGCTCGGTCAAACAAAACAGACTAAGCCCCCTTATACGTGCCCGCTGCGAGCTAACTAGAGGTAAAAGTCTTAACATAGATTCATAAAGATCTGATTTCCCTGTGGTCTTCACCCAAAAATCAAATACCAATGAGCAACAAGCCACCGAGAAATCCAGGAATACTTTTGGATCTCTAAATGTGGTCGAAATAACCGGATGTATATGGCCAACTGCTTCTGGGACCAGAGTGGCTAAAAGTGTTCTCTCTCCAGACTGGCTGAGCTGCCGCCGGCAAAACAGTCGGTAATAGTCTGTCACCCGTCTCAGCTCAGGCTCGCCCTCCTCCACCCAGGGCACAACCGGAGTGCGCGCACGGTATTCATCCACTGAGCAGGCAGGCATATAATTAGTGCGCGGCAGGTAGTCTTCCGGCAGATAGGTCAAGTCCAGGCTGTCATACGCTTTATTCGTATTACAGACGGCTTTTGGAGTGTTATAAAACGGGTTTCCCACATAAAAATGTGGGCCTGATAATATCCAGTCACAGGCTTCTTTAGGGAAGTTGGTTTCCCGCTTAATGGTACCGTCCCGTTGGGCATAGGTTTCATCAAACATCACGGTGGAATAGTAATCACCAGCCAAGTCCCCTAAACGTTTCGGCTGAGCGGCAAATTTTTCCAATACATTAACTAATTGGCAGGCGTGCAGTGCCGGCAACCGCGCTCTTAGCGGCGCAGTCCCACTCTCATCATATAGGCGTGCGAACAACTCGAGTTCACTCTCTTTGACCTCTACTACACGCGCTCTGTGTCCATTGAGATTCCAACGGACTTTTAGTTTGCCTTCAAGGTATATCTCTTCTTTAATACCAGGTATTGCACCTTCACCATTATGCACAAGGCTCTGATCTATTGTATGAGGAGCAAATAAATTGGACATATGGGAAAAAGCAACTTTTTCCTTACCGCGTCCATAAATATTGACACTAAATAAAGTTTGATTGTGTACCTCGGCAAATAGCTTCATTTCGTTAATAAACTGAAAATGTGCCCTTAACCGAGAGTAAATCTGCTCCCTAAAAGCGCCCCCCTTAGGATCATCATAAATTCCCTCCGGATGTAGAAACGCTGAGACACCCTTGTCCGAACTGGCTTTCCAAGCCTGCGGCAAAAAGCACTTGTACAGATTGGTTTGCACACCTTTTAATTGCGGATAATTCACCTGCGCATTGAGGAAATTTTGCGTGCCCTCGTCCTGTTGGTACTCCCTCAGCCAGGCCTGCTCCAGCTGTGGCCTCTGGGTAAAGAGTTCACTGCGCAGGGCATTGAGTTTCGACGCGGAGAATTTGCGCAGAATAAACAGCGGTTGCTGGTCCCCGAGGATACCGCTCTCCTGCCACTCCACCTTTAACCAGGGCGGGTTGCCCAGAATCAGATCGAAGCCGCCGGACTCGACAAAAATATCGGCAAAAGCCAGCTCCCAGTGGAAGAAACGCTGACCACTGGCCACCTGGTCCGCCAGTTTTAAGCGGGGGAAGTGCTCAAACAACAGCTTCAGATTGACCACGCCAAATTTATTGACAAAAGAACGCCCCTCCTCCATCGGCGCGGTTTGTGAAAACAGGTCCTGCACCTCGCCCACAGGCCCGGCACTGAGAGTATCCCCCAGCAGCAGGTTTTCCAGGTCGAACAACCATTCGTCGCGACTGGGCAACAGGTGTGCCTGGTCAATGGGCCAGAACCAGAGGGCGCACCAGTAATCCATCGCCAGTTTCAAGCGTCGGTAGGCACTGGCATTTTCCAATTTTTCACTGAGTAACTCACCGGATAGCACCTCGTCCTTGTAGTCGATACTGGTGCGCTGGCCCCGGTGGCTAAAGCCGTAGATGGTATAGGGATCGGTGGTTTTCTCGCGCAGCTTTTTCAGGGATGCGGCGTGCTCCGCCCATAGGGCATCGACCTTATCGCTGAGCGTCTGCAAGCGCTGCACATCTTCCCGGGCAAAGGATTGGGTAAACTTTTTGCGCCAGTCATTGATGAGTTTAAGCTCCCCCTTATACCGGTCTTTCACCACCTTGTCGGTGTACTTGGCCATGCCGCTGTCGGGCAACAGAAAATGCCAGATCTGGCCCGGCTGGCGGGCACTGCCCAGGGGGACCCGCTGAGGGGCGGTTTTGAGCCAACTGGCGGCATCGCTGGTCTTAATTTCGAGACTCTCAAGGGGGAAGGCCTCGCGGCGGGCACCGATCAAGGAGTTGCCACAGTGCAGCTGTAGGCCCAACCAGGGAATAAAGCGGTCTGCGGACAGGGCGTTGAGCCACAGGGAGACCTCCGCCAGTTCCACAGCAATCGGGTTTAAATCCACCCCGAAGACATTGTTATCCGCCAGGTACATTTTTACTTGCTGCTTTTCCTGCAAATAGCGGCTCTGGGGTATGCGCTCCCCGGCGGCACTCTGGGCCAGCTCCAAGTATTTGTCGGCGAGCTGATCGATGGCCTCATTCAAAAAGGCCGCGCTGCCCATGGCCGGCTCACACACCCGCAGTGCCAGGATGCGCTGGGCGCGGGTGGCGTCATCGGGCAGCGGGTCCAGCTGCTCCCGGAACAATTCCTTGAGGGCGTATTTCACCAGGGATTGGGTGAGTACTTCAGGGGTGTAATAGCTGGCAGACTTCTCTCGATCGCGCCCAGCGAGACGGTAGATAAAACTGCCCTTGCGGTGCACCCGCAGCGCCTGGTGGCCCTGGGGGTCTTTGTCGTACACCTTTTCGTCGTCGTTGTACTGTTCTAGATCGCGGGCATTGACAAAATAACCGGTGTCCAACTCGTCCGGTTTCTCACCGGCCTTTTTCACTTCGTAGAGATCTTCACTGGCAAAAAATCCCCGGTAGCTGAGCAGCGCTTCGTAAACGGCGCCGAGCTGGTTGATGCCCAGCTGCGCGTAGCTGATGCGCCCGCGCCGCTTGCTGCCGCGCCCCGGGCGGGACAGGGACATCAGCTGGATAATCCGTTGCAGCAATTGATTGGGGAAGACCACCTTATTCAGCAGGCGGGTACGCTTGGGGTCAAACAGGTGAGTCTGCAAGGCATAGAGATTAAAGCCATCGGCGGAGGTGGCCAGCATATCGCTCTGCTGAGCCAATTTGTGCCCCTCTTGGATCAGGGTAAACAGGGTATTTAGCGAGTCGTTAAAATAGCGCCCGCGCTGCTCCCGCTCCGAGGTGAGCGGTACCATTTCCAGTTCCCGCAGGGACTCCAGGCTGTAACCGGTGAGATAAACGTCATTGTCTACCGGGGCATAACCCAGCTCTGGGCGCGCTTCGATATAAAACAAAAACAGCAGCCGGTACATATAGCGCAGACATTCCACCGAGAGCTGATCCGGGTCCAGGGCGGATTTACCGGTGTAACCGATATCCCGCCGCTGGATCAATTGCTGCGCGGCTTCATTCCCCAGCAGCTCGATGGATTCCCGCAGGGCGTATTTTAAATCTTCAGAAACGCCGTAGGCGTGCTTGTGGGCATTCTCATCCAGAGTGTCCAGCAGGCAGCCACTGGAGGCGCCCTGGCCACCCAGCAGGCTATCGCGGTGCAACAATACGCTGACAGCTTTTAAGGTGTCATTTTCCCGGCGGCTAAACAGCTCCAGCCAATCAAAGCGCAATAGACGGCCCTGGGCAAACTTGGTGCGATCCAGCAGCAGCCACTGGCGCCCGGAGGCGAGGATTACCCAGCGCGGTGGACGCGCCTGAGCAAAGACCCGGGTGGCCAGCAGTTGCTGCCAGTCCTGTGCTTTCATCGCCTTTGGAAACGGGGCGCTGTTCAAGCTCTGCAACTGCTGCGCCTGGACCCTTTCCCCCAGGGGGTCGTTGTCACTGGCCTCGGCGGGCAGCGCTTCGACAATCCACAATAGTGGTGCACCCCGGTGATCGCTAACCTGGGCGAGCAGAGGTATCTCTATGTCGTCGTCTAGCGGGTAGCGCTCGGGCTTTTGCTTCCAGGCAAAGATATCCAGCAGTTTCTCGCTCCAGCGGCGCTGCAAGTGCAGGCGCTCTACCGGGGTTTTCTCCTGCTCGACAAGCTTAAAAAATTGTAGGGCTTCGCGGCTCAGGGTACGCAGGCGGCTGTAGGGCGCTCTGGTAGTTTCTCGCGAAGTTTCTGCGGGTTCTGCCGCTGCCTCCTCCCGCTCTCTCCAGTGGGCGATGCGCTCTTGAATGTCTTTGCTGAAGATCTCACTCAGGTAGTGCTCAGAGTAAAATTCGTTTTCGTTGTTAATTCCAAACCAGGCCATGCTTATACCCCCTGCTCTGCAACTGCTTTGGCTTTATCGCCGGTAAGAACGGCAATCACCTGAATATAGGGTTCTTCCTCCGTGTGGCGGGTTTCCTGCAACCACTGGTTGTATTCGCGAAAAACCTGGTCGATATGATCCAGGCGATCGCGCTTACGGCGCTCGCGGAAGGCATTCGGCTGGTGGCCACTGAGGTCCATTTCTAGCTGATCCAGGTGCTTGCCGCGCAAGGCATCGAGCCTGCCCAGGTGCTCGTTCAGCTCAGTATTTTTTTCCGCTTGCAACTCTGTGCGCAGTTTTTTCAGACTGCCGGTCACATGCTGAATCACTCGGGGAAGCAGCGCCTGTAATTCGGCGGTATCTCCTGATATTCCCCGGTTGGGCAGCCGCTGGCCATTCAGCGCAAATTCCCGCAGGATATCGACCAGTGGCGTATCCACTGTGATCTTACCGTCTTGCACCAGCACTGCGAGGCTGGACTGGATAAGGGCCTGACCACGTTTATTGGGGAACCCCCCCTGCACAATAAACCAGTGCTCACCGGCCCCCAGCTGCTTCGGCAATCGTATGACCGGCGCAGTGTGCCGACCAAAAAAGTCCTGGGCGCGGGTCATCAACCACTCCATAACCGGGTGTTGGCCCCAGAGATATTGCAGGTTGCTGAACAGTGCATCATCCAAATCCCGCGCTGAGCGAATCACCTCCTGTACCTTGGCGCGATCATCGGTCAGGAAAAAGCGATCATCCTGGGGCCGCACTTCCCGAGGCAGGTATTTTAGGCGCTGGCGTAAGTCGGCGGGGGCGGTAAAGTCTATCTCTCGGCGCTCTTCGTCTACGCTAAATTGCAAGTGCTGGTTACTTTCGCGAATACAGCGCAGTGCGGCCCGCGCAAACTCGAAATCCTGCGCAAAGACACTGATACTGTCCCCTTGAACCGATTCCAAATCTTCATGCGCGGTTATCGTTGTAGCCGCACTAAACGCCGAGAGCGTCGATTCGGCCGTATCGGCAATATTGCTGTCTTCCAGATCGAACAAATCGGCAAAAATATCGGAAACGTCGCTATCGTCGCCAGCTCCCTGCGCAGCCTCTACTGCTTCGCCAATTTTCTGCTCCTCCTCCACTGCACTGAAGGCTCCCATAAATTCTGAGGGGTCGCCAATATTGCGCCCGGCCTGGGTATCCTTTTCGGTTAACACCTCATAGATACGCTGGTCGCCAAGTATTTCGGGCTGCTCGCTGTGGGTCATTAGATAGCGGATTTGCGGCACTTGGGTCTGGCCGTAGCGGTCAATACGTCCATTGCGCTGTTGGAATACCATTAAAGACCAGGGAATATCGAAGTGAATCATCCGGTGGCTGAGGTGGTGCAGGTTAATCCCCTCTGATGCCACATCGGAGCAGAGCAGTAGGCGCAGCGGTGTGTTGCGGTTGTTAAAGTCTTCCAGCGTTTTAGCCAGCTCATTATCCTGCATAGTGCCCTTGAGCACCGCCAGCTGATTTTTCTTGAGCTTAAGATCCGCGCCCAGGTGCTCGGCGAGAAAATCGAGAGTCTGTAGGCTCTCGGTAAAAATCACTAGCCGGTCATCTGTCTGTTTAGAATTCCAGCCCAGGGACTCATTGCCCTTCGGAGCGAGCAGGCGCAGCAGCAGTTGGTATTTAGAAAACTCTTCAGGGGTTATCATACGCAGGGCGGACTGAACACTTTGCAATGTGCAAATGTCCTCTGCAACCCCCGCTTTATCGCACTTTTTCTCGAGCGTTTTAAGGCGGTTTTCCACCGTTGACAGGCAGGCTCTGGGGCTGGAAAACAGGGCCTTCATTAAAGTAGTGCGAAATAACTGCGCACCCGATTTACCACGCCCATCCAGGGTATTAAAGCGAATCGCTTTTAACACGGCAAAAACGGACTCCTCTTGCGAAGAGGCGACCACCTTCACCGTATCAATATCACGCTCAGGAAAATGGGTGCTGAGCTGTGCGGATACGTCCTTTTTAAAGCGGCGCACAACCAGGCCTTTATCGCGAAAGTCTTCGTGAGCGTAATCACGGGGATTGGCGATAGCGGTTGGGTCTAGCATGTTAACCAAGCTGGCAAAGCTTTCCGCTTTGCCGTCATGCGGTGTGGCCGACAGCATAATCAAGGTGTCAGAACGGGTTGAGAGAAGTTCTGCCAACTTATGCCGCTGAGAGTTTGTACTGCGCCTGGCAACGTTGTGCGCCTCATCGATAATAATAATATCCCAGTAGGCCTGCTCCAGGTGGTGGCGGTACTCCAGGGTATGCTTCAGGGTATCAATTGAGATAATGGTACGATCGTAATAGTGGAACGGATTGTGGTTGGTGGGTATATCGTTGCGTACCCGCTGTAAGCCCACGGAATCCAGGCGCACAAGGGGAATGGTAAAGCGCTGCCAGAACTCTCGCTGAAACTGGCTCAGCATAGATTTAACGGCCAGAACCAATATACGCTTACCGCGCCCCCGGCGAATTAGTTCAGAAACCAAAATTCCTGCTTCCAGAGTTTTACCTAAACCCACCGCGTCAGAAATCATTATGCGCTGGCGCGGTTGGCGCAGCGCCTGAAGGGCCGGGTCTAACTGGAATGGTAAAAGATCCATAGCGGCCCGGTGGCCGATATGGATCTTGTCATCGACTGGGGGCGTTTGCCGAAGGGCCGTATCAATAAATAGCTGCCCAGCGAGGTAACCATCTGACAAATCATCTATCAGCTCCGTTTGAGCTGGATCAAGAATACGTGCAGTTTTTTCAATTTTACTTAGAAATTTTGCAGTTCGACCGCGCACTAATTCGGACTGTCCAATACATGTAAGTAAGTAACCACCATCACTAGCTCGGTCAACGCGTTGAATCCGCCACTCCGCATCCCGAACTTCAACTCGCATGCCCGGTATAAACTGCTCCACCACTTGATCCTTTTTTGGCAAAAATCAGAGGTGGAGATACTAGGCGTTATTGTCCTCTACTGGAAGCTCTTCATGGCCTGACCCAGGCTATAAATATTCCATCCAATAGATTTAGCATTCTGTGCAGCTTCAGCATCAATATAAATACCCTTTTTCTCATTGGGCCAAGCAATTTCAAATTCCGCAAGCACTGCACCTTCATGATTGACTACCTCATATCCAATTTCAGGGACCGAGCGGCCTGCCCTTCGACAGCACTCCAACAAATCATGTACGGCCGTATCAGATAATGCAAATGCATCATCCCACTCGCTCACCTTGTGTAGATGTTGCTGCCGACGAAACTTTTTAATAATTTGAATATCGCCGTAACTCACCAGCATATGCTGGTGATGCGGCTGCTTTTTATGACAATCTGCGCAAAGAGCTCGGAGGTTTTCCGGGCGGTTATCCCGTTTATTACCGTTAATATGGTGGACATGAAGAAGGGATTTATGATTAAAGAGGTCTACCCGACAATCCTGACAAACATACCTTGCTCTCTCCCGCACACTAAGTGATATCCGCTCCCAATCACTGCTATACCCTGTCCCTTTCAAATATTCATTGTGTTTGGGCAACTGGGTAAACAGTGAACTATAGGTTGCAAAGAATTCATCTATCTTAAAGCCAGTAAACACCCTGCGATCACCTGAAGTGGCAAAACCTTTATAGTTCACCAGCTTTAAATAATTTTGGCAGACTTTGAGCTTTGTCTCCCCTTTTATCTCCCTACCACCTGGGTGAGTACCGTAAATCTCAAAAACACCGGAAAGGTTATTTGTGACTTTATAGCGTTCCAAACGGCTTTTCCGTCGCATCGCTTGCAGCGTTCTACAATCCGCGACATGAAACTTCCTCCCAGAACAGGGTTTAGTTGGGCCTCAATAATCCCGACACCATGATCGGGGATATAAAGCAGAACTTGTCGCCCTTCTATGGATAAGAGTCCATTATCCGTTGCCAACTCGTCCAAGCTAATTTCTTTGCCGCGCTCAAGCTCGGTGTCCAAACTGAACTCCGCTGCGGCCATAGCTTCAATATTAAAGTCTGGGGTAAAGTCTCCCATCCGCTCTGCCGAGGCCCTAAGCGCCAGCAACTCCCGATCCAGGTCCAACCTCATGGGGCTGCCGCCAGTATTTTTTGGACAAGAAGCTCTTCCTATAATCCTGCCTTGAAATACCGGAAAGCTCCATTATTTGTTATACATCACCTCACTCGGTAGTATTGTCGAATAAGCAAAATGCATAAAAGAATTAAACCGCTACAACCTCAAGAGGCACCCTCCATATAATTGGACTAGCCTATGTTAGTCAGAAATGGGGGGCGCATGACCAGTTACAACAGCCTATTTAACCGTCACTTCGCAAGTTCAGAACGGCTTAAAAATCGAGCAAAGCAGAGAGTTCCAAAGTTTTCCTATGAATACCTAATAGAAGGCTGTATGGATGATATTGGTTTATGCCGAAATCGCCAGGCATTCGATTCTGTAAAGTTCACCCCCCAATATATCCGCCCCAACTCTACACCAAACTTAAATTGTGAACTTTTTGGGAAGCTATACAGCGCTCCATTTGGCATAGCGCCCATTGGGCTACAGGGGCTTATGTGGCCAAATGCGCCTGTAATACTTGCCAAAGCCTCATATGAACACAAGATCCCATTCATCCTCAGCACTGTATCTTCTGAATCACTGGAGCGAATTTCTGAAGTCTCACAGGGAACAGCCTGGTACCAACTCTACAACCCAACAGACCCAGCCATTCTTTCTGACCTGCTATCCCGACTAACCTCTGCCCAATACCAACATTTAGTCATTACCATTGATGTTCCTACTTTTGGCTTACGCCCCAGAGACTTCCACAACGGATTGGCAATGCCACCGAAATTGAATGTAAAAAATATCTGGCAAGCGATACTCAGGCCAAATTGGAGTCTATCCACATTGCGATACGGTCTCCCTAAATTTAAAAATCTAGAGCCTTACATTGATACCGATAACAAAAAACTTGAACTAACCGAGTTTATGAACACCACAACTATGGGCCCACTGGATTTTGACAGTGTAAAACGTATAAGAGATCTCTGGCCCCATAAACTTATTATTAAAGGGATAATGAGTGAACCCGATCTTCAACAAGCGATTAAACTCGGGGCAGATGGAGTCATTTTATCCAATCACGGTGCACGGCAACTTGATTTAGGCGAAGCGACTCTTCCCTTACTGGGACGGTTTTCCAACTATCAGGATAGGATTTCCTTGGCTATCGATAGTGGAATCAGATCCGGTGTGGATATCGCAAGTGCTTGTGGCCTAGGGGCAAACTTTTGCTTTCTGGGAAGATTTTTTATGTATAGCGTCTGTGCCCTTGGCAATGAAGGAGCCAATCATGCAATTTACCTACTTAAAGCTCAGTTAACTCAGGTTATGCAGCAAATCGGAGCTACTAATCTTGAAGGTATTTGCGGCAAGGTAGAACTAACCAACAGATGAAAAGCTCAGGCAGTTCATCCCGCCGAGTCGTGTAAGCCGAAAGCTTATACTGTTACCGCATTTTCCAATTCTTTTGGATGCCCTTCCCCCTAGAAATAGTGCTCTTCGGCCAAAACGCTGGTCAATTCAATCAATGGTTTGCATGATTTTACTGGCCTTAAATGGCTGCCCCAAGCAAAACATATCACCTCGCCTCAATGAACAGGGAATTAACTCCACTCCAGCTTTAAAGAATCGACAAACCTGTCGAAATAGCCCCGGCACAGCCCTCTTTACCAGTTGCACTATGAGCCGGGTGTCATCAGTTGAGTATGGGGGTTGTACTACAGTACTACAGCGGTAATTGTTGGATTCGTAAGGTGACGCATGCAGTAGAAAATAGCAACTCCATGCTTCCGCAGTAGGTGCTCAATTTTGAAAAAAGGTTGTAATTCGGGAATACCAAGCGATTTGGCCTCAACAGAGCAGGCCACCGCGCAAGCCCGTACGAAATATTTGTTCACAGCTGGCATAGCAGCTGTTGTAATCAACCAAGGCCAACATTAGCAGGGACGATGGCACAAGGATAGAGGCCTTTACTACCCCCTCAACAATCAACTCCTGGCCATCCCCAATAGGAATTGGTTCATATTAATCGTTTGCTAATAACAGCCTGCCCTTGTGACGATCGAACACCTTACAGGTTATCTGCCCATCTTAAGCGACCACAACAACATCCTCATGAACAGGCGTAAGAGACCGATCTACTACCAGAAGGTCACGATCAAAAATCCCAAGATTCTGCATAGAATCACCACAAGCTCTGGCCAGGAACGTGGCAGCTGGACTCGTGATCAAGTGCTGGCGAGGGAAAGCCGCAGGTAACACTACGACTGAATAAAGAAAGGAACTTCATATCGGATATCACAATACTATATATAAATACAAACTATTGTTTAGCCCCAATATTGACAACTAGTACATGTGACTTCAAAGCCACGCACCGTTTCCTAGTCTACTTAAGCCCCCATTTACACCAAAGAAGTGATAATCGCCCCACTCTATCCAGTGCAAAGCACATACATCAATCTACGCTCTGCTTTTCGATCCTTTTGTGTGCCAAAAAACGACCGAATTATAAGTAGATAATCCCCTCTATTTGCAGCACCCAAATCAACTCTAGATATCAGATACATAGAAAACCGGATAAAAACAAAGGGATATTTCAAAAAAATATCCGATGGTGCATAACACAACTTATACAGCATCGTGATACTGGACTAAGCCTACTTAAAATGTACGTAACAATTTTTTCCAAGCAATCCAGCATTGCGGAATTTTCGGAGTATACTAATGGGCGAAACAAACAACGGCAAAGTGAACACCAATGCAAGATCAAGATCTGCAATCTATCGCAAACCAACTTTCATGCCCTGAGGGGGATGCTGGTATCGATATAGGCAATAAAATGAATGTTCTCAACCAGATTATTACTAGTCAAACCATTGAGAAGTTGTCTCCCCAAAAAGGTGAGTCAATTATCGAGATAGGGCCAGGCAACGGATCTCTGTCACTACCAATATTGGAAAACTTAGGTCGTAACGGACACTATCTGGGTATTGAAATGTCGGAAGTGATGGCAGAAGAACTCCAGAGAAATTTGGCAGGAAATCATTGCACCACTAAAGTAGTTTATGGTGATTGCTTGGAGGTCCAACTTAAAAATGAAAGCATTGATGGTGTTATTGGGGTTAATCTCCTCTACTTCATTAAAGATCTGTCAATTTTTTTCAAGCATATTTTCAAATGGCTTAAACCTGGAGGCCGAGTGGCATTTGGAGTTCGATCTGACAAGTCACTTAAACAATTACCCTTTACTCAGTTCAAATTTCACATACGCACTACAGCCGAAATCAAATTCCTTATGAAAGATGCGGGGTTTAAAGCTGTTGAGTCCTCTTTTTTTAATAAGGAAATGGTTCCTTTTGGAGATACTATAATCCAAGCAGACTCAGTGATAATTACAGGGAAGAAATCTTAATTACTCATTTACCGGGCCTGGAGAAATCCATCCAGGATAAAGAAAACCCCACACTTACCTCATCTCGACAACAACTTTGCAGAACCTCCACGTCAGATAAATAGTAACCCATCACCATGAACAAATGTGAACGCCCTATTAGAATCCGGAAAAACTATTACCCCTACTTAACATGGCATTTTCTAACATGGATATACTGCAGATAGAGAAATCAACATCGTATTGAATCAAATGACACAAGCACCTAGTGAACACCCCAGGGCCGGCCCCTCTATTTTCCGTCACATATGATATCAATATAGCATCTCAAAAGTACCATTATAAATGCCTCTAAACTTTCTCTATCAGATTTCGCCAATTGGTACAAATACCCAACAAAATCAAGGTTTTGCTGGAAAAATAAATATAAAGATGTATATTCTCTCAAGAAATAAAACCAACAACCAGAAGTGATAATAGTTCCCATGAATTCAAGCCAGTATTCGGCGGTGACGCCTGCAATATATAGCCTCGCTATCCCCAACATGGAAAACTCACAGCAAGTTTTATACCGCCGCATGCATTACTTTAAAGCTAGAACACTTATTGGCAGCCCCTACAAATAAACAAAACTAAAAATCCACCAATTACGAATCTATTCAACCAAGAAAATCCATGGAAGTGATATGCACAAAATTTATATTTCTCTGATTGCTGGTTTAATTGCCGCAACAACTTACCTATATACAAAAAATTCTACAGACGATGCTAATAAACAGTCTTCCCAGACTACGATAACAGGGAACAAAGAAAATAATAATCTAGGACTTGAAAGATCAAAACAGAATCATACCAAACTGGAAGAATATACCCTTACTGGAAGTACAGCAGATGTAGACCTGCCTCCCTCAAGTCCCATGGACTCTGAAGTGGCAATAGGTATAGACCTACCTCTATCAAACAACGAAGACTCTGAGGCGGCAGCAGAGAGTGTACTGTGTGCAGATAAAATACAAAACCACTCATGCAATATAAGGCTAGATATTGACTTAGCTGAAATATTAATCGATGAAAATCTAAATGTAACAAACCTCGAAGAAATTGGGCTCGTCATCAATAGTAAAAATTATACAGATGTAATGAGTGCAATCCCCAAATTACTGTCAGAAAATATAATGAAATCGGAGGATTTTAATCAACTAGCCAGATCCACCATCGCAAACCTCAACATCGAAGTAGAGAGCGTTTTCTCATGCAATACAAAATTATGTGCAGCTGAACACCGCGTAAAAAACGACCAAGACTGGAAGTCCTTCGAAGCTAACTTCTTTACGGGTGACTCTGCCGGGAATCTGTTTGTTTCCTATGATCCAAACGATCCAAATATCAGAAGATCCATATTGGTTTTTGGAGAAGGTGCACCTGTAATCTTTAAAAAACAATAAGCCTCATAAAGAATACCCCTTGCCGACAATTACTCGGCAAGGCGGTGTTAGCAGCTTTGAATCGTATTGAATTACAACTATGACAAGACCATGAGGGAGCTATGTCTAGCATGGGCCCAAAATAATTCTACCAACCAGTGACACCTATTCCAGTTAATTCCTCAAGATTAATTAGCTAAGCCTGATAAAGGTATATTTCACTGTATTTGCCACACCTGAAGTAATCTCCCCAAATAACACTTGCAGAATATTATCTTTTGGCGTCAGCCTGCCTCTCTGATAAATCAGTGACATACTCGTACATCTGCATAACGATTCCTGAGTAAAACCCAACTAAACGACAACCTTGAGTTCCAGCCAGCGCCCCAACTATGCGATACTTCCGCCCCAAAAGAAGTGAAAAGAAAACAGGGAAGACCCATGACCAAATTCACACTAACTCTGGTAGCGGTTTTATTGGCTGGCTGTAGCTCAGTCACTCAGCTCTCGGAAAAAACGGCAGGGGAAATCAGGCAGGCCGTATCTATCCAAGCTAGTGGGGAAAATTCTGGTACTCAGTTCTCAGGGCCGAAATTGCAGGCCACTACTGATGGCTCTGACCTGAACCTCTACTACTACAACCTCCGTGCATTTGAACCCGCTACTAACGAATCAACGAAGTACCACCTACAGATCCATATCACCTATCGCAAGGCGTGGCGTCACTATGAGTCTGCGGAGTTAAATAGCGGACAGCCAGTAGAGACGGCTCCTATTAACAAAAATGTCCTTCAATGCGTAAGTGGCAATGAATGTATGCTTGAAGAGATTCTGGATATTGCTCTCACTGAGGAACAAATACAGGCTTCGGTGCGCAATCGAGATAAACTCAAACTTAAACTGAGAGCAAGATCCGGGCACAGCTCTACCATTGAGGTTCCAGCAACCTACTTGCTTGGTTTTTACGCTGCGGTTGCCAATTACGAGGGGTGACTACCCCTCTCCGTAGGCAATAAATGTTGACTAAGTGCTCTTTTGCGGGGTCTGAGAGCTTCCTGCCTGGCAATATGCCTGTGCCGTCTCCGCCAGACCTTCACCTAAGGCCACCGGGGGGGTCCAGTCAAGTAACTCTTTGGTTTTAGTGATATCCACTTGTAGTGAACCGCACAAGCGCTCGGCAACTGCCCCCTTTCCTATTAGCTTCAGCGCACTGGTGAGTGCGAATTGGGGAAGAGGCAATAGTCGAGCATCACATCCCATGGCATGGGATAAACCACGCAACAAATCTGTTACCGATACATCCATATCATCGGATACCAGAAATACCTGGTTTGCCGCATTGGGATGAGAAATACAAACGCGGATCAGGTCGATCAAATTGCCGATAGATACCAAGCTTCGGCGATTATGAATAGCCCCTAGTGGCAGCGGGATCCCCTTGGTAAGCCAACGCATCATCGCTTGAAAGTTCGCCTTGACCCCAGGGCCATAGACCAGAGGTGGTCGGATAATAACAACTTCCATCCCCGTAGACTCAGCCAGCTCAAGCAGTGCGTCTTCGGCCTCTTTCTTTGAAATCCCATAGGGATCCGTAGGATCACATTGTTCATCCGCATTAAATGGTAAGCGGTTGTCGGTAGACTCCCCGTTAACCTTAATAGAACTAAGATAAATAAAACGTCTAACACCGGATGAAGCCGCCTGCTGTGCCAGCTTGATAGTACCCCCGACATTCACCCGACGGAATTCTTCCAGAGGGTTAGCAGAGGTCTCCTCCATTACATGGACGCGCGCAGCGGTGTGAATGACTGTATCTATATCGACAAGCGCCTGTGCCCAATCCGTATTGCTTGACAGGTCACCAATCTGAAAGCCACCCTCAACATCTCGGCGATACACCGGCAAAACCTGGTAACCGTCTTTGCGAAGCTGCGGCAAGAGTGCGGTTCCCACAAAGCCACTAGCGCCGGTTAGTAATATACGTCCTTTCAATGGGGGCCTATTTCTTAGCTGTAGAATTCACGTTAGTTTACACGGACCACTTTTTCGACACACCTTTATCTCGTCAACTACATAGTGAGCATGACAAACTATCCAAGCATCGCTGGCTATTAGAACTCTATTCAATACCACAAAGGCGTTCTTTGTCAGTAATAGCATTTTTAAGCCGAGCCCGGACATTCTTCAGGGCTCTCCCATGTGGAGCTTGAGTATCCGGCCTGCCCCAGCGGGCTTCCCAAGCCTCCCTGGCTTGTAAACAGGCTTTCGCTTGCTTGTACTTCCAGTTCGCCTCCTCGCAAAGAGACAACCCTTTGGGTGACTGACGATCACAAATCTGGTGGTATTTTTTATGGGCTATCTTTTCCTGAAAGTTCTTGGCAGTAGCACCTTCAAAGTGGCGGATCGGTGGCGCTTGTACTTTCCTATCCAGGCCAACCTGCTTATCCGCAGCACTATCCAGATAGAGCGCGCGAAAAGACGTAACAACCAAAAACTCTTCACTATCATACTGATCACGATGGGAGCTGGTTAATAGCCCTGGAGGATGGGGAGTTGCAAGAACAAGAAGCGGCACAGCCAGCATGAAAAGTAGCAACGTCAACAGCAACAAGAGTGGCCGCCCAGTCAAAATCTGTGTTGGCATTGAAGTCTGGAGCCTCCCTAAATAATCTACCTACGGCTGTGAATTCCGTACTGTGAAGGCCAAATGAACAACACACAGAAGTTTAGTGAACCACCTTATCACTCCCAAATAGCCTGAAGCTCAGGCACTAGCTATGAACTACTGTACCCAATAAGTCAACACAACAGGCAAAATAAAAATGCTCATAATAGTTGAGAGGAAAATAATACCGGATATCTTCGGGGTATCTTGGGGGCGATAAATAGATATCCAGAGGTAAGTACTAACAGCGCATGGCATAAGGGATTGCAGAATAAGCACCCCTCGCATAGCACCCGTAAAGTTAAACAGATTGGTCAAAATAAGCGCGACGGCGCCACCGAGAATTATGTGCCCAATAGCAAAGACCAATCCAATCTTAATATCACCCAGCTTAATTTGAGCCAGGCTATGTCCGAGAGTCAACAACATTAGAGGGATTGCCATGCCGCCCAAGATATTAAGAGAAGACATGACAGGCTTTGGTAAACTTATATTAAAAATCAATGCAACTATAGAAAAAACCACACTATAAATTGCTGGACTAAGCATAATTTCCTTGGCAGACCAACTACCCGATGTTACTCCAGGAGCAACCACAAAGAAAAAAATCATTCCCACAACAACAAAAGCAATTCCGTATAGAACTCCCGCATGTCCAAATGCTAACGCACATACTGCGAGGCCGATATTGCCTACATTGTTCATACTTAGACAAGAAAAGTAAGTACGTATATTTTGCCTAAATAAAGATAAGAATAGAAGGGCTAGCACTGACATCAACGAGTACATCAGGAAGGCGGCCAACAGCATCCATAGAAATCTACCCAATACTATCTGCTGGCCCAGCATATGATCCAATATCAGCGCCGGATAACCAATATGAGCCATTAATTTGGATACCATTTTGGAATTTAATTCTTGCTTACTTACTGCAAACAGGTATCCAATAAGAACGCAGATAAATACGGGAATAATAACTTCAAATACGTTCTCAAATAGGGTTCTCATCGAACATCAAACTCCCTCTGCCCTACTTCTCAGCACTGCGTAACAAGCACCCCTTTAATACGCTGACAGCCCCACCAGAACACATAAAAAAATCGATAACATATTTACCTTCTAATATCCCACAGAATTAAGCAGGCAAAATTGCGATGTTCTGACAGATTTTCAAGTCAGAAACTGCAACCATAAAAAATGCCTATAAATTCAACTGCAACTCCTTAAGGTTTAAGGTCGGAGTGATCCATATTTCAGCATCAAAGGCCGCAAAAAATTTTTCATTATAGGTCATCAACTGATCTTGACAGTTCTCCTCAAAGATAAAAATTGCTGCACGCTTTCCTTGCTCCAAAAAGAAATAGGAAGCCTCAGGATTGGCTGAGGCGATAAAATCATTCATCGCTACAGACATACTATCATCAGCAATGGACTTGTTGCCGGCCTTTGCCGGTATCAGGATTTTCATTAATAGGCGCATTTTGATCCTAGCAGTTGTCGAGTTTGCAGGATCAAAACATAGCCTTTTCACTATCCAGCTGCGCTGCATTAAGTGACAATTCTCAGAGCATATCAGTGGTGATTTACAACTGATATTCAGTAAGTAGCCTTTTCCTTCCGGCCAATAGTATTACTACCTGAAGGCGCCATCGAATCTCTACAGCATGCCCCAGGGAAGAGAAAACATGACTTAGGTAGTCACCAAGTCACTGGGATCGCTCCCTTTCTTTGGCTTACGCTCAATCCACTTAATCCATTTTAAGTCCTCTACCATAGTTGTATAGATGACCGGCACCAAAAATAGTGTTCCAAAAGTGGCCAAGATAAGGCCGCCAATTTGCGCAAAACATAATGGCCGCCAGAGGGGGCCTCCGTGAATAGCTAAGGGGATCAAGGCGAAGGTCGTCGCTGCAATAGTGATTAAAATGGGGCGCAGTCTAAGAATACCTGCATCAAGTAATGCCTGACGAAGCGAATCTCCTGCAGTATGACGCATCTCAATAAAATCAAATAGGACAATAATATGACTGACAATGACGCCTATTAGGCTCACTATCCCTAAAAACGCCATAAAGCCAAATGGCTGACCAGATATAAACAACGCTACTAGTGCACCCACCATACCTAATGGAACCGTGGCGAACACTACCAGAGGCTTTATCAAACTACTAAATTGGAATACCAAAGCAAGGTATATTGCACTGGAGGAAACAGCCATGATCATTAGTAATTGCAGGAATCCATGACGAGTACTGGCTGCATCTCCAGATATCTGCAATTGATATCCAGCAGGCAAAGAATTTGAGAGTTCTTTTAACTCTTTTTGAACACCAGACATAATATCTGATGAAATAAATCCGGAATATGGAAATGCATAAACAGTAATCGTTCGAAACTTTTCCAATCTATATATTCTTTCTGTCGAAAAGAGAATGGAAGTGGTTGCCACTTGTCTCAATGGAATATGAATATCGCTATCAGATGCGAATACATATAGATTATTGACATCCTCCAACTGCCCACGCTCCGCCAATCGAAGCTGAGCAACAATAGGTATTTCCTTATCTCCCTGACGCAAGGTATCCACTGTAGATCCAGTAAAACCAGAAGACGATGCCAGAGCGATATCAGCATTGGTTACGCCCGACATCTCAGCTCGATCTTCTAACACATTCATATTCATTACTAGGCTTTTTCCAGCCCAATCAGCGCGAACCACTCGAGCATAGGGAGATTTCTCAACAATTTCTTTAACTTTTGCAGCATATCCTCGCAGAAGTGCTATATCCTTCTCCTCCTCCAAAGACCCTACTGCCACACGTCCCGAGACTCTTATCTCGACAGGATGATCAACAGTACTCGTTTGTAGCTGGCGAACATCCAACTCCGCCCCAGGAATTCGTTCAGAAAGAGCGGTCTGGATAATTGGAACCAGAATGGGAGTCAGATACTTATCACTTAATCGAACGATTATTTGTCCATAATTAGATTGCTTTTGTTGAGGATTAGATGTGTACCAAAAGCGTGGTGCCCCACCGCCTAAGGTACTGCTAATCCCCTCCAAAATGGGTCCATCACTCTTTTTTATATGCTTCCGTTGATACTCTTCAATAGTTTCTCTAATTATTTCCTCAGCGACTTTTGCCACACTATCCGTTGCATCAATACTCGCATCATTTTGCAACCAGATATCAACATAAAATAAATACTGAACATCAGCAGGAAAGAATGCATTCCTCAGCTGGCTTTTTATAACCACACCCAATACAAGAATACCCAAAGCGATTAATATAACAATTTTTCTGTTGCTAATAGCCCAGTCCGCTGCTCGATAGTAGCGTCCGGTAAGCCCTTCTCTCCTCCGCACCTCCAAACTTCGCTCTGCTTGCTCCGGAGGACGTAGTAACGTATTCCCAAGAAAAGGGATAAATGTCATGGAGACAATACGGGATGCAACCAATGCACAAACCATCACGATAGGAAGACTATGTAGAAAATCCCCCTGATTCCCCGTTAGCAATAAAAACGGTAAATACGCAACAATATTTGTCAGTGTCGCAAAAAAAATCGCCTTAGCCAGCAAAGTTGGCCCCAACCAAGCAGCAATGATAGAGGGTTTACCGGATGCCATTTGCCGCTTGATCGCATCACTCGCAACTACTGGGTCATCGACTAAAAGCCCCAGAGCTATTATTAACGCAGCAATTGACACCTGCTGAATATCTATTCCCAGCAACTGCATAAATCCAAAGGTCATCGTTAATGTTACTGGTATAGATATCATTAACAGTACAGCAGATCTCCAATCTGAAAACCCGATAAATGCAATTATCACAACTAAAATAATCGCCTCTATCAAAGCTTCTAGAAAGAGGCTTACACTCTCTCGCACTTGACGCGGCTGATCAGAAACTCTTTCAATAATAAGGTCTTTGGGTAAATCAACCTTAACCTTTTCCAAGACTGTGCTAACATTGCGACCAAGCTCGCCTATTTGTTTGCCATCCAGCATCTGCACAGAGAGGTTAATGCTGCGACTACGCTGCCAGTCTCCATTTTCATCTTTATTTACGTAGTAATTTAACAGGGGCGGTGGCGCTTGATACCCCATAATAATATCGACAATTCCGCGCAAATATACCGGCGTTCCTGTATCGCTTAAGGCCACCGGAACATTGGCAATTTCTTCGTGATTATTAAATTCACCACTGGGCATAATAGCGATACCCAAATCATCCGAAATAATGGTACCGCCGGGAATAGTTGTATTGCGGGCATTGAGAATAGGGGCAATCATGTCAGGTCGCAACCCATAGGAGGCCAGCCTTTCCTGCGAATACAGTAATTTTACTTCCTGAGTCAGCACACCAGTTCTTAGCACTCTTTTTACTTCCGGAATGGCCCTTATATTTGCTGCAATAAGATCAGAGAAATCATCAAGTTGACGATAGCTATATTTCGCACCTGCCACTTTCATTAAATGGTCGCGAGTATTGGCCAGATTACGAACCACAAAAGGGTCCCAAGCATCGGGAAAGAATCTCTGGGCACTTAGCTTATCGGATAGGTATCTTTTTGTTGCCGCTAGTAATTCACTATTACTTTTATCAGATAAAAAATCCAATCCCAAATAACCGGCCCCATTTAAAACTTCAAATCCTGTTCCATAGCCCTGAGCTTCAAGCCAATTCGCAAAGATCCATAGGCCTGTAGCAGAGTACGTATCTGCTAAAGATAAAGGAAGGGCAACAACGATACTCACCCGTCCCTTACTATTTGACTCTTGCCCTCGAACCTCTGAAATACCCTCCCTAATATCCTCCGCACGTAGTGTAATTTCAGTAGGCCCAGCACGGGGGCTAGCAACACTGAGTAATATAGCTGCAGTATCACCAAACTCCGAGTTCAGAGAAATTTTGCTAGCTCCAGATGGCAATTGCTGCTGAGCATCAATCAGCTTCAGATTTAGATCATTAAATGCTTTTGTAACATCGGTTTTCGGTGCCAACTGCGCTTGTACGATAGAGACACCATTTAATGTAAGGGACTTTATTGCAAAGGTCCGTGAGTCTGGCTCGTGAAGATATTCACTCTGCGCTATAGCTTCCTCAACCTTTCGAGTTACCAACTCTTCAACTCTTACTGCAGATTGCCCACGCCAGTGAGTTGTTGCTACAGCAATACGCACAGGAATATCTGGATCTTTGCTTTTCGGCATAAAGAGATAAGCAACTACCCCCCATACCAGAACAGTAACCAGTAATGCAGCAGAAATACTCGGGTTGTCTACAAAAAAGCGTGCAGTATTAAAGCGATGGTGGCTCTCCGCTTCAATAATTTCCGCCTGTCTTTTTTCTTCCTGATCTGTCATTCCCTAGCCCTCAAGGCACGACAATTATAGCTTTCCCATCACTGAGCTGGGCAGCACCAGTTGATACAACCTCCTCGCCCTCAGTTAACCCCTGGATAATGACAATATTATTGCCAACTACTTGTCCCGGGAGCACTTTTCTTAGTTTTGCTCGTAAAACTTCACTATCTCGCTCCAGCACAAATACAGCGAATCCTTTGGATTTTCCAGGGTGAGCAACTAAGCAGGAAAGTGGTATGAGAACCCTATCTGGAGGTATCGGTATTTTGTCCAAGGCCAGAGACATAATCATTCCTACCCGCAATTGCGCCTTGGGATTATCAACGGTAACAGTGACCGCAAAAACCCTGGTGCGGGGATCTGCCATGGGTGAGACTTCAGTGATCATTCCCTTAAAAATAAGATCCGGTAAAGACTCTGTACGCAATGACACCACACTGCCCAGTGGAGCATAACTCAACACGATGTCCGGTACGGAAAATACAACCTTAACGCGGGAAATATCAGCCACAACGAAGCCAACCGACTGCGAGTGAACCAATGTGCCCACCTCAATGTTACGTTGCAGGATAATTCCAGTCAGCGGAGAGCGCAGTACGGTATCTCGTAACTCTTCCTCTGCCCTGTCCAAATGGGCCTTACTGCCAACTACTGCCGCCTGCGCAATTTCATACTCTTCCCTGGCTGAATCATAATCAGGCGCGGTAATACTGGCAGTGGCAAAAAGCGCAGTTGCCCGTTTGTAATTGAGGTCAGCTTTACGCCTCTCTGCTTCTGCTTTACTCACATTTGCAGCGGATTCCACCACGCGATCTCTATATTGTTCGTCATCAATCTTCGCCAATACTTCATGGCGTTTAACGTAATCCCCTCCTTGCAGCAAACGAGTCTGCCCGAGTGCCTTTCGCGAGGGTATTACACGTACATAGCCCTCTGTACGAAATGCTACATCAACTTGCGTATAAGGATTGACGACTGCAGAGTAGGGATAACCAGCTGCAGCGTCTTGCGAGCGGGCAACAAAAACTTCCACCGGCGTAGGCTTTCTTTCCGGTGGTTGGCGGTGGCAACCACCAACCACCACAAATATAGCGATAATACAGAGGCTGATAACGCGCATTTATCACACCTCCCCCACCGACCTTTCATATTCAGCCAGGGTTCCCCATACAGACAGTACCGCGCGGTTGTAGTCGCTATTCGCACGAAAAAGCTGCTTCTCCGCCTCCAGGACATCACTCAGGACGGCAGCTTGCTCGCGGTAACGATTTGTCATTACCCGCACTTTCTCCCTATAAGCGGCTTGTAATTCCCGCGCAACCCCCACAGACTCTTGAGAAGTACGCAAGCGACGCAAACTCTCACGAACCTCTATTTCTATTCGATTTCGAACCTCTTCAGACTTTTTTTCCGCTTCAAGAATTTTATTGGCACGACTGGACAGTTCATCGCGTTTCCGCCCCCAATCAAAAAACTCCCAACGCATTTCCAAAGCAATAAATGCTTCAGCATCTGGAATCAGCCTGACGTCATAGAGCTTTAGGTACTCAATATTCAAATCAATATCAGGGATATATTCAGACTTCTTCACATCGTAACTATATTCAGCCCGCTCAATCGACAACTCTGATTCCGCGAGATCTGGACGCTGCTCAAAGGCAAGCCCTAAGGAAGTCTCAACATCGAAAGCTAAATGATGAGGGTTTGGAAGGCTCTGAATATTGAAAGGCGTTTCAACATCCCGATCCATCAATGCATTGAGACGCTCCTTCGCTGTCGCCATCTCATCGGTAAGGCGCTGGCGCTCCAGCCTGCGCTGGGCCAGGCGTGCTCGCACATCCAAAAGTTCATACTCGAGGGCAACTTGTTGTGCAACATAATTCCCTACAAGTTCACTCAATGAGGTAAGGAAGATAATGGCTTCATCCACGGCCTGTAAATCACCAAGGATTCTGCCAATTTCAAAATACTGGATCTTGGTGAGGTAGCCTATATCCTGCTGCACCAAGCGAACCTTTTCCTCTGCCATTTCAGTGACAACGTAGCCCTCACAAATCTCTAGCTCTATGGTGTACAACTGTGTGATAGGTTGAGTCGCGCTGACGGAGAAGGTCTTGGTCACACCTTCCTCTGATGTGATCTCTATATCCCTAGGGGGGATAGGGCCTATCGGAGAATTCTGCACAAAAACGCCACGATCAAAGGTATACCTCTGGCGTGTTAGGTTATCGATTATTCCCGCATTCATTTCCAGCCGGGGATAGCGCTTTGTTTTTAATGCCTCGACGTCATCCCAAACCTCACTAACTTCAAGCGCAGCCGCCTGAACCCGTAAATTAGCTGTCACTGCCAAATCGACGGCATCTTCCAAAGTCAAAACCGGCTCGCTGGCATAGCTCCAGGCTCCGCCGCCAGTCAGCAGTATTGCGAGCGCGCACTCGAACAACGGCCACCTCTATTTCCAGCAACAATTTAAATCTGCTCACTGCGCAAATAAATTTAGGATCGAGTAAGTATATCTGTTGACAGCCACTGGCCGGACTGCTGACCCCAGACTGGCGGATTCCTATTTGTCCCCTTGGACAATATTCACATTTTTAATAACTTAGTAAGTTTATATTCCACCGACTGGCGACTAGAGATTCATTTTCGAAAACACCAGCACCTCTTAGAGCGGACAGCCCCCTCCCATCAGTTTTCCGAACAGAAACTGTGTAGACGCCATAAAGAAGCATCACCTGTCGTGATCCTTTAGCTAGGCTAGTTAATGGCGGCAATCAAAACCGTATTTCTTTGGTTCCGTGGAAAACCCTATGGCGGTGAAGTTTATTCCTCTATTGATTCTCGCGGTTTGCACTATCGCCGTGGCTGGGGTGTTGAGCTTATTGGTTTATTTTGACCTGGATGATCAGATTATTGAGCTGATGCAATGGCTCAATGAGCAGGGCTGGCAGACAAGTTTGCTATTTATCTTAATTGTGGCCGCAGCAATCGTCTTTTTACTTCCTGGCGTCATTTTTACCATGGGGGCGGGGTTCGTATTTGGCGTTATAAAAGGAACTCTACTGGTTATTGCCGGCACCGTACTTGGGGCAACCCTCGCATTTCTTATTGCCCGCTACCTTCTCGGCGAGAAGCCTTCTCGGTGGGTTATGTCTCATATCAAGCCCGCGACTGTTGGCGAAGTGATTCGTCGCGAGGGCTGGCAAATGATTATGTTGACCCGACTGGTTCCCCTATTTCCCTTCAAGTTGTCGAACTACTTCTTTGGACTGACTCCAGTTCGACTGCGTGACTTTGTGATCGGAAATTTCCTTGGAATTATCCCCCTTACATTGCACAACGTTTACATCGGCTCCATCGCAGCAGATCTCACCTCCCTGGGCAAGGTTGAGGAGCGCACTCCAATTCAGTGGGGATTCTATATTGCCGGATTCGCCCTGGCCGTCATCGCACTCATCGGGCTCACCCGAATGGCTCGCCGTGCATTGAAAAGAATTATTAAAGAAGAGGACCTCTGATGCCTTGGATGAAATGGCTACCTTGGCGCTTCTTCGTACGCCGCTTTGCCACCGCTCACGGTTTCCTTGATCCACTCACATTGATGGCGCATCTACAGCGCTTTGCCGAGCCTTCAGAGGTGAGTGAACCCATCGAGCTGCTACGCGCAGGGGCGGTATTTCACGCTCGAGCACTGATCAACAGCAAAGTCATACAACACAACCTGGACTGGGTGTGGCCCTACTGGATTCAGCGCCAGTTCGACCCCTATGACAAGTCGTTTATCCCCCGGGCTTTTTCCATTAGCCACTGTAATTTGAGCCACCGCAACTGGACTGCTGTAGGTATACCCGACTGCGAAGAACTGCCGATTGTTGATCCCCGGGGCCTGCTTACACCCCACTACGATGGCTGGTCTATCGATGTCTGGGTCATCAGTGATAGCGGTGAAGAGCTAATGCCTTCCACCCTCGGCTTCTGCAACCAGCACCAGGAACTGGGAGATGATATTGCAATAGTTACCGAATCCCATCGTCGGGGTCTGAAGTTGCACAATAGGGCCTCAGCGAGCCTGCTTCAAGGCCACCCCCGCTGTGTGCTTGAACTCAATGCCCAATGCCCGGGAGGCGGCTGGTTAATGGTGGTCTTGCGCCCCTGCAATCCTGAGGGCGTCAGCTTTGTTCACAAGGTTCGCCTGGGCGATAGCGGGCGCAATTGGCTTATTGAAGACAGGGCCGCCGTAGAGTTCAGCCAGCCGGTAGACAAACACCTGGCATCCAATTACAAACGGGGCGATATCTACCTCCATCTTCGGGACAAAGAGAGCAATCGTGAGGGGCTCTGCGATATTGGCATGGCCTCCGCTGCCGCCATGTTTCGCATCGAAGACCGAAAATCCCGCAAGATTGAGGTTACTATTCCCCTGGTCACAGAGGAGAGTAAGCAGCGCTCTCCCCTTTGCTGGGAACACGTCCTGGAAGGTCACTGCGCCCTGACCGTTCCCGACGAAAAGTTTCAGTTTCTCTACGACTCAGCAATACGCACCCTTATTCTCCACTCTCCCAAAGATGTCTACCCAGGCCCTTACACGTATAAACGGTTTTGGTTTCGGGACGCGGCATTTATGATTCAATCGCTGCTTTATGCCGGACTGACAAACCGCGCAGAAAGAGCTCTGGAGCAATTTCCCCACCGGCAAAAGCGGGATGGTTTTTTTCACTCCCAGGACGGCGAGTGGGACTCCAATGGTGAAGCCCTGTGGATCTTCAACCTCTATTGTGAATTAACCGGCAAACCCTTAAAGCAGCCGTGGTGCGAACCTGTCGTCAGGGGTGCCAAATGGATTATCAACAAGCGCCTTCCGAATGATGGCAGCCCCTGTGGGGGCCTGCTCCCTGCGGGATTCAGTGCAGAACACCTGGGGCCCAACGACTGCTACTACTGGGACGACTTCTGGGGCGTCGCCGGCCTGCAGAGTGCTGCCAGTATTTGTACGCGCGAAGGTATGGATGACAACGCCCACCGCTTCAATACTGCGGCCGGCGACTTCCAGCGCACTATCGATCAAAGCCTGCAGGATGCTCAGGAACGCCTGGGCCGCCCCGCGATGCCAGCCTCACCAAACCGGCGCCTGGATGCCGGTGCCGTAGGGTCGATCGCCGCAGGCTATCCCTTGCAACTCTACCCACCAGAGGACCCGAGGCTGGTAGACCTGGCGGAATACCTGATGGAAAAGTGCTTTGTGAGCGGCGGATTTTTCCAGGACATGATCCACTCCGGCATTAACGCCTACCTCACCCTCCACATTGCCCAGGTATTGCTTCGCGCTGGAGATGCCCGCTGTATTGACCTTATGCGCAGTGTGGCAGAACTGGCATCGCCAACAGGGCAATGGCCGGAAGCCATCCACCCCCATTCTCTCGGCGGATGCATGGGGGATGGACAGCACGCCTGGGCAGCGGCTGAGTGGGTGGCGATGCAACGCAATTGCTTTGTCCGCGAAGAGCAGGACGCTCTGGTTATCATCTCCGGGCTCCCCCCCGAGTGGCTCAAAGGTACTGACTCAGATCAGCCCATCCGCTTTGGGCCCGCGCCAACCCGGTTTGGCTCGGTCACCCTGGAAATTCAACCAGGCTCCACGCCAACGGTCTCTTGGGCTGCCGATTGGCATGGTAAGCCCCCACCTATCGCCATTAAGGCCATCGGATTCCGGCCAGTGCTGATCACTGACGAATCGCAGAGTGCGGAGTTGAGCCCCAAGTGAATATCGTGATGCTCACCAACACCTACTTACCTCACGTGGGCGGCGTTGCGCACTCCGTCGCCGCGTTTAGTGAGGAATATCGCAAACGTGGGCACAAAGTACTTGTGATCGCACCTGAGTTCCCGCAAAAGTCTGACGATGAAGAACATGTTCTGAGAATTCACTCCATCCAGAATTTTAATGGCACCGACTTTTCCATGGCTCTGCCATTCTCAGGCGTCTTGAATGATGCCCTGGATAAATTCCGTCCGGATATCCTCCATGCCCACCACCCTTTTCTCCTGGGACTGACTGCCCTACGTATTTCGCGGGAACGTGAGCTACCGCTCGTTTTTACCCATCACACATTGTACGAGCACTACACCCACAACTTGATGGGAGATTCACAAGCACTCAAACGCTTTGTAATGGAAGTTGCCACCCGCTTCGCCAATAAAGCAAATCTGGTCTTAGCCCCAAGCCTGAGTATTGTGAGACTTCTCCGGGAGCGAGGGGTACAAACTCCAATCGCGGAAGTCCCTACGGGAGTGCACCCAGAGCAATACGCCCATGGAAAAGGAAATAAGCTCAGGAAAAAACTGAAAATACCTGCATCAGCATTCTTGTTGGGACATCTGGGCCGCTTCGGGAAGGAAAAAAACCTGGTTTTTCTTTGTCAGGCCGTCGCCAAATTTTTACAGGAATATCCATCCGCACACTTTCTTCTCGCTGGCAGCGGCCCACTGGAAAATCAGCTCCAGCAGTTTTTTACCGACAAAAAATTAATACAACGTGTACATATGCCAGGGAAAGTCATTGGTGATGCCCGCCGTGATGTCTACAGCGCAATGGACACCTTTCTATTTACTTCCACTACTGAAACCCAAGGTCTAGTGCTGTCTGAGGCAATGGCCTCTGGAGTTCCCGTGATCGCCCTGGAAGCCAATGGGTCGAGAGATATATTGAAGCAAGGTATTAACGGCTGCCTGGTAACCAAAGAATCGCTCAATGATTTTGTCGCCGCGATACGCTGGTTCCACAATCTGCCTGACGATCGCCGCCAACAGATGATTAAGGAAGCCAGAATTACGGCCCAGGACTTTTCCATGAATAGCTGTGCCCAGCGTGCACTGGATCTCTATCAACCCCTCGTGCACTACAACTGGCCGCTCGATAACTCTATTTATGCGCGATGTATACGCACTGGAAAATTAATCACCATACAGTGGGAGATTTTCGAGGGCTTCACAGAAGCCGCAGGCGCAGCCTTGAATCAACCACCTAAGCGTTAGTCCAAAAACTATGTTAAGCCGTATCGGACTATCAATCAGACGCTGGCGCCGCCGACTCAGTCGCAGCGAATGGATTACTCGCTTGCTCGGACTATCCACCAATCCAAATAGCCCCCATGCTCCGGGGCTAATTTTGATCCAGATTGACGGACTGGCCTACCCCGAACTTCTCAAAGCACTGGCCCGAGGGCGAATGCCATTTCTGAAGCGGCTAATCAGAAAAGAGCACTATCGCCTGGAGCACATGTACCCGGGAGTCCCATCGACAACTCCTGCGGTACAGGCCGAACTTTTTTATGGAGTGCGCCAGGCCGTACCTGCATTTGGCTTCCTCGTCCACGAAACGCAAAAACTCGGACGCATGTACGATCCTGAGGTTGCCGCCCTGGTCGAAAAAAGAATTAAGACTCAACACCGCGATCCTCTGTTGCGAGGGGGCAGCTGTTATCTCAGCCTATTTAAAGCCGGAACAAAAACCGGTGAAGCGCACTTCTGCCCCGCCGACCAGGGATGGGGTCCGGCACTGCGCGAAGCCAGCCCCATGGCAATCGCCATTCTGATTGTCACCAATATTTGGAGCCTTGTTCGCACTACCGCGTTAATTTTGATCGAGCTGGTTTTATCTCTAGTCGACTGCGTACGCGGGATAATCGGTGGCCAAAACCTGATTAAGGAATTGATGTTTATTCCCACACGGGTCGCCATCACCATTCTCACTAGAGAGCTATGCACCATGGGGGTGAAAGTTGATATCACCCGCGGCCTGCCGGTTATTTATATCAACCTGCTCGGTTACGATGAGCAGTCCCACCGGCGCGGGCCGCAATCGGCCTTTGCCCACTGGGTATTGAAGGGGATAGACAGTGCGATAGCCAAAATCTGGAAGGCCGCTCACGGCTCTGAGCGACGACACTACGACGTATGGATTTTTTCAGACCATGGCCAGGAACAAACAGTGGCCTATGAAGAGGTCAACGGGCGCAGCCTTGGCGATGCCCTTTCGGAAGCTCTATCCAATTTACCTTCAGCGCCGCAGATCAAATCTACCACTATCCCCAAAAAAGTCCGTTTCGAGCGAGCTCGACTGTTCGGCAGTGAGTGGATGGACAAAAGCAGCACCGAGGAGGAATCCACGCAAGAGGGCGATAGAACGCCTACTGCCATAGCGGCCCTGGGCCCAATCGCGATGCTGTACAACATAGACCTGAACGGTACCAGCCGGGCAGATGCCGCCAAAAGGATGGTGGAGCAAGCCAAAGTGCCCCTAGTACTCTATCTGGAAGACCCATCCTCCCCCGCTTCCTCACCAGTGCATGGGTGGTGGAAAGATGGCCCCATCAAGCTTCCTGAAGACGGCCGCAAATTGATGGGGGACGAACACCCCTACCCGGTTGAAGCCGCAGAGGATATGGCCAGCCTGTGCCGGCACCCAGACTCTGGCGACTTTATGATGTACGGCTGGTGTGCCGGTATGCGGCAACCCATGACTTTCGCCATGGAAAATGGCAGTCACGGCGGCTCTGGCCCCAATGAGACCCATGCCTTCGCCCTGATGCCAGAGGATATCCAGCCCCCAGACCCCAGTCGGGGCTACTGGCGCCCGCAGGATCTGCGCTCCACAGCCCGCGCCTACCTCCGTGGCGCCCGCCCCATGAAGGTAGATAACCACAGGATGCCAAAAACTGTTTTGCGCATCATGACCTACAACGTGCACAGTTGCCGAGGGCTAGATGGCAAGCTCTCCCCACAGCGAATTGCCCGGGTAATTGCCCGCTATCGCCCGGATGTGGTGGCATTACAAGAACTGGATGTCATGCGCAAACGCACCGGCGGCCTCGACCAGGCCGAAAGACTTGCTCGTCTACTGGCAATGGACCTGCACTTCCAGCCCACTATAAATATGAAAGAGGAGCGCTACGGTGATGCGATCCTCACCCATCTCCCCGCCCGGCTCATCAAGAAAGGGATTTTGCCCGGCCCTCCCTCCGGCAAAGGGGGGCTTTTTAACCCCGCTGCAGACGAACCGCGCGGAGCTGTTTGGGTGGAAATCGAAGCCAATGGCAAACCTATCCAGATCATCAACACCCACCTGGGGCTATCCCGTGCAGAGCGGCTGCGTCAGGTAGATGCCCTTCTCGGCCCCGAATGGCTTAGCAATCCCCGCTGCACCGGAGAGCGAGTGCTGCTGGGAGACTTCAACGCGCTACCCAACTCTGCCGAGTGCAAGCGACTCGGAGGCTATCTCAGGGATGCCCAGGAACAGGCGCCCCGCCACAACCCCAAAGGGACCTTCCTAAAGGTCCGTATTGATCACATGTTCCTAAGTGCGGGACTCAATGTGAAACGGGTGCGGGTGCCCAGGACATCGCTGACCCGCCAAGCCTCAGATCACCTGCCATTGATCGTGGATATCGACCTACCCATCAAGGGGGGAAAATAATCGATCTCGGCTTATCGAGCCCCACACTCTTCGCACCCTCCAACCCGAGCGATAACACTTGAAAAATGCCCCAGAGCCCCCACAATAAGCGGAGAATATTTGAATAAATCCTTTAAAAATATAGGGTTTTTGTGAATTCATAGAGACTGGCAGACGGACGCTAAAAGGGTTTTCCCGACTTGAAGGTCCCCACTGCGAGCTATATGATTCTTCTATCACTTAATAGCAGGAGTCGCTAAATGCAACCGCAAGCTTATACTCAAACCCGCGCACTGGATCGCTCGGAATCGGCGAAGGTGTTGCGCAATACCTATGCCCTACTGGCAATGACCGTTCTCTTCAGTGCCATTACCGCCGGCATTTCCATGTCTATTGGCATGGGTCGTGGCATGAGCCTGGTCTGCTCCCTCGGAGCCCTGGCCCTCATCTGGTTCGTATTACCGCGCACAGCAAACTCCGCCGCAGGTGTGGGTGTTGTGTTCGCATTTACTGGCCTGCTAGGCGCCTCACTTGGCCCAATGCTTAACCACTACTTAAGCATTCCTGGCGGCGGTCAGATCGTTATGCAAGCCCTGGGTACCACTGCAGTGATCTTCTTTGCCCTGTCTGCCTACGTGTTGACTACCCGCAAAGACTTCAGCTTTATGGGCGGTTTCCTGGCTGTTGGCCTGATCGCGGTACTGGTATGTATCCTGGGCGTAGTCATCGCTGGCTTCTTCGGCATCCACATGCCGCTGTTTAGCGTTGCCCTGAGTGGCGTGATCGCCCTACTGATGTCTGGTTTCATTCTTTACAACACCAGCCAAATCATCAATGGTGGCGAGACCAACTACCTGATGGCGACCGCCTCCCTGTACCTGAATATCCTCAACCTGTTCACCAGCCTGCTGCATATCTTTGGATTTGCTTCAGACGACTAAGCAACAGCCTTGTTGAGCAAGTCACAATGCCCCGCACCGCGGGGCATTTTACTATTTGGCCCCCTATGAAGTTTTCCCTAGCTATCTACTCAGCCCCCCACAGCACCCAGTCTTCATCCAGTGCACTCCAGTTTGCCAAAGCCCTCCTAGAGCAAGGCCACGAAATTTATCGAGTGTTTTTCTACTGCGACGGCGTGCAAAACAGCAATGCCATTGCCGCCCCTCCCCAGGACGAAACTGACCTGACTTCGGAGTGGCAGGCACTGGGCCACCAGCACCAATTGGACCTGGTAGTTTGTATTGCCGCTGCGCAACGGCGCGGTGTGCTGAATCAGAGAGAGGCCGAGCGCCTGGAAAGACCCGCCGCCAACTTGGCTGAGGGTTTTGAGCTGGCTGGACTCGGCCAACTATCCGACGCTGTCGCCAACTCCGATCGTCTGATTACCTTTGGAGGCTGAGCATGAATACTAAATCATTGGCCCTATGCCGCACCGCCCCCTACGGCAATGCCCTGGCGCGGGAAGGTATCGAAGCCGTACTGGCAGCAGCGGCGATGGAACAGGACATGGACCTGCTATTTCTCGGCGATGGGGTATTCCAATTGCTGGACCAGCAATCACCTGCGGATATCGGCCAGAAAAGCCTGCGACGCAATTTGCAGGCTCTGCCGATGTTTGGCATTGAGCAGTTTTTCGTTTGTGAGAAAAGCCTCGCTGAACGCAATATCACCCTGGAGCAGATCCAGGTTGCCGGCGCAGAGACTAAAGCCGTAAAAGATACCGGCTCACTGATCAGCGCCTACCCCACTGTA
The DNA here is from genome assembly GCF_052467615.1 of Microbulbifer maximicatervae (SeqCode). NCBI lineage: Bacteria > Pseudomonadati > Pseudomonadota > Gammaproteobacteria > Cellvibrionales > Microbulbiferaceae > Microbulbifer > Microbulbifer maximicatervae (SeqCode). Next base: position 2,543,969 of record NZ_CP174319.1, read on the forward strand.
TTGAGCTTCTGATATGACTTTGCATATTGTCAGTAAATCCCCTTATACCAGCAGCGCCCTTAAGGAATGCCTGGGTGCTTTTGCCCAGGGTGACTCGCTCTTACTTATTGAAGATGGTGTCTATGCGCTGAGGCACGAGGTTCTGGAAACAGTGCCAAGTACCCAAATTTTCTGCCTTGAAGCAGACACCTCTGCCCGTGGCCAGCAGCAACTTGCAGCAAACATGGATAGAGTGGAAATGATCGATGATGCACGCTGGGTACAGCTCTGTACCGAGCATCACCCCATAGTCAGCTGGTTTCGGTAACAAAAAATGAGCAACCTAGTAGTCAATGGCCAGGAAATCCCCTTGGACAAAGAGGGTTACTTGCGCAGCCTCAGCGACTGGAGCCGGGATGCCGCCCTTCAGTTAGCCAATGCTGAGGGCATCGAGTTAACCGAGGAACACTGGCAAGTTATTGAGCTGTTGCAAGAATTTTACCGCGAGTTTGAACTCTCCCCCGCGATGCGCCCGCTGGTGAAATATATTGGCCAGCATCTCGGTGCAGAAAAGGGCCGCAGTATCTATTTGATGCAGCTCTTCCCCCCAAGCCCAGCAAAAGTGGCCAGTAAAATTGCCGGCTTGCCTAAGCCAACCAACTGCTTGTAACACCCTATGCTTGGCCAGGTAAGTTTGAAACAACCTGGCCAGCAAACTAGCTAAATGAACTTAATCTAACCAGTCTATAAAGTCCGCTCTATTTTGCGAGCTCTTTGCCCTTGGGCTCAAATCCATACGCGAGCTATAAAAGCACATCCTAGATTCACACTATAAACTTTTACTTAGGGAGCCTCTGAATGTAGTGGGACTTCATTAAGTGCGCGCTTTATTTCCTCTAACTTGTCAGAAAGCCTGAATCCCAGATGTTTATTGAGTCTATCCATAGAAAGCTCTAACTCTTGGAATGTTTCAAGTATTTTCTCTGCCTGCAGCTTTCCTCTGTCTGTCAAAAAGAAAAGCCTCCTTCGTTTATCACTTGAATCATCTTCCTGTTTTATAAGTGAGAGCTTAAGCAACTTGGGAAGTTTCTGCTTAATAAGCTGAGGAGAAGAGTCTGTCTCACGAGCAATTTCATTTAATGACAACCCATTCAATCGATACAAAGTCACGATGATTGAGCAAGATTTAACCGGAGCTTGCACGCCATTCCTCGTTAGAATTACCTCACACTGCTTGGTAATAAGGGTGGAGATAGCCTCCGCAGTCTTGCCAATAAAGTAATTCTCAGAGGTCATAAAGCCAACTCGTATTCACCTGTCGATTTAATATGGGGTCCATCAGCGGGTAATTGCCACTTGATTCTAACATACACTTAAAATATATTTATAAACATATTTATAAATATATTAAAAAAAGGACTAATAATGAATACAAAATGGATAGCCTTCGTACTTCTTTTACAATCGTGGGGTGCGATAGCTCAAACAAATTGCTCCGTTCAATTACAAGACCTTTCAAAGGAGTTTGAAACTCTTAGAGTGGAAGCTGATGTACCGGGAATGGCGATAGGAGCAGCAATATACGGAGAACCGGTGTATGAAGAAGGTTTTGGCTTTGCTGATAAGTTACGCAAAACACCAGTTACTCCCAGCACTATTTTTCAGATAGCCTCTGTAACCAAGCCAATAACAGCTCTAGCAGTAATGGAGATTGCTGAAAAGCATGCGGTCGACTTAGAAAGTACTGTAGATTTAGGTCCTGGCTCCCACTTAGTTTCCCCCCACCACCCCTCAAAGGAAATTACCCTGATCCAATTACTTACACATACATCCAGCATCCAAGACGGCATGTATTATGAAGTGGATTTTAGAACACCCGGGCAAGATTCAGAAATGGAGCTTTCCGAGCTGCTGGAAGGTATCCTTCTAGAGAATGGTAAATATTATTCAGCAAATAAATCTTTTCTTAAATCCGCGCCCGGGGAGCAATGGAGTTATAGTAATATCGGCTATAACTTACTAGGCCACTGGGCTGAGCAACAGTCTGGATTGAATTTTAAAGATTGGACCAAGAATAACTTCTTTGAATTACTGGGAATGAATCATACTTTCTGGACTATAGCAGACACACATGAGTTAGAAGTTGCAACGCCATATCAAGCACTTTCTGATGGCCAGCTTGTCGCTGTTGCACAGAGTAGTACACCTGGATATCCAGCAGCAATGTTGCGCTCAACAGTATCAGACATGACAAAATTCTTTGGCGCAGTTGCCAATTCAGGGATCTTTATGGGCAAAGCCATTTCCTCCGATAGAGTGCTTCAGGAGATATTTTCCGGGCGCTCAATCAGTGGCATTCCAGACCACCTGGAAAATCAATTTGTTGCATGGAATAGCTATAACTACAAAGGACGCTCTTATTTAAGCCACTTTGGTGGCAATATTGGAGTATTCACAGCAGCTTATGTTGCTCCAGAAACAGGGCTAGCACTGGTAATTCTCACCAACAGAAATGCAGAAAAGCCCCAAATTAATATGTTCCAAGAGATATCAAAAAAAGTTTACGATGCAGTTGAAAAGTGCAATATTAAGGCTGCAGAGGAAAGTTAATAATAAATTGAATGAATGAGGGTTGGTTTATGTGCTGCTTAGATAAGCCTTTAGCCAAGTCACTGATGAAGACAATTGTACGGGTCACTTTTTTGAGGGGAGCGTTTAAGTCCTTGGATAAAAGCGCCCCTATACTTAAACGGCTGGGTATATCACCAAAATACCGTCTCTATCTCATTCGAAATTTTGAAAGCTGCTTTAAAGATTTGGTAGGGTCTGCTGAGGCCAGTCGAAGCACTTAAAAGTACATCAATAAACACAGGGTGTACGGCACAAGGATTGTCAACCCTAGCGTTCTACAACACCCTGCTGATTCCCTCTATCTCTCTGGATACTATTTTCCACCTTTACCCAAAGCCACAGATTACTTAGCCCTAGCATAGGTCTTCAGTGCCTCACCTCACCTTAACTTCTAAGCAAACATAATTAGACACTGGAACTAGCATCAGCAACGCTGCTAATGCCTTCCTCTAGTCTATGGCTGCCCCAAATTAATAAACGCCCCCTTTGCTGAAAAAATTTTAATAGAAAGCATGCAATCGAAAGAGGACTTATAATTTCATTAATCCATAGAATTCCTTTGGAGTTCTCCGCAGCACCATTAAGCATAACTACCTACAACCTTTAGAATTTCCAGACAAAAGAGCTGTACACATTGAAAACATTGACGTATATGCAAACAGTTGAAAAACATTAGAAAAGGAAAAATCAAAGTCATTCACATGCAACATGCCAAACGTATACATGACATAAAAGTTCCAAAACACTAAAAAAACAAGCACGGCATATAACAAGGCAACCATATAGCGACCAAAAGATAAGAGCCGTCTTACCAGCAACCAAACCACCAGATAAAAAGCTAAAAATAAAAAGAATAAATACATTAAAAACCTTTAAATTTTTATACTGCAAGCCATCAAGGATTAGAAACTCATTTACTCAGACAAAAGATCGTGCGATCGGTGGATCTACCACAGATATCCATTGATACAAGACCTTATCACCACCGCGTGCCCCGCTGTGTACGACGAGCATTCCTTTACGGTCGACATACTGTTCCCAGGATAGATTACTAGTATCGTCGCAAGCGCGGTTGAAAATTACATGTATAATTTGACTAGGGTCTTACCCCGGATCTTACCGCCTATGCCATGACGAGCAATCACGACCATGTGACAATCTACATTAGTAAAAATCTGCTGATAAATGGTCTAATTAAGAGGCGATTACTCATCGGCAAAAGAGATCCAAAGCCTCTAGTTTGGCCCTATACTTTCTTGAAAGCAATACCCTTGATCACTGTGAGCTGAAAACTATTAAAGAAATCAGCTCTACTTGGATTCACAAGCTCGCTTCAGGAAAGGTTTTCACCATCTCCATAAAGAAGCAATCACTTCACAAACTGATACACAAAGCGATTACCTCTATTACACGCATCAATATTTTAAGCCTACTATTGCTTAGTCCCAGTTAGGAGCAAACTCCGGGTTGGCGATACGTTCACCAGCCTCTAAAGCACTAATTTTCCGCATATCTTCATCTGTTAACGTGATCTTAAGTGCTTCCAAGTTTGCATCCAGGTTCTTGCGTTTTGTTGAGGAAGGTATGGTCACAAGCCCTTGTTTCAATTGCCATGCAATGGCAATTTGAGCTGAGGTTGCATTGTGGCGTTCTGCAATTTTTAATAACACGTCATCAGACATAACTTTTCCGACCGCTAACGGCATGTAACCCGTCACCGTAACACCTTTCTTTTTGCAATGTTCAATAACCGCAGTATTTTGCAGGTACGGGTGCACTTCAATTTGATTGGTGTAAATCTTGCCCTCACCCAAAATATCAATGGCGTTGTCTAGCTGTTTGATTGTGAAGTTTGAGACACCGATATATTTGGTAAGGCCTTTTTGTTGACACTGGGCTAATAACTTAAGATAGGTTTCCATGGAGACTTTCCCATCTTTTTCTGGCCAGTGAATCAACAGCAGATCGACCGACTCAACCTTTAATTTTTTGAGGCTAGCTTCTACGCTGCTTATGAATGCTTCTTGCGTTAAATTATCTAGCCATACTTTTGTAGTGAGGAACAATTCTTCACGGGCTATTCCACTTTTCTCTATGGCGATTCCAACCTCAGACTCATTGCCATAGATTTGTGCGGTATCAATATGGCGGTATCCCGCTTCAAGTGCCTGTTTAACTGATTCGATTGCGACATCACCTTCTAAGCGGAAGGTGCCCATTCCCAAGCTTGGTAATTCACTCATAGTACTTCTCTCTTAATGATATTTAACAGGTTGTCTTTCACATTTAATAAATTGGCTTACGCCATTTTTAAATGACTATGTTTATCCAATGACCCAGATAATCGGGTAAGCATCAGTGCCAAAATTACGATTAAGCCTCCGACCCAAGACGTATCCATGAGTGACATACCCTCAATAATGAAGCCGCCCAAGATTGAACCTAATGCAATGCCAATATTAAAAGCTGCAATATTGAGCCCTGATGCTACATCCACTGCATGTGGTGTATATTTTTTGGCGAGCTGCACAACATAAACTTGCAGCCCTGGGACATTGCCAAATGCAAATGCGCCCCAAACTAGAATTGTCAATACCGACGTGATGGGATTGGCTGCGGTAAACGTAAAAATAAACAAGATAAAAGCGAGTGCAGCAAAGATAATGGTTAACGCCCGAATTGGCCCTAAGTTATCTGCAAGTTTGCCACCCCAAATATTACCGACAGCTACCGAAAAGCCATATACCAGCATTATTAATCCGATAGCACCGGTCTCAAATCCAGAAACCTGCTCTAAGATTGGAGCTAAAAATGTGAATACGGTAAAAGTACCGCCATAGCCAACAGCAGTCATTGCGTACACTAAAAGTAATCTTGGTTGGGTTAACACACTGAGCTGCTGAGATAGGCGCGTAGGCGGCGATTGTTTAAGATTATTGGGCACCAAAAGCGCACTGCCAATTAAAGCAAGCACCCCCAACCCCGCTACCGCAATGAAGGTTGCTCGCCAGCCAAAATGCTGGCCGATCCATGTACCCAAAGGTACACCAGTCACAAGTGCAACCGTCAGCCCCGTGAACATAATGGCGATGGCACTAGCTTCTTTGTCTTTACTCACCAGCCCTGTGGCGATAGTCGAGCCAATTGAAAAGAAAACACCATGGGCGAGGCCCGTCAAAATACGCGCCGTAATCAGCGAGCTATAACTAGGCGCCATCCATGCCAAAAGATTCCCTACCACGAACAGCGACATCAGGGCCAACAGCACATGCTTCCGCGGCCAACGGCCGGTTAAGGCCGTTAACACCGGCGCGCCCACGGCGACTCCAACAGCGTACAAGCTGACCAGCAATCCAGCTGACGGCAATGAAATACTCAAATCTTGAGCAATGATGGGCACCAATCCTACTATCACGAATTCGGTAGTCCCGATAGCAAAGGCACTTAGCGTCAGTGCCAACAATGCAATAGGCATACTCTTCTCCCGGAGCAATAAGGTTGCGCCGGAGTATGCGGGCTGATAATTTTATTAAAAACCGCAACACTATCAAATCACCTTTGCAAATATGGCAATAATCTCGCGTACCGAAGATCTAGAAATTTTCCTGGCAACCATTGACTCTGGCAGCTTGTCCGCAGCCGCGCGCGCCCTGGATATTCAGGTTGCACGGGTATCCAGGGCCTTGAGCCGCCTGGAGTCAGAACTAGACTGCCCCCTGCTAAATCGGACCACACGCAAACTGGAGCTAACGGAGGAGGGGCGCCTCTTCAGCGACAGGGTGAGGCAAGGGCTGCAATGTTTAAGCCAAGCGGAAGACACGCTGAAAGAACTGAAGGAGCAGCCGTCAGGGCGGCTGCGAGTGGATGCGGTGACGCCGTTTATGATTCACCAATTAGTGCCACTACTACCTGAATTTCAACAAGCCTATCCACACATAGAATTAGAGCTTGTCAGCAATGAGAGCATTATTGATCTCATTGAGCGTCGAACCGACGTTGCGATTCGAATTGGCCCCCTAAAAGACTCCAACTTGCATGCGCGTTTTTTAGGGCGAAGCCCTTTATCCATTGTTGCCAGCCGGCAATATCTAGAGCTCTACGGCTCCCCTAACCATATTAATGAAATAACTAACCACAGGGTCATCGGCTTTACTCAATCCACACATCTTAATAGTTGGCCTATCGGAAAAGGCGTTGACGTAAAACCGAATATCAGTAGCAGCAACGGAGAGCTAATTCGCCAAATGTGCCTGCAAGGGGAAGGCTTGGCATTATTATCGCATTTCATGATTAAGAAAGATTTAAAAACAAAGAAGCTAGTAGAAATACTACCTGGGAGTGTGTCCAAGCAGAACCAGCGGGAACTCGTCAACGCCGTTTTCTATCGCAACACAGCCCTCTCTTCTCGTATTCGTGCTTTTTTAGACTTTATTGAACCGCGCTTAACACTTGCATAGAAAACCGATGAAAATGCAACACCAATACACTCAAACCACAACGGCAAAAAGACCTAATCATGCGCTTTTAAATATCCTGAAAAATCAGCCTGCCTCACTTTATTTTATTAGACACTGAAACCACTATCCTTAAAAGCAAGGCCAAATTTGATAACCAAACACAAAACCAGCTTAACAAGCTTTGGTTATTCTATTCTCTACTAAACTGGTCCCTGCCATCCCTCAATCCACCTCAAGGCACCCTTCAATGGCGAGCATACGTTTCGGAGTTGTTGGCACAGGCAATATTGCTGACTTTACCTCCCGAGCCATCAGCCAGGCAGACAGTGCCAGCCTTTCCTCCGTCGCCAGCAGGCGGCACACACGGGCCAAAGAGTTCGCCCGCGAACACGGAATTCCCAATGTCTACCCGGATTGGAGGTCGCTGGTAGAGGCGGAAGATTCGGATGCCATTTACGTGGCTAGCCCCACCACCAGCCGCGAGGAAATCTGCCTCGCGGCACTGGCCAACCATAAGCATCTTCTCTGTGAGAAACCTTTTCTCAATACTGCCTCGGTCGACAAAGTTGCCGCTCGGGCTCAGTCTGAAGGGTTGGCATTTATGGATGCCACACATTTCACCCACCACCCCCGCACGGCCAAAATCATTCAGCAACAAAAAAAGAATCTGGGCCCAGTTAACAGAATTCACAGCGCCTTTTTTGTCTCGATGATGGACCGCAACAATATTCGCTTCGATTCACACAAAGAACCCACTGGCGCAATCGGGGATATCGGCTGGTACAACATGCGTGCAATCGTCGAATATATGCACCCCACAGGAGCAATAAAGACAATTTCAGGAGCGATAAAGCGGGACTCACAAACAGGGACCATTATTAGCGGTGCAGGCCTGATTGAATTTGCCAGCGGGCAGACTTCAACTTTTGAGTTCGGATATGACTCAGGCGTTTGGCAAATGGACCTGGATATTCTGGGAGAAAGCGGCCTGATCCAGCTAGACGACTTTGTACTCGACTGGAGAGACAGCGCTGCCTTTTACAATCCTGAATATACGCCAGAATTTGTGGTTCGCAGGGGGCAGGCATCGCCAGATAAGTTCGAACACCAACAAGTGCCAATAGAGCGATCGCAGGCGGTACAGATGATCGAAGACTTCTGCAGCTTAACAACCCCAGATAATCAAGTTGATCGTATCCAGGCTATAGAGAGGGCCCACGCAACCCAGTCATTGATCGACCAGTACTGTCAGGCAGTTGGCGTAGCTGTCTAGCTATCGCCACCAACGCGCGGTATTGAATCAGATATGGAGGATAACGTGCCGAGCCCCGTGGTGATGGCGGTGCTCCCAAAGGTAAATCCCCTGCCAGGTACCCAGCATCAAGCGCCCCTTTTGCACTGGAATGGACAAGCTGGTCGCGGTAAGGCTGCATTTGATATGGGCCGGCATATCATCTGGCCCTTCAAGGGTATGGGTATAAAGCGAGTCATTTTCCGGCACCAGTCGATTGAGCCAGTTCTCAAGGTCACGGCGCGCACTGGGGTCGGCATTCTCCTGGATCAGTAAGCTTGCAGAGGTGTGCTGTATGAAAAGTGTACACAACCCCTCATCGAGAGCCTGCTTACTGACCCAATCAACTACACTGCCGGTAAACTCGTGAAGCCCCTGCCCATGAACCGGAATTTTTATCTCACCTATTGCCATACGGTTTCCTATATAATTCGCGCCCGCTTTTTGTACTGACACCGCATTGTAATATGGCACTGTACCGCGTTAATACTGACGACTACCCACAACAGCTTCAAGACAAGGCCGAGCGCCTGCAAGAGGCTTACAGCAAGTTCACTGACCTGGAGCCGGAACTCTTCCCCTCCCCACCCATTCACTACCGCCTGCGCGCCGAATTCAAGGTGTGGCATGAGGGAGGTGTAGCCAATTACGCCATGTACCGCCAGGGTGAGTACAAGAAGCCCTTTATCATCGATGAGTTTACCGTCGGCTCTGAGCTGATGAACCAGTTGATGCCGAAGGTGCTGGCTGCTGTCAATAATAGCGAAGTCCTACGCAAACGCCTGTTCTCCGCCGAGTTTCTTACCACGCTGAATGGTGATGCGCTGATTACGCTGATCTACCACAAGAAACTGGATGAGACCTGGGAGGAGGAAACCAAAGCACTCCAGGCACAGCTGGGATTCCCGATTTTGGGGCGCTCACGCAAGCAAAAAGTGGTTTTGGAGCGTGACTTCGTTACCGAGAAACTGGATATCGATGGGAAAACTTACCAGTACAAACAGGTAGAAGGCAGCTTTACCCAACCCAATGGAGAGATCTGTCGTTCCATGATCCAGTGGGCGAGAAGTGCCTGCGGAGATAGTGATGGCGATCTGCTGGAGCTCTACTGTGGCAATGGCAATTTCACCATCCCGCTCAGTGAGAAATTCCGCAAGGTCCTGGCCACTGAAATCTCCAAGGTATCGGTAAATTCCGCCCAGGAGAATATCGCCAACAACCAGATCACCAACCTGGATATCGTACGCCTATCCAGTGAAGAGTTTACCCAGGCCATCGATAAGGTACGCCCCTTTCGCCGCCTTAAGGATATAGACCTGGATAGCTACGACTTCTCCACCGTCCTGGTTGATCCTCCCCGAGCGGGCTTGGATGAAGAAACCTGTGCGATGGTCGCCCGCTTCCCGAGAATCCTGTATATCTCCTGCAATCCGGAAACCCAATTGGAAAACCTGGAATCGCTGACCAAAACCCATCGTATTGAGCGATTTGCTCTGTTTGATCAGTTCCCTTATACAGATCATACGGAAACCGGGTTATTGCTAGTGAGGAAGTAGTGTCTCACTAGCTGAAGGCCTCCGGCATTCTGATCCTATTGAACGCTGGAGCCCTTCCTAAGTCTATTTATAAAATCGCGATAAAGATTCAAAGCTCAGCAATACAAGTAGCTTTTAAAAACTATACTCATTTCTCGATATTATCTGAGCCGAAGAGATTTCAACTTACTTTCCAAACGATGAGCACCATTAAATAATCTACACACCCTGCTCAAGTCATTGCTGTATTAATCAATAGCTAAAACCAGCCACTCCAGTAAGCTTGGGCTTTTTATAAGAATCAGGCTCGACGTAGCGATGATCAATGTTCGATAACCATTCATAAAAAAGTAAAGCCCAGCTTTCAATATACATAATACCTTCACGCATAAAAAATCAATTATCGAGACTTGGAGCATGATTCCCAGCATCGGGGGCTTGTTAATTAATAAAAAACACCCAAGGGAATAAAAGTAACTATGGGTAGAAAACCAAATACCAATCTTTAAATAACTATTTTTACTTGTATCAAATCTAACATAAGACTAAAGATTAACTTTTTAACGCACTCAGCATCACAACTGACACACGATATCAATCTATAAGCCAGACCTATTAAATACACCAATCTAAATCACAGACATAAGGTGCGCTCTATCACATACATCATGCGAAGTAAAACAGGAAACTGAGAACAAGCTCATATCGCTGTCCTTTTTAACTTAAATTCACCCCCTCTGGACGCAGCATAACGATGCAAATAAAAAATATAACTATTATGTCGCCCTACAAATCAAGCTAGAAAATTCATATCCAATATTGGCCAAGAGTAATCATCACCAAAAGACAGCAGCACATACAAACAAAAGGACACACACCAAAAATAATAGTTAAATTATTTTTACCCCGAACCAAGCACCCTCAACAGGAATTTTGAAAATTCTCCTTTTAAATTACAGATAAAGTTCATTTCATCACTATTACTATAAATAGCTGTTGATAAAACGAGAAATATATGGATCCGTATTTCAAGAAAACAATCAATCCACTGGCAAAAATCTGTTTAACAGCATTTTTCGCCTTATTCATAATGGTATTGTCCGGATGTGGTGGTGGAGGCGGGGATAATAGCTCTGATGAAGACCCCACAGAAGCTACCCCCAACTCTCAGGGCAACGGCTCCAGTGATGAAACACCGACTTCAAGCGATGACCCGGATGAGTCCGACGAAGAGACACCAAATTCAAACAGTGATCCAGCTGAGTCCGATAAAGAGGTTGGACAAAATATTGCAGGTAGTGGAACTATTTCTTCCAGTTCTGGCAACGGGGTCCTTGCCATTGATGACTTAAGAAGGACACTTTGGGAAAGTGGTGATACTGCCAGCACATCAAGCCTCACCCTTGACCTTAAATCTACACACTTGCTCAGCAAAGTGGTCATAGACTGGGGCGATCACAACGCAAAATCTTACGAGGTACTGGGCTCAAGCGACGGCACAACATGGACCACCCTGGCAACAGCTGATTCAGGAGAATATGGCCAACGCATTGATTCTCACCTAATTGGTGGAGAGTATCGCTATGTCCAGCTAAACGGAACTGAACTCAGTGAGGGGAGTTCGCAATATAGTTTGTGGGAACTGATGGTTTTTGATCGTGCGGCAGAGGAAATTAATCAAACCGTGCCCATAGAATATACCCCTCTATTTGATACTGAGCAGCCAGGAGAAGAGTCCCAACACTGGTATATTCAGGAAGATGGCACCATTGTAACACTGGCAAGTGGCCGAGCACGTCTGCGACATGAATCCGAGGATAGTTTTTACGAGTTCCCGACCTTCTACTTTGAACACAGAACCTTTGGCATAGAGATTCACGACCATACGCCCGCCGGTGAGAACCTGATTGAGATCTTTTACTCTGCCGAATACGCGCTTTATCGGCCACCCGAATGCCGCTCCTCTTATTCAAATGAACACCGCGCTGACTTTAATAGCAACGCCAGATTTGATGAAACCCCTTTCCGGGAAGCTGATGAAGATGGGAGAGGCCAAGTCTGGGTATGTCGTATCACCTACGATGCTCACGATGGTGATGACGGGCAGCTGGAAGTCGGCGAATGGATGGAGGTGGAGTTTCAGCAATTCATTGGCATTGAGGAGGGCGATGAGAATGTCAGTGGGCAGACAGTTTACTACACAGACACCTACCGCATTCTCCTGGGCCAACCCGGTATTCATATGGTTGCAGACCTGGAAACTGAGACCGCTGTTGAAAGTGCCGGTGAAGCAACCGCAGCATACATCAGGGCTACTGACCCGGTACCCGCTTCAGAAGTCATTTCAGTAAATACTGACGATAATACTCTTACCTACTATGCAGGCAGCGATGGTAAATGGGCAACGGCTTCCGACGCTGATGCCGTTGAAGTCACCTACCCAATACTGGATGGTATTGATGTCTATGATACTTACATCGTGGATAGCGGAATCGCCGACTGGACAGCCTATTTCAGAGAAGCCCTCAACATCCAGTGGGAGACGCACAACGAGTTTCTAGATGGTCGCAGGATATTCCACACCCGGTTTAATACCGGAGAGCACGAGGAACTCGGGAACCCAGACTTCAACCATATGGCAAACCTATCAGCAGGCTTAACCATTGAGCAATCATGTCTGGCGTGCCATATCAATAACGGCCGGGGCCCGGCCCCCTCAGAGGCTAGTGTTCCCAATTCGATGGTCTTTAAGCTGTCGTCCGGTGCAATAACCCAAGCAGGACAACCCCTGCCAAACCACTACTTTGGCCCTGTCCTCCAAACCCATTCACTCAATAGTGACATAGCCCCAGAAGGATCTATTCAAGTCACCTATAGCCCCATTCAAGGTAGCTATGCCAATGGGGATAGCTACACCCTACAGTCCCCCACTTATGTAGTAACAACCAATGAAGGTGAAAACACATCCGCTGATTACTTTTCGCCACGTATGCCACAAAACATCACTGGCTTGGGCTTACTTGAGGCGGTTGACGAAACAGAAATCCTTGAGTGGCACGACCCTAACGATTCCAATAGCGATGGTATCTCTGGGCGAGTATCACTGGTCGATACGGGCTCAACACCTCTTCCCCAGGTAGGACGCTTTGGCTGGAAGGCTACCCAACCGAGCTTGCGCAGCTTCTCAGCAGATGCGTTGAACAATGATATTGGCGTGAACACAGCACTGGAACCCAATGCAAACTGTGGTATCGAACAGCTGGAATGTAAAAAGCACAGTAATCACAACGAAGAGCTCACTGATTCTCACCTGGACGACCTAACTACTTATCTTCAGGCACTGGGCGCACCGCCCAGAAATCCCGATTTAATCAATGAATCCATCGTGGCTCAGGGTGAAGCTCTATTTGAATCGATCAACTGCTCATCCTGTCACCGGCCAGAGATGAACACCAATCACGCTCACCCTCTTGAGGAGTTGAGAGGCAAGGTCATTCGCCCCTATACAGACTTACTCCTGCATGATATGGGCGAAGGTTTGGCAGACAACTTGACGATTAGCGCGGAGTACAACCGCGAGTGGAGAACGCCTCCCTTATGGGGATTGGGTGTTAATAGCGCAGTGAATGGTCACAGTAATTTGTTGCATGATGGTCGCGCCCGGTCTATTGAAGAAGCCATTCTCTGGCACGGGGGAGAAGCTGCTGAGAGCCAACAGAACTATATTGATCTGTCGGCTTCAGAGCGAAACTCGCTACTCAAGTTCTTACAGTCGCTGTAAACCATAACCTAACCAATCACAAGGGTATCCAGCTAAGGTCATAGCTTGCTGGATACCTTTCTGGTGGAGATATACGTTATTGTTCACTGGAAAAATTCAAAGCTTTTACAGAAACGTCCATCCGCAAATAACGTGCTCTATTTTTATCAAAACTTAAAAAATCGATTCAGTAGCAATGGTGCGGCAAGCCTGCACTCCGCTAAAAAGACCTAGGCGCGTGGCTCGCGAAATTACAGCCGGTTAATGCTCCTCCCTCTTCAACTGAGTTATAACCGATTAATCGTTATACAACGACTACCATCTCTTCTGAGTGCTCTGCACCTCCAAAATCGATTAAACATTAGAGGTAGACGTATACACTTCCCTTTTTACTTGGATGACAGTTTAGAAATGGAGCCGTTGAGCTTAGTTACAAGGAAGTTAAACTAGTTTTCAACAGCCGGCATTAATAGCGCACTATTAAGACTCGCCATGATGGTTTCCCATCTCTTTTTCGCAGTTTCTTGTAATGCTTTTTTCTGAGGCCCGTCCATAAAATCCTGCTTGTGCTTACTTAGACGGGTGTAGTGCAGGGCTATTACCTCATATTTCTTATTGTCCTTGAATGCCTGGTAAACACTTTCGACATTCTCAAAACTGTCATCAATGAAGATAATGTTGGAAATTAGGTAGTGCTCACTACTATTAGCCGAAGAATTGTAGGATCGCAGCAAGCAGTCAAGCATAAAACCTTTATCTTGCCCGGCTAAGTACATAATACCTTGCCGATAGCTTACTGGCCTTGCCTCACTTAAATCACAGGGCTTAAACGGACTTGCAAGGCTAAATTGATTATTTGGACTGAAGTTGAGAGTATTTGACCGAATAAGCTCTAATAAATTTTGGTAGGACGTATTCGGGGTTGGCAAGCGTTTGAACTGTCTCTCGGTAGCTGAAACATCTGCATCGCCCCTTGCAGTTTCAACCATCAATCGCACCCCACTTTGCCTCAAACTGTCAAGTACCGGCACAATATTGTCATCTGTATAAACCATATTGCTCACAGAGAAGAGCAAACCGGATATATTAATCAACTCCTCTTTTGTTTTTGCCACAAGGAAACCTGAATTAGGATCGGTTTCCAATAAAGTTTCTTGCCATGAGTACCAAGCTGCGCCACCAAGATATTGACATTGAGACTTTTCAGCGCAAGGCATCATACTCAAGGTGTCATCATTATCCATAACCAGTAACGTATTTATTGGGGTGGCTGACTCTTCAATTATATTCTGGACGTCCTCAAAGCTGTTCACCTCTTTCTTAATAGCACCGGCAGACACACAATGAGAAGCCACAATTAAAACAATCGAATACAGTAGAGAATTAAACTTGCTCATAAAATAAATTCCTTTTTACTTACCCTGATTATTAACACAAAAAAGTGAATGGTTTTGGCGTAGCTGGAGACAGAGACTGTACTGGCATAATGCCTAGACTAGATAGTACTTAACTTGTGCCCCTGAAAAATAGCAATTTATCATTCAGAGCCAAAAAAACAGAAAATCGAATCAAGTTCTGAGGGGGTACCAAATAGGAAGCGTAAGCCGCCAGCTCTATTAGCAAAGAAATAATACTTAATCTGTGAATAATTTGAACAGAGCTTCATATTGTTGTCGTACAATACAACCACCAGCCCCTTAAAAGATATACTTTTCCCAAACCCGGATATTAGATTCTGCTATTAGCGGCATAAAGTTGCCCCTCCCCCAACTCGGCATGCTGATAATTCGGCACGCCGGGTGCTTCTAAATAAGCTACTTCCCATTAAGCGAATCTGCGATCCAAATTCAAGGCACCACAGCCCTGACAGTGTTTTATAAACGCTTCTTCTATGCCCAGGGGCTCCTGGCAGTAAAAGCAGTGCCCAGATCTTACCGTTATATGAACAGCCAATTTTTTGCTGTAGAGCATAGGCAATTTAAGTTCACCGCTCAGCGCTTTTATCAAACTTACGCTAATACGCCCCTCAGAAAAATTCCGCGTAATTTTTTGAATGTTCGGCAGGGCCTTATCAGCAAACTCCCAAACTTCACCACAGTGGTCACAGGAAATCATCATTTCCCAATTTACTCCGCCTTTCCAAAGATACAATTATTTTAGTCCCAAAGGCTGAAGTATTTTCTCCATCTGCTTAAAGGAAAGGCGACACAGCAAAGAAGGAAATAATCTTTCCAGCCACCACAGCAACTTAAGTTTTGCTGGCACAACAATGATTTCTTTGTTCTTTGCAATTTGAAACAAAGCCTTTTCTGCAAAAGCATCAGCAGATATTGGCCCCAGAGGCTCGAACATCTCTGCCTGCTGTTGAAGTGGAATGGGGGTTGGCATCCGCCCACTGACGCCACCTCCCTGCAAAATCGGCGTTGATACTGCCCCGGGACACAAAACACTCACTCGTACACCGCAGGACTCAGCCTCAGGGCGAATAGCCTTTGATATTGCCACCACAGCACTCTTGGAGGCTGAGTAGGCGGCCATTGCTGGCGACGGAACTAAAGCCGCCATTGAGGCAGTATTGATAATATGGCCAGAGCCCTGGCGCTTCATGGCCTGGAAACCACATTGGAGCCCATGAATAACGCCAAACAAATTGATATCAATCGCCGCTTTCCAATCTTCAAGATTATGATCGGAAAAATATCCACCCACTCCTATACCAGCATTGTTAAAAAGGAAATCTAACGGAGATATTTCACTAATGACCTGAAAAAATTGATCAAAATTACGAACATCCAAGTGAACAAACGATGCTCTCCCACCGGACTCCTGTATTTGGCTGACAACCTGCGTAGCCAGGTCCCGCTGGATATCCGCGATAATGACTTGAGCCCCAAGTGCTGCCAGTCGACAGGCCAAGGCCGCACCGATTCCAGAAGCACCACCGGTAATCAGTGCCGTCTTGCCACTAAAGTAAGATACCTGATCCATAAGCGCTTTCCCTTCCTTGCTTTTACCACTTTATACCCCAGTTTCTGCTATCATCGCGCCCGCAAAACCTAAGGGGTGGCCTTGCCTGAGATGTCCGGGGATCAAATTGGTCTGTCACGACAAACCCTTGAACCTGATCCGGTTAATACCGGCGTAGGAATAGGTAGACAAAGCAAAACCTCCCCACGTCGCACTCCGGGTCTCTTTCACTGCCGCTATTCGAGAGAGAACCATGAAAAAACAGTTTCCCACCCACCCTATTGCCTGGTCTGTCAGCCTTGCCAGCAGCCTGTTCGCTGGTATCGCCACCGCTAATACCGCAGAGACAGGGCTTGAGGAAGTGGTGGTTACGGCACAGCTACGGGAAACCAACCTTTTGGAGCTTCCTTCCAGTGTTACCGTGCTGGATGAAAGCGCGATCGATGCGCGGGGCGCGGCCAATCTGGACCAGCTTTTGAACATGGCGCCCAATGTGAATTTTTCCTCCGGCGCCTCCAGGGGACGATTTGTACAGATTCGCGGAATTGGTGAGCGCAGCCAGTTTATCGATCCGGTAAACCCCTCTGTAGGCCTGATCATCGACGGTATCGACTTTACTGGCCTGGGGCTCGCAGCCAGCACCCTGGATATCGACCAAGTGGAAATCCTGCGGGGTCCACAGGGCACCGTGTACGGTGCTAATGCCCTGGCCGGCCTGATCAACATGACCAGTGCAGCGCCCACCAGTGAGTCAACCACCAAGGTGTCCGCCGAGCTAAGTGAGTACAATGGACAGAGTCTGTCCGCGGCTACCAGTGGTTCTTTGAGCGATGCTCTTGGCTATCGATTGGCTGCCAGCAAACGCAAATCCGACGGCTATACCGAGAATGTGTATCTCAACCGAGATGACACCAGTAATATTGATGAGTCTGTACTGCGCGGTAAGCTGGCCTACTCCCCGTCCGACGATTTAAAGCTGGGCGTTACCCTCTTCTATATCGATGTTGATAACGGCTACGATGCTTTCTCTCTCTATAACACTCGCGAAACCCAATCTGACCAGCCCGGCTGGGATCGCCAGGAAACCTTTGCCGGCGCATTGACTGCTCAATGGTCTGGTAACGAGAACTTTACTCTAGAAGGCACTCTCAGCCTCGCCGATTCAGATACAGAATATGGCTACGATGAGGATTGGAGCTATGTCGGCTTTCATTCCTGGGAGTACAGCTCCACGGATAATTACCAGCGCGATAAAGACAATATCAGTATTGACCTTCGCGCACTCTCTACCGAAGAGTCCAAGTTATTCTGGGATCGCAGCCACTGGGTAGTGGGCCTTTACGGCCGCACGGAGCGCGAGGACCTGAATCGCAACCAGAGCTTCCGCAGCACTTTTGATACTGAAAACTCTGCCATCTACGGCCAGCTCTCTACGGAAATCACCCCAGCGATCAACTTGATCACCGGTCTTAGACTGGAAAGACGCGAAGCCGATTACTCTGACTCCTATAACATCGATGCAGATAATGGTGAAAATCTGTGGGGCGGCAATATCTCCCTGCAATACCATTACACCGGCAACACCCTGCTCTACGCTACGGTTTCCCGGGGCTATAAAGCCGGCGGTGTAAACGGCAGAATCATCTCAGAATCAACAAGCAACACTGAGATCAACAGTGACATGTTCGAGTTCGATACCGAACAACTGCTCAACTATGAATTAGGTATTAAGGGCAGTTGGCTGGAGAATCGTTTGCAAGCCCAGGTTGCCGCTTTCTACCAGGACCGGGATGACGTTCAGGCCAAGGTTTCTATCTTTAACCCTGCCGACTACTCATTTAGTGACTACCTTGCCAATGCAGCCGGCGGAAGTACTACTGGTCTTGAGGTGGAACTGAACTATCAGGCTACCGACGCCCTGCGCTTTTTCGCCTCTGCTGGCTGGCTGAATGCAGAATTCGAAGACTACGAAAGCAGTTCCCACGTCGATGCCCGAGATGACTACGCAGGAACGGTGTTGGCTGCGGTTGATCTGGATGGCCGCGATATCGCTCACGCCCCCAACTACCAGTTCTTCACCGGTACAGAAATCGATCTGCTTCCCAACCTGATCTTGCGATTGGAGCTTGAGGGTAAAGACGAATTCTACTTCTCAAACAGCCACGACGAAAAATCCACAGCCTACGAACTGGTCAATGCTCGCCTGACCTACCAGGGAGATAACTGGGATGTTGCCCTGTGGGGAAGAAACCTGACTGATGAAGATTACTATGTGCGCGGGTTTTACTTCAGTAACCAGTATGGCAACAACCCGGCCAATGGCTACGCACCCGAGCCCTACTATCAGTATGGTGAGCCACGGATTGCCGGGGTAACAGGCACCTACACCTTCTAATCACTCAGTGACTTTGGGGCAGCGCTTCGCTGCTCCAGAACTCTCTATCAAGAGGGAAATTATGCAGCTCTCTATCGAAATCAGTATGTATCCGTTAAAGGACGAGTATATCCCGGCTATTCAAGCGTTTATCGCACAGTTAAACAGCCACCCAGAACTCAGGGTAATCACCAATACAATGAGTACTCAGGTGTTTGGCGATTACGATCTGCTGATGGATGTGCTCAAGTTGGAAATGCGCAAATCCTACGAGCAGTTTGGCCGCGCCATTTTTGTATGCAAGTTTATTGACGGCGACCTGGCCCCGGGAGAAGCGCATGTTTGACCAGGATATCAGCACCGCAATCAGCGCTTCGATTGCGGCCATGTCCCTCTGGGAGGTAGCCGCTGTAATACTGGCTCTGGCTTATTTACTCCTGGCCATGAGGGAGAAAATCAGCTGCTGGTATGCCGCCTTTGTCAGTACGGCGATCTATCTGTTTCTGTTTTGGGATGTCAGCCTGTTAATGGAGTCTGCTCTACAGGTTTTCTATCTGCTGATGGCGGTTTATGGCTGGTGGCAATGGCGAAATCACCGCAACCGGCAGGACGATCTCAAAATCCACCGCTGGAGCGGAAAAACCCACTCGATAGTTATTGGCGCTACCCTGATACTGACGTTACTGATCGGCTACCTGCTGGATCGCAACACCAGTGCCGCCCTCCCCTACCTGGATTCATTCACGACTCTGGGGGCAATCGTCACCACCTATATGGTCACCCGGAAGGTACTGGAGAACTGGCTTTACTGGATTGTCGTAGACGGAGCTTCAATCTATCTCTACCTGGACAGAGAACTCTACCTTACTGCCGTATTGTTTATGCTGTACCTGGTGCTGGTTGTGATTGGCTATTTCCAGTGGTTGGCCATTTTCCGAAAAGAGAAACAACAACCCGATAGCGCTCCTCAAACAATGGCAGCGGCACAGTGAACAACTGATATGAGCCAGGACTTGAGCAACGTCATCCCCAACGATTGGCATCATTGGAGCAAGGCCCGGCCCACGGTGGTCAGGGCCCTGGCTGGGGGGCTGACCAATAACGCCTTTCTGGTTGAGTCCGCCGATCAGCGGATGGTGCTGCGGATAAACTCCAGCATCAGCGATCAGCTCAATCTCGACAGGGCTGCTGAACAGCAGGCGCTGCAAGCTGCCACATATTCCGATAGTTGTGCCCCTTTGGTTTACTGTGACCCGCATTACCGATATTTGCTGACCCGCTATATTGAAGGCACTCCCTGGGATAAAAATGTCGCCCACAGTTTGGAAAAACTTGCCGATCTGCTGCGCCGTATACACGGCTCCCCTGCAATTGATGCCCAATTAAACATCGGTGAGAAAATCTCTAGTTACAGGCAGTTTATCGACAAGCGAGCCAGTTATTTCCACTTGCTCGACACACTGCAAGAGAAACTTCCGCAATTAATTGACGCTGCTTATCGGATGGGCGACGAATTTTGCCTGTGTCACAACGATCTAACGGTTGGCAACCTGATCTGGGCTCCCTCTGACAAGCTATACGCTATCGACTGGGAGTACGCAGCAATGGGGGATAAATTTTATGACCTCGCTGTTTTGGTAGAGGAACACAACTTGAATCAGCGAGAGCAAAATAGTTTACTGGAGTGCTATCTTAATCGCACTGTGTCACCTGAAGACAATCAGCGCTTGGGGTTATGGCAGCTGATCTACGGTTACCTTTGTATTCTCTGGCACGGGGTACAATGGAGTAACCAAACCCTAAGGTCCCCGGAGCAAGGGAGATATATCGGGAAAAAAGCCCAACAGTTATTGAAAGGCCTATCGGCTCACAGCCTCAGCTGAGTAATCCCTGCTAGAATAGGCCTAATCCCTAAGAAGCGACTTTCAGTCACTGCGGCGCAATCCAAGTTGCTTTCGAGGTTGCTGTCGAAGTAATTCAACTAGGGCCCGACTCGGCTAAAATACCCCCCTTTTTCACACCCCTGAAAAATAACCACAGAGGTACTCCTGTGATCAGATCATTTTTTGCAATACTACTTACCTTGACCGCAATCAACGCACAAGCGGTAGAGAAACCCGAAGGTTTTAAAACGATAGACGGGCTGTTTGCTGCGCTTTCAAACCTGGACCACCAGGCTATGCGAGACGGTGTCAGCGACGATTTTATACTCCTTGAGCACGGTGAAGTCTGGGATATTGAAGACCTTATCGCCGTAATGAAACCCAAGCCCTCAAAGCTGGAAAGAATCAACTACTTCAGCATTATCAATTTTGAAGAGCGTGAGAACCTGCTGACCATCAACTACTGGACCAAGTCCATTTTTAAATCCGAGGATGGCAATAGAGAAGCGGTGTGGTTGGAAAGCGCCATTGTTAAGAAAATCGATGGCAAGTGGCTAGTAGCCCAATTGCACTCAACCCGCCTGCCCGCAGAGAAATTCCCCAAAGACGTCCAGTTTGAGCAGCAAGTCCTCTAATAAAATGCCTTACAGGCCCTGCCCGCACAGGGCCTGTGTCCATTTGATCTCTCTCAGGTCCCTCCCAACTGGAACAACTACCGGATTTCAAAGCTTCCAAGTGCTAGTATGTGACTCTAAATTGCATATTAGTCTCCAGTTCTAAAGGGCCACTCAATGAAGCTTAAAGTTTACCTCTCCGGCGAAATCCACTCCGATTGGCGTGCGCAAATTATCGAAGGTTGCCAAAAAGAAGGGCTGGATATCTCCTTCTCTTCCGCAGTCACCAACCACGATGCCAGCGATGCCGCTGGTGATGGCCTGGGTGAGGAGCAGAACGCTTTCTGGCGGGATCACAAATCTGCCAAAGTTAACGCAATCCGAATCAAGCACCTGATTGAAAACTGTGATTTGGCGGTGATTCGATTTGGCGAGAAATACAAACAATGGAACGCCGCATTTGATGCCGGCTTTTGTGCAGCCTTAGGCAAGTCCTATATCACACTTCACGATGAATCCTTGGTGCACGCACTCAAGGAAGTGGACGGTGCCGCCCAGGCCTGGGCACAGACCCCCGCACAGGTTGTCGATATCCTGAAGTACTTAACCACTCAGGCCTAAAGAGCTTCTGGATAGCAAGCCGGCAGGCATCTACTGACAAAACTGCACAATCAGTAGGTGCCGCTAGCTAAAAGCCGTAATTAAGGACACCGGCATAGTTCGGCCGAGAGGCTGCCTCTGCTGATGGGTTGTGCACTAGCTCGCCGCTACGATTGATCGCATAGATTTCTGCACCGCAGTGCTTGCAGAATGCCTTCTCCCGCAAAGCCCCCTCTTTAAAGTGATATTTGCGCAGTGACTTTTCAGGATCGCTGATATGGATAGCGACTTCAGTATCAGCGTGCCCCCTTTGGCCCGCTGGTACAAACAGGGCATCTATAAGCTTGTTGAAATGAATCGCTCCACAATGACAAGTTAACGGATTCATAGCCTTATCTCCCTGGTCGATTAGTATGGGGAAGGAGTTTACTATTTACTTTAATTTAACAAAGGGGATATATTGAAAAGATCTTTTAGCTTTAAGGAAACAGTCTGTGCGCAGAGAGTACGACAAATACCACTTGATCAACGTTTTTTGCAGTGTTGTTGATCACGGTTCCTTAAGCAAAGCTGCCAAGCACTTGGGCCTGTCTACGCCCACCGTGAGCAAGACTCTCGCCCAACTTGAACAGGCCCTTGGCCAGGTATTACTCAATCGCACCACCCGGGCAATCGCTGTCACAGACGCCGGAAGGATTGCTTACCAGAAAGGGCAAAAAATAATCAGCTCATTCACCGAACTGGAAGACCAGATTGCAGAGGCGGCAACGCTCACCCGAGGAAAATTAAAAATCACTTTTCCGGAAACCCTCGGCTTAAAAGTATTCAGTCATATCTGCAATGATTTTCAGAAAGCATTCCCCGATTTCAGCTTGGAGCTTATCTTCAGCCCCTATCACCTGGATTTAATCGAGGACGATATCGACATTGCTTTTCGCGTCTGGGAAACACTGCCCGATTGCCAGTTTTACGCCCAGCCCCTATTTAGTATCCGCCCTATTTTTATTGCCGCACCGACCTATCTGGAAGAACACGGCTGCCCCAAATCCATTGCCGAGCTCAGCCAACACAACATCATGCTAACCCGCCTTGATGGCCTGGAAGATGGCTGGTCAATTGATGGGAAGTTCTATCAATTCAATGGAAATTTAATATCCAACAAAACTTTCCATACACGAGCAGCCGCATTAAACGGGAATGGCATTGCCAAGCTTCCCTCCTATTTTTGCCAACGGGATATCAAAAAGGGGCGACTGGTAGAGGTACTCCCTGACTTGGAGCGAAAAGATAAAACTGTAGGCGCTATCTATAAAGTAAAGCGAAAAGATTCAAAGAAAATTGACGTTTTTTTGAACTTTGCACAAGAGCGCTTGCAGGAGTATGACTTTAGCCTGTTTGATGAGTGAGAATGTGCCACTAAAGAACTCTGCAGCGATTAGAGATCCTCTGTGAAACACTCAGCTGTTTAGCACCACATTAGGTGGTACCATAGAACAATAATAAGCGGCTTGCTACTGGGGCTGAAGAGAGTGAAAACAATACTCTCGAAATACACTGTAGATACATCCCCTCTCCTTTATTGGTAAAGCCGCACAACAGTCATACATTGGAGCTTGAAGTGACAATCACTAAAGAGGTCGAACAAGGCCAAGCTGTCTATTCCAAACCCGTACTTTGGCTTTATGATATGTGGGTTCTGGGCATATCAAACCGCTTTATTTGGAAGTGCCCAACTCCTGGAATACTAGAGCACTTCAATCGAAATATATCTTCCAACCACTTGGATGTAGGTGTTGGAACGGGCTACTTTATGGACAAGTGCCATTTCCCCTCCGACAAAGTCCGCCTCGCCCTGATGGACCTGAATCAAAACAGCCTGGATATCTCAGCGCAAAGAGTGGCCCGGTATAATCCAGCACAGTTCCGCTGCAATGTCCTGGATAAAATTACTTTAGAGACTGAAGTTTTTGATTCAATCTCCTTAAATTACCTATTTCACTGCCTTCCCGGCAAGCTGTCAGAAAAACTGGTTGCGCTGGATAATGTCGCAACCCTGCTATCGGATTCAGGCACCGTATTTGGTTCCACCATCCTGTCCGAAGGCGTACCGAAAAGTGGAGCTGCTAAGAAATTAATGGCTATCTACAATAAGAAAGGGATATTTTCTAATACCCAGGATTGTGAAGAGGACCTCAATACATTCCTTGCCAGTCGATTTAAGGAGTACAAAATAGAGGTTCGCGGGTGTGTAGCACTATTCAGTGCGCGGTACAAAATCACTGGCTAGAGTATCTATAGGGCACTTATGAGGATGAAGTTCTCGTTTAAGTTGGGGCTGAATAGTCCACTGATATTCCTTACCTTGTTAGCTTTAGCAGTAGCTCCCACTTATTGCCTGGGCCTGCATTTCAGTGTGTTTGAAGATAAATTTGAGTGCATTGATATTCACAATTCTCTAAACTGTGCACGGTCAATCGAAAGTGGATTGAGTGATCAGGTCAACCATATCCAGCGGACGCAACCAGGGCACCTGACTATAGCCCTGAATAGCGGGAAATTACTGACGTACACAGACATCCTTCCCGCTAATAATCCCGCAGAACATATAGCCTACTCTGCAATTGAGCAAATAACTGATAACCTGCTACTGATTCATCAACAGCTCTGGGAAGCACATTCCTATATTTTGCTAGACTTGAGAAACGGCCATGAATATTCTCTTGCCGGCTACCCTTTGCTGTCTCCGCAAGGCGGATATCTTTTTGTTGCCGAACAAGACCTGGACGCCGGTTTTAATGAAAATGCCTTACAAGTTTACAGCTTATCTGCAAATTCTTTGGACTTACTATACGAGCTAAAGCCTGAAAACTGGGGACCAGACCAAGTTTACTGGACGACAGAAAATACGGTCTCTTTTATTAAAAAGCAGCTTAATCCCAACTACCTTTCAAGTAAACACCAGCCGTTTTATATTGAGACTAAAGCTGTACTTTCTATTGCCCCTGATAGCCAGCGTGTAAACATTCGATATTTTGATTAAAATACCCCTCTTTAATTTACCCAAAGTATCTTGGAGCTATTTTGACAGCTAATTCAGGTCTCTCGATATTATTTGTCTGCCTCGGTAATATTTGTCGTTCCCCCTTAGCCGAAGCCGTTTTCCGCACCAAGGCACAGCAGACAGGTATTCCTGTTTCCGTCGACTCTGCGGGCATTATCAGCTACCACGCGGGTAAGCGACCAGATCCGCGAACTTTGGCTATTGGTGAAGAAAATGGCTATTCATTTGAAAATAGCTACGCTCGCCAGGTAGCCACCACCGACTTTACAAAATATGATCATATCTTTGCGATGGACAAAGATAACCTGGAAGCACTGCAATCCTTACAGCCTGATTCATCAGGCGCCCAACTAGGGTTATTTTTATCAGTGTTGCAAGATAGTGATTTAGCTGAAGTGCCCGATCCTTACTATGGCGGTATTGAAGGGTTTCAACATATTCTCCAGCTTATTGAACAAGCATCTGATGCATTTATCGAGCAGCTTAAAAACAGAGAATAAGCAAAGCCCCCACAAATTCTACCGGGCTTGTGGGGGGAAACTTTCCTCCAAGGCGGACCTATCCCACATTCCCTTATCGGCTGCGGCTTCATAAGTACTCTGCAAAAAATCAAACAGCGCCTCATCAGGGGAGCGTGAAGCTCTCACCGCATCATAGGGCAGCAAGAACTCACCCAAATCTTTGGAATAGTAAGCTGAGGCGGGCGCGACCCTTGCTTCGGGAAATCCTTGGGGCTCTGGGTAAGTATATGAATAGAAGCAAGCACCATCTACACCACCGCCACCAGGCCAAAAACCGGCACTGCTAACTTCATGGGAGTATGCTTCCCTGGCCACCCAATCGGGAAAGTGTGGAACGCCTCCAGGGTGCGGAGGCGCCTCCCTGCCAGAAAAACGGGTAAGTGCTAAATCAAAACTTCCCCAAAAAAAATGAATTGGACTGCACTTACCAATAAAACGACTGCGAAACTCGGTGAAAACCCGATGAATTTGCACCAACGCCTGCCAAAGCTGTCTAGCATAATCCGGATCATACTCGTAGTTATCCTGATCCCTCTCAAAGGGTATCGCGTCCGCCACTTCAGATGGCATAGTGTTAATCTCAACCGGTATACCTAGCTGCTTGAGTGCAGCCATCACTTCCCAGTAGAAATCAGAAACTGTGCGGGACTCCAAGGGTAATACCCATTCTCCCCCCTCAGTGGTCAATAGCTTCAGTACGTGATGATAGAAATCAAAGCCAATAGAAAACGACCGTCCTCCATAAGGGATAAGGGATGTCTCCAGCCCTCTGGCGGTAATATATAAAGGAACATGCCAGGAGTGATTGATCCAAGGGGTTTGTACCAGGCGAATCTTGCCAATAACTTGCATCCACATATGCAAGGTGGCAATCGTATTTACCGACTCAGCGTAGGGTAACTCTGGCCAGTCTTTACTCTCAGACCGATTCTTTAAGTTGCTCACTATACGTGCTCCATCTATCCTTTGACTCGCTCGATACCTAGTGCCTTCTGTTAACCGCCAAGCTTAGACCACTAAAAATACCCCGTCCGAAAAAAACTAAAAACAGATAAACAGCTCTCTTTTGATCATCATGAAAGACTACTTTAAATTCAGGCTCGACAGCCAAGCAACAAGCATTATCGAGACCCCATAGAGAACAATAATGATAAGGGTTCCGATAGTGTTGATTTTTGTTAGCTTTCCTGACTTGTCAGACAACCAAATATTAAAAGCTCTAGTTATCAGCGGCATCGCCACCCAAGTAAGCGACGCAACAATTAATAAGTTGATAAAGAAGTTAGTCGTCGCAAAGGGCCAACTCTCTACCAAAGGTAACAACCACATCGTAATAACCATAACTATCGGATATAACATCAATAAAATGAGCATGGCCATTTTCCACTGCGAGGGCGCGGTGTCTTGAGCTCGGCCACGAGCCCGAGAAAACCAATCCTCAAAGCCATGCCCTATCCGCTTTATTTTTACATCTTCAAAAAACCCTTCACCACGTTTTACCAATCGCTTATGTTCATCAGAATTAAGCCAGTTATCTAAATGCTTATTGGAGTCAAATCGAAATATTGCAACCCACTCCTCTTGAACCCCCTTTATTGGCTTAGTTAGACCAGCACCCAAGAAGCCTGGATATTTTTTAAGTGCTTTATCAATTTCTTTCTGCCACTGCATATATTCACGAAAAAATTCAGGCTTCACTTTTTTGGATATCACAATCGTTACGGGCACTGTTAGTTGATCTGCACCAGCGATAACTTGAGATACTACTTCAACCGAGAATTTCTTCTCTAAAAAAGCAATTAGATCTTTAAGTAAGTTATTTCCAAGAAACGTTTCAAGGTGAGCAACCGTATCAAATTGAAATATTTGCACCCACTCATTTTGGATATTAGAAACGGGCTCTAACAAATTCACCTCGAGCAGCCCATCACAATCTAGCGCAACATCCACCAGCTTCTGATGCCATGATCGATACTCATCCCCCAGGTACTTTGGCACCTCCTGAGACAATACAAGACAAGCACTGGAACCCTCTTCCATTATCTGGCAGCAGCCTCCGGCTGATGAACTAGAGATCAAAGTATTATGCAAGCAGAATGTATTTGTGTTCATTTTTGCGAACGAATGCTTTTGCTGAAAACTATCGCAACAAACAAACTTAGACGAAATGTCAGGACTGACATCAAGGGTAGCATTTGGGAAGTAACGCTCCGTACGAATGACGGAGCGGTCTGCAGAAGTGTCGCCTATTTGGGTGACACTTCCGCTAGAAAAATAAATGCGCGAGCAATCAGCCAGTCAGGCTTTCACTAACAACCAGTACTTTGCCGTCACGCCCGCCTGCCGCAGCTATTCGTACCGCTTCTTTAATTTCAGACAGAGGGTATGTGCCATGAACTGGTGCAGATAACTTACCTTCCGCTACAAGCTTTGTGATAGTGCCAAAAACTTCCTGTTGCCGCTCTGGGGATGCCGAGCCGAACCATTTGGCCAACCAGAACCCGCGCACGGTGATATCTTTAAAGATGATCATCCCCGGTGCGATAACGCAGGGTTCCCCACTAAGTGCGCCATAATTCACTAAGGTTGCGCCATTTGACAGAGCTTCGCCCATGCGAGCAGTTGCCATTCCACCAACAGCATCAATGCCTAGCTTGATCTCAGCACCGCCAGTAGCCTCAGCCACTCGTTTACCCAGGTGCTCGCCATCCACGAGAACCACATCAGCGCCTGCGGCCTTCATCGGCTCAATCAAAGACTCACGGCGGACAACATTGATCACTTTCAGGCCCCGCAACTTGGCCAGGGTTGTCAGATAAGACCCCACACCGGAATTTGCGGCATTCTGAATAACCCAATCCCCCTCCTTGAGATCTACAAATTCGCTCAACAGCAAGTAAGCCGTTGGCGGATTAATCGTTATCATGGAAAGCTGTAGGGGGTCTACATTATTCGGGAGCGGAATCAGCCCCTGGGCATTGGCCACCATATGTGTAGCCCAGGTGCCACTTCCTACCGGCAGGAGAACGACCTGGCCAATGGCTGGCGCGGTAACATTAGGTCCATGTTTGACGACCTTAGCAACACCTTCATTGCCTCCAACCGCAGGAAGAGGAGGCAACATCCCATAATCGCCCGTCAGGGTCAGAACATCTGAAGGGTTAATTGGAGCTGCCAGCATCTCCAGCAACACCTGCCCCTCTTGAAGTTCAGGGGTATCAAAGGACACCGCCTCAATAACATCCTGCGGCACTGGTCCGCGCTCTTGATATTCCGCCTTTAACATATCGCCGTATCCTTTTTTCGATTGATTATGAACAACAACCTTCACTCTGTAAAAAATGTACCATGAACACTAGAGTTTGACGCTTTTTAACAGTGGGGCCATTTAGATTCCTCCTGATAAATCAAACCCATTTACAAATCGCCATTTGGATCTACTTATGTGTGGTTCAAGCTAGCAATTTCAAGTCAGCCACTTGAAGATAAATCCAATGAAGCAAATTGCAGCAGCGATAACAATAAGCAGATAAGAAGTTAAATTAAGCAGACCGGAGTAAACAGCGGCACTTTTGTGTTCTACCCGATCAATTACCACCTTAAGCACCGGGTCCGTGACAACAAGTGCAGGGTCAGGCTCTATCACAGAAGCTAGAATGGTATAATTCCTGCCCTTTATTGTTTCGAATACATGCAGTGTTTTTCCCATTGTTGCCCCCCCAAAACCCTGAGGCCTTGTCACCGCTCCTACCCACTGCAACCTCGACCCCCTCCTCTAAAATTGCCCAATCGATAGCCAGCGTTTCAGAATGATCTTTATACTTTTCCTTATCAAGAAATTGAATACTCAACCGACAATTTTGCTCGCGAAAATCAAGCACCCTTTCTGTCTGCAACTCCAGCTCGTAGGGCACACTTAATTGCGATCGGAAGTTAAATTCACTTCTCCCCTTTTTTGTAACATCAACAGGATACTCAATCGCTACCCATTTATATTTTTTATAGTAAACATTTGCATATACCAATATCAAAACCGCAACAACAACTAACACCAGCGCTAATTTAACGGTTAATCCCACATCTCTCCCCCAAATACTTTCCTTAATACGTCACAGCTACATCCCTTGAGGCCCAATCAGAACCAAGAAAACACACAATGCAAGCCAAACTTAGCATTTCGCAGTACCCAAAAGCAGACAAGCACATACTAAAAAGGGAGAAGGAAAGAATACACCGCGCTGGGGACCCTATGAGGCATGGATGCCGATTAGGAGCTTACAGGGATGTATTCACAGCGTGTCTCGAGTGCGGTGTATTCTTTCCTTCCACCCCAGTAGTAAGTTGCCAAATAGCGCCCTCCAACACTGCTCAATGGGTAATTATTTAAATTTATTTAAATAATTACCATGGAAAATAAAATATATAGCAAAACGTACCAGTTGGGAGTAGAGTCGTAGAGGCATCCCTAAAATAATCATTTAGATAGTTACAAGATGTATTTCAAAAAAATTACAAAAAAAATTTTAATTTTCCAGGAATTCATCCTGCCTCGCTTACAAAATATACAACCTGACCAAAGAGAACTTTTCAGTTCAAAAATTCTAGGCAAGTACAGAACACTATTATCAAAATCATATCGATTAATACCTTTAGCTTTATGCTGCTTACGTATTAATTTCCATTTAAGAAACTTCAAAAAGTCACAGCTTTTCTCAGCCACGATAATTCGTATTGCGAGCAGGACAGGAGAATAACAATGGGACTCTGCATTGACTCCAGTAATATCACGTTTATCACACAAGTAAGGGCTGCCCTGAATACTCTTGTTGGCGGTGTCGGTACCGCACTTACCTATACACAGGAGCGATACCGAACCGGGGGGCGACATGTGCTGCGAATTACAGAGGGAGTTGGTATTTTGACTGCAGCTGGCTTGAGGGCAAACAGCACCACTTTGCTACGCCGACTAATTACCAGCCGCCACGACACCAGAATTACTGAGCACCACGCTCTCGGATTTCGTCCCGACCAGTGGCTGGTGGATCAGGTATGGAGCGGCTTTAAGAGCTACCTCCCACTAGTAAGCCCGGACAAAGGCTTTATGGCCAAAGTGATGAGCAGTGGCTCCAGCGGCGTAGTAATGTGGAACAATACAGCCCTGCAAACCGCCAACCTGGCTAACAACGGCACCGTAGCAATGGGGAATTGCCCAAGCTATATCACGCTGGCCCATGAATTGGTTCACGCTGACCGCTGTAATCGCGGGCGATACCTGTCGGGCAGTGCAAACTCCACTTTCCTGGCGGATGAACGCCAGGCCCCCATGGGCAGAGTGCTCCGCCAGCAAAATGCCCCCTTAACCATGGCCCGTATTGCCAATGGCGGTCTAAATATTGTTTATAACAATATAACTATCCCAAACCGCAACAACCTGATCTCAACCAGAACTAGCGGCTGGATATGGGTAGGTGGCTCCATGGAATTGCGTGAGGAGATCGCCACTGTCGGGCTCAGTGATGATGACGGTAATGTGCCTACTGACCCGCTAGTCATTAATGAAAATATGATTCGGGCTGAGCATGGCGTAGCGCAGCGGATGAAGTATGGCCAGATCAGAAACCTGAACTAATCTCATGCATATGCGCCTCACCGGCACCAAAACCTGAGGCCGGCCCACCAAAGCAAACTGACAGATATGATCTGTACCTACTGCTAGCGGTATTAACTTATAAGATATCGCTAGCAGTAGGTTTCTTGCCTTCCCCGCTTTGCATATTGCATCCGACCACAGCATGTCGTTATGCTTTGGCGGCTAGAATCACACCTTCCCTTTGTCTGGAAGGCACACAGAACACCTTGGTCAACATACAGCCAGATCATAACCATGATTGATTATGCCCTTATAAAACACGTCCACATGACCGCCGCAGCGCTCAGTATCCTGCTGTTTACCATCAGAGTGGGATTGGAGTTCAGCCACAACACGGGCTGGCGAAATGGCCCTCTGCGCTGGGTGCCACACCTCAACGACACTTTGCTGTTAGCTGCGGCTGCCGGACTGGTGATTCTCGGCAGCTGGAACCCGGGCACATCGCCCTGGCTAGGTGCGAAAGTAGCCCTGGTATTTGGTTACATTATTGCTGGCGTCTTTGCTTTACGCCCCAACTTTTCCAAGCCAATTAGAATCACTGCCTGTGTACTTGCCTTCCTGCAAGTAGTCGCTATTTTTTATCTGGCTATGCACAAGCCCAGCTTGTAACTGGATGGCATTGAGCACTCTTGGTATCAACCTCAAATTGGTATCAACCCCAAACATCGTGCTCAATGCCTTTTATTTTGAATTTACTTCCATTGAACACCGGCTCACGCACCCCGGAAGACAACTGACTCTCGTAATCTGCCATTACCTTAAAGGCCACACCAGACAAAAGTAAGATGGCTATAAGGTTTGCCGATGCCATAAAACCCATCGAGACATCGGCCATACGCCAAAGAAAGACAAAGTTTTCCGCACTTCCCGTATCTGCCACCCAAGCCCCAAAAAGTACGAACATCAAAAACAATAGCCGATAACATAAGATGGATGTTCGGGTATGGTAGAGGTAATAAATATTGGTTTCGCCGTAATAGTAGTTACCGATAATTGATGTAAAGGCAAAAAACATTAATGCAGTAGCAATAAAACTGCTTCCCCAGGTACCCACCTCGCTCGCCAGCGCGTCTTGAACCAACTCAACCCCTTCCAAATTACCGACCATAAAGACATCTGCCACCAAGATAATTGCTGCCGTGGAAGTGCAGATAATAATGGTATCGAGAAATACCGATGCCATTTGCACGTATCCCTGCACCATTGGGTGTTTTACATCTGCAGCAGCAGCGACATTGGGCGAGGAGCCAAGTCCAGCTTCATTGGAAAAGAGGCCCCGCTTGATTCCATTGGCCACCGCCGCACCAAAGGCCCCCGCCCCAGCCTCCTGAAATCCAAAGGCATTTGCCAGAATTTCCAACAGCACGCCAGGTAATTCAGCAATATTGGCGATCAAAACATAGAAAGCTACCAACAAGTAACCAATTGCCATAAAAGGGACAACAATACCTGCAAAGCGCGCAATTGAACGAATACCACCAAAAACAATGATCCCGGCAAAGAGTGCAATAAAAAACCCCACCCATAAAGGGTTTACACCCCAAGCTCCATACAATGCGGCAGCCATCGTATTTGACTGCACAGCATTAAAGGTAAATCCGTAACAAATCATAAGAAAAACTGAAAAAGTCAGGGACAGCCATTTCCACTGTGGTCCCAGCCCCTTTTCAATGTAATAGGCAGGCCCGCCGCGAAACGCCCCGGGAACATCGCCGCGCTCTTTGTAAGTTTGCGCGAGAGTATTCTCCACCAAACTGGTAGCCATCCCCAACAAGGCCACCAGCCACATCCAAAACACCGCTCCGGGCCCGCCAGCGGTTATAGCCACAGCCACACCAGCAATATTTCCGGTGCCGATTCTCGCAGCTGCGCTAGTGGCAAATGCCTGAAATGCGGTTACTGAATTTTCATTTTCCTTATGGATGCCACGAATCATGACTTTGACCATATGACCAAAGTGACGAAATTGTATAAAGCGAGTGCGAATAGAAAAGTAGAGCCCCGCCGGCAGCAATCCTAAAATCAAGATTCCAAGCCACCAGATGCCACCGACGCCACCCCAGGCAAGCAGGTTTGCCCACTCGATCAGGGTAGTGAAATGATCCAGAAACCCTTGCATTGACCACTCCCAGGACAACTTATCGTTATTAAACAAATCTGTTATTTGGCTCT
Source organism: Microbulbifer maximicatervae (SeqCode) (assembly GCF_052467615.1). Lineage (NCBI taxonomy): Bacteria > Pseudomonadati > Pseudomonadota > Gammaproteobacteria > Cellvibrionales > Microbulbiferaceae > Microbulbifer > Microbulbifer maximicatervae (SeqCode). The sequence goes on from NZ_CP174319.1 coordinate 2,577,464, forward strand.
AAGACTAGCAGGCCAATCTACTAGTCACCTTGGAGTTAATGCTGGAAAAACAGAGCCCATCGGCTCCATATAACAGAGCCGCATCAGTATTCTGATGCGGCCCAAAAGGAAGAAAAGTAATAGCTGACAGTCTACAGCCTCAGAAAGCAATTCCGCAGCAAGGGGCTGGACGCAATCAATGGCGCATGCTGCTTTTAGCAGAAAATCTCTCGCGCCCGGCTCGGTGACACCACCTTTCTCCCAGTCTCTTCAGCTACAGCCGCAAGAGCCTCAATCAATTGACCATTCCCTGAAGTCCGCTCTCCTCCCGGCAAGTAAAAGGTATCTTCAACTCCAGTGCGCAAATGGCCGCCCAATTCTGCAGTCTTGCGATGCACCGGCCAGATTTCCTCACGGCCGATCACTGTGCTCTGCCATAAGCTGCCGGGCTTCATATATTTTGGAATAATTTCCAGCAAATCGGGATCGGCAGGCATACCTGAAGCCACTCCCATCACCAGGTTGTAGTTGGGCTTATCCACCATCCCTACATCCGCATACATGCCTACAGAGCGAACGATACCGATATCAAAGCACTCAAACTCTGGGCGGGTACCGGTCTCCCGGCAGACCGCCAGCAGCTCCTCTACCTTATCGACCGGGTTATCAAATACCATGGGTGGCCAAGCCCAGGTGCCGTTGGATCGCGCCTTTAAATAGTTCAGGCTTCCCGCATTACAGGCGGCAATTTCCGGCTTACCGGCACGCACACAACTCAAGGGGCCTTGCTGATCCCGTCCGATAGTGCCAGTTGAAAAATTTAGAATAACGCCAGGGCATTTATCGCGAATTGCATCGGCAATTTCCAAGGCTATTTGCGGGTCCCAGGTGGGTAAATGGCCTTTGTTTTCCTCTTGCGCGCGGAAATGAACATGCATAACGGAAGCCCCCGCATCGTAGGCTTCACGGGCGGATTCCGCCATTTCCTTGGGGGTTACCGGGACCGGGTGCTGCTGGGGGTTGGTAAGCACTCCGGTTAGGGCGCAAGTAATCACCACTTCATCAGACATCGCTGGCTCTCCTGAATTATCTTTGTTAAGGCCGCTGTTTACAGGGCTATCCAGCGTGTGCGCGTCGCTCCTACAGCACCAACTGATCGTAAAAGGACCAAGGCGAGTGGAAGAGCTGATTCTGGATAGCGCATCGACAAAATACAGCACCAAGCGCTTGCTTGGTTATACGAGACTATCATAGGGCCCCCGCCAAGGCACCTTGTTTCCCCGGATTCATCTCGGCAGAATGCGAAAAAACCCAATAAGGAAGTAAGTACCTCATGAGCGAGACTATCACTCCAACCATCGCCCCTTACGGCAGCTGGAAATCTGCAATCAACGCAGAACTTCTCGTGGAGGGCAGCGTTCGCCTGGCAGAAGCCAATTTAGTAGATGGCCGCTATTACTGGCTGGAGTCCCGCCCGTCTGAAAAAGGCAGGAATGTACTGGTGCAGTATTGTCCAAAAAATGGGCGCAGAGATCTCACCCCCACCCCTATCGCCGTACGCACCAAAGCCCATGAATATGGAGGCGGCAGTTATCTTGTTTACGGTGACACCGCCTATTTCGTACTGGCAGAAGATCAGCGCATTTATCGCATGAAGCTCGACAATGCGATCCCCGAAGCAATCACCGCAGAAAATAGCTCCCGCTACGCCGATCTGATTATCGATCCCCTGAGAAATCGATTAATTTGTGTCGAGGAAGATACCAGTGGCCACCAGCAGGGCGAGGAACCCCGTGCGCGCATTATCGCGGTAGACCTAAACAACCCACTGGCTAATCCACCGACAATCCTTCAAGAAGGCGCAGACTTTTATTCGAACCCAACTCTGAATCCGGCCGGTGATCGACTCGCATTTCTGCGCTGGCACCACCCTAACCTCCCCTGGGACGCGACAGAACTTTGTATCGCCAAACTCGATCAGGTGGGGGATATCGGTGAAGTCACCCAAGTAGCCGGCGGTGAGAATGAATCCGTCTTTCAGCCCCAGTGGTCTCCTGAGGGCGAACTCTGCTATGTCTCTGATCGCAACAACTGGTGGAACCTATATAGGCTGGGACAAAGCGAACCCTTGTGGGAAAAAGAAGCAGAATTCGCCACACCACAGTGGGTATTTGGAATGTCCACTTACGGCTTTATTAGCCCCACGGAAATCCTCTGTACTTACACCCAGAATGGCACTTGGCACCTTGGAAAGGTCAACATAAAAAGCGAAGAGCATCAAACTCTTCCCCAGCCTTATTGTGATATCGAAAGCCTGCACTGTGAAAATGGCAACGGGGTGATGATTGCCGCAGGTGCAGAGAGCTTTCCCGCTGTTATTAGCTTTAACCAAAAGACGGGTAAAACGGAACAGATTGCCAGTAGCAATAGCAGCTCGCTGCCAACCGATTTATTCTCCATCGCTCAAGCCGTCACTTTCCAAGTGGATGATCGCGCGGTACACGGATTTTATTACCCACCCCACAACCCCAACTTCCAAGCACCCAGTGGCGACAAGCCACCGCTAATTGTATTTAGTCATGGAGGCCCTACCGGCGCCACATCAGCAGGTCTCAGCCTAAAAGTTCAATACTGGACAAGCCGGGGGTTCGCCATTCTGGACGTAAACTACTCCGGCAGTACCGGCTATGGCCGCAGGTATCGGGACCGCCTCACCGATAAATGGGGCATCTATGACGTGGAGGATGTCTGCGCTGGTGCAGAATACCTGGTAGAAGATGGACTCGCCGACCCCAATCGCCTTCTGATCAAAGGCGGTAGTGCGGGCGGTTACACGGTTCTGGCAGCGTTGACCTACCACGATACCTTTAAAGCGGGTGCCAGCCATTATGGAATTGGGGAGTTGAGCAGCCTCGCCAAAGACACCCATAAGTTTGAGTCCCGCTACCTGGATAAACTGGTAGGACCCTGGCCTTCCGCAAAAAAAGTCTACCTTCAGCGCTCACCCATTAACGATGTGGAAAAGCTGAATTGCCCCGTGATTTTCTTCCAGGGCATGGAGGACAAGGTAGTACCACCCAACCAAGCCGAAACCATGGTGGATGCCCTGAGGGAGCGAGGTATCCCGGTGTCTTATATTACATTTGCCAATGAAGGGCATGGGTTCCGCAGTGGCGACAGTATCAAGTTGGCCCTGGAGGGAGAGCTGGAATTCTACAGCCGCATATTTAATTTCCCGCTCGCGGAACCCGGCCCGGGAATTACCATCGAAAACCTATAATTAAATAATATTGCATTAAAAAGAGTTTAAAAAATACTATGGGAAGATGGAGACCGCCGCGTCCACGCGGCTCCCGCTACATCACTGCAGAGGGCGCGCAACGTATGCGCGCCGAAGTTAAGCATCTCTGGGAGGAGGAGCGCCCCCGGGTAACCCAGGCGGTTAGCGACGCCGCCAAGCTGGGAGATCGCTCGGAAAACGCAGACTATATCTACGGTAAAAAAAGACTGCGGGAAATCGACAGCCGCGTGCGTTTTCTCACCAAGCGTCTGGAAGAGATTACTGTTGTAGATCGAATACCGGACGATAAGGAAAAGGTTTTTTTTGGGGCCTGGGTAACGCTTGAAGATGATGAGGGCGAGAGCGTTTGCTACCGCATTGTAGGACCCGATGAATTCGATGTAAAAGCTGGCTTGATATCCATGGACTCCCCCGTTGCCCGCGCCTTATTAGGGCGCAAGCTCGATGATGAAGTGGATATCCGTCAGGGGGAAAAGTGGCAGGCTTTCTATATTACTGACATTCGTTACGAGGAGTAGAGATCTTGGCTTTCTCAAATACTTAGTTTGAAGGAGTCAATTTAGCAATCCCGTAATTAAAAAGGCTTATTCCACAGAAATAAGCCTTCAAAACTAAACTGCAAGAACATCTTCAGAGATTATTATAATACTGAATCACACCAACAGTGCTTCCAGCAGCAAAAGCAGATTTAACCTGCTCTGAACTCATTCCAATTTTCAAATCTGCATTGTTCACATTGAGCTCAAAAAAACAGGCTTCCCGCTTGGGAATAAACATATTCCACTCGACCACCGCCTCACTGAGGTCAATAATAACTGCTATATAGTCTCGCCCTCTCTTCATCAGAGATTGCAATTTGAATATCGCTTATCGCATCGGAAACATCACTTTCAATTCTTTGCCGCTCTAGCAAAAAGGCCTGTAAATTATCTTCAACTTGCTGGGTTTCTTCTACTAGCTGCCCAAAGCTCTGAGACAGTATTTGTAGAGTGGATACATCAGTAGTGATCAGGTCCATCTCTGCCTGTTGATCCTAAATACTCTTTTAATCGGCAACAATTTTTGTAGTGGCCACCGGCCCCATCACAAACCATTTCAACAAGCCCTCAGGAAAAGCCACGATAGAAACAACAGTGCCCAGAGAGATAGCAATGGCATCGGCAATATCCAGCGTAACGATGCCGGCAGTCAGGGATTTTATATCTGCCTGTAAATTCTTGATATCCTGCTTTAGATCAGCAATTTTCTGCTCTTCAGCCTGGGAATCCTTTACAGAATTATCGAGATAGGTTGCTTCTTATAATGAATCGCAAGAAAAAATACATTTATATTCACATTACTGCTATTAAAGTGGACCCTCTAGTCCAGTAACCACCGATCAAAATCACTCAGCCTGGCAACTATCTCCGTCAAATGCTGCAATCAAATCCAAGGCACCCCCAACCTCTTTATATATGATTAGCTTCCGACTATAAGAACCCAGCACCCATGAGCCGCAGGCCACCCAGTAAGAGGCTTCTCTTGAGGTAACACAGAAGACGCTTTGCGCATCAGATACACGCCAAAACAATCGTCCTTTGGAAAACCCCCTACTCTCGAGTCTCAAAACGTCAATATCATTCTGTTTAGCCCATTGAAGAATTTGCGCTTTGAAAAACTCGGATCTAATCGGCATTAACAAATAGGGAACCACACCCAATAGGGCCAATAAGGCCACTATTACATTATTCCCCAGAGAGGGGCTAAACATATAGGCCAGCTTCCCCAAAGTTACCGATATTATTAATACAATAAATGGACGCATATTCACTGCCGCCGATTTCAGTTCCCTTTAGAAAGAATGGTAGATAAATATGCAGAGACAAGATTTAGCTACAGGGCGATCGAGTGATCCCGAGTTGGTATGCCCTCGCTATAGCATATTGAAACCAACAGGCTGAGATTGGTCGCATCGAGGCCAAACTCGTTAGAGCTTGACCCGCAGAATGACTGCCTAACGATAGAGCAAATACACAATAAGGTACTGGAGCAATTTAGTTGCTCTCGATTAAACCCAGCATTTCTTTTGCAACCAGCGCAGAAGAAGGTAAAAACATTGTAGAAACTATACGCTGATCGGATATGACCTCATGCTTATCTGCAACATTATCCTTATTAATAATAATGGCTCCATTCTCTCGAAGGCGTTCCTCTACCAAGAACGGTAACAAAGTGCCCTGCTTAGCCCAAGACTTCTCTTTTTCTGTGGAGTCCGGGAAACCGGCAACCTTCTTGCCCTTTACCATATAATGACCATCTTTCAGTTTCACATCAGCAAACGCACCTGCCCCATGGCCACAGCTGCCCACAACTCCCCCTTTCTGGTAAATCCCACCCATAATATTTAGCAGCTCACGATTAGATGCCACATCAAACAAGGTTCCATAGCCTCCACCGATATAAACAGCTGCATAATTCTCTATAACTACTTGCTCAGGCTTTAGTGAACTATTAGCCCGCTCCAAAAAACCTTCATGTTTGATGGTGTAACTACTAATTCCCAGTGGATCCATCATAAACGGGACCACCCCACCTTTTGGCGAAACAAAGTCCACTTCATACCCATGGGAAACAAAAATATGGTAAGGCGGAGCGTACTCCCACAAATTATTTCTCGCATCGTGTTTCTCCGGATCACCCATATCCTGAAGATTAGAAGCAACGATTAGTATCCGCTTAGTCTCAGCTGCTTGTGAAGGTGTAATAAAGCCCGTCACAAGAATTATCATAGAGCAGATAAGGCTACAGATTTTTGCCGTTTTTCTCACGTTTAACTTCCCCATTCGAATAACTTTGATACGTAATAGATAGATTACATGAGTAACGTACAACCTTGTCATAAGATCGATAGTTTGCAGGAGAAAAGCGACATAGCGAGATCAAACTGCCCCTGAAGTAACAACGGCCAAAATTTCTATAGCGCCAAGCCTACCACCACAAAGTTAACACCCTATTACCGAGCAGCCTTAATAGTTAGGGCAGTAACAACACCCCAAATCCAATTGAAAAACAACACCAGGACTGGTGTTAAGACTCCCAACTCAAATCCGGCAACACCCTTCCCAGCCATCACAGGGAAAACCATAAACAATTGAAATGCAGAGGGAAACAAACTAAGAAGAGCTCCTTTTAAAAGTAACTTTGATGACCAGAACGGAAGAATAAATAGCAGTCCCCATAAGCCCCCCCAAACAATACGAGGATAAAGCCACTCAGGAGATAGAGGAGGGGCAATTGATACGCCAAAAGCGGCATTAATCCCCAACTGGCCAAATAGCCACACCGCAATACTGTTTGCCAAAGCACCGAGGCTTCCGGCTGCGAAGAATATCAGTAGGTTTTTCATCTTCCTCTCCTAGAACTGTAGGACCACTGCAATATTTACTCGCGAATCACACCTCAATATAGAAGAACCATCGTCACTCAATGGAAAATAACCTCGCGTACGAATCACAACCCCACCCGAGATGACAGAGTAACTTTTCTACTTTACCTGCCCAATAATACAGAACATAAACCAGATTTATCTTGAGTACGCCTGCGTACCAATTAGACACAACGGAAACGCCAGAAAAATTAGATAAAGCACTAGCCCCCTACTTCTCAAGAATGACTACTTAAAAAATATTTTCAATTTGAGAACCAGCAATATCCGCTGATCGTTTTTGCAACTAATCCCGAAAGAAAATAACTAGCTTCTCAAGCGCCAAATTTATGTAATAGATAAGTGGTACGCTTGTATTTATTTTATAAATCAATTAAAACCAAATAGGAACTAGTACTTATGAAAGTGCCATCAGCAGGAGTGCTGTACCCGATTTTATTAGGATTGGCGATTCAGTCAGCGACGTCTCAAGCCCAGTCCTTTGATGAGAGCGCCTATATTGACAGGCAGCTGCAATATATTGAGGAAGGAGTCACCTCTACCAACGATACTGCCGTCGTACTTCAGGCATACACCGGTGATGATCTCAACTGGGATGCGCTAAATAAGAACCTGGATGTACTCCGCAACGGCGGCAAGAAAAATTCTGACTTCACTCTCACCCGCCTAATCCGCATCTTATTCTTCCGCCCCGAAATAAAAGACGAACTCTTTGCCGCACTCGACGGCTATCACTTCTGGTTTAAAGAAGGCGGGACGGGTGACCATGTCTTTGCTTCAGAAAACCATATGATCATGTACACCTCTGCCCAATATCTCCTCCAGGAGAAATATGGGGCATTTGAGGACGACAGAACTTATAAGCGCCTAAAGCGCTACCTGGAAGTGAAGAACCAATATGGTTTCTATGAGTTCTACTCCCCTGTTTACTACCCCTATACCCTCTCGGCACTGCTAAACCTCGTAGACTTTGCAGAGGATGAGGAAATCCGTGAACTTGCCATCGGCGCTGCTCATCGCTTGCTGCAAGATATTTTATTGGTGACCAACGACCAGGGGATCAACTTCGCCGCAGCCGGGCGCAGTAATGACGGCTACCGCCGAAATGGGTCCGGAGGGAATATCAACCGGATTATCTACCTCCTGACAGGTCTGGGCAAAGAGTCAGTACGCACCCCCAGTCCCGCCGGCGTAATGCTCGCCACATCAGGTTTGGAAATCACCGATGAGGTTTTCGAATATTTCGGTAAAGATCTCAACATAAATTATTCAGTCGGCCATTCGCTGGGGGATGCCAGAAACGAGATCTATGCAGACTTCCCCCGAGAAGAGCGCGTACCCTTCTATTGGAGCCAGGGAGCCTACTTCCATCCCGATGTCGCAGCGGATACCGCCTGGTTCGCCAGCAAATACCAACTCGAAGGTTATGAGGGGCTCAAAGCATTTGACCAGTTCCTGGGACTATCCGAAGCAGCCGCCCCTGCGGCCGCCAAGGCGGGGGCTGTATTCAGCCGCAGCTCTGTCCTCTCCTCGGCCAACTTCTCCATGTACAAAGATGGCGGAGTTATGATGCACTCCATCCAGAATTATTGGGGAGGCCGCCAGGGCTACCAGCAAACTCCCTGGATAGCCACCACCGGCTCCCAGTCTATCTGGGCAAAAGTCGGCGACGGCAATAGCACCATGCAAAATGACCACCTGCCGAAAATAAAGCAGGTAAACAATGTCGCCGTGATCCAGTACAACCCCTACCCGGAGATAGAATTGTTTCACTCCGGCGGCTCCGATGTCGCTCTACAGTGGCCCGAAGAGTTCGAGGAGGAGTCCCGCAGCGGTAACTGGAAGTTTGGTAGGGAAGATGATGGATACGTTGCCGTCCGCTACCCCTGTGGCAACGGTGACTCCAACACTGTGACCTGCGATTGGAACGAGCAGACCTGGGTCGTCATTATGGGAAGTGAAGAGCGCTACGGGAGCTTTGATGCTTTTAGACAGAAGGTGCTCAATGAAGTCAGTTACGATGCCGACTGGGAATGGCACGGCTCCTTCTGGAAAGGCACCTTGAAGTATGTGTACGATTCAGATGTAAAGTTTGATGGAACCGATATCAGCTTAACTTGGTAGCACCTAATTAAGCTCACGGGAAGGGGATACCCCCTTCCCAGCCTCCCTGCAGCACCAACCAAATTACCCTCCATAGACTATCAACCCAACCTCCTTCCACCTGAGCTTAGTTGACAGAGTCAACCAACACCCATAAAGTTGACACTATCAACCAGTTAGCATGGCGCCATGAAAGATACCGCAATCAATGAATCCCTCCACCAGCTTATTCACGCCTACAAACGGCGTTTGCGAGCTGGCATACAGGAGCAGCATATTGGCTTGCCGGTGAGCCATATACGGGTACTCAAAGGTGTCTTCAAATTTCCACTGAGTACTGCCCGGTCAATTGCCCAGCGGATGAATTTGGACAAAGCCCAAGTAACACGAGTCCTAAACGACCTGGTGCACTCAGGGTTAATCGAAAAGACCGACAACCCCAATGACCGGCGCAGCCAGTTTTTGACACTAACTACAGACGGAATAAGTACGCTGGAAAAAGTAAGCAGACAAGAAGCTGAAGTGGCCAGGCAAATGACTCGCAACTTAAGTACTGAAGAGCTAGAAAACTTCGCCCGCATTGCCAGCGTTATGGTCGCCAATATGAAAGAGCACCCCACCCCTGACGAAAGGAGCTAAACCCTATGGCCGAGAAAGTTACCAGAGAATTGGTCGTTATTCGCAGGACACAAGTTACTGAAAATATGCTGCGCATCACCCTCGGTGGCGATGATCTAAAAACTCTCGCCCCCAATCAGGAAAGCGCCTATATCAAATTTCTGTTTCCACAAGCTGGAAGCGAGCGCCCGCTATTGCGAAGCTATACCATCAGACATCAGCGTGAAACTGAAATTGATATCGACTTCGCCCTGCATGAACACGAAGGGCCCGCTCTAAGCTGGGCACTTAAAACGCAGCCCGGTGATACGATCTTAACCCGCGGCCCCGGCCCCAAAAAAATGACCAATCCCGAGGCAGACTGGTTTTTACTATTGGGGGACATGACTGCACTGCCAGCCATCAGCGTAAACCTTGCAGAGCTACCCAAGGATGCAAAGGGTTACGCATTAATTGAGGTCTCCAGTGAAGCTGATATTCAGGAGCTGGAACACCCAGAGAACCTGCAAATCCAATGGATTATCAATCCGGCTCCATCCGGCGAGAAACTCCTGGAAAAATTACAGGCTCTAACCTGGCTCGATGGACAGGCCTCCGTATGGGCCGCCTGTGAATTCGACAGCATGCGCACCCTACGGCAATTCTTTAAGCAGGAAAGAGTAATCCCCAAAACCCATATTTATATCTCCAGTTACTGGAAAATCGGGCAGTCGGACGAAGGCCACAAACTCGCCAAGCGCATGGACAATGAAAAGATGGAAGGACAGGGATAACTTATAGGTAGGCTTTCCCTATTCAACAGAAGTAGGCTTACCTAACCGATACCAGTAATTAGACAAAAAACCCCGGGCATCAGGTTTAGAAATCAGCCTGATAATTTCCGGGGTACCGGACCTGCAGCGCCATTGGTACATAGAGGCACGGCCAGCCACTACCGCAGGAATGATCCCGGAACTTTGATTATCGTTGCAATATGAAAGCATGGCACTACTCGGCTCCCGACTAGTGTCAGCTTTCTCATCACAGGGAAGATTAGCCCCAACAAAGCAGGCATAGACACTTCCATCCATACATCGCCAATAAGTCCCCCTCGCAATCCAACCTTCAGGCGCTTCTGCACCGAGATTGGCCGCTCTTCTGATACCATCAACGATTTCCTTCGGCATAGCTTGGCCGGCAAAGCGCTGAACTGGGTTATCATCGTTTACCACCGCCGCACAGTAGTCGAAAGGACTAGTGAGAACGCTTACCTCTCCCACTTTTTTATCTATAGAGTTAGCGTAATTTATTGCAGCAAAGAAGAATACAAAACCTAAAACTGTTGCACCCAAGTTTTTCTGCATAAACACTATCCCCTAACAAAAAACAAACAACCATCGAGATGAAAGTTCAATACACCATTAATATTAGAAGCATCCACTTTAGTTTGATCAAACTTTCCCCTTAAGACCGAACAAAAAGTAGTTACACATAACCTGCTTTTTCAAACTGACAGTAAAAAAACCACTACCACAAATCAACCAATAAATCTAAAAGCGATACTCGAATAAAATTTAAAAAGAAAAAAATGGGACGCCTAAAAAAAACAATCTAGAAAAAGACAGAAAAACTGATATATTTCTTAAAAATTCGAACCGGAGACTTCCATTGAGCCAAGATCTGTCACCCTCTGCCAAAGGTGTACCCAACTTAGAATTGCCCCAATGGATTAATTGCCAAGAACGCTTGCCAGAACAGTCCGATGCGACCTCTCGCGGTTACGTCCGAGTCATATGGAAATCCACCAACAGCTCTAATGGTGTTATTACGCGCACCTGGGAAGTTGGCATGGACCACTATGAAAATGCCCACAATTATCTGGGCTGGATGCCCATATCACTCATTGTCGAATCTACCGAAACCAATTAAAGCGAACAGTTCAGTTCTGACAGGTATGAACTCTTCGACAGCTGCTGATATTACACAGCGCACCAGTAGCAACTACAAATCCCTCACTCTAAAAAGGGGTAACCAGACAGGTCAGCCCCTTCCAAGCCATATTCAATCTCACTGATTTACCCCACTCGTCACTGAACAGCAAACAACCAGCCCAACTCCTTAAAGTAGAAACGAGCTTTCAACAGCATCCCATTGACTACAATCATACTGCGCCTACCGATATCCAATTGAGAGAATCTGGCTAAGGCTCCACAAGAATCATCCTGCATTTCGCTGTTCAATCTTATCGACGCCAAAATGTTAGCAAGCTTGCCATCACCCAATTCTTGCGAAGTGGTCTCAGATACTATGACGAGCGGCCTGACTCTCGGCAGGATACTTGCCTTTTTGATTGCATTTCTCAGTTCAAATCTCCCATCAATGCAATGAATAGTGTTCAGCCATGACCCAAATTGTTGAAAACCTCAATGCCAAGCAATCACCCTCGTTCTCCTTAGATAACCTGCTAAAAAGCGACCTCTTTGAGCGTGAAAATAGCTATCTCGATTCGAAGTATTTCGGAATGAAAGGAGAAATTAATCAGCTGTTGATTACTGAAACAGCCAAAGATATGGGAATGCAGGTCGACTACTACTCCAAAGATTTATACAAGATTACATATCAAGGAAAATATGTACTCTTTTGTGGAAACTCTGCACTGGTATCTGAGGCCTATCGTGCTTGCGCTCAACAGAAGCATCTGACGAAAGACTTGCTTGCTAGGAATGGTATCCCCGTGGCAGCAGGTCGGGTCTTCGACGATATCAAAGCTGCAACAGACTATTTCTCAACACTTCACTACCCTGTGGTCATAAAGCCAGTTACGGGTAGTCATGGCCGGGGTATTACCACGGGGATCACATCGGTCGATGCATTGCAAGATGCTTGGAAAACCGCCAGCGCCAAATCAAATAAAATAATCATCGAGCGTCATATCAGTGGCTGCGACTTAAGAGTGAATGTTATCGGGGGATGCGCGGTGTCTGCTTGCCTGAGAATTGCTCCCAACGTCATTGGAGATGGAACGCATAACATCAACGAACTAATCTCGGAGAAAAAAAACAACAAAAGCAAACGCAATCCAAAGTATCGTGTGGACTCGGAGTACATACTCAGAACAGAACTGCTGGATGTGAATGGTATTTCCCGTGAATATGTGCCTGCTGAAGGAGAACGCATCTGGTTGGCGGGCGTAGCAAATATTTCTGCGGGAGGAGAAAGTATTCAGTTATTGGACAGACTCGACACTGAGGTCATTCAGGTTGCAGAGCGTGCGGCCAATGCATTTCCTGGGATTTACTATGTTGGAGTGGATATTATTGTCCCTGACAACTCCTCCGAGACAGCCAGCTCTCCCTATGTGATCGAAGTTAATACAAACTCTGCAACCTCAACACCAGTTTTTCCTGATTTTGGTAAACCGATCGACCTCCCAAGGCTACTTCTGGAATATCTATTCAGTGCCTCCGGGCCAGCCCGCACCATTCAGCACGCTGAGAAAGGCCAGTATTGTCCCGAGCTCCACCCTATACGACTAGCGGCACCATGGAACTATCCATTCTACACACCAAGATTCCGAAACCGACAAAACGCGCTGATCAGCTTGGCTGCATATAAATACGATTTGAAGCCCTACAACATCAGCACCAGTATCTCTGGTATCGTATACGGCGACAAACATGTCTTGTTTCATCAATCGACCCCCGATGTTGTGCCTCAAGTTGCGCGTCGTGCCTGCCTAAACCGTGTATTACGAAACAAGAGGCTAAACGAAGCAGGGATCAATACGAGCTTGACTTCATCCACTCATGATCCTGGTAAAGTGCCTTCTCGGCTCCGAAAATTTCGTGCCCTTACCATTGGCGGACAGGTTGTTGCCGCATTGGAAAGAGGGATAGAGCCAATCCGCAATTATGAAAGTAATAACATTGAGACACACCAACAGCGCTTCGGAGAATTTTTTCGCGACGTCAGTGAAATATTGCATGCAGATTTCGCATCAATTGCGACCCAATCTGTAGAGGCGCTATTTAATCCACTAATTGCGGGAGTCGACATAGTCGCAGAAGACATTAGTCGGCCATTACCCTCTCAGTACTGGATGGTAAGCCAAATCACATGTAGCCCCTCGCTAGATTGGCATTACTTTCCCACTTATGGTGTTGGGCGCGATGTCGCCTCGGCATTGCTACTGCAACTCTTTCCCAAGTTGGAACAAACCATAGTTCAGTTGCAGCACTGGAGAATCAGGGTCAAAGGAAAAGTTCAAGGTATTGGATATCGAAAGTGGGTTCAACGTTCAGCATTTAGTAAAGGCATCGTCGGAAAGGTATTGAATAGACCGGACAAAAGCGTAGAGATATGGGCGCAGGGCTCTCATACCGCCCTTGCCGCGTTACTTGACCAATGTGCATATGGCCCACATGAAAAGCCAAGCTTCGATATCGATCTGGAACCTCTCCCCATTACCGAATATCAAGGCTTTCGGGTTGATCGCTCAAGTTCTGCCGCACATCCTGGAACTTCGTTGAAAGAGTGAAGCTCCAATGACCGTCAACCACTACTCAATACAATGAAGCTGGCGCATGTATCCGCCTCAGACCGACGCTATGTCGCGTAGCCTCACCGTTTTGGGAGCTTCTTGCCCGAGACTCAAATCAACCGGGGACACCGCCATCACTTAGCTTCTCAGGAAATCATCACGACCCTCAACGCCCCCCTTGTTCCTGTAGCAGCAGCAGAAAGCTTGAACGCCGTGTATTTCTTTCACTCTCCGCTTTTAGTAATAGCCCGCGTCCTGCCTGAAAAAACCTCTCAGAAAATGCAATAAATAAATACCCTCCGCTCAAGCGAAGCTGTTTACCTAAGTGTTTCGAAGCTGCTACATCACTGAGAAAAGCTGACAGAAGTTCTATCCCACAAGCCAGAATTATTTGATAAACGCGCCAAGGCGAAAAACTATAAAAATCAATCCAACTAACCCACGCTATTTGGTAGTTCTAATCGGCCTTATATTTACTAACCACTACCAAAAGGCACCAACCACCTGTAGCAATCCCCGCCCTTTTAGTCGAGGAGGATTTTAAACCACAGCCCTTTGCTTTAAGATCGCTTGAAACAACTGATTAGGAGGTTTTTATCAAGCCGAGTGGCCAGTTCTATTAATTAACCCAGCCTTTTAGTGAATAGAAATATAATTAGCCACAAAGCTACAATCTCACTTTTTGCAGTAATAGCCGCCATTGGATAGACCACAGCCGGCGAATGGAAAATAAATAGGCCAGCACAATATAGGTCTTTGCTGGAAAGTGCAAAGCGCATCTAAAACATCTTTTCTTTCAAAAGGCTGCGCATACTTTTTGTCTGAAAACTGTCAACAAAATGTAACCAAAACTCCAACTGGATTATTTACTAGCTTTCAAATGAATTCACTTTAAGCCTTAAAATTTTGACACCCCTGAGTATCAGAAAGCCCTAATCCAAAAACCCTAAGGAGGTTTATCATGGAAATGAACTTTAAAGATAGAGGATTTCTCTCAACGTGGCATTTAAATATGGTCACCTTTGATAGAGAAGATAACCTGTGGTGCGTTGGAACTTCAAATAATATCGGAAAGTGGAATTCAAGAACTTTTGGCCTCGTTGACAAAAAAGAGTACAACCAATCCTGGGATTCCAAAATGATTGCATTTGACAAGTCAAATGCAATGTGGGGTGTTGGGACTAAAGGTAATCTTGCCAAGTGGAATACCACCACTGGAGCCTGGGAGGAACCAGACATTGAAAAGCCCTGGGACCTAAAAATGATTGCCTTCGATAACACTGGGGAAATGTGGTGTGTTGGCACTGAGGGCAATGTAGGCAAGTGGAACCCAATTGACAACAAGTGGGATGATCAAGGGGATCTTGGCGGCTGGAAACTGGATTGGATTGCCTTTAGACCTGGTGACCCAAGAGGTGATATCTACTGCGTGGGAACCAAGGGGAACCTGGGACTCTACGACCCCAAATTTCCGAATGACACTTTCCATATTGCATCCAATTTTGAATGTAAAAGTCTCTATTTCCATGAAATATTTGGGTACTGTGTCGGTACTGAAGGCAATATGGGTGTCTCAATTTAATAAGCAATAACTTTATCTGCTGGAAAATAGTCATTATTTTCAAGCTATTTGGCTGCCCCACCCAAAGTGCTCCTCTGAGCCTTTTTGGGTGGGGCGTGGTACTTATCAAGTAAATAATCCAACAACTAGATACTCCCCTAACCAAACCATTTTCCAACCAATAAATGAAGCTCTCAGTGCGTTTCAAGAGCTGGACAAGTGGACCTCCCACTTCGCAGTGAAGGGAAGCTGTTCTCGCAAATGACATCGTCCTCCTGAACGACTCACCCTCAGTCTCCATCAGGTAAGCACCACGCCATTGCATCGACCATGCCAGTAAGTACGAATCCTGCTATATCTCCAAACACAGCCACAGCGAGATATCTCGTCGTTTAATGAGTCAAGTAGTATTCAAGGGGGAAAGCAAATAAAGACGACTAGATACTATGACGAATTTGATCCTGGGTGATACCCTGGCTTTTTCACCAACCTGCACATAAGTTATCTAAAGTAGATCGCTGTCACACTACGGAAAGCCGACATGCAAAAATCGCCATGGGTTGAAAACGCCATCGCAAAAGCGGATGCACACTGGCAGGCATCCAAGTCCACTGTTGAGGGCAAAGTATTCAGTGATGTACAGGACAACCAGGGCCTTCAGTATGTCGATATCGTGATGGAAGGTGGCGGTATGCTGGGGATCGCCCTGGTGGGATATACCTACATTTTGGAAAAGGCGGGAATTCGGTTTCGCAAAATTGCAGGAACCTCAGCGGGCGCCATTAACGCACTCTTCTTGGCGGCGGCCGGTACACCGAGCACTGGCAAGAGCGAAAAGCTCTTGAGTATCCTGGCCAATGCGGACTTTGCCAGTTTTGAAGATGGCGAGCGCTATGCGCGCAAAACGGTACAGCGCCTGCTCAAGGGCAAAGGCTTGATGAGCAGTTTGGCATTGCACCCCTTCGATTCTATCCGCACCTTGCGGCACCTGCTCAGACATAAGGGGCTAAATCCGGGAGATACCTTTACCCTGTGGTTACAAACGGAGTTGAAACAGCTGGGCATTACCAACACCGCACAGCTCAACCAGAGAATTAACCAGTTCCCACAGCTTCTGTACCGCGGCACACCAGATCACTTGATAGGTAGCGGCGAGGTTGCCCTGGTGGCAGCGGATATCACTACAGAGACCCGCGCGGTATTTCCAGCCAAGGCGCCGCTCTACTTCGATAATCCGAGCGCAGTAAACCCCGCGGAGTTCGTGCGTGCCTCCATGTCGGTACCCGGTTTCTTTAAGCCCTACACCGTAAAGGGCATCCCCCAATTAAGTGAGTGTAATACTGTCGCCGAGAATTGGCGCAGCATTAAAGGCATCGGTGATCCCAAACGTTTTTTCCGCGCTGGCTTTCCCAAAGATATTGAATTTGTAGACGGCGGCCTTGTCTCCAACTTCCCTTTCGATATCTTCCATAAACCCATAGGCACCCCCAAATTGCCAACATTTGGGATCAAGTTGGAAGTGGATCTGTACCAGCCAAAATCAGATAAGGTAGGAAGGTTTGCGATGGGGCTGATCAGCACTTGTCGCAATATGCTCGACAACCATGTGCGCGCGAGCTTGAACGCGGAATACCATGCGCTGGTAAAAGAAATCCCCATTAACCCCACCGATACCGGAGAAAACCCGCACTGGCTGGATTTTTCCATGCCGGACCACCACTGCGAACACCTGTTCTTATCTGGCGTCAATGCAGCAATTGAGTTTTTGAATCAGGGATTCCACTGGGAGGATTACTTGGTATTGCGCCAGCCGGACTCCTTCTATACCGGGGAAAAGCTGGCTTAAATGCAGGCCCGAAGCGATAGTCGCAACGGGCCCAGCGCTCTTATTTAGAAAGAGCGACGACGGTAAGAGCGGTAATCTGCACGCCAGAAGTTACGCTCTAGCAAACGCTCTAGATGCTCGCGGCTCACCTTGGGCGCAACGCCATCCAATTGCGCCTGGGCAGCCACTGCCCTGGCAATATGCATGCTCACATCGCGAATATCATTCAGATGTGGCAATAAGGCACCCTCGCCATCTTTCACCACCGGCGCCTGCTCTGCCAGGGCGTTGGATGCTGCCATCAACATACTGTCAGTCACTTTCGAAGCACCGGAAGCAATCACGCCGAGGCCAATGCCCGGGAATATGTAGACATTGTTACATTGCGCTACCGCATAGTGATGGCCATCGATTTCTACCGCTGCAAAGGGGCTGCCGGTAGCCACCAAAGCCTCGCCCTTGGTCCAGCTGAATATCTCAGTTGGAGTCGCTTCAGCACGGGAAGTGGGGTTTGACAGTGGCATCACCAAAGGACGGCGGTGCCCCTTGTGCAAAGCTTCGATTACTGGCTGGGTAAACAAGCCACCCTGCCCCGAAACACCAATCAGGATGCTGGGCTCAACATTGCTGATCAGCGTCTCAAGATTCCAGCTGGACACTCCCTCGTACTTGCTCGGGTCCTGGGCCAGAGCTGCCTGGAAGTCGTGCAGGCCTTTCATATCGGAAGTCACAAGCCCATAGCGATCGAACATAAAGATCTGTTCACGAGCCTCGGCATCGGATAGACCGGCCTGCACTTTTGCACTGACGATTTGCTCGGCAATACCACACCCTGCTGAACCGGCACCCACGATCGTCACCTTCTGCGCGGCGAGGGTTTCTTGCCAGGTCTTGCAGGCAGCCAGGATAGTACCCAGTGCTACAGAAGCCGTGCCCTGGATATCATCATTAAAACAGCACAGGCGATCGCGATAGCGCTCTAACAACGGCGTGGCATTGGTTTGGGCAAAGTCCTCAAACTGAACCAATACCTTGGGCCAGCGACGTTTTACCGCTTCAATAAATTGCTCCAGGAATTCATCGTACTCTTCCTGGGATATCCGCTCATGGCGCCACCCCATATACATGGGATCATTCAGCAAAGTGCGGTTATTGGTGCCAACATCCAAGGTGACAGGCAGGGTATAAGCTGGGCTGATACCGCCACAGGCGGTATACAGAGAGAGCTTGCCAATAGGGATACCCATGCCGCCGATACCCTGATCACCCAACCCGAGTATCCGCTCGCCATCGGTCACCACAATGACTTTGACATTCTCTTTAGTGGCGCTGCGCAGTATATCGTCGATATATTCCCGGTCCGGATAGGAGACAAATAATCCCCGGTGGTTGCGATAAATACTGGAAAACTCTTCACAAGCTGCACCTACAGTTGGGGTGTAGATAATCGGCAGCATCTCTTCCGTATGATGTTCGATCAGATAGAAGAACAACGTCTCGTTATCGTCCTGGATTCCCCTCAGGTAGATATGTTTTTCCAAGCCAGTCTTACACTGCTGGAATTGGAGGTAAGCGCGCTTGGCCTGCTCCTCAATCGTCTCAACGGTATTCGGCAGAAGACCGACCAAATTAAATTCGAGACGCTCTTCCAAGCTAAATGCGCTGCCTTTATTGAGCAGTGGTATTTCCAGTAGGGAGGGGCCTGCGTGGGGGATGTAAAGTGGACGCTTTTCGTTGTTACTCATATGCCTGCTTTTGCCTATCGCCCGAAGCGATGATTATTGCGTAGCCATATTTCAATATGACTGAATTAGCCAACCATGTTCTTGAAGTTGCATAAATGTGCTAACTCAACTGGAGCCGAAGACTATCTATTGTGCCGATAGATAACAAGGCCCCCAGTGTGGCCCAATTCGCGAATAAACAGAGTCGCTCAACTATGCTAGCTGTAATTTATCTTCCCTTCGCAACGAATTCTTTTACGTTAAAAAGCGATCCGACACATTCAGGAAATGGAGCCGCCATCGATGCACAAGAGCAAAGCTGGATTAACCCTGTTCCTCTTTATTCTTGTACTCAGCCTTTATAGTTGCAGTAAAAAGTCCGACGGAGATAAAAATACAAATTCAAACGCCCGACAGACAGAGGGCGCCACTCCAGAAAAACAACGGCCGCTCACGGCGATGGCACCGGAGATAGAGGCGGAGCTGGAAGCCCAACGGGACAGCAATAAACGCATCGCTCGCAATGTCTATTTTGGCGACACACATGTCCATACTGGCTGGTCGGTAGATGCGGGGTTGGATGGCGCAATTCTTACTCCCGATGACGCCTATCGATTTGCCCTGGGAGAAACTGTTACCTCCAACAGCGGACTGAAAGCCAAGCTCAGCCGCCCTTACGACTGGTTCATGATCACCGATCATTCAGACGGTATGGGAGTTATCAGCGAGATCGTCGATGGCAATCCGGAAATGATGTCCAATGCCACCTTGAAAAAATGGCATGAGGCATTAATTTCAGGCAGCGAAGAAGCGACCAATGAAGCAAAAAGTGAAGTCATCGTGCTTCAATCAGAAGGCAAACTGCCCGAGCAGGTAATGGACCCCAAATGGATGAAATCCGCCTGGGAAAAAACTGTTGAAGCCGCAGAGAAATATTACAAACCCGGAGAGTTTTCTACCTTTATCGCCTTTGAGTGGACAGTTAACGCCGATGGTGGCGACAACCTGCACCGCAATATTATTTTTCGTGATGGCGCAGACCGCACTAAGACCCTGCTTCCCCTAACTACCTTTGATACTGAGAACCCGGTAAAACTCTGGGAGTGGATGAAAGCCTACGAAGACAAAACCGGCGGCCGGGTCCTCGCCATTCCCCACAACGGCAATATGTCTAATGGCCGTATGTTTATCGAGCGGCAGTTTGATGGCTCCGAACTCACTCCGGAGTGGGCACAAATGCGCGCCCGTTATGAACCCCTTTATGAGCTGGTACAGGTAAAGGGACAAAGTGAGTCCCACCCTGCCCTCTCCCCGGAAGATGAATTTGCCAACTGGGATCTGTGGGATAGAGGCAACCTGATCTTAAAGCCCAAGCCCCCCGGAGCCCTGCAATACGAATACTGGAGGGAGGCACTGAAGTCTGGCCTACGCCTGGAGGAGAAGCTGGGCACCAACCCTTTCGTGCTAGGCGCAAACGCAGCTACCGACACCCATACCGGGCTTTCGACACCGGACCAGGACAACTTCTTTGGCAAGTTCAAGACCCTGGAACCCAGCAACAAGGAGCGCTGGGCATTTCCCCTGCTCAAGGGGGTTGGTGGAGAGTACTTCGGCTGGGAACAAGCTGCCTCAGGCGTTACGGGAGTCTGGGCCAACGAGAATACCCGGGAGGCAATATGGGATGCGATGTACCGCAAAGAGACTTTCGCCACCACAGGCCCCCGGATCTCAGTTCGCTTCTTTGGAGGCTATGACTATAACGATGGGGATATTCACGGTGATCTGGTCGCCAATGGCTATAAAAAAGGCGTACCAATGGGCGGGAAACTACCTCAAGCCAGTGAGGGACAGGTACCGACATTCCTTATCGCAGCACTGAAAGACCCTGAGGGTGCCAACCTGGACCGTATCCAAATCATCAAGGGTTGGCTGGATAGCAGCGGACTCACCCGGGAAAAGATCTTTAATTTGAAATGGTCTGGAAGCCGTAAGCTGGATACCGAGGGAAAACTACCCCCAGTTGGGACTACTGTGGATATGAAGACGGCGGAATACACCAACTCCATCGGCTCCCCTCAGCTAATCGCGGTATTCAAAGATCCCGACTTTAACCCCAAGGAAAGAGCCGTCTACTACCTGCGCGCCCTGGAGATACCCACACCCCGATGGACTTTATTTGACAAGGTACGCTTCGGTATTGAAATGGATGAAAAAGTACCCCTTACCCAGCAGGGGCGAGCATTCAGCTCGCCAATTTGGTATTCACCCTAGAGTCAAATAGCCCGAATATATACGCGATTCAACTACTTGATGGATATGGCTATCTGGACCTCGTTTCCATCCACATACTGCTCAAAATCTGTGGTGAAAGCTCGCTGATGGGGGCAATCCTCCGCAGCGAAATAACTCCAAACCTCGCCCCACAATTCAATGGCGACCTGAGGCATTTCCCCTTTGGCTGAAAACATCAGGTATTTGCCGGGCAGTATTTGAATCGACTTGAAATCCTCAGACATATCCTTCGACAACATATCTGAACATGCATAGACATCAAAAAAACCGTTATGGTCAGATTCGTAGTTGGAGTAAACACCAAATACCTTAGGGTTGCCCCTTAATTTAGGGGCCGCCTCTGCGCCGAAGCGCTCCCACATTGGCGTTATCTTTGCTGTTTTTGGGTCAGACTCATTGGCGTTCTTAGTGCGGGTATAAAAACCCACTAATTCCAGGCCTTCAAATTCTCTAACTTCCATTTCTGTGGACCAATTATTTAGTTATTCGTAGAGTGCCGAATACTATAACAGCTCTCCGGGAACTGACTAGGCGCATACGGTCACAAGAAATCACAAGTAACTTTTCAAGCTGACTTTACGGATTTCTGCCTTACCTCTGAAGGGGGGTACCCATACATCGATTTATAAAGCTGGGTAAAATAAGATTGACTTGAGAATCCGCTCTCCAGAGCTATATCGACTAAACGCTTATTGGTAGTCTTCAACTGAATATCAGCATGTTGTAACCTACGTTCGTTAATCCAAGCCTTTGGTGACTCAGCCTTAAAGACTTGGCCAAACTTATTCTTGAATGATGTGAGACTCATCCCAATCTGTTTAGCATAATTTGCTACAGACCAGTGCTGAGTAGCATTTTCCTCCATAAATCGACGGAAACGCTCGTTCACCGGATTAACCTGCCGAAGCAGCTCGTCAGCTAAGCGACAACCGCAAGCACCCTTCAGCTTTAAGAGAAGTAATTCTTCCAGCTTTAAATAATTCAAACTCTCATCATTTAACTTGCTAAATGCACTCAGTGAATCCAAAGTAAAGCGCGTGAGATCACACTTTGGAAAAACAAAAGGCCCGCTTTTGGGGAGCGTTGTCACGCTGGATGCAAGAGCATTCTTTGCTTTAATCAGTACGCGAGTGTGTCGCTCATAAAATCGTGTCAGCATGACCGGGCTGATACTCGCACAGATGATTATTAGGTCTTCTCCCTCAGACAAATTATCAACTGTAACATGGCTCATTTCACTCGATAGCCAGATCTCCCCCGAAGCCATAGGGAATTCGCAAGCATCACTATTGATATCAGCAACACCTGAAATCACCATTGTCAGATTAAAATCTGAAGAAAACCCAATTGAAACATTTCCATTTGGTGAAACAAGTATCTTTTGAAACCGAAATAAGTCACCTAAATACTGACTTTCAAATAAGACATTTTGCCTTATGTGAGTGTCCAAATCCTTTTGGCGAGGGGCAATCATGGAATTCACCACTAAATTTACTTCTTCTGTATCTTTACGCTTCACCTGACTCAGCTGAAGCCATGCTCCAATCACGACACTTTTGTTTCCACTGTGCTCAGGGAGCACTCATCAAGAGATCCGTGCACGGGGTGTGTGGTCACCAAGGGGGAGACAAAGCCGCTTTCGAGTTCAGCCATTAAAACTCACAATCGTTGAATTGAGCGTTTGAAGAATCATTTGAAAGGCGGATACAGCGAAACTATTTGCAGGACTAAAGTGCCAACCTCTTTGGGAAGGGCAACTTTATTAGCCAGGATAAGGGGGAAGTCTCGTAAATTAACCTATAAACAGGAGCATACAATCCTGCACTACTTACCGGGCCCTTCCGAAAAATTCAATTATTCTTCATGCACGACAAAGCAAGTAGACACCCCAGTGCACCCTTTACATTTATTTACACTACCTTAAACGGAACAAGAAGAGTCTCTGAGAGTGAGGGATTGTGAGGTTTAAGCATCGCCTATTCTATTAGAAATAGTGTCACCATATGAAAATTACTGACTTAAAAACTCTAAGTATTCACTAGTAGCCCGGTAATGAGAGACCTCAGGTATTTGGCAAAAGATATCTAAAGCAGACCCCATAACCATCTACAGGCCTTGTAAATTATGGAAAACCCAAACAATTTGCCTGATTAAGTCCCTCACTCTGGTGTAATCACCCAAGAACCGCTAGGTAATCACAAAGATACTGCCGGGTAATGCAGCTGTTAACTTAACTATCTTTAAACTTAATAAACATTTGATTTGTACCAGGTATGATTTTTTTCTAAAATGTGGGAAAATACCCCTTAACAATACCCCTCGGCTCTTCATGACAGACTCTGCACCAAATAGGTGCCATGGAACCAAGCGGAATATTTATTGATAAATTGAGAGAAGTTTTATATATAAACTATGCAAGCGGATAAGATCATACCCATACTTAACTTCTATATTTCAACTATAGGTTAGTATTTATCAAGATCTTTTCTGTTAACTCTTTAATTTGCCAGTATTAGCAATCAGCAAAACACCCTAAACCAATAAACTCTTAAGCCTTTGAGATTTATGTCAACTAGTTACTCTAAAGAATTGAATCGGCTTGCCCAACTTATGTGGGAGCAAGAAGCGGAGTTGGAGCTTAAGCCCCAGGAAGAGAAAGAAGCAGCCCCTGAAAAGTCCTCAGTCAACAACGCTCCTAATGACGTTTTTTGGGGTAAATGGAAAGGGCGATATATCGTGGTAATGCGCTATATATCGGGTAGAACAACCTCCAATGTTAAACTCCCCAATATATATGCCGATGAGGCCGATGCCCGCTCTGCCGCCCTCGATATCATTCGAAAATTTCCAGAAGCATCTATTCGCTATCTTTCAGCTAAAGAACTGGCTGTTTACCTATAGCCAACCCTTAAGAGCTTAGTTGTTGGTTTTTGAGCAGGGTGGCTGCGCCGCAGAGCCGCCCTCCCTCTTATTATTTTTATAGACATCACTATCAGCGATTAATGCTTTGATATAAATTGACGAACCTCCTCCACAAATACATTGGAAGCAGGCTCCCGCCCCAGGAGTAAGTGACCGTCGCTATTGAGACCAACAAATCGAGCGCCAGGTATAGCAGAAGCAATTTCACAGCCCGTCTGAACAGGAATACGCTGGTCCCCTAGTGAATGGATCACTAAAGTGGGCACATTAATCTCTTTGAGCTTGTCCCGCACATCAATACTGCCAAAAACCGATAGGAAGCGGACAGCATTTTCCGGCGAAGTAGTCAGCCGCTGAAACTCATTAAACCACTCTAATTCGCTGGCATTCGCGCTTGGCATAAATGTCGTGGAAAAAATCTGCCGATAAGCAGGGTTATCCTGCCCCCAGCCCGTCGCTGTCAGGGTCATTACTGCTTCGCGCTCTTTTATCGTGGCCTCACTGGCACCTATTCGCCAACCTGCGTGATAACCCCCAAACAAAATCAGCTGCCTAACACGCTCTGGGTGTCTTACTGCATATTCAATAGATACTGCCGCTCCTTGCGATATACCTAGCAAAGTAAAGTTATCAACTTCACAAGCATCGACGACTGTCTCAAGGTCTGTAACAAACGACTCAAAAGAGATATTTTCAACTTCCCAATCCGACAGGCCATTCCCACGCTCATCGTAACGAATAAACTGGTGGTCGACAGAAAGCTCCCGAAACAATGGACTCCATATGGGAGAGTCCCAGTCATGCTCTAAATGACTCAACCAGTTTGCGGCTTTAACTATAGGAAGCCCCTCTCCCATCTTGGCATAGGCAATACGCACACCATCGCTGGCCGTACAAAACTCAACCTTCTGTTGAGTTAGCAGTTTACGCCCCGTAGCTAAATCATCACCGGATTTCTGAACTACCGACTCACCAAGCCTGCAGGGCGACCATGTAATGCCTGCTTTGCGGAATCTGTCAGCAAGCCTTGTCCGTTCAAACTCCACTTCACTACTCAATCCCGATGAACTCAACAAATGCAGTAACTGCGTTGCAGCGTTTGGGTTATAGGGCTCCAATGCCACCCAGCTGCGGGCCCAAGTTAACTGGTCCGGTATAGGAACGCCCGGGTGAGAGGACAAGCGGGACAGCACCCTCCCTTGCAATTGAACAATCTCTTGACGTTCAGACATCAACCACCGTTGAAATAGTTCTTGATCGGGCAGATCGATCCCATCCAGGAAAGGCTCCTGCAGCTGTCGATGGATATCTTCCAGCTCTGCTGCCAAAACGCCGGGGGAATCAAGCTTAAGTGCTATTTCGGCAACATCAATACAAATGCCTTCCGTATCCAAGCTGACACGCTCTCTATCAGCAATGAGGCGCTCTATTTCTGGGTCGTTGACAATGGATCGAATTTTACTCAAAGACCAGCGCAGGGAGGCGCGCGGATCGTCGGGCAGCTCCCAGAATATCTCACATAAGCGATCCCTCCTGTGAGGTCTCGCAGCCAACAGTAAGAAAGCCAAAAGTGCTCGAGTTTTTCTTGAGGGTGGTAGATTAACTGGGCTGCCATCACGGGAGACAAGAAGGTCGCCCAGCATTTGGATTGAGATTCCCATTGATAAGTTATTAACCCCTGAAATGTAAGGTACTAGCAGTTCTCAGAGAAAGGCGCCGGTGATTTTCTCAAGGATAATTGTCAGCTGCAAACACCGCTCGCGAAAGATGTGAAACCCTCTGCCAAAACCGCTTATTCCAAGTCGCTTGGCAATGACAGTATAAACGCCGCTGTGAGGCTTATCCCTACCACCAAAAGCGTACTTCGCTAGGCTTCTTTGAGGGCCTAGACTGAAATTGAAAGATTGGACTAATCCGATAGCCTCTTCAAGAGATACTGAGAACGCCAAAAATAGACCCAAGAAAAGGGCTGAATAACCCTGAGCCAGGCGAACATATCATCGGCAACTATAAAAAGTAGAAAAAGTATTGAGAGGCCAAGAGAACATATTGAAAGTGAGTTAAAAACCTATTTTTACAAACTCAAAAACTATGTCAGCGCGAGACTTATAATTCAGGCGAATAACCGGAGTTTTGACTCACAAAGGCCTTTCAAAGTTTATGCTAAGACACGTACGAAAAACGGAAGGCCAAAATAAAAACTGAATAAGCCTAAAGTAGAAGGGAGAGCGGCTCCTCTAGGTTTACAACCCGTAGACACCCTACCCAACTATCCAACGTGCTCTTCAAATGCGCAAGCGCTAACTCACAAGCCCTAATTTATCTGTCGCTATGCACAAAGATATCAAATCCCAGAGCCCTTGAAGTTCTATACAATCTAGAATCACTATGATAGTGCTCATACCACTTTCTAAATTGTGAATATTTAAGAAATTTAAACTCACCCTTATTAGGATCAAAAAAATAACTTACTTTATCAGCAGATGGCTCAACACGAAATGCCATCGCATGTCCCCAACCAGTACCAGCCGTCCTTAAGACGCAGTGGATAGTATTGGACTGCTGCTTGAAGCAGTCTTTGGATTCAAGAACATCAAAAGATGCTGCGAACTGATCGTTCAACGAAGGACTTTTCTTTTTCTGTGCAATACCGCTACCCGCCTGCCCAATATTGCGAAATCCCTGAGACTCCAAATATTGTTTAGTCTCCTTAATCATCTCATGAGATGTGCTAGGCCTACCCTCACTTCCATTTGCAAACTTAAATCGATACATAGAGGCGAAGCGCTGGGCGACCACCGCTATTTTTGTCTCATCGATACTATTACCAGTCGTTAGGGCATCCTGAAGCCCCGACTGAAGGGCTTTACTGATCCAACTAACTGACAGAGCCTCACAAATCCCACCCTTGGTATGTGGATGCTTTTTGGTGATTTTTGAATAGCTTCCCTGACTGAACTTCCAGGTTAACTGCCCGCCGTAATTGGACGCACTTGCATCACTATTCAGTAAACTTGGCATTTTTTATCCTCACATCACAACCGAATATTCGGCTTTATTTATATTATCCGGGCTTTATGCAAACAATGTGCAAATTTAGTAATTAATTATTATTAGAAAAAATATCACCCGAACATTTCCTTTAAAAACCACGACAAAAATTCAAAGACTACACCTCAACCGATCAACTCATCACAAGAAAGTGACAAACAAAACACTGAGGTATCACCCAACTTTAAGGGAACCTTAAAATTAAAACGCAGCTTAGCAATGACTATATTAGTTTGAATGGTCGAAAATATAACGTTTTCAACATGCTATATTTTTAGAGACTACAAGTCCACGACAAGCGATCAATGTCGCCATCAGGCAAAACAACCACAAAATAATTACTGTTATTTAAAATTCACTACAGGCAACAAGGTATTTCGGTTTACTAAATAGAGACTGGTTTTAAATATACTTATCAGTACAGCAATTTAACTAAACACCCAGTTAATTTTAAATCAACACATTGACTTAATTACCCTCGGTAAACAGGCAGCAATCAGCACCTTCCGCTACACCGCATAACGTACTCAAAAGAGACATAAACAAACGATCAGAAGAAAGAATCAATGAACTTGGATCAAAAAGGCTAAAGAGCCACTACATCGTGGCTCTTTTTTGTCTCGGAGGGATATTGCTATTGTTGTGCTCCATACCTGCCAGGGGAAGCTTTAACCTAGGGCGGAAGGAATAAATACTGGAAGCCCTGGAAACAACATCAGTTACACGAGAGAATCTTAAGTATCCTGGCGAACCACTAAACTGCCAAAACCAATCAATAGGCCACCACTAAAACGCTGAACCCATCTTTGCATATTCCCACCAATGGAAGCCACTTTCCACTTCGACAACATAGTCGCAAGTGCCAGAAACCACAGGAATATTATTGATGCATGAAGTGAGACCAGCAGGAAAGCCTCATAGTAACTAGAGCTGCCAACTGAGATAAACTGCGGAAAGGCCGCGAGATAAAACATCGATACCTTGGGGTTAAGAATCTGGGTTAGAAAGCCCTCGCCAAAATTTCGGTATGAGTTCCCAGGAGCTGCTGTAATTGGTAACAATTCATCCCCTGTATCCTTCACCGAAGATTTTGACAGCGTGGCTAATATCGTTTTCACACCCAAATAAACCAGGTAGGCAGCCCCAAGATATTTGATAATTGTATAAACCTCAGACGACTGCAATATAATCGCCGACAAGCCCAAAATTGAAATGGCACCATGGGCAAATGTTGCTGAAACCAGCCCCAAAATATTCTCTACTCCCGGCCTCAGCCCCCTACTAGCTACTGTTTTAAGAATCAGGACGCTGTTCGGCCCTGGTGAAATAACCAACAAAAGAGAGATTGCAGCAAATGCGAGGATTTCACTCATAACAATAAACACCTTAAAGAAAGCCAGTGGATAAGGGGTACATCTAAGGGGTATATCTAAGGAGGTCGCCGAGCCAAGGGTTGGCTCGGACCAGGGTCAATACAGGTAAGTTGCCGTACCCGTAGCAATCAATTCATCCTTGTCGTTAATCAGCTCCATTCTCGTTACAACCAGCTTGTTACCGGTGCGCAGAATTGAGCCATGGCAGAGAAAGTGTTCTCCCCTTCCCGGCTTTAGGTAGTCTACACGCATGTCGACCGTACCCAGCTTTAATAGGCGATCCACTTTTTCTTTCCAGTGCACATCCCCCAGATGCTGGTAGGCGGCGACCATTGCGGTCAAACCACCAACCGTATCCAGGGCGGTGGCAATTACGCCACCGTGCAGGATGTTCTTCCACACATTGCCGATCAACTGTGGGTTCAGTTCAAAGCCTGCGGAAAGTGTGAGCGCCTCCAAGTCCAGGCCGCGCATCTCAAGTCCAATTTGTTGATTAAAAGGAATCTGCTCAAAAAATTCCTTTACCAACGCCTGAAACTCACTGGGTGAGGGTTCTGTCATAGGCGGGCAACCCGGTTGAGCCCATCCAGTGCAGCACTGCGATATGCCTCTGCCATGGTGGGGTAGTTAAAGGTGGTATTAACGAAATAATCGATTGAATTATTCGGTGCTGGCTGTTTCATAATGGCCTGGCCAATATGCACAATCTCAGCAGCCTCTGCTCCAAAGCAGTGAATGCCCAGGATTTCGTGAGTCTCGATATGGAACAAAATCTTGAGCATGCCTACGCGCTCACCAGAAATCTGCGCCCGCGCAGTGTGCTTGAACAGTGCGCGGCCCACTTCGTAAGGTACTTTGGCTGCGGTTAGCTCTGATTCGGTTTTACCCACAGAGGAAATCTCTGGAAGGGTATAAATCCCGGTAGGCGCATCTTCAATTACTCGATGGCCACGGCCCGCAATCGCTGCTGCAACCGCACGCCCCTGGTCATAAGAGGCACTGGCAAGGCTGGGCCAACCAATCACATCACCTACCGCAAAAATATTTTCAATTTCGGTACAGTAGTGATCGTCAACGCTCAATTGTCCGCGATGGTTCGCTTCCAGGCCGACATTCTCCAGGCCGAGGGAGCTGGTGTTACCAGTACGGCCATTACACCAGAGCAGTGCATCCGCATGAATACGTTTGCCGGACTGCATCTCCATAATTACGCCCTGCTCATTGGGCAGTACCCGCGCATACTCCTCCTGGTGGCGAACAGTCACGCCCATATCGCGCAGGTGATAGCTCAGCGCATCAGAAATCTCATCATCAAGAAATTCCAGCAGGCTGTTACGGGTATTAATCAAATCCACCTTAACGCCGAGGCCAGCGAAGATAGACGCGTATTCACAGCCGATAACACCAGCACCATAGATCATAATGGAGTGAGGGGTGTGCTGCATGTCCAGGATCATATCGCTGTCGTAGACCCGTTCGTGATCAAAGTCTACATCGGCGGGGCGATAAGGGCGTGAGCCAGTAGCAACAATAAATTTCTTCGCTGTAATAGTTTCCGCCGCACCATCGGGCATAAGTACCTCGACAGTATGTTCATCGCGGAACTTGGCTTCGCCGACGATCAGCTCAACCCGGTTGCGGGCATAAAATGAAGTGTGCATTTCCACCTGATAGGAAATGACTTTATTCACCGTCTGCATTACCTGGGGGAAAGTAAGGCGGCGGGGTTCACCCAATGCGCGAAAAACGCTCTGGGTGTTATAACGCATCAACTGTTTGACAGAGTGGCGCAGCGCCTTGGAGGGAATGGTACCTTTGTGAGTACAATTACCACCAACCACTTGGCGCTTTTCAATAACCGCAACGCGCATGCCCTTTTTTGCTGCGCTCATTGCGGCGGCCTCTCCAGCCGGGCCAGAACCAATTACTACCAGGTCAAATTTTTGCTCTGCCATTAAATGCTCTAATTCTATTTTCCAAACGGAGTCCACAGCGCGCTAACGCCATTTACTCAATACTAAATATACGGTTATCGACACCACTTGTGCCAATGACATAAAACAACAAGCCCGTTGATCACGGGCTTGTTGGAGAGGGAAAGCTTACTTGCGTTTAGATGCGTCGTAAGCGAGATCTTCGGCAGTCATCTGCTGCTGTCTTTGCCTCTCCTGTTCCTTTTCACACTCATCGTCATCGCCACCGCAGACTGTGCAATCCTGCTTCATGCCGATATTGTTGAGCCCGCCACAAGTTCCCTTTAACGGTTTGTTCTGAACCATGGCCCCGATCGCCATACCGGCAACAACGAGCAACATGGCCACAAAGGCAAATATGAAAATTGTCACTTCTCAGACCTCTCTACATAAGGTTTAAAGCCAGAGCTAGAACGCTCTTCGAAACCTGAATCAGTTTTCACCACCATAAAGACGGCTAGATTATCTCTTTCTGCCAACGCCATGCCGGCATCAGCACCGAGGACATTGATCGCGGTAGCCAGACCATCGGCTTCAGCACAGGTTTCCGCAATAACGGTTACCGATGCCAACTTGTGCTTGATGGACCGCCCGGAGCGTGGGTCAATGCTATGGGAGTAACGAACACCATCCCTTTCGTAGTAGTTGCGATAGTCTCCACTCGTAGCTACTGCCTTCCCACTCACCGCAATTGGCTCCTGCACCATCTGCCCTGCCACGCTGGGTACTTCAATGCCAATTACCCAGGTCTTACCTTTTGGATTCACACCCTTAGTTCGCAGTTCACCGCCAATTTCGACCAAGTAGTTTCGAATACCCAGGTCTTCCAATAGCTCGGCAACCCGATCAACGCCATGGCCCTTGGCAATCGCTGAAAGATCCACCTCAACGGGGCGGCTCTTGATAACAGTGTCTGGCTTACGGGTCAGGGTTAACGCATCGGAACCGACGACGGTTAGCAGATCGGCAATGTCTTTATCTGAGGGGATATGCTCCGGTTCGGGCTGAGGACCAAAACCCCACAAGTTGACCAGAGGGCCGACCGTCACCTCGAAAGCGCCCTCACTGCGGCGATAAATATCCAGGGACATTTCCAGTACATCTGCCAAGTGTTGGCTAACCGGGATCGCCTGCCCTACCGGGCTTTGGTTAAAGCGCATTAACTCAGAGTCGTCGATATAGGTCGACATCTCCTGGTTGACCTGCTGCAACTCATCGTCGATCAACTGCTGCAACTCACCCTGCTCCAGCCCAGAGGGCACCTGAACGACGGTGATGTGATAGCTGGTTCCCATGGTGCGGCCAGCCAACTGCCAGGACTCCGGCGAAGGAGCGCAAGCCGATAAAATTACAGCCGCCCAAAGCAAAAACAGGGCCGTAAAGACGGGCCCTGTTTTTGAGTTTGTCGGGCCTGTGATTGCTTTTAGCAAGCTAAGCCCTCCAATTATCCGCCGAAGTCATCCAGCAGGATATTTTCATCTTCTACACCCAAGTCCTTGAGCATATTGATGACTGCCGCGTTCATCATGGGCGGCCCACACATGTAGTACTCACAATCTTCCGGAGCCGGGTGGTCCTTCAGGTAGTTTTCATATACCACGTTGTGGATGAATCCGGTGTAACCCGTCCAATTGTCTTCCGGCTGTGGGTCGGACAGAGCCACATGCCACTGGAAGTTATCGAACTCGGAAGCCAGACCGTTGTAGTCATCTTCGTAGAACATCTCGCGCAGGGAGCGCGCACCGTACCAGAAGCTGATCTTACGGGTGGAATTCAGGCGCTTGAGCTGATCAAAGATATGTGAACGCATTGGCGCCATACCGGCACCACCACCGATAAATACCATCTCGTTGTCAGTTTCCTTGGCGAAGAACTCACCAAAGGGACCGTACACCTTAATCTTGTCACCTGCCTTCAGGCTGAAAACGTAGGAAGACATCTGACCCGGCGGAATGCCCTCAGTACGGGGCGGCGGAGTCGCGATACGGATGTTGAACTTAACAACACCTTTCTCTTCCGGGTAGTTAGCCATGGAGTAAGCGCGAACCACAGGCTCGGTCACTTTGGACTCCAGCTTGAAGAAGCCAAAGTGCTCCCAGTCGCCACGGTACTGCTCTTCGACATCGAAGTCAGCAAACTTGACATGGTGAGCCGGAGCTTCCAGCTGTACGTAACCACCAGCGCGGAAGTCAACGTTTTCACCTTCTGGCAGACGCAGGGTCAGCTCCTTAATAAAGGTGGCCACGTTCGGGTTGGATTCCACAGTGCACTCCCACTGCTTAACACCAAACACCTCTTCCGGCACTTCGATTTCCATGTCTTGCTTAACCGCAACCTGACAGGAAAGACGCTTGCCTTCTTTTGCATCGCGCGGGGTAAAGTGAGCCGCTTCAGTCGGCAGCATATCGCCACCACCGGAATTCACCTTACAGATACACTGCGCACAGCTGCCGCCGCCGCCACAGGCGGAGGCCAGGAACAGGTTGTTGGCAGCCAGGGTTTGCAGCAGCTTGCCGCCGGCCGGTACGGTGAGAGTCTTCTCACCGTTAACCAGGATGTTGACGTTGCCGGTGTTTACCAGGCGCGAGCGGGCCGCAAGGATCACCGCTACCAGCGCCAAAACGATGACGGTAAACATCGCTACGCCGAGGATAATTTCAATACTCATTCTATTGTTTTCCCCGCTTAGATATCGATGCCGCCGAAGGACATGAAGCCCAGGGACATCAGACCAACAGTTACGAAGGTGATACCCAGACCTTTCAGGCCATCCGGAACGTCACTGTACTTCAGCTTTTCGCGAATACCGGCCAGAGCGGTAATCGCCAGTGCCCAGCCGAGGCCGGCACCGAAGCCATAGGCAACACTCTCGCCAAACGCGTACTCGCGCTCAACCATGAACAAGGAAGCACCCATGATGGCGCAGTTCACGGTAATCAGCGGCAGGAACACACCCAGCGCGTTGTAGAGAGCTGGTACATATTTATCCAGGAACATCTCCAGGATCTGTACCAGTGCCGCAATTACGCCGATGTAGGACAACAGGCCGAGGAAGCTCAGGTCCACGTCGGGGTAACCGGCCCAGGCCAGTGCACCGTCTTTCAGCAGGTAGGTGTAGATCAGGTTGTTCACTGGTACTGTCAGAGTCAGCACCACGATAACCGCAACACCCAGGCCAATAGCGGCCTCGATCTTCTTCGATACCGCCAGGAAGGTACACATACCGAGGAAGAAGGCCAGCGCCATGTTTTCAACGAAAACGGCGCGGATAATCAAAGAAATATAATGTTCCACGGATTAGGCCTCCTGCGCTTGGGAATTAGGCGCAATCTTGAACTCATCTTCTTCCACCTGTGCCGGTTTCCAGGCACGGATCGCCCAGATGAACAGGCCGATCAGGAAGAATGCACTCGGCGGCAACAGCAGCAGGCCGTTGGGGATATACCAACCGCCGTTGCTCACGGTAGTCAGGATATCTACACCGAACAGTTTGCCGGCGCCGAAGAGTTCACGAACCACCGCGAGACCGATCAGGATCACACTGTATCCCAGACCGTTACCAAGACCGTCGAAGAAGCTGGGCAGCGGCGGGTTCTTCATAGCGAAGGCTTCCGCACGGCCCATTACGATACAGTTGGTAATGATCAGGCCAACGAATACAGACAGCTGCTTGGAGATGTCGTAAGCCAGGGCCTTGATCAGCTGGTCTACCAGGATTACCAAAGAGGCAATCACGGTCATCTGTACAATGATACGGATGCTGTTCGGGATCTGTTTGCGGATCAGGGATACCGCAACGTTGGAACAAGCCACAACCGAGGTCAGTGCGATACACATTACCAGGGTAACCTGCAGCGAGCTGGTAACAGCCAGTGCAGAACAGATACCCAGGATCTGCAGCGCGATCGGGTTGTTGTTAAAAATCGGCTCTAGCAGAGTATCTTTAATTTTCATGCTTACGCCTCCCCTGCTTTCAGGTTTTTCAGGAAGGGACCATAACCCTGGTTACCCAACCAGAAGTTCACCAGGTTGCTAACGCCCTTACTGGTCAGAGTTGCACCAGACAGACCATCTACTTCGTGAATCGCGTCTGGGCTGTTGGGGTTAACCTGACCCTTGATCACTGCGATATCCACGTCGCCCTGGTTGTTGAAGACTTTCTTACCAATCCACTGGGCCTTCCAGTTGGGGTTGTCAACTTCACCACCCAGTCCCGGAGTTTCCTTGTGCTCGTAGAAGCCGAGGCCCGCTACGGTGTCGAGGTTACTCTCCAGAGCGAGGAAGCCGTACAGGGTGCCCCACAGGCCATAACCGCGAATCGGTAGAATGATCTTGTCCAGCTTGCCGTCTTTCTCTACCAGGTATACCTCTTTGGTATTTTCCCGGCGGATAATTTTGGCAGTGTCCTCGTCAGCCGGCAGTTTTTCACTGTCAGACGGGATCTTGGCAGCAGCGCGACCACTGCCACCAGCCGGAGCCTGATCGGTAAACTTACCGGTATTCAGGTCGACGTATTTGATTTTTACGTCGGCGAAGGCCTTTTCGACTTCCGCTTTATCAGCGTGAGAGTCTTTCAACAGGCCGCCAGCCATCAGTACGTTGCGCTTCATGTCCAGCTCGGCATTCGCCTGCTGGGCAGGCTTCAGCATTACCGCAGCGGTGGATACCACTACGGAGCACACCAGGCACATTACCAGCGCGACAATCAGAGTACCGGTTACGGAATCTTTATTAGCCACGTGCCAACCTCCGTTTGATATTGGACTGCACCACAAAGTGGTCAAACAGCGGAGCGAACAGGTTGGCGAACAGAATCGCCAGCATCATGCCTTCCGGGAAGGCCGGGTTCACCACACGAATCAGGACAACCATCACCCCGATCAGGATACCGTACCACCAGCGACCGGTGTTGGTCATCGCAGCGGATACAGGGTCCGTAGTCATAAAGATCAGACCGAAGGCAAAACCGCCCACTACCAGGTGCCAGTACCAGGGTACCTGGAACATCGGGTTGGTCTCGGAACCAATCATGTTAAACATGAAAGAGGTGGCCATCATGCCCAGCAGAGTGCCGGCTACGATGCGCCAGCTGGCGATCTTCATGCCCATCAGGATTACGCCGGCAATCAGGATAGCCAGGGTAGAAGTTTCACCAATGGAACCATGGATCTGGCCGAAGAAAGCGTCGAACCAGGTTACCTGGCCAACAGCAGCATTGACGATACCGTTCTGGATACCTTCGCTGGCCATAACAGACAGCGCAGTAGCACCGGTATAACCGTCAACCGCAGTCCAAACCGCATCTCCAGACATTGCTGCCGGATAGGCAAAGAATACGAAGGCACGGCCGGTAAGAGCCGGGTTGAGGAAGTTCTTGCCGGTACCACCGAATACTTCCTTACCGATAACCACACCGAAGCTGATGCCCATAGCCACCATCCACAGAGGCAGATCCGGCGGACAGGTCAAGGCGAACAGGATGGAGGTTACAAAGAAGCCTTCGTTGACTTCGTGACCGCGCACCGCAGCAAACAGGACTTCCCAGATACCGCCCACAATAAAAGTGACCGCATAAATAGGCAGGAAGTACATAGCGCCGTAGACAAAGTTGTCCCACAGGCTAGCTGGGTTGTAGGAAGTCAGAGCGCCGATAATGGCGTGACGCCAGCCGGACAGATCCGGGTTGGTCATACCTTCCAGAATGGTGTTGGACTGGAAACCGATATTCCACATACCGTAGAACGCCGGGATCATGGCACAAGCCCAAACGGTGATCATAATACGCTTCAGGTCGATACCGTCGCGCACGTGAGCAGTGGTTTTGGTCTTGTCTGCCGGCTGGAACAGACCGGTGTCAATCGCTTCAAACAGGGCGTAGAACTTTTCGAACTTACCGCCTTTGTGAAACTTGGGTTCGATCGAATCGAGGAATTTACGCAACATACTTACCCCTCCTTCTCAATACGGGTCAGGTTGTCCCGCAAAATGGGGCCGTACTCGTACTTGCCCGGACACACAAAGGTGCACAACGCCAGATCTTCTTCGTCCAGCTCCAGTGCGCCCAGCTTCTGCGCCATTGCAGTATCGCCAACGATCAGGGAGCGCAGCAACTGAGTGGGCAGTACATCCAGCGGCATGACTTTCTCATAACTACCGACCGGTACCATGGCACGCTCAGAACCGTTGGTGCTGGTGGTGAAGTTGAACAGCTTGTTCTTCACCAGGCGCGACAGGTAAATCGGGAATACAGAGAAACGCTTATTACCAGCACGCAGATAGTGCAGGAATGGACGCTCATCGCCCTCTTCCAGTACAGAAATCTGGTTGTGATAGCGGCCCAGGTAAGCCATCGGGCCAGCAGCGGTGCGGCCACCGAATACAGAGCCGGAGATGATGCGATCGTTATCGCCTTTCAGCTCATCAGAAGTCAGGGTTTCCAGACTGGCACCGAGACGGGTGCGCAGCAGACGCGGCTGCTTGACCTGAGGCCCTGCCAGGGAAATGACGCGATCGGTAAACAGCTTACCGGTGGTAAACAGTTTGCCTACGGCGATCACATCCTGGTAATTAATGGTAAATACACTGCGGTTGCCAGAAACTGGCTTCAGGTAGTGGATGTGGGTACCGGACAGGCCTGCCGGATGGGGGCCGGCAAAGGTTTCGCGGCGAATATTCGCTGCGTTCGGTACTGGAATATCCGCATCTGGAGCAGTACAGACGTAAGTGGTTTCTGCCAGTTTGGAAAGAATCTCAACGCCCTGAGAGAAGGCTTTGGGATTCTCAGCAATCACTACTTCTGGATTGGCTGCCAGAGGGTTGGTGTCCATCGCATTGACAAACACAGCTACCGGCTCAGCGTCCAGGGCGGGAACGCGGCTGAACGGGCGGGTGCGCAGTGCGGTCCACATGCCGGACTCAACCAGGTTTTCAACGACCTGTTCGCGAGTCAGACCAGACAGTTTATCTGCGCTGTAGCTTTGGAACTGTTCCGCTGCATCGCCGTCTATGCCAATCACGACGGATTGCAGAACACGACGAGCGCCACGGTTAATCGCAACAACACGACCGGCAGCAGGCGCTGTGTAGCGCACGCCTTCAGTTTTTTTGTCGCTAAACAACAGCTGACCAAGATTGACGCGATCCCCTACAGCCACTGCCATTGTCGGCTTCATCCCGTGATAATCGGGGCCGAGAACAGCAACGGTCTTGATCGCAGGTCCTTTTTGAATGACCTGCTCGGGCGCGCCGGATATGGGTAAGTCCAATCCCCGACGGATCTTTCTCATACGCCTATGCCTAAGTTTCTAGTTTAAAAAAATTGCAATAGGACCCACCGTCCCATGCCTGGGATGACGGGTCCTATTGTGGAATTCCGTGCTGCGAGGGCTTATGCCGTATCACCCGTGAACCGGGAGGAAGGAAGCTAACTAAAAAGGATGTGCGCGCTAACTTCTCGGCGCACGGCCGCCCCGCAAAATCGCGCGCATTATAAAGATGGGCCAGAGTCATTACCAGTCTGGAAAGTCTTTAAGTGGCACTAAGATTGGAAATTTCTGTTGAAAAAACAGGGATTTGGGGAGATATGGTGCGGCGACTGGAACAGTCGCCGAAACCCCGCAGTCGGATCTGGGTACCGACTGCGGCGAGGAGGCGTGACGCCTTAGTCCTCTTGCGGGAACAACTTGTAACGAACACCAGCCATATCTTCCAGGCAGCGAACTACCTGACAGCTATAGCCGAACTCGTTGTCGTACCAGCAGTAAAGCACAGCGTTCTTGCCATCCACGATAGTCGCAGTGGAATCGAATACGCAGGCAACGCGGGAGCCAACAAAATCGCTGGACACCACTTCCGGGGAGTTGGTGAAATCGATCTGCTGACGCAGCGGCGAGTGCAGTGCCACATCGCGCATGTATTCGTTCAGCTCTTCCTTGGTGGTCTCTTTACCCAGGTTCAGGTTAAGGATCGCCATGGAAACATTAGGAGTCGGAACGCGAATTGCGTTGCCGGTGAGCTTACCTTTCAGCTCGGGCAGCGCTTTGGCAACCGCCTTGGCAGCACCGGTTTCAGTCAGAACCATATTCAGCGCTGCTGCGCGACCGCGACGCTCACCTTTGTGGTAGTTGTCGATCAGGTTCTGGTCGTTGGTGTAGGCGTGTACGGTTTCTACGTGGCCGTGCTCAACGCCGTAGCCATCCATCATCGCCTTCAGGACAGGTACGATGGCGTTAGTGGTACAGGAAGCAGCGGACAGTACCTTGTCTTCCGGCTTGATATCGCTGCTGTTGATACCGTAAACAACATTCTTGATATCGCCCTTGCCCGGTGCAGTCAGCAGCACCTTGGAAGCGCCTGGGCTCTGCAGGTGCTGGCTCAGACCTTCTTCATCGCGCCATACACCGGTGCTGTCAACGATAATCGCATCGTTGATACCGTGCTGGGTGTAATCCACTTCCTGGGGGGAGTTGGCGTAGATGATCTTGATTTCATTACCGTTACAGATCAGGGAGTTGGTCTCCTCGTCCACACGGATAGTGCCCTGGAAGGCGCCATGTACGGAGTCGCGACGCAGCAGAGAAGCGCGCTTCACCAGATCGTTAGGGGCCTTGCCCTTGCGCAGTACGATAGCGCGCAGACGCAGAACATCACCACTACCAGCCTTGTCGATTAGCAGGCGGGCAACCAGACGGCCGATACGACCAAAACCGTAGATCACAACATCTTTGGATTCGGGCAGAGGCTTGCCGGCACCCGCTGCGTCGGACAGCTCTTCACGTACAAACTCGTCCACAGACAAGCCGCGATCGTCGCGCATGTACTTGTTGGTCATGGTTCCCAGGTCGATATGTACGGGACCCAGCTCCATCTTGCAGATGGCTTCCAATACAGGGAAGGTTTCAAACTCGGAGAGTTCATTTTCCTCAACCTGACGCACGAAACGGTGCGCTTTCATAATGCTCAGAACTGAGCGATTAACCAGGTTGCGGCCGTACATATAAATACCGACGTTGCTCTCACGGTTGAGCTTTCCAATCATCGGGATCATGGATTCAGCCAGTGCTTCACGCTGTTTCCAGTCCTTGAAAAAGTCCGCGGGCTTCGGTCGCTTCTGAGTCACTATCGGACACCTCTGCAATGTATTTAGTAGGCAAGAAATACGGCCTTGAAACCACTCACGACCGCATGGCTGCGCATTATAGTGTTCGCTTTACACTGCGCAACTGAGCAAAAAAGAGCCAAAAAAATGTAGTAAAACTACCTTTTTGTAGTCCACCCGAGCGACATTGCGCAATCCATAAAAAAGCGTAGTTGTTCCCGACTGGAAACACAGGCAGGGTTAACATTCCCTGCAAGCAAAACTGTTCGCGGCTACAATAGCCGACCTCGAAGACATCTCGAATGAATGCGCGGATATATAAGGAAAGATGACAGAAATACAGCCCCTGACCCCACCGAAGTTTCGCTCCTCCAGTGACCGACAATTTTGGGGACAACTGCATGGCGCAGCTGCCGCGCTCGCCATCCTCAACGCGGCACGCAATAACAAAGCGCCCACCCTGTTAATCACAAAGGACAGTCTCGAAGCGCACCGTTTAGAGGTGCAATTGAAATTTTTTAACAAAGCGCGGCGAGATAAGGGGGAAAACGGGGAGCTGGAAATTTTCCATTTTCCCGACTGGGAAATTCTCCCCTACGACACCTTCTCTCCCCACCAGGACATCATCTCGGATCGCCTCGCCACCCTTTACCAGCTGCCGAAAATGGGGGCCGGGATCGTCATAATCCCAGTCAGCACCCTGATGCACCGGCTACCACCCTGCAATTATATTGCCGGCAATGCGCTGATATTGGAGGAGGGGCAGCAGTTTGATATCGATATCCAGCGGAGACTGCTGGAGCAGGCCGGCTACCACTGCGTAGACACCGTCTACGAACACGGCGAATTCGCTGTGCGCGGCTCACTGATGGATATTTTCCCAATGGGCAGCCCCCTGCCCTACCGCATCGATCTGTTCGACGATGAAATTGAATCCCTGCGCACCTTTGACCCGGAAACCCAACGCACCATCGACAAGGTGAAAACCATTCACCTTTTACCTGCGCGGGAATTCCCTTTGCACAAGGCTGCCCTATCAGGATTCCTGCAAAATTGGCACGGTGAATTCGATAGCGATCCCAGCCAAGTGCCAATTTACCAGGATATCAGTGCAGGAATTGCCCCGGCGGGCATTGAGTACTACCTGCCCCTGTTCTTCGATGGCAACTGCTCAAGCCTGTTCGACTATCTGCCCGAGGGCAGCCAGGCATTTTTACAGGGAGATATCCAACAGCCGCTGGACAATTTCTGGCGCGAAGTCAGCAACCGCTATGAAAGTCGTCGCGGCGACCTGACCCGTCCCATATTGCCACCGCGCCAGATTTTACTGGAAATTGATGAGCTTAACGGTGCCCTAAAGTCCATGCCCCGGGCAATCTTCTCTGCGGAGAGTCTTCCGGAAGCCCAGGGCAACTGTAATTTTGACACTTCCGCCCCCCCCTCACTGCCAGTAGATGGCAAGTCCGAACAACCCCTGGCTGCACTGGAAAGCTACCTGATGGAATACTCCGGTCGGGTGCTTTTTTGTGCTGAAAGTAGCGGGCGCCGCGAGGCACTGCTGGAGCTATTAAAGGGCATACGGCTCAGCCCTCCCAGCTTCCAAAGTTGGCAGGACTTCCTCGCCGCAAAGGACACTATCGGGATTACCGTAGCCCCCATCGATCAAGGGCTGCTGCTTGAGGACCCGCAAATCAACTTGATCGCGGAACCGCAGTTATTTGGTGAACGGGTACTGCAACAACGCCGCCGTAAAAAAGCCAAAGATGAAGCGGACAACGCGGTTAAAAACCTGGCTGAACTGCGCATGGGCACTCCCGTCGTTCACATTGATCACGGCGTAGGTCGTTATCGCGGCCTACAGCACCTAGAGATCGACGGGCAACCGGCAGAATTCCTGACCCTTGAATATGCCGACGATGCCAAGCTCTACGTACCGGTAGCCAGCCTGCACTTGATCAGCCGCTACTCCGGTGCCGATGAAGCCCTGGCCCCACTGCACAGAATGGGCAGTGAACAGTGGCAAAAAGCCAAACGCAAAGCCGCCGAGAAAGTCCGCGATGCAGCTGCAGAGCTGCTGGATATCTACGCCCGCCGCGAAGCCCGTATTGGCCATGCCTTCGATAACCCTCAATTGGCCTACCGAGAATTTTCCGCAGGTTTCCCCTTCGAGGAAACTCCAGATCAACAACAAGCCATCGAGGCAGTTCTGGGGGATATGCTCTCAGATAAGCCGATGGACCGACTGGTTTGCGGTGACGTGGGATTCGGCAAGACAGAAGTGGCCATGCGAGCTGCATTTGTCTCGGCCCACGCAGGTATGCAAGTGGCCATGCTGGTTCCCACCACCCTGTTGGCCCAGCAACACTATCAATCCTTCCAGGATCGCTTTGCCGATTGGCCGATCAATATCGAGGTGATCTCCCGCTTCCGGTCCGGCAAGGAAGTGGACAGCGTGAAAGAGAAGGTTGCCAGTGGCAAGGTGGACATCCTGGTTGGCACCCACAAGCTGTTGCAAAGCGATCTGGACTTTAAAAATCTCGGCCTGCTGATTATCGACGAAGAGCACCGCTTTGGCGTCCGGCAGAAGGAGCGTCTGAAGAGCCTGCGCTCCGAGGTGGATATCCTCAACCTTACCGCCACCCCTATTCCCCGCACCCTGAATATGGCCATGGCCGGTATTCGCGATCTATCGGTGATCGCCACCCCACCAGCACGGCGTCTCTCCGTGAAAACCTTCGTGCGCGAGCGCGATGATGCCCTGGTAAAAGAGGCTATCCTGCGGGAGATATTGCGCGGCGGTCAGGTGTATTTCCTGCACAACGAAGTCAAAAGCATTGAGCGAATCGCGCGGGAGCTACAGGAGATGATTCCCGAGGCCCGTATCGGCATAGGCCACGGCCAGATGCGCGAACGGGAGCTGGAACAGGTAATGAGTGACTTCTATCACAAGCGCTTTAATGTCCTGGTCTGTACCACCATTATCGAAACCGGTATCGACGTCCCCACAGCCAACACGATACTGATCGAGCGCGCAGACAAGTTCGGCCTGGCCCAGCTTCACCAGTTGCGCGGTCGCGTGGGACGCTCGCACCACCAGGCCTACGCCTACCTACTGACTCCCAACAAACGCTCCATGACCAATGACGCCGTGAAGCGCCTGGAAGCGATTAGCGAGGCCCAGGATTTAGGTGCAGGCTTTACCCTGGCTACCCACGACCTGGAAATTCGCGGTGCAGGCG
The DNA here is from genome assembly GCF_052467615.1 of Microbulbifer maximicatervae (SeqCode). NCBI lineage: Bacteria > Pseudomonadati > Pseudomonadota > Gammaproteobacteria > Cellvibrionales > Microbulbiferaceae > Microbulbifer > Microbulbifer maximicatervae (SeqCode). Next base: position 2,620,465 of record NZ_CP174319.1, read on the forward strand.
AACTGCTAGGTGAGGAACAAAGCGGGCAGATTCAGAGTGTCGGTTTCAACTTGTATATGGAGATGCTCGACAAGGCAGTGAAGGCCATTCGCGAGGGCCGCACACCGAATATTGACGAACCCCTCGAATCCCCTGCGGTGGACGTCAATCTGCGGGTTGCTGCGCTGATTCCCGAGGACTACCTGCCCGATGTCCACGGCCGACTGATCATGTACAAACGCATTGCCAATGCCACTGACGGGCAGCAACTGAAAGAACTTCAGGTAGAGATGATCGACCGTTTCGGGCTACTGCCGGAATCGGTAAAACACTTGTTCCGCACCACGGAGATCAAGTTAAAGGCCGAGAATATGGGCATCCGCAAACTTGAGGCCTCTGCGGCAAGAGGGCGTATCGAATTTGCGGAGAATACCCGTGTAGATCCGCTCACTTTGGTTAAGATGGTGCAAACCCAGCCGGGACGCTACCAGCTGGCCGGCGCAAACCAACTGAATTTCAGTCTCGATGAGGAGGGTACTGATCGCAAGCTCCAGGAAATTAACGAAGTTCTGGAAAAGCTTGCACAATGATACCATCCGGCAGGCAGCAGCGGGAGCTGGCGGCAAAACTAATGAGTCTCCTACTCCCGCTTAAACGGCCTGTCGGCAATGACACCCTCGGCACCCAAATAGAATTGTTTAAGTGGTAAACCCATGAAAAGGATAATTAGCCTCTGCTCAACCCTGGCGCTCACGCTGGCAGCAACCAGTGCCCAGGCCGTCAACTACGCTGGCAATACTTTCGAAATAGAAATGATCGTATTCGAGCGCCCCCAGGGGATGGAAAGAACCGCAGAGACCTGGCCGACGGCACCCCGTCTTCAGTATCCATCAAAGTGGATCGACTTTGACACCCTGCGCACCCCAACTCAGCCAACAGAGGATGAGGTGTTATCGCTTGAAGACATCATCTCGAGCCCAGATACGAGCGGCCCAGCCGATATTGAATCATCGGAACTTGAGGGCGACGCATCTACTAGTTTGCAGAACTCTGAGCAAGCACCAAGAAACTTGCTGCTAAGACCAGTACCCAGGCTGCTGGACAACAAAGCCGCCGCAATTTCCAGGGCTGGTGACAGGGTCCTGTTTCACAAGGCCTGGCGCCAGGTTTTAAAAACCAAGAGAAACTCCCCGGCCATTCTGATTGATGGCGGCAGCCAGCTCAGCGGCCACAGCCAGCTTGAGGGATCTATCACCCTGAGTGTCGCTCGCTATTTACATATCAGTACTAATTTGTGGCTCAGCGATTTTTATACGCAACCCGGGGAACACAGCATTCTTCTTCCTCAGCGCCCACAAAATAAAATCGAAAAGCCACTACAAATCCTAACCGGCAATTACAGTGATATTGAAAATTCATATTCACAAAATAACGGGTTTGATATCGAAAATAGTCAGGGCGCAATTAACACAACTGAGCCACTCACACTGGGCGAGCCGGAATTTATAAAAGAAGAGCCATTATATGTAGCCCATGCTGCAAGACTGCAACACGAGAGACGTTTGCGTAGCGGACAACTTCATTATATCGACCACCCTGCATTTGGCATTCTTATTGAAGTGCGCACTGTAGCCAAACCCAAAGAAGACTCGCAAAATATGAATATACTTAATTCCGACCAAGAAAAAGATAACCGCACAGAAAGTTAATTTATTTAAATAATCGACTTTCGCCAATCGCCCCTGCAAATCTTGCAGGGGCGATTATTTTAAATATACCTTTAAAACTCTTCACCTCAAACGAATTAATTTCACCATCACTGCAAGCACACCCCACCCAGCCGATATTTAATCAATTTATCTTTAATCAAAATACTGCCAGCAAACAAGCAAATACCGCCACCCCACAACAACATAAAATTGCAATCAGTGGGCCAATATTCCGGAAGTATTAAAATAATAATTAGCACAGCGGTATTGAGCACAATAAACTCACTCATATACACACAATTACATTGGGGACTTTAGGTGGGGTGGGATATGACCAAATCTACAAAGAGGGACACAAATGCAACTTAAAGAAGAAAAGCCTATATCCACTGCAAAGTAGCAAACAAAAAAGCGGATCATAAAGATCCGCTTTTCAGAGGCGCTGACAGGGCCGGCGTCAATCGAGCCGCAGGACCCTACACGACAACAGTTCTTTCAACGAGTGATCTATAAATCACTCACAGGGAACAACATCTTCCGCCAGCAGTCCTTTGTCACCTTGTTGCATTTCGAACTCTACCGCCTGCCCCTCATTAAGGGTTTTGTAGCCCTCGCCGCGAATGCTGCGATAGTGAACGAAAATATCTTCAGTTCCTTCTCCACAGGTGATGAAGCCATAACCCCGTGCGTTATTAAACCACTTCACTGTACCTGTAACGCGATCACTCATTGAGAAAACCTCATTATTGTTATTGCGCCTACCTCTTTTACCTCACTGCTCAATTCGGCAAGAGGGGCAAACGCCACCCCATTGTTAACAAACTGCTCCATGCAGAATGCTATCTTGCTTAATCCGATGAGCATATACTCAAAGGACGTACCCTGATTCTTAGATAAAACAGCGCCAGTGTCTAGTTTTCTATGTGAAATAAATACTACGTTTTTCCCAATATGCGTAATTAACCGTCAAAATCTTCAATAGTGCTCAATTAGAAACTAATCATTTGTACCTTATTGCACTCCCATTCCTCAACTGTCTAACGCGGCCTCTCGCGTTAATGAAGGTATATCGGCAATATGTAATGTTGAGGTTGGGAATGCACAGGATGCCCCATATCCCTCAATTATTTTAAGAATCGTTAATAGAACATCCTGTTTTACTTCATGATAACGAACCCAATCGGTAGTGCGGGTAAACGTATATATAAAGAAATCCAAAGAGGAGGAAGCAAAACTATTAAAATTAACAATAAGCGTACGATTAGAATCAATTTCCGGATGTTCCTGTAACATATTTTTAACATCCGCCACGATGGCCGCCATATGGTGGGCATCTTCATAACGAATACCAATCGTTTCAAAAATCCTACGATTTAACATACGGGAAGGATTTTCTACCGCAATCTGGGTGAAGATACCATTGGGAACATAGACGGGTCGCATATCAAAAGTGCGGATTCTGGTCAGGCGCCAACCGATATCTTCCACGGTCCCCTCAATCTCCTTATCGGGGGAGCGAATCCAGTCGCCCACCGCAAAGGGCCGATCCAGATAGATCATCAGGCCACCGAAAAAGTTTGCCAGCAGGTCCTTGGCCGCAAAACCGACAGCCAGTCCGCCAATACCACCAAATGCCAAAACACCGCTGACGCTGTAACCCAGGAACTGCATGACCACAATTCCCGCCGTGATCACGATTGAGGCCCTGACCAGTTTGCCGATCGCACGTACCGTAGTGGCATCCATCGGCTTGCCCATATAGCGCGGATCGCACAGGTTATGTTCCACGCTGTGTGAGAATCGCCAGGCAAACCAAGCCATCACCAGGATCAAGCCTATTTCCCGCGTCGGTGCAGCCAGGGAGAATATCTCGGCACCAGTGGCGTCCCCCGCTCGCTGGGCAGCGACAGTCAAGCCCAACAGCCATACCAATACCTGCCCGGGAGGGGAGAGCGCCCCAACCAAGGCATCATCCCAGGGGTTAACCGTCTTTTCCGCCTTAATGGCCATGCGCTGCACAAACCGGCCAAATAACCAGGCCAACACCCCAGACGCAAGTACTATGAGGAAAACAGAAACTATCCAGACCCGGTTCTCACCAAGCCAGGACAACAGCACGCTCTCAACGGACTCCACTCGAACCCCTCCGCTTTAACCAACAATCAGTAATATCCGTACAACGCCTTCTCAATAGACGACGGATCTCAACAACTTATTTCAGCGCATTATGGAAGCTAACCACTCCCTGGTTCTGTGCCACCGCGCACTCTTCTCAAGCTCCTCCCAGGAGCCGATCACCGGCCTGCCACCCATAGCCGACAACCGATGAGTGGACTCCGGTTTGGGCACAAAGGTATCCAGTGCCGCCAGCGCCTCAAAAGCGCCGACACGATTGTTGCATACGATACCCATATCACAACCGGCTTCCAGGGCTGCGCGAATCCTATCGCCATAGCCTCCGGCCGCACCCGCCCCTTCCATAGACAGATCATCACTAAAAATCACTCCATTGAATCCCAGCTGTCGCCGCAATACATCCTGCAGCCAATAGCGGGAGAATCCCACCGGCTGGCTATCAATGTTGATGAAGCGGATATGGGCCGGCATCACCGCGGTAAGTTCCTGGGTTCCAATACAATCGATAAACGGAAGTGCATCGGTTGCCATGACCTGATCCAACGAGCGCTTATCCTCTGGCAACTCCACATGACTGTCTTCCAGCACGTGGCCATGCCCCGGAAAATGCTTGCCTGTCGTGGCCATTCCCGCTTCGCGCATCCCTTGGATAAAGGGGCGAGCCAGTGCGGTTAACTGGGCGGGGTCGGGGCAAAAACTCCGATCGCCGATCACCCTGCTGTGACTGTCATCCGCATCCAAAACCGGCGCAAAGCTAAAATCCACTCCTACAGCCAGCAACTCTGCGGCCAGCAGCCACCCCACATCCTGCAACTGCTCGTTACTGGCGACAGCACTGAGGGCCTGCATTGAGGGTATTCGCGTAAAGTCATCGCGAAACCGCTGAACCCTACCACCCTCCTGATCTACCGCCAGCAGGATCTCTGGTCGCACCGCACGGATGGAGTTAACCAATTGGATAAGCTGCTTGCGATCCCGATAGTTTCTCGCAAAAAAGATCAGCCCGCCCACCATCGGATGCCGAAGTAACTCACAGTCTTCCTCGGTGAGTTCAAGCCCCTCGATATCCACCATGACCGGTCCGGGTGGTAAAGACATATTAAGTTCCTTATCGATTTAAGAGTGCGCCCACTAATTATCTACCTTCAACATGGCCGAAGCAGCGGGTACCAATCGCTCAAGAGTCTGGGTCAGGGTACTGTCAGAACCGAAATCCTCCCGCAGGATAGCCTCAATCGCATCGTGGCTCGACAGTGTGAAAATGGTCGCTCCCAGCATAAAGTAGAGGCGCCAATAGAAAGTTTCTGGGTCCAAGCCCGGTAACGCTTCAGCCAGCAATCCTGCAAAACGACGGTAAGTATCCCCGTATCGAGATACGATAAATCGACGCAAATGCCCCTGGAACTGGGTATAGGCCAATCCTAAAAGACGCATAAATCGCTGTGGATCCTTTCCCTCCAACCCGAGGCTTCCCAACCCAACTCGATACAGGCATTCGATCAGCTCCTCCACCCCCAGGGGCTGCCCCAGGGCAATACGGCGATCAAGCTCTTCTTCCAGAGCGTTAGTGAAAGGCGTTAGAAAGCGTTCAAATACCGCCTGTATCAATTCTTTCTTGGAGCCGAAATGGTAGTTAACTGCCGCCAGATTAACCCCGGCCGTGCTCGTAATTGTTCTCAATGAGGTTTCAGGAAAACCCCGTTCAGCAAACAGCACTTCCGCTGCATCGAGTATCCGGCTGACCGTATCTATCTGGCTCATAAGTATCAAACCACCATTTAAAACATACGTTTAATCGACGCCAGAGTAGCATATTCTCACTGATCTAGAGCCCGCCAGCTAAGCTCTCCACTCAGCAAGGTACAAGAGTAAAAATAACAGGGAAATGTATGTCAGGCGGTAAGATCAATACTGCAGGAGTTGATCTCCCGCCAACTTGTGCAAGTACGCCACCCCACCAGCCGGCATAGCCTTTTAGTCCGGGGGGTAGCTTTAACAAAAATAACTTTGAAAATTTTTTCGGTATTTTAAGATCACCCGATTAATTATTCTTTCACCTGCATATATTTCATAATCAGGGCCGCAGCCTCCTCCACACTATCAACGATATGAAAAAGGTCTAGATCACTGGCATCGATACAATCGCGCTCTAACACTGTATCTACCAACCAATCGTACAGCCCACTCCAGTAACGCTTACCTACCAACACAATTGGGAAACGCCGCACTTTCTGCGTTTGCACCAAGGTAAGAGCTTCAAACAACTCATCCAACGTGCCGTAGCCACCGGGAAGTCCAACGAATCCAAGTGCGTGTTTTACAAACATAAATTTCCGTACAAAAAAGTATCGGAAGTTCAAACTGATGTCCTGATATGGATTTGCCGCCTGTTCAAAAGGCAGCTCTATGTTTAACCCAATTGATGCGCCGGGCTGCCCGAAAGCCCCTCGGTTACAAGCCTCCATCAGCCCCGGCCCACCACCGGTAATCACGGGGATCCCTTCAGCCGCGAGCAACTCTCCCAACTTTACCCCCTGCTGATATTCAGGACTGTCCTCTGTAAATCTCGCCCCTCCAAACACTGTCACTGCACCACCTAACGCTATCAGCCGCTCTATCCCATCTACCAATTCAGACTGAATACGAAGCACTCTCCAGGCTTCCGGCATTTTTGCATCCAACATTATTTTTCCCTCTTTGTCAGTTCCTTCAACGCTTTCTTCTCTCCTTGCTTTCTCCATCAATGTAGCAGCTCACAAAGACTAAAACCTGAGGATTGCGCGAACAATAAATCTGTATATAATTCCAGCAACTGTATATAAATACAGAAAACTAGGTAAATCTATGACCAATCTCACCGCTCGTCAGTCCCAGGTTCTCGACCTGATCAAGTCCTACCTGGATGAAACAGGCTACCCGCCAACGCGGGCAGAAATTGCCCAGGAGCTCGGCTTCCGCTCACCCAATGCCGCCGAGGAACACCTGAAAGCGCTCGCCAGAAAAGGCGCCATTGAGATGGTTGCCGGCGCTTCCCGAGGCATTCGAATTCCGGATCACCAATCCGGCTTGCCGATTGTGGGTAGAGTAGCTGCAGGGAATCCCATACTCGCCAGCGAACATATTGAAGATTATTGCGACTTGCCCGCGAGCTTCTTCCATCCTCCCGCAGATTATTTGTTGAGGGTGCATGGTATGAGTATGCGAGATGCGGGCATTCTCGATGGAGACTTGCTGGCAGTGCAAAAGACCGAGCAGGTGCGCAATGGCCAAATCGTGGTTGCCCGTATCGATGATGAAGTCACTGTGAAGCGCTTTCGCCGCAAGGGAAATCAGGCAACCGTTCAGTTGCTACCTGAAAATGATGACTTTGAGTTAATTCAAGTCGATATGAGAGATAAGAACTTTGTGATTGAGGGATTAGCCGTAGGGGTTATTCGCCAAACGCCTTAAGCCCCTAAAAACGACAACAGCGGCCATTGGCCGCTGTTGATAAGACTCGAACTAACGCTGATGTTAGTGAATAGTATGATTTACCGGCATTAAATCGTCTTCTTCCTCGAAGTAACCAGCCTCAAGATCGTCTAGATTTTGTACGGCTTCAATGCCCGCTTCCAACATAGCCCTTGCCACAGCAACCTTGTTCTTGCGCAGAAACTGAAGGCTTTCTGCAGAAAAAGAAATGCTTACCAAAGGGTCCTCTTTATGGCCAGCACGACGCAAAGCTACATCGCCATTAGCCAGCTCGATTATTTCAAAAGTTTCGGAGGACATTCGCTTTTCCTTCACGGCACAACAGTTTGCGCCCAGTGTACCACAGGCTTGCGATAAGTTTCATTCATCCAATTTGAGGGCTTCTGGCTCCTGACTTTCGAGGCAGTCTATTACCAGTACGCTATATCAAAGAATTACCTAAACCACTCAAGAGATCACAAGAGAAAAGTGAATTGCTTTGCACGTTGCACCGGTTGCGGGTTATGTCGAGTGGGCCACAACTACTCTATTGTGACTCACTCAAAGGACAGCGGACTTTCCCGCAGAGGTGCGCCTAATATCAACAACCTTCAAAATTCGCAGGAATATTACGAATCTATTCAGAAGTTCACCGAGGTCGAGTAAGCGTATTAGTTAACACTCATCCAAGTGAGCGCGCTGCCTCACCACCAACTCACTCAGAGAACGATGCCACTGAAGCAATAACTCTTTGGACAAAGGTGCAAACTCGGGCTTGGCAACTTCGTTGTGTAGCGGGATTAAATTAACCTGTTGCTGTTTTTCATCAGCACCCACAGATATTTTCTGCTGCTCTTCCCAGGCGTAAAGCATATGGGATAACCAACTCTGCGGATCGCCGACCAGGCCGGACAGCTCATTGGCCTCCGCACTAGCCCTACCCTGAACGCCCAGCGCATCAATGATCAACTGCGGAGACTCCGGTTCAAATCCCAGCTGAAGCTGGGCGGCCTGCTCTGCAAGAAAAGCCCGATAGGCCTTGCACAACTGCATCAACGCTGCCTCTTCCAGCGCATCGCGCTGGAGAGGCAAGTCCCACGGCTGTTGCAGCAACAGCTGGCTCTTGCGTAGAGCCGAAGTGACATGAATCGTGTAAGAGTTACTCATTACCTACTTCTTTGCCGCTGTCTTTTTAGCTGCCGGTTTCTTGCGCTTGGCAGCAGTGCTCTTGGTGGAGGCCTCTACTTTCCAACCACCATCGCGATAAAAAGCACGCCAACCGGTCGCCTTGCCCTCTTCCTCAGATTGAACATATTGCTCCTGGGTTTTGCGGCTAAATCGAACTACGGTATCCCGCCCACTGTCATCTTGAGTCGGTGCAGAGAATAGGAAGCTGTATTTTGGATCGATCTCACTCTGGTGAGGCAGCAGCTCTTTAACCAGGGGCGCACGGGTCTCACGGTTTTTCGGGAACTGGCTGGCAGCCAGGAATAGACCCGAGGCACCATCGCGTAGGATATAGTGATCCTCCACTTTGATACAGGCCAATTCCGGCATGGGAACCGGATCCATTTTCGGTGGCGCCGGCTGCCCATTTTTCAGCAGCTTGCGGGTGTTTTTACAGTCTTCATTGGTACAGCCGAAGTACTTGCCAAAGCGACCAGACTTCAACTGCATATCACTGCCACACTTATCGCACTCAATAATGGGGCCGTCATAGCCTTTAATTTTAAAAGTGCCCTGCTCAATCTCGTAGCCATTGCAATCCGGGTTATTGCCACAGATATGCAATTTACGCTGCTCATCTAACAGGTAGCTATCCATAGCCGTGCCGCACTTGCCGCAGCGGCGCTTCTCCCGCAGCAACCTGGATTCAGCTTCCTCGTCCTTATCCGCATCGACCGCCTCATCACCAGAAACCAGGTTCATGGTATTGGTACAACGCTCTTTTGGCGGCAGTGCATATCCAGAGCACCCCAGAAATACACCGGTGGAGCCAGTGCGGATCTGCATATGGCGGCCACATTTGGTGCACTCGATATCCGTGTCTGTCGGCGTATTGCGACGCATACCTGCATCGGCAGACTGGGCTTTTTCCAGGCGCCCGGAAAAGTCCTGATAAAACTCATCGAGCAGTTGCTTCCAACCCTTATCGCCGTCGGCAACCGCATCCAGGGATTCCTCCAGGTTTGCGGTAAATCCGTAGTCCATCAGGTTCTTGAAACTTTCGCTGAGACGGTCGGTAACAATATCCCCCATTTTCTCAGCGTAAAAACGACGGTTTTCCAAGCGGACATAACCACGATCCTGGATCGTGGAAATAATGGAAGCATAGGTGGAGGGGCGTCCGATACCGCGCTTCTCCAGTTCCTTAACCAGGGCCGCTTCACTAAACCGCGCAGGCGGCTTGGTAAAGTGCTGCTTGGGATCCAGCTGTTGCAGGGATAGCTTTTCGCCTACCTTCACATCTGGAAGCACCAGATCTTCATCTTTTTTGCCGCTCGGTGGCGCAACTTTCAGGAAACCATCGAAACGAATTACTCGACCCCGCGCACGCAATTCAAAGTCACCTGCGCTGACCACGATTGAAGAGGAGGTAAATTGGGCAGGCGTCATCTGGCAGGCCACGAACTGCTGCCAAATCAGGTTGTATAACCTCTCCGCATCCCGCTCAACACCGGACAACATATTTGGGGCGATACGAACATCGGATGGGCGAATCGCTTCGTGCGCCTCTTGAGCGCCCTCTTTACTGCTGTAGCTATTGGGGCTTTCTGGAAGATACTTATCGCCGTAATTCTCGGCAATATAATCCCGTGCAGATTCCACAGCCTCTTTACTGAGATTGGTGGAATCTGTACGCATGTAGGTGATATGACCGGCTTCATACAAGCGCTGGGCCAGGGTCATGGTCTTCTTCACACTGAAGCCGAGGCGGTTACTGGCCGCCTGCTGCAAGGTGGAAGTAATAAATGGTGCGCTGGGCTTGGAGCTGGTTGGCTTATCGTCACGGGCGGAAACAACAAACTCACTGGACTGAAGCTGCTTGGCAGCACTCATTGCCAGCTCTTCGTTGGTAGGACGGAAAGCCTCACCAGCCTGCTTTTTCACCTCGAGGCGCAGCTTGGAAGCCTTTGCCGTCGCCGTATCGGCAAACAGAGTCCAGTACTCTTCCGGGATAAACGCGCGAATCTCCCGCTCCCGCTCAACTACGAGGCGGACCGCAACAGATTGCACACGCCCCGCAGACAAGCCTCTGGCCACTTTTTCCCACAGTAGAGGGGATACCATATAGCCAACGATTCGATCGAGGAAACGGCGTGCTTGCTGGGCGTTTACCCGATTAATATTCAGACGGCCGGGATCTTTAAAGGCCTCCTGAATCGCAGACTTGGTAATTTCATTAAACACTACCCGGCGGTAGCGATCGTTATCGCCACCAATTGCTTCACGCAAATGCCAGGCAATTGCCTCTCCCTCGCGATCCAAGTCCGTTGCGAGATAGATATGATCGGCGCCTTCGGCGAGTTTTTGTAACTCACTCACCACTTTCTCTTTACCCGGCAGTATCTCGTAGTGGGCTTGCCACTCGTGATCCGGGTCGATCCCCATACGCTTAATCAGCTGATCGCGGTTTTTCTTCCGCTTGTAAGCCTCTTTCGCCTCGGGGGAAAGCTTGCGTGTTTCCGCTGCACGACGGGCGCGCTCCTTTGCGTCAACCGGTTGTTTATTGCCCCCACCTGTGGGCAAATCGCGAATATGGCCGACACTGGACTTCACAACAAAGTCCTTGCCGAGATATTTATTGATGGTTTTCGCTTTGGCCGGTGATTCGACGATGACCAGTGATTTACCCATAAGCCTTTGATTTCAAATGAAAATTTACTGCTATTGCAAGTCTTTCAAGCCCTCTTATCGGGCTTGTGCTGCGCGAATATATAAGCCTCACTTCAAGCGCGGTCAAGCAAAGCTGACAATTTTCCACTCACAGTCACCAAATTTGGCACTGGGCAGTCCGCCTAAATGCGACTCAGTAGACGCTCTTTTACACCGCTAATACGGCAATCAAGACAGCCCCTCAGTCGCCGCGCGTGAACTCACTTTTCGAATAGCTTCTTCTATTAAGGGGGTGTACTCATCGAGCGACGCCATCAGTTTCTGGAAGGCTTGATTGCCTCCTGACTCCGGCCACTGAATACCGAGCCCCACTGGTGTTGCAGTAATCGCACAGGCGTCCCGAGGGATTCTCTCCAGTAGCTCGCGCAAATATTTCCATGCCCCTTGCGGAGCTGGCTGGCCATCAGCCCAATCCCAAACACCGGAAAAATTCAGTTCGTGCTCAATCCGTTGTTTATCCAAAACCCACCCCACACTCAGGCCTTTGCGGTTCTGCCAGCGGTGATAATAGACAGCCGCAGTCCCATCACCCAACGCCGCAGGCAGCGCTTGGATTTGTACGGTAATGCCAGCCTGGGCCGCCCGGCTACGCAAATCTGCAAGACGGCTGTCACGGGCATTGGGCTTGAGCCACATCACCGGCCCCAGCACCAAAGCGATGGCAAATCCGACGATAATCACCGGCAACCAATCAGACATAACCACTCCTCATCAGTGGAAAAAAGTGACTATTGTGCGGTGTTCCGCGTGATCTATGTCAATCGGTTTTTTTTGCGGTAGACTCAAAATAGGTGTCACAAGGGTGTTTTTCACAGTCAATAAAAGGGATAGGAGCAGGTAAATTATGGCGAAATACCGACACATCCTCGTGGGCTTGGACCTGTCAAAAGAATCTTCTCAGGTGCTTGATAGGGCCGCTGATATGGCTGAAGCATTTGGTGCAGAGCTAAGCTTACTTCACGCCATTGAGCCCCTGACTTTTGCCTATGGCGGCGACATCCCAATGGACCTCTCCGAGGTACAGGACCAACTACAATCCCAGGCCAAGGAGCAATTGCAAAAAGCCGCCGATCGGCTGGATATCCCCGCAGATCGCCAACACGTAATACTCGGCCAGCCATCTACTGAGATTCATCGCTTAGCCAAAGATATCGAAGCTGACTTAATCATTATTGGCAGCCACGGTCGTCACGGCTTAGCACTACTACTCGGCTCTACCGCCAACGGCGTTCTCCATGGCGCCAAATGCGATGTTCTGGCGATTCGGGTACATATGGAAGACGAATAATCCTTCAAAATTGGGGAGGGGGAAGCAGCAATAATTGCAGCTTCCCCTTCAACTTAGTCGTCTCCCCCCTCCAGCTCTGACCAGCGTTCAAATGCCTCTTCGAGCTGGGCTTGTCTTTCCGTCAGGGTGTTCAGCTTAGCCTGCACCAACGCCTGCTCCTGCTGATAAAAACTGGGGTCGGCAACCTCTTGCTCAATAGCCCCTATCTCTTCTTCCAAAGACTCAATCAAGGCGGGCAGGCTATCCAGCTCTCTTTGAAGCTTATAGCTCAGTTTCTTTTTCTTCGCCGGAGCCGCCTCCTGGGACTGGGGCTTTTCCTTTGGTTTACTAGCAGCTGGCTTAACTTCTTTCAGCTCAGCGACAAAGCTGCCACCTTGGCGCACAAAATCCCCATAACCACCCACGTATTCACGGATGCGGCCATCCCCCTCAAATGCGAGGCATGAGCCCACCACATTATCCAGGAAAGCACGGTCATGGCTCACCAGCAGAACCGTTCCGCCAAAGTCCAGGAGTAACTGTTCAAGCAGCTCCAGGGTTTCTACATCCAGGTCATTGGTGGGCTCGTCAAGCACCAAAATATTGGCGGGCTGGCTAAACAATTTTGCCAGCAAGGCGCGATTTCGCTCTCCACCACTCAAGGCGCTGACTTTAGTACGGGCTTTAACACCACTAAAAAGAAAATCGGCCAAATAAGACATTACGTGGCGGTTTTTTCCACCAATAGTCACTGAGTCGCGCCCTTCGGCGACATTATCTAGCACAGTCAAATCGGGATTCAGCTGATCCCGGCGCTGATCGAAATAGGCCACTTGCTGCTTGGTACCCAGGCGCACACTCCCCCTCTGGGACTTTAGCTCTCCCAGCAGCAATTTAATCAGGGTACTTTTGCCGACACCATTGGGGCCTATTAGGCCAACGCGGTCTCCACGCATCAGCGTGAATGATAAATCCCTAATCAACGCTTGCTCATCGGGGTAAGCAAAAGTGACGCCCTTCAACTCAGCGACCAATTTGCCGGACATCTCACCGCTATCCAGGGCCATCTTGGCTATACCCTGCTGGGACCGGCGCGCTTCCCTTTGGCGACGCAGTGCTTGAAGCGCTCTTACCCGCCCCTCATTACGGGTTCGGCGAGCCTTGATGCCCTGGCGAATCCAGGCCTCTTCCTGTGCCAACTTCTTGTCGAAAAGAGCTTCATTCTTTGCCTCTTCTTCAAGAAGCTTCTCTTTTTCTTCCTGGTAACGGTCGAACTTGCAGCGAAATGTCCGCAGGTGTCCACGATCCAAATCCCATACGCTGGTGGCCAAACGTTGTGCCAATGCACGATCATGGCTCACAAACAAAAGAGCGCCACGATAGCTGGCGAGGAAATTCTCAAGCCATTCGACTGCAGCAATATCCAGGTGGTTGGTTGGCTCATCCAGTATCAGCAGATCAGGCTCCACCACCAAAGCGCGAGCCAGAGCAGCACGGCGCTGCCAGCCACCGGAAAGGTCGGCAACCTTTTCGTCTGCATCGAGCCCCAAACGATCTAATACACTGTCCACTTTCGGCAGCAGCTCCCAACCGTGAGCCGCTTCGATTTTGGCTTGTAGCTCTGCTGTGGGGGAGTCCCTGTACGCCGACAAAACAGCGCCTATTTCGCCCAATCCCATAGCCACATATCCGTAGACAGAATCGGGGCAATCGGCAGGTAACTCCTGCTCCAAAACCGCTTGAACCATACCGCTGGCACGAACAATCTCACCGCTATCCGCGTCAACTTGCCCCGCTATCAAGCGCAACAGGCTGGATTTCCCCTCCCCATTACGCCCCACAAGGCATATACGATCTCCACGCTCAACTTTTGCGCTGACATTGTCTGCCAGTACCTGGGTCCCGTAACGAAGACTGACCCCATCCAATAGAAGCAACATAAATAGGCACTACAATTATCAAACCCGAACCTCAATCCCGCTGATGAAAGAAGCGAAGTCGGCTCTTTCGGGTTCTGTGAAAAATCAGCTATTTTACGCGTTTTTACCGTATAGTCAGTCATAGCTGGAAACACACGTCCAACTGAGGTAATTGAGATGTCAGCTGACGCAAAAGGAATCGCGCTTCTTTCTGCCCTAATCATCACCTGTCTCTGCACAGCCGTGCCCACTAATGCACAATCTGTTCAGGCAACCGCTATCGCACCGGAAGTATCCGAAGATAATCGTGCGGCGCAGAGAGAAAAGCTGCGCCAGGCCCGGCAGGCGATAAAATACAAGGATCGACGGCAACTTCGAGCACTTAAAGCTGAGCTCAAAGATTATCCCCTCGCTGCTTATATTGACTATTGGGCGCTCAGTGAAAAACTGCACCAACTGCCCTTAAAAGAAGTTGATCAATTCCTGGAGAGCAACAGAGGCACGGCTATTGGCGACTGGATGATGGTCAGGTTGTTGCGCCAACTCGGTAGTCAAAAAAAGTTCTCGACTTACCTGCGCTATTACCAACCTTCGCAACACAGTCGCACCTCTCTCCGCTGCTATTACGCCGATGCCCTATCGCGCCGAGACGGCTATCAGGCAGAAACACAGCAGTTGATATCAGAACTCTGGCTTGTTGGGCGGTCCCAAGTCGAGGAGTGCGACCCCGTTTTTGCCCGCTGGATGAAAAACGGCGGCTTGACGCAGGAACTCGCTTGGAAGCGGCACCTGCTGGCAGTCGAAGAAGGCAATCTCGATTTGGCACGTTATATCGCCAAAAAAATGACGCCAGCACAAGCAGAGAAAGCCAAACTTTTGCGCTCGGTCCATCGCAACCCACAGAAGCTTCTCACTGACACCAAGTTCGCCTACAACCCACTGGAATATCGCGATATCGTGTTGCATGGATTGCACCAATTGGCGAAAAAAGACGCGATCAAAGCTGAAACTGCGTGGCACCGCTATCAGGCCAGCTACTTGTTTTCCGATGCCCAACAAGAAGCCATGTTCAAGCACTTGGCGCGTCAATTTGCTCGCCAGGATAATATGCAGCGCTTGCAACAGCTGGTTGAACATCACACAGTGACCGATGGCCGTACCATCGAGTGGCTAGCCAGACAGTCCCTACGTGAATTAAATTGGCAACAGGTCGCGTTCTGGATTGACCGCCTGCCAGAGGAGAAACAACAACTCGACCGGTGGATATATTGGAAAGCCCGCTCACTGGAAGAACTTTATGGCACAGGAAGTTCCGAAGCTTCCTCCCACCTTTACCGCAAAGCCGCCCGCAATCGCAGTTACTACGGTTTCCTTGCCGCTGATACCTTGGGGCAACAGTACAGCTTTGAGCACCGGCCGGCACCAATCACCCCCATTCAAGTGCAGGAGATGGCAAAGCGCCCCGAACTGCTGAGGGCCCGAGAATTACAAGCGATAGGCGAACTCTTCCATGCCCGAAGGGAATGGAGCTATGCCACAAGAGCTATGGACCACCAGGAATTACTTGCGGCTGGCAAAGTAGCTAGCGCCTGGGGTTGGTACCATAAATCAATCCAGTCAGTGCTTGCGGCTGACTACCTCGACGACTTGGAACTGCGATTCCCACTCGCTTTTTCCGATATTGTTCACGATGTGAGCAAACAGGTTGGTGCCCAAAGCTCGGCACTAGAGCCATATCTGATTTACGCTGTGGCACGACAAGAGAGCCACTTTAGCCACGATGCAAAATCCAGCTCCGGGGCCCTGGGACTTATGCAATTGCTCCCATCCACGGCAAAAGCTACTGCACGCAGAGCGGGGGTGCGCTATCGACGCAGCTGGGACCTTTTGAGCCCCAATACTAACATTGCGCTGGGCAGCTTTTACTTAAGTAGCTTACTTAACCGCTTTGACAATAACCGCTTTCTGGCAGCCGCCGCCTATAATGCCGGGCCAACCCGCGTAGCGGGATGGCTAAAAGAGACCCGAAAACAGCTGCCCTATGATGTGTGGATTGAAACCATTCCATTCCGGGAAACGCGTAATTATGTGCAAAATGTACTCGCCTATTCTGTAATTTACGCCTACCGAAGCGGCACCAAGCTGCAACTATTAAGGGAGAGTGAAGCTGCGAGCCGGCTGTAATTTAAAGCCGCTCCTTCAGCCAATCTTGCAATTGGACCTGGTCAAACGGCCAACCGCAAACATCGTCGGGGTCTCCAAGGCCAACCACCGGAATGCGGATAGAAAAGCGCTCCATTAACGCTTCATCCTCGGCGATATCCACCTCGCGAAGACGCAAGTTGAATTTTTCCAGCGCAGGCCAAATTTCAATTTTGGCTTTTTCGCACAGGCCGCAACCCAAAGTGGTGTAGAGCAAAAGCTCTTTTATATCGCTCATCCAAAAACCCCCTGGCTGCTGCCCCAGAGATATCCCGCAACACTTAGCGCAAGCCCCACTATTAAAAGCCACGTTTTACTTTTAGCCTTTGGCTTATCGACTTCCTCAGGTACCTCCTCGGACAAACTGGGTTGCACTGCGTAGGGGACTGTATCGGCTTCTCCAGAGACAGAGGTAGAACTGGGCAATTCGAACTCCGGCAAAGCCGGGCGTACAGCCGTGCGGTTGTTATCGTCAGCTGGGCCGACAATTGAAAAACTTAAAGTGTCGAGCCGGAGCTCATCTCCCCTGCGCACCCGACTCTCACTAACCTTTCTATTATTGACAAAAGTCCCATTTGCCGAACCTAAGTCAATAACGAACAGTAAGCCCTCCCTTACTTCGAGACGAGCGTGCCTACGCGAAAGATGAGAAAGCGAAAAAGTTATATCACACTCATCGGAGCGCCCAATTACCGCACTCTCTTTCACAGGGAACACCTTTCCTGCAATAGCCCGGTGATTGGCTCTTAGCGCCCAGGCAACGCCCTGATTCGAAGCAGCCTTAGGGGGGCCAGACTTAAGCTTAGTTACCTTAGGGTCGATTACCTGGAGTAAACGGCTGCCCACTTTGACCTGATCGTTTATTTTTAACTGGCACGGTGTACCAGTTGGCTGACCATTAAGCAAGACACGGGCCGCGCCCGACAAATTGTGCAAAGTCAGAACATCGCCATTAACCGCAATTTTAAGGTGCGACTTCGCTACGGAATCATCGGCAATACACAAGTCACTGCTCTGCGCCCGCCCCACAGTTACTCCCGGCGATACCAGCCATACGCTCTGGCTGAGATCATTGACATCACAAAGTTTGAGCATCGAAATCGCTCCTAAAGCCAAAATGGCCGTGTGAAATTGGCCAATTATTGAAGACAGTGAGCTTAACTAATGTTAAAAAGCAGCCGAAACACTCACTTTTATTGATAAAGTTGAGTTTATCATGGGCGATATCATTAGCGTGTGATTCGGTTTGCAGCTTAAAATGGCCCAAAGGTCTAGTATTTAACAGATTCAGCGATGACCTACAAAGTGATCGGCAACTTGAATAAGCCGAGAGCACAACAGGGAAGAGGCGTGTGATTACCGGAGGGTTATCACCGTTAGAAAGATTAAATAAATTACAGGTAGTTGCACGCCAGTGAGTGAAGCCAAAGTACGCGAAGTATCACGGCACAGCGGGATAGTTCAGCAAAGCAAAGACGCTACACGCAGTGCCGGCGCAACCCATACCGGCTATAAGCGTGAACAGAACGAAGATGCCTATTGGGCTGCGGAAGACAAAGGTATCTGGGTTGTAGCCGATGGCCTTGGCGGTCACCACGCTGGTGAACTCGCGAGCAAAACTGTTGTTGAAGAAATCCAAAAGTCAGCGGAAACTGACAAGCACTACGAGCGTGCCTTGCAAAAAGCGCACGCCCTTTTACTGGGCGATGAACAAACCACAGCCAATATGGGCTCTACTGCGGTCGTTGTTGCTGAAGAGGGTGACTACTTTCATATCTACTGGGTTGGAGACAGCCGCGCTTACCTCTGGGCTCCCGAAGGCACAACAGGGAAGCTCACCCAACTAACCAGCGACCACTCCTACGTACAGATGTTGATGGATTCAGGCGCTATCAACTCCGAAGAAGCCGCAATTCACCCCAACCGGCATGTAATTACCCGATGTATCGGCGGTAGTACCAACCCCAAACTCGAAGTGGACCGAGTCTCCTATCGCTGGGCAGCAGGACAGAGACTAC
Organism: Microbulbifer maximicatervae (SeqCode); assembly: GCF_052467615.1. NCBI lineage: Bacteria > Pseudomonadati > Pseudomonadota > Gammaproteobacteria > Cellvibrionales > Microbulbiferaceae > Microbulbifer > Microbulbifer maximicatervae (SeqCode). The sequence goes on from NZ_CP174319.1 coordinate 2,639,042, forward strand.
TCATCTGCAGCGATGGACTTAGTTCGGAAGTACCAGCAAATTCAATCAGCCAGATATTGACAGAAAACAGTGATACACACAGAGCAACAGAACTTCTAATCGCTGCAGCATTGGATGCAGGAGGCAAAGATAACGTCACTGTTCAGGTCATAGATGCCCCATCCACAGCGCAACCTTCTTCTACCGCATCCCTCAACCCAATTAGCGAGCCCACCCTGCCCGGCTCCACACTCAGAAAGTATCGCCCCTTCATTCTCCTCTTCACAGTCGCCTTAGCCACCGCAGTTGCCTACGGACTTTCAACTCTGCTTTAAGATAGGGAAAGCACTTCATGGAAGTCGTCAATAGCGGCACCTCTTCACTGCAGATACCGGGCTACCGCATCCTCAAGAAGATCAATCAGGGGGGAATGTCCTCAGTCTACCTGGCTATACAGCGCAGTGTGGGCCGGCAGGTGGCACTAAAAGTTATGTCGCCAGTATTGAACGCTGATCCAATATTCAGTGAGCGGTTCCAGCGGGAAGCAAATATCGTTGGGCAGCTGTCACACCCAAATATCGTCGGTATTCACGATATTGGCCGCTACCGCAGCCTGAACTATATCGCCATGGACTACATGCCTGGGGGCTCGGTCGCAGAGCGTTTAAGCAAAGGTGGGCTTGAGCCTCTTGAGGCGCTTAATGTTGTGCGCCAGATAGCCATGGCCCTAGACCACTCCCATAGCAAGGGCTATGTACACCGAGACCTGAAACCGGAGAATATCCTGTTTCGCGAAGACGGATCGGCCGTACTCAGTGATTTTGGGGTTGCCCGGGCTATCGCGAGAACCACCCGTATGACTAACAGCGGGATGGTTGTGGGAACCCCTCACTATATGAGCCCGGAACAAGCTCGCGGAGCAGCGGTTGACGGTCGTGCCGACCTGTATAGCCTGGGAGTTGTTTTCTATGAAATGCTCACAGGAGCCGTGCCCTATCAGGCAGACGAAGCCGTCGCCATTGCAATAAAGCACCTCACCGACCCAATACCGCGATTGCCAGCCCGATACGCACTTTATCAGCCTCTACTTGATCACTTCCTGGCCAAAGATCCGGATAAGCGATTTCAACGCGGCCTGGATATCGCCGATGCCGCAGATGATTTGGTTGCAGCCCTCGCCGGAAAGCCGGCCAACCAAATCAGCCAGCTCAACAATTCAACTTTAAAAACTTCCAGCTTGGCAAAAGCACTTGTACTGACCATTTACGGCAGTGTGGCAGACCAACTCGGGAGAGTTGCTTCCAGTTGGAAACGGAAGGAAACGCCCGAGAAGCCAGAGCGTAAGGAGCAGGATACTGTTGTACGCCTGCGGCAGTTCCTCGCTGAGCCAAAAAAACACAAGCGCTCCTGGCTTATGAGCAGCTTTATCGCTGTTGGCCTTACCTCAACCTGGGGCCTGTATAGCATCGTTGATCACAAGGCCGGCTGGCAACTTGGACTACCTATATTGGACGGCGCTGCCGATTTTACAGCTGCCACCCTACTAGGTACCGCGGAGCAGCCTGCCAATATTGCTCCAAATTCAAATACAGAGTCTGCGCCAACTGAATCAGCAGCAGATGCCCTAGACTCACAGGTACAAGTTACCCAGCTAAATCTACCTTCCTCGCTCAATGCAGATGCACAACTACCCCTCAGTGGTAATCAGGCACTGATTGCCAGGAGTAATATTGAGCCCCCAAAAGTTCTCACGCCTGAGCCTGCAGAGCCAAGAGCAGAGAACCAACCCAAGCTGTACAGCCTAACGATTAACACAAAGCCGTCTGATGCCCGTGTGCGGATTATGAACATAGCCCCCCGCTACCAGCCGGGGCTTGAATTGAGCCCAGGCAAATATGATGTGGAAGTGAGTAAACGGGGCTTCAGTAAAGTTCGCCAGTGGGTCTTGCTAGAAGAACAAAACCTCGAAGTGGCAATCGAGCTGGAACCTGCCTACTTTATCGGCAAGCGATTTCAATCTGAATTATCCTCTGGTGGCTTGGGCCCGAAAATGGTCGCAGTGGGAGCAGGCAGCTTTACCATGGGCAATAACCAGCGGCGATTGGCCAGCCCTGCACACAGGGTAAATGTAGAGCAGGACTTTGCTATATCCATCTATGAGGTCACCTTTGCCGAATACGATCGTTTCGCCGAGGCCACCGGCAGTGCTAAACCCAGCGATGCAGGCTGGGGGCGCGGCGATAGACCGGTAATTAATGTGACCTGGCGGGACGCACAAAGGTATGTGAAGTGGCTGTCAAAGGAGTCTGGCAAGCAGTATCGGCTGGCCAGTGAAGCCGAGTGGGAGTACGCAGCCCGGGGAGGTAGTTCCCACCAATACTGGTGGGCTTCCAGCGACGTCCGGGGAAAAGCGAATTGCCGCAGGGGTTGCTCTAGCGAATTTACAAAGCTGTTCAGTATCAGTACAGCTCCCGTAGGGCATTACCAGGCGAATCCTTTTGGCCTTTTTGACACTGCAGGGAACGTGGCTGAGTGGGTGGAAGACTGCTACCAAGCTGGATACAACCCAACAAAAACTACTTCAGCGCCTATAAAGATTAACGGTTGCCAACTTCATTCTGTAAGGGGCGGCTCAATGCGTGATACCTCTAGTAAGATTTCTTCTGACTACCGAAAAGGCCTCAATGAAACCGCGCGCTCAAAGGATGTGGGGATACGGGTTGTAATGGATCTGAATGAATAGATCCGAGCTCACAGCGAATCGGGTTTCTGTGGTTGTACCGTCAACTTTCGCTATCTTTTTATTTATGCAAAGTTCTAGCTGAAAGCCGCTGGCCCAAATTAACCTAGAATTGAATTACAAGTAAATTGACACTGGACGGCGATTTACTTCCAGCTTGTAAAATCCCTCAATTTCAATGGTCAAAACCTATTAGACCTTAGGTATCTTAGGCCGGCTATTAAATCAAGCCGGCCATAAATCACTAAAGCGTTAGTACCACCCTACTTCAGCCGGAGCTCCCAAACATTGTGAATTTTTGGGTTGCGCTGAAAGTCCTTATCCAAAAGGTTCAGCTTCTCTACCGAATATTCACTGGAAACGTCCTCGTCCATCTTAAAGCTGCGCAAGTTGTTGGAAAACACCAAGCGACCTTGAGGCGACAACAGGGACATACACTGACGAATCAATTTCCCGTGGTCCCTCTGAATATCTAATACCCCGCTCATCTTCGCGGAATTGGAGAAACTCGGGGGGTCCATGAATATTAAATCGTAATGGCCTTTCCTGTTCTGTTGAGCAGATTCAAGCCACTGTAAACAATCGGCCTCGACCAACTGATGGCGATAAGGATCCATGTTATTAGCACGGAAATTTTGTCCCGCCCAGTTTTGATAGGTTCGCGACATATCGACACTAGTGCTTTGCTTGCAACCACCCAGAGCCGCTTGGACCGTCGCACTGGCGGTATAGCAGAAAAGGTTTAGGAATGTTTTACCGGCAGAAATCTCTCGTAGATATTTGCGCACCGGGCGATGATCGAGGAAAAGCCCTGTATCCAGGTAGCTCCACAGATCTACCGCCAACTCAGCACCATACTCCCCAACCCAGAGCTCCTTTCTGGATTCCGTCTGCTTCTGGTACTGACTTCCACCCTTACCTCCGCCCTTGTGGCTGTGGCGACGGCGTTCTTTAATACTGATATTCGCACGAGGCAATTCGAGCACGGACTGAAGGGCCCTTAACAAATCGCGCAAGCGCCCCCGAGCTTTCTCTTCCTCGATAGTGGCCGGCGGACGATACTCCTGTAAATGCGCGTACACGGCGCCATCTAGGGTTTTATAGATATCGATAGCCGCAGCATACTCAGGCAAGTCCGCATCGTAGAGGCGATAACAATCCACGCCACTCCTCGCGGCCCATTTACCCGTAGTGCGCAGATTTTTGCGCAAGCGATTCGCTACCATCTCCGCCTGGGGTGACAACTTCGGCCCAGTGGCTTCACTCGCCGCCACCCCACTTTGCGCACGAACCTCAAACATCAGCAACTGACTGGGGATGCTGCCATTGTATAGCTGGTACTGCTTGTGAGAGCGTAAACCGGTGGCATAACCCAGTTCCGGATTGCCGGTAAACACACCGACCAACCAGCCCGGGAACTCCGCCTTTAACTGCCGCCCCAGTTCAAAATAGGTCTCCCGCAGAGCTTCCTGCTCACCCAAGCGCTCACCGTAGGGCGGGTTTGTCATAACCAATCCCGCTTTGACTTCTCTATGGCTCGGTACCCTAAACCCTGCTACTGGGCGGCAACTCACTCGCACCTGGCGCTCCAGACCGGCCCGGGCAATATTAGCCTCAGCCGCAAACAAGACTTTCGCATCGGCATCGTAACCGCGAATCTCTGGCAGTTCGCGCGCCAGGCCAACGCCTTGACGCTGCAATGCCTCCTCGCGAAGCTCATTCCAAATATCGCTTTGATGGTTCAGCCAGCGCTCAAAACCAAAGCTATCCCGCATTAATCCCGGTGCCATATCCGCAGCGATCATCGCCGCCTCCACCAGAATAGTGCCCGAGCCACACATCGGGTCGAGCAAGGCTCCACCCTGCTCAGCAATCTTTGGCCAGCCGGCTCGCAGCAACAGTGCTGCCGCAAGGTTCTCTTTCAGTGGGGCTGCACCGATATGGGTTCGGTAGCCACGGCGATGCAAGCTGTCACCGCTTAGATCGATGGCGATATCCAACTTATCCCGATGCAAGCGCAGGGCAACCGTCAAATCTGGATGATGTTTATCAATACTTGGACGGGCTCCCGACTGGCGGCGAAGGCGGTCGACAATGGCATCTTTTGCTTTTTGAGCACCGAACTGACTATTGCGGATCTCTCGATTGGTCCCAGAGAATTGCATCCACAGTTTGCCCGAGGGGCGAATGTGGAGTTCCCAGGGTTGCTCGGCAACTGCTTGGTAGAGGTCTTCAGCGGTGGCTACATGCACCTGCGCCAAACGCAACATAATGCGGTTTGCCAAGCGACTCCACAGACAGCAGCGGTAAGCCAGCTTCAGGGAGCCGGAAAAATACACTGCCGCCGGCTGCTCCCTTACAGACCCTGCACCCAGGTCGCGTAATTCATTAGCGAGCAGTCCCTCTATTCCCTTGGGACACGTAGCCGTAAACTCAAATTCTTCAGTTTGTAAATCTGTCAAAATACTTACTCATTAAGCTCCTCCTGTGGAGGAAGTTTTGTGCGTCAATGAAGACTGCCCACTTAAAGCTGCCGGCAAAGTCTGCGCCGCCAGTACGCACAAATAAAACTTGGAGGCAAAACCTTTACAGTCCCCAACTAGGGAAATTGAGCGCTATCGCCTTGCCCCAAAAGAGGACGATTATCCCATTTTGTGGCAGAAGAGAATACGCCCTGCCATTAATTACTACCTGCCCCATAAGTCATACTGTCATCTAGAGATATTTTCCGATTCCCACGCAGCCACTTTACTCTTACTAATAAGGTGGATTGGGTCGGTCCGTTCAAAGACTTATTTCCTTCACTAAAATTCATTGAGAGACACCCCAAATAGAGCCGTTTGCGAACCTGCCGACAAACTGTCCACAGACCGACAAAGTAGAGGTGCCGTATACGATGAAACGCCAAAAACGAAATCACGCCGACAGGGCATTTTACAAGGGCTATTTGGCAGCCCTGAACAACAAGTCTATGGATAGCTGCCCATTTGTCGAAGAGGATCCTCATCAGGAGTGGATCAATGGTTGGCGTGAGGGGCGGGAAGATTACTGGAATGGCTTCGACAGAGTGACCAAGGCGCAAAAACTGGAGATTTATGGCGCCGTTTCTACCGACATCCAATACCCTGACGGGTGGAGCACCATTTAGCGATGGCAAGTGGGGCTTATCGTCAAAAGCCCCCCTTTTCCTAGCAGTCAGCAACTAATACAGCTTACCCTTGCCCTGTTCGGCGGCGCTCCAAAGCAATTGCCTCTGCCGCCTCACGAATCAATTCAGGCCCCCGATAGATGAAACCGGTATACATCTGTACGGCAGTCGCCCCAGCACGAATCTTTTCAGCCGCACTGTCACCATCAAAAATACCGCCAACCCCAATAATCGGGATCTGCTTGCTCAACTCTTTCGATAACAGCTCGATGACCTTGGTGGATTGCGCTCTCAGGGGTTTTCCGCTCAAACCGCCCTCTTCGCTACCATGGGGCAGCTTGGCGACTGAAGACTTATCGATCGTCGTATTGGTAGCGATCACGCCATCGATATCGTACTCACACAGCGCCTCGGCTATCTGCGCCACCGCATCGCCTTCCATATCCGGGGCAATCTTGACGGCAACAGGGACGTAGCGATCACTCTTTTGAGCCAGCTCCATCTGCTTGTCTTTGATGCTGCCCAGCAAGCGATTGAGACTGTCACCAAACTGGAGGTCACGTAGCCCTTTGGTATTGGGAGAAGAAACGTTGGCAGTGATGTAGTCGGCGTAGCGGTACACCTTCTCCATACACAGGCAGTAGTCATCGGCGGCCTTTTCCACTGGAGTATCTAAGTTCTTACCCACATTAATCCCCAAAACACCGCTATAACGGCGCTTTTTCACTCTTTCAATCAGGTAGTCAACACCGAGGTTGTTAAAACCCATACGGTTAATAATCGCATCGGCCTCTTCCACCCTAAACAGCCTTGGCAGCGGATTGCCGGGTTGGGGACGCGGTGTCACGGTGCCCACTTCAACAAACCCGAATCCCAGGGCTCCGAAACCATTAAAGGCCTGCGCATTCTTATCCAGACCAGCGGCCAAACCAACTGGGTTGGGTAGAGTGAGCCCCATCAACTCGACCGGATCATCCGGCACCGACTTTTTGTACAGGGACATCAAACCGAGACGCTCTGCAGCGCCAATGGCATCAATCGACAAATGGTGGGCCCGCTCAGGGTCAAGCGCAAACAAGGCTTTACGCAGTGTTGAATACATACCTTTCCTTACGTGGGGAGGCGAACCCTTCAGAAAAACGAAGGGCTCTATCTTGTGATGACGATACTACAGGGACCTTTGAGCGGCCCCTGGGCTCTATTCCGCTACTGTTCTGCCAGGGTTTCCCGGTCCGCAGTGGCGTGGGCGAGATACATTAGCTCGCGCAAAGCCACAGTGAACATGGCAAAGTCACCGACAGAAGTAGACTTCAACTCGGCAATCATATTGTGCCAGCGTTGAATTGCGGGCGCCATGATAGCGCTCCAGCGGGACATTGCACCCTCTACATCAAGATTTTCAGCCTTGCCCAAGCGGAGGATGTTCACCGCCAGTGTCGACAACTGGCTGTCCAGGTCATCCATACTGGTCTCCCGGGCCTGCGCCTGCCAGAAGCTGTCTACCGGCAAATCGACGATCAGATTGCCAAACCAATGCAGGTTCAACTCATCCGACAGCCTGAAGTAAACCGTGGCAACTTCCTCTACGGGAGTATCGCTAGCTCGCGCCGACTCGGAAATACCCAGTGCCGAGTAGAGGTAGGTGGGCGACGCCGACAGCAGGGCCAGGGCCTCTGGTACCCCTGCTTCCAGGAGTTTCTGGTAGCGCTGCTCCCATTCGTTAAGGGGCTCGCCACTCAAGACCTGCGGCAACGCTGTAATAACCCGCTGTACCGGCTCCTGGAACAGCTCGCAGTTGGTAGCTGGCTCCAACTCATTGCGGCGATTGCGCAGGAACCACCGGGTTGCCCGGCGCACACGGCCTATCATCGAGTTCAGCAGTTCCGTTTGCAGCTCCGCTGGCACCTTGTAGTCCAGCGCAGCCAGCTGCTCCTGGAAGTCGTGCATCTCGTACACATCGCGAGCGCTGACGTAAGCAGCAGTTACATCATTCACATCGGCGCCAGTAGCTGTACCGATACGGTTGTAGAAGGTGATACCCATACTGTTAACCATCTCATTGGCGACCTGGGTAGCCACGATCTGGCGCAACAGCGGATGGTCATAGACTTGGTCGCGATAACGCTCGACCAATTTTTCCGGGAATGCAGACTCAACCGCAAAACGCACCCGCTCATTGTCGGTGATTTGTGCATTTTGCAGCTCTTCTTTCAACTTGACCTTCACGTATGAAATTAGAACCGATAATTCAGGGCGGGTCAGGGACTGCCCTTTGTGCTCGCGTTCAGAAATCTGCTCGTTATCAGGAATAAACTCCAGCGCGCGGTTCAATCGGCCGTCGTCTTCCAAAGTGTTGATGGTTCTGCGGTACTCATCCAGGCGCTTGGCAACCTGATATTCCGCCACACTGAGGGCAAAAGTCTGCTCATAGTTATTGTGCAGCACCAATTCACCGACAGCATCGGTCATCCCATCCAGCAGCTCATTGCGCTGCTTTTCCGTCAAATCACCCTGGGCAACGACTTTATCCAGAAGGATCTTGATATTTACCTCGTGGTCAGAACAATCCACACCAGCCGCATTATCGATAAAGTCGGTGTTACAACGCCCGCCATTGAGAGCAAACTCAATACGTCCACGCTGGGTCATACCCAGGTTGCCGCCCTCGCCAAAGACTTTGGCACGCAACTCCCGGCCATCAACGCGCAAGTGATCGTTGGACTTATCACCAACTTCGGAGTCCGTCTCGGTAGTAGCCTTAACATAAGTGCCAATACCGCCATTCCAGATCAGATCCACCGGCGCTCTGAGCAAGGCACTAATCAGCTCGTTGGGGTTCAGTTGATCCTGTTTGATATCAAACGCTTCTTTCATTTCAGGCGTAATAGCAATGGCCTTGGCGCGACGCTCAAAGATACCACCACCTTTGGAAATTAATTTGCGCTCGTAATCTCTCCAGCTCGACCGGGGCAACGCGAACAAACGCTGGCGCTCTTTATAGCTGGATTCTGCATCCGGATTGGGGTCCACAAAAATATGCAGGTGGTTAAAGGCCGCTTTCAGGCAGATATGCTCAGACAGCAACATGCCGTTACCAAAAACATCTCCACCCATATCGCCAATGCCGACAACAGAGAAGTTTTCTTTCTGGACATCCACCCCCATCTCACGGAAGTGGCGCTGCACCGATACCCAGGCTCCACGGGCTGTAATACCCATTTTCTTATGGTCGTATCCCTGGCTGCCACCGGAGGCGAAAGCGTCGCCCATCCAGAAGCCATACTCCCCGGCAATGTCGTTGGCAATATCTGAGAAAGTCGCCGTCCCCTTATCCGCAGCCACTACCAGGTAGGGGTCATCCTCATCCCGGCGAACAACATATTTGGGTGGTACAACTTCGCCGTCTTTCAGATTGTCAGTGATATCCAAAAGGCCGCGAATAAAGGTTTTGTAGCAGGAGATTCCCTCTTCCATCATGGCTTCGCGACTGCCATCGGTAGGCGGGCGTCGAACAACAAATCCACCTTTTGCACCACTGGGTACAATAACCGCATTTTTCACCGCTTGGGCTTTTACCAGGCCCAGAACTTCTGTGCGGAAATCTTCCAGTCGGTCAGACCAACGCAGGCCGCCGCGAGCGACTTTACTGCCGCGCAAGTGCACACCTTCCACACGAGGGGAGTAAACAAAAATCTCAAACTCCGGGCGGGGTTCGGGAATGCCGGGAATATCCCGGGGACTGAATTTGATCGAAATATAATCCTTGGGCTGCCCTTCATCATCCACCTGGAAGAAGTTAGTGCGCAGGGTCGCCAGGATTAATTCCAAATAACGGCGCAGAACCAAATCTTCATTCAGGTTATCAACCGTATCCAAACCATCGTGAATTTTAGCGATCAAGCGCTCGACACGGGGCTGCTCCTGCTTACCAGTGCTTAAACGGGGATCGAACATCGCCCTAAACAAGGCTACCAGGTTGCGGGTGATATCCACGTGGCTGGCCAGGGTAGCGGCAATATAGCTCTGGCTGGCACCAGACTTGGTTTGTTTCAGGTAACGGGCGTAGGCACGAAGCATGGATACTTCGCGCCAGTTAAGGCGGGCGGCCAGCACCAGGCGATTGAAGGCATCGCTTTCCGCCGTATGATTCCAGATCGCCGCGAACGCATCCTGGAACAGGCCACGGGATGCCTGCGCATCAATTTTGGTGGGCAGACCAAATTCCAGATGGAATTCGTGCATCCACACATCGGTATAGCCACGGGGGCGAATCGTATAGGGGAATTCACCAATAACCCGCAAGCCCAGATTTTCCAGCACGGGAATCACGTCGGAGAGCGTCAGGCCGCTGCCCCAGTTGAATACCTTGAACCGCAGGCTGCCCTGAGCGGCCCCCACCGGCTGGTAGAAACTCATTGCTACCCGGTTATCTTCACTGAGGCTCTGAACGGCTGCTACATCCTGCACCGCAATACGAGGCTCAAAGTCTTCACGGTACCCCGCCGGGAAGGCGCGGCCAAAAGTACGATAGAGACGACTGCCCTCTTCTTCCCCGCTATTTTCAATTAGTGATCTTTGGAAAACATCTTCCCAGGAGCGGGTAATATCCACAATTTGCGCCTCCAGCAGCGCGACATCAAAATCAACAGGCTCATCGGGGGACACGCGGAAAACAAAATGAACCCGCGCGAGAATGGATTCGGAGAAGAAAGTGGTGAAGTCCGAGTCCTTCGCATTAATCGCTTTGGCAATATGCGCGCAAATCACCTCGCGCACATCACTGTTAAACAGCTCACGGGGAACGTATACCGTGGCAGTAACAAATTTACCAAAGGGGTCGCGACGCATAAACAGACGAAGGTGAGCCCGCTCATTTAACTGCAGCACACCCATTACCACGTCAAACAGCTCTTTGGTGCTGCCCTGGAAAAGTTCATCCCTTGGGAAGGTATCGAGAATCCGGCGCAGGGCTTTGCCATCATGCCCCTGTCCGGAGAGACCGCTAGACTCGATGATCGAGGCCATCTTGCGGCGAATAATCGGAATTTTCGCTGGGCTCTCGGTGTAAACCGGCGAGGTATAAAGCCCCATAAACGCCGCTTCACCAATCACCTCACCCTCGGTGTTGTAGCGCTTAATCATCACGTAGTCCGAATAGGCCGTGCGGTGCACCCGGGACTTAACGGAGGACTTGGCAAATGTCAGGTAATTGGGCCCTTGGTAGAAACGCTGCTTCCCCTCACTAAAAGAGGTTTCCAGCATCGGCGCAGCCTCTTCCAGCTTTTTGAAAATACCGAGCCTGCGGTCTTCAACTTCATTGAGGATTTTTTTATCCCCGACAACACTGAACTCGTATTCGCGATATCCCAGGAAGGTGAAGTTACCATCGCGCATCCACTGTAAAAATGCACTAGCTTCCAATAGGTTGGTGTCTTCGTCTGGAAGTCCCGCCTGTAACTGTCCCTCCATTGCGCTGCAGGTTTCCAGCATCGGGACATAGTCGTCCACTACCAGCTCCACATCGCCGAGTACGTCTTTTAAGCCAGTCATCATGCCTGAAGCGAACTCAGATGAAGTGTCGTGATTAATCTCGACATAAATCATCGCTTCGTTCGTGATGCGCTTCCCTTTTGCCTGCGGCTTTTCACCCAGTAACTCTTCCTCTGGCGGCAACAGGCGAGTCAGTTTCCCCTTGGCATCGCGTTCGACTCGAACTACCGTACTCTTTATCGAATGAGTCACTGTATTTCGGCGATTGATCTCCATGCGAATGGAGTCCACCAGAAATGGCATATCCCGCTGCAGCACGCCAATGACCGTATGCGAGCACTCCCAACCATCGTCTTCGAGGCGGGGGTTAAAAACCTTCACCTTGGGTAGGCCGCCCGGGCGCTGTTGAATAAAGTTCCACCAGGTGTATATGCAGCCATAGACGTCAACAAGACGACGACCGGCCAGATCCTCTAATGGGTACTGATTGAGGAACTGCTGGGCAAAAGCCACAACGGGTTCGGCTTCGCTGGTCAGCTTGTCACGAATCAGCTCGCAAATCTGCGCAACTAATTCTTCACGGCTGTCGGTAATAACCGTCGCCATATTCACGGGGAACCTCCCAATCTCATTTTTGTCACATCGAATCCAAACACTGTAGATCCGAAAAGGTCATCATCTCAGCCCATACGCAGCTGCAGGGTCGAGTCCTAAAAATTACACTTTCAGTCAGACAGTGAGGAGAAGTCCATTCCACCTCAGAATCTAGTCGGCTCGGCAGAGGCCTACGTCTCAGGAGTTGCCTCTTCATTTGGTGCCGCTAAAATCATCAGTCGCCACCTTCTCGGCGGCGACTATATATAGATGGTAGAAAGCCAGCCAGGTCCGTGCGGCGGCTAAATTCTCAGAAGAAGAGATACTATGGAAGCAAACCAGACTATTAGGGATCATATCGCCGCTTTGGGCGATTGGTTGGAAGAGCAGATTATCGGTCAAGAGAGATTGGTTAACCGATTGCTGATCGCCATGCTGGCCGATGGCCACCTTTTGGTGGAGGGAGCGCCAGGCCTGGCCAAAACCAAGGCCATTAAAACACTGGGCGAAGCTATTGAGGGTGACTTCCATCGCGTTCAATTTACGCCAGATCTGCTTCCGGCGGATATTACCGGCACCGACATTTACCGGCCGGAAACCGGAGAGTTCCATTTTCAACCAGGTCCAGTGTTTCACAACCTGATACTGGCCGATGAGATTAACCGTGCGCCAGCCAAAGTTCAGTCGGCGCTGCTCGAAGCTATGGCAGAACGGCAGATCAGTGTCGGCCGAAAAACTTATCCCCTTCCCCAGTTATTTTTGGTAATGGCTACCCAAAACCCTATTGAGCAGGAAGGGACTTATCCTCTGCCAGAGGCACAATTAGATAGATTCCTAATGCAGGTAAATCTTGCCTATCCCAATGCGGAGGCGGAAGCAAAAATCCTGCGCCTGGCCAGATCCGAGGCTAGCCTTGGCGAAAATCGCCCCACTGAAATTATCAGCCAAGAAACCATTCTTCAGGCGCGCAACCAAATTCTGGAAATGCAGATGGTTGAGGCCGTGGAAACCTATACTGTCCAACTTGTCATTGCTACTCGCGAGCCGGCGAAGTATGACAGCGAGCTGGCGTCATGGCTAGATTTTGGTGCAAGTCCGAGAGCAACAATTGCATTGGATCGCTGCGCGCGCGCTCACGCCTGGCTCGCTGGGCGCGACTACGTCACCCCAGATGATGTGATGAATGTCGCCCCCGATATTTTACGCCACCGACTCCTGTTGAGTTTTGAGGCCGAAGCGGCGGGAATTACTACCGACCAGGTAATTGAGCGATTACTTCAACAGGTGCCTGCGATCTGATGTCCGCTGAAGCATCCCCAACTGAGCTCGAACTGCGCGGGGCTTATCCCGAAGTAACGCCGTTGGTACAAATGCGCTACGCCGCACGGCAGTTGCAATTATTCAAACCGCGCCTGGCCCGCAGTGATCAGGCCGGCAGCCTGCTCACTCGCTACCGCGGCCGCGGCATGAATTTTGAGGAAGTGCGGAACTACCAGGCCGGCGATGATGTACGCTCCATTGACTGGCGCGTAACAGCTCGAACCGGCCAAACCCACACCAAACTTTACCAAGAGGAGCGCGAACGCCCGGTAGTTATCCTGTTGGATTTGCGCTCGCCGATGTTTTTTGGCAGCCAAAGGGCATTTAAATCGGTGACGGCCAGCGGCATTGCGGCAGCGCTGGGTTGGGCTGGTTTACAGCACAGCGATCGGATCGGGGCATTGCTTTTCTCCGACCGGGAAATAGACACAGTGCGTCCGCGCCGCAGCCACCACGCCGTACTTTCGATGATTCACAGTACGGTTGCCCGCGCTGCGGAACTGAGCAGCCCCATCCCCGAACAGGGCAGCCAAACACTGAAAACATTGCTGGAGGAAGCGCGAAGAATCGCACGTCCCGGTAGTGCGCTCTTTTTAATCAGTGATTGTCACGATCTCGACGAGAGCTGCTCACAGCCACTCTATCTTTTATCCCGCCATGCCGACCTGCAGGTACTGAGGGTATCGGACCCGCTGGAGCAACATCTGCCCGGCCAATCCCTCACCATATCTGACGGTCGCCAGCGCACATTCCTTCATGCCGGCAACAGGCCGGTACACGAACATTTTGCCGAAAAGCAAGCCCGCGCCCGCGCCGAGGTTGAACAACTGTGCCGGCGTTATCGGCTGCCGCTGCTGGACTTTGATAACACCCAACCGCTTATTCCAGCACTGATGTCCGTCTACGGCTCGCGGCAAAGAAATAATGGCTGGCAAAATACGAGAAGGCCCAAGTAGTAATGAGTTTGAAAGTGCAGAAAAAGCTAGTCGCCAGTGTTTTGGCGAACCAAGGAGCGAAGGCAAAACGCACTGGCAATTTAATTGAGGGCCAGTCGTGATAAAAGGAAGTCTTCTGGCAAAACAAATGCAATCCCCAACACCGCAAGCGCCTTCGCCCGAGGCCCAGGAACTGTTATCGCAACTCCGCGATATACAAGAGCCCAATGCGGTTAATTGGTGGCCACCCGCTCCAGGCTGGTGGATGTTGGCCGTATTAATTCTTGTCTGTGTGGCCGCCGCTGCCCTATGGTGGCGGCAGCGGCGCAAAAAAATTGAACGCAATCGCTATCGTGTCGAAGCAGCCTCACTGCTCGCCGCAGTAAATACTGAGGAGCTGGATGCAGTTCCAGAAATTAATGAAATACTTAAGCGAGTGGCAGTTACAACATACAGTCGCACAGAGTGCGGCAATCTTATCGGCACAGCATGGGTCGAATTCCTGAAAAAGTCAGCCCCACTCGAGTGCCCCTCTGATGCGCAACAAGCACTCGTCGAAAACCTCTATCGTGGCAGCTGTGACCCAGACAAAAACCGAGCGCTACAGGAATATGCCATTTTGTGGGTGAAGCAGCATGGACAACCCACCAAAAGCAGCCCGCAACACCAGGGCGGGGAGGCCGCACATGTTTGAATTCGCCTGGCCATGGGTTTTCTTTTTAGCCCCACTCCCGCTACTCGCTCGCTGGCTGCTACCCCGCTCCAAACCCATGAGCAGCGCCCTGAAGGTGCCATTTTATTCTGAGCTATCCCAACGCGGCGGCGGCGAACAAAGCAATCTGCTCAATCTCTTTTTGCTGATTCTGATCTGGCTGCTTTTAATCAGCGCCGCAGCCCGTCCCCGGTGGTATGGGGAGCCGATATCTCAACCCAGCAGCGCAAGGGATCTCCTTATTGCCGTAGATATTTCAGGCAGCATGGAAACGCCCGATATGGTAATTAATGGCCGACCGGCGATGCGTATCAATGCAGTAAAACAGGTGGTTGGTGACTTTGTTGAACGGCGTAAAGGTGACCGTTTGGGGTTGGTACTGTTTGGGACTCGCGCCTACCTGCAAGCCCCACTCACTTACGATAGGGAGACGGTAGAAACTCTACTAAAAGAGGCCCAGATCGGCTTTGCTGGACAAGGAACTGCCATCGGCGATGCCATTGGGCTATCGGTCAAACGCCTGACCCAACGCCCCGCAGAGCAACGCGTGCTGATACTCCTCACCGATGGCGCCAACACTGCGGGGGAAGTCTCCCCTCTCAAAGCTGCCGAACTGGCACAACAAGCGGGTATTACGGTTTACACCATCGGTGTAGGTGCCGACGAAATGGTTCAACCCGGTCTTCTGGGGAGCCGTTTTGGCAGCCGCAGAATTAACCCTTCGCGAGACCTCGACAGCAAGACACTCAAGGAAATCGCCGATAAAACCGGGGGCCGCTATTTCCGCGCCCACAACCCGCAGGAGCTGGCAGAAATCTATGCCGAACTGGATAAGTTAGAGCCTGTCGAACAAGAAGCGGAAAGTTACCGCCCCATGAAGTCCCTGTTCACCTGGCCCCTTAGTATCGCCCTACTACTGGCTGGAATTTGGGCCTTGATTCCCCTGGCGAGCAATTTTCAGCTCCCTGCCAGACGAGAAGAGATAAGTCGTAACAATGGAGGTCAAGCCCAGTGAATATGCTCGACCTAATCCAATCCTTCCACTTCCTGCGCCCTGGGGTTCTGTGGCTGCTAATTCCCGCAGCACTACTCTGTTGGGGATTGGCAAAGATGGTGCTCAACAGCGCTCAATTGCAAAAGGTCATAGACCCAGATCTGCTGCCCCACCTTCTACTGCGCGGTGGCAGTAAAAGACCCTGGTTATTCGCATTAATATTTGCGCTGCTGGTCGCGATGATTATCGCTCTGGCCGGCCCTGCCTGGCGCAAGCTGCCAACCCCAGTGTACAGCAACCAGGATGCCCTGGTCATACTGCTAGACTTGTCACCGTCCATGATGGCGACAGATCTATCACCCAATCGACTAACCCGCGCCCGCCTTAAAATTTTGGATATTTTGCGCCAGAGAAAAGACGGCCTCACCGCACTCGTCGCCTATGCTGGAGAAGCCCATGTCGTCACCCCTCTTACCGAGGACACGGCTACTATCGCCAATCTGGTACCCGCGTTATCGCCCTCAATCATGCCAGTCCCCGGCAGCAATATCGAAATGGCCGTCGATACCGGGATTCGCCTGTTAAAGGATGGAGCCGCAGGACGCGGACAATTACTTGCCGTTACCGACGGCATAGACTCAATGGCCGCCGATGAGGTCACCAAAGCTCTGTCCAACGCAAAAGTTGAGATGAGCATACTCGCCGTGGGCAGCGGCGAGGGCAGCCCCATCCCACGGGGGAATACCGGTGGATTTGTGACTGATAGTAAAGGGGCCATCGTCATCTCCAATTTCGATGCCAGTGAGCTTCGCCAGCTCGCCCAGTCCAGCGGAGGGCGTTTTGCCAAAATTACGGTAAATGACAGCGATATCGACTATTTACTGCCTCAAACTGACAGCCCGCAACAAGCGCAGCTCACTGAAAGAGAGTTCGACCAATGGCGGGATGAAGGGCCGCTATTACTCCTTTTAATACTACCTTTTGCAGCTCTACTCTTCCGTCGGGGAGCTCTGGCATGCGCACTGCCCTTACTACTGCTAACTGGAATTTCAAGTGAAAGCCAGGCTATTGAGTGGCAGGATTTATGGCAACGCAAAGACCAGCAGGGCCAGCGCCTACTAGAAGAGGGACAGCCGTCAGAGGCCGCGCAAGAATTTCACAACCCCGAATGGAAAGGCACTGCCAACTATCGCGCAGGCAATTACGCAGAGGCCCAGGAAAATTTCGCCCAACGTAATAATTCACAGAGCTTGTACAATCTTGGCAACAGCCTGGTGCAACAGGGGGACTACGATAAAGCTATCGAAGCTTACGATGAAGCCCTGCAAAAGCAGCCCGAGTTTGCCGATGCCGAGCACAATCGGGAAATTGCTGAAAAGCTGAAAGAGTTGCAAGAAAAACAGCAGCAATCCCAACAGCAGTCCGGTGAACAGCAGCAAAGCGAGCA
Organism: Microbulbifer maximicatervae (SeqCode); assembly: GCF_052467615.1. Lineage (NCBI taxonomy): Bacteria > Pseudomonadati > Pseudomonadota > Gammaproteobacteria > Cellvibrionales > Microbulbiferaceae > Microbulbifer > Microbulbifer maximicatervae (SeqCode). The sequence continues at coordinate 2,656,401 of NZ_CP174319.1, forward strand.
GGAACAGAACCAGCAGGGCCAGCAGCAGAGCCAGGAACAACAGCAAAACCAAGAGCAGCAAGCTAAGAACAACGAACAGCAGTCCAGCGAGCAGCAACAACAGGGCAATAATCAACAGCCCTCTGGTTCACCAGAGTCCTCTGAGCAACAGCCTCAAGGTGAGGAGCAGCAGGGCTCCCAAGAAAAGGGCCAGGAAGAGCAGGAGAGCGAACAACAACAGCAAGGCGAACAACAGGGTGAAGAACAGCCGCAGCAAGGGGAATCGCAACCTACTGGCGCTGAAGAAAGCCCACTCGACCAGGAAACCCAACAAGCCCTGGACCAATGGCTCCGTCAAATTCCCGATGATCCAGCCGGCCTGATGCGCGAGAAGTTCAAATACGAGAGCCTGCAAAGGCGCCGTGCCTATCGCAGCGGAGAGTGGGAGCCACCGGAAAATGGGGCGACACAAAGATGGTAAAGAACAGTAGAGCAATGTCGCTGGATTCAAGGACACTGATTTCAAAAATGCCTATGGACGCAATCATTAACAACCGAATAAAACTTTGGAGCCTCCCACTCAGCCACGCCTTCGCTTTGCTACTTATTGCAATAGCACTTTGTCTGTCGACACCGGTTTTAGCAAGCGATCTCAGCGCAACGGTCGATAGAGATAAGATTGGAATTGATGAGACAGTCAATTTACGTGTGCGCTATTCAGGAGACAAAAGTGGTGGACAACCGGACTTTGACTTGTTGGAACAGGATTTCGATATTCTCTCACGCCAACAGTCCAACCAGTATCGCGTTATCAATGGCCGTGCAGAGAGTTTTGTCGAGTGGGTACTGGCGCTAGCCCCCAAACGGGAAGGCAAACTGTTTATCCCCTCTTTTAACTATCAAGGAGAGGTTTCCGATGCGGTTCCCGTCACAGTCACCGAGGCGCAAAGTGGACCTAACGGCGGTGAAAAGCAGGCTTTTCTGGAAGTAACACTCGACAAGGAAAAGGTCTATGTCCAAGAGCAACTGCTGGTAAAAATTCGCCTGTACACCACTATCGGCTTACACGATATCGCAACAGAGCCTCTCAAGGTTGCCGGCGCTCATGCAGAAAAAGTCGATGAGCAGCGATATGAGCGCAAGCTCAATGACGTGAGCCATGCGGTTTACGAAGTTACCTACGCCGTTTTCCCTGATAGCTCAGGCAAGCTCAGCATCCCCGCACTAACCTACGTGGCCATCGCTGGGCGCAGGGATCCCTTCTCCCTATTTAATCGCAACAGCCAAAGGCTTCGACTTCGCTCCCAGGAGAAGTCTATTGAAGTACTGCCAAAACCCGCTGACTACTCTGGCAGCCAATGGCTGCCCGCTGCCAGTCTCGGCATTGTTCAAAGCTGGAGCCAGGACCCGGACACCTTTGCCGTAGGCGAACCTATTACCCGAATTCTTACCGTACGTGCCGAAGGGCTCAGAGCCGCACAGTTGCCCCCACTTCCCAAACTCAACGTGGATGGCCTTAAAACTTACCCCGATCAACCGCAACAAGAAGACCAGGTTGGGCCCAACGGCGTTACCGGAAGCCGTATTGAGACAACCGCGATTGTGGCTACACAACCCGGGGACTACGAGCTTCCTCCCGTCACTGTGACCTGGTGGGATACAAAAAGCCAACGACAACGCACCACTCAACTACCGGCATTCCGCTTCTCAGTTTCCGGTACTGCTGCTGCAGTAACCAGCGACAGTGAAACCAGTGCTAAAGTACCTCAGTCAGCTACACCCACCGAACAAGTCGGTACTGTGAGCCATTTTTGGCGCAACCTGGCTATTATCGCGATTGCCTCTCACTTACTGTGGGTGCTGTACTTTTTCTTTCAGAGGCGCAAACCGGCCCAGCAAATACCGAGCAACCACGCCCAGGCTCCCGACTTACAACGTGAAACCCGTGCCCTTAAAAAAGCTCTGGAGAGTGAGAACCCCATCCATATCCAGCAAGCCACTTTAAAGTGGCTTGCTGCAAAGTGGCCGCAAGTAAATGGGAAGAGCCTGGCTGAGACCGCGAGGCAACTGAACATCCATGAGCTGGATCAGCTCCTAGCAGTTCTGGACGCCGCTATTTACAAGTCACCGGCTAGCCCTTTGGACATCAATAAGGTGAAAGCAATAATCGACTTATTACTGAACGCGAAACCTGAAAGTGAACCCAGTGAAACGGATAGCGCCCTGCCCTCACTGTTCTCTTAACAGGAGCCACTTCACATAAAACAGGGAAAGGTTGGCCTTCACCGCCTGTGGGTAAGGCCAATTCCTGTGTATTCGAGCAATTTAAGAGGTACTTTAAATAGAATTAGAAAAAAGTTTGTGTAGATATGATTTTCTTTGCAAGCCCTAACAATTTCCAGATTTTGATGAATCCGCCCCCAAACGCCCTGGGAACTAACACCCCCTTCACGCATTTTCACAATACACTTTGGCAAGCGCCTGAAGCTGATTTTATCCCGATGAAGAAAACGAGCTAGCAATTCAAAATCTGCTGCAACACGGTAGTTGGTTTTATATAAACCTAGCTTTTTATAACAGTCACGCCGTACAAAAAATGTAGGGTGGGGTGGCATCCAGCCCCAGCGAAATTTAGATACCCTAAATTTACTGGAGCCATAAAAACGCACTCTTTGGCTTAAGTTATTGCGAGCCACAATCTCCAGATCTGCATAGACAGATTGGGCTCCCGAAACCAAAAATTCATTAACAACATTTGAAATTACACGATTATCAGAATAGACATCATCAGAGTTAATAGTGCCGACTATATCGCCAGACGCTAGGCATATGCCTTTATTCATAGCATCATAAATACCCGAGTCTTTTTCAGACACAACTGCCGCGACTTGGTCTTTAAACTCAGATATTATCTCTAGCGTGCCATCAGTAGAGCCACCATCAATAATTATATGCTCAATATTTACATAATCTTGAGCCAACACGGATAGTATTGTGTCGCGAATGGTGTCAGCACTATTTAGACAAACCGTTATCAGGCTTATTTTTATCACAAAAAGTCTCAAGTTGTCGTTTCGTGAAAAGTAAAACCTCTCTTGAGAACTCTAGTACAAATTACAATATCTGACATTCGATCAACGTAAAATACTTCTATACCAGTCGTACGTTTTCTTTAACCCTACCCCCAAGGAAGTCTGGGAATCCCACCCCAACTTCGATAGCTTTGAGGTGTCTAGCAACTTCCGCGGCACACCATCAGGCATTGACCTGTCAAATGTAATACTTCCCTCAAACCCAGTGATCTCGGCGATTAAATAAGCCAGCTCCTTGACAGTGCAATCCACCCCAGTACCCACATTTAGGTGGGAGCACATAGGCTCTGTCACGGATCGATATACTCGATCTTCCAAACCCATTACAAACACCAACGCATCAACCAGATCCTCTACATACAGAAATTCTCGTCGAACATCACCACTCCCCCAAATCCTGACATTCTGCAGCCCTTCATTTTTGGCCTTATGGAAACGATATATTAATGCAGGGATAACGTGTGAATTTGCAGAGTCAAAGTTGTCATGTGGACCATAAAGGTTTGTCGGCATAACACTGCGATAGTTACGTCCATACTGCCTTGAGTAGGACTCGCACAACTTAATTCCGGCAATCTTGGCAATAGCATAAGGCTCGTTAGTCGGCTCCAACCTGCCACCAAGCAGGTCCCGCTCCCGTATCGGCTGGGGGGAATTCCTTGGATAAATACAAGACGACCCAATAAACAGCAAATTTTGGATATCAGCCTTGTGAGCCTGATGAATTACATTGCACTGAATCATCAGATTCTGGTAAATAAAATCAGCTGGGAGTTTGCTATTCGCCAATATGCCCCCCACCTTTGCCGCAGCCAAATAAACAGTATCAATCGATTCCGAATTAAAAAAATCAGAAACAGCATTAGCATCTGTCAAGTCCAGCGAATCTCGAGGGCAAGTAATGACCTCACAGTTTTTTACCGGTCTCAGCCTCCGAATTAATGCCGAACCAACCATGCCCCGATGACCTGCGACAAAAACTCTCTGGGAGTATTTCACTAACTACTCCTCAAAAATAGGCTCAGTGCGATAACCATTCCCAGCCAACAACAAATTCCGCTTCGCTTCCCTCAAATCATACTTAACCATCTCCCCAACTAAATCTTTCAAGGTTTTTTTAGGTGCCCACCCCAGCTCTTGCCGCGCCAATGAGGCGTCACCTACTAGTGACACCACCTCTGCGGGGCGAAAATAACGAGAGTCCACTTTAACAATTACATCTCCACACTTAACTGCTGGAGCATCTTCTCCCACAATTGAAGCAACAACACCTACCTCTTTCTGCCCCTCTCCATGAAACTCTATCGCTATCCCCAACTCTTGAGCACAATTACGAACAAAATCTCGAACGGAGTATTGCAGCCCTGTAGAGATGATAAAATCCCTAGGACTTTCTTGCTGCAACATCAACCATTGCATTTCAACATAGTCTCTAGCATGGCCCCAGTCCCTCAGCGCATTCAGCTCCCCCAAATACAGGCACCGCTCTAAACCTTGGGCAACATTTGCCAAACCCCGGCTTATCTTTCGAGTAACAAAAGTTTCACCACGTCGTGATGACTCGTGATTAAATAAGATTCCATTGCAAGCATATAAGCCATAGGCCTCGCGGAAATTGACCACAGTCCAATAAGCAAACAATTTTGCAATTGAGTATGGAGAGCGAGGGTAAAAAGGAGTGTTTTCATTCTGAGGGGAAGCTTTGGCAGCACCATAAAGCTCCGATGTTGAGGCTTGGTAAAATCTGGTTTTATCCAACCCCAGAAGACGCATCCCCTCTAGTATTCTGAGGGTTCCAAGCCCGTTCACATTTGCAGTATATTCAGGGCATTCAAAACTGACCGCAACATGTGACTGAGCACCCAAATTATAGATTTCATCAGGCCGCACCTCCTGAAGAATTCGGGTCAAATTATTCGTATCAGTAAGGTCTCCATAGTGAAGAAAAAACCTTCTATTATCATCTTGCGGCCCTTGGTACAAGTGATCTATGCGGCTCGTATTAAATGAAGAGGACCTTCTTTTAACCCCATGAACCTCGTACCCTTTCGCCAATAAGAATTCAGCTAAATAAGAGCCATCCTGGCCTGTTACACCGGTTATTAATGCTTTTTTCATGTCTCAGCCTGTTAGAATTATTGGTATACAAGCGCACCACATCTCCACATCCAATACCGTCCAAACATTTACAAAGATCAATGTCGCTCAGGTTTCGCCCCTAACATCAAGCGAGCCATCTCCCGTATTTCAACCCCCCACAACCTTATCTGAACGAAAGTTGCCAACAATCTATAACCAATATAAATTTCCCTTTTCCGCCAAAAAAATACGACCGACCTTACCGGCGGAAGAAGGGTATGTAGGATCAGCTTAAACCTCCCTGCCCCTTGAGAGAGGAAAAACTGCCCTCCCTTTATCCGCCTTGCTTTTGTCGCTACAGATTGCCAGGAGCATCTAACTCGATGATAAACAAAAGCAGATTTCAGAAATAAGACTTGGTACCCTCTCGCCCTCAACCTTCTGCAAAACTCAAAATCACCACTCGAAAAGGAATTCTCACTAAAGCCGCCAAACTTCAGGAACAAAAACCGATCAACTACCATATTTGCTGTAGCCGCAACTCCTGCAGATACGTAAACCTCTTGTGGTATCCCTCTCATAAAGTCATAGACTTCATAGATATTGGAGAATCCATATTGCTTTTGACTTCGCACATCACCGGCAAATAACTTTACACTCCCCCCCCAACACCCAACCGCCCTATCAACTCCGGCTATCCACTTTGAATCCGGCAGGCAATCAGCATCCGTAAATATAAGCCAATCTCCTTCAGCTAACTCTGCCCCTCTGTTTCTTGCCGCATAAGATCCAGGCTTTTTGCACTTTCCTCTCTTGATCTTAAAACTCCCCCCCCCTAAAAAGGATGGAGAATTCCCGTCATTTGATATCAGCACAAGCTCAAAAAGGTCTTTTGAAATGACCTGAGACTCCAAGCAACAAACCAACTCCTCAATGAAGTGCCACTGCTGATAAACCGGAACAATCACGGAAAATTTAACCCGCATAGCAGCACCAATTACAGATATTGTTAGACATTAGAATCATCACACACTGACTAAACGATTAGCACAACACTTGGAATTAGCAACCTACAACATTAGCCAACAAACAGGATGGGCGGGAATTTCAACAACTGGATCAGGAGAGAGATAGATGGAAATTTCGACAGCTGCCAGGGTAGTTGGAACCTGACAACCTCAAGGGAAGACCGAAACAATCAATGAGAAAATAAATTTGGATAAGCCTTACAGCCCCACACACTTGAAACCGCAGAACACAAACATACTCCAGGGAATAGCAAGAGACCCGCCCGAAAAGAGCATAGCGTAGAAGCTAGCGCTATAAAAAGATGAACCAAAGCCAGCTATCCGTTGATAGCAGCCTCCTCCAACACCTTCAAGGTGGCTTCCGCTGCTCGATCCCAAGAAAACTCACTTCCCCTAACGCATGCAGATTCTTGAAGACTATGGACCAAATCCAAATCTGAATGCAGCTGATGGATACCATTAGCCATACTAGAAACCGAAAGAGGGTCGACCAAAATAGCTCCATCTCCAGCCACCTCCCGCATAGCTCCAGTATTAGAGGTCAAAACCGGCGTGTTCTGCGAAAATGCCTCAACAATAGGCAGCCCAAACCCCTCATAAATCGAAGGGATAAGCAAAGCTCTGGCATTATGATACAAGCCACTTAACTCGTGATCAGGCACATAACCCCGCACCTTTACCATTTCTCCTAAACCCAACCCCTCAATAACTTCACTTAATCGAGGCAGCCCCCAGCCTTGCCCACCGCAAATATAAAGCGGCAATGCTCCTTGAGTAGCCATATCCAAGTAAGCTCGATATGCGGCCAGCAGGCGCTCCAAATTTTTCCGGGGCTCCAGGGTACCGACGAAAAGGAAATACTCCCCATCAATGCGGTCGCCAGTATTTTCCAGGAACGGTGCTTCGGGAATAACAACAGTCTTACCCACAGACTTCGGCATTAACTCTATGAGCTCATCGGCAGTAAATGCTGATACCGCTATCACCGTTTGCGCCGAACTCACCGAAGCGGGCATCAACCCACGCTCAAGGTGTTTACCAAATACAGACATAGTTTCAGGAAAGCGTGCCCAAACCATGTCGTGAATCGTCACCACCCGGCTTACTGAAGACGGCATCATCAGTGGTAAATGATGCCTGGGGGACCAGAATACCTGCAAGTCATCATGCCTAGCCCAGGATGGGAAGCGGGCTTGAGCAAAAAGAGTACCCAGTGATTTACGCCCAACCTTCCCTGTACGTACGACCACATTAGCTGCATCACAGAACCTCTCAGGCAGCGGCGCATCACTATAAAGGAACCATTCATGCTCGCTTTTTACCATACGTTCAATGAGGGCTTCCGTATAACGGCCAATACCTGTAGTGACAACTGACAACGGCCTGGCATCAACACCAATCCTAAGCACAGGAACTCCTGTCGGAGTCAATCACCTCACTACCAACATCAGACCCTAGAACTTCCCGATAAAGTTCTTGATACGATTCTCGCATCTTCTCGCCCGTGAACAGGGTCTCATAACGCTGGCGAGCTGCAGCCCCCATTATCTTGGCTCTTTCAGGGTTGGAGCTGAGGTCATTCATAGCCGCCCGCAGCGCGGCGCTATCCGCTGGAGGTATCACGTGGCCAGTTACACCATTCTCATTTACAAAGCTTGTACCAGTGCCTATCTCACAACTTATCAGGGGCTTACCGGCCATAAGCCCTTCAATCAAGGTGACCCCGAAGGCTTCAGAACGCAGATGAGAAGGAAAAACTACAGCACCACATAGTCTATACAATGCTGCCTTTTCTTCATCGGATACAAACCCCAGAAATTCAACGTTATCCAGGTCCTGCTTAGAAACAAGAGCGCGCATACGCTCCTCTTCTGGTCCCGCCCCCGCAATCAATATGCGGCAGCCCGCCCCCTCAGCCGCGCGAACCAGGTATTCAAGGCCTTTATAGTAACGAAGAACACCGACAAAAAGCATGAAACCCCGGCCATAGGTGCCCTCAATACGCTTCAAGTCATCTTCACGCGGGGGTGGCAAGGTATCCTCATCAACCCCCAAGGGAATCACAGAGACCTTATGCTTCCAGCGCTGCAAAACAGGGCTTGTTGCCACATACCGCTCTGAAGTGGCTACGATACGATCCGCTTTGGCAAAGAAACGATTCATAAGAGGGGTATAAAGCTTAAGCAGCCACTTCTGTCTCACCACATCTGAATGGTAAGTCACGACTAAAGGGCGCCGCTTGCCCGCAAACAGATAGGCAAGATCACCAAAAGGCCAAGGAAAGTGCAAGTGCAACACTTTCGCTTTGCTACGCCATACATCCAGTAGCAAACCAGGTCCAAAACACATTGACTTGAAAGAAAACCAGCGGCGACTTGCCCGAACTTGCAAGCCCGGCTCAATCTCATAGGAGCCAGGCCTGGAAGAAAGTGCCAATACTTCCCCCCCCGATCGGGCCATCTGAAATATGGCCTGTTCCAGTCCCCCTTGAGTTTCAGGAAGGAACGTCCTATAACAATGAGCTGCGGTTACTTTTTGTACCAAAACATACGGCCTTTACAAATTCGACGCATCAGTTTACAGCATGTAAGCTGTTGTTTCTAAAGCTTTTACTGTATATTCGGCTCGACTAAGCCTTTATAATGCCCTCCTAACTTGTAACCGTACCACTTGGATGCTTAAGAATCACCTCAATATTGTTTGGCTTAGGGGCGTTAACGCTTTAAAGGCGGACATGGAAAACACCTACCTCGGGACTATCTGGTGGGTTATGGAGCCTCTTCTGCTTACAGGGCTTCTCTACCTCGCATTTTCATCTGGTTTCCGCGGAAGTCAAACCGGAACAAACTTCTTAATATTCTTGCTTTGTGGCATGTTGCCATTCAAGTGGTTCGCATCCTGCTTAAGTACTAGCGCAGAATCAATTACCAATAACAAAGGAATACTTGGTCAGTTTTATTTGCCTAAGTGGATATTTCCCTGCTCAGTCAACCTATCAATGCTGTTTCGTTTTATGTGTACTCTACCAGTTCTGCTAGGGGCACTATGGCTTTCGGGCTTTTCGCCGTCGACTGCTTGGCTGGGTATCATCCCTATCATATTTACCCAGATAATTATTAATCTGGGGCTGAGCCTTTTAGCTGCAGCAACAATTCCCTTAATACCGGACTTAAGGAATCTTGTGCCACTTTGTGTGACAGGGGTTCTTTTTACATCAGGTATTTTTTTCGACATTAATAGCAGGCCTCCTGAAATACAAGAGCTATTACTAATAAACCCCTTTGCTGGGATTTTCGATAACTACAGGGAAGTTCTACTGGAAAACAAGCTTCCGACTTTTAAATCGCTCACATACCCATTTACAGTCGGGATATCCTCCCTTTTGTTTGCATTAGGCCTAATTAAAGCCCTAGATAGAACTTACCCTCGAGTACTATTATGACTGCCCCCATATTGACTTTTTCAAATGTAGGGCTTGCTTATCGAGGAAAACTAAGCCTGTTTACCAAGCCAAACTGGGTCTTGAAGGATATTTCTTTTGACCTATATCCAGGAGAGACTCTTGGCGTTATTGGACGCAATGGTGCAGGCAAGTCAACCCTACTTAAATTATTGGCAAATATAATCACACCCAATTCAGGCAAAATTGTCCGCCCTCCTCACATAAGGTCTCAGCTGCTCTCACTGGGACTTGGCTTTAATAAAAACCTTAGCGGTATCGACAATGCATTAATGGCTTTGGTTACTCAGGGTTGCAATATTCAGCAAGCTAAAGATCTTATCCCTGTTATTACTAAATTTTCGGGGTTAGGGGCTACTATTAAGGAGCCTGTCGGCACTTTCTCTGCAGGACAAAAAGCACGCCTCGGCTTTGCAACGGCAATTCACTCAACTCCAGATATACTTCTGCTTGATGAAATTCTTGGCGTGGGTGACAAGGACTTTAAAAGGAAATCATCAAAGACACTAAAGGAAAAAGTAAAGTCTGACCAAACGGTAGTCTTAGTTTCTCACTCAACGCAAACTTTAAAAGATTTTTGCGACCGGATTCTATGGATTGAAAATGGAACAATTAAAGATATTGGAGCCACCACGGAGGTTTTAAAGGCGTATGAGATAGAGGTAGCGCCAGCATGAAAATCTACGTGCATATTGGGTCAGACAAAACCGGGTCGACCTCCATACAATCCGCACTAAGCCAGAACCAAAATACTCTTCGGGCAAAAGGCGTAGAGTACCCAAAGCTTCACAAACAAGACAACCACCACGAAAGCCTAGTTAGAGAACTTAGAACAGGCAAAAAAGGAGAAAGCTGGCACAGGCTTAGTAAAGTCATTGCCAGTAAGCCCAACCATCTAATCCTAAGTGCCGAAGCTTTCTGCACCCTAAAAAAAGCAGAAATATCTCGATTTAAGGAATGGATTAACCATAGCGACACCAACATAATTGCCTATATCCGCAGAGCGGATGAATACCTTGAATCAGGTACAATGCAGAGACTTAAAAGTGCAACCTCATTTAACGCTTTCAAAAGGCACTACTTGATAGCAAAACACTTACCTGCACTTTTTGACCCGTATGTTTACAGCGCAGCATTTAAAACACATTTTGTCAAAAGTTGGCGGGCGCATTATCCCACTAGTATGATTATTCGCCCATACAATAAACAGCAGTGGGAAATGAATGATCTTATCTCAGACTTTCTTTACAGTATTTCCCTTGGAGACACCCAGGAAGTCATCCAGACAACTCAAGATAGCCAAAATGTTACACCCGGCATAACCGGAGTTTATGCAATTTCAATTTTAACTCGCAATAAACTCTTCGAACTTCGCCGTCAACTTATTTTGTCCCTTGCAAAAGACCCTCAACACGCCAAGAAAGGAGCTCTTCTAGGCTGGGGGAAAAGAGCTACCGCTCACATACTATCTAGAATTTATAATCTCTACACCTTCGACTCAAAAAAGATAATTTTACCTAGTAACCGAATTCCCAACTCTATTGGGTTGCCAAAGCTATCTGATGTTGTAACAGAATCCGAGAACCTTATTGCAAACCAGCTAGCGAAAACACACAAAAGGAGAGTTCGCCTCTGGCAAGAATTGAATGTACCCAAAAAACAAAGCGATAAGAAGTCTAAGGTAAATTAATCCCTTCAGAGGGAGCCATTCTGTAAAAATTAACTGAACAATAGGCATAGGCTTCCAAAATAAGCAGTGTATAAAAACTGCAGAGCAATATAGCAGTCAAGTTAAAAGCCATAACTCTAAAATCTATCTACTCCTAGCATTAATCCTTATGCGAGCCCACCGTAAGGAGAGCTAAAGTGACGATACTTCTAAGCCCTTGACCTTAAATTTCTAATACGCCCAATTAACCCCGACACCACATTTACAGCTCTATTTTTCCACGCAATAACATCAGAGGAGCTTTGACATACATCATCCCCGCCCTCACTCTTTGACAAAAGAAAGGTATTAAGAATATGAACTATAGCCTCATTAGCTAAATCATCAGTCCACAAATCGCTCCTCAACGCCGGATATTTTGAAAAGTCACTATTAAATATGCTTTCATAAGGAGAATTAATTTTAAATTTTTCCTTCAATAGTGCATTAGATGGCCTAAAACGCTCGTAAAACAGTTCGGCCGACGCCTTATCCGGGAGAGATTTAACTGACTCTGGAGCATTCAGTACAAGCTCTTCTCTAAGCTCCTCATCAAGATTGACACCCAAAGAGTTTAGGATATGCCCAAGTTTGACGGCTATTACCCCTGCACTCTCGTTTGCCTGGATAACTTCTGATGCTTCCATGGGAGCCCCAATCACCTCAGCGAAATCCCTAACTGCACAACCGCCAATTAATTGCTCCCCAGAGAAAACTCGCACAATTATGTTATCCTCTCCAAAATATTGGGCCCACCTAGAAGCTATCTTGTAGTAGTTAAGATTTACCTCCGGGTATGCCCACGGTAAAGCAATAGACCCAAACTCTGAACTTGAGAGGCTATTTTTTGCCGCCTGCTGATACGCAGAAACAACAAATTCATCCTGTCGTCGGATATAGAGAACAACCTTAACCTTATAAATTTCCCGCAATTTTTGACTGAAAGTACCAAGAAATTTATCACCAGCTTTAAATAACCATTCATTTGAGTAAACGATTGTCTCTTTACTTGATGACTCTAGTCTACTTAAGAAATCTTCAGGAGTTCCAACACCGACAACGCCGTTCCCATCAAACCTGAAATCAATTGCACTGCTCTTAAGCGAGCAAAATGTCTTCTGAATTGAAGTCGAGCCAGTCTTACCTGTACCTATATGTAAGTATAAAGTTTTCATATCATACAGAAATCGGACAACTTTTATTATTATATTATTTTATAGTTAATGGTATTGGATTACCACCGGGGACAGTTGGCATCCCTTCATTCCTCACAATTCTTTACATATCTTTTCAGCCGTCAAGATTGGGGCTGGCAAAGAAGCTCCAATTAGCCCTCCCTCCTTTTTATATAGCGTCACTATTTGCTGAAAATAAACTCCCACTAAAAGAATATTTGGCTTACCAATCTCAAGAAGATGAAAAGCAAAGAAAGTCCCTACCAGCCTGGTTCAGCCTGTGAACTTTCAAGCAGTATATTTTGGGGATTCTATATAGCTAATTATCCCCCCCTTTCCTGAAAAGAGCACAAATAGACGATTAAACAGCTATCGCTCCACCATTCATCTTCAGGCAACACATATTCAAAAATAACTAAATTTTAAAAATAGCCGATAATCATTGAGCACTATACCATCACCCCAGATTCGCCAACGCCCAACCTACACTTAGATAATCTTTGCATCACCTACATATGATTCGATCCATCTTAAAAAATAACTTTCGAACTAGGCGCCTTGAATACCAACCTTAACAATAAATAAGCTACAATCAGCTTAACCCTCAACAAGCCCTATAAATGCAAAAACTCTTCATATTTCTGATAATTACTTTTTGTGGTCGAGCAAGGTTAAATAGACACTATAGCGACTCAAAGGTATAAGCAAGGTGAATTTAATAAAAAGTATACTGAGACAAAAAAGAAGATGTGGAGAATAAAGTTTCACTTCAAAACCAGATCCAAGCACTGCAAAGCAGTGCCTAGATGCCAGCTAGAGATTTTGCTATTTAAGTAGGAGTAGGTATAAATGAGTTAGTAAATTAACCCATCCATTTTTTGTACGTATCCTCTATAGTGTAGCCCTTGTGTCGCTTCAACAAATGATAATCCCGCTCGTAAAAGTCAATTAGAACCTTTAACTGACTACGGGATAGATCTCGAATAGTTATTCGCTTCCCCCCCACCTGCTCACGCTTCAGAGTAACTGATGCCCCGACTAAGTCAGACAAATCACTAGATAAAGACTTAAGCTCGCTTATAAAATAAATTTTAGTCAGCTTTCCAGGGTTTGGTATATGCCCTGCCTGCACACCAAAGTGATGACTAATGCTATTAGAGCGATGGAAGTATCTCGTAAAGTCATCTATAAATTGACCCAAGCCAGGAGAACGTGGAAGGTCGCTAGCCGCATCCCCAAGCATATCACTTGAAAGCTCATTATGCTGCCCAACCCGATTATTATATGCAGAAATAAATCTTTCCACCGGGTCACGAACAACGGCAAACGAAAAGAAATCCGGACCCAGATCTTCCAGCTTTTGTTTTTTAGTCAAAAAATAATCATGAATCCAAATCTTTTTGCCCTCACTCTCATAGGGCTCAAAGCGCTCACCATTATCTAATTCAAAAATGAACTCCTTAATTGATGTGCAAGCATTCTTAGGAATGGGGACATAGGCAAATCGGCCTTTAGTACTAACAAGAGCTTTCAATAAACACCTTCCTTAACCTTAACCTTAACCAGCTTTCGCAATCGAGCCTTCAATGCTAAGACCAAATGCGAACGAGCAAAAAATGTTAAATATACAAATTTACCAATCTTCCCCAATTTCTGGAAATCAATTGTTACTTGATCTCCTCTCTCTACCGGCGCCGCCTCTTCAGTAGGCCTTATAGGCTTCTCCACCTTTGAGTACATTGCCTTCTTATTATTGTAAAACTTACTTACCGGCCACTCCTCAGCCATCGAAACATAATTGGACTTACTGCTAACGCCATCCTCAAAACTCAGCACTCCAAAAATGGAGCGTTCAAAACTCCACCTCTCGCTTAAAAAACGCTCCCATGCGTATGACTGCTCCGCTTTTCTAAGTCGAGCCATCTCGGGTACTATCTGAGAGAGGAAGTCACGCTTTTTCAGGAAATCGAAAACCCCTCTTTCAACCTCCCTATAAGAGTGTGCAATCTGGTATGAGTGCTTCAATGTCCCATGTATAGGCTCCCCCGCTACACTATACCCAATGCAGCTACCAACAGGCTGAGAAAAAAGTAATTCGCGTATAGCACCACTTACCGCCGGAGTCGACTCATAAAATGTGGAGCTTTCTAGCTGCCTAGATACAACTTTATCTCCAGCAGTGTGAATAAATAAGGAATTAAGTCTCACATTGGCTACGGCCTGCAAATAATATGACGCCGTCCCACTATATCCAATATCAAACACATAATCTCCCTCTTTCATATCCAGAGAGGCAATATATGATGACAACCCTTCCGCCTGGCTATCCAGCTGTCCTTTTGCCTTTTTAATTGACAATATGCACTCTAGAGCTCCGAGAAACTCATTGAGCCCTTCGAAAGTTTTTCGATTTGAAAGCCAATCCAACTCTCCAAGAAGAGCAGTGATATCAGATTCTTTATAACTAGGAAATAGGTAGCTAATCAATTTAGAGCGATTAAAAGAGCCATAATCAACTAGATCAGTAATGGCTCTCATAGGGCTGGGCTGAGCAAGAAAGCTACTAATTAACGCTTTTCTAGAAGTATTTAAATAAACATATTTAAAATCGAACTTAGCCCCATTTAATTCTAAATATTCGAGCCCTTTAAATAACAACCATCCATCCCGCCCAATCAAGAAAAGCGTTTTTCCTTTTTTAACGGTTTCTTTAAACCATTCCAGAATAGCCCAAACATGAGGCCCCAATGCGGAAGCCCCCAAGGAATATAATGATGCAGCTGCAAAAGACTCTTTATGGCGATTGGGGAATGGAGTCGGGAATATTAAATTCTTTATTGCTCCTAGTGTTGCTCGATTTGACAGCAACCCCCTGGCCTCATGCCCATTGAAAGAAAAACCGTCCCAATCTTTATAGGGAGCATAAAGTGCACCACTATAATATTTTGTCTCCCCTCTCAGGATGTTACTTTTACAAGGAATGTGGAATGTATGGATGCCATATGATTTAGGGATATAATCATCGGCATGCCTATTGTCTCCGACATGCAGCATTACCTCATAGGGAATTCCCGATCTACTATTCAACACTTCAAACAATCCGCCAAAGTGCTTAGAGCTAAGCTCTTCAGAGCTTAACAGTAGATTTTCATCATCTATCGAAATCCCACATGCAGAAAGGAACTGCTTTATAACCTCTTTATTAAAATAAATATCAGAAACGAAATAAACTTTTTTACCCGAATAAGCTGCAAGCTGAACTAAATCATGCATGCCCTCACAGGGCTCTAGCATAGAAAGTTCCAACTCAACTTCTTCTTGCTTTATCTTGGCAAGAACTTCAACTGGAATAGATAAGCTGCCTAGTAATCTTCCTAGCTCTTCATAAATTTGATCATAAGTAATTTCTTCTGCACCGGATTCACCGTTCGACAAAGAGTCACGAACGAGCTTTTCTGCCAATACCCTATATCGTGAAAGTGAAACATTGGTGGGGATTAACCCTATCTCTTTACAGCGCGCCTCCAAAATATCAAAAACATCATGAGGCTCCAGCATTCTCCTAGTAATCAAGGTGTCGAAGATGTCAAATGAGACTAGTTCGAACTCCGGCCACAGGATAGCTTCAACAAGCTGCTCATAACCTCTATCCCACTCAACCCTAGCCCGATATGAGTAATGATCGATTGCTGATGTTCTTTCAGGCTGACAGTCCAACTGGAATTCTTCTGAGACCAGTTCAAGCAATTTGGATTTATCAAGAGATGAATCAAAACTATTTAGAACATTATCAACCCAGAATCTTGAGTATAAAAGCTTCCATTCCTCAAAGTCAGCCAGCAACTTAGAATCTAAGTTACACCCAGAGAGTTTTTCGTTTAGAAACTTAAAAACAAACCCCAAGTCGGTGATATTTTTTTTAAACTTCTTGAAATCATTTTTGGTGTTAGAGGTAGAAGCACCGGAATTTTGGAAATAAAAGATTCCGTCGTAGTCAATACTGCAATATTTTTTCAGATTTGTAGCAAGTATCGTGGAATACAGCAAATCTTCGGCCATAATCAAATGGCGATCAACCTCCATGTAAGTAGCGAATGACTTATCCCACAAGTCACGCCTAATTAACTTATTCCAAACAGTATGCCAATGAAATGCCAATCCTCTCTGCCCGAAGAACTGCTCTCTATAGTCTTCAGCAGAAAGCTCCTCTTTTACCACTCGATTATTTGGATGAATATAATATTCATCTTGTTCGTTAAATAAGACCATATTGCATTGCGACAAATCTGCCCCTGTCGCAACACTTTCATTTATCAGCCTACGGTAAACATCTTTAGCTAAATAATCGTCGCTATCAAGAAAAGCAATATAATCCCCTGATGAATGCTTGGCGCCTTCAATTCGAGCTCTGAAAAGACCCAAATTATCCGTATTCTCAACGTAAAGGATTCTACTATCATGCTCCATCAGCGAAGCTACTATATCAGCACAATCCCCTGGAGATTTATCATTAACAACAATTATCTCCAAATTCGAGTACGACTGATCACGCAAAGAATTCAACGCGCGCAGCAACAAGTGCTCCGTACCAAAAACTGGAACAATAACAGAGATCAATAATTCTTTTTTCATTTTAATAATTGCTAATAACTATGAGATTTTTTGAAAACAGTATTCAACCGTGTCTCCACGTATTCTTCCCCAAGAAAGTTGAATAGTCGTTCTACATCCTCTCTAGATACAATTTTCTCGTAATCAACATGAATACAATCGGAATGCCGGCTGGCAACTTCTCTAAACTTTGCATCAGCCCTCCCAAGCTTTTCCTTTACCTTCACTTCATCTACATTTTTCCACCAACTTGACTTACAAACCTGATCCAAATCTCTCGTATTAAATACAAAAGCAGGCTTATCACAGACAGCCCTTAAAAAGTCCAAGTAACCCTCTAGATTATTTAACTGGTGTGGTTCGGTATAACGAATCTCCTTAAAACCTACAACTTTGCTACCGCGACTAAAAATCCCGGTTTTCCCCTCTAGCTGCCCAAAAATCATTTTTCTGGCATCGGAAATATACGCATCCAAATCGATACCATTTGCTCCATACCAAGGGGACGTGGGAGAATCTGCCTTAGAATTGCCAAAATCTTTCTTTGTTTGCTCTAATGCTCGATAGGCCTTATATAACTGCCAAACAAAATTATTATTTTCGCCCCGAATCATATAACCGCTAATGGAATTAAGGACACCAACAAGTAGAGTTGACCCGCTTCGCCCATAAGTAATAACAAATACATTACTATAATTTGACATGCTATACTAAAGCTCTCAATATTGCTCTTCTAAATTTCCCACCCACCTTCTGTAGATACCCTTTAGGGCCACCTCCTTTTAAGCTCAATTCCTTATTGTATTTTGAAAACTGAGAAAGTGTGGATGCGTAAGACGTTGTAATACACTCAAGAGTAGAGTTTTTTTTCACCGTAAGATCGGAATGACGGGATAACTTTGGCAAAAGCCCCTCTGCAAAACCGCTAAAATGAAAACAAACTAAAGCCTCTTCTTTGTGAAGTAACTTATCCTCGGTTCGAGAAAATTCTTCGATCGAATCTATTCGCCAATGGCCAACGTTTAACCCCTCACCCGAGACTACTTTTACGTCGGCAAACATATGTGGAACCAAATCGAGCCACTTCTGATCGGCATTTACGCCACGGTAATAATCAATACTGCAGTCCCTATTTACCGACTCCCACCAATAGTTGACAAATTCGACTCCCGTTTTTCCTGACTTTACCGCTAATAGACCCGCATTAAATGTGCCGGACTTTATAATCACCTCAAAATCAGGCAAATTATGTTTAACATTTGGCGTTAAATGCGGGGTAAGGAGAACTCCCCACTTTCCCTCAAGAAACCCCAGGTCTGACTGAAAGAAATACATATCAGAATCAACATATAGGATTTCCGCATCTCTTTTGCCATGTATGCCCAGCAGATAACGGAGTGCAAACGGCTTAAAGTAGCAACAAATTTCTGTTAAATTTAATTGTGAGAAATCCCTCTCATACATTTTTTTTGATTCAGAAAAAAATGGTAGCAAGTCAATAATTTCTATTCTGTCATCTAAGGCTTTAACTTCACCCCCATTTAGATCACCAATACAAAAGATATAAAAGTGATCAAACCTAGCGTCTTTTAAAGATGAATAAACTGCTAAGGCACCATTAACCCTATCGGAAGTACAAACCGTACAGACTACCCGGCTCATGCCAGCACTCCATGCATAGCTTTTTGGAATGCCTTCGTATTATGTCGAGACTCCAATAAAGGGAGTGTCGATTCCTCAAAGATTCTCATACTCTCTTCAATATCTTCAAGGAATTCACTTATAACTATCTTATATTCTTCACTATCGAGAGGATTGTTAACCAAAAATTTCTTATCAAGGATATCAGGAATTCCTCCCACAGAAGAGGATATAACTGGTAAACCTAAAGCAAGACACTCTAAAATAATATTGGGCAGTCCGTCCCACAGAGAGGTATTTAAGAAAAGTAAGTAATCACGAACTGCAACCTCTTCAATATCATTATAGGTTCCCATTAGATATACGTTGGGCGGATAAGATAAGGCGCTCCCGCTATCAATTACAAAATCACCATAGACATAGAAATTAAATTCTCCCATATCTGCAGCGACCTTGAACAAAGTTGAGAGATTCTTTTGCCTATCAAACCGTCCAGACCAAAGGATATTTTTTGACTCTGAGCTAAAACACTTTCTTTTCAACTGTCTTGCTGGCAAATATATAGGGCAAACGTGCTCTTCCCTTACGCCGATCCTATCCTGCCAAACCTTACCGGAAATGCTATTATCACTTACAATGCGGTAAATGTATTGACTGCAATCCGCAAGGTATTGCTCAGCATATCCGACTGGAAGCCCCTCATCTAGATAATCATTACAGAAAAGTGATACTACAACATTAGTATATTTAGATACCAGATGACCCCTTAACTTAAGAAGCTCCCAAGCAACCTTTGAATTGATAATATGTATATATGACGGAGACAGCTGAACAATTAAACGTTCAACAACAGCTAACTCCAAAGCAGGATCACACTTTAGCTCTTTTGTGCTTACAAAATCAAAGTTTGAAGTACCCTGATTTATAAATTGAACTTCGGACTCTTCTGTTAACACAAGAAGAACGTTTTTTCCGAGGCTGGCATATGCATCAATGTATCGCGCTGTTGCCAAATCGGCCCCACCCATCTTCATCCATGGCACAAAAATCAGAACGTCATACTTATCTGCCTTAATCTTTGACTTTATCTGGAAATATTTTTCTCCCGCCCCCCTTCTTTCAACAGGGACATGGTGATAATTTATCTCAGCTAAACGCCAAGAGTGGGGCCATAGATTGGAATCAATATCCTTTCCAATTTCTTGCATTTGGGCAAGGGTCCACTCCGGCAAGCTAGGTGTTGAGGTTGCAACCGGAAGTCGCATTTTCTGAATTATCTTTGCTCCGTAGTGGCGTGCAAATAGTTTGACCGTGGGAATTAAACCATCAACAGAAATTCGCCTCTTTAAATTGTTAAGCTTAAGAAAGAAATGAGCTCTAATTGCCGTAAATTGCCTATTCATAATGTAAGCCTAATCAACTAATCAAAAAGTGGGGTATTTCCAATAATTGTTTTTGCTGATTCATGCTCAGAGCAAAGAGAACCAAATAACTTCCTTCTCTCAAATCTTGTCGTTTGAGGCACCGTCCGGTGCACCTTTCCTGCCGCCATCGTATCGCTATTCCAATGCCAATCTTCAAATCCAACCCCTCTTTTGGGGTCGACAGAAGAGTATCTATATTGTTTTGCCAGTGCTGTATTAGTGACCATACAAGCATTCCATGGATTGATGGTAAACAGTAAAGTCTTATCTATTTTGTCGTTAAGCTGATCCGGCTGTCGCCACCAGTGTTTTTCGCCACCAAACGTGACTATAATCTCAGGGTGGCAAATATATCTTGAATCCGAAGAAGCCAAAATGACTGATTCATAAATCCAATTTGAGGAAAAATAATCATCTCCATCAAAAGTACCGACAAAGTCACTTTTAGCTAATGAGATAAGTTCATTTCGGCAGGTACCTAAATCTCCAACACTTAGGTCGACAACAATATCGT
Source organism: Microbulbifer maximicatervae (SeqCode) (assembly GCF_052467615.1). Lineage (NCBI taxonomy): Bacteria > Pseudomonadati > Pseudomonadota > Gammaproteobacteria > Cellvibrionales > Microbulbiferaceae > Microbulbifer > Microbulbifer maximicatervae (SeqCode). The sequence continues at coordinate 2,677,112 of NZ_CP174319.1, forward strand.
CATCTCTGAGGAAAGGGGAATCTTTTACTGTTGAAGAAGTAGTCGCATCGGCATTATCCAGTGAGCATAATATCCGGCATCTAATACCTTTCGATTCCGCATATTGTCGACAAACATCTATTGATCTTAGCGTTCTGTGGGCTAACAATCCCTCTCTATGGAACGTTACAATTGCAGAAAAGCTTAAGCTCTTCTCTGAATTACTTCTCATTACAAATCAACCCTGCTTACCAAAACTAAACACAAGACTTTTTCCTCAAGGGCACCTCTAGCACTTCTCCCCTAAAAAACCTAAAACCGCATTTACACCTTTGTAAAACTCATAAAATCTGATATCCGTGAAAAACATTTTTCATTCAGCCGATAAAGTGTGACTGACGGTTATTGACGAAGCCTGAATCATTAGCTTTCAACATATAATGCAGCAGTTCAGTCTTCACAATCTCCGAGTCCTGGTAAGCAGGATCATTTTTTAGCCCGCCCAACCCAGTTTGGACCTACAAGTATCATAAAAGTTATGATCGATAGGGTGTATTAATGTGAGTCTATGTGGTTTTTTATGAACCCGAATAACGTCACCGGGCTCAGTAACCACTTGGTCATGGCCATCACAAGTAATATATGGTCTTGTATTACTTTGCTTCCCGACAACTAATTTAAATTCGCTGCTTCCTTCAACTACTATCGGGCGGCTGCTCAGAGTGTGAGGATTCAGCGGAACCAATACAATCGCATCTAACTTGGGGTGCATAATTGGGCCGCCGCCGGATAAAGCATAAGCTGTAGACCCAGTAGGTGTTGAAACAATTAACCCATCAGATCGCTGGGTATAAACAAACTGTCCATCTATATACAAGTCAAATTCGATCATTCGAATAAACTCACCAGGATGTAGCACAACATCATTAAGCGCAGACCCTTTCCCAACAGGCCTACCATTACGGGTAACAGACATGTCTAGTAAAAATCGGCTCTCTGCCATATATTTACCAGCCAATACTTCGCCGACCTTATCTTCCACCTGATCGGGAGTAATATCGGTAAGAAACCCTAAACGCCCCCGGTTTATTCCTAACAACGGGACGCTATAGCGCGCTAACGCCCTAGCAGCTCCAAGAAGACTGCCATCGCCCCCAACAACAATAACAAGGTCGCATAGCTCACCTAGTCGATTCCTCTCGGAAACACGTGCGTTGTGGCCGCAAACCGATGTGGCAGTGTCCTCTTCCAAAACAATGCTATACCCCTCATTTTCGAGGTAGGCCATCAGGCGCTTAAGAGAAATGACCGCACTCTCACTCTCAGTTCGCCCTATTAGCCCGATATTTTGAAACTCTGACACAACACCTCCGTGACTCGCGCCATTGTACACACGACAACAATTTCGACGCCCAAGTCAATCATACTTTGAGGCGAGCCGCCGAACTAAACCGACCATTATGCCGAAGACAAGCGGATGAGTCGAACGCACCCACTGAATTTAGATATCCCGGCCCAAGCTTAAAGGGACTCAAATAGATCAAAAGTACCCGCGACGCCCCTGCCCTCCCCCAGAATGGACCACTAAAACCTTGCTGCCAGCAGCTATATTCCCGCTGCTGGCGCTCTTGGACAGCGCATAAAATAACTTGCCAGTGTAGACAGGATCTAACGGTATACCTACTTGAGCATCAAAATCATCGAGAAAGCTGCTCAGGTAACTTGGAAACTTTCCATATCCCCCACAATGAAACGAACTTAGTAAGTTACAGCAAGAATCACCCAGGAAACCGCGATAGACGGCACCTTGAGTATCTACACGCTCGATACTCTGCTCAACTTCACCTTTCAACTCCCTCAGCCATTGAGAGACGCCAGCTTCGATACTGCCACCAGCTTTAAGTACCTCAACTCCAACTACCGGAAATTCCCGCAGACCTGCGACTAACCCAGCGAAGGTAGCCCCCGTCCCGCTCGCAACCCATACTTGGTCAAATCTTACCGGTGAAGTCTCCTTTATCACCCTACCCAGCAGTCTCGCCCCTCTAACACCAGGTAGCCCAGCACCTCCTTCCGGCACAAACAACATGGATTCTTCATCTATGCCAATCTCACAAAGAAATTCTGCTTCTCCTCTTCGGCGATATTGAGCTCGTGTTACGAAAACCAACTTCATTCCCAGGCGCTGAGCATCCTGTAGTGTCGCGCTAAGACTGGACGGTCTCTCCCCCCTGATGACACCTAGCGTCGAAAAACCGAAGCGAGCCCCTGCTGCAGCCGTTGCATGAATATGATTAGACCAAGCACCTCCGCAGGTCACGACTGTCTTTATCCCCCTCTCTCTCGCTTCAAGTAAACTAAAAAGCAACTTATATGCTTTATTTCCGGAAAGCATGGGGTCAAGCCGGTCATCCCTACGAACCCAAAGTTCAATCCCGGGAAACAAATGACTATAAACCCTTTCGTAAGGAACTCTTCGAGCCGCCTCCGTAAAGGTTTTCAGATCCAAGCGCTCAAGAAAATCCATAAATACCCATCAGTAAACCAGTTAAAAGGTTATTTAAGCCAATTTGCCAGATTACAAACACCTCATCATGCAACAGCCTGCTCCCCCCACTTTCAACACAATAGTGACACTGAACCCAAGAAGAAGAGAAAGAAAAGAACAAGAACTTAGTGGAAAGCAAAAGCAAGAAGGGTAAATAGCAGCAATAGCCAGACACAAAAAAGCCCTCACATGTGAGGGCTTTTTTGTGTCTGGCGGACCGGACGGGACTCGAACCCGCGACCTCCGGCGTGACAGGCCGGCATTCTAACCAACTGAACTACCGGTCCTCGGTAGTAAACTTCCTCTCTGGAAGTTGGTGGGTGGTACAGGGGTCGAACCTGTGACCTACGGCTTGTAAGGCCGTCGCTCTCCCAACTGAGCTAACCACCCGGTGCTCTTTGCTATAGGGGCCGTGCCCCCTTGAGCGAGGCGCATATTACCCGACTGTAGATTCCTGTCAACAATTTTCACGCCAAATAATCACGTCCGATTAATTTCCATCCGATTCGTCTGGTAAAGAGACAGGAACCCCCCTCATTTCAGCCTCTTCAGTACTTGCTCCCTGCAAGACCTTACCCTGCCGATAGTCTGGGTCTAGCAGATGCCCAGCTATCTTCACAGGTATCCCCCTCGGTATCAGCTGCTCTTTTGGGCGGGCCAAGTCTTGCTCGTTGTAATTACACACACCGGTAGGAAATATTCTCTTTAGATCTGCCACACGACTGGAAATTTCCTCAGTGAATGGACCGTAGATCCCCTTCGCCAACGCCCGCTCAACCGGCTGTAGAGCGCACTTAAAGACATCATCGGTCACCGGTGCCCCCGCCACCTGCCTTGACGTACTATGAATCGGGTATACCCTCATACACTTCCCGGGAGCTTGGCTATTCCATGGGCCATCCCAAACCTTATCTCCAGACGCAAGTAAATTTCCTTCCTTGTCGAAGCATCGGTCATTGGCATCATCCGGGCGGTTTTCCACGACACCTTTACCTGGGTTTTCTATGATGCCCTGCATCCACCGGTCGACTAAATCCAGCGCCTCATGCAATGGGTTGTAGCCTTTGTCACTCATCCAAATCAGTTGGTTCTCCGCATGTCCACGGGCACGCCGAATACGCTCGCGTGCAGAAAAAGAGGCAGAGCTGTGGTGCATATCAGGCTCTTTATCGAGGTAGTGCCGCAAATCAATAATAGGAATCTCTACATCCCCCAGGAAAACGTGCCCGGAACGATATATTCCATTAATAGCCTCCAGACTTGCGCGGCTGCGCTTCGCCGGCTTTTGGAGTGTTCCCATATTGAGGTTTTGCTCGCTCCAAAGGGACAAGCGAACCGGAAACATATTCCCATTCATGAACCACAGCTGCTCTTGACTCTGGTCTTCTGGCGCTTTCCAGCCACCTACAGCAGCATTGACACGTAAAAATGTATCTATATTGATTTCGCCGTTCACCAGGGCTTTCAGGCCGTACTGCACCCCCTCATTGTCCCAAGAACTATTTGCGTACCCTGATGCGTTTGCACCATAAAACTGGCGAAGATCCTCCCAGTGCGTCCAATGCACTTTTGGGACAACCTCAGCAGCGAAACTCTTAGCAAAGTGAACAAAGTTAGGGTTATTAACCAACGGTACTAAGCCTCGCCACCCTTCGACGCATTCAGTGGTTCCCTGCATCCTATCTCGGTAGCGACTATCAAAAATCCCAGCAAAAAAGCTCAACACTCCAAATTTACTTGAACCATTCTCACTGGCAGCTAACCCCTGGATAACCGTGCGCTCCTCTGCTTTTTTCCAGCGTTGATTCTGCCTATCCACAATGTCAAAGAAGTACTCCAGTGGCTCACAGTCGAAGGCATAGATTGTTTGGGACACCATATCTGGGTAGGAATACAAGGGGATAGCGGCATCTAAGAGGCCCGGAGCATTCTGCGCAAATAGATACTGCTGGATCGCTCCACCTGACCCCCCAATGCCAACGGTGTACATTGGATCCCCGTATAACGATACAAATTGCTTTTTCACCCTACGAGCAGTGTCTTCTGCCAGCCACATGTTGTAATGGTTTCTAGTCTGATTGGCGGTCGAATAGACAATCGCATAACCGCGCGCAAGCTCATCCATTCGCCGTGTGGTGATATCTCCTTTGTTGATTTTTCCCTGGCGCCCTCCAATGCCTACACCACCACGAAACTGATAGATCAGCCGCTTATTCCAGTTACTACCACTTGGCCTACCTGCAGACTCACCCTCTCCCCTTAATACTGCTATTGCATAAAAGTGACGGTTGATCGTGCCTGTCTCTACACGAACAATAAAATCTACCTGCTTCCCGTTTACCGTCACCTTATCGATATCATTTCTGGCCTCATGCATATAGTGAAACTGGCCATCAGTGGTACTACGGTAAAAATAGGTAACCTCTGTAGCGTGACTGCAATCCCGGCTATACCCAATAACCTCTTTTGTCTTCCTGCCCTTATCATTTAGGGCAAAGATAGGCACCCCTTCACCATCCTGGTTGTCTACCAGGGGCTGCTTATTTGTAATATTGTTTTTCCCGCAATAAAGAGGGTACCTGGCTGGTCCACTGAATAGAGTCTCTACAGGCCCTACCTCTCCCAAGCCAATAGGAAATGGGAAATATTCAGGCGGGCGGGACATCATTCGGGGGTGAGGGCCGGAATAAGCTGGCGCAGGTTGATAGTCCAACACCCCTTCAGGAACCTTCAACACCGGAGCATCTACGCTCCCGTGGACTTTTGGCAGCTGGTTATACCCATACCAAGCTGCTGCCCCCAGGCCCACTAGCACCAAGAGCAAAATAGAGAGTATCCAGCCTCTCCTAACGGACATAAGCGCCTCCACAGGAAACATCACTTTCTGTACAGCTTGAGTATATGAACGGATGTCCCAGGCTACTGGCAGTTGGCGCCGAGGAAGACTTAAAGAGAGGCAGGACTTGTAGAGCGGTGCGCAGAAGCGCAAATATCTTTAGGACAAAAACAAAAAAAGGGGATCTAGTGATCCCCCTTTCGAAAGCAGTACCGCCTAGTCTTTAGCGATAATGCCTTTCTCTTGGAGAGTGGAGAGAATCACTTCTACTTCCTCTTCAAGAGTCATTTCAGCAGTATTCAGGTGCAATTCTGGTGAAACAGGTGCCTCATAGGGATCATCTATACCAGTAAAACCTTTGATCTCACCTGCGCGAGCTTTCTTATACAAGCCTTTGGGGTCGCGTGCCTCAGCCTCTTTCAGTGGGCAGTCTACGAAGACTTCCATATACGGAAGATCTCCTGCTTCATGCATCTTTCTTACTAAATCACGATCTTCACGGTACGGACTGATAAAACTGGATAAAACAACCACGCCAGTATCCGCAAACAACTTGGAAATTTCGCCTACACGTCGGATATTTTCCTGGCGGTCCTCAGCTGAGAAGCCAAGGTTAGAATTGATGCCCAAGCGGATGTTATCGCCATCCAGACGGTAACTGAGCACGCCACGAGCAGCCAGAGCCTTCTCTACGGCAACAGCCACAGTGCTCTTACCAGAGCCCGAAAGGCCGGTGAACCAGAGAGTCACGCCTTTGTGGCCGAGGATACTCGCCCGGTTTTCGCGGGTCACATCACCCTCATGCCAATGGACATTGGTCGCTTTTTGCTCAACTGTAGCTGTCACTGATTACTCCAAGTCTTGAATACAATCCTAGTGTCACAGGTATCAAGCATTTCATTGCACTCTGTGCCAATGCCTGCCTGTGATATGGGCGCTAATTATCGAGTATTTGGGCGGTAAGCGTAAAGCCCTCTGTTATAACGTGTCTATTCAACTCAAAGTCTTGAGTGCATAAGCAACAAAGTGGCATTGTTCTAATAGTGGGGCCGAATGGGCAAAATAACCCTATAGACAGGACTTTTTTGCTTGGAATCTACTCCAGTGGTACTACTGCAGGCAGCATCATTTAAACCATTCTGCCACTACCATCCCTTCGTTACGCGAAGGCTGAGTGGGACATCAGATTGTTACACTAATCCATCTATAACTAGGTACTTCTATAAGCTATTGAGCGAAATAAAGAATCGAGCAAGAAGTATCACTAGTCACAAACGCTCGCAGCCAATACCCATCTATATATTTTGTAAATCTATAAATTCTCACCGGAGATGCAAGCTCCTTCCGTCAGCTCCTTTTACTCGCTCCAATGAACAATATGCCGTTGAATTATCATCAGCTGAGGAGCCAAAAACAGGTAGGAAAATTTGGCAAGGAGGCTCCCATGCAATGCTACCCTCCTTAATCTCAAGCAAAGAAACTTAGGAGCATCACTACCCTTTTGGACTAGCTAGGCAAACTAAAGTAGACCATTCAAATCCATAGACAATTGATTATTACAGTTAACACAAAAAACTATTATTCCGTACAACCCGAATACAATAAAATTATATGAGATTAGAATTAAACTTGTCACCTGCCGATAAAAAGCATCATTTAATTTCAAGTCATCGACACCCTCAACTTTTTCACACGAAGCGAATACCCCCCGACAACTGCGCAGGTTTTCTCATTCATCATATTTGCGGCCGACTACCGAGTGACGCGCATTAATCTAGTTAAAAATACAAGTTCCATGGTAATCTGTGGGCCTGAATCGAGAAAAAACAGCCCTATATTTCTTAGGGTCTATAGCCAGTAAAGGAGGATGCTCAACGATGAGTAAAGGGGTTTTAAATAGATTTAAAATTCGCAAAGGAAAAATTTTTGAAGCCCCGCTAGAAGAGGCATTTGGTCGCCTGGTTACTCCTTTTGAGGAATTTATTCATCGCCAAAGCAGCAGTGGTATATTGCTAATGCTCTCTGCGCTTATCGCTTTGATTGTTGCTAACTCTCCTCTGCAAGAGGCTTACAAGCATCTACTTCATATGCCTATTGCGGTAGGTGCAGGAGACTGGACATTTTCCCTTTCCCTACATCACTGGATCAATGACGGCCTAATGGCCATCTTTTTCTTTCTAGTCGGCTTGGAATTAAAACGAGAGTTTCTTGTGGGAGAACTCTCAGATCTCCGTCAGGCAGTACTACCTGTGATGGCCGCTATCGGCGGTATGGTGGTGCCAGCCCTACTATACAGCTCCCTTAATTTAGGTAACGAAGCCGGTCCAGGCTGGGGTATCCCGATGGCAACAGACATTGCCTTTGCGGTAGGCTGTATTGCACTACTAGGCAACCGTGTACCACGAGCAGTAGTGACCTTTTTGGTCGCACTGGCGATCGTAGATGACTTAGGGGCAATTCTCGTTATTGCCATCTGGTACACAGAGCAAGTAAACATGACAGCGCTCATCGCATCAGGTGGCCTGGTTGTAGTGCTCGGGCTGCTCAATGCTGCGGGTATTCGCCGATCCGCGGCCTATGTCTTTGTTGGAGGTCTATTGTGGTACGGACTTCACTCAGCCGGTGTCCACGCTACTCTCGCTGGTGTCATTACCGCTATGGCATTACCTGCCAAGCCAAAATACGATCCTGTAGCATTTAGCACCTTCGTAAAAGATATCATTCGCAGCTTTGACCGCTGCTTCCGCCCAGGTGACAAGATTATCGCTAACGATGATTTACGAGCTCGCGTAATGGGCTTGGGTAATGGCGTGAACTTAGCCCAATCTCCGCTACAACGCATGGAGACTCGCCTGCACATTCCGGTCGGGTTTGTAGTGATACCTATCTTTGCACTGGCTAACGCGGGAATTCCGGTCGACAGCTTCAGTAGCTCCGAAGCGATACTCAACCCGGTCACTCTCGGGGTAATCTTTGGCTTGGTGGTCGGTAAGTTGCTTGGGATTGTAGGGGCCACTTGGGTAGGTTGGAAGCTAGGTTGGGGCCAATTACCCAAAGCGGCGAATTTCCAACATATTGTCGGTGTAGCATTGCTCGCAGGTATTGGGTTCACCATGTCAATTTTTATTGCCGAACTAGCATTTAGCTCACAAAATGAGCTGCTTATTCAGGCGAAAGCCGGCATTCTATTAGCATCAGTTATCGCTGGGACAGCTGGCTTTTTGGTACTGCGTAACGCTCCTGTCTCAGAAAAAAATGAAGTCAAGGGCGAGGAGCCAGATTACCCAGCCCAAGCTACTTCCAACTAAACAGTAACAATCAAAGTAGGCCGGGCAAACTCCGGTTGCCCGGCCTCCAAAAGCATCATTACGAATAATGAACGAATAGAAGGCAAAATTGAGTCGACTATGTCCCTATAACTTAGATTCGAACCAAAGTTACATCACAATGTGCATAGTTCACTATGCTATTAGCGGTAGAACCAATCAGGGAGCTCAAACCTTTCTTGGAGTGAGTTCCCAGAACTATCAGATCCACCTTCCTTTTTTCAGCTTCCTTACAGATAACCTCATAAGGCTTTCCCACTTTAAGGGCACGATTTCTCTTGCTAACCCCAAAGTCTTCCGTAATCTCCTCAAACTTCGGAATTGCACTCTCTTTCAGCTCTTTTTGATAATCCTTGGGCAGGAAGCTATAAGGCAGTACATTTAAAACTACTAGCTTGCTATCAAATTTCTTAGATAATTCTACCGCTTTAGACAACACATACCTCCCTTCTTGAGACGCTTCTATAGCGCAAAGGATAGTATTGTACATATTCCCCCTCCAGTATATTTGACTAATAACAACTGAACTTATAGAGCACCGATTCCACCACAGCTTAAATGAAAAGAGTTCGAAGCACAAAGAGGGAAAATTAAAAAATCAACCTAATACCACCTGTTATCTATTCAACCCGAACGGACTAAAGCCTCGATTACGGCACAACTCTCAAACAGCCATAGGAGGCCAGAAGTTATCATTTTCTTGACTAAACCTCCTGTAAGTTCTAAAAAATTAAAGACCGAGAAGATATAAGCAACAAACGGATAGGACACATCTGCGTCGCAAGCAAAAATTTATTACTATACGATAGACATCTTTATCCACGCAGATGATATCAATAGAAGAACTTTCAACTTCAGAAAAATGTATACCTAATAACATCTCATTTACAGCCCTAGCTCTCTTCTATTTTGGCACAAGTCTATCTCACAAAAAATCCATTAGCAGAAGACATCAATTGCAGGGCTTTCTGTTATTTTTAAACTGCCAACTCATCGCTTTCAACAAGTCTCGCCCCTAGAGCTGATTGTATAACTTGAGGCAACTATGACATTACATTCCCAGCCCTGCACCCAAAACAAAGCTCTATTTCAGAAGCCAATTGTTTCTCCAGCAGGATTTGCATTATAAAGCGCGGTGTCACTCAAAGGCCGAAAGAAACCTGATATGAAAGCCTCATGTTTAGCGGCTATAACTCTTTGTAAGCTGCCTCCGACCTAATTAGACATACTAGAAAGTAAAAGGGTTCTTTTAATCTGCAGAATGGAAGTAGCAAAGATTCGACAAGGTAATTACAAATATCCCTATGGACTAGAAGACACTCCCAATCCCCTCTTAACTGTTTATGCGCGCAGTAATATTAGCTTACTTAAGTAGCTTGGCATTGCAATAATTGGATCCACAGATACGACAAAAATGGAATGAAATAGACCAAAAAATAGCCAGCCATATTGCTGCTAGAAACAGTGTTGTCGCCAGTGGGCTAACTCTAGGAATTGACACAGAAGCCCGTAGGGAACCCTAGCTCCTAAAGATGGAACAATTACAGTCTCTCCTACGGATTGCATATAGCAAACCCAATGCCGAATTATCGACTAGCAATGAAAGTATCAAAAAGTGGGGGCCTGTGGGTACCACAGCACACCACTCGACAGCACTTTTTTGTAAGCCAGAATAGATTGCAGCTAGGCCTATCCCAACCCTCTCTAATTGTTGAATCTGAAGCTTCGGGAGGCTCAATGAAGTATGTAGATTTTTGCCTCCAGGCTAAACAAAAACTCTTTGTATACTACTTTTGCCCATAAAGATCGATATCGCCGTCTCCTAGAACCTTAAAAAGCCAATAAAGCACTGACTTTTTAAGGTTAAAATTATCAAGTTAACACTAACTTCATTATTCTTTTACAAGAAAATTTTTGTACTCGGTAATTCCGACCCACATCTAGCAAAATTACCGCTCTCCAGCACTCTCAAGTAGTTGATAAACTCGCCCAGGGAAATCACCAATAATCCCATCTACACCAAGGGATATACTGCGCTCAATGTCATCTATATCGTTAACTGTCCAGAGATCGACGGCCACGCCTTTACTCTGAAAAAAGCGAACATAGGGCTTAGTGGTAATACTGTATGGCAGTTGGGCAACTTCAAAATCCGGCTTGAAAGCCCATCCAAAGCCCGAACTCCAGGCCAGACTGGCCTCTATAAGTTCACCGACTGTTGCGCTTGTTCTAATCTCTCCCCCACTGATATCACGAAAGTGTCCCATGGCTTTACTGTGCTGGCTGGCCACAGTAACTTGCTGCTCCATTCTATAATCAACAATTACTTGCCATAGTATTTCTGAGAGGACTCTATCATTTGGTTTAATTTCAATATTAAATATGGCATTGGGGTAGCGCTCAAATAGCTCATTTAATGTTAAGAGGGCGAGTCCTTGGTTTCGAAATGGGTAACTATCACCATTATCTAGGGTAAACTCATATCCAGCATCCAATGCTTTTATTTCTCCCAAAGTCAAATCTTCTATTTTATCCGAGACACCTGTATTTTTTTTAAGGTCTGCATCGTGATTGATAATAATAAACTGATCTTTTGACAAATGTATATCCAACTCTAAAATATCTGCCCCCTGCTCCAATGCCATATCAAAAGCCAGGGTGGTACTTTGAGGGTACTCACCAGATGCTCCTCTGTGAGCAAGGATTTCAATAGCCAAAACCTTATTGTAAGTCATCATAGATAAAACCAGACAAGTAACGATCTTGAGCACGTTGTTCATTTAGAAGTTTCCTATGTTTTAAGAGAAGAGCTATTACTCAGACACAAACAAAAGCCAATCCAAAATAGATACTACAGAGAAATAGTATTAGGTATACTATTTCTCTCACATACAAAGCACGAATTGACTCATTCAACCTATTTAAACTATTTAAACCATATAAGAGATACAAAAGTAACTCTTACAGCCTTCAAGGCTTTTTTTGTTCACGTATATCCAACCAAAGAATCAACCATTAAAGCACTTAAACCTGATTGATAACCCACTCTAAATGTACCCATCTATTTTACGCAATATCATACATTTAAATATTAAGTACTAATGCACAAATCTAGAAAATATCGCCACCAAAATCATTAACTAAACAAAGCCTCCATTATCAATTAAGGACATATCGATCAGGTTTCTGGGCTGGAAATTCTACCCTTTAAGCTAAAACAAAACATTTAGATCAAGCCAGGGAAGTTAAGAGCGGTAGAGAGAGAGAAAATCCTCCCCCTCATCTATACAGGCAAGTAAAAATAAAAATATATCGAACAATATAAAATGTAGTACAATTTAGACCTATTATTCTTACGAAAATATGATGCAAATTACGACACAAGTTCTCCTCAAAATGCAAAAGCAAATACTGGTTAAGCTTCTGTACATAAACAAAAGGGTTAAATTAGAGTGCATGGTTAGTATGCAGGCTTTATTACTTCTGGCCAGGCAATTAGCCAACTGCGCTTCGGCGCATTCAGTCGCCAATAACTACCCAAGGCTACCGACTCGGAGCCCAGATTTATAAATTTGGAGAATTCCATGGAAAGATACGCATTGTTTACTGGTACTTACAACCTGCTTATGGGTGGAATAAAGGACTTTAAGCGGTCATTTCACAACGAAGATGACGCCTACAAAGAGATAGAACAGATTGCCAAAACTGACCCATTTACTCACTGGGCTCAGATATTCGACAAGGGAACTGATAAAGCGAGAATTTTTAATATTATCGATGAAAATGTGATTGAGAGTAAGATCAATGACTGCCCGAAGCAATCTACAAAGTCAATGGTGAAGGCAGTAACTGAGCTTTGCTAAATAATAGTCATCCAGTTTGTGAGCCCTATTAAAAAATGCTCACAAACCCTCATCAGCTGGGCGTTATGAGCCGGGCAGCGGTACCTAGAATCAATAATCACTGAATTACTATAACGCTCTCTGAATCGAATCAAGCGACTGAGAGTTTCATCTTTGAAGTAGTTTTTGTCTCAGCAGCGACTAGACAACTCCGTTTCCGTGAAAAAATCATTGTCAAATATTTAAACACCAGAAAAAAACCCGCATAGCGCGGGTTTTTTTCTGTAATATGTATCGCTACAAAGCGACTTCGCTAAGATAGCTTAACTGATTTGGATAATTAGCGTATCTAAAACCTTAAATCAAAAAGAAGAGTACGATTAGAGTTCGTACGCTTCTCTCAGTATATCTTCAAGATATATATGATGAATTTCAAATTCCATGCCTTGCGCATCTTTAACTTTAATGCTTATGACTGTTTCATCACCATCAGGACCAGGCATTGTTGAAACTTCTAGCTTATATGCTTCATAAAACTTTGATTCATCACCGAATGGTGCGTGAAAATGGTAAACTTCTTTCCCTTCCCCAAACCAAAGCAACTCGACAATAAATGCCATATCACCATTGGCTGAATTTGGATCAAGAGTTGGATTATCTCTTAAAGACAATTCAACCTGGTTGCCATCAACAGTAAAAGTTTTGACATCAACAATCTTACTTGGAGTCGTATCAACCAACTGCCCATGAGCGGTAAATAGTCGTTGGTCAAAATTCAGTGAACGCTCTGCCCCAATAAAATTTTCAGCCTCTGAGACATAACCCTCAATGTTGATCATTGTATTATTTGAACTTTCTAGGTCTAGACCATCTACTACAACATCAAGCTGACGATACACCCAGGCGCCATCGACGGTCGCTTCATGTCTCCAGCCTCCGTCATCCACCTGGAAATTGCTTACTGACAGACTGGGCGCATTAGGAAAGTTAATTTCTAACGAAGTAAGTACAGCAGGTGACCATTGATCTTCTTGATCGACAGTCAAAATTACAGAGTTCGCGCCTTCTAAATTTAAACCTGGGTACTGTATTTCACCACCAATTGAGTCTAGGTTTTGAAGTTCGTATTGGAATGTTTTAGCTTGCGCGCCGAAGGCTAACAAGGCGACAGAAACAGCTACGGTTTTGACGGCATTTCTAATAAACATAATAACTCACTAAAAAATATATTGAATTAACTAACGGAAGAGAAAGTAAAGCTTATAACACACCTTAAACTAAGTAAATTATACCGCGCTCAATTTAACATCCCTTTCCGGGACGATATTACCATGTAGAGAGCTTCACGATTTCACGAATAGATTTTTTCTTTCTCACCGAATTTAACCTAAATGACACACATAAAAATCCAGTACCTGATCACATTTTGCAAAAGTGTCATTCAAAAAAAATATAGAGCGCGGTTAGAGCCGGTGGTCGCTATCTCGAAGAATGGAAGTACGAAGCCTTTTGGCTGTGACTTGGTCAACGCGGTCACATCATGCATCAAATTAGCTACCTGTATGCGGCCCGGCAGCAAGATGTATTAACCCTTGCACTAGCAGATATGAAAGAAAATGGTCTATTAATTATTTATAGCAAGACCGGAAGAGCATAGACAAAAATTTAGAGCCAGTATCAAGGGTAGCTGTAGACCACGCATTTACGAGCAATGTTAGCGCACAAATTCAAAATTCGCAGCCGCACCGGGCGTCTCTTCACCCACATGAGCTTTAATACCACCAGGCTAACAGAACAGCGAAGCGTGCTTGAAGTGGGAGTTATTAAAGGTGGTTTCAGTTCCACTGATTTGAAAGTTAAAGCCGCCAGTAATATTGACGGTGATGAGCAAAAACTTACTGGACAGAAAACCCATTCTGTTGCAGAGATATGATCGAACAGCAGATAAAGTTGCCAACCCAGATCGGAAGTACCCAAGGAAAAAATAATTTAATTTTCCTTTTCTCCCTCCCTACTCTGAATTTTGTAGCGGCTGTCCTTTTATTTTCAGGCTCAGTTCTTGTCGACTCCTACTCCTTCATCCTAGCATCTATAGATACCTCCCTTTTTCGAAGCTTAACCTGCGCCACTACCAGTAGTTGACTTGCAGAATTGGAAGAAAGAGTCACAGGTTAAAATTTGATTGATGATGGCAAAGCAACAGATACTGAGAGGCCTTTACTATCCTCAATTTTAGCCTCCACTTCAATGCTAAGCCTATTAATCGACCCAGAGGAAAACTCTATAAATTTATTTTAGCTACATTGAGAAACAGAGAAAAAACTACCAATATACCCAAAAATAATAGAAATCCACAGAGCTATTTTTGCAACAGGAACTCCTCCAATTGTAGCGTCAACGCTTTGTATCATAGCCACATGCGGCCTCTTGTAATAAAAATGCTAAAGCAGATTGCTAACAACCTCCCTCAACCCCACCCTATCTATTACTTTTCTTGGGCATTCAGACTCAAGCCAGCCCAGTAACAACTCCCCCAGCCCCTCTAAAAGACAAGGTTGACTTTAATTCCACCCTTGAGGTTCTGTAAGATCTCTATCGCCTCATCAACTTCCCCCTCTTGTGAGAAGTTTTTTGCCAAAAAAAGGAGAAAATTAATTCATATCGCCAACCTCAATTTTCAGATCTATGATTCCTTCTTCTTTATCATTCCCCCTCAAAGCCCCCCCGTACCAATTGATGGAATCAAAACCTCAACATAAACTAAGGCCAAAATTACCATACCGGAATCAGAAACGAAAAAACCCCGCACGAGACGGGGCTTTAAGTCCATGATAAACAAGGAAGAATCTGGGGTGGCCGACGGGGATCGAACCCGCGACCTCAGGAGCCACAATCAGCCAGAAGACTTATTAATTATCATGCAGTTATAGCAAACTGTGTGCAAACAATGGGGCGGCTCATCCGCTCTACAAAGCCCATAATTACTCAACTAATCAATTTTTGGCACACGCGAAAACTGTATATTTGAACAGAAGTCAAACTGCAATCGCCGGTAACCGATTCCACTGAATTGCAAAATCAAGAAAGTAATACACCTGCCTCACCATCTACTTATTACTGCCCCTACTAGCAAGGTAGCTGGACCAACTCTATGACTGACTTGCCCACGATCTACTTACAAATGGAAACCACCCTTTTCCAGTCTGGCGCCCTTAATTAAATTAAAAATACCACACCGACACATTAGCCGCGCCCTTCAAAATCAGCTCAAGCTCTTCTCTTGATAGCACGGGCCTATATCCGACATTGGTAAACTGCGTTCCAGACTTATGTTTTGCTAGATAACTGCCCGCCCAGAGAGAACAAAACTATATTGCGCTCACAGAAGTCAAGGGGCGATCAAATTGAAGACGCTACAGCACCTTCTGCATTGAGTTGCCATTAAAATATGGCATGAAACGACCGGAGAATTGGTGATTAATTGGGGATTGAGGCTGAGATCTGCACCGTGTATCCGCCAACTCACAAAGGAATTATCAGTCAGGGCTCATGTAAGTCTGCGCTTCAGATCCAGCTTAGAAGTTAGCTGCTACTTCTGGATAATGTAAGCCCTGGTAGTCAGTGAGGCTGGTTAAGCCAACCTCACCGCCCTATTGCTAGGGAATAGGATTTAGCGCGGGGTCAGGACCTACTTTGATATCAGTCTCTACTTGCATAACAACTTTCCTTATACGTTTGATAAATCAGTAGTGAGGCGAGCTAAGCTCAGCCTCACTGCCCTATTGCTAGGGAATAGGAGATATAGCAGCTTCAGGACCTGCTTTGATATCAGTCTCTACTTGCATAACAACTTTCCTTATATGTTTGAGGAATCAGTAGTGAGGCGAGCTAAGCCAACCTCACTGCCCAATTACTAGGGAATAGGGTTTATTGCAGATTCAGGGCCTGCTGTGATATCAGTCTCTACTTGCATAACAACTTTCCTTATATGCTTGAGAAATCAGTAATGAGGCGAGCTAAGCGAACCTAACTGCCCTATTACATGGGAACAGGGTTTATTGCAGCTTCAGGACCTGCTTTGATATCAGTCTCTACTTGCATAACAACTTTCCTTATATGCTTGAGGAATCAGTAATGAGGCGAGCTAAGCGAACCTAACTGCCCTATTACTAGGGAACAGGGTTTATTGCAGAATCAGGGCCTGCTTTGATATCAGTCTCTACTTGCATAACAACTTTCCTTATATGCTTGAGAAATCAGTAATGAGGCGAGCTAAGCGAACCTCACTGCCCTATTACTAGGGAATAGGGTTTATTGCAGATTCAGGACCTGCTTTGATATCAGTCTCTATTTGCATAACAACTTTCCTTATATGCTTGAGAAATCAGTAATGAGGCGAGCTAAGCGAACCTCACTGCCCTATTACTAGGGAACAGGGTTTATTGCAACATCAGGACCTGCTTTGATATCAGTCTCTACTTGCATAATAACTTTCCTTATATGTTTGAGAAATCAGTAGTGAGGCGAGCTAAGCGAACCTAACTGCCCTATTACTAGGGAACAGGGTTTATTGCAGAATCAGGACCTGCTTTGATGTCAGTCTCTACTTGCATAACAACTTTCCTTATATGCTTGAGAAATCAGTAGTGAGGCGAACTAAGCCAGCCTCAGCGATCTATTGTTAGGGAATAGGATTGATCGAAGTGTCAGGGCCTGCTGTGATATCAGTCTCTACTTGCATGATAAATCTCCTTACTTCTGTTTCTTCGCCTTTGACGATACCCAAGATGAAAAAAGATGACAATACCCAACACAATTTTTTTTGATGGAGCACACACAAGAAGAAAGTCTCGAGAATTCCTACTTCCTTAAAATTAGACCTTTTACTCTTTACCTATTCTTTATCTTTACTTATTACCCTTGACTTATTAGGTAGCACAAAATAATTCCACGCATTGACAGATTCTAGCAAGTGAATATAAGCTACTCAGACTAATTGGTAGATGGACAACTACTTACAGAACCCTGAAATTAATCACAATTTAAAATCTTCTAGGTTCATTGATTTTATGTAGGCGTATAACAATGGGCGATCGCCTGCGGGAACAGGCGAGGATAAGGATTGCACAGCAGTCAAAATGTCCGTGTTATGTCATATCAAATTTCAGAAATAGAAACGGTGTACAAAGAAAACTGCGGTCGACAGAATTAACTTGTCAAGTGATTTAACACCCACCATCCTCTCCATCTCCGCCACCAAAACCACCACTGCCAAAGTCACCATCAAAGCTAGAGCCATGAGTTACTTTGAGCTTCACAATAATCCAGATCACACTGGAAATCAGGAAGCCTGTACATAAAAGAGGGGCAAAAATAGAGTTAAGCGAGCTTTCGGACGCAAGATCAATCATATCCCAAGATCCAACTAAGCCGACAAAATTAATGATAAATGATTTCATTTACCCTCCTTATGCCATTTAAAGTCCCAATAACCTTCAGCTGTAACACAGCGAACCTAAGTGTAAGCTGCCCGGCACCACTAAAGGCGAAAAGTTTATTGGCTTGCTATGCGCCATTACACTTCTCTCTCAACAAGGCCAGTGAAATACCACCCAATCCAATGATCCTCTCACCTTCAAAAGTTGTCGAAAACCTCATAGTTGCAGGATTTCCTTACATAAAAACAATCGCTCTTTCTTGCATAAAGTTTTTTGAGCGGTTGTAAGTCGGGGCCTCTTCGTACACCTCTCCTACGTTATAGTAGAGCTCAATCCCATCTTCTTTTTTGAGAATTTCTTCAACTACGCTTCTGTAACTTCCATTGTCACCCTCTTCAAACTTCACGATTATGATAGCTGTAGCCAATTCAATTTGATCATCGACAGGCAAATTATGAAAATTGGGGGTATTTTCATAATGCTGAAGCTGACTCAAATTCTCAGTCTCCTCAAGTTTGGAAGTAAAACTTTGATCAATTAACAGCGGAAAGACATAAAACATCCATATCGTATAAACACATAGAGCCGAAATCGAAAACCCCGCACCCAAGGTGACTCCGGACAAAAATTTATTTAGCACTTAACTCTCCTATGAGGCAAAATACCCGAAACGGCTATGCATTTTACAGCGTTGACTGTCTTTGATTGTGAGGTGCAACCTCGCAGATTTGTTCATATATACTTCCACGGCCTCTTTTCTTAAAATCAGACTCCATTTTAGATATAGCGGATTCATATTCGCCTGGCGCGTTTATATGATTGAGCATATTCAAAATCCATAGAGCTTCCTGTTTTATGATCGCAGCAGCATCTCTATATAGAGATTCACCTACCTCACCTGAATTTTCTTCCACAAATTCCATCATCTGGTCAAACATTTCAAGTGATTGCTTGTACTGGCTGTTGCCAGTACCAAGATATTCTCGGCAAATATCCCACTTTTCGTTTGAAGCACAGTATTCATAGACATAAGGAAACAGTTTCTCAGCAAGCTCCCTATCTGAGCCATAAACAGCAAGGAACTGATCATATACCTCTTCTTTGCACTCTAGGTACTCGCAAATTCTAGAATACTCATGGAAAGCCTCTCTAGACTTCGTGCTAGAAAAGTCTGACAAAGTTACTTTCTTTAATTGGAGCAATGCATCAGCAGCTTCTGGAAATTCCCTCCCTAAATCTGCCCACTCACCTAGGCAATAGGACAGCCTAACTCCATAATAAGCCTCATCTACATCCAATGCATTGTGATAAAACCATTGATAATTTTCCAAAGCCGCCGGGTAATCTTCATCCTGATAGGCCTTTCTGGCTTTGCTCAATACTTCGCCCGGATCTCTATTCACTCATGACCCTCCTTGACCACCTAACGCTGCCAGCAATAGCAGCCGCCCAGCTTGGGCTGTGCGGCCTTGCTTAGCCTGGTTATGCTTATTTTGGGACATATAGATACTTCAAATAACGCTCTTAATAAAGGATTCAATACTCAGGTTTGACTGAAACAGCTCGAATCAAACTTCAAAATTTTTAATAAGCTCATCACCGTCCTGCTTCATTTTCTGGTACCGCGCGGCGACACTAAAACTGCACCCTTTAATTGCTTCCTAACTTGCCCTATCTCACTACTAACCAGGGTACTGTACCCCGCAGCCCGAAAATCTGCATCCTTTATTCTCTAAAATCTGTTTCAAATCAATGGGTTGCAAGCCTTACAAATAGGATAAAGTAAGCACTTGGGGATACAATGGCAAAGAACAAAAAAAGAGCAAAGAGGTCGGCACCAGATTAAATCCACCCTTAGCTAGTTTGTTCTGGTACGGATAGGCACCAAAAAGGGTACATTGAATATTGCGCCAACTTTCGAAGTTTGATAATTTCAAATTCCGCAATGCATTTAAAAAGGAAATACAAAATGCTATTTGATACTAATATTATTGCCGGACCCGAAGCCGTAATTGATCCTTGCCCAACTGGTGAGGAGTACATAGGCGGCGGCATGTGCGCACCGATTAAGGATAAGCCGAAGGGCGACGAATAGTCCGCTCAAGCTTAACTGTCGTAGGCAAGTAGCCCGCTTTTAATGCGATTCGCTGCTTGCCTGCCCTGGAGTGGCAATTCTGAAACGCCGCATCCATTACCCACCGCCCACTACTGGGGAAAATAGGCCTTTAGTCGCCCCCCCCACCATACCGGTAGGATTCGCTCAAACTTCTGTCTTTGATTGCTACTTATGGTTGCCGGAGTATTTTGCGCGGCCTTCTAGAGCAGCTGGGACACAAGAGCGCCCCAGCATGTTTAAAACTTAGTCAGCACTCTTTGAAAAATGCATACTATTTTTCACTCGATTCCCAGTGCTTGGATCAGCCACATACCAAGTTAGCTCGTAATCTCCAGCTTCAAACCAAGCTGGTATGTTCAGATAATTTCTAGTGTAATCCTTGGGCTCAGAATAATTTAACACCACATCCCGTGACTTATGGATGGGATATTTATCCCCATTGGGGAATTTGAGCACACTCCACTGTTCGAATGTGACCAATGACCTCTCAGAATCTAAATTGCGAATACTCGCATCATAATTGACTCTCCCCCCATAGGAGGGCACTGAAAACTCAGCGGGCTCATCAAGCTCAACCGCCACCTGAATGTCAGAAATATCCCCCTCTACAACCAGCTCAAAGTTCCAAAAGTCTATATAACCATCGGACACAGTGTATGTAAATTCACCCTCTCCATCGAGAAAGCTATTTGCTAAGACACCATTTTCATCACTGCAAAGATTGATATTTTTTTGCAACTGTGAAACAGGGTTAGGGTTTTCAGGTGTTGGAAATTCTATGGTCCTATACAACCACCACTTTTGCGGAACAAAAGCGAGAAAAGGATTTTCAGATTCATTTTTCGGAGAATAAGATACTGAGTTAGCAGTTCCATTATCAACTTCAGCATTGATACAAATTTTATCAATGGTATCAAATTGATATCCGACATTTACATTTAGCTTATACTCAACCCCATCTTCCATTCTAAAGGGGAACAGCTCACCCAGGTCTACTTTTGTACTGATCGTATCTGCATAAACTAATGTTGATACGCAGGTTAACGCGATGGCACTGATAGATTTTTTTAACACAGATCTATGCAAAGGTTGATTTATAGTCAGCTTTTTCAAAATAATAATTCACTTAATATGTTATGAAGTATAACGATTCTTTCGAATAGAGTAGCTAAAACACAAGAGCGCCTCAGCTCGCTAGCAGCTTAAAACTTAGTCAGCACTCTTTGTGAAATGCAGACTATCTTTCACTCGACTACCGGTACTTGGATCAGTTACATACCAAATTAGCTCGTAATCTCCAGCTTCGAACCAAGCAGGTACGTTTAGATAATTTCTAGTGTAATCTTTCGACTCAGAATAATTTAATACCACATCCCTTGATTTATGAATGGGATAATAATCCCCATTGGGGAATTTGAGTACACTCCACTGTTCGAATGTGACCAGTGATTTCTCAGAATCTAAATTACGAATACTCGCATCATAATTAACTCTCCCCCCATAGGAAGGCACTGAAAACTCGACAGGCTCATCAAGCTCAATCGCCAGCTGAATATCCGAAACATCACCCTCAACAACTACCTCAATATCCCAGAATTCTACGAAACCACCAGACACACGGAGTTTAAGCTCACTCTCTCCATCAAGAAAGTTATTTGCCAAAATACTACTTTCATTTTCACAAAAAACGACATCTTCTATCTGAGGAGGAGGGTTGGGATTTTCTGGAGTTGAAACGGAAACTGAATAACCGATAAGGCTCATATGCATTATACCCCTAATGATATTGCCAGGTTCTACTGCTTCAGCTATCACTCCATAACCTACCGAGGAGGCATCTGCATCTTTAATTTCGGTATTGATACAAATTTTGTCAATGCTATCGAACTGAAAACCAAGATCCAAATCTACTTCGTAGTCAACCCCATCTTCCATTATAAATGGGTACGGTTCGCCCAGGTCTATTTTTGTGCTTATCGTTTCCGCCTGAACTAATGTCGATGCGCAGATTAAAGCTGCACTAGCGATAGCATTTTTTAATACAGCTCTGCACTGAGGGTATTTATTTGTCAATTCTTTCAAAACTACATTCCATTACTTACATTGTGAAATACAACAACACTTTGAACAGTTTTTTAGAGCCGAACCCCGATAAAGCAAGACCAGTTCCTTGACAATCAAGCATTTATTCGAAGTCTTGGCAAATTCCAATTTGGAAAAATAACTTTATCAGTTTACTAGGCTAAAACTGCCCGAAGCATTGTATTTCACCCATTCCTACCCCTACAAAATTTTTTCCCCTCTAACCGTACCAGGTATAATAAAAACTAAATACGGCACTACTAATAAATCTAGTTATCCCAATAAATATTTTTACGCAGATAGAGGTTGCGTAATCACCTGGGTAAAGTTACTGCCTGCATCCCCAATAACCGCCAACAATATCTCCCGCCGGTTGGCCACCGATTGTTTTAGTTATCCATTCGGAATTGCCAAAGCTGCAATTGAGCTATGTACAGCAAGGCGATTCGCAACTTCAACGATGCAGTCGGATACCAAGTCTGCTATATGGTCAGCAACATTTACTGTCTGACCTGCATCAGTCTGTAGCGTTTTTGTAGTTACATAGACGCTGCTCATTTCATCGCCGGCTGCGTCAGTTAGTAAATTTCCCTGATCGTCAATCACGGCAATGGTGCATTTCAATACTGCTGCGGCCTGGGCATCAGAGGTTGCAGCCTCAGCTTTGGAAGTTATTGAAGCTCTGACAATAGTGCCGGCGCTATGGCCATCATCAATGGTATAGGCGAACTGCCAAGCCTCAAGGCTATCAATAGTTTTCGGGGAAAAGCTGGGCATTCCACCCTCCTTAGGGTTTATAAGTTGCGTTATGGGTAGCAATAGTTAGATCAGACTTACGGCCGGCAAAAAACATGCGATTGCCCAAATCGGGCTTTAACACACGGCGCACACTTAGCTTTTGCAGCACTGAAACCACAGACAGTTGCGTGACACCATTGCTAAGCACGTAAACCGGTTTGCCTAGCATTTCTGAGGTACGCACCATTGAACCATCCGGTAAATCCATAGGGGTGGACTTTGACTGCCATATCTCTGCCCCTTCGGGAGTGCGCAGGCTATAACACTCTTCCTCACCTTCGCCCATTGCACGCAATGGAAATTCCCCGCGTTCACCAGTATGCATATCGATGCACTCAACCAAATCACCAGGCTGGAGATCTCGCACGTAGCGTCCATCCGACAAAACTGTGTCATAGTCCACGCAAAAGGGATCTGGCGGGGTTGTCGTTCCCCCACCATCGGCAGGAGTAGTGATAGTACCTATTGCTCTACGGCCAATCCCGGCCGCAAGCTGCCAAATTTCCGTGGTTGCGTAATAAGTGACCCCACCACCGGTATAGTCGGCGTCATTCACGTAAACATAGTATGTAGTTGAAAAATTTAGCCCGGTAATAGATCCGCTGTTATAGCTAACCGTAAATCCCGCATACTGAACGGTATGGGCAGAAATCGTTATTTTTGCGGACGAGCCATTATCGGATCCTGATAGCACCGTACTACTGGTGGGCAAGCTCGCGACGCTACCAATATTTTGAGGTAGGCCACGCTGGTCAAATATCATTCCAGTTTCAGGGTCGGTATACCCTCCACTAGGCCGAGAATAACTACTTGGCTTGGTCTGGTTTCCAATTGCCTCTTCAATCATTAAGCAATCAAAACGTAAGTATTCCTCTGCATCTAAATTGACCGCTGCCACTCTCAGATAACAAAATCCGGAACCAGTAGCAGTCACAGTCCAGCTACGACGGGAAAACCAATAACCGTAGGATAAGTATGGCGAGTAGCCAAAATGAGAATTCTCGTCATCGGCATTACGCAGTTCAATTCTCACATCCATCGTTTGAGTTTTTGTCCGGCTCCAAGCAGAGATGATGTAGGTTTTGCCCTCCTCCACTTCAAAAACTCGTTGGCCTTCATAGTGACGAAAATCAAGCCACATCCCCTGGCCTGTAGAGCCAGTAAAATCGACTTGCAAGCATCGCGAGTTCGGTGGGGAGGTTACCGTTGCCACTGATAAGCTGTATCTGGAGCCTCCAAAAAATGGGGGCAAGGCATATCCAGAAAATACAGACAAACTGCCAGGCAAAAGGTTGTTGCCTAATCCTGCGAGGCGCGCCCCTTCTGCAGCACGCTCTGAAACTTTTCTTAGCAATGCCTGACGCTGCTCATAAACATACTCCCAGTTTGCCTCCCAAATACTCCGACTTATCGGGGTGCTCGCGGTTGCATCATTCCAGGTTGGCGTGAGCCCGTTAAGGTAGCTGGCCAGAGCGCTAATTGCTGCTGTGTAATCGGTTTTCTCATCGGTAATACCGTATTCGTTAGCCTGGGTTTCTATCCCAGCCTGCTCGGCAATGAGCTGGCTATATTCACGAATCACCTGGAGCTTTTCTGTGGGATGCAGGATTCCATCAGCGGCAATACTAGCCAGATCATCCAGGGCCGCATCAGCATCTGCCTGTGCAGCTTCAGCAGAGGCCTGAGCAGTATCGGCGGCATCCAGGGCGGCTTTAACGTCGGGGTCGAGTGCGGGATCTCCGTGGTCTGGATAGGCTACACGCGATTTCGGTACAAACAGCAAGCGCACGGCGTTAGTACCGAGACAGGTCCCCCCTAGCCCGGCACGCCCTGGGCTATCCGGGCTGTCGCCATAGCAAGCAATAATTTTGCTATTGGTAAGCACCGGCATCGGGTTATCAGTGCCGTCCACTAAAAGAACAACTCCACCCGGTGCACCGCCGCCACCACTTCCACCGTAATTACCCGGGGAGCCGGATAATTTCGTGCCTGGAATCCCATCTCCGCCAGAGCTATCAATTTTGCCGCTGACTCCAAATGCAATGCCCCGGGCAATAGCTACTATCCCCGCACCGCCGCCTCCTCCAGCACCGCCTAAACCGCTGGGGTCATAGGCCCAATCCCCAGGTTGATAGTGATAGGATTTGCCTCCCTCCGCTCCGCCACTACCACGCAGATCATCAGGAATGCCCTGCAATTCGCCACCATAGTTTTCAATATTAAGCTGCGGCATTACTTCGTTGCGACCAACAACCAGCTCGCCACTGCAAGCAGAAGTCGTTGGGGCTGAAGCAGATACGCCTGACATCTCACCAGAGCCCCCGCGACACGACCCCAGAAACCCCCTGCTTTTGTTGCCAGGTATACCAATCAATTCTCCCTCTACCTGCAATACGCCGCGAATACGAAGCTCTACATTGTCACTAACAGAAAGGGTTCGCTCTGCTGGAATTGTGAGGTCACCGGCATGGAAATAAATCACTCGGCTGTTAGTGTCGCCAGTTAATAGGCCGTCGGCACTTAAAAAACCGCTGGCATCAATGCTGAGGCCGGCAGCCGCCATTGCAGTACCCTCACTCTCATACCACTCATCTGGCAATTCAGCGCTGGTGCTTTCGGATTGATCGGCAATCATGCCGGCAGGTTGGTAGCTTCCGAACAGGTCAACACTGACCGCGCCCGTCACTTGGTTAATACTGACTCTCTGAACCTCCATAGCCCGATCTAAGCTGTATTCATCCATCCCTAAAGCAGGAAGTAGCCGGATGTAATCCAGCTCATAGCTATAGTCTGCAGTGTGGTCATGGCCTATATCGATGCGGATTAGCTCGATATCACCGCCGGTCCAGTCGTCCTCCTGGGATAGATCCAATACAAATTCTTGCCACTCATCTTTAACACTGTTCATGCGCTCGATGAGATCGAGCATTTCATCCGCGCCCGCTGAAAAATAACTGCTACTTCCGGTGTGTTTGAAAAACAGTTTACTGCCTGTACCTGCAGCGATCGGCTCATCACTGGTGCGACGAATGCGCAATTTCAGATAGGGCAGATCTGCACCCGGAAAAGTGGGGGAGAAACTGCGGCTAATCCAGGGATTCTCACCAACGACATTAATCGCCAGCACTCCATCATTCACAATGGAGGTGGTAATACCATCACGAGGTATCCAGCCTTCATTATCACTGGCGAAATTAAAATCGTAGGGCCTATCACCACGAATCGAGTGATCACGCAGCTGCGGTAAGCTCACCCGTACGATATCCCCCACTTCCAGATCGTTTTTACTGGGCAGTAATCCCAAGCGCAGGCTCAATGGAGGGCCGGCAAAGCGATCCCTAAGCGCATCAAAAGTGTTTTTAATCGTAGTGTAGGTGTGGCGTGAATTATGGAGCCCTCTAAATGCCAAAGTATGCTGTTTTGCCTCACCATGAACAGCGATTGAATCAGCATCAAGTACGTGGTTTGTACGCAGATACTTGCCATCAAATCCAGGCTGCTCAAACCAACTCCATTCAACCGAAAATACATTCCGCACACCCGCCAAGCTATATTTCAGCTCACCAAGGCTGGTAACATCATCAGGACCAATTGTCGCTACACTTCCAGAGTCGGCGAGTACTCCAGCCATACGACGAAACCCCAACTGGCCGGCAGCATTAACTGGCATAAATGCACCGAGCAGCAGATTGATTTCAGTCTCGATAAACTTCTTGCCATCCGTTTCTTCGAGTCCGTCGAATCTTAAAATCTTACCTTTGGAGTGGTCGCTGGGCTTGTACCAGTCTGAACCTATATTTTCGAATTGATCGAGGACCACATAGTTAGGATCTATCCCTAGATGCCAATTGCTGGGCAGTGCATCATCGGTACCTAAGATAGCGCCAGTAAGGAGCGCATACGCCAGCTGAGGGCCTGGACCTTCCAGGTAGACAAACTCTTCTACTTCTACCCCGCTTTCATCATCGCTGTCTTCTGGGAGTATATGGTCACGGGCATAGGTACCGAATAGGCCTCGAGTACAGCCAGTAAAGCTACTATCGGTTTTACCGGTAGCCCGAACAATTTCGAAACCATCCTGATACTTAATTTTCAGGTAATAAACTGATTGATTCGGGGCATCGCCATAGGCTGAGGTGTGCGGGTTTGGTTCGAAGCTGCTTGCATCGTAAACTTGTAGGGTAACGTCAGATTTAGAGAAGTCTGCAGATAAGCGCGTACTGTTAAGTACAAAAATATCACTGCGCATTTCCCGCTGAATATCCCGGCAACGCACACGGTAAATACCGTTCGTGTAAGAAATAGACTCCTCAGCAATCTGAGTCTGCTCAAGCCTAAAATCCTCCCAAGCAAGGCCAGCAAAACCTTGATATAAGCGGACTGTACTTCCCTTAATACCGCGCCCCTGCTCCAGCTCATCACGCAGTACATAGGACAACTGAGCGGCGATATCAACCACTTCAAAGGAGATTGCTCCTATCTGTGCCAACCCCTGCTCAGGAATAATTTTTTGGCTGGTGGAACTGCACTTCTTTAAGGTCCCAAGAATCGCATTCGCAGGAAGCCCGGGAATATCCGTATGACTACTGATATAGAGTGGTATGTCATAACCAATTTCAACCACCAAACGTAATTGCCGTTGCGGTGCCTGGTTGTATATATCAAATGTCTCAGAGTTGTTGCGCATAATTAAGCAATCACTTGAACTGTGGTAAACGAGAAGATAAAGCGACCATCTTTCTGCCGCTTTTCTTTGAAGGATTTAAATTTGAGTTGTACTTGCTGGGGATCATCAGCAAGCGCTGTCGTACCGTAGGCATCGAAAGTAAAGAACTCACCGAATGCGCAGCTTCTTTTGAACTCACGCCAGCGCGCTAATTCTGCGCTAGTAACTTTGATAGGCACTGTCTGGCAAACATATTCCTCTTCAATGCGATAGACCGTGTACTCGCTTTGCCCACTGAGCGCTTTATGTTCTTTACCTTCAAGCCGGTCACTGCTGTCATAGCGCTTCAACTTCGCTTCAATCTGGAAGTCACTACCATCACCAACTAGTGAGCGAGTTGGTGTGTATTGAATCAGCATGAGCTACTCCTTTATCCAGTAAGCTCTAGAGCTTGACGGCTGTTCTTATCGAACAGAACCAGTTCTCCCTCACTCATCTTGGTTTGAATTTCTTCTATAAATCGTTCACCGCTATCGCCAACGACATCTCCCTGAATCTGGATAATCACTTGAGAAGCTGGCTGTTGCGATTCCCCTTCGACTACCTCATCAATACCAGACACACCAGGGCTCTCTACGGCTGAACCCGTTGTGCTAATACTGGGTGCGGCAGCACTGCCTGAAACGCCGCTGGGCGCCTGCAAATCAGACAGCATCCCAGCGATTTGAATACCCTGGCCAATAGCGCCGGCAATCATGGGAATATTTTGCGGGTATCCAATTTCAGAAGCTTTTGCGATATTTTTTACAAGGGAAACCCCGGTAGAGAAAACGGCCATTGCCATCTCCGCTTTCGCAGCTTTTTGGTTATAGGCCGCTGCTGCAGATAGCACTTGGCTAGCTCCAGTAACAAACAGTTGAAGTCTGCTTTTATTGGATGCCTTCTCGAACTTCTCACGCTGCTTTCGATGTTTGTTTTCTAAAAGGGTGAGATTGCGCTCATAGGTATCGTGCGCAATTAATTTGCTGGCGAATGCCTGATCCAGCAGTGCCATTTCTTCATCTTGTTGTACCTGCAGCTGTTCCATTTCGGTAAGCCAGGAAAGCTGCAACGTCTCCAAGCGGGCAACCATGCGTTGGCGTTCTGCTTCAGTTAAACCATCCTCACCGATCAGCCCCTCTTCGCCTTCACCATTGGCTGTGCGTGCCTGCTCTTCAGCCATGGCCAATTGGAAGCGCTCTTTCTCACGCTCAGCGTATTCAGTACGAAGTGCCTCAATGGATTCAAAGCCTCGCCTGGTAAGCTCTTCCTCGGCAATTTGCAACCCAGCTATTTGTTGGAGTCGCTGTTCATGATCCAGCTTTATTTTGCCTTGTTGATTGGCTAGGAACTGATCCAGTTGCATTAACTGAGCAGTGCCCGCCTCCTCTGCCATTGCACGCTGCTGAGCTATACGATCACGCTCAGATTGCTCTCTCGCAGCTGCCGCGGCTTCTTCAGCTCTCCTCTCTTCATCCTGCCGCTTTTTTTGCGCGGCTATTTGTTCACTCTGTAGCTCAGCAAGTTGGCCGCGTATCATGTCAGATCTGTTGCGGTGGATTTCGATCTGAACCTGAATGCCTTCGGCTTCTGCCTTGGCCAGCATCTGCTGATGCCAAACATACTGCTTATGCAGTTCAGCAAACTGATTGCGCTGCTTTTCTTCGTCGGTGGCTGCAATACCTCGCCGCAAGGTATTCACCGCCTCGGTCAACTTATTAACCCCTACAGTGGCCATACTGGTCGAGCCACTTGTTTGACTGAGGCCTTCCAGAAACTCTTCCCAGGCCTGTCCAAGAGAGTCTGTTGCACCGGTGAGGCCACCCGCTTCAGCAGCACCGGCACCGCCCACCTGCTGCTCAAGCTTTAACAGAATCATGCGCTGAGCTTCGGCGACACGTCCCGATTGCTCCAGAGTCCTGATCTGCTCCTTTTCTGCAGCCGTGAAACTGACACCGGCACGCTTCAGTGCGGTGATTCCGGTTGAGGGTTCCTCTAACGCTTTACCTAACTGAAGTGCCGCGTTCTTTGCATCGCCTCCCATCACCGCTGCCATATCCTGGCTGAGGCGAATAGCATCATCGAATACCGGGCCTTGAACACCTTTAAAGGTGAGCAATATGCCCTGAGCTTCACGGATACCAGTAACACTAGCCAGGGTTGCGCGGGCCACTGAACGGGCTTGTTCATCCAGCTGCTCTGCAGTTCGACCACTGGCACTACCGGTCGCCTTCAGCAGTGCCTCAATCTTGAGCTGACCCCGCTCCATTTCTTCACCAGCACGAATACTTTTGTACATCACGGCTGTGACACCAGCGATCGCGACACCAAAAGTCGCCCATGCCAAGTTCCCACTGGTAAGCAATCCATTAAGCGCACCGACTCGACCAGAAACACCCCCCAAGGGACCATCGATAGCGGCGACACCCTGTGCAGCTCCGCGCATGGAACGGCCAAACATATCCCCCGCTGAACTGGTGGACTTCAGTTCTCGGGTTAGCTTTTTATTGCGTGCAGTAGCTTGGTCCATCTCCCGCTTATATTGAGTGGAGCGCAGCTCCAAGTTGGCCACCATCGTGGCCATGGATGTTTGTTTAGCCATTGCTCAACTCATGGAGTTCCAGATTGCGATTTGCTGCTGCACGGTTTTAGGTTTGTGCGTCTGAGGTAGGTATTGAGAGACTTTGCCTCCCAAGGTGCCAGCGGCGATATGGGCGAGTTGCCATTGCTGGACTTCGGTCTGTAAGGGCCGCTCGGAGTGGAATTCATACCAGTGATCAAACTCGGTAGAACTCATCGAGCGCAACATGTTGAAATAGTCAGGGCGATTAAAATCCCGCGCGAGCTGCCGGGCAAAGTAGAAACCCGGCACTAGCCTTTTTTTTCGCTGTCCTCACCTTCCGTATTGCTACCCTCACCCTCATCGGGTATCTCTACAAAAAGGCCGGATAGCTTAGCTGCAGGCACATAGAGCACATCGATCAATTCAGGAGTAATACTGCGGATAAGCCCCTGATGAATCTGCTCCACCGAATCCTGACAGTCCGGCTTCATCCAAATTGCGTAGGCAATCAGCAATAATTTATTGCTAACTTCCCCAGCACGAAAAGCCCAGAGCTGGCCAAAGGATTCCAGTTCAGTTTTTGGAACATCGTCACCTTGCGGTAGGGGGATGTCCTCGGTAGTTTTCTGCAGGTATTCACAGCGGTGGTAAGCACTCAGCTCAAATAGCTCAACTTCTTGCTCACCAAAAAGCACTGTTTCAGACTTTAAAATAGGGGCTGGAACTAAATTCATGGTTAGCTACCTGCAGTTACCGAAGGCTTACCTGAGATCTTGAATTTAACCGTGCGAGTAATCTTGTCATCCTTAGGTACCGCCTTACCCCAGCCGGTAATATGTCCAAGAAACTCGACGGTGGTACCTTCTGGGTATTCAACCTTGTAATGCTTATTGGTATCGGAGTCGTAATCTGCACGCAGTGCCTGCTGGCCGCTGTCGGTTTCTTTCCAGATCAAAGTAATGGAAACCTCGCCGGCATCCCGCAAGCCGGAGGGGTCATAGTCCATATAGCCGCTGGTGCCATCAATCGGGGTCATGTCGACAGAACCGCGGGACTCTTCACCGGGTTCAAGATCCAACATGCCCGCCACCTGTGAATAGGAGCTACCATCATCACTGCGATAAAACTTGGTTTTGTAACCTTGTGCCATAGTTATGATCTCATCGGGTTGTTTCGTTAAAAATCTGTAGGTTCAGTGGAATACTTGGCGCCATACGTCAGGCGCACTTCACCTAATGGGTGATCCTGGTCCAGCGCAAACTCGGTTTGGCTGAGCAGGAACAAATCACACACGTCCTCCAGAGAAGCATCCTGCAAAGCCCTTTCAATATCTGCTGCTGCCTGGTCTAACGCGGCATATACATCACCGCTAGTTTTCACTACCGCAGCAACCGTCAGATCCAGTTGCCGCTCGGTACCGCCATGCATTTCGTGTTCGGTGTTCTCAGTTGCAAAGCCCACAACAATCGCCGGCAGTTTTTTTGATTCAATTTCTTCTGTGGTGCCAGGAGGCGGGAATGTATAGCCCGATAGAGTTTTCAGTTTGTTTAGCACGGCATCGCGAATTGTTATGCGTTGGGTCATTGGGGATCACTCCTTGAATTTTGGGCATAAAAAAACCCGCCGGTGCGGGTTTGGGTGTCTATTTGCGGAGCAAAGAACGCTACAAATCAATGTACAATTTTAAAATCTAACGACTACAACTGGGGCGACTGGAGCATAGCGTAGGCCGTCCTGCGAAGGGCCATAAGCCCGTTGCAACCTGCTTGTACTCGTTAGGGTTGGTACCCACTAAGTTTGATAACTTTACGGACATATTCCGCCTCCCGAATGTCATTTCTCTCAGCCCAGGAAAAGCTAAAAGGGAATACTAGTGTACATAAACTCATCATTTTATTATCCATGAAAAATATATACTCCCCAGACAGCTCAAGAGAGCGCGAGCTTGAATCGCCGTATAACATAAGATTATCAGCTACTTCCCCTTTTAGCTTAGCTGTAATTCTCAATTCATAGCTAAATGTCTCAATTGGGTTTTCTGGAGCGTAAGTTCCCTTCATGACTTGCGCCACAAATACTTGATTTCGAATATCCCAATTTTCCTCTAAGTCAAAAGGGTTTTCTGGGCACTCCCAGCAATAAGCTGTAGGAACGGAAAACATAAACAGTAAGCTTATAAATTTCCTCATTTCTATTCGGAACCTTAACGCCAAGGTAATGGACAGCCTTGTGGCGAAGCCACGCTTAAGGCTGTCCCGCCGAAGGCGACATTGAGCGCCTTGTTATGTTTATGGGTAGGTCATACCCTCTCATTGTGTCCCAAACTAACTTTCCTTGACACTCATAGTAAGAAAAATATACAGCGCTAATGCTTAGTGTTTCAATTTCAGATGGAGCTGCATAAAAGTATGCTTTGGAAAAACCTCTTTCGCTTTCTAAGGCTAGCCCTGACGCTAGCTTAACCCTTCCTTGTTCTTTTTTATACAGATTAATACTACTCAAATCTCTTGAGTTGTATTTTTGAGGCAAGGAGATAGATACATAATAAAGCTCGCCATCAAATTCACTCTTTATTGAGTAAGCGTCTATATCCATTTTATACCCATGCTCAGTACCTTCTACTCGGCTAGGGCATGGATTGGGCACTTCGACAGCAAAACAGCTAACCGAGAGGAAGCTTGAAATCACGAGAAGAACTTTATTCATAAGTAAACATAACGCCTGCCGCACAGGCGAGCAACTTGTTGCGAGTCCAGCGCCCAACGGGCGCGTTTTTGATGGCTTTGTTAGAAATTCTATTCTCCACCAAAATCATAAGTATCGTAGCAAAACTGCGTACCTTCCGAACTAGAAAGCGCAACAACATCGTAATTGTCGATCTTATGACCCACGCAGATGATAGACTGCTCGATAGACCAATTTATCACTATAAATTTGTTTTTTGCTTCCGGCATACGTTCCAGCTCTACATACCACTGCATTTGATCTTTTTCTTCGTAATACCAATTTGAGTGGCTAAATAGTAATACCGAAATGGTCTTTTCATCTATAGAGCCATAGATTGGCTTAATGTTTGTAACCTCATACTCTCTCCACCAACCCATTTGCATACACTCATCTTCCGGGGCGCATGTCTCACCTTCAGAATAGTTCGAAGACTTGACAGATATAGGTGTTACAAGAGCTGATAGATCTACAGAAAATACCGCATCACTTAGGAGAACTAGAATTAGTGTTATTGGTATAAATTTCATATATTTCTAACGCCGCTAGCAAGGGCAGCCGAAGCAACGCGTAGGCTGTCCAGCCCAGCCCCGAAGGGATTGGGCGAGCTTGACTAGCCTGGTTATGGCTGGCGCCTCGGGACCGACTACTAGCACTTTGCCAGCCATAGTTTGGCTGGCCGCTGCCCAATATTTACGAGGAAAGAATACCGCACTTCCCCAACCAATTCCTATCTTACTGGAAACCCGCGAAATTACAGCGAACTGCCTCTTTTTACAGTACCTGAGCGAACGCTCTAGGAGTGAAACTGCCTGAATAACAACCAGTAAAATTTCTCAATGCCAGGTGCTATTTAGTGGCACTAAAGCTTCAGTTACTACGAAAAATCAATAAAGCCGACCGCCACAATAACGCCTTACTCACCGGAAAATTGGGAGCGCAACGAATAATTTTTCCGCGTGCAGTAACTTGTTATGCGCCACCATGCTGGACGACTAAATTTTTATAAGTACGGAGTATCTCAGATGTCTTTTTATCACCCAGCTCGGCAGGACCATATTGCCTAATAAGATCTTCTACCGTTCGGCCTTTATCATCTTCTATTTTGTGGTCTGCGCCTCGTATCAACAAAACTTTTGTTGCGTCAAGGTTCCACCTACCCATTGTTCGATGTAGCGGTGTATAGCCATGTACACCGGATTTTTTGTTGATGTCGACACCTGCATCAAGAAGAATATTGATGGCCTCAATGTTACCGTGCTCCGAAGCTGTATGTAATGGAGTTCCCCAAGACATATGCTCTACACTTGTATCCGCTCCATCTTGAATCAGCGCTGATATCCTTTCTACATCATTCTGTTTGGATGCTTCATGTAACTCACTTTTCCCGCAGGAAATTAGAAGGAGCGATATAAAGCTGACAGTTAAAATTTTCTTCATATTCTTACCGCATAACGCCCGCAGCATGGGCCGGAGTATATTGGCGCTTTTTGCGCCCCGCGCAAAACGTGACAATATACGGAGGTCCAGCCCGAAGGGCGAGCATGGCTGCGCTTGTTATGCATTTATTTGCCCCGCCCAAATAGCTTAGAGATAAGTGAGGATTCTTGTGTTTTAGCTTTTGGCAATGAGAGATTTGCATACTCTGGTGCCAATGCCTTTGAACCATGCTTTTCGAAATTTATGCGTATTGTTATGTCGTCAGACTTAACAAACTGAAAGATTGCTTCTACTTGACCCAAACCAAAAACAGGGTGTTCTAGTTGCATGCCTGGAGTAACTTGACCGACGCCATTAACTTCTAAGCTTTCTAGTTCATTAGCTTCCATTTTCTTGGACATGCTCAATCCTTTTCAAGTGCATAACATTTATATAGTGGTCATCATGACCACTATTATTTTGACTACTATTTCTGATACAAATTTACGCCAACACGCCATCTTCTTCCACTAAATCAATAGATTACGATCATTTGGCACTACCGGCCCATCTAGAAAAATGATCAACTTGACCACTATCCCCATTTTTAACCGTCCCTTTAACCCACTGATTTTAAGGCATTTATTCGTAATTATGAGCAACTCAAAAAAATAACAGTCACAATGATCATAAATCCTGTGCTGACCTACCCACTAAGGCTACACATCCACCAGCACCCGCCAAACAACCCCATCATCTCCCAGCCGCTTACGCACCCTATACTCCACACCACCCAGCGTAATCACCGCCTCTGAGTTGTAAGCACCCACTTCACTCACCAGCAAACTCAACTCAATACGCGCTACCCGCAGCCGCTCCTCCTCTGCGAACTCGTCGATCTCCTGCTCAAAGATCACCTTGCAATCTATAGGCTCAGCACCGCTACCATCGGTATAGGTAGCGGCCTTGCCCCATTTGCGAAACGCGCGCTCTGCGGCTCTCTGGTCCAGGTCCATGGTTCACCTAGGATTTAACAGTGCCAGGTACGCCGGTAAACTTCACGGCAAAACTGGTTACGCCATTCCCGGCAGCCTCTGCGGCGAAGGCGGTGGAGCCGGTGATATCGCCAGTGGCTGCGGTGGCTGCATTACTATCAAATGAGCTGGAGGCGACCACCCAGGTGAGGGTTTCGCCCTGATTGATCTCTGCGGCGGATACCTTGGGCACGGTGAATACGCCATCAATGGCAATCACCCCGGAGGCGCCCACGGCGATATCGTCCATCGCGACACCCAGGACGGCACCTGCGATTACCACCTGGCCGGAAGTAATCGCTGCGCTGGTGTTGTTGGTGAAATCCAGCATGCGCCCATCTTGTACAAAATTCGTAGCCATAATATTTTTCTCAGTGGATAAAGCAGTAGAAATAAAAAAGGCCGCGCGATGCGGCCCTTTCCGGTTTAATTTCAGTTGGGGTTGGGGTTAGGTCTAGGGTGTTTTCACCATGCCTTTTGCATCCCAGGCTTTGGCGGCGGCATCCAGGCGGACTTTGAATTCCACCCCGTCTACGCTCCAGCCATTTTGCTCTTCTAACACCGGGGCCTGCTGACCATCCAGATAGAGCACTTCGATGGTGTCGTGCACTACCGGGTCGGCATTGAGGTACCAGCCGTTGTGTCCGCTAAGGCGCGCATCAGAGAGCACTTCGGCAATATTGCGCACGCTGTTTGGAGTGGTGTTGTTTTTAGTGGATTCGTCCACTTCGAATTCGGATTCCAGAGCAACCTTTGCGCTGCCCTCGTCGGCAATATCACAGAGCAGGAACTTGGGCCGGATATTGAGCACTGCGCTGCCATCCTTTTGCTTGCCCATCTTCACCCGTGCGGCATCGATGCTGGCGGTATTGATTAGAGCGGCGCTGGCTAGGTTGCCATGATCCGCATGGAACAGGGCTTTTCCATCTGCCATTTTGGGGTTGTTGAGCAGGATGCTGAATACCAGATCCCCCACGGTACGCACGGCGGCGAGGCCCATCTTTTGCGGGATTCGGGTAAAGGCCCCCAGGTCGTCATTAATAATGGCTTGGCGGTTAATGGAGAAGAGTTCCCCGTATGTCGCCAGTGCGGCGGTCTCGGCCCGTTCGCCGATACTCACATATTTAAATTCTGCCCCCGGTGCGACTTGGCGCAGTGAGGGGAAGCTGCCCAGGTCCGTGCGGGTGGTGAGTTTAAAGTCACTGAGGTTGCCGACACTGGTAAAGCGCGGGAAGATTTCCTGTGCTTCTTCATAGCCCTTCAGCATGGATTTATTGGCGATATTGCCGAGTACCGTTGCGAAGTCACCCGAGCTATGGGTAAAGGCTGCGGCAACCACACCCATTCTGTCGAGTCCGGACAAGCTTTGGCCGTGGGCCTGCATCAAAATCCGGGCAATCTCCATCATGGTGTAGCCGCTGAGTTCATTGCCCTCTGTGCGTTTTTCACCGAGGGCACGTACAGCAATGGCATTTTCCGCATCAGCTTTCATGCGCTTAATGCCTTCACCTTCCTGCACTACTACGCTATAGCTTTGCACGGGGGTTGGGGTTTGGCTGCCGAGGGCTGTGAGCAGTTTGTCTTTGGCTTTTTCGGCGGTGCAGTCCATATCATTGAGACATTCCTGCATCACAACACTATGCGCGTCGAAGCCTTTAAATACGGCCGTGATATCGCCTTTGCGTTTTTTCTCATCGGCGGCAAATTGGGCTTTGGCACTGGCTTCGATCTGCGCTTTCATTTCTGGAGTAACCTCGGGCGCAGCGGTTGCAGCTGGCGTGGTGGAGGTAGTTTTAGGCATGGCTTGCGCTTCCTTGGTTTGGGTTGGATTGCCTGCAACCGCAGACGGGAATCTAAATTCAGTGGGCCCCTGCATGACCAATGCGTTAATGGCTTGAGGAGTGTTTTTAAATTGGTTTAAGTGATCGGCACTGAAACTGGCAGCCATCTCGATGGCTGCGGTGGTATCGGTGGCGAAGCCGGCCTCTACGGCTTCGGCACCGGTATACCAAGTCTCGTCATCCATCACTTGGCTGATGTCCTCATCGGACATTCCGGTGCGGGAGGAGTACAGGCTTTTCATGGTGGTTTTGACTTTGGCCAGCAGGCTCTTGGTTTTTTCCAGAGCGCGCTCGTCACCGCGAACACCGGCACTGGGGTTGTGCACCATGTAATAGGCATTTTCGGCAATATGGACCCTATCCCCGGCGAGGGCGATCACACTGCCCATACTGGCTGCGATGCCTTCAATCCAGGTTTCCACTTCGGCCTTGTGATCTTTGAGCAGGTTGTAAATAGCCGTGCCGTCGAACACATCGCCGCCGGGGCAGTTGATATGCAGATTGATCTTGCTGACATCACCGAGAGCTTTGAGGTCTCGAGCAAAGTCCTTGGCAGTCATATCCCAGTAGCCGATGTAATCGTACAAATAGATATCGGCTTCACTGGTATTGGCGGCAGCGGTGATGCTGTACCAGGATTTATTCGGCATGGCTGCCTCCTATTCAGATTCAGTTTCTTGCGCGGGTACGGCTTCGCGTTTGCTTGGGGTGGTAATGTCGTTTTCTTTAAGCTTTCGCTGCCAGGCAGCAGTTTGCTTAATTACATCGTCCGGCTTTTTGCCACGGCGGCGGATGGTCTGCTGTGGGCTGGCCAGTACATTTTCCAGCAGGGTTTCATCGGCGCTGGCTTCATGGACCGGATTAATCCAGGGCATCACCGGGGTAATAAAATCGACATGCATTAATGTGGATGGATCGACATCACTCGGCACTTTGAAGGCATCTGCCAGTAGACCCATCTGCACCCAGCGGCGGGTGGCCGGCTCTACAATTTCCTCACAGAATTCCAGGCTGAGGGTTTCGTAGTTTCCCCACTGCTCCACCAGTTCCTGGCGTTGCGAACTATAAGTCCCGTTGTAGTTTTTGCTGATACTGCTAAAGCTGGCCATGGTGCCGGCAGCAGTCATGCGGTGCATGGTTTCTAAAAATGGCGTTAGTAGACCGCTGGGGCGATTGCTTTGAATGGTGCCGATAGATTCCCCTGGGCGGAGATCGTCGTAGATAGCACCAGCGCGAATATCCAGGGTGCGATTTCCTTCATCATCAACTTCGTTCTGCGAGTAATCATCTGGACTGCCCTTTTGGATAAAGCCCACCATGGCCGAGGCAATTTTGGCAGCGACACGCTCGTTTTCTTCATAGTCTTTAATATCAGTAAGGCGATTCATTACCGCGGCAAAAATGGAAACCCCACGGGTTTGGTGCAGCCTGCGTACAAATTTCAGATGCTCGATATTTTCCGCACTGTGAAACCTGCGCTTCATACGCCAGTTAAATGAGGCCCCGGGGTGTTCGTCGTACAACCAAAAGCCCGCAGGCTCACCCCAGGCAGATTTTTGAATACCTTGAACAATACGCTTGCTAGGGTCGTTGTAATCCACCGGCAAGAAATCTGGCTCCAGGCATTCGATGGTGTAAGGCACCGGGGTGCGGTGCTTTAATCCAGGCACTGTGCCCTGCAAGTGCCGCATTAAAGTTTCACCGTCGCGCAGCCAGGTATTGCACAAAAGCCGCTGGGCTTTGCCCCAGCTAAATTGCCGGGTGCATTCCGGGCGCCGCGCCCATTCCTTGTGGGCATCATTCATTTGGCTGGCAAGATCGTCATGGATATCGCCATCCAAGGTTTTGGGCTGGAATTCCACATCGATACCGCGCGGGCCGACAATGTTATTTACCAGGGTGGTAAGAATGCCAAAGGCAAAATCGTGGTTTTGCTCCAGGTGCCTAGCCTGGCCGCGCAGGGTTTCTACACTGCTCTCAAGCACCAAATCCCCGCTGCGGTTATCCCCGGGATTTTTTCTTGTACGGCTAGGGCGCGTGGCCTCGTAGGCGGCAACCAGTTCTAATGCCCGGCGAGCTTGCACACGGCGCAAAGCGGCCTCGGGCGCAAAAAACCCGATAAGAGAATCCAGTTTGTTCATTAGTAGAAATTCGCGTAGGCAGGTCCGCAGCGTTTACCTGCAGCCTTTAATTTTTCTTGATATGCACGGCGCTCCCACTCCTGGCGGCCTGCACGGATTTCCTGCAGGTTCTCTGCAGTAAATTGCCGACCATTGATCACCGTGGTTTTACCGGCGAGCACGTCTATCTCGGCCTCAATATAGAGGTCGACCATTTCTTGAGGCGTTTTAGACATTTAACTATCCAGTAAGGAGCCAACGGGCTGCGCTGGCCGGAGCGGCTTTTTAGTGGTGTGCGTTGATTCAGAGCCCCGATCAGACTCACTAAACAAAGTGCGCTGACCTAAACGCGCTTCAAGAGTTGACCATTTTTTCTCAGTCTTTTTGTGTATTTCCATGGCGTAAGCTGCGTGTAGGGCATAAACCTCGGTATCTGTGCCCTCATTCGGTCTCCCGGGTCGCTGCTGCCAGGTCTCTCTACCTTTGTGTTTTTTACTCGGTGCTTTTACTTCAGCAGTCACCTGCTCCCAGTAATCCTGTCGCACATGCTTACAGCTGTGCATATAGGCACTGGTGCCTAGTAGTCGCCGGGCAATTAGATCCTTAGCCTTGTGGGTGCCTACCATATACACCTTCACTTCGTGGCGATCGGCTTTAGTAGTGCGCGTAGGGTTGCTAACTTCTGCTTTCCTTGGGTGCGAAAATATTTCTTTACTACCAAAGTCTCTGCTATCGCCTTTAATCGCCATCACAAGAACGCGTCGATATTTTCTTTTTCTGGTTCTTACCCACTCATACACTGCGCCGCTGGTAGTTCCATCAGAGGAATCGATGCTCACCGCAGATGCGTAAATCTCACCAAAGCGCTCGTGCTTAAAGCTTTGAAAAACTAACTTATCCAGGGCATCCCAGCAGCTATCACGCTTATCTACCGTGTCGCCATCAATTTCGCCCCAGTACATTTGCCAACTTTCTTCATTGCGACCAAATGCGCGGATGGTGATTGCGAGTCGATCGTGCTGGACATCGACACCGGCAGTCACCAGCAAACCACCAGCAGGACAAAACAGTTCTGGGTAGTCTTCAGCAGCTTCTTCAAGTTTCTCGTGGTCCAGTAACCGATTGGCAGCATATTTATAAGGTCTGCCTAACTTGTTGTTTTGGAATACGATGCGTGCAGATTCATCGCCGCTTTTGGCTTCGTGCTCAGCCTCTAAGAAATCCCTAACGACCTCCGCCAATCCTGTGCCAGGGATACACACATAAAGCTCCGATAGCTCCATAAACGTCTCTATCGGTTCTATCTCATCCTGCTCATAGTCTTCGCCGCATTGAGTTTTAACCCAGCCGGCAAATTCATCGCCGTTTTCACGCGCTGTTTTACAGGTCTGCAATATGTTGGCTTGGCGGCGGTAGTCATCCCATTCACTGCCGCACTTGGGGCAACCGTAAATTGCGGTTTCTGGCTGATTCAAGCCGAATACCGGGTGCGGTGTGCCTCCCTCTTTTTCCAACCAACTGACGTTTTCCCAATCCAGTACATGAGAATCACCGCAGTCATGGCAAGTAACCGGCAATACACGCATGGTGCCGAGTTTGGTGTAGTGCTCCACCTGGGAAAGATCGGCAACTGCAGGGGTGCCGCCGATAATTAATTTCTTATTGCGCATCCGCTTGAGGCGTTCGCGCAGGTGGCGAATGGAGTCGCCCTGATCGCCGACGTCTTTATTAGTATCGTCCGGCTCCTCCACATAACCGCGCTTGG
Source organism: Microbulbifer maximicatervae (SeqCode) (assembly GCF_052467615.1). Taxonomy (NCBI): domain Bacteria; kingdom Pseudomonadati; phylum Pseudomonadota; class Gammaproteobacteria; order Cellvibrionales; family Microbulbiferaceae; genus Microbulbifer; species Microbulbifer maximicatervae (SeqCode). The sequence goes on from NZ_CP174319.1 coordinate 2,718,248, forward strand.
CAGTGGTGGATTTAACATTGGAGACGGAGTTAGAACCGACTGTACGCACTTCCCCGCCCGGGAATACTTTTCTGGTAGATCTGTTGCCTAGCTTGCGACTGGTGGAGACATCGATCACACGCGCTACATTCGGCGAGCCCTCAACAATCTTCACAAACTTTTCGTCCATGAAGTTCTGGCCTTTTGAATCCTTAGGAAAGAGCATCAAAACCCGCGCGGGATCAGTCACCGCCACCTTACAGATATCTGCCGCTAGCAGTACCGTCCAGCCAATCTGCGCCGCTTTTTGCATTACCACCATCCAGGAGACTTGGCTATCGAGCGCGTACATTACGCCCCAGAAATAGGGCACAAAATCTACTCTGTAATATCCTGCGTTATCACTATCTTCAGAGGGCAGTTTGATATTTTCTGGCAACCACTCAATCAGCGGAATTTTAGGCTGCGGTATCCAGGTCTGGCGTACCTCCTTCACCAGCCTCTGTAAATTCAATCTCGTAACCGCCAATAGTTCTGAGGGCAGCTTCAATGTTTGGCTGTAGGGGTTCTCTGTCGACGGTAATGGCATACTGACTTTCGATAGCAATAATGATGCTCTCTACCGCTCCTATAAATTCATTCTTTCCAATGGTGGACCACTCCACCATCGCCTTGCGCGTTGACTCGACATCAAGGATTAATTGATCCTCTCGATACAGCTCGCGCATTTTTAGTTTTGCATTAACTTCAGACTCAATCGCCTGTGCCATATCGCGACGATTTCGGGCCTCATTCGTCTGGCGGCCTGCGGCCTCGGTTCGCAGTCGCTCGCAATATTCATGAAGCCAAACTTCGTAACTGGCGCCTACGGTAAAAACCTCAGCCTTGAAGTGTTTGGCAATAGCAGGTTGAGTAGCACCAACCAGGCGAGCAAAACCAGACTGAGTGGCCTGATCATCAAGTGATAGGTTGTCAGCCAAGGTATAACCCCCTAGGAAATTTCAGATATCTGTTAAAAAAACACGGTCCGAATTACCCGTGTGCTACCCCCACTCAGGAGGACCCATTCAGCGCCTCTTTGCGGTCGCAATCGCATGGTCCATGGCTTTATCAAGTTCTAATGGCAAATGCCTACGAGCTATGCCGTCAGCAATTCGAAAGAAAGGAAAGCGCTTGCGGTAGTCTGGCTTTCCCTTTAGGAAAATAAGAATGGGCTTTACTGTAGGGCGTCGCTTACCTCCGGCCCTTTTCCAGACACCCAACACTCCGTTTACCTTTCCGACAAAGTGCTTGCCTGTAGGCCCTTGAGTACTATTTGCCCCACCCTTGTTGATACCTGAACTAGCACGGAGTTCTGCCAGAATCTTCTTATAGGTCCCGACCGAGATATTCCCATGCCGGTTTAGCCTTGCTGCTTTTCCATGCACGGCATACATACCCGCAGGCAGTACACCTAAATGCCGCAGGGCACGCTCAAATCTCTTATCGTTGCGCTTCACGTCGATAACCGACGGCGCCAAGTATTTACTCGGTGCCGTGCTGTTGGTTGCTTGATCACGAATAAAAACCTTCGCAACACCCGAGCGCTTAGTGGCTTTCTTCACCAGTACAGAGTTCAGTGTCAGCTTCGCTGGACTTGCAAAGATGCGCCCAATTGCTGCGCGCTCTTCTCCACGTATACGAAAGGCCACGTTATTTAGGGCAACCGAACTGGCATAAGGTAATTGCTTCTTCAGTTCAGCAGCTGCTCGATCGAACTTTGAGGTATCGAGCTTTACATTAACGTCCATCTGAAAAATATTCCTACGTTATTTGAACCTCTAAATTATTTCCTTAAAAACCAGCAAGCCATATAGAAACCGTATCACCTAAAATAAAAAAACCCGCACTAGGCGGGTAAAATTAACAATAACTTAATTAAATCTCAGAACCTAATATCTATTTACAGAGATGATGCATCCCCATAAGCATCATTCAACAACTGCTGCAAAGGTAAAGTATCCGATATAAATTCTTCACCGTCCTGGTTTATTGCCCGAACACTAACAAAGTATTCATCAATTTCAGAACCAGCATCTTTTGATATTATAAGATCAACAGGCTTCATATAAAAATCATAAACCCATTCTGAAGGAATAACCAACTGTGCCTCTCCCTTTCCAAACCACAGAGAATCAATAATAATGCCGCTATCACGACTGGTTGGCAGACCAGAAATATGATTCCTTAGGGATAACTTTAGTGTACTATCATTAACTTTTAGTTTTTCTACATCAACTATCTTACTTGGGGTCACATCAATAAGGCGACCCGAAATCTCAAATAGCGGTTCACCTAATTCATCTGATCTACCCGCACCTGTGAAACTATCACTTTCTGATACAAAAGCTATAAACTCAAAGTCATCAAAATGCGAATATAAAGGTTCCAAATGAGGTATCTCAAAATTAAGCTGTCGATACACCCAAGCATTATTTACAGATCCTCGATAGTTTCCAGCAGCCCCGCCCCAATGGTATTCATGCAGCCTGAATTTTTTCACTACCAACTTGGCTGCTTCAATAAAGTCTATTTCGAGAGACACAGACGCAGACGCAGAATCAGACTCTGGATGCTCAACATCTACCGTCAAAACTACAGAGTTAATATCATTTCCAAATGGTAGGTGATATAGACCAAAGTTGGATACACGCGCGTCCTGCACCTCATACTTAAATGTTTTTGCTTGTACATTTACAACTAACAGGGCTGCAAAAATTGCCGCAACCTTCATGGATTTTTTAAGAATCATAAAATCTATTCAATATCAAAAATAAAAAAATACACAAATCAAACAAAACCACAAAAGAGTAGTTTTATTTGATTTAAACCAAAATAGAGCAAAAAATCTTACATTAGATTATGAATTAAGTACACATTGTTTTTTTGGAGGATTACTTGGTACAGAATCCCAAAATACGGATAATCCTTAACAAAAAATACGTATTCGCAAAATAGAAATACTGCATCTAAGAAAAAAACACAAACCCTCAGATAACATCATGATTATCCACACTCTCTTTCCTGCAGCTTTAAACGCTTGTGGTTGTAATACCAATTAACCATCAAGCCCGCCGCAGCTATCAGCACTCCAGCAAGGCCTAACCAGTTATCCGCGAGCCAACCAGCGAGAGTTCCAGCACCAATGGCAGTCATATAGCCAGCCTTATCTGCTAATTCTCTTAGGGTATCGTGAAGTGTCATGACTGCTTCCAAGCTTTCATCGCTTTTTCAGCGCTGCGCCCTACGACATAACCACCGAGGCCGATTTTTACTATCTCCAACAGTGCCAGAGTTTGATCCTCGCTTAAGTTTGGAGCTGTCCATCCCAGCCAGTGAAATACAATCAGCCCGACAAATGTGAGCATTGTTACTGGCCGCCAGTTTCTCTGTAGCCATGACTCCCCCGAGGCTTCTACCGTGATTACCTTGGTTGCTGCCTTTAGCTCTTCCAAGTCCATTGAAATCAGCTGTGAATCAACCTGAGCTTTTAGGCGGTTGGCTTCCGTCTTGTCTGGGAGAGCTTTATCGATGACCTTACCAAGCAGGTTGGATATCGCTGAAATCACAGGTAGCTCCTGATTAAGGTTTTTTTAGGTACAAAAAAACCGGCTCAGTGGCCGGTTTATATGATTGAGTATCTGGCTGGCTTATTTAAGCACTACCCTGCATTAATCATGATGCCATATATTTGGTATTCACTTCCCTGAATGGCAATAGTCACTTTCAGTGTACCTGATGTACCAAACTCACTCTCTTCAGGAAACTTAACTGCATAATGCAAAACGTAGAAACTTGTATTCCCCTCTGTTCCGGCTAGTTGAGAGTGGGTGAAAGCACCACTTTCAACAGAATTGAAAATTTTGGTTAATCTCTGGAACTCAGTTTCTGCACTCTCTTTTGTAAATTGGGCTTTTGCTGCAGGGCCGAACATGTCATATAAGGCATCATTATCACCAGCATTAAATGCTTTGACGAATTCATTATATATATGCACTCGGACCTTAGAGTCTATAAACAATGGTAGCTCGTGCTCTGCTGTTTTTTCTGCTTGAGTTTGTACTGGAGCTGTCCTCTCATTGAGGCCAAACCATACGGTTGCAACTAAATTTGCCACTAGGAGAAGAATTATTACTGATTGAGATGGTTGCACCTGTTGAGATCCCCAAGATTTAGACTGAAGTTTATATAGCGGCCCCATGACCACTACCAGCACACTTAACGTGCGCGAAGCTACCTAAGATTGCAAATAATATCAACGAGTTATGCGAATTCTTCTAGTAATGAAAGCCGCTAAACATTATCGAGTCCGTTTTTAGTCACATTTCCTACCCAACCGTACTAATTGCCCTAGGCTTTCCTACATTGACTGCCCCTCACGACACTCCCTCAATCCTGGCGGTTACTTTTTCACCTCCCACTTAATACCCATTTTTCGGATCTTGATCAGTTAATAGCTCCAGACGGTGGGGCGGGTGCGCTCGCCGGGTATTGACTCAAGGTCATCCAGATGAAGGAATCGCCTTCCTATTGGGCCTTTCTGCTTTACTCCTATACCAGTAAACCCTAACTCCTGAGCGACTTGGATTAACCGATAGGCTCGCCCTACAGCTACCTGAACATCAACAGCTTGTCCGGTGGCGTGGGTCATAGTGGCATTTAACTGAGTGTTATGTGCTGGACAACGATAACCGGAGCTGACGATCATCGGATTACCATAAAGCTCTCTGACTCGAACCAAGCGCCTGAGGGTTTCATCTTCGAAATTGTTTTTGCCACAGCAGCGACAAGACAATTCCGCTTCTGTGAAATAATCGTTATCAAACATGAGAGCACCAGAAACAAAAAAACCCGCACAAGGCGGGTTAATTTTTATGAAATAAGTATCGCTACTGAGCGACTATCTAAGATTTCTTAACTGATTTTAGCATACAGTACATCTTAAACCTTAAGTCAAAATTAAGGATGCGTTTAGAACTCGTAAGCTTCTCTCAGCATATCTTCAAGATATACATGATGAGTTTCAAATTCCATACCTTGCGCGTCTTTAACTTTAACACTTATAGCTGTTTCATCACCATCAGGACCAGGTGTTGTTGACACTTCTAGCTTATATGCTTCATAAAATTTTGATTCATCACCAAAAGGTGCGTGAAAATGGTAAACCTCTTTCCCCTCCTCAAACCACAGTAATTCGACAACAAATGCCATATCACCATTGTTTGAATTTGGATCAAGAGCTGGATTATCTCTTAGAGATAATTCAACCTGCTTACCGTCAACTGTGAACGTTGCGACATCAACAATCTTGCTTGGAGTCACATCAACCAACTGCCCATGAACAGTAAATAGTCTTTGATCATAGTTCAGTGAACGCTCTGCCCCAATAAAATTTTCAGCCTCAGAGACATAACCATCAATGTTGATCATTGTATTATTTAAGCTTTCTAGGTCCAAGCCATCTACTACAACATCAAGCTGACGATACACCCAGGCGCCATCGACGGTCGCTTCATGTCTCCAACCTCCGTCATCCACCTGGAAATTGCTTACTGACAGACTGGGCGCATTAGGAAAGTTAATTTCCAACGAAGTAAGTATAGCGGGGGACCATTGATCTTTTTGATCAACAGTCAAAGTTGCAGAGCTAGCGCCTTCTAAATCTAGACCGGGGTACTGTAGTTCACCACCAAATGAACCTAGATCTTGAAGTTCGTATTGGAACGTTTTAGCTTGCGCGCCGAAGGCCAACAAGGCCACAGAAACAGCTACTGTTTTAACGGTATTTCTAAAAAACATAAAAACTCACCAAAAAATATATTGAATTAACTAGTGAAAGAGGAAGTAAAACTTACAGTACACCTTAAACTAAGTAAATTAAATTGAACTTAATTTAACATCCTTTTCCAGTACGACCTTACCAAATAAAGAAACTCAAAATTTCACGAACAATGTCTTTCTCATTCACCAAATCAGCAACCACCCGCATAGCGGGTGGTATGGTGAAAGCCCCCAGAGGGGGCTTGTTACAATCCCGCCAATTGCATCTGCTCTTGCCGGCGTTCTTCAACCTCTTGATTCTTGATGTACTCTCGAATCATCTGCTCATCAAGCCCTACTGTACTCACGCAGTAGCCCCGAGCCCAAAAATGTCTTCCTGTGAAATTTCTCTGTACATGCTTGTACTTCCGAAATATCCGGATCGCAGATTTCCCTTTCAGAAACCCAACCGTATTGGAAACACTTATCCTGGGAGGAATCATTAACAACATATGAATGTGATCCCTCATTGCGTACCCCTCGACCAACTCAATGCCTTTTTGACGACACAAGTCTCGGAATATTGCTCCAATCTCACGTCTCAATGCCCCAACTAACGCTTTCTTTCGATACTTGGGCACAAATACCACATGGTACCTGCAATAATGTTTCACGTGAGCTTGGCACTGCCAATCTCGCATATGGCCTCCTTAAAGAACTTGCCGGTTCATGGAGGCCATATTTTTACTCTGCACGCCGGAACGGCAGAGCCTTGTCAAGTCTCACCGCCAGAGGCGGTGGTTTACCCATGTATTAATTAATACAAACAGAACGCATAAAAACCCAGCGCCTGATCACACTTTGTAAAACAGCCATTTAAAAAATACATAAAGTGCGATTAAAGCTTGAAGAAACTTACTGAGCTGACCAACTTCCAGGCACAAAAAAACCGGCTCAGTGGCCGGTTTAATTTTGCAAAGCAGAAAAACTGCACGCTAGGAAATTTATACCCCCTCAGGACAAAGCTGTCAACAAGCGGCTTTAAGCCGACCTCTGTACTCCTGCACAATCTCAGAAATAGGCCCTAAAGCTCTTGCGGGTAGAGGGTCCAAGCGCCGTTGCAAACGTTTCCAAATTTTTACCCACTCCCTATCCCACCGCTTTTTGTCACATCCTAAAATTGTCCGCGCTTGACCCAGATCTATTAATCGACCATTCACATCGCGCAATGCACATGCATTAATACAAAATAGCGCCAGCTGGCTAACGTTCTCCCTTGGGTGCGGCTCCTCCCATTTGTCGAATTCACTCATCAAGTATTTCAGTAGTGTTGCTCGCTCTTTGACTCTTGAGGCTGGCGGGGCGTAGGCGGCCATGCCCCAGCAGTATGCCAACGGATCACTCGCTCGCAGCTTTGCGACTGCATCTTGGATTAATCCCTTTTCACAGGCATCCATGATGCGGTTACTACTGTCCTTGGCTCCCGGGGTTTCTTTTGCAACTAGTGTTGGGGCCGCAACCCGGCAAATGACTTGGTTCGCCCTGCCCTGCACCTCTCCACGAATTACAACTTTTCGCCCTCTCCCAGCCGAGGAAACCGTACTTCTGCCGCCCATGTCTTCATAATCAAATGCAGCGGTGGAGCTATCAAAGGCGTCGTGCCACGCTTGTCTAGCACTTTCGAATTTCATGTAATGCCCCCCAAGCAATTTTCAAGCAACCAAAAACCAACCACACACCCCGTCAAGCAGCCTTCGGCATACTCTCGTAGTAATCCTGAAATCGCCTTTCAGCCGCGTGCAAATTATCGCGGTGATAGGTGCCCAGGTAATTTATGTGGCCCTGGTTTATCCAGAACTAGGTATCCACCGTATTCGCGAAAACGATTTCCACGAGGTGGGCGGACTTGGTTATGAGGCTCGTAATTTGAGCGCAGAGCCTTTTGGCCGCTGTCGCTCTCTTTCCAGATCAAGGTAATAGAGACCTCTCAGGCATCACGCAAGCCCGAAGGGTCATAATCTATATAGCCACTGGTGCCATCAATGGGAGTCATATCAACAGAACCACGAGACTCTTCACCGGGCTCAAGATCCAACATGTCCGCTACTTGAAAATAGGAACTGCCATCATCACTGCGATAAAACTTAGTTTTATAACCTTGTGCCATAGTCACAACCTCATCGGGTTGTTTCGTTAAAAGTCTGTGGGTTCGGTGGAATACTTGGCGCTATACGTCAGGCGTACTTCACCTAATGGGTGATCCTGGTCCAGCGCAAACTCGGTTTGACTGAGCAGGAACAAATTACAGGCTTCCTCCAGAGAAGCATCCTGCAAGACGCTTTCAATATCTGCCGCTGCCTGGTCTAACGCGGCATATACATCACCGCTAGTTTTCACTACCGCAGAAACCGTCATATCCAGTTGCTGCTCGGTTCCGCCATGCATTTCGTGTTCGGTGTTTTCAGTTGCAAAGCCCACAACAATCGCCGGCAGTTTTTTTGATTCAATTTCTTCTGTGGTGCCAGGAGGCGGGATTGTATAGCCCGATAGAGTTTTCAATTTATTTAGTACGGCATCGCGAATTGTTATGCGTTGGGTCATTGGGGATCACTCTTTTAATTTTGGGCATAAAAAACCCGCTGATGCGGGTTTGGATATCAACAAGGAAATAGCACTTTCTGGAATAGCTACCTTTTGTAGTAATTAACGGTCACCTCCAAAGAGCTGAACTAATCCAGTTATAATGATCACCACCAATTACGACTATCCCCTAGCTTGATTCTTTTTGCTTTCTTTTCCATAGTTCTCTATCCTAACCGCCTCTATCCTAATCTCCTTCATCTCAATCTCCTCTAACTTACCCATAAGACTTCTCGCCTCATTCTCAGCATCGCTATCCAGTTTCAGTTTTCCTAAATACCCAACTATAGCCGTCGCTGCCGCAAAAACTACTACAGGACCAACGAAAGTCGGAGCAAGAGACGCAAAAACAGCCGCACCAACAGTTGACCATATTGCAGCATTACTTGTTGCATTAAAAATTTGATTCTCAAGTTTCTCAATTTTTTGAATTTTCTCTAAAGCGTATTTATTTTCATTTATAAAAGTTGAAGCCGTAAAGTTCATCTCAGCACAATTAGAAAAATTTAAATTTTCTACGTAATATTTTTTAAATATCTCTCTGAAATTATCATACTCATAACTCTGATCTATAGAATCTTTCTCAAGAGACTTTAGAATAGATCGAATATATTCATATTTTCCAGGCACATTCTCAGAATTTCTAGATTTCACTTTTCACTCCCACCTGAATGTGTTGCAGATAACAGGCCCGTCCATCCTAGACCTGCCGCAATTGCCTGAGCGGGTGATGATGGGACTGTTAAAACTGTTCCGATCAGAGCTCCCAAAGCAGCAAATAAAATTGCCTCAATGAACTTTCCTACAGGTGATCCGGCCGCTTGTGGATGTATATACCCCAGGACAGCAAAAGGAGGCTGCCCCTCTTTGTGGAGTTTGAAGAAAAGTACAAAAGCTGCAACGAAGCATAAAAAATAGTGCCCCGCTTCTATATTAAAATATTTGTCGTCCATAGACATCCCAACACTTACCCTAGACACTTAGAATCTGCTCAAGGCTAAAGACAATCATTGTACTATGGCTTAACTTTAGGCCACAGATTCTTATTACAGGGAATTAAAAACCTGCCAGTACAAACTGATAGGGTTTTTATTACTACTCAGGGGTGAGCAGCAGTTAACGCCGTGGAAAAATTGTCCAACAGCAGCGCTTTGTTAGCTATATTGCTCTTCACAATTACCCAAAAAAAGCAGATTAGTAGCTGTAAGATGCAGTATATAACTGGCCAGATGCTCTGGAACAGATGTTACCATAGTACCCTGTCCATGACCTCCTTCTTTGTTTCGTACTGTTGGGACTCCACTTTCAAGGAGAGATCGAACAGAGGAGAACTGGGTTTGCAGATAGTCTGGTACAAGGCCATTGGTAAGACAGCTACTTATTAATTTCCTTGCAGTATCGTTCTTGTTATAAGACCACGAATGTTTTTCGTGTATTGCTTTCATTAAACTTTCAAATGATTTCAGGCAATCGTTAAGGCATTCTTTATATCGCTTATGGCGATAGTGTTCATGAGCAGATAAAAATTCATCGTTTACACCAGCATACTTCTCGCTTTTTCCAAGAAGGTAAAGAACGGGCCTTACGACTTCAGAATGGACATATTGGGAGTCAACTCGGATCAGTTCACCCGACTCAAATTGGTACCCGATCCCTGCCTCTTTAAACCTAGCATTTAATTCATCAATAGCTTGACCTGGTGTTTGAGAGACACCAATTGCATCGCGAAATTCCCATTCATGAGCTCTAACATATCTATCAATTATTCTGAATGTAAGCTCTATAATGTCTAAGCACTTTTCATGATCCTCCTCATTTAGAAAGTAATCAAATACTGCTGAAAAATTTGTGTCTGCATTCTGCCTTAAATAAAATACGCCGTATTCTCTACAGAGAGTTTCATGAATCCTTCTATAGATGTCACTAGCTCTACATCTATAAGAGCTCTCCTCACCAATGGTAGCTTTTACTATGTGGACAACTTGGACACGGAAGCTTTGCACAATATTTTCATATTGATATACGTCAGGAAACTCCCCCCTTAACCTTTTCTGCCTTTTAGAAAATAAATCAAATATTGCCATGTCTAACTTAATGCTCCCTGACAGCTAACTGTTAACTCCAAAGAAGCGACTCTATATCATCCCACTTTATATTTTAGATTCCACTTCCACAAGAAACAGAACAGTTTAAAGAGTCACCAGTTATTCGAATATGGTACACAAGCATAAAATATATATAAAGTAGTGCCTTTACGCTTCGATATCTCCCTAGTTCTACAACCCCTTGAAAAGAGATAGGATTACCCATCCACCAACGCTCGCCAAACAACCCCATCATCCGACAACCGTTTGCACACCTGATACACCATACCACTGAGCATAAACACCGCCTCCGAGTTGTAAGCCCCTACCTCACTCACCAGCAGACTCAACTCAATACGCGGCACCCGAACTCGCTCTTCATCGCCGAACTCGTCAATCACCTGATCCTTTATTACCCGGCAAGCAATAGGTTCACCGCCGCTAGCATCCTCATAGGTAGCGGCTTTGCCCCACTTGCGAAACGCGCGCTCTGCGGCTCTCTGATCCAGATCCATCGTTCACCTAGGATTTAACCGTGCCCGGTACGCCGGTGAATTTAACCGCCAGGCTAGTAACACTGGAACCTGCAGTCTCAGCGGCAAAGGCCGTTGCGCCGGTGATATTGCCAGTGGCTGCGTTGTTATCAAACGATTTGGAAGCAACCACCCAGGTGAGTGTTTCCCCCTGATTGATCTCTGCGGCGGATACCTTGGGCACGGAGAATACACCATCAATACCAATTACACCTGACTCACCCACGGCGATATCATCCATTGCCACACCTAGCACCGCGCCGACTGGTACCACCTGGCCATAGGTAATATCCGCGCTGGTGGTGTTGGTGTTGGTGTTGGTGTTGGTGTTGGTGTTGGTGTTGGTGTAATCCAGCATGCGCCCGTCTTGTAAAAAATTTTTAGCCATTTCACTTTCCTTCGACTTGGTTAATAACTGAAAGCAAAAAGGCCGCGCGATGCGCCCTCTTCAATGAGCGTTGTTAGAATTAGCGGTTAGCTGGTTTTTGGGGTTCCAGGCTTTGGTTGCGGCATCCAGGCGGACTTTGAATTCCACGCTATCGATACCCCAGCCATTTTGCTCTTCTAAGACTGGTACTTGCTGACCATCCAGATAGAACAATTCGATAGTGTCATGCACTACCGGGCCGGTATTAAGGTAGTGGCCGGCACCAATGCCTCTCAGGCTGAAGTTTGGGCTGCTTATGAGAAATACCTAGCCGGTCTAGTGCAAAAGACCTTTACCTTCGCGGATTTAGTAGAGCCCTACTTCGCCTCCCCCCAGTACACCAAACACATAAAGCCGCAGACTCAAAAAGACTACCATCGCTATAGCCAACGTGTTCTCGCGGTATTTGGGGAGATGGAACCAGACAATATCACTTCCCCACTGGTACAGATGTTTATGGATGCGCGCGGCGCTGAGTACCCCACCTCAGCCAATAGAGAGCGAACCTTTCTAGGCATTGTGATGAAGTGGGGCAAAGCCAGGGGCTTCGTGAAGATTGAAGACCCCACAGCAGTAGTAAAAACAATTAAAGTAAAGCCCGGCGGGCGCTATGTAGAAGACTGGGAATACCAAGCCTTTTGGCAATGGCTGGGTGATCGCGGCCACGTGATGCACCAGTGCGCTATGGAAATTAGCTATCTGTGTGCAGCCAGGCAACAGGATGTACTCGCCCTCACCCGTGCAGACATCCAAGAAGATGGCCTTCTGATAGTGCAAGCCAAAACAGGCAAAGCCCAGCTAAAGCTATGGAGCTCAGCCCTTAAAGAAGCCGTTGATCGCGCAGTAGCCACTAACACCGAAGCACAAATCCAAACTACCCATATCATCCGCAGCCGCGTAGGCCGCGCCTACACCCGCACCGGGTTCAATGCCATTTGACAAAGAGAACAACGAGCAGCCCTAGCAGCTGGCGCTATCAAGCAGCGCTTTCGCTTTCATGATTTGAAGATCAAAGCAGCCAGTGACTTTGAGGGGGATGTTCAAAAATTCACCGGACATAAGACGCGGTCTATGGCTGAACGGTATAACCGAACGGCAGATCGGGTGTTGAGTTTAGACCCTAGAGGTAAAGAAACTAGAAAATCCTCCTAAATCTGAGTATCCGCAATCTTGATTTAAAGAAAAATATTATTAACATTGCATATTGGCGCAAGGTGACAACGCTCAATTGTTAAAGTTAAGTATGAATTAAAAGTATTTTGCTGCCCTTAAGTTAAAGACCAGGGTGAATAACAACCTACACATACTTATCCAATAAGAGAATACAAAAGCAAATTTAGAATTTACCCTTCAAGGGGGGATCGTTCTTGACTAACAAAAATATAGAATATGAGAGACTAGTCGTTCGGATTTATCAAGCAATTCTCAATCATGAGGGGTATAAAAATCTTAGGGTAGAGCATGATGTTAAGCTAACAGGTAAAAGTGGAGCCAAACACCAAATTGACGTTTTTTGGGAATTTAAGATCGCAGATAACATTTATAGAACGTGTATTGAGTGCAAAAACTACTCTTCAGCTGTAAAAAAATCTCATATTGCATCTTTTGCAGCAGTTTTAGATGATATTGGCAACACCAACGGAGTTATAGCCACTACAAGCTCCTATCAGAGTGGCGCTAAACTATTAGCAAAACAAAGAAATATTAGATTGGTACTCGTAAATCAATTAGTCAAAAAAATACATATAAATTTACTTCCCATCAAAAAAGAATACAGCAATTTTGACATCAGCTTTAATTCAAACAGTGTCAAAGAAGCACTGACTAGAAATGGATTAAAGAGCTATAACAGCCCATACATATACAGCGGGAACGAACCCCTTTACAATGACAAAGGTGTACCAGCCGAAACATTCAACACCCTCCTTAGAAAACAGCCAATATCCGAAGGGAGAAATACCCTCGACAACATTAACTTATACCTAAACATCCCAAAACTTGGAAAAATATTAATCAGATCCATCGCATTTGATGCAGTCAGCGTTGAGTCTTCCCCCTTAAAAGATACAATCATAAATCCATATGATGCAGCAATAGAAGATATCGTATCAAATAACATCCATTACTTGCATGAAAGTGGCGAAATTAAAAAGGAGCCGCTTCATATTGAGCCTGACTCCCCCAACAAATATGACACCAACAGCTTTTAATAACTACTACCACCAAGTATACCTGTGACCTATATTTCAAAGCCAAGAATTACCAAAATGGAAAAAGTTAGCAACTTCTTTACCTGGCTCTTCTCATTGAACATCTCAGAAAAGGCCGAGGCAGACCCTGCAAAAAAGCTACTAAATAGCATGCGCTTAACCTCTAAATGTAGATTTAATGCATCAATCAGACTTGAAAGGCTTTCAACATACTCATTCCTCACCACGACTATTTTATCGCTAGGATTAATATTCATACCTTTATATCAAAAATCTGGCCTCCCCATTCCATATACTGAGCCAGTTATACACATGCTACAGATTTTCCTTGCAGTTGCCGTTCTAGTTTATTCGGTAGTTAATGCAACTTCAAAGTACCACACAAGATCCTCCAAACTTGATGACTGCGGTATTAAAATAAAAGAACTGATAAGAAAACTTAGAGTTGATATCGCGAAAGAGACAAAAGAAGGAACAAATATAGATTTAGATAACTACCACCAGGAATATCATTTAATATCCTCCGAACCAGAAAACCACCGCCGAGTAGACTATATACTTGCAACTTTAGAATCAAAAGAAGATTTCGATATCTCGGGCATCCCCAGAAGCTTGCTTTACACTAAAGCATTCATCCTATATTCCATACCATACATCCTACCAACAATGATGATGGCTTTTGAAATCGCAATAATCTCAGACATCCTAGGTGTTACAGATGTACTTAAGGACACCTTTGGCAACACAACTGAGAACCTCCTCACACCTAATCACCAGGGGGAAAATCAGGCATAATACTTAAACTGAGATGAACCATAAGCCAACTGTACACACTCAATTTAATTATTGCCTGAGTAACCAAGAGATGAGTAAGAGAAGGATCGATCTAGCCCAGCTTTCTGATAAGGAATTTGAAGAGCTTTGTTTCGAAATAATTTTAACTTATAACTTCGAAAAAGTAACATGGCGAAAAGGTGGGGCTGATAATGGCAGAGATATCGAAGCAGTGCTAGAAAGCAACTTCGGATTGGTCGACAAATACTATGAAACTTGGTTTTTTGAATGTAAGAGGTACTCAAATGGAGTCCCTCCAGAACCATTAAATTCAAAAATAGCTTGGGCAGATGCAGAAAATCCAGACCATCTTGTTTTTCTAATCAGCTCGCACTTGACAAATAATGCTCGAACATGGATTGATAAGATTGCCCATGTAAAACCGTACAAAATTCACATTCTTGAAGGAGACCAAATTACGAGAGCAGTACTTAGTAATCCTCAAGTTGCAGAAAAATTGGATGGAACATAACCTCATTCCCGAACCAGAAACCACCAGAGTCATTATAGAATCTGAAGATTTCTCGTCGCTTCCAATCAACAAGCTAGCATTTTTTTGGTCTTGCGCACGACAAAGATTAGAGAAAATTAATAGCTATATAGAGGATTCCTGCAATTTTACGAAAAGCCTAGATTCAGTATTTCCATCCCTTAAGGAAGAGGCAAATTGCAGGAAAGCAATCTTAACCAAGCTGCTAGAAGATGATACTATCACTATCGATATACTATCAGACACTAACGGGATATCTCTCGCCGACAAAGAATACAACCTCGTCTACTCTGCAGAAATTGCCATTTACAGGTCGGGAACCCCAAAGCACATTGCCTTATATTCTTTTGTTCAAGATAGCGCAAGTGAGGCAGAGGGATTAGAAATACTGACCATTAATGAAAGCAATCTTCCTTCATACATTCGGCATATTCAAAGCAATGCCAAAAGAGAGTTCAGAGAAGCAGTGAGCATTATTGCCGGCCACAAAAAAATAGGCAGAAAATACCACGCTCGAACTCTTAAAATCTAAGCATTCTCGAAAAGCCCTACCTTTTTGTGCAAACTTCACTCTAGATGATCGGAAGGATTGTAACTGCCACCGACATTCAGCAGGCAACAAAAAACCCCGCACTATGCGAGGTTTTATATGCTTACTTGATTGGGATCTTTATCAGCTTACCGAACCAATCAACCGCGAAAGAACAAATCTTTAACCTACCACTGATAAGCAAACTTCAACTTAATACCATATAGCTCATCATCAAAGTTCAAGTCATCCTCTTCGCTAACACCGCCATAAATATCGCCACCTATCACCCATGAGGAATCAGAAAACCCTGAAAAATAGTAGTTATAGAGTAAGGAAATCCCGTGATAACGAGTCGAGACTCTACCTCCACTATCGTAACCAACAGTCCCCAGGAATGTTCCCACAGAGTGGCGATCGGAAGACACTAAGCGCTCCCAACCAATACCATAACCTTCGGTCCAACCGGCATGTTCTGAGTAACCCAATAAACCCAAAGTGGCAAAGTATTTATCTTCATCTCGGTTAATTGCGTACTTTGCCCCGAGCCCACCATGATCCCCACCCACACCTAATGAAAAGTTTGAGTCCCCAGCCGCAGAGGCGAAAGCAGAACAGGTTAAGAAAAATACGCACAGCAGGTACTTCATTACAGCTCCAAGCTACTTCTTAGTGGTTTCAATAGAGAGATTTTTTGCCGCCAAATGGGCAAGCCTCATTTTCCGTCAAACGTAAACCTCAACATAGATTGAGACAGGAATTCGTACACCGAATTCGTACACTGAGGCCCAAAACCAAAAAACCCCGCACTAGGCGGGGTTTTAAGTCCTTGATAAACAAGGAAGAATCTGGGGTGGCCGACGGGGATCGAACCCGCGACCTCAGGAGCCACAATCCTGTGCTCTACCAACTGAGCTACGGCCACCATAAAAGTGATATACTTCAGCACCTTGTGGCAGTACTGATTGCCGGATACCTCTTGCAGCCAATCTGGCTTCAGACTAAGTCCTTTTTGCCAAACCAGCACCATCTTGTGAAGATGGCACGCCCGGCAGGACTCGAACCTGCGACCATCCGCTTAGAAGGCGGATGCTCTATCCAGCTGAGCTACGGGCGCAAGGTGAACCCGGAAAATTGGTCGGGGCAGAGGGATTCGAACCCCCGACATCCTGCTCCCAAAGCAGGCGCGCTACCAGACTGCGCTATGCCCCGTTTTTCCAATCATTCGCACCTCTTTGACCCTGTTAACCGCCCCGTAGGTGGTTGTGTAAGTCGCTGTAGCTGCGAAGTGCGTGCATAGTAATGATACCCCCGGCCCATGTCAACGCTTCTAAGCTATTATTTTTAAAGAAGTTTATCCTTTTGCCTATCTGGGCCCAGAAGTGGCGAAATTATTTCCAACCTGTGCGAAAATGGCGCACTTCGCGAATCCGACCGGATAAAAAGTAAGCGTTTTTAAAAATCGCCTGCTTCCGCCCTTCTATATAAAGTAGGTGCTGAAGCAGATTCCGGTCTATTAGCCATCGATTTTTTACTGTTAGAGATAGTATCTATGTCTGCACTGGTTCTGGACGGCAAGGCCCTGGCACAGAAAACTGAAGAGGAACTCTCGGCTCGGGTAGCCGTACTAAAGGAAAAGAGTGGTGGCCAAACGCCAATCCTGGCGACCATTCTGGTAGGTGATGACCCCGCCTCCGCCACTTACGTAAAGATGAAGGGCAATGCCTGCCGCCGAATCGGCATGGACTCCCTCCAGGTGGAACTGCCCTCCTCCACCACCACTGAGCAGCTGCTCGCCAAGATCGAAGAACTCAACTCCAACCCCAACGTCCACGGCATTTTACTCCAGCACCCGGTACCGGCGCAGATCGATGAGCGCGCTTGTTTTGATGCGATCAGCCTGGAAAAAGATGTAGACGGTGTAACCTGCCTGGGCTTTGGCCGTATGGCAATGGGAGAAGAGGCTTACGGCTGCGCGACTCCTAAAGGAATTATGCGCCTGTTGGAGGCCTACAATATTGAATTGGAAGGCAAGCACGCTGTGGTTGTGGGTCGCAGCCCCATTTTGGGTAAGCCGATGGCGGCCATGTTGTTGAATGCCAATGCCACCGTGACTATCTGCCACTCCCGCACCCAAGACCTGGCCGAGCATATCCGCCGCGCCGATATCGTAGTGGGCGCCGTGGGCAAGCCTGAGTTTATCAAGGCCGAGTGGATTAAGGATGGCGCTGTGGTTGTGGATGCCGGTTACCACCCCGGCGGTGTCGGCGATATCGAGCTGGGCCCACTGACCGAACGCGCTGCAGCTTACACCCCGGTACCCGGTGGCGTTGGTCCCATGACCATCAATACCCTGATCTATCAATCTGTCGATTCCGGTGAACGTAAAATTGGCTAACCTGATTCGTCTGGATAAAGCGGTCAGCCAGGTCACCGACCTCTCCCGCACTGATGTAAAGCGCGCCGCCTGGGCGGGGCGCATTACCGTCAATGGTGAGGTGGTCACCAATGCGGCCACCAAAATACAAGTCAGTGATGAGTTGTGCCTGGATGATGAGCCCCTGCACGAGCCGGGGCCCCGCTACATTATGTTGAACAAGCCCCTGGGCTATGTCAGTGCCACCAAAGATGGCGAGCACCCTACGGTGCTGGACCTGATTGATGAGCCTAACAAGGAAAAGCTGCATATTGCCGGGCGTCTGGATATTGATACCACCGGCCTGGTGCTGCTTACCGATGACGGCCAGTGGTCCCACAAGGTGACCTCCCCCAACCACCATTGCGACAAGACCTACTACGCTCTGTTGGCCGAGAAAATTGAGGAAGATGCCGTGGCCAAGCTTGCCAAGGGTGTCTGGCTCAATAATGAAAAGAAGAGAACCAAGCCTGCCAAGCTGGAGATCCTCTTTGCCAACGAAGTGCGCATCACCATCGGTGAGGGGCGCTATCATCAGGTGAAGCGTATGTTTGCGGCCCTGGGCAACAAGGTATTGGAGTTGCACCGGGAAAAGATCGGCGAAATCATCTTGGATGAAGAACTTCAGGAAGGTGATTACCGCCTCCTGACCCCTGAAGAAATTGCCTCTATCAATTAAAAAAAGATATGTCAGCCCTTCTACATCAGGAACTTATCCAGGCCCCAGAGGAAACACTGTGGATCGCCGATGAAAACAGCAAACCCCTCTTACACCAGGAGGGGTTTCATTTTGCCGGAGATTTAATCAGTAACCGCTGGGATATTGCCGAACTCGCCGAAAATACGGTGAAGCGGAGCTTCTTCAACGATTTCCACTTTGAAGAACTGGACCGCAAATACCGCCGTATTGTTTACGCCGTTTCGAAAGAGAAGGCCGTAGTTCACCATATTATTGATTGTGCACCCCACTTCCTCGGTGAAGGTGGCGAGTTGGTTCTGCTGGGTGAAAAGCAAAGCGGAATCAAAAGCTACGCTGCGAAAGTAGCCGAGCGCCTGGGCACTGCCAAGCACTTGCAAAAAAACGGCAACGACTACCTGAGCAGTAATGTTGTCGCTCACGAGGACACCGGCAATCCAATCGGTGAGCTTCAGTATGCCCAGTTACAAAAGCTGCTCGAGCTTGGCGACCTCTACTCCAAGCCGGGATTGTTCGGCTGGAACAAAATCGATAAAGGCAGTGCCCTACTCGCCCAGCAATTAACGACGGAGTTGCCACAGGACGGTTCTCGTATTGTTGATCTCGGTTGTGGTTATGGCTACCTGAGTATGCAATTAGCCGCTCTGGGTAAATATCATTTTACCGCTACGGATAATAACGCCGCTGCTCTATTGGCCTGCCGCAAGAATTTTACCGAACAGGGAGTCGAAGGCATCGTTGTGCCCTCTGATGCTGGCTCTGAGCTGGAGAGTGAAATCGCCGATCTGGTGCTGTGCAACCCACCTTTCCACCAGGGCTTTCAGGTGGAGGGGGATTTGACCGATCGCTTTCTGCAACAGAGTGCACGGATTCTCCGAGATTCCGGCGCTGCGATTTTTGTGGTGAATGAATTTATTCCCCTGGCGAAAAAAGGGCCCCGCTATTTTTCCCAGGTGGATTTGATCACCAAAGAGCAAGGATTTTGCGTATACCGCTTGCGCCCCTAAGAGCTGGGGGCGCAGACCGGCAGCAGTCGCCTGGAAACAGGATTAAAGGCTAGTAATCACGCAAATTAAATAAGTTCATCGACAGCGTATGCTCTTCCAACTCTTCGAGTTGTCGCAACCGCTCGAACGCATCCCTGGCTGATGGAGTTTCAGCACCCTGGGCAAGATCCCGATATTGATCGGCCAGGTAGATCTCGATATCCATGGCCAACTTGGCAATCTGCTCCAAGTCTTCAATATCAATGCCGCGCAAGCGCTGCAAAAATTCTTTCTCTCGCCCTTCCGGGGCAAATTGCACCCAGGTATGTAGGGCTCCAGGGGGCAGGTCTGCATGGAAGTTTTCCAATGAATGCTTCATGGAATCTTCCCGTCGTCGCAGCTGATCCAGCAGCAACTCGACCCGTTCATTGGTGGCAAGCTGCTCATACTCTTCGTATTGCAGCGCCAACTTGGCATGAAAATCCCTTCCTTCCTGAATCACTTCCTCAACAGTTTTGTACCGCATCAATCGATCCCGGCAGAACACTTCGCTCACCTTGAGTATAGTCACGAGGTGACAAAGGGCGCCAATGAATATCACTATTAAAGTGACAGGGATTTTTGAAGCCGGCCTCTGTGGGGGCTGTCGAGATCAGCGAAGCTGGCTCATGCGGAAATCCAGGCGCCGGTTGGGGTTGGCGGGATTGATCTTTTCTGGGGCCCTGGCCGCTAACTCACCTTTGCGCAGAGTTCCTCTGCTCACTGCCAGGATGTGATTCTCGTACTGGGGCATATAGGCCATCCAAGCACCGTCGAGTCGCTCGCGCATAGCTTTGTCGCGCCAGGCGCTGTTCTGTAGCTCGGGCCTATCCCCGAAGTTGCTGACCAGCACGCCATCCTTATGAAGCAGGCGCATCAGGCTGGAGCACCAGGACTTATCGGCGGGTACCGCTCGCTGCGCTACGCCGTCGCAGTGCCCAAATAAGTCGTCGATTACCAGGTCGAAAGTGCTGTGAGAGGGTCGCTTTAAGTGGTCGCGTACAAAGTCACAGGCATCCGCACACACCAGTTCAACATCGCGCACGCCAAAGAAGCGACGGGCAATATCCAGGTGCACCGGGTCCAAATCTACGCCGACAATACGCTTAGCGGAGGTGAACGCCTGCAAAAGGCGAATCAGTGCACCACCACCGACGCCGAGTACCAATACCGAATTCAAGCGCTCTTCAGGGAGGAAAAATGCCGGTAGCAGCAATAACTCCCAAAGGGAGCCTTTGAGCGGATCGCGGGAATTCCACTGAGAGTGGAAAACCCCGTTGCTGTAGAGGCGCACACTGGCGCCATGGTTGCGCACCTGGTAACAAGTGTCGTCAACCTGCTTTTGCCAAAGCAGCGCCATCAGCTCGCCGGGAGGTCTGAGGACTTGAGCAATACCCGGGCAAATTCCTGTAGGCCCGCCAGGTCTTCCTCGCTAAAGCGCGCCACACTGGGGCTATCGATATCCAGCACTCCCAGGCAACGACCCGCGTCATCATACAGTGGCACCACCACCTCTGAGGCCGACACGGCATCGCAGGCGATATGGCCGGGGAACTGATGCACATCCTCTACCAATTGGGATTCACCGGTCGAAACAGCAGTACCGCAAACACCGGCGCCCACTGGAATCCGGGTACAGGCAGGCTTGCCCTGGAAGGCCCCCAAACGCAATTCATCACCGTAGAGGAAATAGAAACCGGCCCAGTTGATATCTTCCAACTCCATAAACAACAGCGCACTGGCATTGGCGGTGTTGGCCAGCCAGTCTCGCTCTCCAGAAAGCAATCCTTCCAGCTGCCCATTTAAGGTGGTGTAAAACTTGTTCAGCGACATACCTAGCGCCCCTTGCCCACTTATAATTTCAAGTCGTGTCAGCTAAAACTGGCAAACCCGCAAAACAGTATCCTGCGGGAGGCAGGTATTTTGCGGGCTTTGGCGAGGGAATCAATATGCAGAGTGCAAAATTACTGGTAGGGATCGACCACTGCAGGCTCTTCACCGGTCTCACCGCGATACTCATCGGCATCTACAGTTGGGCGAGACCACTCGCTTTCATCATTGTTGCTACGAGTGTTCGACTGGATAGCCGGCGGCGCGCTGGTAACGTCTGATTGCATCAGGTTGCGCGACTTGTCGAAGCGGTCTTCCACTTTTGGCTTGGGCGCAACTTGTGCGGAGTTGCCGCTACCTTCGCGGCGAATGCGGTTGGCCATAGCACTGAGATTAGGGCGGCGGCGTTCCGCAAGCTTCACGGTTTCCAACTCACTGTTCAGGCGGTTGATCTCCGCCTGTAAATCACCCATCTGCGCCTGAAGTTCAGTAATCTGGGTCAACACGCCTTTTACTTTACGGCTTTCCTTTTCGTACATCACGGCGGCGCCGCCAAAGGCCAACGCAAAAATGACCAGGATGGAAAACTGACGCATAGCAAACTCCGGAAACTGCACTTGTTATTCTGAGGGGCATTTTTACAGCATATTTTTTCTATCTTCCGAGAAATTGCGCATAAAAAACAAGTTCAAACGCCCGCCGACGCATTAATAGTCACCATTCCATAAAAACGAACAATTAAAATTTATCGGATAGCGACATATTCATACTAATGTCCCAGCCAGCTCCCCAATCTCAACAGCCTCCTGATCCACATAGCGATTGCTGTCTGAAATTGCTGGCAACAGCGTGCTATCTGCGTATTGGCAACCAATCGCTTGCACCAGCTTTTGCCCCACCTTTTCCGCCTGCTCCGGAGCATGGGCTTTTCCCGTGCGCAGAAAATGCAGTAACAGATCGTAGCCCGGGCGCCAGCACTGCAAGTCGGGAAAGCTCTTTCTCAGCGCTGCGGCAATCCGCAATCCTTCATAGTCCAGATCCCCCCAGAAAAATGTTGGAACCGTTCGGGATTCCCCATCGTGCCACCAGCTTAGGAATTGCTGCCGGATATTTTCACTAACCACATTAATAGTGCTGAAGCGCACCCTCTCCCCATTGCGAATCCTTTCTGCGCCGCCCTGGTAGCCCTCGCTATAAACCAGCGCAGCACGACTGGGTTGCAGCTCCGCCAGGCTAATAAAAGTGTCCTGGTTTTCGATAAAAATGACCTGCTCAAATTGCCTGGGCAGGTAGGCGTGGAGTAAAAGCTGGCGATCCTGGATTTTACGGCTCAGGTCAGGATAGAGGTTGCGCACCAGAGATTGACGGCTGGGTAATTCCAGGTATTTGGAATCCCCTTTAAAGCAGCGCGCGGCTAATTGTCGCCAGGAAATTTTATCGGCAAAGATCAGCTCTTTGCCGACGGACACCCAGCAAGCGATAATTTCTTCGACGGAATCAAACCCCGGTTGGAGTTCCAAGCCTTCGAGGGGAAAAGCAGAGGGATTTTCAAAGCGATCGACATAGGGTTCCAGCAGGCTGGTCCAGGCGGATTGGCGAACGGTGGGGGATGGGCGATTGAGCCACAGGCGCAGCTGTTCCTCGCTGGCATCCCGAAAAATCAATTGGGCCCCCTGCCACTCGGCAATACCCGGCCGCCTTTTCGGATTCGGTTTTACCGTAAAACACTGGTATTCCCGCGCAAAATGCTGCAATTCATTCCATAGCTCCTGCTCGTCTTGATCGGGGTCCCTGAGGGGCTCCAGCACTTCCAGCCAGCGCTTACTGCCAGCGCGCAAATCCAACCTGAAACTAATGCGGGCTTCCTTGCCGCGTTCCAGCTGGCTGTCCCGCCGATCCAGAATAAAATTCAGGATGCCGATTAACAGCGGGTTTTCCTCTACCCAATAGGGCAATGTCTTTTCCATCGGTTGCCTCCCTGCCAATGGAGGGGTTTCCCCCGAAAATACCTATCCTTCTACTTCTACCAGGTCCATAAAATCCAGCGACGCCTGCTGGCGAATCGTGCGGCGGTGATTGGCCCAGAGTTCGGCGATACGCTCCTGGTTGCACACCTTGCGATCGACATACACCCGCGTATTCAGCTGGCCGATGGGCTTGGCACTGGGGCACTTGCTGAATACAAACTGATTCGAAATCAGGTCCATAAAAGGCCCTGATTTACTGCTGGGCATAATAAACAGCAGTTGTAAGCCCAGGGTTTCGGTCAGGTAACGGATCACTTCCTTGGAGCGAGACTCATCCATTTTGGAGAAGGCCTCATCCACCAGCACCATCTGCAAATGGCTACCGCTTTCACCAAAGCGGAAGGCCGAAGTGACCGCTGCGGAGCGGATAATATAAGCCGGAGTTTCCAATTGGCCGCCGGAACCGGTGCCGTACTGGCTGAGCGCAATCGGCTCCTTACCTTCCGGTTCCTTATAAATCTCATAGCTGCGGTAGTTGCGATAGTCGCTGATTCGATCCAGCTCGCGCCGCGCTACCTGCTCGTCTTCACTCAGCAGCATACTCAACAGGCGATCCCGCACCTTGCGGTGCTTGGGTGCCAAGTCCGTGTCGAACAAGCTCTGTTCTTCACCCAGATTCGGCAGTTCAATTACCGCCTTAAAGAAGCTCCAGTACTCCTTGAATTCTGCCACCCACTGGTAGTCGAAACGGAAACGCTCACGGTCGGCTCCAAAGCGGTGGTGTTCCAGCTCTTTGTTCAGATCATCCAACACGCGCTTACCATCGTTAATGGACTGGTAAATAGCGTGGCACAAGTGGGTTACAAAAGTGGTGTTAAAGGATTTTTTCAATCCCAGCAGTTGATCGTGGCGCTCCACCAACAGGTTATTCTTCAAGCGGTTGCGCAGGGTCTCTATCTGATCGCCGAGACCGCTGATCAACTTGAACAAACCATCTTTGTGGCCGCCACTCAAGTCTGGCTCAAATACCAGGGTATCGACGCTGGCACAGGTGGCGTTGTACTCCATCACCGCGCGATCCAACTGGCGACTGTATTTCTCCAGCTGCCCCTGCCAACTTTCGATATCCGCTGAGAAGTCGAAGTTGTCAGCTGCGCGCTCTACCTGCTCATCGGCAGTAACCAGTACTTGCTCGGCATCGAAAGTGGGGTCGATGGCGGTAATACGCCTTACCATTTCCTCGCTGTCACTGGCGGCATCGTCCAGGGACTCCAGCTCGCCAGACAGCGCGTATAAGAGTTTGTCGTTGCTTCTTAGCTTGGTCTCCAGAGAGCCATGTTTGCGCTGGAGGTCCGACAGCTGCTTTTGCTGATCTTTGAGCTGGGCCTTGAGTTCATCGACCTGCTGCTCGAACTGCTCGAAGTCCTTCAGGTCCAGGTTTTCCAGGGCGCGCTCGGCACTGCGCCACTCGCGCTGGGCCGCCAGGGCGGTATCCACAATGGACAACAGCTTGATATTCGCCAGTCCGCGCACTGCATTGGTGACGCGACGGTAGAGCTGGTGGCGCTCGTTGACGTGGGCGGCCTCTTCCAGCAACTGCTCCATAGCGCGCTGCTGCGCCGCCAGTGCGCGGGCGCGGGCGCCCTGGCCGAATACCAGCTCGGCATCGTCCATATCGCAGCGCCACATGCTGTAGTTGCCACTGGCCATACCGTCGGCAGTCAGGCCCCGGCGGGTGCCGCGCAGCTCGTGTTCATCCTCCACCTGAACCACGGCACCGTAAGAGGCGCGCAAATAGTGCTCGGCAGTTTTATGGGTGAACTCCATCAGTTCGATAATGGAGCCCGACGGCATATCCAGGCGCTCCGCATCGCGGCGGGCTTTATCCCCCTGGATCACGCGGGCGCGGTTGTTGCGCCCGGGCAGGCTGCGCACGATGCGAATCGCGCGGGCCTCGTGTTCCGGCTCCACAATAATCGAGAAGCGCGCGCCGCCCAAATAGCCTTCAATCGCCATCTGCCAGCGCTCATCCAGCACTTCCACATAATCACACAGGACGCGGGGCTCCGCCTCTGGGCACTGCTCGCGAATTGCGGCCAGGGCCACTTCCACCGATTGGGGGTAGCGCACGCGGTTAGCCTGGAGATGCTGAATGCGGCTCTCCTGGGTGCGCAGCTGCTTTTGCAGTTGCTGCACTTTTTGCTCCCAGCGGGAGGCCTGCTGGGCAATCTGCTCTTTGGGGGAAACCTCATCACTGGCGCCAGCTTTACCACTGCTATCTAGCAGGTCGAAGAGGCGGTTCTGTAGGGCCTCACTGCTGGCGGCACGCTCGCGCAGTGGCTCCAGTGCGGCCAGATCGATCCAGTCCTTGCCCAGCAACTTGTGCAAATCCGGCAGGTCTTCCTCGCGGGCTACCTGCTTGATCGCCTGCACCAGTGCCTTATCGGCGAAGGCGGGAATTTCCAGCTCAGCGGAGGTGGAGTTGAGCAGGTTTAATAATTCTTCGGCGGCCTCGCGGTTCTCGCGCCAGCGGGCCTCTTCGGCAGACATGGGGGTGTGCTGCTGGGACAGTAGGCTCAGGGCATTGTTAATACGCTGTTCCATTTCGTCCTTATTGCGCAGCGCATCGATACCCAGGCGCTGGGCTTGAAGCTCTACCAGCTGACCATTGAGCTGCTCGACGCGTTCGGAGGCGACGCGCACTTCGCGCTCATTGTTGTCCAGATCGCTGCGCAGTTTTTTCTGATCGTTCTTGCCGCTCAGATAACTCTTTTGTACCCGCTGCTGGCGGTGGCGTGCGCACAAATATTCCTGCACCCGCAACTGTAACCACTGCTCCCGGTAGAGCTCTACCGACTGGGCGATGGCCTCCAGGGAACTGACCCGCTCCACAATCTGGCGGGCTTCCTGCTCCATGCTGTGAATGGTTTTCATCAGCTCGGAGACGGAGCGGATGGCATCACCCAGATCACGTTTTTCCAATACTTCCTGGGCGACAAAATCGTTGATGCTTTTTACCGGCTTGTAGGCCATAAAATTGGCAAAGGTGCGCGCGGCGTGCATGGCCTCGCGATCGGAGACCGCATCGCGGCGTCCGCGCAGGGCGCCGTAAAGGCGGCGCAGGTAGGCCTTTTTCTTGTCGTACTGCTCTACTTTTTCGAACTGCTTGCTCAGGACCTGGTTGAATTTATCCAGCGGCAGCAGGTGTTTGCCATCGGTGTAATCCCGGACAAAATCTCCCATTACCAACTGTTCGCCGGGGAATACGAAAAAGCGCAAATCACTTTGGCGGGCCTGGGCAGGTTTGCTGCTGTTATCCAGGTGCGCGCGAATCCCCATCACTGCGGTAAAAGGCTCAGCATCGTCTTCACCGCTGGTGGGATGGAAAATACCGGCGATGTAACAGTCAGTGGGCTCGACACGGGCATAACTACCGTCGTCACAACCCAGCACATAGGAAGCTAGCGTCCGCACCTGCTTGCCACCGCGCCCGCGCTGGGTGGTTTCATCCTGTCCCGGGTTAAAGGTAAACAGGGTGTCGTGGGCGGCGGTCATCAATGTCTGGATAGCATCGGCCGCCGTGGTTTTACCGGAACCGTTGCCACCGGAAAACAGGTTGATCGGGCCGAAATCATATTCCAACTGCGGGATATTGCCCCAGTTAATCAGGATCAGTTTTTTTAGGAACATAGTCTTTTCAAAAAAACGGTCTTTTCAAAAGCAGGGTCTTTTTGCAGGCGGGAAGCCGACACCCCTCTCCGAGGCTCCCGGGTGCGATTTACGCAAACCCGGGCGGTCGAATGTTTTCGATTTCTTATAGCCGCTAGTGCGGCCTCTATTTTCAACTAGGAAGCGGCTTCACTCTCAAACAGGCTGTTATCTTCGACTTCTGGAGTGATGCGTTCGAGCGCTTGCTCTTCTTCTACTTCTTCAGCCTCATCAATTTCATCAGCTTGAGTGGCCCCGCTCTCCACTGCGGGCGGGACTTCGCTGTCGATCAGCTGGTGCAATACCGACTCGCTGACAAAGTGGGCGATGGTCGGGCGTACGCGCAACCAAACCTCCGCACTGGTCTCCACTTCTTCACTGCTGAACTGCACCAGACGCAGCTGGCGCAATTTCTTCAGCAGGTTTTTACGCTCGGCGTGCTTATCCGGCAGGGACATTTTCAGCAGGTTGCGCATGCCCAGCTCCAGGGCTTCCATCGATAGCGCGGCGCAACCACTCTCATCCACCTGCCCTTCCCGCAGCGCTTTATCGTATTCCACGCGCAGGGCGAGAATCGCTGCCACTTCCTGCTGGCTGAGGCGGGCGCGGAAGCCGCCGTGGTGCGGCTCTTCCTGATCCGGCAGACCTGGCACTTCGGCGCCGGGCGGATACACGCGGATAAACTGGAAACGGCTGTCGTGCTGCAAACGCAATCCCAGCGGGGCCAACCACTCGCGCACCAGCTGCTCGCAGCGCTGGAAGCGATCGTAAAGGGTGGTCTCAATTACGCTTTCATCCCGGCAGATAACGCCGTAATCCAACAGGCGCACCAGCAGCTCGGAAAATTCGCTGCGGTTCAGGCGACACTGCGCCAGGGCCTCTTCCAAAGCCTGTTCAATCACTGTTTTTCAGCTCCAGGATATATTCGTCAAATTCGGTGAAATAGTCATTGCTGGCGATTTCACCGGTAAATTTCACCTGCAGGTCGGCGGAGCCGCTCTGGTTCACCGCCGCTGCTTCGATCACATGGCTCATAGCGAGCAGATCACGCGCGTCCCGCAATGGCAGGTTGCGGCTGTTGATCTGGCGGCCGGTGCCGAGGGCATCACTCAGATAATCGCGCAGGTTACTGTTGTTGAAATTAAACGCCTGGTCGAGCAGCTGTTGCAGCTCGATCTCGCGGCGGTTCTCTTCACCGATGGGAGTTTCATCTTCGACCCGGGTATTTACCGGTTGGCGGCGATTGCGCTGCCACAGCTGGGTTTGTTTGGGGTCAAACAGGCGCAGCTGGAAGCCACCTAACTGTTCACCCAGCTGCTCGAGAATTTGTGTTTTTTGCTGGCTTTCACCGAGGCGCTGGCACAGGTCGGCAAATTCACCTTCGGCCTGGCTGTGCAGGTAGCTGAGCTGGCGGATAATAATATCCGCACGCTTGGTAAAGCCCTGTAGTGCGCGGCGCAAAGCGGGCAACTTCACCTCACAGGCGCGGCGCATGCGGTCTTCGATGGTATCGAGCATCAGCCACAGCAGGGAGTGGCCCGGTTGCATCAACTCCGGCAGCAGTTGGCGCAGGCGCTTCTCCCACTCCGCTTTCTGCATATCCTCCTTGCGGCGAATGCAGTCAATCACCCGGTTGATGGAATCGCGATGTTTTTCTACGCTGTCCGCAGACAGACGGATAGCCAGGTCCGGTTGGAAGCGGCTCTCCATAAAGGAGAAAAACTCATCGGTGGCCTGCTGCACCAACAATTGAGCCTCCACTTCCCGCACCATTTCCCGCTTGCGCTCTTCCAGCTCGGCGATCATATCAGTGAAATCCGCCACGATACGCTCGGAGTATTCCCAGGCATCGATCAAGTCGTGTATTTCACCTCGGCTGGCAAAGGCTTCCAGGGCATTTAAGGTGTTGCGGGTATTGCGGTGGCGGGTGCGCACGCGGGTGCCATTCACTTCCACTAGCGGCTGAGTGAAAAGGCGGCCCCGGCGGCTAAACGGATAGGTGGCGGTGAGCGTGGCGCTGTCTACCTGCTTCTCCAGCCAACCGAACTCCACCAGGCTGTTCAGTACCCAGACGGCCTGATCGCGCAGGTTGCGGAAGCGGCCCTCGGGGTCCTGCACTCCATCCTCGCTATCGAGCTGCGGCGCGCGGGTCAGGGCCTCGGCAAAAATTTCCAGAATCTGCTCCCGCAGCAAAGACTCACCGTAGTCAGCCTTGGCGGTGTACAGACGCTCATACAAAAGACGCAAGCACTCAACCACCTGTTCGCGGTATTTACCGGTCAGCGGGCGGAAGAAGTGTTGGTAGGAATCGACGAAGAACAACGACTATAGGCCCGCTTATTCCTCTTCCGGCTTTTGGTTGAAGACACAATATTTTGTGTAGTCGCGGGTATCGTCAAAAGTCCACTGCCCTTTGGGAATGCCATCCATTTTCTCGCACCAGGCATCGGAACCCCGTTTGGGCTCACAGCCGGTCAGTGCGATAAGGGCGATCACAGCGCTGGTCAGGACAAATACTTTTTTCATGGTTCGCTTCTACAAATGAAATTCGAATTTCACTTCCCCGGCGGCCGCAATGTGCCAAACCGGGGAAAATCTATCGGTGTCTCAAGTCTATCCGTGTCTCGGGGTGGGACCGCGCTATTCGCGGCGCCACTTGGTCCCTTCGCGACTATCCTCAAGCACCACACCTTTGGATTTTAACTCTTCGCGAATCTCATCGGCGCGGGCAAAGTCACGGTTCTTCTTGCTTTGTGCGCGCTCTTCGATCAGTGCTTCAACTTCTTCGGCAGAAATACCTTCATCTCCACCACGGGCCTGTTTGAACCAGGCTTCCGGGTCTTGCTGGAGAATGCCCAGCATATCTGCAGCGGCCAGTAGCAAGCCTTTCAGGCGCGCTTTATCCACCTCATCGGCTTTGTTCAAATCGCGGGCAATCTGGTGCAATTCGCTGATGGCGATCGGCGTATTCAGATCGTCTTCCAACGCCCTGATAAAGGCGGTGTCATTAAGATCTGCCGCTTCAGCCTCAACCGCTTCCGTTTCACGCAGTGCGCCATAGAGAGTATCCAGGGTGCGCCATGCCTGATCCAGCAAATCAGCACTGAAATTCAGCTCAGAGCGATAGTGGGCAGACAGCAGTGCGAAACGCAGCACTTCACCGGGGTATTGGCTCAGCAGGTCTTTGACCATGCGGAAGTTGCCCAGGGATTTGGACATCTTTTCGCCATTGATATTTACATAGCCGTTGTGCATCCAGTAGCGCACAAAATCCACACCATTGGCGCAACAGCTCTGGGCGCGCTCGTTTTCGTGGTGGGGGAAGGTCAGGTCGCGACCGCCGCCATGGATATCGATAGTGTCACCCAGGTGCTTCTTGATCATGGCCGAGCACTCCAAGTGCCAACCCGGGCGCCCACGGCCCCATGGGCTGTCCCAGCCGGGCTCATCATCGGCGGACGGCTTCCACAATACGAAGTCACCGGCGTACTTTTTGTAAGGCGCCACTTCCACCCGCGCACCGGCGAGCATATCGTCGAGGGAGCGCTTGGACAGCTGGCCGTACTCCTGCATGGATTCCACGGCGAACAGCACATGGCCCTCAGCGGCGTAGGCGTGACCTTTCTCCAGCAGGCTTTCGATCATCGCGATCATTTCCGGCAAGTGCTGGGTGGCGTAGGGGACGATATCCGGCTCCAGGTTATTGAGCGCGGCCATATCCTCGTAGTAGGCCTGGGCATAGCGCGCCGACAGCACGCCGATTTCCTCTCCGTTATCCCGCGCGGTCTTCATGATTTTGTCGTCAATATCGGTGATATTGCGCGCGTAAATCACATCGCTGAAATTTCTTTTGAGTACCCGGTACAGGGTGTCAAACACCACCACAGGGCGGGCATTGCCAATATGCACGCGGTTGTACACAGTGGGGCCACACACATACATGCGCACCTGATCTTCCACCAGTGGTACGAAGGGTTCTTTCTTCCCGGAAAACGTGTTGTAGACCTGTAGAGACATCTTTTCTCTCGAATTCTTTTTGCTGTGTGGCTGGGCCAGTCATTGACCCAGCCGCGAAAACTGCCGCTCGGGCAGCTCTCCGCTTTGCTATTTGTTTTGCTCTTTGGCCCAGCTGTCGCGCAGACCAATGGTGCGGTTAAACACCGGCGCTTCTGCGCTGCCGTACTTACTGTCGCGACAGAAGTAGCCGTTGCGCTCGAACTGGTAGCCCTGCTCCGGCTCCGCCTTGGCCAGGCCAATCTCGGCCTTACAGCCTTTGAGGACTTGCAGGTTGTCCGGGTTTACGCAGTCGAGGAAGTTCTTACCGCCGGCATCCGGCGCGGCATCATTGAACAGGCGATCGTAGAGGCGCACTTCGCAATCGACATTGTTGTCCGCAGATACCCAGTGAATCACGCCCTTTGGCTTAACGCCGTCGGCCGGGTCTTTGCCCAGGGTGTCCAGATCAACCGAGCAGATCACTTCAATAATTTCACCGGCATCGTTCTTCACGACTTCTTCAGCAAAGATCACATAGGCGTTGCGCAGGCGAACTTTTTTGCCCAGCACCAGACGCTTGTACTTCTTGTTGGCCTCTTCGCGGAAATCCTCTTTCTCAATATAGAGAGTGCGGCCAAAAGGAAGTTCACGGGCCGGCAGATCATCGCGCACCGGGTGGCCGGGTGCTGACAGCATCTCTTCCTGGCCTTCCGGGTAATTTTTCAGGGTAATCTTCAAAGGCTCCATCACGCACATGGCGCGCGGTGCATTTTTATCCAGATCGTCGCGAATGCTGTATTCCAGCATGCCCACATCGACAACTGAGTCGGAGCGGGTTACACCGATCATCTCGCAGAAGTTGCGAATGGAAGCCGGGGTAAAGCCGCGACGGCGCATACCGGACAGGGTCGGCATGCGGGGATCATCCCAGCCGTCTACATGGCCTTCGTCTACCAGCTGCTTGAGCTTGCGCTTGGACACCACGGTGTAGTTGAGGTGCAGGCGTGCAAATTCGTACTGACGCGGGCGCGAAGGCACCGGCAGGTTCTCAATCAGCCAATCGTACAGCGGCTTGTGATCTTCAAACTCCAGGGTACAGATGGAGTGGCTGATACCCTCAATCGCATCACACTGTCCGTGAGCGAAATCATAGCTGGGGTAAATACACCACTTATCACCAGTCTGGTGGTGGGCCATCTTTTTGATGCGGTAGATGATCGGGTCGCGCAGGTTAATATTCGGCGCGGCCATATCGATCTTGGCGCGCAAGCTGCACTGGCCCTCTTCCATTTCACCGTTGCGCATCTTTTCAAACAGCGCCAGGTTTTCCTCGACAGAGCGATCGCGGAAGGGGCTGTTTTTGCCCGGCTCTTTCAGCGTGCCACGATAGTGACGCGCTTCTTCTGCGGACAGGTCGCAGACGTAGGCCTTGCCATCTTTAATCAGGTGCAGCGCCCACTCGTACAATTGATCAAAATTATCCGAGGAGTACTTCGCCTCGCCATTCCACTCAAAACCGAGCCAGGAGACATCGCGCTTTATCGCATCGACAAACTCTTCCTCTTCCTTGGCCGGGTTGGTGTCGTCAAAGCGTAAATTACAGGTGCCACCGAATTCCTGCGCCAGACCAAAATTCAGACAGATGGACTTGGCGTGGCCAATATGCAGGTAGCCGTTGGGCTCCGGCGGGAAGCGGGTCGCAATCTGCGTAACCCGGCCCTCAGTCAGATCTTCACGGATAAGGTTCTGTAAAAAGTGAGCTGGCTTGCTCTCGGATGTCATAGGATTCTCTTAATTTACAGCTGTGCGAACGTAAACGGCGAATTATAACCTACTTGAGAGACAGAATATCGAATTTGAAGGAACGCTTTTCATAGAAATTCACTGCAAGCGTTTGATTTTTGTGCAATTGACACAGATATTCCGACACAGCATTTTACAGCTACAGACTACAAGGTATCATGCCGCCCCAAATCAACCCTCATAGGACATTTTATGATCACCCTTCACACAACCCATGGAGATATAGCCATCGAATTGGATTTCGAAAAGGCACCCAAGACTGCTGCCAACTTTTTGCAGTACTGCCGTGACGATTTCTATACCGGCACTGTCTTCCACCGGGTGATCAACAACTTTATGATCCAAGGTGGCGGCATGACTCCGGACATGCAACAGAAGGAAACCCGCGACTCCATCGAAAACGAAGCCAACAATGGCTTGAAGAACGACACTGGCACCCTGGCCATGGCCCGCACTATGGACCCGCATTCCGCCAGCTCCCAGTTCTTTATCAATGTTAAGGACAACGATTTCCTGAACTTCCGCAGCGAAGATTCTCAGGGTTGGGGTTACTGCGTATTTGGTAAGGTTGTCGACGGCATGGACGTGGTCAACAAAATCAAAGACGTTAAAACCGGCAGCAAAGGCTTCCACCAGGACGTACCCCTGGAGACTATCGAAATCACCGGTATCAGCATCTCTGACGCCTACGCCGATAAGTAATTCCACGGGTCAGTACCGACTCTAAGGCGGGGACATTGTCTACTTATTTTATTTCTGACTTGCACCTCGACGAAAAACGCCCGGATATTACCCGGGCGTTTTTTGATTTTCTGCACGGGCGAGCTGCCGGTGCTGAGGCGCTATATATTCTCGGCGACTTTTTTGAGGCGTGGGTTGGCGACGACGACGATGCCCCGCTGGCCCGCGAAGTGATTGGCGAGTTAAGTCGCTATAGCGGTACCGGCGTAGAGTTGTACCTGATGCACGGCAATCGGGATTTCCTGCTGGGTACCGACTTCGCCCAGCGCGCGGGAGCCACTTTACTTCAGGACCCGACTGCGTTGTCCCTCGGTAATGAGCGCGTGTTGCTTATGCACGGCGACAGCCTTTGCACCCTCGACAAAGAGTATATGGCGTTCCGCCGCCAGGCCCGGGACCCCAAGTGGCAACAAGAGCTATTGGCCAGGTCTCTACAGGAACGCCGCGCTATTGCCGCGCAGATTCGTATGGCATCCAAGAGTATGAACAGCCGCAAGGCCGAAGACATCATGGATGTAACCCAGGAAGAAGTGGAGCGGGTGATGCTTGAGCACAATGTGCTTCGACTGATCCACGGCCACACCCACCGGCCCGCCCGCCACGCGTTGACGATCAACGGTGAACCGGCGGAGCGTATTGTGCTGGGAGACTGGGATAAGAATGCCTGGTGCCTGAAAGCGGACAAAGACTCACTGGAGTTGATTCACTGGCCGATCGGCTAGGAGCCGGCGTTTTGGATGAGGCTCTGCTGTTGCTGCGCAGCCTCTACCAATTCCTCAAGCGTCTCCCGCAAACGCTGCACACCCCCAAATTGAAAACCTTTCCCCTGTAAATAAGCGCAATCCATCACTGCCGGTGGTTTCACTTGTGGCTGGAGAGGTAGCGGTCCCTGCTGTCCAGATATCGATCTTAGAATCTTTACCAACTCGCGACTGCTAACCAGGCAATCACTACAGTTTACTGCCCGCCCCCGGGCATCTTCGTGCTCAAGTAATAGCTCTACCGCCCGCGCCACATCTTCTCCGTGCACTTCCGTTGAAAGCCGGGAATTTAAATAGGCTTCCCCAGATATCACGGCTCGAGCGATGTCATACCACTTGCTGCGACTTAGCGGACTCACCAGCCCGTAAACTCCAGTTAAGCGCAATGACACCGCATGCCAGCCACGCTGATATGCCCAAGCAGACAGCATGGCTTCCACAGCCGCTTTATAGCCGCCGTAGAAAGTATCCGGCTGAACAACCTGCTCCTCACTTAAAGAACCGCTCAACTTTCCAGTGGCATAAACGGCACGACTGGAAATAAAAACAAATTTTTTTACCTTCGCTGCATAGGCGTATCGGATTAATGCCAGGGTTTGACTGAGATTTACATGTAGAAAACCCTCGAGATCGTCCCCCTCCCCTTTTCGATAGCACCCAGGAAGATGCTCGAAAGCTGCATGCACCACCACATCTAGATTGCTGACGAATGTCTGTAGCGTTGTATCAGAAGTAATATCCCCGATACTCCACGCCAATCTGGGTGAAGCAATACTGCGAAAAAGAGCTGCACTTTCCTCCCTGCGCAGTAATGCTCGCACTTCATAGCCCTGCCGTAAAAAATGCCTGACTAGAAATTGCCCCACATAGCCACTCGCACCAGTTATCCCTATTCTCACAATTCCCTCTCTCGATTTTATTTTCTAAGCACGGGCTAACTCATCCAGATCAACGGCGATATCTCGCCCTTCGTAAACCGCCCACCACAAGTCGATCAGGGGCTTGAGCTTTTCAACTTTTGAGTGCTGTTTTTGCCAGGGTTTTTCATATTGGTAGTGAATGACATGAATACTGTCCCACTGCCACAGCTGCGGTAAATTCAGGTAGAGGTATTGCAAGGCGTTATAGATATAAGGCAGGCCGTGCCAACGAGGAAAAAAGGACTGCAAAAATGTCTGGTCTGTGCGTCGCCAGAAAACCCCTGGTCGATCCAGTTGCTCAAGCATTTTTTGGTAAGTCGCTTCACTCGGTACTGCAGTAAACAATCCCGAATTCATACGATGAAATCCATCCAAGTCTTCGTAAAGATTGGGAGCTGCGCAAAATTCCGGGTAATTCATCAAGTGGTCAATATTGCGCAATACCAGGGTGTCCGCATCCAGGAAAACAAGCTTATCGAATTGGGTCAATTGCCACAGTGCCAATTTGCAAAAGTTATTCAGTGGGTCATGGAAAGCGGGCTTACTACCCTTGTCAAAGGGCGCGCGCCGGTGCAAAGAATCGCGTTTATGGCGGCGGATAAACTCATCGGAAAAACGAGGCGTATAAACTTCTTTTATCTTGCAGCCCGCCGCTTCCAATGGCGCTGGATCACAACTGTTCGGTGGCACCATACAAATTAACGGATAGGCACTGGCCGTACGATCCAATGAGTGTTTCAGTGCCTGCGCACCTATCACATAATCAGGACTATTAACCAGGGTCACAAAGGCACATCTTGACATAACAATTGGCTCTACAGTCCCTATACAGCTTTATTTACAGCGGCGGTAGAATATCTTCAGGTCCGCACAATAATCTGTCACACCAGCGACTTACCATTGCTTCTACTTGTTTTTGTTCAAAGCAATTTTCATTGTAGATAAAGCTCGAGCGCAACTGCTTCCCAAAGACGGTAATAGATAGATAGATGCCATATGGCGTTAAGCGCGTCGCCAGAGGGACAATGCGAATCTTCAAGTGGTCATCCAATTTGACCCAGTCAGAAGTTTCACCGGTATAAACCGCAAAAAAACCTTCCCGATGCTCCTCTGTTTGCAGGAAAGTCACCAAGTAGCAATGGGATGCATCGAGGTGATGGCCAATCAGGCCGTGGGGCCCAATTGCATCAGCAGCATAAACCGTGCGCATGGCATACTTTATCTCCGCAGACAGGCGCGTGAGCTTCTCCTGCCAGGATTCATCCCTACAAACCATCAGGTTGACATACCGGCACATAGGGCCAAACACTTCCCGATACTCCCTCTTAAGCCGAAGGGATAAATTGCCATTCATCCAAAAAGAGTGAGGTATGAATTCACATAAAACCTGCTGAAATGCGGCTGTCAGATAGGCGAAGAGACTCACATTCTCCGAGCTGGCCAATGCCTTTATCTGCTCCAGCTCAATCTCATCTATGTGCTGGATTACTTCACTACAAATAACCGAGGTCTCTTCCGATTGGGGCAACTGCTCTATCTCATCTTTTTGGGATTGCAACTTTTGCTGCCAAAGATTTCGCGCCTTATCCCCCCTCGGCGATCTCAGATAGGTATTTTCATAATTCACATAATCAGCAAAGTCTGCAGTTTCCACCCTAGGTTGATAATCCTTACCCTTCACACTATCCAAATAGTGAGTCAAGGATTCAGACCAGAGGAGTGACAAGCTAATCCCATCGGCAATGATGTGGTGACACTTGGTCAAGAAAATGTATTCATCTTCTCCACTGCGAAGAACACTGAGTCCCAACAATTGGTCCTGCGTCAAATCCATTGGCGAGCTACCAAATTGACGCAAAAAGCTCTCGAAGTGAGCATCACTTAAGTGGCGGATGTCGATATAGTCCAGTTCAATATCTACAAAGGAGCGAACAGCCGGTTCCCCGCTATAACGACAGCGAAAAATCGGATAGGTGTTTACCACCTCTGAAATAGACTTCTTAAACAGTTCAACATCGAATTCTCCTTTGAAAACCATGGCGCGGGTAATCAGGTCGACCAGATCCTTGCGGTGATGCAAATCATAAATACGCTGCTCAGTGATCGATAGGGGGACCTGAGTCGATAAACTCCAACCGGCCATTCTGGTCTCCAAAAATCATTTGCCCGACACAAGATCACTAATGAGTCTGATAAAACTGCACAAGATCATCGGGAACGTTACTTTTAGAATATACAAAACAGTGAAATGACAACGGCGGTATGCTGAAGGCGCAGACAAGATTCTCTTGATTTAAGTCACCGGCACGATGCATGATCTCTACAAACTATAAGGGGCAGGAGTTCCATCCAGGTGATCAATAACCTGAATAAACGCGTATTGATTCTCGGCGGCTACGGCAATTTCGGTGCACGTATTGCACAAATGCTGAGTTCTGAGCCCAATATCCAGCTGATTATTGCCGGCCATAACAAGACACGGGCAGACCGCTGCGCCCAATCACTCAGTGGCCTCGCCGAGGGGTTACGATTGGAGAGGGACTCCATCAACTTGACTGCGCAACTGAAAGCCTTGCACCTGGATTTATTAATCCACTGCGCTGGCCCCTACCAGAGAGAAACCGATTACCGGGTGGCCAAAGCCTGCATTGAAGCCCGCACACCCTACATCGATATTTCAGATGCGCGCCGCTTTGTATGTGATTTTCACCGTCTCTCCCCGGCCGCCGAGGCCGCCGGTATCGCCATGGTATCCGGTGCCAGCAGCCTGCCCGGCCTCAGTTCAGCAGCCATAGCTGAGATCCAGAAAGAGCTGCCGGTCATTCGCTCCGTGCAGGCGGCAATTGCTCCGGCACACAAGGTAGAACGCGGCCTCGCCACCGTGCGCTCCGGTTTTGAAGCACTGGGGGAGAGCTTCCCCCAATTGCGGGATGGGCGCTGGAGAGAATCATTTGCCGGCAATCACCTGCGCTCGGTAAGTCTTGCCCACCCTGTGGGAAAACGCTGGCTGTGCGACTTTGAAGTACCCGACCTGGAGTTGTGCCCCAGGTACCTGCCAGATTTAAACACAGCACTATTTTCCACGGGGACAGAGCCCCTGATTCTCCAGGCCGGCCTGTCTTTGTGCGCCCAACTCTCGCGCCTAAATTTGCCCGCTACAAGCTCCCGCATCGCACAGATTGCCCATAAATTGAGTGCCCGCTGGCCTGGTGGCAGCTCTCACGGCGGCATGATTGTCCGCGCACTGGGTGAAGATGCTGACGGTAGGACAGCTGGTAGGCAGTGGCAAATACTTGGAATGGATGGCGATGGCGTCTGGATTCCTGCAGCACCCGCAGTGGCTTTAGCGAGAAAATTCCTTCGCGGTGAGATTTCAGACAGTGGCGCGCGCGCATGCTGGCAACTATTGAAGCTGGATGAAATTCTGGATGAACTGAAGGATTACTCCATCGTCACTGCCATCGAGTTTTTACCTGCAGAGCAAAATTCACTGCCTGCGTTGGCGGCGAGCTAGGGGAAAAAGCCCTTTAGTTGACCTTATCAAGGCAGAACCCTTACAAATGATCTAGGTTCAGTATCGGAACTTTATGTAACGATGCTGAACCTGATTTTATGAGTAGCTCCAACCCCTGGTGCGCCTATTCCGGCCGGAATGGTATAAAGCGCGCAATAATCCCCATTACCGCTCTCATCCTGACCCCGTTCTTCTTGGTGCTCACGTTTACAGACAGCGCCTGGTGGCTGGTGGCTCTACTGACTAGCGTTTCACTGGTACTACTGGGAATCTACGATATGCTCCAACCCCACTGGAGCATTACGCGGAACTTCCCGGTTGCCGGCCGCATTCGCTGGATATTCCTGAACCTGCGTCCCTATTTCCGCGCCTATATGGTCGAGGGTGATGAGGAGGGGCGCCCTTACAGCATTGAAGCCCGACGACTGGTGTACGCCCGCTCTGAAGGTTTTTCCGATATGCATCCGTTCGGCACTGAAAAAGATGTGCAGAGTGAGGAATATACCTGGCTCACTCACTCGGTGAAGCCCGAAAAAAATGCAGACACTTCCTGCCGTACTGAAGTGGGCACGGGCCGCTGCAAACAGCCCTACTCCGCCGCCCTGTTAAATATCTCTGCCATGAGCTTTGGCGCTCTGTCCGCTGCCGCAGTAGAAGCCTTGAATAAGGGAGCCTCAATTGGCGGCTTCTATCACGATACCGGTGAGGGAGGTATCAGCCCCTATCACCGCAAGCACGGCGGCGACCTAGTGTGGGAATTGGGTACCGGTTATTTCGGTGCGCGCAACGATGACGGCAGCTTTAACCCGGATCTATTCCGCGAGGCCTGCAACGACCAGGTCAAAATGACGGAAATTAAATTGAGCCAAGGCGCCAAACCTGGGCACGGTGGAGTTTTACCCGGCGCCAAAGTTACCCAGGAGATCGCTTCCACCCGCAAGGTTACACCCGGGCAGAACTGCGTCTCCCCTCGCGCGCACTCCATGTTCTCCACCCCCATTGAAATGCTTGAATTCGCCGAGCAGATGCGCGAACTCTCCGGCGGCAAACCGGTAGGCATAAAACTCTGCGTAGGGCATATCTACGAAGTGATGGCCATTATGAAGGCCATGCACGAGACCGGGAAACTGGTGGACTTTATTGTTGTGGATGGCGCCGAAGGCGGCACCGGCGCGGCGCCGCTGGAGCTGTCCAACCACGTGGGCATGCCGCTGCTGGAGGGGCTGATTATCGTGCGCAATGCTCTGGTGGGGGCGGGCCTGAAAGATAAGGTGAAGCTGGCCGCCAGCGGCAAGGTTTATTCCGCGTCCGGCCTGGCACAGTGCCTGGCCATTGGCGCTGACTGGTGCAATGCGGCGCGGGCATTTATGTTTTCCGTGGGCTGCATCCAGTCCCAGCGCTGCCATACGGATACCTGCCCAACTGGCGTTACCACCCAGGACCCTCGGCGACAGCGCGGGCTGGTGGTGGATGTGCAGAGTAAAAGGGCGGCTGCTTTCCAGGCAAAAACTCTCGAAGCACTGGGGGATATAGTGGCCGGCGCAGGGCTTACCGATCCCCGGGACCTGAAACCCTATCACCTGGTTCACCGAATTAATGGCGCTGAATCCAGGCCGATAGATCGTATCTGGCATTTTCTCGACACCAACTCCCTAATCGACGCACCGGAAGATACGCCTTACTGGCACTGGTGGCTGGCCGCACAGGCAGACAGTTTTCAGCCTGCGATCAAGCTCGAAGAAGGCAAGTACG
Organism: Microbulbifer maximicatervae (SeqCode); assembly: GCF_052467615.1. NCBI lineage: Bacteria > Pseudomonadati > Pseudomonadota > Gammaproteobacteria > Cellvibrionales > Microbulbiferaceae > Microbulbifer > Microbulbifer maximicatervae (SeqCode). Next base: position 2,758,903 of record NZ_CP174319.1, read on the forward strand.
CGTCGATCCGACGCGCTATTAACCGCTAGCCCCACCCAATCTGTGGAGACTGCTATGCAGACCGTTTCAGAAATTATTGTCGATACACTGGTCAAGGCCGGCGCCAAACGGTGTTACGGCATTGTCGGCGATACCATCAATCACTTCACATCAGCGGTACGCACTTCCGACTTGGAGTGGATACATGTGCGCCATGAGGAAGTGGGCGCTTTCGCCGCTGGGGGTGAGTCTTACCTTACCGGTGAGTTGAGCGTCTGCGCCGGAACTGCCGGGCCCGGCAGCCTGCACTTTATCAACGGCATTTTTGAAAGCCATCGCAATGGCGCCCCGGTGGTACTGATTGCCTCTCGAATCGACCGTGCGGAACAGGGGTTCGGCTATCCACAGGAAGTGGATCAGCAAAAGCTCTACGAACAGTGTTCGGTCTTCTGTGAAACCATGACCCACCCGGAACAAGCCCGTCGAATGATTGTGCAGGCTGCACAAACTGCGCTTACTCGCGGTGGAGTCGCGGTGGTGCAAATTAGCGGCGACTTGTTCAAGGAGAAAAGCAAAGACAGTCTGCCCTGGTCGGTACATCGCCCTGAATGGCTAGCGCGTCCGTCTGACTCTGAGCTCGACGCCCTGGCAAAGAAAATCAACGCCGCAAAAAATATCACTATTTACGGCGGTATCGGCTGCCGTCACGCTCACGATGAAGTAGTAAAACTAGGGCAACACCTGGCCGCTCCTATTGCCCACACCACCAAGTCGAAAGAGTTTCTCGAATACGACAACCCCTGCCATGTAGGCATGACCGGGATTCTCGGCAATCCCGCAGGCTACCGGGCCATGGAGACTTGTGACCTGTTACTGTGCCTGGGTACCGATTTTGCCTATACCCAGTTCTACCCGGAAAAAGCCACCATTATTCAAATTGATGCGGAAGCGCCGCACCTGGGGCGACGCGCCCCTGTGGATATGGGCCTGGTAGGGCATGTGGGTCCAACCATTGAAGCCCTCTTGCCCCGATTAAAGGCCCGCACCGACAGTACCTTCCTCGATGACCTTCTCGAACGATACAAAAAAGATCGGGAAGAGATGAAGAGCCGCGGCAAAGAGAAAGACCCCAGCCTGATCCACCCTCAATTTGTCGCCCAGACGCTCAACAAGCTGGCCGATGAGGATGCCGTATTCACCGCCGATGGCGGCGCCTGTATGGTTTGGATGCTCCGCGACCTCACTGCCAACGGCAAACGCTCATTTCTCACCAGCCTTTCCCATGGCACCATGGCCAACGCCTACCCCCAAGCCCTGGGCATGGCCAAAGCCTATCCCGGGCGCCAGGTCATCGCTATGTGCGGCGACGGTGGTATGACCATGTTAATGGGAGACCTGTTGACACTGGTGCAAGAAAAAATCCCATTAAAAGTCCTGGTATTTAACAACAATTCCCTCGGCTTCGTAGAGATGGAGCAGCGTATTGAGGGGCTACTCGACAGCTATACCGACTTACACAACCCGGACTTCGGCCGCGTTGCCGAAGCTTGTGGCATCAGCGGTGCCAGTATCGAGAGTGCGGATCAGCTTGAGGACAGCATGAAGCGCTGGCTCGCCACTGACGGGCCGGCACTACTCAGCGTACCGACGAACCGCGTGGAGCTGGTGATGCCGCCGGAAGTTACGGCGCAGCAAGTCACCTCCACCGCACTGTTCGGACTTAAGGCAATACTCAACGGCCGCGCAGATGAGGTGGTAGATCTTTTGCGAGACAATTTCCTGCGCTGAGACTTTTTAGCAGGCCACAATAAAAGGTTTGTGCGGCACTCATGCATCATTTCGGACAGCAACGCCATAACAGCATGCTGGCCCTGATCGCCAGCAGTGAAGTCGACGACAACAGCGCTCCCGGCCGCGCCGCCATGAGGCTACAGGCAGAGTTATCAGAGCGAAAAATTGACGTAATAACAACCACCAGCGGTAGTGATGCCTGCGCCATACTGAGTACTAACACCGCGATCCAATGCCTGCTGATTAATTGGACCCTGCCCGGTGAAGCGAAATGCCCCGCCCTGGTTGTATTGGAAGAGCTACGCGCCCGCAATCCCCAAATGCCGGTATTCCTTCTGGCAGATCAGCAGACTGTCAGCACCATGCCGCGACGGGCCCTGGAATTAGCCAACGATTTTATCTGGATGCTGGAAGATACCCCGACCTTTATCGGCGGTCGCATCCAAAGCGCGATTGAGAGATACCGCCACACCATTCTTCCCCCCATGTTTCGCGCCCTGACCCACTTTGCCCGGGTCCATGAATATTCGTGGCACACACCCGGCCACACGGGGGGAACAGCTTTTCTCAAATCCCCTGCGGGTCGCGCTTTTTACGATTTCTTTGGGGAAAATATGTTGCGCTCGGACCTGTCTGTTTCTGTAACAGAGCTGGGATCGCTTTTGGATCACTCGGGCCCCATTGCCAAGGGAGAGCAATATGCAGCAAAAGTATTTGGTGCGGATCGCACTTACTATGTAACCAATGGCTCTTCGACATCGAATAGAGTCATATTGATGGCATCGGTTACCCGGGGGCAAATGGCTCTATGCGATCGAAACTGCCATAAATCCGTTGAACACGCGATCACCATGTCAGGTGCAGTTCCGACCTACCTGATACCCCTACGCAACAACTACGGCCTCATAGGCCCTGTCCCTCCCCAGCAGCTGACGGCCAGCTCTGTTGCCAATGCTATTCGGCAAAACCCTTTGTCCAAGCACGCCCAAAATTCCCGTGCCGTTCACGCCGTCATTACCAACTCCACCTACGATGGTCTCTGTTACAACGTGCGCAGAGTGGAAGAACTTCTCGGCGAGTCCGTTGATCGCCTGCACTTTGACGAAGCCTGGTACTCATACGCTCGATTTAATCCTATCTACCGGGATCGCTTCGCGATGTACGATTTGGGCGAAGCCGACGCGAAAAATGGCCCGAGCAAATTTGCCACTCAGTCAACACATAAATTACTCGCCGCATTGTCCCAGGCATCGATGATTCACATTCGCGATGGGCGTAAACCCATTGAGCATGGGCGCTTTAATGAAGCCTTTATGATGCATGCCTCAACCTCCCCACTTTACTCCATCATGGCCTCCAATGATGTGAGCGCAGCAATGATGGATGGGCCGGGTGGAAAAGCATTAACAGAGGAGTCAATTGCTGAGGCCGTAGCGTTCCGACAAGTATTGGCCCGTTTGCAGCAGGAGTATCGCGATAAAGAAGAGTGGTTCTTCGGAGGTTGGCAGCCTGAGCATGTCACCGACCCCAGTAACGGGCACAACTACGCCTTTCACAGCGCCCCAGCAGAACTCCTGTGTCATGAGCCCAGCTGCTGGTTATTAGACCCTGGCGAGTCATGGCATGGATTTGGTGATATTGAGCCAGATTACTGCATGTTGGACCCGATTAAAGTATCGATTACCACCCCGGGGATAAACCCTAATGGCAAACTGTCTGCATCTGGAATACCTGCCAACATCGTCAGTAAATACCTGGACAACCTCGGCATTATCGTGGAGAAAACTACCGATTTTACGATTTTGTTCCTGTTTTCTATCGGTATTACCAAGGGTAAGTGGGGCACTCTAATCAATGCTTTACTGGCCTTTAAGCGCGACTTCGATGCCAACCGGCCCTTAAGTGAATGCCTGCCAAACCTTATAAAAAAGTCCCCAGCCTATCGCAATATCGGGCTGCGCGACCTTGCAGACAATATGTTTGCTTCCATGAAAAAATTGCAAACCACAGTGCAAATGTCTGCAGGATTTTCAGCCTTACCTAGAGCTGACTGCAGTCCGGTACAAGCTTATGAAACCCTGGTTCGCGGCAATGTGGAAATGCTTCCGCTAAGCAAGTTACCGGGACGTACCGCAGCCACGGGCGTTGTACCCTACCCTCCAGGTATTCCTCTGTTAATGCCCGGCGAAAATTTTGGCGATGAAGATAGTCCGGCATTGATTTACTTGAGAACTCTGGAAGCCTTCGACCAGCAATTTCCAGGCTTTACCCACGATAACCACGGAGTAGAGGTGCGGGACGGCCATTATCATATTTACGCCCTGCGGGGAGACTCGCCATAGGCTCGCCTATCAAAGAGGAGCATAAAATAGGCTTAGTGCCCGCAACCCTGATGGTTGCAGGCAATATGATGGGCTCTGGGGTTTTTATGCTCCCCGCCAATCTCGCCGCAGTCGGCAGTATTTCTTTGATCGGCTGGTTGATAACCATTGTCGGCGCTATCTCCTTGGCCCTGGTATTTGCCAAGCTCGCCGCTATCTATCCCGCAGCCGGCGGCCCTTACGCCTATGCCCGCCGCGCTTTTGGCGATTACATTGGCTACCAAACCAATCTGGTTTACTGGCTGGCCAATGTAATCGGTAATGTTGCGCTGATTACTGCAGGCCTGGGCTATCTGACCCATTTTTTTCCTCCGTTAAAAGACCCACTGACTTTTGCCATGGCCCAGGTTGCCATGGTCTGGCTGCTGACTTACGCCAATGTACTGGGCCCGCGCACCGTCGGTCGCATCCAATCCCTCACCACCGGCCTGGTTTTGCTTCCAATCCTCGGCACCGCTATTTTTGGCTGGTTCTGGTTCGACCAGCAAAACTTTACCAGCAGCTGGAATGTTTCAGGCAAAAGCGACCCCAGTGCCATTATGGCCAGCCTGACCTTCACGCTCTGGGCCTTTATTGGGGTGGAAACCGCCTCTGTATCCGCCGCAGTGGTAAAAGACCCCACCAAGAACGTCCCAATCGCAACGGTTGGGGGAGTTATCCTGGCTTCTATTGCCTATGTACTCAGCTCATCGGTCATTATGGGGATGCTGCCGAACCAGGAATTAATCAGCTCCTCCGCTCCCTTTGCCGATGCTGCTCGCCTGGCACTGGGAAATACTGCGGCCAATGTCGTAGCCCTGTGCGCCGCTATTGGCTGTATCGGTTCATTGGGCGGCTGGATACTGTTGGTGGGGCAGTCTGCCAAGGCGGCGGCAGATGATGGCCTGTTTGCAGCACTATTTGCCCGCACCAATAACAAAGGCGTGCCTACCGGCGGATTAACCCTGGTGGCCGTGCTGATGTCTGTATTGATACTTACCACCATATCGCCAACGGCCAGCCAGCAGTTTGGCAAAATTGCCTCTGTCGCTGTGATTATGACGCTGATGCCCTATATCTATTCAGCGGTAGCTTTGCGGGTTTTAGCCTACGGCAAAATGCCGCCTCAGCAGTACGGACTGTTTACTGTGATTTTGCTGATTGCAGCGGTGTACTGCCTTGTGGCCCTGGTGGGATCTGACGGGCAACAAACCCGCTGGTCCCTGATCTTTGTGATTGCGACAGTCATTTTTTATGCGCTAATTTTAAATCGCCGTCGCAGCGTTGAAGAAAAGCACTTTCTACCCGGTGGGCCAGAACCAGCCTGGGTTCACTACTTCACTCTCTTTGCCACAATTGCTGCCCTGTGCCTGTTCTTCTGGTTTTCCGTAGGGCAATACCCGGACTTGGAATTGCGCCTGCGCGCACCCAACCCCTCGGGTCATCATCTTGAGAGGCACATTGAACCCTAGACTCAGCAGGTTAGCGCCCTCTCGATGGTTTCCGCGGTAATTTCAGTAATCCCTTGGGAGTTGGATTCACGGTTACCCGCCACATTGAGCGTCTGCGGACGATTCTTGAGGATAAAGTCGCGCACCAATTGTACTCGATCGGCATCAGTCGGATTGACTACCAAGTGTGGTTTCCCCGATGCCTGGCAGAACTCAATAGTAAACAGGGTGCCATCACTACTGGGATTGGTTGTGAAGATAACAGTGGCATCAGAGTTGCGGATATTCTCACGAGTACGCTCTTCCAGATCCGGGGACGTGTTTTCAACTAGCCCAAGCCCTTTCAGAAAATCCGGCCGATCACCGATCTCAGTCCAGTAACCCTGCGGTGCTGTGCCACCGGTGGGAATTCCCAGGCGCTGTCCTGCCAGCAAGCCGCCGGTATCCGCCCCTGTCTGACCACCACTGATAATTTTCTCCGGTCGGAAGATCACTTTTCTCCCCCATATCGTTTATCGTCCTACTAGCTCGAGCTAGCAGATATCAAGGCAGCGATAATTGGCATTGAAATTAACGACCGCAGCCACTAATTTATCTCCAACTTTAGTCTGGCCGGCAGCTCTGTGAATTACTATCTGATACTGAAAACACTGCATATCCTCTGCGCCATAATCGTACTCGGCACAGGGACCGGCATCGCTTGGTACACCCTGAGGGGCTGGCTGTCCGGAAATGCCCAAGTTATGCAGTGGGTCAGCCGGGAAACGGTACAGGCAGACTGGATATTTACCGGATCGGCGGTAATCGGTCTATTCGGTAGTGCGGTGGGTATGCTGCTGATTAATCCAAGCTGGATGCTACAAGCCTGGTTGCAATTAGCCGCCGGTCTCAGCGCAACCGTGTTCTTGTTGTGGCTGCCGGTTGTTTACCTTCAGTACCAGCTGCGTAAACATGCCAAAGAAGACGGTAATATAGACAAAATGCGCAAGCTAATGATGGCTTGGTGCCTGCTCGGGGCTATCGCATTTCCCATGACCGTTACCATTGTCTATCTGATGGTATCCAAACCAGTACTATAAGGAACTTATGCCTGGCCCTTACCTCTTCGCCCCCCTGAGGGTCTTATAGCTCGCTCGATGGCCAACATCTTTCCACTGCCGCTTGAAGTCATCCAGGACTACCCCAGACACAATTTCTGCATTACCTTCCGCACTTTTATCCAAACGATGTATCGCTTCTTTCTTACATAAAGGAACAATAATCGCCGATCGTTCATGCCTGTCCATTCTCAACAGACGGCTGCGAATATGCTCTGCCTCACCACCAGTACAACTTGCATCTGTAATCACAAATACATTGGTATCACTGTCTAGATCCGAAGCTATAGTGCCAAAACCTAGATCAAACTGCCGAAATACCACCCCTTTGAACAACCCCTCCCCCACTTCCGAACCCGTTATAAAGGGCCAGGCATGCGCCAGGGTCCACAAGTAGGATTTACTTAAGACATATTGCAGGTGTTGATTGCGAACAAGCCCCAACTGGAATTGACGCTCAAAGGTTTCATCATTCAACTTGGCTTTACTGCAAATGGCCTTGGGAATGAGTTCCCCTTTGTAGCTGGTGGTCGGAATAACCACGATAAAATCATCAGCATCCCGCTTTTTTTCCAATGCCTTAAGAATGGTCGCCTGTAAATGTAAGACAAATTCCTCGGTGGTAATTACATCGTGTGGCAGCGCTGCGTTGTCCATTGCCAGGTTCATATAAAGTGTTTCCGCTCTATATGCCTGAATAATCGGCTCCAGCTCTTCTCGACTAAACAACAACTTTTCATCGAGAATCGCCTGCTCATTAATTTTCTTTGCGTAGCAATCTATCAGCAGTTGGTCTGCGGCATAGATACCGAAATTTCCCGAACTGACACAGCGGAAGTATTCCTCATCTTGCATCGACAAAAATCGCTCAACCACAGCCCGGCTAATGTCCCGGCCAAACAACTCATAAAGCGCGTCCTCTTGCCTAGGTAAAAAATATTCTTCCGGGTCAATCAACCGCTGAGATCGTTTAAGAACCACTTAATCACACCTAATTCTTGATCCACTGCCATTAACCCGTATTAACAAATACGAATTATGTTAAACGCAACAATTTACAGAGTTCTGCACACTTCATCGAAATCCAACCGAGGGTTGCGCGGATATAATTTGTCAGTTTCGCCATAGCCAAGATTGCACAAGAAATTGGACTTAATATGACAATCGGGGAAGTGCTCCGGCAGAAAAGCCGGTGCTGAGCATTTGTCACTAAAGAATTCCTCATCAACCAATGCGTTATCAAACCCCGACATTGGGCCGCAATCGAGCCCCAGGGCCCTCGCCGCCAAAATAAAGTAGCCTCCTTGCAAGGAACCATTGCGAAATGCTGTAACCTCGGCATATTCGGGGCTATCGGCAAACCATTCCCGCGCAGGAGTCTGGGGATAGAGCTCCGGAAGGTGTTCATAAAAGTGCATATCGTAAGCAACAATGGCAGTCACCGGAGCCCGCATAGTTTTTTTAATGTTTCCTTCATTAAGCGCTGGCTTGAGCCGCTCCTTAGCCTCCTTACTTACAACAAACACCAATCGCATAGGGCAACAATTAGCACTGGTGGGTCCGAATTTGACCAAGTCGTAAAGCTGTTTCAAAACCTCTTTTGAAACCGGCTTATCTTGCCAATGGCTATGGGTTCGGGCTTTGTTGAATAGCTGGTCGAGCACCTCAGAGGAAACAGGTTGCATAAGGGCTACCCCAAAATATCTTCGCTGGTAACAGTTTAGTTTGCGCCAGGCATTTCAAAGGAGCAGCAGAATCATAAGAAGATGGCAGGCCATCACTAAATAGGTCACAATACTGCGGGTGCGAAAGTACTGATCCCTCCCGGGCAGATTGGGGTTCAACCGGGCCTCGGCCCAGACCACAAAACCGAAAGCAACTAGTAATACCGGTAGCGCCCAAGTGGTGCGAAACATCAGCAGCGCCACCCACCCCACCAACGTCACCAGGTTACTCAGTAGCGCTAAAATCATCCTGTGCGGATGCCCCACTTGATTGAGTGCAGCGCCCCACCAAACACCGCAGAGAAAGCTCAGAATCACGGCGCTGTAGGCGGTGAACAGCAGGCGCGGAGTCACTCCCCAAAGAGAAAACCCTAACCACTGCATAATGATTCCTACGACAAATGGAATCAAACCAAGGTAAGCCAGCCAGTCAAACAGCCGCGTATCTACTGGTGGGTAGTGATGGATGTCAGTGTCCATGTCGTCTAAGCTTCCAAGTCAAAGACAGTTTCGTCTCAAACAACAAGCTTAGCGGCAGGAGCAAGCAGCAATGGATGCCGAACAGAAGATTGACGTCAAACAAGCACTGCGGGTGTTTGATAGGGCGACAAAGGAGGGGCGCAAGGAAGGTAACGAATGGCATTACCAGGGGCTGGCAGTCAGCACTGACTTTGACGGCTATACGGTTTTTATCAACTCCTCCAAAGTGAAACTCACCATATTTTTCCACAATAAATTTTCTGTGGATTCCACCAGCAGCAAAGAGCTCGAAGAGTTTATTCGGCTATTGAAAAAGCTTGATTCAGGATAAGAGAAAAGAGCCTAGGAACCTCAATCAAAAGTAAATGTTAAACACCAAAATGAGACACATTGAGAGCAACTTTTCGATATTCACTAAAAGAACACCGTAAGCACAAATGGAGACACTATCCGCCACCAAACTTAAAAATCTCAGAAAATTCAACGCATCCGGTTTAAAATTACAGCCTAATACTACCGCAGCTATCTTCCAGATAAACTGATCATCTTATGGACTTTTACGGCTGGCACAGAATTTTGAAGCCCAGCGAAACATTGACCCATCACTTCACCCAAAGTCCGCTGGGCTAAATATTAAGCCTCTCCCAATAGAATTTTAATTATTGCCCCAAGAATATAACCAACACTATCCGTCACTCCACCAGACACATCACTTCCAGCCATTAACATATGTGCTGAAATGGTGTTCCCTTCTTCAGATATCTGAGTGTGAATCACATCCTCATGTATTGATCCAGCAAAACATACACTGACAGTTAAGACCATAAAAAACAATTTATATATAACTTTCATTAACATTCTTCCTAATTGATCAAGTTTTCCATCTTTCCTTCTTTCCATCCTCCAAAAATCTCCCTATTTTTGGAGGATCCACATTAATGGATATTTGAACTGCCTTCAAACCTATTTGATTAAAATTAAAAATCTCACATGAAACCTTATCAGCTTCCAAGAACGAAATAACACCAGCGAGATCAGTCTGGGCATAACTCCCAGACGGAACAAAGTAGCCAGCAAGATTGAAATTGCGGTTGCCAATATCTTCCGGATCATATTAAATCCCCCTGGCATCAACACCTCCAAAAGGTTCAGTGTTATCGCTGGGATACGCGCCTAGTACTTTTTTGCCACGTCTAAAAGCAGAGGGTCACCACCTGCCAACTTGGTAGAATTGTGTTTAAAAAGTCCAATAATTGGTTATCCATAACCAGATACTTCATCAAACACCAATCCCAAATAACAGCATCTCCCCGATCTCCCTTTAATATAGCTTTTCCATTACTTACTTTTTTTTGGGTGGAGGAGGGGAGAAATACCGGGCTACCTAGTACAAACTCACCATGACAACCATCCTGGCTGATTATTATGTAACCCTCAATCTTCAGCAATCCAAGGTCGCCGGATGCGGCCCTGTAGGAACACCAACAGGTATACCGTCCTAGGCTTTCCTATTTGGGTGTATTTTCCAGGTAGCATAAACAGCCCATTACCTAGTATCTTTCTTATATGTCGTTAAGCAGTTTCATTACCCCTTAATCCACTACAAAAGCATCTAACGAGCCACTTTTGCCTTCCTTGAATCACTCCGATAACGATGACCATAAACCATTGATATTGATCAAGAACTTTCTACAAATCTACACCTAGTCATTAGTTGTTCGCTAAGAACCACAAATACGATACATCTTGGATTTACATTTAGGGCTGCCAACACACCTCCAAAGCTAGCAAAACTAGTGTCTAATGGGAATGTTTTTACGTGGCCACTTTCGGCGTGAGGTCCGTTAAGTCATCGGCTCGATCAAGCCTGCGGGCTCAGTATGCTGTTACCTAGGAAGAACTGAGAAATTGCCACATTCACCTTGTTTCCCCAACCAGATAAACTTGGTGCAACTCTATCGGCTACAATGCCTCTCTCAGTAATTAATCAGCAGTCTCCTGTAACACAAAGAAACTTCCGATTTAGTATTCACCTGAATTTGAACGAAATTGGCACATCTGCACAATTTAAAAAAGAGAGAGGGGAAAACCATCGCCGATCTAACCCAATTGCGCTGAGCACTGCTGGCCACTGAAGGTTAGCGGGATTATCAATTCTCAGCGCCGCCATATCCCGTGATGTATAAGCACCCTAAAAGTCCCAAGCATCCCTATTTTAACAATCTGGATTCAGGCCCTACCCTTCCCTAGCAACTTGCCCCATGCTTAGTTAAATAGAGTTTTCTATCTGGTTTTCAGTAGAAAATTATAGCCAAAAGCCAGCTAGACTTTTTTTGGCACTAGCCCGAACAAGTTCCTGTAGTTTTTTGGAGAACTCAATAATTCACAATCTACTTCTTTAGAGAGTTCGAAGTAATCGAATCAGTACAAAAGAATTACGACATCTGCTTAAGTAATACTATACCCTGTGTATAGATACCGATTACGTACTATTAGAAATACTCATTCCACATTTCACATACAATATATGCCTTCTGATTACAAAATAACTGATTGAAAATAAAAAGCTGATTAAGAAACGGTACTTAAACTTTCAAAAGATGGTGTTCAAAAAACTCTATTCCCACACAGTGACGCTATGCCAGACCTAAGTTGTCATTTTAACGGAAGGATGGTCAGGAGAAATCCACTGTGCAGTACATATCTTTTTCAAGATTGTGGCCAACAGGGTATTGATGAACAGCCCCTAGTGTACGAGTTTGATCTTCTAGCGAGCTTACGATAGTACAGCTTACAAATACCCTTTAGTATTAGTTTACTACCGCTCACCCAGCTTACTTATAGCGTTTGATCAGTCGATATCGACTTGTGCCGGCGAGATCCCAAAGAGACCTGTGCTGATTTTTAGAGCATAAACGTAGAATCGGGTAAAGACAGCAGAACTACCAAGCAGTCCTATGATAATGCCACAGCCAACGATTAGAGCTACTGCCGGTATGACCCAGTTCAGTGGGCTTAGGCAGCGAGTATTCTGGTGTTTTTACTAAAGAATCAGGAAGCTTGTAGCTAATAAACATCAATGCAAAAGCTTCCTGAAAATCTGAGCCACCTTAGCAGGCCAAGCGAGAATTACTGCCCTGCACTCTCCGGCACACCACTGTGAAAGCGGAACTGTCCATCACTGCCTTCCACTAATTCCTTTTCTTTCTCCAGCAGTGCCTGAACCCTAGGTTGAACATCTTCATCGGAAGCCTTCTGGGCAAGGTGTAGGTAATCGCGGAAGTGACGCGCCTCAGATTTAAGCAGGGAGAGATAAAACTTCTGCAACTCATCATCTAACTGAGGCGCAATCCGTGCAAAGCGCTCGCAGGAGCGCGCCTCGATAATAGCGCCACAAATCAGCGTGTCGATCAGTCGCCCCGGCTCCGCACTGCGGACTTCGGCACGAAGACCGGCCGCGTAGCGGGAGGCACTAACGTGGGGATAGGCGATACCGCGCTTCTCCATAATCGCCAGCACCTGCTCAAAGTGGCGCAACTCTTCGCGAGCCAGACGCGACATTTTGTTCAGCAGCTCAAAGTCATTCAGATAGCGAAACATCAGGTTCAGGGCAGTACCCGCCGCTTTTTTCTCGCAGTTGGCATGATCGATCAGCATCATTTCCGGCTCCTTCAATGCCGCCTCCACCCAGGCATCGGGCGTGGGACACAGCAGGAATTCATTGATAGCGGACAGATCTGGGATTTGAGCATTCATAGGGCGAACAAACTTAACCGGAGCAAAATAACTTGGCGCGGGATTATAGCGGCCCCAAGCCACAAACGCCCGCTTTTAAACCTCTAGCGGGCACTACTTCACCGACTGACAGAGCCTGGCAGCAATTACCCAAGAAGGTCCCTAGTGATAAATACACTCAACTTGATAACGATTTATTAAGTGCATTAATATAAAAATCACTTTTTATCCGGCATATCTGATGAATGACTACAGAACCCAGGCAAAAGCTATCCCACCGCTATTAGAAAATGTCCATGGTGCCGCCCAAGCCCTGAGAGAATCCCTGGAATTGCTGCAAAATGCCGAGAAACCCTGGCAGCACTATCTACTTCAGCCCCCTTTCGCACAGGATGCCGCACTCAGTCTCAATCAGAGCTTTGAACGCCCCTATTCACTGTCAGGCGCTCTCTACTCGCAACTCGACTACCTGGAGCCCATTAGCGCCGGAGGAGATGCCCGCGCTACTTTACAGGTACCAGGTTTATTGGCGGTACCGGCCAAAACCCTTGAGCTTGCCCAACAACTCAATAACCACAAAGAGATCTTTGCCAAGGCTATCGCCGAACTTCGCAGCGCCCTAGCGGAGCGGCCAGTAGCTGAGCAGGATCGCACTGTGCGGGAAATCCTTGCGGATGCTGGGTTCCCCCGCGCACATCTACGCCAATGCTACCGCCTGGTGTTGATGTGCCCGAAGCGGCCCGATGCCATCACCCTTTCATGGATCAAGGCGCGTAAATCTATTCGCAAGGTCACGGTGAAATGGTGTGAAAAGAAGTTGGTGCAGCTGGACCCTCAGGGGTCCGATCCCGGTATCCAATACCAGCGCCAGCTACTCGCCGGGCTACACAAAAGCCAGCAGGAGGATTTACGCCAGGTGCAAGTGCAGAGTCGCCCCAATCTCCAGGTAGCGGAAATCTTCTATGGGCACGAGCTAGGTGAGGAAGAGGAATATCATCAGGTCGGCTATTCCTCCATGCCGATTCTGGTAGAAGCCAGTGAGGCTGGGCAACTGCCTGAATTCACCCGAGTTGACCACCAACCGAGCTTGAGTCGGCGGCGCCAGCGGCGGGATCTGGCAATCGCCAGTGAACCCTTTCTACCGGCGCTCAGAGTATTTTTGCGCCAGCAGCGCTAAATCCAAGCCCCCCCAAATGGGGCTGCCATCAACTTTTGAACCGTCCTAGGTAATACCAGGTGCCACATAGCGCTGGTAATAGGCGACAGACAGTGCGTAAAAATCCTCATCAATAAGGCGGCGAATTTCCACCAGTGGGACGCCGCGCGCCTGTGCAGTGAGTTGCAACCCAAAAGCCTTGAGGTCTGATATCTGGCTGGCCCCTGCCCTCAACAGTTCGAACACCCAACAGTAGGGATTTTGACTTTCATCAAAACGGACCCGCTGGTGATGAAGCTGCTCCAATAGCAGCTCGCGATCCACGATCTCCAACTGGCTGCGCACTGCGTTCACCAAATACCCTTCTCGGCGTTCGGCAATTACCCGGCGCTGCTCTTCACTGTAGGCATTCCAATCAATAACCTCATGTGCAAAGCGCTTGCAGCCACGGCAAACATCATCGCCAATTCCCGTGGAGCAAACACCGATACAGGGCGTGCGAACCTTCTTATACATTAACTATCCGACCAACCTATTTATGCCGCCCGCGCGGCCTTCAAATTGCGCGTAGCCTATTTTGTTTCCGCCGCCAAGAAAAGGGGGGAAGTACCAGCTGCCAAACTACTAAAATTCACCTGGCAAATAGTCATAATTCACTTAAATTATTGATTTTTCGATAAACTTAACAGCAGTAGGGCTTTCCTGTAGTATTCGCCCCCCGCCATCAGCGGCCTCGAAAAAAAAATCCCGGCTGACAGTTAATAGACCGGGAATTCCACCCGCTGTAGGTGCCACCCCACACACCAAGAGGGACTTATCAGTGCTTGAAGCCTATCGCAAACACGTCGCCGAGCGCGCCGAACAAGGCATTCCGCCAAAGCCATTGGACGCCGAGCAAGTCGCCGGCCTGGTTGAATTGCTGAAAAATCCGCCAAAAGGCGAAGAACAGGAACTGGTTGACCTGCTCACCCAACGCGTTCCGCCGGGCGTTGACGAAGCCGCTTATGTTAAAGCAGGTTTCCTGTCCGCCATTATCAAAGGTGAAGCAGAATCCCCGCTGATCGATCGCAAACACGCTGTAGAACTGCTGGGCCAAATGCTGGGCGGTTACAACATCTCCACCCTGGTCGAGCTGCTGGACGACAAAGATCTGGCCGAACTGGCTGCCGAGCAGCTGAAAGGCACTCTGCTGATGTTTGACGCCTTCCACGATGTGGAAGAGAAAGCCAAAGCCGGCAACGAATTCGCCAAAGCAGTCATGCAATCCTGGGCAGACGCCGAGTGGTTCACCAAGCGCAACAAAGTACCCGAGAGCATCAAAGTTGCCGTATTCAAGGTAACTGGCGAAACCAACACCGACGACCTGTCTCCGGCACCGGATGCCTGGTCCCGTCCGGACATTCCCCTGCACGCGCTGGCCATGTACAAAATGAAGCGCGACGGCCTGGAGCCAGAAGAAGCAGGCGTTACCGGTCCGCTAAAGCAGATCGAAGAAGTTAAAGCCAAAGGCCTGCCCGTTGCTTTCGTTGGCGACGTAGTAGGTACCGGTTCTTCCCGTAAGTCAGCCACCAACTCCGTGCTGTGGTACTTCGGTGAAGAAATGCCTGGCGTGCCCAACAAGAAAGGTGGCGGTATTTGTATCGGCGGTAAAGTTGCCCCGATCTTCTACAACACCATGGAAGATGCCGGCGCACTGGTATTCGAAGCCCCCGTTGACGAACTGGGCATGGGCGACGTTATCGAGATCCGCCCTTACGACGGCAAGATCCTGGCCGAAGACGGCAAAGTCCTGTCTGAATTCCAACTGAAGTCCGACGTACTGCTGGACGAAGTTCAGGCTGGCGGTCGTATCAACCTGATCATCGGTCGCGGCCTGACCGGCAAAGCCCGTGAAGCCCTGGGCTTGGCGCCTTCCGAGCTGTTCCGCAAGCCTGAGCAACCTGCCGACACCGGCAAAGGTTACACTCTGGCGCAGAAGATGGTTGGTAAAGCTTGTGGCGTTGAAGGTATCCGTCCGGGCACCTACTGCGAGCCGAAAATGACCACTGTGGGCTCCCAGGACACCACTGGCCCCATGACCCGTGACGAACTGAAAGACCTGGCCTGCCTCGGCTTCTCCGCCGACCTGGTAATGCAGTCTTTCTGTCACACTGCGGCCTATCCGAAGCCCGTTGATATCAGCACCCAGCACACCCTGCCAGACTTCATCATGAACCGTGGCGGTGTTTCCTTGCGCCCGGCTGACGGCATCATCCACAGCTGGCTGAACCGCATGCTGCTGCCGGACACCGTAGGCACCGGTGGTGACTCCCACACCCGCTTCCCCATGGGTATCTCCTTCCCGGCAGGTTCCGGTCTGGTAGCTTTCGCCGCCGCTACCGGTGTTATGCCGCTGGATATGCCTGAGTCCGTACTGGTGCGCTTCAAGGGCAAAATGCAACCCGGCATTACCCTGCGCGACCTGGTGCACTCCATTCCTCTCTACGCCATCAAGCAAGGCCTGCTGACCGTTGAGAAGAAAGGCAAGAAGAACATCTTCTCCGGCCGCATCCTCGAGATCGAAGGCCTGGAAGACCTGACTGTAGAGCAGGCATTCGAGCTGTCCGACGCCTCCGCCGAGCGCTCCGCTGCTGGCTGTACCATCAAGCTGTCCGAAGACACCATGTCTGAGTACTTGCGCTCCAACGTAACCCTGTTGCGCTGGATGATCGCTGAAGGTTACGGCTCCAAGCGCACCCTGGAGCGCCGCGCGCGCGCCATGGAAGAGTGGCTGGCCAACCCGAAACTGATGGAAGCGGACGCCGACGCCGAGTACCTGGAAGTGATTGAGATCGATCTGGCCGAGATCAAAGAGCCAATCGTATGTGCTCCTAATGATCCAGACGACGCACGCCTGCTGTCCGACGTTGCTGGCGACAAGGTAGATGAAGTCTTTATCGGCTCCTGTATGACCAACATCGGTCACTTCCGCGCTGCCGGTAAACTGCTACAAGAACACAAAGGTGGCATCTCCACTCGCATGTGGATCTCCCCGCCCACCAAGATGGACGAGCACCAGTTGATGGAAGAGGGTTACTACAACATCTACGGTTCTGCCGGTGCCCGCACCGAGATGCCCGGATGTTCCCTGTGCATGGGTAACCAGGCACGTGTGGCACCGAACGCCACCGTACTGTCCACCTCTACCCGTAACTTCCCCAACCGTCTTGGCGATGGTGCCAACGTGTACCTGACCTCCGCTGAGCTGGCTTCTGTAGGCGCCATCCTGGGTAAACTGCCAACTCCGGCTGAGTACCAGGAATACGCACAGAACCTGGACTCCATGTCCAGCGAGATCTACCGCTACCTGAACTTCGATCAGATTGAAGACTTCCAGAAGTCTGCCGAAGAAGGCAAGCGCATCGCAGCGACTGAGATCCAGGAAGTTACCGTTTAAGTACGGACGAGCCTTTAAAAAACCCGCCTAAAGGCGGGTTTTTTAATTTCCGTACAATATATTAAACTTACCCTTCCATTACTTCAGACCAAGCCTTTCAAAAACTTAGCAGTACTTCATCAAATGAAAAGAATGTTAAAAAAGTTGGTTCGCCCATCACTTGCTAGACTCCCTATAAAATTAACCTCCCCACCTAAAATTTTCTTTTGTCACGTACCAAAATGTGCCGGTTCCTCACTCAACTCTGCCATTAGCTCTCAATACTATGAGCCCAACAAACTAGACACTTTTGGTATCAAGCGAGCAGTAAGCAAACGTACAGCAGACATATTAGATATCCCAATGATGTCGGTACGAGAAATCGTAATGGTCCACAACTTATCAATAAAATCGAACTATTACGGCCGAGGTCATTCATATTGCCGTCCAAATGTCGTCAAAAGTTTCTCCGGCGAGTGGAACTTTCTGACGGTACTGAGGAATCCTGTTGATAGATGGATATCTCTCTATACCTACAATACTTACAAGAAAAGTCAGTGGGATAAAAATACACTCTCTCTAAATGAATACTTAGACTCCAAAACTGGGATTAACGCTGGACAAGAGTATCTTCAATATTTTTCTAACTTTAATAATCGAAATCCATCAGAACATATTGCAGAGGCCCTGGATAACCTCCAACAATTTTCCATTGTAGGCACAACTGGCCACCTTGACCTACTAACACAGCAGATCGAAGAGGATTTTGATATACAGTTGAACATCCCTGAAATCAACAAGAACCCCAACAATAAACTGGCCCAAGAAATAAAATCCGACCTCAAAACCATTAAAAAGATCGAAGATATCTGCAAATACGACATAGAAATATTCGAACGATTTACAGAAAAGCATGGGTCAATATTTTCAGCAAAAGAAAATCGTCAGTAGAAAACAAAAGAGCAAGAGCGGGAGTAAAATCGACTTAGTCAAAAAAATACAAATCCCGCCCACCTTGGCCTAACCCTAGTAAACCCAATCATCTTTTCGCCTCAATTAATAAACATAAACTAACCATCCTATCCACCGCAAAGAGAATTGTACTTCACTAAAGAAGAGAAGGTTTAAGTGGAAGCCTGATTCAGGTTAGAGTTCAATACGTTAACGTCCACACCTTAGTCAATTGGAGATTTCTTAATTTACGGTTTAGCCGTTAATTGGCGTATTTTATAGCGCCGAAATCCCAATCAAAAATCAAACCTGCTATATTAAGCCCATAATCACACGGCTAAATTGATATCAAAGGCATTTATCATACCTGCCAACAACCATTAAGAGCCCTCGAACTGAACTAAGGAGCCTCTGAATAACTCCGTGATACCTCTGGCATGCAGAGCGGTTCACAATCAAGGCGCGGCTTCGCAGGAATGTCTAGACCTTTCAAGAAGTCGCAACGCGGAGTGTGAATCGCTCTGCAAGCCCCGAAGGGCGGGCCTTGAAGGCCACAGCTGCTGCGTTGCAGCTCTTGCAAAGGGCTACGGCCATTCGCGGCGAGCTGCGCCTAACATCTGCAGCCTTCAAGACCCGCAGAGGCATTACGGAGTTATTCAGAGGCTCCCTAAAGACATATCTATATATGCAGAAGCCCACCAAGCCTAAACAAAGGATAATAGTCGCCCACAAGGAGGCCTTTTGGTTACAGTGGCAGAATCGCTGGATATTTTTCACTCGCAAACTCAAAAGAAAAACACTAAAATTCTTCAGAACTCTAATCCGTATCATCATTCACAGAAATCGTTTCTTCCCAACCTTTTACTTTCCTTACAGCCGCCCACCCTACCCTAAAACCACACCAATCAATACCTACCTAAACACATCAAATAATATCCAGACCTTTATCCTCTACAGAATCATCGGCAACGACTTAGCTCCCCGGCATAGTGTGGGACAGTCCCGCAAGAATCTGGAATTTATTTTGAAGCATGAGTCGGTACTCGACAACTGCAAAAAAGTATTTGTCCTCAATCGAATAGTCGACCCTAATGAAGAAGCTGCCATCATTAAACTACTCAATGACTATCAACAAACCTTTCTCAGAATCCCCTTTAGCTGGGACGACTACCGAAAAATAGAGTGGAATATTCTCGACCACCCCATCAGCTATGCCCCCTATAAATTAAAAGGGCTACGATTACGCCAGGACTTAGCGGTTCAGGCAGAGCTGAGCCTTTACCGCCATAAAAACAATTATGTAATGAACAATAATGGGGCCAGAAATCTCGCCCTCCAGGACGGTAAATCAAAAGCCGACTGGATTTTACCTTGGGACGGCAATTGCTTCGTAACACCAAAAGCCTGGCAAGCTATAAAACAACAAGTACTCAACAACAACGCTTACCCCTACCATGTTATTCCAATGACAAGACTGCTGGATAACCAATCCATTCTATGTGAGAACTTCAAACCAACTCCCACTGAAGAGCCACAAATAGTATTTCGATCTGATAGTACAGAGGTATTTGATAGCCGCTACTGCTATGGCAGGCGACCCAAGGTAGAACTTTTATGGCGGCTAGGCGTATCGGGGAAATGGGATGAGTGGGCGATTTTCCCATGGGATCTCCCCTGCCCGGATTACTCGGAAGCCGCAGGTCACTATACTCAGGGAGGCTGGGTAGCCAGACTATTTTCCGGAAAGCCGCATCTGGAGCGAACAGATCAGCAGTCCAGCCGGGATCGAGGAACAACTCGCTCTGAAGCTATCCTTGCCATGCTGGATCAACTCGATGATTCCAGCTTTTCCGCCGACACATGCGCCCCTGGCAGCAAGTTGGCCGTAGCAAACAGGTGCGACCTTCCCTATCTAATACTATTAAGAGAGGCCACGCAAAGATCGGTAAAAGCAAAACAGAGGGCGCGGCCCAGTTCGATTAACAGCCTGCTTCAGGATTTGACCATTGTCGCCCTTGCCCAATCCCACTGCTCGAAGCCGGAATTCATTCAATTTATCGACAATAGCCTCATCAAGCTATTCCCCAACAAATATGAAACGAAATACAGCAAACAATTACAATCTGTAAATCCCAACCTACTGGTCCACACCCTCTGCACTTTAAAAGAACTTAAACAAGAACAGCAGATTCGTCTGATAGGAGTTGAGCGATTAGACTACCATCTGGAGCAATACCTTAGCTGGCTGATAGATAGTCATCGCGGGCAATCAATGCGTCCAAAACTTGGGCATCTTGGCACACAGTATGATTTACAAGTTGTAGCTTTAGCGCTCTATCTCAATCAAATACAAGCTGCCAGAAAAACTCTCAGGGACTCCCGCTTCCGAATATTAGAGCAGTTTGATCACTCGGATAACCAAGTATCGAAAATCAAGAGTAAAAATAGTGTTCATTATGAATGCCTAAATCTTCAATTATGGATTTATCTTGCCAGTCTCGCAGAAACAATTGATGAAAATTTCTGGAACTTCACAGCAAGAAATGGGGCTGGCATCCAGCAGGGAATAGATAATTTTCTACAAGCATTCGAAAACAACAAGGGCGCCAAGCATTTCGATCGGCAGAGACTGATCCCAATAGCCTATGCCTACAGACAACATTATGGAGAGCTAAAAATAGAACTTAATGCCGTACCAATCAGCCAATGCAAACCTGTTTTCCCAATCGAAACGGGAATTTTCCCATTTTGGAACTTTGGCAAAGAAGCACAAACTTTGCCTTTAAAGGCTGCCGATCAATTAACAACTGAAGCGGAAAGATAGACAACGGATAGGTTATTAAAATCAAACCTCAGGCTTTTTTATCCCCAACAAATAAAATGCAAATAATAAAAGCAAACATGGCGAGATAGGTGTTTACAGTAAATGCATATTCAATACCCGATGGCATGTCAGTGGCCATCGCCACTATCGTTGTATTCAACCCTAATCCTACGGCACCACCCGCTATTTGAAACATAAAAATGATTGCACCCGCCAAACTCGCTCTACTGTTATCAACAACCGTTATAGCCACAGTGGTAATGGTGGAATTGAACAAACCAATACCAGCACCTAATATCACCAGGCCAGGAACCAAAGACATATATTGAGTATCCTTGTGGATATGAGATAGAAGATACATTCCCAGCGTCATCAATAAAGTAGCTGCCGATACTATCTTCTTTGCTCCAATCACATCATATAGCTTCCCTGCCAGAAAGCCGAAAACGCTAAAGGAGAGCATCATAGGGATCAACCCCATCCCCGCCTTCATCGCCGAGGTACCTCGAACATGGGTTAAGAATTGGGGAATAAAAAACAATCCCGCAAAGAAAAGTGCTGAAATCAATAACGTAGCAATAGAGGCGAAAACAAACCGTTTATTCCCAGCCACATCCGGTGGAATCAACGCCTGAGCCCCAACTCGCTTCTCAACGACACTAAACAAGCATATAAGTAAGAAAAAGGCAGCGATAAGGCCGAGGACCAATGGGCTTTTGAAACCGACATCAACCACAAGATCAAACGCCAGCAGCAAGGCAAATAGAGCCATCGACAGCGAAGTGATTCCGGCATAGTCAATACGTTCATCACAAGCTTCTGGAGAGTCATCAGGAATCACTCTCCAGCAAACATATAAGGCAACTGCTGATACCGGCAGGTTAATAAAGAAAATCCATCTCCAACTGGCATAATCTGCCAGCGCACCACCCAACAGTGGTCCAACTGAATTGGCAATACCGCAAACAGTAATCACCAGCCCTCCAGCCAAACCCGCTCGCTTTTCAGTCATCAGGCCATAGGTCATACCCAGGATCGACGGCCACATCATAGCCCCTCCAATCCCCATCAGTGCCCGGGATATCAATAACATTCCCATATTAACTGCAATCCCACCGATAAGTGAGAACGCCATAAATAGCAGGGTTCCAATAAAGAATACCCTCCTCCTGCCATACATATCGGCAAGGCGACCACCTGAAATAATCAGTACTCCAAAGACTAAGGCGTAACCATTAATGACCCACTGGGTCGTTGTAAGGTCAGAGTGGAACTCGTGCTCCATTGCCGGCAGCGCGGGAGAAAAGGCCGTAAAATCATTGGCGACAAGGAAAATGGCAAGAGACAGAGCCAACATTCCAAGGTATAAATTCTTATCTAAGAGACCCTCTTGTCTTTCCATTGCGTAAACCTGTACTTACATATACATAAACCAATTGACATACAAAATGACGTTAAGCTTTTTCTTCCTTAGACCCTATAAATAAAACGCAAATAATAAAAGATAACATCGCCAAGTATGCGTTTAATGTAAATGCCTGACTAATCCCATAAGATATATCACCAGCCATTGCGACTATTGTGGTATTCAGGCCCAACCCCACTGCACCACCCGCTATTTGAATCATAAAGATTATTGCTCCGGCCAAACTTGCTCGGCGCGGATCAACAACCGATATTGCAAACGTGATTATAGTAGAATTGAATAAGCCAATACCCGCCCCCAAAATTAACAACCCGGGAACCAAGCGAATATATTGACCGTCCTGATAGATATGAGACAGCATATATAAACCTAAAGCCATTAATAGTGTTGCTATGGAGACAATTAGCTTGGCTCCCAGCACCTTATAGACATTACCAGCAACAAAACCAAATACACTAAATGCCAACATAAGTGGAACCAATCCCAGACCTGCTATTGTTGCAGAAGCTCCATGGACTTTACTTAAATATTGCGGGATAAAAAAGAACCCCGCATAGAAGAACTGGGCAATTAACAAAGCGACACAGGCTGCAGTGACAAAAGACTTGTTTCCTGCTACATCTGGAGGGATTAATGCCCCCTCAGCTGCTCTCCCCTCAACCAATATAAAGAGGCAAAACAAGAGAAAAAAAGCCATAAACAGTCCAAACACCAGATAGTTTTTAAACCCCACATCGACTACAAAGTCGAAAGCAAGCAGAAGAGAGAATAGTGCCGATGACAGTAGAGCAACTCCTCGATAATCTAACTTATCTTTAGGCACATTTAACGAATCTGGTGGAATCACTCTGAAGCAAAGATAAAGAACCACTAGAGAAAGTGGTAAATTAATAAATAGAATCCATCTCCAGCTGATATAGTCAGCCAGGAAACCTCCCACTAATGGCCCTACAGAATTTGCTATACCGCATATCGTAATAATCAGTCCACCGGCCAACCCTGCATTCTTCGGTGTCATCAGACTGTACATCATCCCCAAAACAGACGGCCAAATCAGCGCACTCCCCGCCCCCATAAATGCACGGGAAACCAATAGCATTCCCATACTTCCAGCAATTCCGCCCAAAAACGAGAAAAACATGAAAATTAATAACCCGACAATAAATGTTCGCCTCCTACCATACATATCAGCCAGACGACCTCCTGAAACTATCAACACACCGCAAACCAATGCGTAAGCACTAATTACCCATTGACTTGTAGTAAGATCTGACTGGAACTCTTGTTCAACCACAGGCAATGCCGGCGAAAATGCAGTGAAATCATTGGCCACAAGAAAGATGGCCAGGGACAGCGCGCCTAGACCAAGATATAGATTACTTTTCACCGAGGCCTTTTTATCAACCATACCTAAAAACTCGGCTAGTTCTCAGTGAAAATAGCTGCCATTAACGAATCGTTTTTGTAGAAAGACCAGAAAAGAAAATCATGGAAATCAAGAACCCAAGTAGTGCCAGATAAGCATCAACCACAAAGGCCCGCTCAATCCCAACAGCGATGTTGGGAGCCATAGCCAGTAAAGTCGCATTAACTCCCAACCCAAGGGCCCCGCCCACAAATTTAAACATATAGATAATCGACCCTGCCAAACTGGAATCACTGGGCCCAACTACGCTAATTGCCGCTGTAACAATCGTAGGACTATATATGCCAATACTGCTGCCAACTATCAAAAGCCCGGGAAGGAAGCGAATATAAGATGCCTGGGGCTCAACAGCCGACAGTAGAAACAGCCCTACACACATACCCAAAGCACCAGCACAAATCAAAATCTTGGCGCCCAACCGCTCGTATAAAGCGCCAGAAATATAGGCTACAACACCAGAGCTGACCATTAATGGTAACAACGCCAACCCAGCCCCAAAGGCAGAAAAGCCCTTCACCTTGATAAATAGCTGCGGGATATAAACCAGGGTCGCAAAAAATGCGATAGCAACAAAGAACATACTGAGTCCAGCGGCGATAAAGCCTCTGTTCTTTATCAATTCACCTGGAATTAGCGCGTTATTAGGATCAACAGTTTCAACAACAGCAAAAAATATCATGAGAAATATGGACAGTACCAATAGGCCCCACACATAGAAGTGGGACAAGCCATACTGAACCACCAGATCCATAGCAAGGAGGAAACTAAATAAAGACCCACAGAGGGTAATAACACCCCAATAGTCAATTTTCTTATTGCTTCTCTGCGTACTAGCTGGAGGATATTTGCTCCAACACAGAAGAATAACCAGCAAAGCAATGGGAATATTAATAAATAATATCCAGCGCCAGCTGGCAAAATCAGCCAACAGACCACCAATCACTGGGCCACTGGCATTGGCCAACCCCGTTGTAGTGAGAATCAATCCTCCGGCCAGCCCGGCCTTATCCCTGGGCAAGAGGGAGAAAATCATACCCAGGATGGCAACCCAGGCCAAGGCTCCCCCCAAACCCATCCATGCACGGGCGAATAATAACGTCCCTATATTTCCCGCAAATCCACCTACAAGGGAAGATGCAGTAAAGATATAGATGCCGGTAATAAACATTCGCCGACGACCATAGATATCAGCCATCCTGCCCGTAGACACAATCAAAACACCATACACCAGGGTATAGGCGTTAACGACCCAATGAATGGTGGTGATATCGACATTGAATGTCTTTTGAATTGCCGGGAGTGCCGGCGAAAATGCCGTATAATCATTGGCAAGAAGAAATGCCGCCAGTAGCAGGGCAAAGAGCCCCCAGTAGTGAGTGGGAGTTAAAGAGCTTTCATTGGATGCCATCGATTAAATCTACAGGTACTTTATATCCAGTATGGTGTATTTGTTCCAACACCCACCCCAGCAAAGCCTCAATTCGTAATCAAAAATCAATATAATTCGAGCCACTATCACATTTACATGACAACAGCTAATGATTACCATTAATTAAGCTACATTCCACTTGAAAAAACAGATTTAAACGAGCTTCATCAATAAGTACATGCCTACAAATTATTACAAAGCGCCTAAAGCCAACCTGGAAAGTAAAACCACTTCTGCGCCCAAAACTATATCCTTCCTTATTGCCCTTAAAGCTACTGCGCTAACCTGCGTCGTATTGCCAACTATTATTGCGGTTTTTTCCTTGCCAGGTGCTTCCGGAATTCAGATTCTTAATGGCACAGTTCCGATGCTGACATTCTATCTGATGACCACCCTGATATCTTTAATCGCCACCCTAACCTACGGGAAACTTGTAGAGTATTTCCTATTAAAGATGCAGAGATATAACCGAATTTCTATGATGTTGGGTGGTGCTCTTCCAAGTATTCTCCTTTCATGTGCTGGAGTTGCGACTTCAGAATCAGGTTTCTTTGCTTCTGCACTTCTTATCGCTTTATATTCAATTCCCATTGCATTTTTATGCCATTACTTTGTTAGAAAATCTGATGAAGGCATAGAAAGCAACTAAAAATCTGCCACCTCACCCTCTCTCAAGAAAAGAAATAAAAGCCTAAGTTCACGCTTGGGAGTTTCTTCTCAGAATATTGATAGTTAATTCCCAGGGAAAACACCCGGCCCATAATCAAAAATCGGAGGGTCATCCTATAACGTCATCCAATATCATTTTAACGATAGTGCTTTGGATGTCAGTGGTAGCTTTGGGTGAAAATAATTCAAGTAATTACCCAGGGATTTGAGAGCCGTCTTTGCCTAACCAGCTATTCAGCAGAGTCCCAAATCGACAAACAGGCAGTAATCCGCTTGATAGAACTTAATATGTTGATTTGTAAGGAAATAGATATGAAAACTTACGCCTCCATTGCTGCGGCAGTCGCTATAGCCATCAGTGGGCACGCTGCCGCCAATACTACCATTGTCAATCAAAATGGCGTCGGGAATTCAGCCCTGTCCAACCAGGTTGACCCATCCACGTCAGGTAACTTTGCGATATTCACACAAATCGGTGACAACAACTCATCGACCACATCTCAGGTAGTCAACACTACGAATAGTGTTATTAACAGCACTCAACTTGGCGACAACAACACTGTTTCATCGATTGATCAAAGCGACGCTACTACATCAACTGTTACCGTACTGCAAAATGGCCAAACCAATTTGTTTAATGCGCTTCAAATTAGCACTACTTCAAGCACTTCAACAACGACACAAACTGGCACCTCCAATCAATATACCACCGTACAAACTAACTCATCTTTGGATAACACCGTAATCACCCAGAATGGTGACTCCAACATGGGTTCCATGGTTCAGTCATCCTCCTCTGGGAATGGGCTTTTTATTACCCAGCTTGGAACAACTAATACCGCAGGAGCAGCTCAATCAACTGAGACTTCCGGCACCATCACGGTACTTCAAGATGGCACATCAAATATGTCGGGAAGTACACAATCTCTCGGAACAGGGAATACTCAAAGTACAACCCAGGTGGGAACGAGTAACACCTCATTAGTTCTTCAATTTACCAGTGTCGGAGATTCTGCTGAATTAATACAGGAAGGTGATTCAAACGATGCAGATATTGAACAAGATTTAGGCGCGGGCAATAGTCTCTACGCTGAACAACTAGGCACCACCAATACGGTCATGACCTTTCAAACTGGTGCGGGTAACGATGGTGAAATTCTCCAGGATGGATTAAGTAACTCAGCAGATCTATCACAGGATGGCGACTTGCTCGTAGCCTATATAGAACAAATCCAGACTTCGAATACTGCAACAATTACCCAAACATCAACCAACAATAATGCCAGTACTATGCAGATGGGTTTCGCCAACACCCATGACACCACCCAGGCAACAAGTGGAAACTCAGCAACTGCTACCCAGCTAGGTACCAGTAATACAGGTACCATCTTGCAGTAATTTATCGGCCGGCTCCTGTGAGACTCAAGCTGGAGCCGGCCATACCTGATGATATAGTGATATTTACTTTGCTATAGTAAATCTTTCAACAATTAAAGCCCCCAGGTTTTTCCCCGCCCCTATTTTAAATGCATAAAAGAAATGACTAACGTAATTAGTCACTTCTTTTTTACACAAGACAAGCTGCAATATAGGCCTGCAACTATCTCTTTAGGGATTTCTTCTCAGTAGATTGATAGTTAAATCCCAAGGAAAATACTGCTCACCTGACCGAAAATCGTTAGGTCATCCTACACCATCACCCAATATCATTTTAACGGTAGTATCTTGGGTGTCAGCAGTAACTTTGGATGGGAACAATTCAAGTAATTACCCAGGGATTTGAGAGCCGTCTTTGCCTAACCAGATATTCCGCAGAGTCCCAAATCGACAAGCAGGCGGTAATCCGCTTGATAAAGATTAATATGTTGATTTGTAAGGAAGTAGATATGAAAACTTACACCTATATTGCTTCGGCACTTGCTTTAGCAATCAGCGCGCATGCTGTCGCCAATACCACGATTGTCAATCAAAATGGCACCGGGAATACAGCAACAGCCAACCAAGCTGACCCCACCACGTCGGGCAACTTCGCGATATTCACTCAAACCGGCGACAACAATTCATCAACCACATCACAGATAACCAACTCTACAAATAGTGTTATCAACAGTACCCAAATTGGCGACAACAATACCGTTTCGACGATTGAGCAAGATAATGCGATCACATCGACAATTACTGTACTGCAAAACGGTCAAACTAATTTATTCGATGCCACTCAAACCAATACCACATCGGTAACTTCGACAACAACACAAATTGGCACTTCCAACCAATTCACCACAACACAACTCAATTCCTCCCTCGATACTGCCACAATCACCCAGAATGGTGATTCAAACACTGGCTCTATTATTCAATCAAACTCTTCGGGGAATGGACTTGTTGTCATCCAACTGGGAACGACTAATGACGTAGGCGGTACCCAGTCAAGTGAAACTTCTAGCACCGCCACCATATTTCAGGATGGCACATCAAATATGGCTACCTTTTTTCAGGTCGCCGTTGGCTCGGGAAATTTCCAGAGCACAATCCAGTTAGGGACAGGTAATACCTCACTCATAACACAATTTACATCTACCGGTGGTACTGCTGAGCTAATACAGGATGGCGATTCAAACGATGCTGATCTTGGACAGCAGGACGGCCTCGGTAATAACCTTTTTGCCGAACAACTGGGTACAACCAATATGGTTTTTGCCATTCAATTTGGTGACAGTAACGATGCTGAGATCGAACAGGATGGCTTAAGCAATTCCTCTACGCTATTCCAGCTTGGAGATTTACTGGTTGCCGATGTGGAACAGATTGGAGATTCCAATACGGTTACGATTAACCAATCAATGACGATGAATACC
The DNA here is from genome assembly GCF_052467615.1 of Microbulbifer maximicatervae (SeqCode). Lineage (NCBI taxonomy): Bacteria > Pseudomonadati > Pseudomonadota > Gammaproteobacteria > Cellvibrionales > Microbulbiferaceae > Microbulbifer > Microbulbifer maximicatervae (SeqCode). Next base: position 2,787,674 of record NZ_CP174319.1, read on the forward strand.
GCCAACATTATGCAAATGGGCACAACAAACACCCATGATACCACCCAGGCAACATCTGGCAACTCTGCAACCGCTACGCAAGTGGGAACCAGTAACACCGGCACAATCTTGCAGTAGTCCACAGGCCGGTCTCCAGAAACACGAGCGAGGCCGGCCATTTTGTTTGATCTATCGAGGCCTGTATCTCAAGAGAATGACTCCCGCCACCCTATTTAATAGCCGTCAAAATATTACATACTTATACGGCTCAAGCATAAATCCACTTATAGAGTTAAAGCTACATTTCAGGGATCAACTCTAAGGCCAGGGATACTTACCAGTACCCTCTTTCTCAAACTGCTCCAACTTCTCTTTCGCCTGAGGTAAGAGGTCATAGATTGGCGGATTGTTGGATATGAAACCGATCTTGAATTGTGGGGGGTATTTGATGAGTTCTTTCATGTAGTCCCCTGCTGTTGTCATCACCGGCACAAGCATTGGCAAATGACGCACACCGATACTGACATCTTCCTGAGGATTGGAATAAAGGTTAAATAATATTGCCCCGCCACTCTCAACAAAAATGGGACCACTGAACCCGCCCCAGTTTCCCCTCTGTACGACACCATTTTCGATTTCTGCCGTCCATACATATTTGAACTCATCAATACGCATGGCAGAAAAATACTGATTCATCGTATAGGGCCGACTACGGCGTGCAGACTGGCCATTATCCGCCAACAGCATTCCCGTTTGATCGATACCATCGATATATCGATCTTCACTAACAAAACTTGCCACCTCCCTACCGGGCTTGCCCGCTATTGAAATTGCTGTGTTAAAGAGATCAGCCAGATCAAACAACCCTTCAGTTCGGCGCGGCTCTATCATCCCCTTCCAATAGGCAAATGTCGGCACTCTTACTCCACCCTCCCAGCTCGTACCTTTACAACCCCGGAAAGGGGTTCGGCCATAAGGGGGAACCTCGCACTCGGGGCCATTATCCGAGGTGAAGAAAATCAGAGTGTTATCCAGCTGGTTTGTTTCCTGCAAAGCACTAAATAGCTGTGCAAGTACATAATCCATATGTACCATACAGTCGCTATATACTGTACGAGCTCGCGATTTCCCTGCCCATTTATCAGATGGATAATTATCAAAGTGGCAACCTCGGGGGGCGTGATACAAAAAGAATGGCTTTTCAGAGCTTTTCATTTGCCTAATGAAATTTACACTGTAATCCATCCACTGGTCATCGAGCACCTTGATAGTGTCCAGGTCAATCAGATGGAGATCTTCACACCGTTCCGTGTCCTGCGGCGTGCAATGAACCTCACTATGACTAAATGGCTCCTTCTGCATCATGGCAAAGCGCTCTGGAGACAGCGCCACTTCTGGATTGAAATAAACGTCCCGCCATTCCGTATACATATCTGATACACCGAGAAACCCTCGGTAATCGTCATAACCAATATTCTGCGGTAGTGAGCCCTTATTCTCTCCCATATGCCATTTACCGACCCCCTGGGTCACGTAGCCTAACTTTTTGAGTACCGCCGGCATAGTTACCGCTCCGTCCAAGCCACCAGCCTCACCGTACATAGGGGGGCGTAGGATTCCATGGTGTAGCGGATTTTGGCCGGTATGAATCGTAGCCCGTGTTGGCGAGCATGAAGGTGTTGAATAGGCAGAGGTTAAGATAAGCCCCTCATTCGCCAACTTATCCATGGTGGGTGTAGCATTGCCGACAGCAATTCCTCCTCCGTTAAAACCAACATCCATCCAGCCCACATCATCGAGTAGAAATATCAGTATGTTAGGTTTCTTGCCAAACCTTTCTTCCAGAAGTGTCAGCTTCTTTCTAGCTTGCTTTTCTTCCTGCGGATGCTGGATTACGGGATACATATTGTCAGCCAGCTTTACAGGCTTTAAATGCAAAAATTGATCCGGATGGCTGTATCCTGGTGCAGAAGTTGGCCCCGTAGTACTTCCCCGTAAATTCTCTGCCAGAGCAATGGGGCCTGACACCATCAAGATTACAACAAGAGATACAACAAAAGAATTATCAGCCAAGAACCGCAACCAAGACAATTTCATATCCGAGATCCATTTCGTATAAATTTACTATTAGCAATCTCTAAGAACTCAGCCCTTCCTGAGCCGCCAATATTAAACGGCTAACAACCCATACGAGTTAACATCGCTAATACTTGTTGAAGGATAGCCCCGACCACTCGCCCTATCCCTTGCAGTCAACATTTAGAGAGAATGAAAATAGGAAACACGCTCCTAAAGACCGATAAGAAACCGTATTGCCTAAGAGGAATCTAAGCAGCGCGTTAATTACCTTCTCTGGGGCTCCTGAAAGAAGAAAATTGCAATCAAGAACCCTATAAGGACAATAAATCCATCTACCAGTAGTGCCCGGTTCACACCGGTGGCAATATCCGGCGCTGACGCCAATATGGCTGAATTGATCCCCAAACCCACAGCACCACCTAAAAAACGGAACATATAGACAACAGCACCAGATAAACTGGATTTACTGGCCTCCACAGAAGTTATTGCGGCAGTCACAGCGGCAGGGCTAAATATACCTAACCCAATGCCAATCAATAACATGCCCGGCACAAAGACTGGGTAGACAATATGATGACCGTGAACCGAAAGCATAAAAAGCCCCAGACTCATCACCAGGGCGCCTGAACAGAGCAGTAATTTGGGGCCAAACCGCTCATGAATTGCTCCAGATACAAATGCAAAAACGCCAGAAGAGACCATAGCTGGCAACAAAGCCAATCCGGCCTGAAATGCAGAATAATGATGCACGCTAATAAAAAGTAAAGGGATATAGACAAGGGTTGCAAAGAAGGCGATAGCGACAAAAAACACACTAACTCCTGATGCCATAAACACACGATTTCTCACCAAGCTCGCTGGAATAAGAGCATCATCTGCCATTCTAGCTTCAACAAAAGCAAAAGTTATCGCAGCCAATAAAGATATTGCCAGAAGACAGAAAACCAAGAGTCGAGAAATACCTGTCTGAGTCATTAAATCAAGAGCCAACAAAAACAGGAAAAGGGATACGGAGAGAGTTAACACGCCCAAGTAATCAATTCGTTCGTCTTTTTTCTCAAAGCGCTCTGACGGGTACTTCAATATGTAAATAACGACCACAAAGATAGCAATGGGGATATTCAAAAATAAAATCCAGCGCCAGCTCAAAAAATCTGACAGCACTCCTCCAATAACAGGCCCGCAAGCAGTAGCCACACCTAATGCAGCCAAAACAAAGCCCCCAACAAATCCTGCGCGATCAGATGGCAACAGTGTGTAAGCCATCCCCAGCATTGCCGACCAGGCTAATGCACCTCCCAACCCCATCAATACCCTGGCGATTAACAGCACCCCTACCTCACTCGCGAACCCTCCCAATAGCGATGAGCAAGAAAATATACCAACACCAATTAAGAAAACAGTTTCACGCCCATAGATATCCGCCAAACGCCCACTGGTCACAATAATGACTCCATAGGCCAAGGCATAGGCATTCACTACCCAGTGCACAAATGAGATGCGGACAGAAAAGTCTTTGGCGATAGCGGGGAGAGCTGGTGAAAAGGCGGTGAAATCGCTGGCGATAAGGAATACTGATAGGAAAAGGACAAATAGACCCCAGCATTGATTCGCAGAGATATTGCTCTTATTCGCCATTTTTTCTATATCAGCCCCCTAATTCCTATCAAATTAAACTCTAGCTTATAGGAAGAAGTAGTCTCAAACCCAGCTTAAGATCCGAATTATCAGTATAACTTTGAATGCTAAATTAAATGACAACTTAAGCACACCAATAAACAAAGCAAAGGCCGACAAATAATATCGAATCCGATTTAAAGCATGATCTTCTCAATTGGATAACAGGACCTCTAAACATCAGATTAAAATACAAATAACAAAGGTATTAATGAATTCGCATAGTCACTCCAACTAAAATGGAGCACATACTTTAGGAACAGTAGCCATATATACTGGCACTCAAGCTATTATACTTTCATTATTGAGACAACTTTTATAGAGGCAGAAAGACCCACAATCAAATCATTATAAGAAAGGAAAACCTCCAATTTAAAATCAACATTTAAGTAAAATAACGAAGCAGCATTAGACCATCCATGCATACATTTTTTTGTCCAAGCCATCCTATAGGAATAGATGGTAGATAATTACATATGGTATCGAATACTGAGCGCTAATCAACCCTGCATTATTGCAAGCAATTACATTGTCAGCAGGGCCACCCAACCTATAAGCATTTATAACGGTTACCAATTACTCTTAACCCAAAGGCTGGAAAATAAAACTAGCGGGCAGCACCGTCTTTTATAATAAACCACTCATTGTATCAAACTCCCCACGAAATCTTCCGCCCTCCCACTTAGCAGCATCCAGAGCCACAATAAACTTCGAAATAAAGTCAGAGAAATTATCAGCGATAAGAAGCTTAGTATCTTCATCCCTGCCAAAAGCAATTAGCTGGCCATACTTGCCTTTACTATCCGGATCAAAATCAACACCAATATGGTTGCCAGCCCAATCAAAAGTTAAAGGAATCCAATATTTATTAGTATATAGGGGTTTTATATACCCTTCTGGACTGGATTTCATATAATCGGCACAATCTTCATTCATTTCCTCTTCATCCAACTCCCGCCAACCATCCCAACGAAGCTGGATATCAGACGTTGAAAGAAATTGTGATTCGAAGAAAAGTCCTAACCCCCGATAAAACTGGCCATTATGTATCGATAAAAATGCTTTCACATCTACTGGCAACTCGATACCAATATGCTGCTCCAAACTTTCCAATTCCATTTGAGTGCAGCCCGGATTTAGTTGCAATCCATCAGCACAACCCAAAGAAGACAATTTCTGTATGATAGTTTCCCAATAACTTACCATGGCCCACCCACTATTATTCGTGCAAGTTTTTCAAGCTTATCATGGCAACTGAAAAGCCGCCAACTTAAAATGAAAAACATGCTTCAATAGTCTTAACAGGATACAGCGATTCATGTAGATATATTGAGCGCGACACATTAATTACAATCATAGATTTTCCAGCCTCTCAACTCGAATTACTTGTGAATCTGGTTATTTTATTCAGCCTGATATAAAGCACCACCTTACTGATTAAAGAACTACAAGCCAGGGCGCCCCCTAACCGCATCAGAGCAGCCTCCAACACAGAAGCCCGTAAAATGGAACTTTATTACTAGCAATTCCAAACCTCCATCTCATATCCACCCCCAACAAAATCAGCAACAATTATCCTTGCAGTAAGGATACAAAAGGAACTCAGTTCCTGGGAATTTATTATCAACATTAAACGACCTGCCCCTCATGGAAAATATTATTTCTGCATGGCAGAAATATAACCTACCCCCAGACAGAGGAGGATAACCCTGCTGAAAAACTGAATGGCAAAACACCTTATTCAGGTAAAATCATTTAAGGAGCTCGCATACAACCGGCATCCTGGTAAAGAAAAGCTGTAATACCAACAAAAATGGCTTGGAAAAATCTATTAAGCAGCCCATAGAATTATCCCCATTTAGCGCCACCCCAACAATATCGATATTTTAGCGTCAGATAGAGGACACCCCGATATGTCATTTATTGGCATGGGAATTCTCTACCTCACAAAACCATCAGCAGCAAAACGAAATTCACTCAATTTTTTAAATTTATGAGTTGCCCATGAAAATTTCAATATTTATCCCAACAATTCTCTCCCTAGCCATCAGTAATACAGCCCTCTCGGACAATACCTATATTGTTAGTCAAGTGGGCAATGGAAATACTGCTATGGCAGACCAGAGTGACCTTACCATTAGTAACAATTTGGTTGTGCAGACCCAGGTCGGGGATAACAATGACGCTGAAGCGGTACAAATAAATGGAAATACTAACGGCACTGTCATTCACCATCAGCAGGGAAATAATAACTCCACAGATAGCGAACAAGATGGAACTACAAACACTACAGCTATAATAACTATTCTTGGCGACAACAATAATGGACAAACAACTCAGATTTCAACAAGTAACTCGCTAATGCAATACTCCATAACAGGAACTGATAATTCTTCAAGCTCTGATCAAGAATTTACCTCAAACAGTACAATGATCTACACCATGACAGGCACCTCCAATTTCGGCGGTTCACTACAGAGGTCCACTTCTAATACCATAATGACATACACTTTGACCGGCACTAATAACGGTGGTGGTTCTGTACAAGAAGACACATCAAATAGCTCTATGCAATTTACCATGACAGGCAGCGATAATATTGGCTCCTCCGTTCAAAGCAATGTAGATTTTGCTGTTCTGACTGTAGAATCTTACGGCGTTGGCAACGTTGGCACATCGCCGCAGAGTGAGAGTATCAATACCAGTATCACCGTTTTTCAAATGGGTAACGATAATTCTGGAGGTGGTGGAGATCAAAATAGCAGCGCGAATACTAGTGGCGTGGTTGTACAATTCGGGAATGACAATAATGGCTTTGCCGTTCGCGACGCAAGCTCCAACCAGACTAGCACCATAACCCAGTACGGTGACAGTAATAGTTCAATAATAGATGTAACAAGCTCAAACAACAGTGTCGGCCATACATTGCAACAAGGTAGTAATAACGATATTTCAGTTACCACTCAAATAGTTACTGAAAACAACCACTTAATTACTCAAATTGGTGATAACAACTCCGTAGATATTATTCAGTCCGGGTCTACCCATAGTATTGAGGTAATTCAGCTGGGTAATATCAATACCTTGAACAGTGAACAGACCGGTGCCACTTCCAATCTCTTTGCCATTCAGAGTGGTGAAGATAACCTAATTAATTCTCTACAAGATGGCATTGGTGTTTCCTCCACTCTTAGCCAGGCCGGTAATCTCAACGAAATCGATTTAACGCAAAGCGGACAACTAAATACTAGTGGCCTCTCTCAAACTGGAAGCAACAATTTCCTAATGGTAACTCAAACTGGATTCAGCGGCACAGTTAATATTACCCAGCTCGGAGATAATAACAGCGCGACCCATATGCAGTAATTATTCAACACATCAGTACATCTTAATAACCTTGGAAGTGGTGAGCTGCCTCCCCCCTCCAAGGTGCGTTTCTTTTGGGTGAGAAGGAAACTAAACCCAGTGATACAGGAGTCATCCAAGTTTGTTTTCTGTACTTTCAATCATATGCTACTCCCTAATATCGGAAATGCTTTCGAGTAGTAAGTTATACCTATAGCGGACTAAGGCTGAGATGAACCATAGTACTATGAATACAGATATGACCATGGCTTTCCGCTATGAATTCAAGTACTGCTTCTCACCTTTAGTGTCTTACTAGAATGAAACTTCCAGGAGGTGCATCTACTTCAATAGATGAGGCTTCTACACGCAGAGGTAGAACTTCTTTCCTCCTATAAAACAGGAAATACAATTACAAATAAAATCGACTTACACCTTCAATTTGCGACAACTTAATTGCTGATTTTTCAGCATATTTCTTGCTTATCGGCCATCCCTGACAGGCTTTACTCCTGTGTATAATATTCAGTTATTCTTCTACACCAATAAGGAACTACAGGAGGCTTACTCTGCTCATACCTCTTTTGCAACACTTCCGATAATAGCAAAGCTTTGTCTGCTTCGACTGGATTAGCTCGCAGACAACCCAGCAACATCTCACAAGACAAAATCACTTCTTGCCTCCATAAACCATCTCCGCTCTCCTTATCCGGCCTCTCCCTGAACTTCTCAATAATTTTTTCTCCCATTATTATCAAGTCTCCATCCGCACTCATAACCTTCCCTTATTTCCAAGTATTTAGATGTTATTATGGCTCCATAGTGAACTCAAACCCCTCTAACAATAGCTAAATATCCGAGGTTGATAGGTATGAATAACCTCTTATGCTTATCAACAAACACTGAATACACCCATAAATGAGTTTACAATTTGAAAACCTAGTAAATTCACGACCCCATTTACAATGGTATAAATTAGTTTCAAAGAAATAGCATATATTTTTTAACACTTAAATAGTGTTTAGTTCGACTTAAACAATTGGTTAGTGCTAATAAAAACAATGAGCTAGGTCACTCCTTGTTTGATATGGATATCATCAATATACAGGAAGCCTTTATCTTGTCGCTACAGATTGCTCTATCAATTTAAGTAAGTAAAAAGCAATCTTAAGAGTTAAGACTAGTATGAAGCTTGCTATACCAAGAAGAAGTATAGAAACGAATAAAGATTTATCATGTATAGCGGCAAACTATCCGATTACTGAACGCTTCCGTTATTTAAAACTTCTGGAATTAAGCCCGACAATTGCCGGGCCCCAAATCACAGTTTACCAATAATATTAATAAACACCCCATGACTGTCATAGTCCAGCTGGGTGAGGTCATCAGAGAAGTCGGTAAAGTTGTAGCCCACCCCCAACTTAAGGTGGTCGCCAACATGTCGATACAAGCCGATTAAGGCGCCGCTCTTGCTATCCTGGGCATCGGGTAAATCGAGCAGACGTGCTTCCAAGAGGAGGTCCCAGCGCTTGATAAAATGCCAATCGGCACGCAGTACATAGAGACTCGCACGGCTATCGAAAAACTCTGGGTCTTCCGTATCCATGCTCAACTGGCCTAGACGATAGGCGTACTTGCCACCCAAAGTCCACTGTCGATTGATATCGTAACTGGCGTCTATCGAAAAGATATGACTCTTCTGGATAAATTCCGTGGAGGTATTATCAACCGTAACCTGATCCTGAGTTGGCACATTATAGAAATAGGTGTACTTCATCAGGGTATTCAGGCGGTCGTTATTTACCGGGCGATAGGCATAACCCATGACCGCTTCGGTAAATTTACCATCGTAGAATTCACCTTCCGAACTTTTGCTGTCTGAATAGTTGAGTTTGCCAACCAAGCGCCAGTCCGGGGTGAACTGGTAGTTGAAGGTATTTTTTAATAGCCAGGTATCGCGCTCAGTTTCCGATACAGTATTTTCGCCCGATACCGTTTCCGATATATCCGTACGGTATTCCAGCGCGGATGCGATGCGTATAGCATCCAAACCATAGCCCACATTAAAGCCCATGGCATTGCGCTCGGTCTTGGCTCCTGTATCCGGGTCTTCGAGTGTGCCCGCCTCCAGGGTAGTGCCATAGGTCCAACGGTCATTGGGGGCCAGATCCATACCCAGGGCGTGGGTCAGGCCAGTGGAAACATCACCGTGACTGTAGCGCTCCTCACCGTAAATATTTAGCGTATCAGAATAGCGACTGCGGAAGCCGGTACTCATATTGCCCTTGCGTGCACGCACACCGGTATCGCTGCGCTCGTTATCCAGCGCATAATTCATATAGAGGCTGGTTCTGTCAGTCACCAGAAAGTCCGTACCGAGTCGGGCAGCTGTGCCAGTATCACCACCGGAAACTTCACTGTCCATTGTCAAACGGTCACTCACCCGATAAGCGCCGCCGAGGCCGATGCGATTGTTCTCTTCGCGGGTACCGGTCACTTCCATCGTATTCTGAACAAAACCAAAGGCGCTCCAACTCTCACCGGAATCATAGCTCGCCTCGACAGCAACATCTGTGCGATCCCCTTCTGTCTGGGTAGCGGCGACAACTTCGGATTCATCTTCACGGCTATCATTGCGAACTGCGGAGGTGAGTCGCCAGTGATCATTGATACGGTAGCCGAGCATCAAGTCCATGGCATTGGTTTGCAACCCCTGCTCTTCCTCTTTGGTGTCGGCTTTGATTCTTACATCAAAACTTTCGCCGATCGGCAGGTTAACGCCACCGCCATATTGGATGGTATCGCCATCCACAAATTGGCCTGGACCGGAAAATCCAGCTTCACGCTCTTGATGGTAAAAACTACCAGAGCCACGCAAACTCTCGAAGAAATCTCCCAGCTGTAAAACGCCTTCCACGTTGGTTGCACTCGCAGCAACCGTGGAATCCAGGCTTTCATCATCAAAGGTGTAGCCGCCATCGAGCGAACTGACGCTATCGAGATTGCTGCCCTCGCTATCGGCCATTTCAATTTTCACCCAACTACTGGCGCTTTTACGCAAAGTCAGGTCAATACCCTGCAAGGAACTTTCATTTTCATCTTCGTCTTGCTGAATACTGCTGAAGCCCAATTTGACGTGATCGCCCAACCAGTAGTGGGCACGCCCACCAACAGCCAGGGTGTCCATTTCTTCAAAACCTGGTGTGTATTCGTAGCGTGCTACCAGGTATTGGGGATTGCCGTTGTAAGCGCCATCCTCAATGAGCAGTTCATCATTTGCCAGGGAAGATAAGGGGCTGTTAAGCAGGATACGCCCTTGGATATAGTCGATGTCGTAATCAACTACTGCGGTGAGAGTCTTAACTCCGAGCACCAGCCCGGAATCTTTATCCCGAACTTCTACTCGTAAACTTTCCGAACCGCTGGAAATGTCCTGGTGACGGAGGTAATACAGGGAACCGCCGGTTCCACGATACTCATCGCGCCCGGCAATGGTTCCCGGCTCTGCTCCAAAGGCATCTATTTGAAAGCGCTTCTCACCAAAGCTGGTCATCGCATCGGTTTCAAAGTGACCGCTACCGCCGTAGAGCGTTCGGTCAATTTGAGCGAGCTCATTATCGGCGTAGTTGGCTTTGAAATTACCCCAGAGACCGTAGTCATCGTACTTGGACAATTTCACATAAAACTTGCCTGACGTGGGGGCGTCTTCAACTACGGTGGAGTCATCGCCAAACGTCGGGTAATACAAATCACTATCCAGGCGGCGGAACAAGGCATCGGGAGACTTTTCCATAAAGTTGGAAAACAGATCCTCTACCGGGCCCTCTTCGGTATCTGCACTGGCCGACAGACGCCAACCTTCCCCGAAACCGCCGTTGGTGTAAAACGCCAGACGGCCATCGTAGCTTACTGAATTGTCATAATGAGTTTCATCACCGGTAACCAAGGCTGCTGGGCCATTGGTTTTATCGTAACCCACAGTAAGGTCGGCAATACCTACAGTAAACCATTCGTTTTTGGCAAAATCCAAATCCCGCAGGAAAAGTTCACCATTACCCTCATCATCAAGTATCGCCACTTCAACCGTGTGCATACCCGGCTCAAAAATTTGCTCGGCGATAAACTGGCCTTGACTGTCGACCGGTACCGGATTGCCCGCTAACCATACGGTGTGCCCGGGCGGCACCTGAGTGCCATTGACCAGTACACTGTTACCATCCAGAGGAATGTTCCGCTGCGCTAAGCGGTTCTCACCGTAGCCTACTAATAATTCCCTACCGATATCTTCATTTTCTGCAGACTCTTCAATTTGATCTACCAACCACAGGGTCTGTTCCGTGGTCTCGTCATAGCGGCCCTTGTTGTCATAGGCACGCAGTACGTAGTGTAATTTTTTTAGAGGCGCCTGGAATTCAGAAAATTCTGCATGCCATTCCCCTTTGCCAAAGTGATCCAGCGGTACAATTGCCAGAGGTGTATCGCGCAGAGACTGTCCCTCTTCGAACAATCGCACTTCGGTACTTTTAATAAAAGAGGGATAGTTGGTATAGCTACTGAAAAATACCCGGTTCTCTGCCAGGTCGGTATCCGGGTTATCCGCGTAACGGATGGTATTTGGCCACGCTGTCACATTCAGGCGCGGTTGCATTTTTTTATTGTCGAAGCGAAATTGAATATTCGCTTCTTGCAAGGCCACATCAGTACAGCGCTGTAAGTCCGCCGAGTTTTTATAGGGGTCGTATTCCGGGCTGCCGTCGACAGTGATACGCATTAAGTTAAGTGCGTAGGGATTATTGGCTATGGCTTCACGATTAATGCGCTCGATTTCCAAGCGATCACTTTCAGTGAGAATTGCCAATTCATCGTACAGGACTTCGATCTCAACCCTGGCTCCATCCCGCTGCTCAAAGCCATTGCTCACTACATCCGCAGATTGGACGTAGCCGCGCCCTTCAAATTCCACCTGGGTATCTTCGAGGTTGAGCAACTCCTGTACCTGTGCCATAGCGCGCTGAGCGCGGGCACCGGACAATCCCTGGTCATCGCCGTAAACCATCGCTTCGCGGCGATCCATACGCTGGTTATCGCTGTAGCCAATAAAGCTCAAACGAACATTCGCTTTATTGGAAATTTCAGCCATGGCCGCACGTATTTGTGTTAGCTGTGCCTGACTGATAATCGGATCGCCATTATCAAAACGAATCGGCGACAGTTTTCCACCGGCAGACTCATAGGCAATAGTGAGAGTTTCCGCAGCGGCAGCTTCCGGACAGGCCTGAACAGAATCTGTAGCGACTTCCAATGGGTCGTCATACCAAAATTCCACTTCTACGCGACGGTTGAGGGCTCGGCCTTTCGGCGTATCGTTGGCCGCTATTGGTTGACTTGCCCCCTTGCCACTGCTGGTGACCATGGCCGCAGGCAAATTCAGTGCAGAACCCAGGGCCTGAGCGACACGGCGGGCTTCGCTATAGGATCGCTCCTGATAAGCACTCTGTTGGGCTTCCGGATTTTCACTCACGTCCAGGGGGCGGGCGTCGGTATGACCAATAAAGTGAATAACCAGATTGTTTTTATCCGCAAGGTTGGATCGAACCTCGCGGATACGGCGAATAAAGGCTTCCGGCAATTCTGTTTGCCCGGGCTCCATCCTCAGTGGCGTCACCAGGTTTCTAAGGCGTGCCCGCTGTTCACTGCCTGCGGCATAAGTAAGCCTGCACACCGTTTCCTGGCGGCATACTTTCACCCGGTTGAGCAACAATGCTTCCGCACGGGCACGGTCCGCCATGGCTTTTTCATCCAGGGCGTCGTAGGTTACTTTTACCTGTACTCGGCGGTTCTCTTCACGACCTGCGGTAGTAATATTATCCGCTGTGGGTTCTATATCCCCTCGCCCTTCAACAACAATCATTTGCTCAGGCAGTTCAAGGGCCTCTTGAAGGAAGTCCGCCACGAACTGGGCCCGCGCCAAAGTAAATTCTTCTTTGCTGGCAAAGTCTGCTACCTGTTCCCCGGTAAGGGGATCGGAATCTGTATGGCCAATAAAGTGCAACTTAAAATTGGGCGTCTCACCCAAATCATTCAAACTCTGGCGCAGTAACTCCACTGCCTCCAGAGGAATTTCATCCTCAACGCCATAGAACAGGATTGGGTCGATAAAATCTTCCACCACAATCGGGTCCAGCGGTGCAACAAATTGAGTCGCATCCTGCAACCATTGATTTGTAGGTGCGCGCAGCAGCATACCTTCAGTATTACCGCCTATCGACTGCTCTTCGAGTTCGGATTGAGCTCCACTTTCTTCAGAACTCAGGCTTGGAATATTTTGCCAGACCTGCCACCAACTAGGCTCATCTACTTGCGCTCTCGCTTCCTGGGCCTGCGCTGGAAGTGTTAATGCCAACGCGATCGCGGTGGCGAGACGGCAGTCCCGCCGGGGGAAAAAGCGGGTCGTCTTCGCGGCAGTATTTATCGAGCAAGCTCGCTGATCACGATTCCGTTTTGCAAAGGACATCACTCCAAACCTCCTTTACCAGGAGGCGCTCCACGGCGCCAGAAAACTTCAGTTTCTATGGTCAAATCGTAGTCACCTTCACGGCTCTCCCAGTCCTGGGCGACCTGATCTTTAATTGCCTGCAGACGCTCGTCCACCAGATCCGGATCTTCATTCTCCCCAAGATAGGCAAGGCGTAAAACAGAGGGAGCTTCACTGAGTTTTTCCAACAATAAATCCATTCGGGAATGCCATTGCGGGCGCAATTCTGTTGTGCCCGGTTCAAATACCGCTTCGGCAATATCCAGGCGCACTACCCGGTGCAAGCTGGCTCCAAAGTTGAACTTCAGCATCTTGCCTCGGGTGGCTCGCAGCACACGCGGGTTTTCAGTGGTGAGACGATACCCGCTTGGCAAGCTGCGATCGTCGAGCTTGAGCACAAAATTGGAACCTCGATCCCCATTCGGCACCACTGCGCAGGTAATATGGAATCGACCGTGGGAGTCCGCTGTAGCATTCAGGCCGGTAGCAGTCACCACTCGAGCACCCGGTAAACCACCCTCTCCTTCATCCTGGTAGCCATTCATATTTTTATCGTCAAACACTTTGCCGATAACATCGGTGCAGTCGAAGGTGGGATCGGGTACTACGCGCACTGTGGCAGAGGCCTCACCAGAGGCAGCCTGACCTGATAGTTGGTTGAACATACGGGCGCGGTTCACATATTTGCCCTCGCCCACACCGGAGCCCACAACCAAAAGCAGTTTCAATACACGGGTTTCTTCCGCTTCCACGCGCAGGTCTGACCACCTCAATTGCAGGCCTTCGCTTTCAGGCTCAACCGCTTCTCCATCAAGGCGCGCCGAGCCCGCGACATATTTGAAGCCTGCCGGGAAGTAATCGACTAGCTGTAGATCTGTCAGTGGAATTGGCAGCGTATTGCCAAAAGTAATGGTGTAAGGAACCAACTGACTGCGGGTTACGTTGAGCATGGCCGCGGTTTTGGTGATGGATAGCGCCCCTTCCAACTCCGGGTCCATGGCGACATGGTTGTTGAACAGCTGGCTTTCCCCTGGAATCTGACCATCATCCAAAGTCATTCGCAGGTAGTAGTCCGTTGCCGCATCCCGCGCCTCGACATCAAGAGAGGGGTGAGAGAATGATTCCTGAACCTCACAATGATTTGCGGTCGCAGGAACCATATCGGCGTTGCTGCCCAGGCAACCGGCCACATCAAAACCGGCAGTTTCGCTGTTTGTCTGAGAAGGAATTACCAGTGATTCACCACCCACATAATCCTCATCCGCGATATCCACCTGAATCAGGTAGTCCGCGCTGGATGGACAGGCTGCATCGCTGAAGTTGATATCAAACTTGTAGTAACCCCCAGACTGGGTTACCTGCCCTTGTTGTTTCTCATCATCAAAACAACGCGCAGGCAATTCCTGACCGGAACTCACCCTCAACATAGTGAGGGTGGCACCTTCAATGGCGGAGCGGGTTACTGAATCGTAAACCACGCCATTGGGTGTTAGAGGCAAATTCAAATCCTGTGGGTTCGCTCCCGAATCTACATAAATTTCACTAATGGACTGCGGGCCGTTGGTGAAATCAGAAACAGAGTTACCCAATGAAGCTGTACTTTCAGTAGCATCTGGTGCGGTGTAACGCATTTCATAGCTAAGGCCACCATAGCTATTCGGTACCAGCCCCTGGAACTGGAAGTAACCATTTTCATCAGACTGAGCTGTTTCCATCAATTCGTCATTGAAATACAGGTCTACCGCCCAATTAAGCAACAGGCTCTCATCCGTATCCAAGGCATCATTGAAATTCACATCGTGCCACAGATAACCAGCCAGGTTGGCAATGCCCGGGGTACCGCCAACGTCAATGGCAACACTGGCCTGAGCGCTGGAAGCAGGATCATTCCACTGTACTTCTGCGGTATTTAATACAGTAAAACCATAATCCAGGTTTTCTGACATCTGCGCCTGGAATCGCAGAGTAACCATCTCTCCCGGTTCCAAGTCACCGTAAGTTGTGGCGTAGTCTGCTGTGATTAGCGTGTCGACAACCGTTATTCCATCGGTCTGCCCGTTGAGCATGGCCGAATCGGCGATATAGGTGAGAACTCCATCTCCAGCTATAGCCAGGTCATCGGTGATCTCAATATAAGTTGCGGGGACACCGCTGATATTTTCGACGGTTACCAGGTATTCCAATACTGCACCCGCTTCTGCGGCACCGCCACCGACAACAGCAACTTCTTTCACAATGGAGAGCAACTGGGCATCACCCACGACAACGTCAGTTGGCTGTGCACCATTGGCTGGGTTGCCATCTGCGTCGGTCAGGGTAAGTGCCAACTCATCTGCATCAACACTACCCTGGTTGCTGATAACTGTACCTGTCGGAGTGCCAGCATTCACCATTACCTCAAATGTGACAGTGGCAGTTTGACCCGAGGTAATAATGCCTTCATTGGCTCCTGGTAGCGGCGGTGTCAGGTCATCGGATGAAACCGGTAAGGCAGAATCCAACTGTGAATTACCACCACCGTTATCCGCTACCACTTCACCATTCAAAGTGGTGGTGCCAGCAACATAAGTAGTGTCATTTGGTACCTGATCGGTAAGCGCTACTTCGAGAGCATCTACACCACCCATATTGGTGATTGCGATGGTATAGCGAAGTACATCACCCGGATCGACAATTCCTGCGGAAATATAGTCTTCGGCAATCTCCACAGTCTTGTGGGCAATTAACAGGGGTACATCGCCAACAATATCGATCGTGGGATCATTGGGGGCATCGGTATTCGGGTCATCGGAGGGCACTTCATCAAAAGTACCGCTACCCGCACCTTCACCATTTACGAACGCTTGGTTTGAAATAACGGTGCCATCATTAACGTCATTAATGGTGACATCAAAGGTGATGACCACTGCGGCTGCACCATTGGCCGTTGCGCCGATAAAACCATCGGCTTCGCCATCGGTATTAATGCTCATACCTGCAGCCAGAGGAGAGGTGCCGCTGACATCAGACAATGTGGAGCCGTTCAGGGTGGTAGAACCACTGACATAAGTTGTATTAGATGGGATCTGATCCAATATCAGAGCATTGATCGCATTCTCATTACCGGCATTTTCCACGGTAATGGTATATCGCAGGGTATCGCCAACCATCAGCAGTTCTGCGTCATCAGTCATATCTGCCGACGTTTTTTCTACCACCAGTAATGGCTCTGACTCAATCAGTACTTCTGTGGGATCTTCATCACCCGCCGTATCCGGATCATCGGTGCCGTTGATGTTGGGATCATCACTGTCTTGCAGTAATTGCCCGGGAAGCTGAACCTGGGCCTGGTTGAAGACTTGGGTCCCATTATCAATAACTGCTGCCAGGGTAACTTCATAAACAATCTGGATAGAATCTCCCGCGGCGCCGCTCGCAGTAAGATCCAGATTACTGACTTCCAGATAACCACTATTCCAGGTACCGGCAGAGGCATCGATAGCACTGCTGTCACTGCCAGTCGGAGCACTTACCAACTGTAAAGTGCCCGATTCAAACAGTGCTGAATTATTTAATCGGCCCAGGTCATCGGTTATTTCGACTCCGCTCACATCAACACTGCTCATATTGGTCAGTGTCAATGTGTAACGTAAAACTTCTGTGGGACTGGCTGCAGTGGCCGGGTTTTCTCCACGGCTGATATTTTCCACTACTTTGTAGAAAGTTACTTTCGGCACAGAGGCGCTAACCGAATAAGCATCCTCATGATCCAATACACCGGGAGTGCCATCAGTGGGCGCCGCACGGGTGTACTGGCGAACTTCAGTGAGGCTGCTATCCCAGCTGTGCCACTGAGTAACACCAGCAATATTCGTCAGCGTATCCCCATCGACGGTGTCGGCATCCAAATAGGCGTCGTAGCCAATCAGCAGATGGTAATCCGCATCCAGCATTGCCGCTGGGCCGATGGAGGTAATTGTGAGGGTGCAGCTATCGTTATCAAATACCGCGCTAAAGTCAGAACCCTCTGTCAGGGTGGCCGTCGTGGTGCCGGCGCTGTCAGTAATTTGCGCGGTGAAATTGGCCGGGGGCGTTTCACACATTCCACCGGGATTATTATCCGGCAAAATATCGGTAACACTAATATCCCAGGCCGGGCCCGTACCGGTATTGTGCAAATCTAAAGTAAAGGTACCGCCTACACCGGACTGAACACTGGTGGGGCCAGATTTAGTCAGGGTAATAGCCGTGGGTTCTACTACTGTCATGTCCGCCGTAGTATTGCCGCTACCCGCACCCTGCCCCGCAGAGGCATTATCATTATCGTAGTTGTAGCTGTAGCTGGCACTGGTGGCAAAATTCAAACCGTCCACATTCGGCGGGTCCATATCCAGCAGTCGCAGGGTTACATCAATAACGACTTGCTCGCCGGCGGGCACATCAATTCCGTTAGTGCTATCTGCAATACTGAGACTGGTGGAGCTGCCGTTATTTTCCGGAGTGAAAGATGCACTGCCAGATACTTTACTGGCACTGACAAATTCCAGATCCGCAGCAGACGCAGTCAGATCCATCAGCACAGTGACATCGTGAAGCGCTGTGGTCTGCACCGTTTCCGGGATGGTAATGCGATAGTTAAACGGCTCGCCAATGGAAGCTGCTAATTGGGTAACTTCAATCAACAGTGGCGCGGCATTGGGAGTATTAAATTGGATACTCACCGGAGAAGTCGGGCCATAATCCTCGCGTAAATCGTCAGTGACCGCCACGGAATTCAGAGACGGCAAATCGTTATCATCAAGCGAATAATAAACTTCAACATAGGCCGCATTTTGCAGGCTAAGTCCAGCCCCTAAATTAGAATCCGCTTCAACGCGATATACCATCTCCATGGATTCACCGGCGTTGATTCCGTAGCCCGAACCTGCGGTAAAATCCCAAACGGCTTCGCCATTACTACTATCGAAAGTAGGCGCAACCACTGTTGCTACGGCACCATTTACTGTGAGGGATTGGACACTGACTCCCCCTTGGCGCAGACCTAAAGGAATCACATCGCGGAATACTGGATCATAGGCTGGTGAAGAACCGTTGTTGGTAATCGTAACGGTATATTCAATCGTATCGCCAGCGGAAAGCGTGCTGCCATCAGCGGGAGTTGAGCTTATGGCTACGGCGAGGTCCGGCTGTAACAGGTCCAGTGTTTCGCTATCACTACGGGTTTCGGCTCCTGTGGCGGCATCAAAACCAAACTCTGCGGTATTGATCAGAGCAGTATTCGTTGCCGGCCAGGGGTGGGAATCCTCATTGAGAACCCGGGCAAGGTAACGCACAACAAATTCATCGTTGCTGGTATCGTTATCACCCGTATTGACCAGGTCGGGAATGCTCCAGGTAACCGTAGTGGCACCAGTAGAAGGATCACCAGACTGCACTGGTTCTGCGATATCGGTGTGGGTAAAGGGCGCCGCAGCAGTAAATGGTGCAGAAGTTTGGCCATTAATTGAAAGTGTGCTTACAAACACCATTCCCTGGGGCAAAGTATCGACAATAAGCCCATTGGAAGCCGTGCCCTCTGGTAGAGAGAGGGTAATCTGGTATTCAACCAAATCACCCACTCGCAATTGCTCATCAGCGCTACCATAGCTGTCATCTGAACGAATTTTGCTAATTGTGCTGTCATTGGCAGCATCTAGCTGAGCAGCAATGTTTTCCAGCAAGTAATCATTCAGGCCGCCACTGCCATCAGCACCGTTACGTTCATAAATACTGCTGTTATCTTCATCGAGACTGGTCCATTCCACGCTGGCAGTTGCGGACAGCGCAGCTGCTGGCTGTACGCTGTCGAGTACAACCACATCGAAGACCAGTTCACTGTTATCACCAGCGGCGATATCCAGATCACTATTGGCCCGATCCCAAACCAGGTTTTGCGCAGTAGTAATTCCGTCACCAGTTACGGTGGGATCTGCCTGGGAGGCTCCGGCAAAAGTCACGGTGCCCGGTACAAACTCAAGCCCCAGGGATAACAACTCATTAACCGAAAGATCGTAAGCTGCAGAATTTTCCGCATTACCCGCAGCACTGAGGTCCAGGGTAAAACGCAGTACATCGCCCGCATCCGGATCGTTACCGGGATTGGTTTGATTTGCGACAGAGGCAATTGCACTTATCTCTGGCTCGACGATGGTGAGTGTCGCTGCAGTGCCGGTGCCTCCGGACTGAGAAGTGCCGCCATCAGTCGCGGCATAAGAATAAGTCACCACATTTTCAAAGCTGTGACCAGCCTGGGCTGTGGCATTGTTGGCAACCCGGGCGCGAACTTCAAAAATTGCCACGGTACCGGCTGGGATAATATCGATTGCCAGATCGATATTATTGCCACTGGTATTATCGGTGTAGGTAAGCCCATTAATTTCCTGCAATTGCACCAGCTCTAAGCTGGGGTCTAATACATCGGAAATTTCAATATCGTAAATGGCCGAGGTGGTGCCGCTACCGGGGACCTGTATCTGGTATACGACCTCGTCACCGACAGCAGCAGTAGTCGCTGTTTGCAGTGTTTTTTGTGGAGCAGTCACACTGGTCGCAACAGTGCCCATAGGATAGGGAGTGCCCAAAGTAACTGCAGAGTACTGTTCGCCATTGCTAGCTTCCAGCGACCAGAATTCATCGACGGTAAAAGTGTTAACCCAGCTTTCACCGCCACTAATATCTGTATAGAAACCGATCTCGTAACTGATTTCCAAACAGGTGCCCGCTTCAACCGGTACCAGGAAATCGAAGCCCATATCAGCACCGCGTGTTGCCGGCCCACTATAGGTGTAATCTGCTCCCTGTGTCAGTAGAGCACCGTCGAGGCTCACCTGGAGATTGGCAATGGAACTCTCATCCATTTGCGTCGCTAAATCGTCAGTTAGCGATAGGTTGTAGGCGGGGGCAAGACCCGAGTTACAGGCCTGCAGGGTAAACTGCATAATATCGTTGGCCGGGTCCACATTCATATGGGAGCTGGGCCAGGTAGCATCGGTCTTGGTGAGATTGTCGATCACCGGTTGCAGTACAGTAATATCGGCGCTGTCCTGCAAGGTACTGGCGGCACCGGTGTAATTTAGCTGGGCCGTATTGGTCAGGGTTGCGGTAGGTGCGGTGATTCCCGAACCCGCCACTACTTTAGCGGTGTACTCAATAACAAAGTTATTGGTATTACCGAAATTACTGGTGATATCCCCTAGATCCCAGGTCACCGTGCCAGTATCACCGGCAGTGGGAACCGAAATCGCTGAATAGGTAAAGTCATTCAGACTATCGCTGTAGGGAGCAGCTGTGTCCCCGTTTACGCTGACAACAGTGTCAAACTCCAAACCACTGGGCAGCACATCATCAATAGTGACTGCAGGTGTTGTTCCCGCCTGTAAATTCAGGGTGAGCTGGTAAGTGACAGTATCGCCAACACGCAGGGTACCCACTGCAGTTGCGGTATCTGTATCGGCAATTACTGCTTTTGTAATGCTAGTATTGTCTACCGTATTAATACTGGCTTCTGCAGGACCAACACAGTAATCATCAGGTGCGGAAATACTGGGGCATCCAGCACCGTCTCGCTCATAGGCCTGGTCATTGATACTGCCATCGTCCAGGGAGGTCCAGTCCAGCATCACACTGTTGCTGATAGGCGAACCAAAAACGCCTGTAACCTGGGTTCGGTAGGTGAGCACCAGAGTTTGACCCAGCGCTAAATCCAGACTGTTATCGCCATTGTCACGACCCCATACGAGTGGACCTGCTGGAGCTGCCGCTGGTGTGGCGACAAAGCCGGATACTGCGGTACCGCCTATTTCTGCGGTAGGTGTAAAGCTGCTATCAAAGGTCAACTCTGAAGGCAGCGTATCGACTAAATTCAGCTCATAAGCTGCGGCACTGGAGCCCGCATCATGCTCCACGGTAATAACATATTCCAGCACATCACCACCCACCGGCAGATTGCCGGGGTTGGTGGCATTACTCACTGTCTTATTAATCTCGAGTAACGGCTCTACTACCGTTACACTGGTTGTGCTGTCGTTGATATTTTCTGTGCTGCCACTTTCCCCATTGCTGTAAGTAAGCGCGGCACTATTTTGGC
This sequence comes from Microbulbifer maximicatervae (SeqCode), assembly GCF_052467615.1. Lineage (NCBI taxonomy): Bacteria > Pseudomonadati > Pseudomonadota > Gammaproteobacteria > Cellvibrionales > Microbulbiferaceae > Microbulbifer > Microbulbifer maximicatervae (SeqCode). Next base: position 2,809,393 of record NZ_CP174319.1, read on the forward strand.
GATTGTCACCATCATTAGTGGCGAGATCATTTTCGATGCGGGCAAAATAGGTAATTCGAATCAGCGGAGCAATTGTGCTTCCGGCCGTGTCATTTTCACTGCTGGTATCGACGGTGCCGATATCCCAGGTAGCATTTCCGGAAGTATTATCCCCCGGAAAACTGTTAAAGGCCGATTCAGATGGCGCGCTGCCATTAATAGTTTCAATACCGACAAAATCGTAAGTAATATCGTAGTCAGTATTGTGAGAGAGCACATAGCCTTCTGGGCTACCCAGCTGATCAGTGATAACTACATTTTCACTGATACCTTCCGGCAAACTGATTTCCAGTTGGAATTTTTTATGGGCACCAATGGTGGGAACTACCGAGGTGTCCAAATCCGTTTTAGTCATTGCTAATGACGGCACTTCGGTCTGGGCGCTGGCATTGGTTTCATAATCGTTGATGGGATCGCCGACATTAGGCAAAACACCAATACGCATGCCATCAGCGGCACCATCAATGCCAATAGAATTGCCACTGTTAAGTGCAACATCCGAGCCCGGCAGGGACTGCCAGCGGGCTTCAACGGTGTTGTCCAGAATTTCATGGGGCTCAACGCCCTGCTCTACCTGGACTTCAAAAGTGAATGATTTTGTATTGCCAACCGCAATAGTGTAATCGCTATTGCTGCGATTCCAGCTAAAGATGGGGGCATTGGTGCCCACCGTAGTGACATCAACATTATTGGGAGGATCGTTGCCGCCCACATTTCCCAGGTAAATAAGATTGCTACCGGTGAGGTCGTCGAGCACCTGCAAGTTGTAGGCATCAGCACTGCCAATATTTTCTGCTGTAACTGTGACTGTCAAAATATCGTCAGCATCACTATTGGTAACAGCAAAGGATTTGGTCAGCTGTATTTGTGGCTCGAGTACTGTTATTTCATGGGCATCAAATGGCACCGCCACCGCCGCACCGGACTCATCCACATAGGTAACTTGCGCAGTGGTATAGCTGCCGCCATTACCCAAAACATCACCGTCATTGGTGTTACTGCTGTTTTCAATACGGGCAATAAACTCTACCGGAAAATCAAACAGGCTACCGGATACGGTGGTGAGTTCCTGATCACCAAAATCCCACTCAACGTAATCTGCAGTACCCGTGCTGGTACAGGTAGCATTAAAAGTACCTCCCGGTACAAAGCCAGCGGCATCATAAGGGGAGGCACTTAAATCGATGGTCTCCCCTTCGATACAGCGCATACCTGCCGGCAATTCATCACGAATCACAAAGTCTCGCAGTTTCGCTGCCGGAATCTGTGCTGTCAGTTCGTAACGTACCTCTTCACCGACAACAGCTGTGTCACTGCTGGTTCCACTGGCCGTGCCGTTGGAGAACTCAAGGGCTTCCTTCGGCTCTGCCTGTACTTCAATAATCCTCATCTGTGCTTCGGCATCGTCGGACTGGTAGTGGCGCGCCCGACCGGCTGCAAGAGTGCCGTCACCGACACCATCATTGTCCGTGTCACTGTCAATTTGCGGAGAAGTCTGATTACCAAAATCGCCTTCCAAACTGTCATAGCGAGCGAAGAAAGTATTGGTAAACAGCTGCAGTGGTGCCACTGACTGATGTGGTTTCACACGGTAATACAGAGTTACGGAGTCACCCGGGTTAATTCGCTCAAGGGCAGTGGAATGCTCATAGGAAAAAGTAATAATAGCCGGAGTGCCACCATCACTACAGTGGGTAGCTTCCGAATAGTTATTTGCACCGGAGGTAATTCCCACCAAGCCATCGTCGCCACTGACAGTTTCCGAACTGCCATCAGCATCGTTATCCAGGCTATCGGAATCCATTGCCTGCACACACATCTGGCCGGAAGAATCCAGGGTATCAGTTACTACAACATCGTATGCGGGAGCGCGATCAACACCGCTATCCGCAGCCCGGTTAGTCACCGTGAGACGGAAGATATAAGTCTGGTCCCTGTGCCCTTCATCAGTAAAATCCACAAAATTGCTACAGCTTGTTCCAGTGCCGTAGAGATTTTCATTACAGACTTTTTTATCGACTTCTATCGAGGGTTCAGTAACAGTGACAGATTCCGACCATTCAGTAATATCTGGGAAACCGGGGACCGTGGTTGGAACACCATCAATATTGGTCAGGGTTCCACTGGTATTGTAGTTATCTACGATAATCGTTTCAGTATCAAAAACCGCAGTAAACTGGGCGCGGGCGTAATCGATACTGTCATTTGCGTGTTGGTTCGGATCAGTGTTTTCTGTATCCACTGGGTCATTCAACAAGCGGGTTGTCATATCCGCAAGGAACCAGCGGTCTTTCGCTGTAATATTGGTAGTAATATCCCACCGTAAATCTGTCTCACTCAGAGAGTTATTCAGACCACCGCCCTCAACAATATCACTGCTCGAAATCACCACACAATTTGCCTGAGAGGTGGGATCAGGAAGGCTGACGTCTGAACAATTTAGCGGTGAATCCGCAATATAGCCCTGGCCGTCGGGAAGGTCATCGATAACATCAATGTCCTTCACTTCTATCAAAGTAAATCCCGGTGTATCGAATCCAAACCAACCACCGGCTTGAATTTCAAAACTACACTCTTCACCAATCAATACACTGCTATTTGGGAAAGCAGTTTCACTGGTCAGCTCGGTACATTCATCGGAACGGTCCTTGACCAGGTTAAAACCCATTACCCGTGCGCGCATACCATCAAGGGTGTAATTGTTGGCCAGCTGCAAGCTTGGTGTTGTCTCGGTAATTACGGCAGGGCTCGGAAAGTACAGAGGTGTACCATCATTCAAAGTGATCTCACCGACCACATCCGCGCGGAAAGTCAGGTCGTCATCGGTGGCCGAGTGATTCTTTTCAACCACAAAAATCACCCGCTCTGTATCACCGGGTCCAATTTCACCACCAAGATCACCACTGTCACAGCGATACACTGTTGAGGAATCTGGCAAGTAATCCGGCTGGTTCCATACAGGGTGCTGAGGTACAGTGCCCACATTCGGATTGCCCAACGCCGTACAGCTGCGGTCATTAGACAATACCCTCATCGCCTCACCGAAGGTGACATACACTGAATAATCATTCGCATCGTGGCCACCATTATTAGTGATATCCACTGTTAGTTCTGAAGTGCCACTATCGCGAACAATATAGAGGGGGTGAACAGTACTAATATCCAGGTCTTCAGGGTCGGGCGTAACCGATTCCGTATCTACCTGAGTAGCAGGGCTGGTTGAAGAACAAAAGTCCTCGTAATCAATAGTGAGAACATTGTTTGCCAGTGCGATATTACTATTAGGATCAGTACCGGTGGTCGAAGACTCTTCCTCTACATCCAGGTCCGCATCCAGATCAAAGAAGTCAGGCTCAATCGTAACGATGCGGAAACGAATTTGAATTTCATCTCCATGTCGCATCATGTGCTCTTGGTCTGAGTATACCGAGTGAACTGTACTACTCAACAAGCGGAATTCCGGTTGGTTGTTATTAAGTGGATCCGTATCCCATTGATTCCAAGTAGAACCCACACGCCATTCCAGCGTATCGGCTTTGCCGTCATAGTCTGAGCTGTAGTTAGCGCCATGGTTATCAATACCGCGACGCTCTCGGGTAATTTCCGGTGTAAAGGTGGTATCAACCACATACTCATCGGGCAGATCGCTGACAAACTGGATATCTCTTACCGAGCCACCCGTCCGGTTATTTACGGTTATAGTGACGTAACCGGAAGCACCGAGAGGTTGATTCAAGTTGGTACCGGTAATCTCCTGGGTAATAGTGAGATCAGTTGAAACCTCAACACGCATTTCCGAAGTATCAGAGCCTGGAGCCGAGGCTTCCGCAGGACTGGAAATACCGCCAACACCCGTATCACCGTCAATCTCACAACCCCACTGTAAATCTGATACTGTATTAGTACCATTAGTGCAGGAGGTATTTACCTTACCTACCAAGTAAATATCCAGATCACCACCAGACGGAACGTCAGTGCGCCCTGAGCCATTGGAAAAATTACCATCCAGCTCAAAGTTATTAATAGAATTACTTGCTGAAACGCAGCTACTGCCACCAGGCGCAACACCATTATTATTGGCAACAGCTTCAGCGGCACTTTCACTCGGACAGGCGTAATTGATATCCATGTTGGGGTTGGACATCAAATCATCAAAACGCGCATCCTGCATATCCGCGTCACCATCATTAGAGATACGAATACGCCAGATCACATCATCTTCAATATTGCCATAGACATTATTGGTGTAGTTTGTTTGCGCCGCGTCAATGTTACGGCCTCGCTTGTCCATGGAGGGTTCCGGCTCGCGGATCGCCAACTCCATGCTGTGAGTATCTGTAGTGGTGGGGTAACTGCAGTAGTCAAAAGTTGCGGTAGCATTTAGGGTGCGATTATTAACAACCAGCTCTTCCTCTTCTTCATCCTGGCTTCGCACGTTGAAGGTGATAGTCAGGGTCGTATTTTCGTCACGCTCTGCAAGTGCTGACAGGTCATTTTGATCCCAGGTAATCGTGGTACCACTGATAGTGGGCTCACCCAGAACAAACCCAGAACTCACTGAAGTAGAGCCAGTCACATACTCGAGACCGGAGGACCCGAAGTTCTCCGTAATAACGATATCCTGAATAGACTGGGTACCCGATAGGCCACTGAAAATACTGGGTACATCAACTTCGATGGTTACCTGTCCATCACCACATAAAACGCACCAACTTTGGCCTGAGCGGTGACTGAGAATATTGAACCCTGCAGGATCATCGGTAATAGAAGGACAGTTGGATTGAGCAAGTGCCTGCGGTGCAGTTAGCAGGACCACCGCACAGACCAATAAAAATCCAATAATCACAGACTTGCAGGATTTTCGCTCAACAAATTCCGACTTCATTATCACTTAACGGCCGCCACTTTCTAATACAGATGTTTGGAGGTAAATCGGGCATTTACACCAGACACTCCACGGTGGGCGAACTTTAATTACAACCCACTTAGGTAGCCGTGAAACAAGTCATAATTAGCCAGCTGACAAGTGGAACTTTTGTAGGGATTGCCAAGTGGTTCTCAGGCGGGCCCTCAGTGAGGGAAAATTTTTGTCCAGAACGGACAAATAATAAATGAACAGGCATGACGAAAATTTCATCAGTTTGAAACGACCGGAACCCACAATTAGCGGGCTCCGGCCAATTATCAGCCTAGGTTGGTGGGAAGAAGTCAATCGGATAAAGAATGGTTATGGTCGGTACCCCGGCCTTTTCACCAAAGTTAAATCGTTTGACCCTAGCCACAATTTTTGCATTGAGTGACGGCGAATCCACATCACTGGAATCTACACTCACGGCAGAAACCGATCCGCTGGGTTCAATAGTAATCTTCAACACCATCTTACCTTGCAGCGCGGGATTATTACGCAGCTCACGATTGTAGATACGGTACAAGGTGGCCTTGTAGCGATCGAAAACAATCTGGATTTCCTCATCTGTCCGCGACGGTCCAGCACCATCACTGAGAGGACGGTCCTCACCGGCAAAGTCACCTTCAGTACCGATAGAACTTTCCACTCGCGCAAAGGCAACGCCACCCAAGTCCGAACCAGATCCACCCACATTGCGACTCAACTCTGCCGTATTGATACCACCACTTCCCGCGGTAGATGCTGCAGTGATCAGTGAGCGCTGACTGCGGTTCTCTTTTTTACCGGCTGTGCTCAGCTGGGTTTGCTGGCCGAGGCGGTTATCCAGATCATCCTGTATCAGGTCCTGGAAGTTATCCTTAAAGGCGAGAACACCGGATCGCTCAGCTTTTTTACGCGCCTGCTTTTTCTCCGCCTTGGAAGGTTTCGGGTCCTGCTTGGCTACCTTCTGCTCAGGCTTCTTCTCTGGCTTTTTCTCCTCTTTCTTAGGCTTGGCCTTTTCTGGCTCCGGCGGTGGCTTGGGCTTGGTTTTCTTCTCAATAACCAGCTTGGCCAAACGCTCGGGAATTTCCACTATTTGAGACTCGGGCTGGGGCACCGTATACAGAGGAATCAGGTAGCCCAGCAAGGCGGCGATAAACAGTGAGGCAAAGACACAGCGGCGAAAACGCTTCTCGTCCTCGCCCTGCTTGTGCCATGGCATCACCATAGGGCGGAACTTAGGCTGTTCGAATTCCCGTGTTATCTCGAACTCGAACTTTGACTCTTCCTCCTCGCGGCGCAGCTCATCCGCGCGCTCATCCAGCGCAAAGACCTCTTCCTGGCACTCGCTTATGCTGTTCTGTATAGCACTGCGCTCATCGCGCAGCTGCTCCAGGCTCTGGTTGAAACTGCGCGTCGACTGACCGATCCGCTCGATAACCTGCGCAGAAGCATTCTCCCGATAATCTTCCGCCCAGAACATTTCTCCCGCGCCCGCTTCTTCAAGCTTGCGCAGGCGTTCGGAAATCTCGTCGAGCAACTGGTACTTGGACCCCTGGTCCTGTAATTCAGCCAGCTTCTCTTCGATCTGGTGCCGCTCATCCTCGAGCAGCTGCATGCGATGGTGAACCGCCTCAAGCGCCTCACCTACCGCCCGCTGTTGTTGAAGAAAATTACTCACAAACTTCCATTAACCCTGAGATGCTTTCTGAATAACCGCCAGTGAAACTTTGGTATAGCCAGCGTCTGTACAGCTGGACATCACCTTTTTCAGCAAACTGAACGGAATGCCTCTGTCCGCGAGAATATTGACCTCCGGTGGTTCTGGATCCTGCCCCCCCTCGACATCACCCTCACCTGAATCTGCCGAGGCCTGTGCAACTCCAATTGCCTTGGCCAGCTCTGCAACCATCGCTTCCTTAATGGCCGCAATAATGGTTTCCTCACTTTCCAACACTTCGGAGGTGGCAATTATCGAGTTGGACTCCACCAGGATTTCATCATAGGTCACCATCAAGGTCACCGTTTCCCGGGGCTTGGTTTCCACCACTGAGTCCGGCAAGGTAATCACCTTGGGAGGCTCCAGCGCTTCATTGCTGGAGGTATTAGTCAGCAGGAAAAACACCAGGATCGTAAAAACATCCATCAGGGAAGTCAGGTTCATGCCCGAGGTTTTCTTGCGCTTATGGCTTCGCGCCATACGCTTCATGCGTCGGCTTTCATTTCTCATGGCGCATCTCCTATGGAAATATCAGGAAATAAAACCACCTTTTCCACCGCATCCAGATCACTGGGATCACTCCCCTCAACCCGTACTTCAGCTCCGCGCACAGTATCCATAATGCCCACCAAATGCTCATAGGCGATTGTGGGCTCCATCAGGATGATGGAATCAGTTTTTTCCGGATAACTGGCCTTAACTTCCAACAAAAACTGCGTGAGCTTTTTAAGGTCATACACTTCTGCTGTGGGCAGCACAGCGAGAATCTCAGTCTGTTCTGTATCTGCTCCAACGGAAGCCTCAATAGGAGCATTTTCACCCTCGCCATCGATATTCAGGTTGGGGAAACGTGCGATAACCTTTTCACCATCACTGATTTCCACGGCCTGCTCTCGCACAACTACCTCCACCGTAACCGTGGGATCATCCGGTGCTCCACCACCGGCACCACTCGGCATATTCAGTTCGAGAATTGTCACCCGCGAAAATACCGCCGATACCAATAGAAAAGGCACCAATACCACCATCAAATTCAAGAAAGCAGTGATATCCAGCTCAGGAGCTTCTTTATCCCGCCCGTGGCGCCGCCTTCTCATTACGCAGTTTCCGCTTGCTGTGCTACTGGATTGGTTTTAGCTGGGGCAGTTTTTTCACTAGACGGCTTGGATTTTTCGGGCTCCACTTCAAAACGGCGACGGGTTGCACCATCAATCAGGTTGGATGCTTTTACTGAGACCATCTCCAGGCTGTCGATAATTTCACCGGTGAGTGAGTTCAACAGTGCGTGGACGATCAACAACGGGATACCAGTCATTAGACCGAAGGCGGTGGTGTTCATCGCCACGGAAATACTGGCGGAGAGCAGGTCTGCTTTTTCTGCCGGGTTGGCATTGGCTACCGCCGTAAAGGCTTCGATCAGACCCATAATGGTTCCCAGAAGCCCGAGCAAAGTCGCGATATTGGAAAACAAAGCTACGTAAGGGGTGCGTTTTTCCAGCTGTGGAGTAATCTCCATCATGCTCTCTTCCATCGCGATTTCGATATCTTCACGACGGCGAACAGCCCCCTGCCGGGCCAGCCCCATAGACAGTAATTTACTCACACTGGACTCGTCCTGTTTTACCAGGTTGCGAGCGCGATCGAAGTCTCCCGAAGCTAATACAGGCTGCAGCTTATCCCACATATTGCGGTTGCTGCGGCGCTCCAAATGCAGGCGGATAAAGCGCTCGATAGCCACAGCACCACCCAGTGCGGCAACCACGAGAATCGGGTACATAAAAGTACCGCCCGTCTGGAAAAACTCGATGACGTTATTGAAAAAGCCCATTACAAACCCTCTTGAGAAATACAGCTAAAACTTGGTGCTACTCCGGCGATAGCCGGAGTCTATATGGCGTTAATCGCCGGACAGGCTGAGCTGGTAGAACTCCAACTCACGCATGAAAACTTCCTTGTCGAGCGGTTTGAGTTTGTCATCCATCAAGCTGGAGACAAGGTCGCTTTCGACACCCACTTCGGAACTTTTCCAGGGGACAATATAGAGAGACTTAGGGGCTTCCTTGTTACCGATAATAGAAATACCCGACAACTCCTTAATTTTTGAATCCACCTTTTTATCGGTAGATTCTTTTTTCTCCTCTCCCTCAGACTGAGCCAAGGCATAAGGGAAAACCATAAAGCTGGCCACGAATGGCAAAGCCCAACGAAGTTTAATCATTTACCAGCCCTCCGTTGAATATCAGCTAACCAGATAGTGACATCCCGGTCCTCTGGTTCCAATTGAACATATTGTTCGAATTGTGCCAGAGCACACTGGAGATCTTGCAGATACAGATCACACAATATGCCCAGATTTTTTATCAAAGGTAGATATTCTGGATTTTCTGCCAAAGCATTCACATATATTTTTCGCGCCTCGGCAAAGCGCCCTTGCTTTCGGTAGAGAACAGCCAGCTCATTAGTTGCCACCGGATGTTTTTCGTCCAGCGCCAATGCCTTTAAAAAGGCCTCTTCCGCTTTTGCCTCATTGCCACTTTTGTAGTGGGCAATACCCAGATTGATATAGGGTGCCGGAAGGCGCTGCTCGCGCTCCACCACTGACTGCAGAAGTTCAATAGCACTCACATAATCCTGCTCGGCAAGATATTCCAGGGATCGCTCAAAGTCCCGACTCACACTGCCCGATACCCGCACCGAAGAATAATCAGAGATTTTTCCAGACTTGGTTTGGGTGCTGGCGCAAGCTGCTAACAACAAGGCTAAGCCCACCAGAAAAAACAAACGCATTTGTTTTTGCATAACTTTCCACTCCAAAAGGCAAATGCCTGTTATTACTGACCCGAAACTGCTGATCCCGCAGAGGGCAATTCCGGCTCTGGCGGCAGAGGTACAATAGTCTGGAGATACTCACCAGCCTCTTCCGCCCGTGCATAGCGAGCGGGCATTAAATTGGCAAGCTTGCCAATACTTTTATCAATCCAGGGGTTATAAATACCGACGCCCAGCAACTCGACATTCTTCTGGTGAACAGAAATGGCTTTTTCCTCGAAGGGGTAAATCTGCTCCTCCAATGCCAACTCATACTCTTCCAGCTCCAGGGCATTCAGGTTGGTTGGACGTTCAGAGTCCTTCAGGGCCACGCTAAAGTGGAGATAAATTTCAGCCAGGTAAAAGGTTGCCGCAGCGGTCACATCGGCCACCTGATAATCAATCAGGTCAGTAAATGCACGGGTGGCTGCTTTCATACGCTTGCGCTTGAGATTGAGGCTTTTCTCGATAGGCGCAACCAAATCCACCTGGGTGAAAGCCTCAAAGCTGGGTTCAGCCAATAGCAGGGCCGCATTACCTGCGAGATAACGGGTGCGGTCGCTGCGCTGGGAACCACCGCGGGACTCAACTTTCACCAGTTCACGAAGCTCTGCCATATAAAGCTTTTGATTCCCGGACACTTTGTAGATATCGGCAATTTTCTGGCGGGTCTCCAGCGCCGGCTCCATGGGTTCGGGGAAATAATCGACGTAGCGACGCAAAACAGACAGCGCTTTAGCGCTATCTTCTGCCGCTGCGTAAAGATCTGCCGCCTGGGTTAAGGCCTCACGGCGTATTTCATCGTCCTCGGATTCCCGCTCAATACGCTCAAATTCCGCAGCTGCCAGCAACAGCTCACCGCTCTCCTGGTAAACCACTGCCAACTTCTTGGTGACATTTTTCGCCAGCTCATGCTCCGGGAAGTGACTGCGGAAGTTATTCAATACCGTTGCCGCTTGTACCCAATCCTTAAGAACGATCAATGATGCGGCAGCATCGTACTCCGCCGTAGCCAGAATGGTCGCGCCAGGTGCAGCGCCTCGAATACGCAGGAAATGGCTCGCTGCGGTTGCATGATCCTCCTGCTTACGGGCCATATCACCCTGCTGGTAGATGGAAGCCGCCAGGTTATCTACCAGTCCCGCCCTATCCTTTGCATCCTGGGCAGTCAGCGTCAAAGTTTCACCGTAAGCGATTTCTGCATCCGCAAAGGCCGCAGTATCGAAAGAAGCGTGAGCCACCAGCAGCCAGGCAGAACGTCTAATCTCCTGCTCCGCAGCGGGGAACTGCTCCAACAGTGATCGACCATTGGCGATTGTCGGGGCATAGTCTTTTAACCCGTAAAGATCCTCCACCGCTCCGAGCATGATCTGAGGGGCTTTGGCATGTTCAGGGAATGCGGCTGCAAATGTCAGCGATGAACGGATAATTTCCCGCAATAGTGGTGCACGCTGCTCATCCGTTGCATCTTTTAAGTTATTAGCCAGGTGTTCGCGATAAGCGTAAACCGCTGCGTAGCCTGCTTCGCTGGAATCCTTATGCGCAGGGTATTCATAGGCCGTGCGCTCATACTCCAGAGCTGCACCATGGAAATCCCGGTTTTCCAACATCAATCCGGCAAGCTGATAATTGATTTCCGGTGCGCGCTCAGTTTCCCGGAAAGAATCGAGATAGCTGCGATACCAGTGAATCGCCTCGCGATAATTCTCGGCCTTCTTGTCTTTTAACTTCTTATTCTGGTAAGCCGCATGGTAGTGTCCGGCGAGGTCGATCAGGTTGGTCTGCAGGAAGGCAACCACCTCTCCGTATTCATTAATATCAAAGACAGTCCAGTAATCGGCATTAAGTGCATAAGTAGTGGCGAAATCCTTCTTCGCTTCCAGCACCAGTTTGGGGAAGCCGCCTTTACTGTAGATCTCAATAACACGAATTGAGAAATCCGCAGATACTCTGTGTAACTGGTTTCGATCAACAAACGCAATATAGGATTTTGCCGCATCCTGGTAGCGACGCTTCTCCAAATAATATTCACCCAGCTGGCTGTATACCCGGAACTCGTATTCTCTATTGCCCTTGCGGGTGAAGTAATCGACAACCGAATCAGGGCCTTCCAGGTAAGAAAAGCTCAAGCTGACCACACGGAAAGTATCGTCAATATGCTTGCGCTCGCCCTTATTGTTTTGCTGGTCGAAGTCATATCCCTGGGAGACTTTGTAATCCAGCATGGCGATATAGTCATCCAGGGCCATTTCATACATATCCTGCTTAAACAGCGCCCAACCGCGTTTATACAGGGCAAGCTCGTAAAAACTGGATATCACACCAATATCGATAACTTTTCCGTAGGACTCTTCCGCATCGAGAAACTTCTTGCGGGTAAAATAGTATTCGCCCAACCGGAACCAGGATTCATCGATATGTCGCGAGTCCGGATAGTTGGCCACCAGCTGGCGCAATACATCCACCGCTGCGTCAATCTCTCCCGCCTCTTCATAAGCCCGGGATAACTGATACATCACCTGGTCGTTGCGGTGATACAGGGGGTACTTTTGCAGCAATTTAATATAGAGATCGATGGCCTCGCGGGCATTGGCTGACATCATCTCTTCAGAATCAACGCCCGGCGCTTCAAGCGGGGTTTCATCTGCAGCTATTTCTATGCTGCCACTAGCCCGGGTTTCAAACTCCTCATCAGACTCGACAACCCCTGGGGCCTGCGCCTCAGTCACTACCGGCTCTACCTTCGCCACCGGCGCTGTCGTCTCTGGAGCATCCAGGGTATTTTCAGCCATAGCTTCTGACGCATCGACAGAGATCACCGCCCCGCTTCCAGCAGCAACTCCAGCAAGGTTATCGAATTCTGCATCTTCAGCGCGGTGTGCCTGCTTGATTTTCAGGTCGGCAATCCTGCGCATCGCCTCGGGGGTCAGCTTGGATTCAGGGGTTTCCTGCAAGTACTTCTGGTAGCTGGCCAGTGCCTTCTCCAGGCTGCCATCAATATGCTCTTCCTTAATTTCTACTTCGACATTTTGGAGGCTGCCGATGGTCTTACCGCTGTTTCCCGCACAACCCCCTAGCACTATAAGTGCAGAGAGAAGACCGACGGCACGATTGAGAGATTTACCAGCTTGAGATTTAGATTTGAGCAACTTACTCACGAATCACCTCCCTCTGCTGATTCTTCTTCCTCCACCGGCTCCATCTCCGCTGGATTCTCCTCAGGGATTTGCTCTTCCAACAGCGCCTTGTGCTGCTCTACCTTAAATTCATCTTCACGCTGCTCCTGCAGCTCATTAGCGCGGTCGTAGCTGTCTGCCAGAGCAAAGCGGGCTTTGATTTGATAACTCTCCAACTGCGCGCGACGGCGTTCCAACTCGGCAATTGCCAATGCCTCAAGCATGGTGCCCTGGCGGGCCATCAGGGTTTTCAGTCGCCGTTGGGTTTGCTGGATACGCGCGCGCAAACGAGTAATATCGCGGTCGTAACCGGTATAGCTGTGAGTTGCCGCCTGGCGACTGCGCACAAAGGAGTCGTAAACAGACTGGAGACTTTCGATCTCTTGGTTTAATTCCGCCAGGTGTTTGTAGGCCTCGGTCAAACGCTGGTCGTACTCAAAGGAAAGACGCAGGTCCAATACACCTTTGAGCCGCTGAACCCGCTCCAAAGTAGTTTCAGTAAAGCCCTGGGGATGCTCAGCAATTTTTCCGCTAAGTTCCAGGAGCTTCAATCGCGCCTCCTGCTCTTCGGCGGTTGCCAGGTATTCTGGGCGGCGGGAGATCAGCATCTGCTCTATACGACTGGCAAACTGATCGCGCTGCTCCATCCGCAGCTTGATACGGGCGTCGAGCTCCCGGAATTGCCTGTCCAGCTCCGGCAACAGGGGCTCGTAATAGTTGCGGCGAATACGAATAATATCTTCGTAGGCTGTCAGGCTTTTTAGCCACTCTTCATTGCGCTCATATAAATCGTTGAGGTCGCGATAGTTACGCAGAAATTCCTGATAGTCATTGGACGCCATCAGGTCGAGTAAGTAATGGGTCTCGGGGGCTTCCGGTAAATTGCGCAAGGCCACTACCCAGTTCTGTACCTGGGTAGCCTCTTTACGACGCAACGCCTCAAGGAACTTACCTTTGCGAATACTATGAATAGACTGAGTGAGGGTATCAATCTCGCGCCCGAACGCGTCTAATGCGCGGCCGTAGTTAATTGCAGCGGTACTGTGGACATCCAATTTGCCATAGGCATAGGGCACCGCCAACATGACCTCTTGCACTGGCTCACTGGTGCCTTTGCGGTCTTGCAACAGTTTCCAGGGCACCAGTGCCCGGTCATAGCGACCCGCGCGGGCCTCTACCCAGCCAGCACCCAGCAGCGCCCTATTTGAAAAAGGGCCATCGAGGTTTACACGATCAAAATAGGGGCGCGCCATATCCAGCTTGCCCAGCTCCATTAAATGGGAGCCCAATAAGAGGTTGGTTTTATCGTAAAGGGCCTGCAGGGCCGCCTCTGAACTGCGCTTTCTTCCCAGTGCAGTCAACTCCAGAACACCGCGCTCCTCTTCTCCCGCCTTCAGTTGGGCAATACCCAAATTGAAGGAAACAAAGCCCTCTAGCGACTCTTCACCCTTCAGGTCTTGCAGCAGTTCTACGGCCTCCTCGAATCGACCGAGCTGCATATAGACTCGAGCACGCAAAAACTGCTCATCTGCACGGACCCTCTCGGGAACCCGCCCATCAATCATTTCCAGGGCGTGTAAGGCGTTGCGCGGCTGTTGTTTGTGATAGTGAATTTTTGCCAGTCGATACGCGGCTTCATTGCGCACCGGCTGGGAAACATTTCCCTGCAGTACAGCCTCAATAGCCCGCCCGGCCTCCCTGTGCATTCGGTAGGACAATTCCAAGTCACCCACCGAAAACTCAGCTTGCCCCAAGTGCGCACTGAAAGGATCGAGTTCGGGCTGATCTAAGCGGTGATACTGAGCAAGTTCTGTGTCCAGTGCCACAATCGCATCAAAATAACTTTCCTGATGGGCATGAAACATTGCCGCACCGAAAAACAGGTCTTTAAGTTCTTCCTGCGGTTCAGTCGCCGCTGCAGCGGGGAGAGCAGCCAAAGAACAAAGGGATAGAGCACCAAGCATCACCCTGGTTTGACAGGACAACACATTTACCAGGGACCTGAGCATGATTACCAGTCCTTGAAGTTTATCGTGGACTCGGTTCCCAGAACCTTAATCTCGACAAATTTAGGACCCACTGCCTTCTCTACAGTGTAGGAAGCTGTGGCTCGATACTCTTTTCCTGATGGGGTTTTACCGAGAAAACTAACCTCTAATGGGTGCCCACCCACTTGCACATTGCCAGTGTATATTTTTTGTACCCCACCTTTTTGCAGGGACTCAATTTCCCGGTAGGTATAGAGATGATGGGCAACTAATTTGCCATTCAGTGTGACCTCAACCGACTCCAGCTCGAAGGGCTTTTCATCAGCCACCGAGACAAAAAGAGCTACCTGCGTATTAGAGGGGAATAAGAGCTTTTCCTCCAGCTGTGACAACTCAGCAGTGAGATCAATAACATCTTTCTTAACATCCTGGATCTGCTCATCCAGGCCACGGATATCATCTCTATCAATAGTCTGAGCATGCCCAGTACTGGCCAACAGAAAGAAAAGTACAATCTGAAGAATTCTGAACATGTGGCCTACCTCCGACCCAACCCTAAACTATCAATTCCTGTCAGATAATCTGGAACAGGACCGCAATAAACCCAGGCACAACAGAGCCTTGAGCTGCGGCATTGTATTGAATAGAGGGTTAATCAGATGTGAGGAAATTCAAATCTCACAAAAACTCAAAGAATGGATAAATTTTGAAAAAAGCACTTCCAGCAAATAAAAGAGATCTACAGCACAAAAGAAGTGAGACGCACTTCACTTGCGATCAAGAAAGCTCTCCGCTTTGGCTCTCTGGCCTACCGATCACAAAGAACATGCAAACAATCAAACCAACCAAGGCTAGGTAAGCATTTACTGTAAAAGCTCTATCTATACCCGAAGGTATATCTGGAGCGAAGGCAATGATTGTAGCATTCATACCCAAACCAACCGCACCGCCACCAATTTTAAACATATAGAGGATAGCGCCTGCCAAGCTGGCACGGTGAGGTTCCACCACCGTAATACCCGCAGTCGTACTGGATGGATTGAACAGCCCAATACCCACTCCCAACACGACCAAGCCCGGACACATATCCAGAAAACCCGTGTCCGAAGTCAGGTTCGAGAGCATGAACATTCCAACACTCATCCCCAAAATACCTAATGAGACGAGTAATTTTGGTCCAGCTAGCTCATAGAAGCGGCCGGAGATAATAGCAACCAGCCCCGATACGACCATTAAAGGGACCAAAGATAAACCGGCCTGAAATGCTGAGTAACCACGAAAATTCGCCAAAAATTGGGGGACATAGAGAATTGCCGATAGGAATACTACCGAGATTAGGAGTGTCGTAACACCTACCGCTAGGAACTTCCGGTTCTTTGCAATATCAGGGGGAATCAGGGCATCTTTACCAACTCGATACTCCACGATGGTAAACAGGCAGAGCAACACCAGGAACACAACGATCAGGCTGATAACCACAGGATGCTTGAAACCAATTTCCGCGGAAACATCCAGTGCAAAAAGCAAACAAAATAGCGAGGTGCATAATAGTAGCACACCGAAGAAGTCTATTTTTTCCTCGGTGTCACGAGGTTTATCGGGGGGCACTGCCCACCAACAAGCCAGCATTGTTGCCAGAGTGAGGAGAATATTAACGAAGAAAATCCATCGCCAACTGAAAAAATCTGCGAGCACCCCACCCAAAACTGGTCCAGCTGCATTCGCTAACCCACAGGTGGCCATCAGGATACCACCCGCCAACCCTGACCTTTCATAGGTCAACAAATTAAAAGTCATTGCCAAAGTGGACGGCCACATCAATGCCGCACCCACTCCCATCAATGCGCGGGATATCAATAACATCCACATATCCATTGCCAAGCCACCCAGCACGGCAAAGAAAACGAATATTCCCGCTCCAATCATAAATACTCTGCGGCGGCCATAGATATCCGCCAAGCGGCCACCGGTTATGATGAAAACACCAAAAACCAAGGCGTAGCCGTTAATGATCCACTGGGAGCTAGTTATGTCTGCATTGAATTCTCTTTCGATGGCAGGTAGTGCGGGGGCAAAAGCGGTATAGTCATTACTAATAAGGAAGGCCGCGAGAACTAATGCAGCCAACCCCAAGTACTGATCTCGTGTAATTTTGCCGCTCTGTTTAGCCATACTGCGTAATTCACTCGACACCCGAGCCGCTCAGGTAATCCTTCAGAACCTAATTAGCTTGCGATATATTTTTAATACTCCCGCCTAGAGCCTAGACCACTCGCTCATTTACACGCCTTTTGACTAGTCAGTTTTCACTGTGGATACGGATCATCATCTGCCTTGTAACTGGCAGCTCATATCTTATGCTTAAAGGACATCCAAGCACCGGAAAATTGAATTAGTGATTGGATAGCCTACTGAGCCCCCTAAGATCACGCTAATAGATGAGATTAGTAAATGCATAAGTTCATTGTGCTTGTCTTGGTTCTGTTGACTTCTTCTACATTCGCCCAGGGATCTACGGTGAACGACCTAAAAGATTTCCAGTGGAAAAACCGCATTCTATTACTGAATATCCCGGAAGATCCCAATAGCACAATCAATGAATTACTCAAGTTAGCGCCGCAGTTTGCAGAGAGAAACTTGATATGGTTCCTATTCTCTAACGACACCCTTGAGACTAACTTTCCCGGTAAAGTCACAGACAATTTTGCTAAAAATGTACGGGAAAAATATCTGCAAGGACCAGCAATGCAAGTACTTCTTATAGGGAAGGATGGGGAAGTAAAGTATAAAGCCGATAAATTCTCAGCCGTCGAAATTTTTCAACGTATCGACAGCATGCCCATGCGACGCAATGAGATGCAGCAAGGATCTGCACAGTGAACAATTATTGAACATCCACAATCTGATAGAGAATTTTTGTATCCTCCAGTATTACTGAGGAATCCCAGAGTTAGATTTCCCTCAGTTAATTACGCTTCGGCCTTCTTTGCTCACCAGACACCCTTTCCAGCTGGCAACTTTTAACAAACATAGACATCTTTGCGCTAAAGTACGCTATTAGCCTTGCGAACATCTACCCAATGGAAATCAACCTCCAATGAGCAAAAGAGCCATTATCCTCGGAGCTACGGGCCTTATCGGTGGCCATCTCACAGAGCAACTGGCTGGTGAAGAAGTCTTTGATGAAGTACTTACCCTCACTCGACGCCCCAAAGCCACTGCAAGTCAAAGAATACATAATCATATTGTCGATTTTGATCGATTGGAGGAGGCTGCCCCTCTTTTTCAGGGAAATACTCTATTTTCCTGCCTGGGAACCACTCGCAAGCAAGCCGGCAGCCTAGCCGCCCAGTACAAGGTTGACGTTGAATATCAATACAAAGCGGCCCAATTGGCAGCGGAGGCGGGGGTCAGCCATTACGTACTGGTTTCATCCAGCGGGGCCAATGCCAATAGCGCCAGTGCTTACTTACGTATGAAGGGTGAGCTGGAAGAGAAAATCAAGAAACTTCCATTTAAGCGCATCAGTATTCTGCAACCCTCCCTACTTCTCGGAGATCGTGCAAATGCCCGCCCCGGTGAGAAAATCGGAGGCACCCTCCTACCAGTAATTTGTATGCTGCCGGGGCTGAGACGTTATAGACCCATTGAGGGGCGTGAAGTAGCCAAAAAAATGGTTTATTTAAGTCGACAAGAACGAACAGGGATTGAGACCCTGCGTTTGGATGAGCTATTCAATGCTTAAGGAGCCTCCGAGTAATTCTACAATGTCCCTGCGGGTCTGGGAGGCTCCTTAAACCCCAAAGGTTAAATTCGGGAGCTTAAAACAAGTAAATCGCTCCCGAAAATTGCGGTTATTCTTTTATCTTAATCCCTAACCAGTGCGGGTATTGAGTCAAAACAATAAGGACAATTGCATCGTAGACTGCGTGCCAAATTATTACTCCCAATAAACTTCCGGACACTTGGTAAACCACTCCTAAAACCACACCAATTCCCAAAGTCAGAAAGAAATTGGTCCACGATGAGAAATGAAGTAGCGCAAATGCAATTGCGGAAATTAGTAACCCCAACAATGGCGAACTAAGTTCTGACAACCAGGACTGTAAAAAACCCCGAAACAAAAGCTCTTCACAAATTCCGACTACAATAGAAATCAACAGCAGTTGAAAGAAAGACAATCGCGAAAATAGCGGAATCAGGGCGATCGATTGACGCCGCATTGACTTGCCAAGGGTCGTTTCTGAGCGAGTTAACGACAACATCACACCGTAGGTAGCCATAGCACCAATGATGCCAATTATTACTTGCAACCCTACACTTTCACCAATGATCACTACCTTGAGTGAAGTCAGATAAAAGCCCAGAAGGGCCAGCAACAAGCAAACAACCTGAGTGCCAATTAATAAAAGAAAAACTGGTGGATTCCCTTTTGTTTGGTCAACAGCATCCATTTGTGACCGTCCTTTTTATTAGTAGTTTATCGAGGTAGTCGAGTGGCTCAGTACCTAAATAGACTGCCTTAGGATTCCGTTCCAACTAGAAACCACATCGAAATTCAATCAGCCGAAATAAGCAAACCCGCCATCGGCAATAATCTAACAGAAAATGATGACAGGCATAATCCTCCGCCAACAGCTTATCTCTATCCGTTTAGTTTGACGCCAGACAGCTTATCCCCTTTGAAAAACTGCCTGACTTTAGCCGAAAAGCCAGTCACAGTGCTATGCTCGACAATATCTCTGGAACCGGATAGCTCGTAGAGACTACCCGGTTTCCAGCCCTCTTATCAGTAGATTGTCTTGCAAAGAAACTACACAGCAACTAATTCCAACCATGACACAAGAAATCATAGGACTGGGCCAGCTGCTGAAGGATATTGAGGAGAAAAGTCAGGGGCAGGAGAAAATCTCCATCCAGCATGTTATTGAGGCTGTGGGGCTTCGATCCTTTGCCCCATTCCTTATCCTTATCGGGTTGATCCTGTTTTCCCCTCTGAGCGGTATTCCCGGAATGTCTACCGCGATGGGCGTATTGCTACTACTGTTTGCCCTACAACTGCTGATGAAGCGCAACTATATCTGGCTTCCACAGTGGTTAATCAACCGCTCCATATCAAGCGAGAAGCTGATGGATGCCCTGCACTGGATGGAAAAGCCCGCCCGATTTGCCGACCGCTGGATTCAGCCACGGATGGATTTTATCGTGCGCCGATATGGCACCTACGCTATTGCTGGAACCTGCATTTTTATTGCATTGACCCTGCCAATAATGGAAGTAATCCCCTTCTCTGCCTCAACTGCTGGTCTCGCTCTCACCATTTTTGGGCTATCGCTGGCAGCTCGAGACGGACTCTTAGCGCTTATTGCTTTTATCCTAACGGCCTCCCTGGTACTAGTGGTGATCGTTGCCGTGATCTAGGAGCCCGCGAGTAACTCCGTAATATCTCTGCAGGTCTCCAGACCAAAGCTGGCTACTTACCCTCGCTTTAAGACTTGATTTTTTAATCCGAGCAAATGGGGAAAGTGCACTATGGCGAAAATTGCCAAAAGGTCGTATACCGCATGCCAAACAATCGCCCCCACCAAGCCCCCGGACATTTGGTAGAAAATGCCTAAAATAAGCCCAATCATAAAGGTAAGGAAGAAGTACACCCAGGAAACACAGTGCAGTAATGCGAATATCAGTGATGCACCCAATAAACCGAGGAATGGCGTACTGAGCTGGGAGAGCCAAGACTGTAGAAAACCGCGAAACAACAGCTCCTCACAAACACCCGCAGCTAAAGCAACCCATACCATCTGTGGTGGGGACAACTTGGAAAATAGCGGAGTCAATTGAGTACAGTGGAGCCGCAGCATTTTCCCAAATAGCGTCTCAGAACGAGCCAATGTCAGTACTACCGCAAATGTGACAATAGCGCCTAACAATCCCAACAGCAGTTGCAGCCAAACCGTATCACCAATAAATGAAACTTCCATTGGCACAAGGTAGAGACCCAGAGCCGCAAGCAATAGACAGCCCAGTTGAATATCCATTAAAAAAAAGAAAACCGGCAGGCTGCGCCGTGCCGGACCAATCGCTTCCATTCCTGATTTTTCCCTTTGCCTATTGATTTCCTGAGCCTCTGACAACCTTCAAGCTCGCTCGCCCATCCGCAGAAATCATCAATTCAGCCACTCCTCCGTCCCGCAGTTGTTTTTCCAGGTCCAGGGCTTTTTCCTTCGGAGCAAAGTAGGCTTCAATACCGTAGCGAATCCGGTAGCTATCTGATGAATTCCAAAAATTCTGGCCTGCTACCCGCCCTCGAACAAAGACTCCGCCCTGTGGTTTTTCAAGGCTGACAGAGGCGCGTTCATACAATCCGGATGGCCCTTTTTCTAAGCCCACATAAACCACCTCTCCCTGACGCAACCGTCCCTGCCCTTTAAACAAGGCTTTATCTAAAGTGGAAAAGGGGTAACTCAACTGGGCATAGTTACCCCGAAATAATGAGCGCGGGTCTACAGGAACAGTTTTCACTGAGACAGGCTGGCCCGTCCACAGCGGCATTTGAGCCTTAATATACATTCCTAACAGTATAAAAAACTGCACGCCAATGGCGGCAACCAGGCCAATCACAACTCTACGTTTCATCGCAAACTTCCCCCCGCCTGGTGATATTTCCAATACTTGGCTGCTGCCAGCAATAAAACTGCGAAGAGAATAAACAGGAGAGCAGCACCTATATAGTCGCCAATCAAGTCAATATAGCGCAGCAGAGCCGTCAACAGGACCGCCATAACTCCGAGGAAGAAGTAGTGTGAGATACCATCGTGAATACCCCTGAAGATCAACCAGATTCCACAGGCAATCAGGGCGAAGTTTGTAAAAATTTGTAACCAAACTGCGTAGTCACTGGAGCTGGCATTTGTTACGAACGCAAGTACTGCCGCAAAAACACCGCACAACCCCAGCCCGAATAGCAACCTCTGAGACAGCAGCGCCAACACTATCGACACAGCAGACATAGTCCCCACTACCGCCCACATAGAAGGTAGGTGACTCCAGGGGGCTTCTATCATCTCCTCCCAGGGATATTCAAAGCTAAAAATCAGTAAGCCAATTAAAGTAAACCGAAGGCACCAAATAGAGATTACTGCTGCGTAGTCCTTGGCTACCGCCGACGGGCGAGTTGCCAACCAATGGGCAAAGCAATACATCAGGATAAAGAGTGAGACTGCAACAGCAAGGTTCTCTGGATAAATATCCGCACTAAATTTCCCATCCTGCAAACGCCAAAATTCTGACAGGGAAAATTCCAGCCAAAAACCTAAGCCAAAGATAAAGGTCAGCAAGAGAATCACGCTCGCACGACCACTTAACAGGATATAGAGGGCCCCCAGCAAGAAAATTGGGAACAGGGCGGGGTAAAAGCCTAAACTCGACTCCAGGAAGAACCAAAGCAAAGCCAAGAGCAAGGACTGCTCTGCGATCCACGGGCTGCGGGTAATTAAAGCAAATGGCAAACTACCCAGTGCCCACCAGAAAATACCATCTGGCATATGCTCGCCCAAATGGTATATCTGTGCGATCAAAATAATCGCCGCACCAAAAAACAGGTTGCCCAACAAGAACAAGCCCTCTCCGGCTTTCCTGTCTCCAGATAGGTAAACCTTAAACGCCACTCCCTGGGTCACCAAGGTCAAAGCGATCAGCCCCCCCATTCGCAGCGCTCTGGGGATTTCCTCCCAATTGGCCCCAATCAATGTAATCACCGCCAGCCCGATAAAGAGATAGGCCAACCCAATCAAAATACGATATCCAAGTGTTCTTTCTTGCGCCCGGTGGTAATCCACTTCATAGCGGGCACAGATCTGCTCAGCCTGAGCTTCACTGATCACACCGTCTTCAACCCAATCTCCGGCCTCGCGGGCCAGATCATGCTTAAGCAACCGAATCAATCGCATAGATGCGCCTTGTGAAAAATTACCCATACCCGATGAATGGGTATTAATACTTTGGTCCCGAGTATCCCCGATGTAACCAGCGACCTCAAATTGGTACGGATTGCAGACTAAATTATCGCCAAGCTGCCTAGATAGCAGAAAACTATCTCAGATATTTAAATTGTTAATTTCTATTATTGATAATCAGTCAATAGCATAAGCGGCATCAAAGTTAAGAGCCAGGCACCCAATAAGGAGCTAACCATGTCCCGCTATATCGAATCCGAACTCAAGCCGTTTAACGCCAAAGCCTACCAAAATGGCGAATTTCACGATGTAAGTGACTCTGACGTCAAAGGTAAATGGGCCGTATTCTTCTTTTACCCCGCCGACTTCACCTTTGTATGCCCCACTGAATTAGGCGATCTGGCAGACAACTATGAAGAGTTTAAGAAGCTGGGTGTAGAGATCTACTCAGTCTCCACAGACACTCACTTCACCCACAAGGCCTGGCACGATTCCTCTGACACCATCGGTAAGATCCAGTACCCGATGATCGGTGATCCTACCGGTACCATTACCCGCAACTTCGGTGTAATGATTGAGGAAGAAGGCATTGCCGACCGTGGTACTTTCGTAATCGACCCGGAAGGCCGTGTTCAAATTGTGGAAATTACTGCTGGCGGTATCGGCCGCGATGCCAGTGAGCTGCTGCGCAAGATCAAAGCTGCTCAGTACATCGCTGCTCACCCCGGTGAAGTTTGCCCAGCAAAATGGAAGGAAGGTGAGGAAACCCTGGCCCCCTCTCTCGATCTGGTAGGCAAAATTTAAGACTTCCCAAGCCCTCACAGGATTGGAACTGGCCTTGCCCGCCCTTTTGGCGGGCATTGTCGTTAATCAAATATTGCTAATCCGTGTTAATGGCTTCTTTGCTTCGCAATAAGTGACAAAAGCAAGCAACATACAACTCCTCCCAAGAGGAACACAGGAACTACAAAGATTGCGGTTTGTATTCCGTAACTTTCGTCTAACCATCCCACCAAAGCATGGGCCAGAATCAAGAAAATTCCCCCCATACCTAAGGAGAATGAAACTGTAAAAGGGGGATTCTTACTACAATGTGTCAACCATTCCATGGCATAAGGAAACAAGTAGGATAGTGTCAATCCACACACTGGGAACCATAGTGGGCTCACCCAGTAGCCCAGAGAAAATACGGCTGCTGTCGATAAAAAGGAGACTACCAACCAAAAAAAAGCACTTCCCTTCAGCAGGATAAAAGTGAAGGCCACTCTCCCTAAACAAAGCAATCCGAAAAAGATTGAAAGCAAAATATCCGCCTCAACGGCCCAGTGCCCTCCCCTAGCTTCAAGAAACAGCACCATCCTACTCGCCAATATATGTTCAGCGCCGTTGTAGGCAGAAACAATAAACCCACCACCAATTGCGATCCACCACTCTTTCGGTTCTTTATCTCGTTGGCTCGCCTCTTTAAAGGCGCCAGGGTTAAAAGAACTCCCATTTTTCCTTAGTTTTCCTTTTCTTCTTATTAATCCAGACAAGATAAAAAATAATATGCTTGCAGCTATCCCCCCAAACAAATAGAAACCGCCCTCCCATCCAAAGTGAAATTTATATAACAACCCAGGTAACAAAGGAGACAATATGGAGGCAACCCCATAGGTACTATGTAATCCACAATAACCTTGACGAGTTAAGTTTTCAGGCACAAAAAGGGGGATTGCCACATTAATCAAAACCATGCTCCCTCCGGCACCCAAACCAAAGAGGAAGCTGCCCAGAATAAGCAGGGTAAACGAGTACAAATATCCAGAAATACCTGAAAGTACCGACCCTACCCCCATAAACACTACGAATAATGCTAACCCAGAGATCACTCTGATTTTTTTCACCCAGAGAGCCCCTGACAAAGTCATAAGTAAGGCAGAAAAAGTGGACAGGAAGAAAAAGGTGGAGCCTTTTGTTGGGGAAACAGAAAAAAAATCTAAAATTTTTGGATAAATTGGAGCTTTATAGACCTCCACAAAGCCCAGTAAAAATAGAGCCCCATAGCATGACAGCAATCCAAACCAATAGATGTTGCGCTTCACGCAGCCCTTCTTTTGATATATTGATCACACTCTTCAATCATTCGGATTGCTTGTATAGAGTCGGCAAGAGGAAGATCCGGTGATTCAATTAAGTTTTTCTCAATGCATAACTGAACAGCCTGTGCCTCATAATAAAGCCCTTCAGAATTTGGATAATTAAACCTGCCTCTTATTCTCGGTAATGGGAATTCGTACAACTTAGTCTCATTATCTGTCCTTCGATCACCAGTGATCCGCGTCACTGACACCCTAGTTGGACAATGTGCCGGGGCAAACACTTTTATCCGCCCTTCTGTGCCATAGATTTCCAACTCTTCCGCACCCTCAACCAGATGACTCCAGGAAACTACAGCTGTTGATCCACTATCGAAGTGCGCATAAATGAGTCCGGCGCCATCCTCCTGGAAACCGTAGTTATCCAGCACCCCAGAGAACTCCAGGTCTGATATCCCCCTACCCAATACCATCAGCGCCGTGTGGACAGGATACACACCGGCATCCATACCAGCTCCCACCTTCCATTTTGGAGACTGCAACCCTTCATCCTTACGCAGGTCAAAGCTCAAATCTGCACGAAGCTGGCTTACCTTACCTATATTTCCAAGACTAATAATATCTCTACAGTATTTAATAGCAGGGAAGAACCTCATCCACATCCCTTCCATGCAAAACAGCTGTTTTTTATTGGCAAGCTCTTTAATCCTTACAGCATCCTCAACTGTTAACGCCAGAGGTTTTTCAATAAGAACAGGCTTACCTGCCATTAATGCTAATTCAGCATGTTGTCGGTGTAACTCGGGGATAGTTGCAATATAGACAATGTCAATATCAGGATCAGAAACAAGTTCCAGGTAACTGCCATAAGCCCTACTTGCTCCATAACTATTCGCAAACTCTCTCGCTCTATTAAAATCCCTGGAAGCTACAGCAAACACTTCTGAGGAATCCAGGTAGTTGAGGACTAATGCAAAATCATTTGCTATTCTTCCACAGCCTATAAATCCCCAGCGCAGCCTTCCCAAAGGTAGTTTTTTAGCGCTTTGATGACTGGTCAAGTCTAATTGCTTAGGTAAATACTCCTCCTCTGCTATTTCATCAGGATCCAATATGAGCTCTGGATGACGAGTAAGCCTTTCTTGCAGGTCATACCAAGCGCTTTCCAGATAGTTCGCCTCTATCTTATTGACCCAAATACAGTTTCCTAGCGGGGCTGGGAGAGGCGCTCGCAAAGTACCGGAGCGATGAATCGAGATCTGTTTTATTGCCGTCTTGTATACATCCAGGCTCAGCCCTTTGACACTAGCTGCAAGTCCCAGCTGCACGTAAATTCCAAACAGTAACTCAATGTCTGCCTTGGATATCAATCCCATTTTTTCAGCTACCAGCGAAGTAAACAGGCAATCAATGCCCACAGCTTCACCATGCATCAACCTAAAAGCCTCATCACGCTCCAACCAGCGGGATAACGTATGTCCAAAGTCCATTGGTCTGGATAAGTTCTCTTCTTTTAAGTCTCCCGCAATACTATCCAGCATGGCATCAATACAATTTATCAGCAGTTTATAGGATGCATCTCCCGGCAGGCCATCAGGTTCTAAAAAACTATTTTCCAACAGAGTGGCACCCTGAGCTGACAAGGTATCGAGCACATCCTTATTGAATACCACTCCAACCTTAATCATTTCACCAATCGCACTTTTTAATACCCGCTGTGGATTAGTTTTCAAGAAAGAGGGATCAATAATGGTATGCAAGGGACAATGAAAAGCACCAATCCCATTCTTAATATTGTGGTTCACACTGACTTTAATGCCGATAGAGGAGTCAATCATTCCCATTAGAGTCGTTGGAATACGTATCCAGGGTGTATTCCGTCGCCACACCGCACTGACAAACCCAATCGTATCGGTTACCGCCCCTCCGCCCATAGCTAAGATTGGCTCCCTGTAACGAAGAGGATTTGCCTTCCATATCTCATCAATCATACTGATAAGACTATTAATATTTTTTGACTGTTCGCCACCCTTCATAACTATCGGGATGAACTCAATCCCCATGGACTCTTGCCACTCGGTAATACCCTTCCCATAGAGTTCCCATACCTTGTCATCAACACAACAAATAATTCTGTTCTGCGGCGGTCTTAGAAGTTCTATAAGGAATTTATTACCAGGATTAAAGAGTCCATGGTGGTACCAGATTCTTTGGTTTGTTGGAGCCTGACAAATAGTATCTGAAATTTGTACGATAGAATGATGGCTTTCATCTTCTCTTAATTGAGCCTTAATACTGGGCTCTATCGCTGCAGCCAATTCGAGAACACCACATGCATGAAGCAGTCGCGGCAGGCTCAAGTATTTCTCATCATCGCTATCTAGAATGGATTCAATAAACAGCCGCTTCAGATTGTAATAATCTCGCTCAAACAAGTAGCAATACCACATCCCTCCCTTTTCTTTTCTAGTAAGCTCAAGTGCCCGATCAAGCACATCTTCCATGGCCTGCCGAATAAAAACAGGGTCGCCTCGAAGGCCTTTTCGCATCACTATGCAATTTTCTACGCCTTCACAACGGGTAGCCAGAAAAGAGAAGCTTACTCCTAGATTAGTTTTTAGCGTGAAAGACAGCTTTTTGAAGTCCTCGATATCACCGAAGCGCTTCTGCACGGTTTCATCTCGATTCACTACTACATCAGTAATGTTGTGAGGAGCAAGATTCCACTTTGCTATACAGAGTTCAAGTTCATGGCAACACTGGTTGAGCAGCATACCTTCGGAATTTTGCCTAAAGATGCTTTCCAGGTTGGCTTCCGGATGCGGGTTGTGATGAATAAATCCCACGCTCCTGGACTTCAACTTCCATTGCTCGTTAAGCCTCTCGGCTCTATCCACGTAATTTGCGATATGCTTTTGATAGCCAACAACAACATTTACATTGTTTCTGTCGGCGATCCTTTCCATTTCACGCAGCTTTTCCAGCGAGTCTGCACCAGGTTTTTCTAGGTATATATTCCTATATCCTTTACTAATTACCGATTCAAAAACCCCCTTCGCGTGTGGAGTCCTCACCGAGATAACAACCAAATTTTTTAAGGAGGGATGCGCATCAGGTATTTGCTCCACCGAGGAACAAGTTTTGAAATCGCCATACTGAGCTTTTAGCCTTGCCATCTCATTTCGGAAAACCATCCCTTTTTTAGATGACTCGGCATCCCTGGAAAGCCAATACTCTTCAACAATCGCATCTACCACTACATTTCGCATATTCATTAGCTGAGACAAATGCAGCCATCCGATTGACTCCCCAGGCAGACCGACACCAACCACCGTGACATGCACCACATTCTGATTCATAGCGGCAACATTTAACCTCACATCCGCTGGCACTACCCAGATCGTCAGAACCGGGCTCGCACTTCTAACTTATTGCTAATGTGCGCTGATTTACGACTCAACTCTTTTTTGATGCCTGAGGGTATAGACCGCGATCAACACTTCTATATGTCGTCTTTGCGGCTCAATAGACATCAGGATGCGCCGATAAGGTTTCACCTAACGGCTGTCGCTTTGCCAAAGCCATTAAATAGCGGCTAAACACCCAATCAATCAAATAGCCAACAGCGATTGCCAAAAGCTATCACACGCATTTACATTAATAATTTTTATCAAAGAGCATCGACCGATAGTATAGATCCCACTTCCAAACAACGACCAACAAGACAGTGATGAATAAGGAGCTATCCATGTCACGTTACATCGAATCCCAGCTGAAACCCTTTAGCGCCAAGGCTTATCAAAACGGCGACTTCTTCGATATCAGCGACGCCGACGTTAAAGGCAAGTGGGCCGTATTCTTCTTCTACCCCGCAGACTTCACCTTCGTCTGCCCCACTGAGCTGGGCGATCTGGCGGACAACTATGAAGAGTTCAAGAAGTTGGGCGTTGAGATCTACTCCGTATCTACCGATACCCACTTCACCCACAAAGCCTGGCACGACTCTTCCGACACCATCGGCAAAATCCAATACCCGATGATCGGCGACCCCACCGGCACCATCACCCGCAACTTCGGTGTGATGATCGAGGAAGAAGGCATCGCCGATCGCGGCACCTTTGTAATCGACCCCGAAGGCCGTATCCAAATTGTCGAGATCACTGCCGGCGGAATCGGCCGCGATGCCAGCGAGCTGTTGCGCAAGATCAAAGCTGCCCAGTACATCGCCGCTCACCCCGGTGAAGTCTGCCCGGCCAAGTGGAAAGAAGGCGAAGAGACCTTAGCCCCCTCCCTAGATCTGGTAGGAAAGATTTAACCCAAATACCTCTGACCCGGCCCATCAAAAGGTGGGCCACAACCCAGCCTTAAATTGTTAGAGAAAGGACACACCGATGTTGGACGCAAACCTGAAAAAACAACTGGACACTTACCTGCAGAATATCGTCAAGCCGATCGAGATTCGTGTGTCCACAGATAACAGTGAAAAATCCAAAGAGCTGGAAGCGCTGGTAGATGAAATCTCCGGACTCTCCAACAAAATTACTGCACAGCAGAGTCAAGCCAAGCGCACGCCGAGTATGGCCATCGCCCCTGCCGGAGAGGAACCCCGGGTTAGCTTTGCCGGTATTCCCCTGGGACATGAATTTACCTCACTCGTACTGGCACTGTTGCAAGCGGGGGGCCATCCCTCAAAAGCAGACCCGGAGCTACTGGAGCAGGTTCGAAGCCTCAAGGGTGAATTCCACTTTGAAACCTATATCTCGCTCTCTTGCCAAAACTGCCCGGATGTTGTCCAAGCGCTGAACCTGATGGCAACCCTCAACCCAAACATCACCCACGAAATGATCGACGGTGGCCTGTTCCAGGAGGAAGTTGAAAAGCGCAATGTTATGGCTGTACCTGCGGTTTACCTCAATGGTGAACACTTCGGCCAAGGCAGGATGTCCCTCGAAGAGATTGTTGGAAAGCTGGATACCGGCGCAGCCGAGCGTAAAGCTGAAGAACTGAATGAAAAAGCACCCTACGATCTTTTAGTGGTAGGGGGTGGCCCAGCGGGCGCAGCAGCCGCTATTTATGCCGCTCGCAAAGGCATTCGCACCGGCATAGTGGCAGAACGCTTCGGCGGCCAGGTGATGGATACCGTAGGTATCGAGAACTTTATCTCTGTACCCTACACCGAAGGCCCCAAGCTCGCAGCCAGCCTTGAGCAACATGTTAAAGAGTATGGTGTCGATATCATTACCGACCAACGTGCAGCCAACTTGCGACGCAACGAATTGGTAGATATCAAACTACAAAGCGGTGCGACCCTATCCAGCCGCTCTGTAGTATTGGCTACCGGTGCCCGCTGGAGGGAACTGGGGGTTCCCGGCGAAGCCGAGTACCGCACCAAGGGCGTAGCCTACTGCCCCCATTGCGACGGCCCCTTCTTTAAAGGTAAGCGTGTAGCCGTTATTGGCGGCGGCAACTCGGGCATCGAAGCAGCGATCGACCTCGCTGGAATCGTCGAGCACGTCACCGTACTGGAGTTCGCCGACAAACTGCGTGCAGACGAGGTACTGGTACGCAAGGCTCAGTTGATGGACAACATCGATATTATCGTCAATGCCCAAACCACCGAAGTCCTCGGCGACGGCAACAAGGTGAACGGCCTGGCCTATACCGATCGAGAGAGTGGTGAAAATAAGCAGGTCGAACTGGCTGGTGTTTTCGTACAGATTGGACTGGTACCCAATACGGAATTCCTTAAGGAAACCGATGTCGAGATGAATCGCATGGGCGAAATTGTGATCGACGAGCGCGGCGCAACTTCAGTCCCCGGCGTTTACGCTGCCGGCGATGCAACTACTGTCCCCTACAAACAGATAGTTATCTCTATGGGTGCAGGTGCAACTGCTTCGCTGGGCGCATTTGACTACTTGATTCGATCTTCGGTTGACTAACCCTTAAGCAAGCACAGGCCGACACTTTGCCGACCTGTGCTTAAACAATTAAGTGCACAATAAACTTTCACAGGCCCCAATCTAAGATTTAGGGTACTTCCAAAAGTAACTTAATATTTAAACACTGACTCAAACCCCCCATTAACTTCAGGGGTAGGCCCTCCAACACCTGCATTGCCCTATACTTTGATTTTCACCTACTTTTCAAAGGTATACCCTCTATTCACCGGCGACTAATTCCACTCATTAAAGAAAGCCATCTAAGTAAGATAGGTAAAGCTGGCTGGTTAACTTCCATATAGATCATGTAGATGCCCAACTTAAATAGTTGTTACACCTTTCTAAAAGAGTCTTGAAGAATTAGGCGATGATTAACAGTTTCACCATCATACTTGGTTTTTCCGCATTCATCATTACTTTTTTTCTCATTCATAAATCTCTTCACATTGTTATTAAGAGCAGCTCAAAGGACAATATCGATAAAGTATGTCAGCTAATTTTGTACACTATTTTAGTCATATTTGGCGCTATCGCACTATATCAAGAATACGAAAGCATCGGCAAAATTGGCGCAACCAGATTTTTCCGACTTGCATTGCTGTATGGCGTATCAATGTATGCGTTTGAGATAATCTTCTTACAGATAAGTCGATTTAATCAAATACATCATATCTACTACATTATTCTTGGGATGATATTCATATACCAAAATTATTATCTTGCAATATTTCCTGCTCTCTATTTTGTCGAGCTAACTGTAATTTTTGACCTAATCAGCTTTCTCACACGAAAAAGCAAAACTATAGGGTTTAAATTTTACGCTTTTTCGCTAATGGTTCACGGCTTTGTCTGGTCAATACCTTTATTCCTTTTTTATCTAATTCTTCAAGACGGATTCCCCAACGATATCTTTTTAGATTCCATTCTTCTCATTGCACTTTCTATAACCTTTCTTGCGTCAATCGGGCTCGCCAACAAAGCACCGACACTTATTACCAAGTTTGTTAAGTACCAAAGGGACAACTCTCCCTAGAAATAAAGAAAATTGTACTCGCATCAAACCGATCCGCTTCCAAAATTCTGGCCAACACCTATATAAGACGCCCAACTTCGCATACAGAAACAGCAATGGAAGGTGTGGTTTCACATGCCACTTTAGCTCCATATTTACAACAGAAACTAAACCTCTCCCTTTGATTTATATATATTATTAACAAACAGAAAACCAAGCCGATAAATTCGATAGAATATCAACCGGAATAACTCATTCATTCCCACCCCCGAACATGTGCCCACTATAAAAATTTAGTTTATCGACCTGGGAGCCCCCATGAAGAAGCCAAATTTAGCGCTATTTCTCAGTCTATTATCTGCCCTTGGATTACCTTTAGCCTCAAACAGTTTTGCTGTGAGCTGTGGCGACACGATTACTACCCAGGAATCCCTCACAGAAGATCTCTCTTGCGAAACCAATCCAGCCCTCACAATCGACGGCCCCGGTGGCGGGCTGAACTTAAATGGGTTTACTGTTACCTGTATAGAACCATTACATGAGGGCATCTATCTAACAGGGCTAGCTGCAAGCCTGTTTAATGGTGTAATAGACAATTGCAATGACTCAATAGCACTTACGGAAGATGGTGTTCATTTTGTCAGTGATATTGAGATTAACAATCTTGTAGGTGTGGGCGTACGTATTGAAAGTAACAGTAATTTTGTTACCGGCATCGTGATACCTTTTAATGGTACGCAATATGCAATAGGCATAGAAACAGCTAATCCCGCAAGCCTCAATCAGATCACTGGAAATTTTCTAGAGTTCCCGGGATTTTCAGGAATATATATAGAGGGGCGAAGCAATACAGTCACCGGAAATGAAATTCTTAACCCTGGTGATTTTGGCATAGCTCTTGATTCCGATGGAGGAAACAACTTAATCCTACTTAACACTATAATCAGTGACAGTAAAGCGAGAATATTCAACACCCTAAATGGCGATGGAGATGTGGGAATATCTGTAAGTTCAGATTCAAATCTCATTTCTCAAAATAGTATATCGAACAGCACCACTGGAATCAGAATCAACAATAGTGACAGCAATACCGTAAGCAGTAATGAAGCTGACAATAACATTGACTATGGCATAGTGATCGAGGGAACTAGCGCTGAATTCAATAACATTTTATCTAATACAGCCAATGACAATGGTATATTCGACCTTTACTCCCCTGATGATCCGAACTGCACATCTTCGAACAACTGGATTGGCAACATCTCTACAACCAATGATCCCAACTGTCTGGACTAAATATTCACTCGATTACATTCACACTCCCTAATATACAAGCAATAGCTGAGTAGTATATCGCTGGCTAACAAATAGCATAAATAACCAGGGAGCCTCTGAATAGCTCCGTGATGCCTCTGGGATACAGAGCGGTTCACAATCAAGGCGTTGTTGCGTAGGGATGTCTAGACCTTTCAAGAAGTCGCAACGCGAAGTGTGAATCGCTTTGTATGTCAAGAGATAAAAACTTCAGCCATCCTGCCTGTCTATACCTAAACAACCCCAACAATAAATAGCGCTCTAAAACAGACAAACAGCCCATTTAAATACGTAGTAATAGATTCATTATTAGAAATAGCCCTTAAGCCATCCTCTATCATTTAAATTAAGTATTATTAAAAATCATTAAAACAACTAAATATTGCAAGGGGAACACTGATATATCCTCACGAAATTCACCCAGACTAAAAAACTGCCTATCTAAGGTATCCGCAATAATTACTGACATGGTACAAACCCTATGAAAAAACTAACAATAGCCCTTTGTTACATCCTTTTAACAACCGCCGCAATATCAACCTCTATTAATAGCTATGCCGTTACCTGTGGAGGCAGTATCACTACAGCGGAGACGCTAACTGAAGATTTAAATTGCACTACAAATGTTGCATTCAGCATTGTGGGTCCATCAGGCAGCCTTAATATGAATGGCTTTACCGTTACATGCCCTCTCACAGCAAATAATGGTATAGTTCTTGGTGGGTTTTTTGCGAGAATATCCTCAGGGACTGTCGAAAACTGTAATAATAGCATTATATTAACAGGAGACGGCTCCCACCAGGTTGTAGACGTTGATATTGTTAACCCTACCTCTACTGCATTATTTGTTATAAGCGATCACAACTTTATCTCCGGTGTTCAGATACAGTCGAACGTCCCCGACTCTAACTTTGGTATACGAATTGAAGACAATGATTTCAACCAGGTTTTCGGAAATACTGTTGATGGTATGGATAACGTTGGCGTGCAAATAGAGGGGTCTTCAAATAGTGTTTCTGGCAATATAATCACCAACACCTCTGACACTAATGGCTCTGGTGTTGGTATATCTATTGAACCCCCTGGCAGCTCCAACATAGTTACATCAAACATTATCGATCAGAGTGCAGGTGAAGGCATTTTAACATTTGAATCAGATTCAAACCTTATATCTCAAAATGTAGTAACAAACAGTCTAACCGGCATCGCAATTGATAATGCAGATAGCAATACAGTCACTATCAATAGCGTTAGCGATAATACGGATTACGGAATATATATTGAGGATGCAAATGCTAGTGGCAATAACATTTTATCCAACTCATCGCTAAACAATGGGAGTTTTGATCTTTACTCCCCCGATGATCCAAGCTGCACCGCCAATACTTGGTTAGGTAATACTTTTGTTACCAGCGACCCTTCATGCCTGAATTAAGCGAAAAGATTACTCAATCGAAGGTTTAGTTTGAAGACGATAATAAAGCTCCATATCGTCTTCTTACATAATTACCAACGCAACTTTAGGATTTACATTGAATTGGAATGCTACGCCTTTATCAACAGCACCACTATTTATTTATCAGTTGTTTAACAAAAATAAGTAAAACCTCCCATTAAACTAATGTCCCACTAAATCAGCACTTACCTCTCATAGCGTCTATCTAGGCCATCTATCAAACTCATACTTGTATCAACCCCATTCACAAGGAGTACGTGCCAGGTTGTCGGCCAAATTCCGATGATCAGGCTAGTGAACGGTGATTGATACGACCTCAACCTTGAAAATGCAATGGAAAACGACATTGGTCGTACAGTCTCATCACTAAAGGAGTTACTGATGAAGAATATTGCACCTCTAGCCGCCAGTATTGCCCTGGCAATCATTAGTCAGGGCGCTATCGCCGACACCAATACCGCTACGGTATACCAGGAAGGTCTTGGGAACACTGCGACAGCTGATCAAAGTGATCCAACCGCCACAAACAATACCATCGATCAAACTCAGATCGGTGATAACAACACCAGCTATGCGGAGCAATCCGCTAACAGTGATGGTGGCACGATTATTCATAATCAAACTGGCGATATGAATACAGCCGAGTCCTATCAGGATAACTCTGTAGGCGCCTATATCGAAATCAATCAGGGAGACAACAATCAATACGTCTTCACTCTCCAGTCATTTGTTGACGGTAGCACCATGTCCATTACCCAAGATGGAGATGGTCACAGTGCAACCTTAAATCAAACTAATAGTACCGATGATGTTATTGTGGTGACTCAAGCTGGAGTAAACCAAACCGCATTTGTTACCCAAACACTGACGTCAAACAGTGAAGTCTATGTAGATCAGCTCGGCGACTCCAACCTGGCGACCCACAATCAAGTCAATGGAGACTCCAACTACTCCTCCTCATATCAGGACGGTACTACCAACACCCTAAATGTGATTCAAACCAACGATGATCACGAGAGCAACCTCTGGCAAATTGGCGACAACAATGTGGCCATTCATAACCAGACGGGTTCAGATCACTACGCACTGACCGAGCAGCTTGGGACTTCCAACTTTGCCAATATTACGGCAACAGGTATTGGTTCTTCCGCTCAAACTTACCAAAATGGTGTGGGTAACGCCCAAACAACAACACAAATTGGCGATGCGCAATCTGCTTTTGCCAATCAAACCGGAAACGCAAACGTAGGTGTGATTCTACAGTAAACGCTTCATCTCGCAGTGCTGCCCATAAATGGGCAGCACCCATGGACTCATTGGCACCGAAAGACCATCTTCCAAAGAGTTATTTCCGAACTAACTCTTCCCTTACATCCACATACCTAGGAATAACCCAAGTTCTTTACCAACTTATATAGGCGATTTCGTGTTCGTCATAGATACAATCCGCACCGTTAGTTAGTCTCTCCGTCCCATCTATCAGGATAAGTCGCCTCTATCTGATAACGTACCCCCACGCCTAACTAGACAAAGGATAGCCAAGACTTCCTCGCCGTTCAGCAGCCCTATTCGCCACTTATCCTAATTTTTATCCAGAAGAAAAAGATAGCTCTAAGATGGCAAGCATTCAGCAGGTGAACACAGAGAGAATAGTTATGCGATATATTCAAACTAGATATTCAAAGACCAACGCAAAGTTAAAGGCGCTCTTCGTAGCCGCCGGCCTGTTTTCTACTACAGCAAGTGCTAGTGGCATCGATGGGGAATGGAAGGCCACTATTCAAACAGAGAGTGACAAGATACTTCCGATTGTCCTCCATATTGATCAGGACAACGGCAAATGGACGGGGGTACTGGATAGCCCCTCACAAAAGACCTATGGCATAGAGATGCCATCACTGGAAGTTAGCAGCAACAATATATCCTTCGAAATTGAGGACTTAGGACTCAGTTACGAGGGGGCGTACAACCCAGTAGTTGAGCTTATGTTCGGTTCATTTACTCAAGGGAAGTCACTGTCTCTTAACTTCAGAAAGATAAATACTGTTCAGCCGGAGAATCGTCCACAGACACCAACAGGCCCCTACCCCTATACTATTGAAGAGGTAAGTTTTAAAAGTACAATCACAAATAATATAATCTCTGGGACACTAACCAAACCAAACTCAAGGATAAAAGCCACCGCGATCCTGATTAGTGGTTCGGGGCCGCAAGACCGGGATGAAACCGCATTCGGCCATAAAGCATTTGCGGTAATTGCCGACTATTTAACCCGGCAAGGGTACGCCGTATTGCGTTATGATGAACGAGGAATTGGTGACTCTACCGGGAGTTTCTCCACGGCAACTACCGAAGATTTTGCCAATGATACCAGTGCAATTGTGGATTATCTGAACAGTCGTAACGATCTCCCCAAGGGTAAAACGGGCTTGATTGGGCACAGCGAGGGGGGGATGATTGCCCCCATGGTAGCCAGCAATCGTGATGATATTGCATTTACAATTCTTCTCGGCGGTCCGGGGGTTAAACTACAAGAACTCTTTTTCGACCAGTGGTACAGGGATAGAAAGCACAGCGGCGTGACTGAGAAAAACCTACAAGAGTTACGCAAGATTGATAAAATTGTTTTTGAACAATTTGCTCAACTTCCTATTGGGGGAACTATCAGTGATGAGTTGCACCAATATCTCTATAAGACTGTTGAGCTCGAAGGCTTGGAAGGAGGCAAACTGGAAGCTCAAGTTGAGGTACTTAAGAAACAGTATTCCACTCCTTGGTTTCGTTATGCATTGAACTTCAACCCTGAGCCCTATTTAGAGGGTACAAAATGTCCGATTTTGGCTCTTAACGGCTCACTGGACTTTCAAGTTGATGCGGAAATGAACTTGGGCAATATAGAAAAGGTGTTGAGTAAATCCAATCATAAGGATTATGAAATTATTGAACTCAATAAAATGAATCATCTCTTTCAAACAGCCGAGACTGGTAGCTATGCCGAGTATGCGGAAATAGAGGAAACCTTTTCCCCTATTGCCCTTGAGACGATATCAACCTGGCTGAACGAGAGATTCTGATTTTATTTTCAACTAAACTCTGTGGCCCCAGAATAAGGGGCCATTTTATTAACATGTATTAATTTATGAAGTTACTGAAGTCTCCCGCACCTACGACAAAATTCTTAGTGTATCATTTTGGCGGCTGGCTAATATTCGCCCTAGTGAACTCCATTTCTCGCGGGTTACTTACCGATGAAAATTTTGAGCAACTCGCCATACATGCACTCACCCTGATATTAACCTGCGGAGCTTTAACACTAATCATCAGAGAAATGATTTATCGCTTTGACCTCTTAGATAAAAACTGGAGGCAACAGTGGCCCTACTTCTTTCTATCCTCAATCTCACTCGCATTTTCATGTGCTTATATTTCAGTTATTTTTCTATTCTCATATTACAATTTAATGGGATATACCACTCCCGAATCAATTTGGCACAACGTACTTGGCAACTGGCTTATCATGACTATTTTATTAGTAAGCTGGACCCTGATTTATGTTACAGCAGTTAATCAAGACCGTTTACTCAAAGCTGAACAGGAAGCCATTCAACTTAACCTACAGCTCAATGAGGTTAAAATGGCAGCACTTATGGGGCAGCTTAACCCACATTTCCTTTTCAATGGACTAAACAATATTCGGGCCTTAATTCTCGAGGATGCTACTAAATCAAGAACGATGCTGACAAATCTCTCTGATCTACTGAGATATACATTGATGGCACATAAACAGAAAACCGTGCCACTCAGAGATGAGCTGGAAATTGTTTGTCAATATATCGACCTCCTCAAAATACAATATGAAGATCGTTTGACTTTCAAGTTGATAACTGATCCAGAATTGATGGGAGAACGAATCCCTCCTCTTATTATCCAACTGCTTACAGAAAATGCGATACGCCACGGAATTGAAAAGTCCAAGCATGGCGGTGAAGTAACCATCAGAGTATCCCATGAAGAGGAACACCTAGTCATCACGGTAGCTAACCCAGGGACCTTAGAACTAAACGCACCTATAGAAACAAAGCCCAGCAAAAAGAAAAATGAAAATACCGGATTGGGGCTAGCAAATATACAAAAACGATTGACTCTTCAATATGGTAACAACACATCCTTCCAGATAAAGCAACAAGGGCAGCAAGTTATTGCCCAATGCCATATTCCTACTTCATCTCTACAGTTGGCGGTATAATAAGTGAAAGCCATTATTATTGAAGATTCCAGACTCGCTCGCAATGAATTAAGAGAGCTGTTAAAGCCTCACAAAAATATAAATTTAGTTGCAGAGGCAAAAGATTGTGAGCAGGCAGTTTCTCTGATTCTAAAAGAACAACCAGACTTAATTTTTTTAGACATTAATCTACCAGATGGGACAGGCTTCGATATACTAGAACAGCTTGAAACTGCACCCCAGGTTATTTTCACAACGGCTTATGACGAATACGCCATACAAGCATTCGAAGTCAACGCATTAGACTATCTCCTCAAGCCGATCAACCCGGAAAAATTAAAGCGAGCCCTTAACAAAACACTAAGTGATTCCCCTTTACAGGATGATAATCACTCATCGAATTACCTAGACACCAATAACAAGATCTTTATCAAGGACGGAGAGCGTTGCTGGCTAATAGAAATAGGGAATATCCGTTATTTTGAAAACTGCGGAAATCATGCCCAAGTATTCTTTGATAACAACAAGCCGTTTATTTATAAATCATTATCCAAAATTGAACAGCGTTTAAATCCTGAGGTTTTCTTTCGCGCCAACCGCCAGCAAATCATAAACTTGAATTTTATTCAGGATATTCAACCATGGGTCAATAGTGGGCTACTAATAACAATGACCGATGGAAAAGAAATAGAGGCTGCAAGACGCCCCGCTACTCGCTTACGGGAAATGCTAAGTTTGTAGGTCGGCCGTATAACCTGCTGCCAGGTACCATGCTGGCAGCAGCATCTCTATTACTCACCTCGTATAAATACTCTGCTGCTAATCTGAAACATCAACTTTAGCGGCGGAATTTTAATCCAGCAAAGTCTAAAGATGGACAGCTTGCCAAACTACCTGAATATCGATTCACCTTATGAAATATGTGTCCATAATAGGAGATGACACAATTCTTTACTCATTTTCAATGTCGTTTACAAGACGTCCTGAAACACACCCTAATTTATGTAGAAAGGAATCTATCAAATGTTCAAACGAGCTTCCTGTTTGGTTTTAACAGCCCTTTTATTCAGTATCACCAATTTGGTGGCGGCACAGCCAAATAACTTAGAAGAGAATAAAAAACTCGCAATGCAAGCTGTGGGGTTGTGGCTAAGCGGCAATAAGATAGATCCCAAGACAATTTTATCTCCTAACTATATAAACAACCTGGATTCTGCGACAACGGATAGCGCAGGCCCACAAAAGCGTAACCTCAAACAATTTGAAGAAGAGGTGGCTAAGTTTCACAAGGCTTTCAAAGACATCAAGGCGGTCAGTACCAAGCAAGTAGCTGAAGGAGATTTAGTCGCAACCCATGTTACAGTCAGTGCTAATCATGTCGGCTCATTTATGGGGGAAACTCCAACCAAAAAAACAATCACCTGGGATGCCGTGGAATTCTCCAAGATTCAGAACGGCAAAATAGTCGAAGCTTGGGTCACTTGGGACAAATATGGATTCCTAAAGCAGCTTGGTGCACTGAAGTAGTCAATTGCGGAGTAATACTATCCTTGACAGCAAGTCAGGATACATTCCCGCATACGGCATTCATGCTGCTCTGAACCCAAACAATCAAGATCGTCGATATTTTGGTCGGTGTCTTATATGAGTTTAGAAACTCCATCTCGAGAACTTGGCCCCCAAGAGGCCTTGTTTATAGAGATGACAAGACTCTCCTATGGTGGCTTACAATTTGTTTCTTTCATTAGAGTCTGCAAATCGTTAAGTGTTGACACTTTACGCACAGGATTAGAGTATCTACACAAACGCCACCCTCTTCTACGCGCTCGTATCCAAAGAGGGGAAAAACTTCGCTGGATTTGCGACGTTGACTTTAATGATATCCCATTAAATATAAGCCAAGTTAGTGACACTCTCAATTTAGAGGATGAGTTTAAAGTTCACGGCATAAACTGCCTGGACAGTGAAAAATATGTATACAGCATAAAGCTATACCTCAATAAAGAAGGTCTCGTAGAGTGGATTTCCGTCATCAATATACATGCGGCATTTGATGGCAGATCAGTAATGACTATATTTTCAGACTTAGACAAATTCCTGCGATCTAACGAAACACTTGAACAAGCCAAGTCACTTCCACTACAAGAGAGCATTGCGAGCCAGCTAGAGTCAGCTGGATATTTTGGAGAAAAGGGAGTTGAACATAAGAACACTGACGATTTCATCTGGCCGGTAGAAAAGCAAGCCGCTCCCAATGAGCGCAAGTCCTGTGCAATTTCATATCTTATGTCGCCAGAAAGAACTAAAAAACTCGCTAATTGGGGCAAGAGTAACGGCATAAAAATTACTGCTATTTACTGTGCCATTGCATCTATTGCTGCACGAGCAGTACCTATTGACAAAAAATTAACAGAAGTAATTTTATCGATGGATGCCAGAGGGCTATGCTCCCCAAACATTCCCATAGGGCATATTGGAGCCTTTTCCGAAACCGCTA
The DNA here is from genome assembly GCF_052467615.1 of Microbulbifer maximicatervae (SeqCode). Classification (NCBI taxonomy): domain Bacteria; kingdom Pseudomonadati; phylum Pseudomonadota; class Gammaproteobacteria; order Cellvibrionales; family Microbulbiferaceae; genus Microbulbifer; species Microbulbifer maximicatervae (SeqCode). The sequence goes on from NZ_CP174319.1 coordinate 2,850,491, forward strand.
GCTTGAAGCTCCCCCCAAATATAGAGTCTGCCAATGTTATTGATGTTGCCAAAATGCTACAAAAGCAAATCTTTTCGGTACTGCTCAAGCAGAGGCCTATGACAAAAAATCTCAGTTCAGACTATACGATGAGCGATATAACTCATATGGCTTCAGAGATAACAGCCCAACAGAAGTCCTTTCCAGCAGGGATTATTGTATCCAATGCAGGCAGCATACCTCTTTTAGCCGATGAAATGGAGTATTTTGAAATTCAGATGCCGATGATCACTCTAACTAACGGTATTAACCCATTAATGGCTGCTACCTTTACCACTTACCGTAATTCGGTCTTTGTTTTTGGGTATTGTGAACCATTGATTAGCAGACATAGTATTGATTTATTTGTTAATGAATATATGCGTATATTAAATGGCCTTATTTCGGAATAGCATTCCATGCAAGCAAATACTTTAAGCAAACAACCCTAAAATGGAAACCCTGAAAGCAGCCATTAAAAAATTAACTCTTATACAAACAAGCACATCACAAACCCGCTAAAAATCAACTTGCTCTTTGAAGTGCCAAGCAATTATTTATATTAGCAAAGCTACTTAATCTGGAACATATTGTTCACCCCATAAGCTGAATAAATTTCTTGCATCGTCTCTTCTGTGGCCTTGTTAATTTTCCTAATCATGGAATTTAATCCTGTACCATCAACAGTTGTTCTAAATGAATGTTTACCAGGCTGAACAATCAGAGACTGAATGCCAAATTGAGCCAGCTCCACGCGGTAGTTTTCTCCGATTCCCTCTATTGCGTGCTTGGTAGTATTATATGAGCCAAGAAAAGGTAATACGAATTCCCCCAAAATACTTGATATCTGGACAATAGCTCCACTACCACGCTGTTTCATTTGCTGCAAGACCGCATGAATTAGTTGTTACAATCCAAACACATTAATTTCAAAAACCAAGATACATAATCTAGCTGCATTACTTCCGCTAGATATCATTGCATATGCTATATCAATAGAAAGGCGGAGCTTACCAGCGTCGGATTTCGAGACAAGTCACCACTACCATCTAGAACAATTACACTTTCTACTTAAGCTCCGCGTAAACTCCTTACTATATTGCTTATAGATTTTGATTTATTACCATTCAGTCTTTGAAGATATAAAATAAAAGTTAATATACCCTTGGGGGTTTGTCTTTTAAAAGGCAAAACCCATAAGGAATAGATGGTTTTGGGTACAACATGGCAAGTAAGTTCAACGCCTCTTTCAAAAAGACTATTATTGCACTTGTGTATATTGCTGTTGGTTATGCTTTTTTCGCCTACGTTTATAACAATTTTTTTACGCAAACAACCACATTCCCCCGAGAGTCGGTCACCTATGATCTTACTCACAATACCGATTATCTCCAGCAAAAAGACACGATTAATATCCTCGTCGTAGCAGGCGGAGGAGTCAGAGGCTTAATTCCTCTACATGTACTGCAGTATATTGAAGACAAATTAGGGAAGCCCCTTGATCAGGTGTTCGACGTTTTTTCAGGGGTTTCCACTGGAGCCATTATCGCAACAGGCCTCAATATTCCTGATGAAGCTATTCCCAGCAGAAACGGGCAAAAGCTATCCCATCTCGACTATCTGGTTGATATCTATGAGAACGAAGTAAATTACCTTTTCTCTCCCCCTTGGTATCACAAGTTCCTAACCGCAGGCGGTCTGTTTTCACCCTCTTACTTTGGCAGCCGATTACATGAGGTAATGGAAAAACATTATACTAAAGACCTTAACTTTACTGAACTTGAGAACTACGTAATCATTCCTTCTTTAAACTTAAAGGATGGACAGATACACCTTTTCAAGAACAAAGGTGAGACGGTTAATTATCTCCCCACCGATCGGCTTTATCAATTAATGACAGCTGCGGTAAGTGCTGAAACTGCTTTTCCGCCTGTCGTATTCAATTATTCAGAAGATGAAGGTATCCAGCATTGTGAGCCTGAATTTGCAGAGTCGGAAAACGAATCCCAATGTGTGTTTGCAGATGCAGCTATAGCTATGAACAACCCGGCCAGTATGATTCTTCGAGATGTTATCAACGAATTTCCCGATAAAAATTATTACATCCTGGTATTAGGTGCTGGCAGCCCTCGACTCCTTAGTTCAACAACAAACTACGACACATTGAAAAACTGGGGACAAATAAACTGGTTTCGAGATGCATTAACAAATATGCAGCGCTCAATGGATACACACCAGCTCCATACACTGGAAATTGCAAAGTCTTTATCTGAAGAAGGGAGGATAGAATACGACTATCTAAATATCGAAATTCGAGAGCCTTTTATCGGCATATTTGAGCATAAGAAGCTCCCAAAGTTAAAGGACTATTCGGACCAACTAATCAAAGACAATCAGGCCCAAATCGATCTAATTGTCGATCATTTAAAAAGTGAAAGCATTAAAAAATAAAGCGAAAAATCTTGACAGAAAATTCCTAAATCAGCAACCACCCGCATAGCGGGTGGTATGGTGAAAGCCCCCAGAGGGGGCTTGTTACAATCCCGCCAATTGCATCTGCTCTTGCCGGCGTTCTTCAACCTCTTGATTCTTGATGTACTCTCGAATCATCTGCTCATCAAGCCCTACTGTACTCACGCAGTAGCCCCGAGCCCAAAAACGTCTTCCTGTGAAATTTCTCTGTACATGCTTGTACTTCCGAAATATCCGGATCGCAGATTTCCCTTTCAGAAACCCAACCGTATTGGAAACACTTAACCTGGGAGGAATCATTAACAACATATGAATGTGATCCCTCATTGCGTACCCCTCGACCAACTCAATGCCTTTTTGACGACACAAGTCTCGGAATATTGCTCCAATCTCACGTCTCAATGCCCCAACTAACGCTTTCTTTCGATACTTGGGCACAAATACCACATGGTACCTGCAATAATGTTTCACGTGAGCTTGGCACTGCCAATCTCGCATATGGCCTCCTTAAAGAACTTGCCGGTTCATGGAGGCCATATTTTTACTCTGCACGCCGGAACGGCAGAGCCTTGTCAAGTCTCACCGCCAGAGGCGGTGGTTTACCCATGTATTAATTACATTTATCCATGTCTCTGCCGCATCTGCTTGGGAGTCGAAGCCTCTCGATAACTCATTGTTATTCCATCCATTAATTAAATCTATATTAAAGGCTAATCGTTTTCCCTTAGAAAGCTCCGAGTAATTTGTTGTTGTTGTTGAAATGCTTGGATCATTGTGACTTTCAGCACTCTGCCCAAAACCATTAAAAATCTGGCTCAACTCCCCTCAAGCTTGACTTAACATCAATAATTTTTCCACCCCTAAACCTACAACCTGTATACTTATCAGTTACGCCAAGATCTATCACTTGAATTAATAAAATCTCACCCTTTTCGAAAACCTCTACACTCGGGTATTTGTATGAAGAAATGTCAATTTTCTTAAAACACTTGAAAAGTGAAGATGCATATTCCCCTGAAACAGAAAATTTAGGAAAATCAATTAAACTCTCCATGTTATCAGCCAGAGAAAAGGCTGGCATGAGGAGGAATATAAAAACTGAAATTAATTTCATAAAGCATTATCCACAAGGCTGCATATTGTATAGATTAAATCCACCGCTCACTCGACATATCGACCCATAACTCCCCCCTGAAACCCTAAAAATATGTTTTGACTTAGATTCAATCATATACATAATATGGTGTTTTGAATTCCCTACGTCCGGATCCGAAAAACCAAAAAATGATCCCTTCCTTTGAGGATGCGTATGATAGTGAGCCCCTCTTATTGCTTCTTCAGGTATTCGATCTAACATAAATGGGTTTCGACGAAGATGTATTAGCCCTCTCCCGCCAACTATAGGTTTTGTATATCCCCACCCATCTTTATCCTTAAAAATTGCTCCTCCAAGCTCAATATGAAGCTCGTGGGAAATATCTGCAATCGCACTTAAGATTGCAACAGCAGCTTTCTTTCTAATTTTAAACCTAGCGGCCTTACTCAATACTTTCTCATCGTATAAATTATTTATTCGAGTAGATGCTTCAAATCTATCTTTTTGTATAAGTGAAAACTCTTCATCAGTTAATTCCCCCTGTGTTGCGGGGTAAACATTATTTTCTTTACTCTGCCCACTTACACCACCAGCAGAAGATACACCTGTATTCCCCCGACTAGCCAACCCCATCAAATCCGAGGTCACGCTCGCAGCTGCCGCACTTGATGCGCCTCCCAGAGCAGTCGAGCCCATCTGAACCGTATAACCATTTGAAGTCTGTGTAACTTTCGCTGTTCGGGTCAGCCGGCTGCCGGTCTGTTGATACTCAACCTCTACCGCTTGCACCTCAATGCTTTCCTCTTCATCAACCTCATCAGCCATCTCATAACCCGAAGGATCGGTCCCTGCCAGCGGGTTATTCATAATATAACTGTAGGGATTCAAGCTCTGGCTATTGCCAGGACTCTGGATCACCGGATCAACACTCAAGAAACGTCCAAGGTTATAATCATAGGCCCGTCCATTCATATGGATCAACTCCACATCGTCCAGATGCTCGTGATCCGTAAAGCCCCGGGTACTGTAGGCGCTTTCCAGGGTCGCAGCATCTTTATCGAGAATATTGCCCTGTCGCGGCTTTCCAATGGGATCGAAGCTATGGCTTTCTTTTAGGTTGCCGGTTTCATCGCTCACGGCAACAGCGGAGCCCAGTCGGTCGCGGTGGCTGAAGCCGATCTTGTGGGTAATCTCACTGTCTTTCTCAATGCTGGTGAGCACGGCAATATCGCCGATAAAGTGGCGGTATTGAGTTTCACCGCCGCCGGTAATCTTTTCGAACAGCTTGTCGATATACAGGGTGGTCTTGCCGCTAGTTTGGTTCACCTGCTTGTAGCGCATCTGGTCGGCACCATAGTAGAAATACAGATTGGCGCCGTTGCGGCTGATGTGGGTGGGTTTATTAAAGGCGTTGTACCAAACCTGCTGCGCGCCGTTTTCATGGGTGCGGTTGCCGTTTTGATCGTAGCCATAGGTCTTGGTACCACCGCTGATCAGACTCACGCTTTTCACTGCACTGGGACCGTCACTACTGCCACCGGTGTAGCTGTAGCTGCTGGCGAAATCGTCTTTTTTCAGCAGGTTGCCGATAGCATCGTAGTCGTAATCGATACTGGGGCCATCGGTGCGGGTGCTGTAGTCCAGGCGATTGAGGGCTTGGAAAGCTTGATTCTCAAGCACAATGCCCGGCGTGCCTTTGCGGATGATTTGAAGCCGACCGGAAGGCAATAAAAACAAAAGCCCAGCGCTTAGCTGGGCTTTGAGGCAATTCAGAACAATTGGGGCTGTCCCCATCGATTCATTTTAGGGCATTAATCATTTCCTCATATACATACCCAGCACTGTTATTCTCTAAATAAAAAATGAAGGCTTGAATAAAGCTATCGAGATACCTATCTAACTTACCGATATCGACCTCAAGCTCTTTCCACTCAAGGTCCATCCCAGCCTTACTAAACACATCAGACAAATAACTTGATTTACCGATAAAACACCGCTCTGGCTGGCACCGTCTATCATTTATAGTTATCAACAATGTTCCCGTTCTTTCCAACTCCCTAGACACTAAGCAAAATAACAAGTCATCCGTTATCACTATTATTTTTTTGCTAACACCGGAAGAAGTAAAATCTTGAAAAACTGAAAACTGCTCTGTGATACCTTCAGATTTAAAAACCCAAAAAAGGTTAGCAAATTTTTCATGCAGCAAGCTGCCAATCTCAGGAACATAGCTACTCATTTGAATTTTACTCTATACGTTGGATATTCTCTTATTGCAATCGCTTCCCTTTCTGCCAGATACCAAGGGCTAGTAGGAATACCCCCTCTCGCTGGGTGCGCACCAATATCATGAATTTCTAGGCCTGCATTCATAACCCCATATATCCACCCTTTGTTAAAGGTTACAGATATTCTTTCTTTAAATGCATCATCAAAACCCTGCATATAGGCCGACTCATATTTATATCTTTCCGATATTGAAAAGGAGATGCTATTTACAGCTCGAGCATAAGGTATAACCCTATCCTCTTGACCCTCGCCAATAACTGCCACTGGATTTTTATTCCTGAGATTTTTCGCTTGAGTTTCGGCGCGGGACATACTGGCACTATAGGCATCACTAAGGATATGATCCTCCTCAGTTAGCTCTCCATTTCCCATCTGGGTTGGAAATATCGCTGCTACTACTCCAGCGCCAACAGGAGTTCCAAAAAGCGCTTGGCCAATGCGCCCTAAAATTCCCCTAGCTGCTGCACCCGCTGCACTATCAGTCGCAGTTAGTGCCAAACCAGCAGAAGCAACCCCACCAATACTTGCTTGATTGGTTGCTCCTTTACCACTCTGCCCAAATTTAATTCAGTGAGGAGCATTTAGAACCATCGTATCTTTCAAATGCACCAAAACTTCTTTCTAAATCCTTATCAATCGTCAAACCAACAGGGATACAAATAACCTTTTGTGGCACTCCCCAATAAAGCACTTTCCAAGAGTTATCATCTAACTGCTGAACAGCAACAAAAATTTCTTTTTGTCCAGTAACACTTTCTAAATGACTTGCTGAAAGCTTAACTGTAACCTCGTCAGCAATTTTTGCCTTGCCCTTTACAAGGGCTACAGATTCAAGCACCACATTATACTGATTAGAAATTAGAACCGAAGATTCTCTTAACTCTCCAGAATCCTCTGATAACAGCGAAGCTGACTTTGGCACTCCCGTAATTACAAATACTTCGGGAGTGCTCTCAGCTGACAAGCAAAAAGCCGAATCGAACAACAGCAGAAAACTGACCAACAACGTAAATCTATTTCCATATTTCACTATTTGGCCCCTCTCAAGGTTCTCCAGCGCCCAGGCTCCTCTGTATCAACTCGCCGATATTTATACTTTTGAGATATTCGCCCAACTTCCCAAATTTTACTCCCTCTCGCTCCAATTACGAAGCTAGGTTTAGCATAGGCTTTAACAGAGCTGTGATCACCAGGCCCTGGTTTTTGCTCCAAGCCTAGATAATGTACATGTGCGATCGCTGAAGCACCAGCTGTTCGGATTACCCCTCCTTGAGCCGGTAAGATACCAATATCCGTAACAACGACTTGTCCTTTAGAGTTTTGTGTCATCATCAGGAACTTTTCTCCTGTCACATTAATATTTGCTAATGCTGTTGCCTTAGAAACATTTCGAAGGAATTCAATATAAGCATCAGGGGATACAACGTCATCAACACTAGATGCTTGACGAGCATTAACTCTTGCTGCGGCCTTTTTAACTTCAGAATTGTTTTTAAACCCCTTATCCATAACGGGAGCAGTTTCCCAAATACCATCTTCTACAGCCTGCAGATACTCTTCTTGAGTAAGATTCAAACCATAAGTATTTTTTTCGGGCTCGTTACTCTGCCCACTTACACCACCAGTAGAAGATACACCTGTATTCCCCCGACTAGCCAATCCCATCAAATCCGAGGTCACGCTCGCAGCCGCCGCACTTGAAGCACCCCCCAGTGCAGTCGAGCCCATCTGAACCGTATAACCATTTGAGGTCTGTGTAACTTTCGCTGTTCGGGTCAGCCGGCTGCCGGTCTGTTGATACTCAACCTCTACCGCTTGCGCCTCAATGCTTTCCTCTTCATCAACCTCATCAGCCATCTCATAACCCGAAGGATCGGTCCCTGCCAGCGGGTTATTCATAATATAACTGTAGGGATTCAAGCTCTGGCTATTGCCAGGACTCTGGATCACCGGATCAACACTCAAGAAACGTCCAAGGTTATAATCATAGGCCCGTCCATTCATATGGATCAACTCCACATCGTCCAGATGCTCGTGATCCGTAAAGCCCCGGGTGAAGCTACCCCGGGAGTACAGTATGGGCACCACAATCTTTTGGTTGCTCACCATGGAATTTGTCAAACGCCTAACCACCCTGCGTAAAGAGCGCGGTCTGACTCAGCAAGCCCTGGCCAACGCCATCGACTTGCACGTCAATCAGATTAAACGGTACGAGGCAGGGACAGCCCAGCCTACCCTGGACACCTTGGTCAGGCTCGCCAAGGAACTGCACACCACCCTTGATGACCTAGTGTTTGGTGAGGATCACCGCAGCCCGAGCGACGACCTGCGCTTACAGTTCGAGGCGCTGAGCCAGTTTGATGAAGAGGAACGGAAGATCGCCAAGGCATTATTGGAAAGCTTGATTCTCAAGCACAATGCCCGGCGCGCCTTTACGGATGATTTGAAGCCGACGGGAAGGCAGTAAAGAAGCTGGACCCCACCACCAAGCGACAGGTCATTCAGGTGATCGATACGTTTATCGAGAATGCCAAGCTGAAGAAACAGGCTTGATAGTCCATAACGATAAAGCCCCGACAGATTACTCTGCCGGGGCTTTATATGACCTAAGGTTCAAGGCTAAGCATTCCCCTCACCTCGCTATCATCGACTAGTTCTATAACTCACGCTCATCAGGATATATTTCTTGTCGTCTGTTACAGATACAAACGCTGTACCTCCCTGCAAGTCAAATACTATCCCATCGCCAAAAACTTGAGCATAGCTCCCCTTCGTCGGACTCATAATTGACGAAGATAATATTTCTTCCACATATACCTTTGACCAAGACTGTGAAAGATTTGAACCACAATTAGTTTCATCTCTCAATCCAGTAAGATAGGAGTCAAGCTGCTCTCTAAACGTTTTTGTTTTAATAAACCCTCTAAATTTAACCCCATCCTTTTCAGATATGTTAGATATTTCACTCGCAATAAGATCAAAATGGGAATTATCAAGGGGAGCAATCAGAATTTCTGTCGTGCTTTCTGAAAAATAAAGCTTCACCTTGTCGAATTTGGATTTTGCTAAGTCATCAACTGAGATCAATTGATTATCAAGTACCGGAACCAAAGAGGAGCGATATTTAACAGTCTTTAGGTTAGAGTAACGGCCAAATGAACCTTCAGGCTTAAGCCAATCGCCACCACCAATTGATTCAGAACTGAGCTCTGACAAAACCTTACACATCCTATTCAACTTGGCATCATCAGATGACCAACTCAGAGAGCACAGAGAAATCAAAGCTAGAACAAGAGCGCCTAAATATCTCTTTTTCATAACTTAGTTACTCCTGTCTCAACAACATCATAAACAGCTTCATAGACCTTTATTTTCCCCTCTGAAGTGTTTGTCCTATCATAAACAATATCTCGCATCTGCTGTTTAAGCTGTTTTCCAGGGTCAAACTTCCCTCCACCAGGGAAATATTTCCACTGTAAATCACCATATTGTTTTGCAACAGTTTTAAGATGTTTCGTTGCCCAAGAAGACCTTAACCCTCTCATTGCCTCTTGGGTCATTGCTCCCAGCTCCAAATTGTTAGATGGGTTATTTTCTAATAAGAAGCGGTAAGAGTCTATATTCTTCCTGTCTATGTACCCTATCGAAACAAGCACCGCAAGGAGAGGGGCATTATCTTTATGATCCTCATTTTTACGAATCCACTTACTTAGAAGCTTTGCGTCTCGAGCAAAATCATCATCTAGTTCGTTAGCCAAATTTGCCAAGCCTGCGACCTCACCAACACCAATCGAAAAGTTGGCTTTTTGAAAACCAGACTGATCTAGTGATGCATCACCACTCTGCCCAATCCATGAACACCTTAAACTATTGCTCTTCAGGTTCTCTTTCAATCTACGAAGTTTTTGATCGACTCTATAATTTCATAACATCTAATCCCTTCAAGCTTATAAGCTTTATCTGTACAGACAACCTCGGAAATTAAATTCTGCTCAATAGACAAAAGCCAACCAGGTGAATCAACATAAATTACATTTTTATCTTTATGAATTATCGAACTAGATTTTTTCAACCATAACCCATCTAATTGCTTCTCGAGCTTCACCAAGTAAATGGAAGGCCTCAATAAAATTTCCTTATGAGAAACGCAAAATTCATCCAAAAATGCATTAATCTTCACATTTTTAAGCTGCTCTCCGCCAGCTATCACTGTAGAAAAATACACCTCTTGCCCACACAGTAATGGTGACAGTGCTTCGTTAACCCAACTAGGAATAGAGCGATCCCCCTCAAATCTAAACTGTGAAATAGAATTCACCTTAATTAATAATATTCGATCATCTGGAGATCTGGCACGCATTTCCTGCGAAAAAAACTAACTGAGACTAAGGATAAAAATGATATTAAATAAAAAATTTTCATTCTCTGCCTCGCCCTACTGATCTCTGCGCCTAACCCAAAGTTCAATATTACCTGCTTCATCACCAGTAAGTGTTCTCACAGTTATTCTCCCAGATCTTGCTTCCAATACTTTTATAATACCCGACGGGGTCCGTAAATAATTTGGCTTTTGATTGCTAATAATGTTGTGGTGATCTCCCGGACCGAGATTTTCATTCAACCTATTTTGAGTTCTATATGAACGACCTATATCTCTTCGTGAATATAAGGGATGGGTATGAGCAATTGCTATCATCGGGTCTGAGCTAGAGACATTTCCGTCGACCTGATCACCATCAGAGCTGAGCACTGTTGATATATATGGCTCTCCATCTGAATCTAGTCTATAAACCAGTAATTCCTCACCACTCCGATACGGCAAGCTGCGTAAATCATTTATAGCTTTTAAGTCAGCAATCCCATCAGAAACTACATCTTCACCAAAATATGCAACATGGTGGCCGTCTATTTCTGTCCAACCGTACCCACTCTTTTGTTTCGCCAGTGGAGTTCTTGAATTTTTCGCTCCGACAGACAAACTATCGCCACTCTGGCCAGAAGAGTTGTTCCGACGCGAACCCGTCGCTATCTCCGCTACAACCCCAATGCAATCAAAGAGTTAAAGAGCACTCGCACCAAGGCGAACACCAGATTATCAGGTCACAACCCCCAAGGCACTTCTTCGCTTGATTATCCGCGAGCTGCTGGAAGGCAGATTGTGAAGTATGAGGCCCGGCGCTAGACACGTACCGGATAATAATAAAAGCCCCGGCAGATTGCTCTACCGGGGCTTTCTTTCGGTTCAGTAAGATTACTATTTGAAGAAAGCCCAAGTCTTTCCTTTTTTCCGGTATATCTCTGTGCACCGGATATCCCGAGTGTGTTTCATATCTCCCTATCTGCGTGTATCTTGAATAGCACTCACAGAATTAATATACAAAACCGAGTTATATACATAGATATACCAATGAGTATATCTCGTTAGATAAAGCTGTTCACCACAAGAGACACTATCGGCAACTCCCTCAATAACTTCAAATTTTCCACTATTTATTAACTGCCGACTTATCGTCTCTGGCATCCCATCCGCAACTATCTCTAACTGCGGTCCACTGACAACCAAGTATTTTAGCTCACCTTTATCTATTGCATTATTCGCTTCTACAACAGGGTCTTTCAAAAGATATTTACGCAGTATCTCAGCTTCTTTACACGAAGAATTTTTGTCGTACGTCTTTGATTGAGACAAACTATACAACCTATCCATATCCTCATTTAAGTGAGAAATAAACTCTTTTTTATCAAATTGATTTACCACTTCGTCACTCTGAGCAAAAACAGAACTTAAGACCAAGATTACACTAAAAAAAATTTTATTAATCATTGTTTATTGCTTATATGCATTAGCTAGTCGCGATAAGTCACTTGCTTTAACGTGGCGACCTTCGCTGTAACTCATTATGGAATTTGTGGGGTTCGGCTGATGTCTGAACCCTAGGTAGTGCCCAAATTCATGTGCTGGGGTTGTCGGGTAGCGCCAAAACTTATCCTTTGAGTACCTAATCACAAATACACCATCAGGTGCACCAGTAGCTATGCCAGGCGGCCCCTGAAATCTCATTCCTTGAGTAACATAATATACGGCACCACCTTCTTTGAAATCTAGCTTCATTGTATATTGATGACCACTCTCATCCACCCTAGTAACATTCCACCCTTTAGATATCCGCTCCAAAGTTTCAACAAAAACTGATTCAGGCTCATTTGGATTCAAAAGGCTTACTGGGTCGACATTTAATTCGATTAGGGTACGATTTTCTTTTGTCTCAACCCGTATATGTTCCGCAACTATACTGTTCCACTCTACCTCATTGGAGATTTCAGGTGGCTCGGAAAATGTATCACCTTCAGAAGATTTACCACTCTACCCATTACCGTTTTATCAATCGTTTTTGACTACCACCATTGATGAAGCTATATCTACCAGCATTTTTTGTGCTTTGTTAAGCCACTTTGGGTTAATTTCTTTACTGTTGGTAATAAAATCAGCCTGCACTTGAATATAGATATTCTCAGTTAATGGGAATACGTAATCAGTAGAATTCAGGTTACCCGTAAGCTTATATGAGATCCATTTGGCACCGTTAATGGTTTCGTAGACACATTGAGATGGAAGGTCAACCCCCGAATTACTTATCCTTTCCATCAATAACATCTCTAAGTCTGCATCATTGAAGATGCTGCCTTCAAAACTTGATGGAACCTTCCTCACTCTCACCTTTATATTCAATGCCCCCTGAACCCCTTGTAATAGTCCGCCACTAAAATCCCAATACTTCTTAATGGCAGTTATTGATTGGGCACCAACATCCAGCCTTTCATCAGTCAAGTTTACAAACTGTAGCGATTCTGTGGTAGGAAAGTCTTTACTTTCATTTGGTGGCAGCTTGATATGAAAGCTCTGCCTTCCAATTTTTACATTGGATTCATTCCAATTAGAGCTTTCGGCCATCACGGCTCCGCTAACTAAAGTTAAATACGCCATAAATAATTTTAAAATATTGGACACTCTGATGCTCCTTTCACTATTTTCATATTTATCCTTAGTGTAAGGTAACGTATGCGGGCTATTTTGTGATCCACCATAAGCTACATTATCTAGTTGCCCTAGTGAACCAAGAATCCTTATTGGATTCAGCTTGTTTAATCCACCGATACTTGGCACTGGGTCGTAAGGGCGGTCTTAATAACCTAAGTTTGTAACGCCAGTGTTTCTCAATATCCCACTGGTTGGCCACCTATTATTACCACCTGAGTGGAAAGCAACTCTCAGGTTAGAAAGGTTACCACCGTTATATCTCACCGCTTCAGAGAAAATTATCCCGCCTTGACTGTGGGCGACCCAGCTAACCCCCTTACCCCTAGATTGGATATTGCCTAAGACAGCTGAAAACTGTTTAGCTACATCAGTTGTCCAGCCAATTTTATCTCTGAAAGATTCCCATCCGTCTGCGAGCAGATCTCCAGTCGGATTGTGAAACAGTGTAAATTCAGTCACCCCTTTACCAAAAGCGTGTTGAACATGAGCACCCATTAATTCTGTCGCATAATCAAGCTCGTTAAGCATCCCATTGATAGCAGCGTATTCAGTATCCACTTGGCTTACCTGTCCAGTGCGTTCCCAAGACTCACGCTCTGAGTTCCATTGAACATGATACAAGCCGGGAGCCTCCCCCATTGCACTACCACTCTGCCCAGAAGAGTTGTTCCGACGCGAACCCGCCGCTATTTTCGCTACAACCCCAATGCAATCAAAGACTTAAAGAGCACTCGCGCCAAGGCGAACCCCAGATTAACAGGTCACAACCCCCAAGGCACTTTTTCGCTTAACTTTGCCGCACCGCCGACGATACCGGCCGCTGCAAGCAGCTAAAGCGAAGGGGCGCTTGCCCCCCTCCTGGTTGCCAGCTAAAACGGCGGTGCGGATTCGCCGAAGCTGCTACGGCAGGTTGAACAGGTAGCCCTACTGCCCAAGGCCAAGCAGAAGTTTGTCAGTGAGATGCTAGAGACTGTGATTCAGCAGGCTAGTCACTGACACACTCCGCCAGATATGACAAAGCCCCGGCAGATTACTCTGCCGGGGCTTTGTGGGATAAAAATACAAGATGGGATCAAACCAACAGCTAATCGCTATTAGGCCAAGTCAAGATAGCATTAACGCTATTCACTCCAGAAAGAAGGTCGCTTAAGCCAGGGGTGATATTCACATACAACCACGACTCACATGATTTTCCGAGCACCTTTTTATCAAGACTAATAAACGATGTTTCAGCATGTTTCTTAAACTCTTCATCCACAACATCAGGGTCAATCTTATTGACATTGGAAAACAGCTTAGTTAAACAGCTCTCTAACGAACCATCCTCGCGATTAACAGGGCACAAAAACCCTTCAGCCTCCTCTGACAAGCAGGCAGTACCACCAACCTGATTAAAATAGACAACGCCAGTTTTTTCCAAAATTATCAGAGCGCAACCGGCCATATCCCATAGAGATACCCTCCTAGTTACATCGCCCATAGACTGTGACTCCTATTCTAAAATGATGCAGGAGGATGCAAAAACACATCAAGAGCAATCCCTTAAGATGCTGCCCCTCTTACAAATTTTGCATCTGATGAAAAAGTTGCAACTCGCAACGCATCCCCAGTTCCAAAGATAAGCTTATCCATTGCCCCAACACTTCTGGTTGTTTGCATAGACATTACTCGGGCAGATGGAAGGTTTGGAATGAGGGAGGTTTGAGACAAGACTGCTGCCGCAGCCAAAATCGTAGATTCATTTCCATCCCTGGCAACAGAAGAAACAAGCTCGCTAAAAGCCGCCTGAGTCACCAACATATGTTTATCGCCAATTGCAGCATAAATAGCTACGGCAACTTCAGCGTTTCCTGACGAAAGTGCCCTCAGTGTCCCTGTATCTAAATTGACAGCTCCTCTAGCGCTTCGAATTGCTTCAAGTGCTCCAGCCTCCTCTAGCACGCCCCCCGCATCTAATCTCCCTTGAAGAGGTCTTGTTCCATCACCCATCTGGGTTGGAAATATCGCTGCTACTACGTCAGCGCCAACAGGGGTTCCAAAAAGCGCTTGGCCAATGCGCCCTAAAATTCCCCTAGCTGCTGCACCCGCTGCACTATCAGTCGCAGTTAGTGCCAAACCAGCAGAAGCAACCCCACCAATACTTGCTTGATTGGTTTCTCCTTTACCACTCTGCCCAGTTAATCTAGTCGCTCTTCATCAACTTGTAGAGATAATTTGACTGTTTCTTCGTGATCTATGGTAACAGTTCTTCCAGAAACGACTACGTACTTTCTTGGATGCCATACCTCGACTAGATATTCTCCGCGACGTTCAACAGTAAATAAAAAACGACCCTTATTATCAGACACAGCTTTCTCAATCTCCTTGAAGGATGGATATGAAAGATCATTTTTTTAGATAATGAAACTCTCAATCCGTTCAGCGGGCTCCCACTGGTTGAAGAAACCTGCCCTTCGATGACATATGATTTCGCATTTACCGAGGCACAGGACGCAATAAGCCATAAAGTAAAAAAGGATAATTCTATCTTAAGTACACAATTAATCATTGATCGCATTTCTAAAAATGCTATTCCTTAGATAACTCAAAATAGATATATAATCTTTCCCCTTTGTAGCTATTCGTCCCGACAGATGGAGTATTAAATTTATATTTCATCAATGTCTTCAGTGCGACTCGATCCATGACCTTTGCAGGATAAGATTCTTCTACCTGCCATTCACTAGCTCTTCCTGCGTCATTAACCTTGAAAGAAAGGACCGTGCAAGCACGCCGAAGGCTCCCCTTTAGTACATCATAATTAGGAACTATTGGTGGTGCATATTCGACAAACTTTTGAGTTTTAGCAAACTCGCTCTTTAACTGAGAGTACCTACATGGATCACTCAATACACAGCTACTTGATAGAAATAAAAAACACCAAAAAAATATTTTTATACAGTAATTATTCAATGATATCATTTTCTTTCCAATACGAGCGGCGTGCAGGTAAATCATAATATAATCTATACGGGTTTTCGAAATTTCTTACTGTCCAAATCTCGCTACTACCATTAGCCCCTATGACATGGCCGATCTCATGAGAAAGAAGGCTTCCTAAAGTCGCACTACTATTGCCATCTCCATTGAGGTGATATTTCTTCATCACATTCAAATGACCTTTCACATCAGTGTGGTAATAGATAACATTTTCAACCACTTCAAAAATGTTATCCACTCCTAAGGTCAAAGCTAATTTTATCCTAGTGCCCGAAGTCCTAATTTTATCCCCAACTGGAGAATCCAATATCGACTGTAAAGCAGCTCTGGTTTCAGCAGGCATTGGGGAAGGAATCTCATTTGATAGAGAAATCTCTTTGCTATGCTCAAAATAAAGGTCGACTTCGTCAAGCTTTTGTGCATATGCTATTAGGTGTCATGCTTAGCGCTATTTTTTATGGATTGAAATGACCATTGAAAAATAACGAACACACAAGCAGAGCTAAACCCAACAAAATCCCAACTTAAATTGAAACTACTATGGGTAAAATTGTTCCTATATAAGATCACACAGCTTGCTGCCAAAATATAAACACAAGTATGGAATATAAATTTCTCAAACACCAACTCCCAAAATATTCTTTTAGAGCTGTAAGTAAACCACATGCCATATAAAAATATCGATATCAGAAGAGGCAATAAAATAACATAAAGGGTTTGGACTATTTTAGTTATCTCATCAGGACTCATTATTGGACTATCAAATAAAAACGCATGAATCTCCAAAGAAATTGGAACCACTGACCAAACAAAAAGTACCCCCAATATGATACTAATAAAAATCAAACGAAAATGATAAAACTTAGCGATAAGTATCATATGCAGGGAATCCAGCTGAATTAGGGATATAATTTGAAACTCGTGTTGCAGAGATAGTGTCGGGACTGGAGGTATACAATACTTGAGAGCCTGACATAACACGATACTGTCTAGTTATTTCTAATACCATTGGAGTTGTATTAGAAAGCCCCTGAAAATCAATAGCTTTAACACCTCCAAGCAGCCCGAAATACACTTGACCATGCCAATTTGATACATTAGCTGTGTATGTCGTAGTTTGCACTTGAAGAAATAAATTCTCCGTGGCGCCACTAGTAGCCGCTGTACCACCGGCACCACCTGATAAGGCTTTACTAAGCCCAAGCAATTGGCCACCTCGCATAACAGCAAGTCCCTTAAACGAACCCCAAATAAAATTTTCAACAATATCTAAGCTCTTCCACTCTGATACAGAAACTGTTAGAGAGTTTGGGTCAACGTAGGATACTGTTCCTCCTTTTCCAGGAAACGTAGCAACCCTGTACGGAGGTGAAGGTTTAATAAACCCCTTTTGTGCACCATCATCTGAACTAGTAACAGCACCTCCTTCAGGCCGAGACTGATTAGTAGTGGTATTCCCTGCATCGCCACTCTGCCCACTTACACCACCAGTAGAAGATACACCTGTATTCCCCCGACTAGCCAATCCCATCAAATCCGAGGTCACGCTCGCAGCCGCCGCACTTGAAGCACCCCCCAGTGCAGTCGAGCCCATCTGAACCGTATAACCATTTGAGGTCTGTGTAACTTTCGCTGTTCGGGTCAGCCGGCTGCCGGTCTGTTGATACTCAACCTCTACCGCTTGCGCCTCAATGCTTTCCTCTTCGTCAACCTCATCAGCCATCTCATAACCCGAAGGATCGGTCCCTGCCAGCGGGTTATTCATAATATAACTGTAGGGATTCAAGCTCTGGCTATTGCCAGGACTCTGGATCACCGGATCAACACTCAAGAAACGCCCAAGGTTATAATCATAGGCCCGTCCATTCATATGGATCAATGCCACATCGTCCAGATGCTCGTGATCCGTAAAGCCCCGGGTACTGTAGACACTTTCCAGGATCGCAGCATCTTTATCGAGGATATTGCCCTGTCGCGGCTTTCCAAAGGGATCGAAGCTGTGGCTTTCTTTTAGGTTGCCGGTTTCATCGCCCACGGCAACAGCGGAGCCCAGCCGATCACGATGGCTGAAGCCAATCTTGTGGATGATCTCACTACCTTTCTCAGTAGTAGTGAGTACGGCAATATCACCGATAAAGTGGCGGTACTGGGTTTCACCGCCTCCTGTAATTTTTTCGAACAGCTTGCCGATATACAGGGTGGTCTTGCCGCTGGTTTGATTTACCTGCTTGTAGCGCATCTGGTCAGCGCCGTAGTAGAAGTACAGGTTGGCGCCGTTGCGGTTGATGCGGGTGGGCTTGTTAAAGGCGTTGTACCAGATCTGCTGCGCACCATTTTCATGGGTGCGGTTGCCGTTCTGGTCGTAGCCGTAGGTCTTGGTGCCGCCGTTGATCAGGCTCACGCTCTTCACTGCACTGGGGCCGCCATTGCTGCCGCCGGTGTAGCTGTAGCTGCTGGCAAAGTCGTCTTTTTTCAGCAGGTTGCCGATAGCATCGTAGTCGTAATCGATACTGGGGCCATCGGTGCGGGTGCTGTAGTCCAGGCGGTTTAAGGCATCGTAGTAGTGATTCTCTACATTGAGTGCCGGAGTTTTTGAGGGCAGCTGCACTACCTGCTCGGACAAGTTGCCGAAGCTGTCGTAGCGGTAGGCAATACCCTGGTGGTTTTGTACCAAGTTATCAAAAGTAGTGCCGGCCATCTGCCCGGTTTCTGCATGGAAGCTGCGGCCGATGGTGTAATTGCCGGCGGCGACATTGGCAAACTCCCATTCGCCCCAGGCATCCATCTGGGTGATTTCCCGGTAAGTATAACCACTGGCGGCATTGCTGGTGCGGAATTGGTAGCCGGCATTGTTATAGCCGTATTGGAGGGTGAGCCCGGAGGGATAGCTGAGCCCTTTTAGGCGGCCATAGTTGCTGTCGAAGTGATTGACCGTCACAAAGTCTTCACCATCGATGGCAGTAGTGACTTTGTAGGGGCGGCTCAGGGCGTCGTAGCTATAGCTGCGCGCATAGTTGGCATCGCTGCGGCTCTCCTGCGCGGGCAGGCCTTTGCCGTTGGCGGCGCTGTCGTAAGTCCAGCTGGCTTCCTCGGTGCCGTTGACACTGCGGCTGTCCATGCGGCCGAGGCGGTCGTAGGTAAAGCTGGTGATATCCAGGTTGCCGTCTATCTCGGTTTCCACTTCACCAAAGCCGGTATAGGTAAACGATTTGGAACCCATATTGGGATCGTCCACCCATTCCTTCTGGCCAAGGGCGTTGTACTTGGCAGTGATGCGATTGCCGCTGGCATCCTGCAATACGATGGGATTGCCGGCACCGTCGTAGGCATAGCGGGTAGTGCCGCTTAGGGCATCAATGGTTTCAGTCAGTTGCTGCAGGCCGTTGTAGGTGCGACTCATCAGGCGGCCATTCACCTGAATACTGGTAGTAAATCCACTGGCCTGTTCGTGGGTGTAGGTCACATCCAGTTGTTGGCCGTTGGTCTGGTTTACCGTCTTGCGCAAGGCGCGTCCGAAGGTGTCGTAATCCGGGTAGCGAGTGCCATAACTT
The DNA here is from genome assembly GCF_052467615.1 of Microbulbifer maximicatervae (SeqCode). Taxonomy (NCBI): domain Bacteria; kingdom Pseudomonadati; phylum Pseudomonadota; class Gammaproteobacteria; order Cellvibrionales; family Microbulbiferaceae; genus Microbulbifer; species Microbulbifer maximicatervae (SeqCode). The sequence goes on from NZ_CP174319.1 coordinate 2,869,935, forward strand.
GTGCCGCTGCTGGCGTAGTGCGGTACCGATTCGAAGGTGGTCTGGCCCAGTGCGTTATAGGTAACGGTTCGTGCAATCCAGTCGCTACCGTCGAAGGCTTGAATTTCTGTACGGATTACACGGCCGAGCTGATCGTAATAGGTAATTCGTTCCGGCATACCAGCCTGCTGCTGGACGGTTTTAAATAACGCATCCGACGCACGACTACAGCCGGAATTACACCACTGTAAAGCGGTAAAGAGATCCGGTGCGGCCTTAAGTCCAAGTACAGAGGGCGCCGTCACCTTAATAGCACGGCCAAAGGCGTCGTAACTGTAACCAGTAGTCAAACCATTGGCATCAGTGACCGAATCCGGCTGACCGAACTTGGCATTGGTCTCGGTGGTGACCGTGTGACCCAGGGCATTTTTAACCGTTTTGGGGAAGTATCCATCGGCGCTAAAGGCGGTGGTCTCCACTACCCGGGTTTGCGCCTCCCCTTCTGCTGACGTGGTGACCTTGGTGAGCAGACCGTGACTGTTGTAAACGGTATCCACCTGAGTCCATTTACCATTAGACGGTGTGGTTTTTACCTGCTTGGGTTTACGGACGTTGCTATCCCACTGCAGGAAGTCCACCACTACGGATTGTTGCTCATCCGTATTTGCAGCGATAGAAACTCCATTGCGGCTTTGAATGGATTTTTTGGTGACTGTCTGCTTCGAAGGTTTATTGATCCACCAGTTGGTCTCATCCGCAGCCGTATACTGGGTATCCGTGGTGGATACGACAATATGAGAACTATTGGCTTCCTCATAGCGGTTTTCCGCTGATAGTACATTGCCCCAGGCATCAAAGCTGGTGGTTTGGTTCTGGGTGTACAAATGTGTACGGCTATTGCCAGATTTTTCTAGCGTGCGGTAAGTCGAACTCTGTTCTTTAGGGCCAACAAAATAGGGGTCATTGGCGGAGACGCTCCACGAATCCGTGAGGGCGTCCACCTCTACGGGGGATGAGTGGCCGCCCTTGGGCCAGAACTGCCATTCAAAACTGGACTCCTTAAAGGCATTGACGCTGCTGCTATCGGCAGTACGATCTCCCAGCGCCCATTGACGCTGCTTATGCAGTTTGCCCGACAGGGGGAATATCTGGTGGAAGTCAGACTGGGATTCTATATCCGCAGCCAGGTCTTCCTCAATAATGGTGTGGAAGCCCTGGAAACCACGGCCATTGTTGTTAAATACAGCCCCCTTGTAACGATACTGCTTTTTATTCAAGCCACCAACACCATTGGACTGACGATGCTCTGCCACCACATACATGCTGGAGGTAAACTCGAAGTGATCTTCCTGTACTGAGGATGGCAGGTTATCCAAGTAGCCACCACGCTCATAGAAGGGTTTTGTACTGGAATGGTAGCGGTCATCACGGGAAGACAAGGGGCGATAGTGCCATTCATCCCTAAACCCAAGTCCGTTTTCTATAGAAGCCAGCATATCCAGTGGCTCATAGCGCTCAGAGCCCGTTGCAGCGCCTTTATTCCGATTGATATACAACCCCGCAGATTTTCCAGACATCGCACCCGTAACATTACGGATAGTGCAATCGGTCATCGTAGTTCTACAACCGTAAGCAAATACTAAGTCGCTAAGTCCGTTGCCAAAACCGTCTACTACCACCGTTTCCACAGCAGATCCCACCAATGGGGTATTCAGCATTTGCACTGAGAAGTTTCCGCTCGCATCCTCCACAAACTTCATAGCTTTATATTGGAAAACACTATCATCGAAGAATTCAGTATTCAGCGATGCCCAGGAAAAAGCCCCATCTGGCTGCTGGTCGACCGGGTCATACAATTCTGTGCCACAACGCTCCTCTTGGTCACCATCGTCAATAATTGTATGACAGGCCTCAGCAAGATAATTTCCTGGCACCAAGATTTCAGCGCGTCCATCCGCGTCATAATCGAACTGCCTAAAACTGTGAGAATAGCGGGGATATTGCAAGAATGTGATGTCCCCCTTAAACTCTCCAAGCGGTAATTGACGAGTTTCAATATCTGCCCCTGCCACAGGCTGCCAATCTGTAAAGGTGCCATCTCCCTTGTTCACAGCAACCATAAAAAGTGAGGATTGCCAGCTGAGCCAGTCAATAAGACCATCACCATTTACATCCATAAAGTAATGAAAGTGACTCTGCTGGAAGGGAGCATCGCCAGCATTAGATAACAGCGCTTTTTGTTCAAAGGCCAAACTTCCTACAGAGCTCGGCTTGGCTAAAAAAACTATTTTGGGAGTTGGTTGATCTGTAGCGAGTTGACTTTCAGCATCAATATAAAGATCAACCTCAATAAAGTCCTCGGAGCCGTTTCCATCGACATCACCAATAAATTGCACTTCACTGGTTCTAAATTCACCTATCGGCGCGCCAGCATTGAAAGTTTCAAAATCGTAAACTCTGACAGGCGCGGTAGAAAATGGCCTGCTGACTTCTCCAGAATGCAAGTACAATTGCAAGTATCCCGAACCATCGAGGCTACCGCGCTCTACAATAACATCTGGCCAGTTATCTCCATTAAAATCCCCAAAACTGCGGATTAACTCTACATCGGTTAAATCGAAGGAAATATCTGTGCTCAGCCAAGATCTGTTGCCATTACTATTTTCATAACTGATTTGTAGTTTTCCAGAATTTATTTGCCACATATCAGTTTTGCCATCCCGATCGAAATCTGAAATCAGGCAATACATCCTATGAGTCAGTGGGTTACTGCTACAAAAATCACCCGCATACTCTTCAGAGCTTCTAAATACACCTTCAGCATCATGTCGCCAAAGTGGCCAATCAACAACACCATCTCCATCGACATCACCTCTTGAGTTTAAGGACAATACTCGATTTAAGTGCTGTAATTGTGGCGACAAACTACCACTACTATTCAAATACCCCACTTTTTCAAGGGTAAAAGTGGGAGAATTCTCATTCCAGCCTAAAGTGCTGGCGGGAAAGCACTCTCCACTTGAATTACACTCTTCAATTTTATTTAGCAGGCTGCGAGCAGAGGCATCACTTAGATGATAAGAAAAGTGATAACTTCTAATAACACTACTGGAAATACGGGTATCAATACTTATTAGACGCTGAGTTGAACGCGTAAGTCCACCTGCGAGATACATCGAAGATATATCAGGGCGAGCTTCATATTCAAAATGAACCCTTCTATCTCCCTGTGAATCCCCCTCCCCAGAGTAATAGATATCCGTTAATAGGTGCTCACCATGAGAAAAATTAGAATATTCATAGTGAATTGAATTAGAAATAATAGTACGGTCTTCTACCTTGGCTAAAGCCCAGCTGTAAATCTGGCTTTTACCACCGTGAGAGTGACGAGAATCTGAGGTTGAGCCGTAATAGGCTATCCGGCCATTCTTATACTCCACCTTAAAGTAAGTTGAAGCACCATTGATATCACCGGTTTGTGTAATTCTGGCAAAAGTATCTATCAACGACCGATAGGTAGCTCCAGACTGGCCATAAACTCCGGATACTGCGATTAAACGTTCACCATCCAAACACAGCTTATCACTATCTGAATCGTAATTTACAACCCCCTTTACCCCGTCAATTGCCAGAGATTCAGGGCACCTAGAAATTTTTGAGGTCGCATTAATAGACCACCCAACCCCAAGAAGGTTGTTGCCTGCTCGGCTGCTAAAGTTAACGCTCACACTTGGCTGTATTTCATTACGACCAGGTGGGAGTTGAATTGGAATATTGTATGACGCAGCTCCTCCGGAAACAGAGCCACTACCCTCCATTGTGCCAACCCCAGCATTATGAGTCTTGGGGCTTGCTTCAATATAGGCGCTATCAAGTGGTGTAATACCTTCAACCAAGCCTTGAGCCCATTCTGGATCACTTGGATTAGTACTGCCAATAACCTCTACTCCATTAGAAGTAGTCCAAGCTCCCTGACTATTTGCCAATGTTGCACGTACTCGATATTGATAAGTCCCGCCAAGAGAGACGGAAATAAATTGAGTAAGGTTTGACCCTTTGTAAATTGTTGCCCAGCTGCCAGACTCAAACCGCTCCTCAAGTTCATAGCTATCAGCACCATCAACTGCACTCCAGTCAATTGAAAAGCTATTACCAGAAACCTCTGAGGGAACCAAAAGCTGCTCTACACCACGAATAACAACAACGGTGGATGTTCTAAAGCCACTCAGCAAGCCACCCTTTATACCGGCTACCCGATATGAATATTCCCCGGTAAGTAAACCGGAGAGATCACAAGCTGTCCCAACGATCCTGCAAGTCTCTACCCAAGCACCATTTCCCTTGCTTTGCTCTAGTATATATTCATCAGCTCCAGGCACTTCTCCCCAGGAAATTTTCAATTTCCCCGCAGACTTATCTACCTCTGTGATAGTGATACTTGCGGGGATAATGGAGACCACAGCACTTGCAGAGGTTCTCCAAGCTCCAACACTTCCACCTAGCTTGGCTCGAACCCGGTACTTATAGCTACCCGAAGTACTTAATGTCAGCTCTCTTGAGGTTTCTTGTAAATTCGCGAGGGTCGACCAACTACCGCCATTAACCTGCTGTTGAAGCTCATAATCACTGGCTGCAGCTACTGCCGCCCACTCCACTGCGAATTTTCCATCATTATCTTCTGACGGCACAGTAATTGATTCAGGAGTTAGAATAACGACTTTACTACCCGAGTTGCGGTATTCACTATGTATGCCTTCAATAACAGTTGCTACTCGATATGCATAAGTAGCTGTTTGCAACCCTGATACGGTATGGGAGTTATCAGAACCTGTATCCAGACTCACCCAGCTACCGCCATTTTTTTGCTGCTCGAGAATATAGTTGTTAGCTCCGGAGACATTATCCCAGCTAATCGAGAAACTACCATCGGTATCAACTCCCGAGGGAAATGTTATGGATCCCGGCCGCACACTGACATAAAAGCCCCCGGAATATCGCCAGGCACTATACTTACCTGCAAGCTTTGCCCTTACGGCATATTGGTATTTTCCGGTAACTTTTCCAGAGAGGGTGATTTCTGTAGCACTCCCCGTGTATATTGTTTTATAACTATCGTTATTGAGCTTTTCTCGCAGCTCATACTCTTCAACACCACTAACAGATTGCCAGCTGATGCTATAGACTCCATTGTTATCGCTTGCAGGTGTTGCGATTGATGATGGCCGGAAAATAACAGTAACGGTCTTTATACCTGTCCAACTACCACAAGAAATTGCACTAGAAAATGCACTGTCATTACAAGCTCTGGCCCGATACTGGTAAATACCATTATCACGCCCACTGATGTTTACTGATTTACTTGATGAGTTGCTGACACGGGCCCAACCACCATTATTCTTTTTCTCTTGTAACTCGTACCTGTCTACAGAACCAGAAGCGTTGCTCCACGAAATTTGGTAGGAACCCTCTTGTACCGAGGTAGGTGCAGTAAAACCACCGGGCACACCCGGTGAAAGTAAAACTTCTGTAGTGGTGGTCCCCAGGGTAACAATTCCCGTAGAGGAGGAATCAGGCTGGCCTGGCTCCGGTAAAGGCTGAGGAAGCCCTCCATCGCCAATAGTGCTATGCGCAGCAATCGAGTATTTCCAAATTCCATCAGATCGACCCGAAACAGTTACGGAGGTTTGGGTCGGCCCTACCGGCCCTACTGACGTTGTTCCCAGAAATACACCATTCTTGTACTCTCGTACAACTGGATCCTCATGACCAAGCGGCAAAATCCAACTGACAGTAAATTGCCCATCCTTATCAATTGATGGCGATGTAACTGCATTTGCATTAACCGAAAAAAATGAAATGGCTAAAAGGATTCCCACTAGAAGCTTCATAACTCCGCCAAGACCCAATATAAATAAAATTATTTAATCGGCATTCTAAGGAAATGTTCACTTGAAGCAACTTAAAATAAATAACGAACCATCTAAAAACCTGCCTATTGTGCATTTCATATATAAGCTAGAGTTAAACTTTTGCAAGATATAAAGATGAGCCTAACCACAGAAATCAATTAAAATACATATCATCAGAAAACATGAATAACTGGTACAGATAAAACAATTAAGGAGATCAACTTACTAGCGGGGCAGAAATAATCAGTACACTCTGGTAATATAAACTGCATGAAATACGATGCAAGAAAACTTAGTACTGAGGAGCAGCACCTCATACGTAAAATTGCTGTTCAGCGAGTATTTGATGGAGAATCTGCGGCGGAGGTTAGTCGTAGCTTAGGGTTGGGGAGCAGAACTATTTTCCCATGGTTAAGGACTGCTCGGGAGAAAGGTATTGAAGCGCTATCTCCAAAAATTAGACCTGGACGCGGTAGAAAACTGTCAGCTATTGAAGGAGAGGAAGTCAAGAGATGGATTATTAGTAGCGATCCAAGGCAATATGGCTTTGACTTCGGGTTGTGGACACGTCAGCTCGTATCGGATTTGATTTTTGAGAGATTCAAGATTGAACTTAGCGTTTCTAGTGTCGGCACACTTCTATATCGACTGGGCCTGACGCCACAAAAGCCTCTACGAAGAGCTTACGAGAGAGATGAGAAGGTGGTGAATAAATGGGTAAAGGAAGTCTACCCAAAGATTAAATCTTATGCGAAAAAAACTGGGGCAGAAATATTTTGGCTGGACGAGGCTAGTATCAGATCAGACGATCCACTCCAAAGGACATGGGAAGAAAAAGGAAAAACTCCAGTGGTAAAAACGAGTGGTCAAAGACAGTCAATCAATGCGATCTCAGCTTTATCGAACAGAGGTGGCTTCTGGTATCATATTTATAGTGAAAAGTTCACGGCAGAAAAGTGCGTAGAATGCTTCAAAAATTTCCAGAGAAGCCAGAAAAGACCAGTGATTCTCATTGTTGATGGGCACCCAGTACACAAATCGAAAAAGGTATTGGAGTATGTCGGTTCACAGGATGGCAAGCTTGAAATGGTATTCTTACCGCCATATGCACCAGACCTAAATCCAGATGAGTTGGTCTGGAATCGTATGAGAAATATAGGGACCTCAAAGAAGCCGCTGAAAAAAGGTGAGACACTAATGAGTCGTGCAAATGCAGATTAGCAGAGTATCAAGAAAAATAGAAAACTTGTAAAATCATTTTTTCAAGAGTCGACTGTATTCTTTGCTGCTGTCTAGGTAGTAACCTCCATCCAAACATTTAAAACAATCCCAAAGAAGCTCGGATCAGATATTTTTTTAAAAAAAATATTTAGGTCGATTCAGCACTATCATTAACAATTGAAACCGAAGAAAAAGCTTGATACTGGGTCAAAAAAACCTGACCAGACAGCACCTGCAGAAAACTACTCCTCTCCAAACGATCCATCACCGGACCTTTAACTTCAGAAAGATGAAGTCGAACACCTCTATTAAGTAAGATACTGTTTATACTTTCCAGTACTTCCAAGGCACTCCAATCAATTTCATTAACGGCACTACACATCAATATAATATTCTTGACCTTGGAATTACCTGCTAGACGGGTATAAATACGCTCTTCCAATGTACTTATATTAGAGAACATCAGACGGCCATCTACTCTAAAAGTAAGAATCTCAGAAGCAGTTTTAACTGGGTGTCGATCTATATTGCGGAAATGCTCAGTGCCTTCGATTAATCCTACCTCTGCAATATGAGGCTTTGATGCGCGCCAAATAAATAATAATAGCGATGCACCCACTCCACAGAGCACGCCCGACTCAACGCCAAATAATAGAGTAACGAAGATTGTCACCGCTACAGCAAGAAAATCTGCCTTGGAAAATTGCCAAGTTTTGCGCAAGATAGAAAAATCTACCAGTGAAAGTACTGCAACAATAATAGTGGCAGCGAGAGTAGCTTTCGGAAGAAAATATAGTGGTGACGTTAGAAAAAGAGCCGTGAATCCAATGCCTATTGCGGCAAATAGGCTGGCAAACTGTGTTTGTGCTCCCGCGTCAGCATTTACAACTGAGCGTGAGAAGCCACCACTTACCGGAAATCCACCAGAAAAACCTGCCCAAACATTCGCAAACCCTAAAGCCACCAGTTCTTGGTTGGAATCAATTCTTTGTCTACGTTTTGCGGCTAAAGTCTTTGCCACGGATATCGATTCTACATAGCCGATGATAGCAATCATTAGCGCAGGTAACGCAAGTGTCTCAAATAGGGAAACCGACAGCTTTGGCAAGCTAAATTGAGGCAGCCCCGAAGGAACACTGCCAACAAGGGCTACTCCCCATGCTTCTAGGTTAAAAGTATATGAGAAGTACACGGTTATCAGCACTGCTACTGCGGGGGCTGACTTAGACAGAAGATTAGCGGTATCAGCTGTGATTCCTAATCTTTGCAATAGTTTTGCCGCACAAGCTCTAGATAGGTATAGAAATAGCACCACCCCCAAGCCGACTAACAAGGTCAACTGATTGTAGCCACCCAAGTGTTCGAACAAGCCAGGCAACAGCTCTAATATTGTATCTCCATGGACCGATAGACCCAGCAATTGGGTAACCTGATTAAGTGCAATTAATAATGCAGAAGCAGTTATAAAGCCGGAGATTACCGGGTGTGATAAAAAGTTAGCGAGAAAACCTAACTTTAATATACCTAATACTGTGAGAATTCCTCCAGATAAGAGCGCCAATATCGCTGCTGCAGTGAGGTAGTCCACCTCACCGCTCGCTGTTACCTTTCCAAGGGCAGCGGCGCTCATTAAGGAGATTACCGCTACAGGTCCTACGGATAGTGTTCGACTGCTGCCTAACAGGCCATAGACTAGCAGCGGAACAATACTCGCATAGAGGCCCACCTCAGGTGGCAATCCGGCAAGCAAAGCGTAAGCAAGGGACTGGGGAATAAGGAGCACGGTAACAATTGAAGCCGCCAGTAGGTCCTGGGTTAGCAGCTGCCGATTATAGGAGTGAATAGTAGCCAGAATGGGAAACCATCTGGTGAGATGCTGCATCGCCATGATCTGTTTTCCGCTCTGGCCTTACGGCCTGAGTTCTATCGCCTTAGAAGAAGGGTTTGAATTGCAGCACCGAAAGTGCTGCACTTTAGAGCTAGGGTTCAATCGATATCAGCACAGCGCCAATATCAAATCCTGCGGCCTGGGCCTGGGAATTGAGCTGCTTTTTATCTGCCCCCATCAGGATCTTGGCACCGGCCCATACCTGGCTGGAACGATTTCCCGTCCGGCAAAACGCGTGCACTTTGTCTCCGTCCTGCAAAACATCACGAAATGCCTCGCAGTGATTTCGCATCATATGTCCGCGAGTAAAAGGTATAGCCACAAATTTAATGCCCGCCGCTAATGCGGCCTGCTCCATTTCCACATAGGAAGGGTGAGTCTCACTCTCACCTTCCGGGCAATTGCATACCACAACTTGCACCCCACTCTGAGCCAATGGGACCATACTTTCACAGGCTATATGCTCAGAAACGCTCACCTGTTCATCTAATTGTTTAATATTCATTGTCACCTCAGTTCTATGCATTCAACTGAATAAATATATCGATCAATAATTTCGTTTAAAGCTGATTAAGCGGTACTTTCAAATAAACCGTACCATTCGATTCTGCCGGGGGCATTTGCCCCGCACGAATATTCACCTGCACAGACGGTACTATCAGCCGCGGCACAGATAAAGTGGCATCGCGCTTGCGGCGCACCACGACAAAATCCTCCTCGGCAACCCCATCGCGCAAATGAATATTCTCCCTGCGTTGCTCTCCCACGCTGGTCTCACACTGATAGCCCCGCTTACCTTTAGGCGGGTAGTCGTGACACATAAACATGCGGGTTTGGTCGGGAAGGGACAAGATCTTACGCACTGAGCGATACAGCTCTGACGCATCGCCGCCGGGGAAGTCACATCGCGCACTGCCAACATCCGGCATAAATAAGGTATCGCCAACAAAAAGCGCATCGCCGATTAGCCAGGCCATATCTGCGGGGGTGTGGCCGGGACTGTAAATCACTTTCGCTGTCAGCTTACCGACCTGGAAAGTTTCACCATCCTTAAAGAGATGATCAAACTGACTACCATCTGCCAGGAATTCCCGCTCAAGGTTAAATACATCGCGGAAGATTTTCTGCACCTGGCAAATGTGCTCACCGATCCCGATACGCCCACCCAATTGCTGGCGTAAAAACGGTGCCGCTGATAAGTGGTCAGCATGGGCATGAGTCTCCAGTATCCACTCGAGAGTCAGGCCTTTCTCTTGAATAAATGACACCAGCGCCTCAGCACCTCGGCTACTGGTGCGACCCGAGGCTGAATCAAAATTCAGCACAGAGTCCACAATAGCAGCGGAACCCCCTTCCCTGTCGTACACCACATAGCTCCAGGTTTCTGTATCCCGATCCAGGAACGGCTGTACCCGGGCACAGTGTTCTTCATGAGCCATCTTCTGCTCTCCCGTATTCACTACACCAACAATATACAATGTGATATTATATAAAACAATATATTGTAATTGTGTAAATTGATTTAGTTCCTATGCCTGATACTGAACATCTCGATCTCAACAAAATGCGCGATTCCGCTGGCCAGGCGGCAGCGATGCTGCGCTCCCTGGCCAATCAGGACCGCTTGCTACTTCTATGTCAGCTCAGCCAGGAAGAGTTAAATGTAGGCGAATTGGAAGAGCGCCTGGGTATTCATCAACCAAGCCTGTCCCAACAACTGGGTGTCCTCCGTCGCGAAGGCCTGGTCGAAACACGCCGCGAAGGAAAAAACGTCTTCTACCGGGTTGCAGACCCGCGAGTACTCGCCCTGCTGCAAACCCTTTACCAGCTCTACTGTGCGGAGTAATCCCATGACCATCGATTGGACCGCTTTCACCCCGGGCACTGCACTCGCCGGGGGGCTGCTGATTGGCCTCGCCAGTGCCGCTTTACTCGCCTTCAACGGTCGTATCGCAGGTATCTCCGGCATCATTGGCGGACTGCTTGACCAAATCCAGGGCTCCCTATGGCGCCTGGCCTTTATCGGGGGACTATTGATAAGCCCTCTTGCCTGGAAAATCTTTGCAACAGTGCCCGACATTGATATCCAGGCAGGTTATCCCACCTTAATTGCAGCGGGATTACTGGTGGGCCTGGGCACGCGGATGGCTTCCGGTTGTACCAGTGGCCATGGTGTTTGCGGCTTGTCCCGACTCTCCACTCGCTCGCTAACCGCCACCCTGATATTTATGGCCGCGGGCTTCGCAACCGTATTTCTAATGCGACACCTCCTGATCGGCCAGCTGGGGCAATGATGATGAAAACCAATATCAGCGCACTTTTGGCCGGGCTCACTTTCGGCCTGGGGTTATTGCTCTCCGGTATGGCCAACCCAGAGAAAGTCCTGGGCTTCCTCGATTTAGCCGGCGCCTGGGATCCCTCTCTGGGACTGGTGATGTTTGGCGCTATCGCTGTGGGCCTGCCACTATTCCATTTCATCAGACGGCGGGGACAGTCTATCTGGAAGCAACCGCTTCACCTGCCGGCAAGTAACCAGGTTGATCGCCGATTGGTATTGGGCAGCCTTCTATTTGGCGCCGGCTGGGGACTGGCGGGTTTTTGCCCCGGACCGGCGATTGTCGCTACTGGGGCAGGACAACTTAAAGCGGTAATTTTTATGCTCGCCATGCTCACGGGTATGGGGATATTCCAACTCTTCGGAATCAAGCGCACTGCCGCAGTGGAGTAACTTGCGCCCAAGCACTACGGTGAGGCAGCCGCCGTCTATCTTGTTTGAGCAGTCCACACAATTGCGGCAGGAAGAGAGCAGAAACAAGCGTAAGGATGCGGCTACTCCACCTAATCCCTCCATGGCTTCGACGCTACCAGCCCAAGTGGCTGGTGGGAGATAGTGTTGCCGCCCTACTGGCCAGCATGATGCTGATCCCACAGGCCCTCGCCTATGCCGCACTTGCCGGCTTGCCCCCTTATCTAGGGCTCTACGCTGGGCTGCTCCCATTAGTAGGATACGCACTGTTTGGCTCCAGCTCAGTGCTGTCCGTCGGCCCGGTGGCCGTGCTCGCCCTGATGACCGCTTCAGCTCTCACCCCCACAGCCTCACCGGGAAGTCCCGAGTACATTTCCGGAGCCATATTATTAGCGCTCTTGAGTGGAGCAATCCTGCTATTAATGGGGTTTCTTGGCCTCGGCAGCCTCGCCAACCTCTTGAGTCTTCCGGTTGTTGACGGTTTTGTCTCCGGCGCCGCCTTACTGATTATTGCCGGGCAGATTGCCCCTTTACTGGGAATATCAAGCAATGGGGATACGGTTCTCGAGATATTGATCAGCACCTTTAACCACCTACCCGAAACCGATCGGGAAGCAGCTCTGCTAGGGCTCATTGCACTGGCCAGCTTAATTGCCGCCCGTCTAGGTTTGCCCTTCCTGCTCAGGAAAATCGGGGTCGGCCCAGCACGATCCAAATTGCTTTCACGGTTGGCGCCCATGCTTATCGTGGTGATTGCCATTGTGCTTACCACTATTTTTCACTGGGAGAAGGAATTACCCGTTGTGGGAGTTATTCCCGCTGGCCTACCAAACCTAAGTATCCCCTCTATTAACCCGGGGCTGATTTACAAACTGCTTTTGCCCGCCCTGATTATTGCCCTGCTCGGCTTTGTCGAAAGCTTATCTATTGCTCACTCTATCGCCCAGCGGCGCGGCGAGAAGCTCAACACTAATGCGGAGCTGCGGGGGCTGGGCGCCTCCAACCTTCTCAGCGCATTTTCAGGAGGGTTTGCGGTAACCGGCAGCTTTGCACGGACAGCCGTTAATGATGAGAGTGGAGCAAAAACCCCCCTCAGCGGCGTGATAGCCGCAGTGCTAATCGCCCTGCTACTTCTGTATGCCACCAAAGTCTTTACCGAACTGCCAATCTGCGTGCTAGCTGCCACCATCATTGTTGCAGCCGCAAACCTGATCAACTTCCAGGGTATGGCCCACCACTGGCGCTACGACCGCACCGATGGACTGGCTATGGCCGGCACATTTCTCGGGGTAGTGTTTTTTGGCGTGGAGACCGGGATTGCCCTGGGCGTCGGGCTCTCATTCGCCACATTGATCTGGCGAGCCAGCCGGCCACATATCGCTGTTGTGGGGCGTGTACCGGGTACTGAGCAATTCCGCAATGTACTTCGCCATACGGTGAAAACCGACTCTGAGATTTTGTTCCTGCGTATTGATGAGAACCTGTTTTTTAGCAACATCAATGCGATTGAGGAGCGACTTTTTGTAGAGATAAAGCGACATCGCAATACCCGCCATATGGTGCTGATCTTATCGTCTGTTAACCGGATCGACAGCACAGCGATAGAGCGTCTGTTACAAGTAAACCGGGATTTACAGAATCGGAATGTCCAGCTGCATCTGGCTGAGGTAAAGGGGGCTGTACTGGATCGCCTGGGCCACTCCAAGTTACTGCAGGAATTGAGCGGCCGCGTGTTCCTCTCCCCCTACATCGCAGAGCTTGCTCTGCGCCACCATCAAATCTCCGATAGCGACAAACCATCCGAATAAGGTTGCGCGACTTGTAAGACAGCATCAAACACTGGCAAAATATCCAGTATTTGAGCAAAGAGCGCGATGGGCGGAAATAACCTTACCTCTGAACAGCAGGCAATTGCAGATCATGCCGGTGGTCACGCCAAGATCATTGCCGTTGCCGGCTCTGGCAAAACCACTGCTCTGTTGCACTACATAAAGAACCGCCTTGATGCAGGTATCGCCCCCGAACGACTGCTGGTATTAATGTACAACCGCAGTGCTCGGGAGGACTTCGACCGCCGCTTACGGCAGCTGACTGAAGGCTCGACACCAGCGGTACATACCTTTCACAGTGTTGGATATCGTTTATACCAACGCATGATCGCCAATGATCATATCGCTGCTGCCAACCTATCCCCCCTGCCCCAATCCACAATCCAATTACAAATCTGGAAGGCCATTGAAGAGTGCGCGCCCACTCACGAACTCGAAGAGATTAGAGCACGGAAGCAATCTGAGATTGAGGCCGCTGAATTTTTTATTGACTACACCAAAACGATTCTGTCGGGAGATCTCAGCGCATTTCAGGAACTGAAGCTCGGCGATGAATACATGTATTTTCTGCAAGTATTTCGCACTTTTGAAGCTTGGCGCCGCAGCCAAAATGCGGTTACCTACGCCGACCTGATTTATGACCCAGCCATGCTGCTCAGCATGGATGAGGAAATGGCCGAGCAGTACGGCAGCTATTACGAAGATATCCTGGTGGACGAATACCAGGATATCAATGAGATACAGCACTTTTTACTGCGAGTTCTCTACGGAAAATCTGGCAACGTCATCGCGATTGGCGACCCAGACCAAACAATTTACGAATGGCGAGGCTCCAAACCGGATTTCCTGCTCACATTTTTCGATGGGGATTTTCCCCCCTCGAATATTTATCACCTGAGCCGCACTTTCCGTTACGGCCACCAGCTATCCCTGGCCGCCAACCACTTTATTGAGAACAATCGCGATCGCGCCGATATATTCTGTATTTCAGCCAATGAAGATCAGCAAACAAAAATCGAGCTGGTAAAAACCGATAAGGAGGGGCGCTGGCTTGTAGAGCACCTGCGCCGATGTCAAAAGCAAGGTCAGTCATTCAGGGAAGTCGCCGTACTGGTGCGGCTGTGGTCTATCGCCGCTCCTATTGAACTGGCACTGCTGGCCAATAATATTCCCTACCGCTCAGCAAGTCGCAACACCGTCCTTTCGCGCCGGGAGCTCCGCCCCTTATTTTGGAGTTTAAATATTGCCTCCGGTCGATTCGCCGAACTTCCTCCCAAGCGTCGCCAGCAGGGACTTTACGAATGGCTGACCTCTCCCCATGTGCGTATTCCGCGCAAAGTCCTGGAGCCCATCTGTTCATCTCTGGCAGCGCTGGACAAAGGCTGGGGCAAGAAGCTAATTGCCCTACTACCTGAAAACCTGAGCAAGCCCCAGACCAAACGCTTGCGCCAACGGGCAGACCTGCTTACCCAGATCGAAAGCTGGCGCGGTCACGCTGGAGAGCTACTGCGTCGCCATATCGGTGAACTGGAACTTCTCAGCGGAATCGCTGACGACGCCTTCACCCGCCAACAAGGGGAGGAGAGACAACAAACCATCCTCGCTTTCTGCAAATACCTGGACACTCTGAAGCAGCCGCCCGCTGAAGCCCTGGCACATCTACAAGAGCTGCAACGCCAACACCGGGAGGGCGAACAAACCGAAGCGGATGCTATACAGATAACGACTATGCACCAGGCTAAAGGTTTGGAGTGGGAACAAGTGATTATCCCCACCCTCACCCAGCACAATATGCCCTATCAGCCCCAACGGGACTTCAGCACACCCGCGTCACTGGAGAGCGAACGCCGCTTGATGTACGTGGCGATGACCCGCGCCAAGTCAAAACTCTTCTTGTTGGCCCCTGCAGAAGACTCCAAAAAGAATGATCCCGAGGCTTCGCAGCCTTCATTATTTATTAATGAAATGCAGCTTCCTTTAAGTAAATTGATGGCAGACTCCCTTAAGGAGCGCCCGGAAAAAATCGACACTGATGTGCCGGTTTCACGCCAAGCGCTCCACTATTTAGAAGCTTGCGATTACAACCCCACTATCAGTGCACCCCGGGCACCAATGCGAAAACCCGAACCTGGAGAGGGGCTGCGGCATCGAAAACTTGGCTATGGAAGGGTTTTGGGATGGGGGGACAAGCGTATCGAGGTGTTATTTAGCGATGGAAAAGCTCGACGGTTTGATTGGGAAATTTTGTCACAATACCTGATGTAGCAATACCTAGGAACGTGCGTACCAAAAAAATAATTCGCTCCGCTATTATCAGGTTACCTAATGCAAATATCTATCAAGAGCCTTCTTCATAATCATCTTTCCCAACTGCTTTCAATTGTGAAAAAAATTCCGCAGGAAATATTTCACAAGCAGCTGGCACCAGATATGTTCAGCTTAGCCGAGAATGCAAAAATTGCGGCCAATTTTTCTCTTCGTGGGTACTGCCCGCTCGTTGACCAAAAAACTGTGGCATTTGAAGAAGATGGCAGTACAAAGGAGGGTATTCTGAGAACCATCCAGAAAACACTAAGCTATTTAGATTCTTTACCCGAAGTAACCGATCTGGACAGCAGTAGAAGAATCAATGATAAAGCGGGTTTTACAACAGTGGATCTCCCACAACCACAATATATCCATCAATACATACTTCCAAACTTACTATTCCATATGAGTATGGTTTATGCAATCGCACGCCGCTATAGTGTACCCCTTAACAAAGGCGATTTTGATGGGTTCCACAGTTACCCAGCTGAATTTAGTTTTATATAAAAATCACCAAAACACTTCAGCGCCAAATTCTTCCAGCTCTTTATCATCAAAAATAATTCGCCAAATATACCCCCTCACGGTATTAACCAGAACATCACCACGAGCCGCAACTATTACTATAGTGCTAAAAATTCAGACTCAGAAAATTTCACCTCATTTAAAATAACTTGACCAAGTTCATAAAAAAAAATATAAACGCGATACAATTCGACATCTACACCAAACTTTTCATGGAATAGAAGTAACCGGTATGAAAATCTCTAAACTATTATTAGTCCCCTTAGCTCTAACAATCTCTAATGTCTCTATAGCCGAAGAGAACCCGTTCTATATCGGGTTTGGCCTAGGCTACCATGACCTCGATGGTCAGAAAGCCCGATCCGGCCACTACCTTGAGGGGCAGCGCTTCGGCGATCAAACAAATTCTTTAAATATTTATCTCGGATATAAATTTAACCCGTACTTCTCTGTAGAAGCTGGATACAGCAATTTTGGCAGCGCCCAGGATGAGTATCTCTCCCCCGTCACTTATTATGACGAGTGGAAAGAAGAGTACATAAACACCTACGTCGAGGATGACGAAACACTTGAAGTCAGCAGTTTTCAGTTGAGCGGTGTCGCTCACTACCCGGTTCTCGAAAAACTGACCTTGAGTGCGAATCTTGGTATTTCCTACACCAGGGTCGACAGTGAGTTCAGACCTGTATCCACTTGGTGGTCACTCATATCTCCAATTGAGAGGTACAGTGAAAAAGATGTGGATCTAACATACGGCCTTGGTGCTACCTATGACTTTACCGATAAGTTCTCAGGAAAGCTTCAGTGGAAGACAATCGATAACGACATTGTAGCCGTTAACGGGTTTGACCTATCACTGGAAGCCCGCTTCTAATCCACCTTACAAACAGGAGGGGCTACAGAGAAAGCAGCTGCAGCTCCCTTCGCTCACTAAAGTTAAAAACAATCAAATGCCTCTGGGCCACCTAGAGGTAGCCGGGAGCCAATCGGCAACCAAGAAAATCTCGGCTTGCACTAAATACCCCCAAAATGCCTAATCTTTAGCCAACATAATGATTTTTAAGGATTTTTTCATTCTTTAGGTTGACTTGCACCAGGGGCATCTATAATATCCGCATCCGTAACGCGCTCGTAGCTCAGCTGGATAGAGTACCTGGCTACGAACCAGGCGGTCGGAGGTTCGAATCCTCCCGAGCGCGCCATACAAACAAAGGGCTTATGCTTAACGGCGTAAGCCCTTTTTTGTTATAGCGCGGTAAAACCCGCATGCATATATCACCGCCAGCACTACCTTTATGCCTGAGTCGGCCCCACCGCTATCAACTCCCCCAGAACTCCACCATAAGGCATCCGTCACCGGGCCGTAATACAAGAACTTCTAGGAAGTATTCCTCACCTTGAACCCATTGCTGGGAGCTAGTGAGGGAATTGGCCGTTCACTGCCAGAAACATAAATTGCCAGTGATATAGATAAATTTATATAAGCAGGGGCTGAGCCAGCTCCTCTTTCCCAAGAAGAAAACCAGCGATTGGGCAAGCACTAGATTTTAACTGAGCTCCACCGGCAACAATTAAGTGGGTGAACCCCAGTCGACAAACTGTCAACGGAAAGCCATTATCAGGTGTAATAGAATTACGCATCAGTACTCTCTGCTGAAGAGCAATAATCATACCCCCTCGCGTACAGACCATTTTCGGTGTTAGATAAATTGAGGGGCGAGCTTCTCGATGATATAACCTACCTCCTCCACATCAACTCATGAATGCAAATGATGCTCTCAACATCACCACCAACCCATAAGCAATACACCTTATAGTATCGACTCAATAATTCACAACTTAGCTAACGTTACTATGCTAATAGAAACGTAAGATCAAAACAGTCACCATAATTCAGATTGACTGATTGCAAGCAGCCCTCTTTTACACTTGCTGGCGCGATCGTAATTATCCCAAAAGGAATGACGCAGGCATAAATTATATCGCTTATAGTTAATGAGCACAGAACATGACACGTTTCCTATCTTTTCTGACATGGAAAAAAATACTTGTCGGTTATTTTTCAGTAATCTTCATCTTTGCTGCCATATATAGTGAATGTGACTCCTGTATAAATGAAAAGCTCGATTTCACAAAAAGTATCTACTTCAGCATTGTAACAATAACAACTTTGGGCTACGGAGAAATTTACCCTGTCAATGAGCTCGGTTATCTACTAACCTCCATTGAAACACTGACGGGAATTGCAACATTTGGGCTACTATTGAATGAATTTACAAAATACCAATCAAACCGACAAGAAAAATTAAGACAAGAAAAAAGAGTCGAACAATTAAAAAATGCATACCACTATTTTCGAGTTCATATGGCCGACTTTTGTGCCGCGGCTATCAGTACTATAACCCACAAAGAACAAGCCCCAGCATCCTATGACATGATGGGTTTTAGAGCATACTTGGAGAACAATAATAATAGAAATGCAAATATCCTTAAGGAAGCCCTCCCTCGTAACTACAAGTTCAGGGCAATGATCATGACGGAATACAAAATATACGCACGACAAATAGAATTGGCTTGCTCAACGATAAATCTCCACGATACAAGGCTATTGGACTTCTTCTATACCCATATAAGCCAGTCTGTCCGACTTGAAGCTGTAAGTGAAGCATCAGAGACTTTATCGGAAACTCTATTCAATCTAATCAATGACATTATGGCAGGAGTAGATGCAAATGGAGACAGGCGTGACCGAGACATATATATGGGTTATATCAATTCACTAGAGTCGCACGTTAGCCAAGGCTAACAAACCGCCAAGAGGTTAAGGACAAACTAGATCCGAGCCTTAAGATTTATCCCAACCATAAGCTGTCCTATTCGGGCAATACAATAATCCCACCTAAATAATAAATACTGCCGGAGATACTACCCCTAATCCCCAAAACTCCAATTCAAGTATTATTTATCAGTAGCAAGTAGCAATTTTTCTAGCTGTACTTTGATTAATGTCGGAGTATCTATACAGATTGAAAGCTCACTGGGTACCGTTCAAATTTTACAAATCGGGGATCAAAATGAGAGTGGAATATCTCACAGCTTAAGCATTTCTGATTTTGCCAGCTCTACACAATTTGGCACTGGAAATATATCCAGCCTTGGTCAGAGTGCAGGCGGTAATAATTTTGCTATTGGAGATCAAGTTGGTGAGCTAAATACCGTGTCAGCCAATCAATCCAACAGTTCCTTTAACCAATTAAATATAAGCCAGCAAGGCATGCAAAATTCACAAACACTGTTTCAGACAGGCTCACAAATTAGCTCATGGACCACCCAAAGCGGCATGGAGAACTCTGTAATGTCGAATCAAAGCGGAATGAACCACACTTTAACATCCCTTCAAAACGGGACTCTGAACAGCCTCACAGCTAGCCAAGGTGGAACCTCACAACTTGCCAATGTGACCCAGCTGGGAACAAGCAATAGCGGAACGATCAGTCAGTAGTCGCCGTAGAGCCTAAAAAGCCTCTTATAACCTCTAGAAAGCCCTACCCACGGCTCCTGAGCCAAATCCCTTTGTGAGAAAACAGAAACAGACAAACAGGTTTTACGGCCACCAAACACCAAAAAAGTGCTTCATATGAAAAAAAGCTTGACTCTACCTACACCAATCTATATTGTGCGCCTCCTCGACGCGCTCGTAGCTCAGCTGGATAGAGTACCTGGCTACGAACCAGGCGGTCGGAGGTTCGAATCCTCCCGAGCGCGCCATTTTCAAGGGGCTTACGTTTTTTGACGTAAGCCCCTTTTTTATTGCGACAACCTCAACACCAAAACACAGCTAGGCTTTGGATTATGGAAACAAGGAGAAGTTTTCAGGGGGTAGCGCCATGGATATCACGACTCTGAATGTACTTAAGCAGCTAGGTTTGTTAGCCGCAGTCTTTACCCTATCTACGGCCGCACTGGCCATTGAATGCGGCGACACTATATCTGAGCCCACCACTCTATCTCAGGACCTGAATTGCGAGTTGAGTATCGCCAATCCTGTAGCACTCACCATTGTAGGCCCATCAGGGAGCCTGAATATGGCGGAGTTTGAGCTTAGCTGCGTATCGCTGGACCCAACCCAAACAGATTTCTACGCAATAGACCTACAGGGCACCGCAGCATATCTCAGCAACGGCCAACTAACCAACTGCACCAATGGTGTCATCACCTCCAGCTCAGGCTTCCACTCCATCTCCAATATGGAAATAAATAGCGCTGTAAGAAATGCAATTTTGCTATTCGGCAACGGCAATACCATCACCAACGTCGATATTACAGGTCCTGCTACTTCAACCATCTCTGATGGTATTGAGGTTTTTGGCGATTACAACACCATTAGTCGCAGTACGGTACTAGGAGGCGGAGACGAAGGCATTGAAATCCTGGGAGACTATAACAATATCTCCTTTACTACCGTTTCTGGGTTTAGCGAGGACGGCTTCGAGATTGACGGCAACTTCACATTTGTATCTAACAGCATCATTGAGAATAACGGTGAAGCTGGAATCCTGATAAACGGTAATTTCAACAACATAGCAAGTAACAATGTGGCGGATAATGGGCAGGTGGGCATTAATCTAAGTGGCGGCTCAAGCAATTCGATTGCAAGCAACACGGTATCCAATAATGGGCTATCGATACTATCAAGCAATGGCGGTATTATCGTTACTGACTCGAATAGCTTAAACAACCGGATTACCGGGAATACCCTAAACGGCAATCAGCAATTTGACCTCGCAGATCCCTTTGACCCCGACTGCAATGAAAGAAATCTTTGGAGTGGAAACCAGTTCACTACTTCAGACCCCACATGCTTAGACTAACTACCCAAACTAGAGAAGTGGCTTGCGCTGCAAGGCCGGACACCTCCAGTCTCACGAAGGCTATATCCGGGGTTTAAACAGAAGCAAATAAGACTCAAGTACCAAAATTACTGTTCAAAGTTAAACCAAGTTGAATCAAGAGTCTCAATAGTTAAAAATGCATGAGGAGCTGTCAAAATCAGAAGTAAGGGACTACATGACTGATATCCTCAAAGATATACTTCAGTTCGTACAGAATGTGGGGCTTAAGAATGGCCTCTTTGTCATATTTTTCATCTTTGCGCATTACCTCCTCTTCTGGATGTACAGTGGGCGCCTGAAGGACCGACAAGTTGAAATTGACCGGCTTGCAGCAGATAATAAAGAATATAGGGACAGGTTTTTAAAGTTGATGGACAACGCCTTCTCTTATTCACCTCCCACTAGGAAAAACGCGCCCAAGAAGCCAATTAATGAAAAGGAGTTTGAGTAGTGCTCTATCTATTGCCGGCAATTGCTCTTGTCTTCATTTTCGCGAAAATATATCAGCTTCTGGAAGTAAAGAAGCATGATCAACACTTATTTGAGTTTTGTCAGCTACGGAGAGATACGATCGGCTATCTCTCCGATTCTTATACCGACCTATCAAGAAATGATTACATAGCCTTACGCAAGATCAATGATGCACTCAGCACCATCATTGCCGGATATAAAGAGCACAGAACGGTTGTGTTTAATCTCAGGTTATTTTCAGAGTATGTCAATCAGCTAAAAGCCTTTGAGAAAAAGGCCGAGAAGATATCAACCAGCAATCCAGATATACAAGAGTTACTAAACAGAGTTCATCAGTCTATATTTAATGCCTTTCTGGCATTTACCCCCTACCTAAAATCAGAACTCGCGTTCAATGTAGTGATGAAATTGATCTCTCTGGGAGTAAATGCCGGGGCCAATTCATTCAAGGCACACTTGCTAAGCCTTAAAGAAGCCAAAACCCTGCTCAATACCTTTAAAAAGCATTCCTCTCCTTGCTGAACCCCTCTTTTCAGCCACCGAGAGCTTTTTGGCTATTTGCATGGCTAGCGCTATCAAGGGCGAACTCTGATACCAGCCAGTACGCCAAGCGCTGATATCAATCCTGCGGGGAGTCAGCCTAGAAGGCTGGACTCTGTGGACACTCAAGATTCTATGCGTAAAAAGTAACTAAAGGTGGAATTTCCAGTCAAGCAAAAAGCACTGAAAAATTAATGAGTTAATACAGAAATACACTTATTTTTTGAAATGTGTATTATCCTAAATTAGGACAGCACTCCATCCAGCATTGAACCATTGGAATTAAACTAAATAGTCATCTTCAGCTCATATTAAACCATTCGGTCATCATCGATATATCGATAATTTCGAAAAAATCGATATACGAAATAATCATTACCAGAAAACTGAAAATAAGACGCACAGACCTAGAAATCGCACTTTTTTCTCACCGAAAGCCCTTACAACCGAGAAAAAACTACGGACCGTTCAACCCATAAAAATTAATATCATACGTTTTTCCGCCCCCGTTCTTACCCGGCAAAACCCGCTCTCTCAATTTAGTCAATATCAAAGATTCGGTGTCTATATCCTTGCGACGTAAATACCTTATAGGTGCAGAAATGGAACTCAGTTATTTCCTTATTATATGTACAGTGATCATCGTGATTTTCACTGCCTGCGCCTATCTGTACAACTATATCCTTACAGCAAGCGCAACATTTTATCGCTCACCAGTGCAAGAGGATGAGACTGCGATACGCAATCACCTCATTGATAAAGATACGATCAATATACTTGTCATTGACGGTGGTGGTATTCGTGGACTCATACCGCTATATGTCATTAAGCACTTGGAAAAAGCACTGGGGCAACCAGTTGACGAGCTTTTCGATGTGTTTAGTGGTGTCTCGACGGGCGCTGTCATTGTTACCGGTTTAAATGTCCGCTCATCTCACCTAGCTAAAAACTATGCCAATGTCGACTCAAAAACAGACTTGCTTATTAACCTATATAAGTCGAAAAGTAATTATCTGTTTTCAACCCCTTGGTATCATAAACTGCTTACGGCATCCGGTCTTTTTTCTCCAAAATATTTGGGTCGCCGTCTTCACAAAGTGATGGAGAAGCACTATACACCAGAGCTTAACTTCACCGATTTGAAAAATTATGTGATTATCCCCTCACTCAGTGTAAATACTGGTGAACTTCACCTCTTCAAAAACCGAGGAGGAGATACCAGTGAGCTTCCTACCAACAGCCTATACCAACTGGTCACAGCTGCAGTTAGTGGGGTCTCATTGTTTCCCCCAGTTGGCTTTATGGCTGACAGCAAAGAAGTGGGCCATAAATACTTTGCCGACGCAGGTATTTCTGCCAACAACCCTGCAAGTGTTGCGCTCCTGGATATCATCAAAGAGTTCCCTCACAAGAACTACTATGTGCTGATTCTTGGGTCCGGCACGTCCCCGCTGAACAGTTCGCAGGTGAAATATAAAGACCTGAAAAACTGGGGCATACTACAGTGGGCACGAGATGCTATCTCAAGTGTTCAAAGATCAATGGATGAGCAGCAATTGCACGCCCTGGAAATTGCTTCATTAC
This sequence comes from Microbulbifer maximicatervae (SeqCode), assembly GCF_052467615.1. Taxonomy (NCBI): domain Bacteria; kingdom Pseudomonadati; phylum Pseudomonadota; class Gammaproteobacteria; order Cellvibrionales; family Microbulbiferaceae; genus Microbulbifer; species Microbulbifer maximicatervae (SeqCode). The sequence goes on from NZ_CP174319.1 coordinate 2,893,826, forward strand.
TCTCCAACAATGTAAAGATCAAATATGACTATCTCAATGTAGAGGTAACTGAACCCCATGTCGGTCTATTCGAATACGACAATATCGACTCACTCAAGATTCACTCAGATCGACTCATTAAGAACAATAAACAGAAAATACAACAGGTAATTGACCAATTGGCCACTGCCAACGGATAAAAATCTCATCACAATGTAAGGCGGCAACTCAAAAAAAGTTGCCGCCTAGCCTAAGGACAGTGACATTCACTCTATCAGAAAATACACGCTTAGCACTCATCATCCGCACACCCGCCTGCCAGCAAACCAACCAACAAATATTTTACTGATTTATCGCTAGTGACATTACTCTTCAGGAGCAAAATCAAACGGCGTTTAACCATGCCAAAGCTACGCTATCTAATCACAATTCTAATTACACTGACTTCTTGCCTCTTTGTGAATGTTAGAGCTGGAGAACTTCATGATCGTGAGGCTCGAAACAGGTGTATAAAAACCTGTAAGAATAGCTACTATGACTGCATTAGAGATAATGAAAATCAAGACTGGTGCGTAGAGAAGAAGATCCACTGCGATAATATATGCTATGAATACGAAGAAGATCGCTGGCGCTGGTATCGAGATAAATCTTCCAACCATTAACCAATAAACAGATATGTGTTAGCCGTCCTATAGGATGTCAAGGCAACATTGGATAGCTGTGCAATAAGCGTATATTTTGCTAAGATCCAGGTCCTGCATAAATTATCTACCAATAAGCAAATATGAAACTCCTTTCTATAAACGTATCCAAAAAAGTAGATTATGAATACAAGGGTAAGACTGTAACAACGGGGATCTTCAAGAAACCAGCCCAAGGAAAAGTTTTTGTTGGTAAGAATAATTTGGAAGGAGATGAGCAGGCAGACTTAAAAAATCATGGCGGCAAAGATATGGCCATATATGCGTTTTCTAATGACCACTACCCTTACTGGGAGAACCTGTTAGGCAGAAAGGGCCTTAAGTATGGCGCATTTGGTGAGAATCTAACGGTAGAAGGGCTTCGAGAAGAAAATATCTTTGTTGGCGACCAATTCCGCATAGGCAGTTGTATCCTTGAAGTAAGTCAACCCAGAATACCCTGCTTTAAGCTAAGCATGGCCCTAGATAATGACGCTGCAGCCAAGATTCTCACTAGCAGCTTTAATTGCGGTGTATATTTTAGAGTTGTTAAAGAGGGGCATATTAAAGAGGGGGATTCGATTTGTAAGATAGCTGAAGCTCCAAACTCAATCGACATACGATCTATGTTCAGAGTTTTTTTTGATAAGCAATTTCCCAATACCAAGCAAGTACTCCAGACTGCAAGTCAGCTACAGCCCTTATCCAATGAATGGAGAGAGAAAGCTGTAAGGCGGCTCTCTAAGCTCTGACAATTGAGTAATTTGTCACACCAGCCTACTAACTATGCTCCCTCCGAAAGTGAGCCTCCAGGAGGGCTGTGTAGTAAAAGTTAAAACCCAGCACTACCCCGGACTTAAATATTTTAGTAGTAGTTTTTTGGAGAAAAGTAATAACCTATTAAACAAACAAGAATTAATAGGCTTCTTCAACTTGATACTACTGCGCGAGCTGTACTCGAATACCCCCTATTACCACCTGCCAATATATCTGCGGATAAAATGATAGGTATTATCAGGCATGCAAAAACTTAAACAGATCATGCCAGAATTGGCCTAGGCAATAGAATTCCTGACTTAGCACTTAAATGTTTAGCCCTAACAAAAGGGTTCACTCATGTACTTGGATGCGCCCAACACCCTGGAATCTTTTACCAATATCACAGACACCAACCATTTAAAACCTTACATCAAGCTACAGCTTATTATATACCCTGCAAAATTTAACATAGGGCTTCGAAGATATTAACAAATAAAAAGCAACTGAAAAAGCAATTACCGCCCAAGTATACTGAATAAAATATAAAATCCATAAATATATAATAAACGGCAGAACTAACACAGATAATTTCTTAACCCCAATACTGGCAATATGCAATGATGCATAAATACAGATAAGTACTGACAAAGAGGCGCACACCAACAAAAGGGATGATGAAGTTATGGTAATCATGAGCACCCCCAGTACAGCAAAAACAGCAGCCCCAAAGTATCTCTTGCCAGGTTCAAGTGCTCCCATGCTAATGGGGGCGGCCATATATCCAACTATATGATAGCCAGATACGATAACCATAAGTGCTGCCCAGCTATCAGCATGAGCAAGTACAACTGCCGCTATCAACCAATTAGTAAGCATCGAGCGCCTTGATAAATTATGTACAGGATCTAAAACAGCCAACCATCGTGGCATTTGCCCTACAGAGGCCATTGCAAATAGAATTCTTGACGAGGCCCCCAAATAAGTATATCCAGATGCCGAGGGACTTATCACACTGTCTGCGAGTAGTATCATCGCAAGAAAGTGCAAGCCAAGCAGTGTCGCCAAGTCCAAAAGCGGCGAGTCAAAATTAATCCCTTGCCAACCACCATTTTCTACCAGAAGATCGTTCGGCACTGAGGCCATAAAAGCATATTGCAATGCAAGATAAACAAGCGTCATTATTGTAATTGATAAAGTAACGGCCAAAGGAATATTGCGTTTGGGGTGTTTTATCTCACTGGCAAAGGCAACGCTGATCTGAAAGCCATTAAACGAATATATTAGACCTGCCCCAATAACAGCAGAAAAAGCGCTTCCAAATCCAAACTCCTGATTAGAGTCAATTGAAAAATTTGACCCACTTGTATCACTACTAAATACAACTATAAGCAATACGACTATTGCAAAGGTGGGAGTAAATATCTTTAGAACAGTGACAACATTATTGATCTTGGCAAGAAACCGTATTCCATAATAGTTAATCAGCAAATATACAAAAAGAATACTTAACGCGAGAACCTTCCCCCACGGAGTCAAGGTGTGGTTGTCAATTAACAAAGAGGAATCTATAGCAGATGAGAGGTATTGGGTAGTTGCCTGCGCCTCGGTCGCAACAACCATTAATGTGCCAAACCAGTTAGCAAACGCAAATGGCATTCCAAAAATACTATTGTGCGACAATGCACTGGATTGAGCGAGGGCTCCTCGGACTGGGTAGAATGCAACGACACGGCTTAGGCACAAGCCAACCATCAAGACCAAAAGCGCCGCTAATATCCAGGCTCCAAAAGCCCAATTACCAGCATAGTTTGCCGTAAGCTGCGCACTAAACAACCAGCCCGAACCTATCATACAGGTGGCACTAAGCAGCGTAGCACTCAACAGAGAAACGCGTTTTTTTCCGCCTTTGGCACAACCCATATCGACCGTTTTCTATAGTGTTATGCAGGCGTCTTCTCTATTTAATCTGATAGCTCCTGCTACTAGTATCTTTAGTTTAGCCAGCCCAGTTCATTTCAACCAAAAACAGTAAGTTATCTCTTTCTACTTCAGGTATAAGTCAAAATTGAAAATGGAGATATTGTATAGAAGCCTTTAAAGGCCTTATAGAAATTTGACATGAGCATCAACTCGCCTTTCCAAAAGCTTAGGGCTGTCAGCAGGGAGGCACGCTCAACGTATGCAGCAATGAAGATACATAAAAGTTAACGCAACTATACAGAGGGCTGAAGGAAATCCCAGCGGTTGCATCTTTCAACACCAAGGTATTCTTTCAAGATTGACGCCATACGCCCCCGCATCCGCCAGAATTTTTCTGGCACATAGTTAGTCGCAAAAGCTATAGAGGCCTTACATTCAGGAACAACTAAAAGGTAAGCCGTAGCCGCATCATCAGTCACGCCACCGTGATGTAGTACCAACCATGGCTTATCTTGCTCCCCTAGATTTATGCCACCCACCCGCAACCGAGGAAATGTTTTTTCTCTTTGATTTCTTCACTATGTAATTAGGCGTAGTCAACACAAAACTTGGATTCAATAGATCAATTATTTTTTATATCGACACGCACTTTAATTATACAGAGACATACTTGACCCATCTCTCATTGGAGCATCCATAAGGGGTGCCCCATATAAGTTGCTAAAGTAGCGCGGCTATCGCTATATCGAGGCTATCAAAATTTGGGTAAGTTCTTTGGGCATATCTAGCATCACATCATGACCACAGGGAAGGTTTATCGTCTCCCAACCAAGTTCTTTCTGAGCTCTCTCAAAGAACGGCCTACCAATTCCTGGTGCCCAGCCCGATGCATAGATGTACCGGTGCCGACCAACTTGCTTCCATAAGCCCTGTAGTTGAATCGGTTGCTCAAATGATCCCAGTGGATGGTCGACACAGCGCCGATCCACCCACGCCTGATCTTGAATGTTAACCCCGAAATCTATTGCAGGACTTGGCGCTACGCGAAATCCATCACCCTGAGTTCTGGCAATATCCTGAAAACTCAACCCGACCTCTACAGGCAAAAGATCTAAGACGTTTTGCCCATCCTCTGGAACTAAGGCATCAAGATAGACAAGGGATCGTATATGCTGGTGAACCTTATCAGCCACACCGGTTATTACCACTCCACCATAACTGTGGCCACACAAGACAATATCCGTTAACTCTTCACATGCGATAACACCCAGAATGTCTTGTATATGCGTATCCAGGTTGATTGTGCCATCTAAAAGGTGCGCCCTTTCTCCGAGCCCCGTCAGAGTTGGGCTATAAACCTCATGGCCGTACCGCCTAAGAAACGCTGATACCCGCTTCCAACACCAGCCTCCCTGCCAAGCACCGTGTACCAGAACAAATGTTGCCATAAAGACTTAACCCCACGACCAGGCACTCCACCTGTATGAATTATCGCCACTTTTAGCTTCCACCCCCATCCCAAATGATAAACGGTTGACAGGTATAGGACGCCTGACCTAGCATTATTGATTCTAGGTCAAGCGTCCTAGACCCTGTAATGCTAGTTAAAGAGGAAGTACAGCATGGCAAATCTATTTCAATCCTTCGATTTATCAGGTCTTCGACTTACAAACCGCATGGTTATGGCGCCGATGACGCGAAATCGAGCGGACAAAAATGGAGTCGTAACACCCATGATGGTTACGCACTACCAACAGCGGGCAAGCGCTGGCCTAATTATCGCTGAATCATCTCCTATCTCTACGCAAGGTGTGGGATACCCTTACACGACAGGTATATACACCGCTGATCAAGTTGATGGTTGGAGGAAGTTAACCCATGCAGTACATCAAGCTGGTGGGAAAATTTTTATACAGCTGCAACATTGCGGGCGCATTTCCCATCCCGACCTACAACCAGATAAAAAGGCTCCCGTGAGCGCATCTGCAATTAAACCAATTGGGCAAGCGGTTACCTACGAGGGGCATAAGGACTTTGCTCTTCCTCGTGCACTAAAAACTAGTGAGATTCCAAAAATCGTGGAGCAATTTGGCTTTGCTGCACAAATGGCTAAAGAGGCCGGCTTTGATGGAGTTGAAGTTCACGGCGCTAACGGGTATCTGATTGATCAATTTCTGCGTGACGGGACTAATCATCGCAACGACCTCTATGGTGGAAATATAGAGAATCGCATGCGTCTTTTAAACGAAATAATTGATTCCGTGATGGAAACTTGGCCTTCAAACCGTATAGGCGTGCGTCTAACACCAGAGAATAGTTTTAACTCAATGTCTGACTCTAACCCACAAGAAAATTTCGAGTATGTTTTAGAGCAGCTAAGTAACCGGAATATTGCCTACGTTCATATTCTGGAAGGCGATATGATGAAAAAAGAGAGAACCGTAAATTATCCAGCTTTACGCGAATGCTTTAAGGGTGTGTATATCGCGAATAATGGCTATAATCTCGAACTGGCCCAAAAATCCCTGAAAAGCAATAATGCCGATCTAATTGCATTTGGAACACCATTTTTAGCCAACCCTGATTTAGTTTACCGACTAAAACAAGGCATATCACTCAATCAAGCCGATCACTCAACTTTTTACGGTGGAGATGAAAAAGGCTACACTGACTACCCATTTGCCTCAACCCAAGTAGAAAATCAGTAAAGTAATCGATATGGAAAAACTAGACACCCGCGAGCGAATCATCGCAATAGCAGATGACTTATTTTATCAACAGGGTTTTGAGCATACCTCATTCAAGGATATCGCTAATCTTTTAAATATTTCTCGCGGAAACTTCTACCACCATTTCAAGACTAAAGATCAAATTCTATCTGGTGTCATAGAGAGAAGATTGCAAAAAACCCAAGCAATGCTTGAAGAATGGGAAGCACAAGGGAATACATCTGAGCAACGGTTAAAATGTTATATCCGTATTGTCATTACCAACTGGGATAAGATCAGAGATTTCGGCTGTCCCGTAGGTACTCTCTCCAATGAACTTGCCAAGTTGAACCATGTAGGGCGAGAGGATGCCAATAAAATTTTCAGTCTGTTTCGGGAGTGGCTAAAAACACAATTTACACAACTAAATCCCAATACTGATGCCGATAAACTAGCTCTACAGGTTCTCTCTTGGAGCCAGGGTGTTGCAACCTTAGCAAATGCTTTTCAGGACAAGGACTATGTTGAGTACGAAGTCAATAAAATGTGCTCTTGGGTTGACACATACAAGACGAAAGCTTAGCGCTATTTACAAGGAACTGTGAGTATATGTTTATTATTTTGTTAAAATTTTCAGAAAGAAAATCACAAGCAGCAAAATATATGACTGGCCATAAGGAGTGGTTACAGAAAGGCTTCGATGATGGAGTTTTTATACTGTCTGGAAGTATAAAACCTGGAATTGGTGGAGGTATCCTAGCATTTAACACCACTTATGAAGAATTGCTAATACGCATCGAACAAGACCCTTTCGTATCTGAAAAAGTGGTTAGTGCCGATGTCATAGAAATTGATTCATCCAAGGCTAGTCCGCAGCTTGAATTTTTATTAGACCCAGAGACAAACGGTTAGGTAATTAGTATGGCCGCGCAACTTATTCAAAGTCATGATGGTAAATACCGTTGCAACTGGTGCGCTTCTGCACCAGATTTCCTGGAGTACCATGACAGAGAATGGGGCTTTCCAGTTAGTGACGATTTTCGCCTATTTGAAAAGCTATGCCTGGAAGGTTTTCAGTCTGGTTTAAGCTGGCGTACAATTCTTGCCAAAAGAGAAAACTTTCGGGAAGCTTTTTATGGATTTAACTTTAATAAAGTAGCCCGTTTTACCAATACAAATGTGGAAAAACTGCTATCAAATGAGGGAATAGTCCGACACCGAGGTAAAATCGAAGCCGTTATTAATAATGCCAAATGTGCCAAGGAAATCGTAAAGAAAGAAGGATCTCTTGCATCATTTCTCTGGAGATACGAACCTAAAAAAGAGATGCTTGGCAAGCCTCAGTCCATGTCTACCTCAAATGAATCGATCATATTATCGAAAGATTTGAAAAAGTTAGGCTGGAAATTTGTAGGGCCTACAACTGTCTATGCCTTTATGCAAGCAATGGGATTAATTAATGACCATCTAGAGGGATGTGTCACGCGATCTAAGATAGAGAGTGCAAGAAATAAGTTTGTAAAACCCTAATGCTTAACTAGAACTAATCCGCACGATCATAGGTAATCTATAAAAGGGTAGAGCTTGATAGGGGATGCACCCAAGGTAAAAGATATTACCTCTGATACATCCCCAATCTTACTCACCAAGCTGCTCACATATAAAATTGTATAGTAATTTTAATCGATAGGAGGACATACGGTCCCCAGGCCTAAGAGAATAGAGGTTTAATTCAGCAGTTTGAAAGCTTGTCAAAATCGGGACTAATCGCCCCTCTCTAAGATCATCTTCAATGATAAAATGGGGAATCAGTGCAATGCCCTTCCCCTCTAACAAAGCACAATGGAGTAATTTACTGTTATTAGAAGTCAACCTAGGTTCCAGATAAATATCGAGCCATTTACCTTTATCTTTAAACTGCCACACGCTGGGTTTACCCGGTAGGGTATATACCAAACAGTGATGGTCACTTAACTCACGGGGGTGGCCTGGCTCCCCATATTGTTTAAGGTACTCAGGCGCCGCACAGGCAACTCGATGATAACTGGTAATTTTTCGGCATAACAAGGCGCTATCAGCTAGCTCATTAGTTAGCCGTAGCACAAGATCAAACTTCTCTTCTAGCACATTCACATAATGATCTCCCATTTGAATATCTAGAAGGATTTCCGGGTACCGATCCATAAACATATTCAAAATAGAACCGAACTTGGATAACCCCCAAGACATCGGGACGCCAATCCGTAACTTTCCTCTAGGGCTTTCATTGGATTCACACAAGTCATCCTCTAAAGCATCCCACTTGCTGAGCACTTCAAGTGCCCGCATGTAACACCGTTCCCCGGAGCTAGTCACCTGCATATGCCGAGTACTGCGGCGCAAAAGCGTGGTTCCCAGGCGAGATTCCAATCGCTCTACCGACTTAGAAACCCAAGCTGCAGACACACCCAAACGTTTTGCAGCGCTGGTAAAGCTTCCACACTCCACGACCGTACTGAAAACCCTCAAGCTCTCTAATTGATTAATTCCTGCCATATTCAATAAATAGTTGAAACTGTAATTACCTAATGTCTGATTTACACAACAATTCGTTAATTGTCAAAATATGAAAAATCTTAATGGGTAAGAAATATTTATGGCTATCAAATATCAAAATCTATTCAACACCGTTGAAATCGGTAACTTACGTATGCCCAACAGGCTCGCAGTCGCACCGATGACACGGGTCAGCGCCGGGCTGGATGGTCGCATTGGTCCACTGATGGAAGAGTACTATGAGGGATTTGCCCACGGAGGGTTTGGGCTGATTATTACCGAGGGATTATATACAGATAGACTTTACAGTCAGGGTTACAAGTATCAACCCGGTATGGCCAATCACGATCATGCACAGAGCTGGAAGCCGATTATCTCAAGAGTTCATAGGCAAGGAGCCCGGATATATGCCCAATTGATGCATGCCGGCGCCCTTTCGCAATATAACCCCTATACCGATCAAAATGCTGGCCCCTCTAAGGTTCGTCCCCAGGGAAGTCAAATGCCCTTCTACTATGGTGAAGGCCTCTATCCCATGCCGGAAGCCATGACACAGCGAGATATTGCAATGGTTGTTGAGGGCTTCGCTCAGGCTGCCCGCATGGCACAACTTGCCGGCTTTGACGGTGTTGAGATACACGGTGCCAATGGCTACTTGTTAGACCAATTTTTAACCACCTATACCAACAAACGAAAAGACTGTTATGGAGGAGTACTCACTAACCGTTTACGTATTTACAAGGAAACACTTGAATCAGTAAGGGCAGCGGTCGGAAAGGACTTTGTAGTGGGCGTTCGTTTCTCTCAGAAAAAAGTGAATGATACCAACTATATTTGGCCTGAAGGCGAAGCTGGAGCTGCCGAAGTTTTCGAGCTAATGAAGCAATGTGGTACCGACTATATTCATACCACCGAACCAAAAATAGACACTCCCGCCTTTGAAAACAGTAACTCATTAGCAAGTCTGGCAAGGAAATATAGTACTCTACCGGTTATTGCCAACGGCGGAATTACAGACCCAAAACTCGCAGCTCAGGTCCTAAAAAACAATGAAGCAGATATCATCTCGCTTGGTAAAACGGCCCTGGCCAATCAGGACTGGCCAAATACCATAAAACAAAATCGGACTCCAAAGAACTTTACTTTTGATATGCTTTCACCCCATGCGACACTGGAATGTGCTCGCGATTATTTTCGAAGAAACAGTTAAATAGTCACCTGAGGACGGCGGAGGAATTTAATTACCCTTCCCCTCCTTGTAGACCAGAAAATGGCTCTAAGCGAGTGAAGGGTAATCTTAAAATTAGCAACTTTAGCTTTCTGACACCTTAAATTAATTAGTTTTTATTATGGAAAATATCTAATGTTTTCAGAGATAGCTCTATCAAGTCAGCCGTTTGATCACTATCTACATTCTTGACAACGCTTATAGAGCGGGCATGATCAGGGCAAAGCATTAGCATGGTACTTCCGCCAACTCCTTCACCGCTCATCAATTTAATGTTTGGATGCTCCTCGATAACTCTAATCAGCTCCGCATCCTCCTCCGGATCATACCAATCGCTTAAACTGATAAAGTCAACAATCCAACCAATTCCGTAGCTTACTTCCTCACCACTTGTTAGAGTTCCTGGGCTAAAAAGCTCAGAAAGCGATTCATCACTCAGATAGCCACTATCAAGATGTGACATAGCAAACCTAACCAGGTCACTTGGTGTAGAGAGCATACCTCCGCCAGCATATTTATAGCTACTATTTACTTCTGGAGAGTTGATTAGACTTCCTCCCCAGTAAGAATAAGCTCTTTGCCTGTGGGGAATTATGGGAGAGTTTTCATCAAAAATACTATTTTTGAGGCTCAAAGGATCAAATACTTCCTCTTGAACTAACTTTTTAAATTCAGTTCCTGATGCAGATTCCATTGCGGCAGCGAGCAATGTCCAAGCATAGGTCGAGTAATTAGAGTCTGTCCCAGGATAGAAAAGTAAATCGTCACCCTTAAAAAGATCTAACGCATCTATTGTGGAACTATACTCCACATTGTAAAGAAATTCCCCCAAAGATTGGTAGTGGCGAATCCCTGAAGTATGATTTGTTATCTGTCTTAAGCTAATATCAGCGTGTGAATCAGGCCAAGCCTCTACCAGCGAAGAGACATAGGTGTCCAACTCAATAATCCCCTGTTCTTTCAACCTCATGAGAGCAGCTGCTGTGATAACTTTCGAAACACTGGCGATTCTCAATTTGGTTCTTCTAGTCATTGGAACATGAGATTCGAGGTCAGCAAAACCATAACCTCTTGCCCATCGAACATGCCCATTTTCCCCTACAGCCACGCTAATCCCAGGCACAGACTCCTCAGAAACCGCATTTATAAAAAGACTATCCAAGTCACTCGTATGCGCTACTGAATTTTCAGCGAGAAATACCGAACATAAAGAAAGTACAGTACTTAAACTTATACGTTTGTACATATTATTAAATCCTTTTAACCTTCACATACTAAATAAAGACATTTACTAATTGACTTTATCACTCAAACATAACCCAGACAATTAAAAAATAACCATCAACTGAACTACATCTCTTTCATAACTCAACTCAATTATTGATATATTGCAGGATTGATAAGAACATACATGAACAGTTTTGAATTTAAGGAACATTATTCTCCATCCGTATATAGGTAGTCGTTGGCGAAAATCAAAAGCACCAAATGACTGCAACCTGCGATATTGTCTTTATCTGATCAAGATTAGATAAACCTCAACATCTGGCGCCCTACCAATACTCAGAAGCATGTTGTATTTTAATTTACATCTAAATAACTTCAGCAGTTATTTTTTCTTCAGCTCTAGTTACTTTAGACTTACTTAAACCACATTATCTGGAGTTAGGGCATTTGAATTCCGCTTCCCCAATACCCTAAAACAGATAAGTAATGACTAAAGTTATCGCTCCAAAACTGAAACCCAAAAAACACTCTTTATCTTTTGATAGTTTTCTGTAAATATTCATACTAGTCCTTATCCATATAGAGAATAATAATGAAGGATTATGTGATTATTGGTGGTGGTCATAACGGCTTGGTCTGCGCTTGTTATTTAGCAAAAGCAGGGAAAAAAGTAACGATCCTTGAACGCCGATCTATAGTCGGAGGGGCAGCAGTAACTGAAGAGTTCTACCCGGGATTTAGAAATTCTGTAGCAAGCTACACAGTAAGTTTACTCAACCCGAAAATCATCGAAGATCTCAATCTCCGTGAACATGGCTTGGAAATCAAGTTACGGCCACAAGCTAACTTCTTTCCACTTTCAAATAGTGAAAGTCTCTCTTTCCATAAAAATATCTTGGATACACAAGCTGAGATTGCACGTTTCTCAGAAAAGGACGCAGCTACCTTACCTAACTTTTATGCCATGCTGGAAACCGTAGCAGATATTTTGCGCGAGGAATTACTCCGCTCTCCCCCTAATGTGGGCGGTGGCTTTGTGGATTTAGTTCGTGCTGGGGGCTTTGGCTTAAGAGCGAAAAAGTTGAGTATGTCATCTCGTCGCGATGCACTTGACCTGTTCACCAAGAGTGCTTCAAGTGTATTGGATGCCTGGTTTGAAAATGACCATGTCAAAGCTGCATTTGCTTTCGACTCTATAGTCGGAAATTATGCAGCTCCCAGCACTCCTGGCTCTGCCTACGTGCTGTTACACCATGTATTTGGCGAGGCTAACGGTGAGAAAGGCGCTTGGGGACATGCTATGGGCGGTATGGGCGCTATCACTCAAGCCATGCGAAAAGAAGCTGAGCGCCTTGGGGTCAATATTCGTACAGATGCGGAAGTCAAAGAAGTTCTGGTAGACCGTAGTCGTGCCAACGGCGTACGACTTAGCAGTGGAAAAACTATTACGGCTGACAAAGTAATCGCCAATGTCGGTCCCAAGCTGCTTTACTCCCGGATGATTGACGAACAACACCTAGAGCCAGAGTTCCGCCGCCGCGTACGTGGATTCAGGGTAGGTTCCGGTACTTTCCGTATGAATGTAGCACTGTCTGAACTCCCAGACTTCATCTGTAAGCCTGGAACTCACCTACAACAGCATCATCAATCTGGGATAGTCATTGGTCCAACAATGACCTACTTGGAGCAGGCCTTTGTCGATGCAACTCAATACGGCTGGTCAACACACCCCATTGTAGAAATATTGATCCCCTCCACCATCGATCCTACTCTTGCTCCAGAAGGCAAACATGTCGCCAGCCTATTTTGCCAGCAATTCGCTCCAGAACTTCCGCAAGGAAAAAGCTGGGACGACTATCGTGACCAAGCTGCAAAAACAATTATCGATACTGTCACAAACTATGCTCCCAATTTTCGTGATGCGGTAATCGCCCAACAAATTCACTCACCGCTAGATTTAGAGCGCAAATTTGGCCTCATGGGGGGTGATATATTCCATGGTGCCCTAGGACTGGACCAACTATGGAGTAATCGCCCCTTTATGGGCTTTGCAGATTACCGCACACCGATACAGGATCTGTATCTCTGTGGCTCGGGTAGCCACCCGGGAGGCGGAGTTACTGGAGTACCTGGGCATAATGCTGCTATGGAGATTCTCAGAGATAGATAAGAGTGGCCTGCAGTATGCGGGCCCTTTACCGCTTTACTACCAATTAGTCTTGATTCCAACTAGTAGCTCTAAAGAATCTGCTATTTTAAATAGTTGGAGTACCTATTTCGAACACTTCACAGATCCCTCTGGCGCTTCAAAATATATGAGTGCCAAACATTTATTTCCTTTGAGGATGATTGAATATCTAGTGCCCAGCGCCACAAAAACCTTTATTTTGATTATAGCCCTCTTCCATTTATAGCCATCAAGGTTCTTCACGACTTTAATGGGTATCTGTCGCCGCAGCTGATTTAGAAAATAGCACTTCTATAACAGTTTATTTATCTTGCTGATTCCTACACTTCCGAGCTCTATATCTCTTACATAAACACTTCCTATTTAAATAATAACCAAGATAATATGCAACCATAAGCTGAGCAAGTGATAATCTTCAGCTGCGAGAAACATTGGACAAATGACATAGACCTCACTATGAACCAATTAATTTAATGTTCGCATACTAAAAAATCTTAGCTTATCCACTCAATACTTTAACAAATATTAGCAACCACAAAACCCTCAACACCTAAAGCAATTAATATAATCTTTTAGGCAAATATTTTCTGCTTTCTCTCACATAAAAACTGGCGCCGGTTATTTTCTAATTAACTATCATCGAGTTGTAAACATGTACGGCGGTACTATATTATGCGCCCGCACATAAATTAAGTGCGAAAACAAAAATGGCTGTACCACTACTTAAAACCTATTAATTTAGAGGGATCAGATATGAACAGAAGTCATATTTTTCTTTCATTGGTAGTGCTCTCAGGGGCATCCCATGCAGCCCCCCTTTATAACTTTGTTGAGATAGACCAAACCGCAAGTTTTATAAGCGGTCATAATGTCGCAAAACAACCGGTAGTCAATGATGCCGCAGTAAGTAAAGAATATACGTTAATGGAACGCACCGCTTCTTTAAGAGCTGTTTCGGTTACTCCAGACGGTAGGCAATATACTGCAGAAGTAGATCAAGAATCCTTATCGCTATTGGAGCAAGCGATAGCAATTATTGAATCTCATGGTTTGGATTCAAGGATTTTTTCATCAAAAGGACAGGCGCCCACCATGATTCGTGGTGAGGAACAACTGCTCCCCACAGTTGTAATTGGTACCGACGACAGAGTTCAAATTACTAATACCGTGCAAAATCCTCACTGGTACAATGGCCGCATTGATGTAGGCTGTACCGGTACATTGATTACCGCAAAGCATGTGCTAACAGCAGGACATTGTGTTTCTGATGGCTCCGGCAACTGGTATAGTTCTCTTGATTTTACAGTGGCTCAATCTGGTAATTATGAGCCCTGGGGGAGTGAATCCTGGACAAATGCTGTGACTACCAGTGCTTGGCATAATAATTCAGATACGAACTATGACTATGCAATTATTGTGTTAGCGGAACCACCACACAATGGATATTCCGGATGGGGTGTCTATTCTGGCGGCACTCATAGTGTTACTGGATACCCAGGAGATAAGCCATTTGCTACTATGTGGACAGATTCCGGTAGCACGTCTTCAAGTACATACAGAGTGTGTTACACATTAGATACAGCTGGCGGTCAGAGTGGCAGTGGGATTAAAGACACGTCCAACAGTGTTCGCGGAATCCACACAACTGGATCATCCTCGCAAAACTGTGGAACGCGTATAACCAGCTCCGTCTATAACACTTTGCAGGATTGGATTGAGAATTACCCATAAAGTAAAATTACTTCACCCAAATTTAGGATAAGGCGCCCTTGGGCGCCTTTTTTAAAAGTATGAGAACGCTAATTTCTTTAATATTTTTTCTAAGTGCATGTGGAATGATGGCAGATGATGAACCCGAATGGCAGCGAATAATGGTGAGAGGCAGCCTAAAAACACCTGATCCAGTTTTACAGGAAGTACAGCGTCTGGAAGAATTAGGAAAGGTAAAAGATGTGGTTATTCTTGAGTCCTATCCATTACAGATATGGTTTAGTTCCGATTTTGAGACAGCCGAGAAGCTGAAGTCCCTGTCAAATAAATATAGTTCATCTCGCTAGTTTTCTCTTTACCTACGCGCGAATGATAATTTTTTATAGGTTCGTGTTAATAGTAAAAACCCGCCACAGCAGATTATAGTTCCAAAACACCGAAATTAATCTAACGACCTTTCCTCCTTATTATTCTAGCTCAGGTTTTTTCCGACCATAGCAGTGCTCCACCAATCAAGGAATAATGAGCTTTAAACAGAAATCTACTCCTCAGCTAGTAATAGGAGCATATGCAGCTCGAAACACTAACCCGAGATCGTCCGGTCAAGTGATAGTCCCTACTGGTTGCTATAGCTCTTTTAGGAGGGATAGTAGTGAAGTCGCGCAACTGACACAGGCCCAGCCACTCTCATTTCTCTTATCTCCCTTTTTACTTCTCTAGGGCTCGTTGAATCGCAGGACCAATTTGGCGTTTCCGTGAAATCACCCCCTCAGCAACAACCATGTCATCGACTACATGATCTCCAAATGCCGAGATAACAACAGCCTTATCTTGGTCATCACTCCAAAGCAGATAAGATCGATTTTCACGAGTGTCAACGATTGCGAAGATCAAATGATCGATACCTTTCTCTTTCTTTATCTCGCCCATAGCAGATTGCAGCTCGTATCTCCTATTAATCAACGGCTGGGCTATCAGCGTTTCAGCAACACCGATGCCAACTTCTTTTCCCCCAAATTCAAAGTCCTTATAGTCGAGTAAAATGATATCCTTAGCCGAAAAGCCACCCAAATCAGATTTTGCCATCAACATACGCTCTGCGAATTTATTGATATCATCTATGCCAGCTCTCTTGGCCAGTATTTGAACATAAGCTCTATCGTATTCAGTTGTGGTAGGTGATGTCAGGTTAACCGTATCCGAAAGAACTGCGGCCAACCCCATACACGCCAAATGAATCGGCAGTTCAATGTCAAACATGCGTGCATGGTCAGTCAAAATCGTGGCGGTCGATCCCCAGGGCCTTATCTCTATACTAATTACATTCGGAATATTAATTGGTGATCCGCCAATCGCATGATGGTCGACTATTGCTACAATCGAGTCTGGGTCAATTCCAGTTGGCAATTGTGTGCTTTGATTAAAATCAACTAAGCCAACAGCCTTTCCTGAAAACTTTTCGATTATTTTTGGCTCATCAGCACCACATTGATCAATTGCAAAGCGAGTTTCAGGATTAACTTTACTGGGTGTTCCAGGCTTACCACCATAAATAAAGGCTGCTAGTAAGCTTCCGCTAACAGAATCAGTATCGGGGACTTTATGCCCGATCCAAACTAAATTCTGCCTGCTTTTTAACTCCTTCCTTAAATAGTCAGCAGTAGATAACTTATCGCCCTCCAGTTCTGAAGAACTGGATTCCTGCGCATTTGATGTGACACCCACAGCTAAGCTAAGTGAAAATATGACTCTCAAAAACTGATTGGGAAAACCCTTTGGTCCGTACTTACCTAATGTCGCCAGACATAAAATCAAAAATCTCATTGGCACCCTCCACAGTAATCTAGCGGCAGTGAAATAGAAACTTTGATAGATAGCCGGTGTTGCAACCAGCCATACCATTTCCTCACCCGGCTACATATTAAGTGGATCGTAAAATTATTAATCCTTTCTAAATAAACAGGTAGGCAGTTCGTAATATAGACAAGGTGCAAGTATTTAACGGACGGGCCAGCTATATGCCTGCTATACCGATGCAATTTGTCGCATGCGGCTACAACTAAGCATATTCCTTCGCAAGCTTTGCCTAATAATTCAACTCTACTTTTAACTAAATACGCGCTAAGGACATCAGTTACCTATGAATATAAAGTATAAGCCGTCAGTCCTATTGACAAAGGATCAGAATCTTGCTGAACGTTAGGTAATTATGCAAATAAATATAATTGACGAAAAACCTACCATGAAACGCCCAGACATCTCTTGATGCAACATCTCTGAATGACCTTCTGATCAGCAAAAGATTACATATCTCGCTAACGCGCCGCCTCTATCTAAAGTCATCTATTTTAAAAGGGCAAAAATACTCTTGTTTAAAATCTGACTTATTACTACCGAAGCTCAGAGTTGTTGCGCTCTCTCAGCACATTAAGACTTTCTCTTTCGGTGACTTTTGACTCATGTATAAGGTTCTACACCATGAATTGGGTACGCTTAAACTTATCATAACTTGGCTCTCCTTAACCCTCAGCATTGCGGATGAGACTTCAGTACCACTTCTCAAGTTTTCTCCTGCCCATCACTTTAAAACCAACATGCTCGCTTTCTTAAATGATCAAAATTTGAACACCATTGGTGCTGGTAGCTTGGACCTTAAAGTTTGAAACGAATGTGGAGCCGCTTACCGGTATTTCATGGCCCTAACAACCAAATCGGAGATGGATAGCCTTCATGATTTATACCTGTCCAGTGCTAATACCTCACTCAAATCTTTGGATGTCCTTAATAATTCTTTCTGAAAGGCGCTTAGTGTTATAATTTTCGTATTGTGATAATAACAAGGTGTAAAAATGGCAAAGTATATTTACCTCCCCGTAAACAGTGAAGAAATGCTAGAGTTTGCGGAGAATATGGCGAGCGCATGGAGTATTCCGAAGAATCATATTCTTGCCAACAAGGTGACATCCGGTATTGGTAAGTCTATGTACCGCTGGATAGATAAGTGTCTTAGTAGCCTCAAATCTGGTGATACTCTTTATATTGTTTCTCATGGTACTGGCGCTGGTGATGGTGAGCAAATTGGTGCTCAACGCAATAACGGTAAGAATAAACAAACCAAAGTTTTCGAGAGAGGCGTAGAGTCGTGGCAGGGTGGAGAATGGAAAACCTATACCCCGACACAACTAGCAGCTACTTTGGTTAAAGAAGGTTTGCCTGGTAGTTTTGTGGACTTGCATCTCTGTGCTTGCGGGTCAGGTTATGACGGTGAGAGGCTAAGACCCTGGGCACAGCGTTTGCGTGAGGCGATGGCCACTACCCATAAAAGCCTAGAGGTTACTGGGTACCTTGGTTGGTTTGACGCTACTGGCAGCTCTGTCAAGATTAAGGTTAATACCAAGTATTATGATTTGAATGAGCGTGCAGTGACCTTTTCTTAAGAGTTATCAGCTAAAGGTTACTGTAGACATCTGCAAGGGTGTTCAAAGCTCTGTATCAGCCTAACACCTATAGGCTTTTGTATTTCTCCAGGCGATCTGGAACGCGGATCGCCTGCTGCCATAGTGCTAGATTCTAATTTTGAGTTGGGCTCGTCCAGCATCCGAGACTTTTAGTTCATAGACGTAAAGGAGCCTCTGTAAACTATAGTCTTGGCGAAACACTTTCGGTCTTAGCAAGCTCCAAATCAATATATTTTGGGTGTACAGCAAAGGCGACTTTCGGCGCTTCCTCTCACTAATCTAGCCCTACTCCAAGCACTTCACGCCACAATCGCCTTATTTCCATCCAACAACAAAGTTTTCCAGAATCTGAGCACAAACTCCGATTATTTTACACTCCTTGATTCCAAATTAGAGTAAAGATTCAACAGAAGTGATTCTTGTCGCATAACTAACCTCTCCCTTCAGTCTTTGGCTGTTCTGAATCATCTCTGCATCTGTATTTAATAAAGAGCAGGAACTGCTTAATTAAATATCCTTTATAAAAAGTTTTCTGCCCAATAGTTATTACTTGAATATTTTACGTTATCAAGAATGTGTACAAGGGCCTTAGTAGTATTTTGAGGCAAATGTGAATCGCGATGGTAGATAAAGGCTTTGTATACCCATTTTTGATTACTTTGCCGTACACCAATCACTGTAGCTCTATTTCTTTCATAACCAAAGTAAGCGTAACCATATGAATTGTTATCATCTCCTCCTATAGATAATCTGCGTATTTTCAATTTTTTATCACTATTATTTGTTAACACAGAATTCTCTGCAACATCTCGCGTGCTAGAGGTTGGAGTTTGATACATTGACGTTCCTGCATCGAAAGCAACATGGCATACAGATTGATCAGTCATAGTGAATCGGCACCCGGAAAGCTCCATGGTTAAAAAGAAGTTGACATCCGGTAAAGACTCATAAACTCTGCGATTTGTATGCGTGACTTTATTAGCTTCGTAAGGAAGCCAGTACACCCCAATTCGGTATTCATCGCACTGGTCATCTTTTCCTTCTAAAGTAAATCTTTTTCCGTCATTTGTTGTTGCTTTAAAATATTTCACACCGGCTACTCGATAAGAGAACCCAGAGGTTGAGATACGAATATTTTTTATCTCACTGTTGTCTGTTTGTTTAGCTTCATTAACCCTATCCCAAAATACATCTCCAATATTGAAGAAATATCTTATTGCCTCTAGACCAGCCTTAGAATAACCTCCATATATCTCTAAGAAAGAGGAAATTCTGTCAAGATCATAACGTGTTATATGTTTTTCCCTATTTATCCCCAAGCGAAGCGCTGCATAGTCAAGTGTGCCCTCTGGGAGTTTAAGTTGGCTGCAAATCGCATCAAGTTTCATAATCATCCTTTTTAATTTAACTTATACTTCTTTCACAGTGACTTTTAATGCTTTTAAAATCTCCCATTTAATTCTACTCAAATATCATTCAGGGAAATGCTAACTTTTATATCTGCATAGTGGGACACGAATTCCTTTCACCTCCCAATAGGCCAGCTATAAAAATCTAGACATTAATACAACTCCCACAAGCACAATTAGTTAAACTAACAGGAGTCGCCATAACCACCTACAAGCCTCGCTCAGTAGTCGGAATACCTATCTGCGATCAATAATTTTTTTTACTTTACCAGATTTGTTACTTATTTCCCCAGGTTGCAAAATTTCTATAGTGATTCTTGAGGCCGCTTCGAGTCCAAGGAAAATCATACGAAGGGTTACATCTGAACTGGTGAGATTCTTATAACACTTTCGTGATAAATGATCTTTATCTCGATTATCGACAGATTCTCTCGCTTCAATTTCAAATGCCAAATGATCGTGTCCATCAACTTTTTCGATGATACAGTGGTAAAATGAGCTAAGACCCGTGACGGTAGTGATAGCTTTTTCTAGCGCAATTGGATAGACATTTCCACCATTGATTGTGAACATATTATCAATACGCCCCTTGATGGGGCCCAAATAGGTCCCGGGATGGCCGCATTCGCAAGGGCCTTTGTGCATCTCCACCAGATCATGAGTGTTATAGCGAATCAGTGGAAGGGCTTCACGTTGCAGAGCGGTTATAACTAATTCTCCAGTAGCTCCATCTTCACATGGTTCTCCTGTATCAGGGTCAATAACTTCTGCATGAAAGAAGTCTTCCCACACATGTAAATTATGATGTTGGCATTCACTTGCTATCAGCCCAAGCTCAGTGTTTGCATACATGTTAATCAGCCTGGCGTTGAATAGCATCTCATAGTGGCTCCGAAATTCTTCAGAGAATAGTTCACCCACCATAAATATATTGCGTATATTTAAGGACGCTAGAGATATATCCTTCTCCAGACAGTGGCGTTCGAGCCTAGGTAATAAGGAAGGAAGGCAGACCATATAATCCAGCTGATACCTTTGAAGGCTCTGGAGCTGATGGTCTACCCCAAGAAATGAATCTGCAGGAATAGTGAGGCCAAATATTTCTGCGGCAGCATGACAAATCATACCACTGGGCCAGGGACCATAAGTCATTGCGCACAAACACTTATGGGACGGCTCGACACCTGTAAATAGGAAACTGCGTGCTTGTGAGATTATTGCATTATTAATATCTTTGCGGGTATAAGGTACATGTTTGGGAGTACCAGTGCTACCCGATGTGTGGCAGTAGCGTATGATATCGTCATAAGCCATACTCACTGTCGGCATAGGCTTTAAAAATATTTCTGAGCTTATAATCGGCAGTTGTTGTAAATCTTTATAGCTTTGAATTGCCTCTATATCAACTTTGTTTTGTTCAAGTAATTCACGATAGTAGTTAGACTTTGCAAAAGCCTCATTGAGCAGCCACCTGAGTTGATTATTTTTAAATGCCTGCTGTTCAGTTCTAGACTGACTATTTTGGTGCAAAAAATCTGCCAGTAGTTCACTATAGTTCATAAATACACTAGTAATCTATTTATAGATATTTAATTGGTCGTTCTGCAGAAAAATGCACACGGTGTAATTCCCGTCGTTGATTGTAGTCATTTACTGCATAGTGTAAGACTTGGTGATTATTCCAAAGCACTAGGGTGCCGGGACGCCATTGCACTCGGCAATTAAACTCAGGTTTTTCGATGTGTTTAAATAGATAATTTAGCAGCCCCGAACTTTCATCAAGTGTCATACCATCAAAATGCGAGGTGGTAGTCCGATTCAAGTAGAGAAAAGGCTTACCAGTTACAGGGTTTCTACAAACTGCCGGGTGTACTGCAGATTCCAGTGGCATTAATTTTAGTGCCCGCTCTATACCAGAGTTACTCTCACCTGAACTTTCCATTAACTTTGATAATGGTTGTTTCTTGAGCATTAGCTCTGTGGTATGTATCACATTGAGGGATTTAACTACTTGCTGCATTGCAGTTGAAAGGCTCTCGTAAGCAAGTGTTGAACTTGTAAAAAGGGTATCGCCTCCTCTGTTGGGAATATCAATACCATACAAAGCTATACCTTTTACCGGCTTCGAATAATATCCCTGATCATGATGCCAGATCCCACCAGTATTTTTCTTTTCACCGATCTCTTTGATAATTCTAGCAACTTGTGGGTACTCCTCAGAGTGACCTTGAAAAAAGAAATAATTTTTTTGAAGTTCTCCAAATAAGCTGCAGAAGTTGACAAATGCTTGTGTATCCAGGTCCATATCCCTGATAACCAATAGCTCATGCTCATGCCATAGGTTTTGCAATGTTAGTCCTGTACCTTGATCCACATCCGCTAGCTCTTTTGCTTGAATCTCAATACCGAAATTACCAGTTAAATAGTTAAAATTCATAAAATGCTCTCGATCTCGGTTGTTGTAAATTGTGACCAGTTCGACAATTTTAATGCTTCGGGTAAACCACCCGTTGAGCGCATCATTGCGGCTCTAGCTGAACAAAAAGTTGCTGCGCGAACAATTTCTTTTAACGTATCCAGCTGATCGTTAACATTGTTAAGAGCGGCCATTCCGCAGGGCACGAGGTCCTGATTATTACCTTCACATGAGAAACTCATCTGACGCACCGGTGTCGACCTGGCCTTTATTTCCTGGAACAAAGCCGACGTTAACTGGTGAATTCCTTTACAGTGATTGAAAGATTCAACACTTAAATTATCCGGCAAACCTCCGTTAAGGCGATGATCCATTAAAATCAATATTTGTCGATCAAGCATTTCAGATAGACGATGGATGATTTCCAGCATAAATTCAGCGGAAGCTGCCAGCCCAATCGCATAAAAGAGTCCGCCATGCCAGGGACCAGACTCAAGAATTAGGGGGTTGTCAGCGACGGCTAGAGCTTCGGAACGAATTTTAGCTTCGGAGTAATCCAATAAATCAAGGCAGTGCCCAAGTATCTGAGGAGCACAGCGAACAGAATAACGAGCTTGTAACAAAGTTTTCTTGCCTTCGGCAATCTTCGGCGATTTTAAATAGTCACGTCGTAGTTGTGTCAGTAGGTTACCTGCCCGAGCGTAGCTGGTGTGTACCTCCCCATAATGCAAACCTTCCGAGAAATGTTCATCTCCGGTGCCTATCGCCAGGGACATAAGCGCAACAGATTTAAAACAGTCCCTTAATACCTTTCTTAATTGATAATCATGTTCGATAGCCCATGAAGCCATCATGGCATTGGTATTTACCAGACCAATTACGTCGCGAGGGCCCTTTGGTCCATCCTCGAATAGAGGAGATATGGCATGGGCCATAGAAATTAAGTCACCACTGGCTCCCAAGCTACCTTTTCGGGGAACTCTGGGAAGAGTTTCACTGTTTGCCAGGTTAAGAAGTGCTTGATAAGTAGAAGGATGGATGCCAGATAAGCCATGGGCCGTTTTCCGAGCTTGTAGTTTCAACGCGCGCCTGACGACCGACTTCGGCAGAGGAGTACCGATACCAACTTGTAAATATTCCAATAGGTTGACTTGGGTATTTTTCCACTGATTTGGATCTAGGGCATTTCGCTCATTCTCACCATAGCTAGTGTGTAGGCCATAAATGGGGTTATCAGTATCATCGATCTGATCTTGAAGTAATGCATAGGAGCGTTTAACTCTGGAAATGTCTTTGTCACTCGCGAGAACTGGGTTGTGTAGATATCCCCACTCATACCAAGTCTGCAAAGGAAAAGTTAAAGCTAAACTAAAATTAGCTTCAGTGGATACTACATTACTATTCGCTGCTACGGGATAGCTGAGAGATGGCGTAGACACTCTAACTCCAAAACTTTTTGAATAAATAGGGAGTAAAGAAATTAACATGAGTATAAAAACATGAAAAATAGAAGTCGGCGCTG
The DNA here is from genome assembly GCF_052467615.1 of Microbulbifer maximicatervae (SeqCode). Classification (NCBI taxonomy): domain Bacteria; kingdom Pseudomonadati; phylum Pseudomonadota; class Gammaproteobacteria; order Cellvibrionales; family Microbulbiferaceae; genus Microbulbifer; species Microbulbifer maximicatervae (SeqCode). The sequence continues at coordinate 2,917,565 of NZ_CP174319.1, forward strand.
GTTGCCATAGGCAATATCTATGGCAACCAAGAGTATGTCGATGTAGACTCGATAGCTGCTTTTAAATTAAGTCGCTAAATAAGTTAGGCTCTATGTTCCCACACGCTGATGAACTTAATTACTTTATTGAAGTTGCAAAAACAAAAAACATATCCAGGGCAGCAGAAAGATTGGGGATTAGGCAGCCGAGTCTGAGTGCTGCTATCAAGAGGCTAGAAAGACAGCTAGGTACTGAAATAATAATACGAGAAAAAACTGGTGTTCAGCTTTCACGTGCCGGTCTTAGGCTGTTAAAGAGCGCTCAGCAGCTATTAGATGATTGGGATGAGGTTAAGTATTCTGCTCTGCGAGAAAATAAAGAGGCCGTTGGCCATTTCACCATTGGATGTCATAGCTCGATTTCACTACATATGCTACCTGATAGCCTTCCTGCTTTTATCGCACAAAATCCAGGTATTGAATTGAGCTTCCAACATGCACTTTCTCGCGAAATTGTAGAGGCCGTGATCAGCTGGAAAATCGATATCGGTATTGTCGTAAATCCTGTATCTCATCCTGATTTAGTAATCAAGCACCTTTGTCACGATGTGGTTAGTTTTTGGCATAATCCTAAGAAAATTCAATCTAGAGACGTACTAATATATGATCCAGCACTGATGCAGACGAACTGGCTGTTGAAAACCATATCTGAAAGCAATAGATATAAACAATATATAAGGTCTTCAAGTCACGAGCTAATCACAAAAATGACATTAGAGGGGTTTGGGGTTGGTATTATTCCTGGTCGAGTTGCACAGACACATGGAAGAAATCAGCTCGAATGGGTAAGTAAAGACCAACCAGGCTTTAAAGATGAAATATGTCTGGTGTATCGGCGCGAGATAACTCATAGCATGGGTGCAAAGAAATTAATTGAAGAATTTCAACTTACCAACTATGAAAAAAATTTCTATTAGATAAAATTAAAATAAAACTCAAAAACCACAAAATTATCAATAATATTTTGAGCTGCAGAGCACTACTGGTTAATATCTATGCAACTTAAGCAGCCTTTCAATTGTGAAAATATAAAGGGCTTTATCCATTTAATACAAGAATAGTTTACGCTCACGAGTGAGATATTCCCGAGATGATATTAATCATCCCAAGCCACAACCTCAGTCAAACATTAGCTCCGCAGCATAAATACCACAATCAATCTTGCCTTTTTTACTCAGCTAAACATTACACATTTGTAGATACCCATAAATTTTCAGAAGAGCTATAAAATCAAGTCTGTGGAAAGATAAAATTAGAAAAAACACTCTTCAAAAACCAAAACAACAAACTCTAAACAGTATCCAGTAATGGTATACCATACCCTAAACGCAAATTCGGGGCCTATCAGGCATGGTGAACTTCAATGAAGTTAATCGATCAGCAAAGATATTAGTTCTACATTATGCTAATCAGCTAAGTTATGAAAATGCTCATTACTCTTTTACAACACATAGCGCAGGTTCGAAGGCCACGACAAGCGAAGCTTGACGGGGTCCGCTGGAGGCCAAAGGCCAAAAAATTGTGCAAAATGTTCGGCTCTGCGTTAACCAAAAGCGGAGGCCGCTTTTGGCTGAAACTTTTACACCTGACAGCATCCGATTGTTAGGGCCGCTGCTTTCTTAGCTCAATTTCACCAAATGTCATATAAACAAGAGGTCCACCCGCATCAGCCCTGTAAGCTCCATTTGCTTCAGCCAAACGGCTGGCAACGGCTGAAAATTCCCATGCTTGATCTTCGGAAACATGGACCTTTCTTGAGGTAAAGAGCTTTACTCCGTGCTTTTCACCATACTCTTTAACTAAACGTGAATGTTGCTGAAGAGGTTTTAGCACTGAAGGGTGATCCCACCCCCATAGAAAGCTTCTATCTTTCGGATTGTAAGTACCTATTATTTGAACAGGAGCTACAGCGATCCGACCATCCTCAAGCGACCAAAATATAATGCCTTTGTCTTGGTCGACATTCCATGTTTTAGCAGAGCCCAGCCCCCATGTCTTATCGTAAGCATCAGCTTGAATTCTTAAACCTGCAATGCTCCCTTCAATAAACTTTTCGACCTCCACAGAGTAATCTCCAGCATGCGTGTTAATTGATATGAATAGTACAAATATAACTGATACTAAACTTTTCATAACTCTCTGATACTTGATTGCCTTAACGACTGGTTTTGGGGCTGAATTGGGCAGCGAAAAGGTTGTGATTGTCAAGCACAGAGCTAAGCAAGAACCCCAGAACTGAAAACCCAATAGTAAATTGGACCGCAGACAGCCCACCCTGCGACTGCAAATTTGAAAAAACTATCCCGCCTTGGCGACCCTATACTTGCAAGGCCCGTAAGCTCTTTCTCTTGAATTGGTTTTATAAGTCTGTAGGTTTTTACCAGCAGCCATCCAACCAGAAGTGGAAGTAATGTCAACAGAATGATAGTGCCTATTGTAAATAAAGCTTCAGGTGATGATTTTCTCATTTATCTTATCAACTATTTAGAGTATTGGGGTATATGTACCGAGGGCACGCCAGTGCGTCCGGTGCTTTTACTAGTTAGGCATAGTACCGAATCGTCCAGCAAAAGACGGCAGTAGCTACCATACCTACATAACATATGAAAACAGCATGCCCTATGACATGTATATAGCTGGACAAACTTGTCCGGCATGATTATGTGCAGCTTTGTCATCCATGATTTCTAGACTTCAACATAGATTCAAATAAAAGTATGAAAAAAGCGCCACTTATAACTGGTAAAATTATTCCGAAAATGAAAAAAATAGCAGCCCATAAGCGACCACCTGCCTTATAACGTCTATAGCCCTCTATAAACGGATACAATAGGAATCCTATCAGTACGCTATATATGATGAACTCCGGGATCCTCAGTAACGTTCCACCTCCTAACCTTTCCAGGCCGAGGAGGTAGATTACCGGATAAAGAAGACCGGCCAGTACAAAAATAACTAAAAGATAAAGCCACTTACTCAAAATTCATATCTCTCCGCTGAAGAATACTACGCTACATTTAGCCGCAACCAAAGCTGGGTGACTTTTTTGGTATTGGCATAGCGATCACAAAAGACCCTCTACTTTAGACAAAGTACTGTAACGCTTTGTTATGAGCTGCGATAGCACGGGATATACGAACCAATAAAATGAATGTAATTGGATTCACTTGTTACCTCAATTGGTGAGCCGGGTTTGATATCAATCAATACTGTATCGAAAGCCCGTTTACCATCAACTCCCTCTGCTCCCTTACATTCGATATATTTTGAGTCTCCTACAGACATCCTAATATAAATTCGATCTCCAATATCCGGAAAAACATGCCCGAACATACCATACTCTATTCTTAAGCTACCCAGGTTTACGTCCTTAAGTTTCTTCATCTCAGCAGCGGGCATCTTAATTTGTTCGTCGCCGACTCTAAGATTAAAAATTCTGACATTATCCGTATTTTCATCAAGCTCTATTTCGAGAAAAAACTCCTTATAAGGCTCAGGAAGAATGCCCTTCAATTTTAGCTCGTGAACGTGTAATAAATTTGTATCATAGCCAAAAGCTGAGACACACAAAAAATATGTTAATATTGCTAGTCGATTCATATCATAATCTCGTAATACAGATGCCTAAACTTGTTAAGTTTTTTATGACCAATGCAACCCAACTAAACTTAAAAATGTTTTATTAGTTACTGGCATACCTGATGAGGCCCCAACAACAACGCTGCCTAACCCACATTTTGGACAACAAGCTGTTTGCTCATTGTCAGTCCAGCGAACAATCTCACTTGGTGAAAAATTCTCCTCGTACATAAAACACCCACAAATTACACTTCGTAGAATTTCTTCCCGGTGATTTACTGCATGATCAGAGACTTGATATTGATCATACCCAAAATCCGAAGGCAAATATTGTTCAATACTTTGATATTTCATTCTGATGGATACTGGTCTTAACCTTAATGCCTTGCGAAAATGTCTTGCTCACCGGGACATACTGCAGGGAGCATTTTTGTGTGAAAATGGTGCACAGTGACAGATATAAAAATGAGCGTAGCAGTATGTGCCTGAATACAGTAACTTGTTAGTCTTTGGAACTAGAAGAAACATTCCCACTTACAGTTGAACTCTTTAGTTTTTATATTAAAGCTATATTCACAGCCCTCAGCTGTAAGATCGTTGACTCTTCCATACACAGTAGAACCCACTTGCTTTTCGATAGAAATACCATCTGCGGATACTCGATTACCTGACCAGACCATGTTAATTCCCTCGATAACAGCTAAACACAATCCATCTGTGGCAACAAAGCAATTTGTTTCGCCATTGTACGCGACTGCTTCAATCATATCCCAATCTGTTTTTGCCATTACTTTTCTAGAATCTGGATCTACAAGATAGCCTTGACCACCAGCAACAATTAAAAATAGGTGTTTATCTTGTAACGGGAGCACTAAATTTGTTGATTTGCAATCGCCTTGGCTAAAGACGCCAACCCATTCCAAGTATTCCGAATCCAAAAATTTAACCCACAGAGTATTATTTCCTGACTCTATGAATGAATGCTCTTCAAATTCTCCAGACAATGGAGGTCTATCTAAAATACTTGCTTCCATTCCTTGAACTCATGTAGAGGCTAACTCGCCAATAAACTGTCCAGTGAGGCCCCTACAATAGTGACGGCCTCGTGCCGACCCAGTGGCGCTTACTGAGTCAGACTTCATTGGATTGTTAGGCAGGTTTAAACCAGCGTTCTGGTGCTCTTTTGTTTAGCAGATAGTATACCGCTAGAAAACATGAAGCTTCGCCGATCCCCGTATATAGTGAGTAAGCACCCAGAGGTGTGAGAATACTCATGCCGGCAACTACGATAGCCAAGATCAGGAAGGTACTTTTAGGATTCTCGGTCCTTTTTCTGATCATGCCAGAGACCCATAGCAAAATGGCACCCCATATAGGGATGAATATGTAATTAAAAGGGTCGAATATTCCTGTTTCAGAGCTAAGCACGTAGATAAACTCTTCAATCAAGAAGATTAGAAAGCTTAGGGCTATGAGGAGGTACACCATCTTGATACTTGTAGGAGTAGCTAGTTTCTCTAGCTCAATATCTGATTCAGGTGCTTTGTACGGATTCATGAATGATATACCTAACGTTCACATAACCGGCCAACGGCGCGGCAGTTTGTTGTGGTTCAGCCAGCTCTGCTGGCGAGATTGATGTACTTGTTAACTGTTGATTACTGGATAGATTGCATAGAAAAACAGCCCTATCCCTGTGACGGTAAGCGCTGAGGCAACGACTTTACGTTTAGTGCTAGATAATGTTATGCCCGGATAGTTGCGAATAATATCACCCGACAACCAAAACAATGGGAAAAGACAAGCTACCCACGCGGCTTGCCTTAATAAAGTTATCGTACCGTCTCGGCCGGGAATAACTATTCCATTTGATAGTGCTCCGACAACAAAGTAGGCCAACATCAAAAATAGAATTAGCCACAAAGCCAGTGCTTTCCCCCTAGGTTGTGCGACTTCGCTCATGACTACCCCAGACAGCTAACTGTTAATTCAAAAGAAGCTTCTTTATATCAGCCCGCTTTATATTTCTATGTCCCACCTCCCCTAAAAGCTAAAAAACCAATAAAATCAATAACTTATATTGATCCTGTGCAAGTGCGCAAGAATATATACAAAACAGCGTTTTTATAATTCTGTATTTTCTCTGCTTTACATCACCTTTGGAACCCTTAAAGAATCAATGAGTTACTGAGTTTCAACTAGAAGTAGGAGCAGCTTCTGCTGGCTTTTGTTATTGAAAGTACAACTGTACACTTTTCGATAAGCGCCAACCAATTTACATAGCCCAAAACTGATAATCTGAGGGTTATGGCTTGCTAGCCACTTGTGCCGTCTAAGCAACCCCATCACTGATATGTGTTTGCACGCGGTGTGCTCCATATCATCAGGCATAGCCTCCCATCCAAGCTGTAAATCTATGCTTCACTGTCTTGTAAACACAAGTCGATATACAGCACCTTCAGTCACCTCACTCCCCCAACCTTATTGATCTCCTGATTTTTTATCACCTGGCGTCAACAGTGCTTCCGTTACTACTACCTTGTAAGTAGCGATAACGAATCTAGGGGGCTGGTTATACAGGTTCGAAAAAGCGTGACGGATTGAAATCTAGCGATGTGGAGGGGCACTTTGCAGGGTCGGCGAGCTGCTTGAGACTCCATCCAGGAAAGGATAAGTTGCTAGGAGCAGAAAAACCAAAGCACAGATTCCATCAAAAGTGGAACCTCCTTTGCTGGCAGCTGGATTGATCACTGACTCAGTACACAAGAGCTAGGGAGCATTGAGGGGAATATACCTCCTTCATCAAAAGGCTAGGCATCTTCACTTAGCGTAGAGTCTGCCTTCAGCGCAATCCTGAAGGCTGCTTGAAGCAGCTGGTGGGCTCGGCAACATGCATCTGGAGGGTCTGTGCATAGCAAGCCAAGCATTGAGTACACATCTTATGGCGCTGGCAAGGCTTGCTTACCCTCTCTTCCTGTCGGATAAGAGGGTCTGCTTGTTAAACATCTCCAAGACGCCAGCATGGCCACTCCGAATTCGCTACCTGATCACCTTTAGCACCCAAGAGGCATTCGATTCAGAGCGCGCATATCGCCTTACGAACAGAGACGCAATGAATCTTCTTGGAATCCCGCTTTCAATTATTGGGTGCCTCAAGTTGCCCTACCCTCAAGCATATTCAGGCCTTTGCTCGCTGCTGCTTTTTGATCCGCACATAGATTTCTTCACGGTGGATGGGGAGTGATTTGGGTGCGCTTATGCCTATCTTCACTTGATTGCCTTTCACCTCCAGCACTGTGACTGAGACATTTGCTCCAATCCTTAGAAGTTCACCTGTCCGTCGCTTTAAGATCAACATACTTATTTCCTTCGATGGTCAAAGTTTGGGCGCTTCCAGGGTGGGGAAGCTTGGGCTTAACGTTTGGAGGAAATGTGGGGTGGCGCTCGGGGGCGGTAGGCAGAGAAAAGGAAAAGGCGGGCGCTAGGCTTCCAGCGCTTGGGAACAGGCCCCAAGCCACTGAATGTACTCCACTTTATTGAAGACGAGCGGGTTTCTAGCGTATTATCCATATAGCCATCTTGATACTTATCCTATCAATTTGGTCAGCTGGCCCCGGGTGTTCCTAGCACCTTGGGTCAGCGCCTTTTACTTACTCTTATGTCACGCTACCGTTCTCCTTTGAAGGGATGGGTCTTTTAGAAAATTCTCGGCTCTCTCGAAGCCTTTAAAATTCTTCAGACTTCTGAAGCCTTTTTAATCGGCTCGCTCAATTACGACCAAAATACCAAAAATATCTATCGATTTTACGCAGCTTTGAGATTTAAACAAACTGAATAAATTCCAATAAGATTATTTTCGCGCCTATATTTTTTGTTGTTTTCGGTTGAGGAAATCTCAATCAACCATTGGAAAATTCAATTCACATTGAAATGCACTCCATGCTTTTCTTAAAAGATTAAAGAGCAACATTCTCAATCACATGGCCGACTAAAGGCTAAACCGGGGAATGTGAAAGTCCACTAATGATTTAATTGGCTCATTAGTTTTATACTCGTATCCGCACTCCCTTGTTAAATACTGGAAGAGCGGGATTCCATTGTAGGGATAAATACTGAGTTCAGCGTGGAGTTACCATCTTGCAAGTCACCTCTCCAAATCAGTGCTATTGCTTGGTTATTTTGAGTTAAAACCAACCGTACAAGTAGCCGCTGGTGAGGTCATTTAAAATTCCAGGCTTAGCTCTATCCTTACCAGTATTGCCAAGATATTGAAGACTCTGATTACACTTGTACTCAACAGCGCATTCGCACAGTCGTATCTAGTGAGCAACCCAAAGCTCTACTTTATTTATTGGTGGTGAGCGCTTTAAGGAAGCTATAGCACTCCCCTTTCAGTTGGAATACTATTTCGAGCCAGTGACTGGAGTGGCCGGTATTTAGATTCTTAAAAGCGAGGTAGTATTTACGGAATCACCCCTCCTATCCAAGAGACTTGATATCTCACCTCTCCAGTGGCTAGGTAGCAACCGAATCTTGAAAGCAGATTTAAAGTCTGTAGGTGACTGCCGGCAGCTTCCTCTCAGCGTTCCTTATAATCTGGCCTACCCCCAAAATCAGCCTTCCCCAAAACCTGAACGTCAATTTCTGGTACTCCACTTCCCCTGCCTCTATGTCAGAGATGGAGAGTCTGCAGAAAGCTTTTATGGCTATTTACATCAGAGCCACTGCCATCTGGGGCCATCAGGATAAAGCCTTAACCTTTGCCCTTGAATATGTGTACGGCCGGTATAAGTATCCTCGCTCCCATCGACAGTCTCTCTAACAACAGTACCGCGAAAACGTTGATACCATTTGCCTCTATAATTATGATCTTGAAAATTTTTTAAGCGCAACTTACAGGTTTTTGACGAAATCCCAAAATCCATTTCAGTTTCACTTAAGTCAACATTATTTTTTTCCAGTTCTTCTTTAAACTGCTCCATATAATCGCTAGTGGGCTGATAGTGGCCACTGAAATTATTAATATGCTCTATTATTCCACCTACCACCGAGATATGCCCAGCCGCAGCAACTGGTCGCCCCGAGAAAAATGCTGAATGGTGCTGAATGTCACCATTTTTGTTACCACAAAAGATACGCCCATTCTTATCCATAACGAATGCCCAAGATCCGCCAGGATTGGTATTAAGTCTCTCTCCGCGCCAAAACAGAAGCCCATCTTGTATCGTAACCTGATATTCTTCTCGTTCAGCTTCACTCATATAGGGCACAACAACTCCACTATAAGTATCTTTACTTAAACCGCTATCTTTTAGCATTCCAAGTTCTTTGTATGGCATGGCAGTTATCTCCTTTATAAATGCGCTTAATAGGTAGCCATCAATAATAGCTAGTCATATTGATAACTATTTCAAGAGTATTTCTATCTCCATTCGTAAGTTTGACTCCAATGTAAATCATTGCGCTTCTGGTTACATACGCAGGGCTTTTCTTTGTGGGAAAGATGCCCAACCCGAGAGAGATTATGAGCATCGGCGTCAGTGTATTGAGGGTAGAATGCAAAAGCTAGTCGCCATCTTTGCGCTCGATATTGAAGCCTATGCTGTAATAAGAAACCACTACTGTATTCTGCTCTATATCGACACAGAAGCCGCCAAAACTTGGTCCGATACCGAGATCCTTACTCCCTGATGAGGGCTTTTAAGAACTTCCGTACTAATTCAGCGCTATCTTCAAGGGAACACTCTCGATTCTAGCGAAATAGAAAAGCTCCATGAGCTTAAAGAGTGGCCATAATGAATGACTTGCCACTAGAGACCTATAAAGCATGATAAATTTCAATGAATATAATCAACCAGCAAAGACATTGGTTCTGTATTATGCGAAACAACTAAACTCTGAAATCGCTCGATCGGTTGTTTCTGGAAACTCCAATTTAGATAGTAAAGAGGAGGCAGAGTCTTTGGCTTACTTTTTCTGGAAAATGACGGATCAAGCGGTTGATGACGAAAAAGATTGCAAGATGATTGAGGGTATTTCAGATATTCAGTCTTGGCTAGAAAAAGCACTTCATATATTTAGAGGTTACTTCAAAAAGCAAGGCTATCAGCAAGAGTGGTCAGAGGGCTATGGCAAATACCATAGTGAGTAGAGTTTTATAACAAACTTCCGCCTAACTGCTATGAGGAGAGGTAGGGTCGCCACTTTTGGGAGGGGCATTCAGGTCTCAAGGGTATTTCTGGACACCCACCAAATAGAAAGTATAAACCGCCAGCCCTATTGACAAAAGGATGAAACCCTTCAGGATACTGTATATTCATACAATACAATACACGTGCCGCCGATGACTCTACCCCGAAGCACCCAGATATCTCTGGATTCAACACCTTATTATCACTGCGTTTCCCGCTGTGTACGCCGTGCATTTCTCTGTGGCAGAGATAGTAAATCCGGAAAAGATTACGAATATCGGCGCGAGTGGATTGAAAGCCGTATGTATAAATTGGCCGAGGTGTTTGCGTTAGATATTGCCGCCTATGCAGTAATGAGTAATCACTACCATATAGTGCTCTATATCGACAGAGAAGCTGCTAGCAAGTGGTCTCTCAAAGAGGTAATTACTCGCTGGCAAAAACTGTTCAAAGCTTCCAGCTTGGCTCAGCGCTATCTTCAGGGCGATACCCTCGATCACTGTGAGGTAACTAGGCTAAAAGAAGTCGATTCTCTATGGCGGGAGCGTCTAATGGATATCAGCTGGTTTATGCGCTGCTTAAACGAATCTATCGCTCGCCAGGCCAACGCTGAGGACAACTGTACAGGCCGCTTTTGGGAGGGCCGTTTTAAGTCCCAAGCCTTACTAGATGAAAGAGCCCTTGCTGCCTGCATGGCCTATGTAGACCTCAACCCGATCCGTGCCAATATTGCCAAGACCCCTGAAGACTCCGATTACACTTCGATTCAACAGCGTATTCGTGCCGCAGTCTCAGGCAAGCAGCCCAAAAGTCTACTTCCGTTTGTCGGCGGTGAGCGTTTGAGTATGCCGAAAGGGCTACCTTTTCAGCTGGATCACTATTTGGAGCTAGTAGACTGGAGTGGCCGACATTTAGATCCCAGAAAACGAGGCTGTATTGCCGAAAACACACCTCCCATCCTGGAGCGGCTTGGTATCTCACCCAAGCACTGGCTCTATCTCAACCGAAATTTTGAAAGTCGCTTTAAAGGCTTGGTAGGATCAGTGAAGGTGGTACAGCAAGCCTGTAGCCAGCTCAATAAACGCTGGGTACACGGTATTGGTGACTGCCGGCGCTTCCTCTCAGCTACCCCCCCACTAATCTAGCCCTACTCCAGACATTCGATAGCACGATTGCCGGTTTTATATCCAAAAATTGCGCTACCTACAGACTGAACACAACCCCCCCTGTATTCCACCCCCCTTACCCCTAAATCAGAGAGGAAGAACCACCAAAGCTGGTGCTTGCCATGTAACGGACACTTCTCCCCCAATCTTTGGGTGTCCTGGATTTGTCATCCCATTCGAGGGTACTGAGCATTTGAATTCGCGCTATATAAGCCAACTTCGATCTTGCTCACCATTCCCCCTCCCACCCATATTTGTAAATATCATCGCTGGTCATGAAATTTACATCTCCTTTTACTCTTAAACCAGAGAAAAATGCTTGTTATAGCGGATATTAATAGCATTATTTTTAATCCTTCAAACTATGGCCGTCCTAGATCGTTGGGTACACGGCATAGGCGACTGCTGACGCCTCCTCTCAACCCCTGCTAGTCTGGCCCCGCTCTAACCTTTAAGTGTCCTAAATTTTTGAGGACACAACCCTATCGAATTTGAGAAATATACTTAACGAGATGTTCGATTAGAATTGACCACCATATCCAATACCTCTCCTCAACACAAAAGCAACCTACTCAATATCATCACATTAATTAAATATTTAACAGCCATGAACTTCACAAACTTGTATCCACTCTTAATAAAGCGAAATTTTTCGAATAAATCACCTCCATACTAAACAACAAATACCTCTCATATCGACTCTTCAACTTGGCGCCTATATATGGCATCGTAAGCTAGTGTTAGCTAAGGACGGCCTCCAAATTCATGCAATCTATAAGAAAAAAAACTTTACAAAGATATCAGTATCGAATCGGCAATTTTTATGCTTAATCGTTGCACAAGAAACCATATCGCACCGATTAAAGGGATATTTCATTAAACGGAATTTAAGAATGAAACGGAACCTCAGATCTATCGATCTCAATTTACTACCGGTATTCGAAGCCATAATGGAGCATGGTCAGCTGGGTAAAGCGGGGGAATGTATCGGTATGAGCCCACCGGCAATGAGTGCCGCACTTCAGCGATTGCGACATACTGTGGGCGATGAACTTTTTATTCGCAGGCGTATTGGCTTTTTGCCAACCCCAAGGGCTGAACGCTTACATGCAACGGTGAGTGAGGCACTCAGGCAAATACGTGAGGAGATTGAAGAGAAGGTTGATTTTGATCCCTTCGTAGAAAAGCGTAATTTTAATATTATCGGCGGCGACTATGCCGATATTATCTTTTTGGGGAGCCTGCTAAACCACCTGGAATCTATCTCTCCCAATATAACTGTTGAGATTTCTCCGCTTGAGGTTGGCGGCTTGGAATCCAAGATGAAACACGGTGCAGTAGATTTTGCACTCTATTATCAGCCCGTAGATTCCAAAGAATTACAGGCAGAGCATATTGCCTCTGATCGCCTGGTTGTTGTAACCAAAAATAATCACCCCAGGATCCGCAGAGAAATTAGTTTGGAGCAATTCAATGCCGAAAGGCATGTCACTCTACACCAGAATACCTCAGGTTTGACCCACCTCGAGAATCATGTGGGGGAGTGGGGAGATAACAGCTCGCAACGGGTTGGGGCTCAAGTAGACCAATTAGGTAGGAAAGTAGCGGTTCGAGTCTCTCATTTCCAAAATATGATTCCGGTCGTTTTGAATACCAACTACTTGTGCACTATGCCGGAGGGCATGGCACAGCAATTTGCCGCACATAACCCCATACAAATACTGCCCTTCCCTGTGCCAATTGCACCCCTGGAGATTTACCTTGTATGGCCCCGGATTTGCAATAGCGATATTGTGCACCGCTGGTTGCGGCAACAACTGAAGATTGCTAGCAACACAAGTAAAGAACCCATTAGCGCAGATCTCGCCAGCTAATCAATAGCTGATGCCAGCAAAGGTCCTCGCTAACTTATAAAATTTAAACCATTTTTGGAAAAGTAGCTACTAGAGATACCTCCTATCCTTTGAATACGTATGAGCCATATCATTACCCAGAACAATTTCTATTCATGCAGGACATTCTAAGTCAATGTTCTCAGCAACCCGACTCTTGACTCTCTTTATTTCAGCCAACTGGTAGCCGGTAGTTTCTAGCTACCACCCCTCCCTAGGCTGCCCTATATAAAACCGTTAACAAAGTTATGTCTGGACACCCAGCAAATAGGAAACTTGAGACGCCACACTCATTGACACAATATAGGGGATACAATAATAATACTGGATATTAAAACAGTTAAATCCCTATCTCATGGCCCAGCCTCGGCATTCGCAGATATCCCTCGATGCAACCCCTTACTATCACTGCGTCTCCCGTTGTGTGCGCAGAGCTTTTCTTTGTGGGAAAGATATCCAATCCGGGAGAGGTTATGAGCATCGGCGTCAGTAGATTGAGGGCAGAATGCAAAAGCTGGTCGGCATCTATGCGCTTGATATTGCTAAGGCTGGGCATTTCACCCAAACAGTGGCTTTATCTGAATTGCAACTTTGAAAGCCGCTTCAAGCGTCTAGTCGGCGCAACTGAAAAAGCCAAAGAAGTCTGTACCCCGCAACATAAACGCTGGGTGCATGGCCTGCATGACTGTGAAATCTATCTCTCTAGCAGCACCTAAAGCAATTACAAACCACTAATAATCGAGCTAACCATAACGCTATCGCCCCGCATGATCAAATTATAATCAACCAGGAAAATGTGCGACTAACTAATCTGATACCTACTTCTTGACTACCAGCAAGCCCAGAGAAGATGAAATACACGATTTGAAAGCAATTCTTTCAATTTATGGGTGTCCTGGATCGTACTGGTCCTGGAGCGCACGGGGTGTCCTAGATTGTTTTTGTTAGATGAACACTAGTATTCACCCTTAAATTTATCAAACTTGGACCCTTCGAGCTTTCCCCACGGATCCGTAGGCAATTGAATATCGACTCTGTCCACTCCCTTGCATGAATACTTTAGCTGCCGCAATTTCGTGTTTGTGTTCGTCGTTACTCCCAACACTCCCTTCTTGACCGCTCTTATCAGAAGGTGCTCCGCATTAAACCTTCCGGAAATCGCCCCATTAATCTCCTTCCAAGAGCCTGTGCTGTTTTCGACTGGGACGCATGCGGCACACAAGACAGTCTGTGCATACGTCTGCGTTATGCCAAGGCAAAAAAACGCCTCTGTGCGCGTACTCCATCTGTGATTTGCGTCGGCTGCGTATCCCACGTATGTATGGTTAGTTGTCGAATTGTGAATGATATATATACACCTGTTTGTTTTGGGCGCAGGGTTATGAGAAGGGGACGCGCATGCAGGCCCCATATTCCAACTACATTGTTGAAAGTCGAAACCGATCGATGCCATCTTTACTACTCCTTTTTGAAGAGTTGATTCTTGCCCGCCAACGCCTTACCTGTGTTTTTTACACATATTTGAGTCCTATTCAAAGCCTCAAACAGAGAAATAGTCATCCCCCAATCGCGGTATATAAAATTTAGCCACTTATAAGACTGAAACCATTTGAGCTTTACAGCATATCTAGAGCCTTATGAAGTAAGGCGTATATTGATTAGGTAATCCCCTCCCTATTTAGTTAGCTGATCTTGCCTGTAGTAGGTTGATGATGATGTCTGGGTGTCCTAAATCGTGCCCTCATTGCGCCATGAAATACACCCCCCCTATTATTCCTATCATTAAAAATGATGCTAAGGGAAAAATTCACACGAAGGTCATATTTTGAATTACCATTCCTTCAAATCACATCGTCAGTTTCAGAAAAGATTTGAGGACGAATAGTATCGACCACCTTTTGATATGGCCACGGCGACGCTATTATCCCACACTTATTTTGAAGCATCGCCTCTACCGCTCTTTTGAATTCATCCCACTTTTCCGAATAATTCCCTTTCTGATAACACCTCGAACAGAAATGTCCCACTAAATTTTTTTCGTCTACCCCTACTGCGACAACAACTATACAATCTGAAATTTCGTCTATTACAAAATACTCATTATCACCATTCATGGTAAAGGCTGTATATTCACACTAACCATCATTTATACCTGACATATTTTGGAACTATAAAGTTAGTATATTGATGCTTAACGACTAGCCAACGACCCCTGAGTTTTTAGCAGGGAATCGTCCCGCGCCTTGTTAGATTTTAGCCAAGTAGAACGGTAAATCATAACCAGCTTCTCCAGACTTTTTTGTCTCTACTTAAGCAGAGCCTATTAAACTGTTTGGGCGTTAAGTTGCGACTGAAAGGGATAGTAGATGCGATAAAATTCCTTACCATCAAATGAGACTTTCGACCGCAACCACCCGTGCTTGCGAGCAGAAACAATGCTTCGCAGTAACACAAAAAATACTAGACCATCATCTTCGTTTTAGAAAAAATTTCACAGACCTCTATAATTTTTTATTTCTATTCTGTATATATACATTTAAGACTCTGTATAATTCAAAAGCCATGCACTCCACTGCTGACAAAATCTAACACTCAATTAAATGAAGCGTCTTTATAATTTTGTATTTTTTCTTTTTTATATCACTCTTGAAATTCTTTAAGCATCAATGAGCTACTAAGTTTCATCCAGAAATAGAAGCAGCAACTGCTGATCTTTGTTATAGAGCGTACAGCTGTATATTTTTCACCCAACATCCATCTATCCACACAACAAAAACCAAGTGCCGTGACGGAGAATTGATAAAGATCTCGATTGCAAATTACGATCGCTAAGATACAGCGTTATGCAATACTATAATCTATTATTAGTTCCCGCCTTTAGATCCACAGCGTATCATTCTGTTAAATAAATAATTTTTACACCCCAAAAAACTCGTAAATACCCTAAAACTCCCCAACCTCTAACAAAAATATAGCTCACCCCAATTTATTGCGTCAATTTGGAATTTAATAACTATAACTTCCAAAAAACTGAACTTAGCACTAAGGCAAAAGCCCTAGGATAGAGCACTTGTACAGCAAGCCACACAAAAATCCCATACCTCCACTTCAACTCAGTGCCTAAATACCACCTCGCAAAATACTATTAATTGAGCAAAGCCTCCTAATTTCACACCATCAATAGGGAAGAACACCTAAAAATATCAACACTAAATCTACATCTTCTATATCTAATCGTTACACAAGAAACCATATCGCACCGACCAAAGGGAAATTCCAATAAAGCGAATTTAACAAACAGAGGAACCTCGGTTCTATTGAGCTCAACTTGCTAGCCGCCGGCAATAAGTGCTTGGCCTCAACAACTGCAACGCAGTGAAGACAACAAACTATTTATGCGCGGATATGGTGACTTTTTATTTTGCCGTCTCCACAGAGGGGCGCAATCTAAACAATATCGAGGGTGCCCATACTGATATCATTTTTTGGAGTACTTCAATAGTGAGAGACATATCACCCTGCACCAGAAGAAATTAGATATCGCACAACTGAATAACGCTGCAGAGGAGGATAACAACCCTAACAAAGTGGGAAGCCGAGTCGAGCAACTGGAGGAGAGCCATGCCGCTCGCTGTGAATAGCAACAAGCTGTGCACTATACCCAAGGACATAACACCGCAATCTAGCCCATACACCGCTATCCCGATTGGCACCAGGAGACTTGCCTAGCGCGCTCAAAAATCTGCGCTGCGATATTGTGCCGCTGGTGTCGCCCAAGATCCTTGATTATTGAAGACTCCCAGCAATACAACAGCTAAGTAACCCCAGAATAGGTGCGGGCCAGTAAGGAGACCCATCTATTAATTGACTTTATTTTGGACACAAAAAAAACCCGCTAAAAAGCGGGTTTCTTGGCCGTTGCAATGCAACTATATATATGGTCGGAGCGGCCGGATTTGAACCGACGACCACCACACCCCCAGTGTGGTGCGCTACCAGGCTGCGCTACGCTCCGATTTTGAAAAATCGCTCACTTCGCTA
Organism: Microbulbifer maximicatervae (SeqCode); assembly: GCF_052467615.1. Lineage (NCBI taxonomy): Bacteria > Pseudomonadati > Pseudomonadota > Gammaproteobacteria > Cellvibrionales > Microbulbiferaceae > Microbulbifer > Microbulbifer maximicatervae (SeqCode). The sequence continues at coordinate 2,934,473 of NZ_CP174319.1, forward strand.
AGTGATTGATTTTTAAAGACATCGTGTCTCGATGTGGCGTGAATCATACCTGAGTGCGGCTGGATTGCAAGCCCAGGTTTATAGTTTTTTATAAATTATTTTTCCCCTCCAGCAGGGCCACCACGTCCTTTAGTTCTGCGATCACTTCGGGTAGTACTTGCTGTAGCTGTACCACCTCTGCCCGCTCGCTGCCGGTTTCGATCTGCTGGCGGGCTCCACCAATGGTATAGCCCTCTTCGTACAGGAGCGCACGGATCTGGCGGATCATGATGACATCTTGGTGCTGGTAGTAACGGCGGTTGCCGCGACGTTTGACGGGTTTCAGCTGGGGGAATTCCTGCTCCCAGTAACGCAGGACATGGGGTTTAACGGCGCACAGTTCACTCACTTCACCAATGGTGAAATAGCGCTTACCGGGGATTGCAGGCAGCTGAGCGTTATTGCTCGGTTCCAGCATGCTCTTCTACTCGTGTCTTGAGTTTTTGCCCGGGTTTAAAAGTGACTACCCTGCGGGCCGAGATGGGGATTTCCTCGCCGGTCTTGGGATTGCGACCGGGACGCTGGCTTTTATCGCGCAGGTCGAAATTGCCAAAGCCGGAGAGCTTGACCTGCTCGTTACTTTCCAACGCATTGCGGATCTCCTCGAAGAAATATTCGACGATCTCTTTCGCTTCGCGCTTGTTAAAGCCCAGCTCTTCGTACAGTTTCTCGGCGAGCCCGGCCTTGGTCAGTGCCTCTGTCATTGGATCCTACCAATTGATTCAGAGGCGTCGACTCCAGATCGGAAGCGGCCCAAACCGCGGCGGCTTTCAACCCGGTAGCAGACGCTCTCGGGGTGCAATTCAGCCTGCACCCGAGAGCATCATGCTCTACTAGCGCAGACTAGCGTTATATTTTTCTTCTAGTTTTCCGACCACCGCATCTACAGCGGCATTGATTTCGTCGTCATTAAGGGTGCGTGACGAATGCTGAAACGTCAACCCCAAAGCGACACTTTTTCTATTTAAATCAATACCTTTGCCCTGGTAGACATCAAATATCTTGAGGTCCGTCAAGGTTTCACCTGCAACTTCGACAGCAGTTTCCACCAGGCTGGCGGCAGGAACCTCTGCATCAATCAACAGGGCCAGATCGCGGCGCACTTCCGGGAACTTGGACAGCGGACGGAAAGCGGGGGTTTTGCCCTCGCCGATCGCTTCCAGGCTCAGTTCAAATACGAACGCGGGCTTGGACAGGTCCAACTTCTTCTGCAGCTGCGGGTGCAGGGCTCCGATAACCCCTACTTCGCGGTCGCCGCGCATAATCTTGGCGGTTTGGCCGGGGTGCAGCGCGGGGTGCTGGCCAGCAACAAAGCGGAACTCATCGGCTACACCGGTGCGAGCCAACAGAGCTTCTACATCGGCTTTCACGTCGAAGAAATCCACTGCGTCTTTGCTGCCAGTCCAGTTTTCTGCGTAACGGCTGCCGTAGGCGAGACCGGCAATCATTTGCTCCTGGTGCAATTCGGCACCCGGTACAAAGCGCAGGCCGGTTTCAAACAGGCGCACGCGGTTTTGCTGGCGATTCAGGTTGTACTGCAACGCTTTGCACAGGCCCGGCAATAAGGTGGTGCGCATAACCGCCAGCTCGGCGCTGATCGGGTTTTGCAGGGCCACCGGATCGGCTTCCGGATCAAACAGCGCGGCGCTGTCGCTATCGATAAAGCTGAAGGTAATCGCTTCGTAGTAACCGCGGCTCAGCAGGGTTTGCTCCAGGTTGTCCTGGGCAATGGTACTCTCCGGGCGCGGGGCGATTTCCAGTTCGGCAGTAAAGCTTTCACTGGGAATACGGTTGTAGCCGTATACACGGGCCAGCTCTTCCAGCAAGTCTGCTTCGATGGCGATATCGAAACGGAAGCTGGGGGCGAGGAAGGTCCAGCCTTCGTCGTTCTGGTCGATTTTTTCCAGGCCCAGGCGGGTGAGGATATCAACGATTTCGTCATCGGCCAGTTTGATACCCAGGCCTAACTCTACCTTGGCACGGCGCAGGGTAATGTGGCGCTCGGCGGGCATAATTTCGGTCAACTCGCGCACGTGTACCGGGCCGGGTTCACCGCCGACGATATCCAGCAGCAACTGGGTAGCGCGCTCTACCGCTTTCTCTTGCAGGTGGTAGTCCACGCCGCGTTCGAAACGGTGGGAGGAGTCGGTGTGGAGGCCATAAGAGCGAGCCTTGCCGGCAATGGCCAGCGGGCTAAAGAAGGCGCTCTCCAGGAAGATATGCTGTGTGCCTGCGGTCACGGAGGAATCCAGGCCACCCATAATGCCGGCCATCGCCAGAGGTTTTTCCTCATCGGCAATTACCAGGGTGCCCTCTTTCAGTTTGACTTCCTGGCCGTCCAGCAGGGTCAGCTCTTCACCGGCTTCCGCCATACGCACTTTGATGCCGCCGGAGAGTTTCTCCAGGTCGAAGGCGTGCATGGGTTGGCCCAGTTCCAGCAGAACGTAGTTGGTTACGTCCACTACCGGGTCGATACTGCGCAGGCCGCTGCGACGCAGGCGCTCTTGCATCCACAGAGGTGTTACCGCTTTGATATCGATATTGCGAATCACACGACCTACGTAGCGCGGGCAGGCGGCTTCGGCCAGCAGGGATACGGGCATGCTCTCGTCGATCTGCTGGGGTACCGGAGCAACTTCCGGGCCCTGAACGGCGCAGCGATTCAGTACACCCACTTCGCGAGCGATACCGGCAACACCGAGGCAGTCGGAACGGTTCGGGGTGAGATCCACTTCGATGGTCTCGTCGTCCAGCTGCAAGTATTCGCGCAGATCGGTACCGGTGGGTGCGTCTTCTGGCAGTTCCCAGATACCGTCATTGTCTTCGCCCAGTTCCAGTTCGGTCTGTGCGCAGAGCATACCGAAGCTCTCTACACCACGGAGCTTGGCTTTCTTGATTTTAAAATCGCCCGGCAGCTTGGCGCCTACCAGGGCAAAAGGAATTTTGATTCCGGTGCGCGCATTGGGAGCACCGCACACAACCTGCATTTCACCGTCGGGGTGCCCTGCCACTTTACACACGCGCAGCTTGTCCGCATCCGGGTGCTGTTCACAGGCGACAATCTCACCGACAACCACTCCGGAGAAATCGCCCGCAACTTTTTCTATACCGTCCACTTCCAGGCCGGCCATGGTGATTTGATCGGCCAGTTCCTGCGTGGTGAGTTCCGGGTTTACCCATTCCCGCAACCAGGAGTTGCTGATTTTCATAGTTGATCTCTTTCTGTATTCCGTCAGCGCAACTTGGTGCGCATTTCGCCTGGGGCTATTTCGCCTCCCAGGCCTCCACAATTCGACTGCTGTTGCGAAGGGCCATTGCCATTCGCGCTGCCACTTGGCTTAGAACTGTTTCAAGAAGCGCAGATCGTTATCGAAGAACAAGCGCAGGTCGTTTACGCCGTAGCGCAGCATGGCGAGGCGCTCGATACCGATACCGAAGGCAAAGCCGGAGTATTTTTCGCTGTCGATATCGCAGGCGGCGAAGACGTTCGGGTGCACCATGCCGCAGCCGAGAATTTCCAGCCAGCCGGTGCCGGAACATACGCGGCAGCCTTCACCGGAACAGGCGGTACACTGGATGTCCGCTTCTGCGGAGGGCTCGGTGAACGGGAAGTAAGACGGACGGAAACGCACCGGTACTTCCGCTTCGAAGAAGGCACGCAGGAATTGGTCGATGGTGCCTTTCAGGTGGGCGAAGCTGATGTTCTCGCCGATTACCAGGCCTTCTACCTGGTGGAACATGGGCGAGTGGGTGACATCGGAGTCGCAGCGGTATACGCGGCCCGGGCAGATAATGCGCAGCGGTGGAGATTTTTTCTCCATGGTGCGGATCTGCACTGAGGAGGTGTGGGTTCTCAGTACGGTAGTGGGGTCCACGTAGAAGGTGTCGTGCATCGCGCGCGCGGGGTGGTGCGCGGGAATATTCAACGCTTCGAAGTTGTAGTAGTCCTGTTCGACTTCCGGGCCGTTCTCAACAGAGAAGCCAATGCTCGCAAAGAATTCTTCCACGCGCTTTAAGGTGCGCGTAATGGGGTGGGCATTGCCCTGCTCTTCGCCGCGCCCCGGCAAAGTGACATCTATGGTCTCTTCGGCCAACTTCGCATTGATGGCGGCCTGCTCCAGCATAGTGCGGCGCGCGTTAATTTTTTCCTGAACCTGCTGCTTGGCTTCGTTGATCTTGGCACCCGCCGCCGGACGCTCCTCAGCCGACAGCTTGCCCAGGCCTTTCAGCAGCGCCGTCAGCTGGCCCTTTTTACCCAGGTAATCAACACGCACCTGATCCAGTGCGGCGAGGCCATCGGCCTTTTCCACCAGCTCCATAGCCTGCTCGGTGAGGGACTGCAAATCTTGCATCGAACTGTTCCCGTTTGAATCCAACTTCGATTAATTTTTTCTGCTTTGTTCGGCCGGTACTTTCTGTACCGGAGGGAATTTCCCCAGGCACCGCCACCGGTAAAAAATAGCGGAAACTCCATAAAAAAATAGGGAAGGGCCACTACAGCCCTTCCCTATTTTGAGTATTCAGTTTTACAACTGAAGTGACAGCTTACGCTGCCAGGGCTGCCTTAGCTTTTTCAACTACGGCAGCAAAAGCGACTTTATCGTAAACAGCCAGATCAGCCAGTACACGGCGATCCAGTGCGATGTCCGCTTTTTTCAGACCTGCGATCAGGCGGCTGTAGCTCAGGCCTTCAGCACGGGACTGGGCGTTAATACGAGTAATCCACAGAGCGCGGAAGTTACGCTTTTTAACGCGACGGTCACGGTATGCGTACTGACCAGCTTTAATTACTGCCTGCTTGGCAACGCGGAATACGCGTGAACGCGCACCGTAGTAACCTTTAGCCTGCTTCAGAATCTTCTTGTGACGACGACGCGCCTCTACACCACGTTTTACACGGGCCATACTTCTATCCTCTTAAACCTTTGCGATTTGGGCCAATTACTTGGCGCGCAGCATACGATCGACCAGTCCAGCATCAGACTTGTTCATAGTCTGGGTGCCACGCAGCTGACGCTTGCGCTTGGTGGTCATCTTGGTGAGGATGTGGCTCTTGTTAGCGTGCTTGTGCTTGTAGCCCGCAGCCGTCTTCTTGAAGCGCTTGGCAGCGCCACTGTGAGTCTTTGCTTTCGGCATTTTGTACTCCAAAGTTAATATTCGCCTGTAAAACAGGCACCTTTAGTAACTGCCGACAACCGAAGTTACCGGCACTGCGAGAGTGGGGAGGCAGCCGTCGCCCAACCACTTCTCAAAGGAGATCCCGGGAATGACTTCCCCAAACCTCACTTTTTCTTTTTGAGCGGAGCAATCACCATCAGCATTTGACGACCTTCCATTTTCGGTCGCTGCTCTACGGTGCCCAGCTCTTCAAGGTCCTTTTCGATGCGCTGCATCATTTCCATGCCCAGCTCTTGGTGAGCCATTTCGCGGCCACGGAAACGCAGGGATACTTTGGCCTTGTCACCCGCTTCCAGGAAGCGGGCCAGGTTGCGCAGCTTGATCTGATAGTCACCGACATCGGTGCCCGGGCGGAATTTCATTTCCTTGATCTGCTGCTGCTTCTGCTTCTTCTTGGCGGCATTCTTAGCTTTTTTAGCTTCGAATACGTGCTTGCCGTAGTCCATGATCTTACAGACTATCGGCGTGGAGTCCGAGGCAATTTCAACGAGATCCAAGCTAGCTTTCTGTGCAGCTTCCAGCGCTTCATCCAGGGAGACAATGCCTACCTGTTCGCCATCAGCGCCTATCAGGCGGATTTCTGACGCTTCAATCTGATCGTTTATGCGGGCCTTTTTGGACCGTCCCTTAGTGTCTCGTTTAATAGCTATGGTCTCCCAGTTGCCAAGTTGTTATGCATTATCTTCTGTCAAACGACCGCGACGATTCACGTCTTGCTCGAGGATCTCGAGGAATGACTCATACGTCATTGTACCAAGATCCTCACCGCTACGGGTACGTACTGCCACGGCTTGACTTTCTACTTCCTTATCGCCAATTACCAATAGATAAGGAACACGCTGAAGCGTGTGCTCGCGGATTTTAAAGCCGATCTTCTCGTTTCTCAAGTCAGCTGTGGCGCGGTATTGCAGCTCACCCAAACGATCTTGCAAATTGCGACAATATTCGGCCTGGCGATCGGTGATATTCATGATCGCCACCTGCTGCGGCGCGAGCCAGGTGGGGAACGCGCCTTCGTAGTGCTCAATCAGGATTCCGATAAAGCGCTCGAAGGAACCCAGGGCTGCGCGGTGCAGCATTACCGGGGACTGGCGCGAGCCATCTTCCGCTACAAACTGGGCATCCAGGCGGCCCGGCATGGAGAAGTCCACCTGAATAGTACCGCACTGCCATACACGGCCGAGACAGTCTTTCAGGGAGAATTCGATCTTCGGTCCGTAGAAGGCGCCTTCACCCGGCAGCTCTTCCCACGGCAGGCCAGCGGCATCCAGTGCGTCGGCCAGGGCTTTCTCAGCCTTATCCCAGCTCTCATCGGAACCTACGCGCTTCTCCGGGCGAGTGGAGAGACGGTAGATAACATCCTGGAAACCGAAATCCTTATAAACGGAGTGCAGCAGATCCATAAAGTCAGAAACTTCTGACTGGATCTGATCTTCGCTACAGAAGATATGGCCATCATCCTGTACAAAGCCGCGCACGCGCATCAGGCCGTGCAGGGAACCGGAGGGTTCGCTGCGGTGACAGGAGCCAAACTCCGCCAGACGCAACGGCAGGTCGCGGTAGCTGCGCAGGCCCTGATTGAATACCTGTACGTGACAAGGACAGTTCATCGGTTTAATGGCGAACTGACGCTCTTCACTGGTCAGGGTGAACATGTCATCGCCAAACTTATCGGCGTGACCGGATTTGCGCCACAGGCTGAAATCTACCAGCTGTGGAGTCTTGATTTCTTTGTAGCCGAATTCGCGCTGGCGGCGACGCATGTACTGCTCGATAGTGCTGTAAATGGTCCAGCCGTTCGGGTGCCAGAACACCATACCGGGCGCCTCTTCCTGGATATGGAAAAGGTCAAATTTCTTCGCCAGCTTGCGGTGATCGCGCTTTTCTGCCTCTTCGATACGACGCAGGTAAGCTTTCAATTCTTTTTTGTTGGCCCAGGCAGTGCCGTAAACACGGGTCAACATTTCATTGTTGGAATCGCCACGCCAGTAGGCACCGGCCACTTTGGTCAGTTTGAACGCTTTCAACCTGCCAGTGGAAGGTACGTGGGGACCGCGACACAAGTCTTCAAAGTCGCCCTGGCGGTAGAGAGAAATATCTTCATCACTGGGGATGCTGTCGATAATCTCAGCCTTGTACTCTTCGCCCATTTCGCGGAAATATTTCACCGCTTCTTTGCGCGGCATCAGGCGGCGGCTGACAGTGATGTCTTCTTTGGCCAGCACTTCCATACGCTCTTCGATCTTCTCGAGATCTTCTGGCGTAAACTGACGCTCGTAGGCAAAGTCGTAATAGAAGCCGTTTTCGATAACCGGGCCAATGGTGACCTGGGCTGTGGGGTACAGCTGTTTAACCGCTTGTGCCAGCAAGTGCGCTGTGGAGTGACGGATCACCTCCAAGCCTTCGGGCTGACGATCAGTAATAATTGCCAGATTTACGTCGGTATCAATAACGTAACTGGTATCGACTTCCTTGCCGTCTACAACGCCAGCAAGTGCGGCTTTTGCCAAACCTGGGCCGATATCAGCGGCTACATCGTGTACGGAAACCGGAGCAGAAAATTCTCGACGGGAACCATCGGGGAGAGTAACAACGGGCATTGTTTATCCTTTGTTCTCAGTGGCGATCCCTACCAAAGACCGCATGAAACTATCCATGAATTTTTTCATGGAACTCTTGATCGGGATGGGCAATCCATCCTTTTGAAAGGTGGTAGACCCGGGCGGATTTGAACCGCCGACCTCTGCCATGTCAAGGCAGCGCTCTAACCAACTGAGCTACGGGTCTAAAGCTCTACAGCGGGGGAACCCTGTGCTGTGAATAGCGCGAACTTTAGCACCGCTTTTCAGTGTTTTCAACAACTTACTGAACTTTTGTGTGAAATTTTTTAAGAGCGACCAAGCACCAACAAGGCAGTGCGGGACTATCAAAATGTAGATCCAAGTCCCGCCCTTCAGCAAGGATTATTCCACACCTTTTAAGTGGGTAATCTCATCGCGCAATTTTGCTGCCGCTTCAAATTCCAGGTTCTTCGCATGCTGGTACATTTGCTCTTCCAGCTCGGCAATTCGGGCCCAGCGCTGCTTATCGGTAAGGGCCTCGACATCCACCTTGTACTCACCTTTACCCTCGGCAACTTTGCGGCGCCCTTTCTTGGGCACACCGGGGGCCACCGCCCCCTCCAGAATATCCGCCACACTCTTGCGAATACCCTTGGGGGTAATGCCGTGCTCCTCGTTAAAGGCCAGCTGCTTCTCGCGGCGGCGACGAGTCTCTTCGAGTGCTCGCTCCATAGAGCCGGTGACTTTGTCCGCGTAGAGAATCGCCCTCCCCTCCAGGTTTCGCGCAGCCCGCCCAATGGTCTGGATCAGCGAGCGATCGGAACGGAGGAAGCCCTCCTTATCTGCATCGAAAATTGCCACCAGGGCAACTTCTGGCATATCCAGGCCTTCTCGCAGCAAGTTAATGCCAACTAGCACGTCAAACTCACCGATACGCAGGTCCCGGATAATCTCCACCCTCTCGACAGTATCAATATCGGAGTGTAAGTAGCGGACACGAACACCACTTTCGGAGAGATATTCAGTCAGGTCTTCCGCCATCCGCTTGGTCAATACGGTAATCAGTACTCGCTGATCGGCATCCACACAACGGTGAATTTCAGACAGGGCATCATCTACCTGGGTCAATGCTGGGCGAACTTCGACTTCCGGGTCCACCAACCCTGTCGGGCGAACCACCTGCTCGACCACTTGCCCCGCATTCTCTTGCTCATAGGCCCCTGGGGTTGCGGACACAAAAACCGTCTGGGGTGCCAACCCCTCCCACTCTTCAAACTTGAGAGGACGATTGTCCAGGGCCGATGGCAGACGAAAGCCATACTCCACCAAAGTTTCCTTGCGCGACCGGTCTCCACGATACATACCGCCGATTTGCGGCACTGTCACGTGACTCTCATCGATAAATAACAGTGCATCATTGGGCAGGTAATCAAAAAGCGTGGGCGGCGGCTGACCAATACCGCGACCGGAGAGGTAGCGGGAATAGTTCTCTACGCCATTGCAGTAGCCAAGCTCCTGCATCATCTCCACATCGTAGCGGGTACGCTGATCTAGCCGCTGCGCTTCGACCAGCTTGTTGTTTCCACGCAGTTGCTCGAGGCGCCCTCGCAGCTCATCTTTGATTTCATCGATAGCACTGACGATGGTCTCTCGCGGCGTCACATAGTGACTCTTGGGGAAGATAGTGACCCGGGGCACCTTCCTGATCTGCTCTCCAGTGAGAGGGTCAAATATGGTGATCTCTTCGATCTCTTCATCAAAAAGAGACAGGCGCACCGCTTCCAAATCGGAGTCTGCCGGGTAGATATCGATAATATCGCCGCGCACCCGGTAAGTAGCGCGACGGAAATCTGCATCATTGCGGGTGTATTGCAGTTCAGCCAGGCGCCTGAGGATAGTGCGTTGGTCAACGAGATCGCCGCGATCCAGATGCAGGACCATCTTCAAATATTTGTCGGGGTCACCCAAACCGTAAATTGCCGAAACTGTGGCGACCACAACCACATCGCGCCGCTCAATAAGTGCCTTGGTGGCCGAGAGGCGCATCTGCTCGATATGCTCGTTTACGGATGCATCCTTTTCGATAAAGGTGTCCGAAGAGGGAACGTAAGCCTCCGGCTGGTAGTAGTCGTAGTAAGAGACAAAATACTCCACGGCATTCTTGGGGAAAAACTCTTTAAACTCCCCGTAGAGCTGAGCCGCCAGCGTTTTATTGTGAGCCATCACAATGGCCGGCCGCTGCAGGCGCTCAATAATATTCGCCATAGTGAAGGTCTTACCCGAACCGGTAACACCTAGCAGCGTTTGATGGCTCAAACCATCATCAATTCCTTCTGACAACTGCTCTATCGCCAGAGGCTGATCGCCCGCTGGCTGATACTTGGATTCCACCTTAAAAGGTCGCGACTCCATACACTTCCCCCAACCGCTTAATCATTCATGCAACACAGGATTGTAGGCTGTCGTCATACGACCCACAATTACAAGAGAATAGCGTCCTACCCTTCCCAACTCTGACCTGCGGCATTTTGCGTATGACCCCAAAAAATAATTTCCTGACAAATCAATTAGTTAAAGATGAAAAAAGGGGTTGACCTGTTCGGAAGTGCTCTATAATATACGCGCCATCTCAACGGCACAGCCGAAAAGATATTCCGCCTTAGCTCAGTTGGTAGAGCAAATGACTGTTAATCATTGGGTCGCTGGTTCGAGCCCAGCAGGCGGAGCCAAATTTCAAAGCGCAGCTTAATTTGCGCTCTATAAATTAGATTAAATTCCGCCTTAGCTCAGTTGGTAGAGCAAATGACTGTTAATCATTGGGTCGCTGGTTCGAGCCCAGCAGGCGGAGCCAAACAAAAGCCCGGATAGATTCCATCTATCCGGGCTTTTTCTTTTCTGCTCAAATATTTTTAATCTATATGGAGATTGTGAGATAGCGGCCAACCGTATTAGTTAGCCGCCCAAAATATACACTAGCGGGAGCCAACCTCCCCAGCTAAAGGCAACCTCTCCACAGTCGCCCCTCCACTCGCCTTACGTACCTGCCCCTGCCTCGACCAAACAACATCGACCAGCCCCTGCTTGGGTGAATAGCCTTTTACTGCCCGACATAGAATCCTGCGGACCTGCTCGCAATCATGAGAGCCGCACGCATCCCTGAGCTCTGAAACCAGAAGCTGCAAAGCCTCGCTATCCAGACGCTCCTCTTCGGCGCGCATAATCATTGGGTGGTCCGTGCCCAGCACGTTATCCCCCAACAACAATTCTTCGTACAACTTCTCCCCAGGACGCAACCCTGTGAGCTGAATCTCAATATCACCATCAGGGTTTTCTTCATCCCTTACCGTGTGCCCCATCAAACGAATCAAGCGCTCAGCCAGATCGTAGATGCGAACCGGTTCACCCATATCGAGAACAAATACATCCCCATTGCGCCCCATACTCCCAGCCTGCAATACCAGCTGAGCCGCCTCGGGAATCGTCATAAAGTAACGGGTTACTTTTGAGTGGGTCACAGTTACCGGACCGCCGGCATTGATCTGATCCGTGAACAAGGGAATTACCGAGCCGGAAGAGCCGATAACATTACCAAACCTAACCATGCACACACGCATCTTGTTGAAGCGGCGACCAAAATCCTGACAAATCAGCTCAGCAAATCTTTTAGTGGCCCCCATAACATTAGTTGGCCGGACAGCCTTATCAGTAGAGATAAGCACAAACTGCTCAACCCCACACTGCTCCGCAGCCTCAAGCACAGAGAGGGTGCCCAGAACATTATTGTCGGCACCAATAACAACGTTCTGCTCAACTAATGGCACATGCTTGTATGCGGCCGCATGGTAAATTGTATGCACGGAGAAGCCCTGAATAATTTCCGCCATACGCTCAGTGTTACGCACATCGCCAAGCAGCGCGGTTACTTCAAACTGGACCCCGTCATCCTGATGCTGCTGTCTCAACTCGCGCTCTATCTGATAGAGGGCATATTCAGAGGACTCGACAACAACCAGCCTGGCAGGCTTCCATTGCGATATCTGCCTGCACAACTCTGACCCAATAGACCCGCCAGCACCAGTGACCAAAACCACCTTGCCGCTGATGGAGCCAGAAACGAGCTCCTTCTGAGGCTCAACAGAAGCACGCCCCAGAATATTCTCATAAGTCTGCGAAACATCCTCTGCCCGTCCCACACCGTCAAGCAGCTCCTCCACTCCGGGAATCGCCTTTACCACCAGGCCTCGCTCTCTAAGCGCCTTGGTTATCTCTCTACGGCGCCGCCGGGGCACTCCCGGCATAGCCAAAATAACTTCTGCAATATCTTTACCTGCAACCACTTCAAGAATGTCTGCAGGGTTATACACAAGCAGCCCATCAATAAATGTCTTTTGTTTGGAGGCGTTATCATCAAAAAAAGCAACGGGCTTATATAGCTGCCCGTGGACCAACGCCTTATACATTTGCAGGCCCGCAGTACCAGCACCATAAATGGCCACCCGGGTTTTATGAATCTCAAGTGCTGCCTGATAGTAAAGGCGGACCAACCAGCGGGACCCACCCACGGCAATAAACGCAAAGCACCAGTAGATCACAGGGACAGAGCGAGGAACCCCTGCCGTAGTCAAGTATGAAAAAAGTGCCAACATCACTGCAGACAGGGTCACCCCCTGCAGAACCGCAATAATAGCTTTTTGCCCCATGTACCGGATAATTGTCCGGTACAAACCCAACCGAAGAAAAATAAAACTCGTAGCGACCAGTGTTAACGCCAGGCAGGCAAACATCCGCCACTCAAGAAATTGTGCGACGCCATTGAGACGGATAGCCATAGCAAGAAAAAAGGCCAAACTTAACATCAGCATATCAAACGCCAACATCAATACCGGCTTGTGGATTCTCTTTACGCTTCGCCAAACTCTTATCACATGACTCCCCGGAATCTACCTACAAACAAAAAACCATCCTCTGTAGAGGCTACTCAGACCTTCTGAAATACAGCAACTGCTAATACCACCGAAGAGCAGAGCGCCATCACACCCAACTGCACAACGAGTGCTTTTTTTACTCCGACTCGAATTGCATATCTTTGATAAAAGTGCTCACGATGAGCCTCCCACCAACGCTGACCACTCAACATTCGCTTTAATAACGTGCAAGTAGCATCCAGCCAAAAAGGTGCAAATATAATCACCGGCACCCAAAGCTCAAACGCCCCCCGCTGCCAACCATATAAACTGACAGCAACCACCGCCAAACCTATACCTGTTGAGCCGGCATCACCTAAAAAAATCTTCGCCGAAGGCCAATTGAAGATCAAAAAAACAGACGCGCATACAGCCAGTAGTGCACAGAGCCAAGCTAGCTCAGCATCTCCATTTAAAGCGCAAACCAACCCCAGAGAAGAAAAGCCGACGAGAGTCATTGACCCAGCCAAGCCATCCATCCCATCCATAAAGTTGTAAAGATTGACGGTCCAGGCTCCAGCCAAAACAAATATCGGGTAAAGCCACCAGTCCAACCTTTCCGGTAACGCAAATAACAGCAAGGCTACTGCCAGAAGATGGGCTGAAAAGCGAAAATGTATCGCCACACTCCTCAAGTCATCTAGCGCGGACACAGCTAACAGTAACGCGAATGCACTCAACACCAATGGAGACAAATCAAGCGGGCCAGCAACTACCGCGACCAAGCAACCAAGCAGGAAAGCCCACCCACCAGTACGAGGAACCGGCACCGAGTGCATAGAGCGATTATTTGGCATATCGAGCGCAAAATTGCGCATTCGCACAATAAACACCGATGTAGCACCATAGCTTGTCACCACAGCAAGCAATAGTGGGATTACCCACTCCCAAGCCACACTACTCAACTAACCAACCCCTTATCACTTTCACGCAAGCCAATCCCTCCAGCCACTCTTAACACAGACAAATATTTGCACCGCAATCAATTACAATTTCTATACACCCCTAAAGAAAAACCCTAGAGGTCGCCCAAGCAGAGAACATTCATGAATGATTAAAGGAAGATCGGAGCGGGGGGTAGAACACAATAAATTACGAGGTTTTGTGACTGATGCAATCCAAGCATTACATCTTACCGGGGAAAGCAGTTGAACGGCACCAAGGGGGCTCATCTATCGCGACTCTCTTGTCTATCAACTTAAAACCCCGACAGGAGGCCACTATGGACCTACCAGTCGGGACCCGTAAATCTTTAGAGCCGAATTATACCCCTGTTCTTATCCAGGGTTGTCGCACCTATACCTTTGATATTCAACAACTGCTCTACAGATGTGAACGGGCCGTGCTCTTCACGATACTCAACTATCAGTTGCGCTCGCGCCTCGCCAATGCCATCCAGCTTATCAGCAAGCTCAATGGCTGAAGCACTATTAACATTAACTGACAGCACAACTTCCTTGGCATCAACACTCTCTAGCTCCCCTGCATATGTAGAGGGGTTCAGAAAGAGCAAAACAGCTAGTGCAAAAACAACAGAAAACAATCGGTAGGTCAATTTCATGGTCAACTCCCAGTGAATTATCAGTTTCACTTTGGGACTACAATTACCTCCCCCAAGCAACACCATAATATCAACCGGCGACTCTCTGTCGGCTCAGGCCTAATTACACATCATTACAAGTTGCGAAGCAAGGCAACCACCCTAATCTGCCAGTTCAGCCAGTACTGACTTTAGGGCCGCTAGAGGTTCAGGAGCCGCAGTGATGGGGCGACCCACAACCAAGTAATCAGAACCTTGCGCCAAAGCTTCAGCGGGCGTCAAAGTGCGTCGCTGATCCCCAGCATCAGAACCTGCGGGGCGAATTCCCGGCGTCACCAGGGAGAAATCGGCTCCGCATTCACTGCGCAGCAGTTGGGCCTCCCGCGCGGAGCAGACTACACCGTCGAGACCGCAGGATTTAGCTTGAGAAGCCAGGTGCAACACCTGCTTTTCCAACGGAGTAGCCACACCAACCGCAGCCAGCTCCTCTGCAGTTGTGCTGGTAAGTACGGTAACCGCAATTAATAAAGGCTTATCTTCACCAAATTCCCGCAGGGCCTCGGCGGCAGCCGACATCATCCGCTCACCGCCACTTGCATGAACGTTAACCATCCATACCCCCAATTTCGCAGCAGCTTTAACGGCCTTCGCAACAGTATTGGGGATATCGTGAAATTTAAGATCCAGAAATACCTGGAAGCCCCGGTCAACCAGAGTTTTCACCAAGTCTGGACCAGCGGCAGTAAACAGCTCCTTACCAACCTTGACCCGACACAGCGACGGATCGAGCTGATCTGCCATTGCCAGTGCAGACTCAGCATTGTCGTAATCCAGAGCAACGATAACCGGAGAAGAAACTTTAGACTGCAAGAAAAACCTCATTTATTTCAAAAGCCGTCCCGACCAGGCCGTCAGCCCAATGTACAGGACAGTCATTACTTTACTCGCCCTCAATCCCCTTAACGGAGCGTACTGAATCCCAGTGCTTGCAGCTCGGACACAACCAGTGCAACTGATTGCCCGAAAACCCGCAATTGCTACACCGGTAGTGAGGGCGGCTCGCTATAAGCTGGTCGATTAATGTCTTGAGTAGGGAGAGATTCTCTCTCGCCCTACCCTCTGTACTATCTATATGCAGATCGAGAAAGCGTCCCAATCCCCTCAAAGACGGACGCAGCGCCAGCTGCTTCCCCATAAATGCAGCCGCTGCAGCCTCACTATCCTGCTGCTGAATACGCTCAGTCAGGGCAATCAATACGCTATTAGAGGGGTGCTCTTTCAAAAGGGATTCAAGATAGCGATCCAACCCCTTGCCATCCCCTAAATCCCCATAACAAGTAATCAACAACTCAAGGATTTCTGGAATATAGTCCGGACTCTGCTTGGGGATCCGCTGTAAAACCTTAATGGCCTCTCTCGGCTTGCCAAGCAGATATTCGAGGCGACCCCACAGCAAATTTGCCCGCACTGAGCTGCGCTCATAACTCAAGGCAGAATCGATATGCTTCCTCGCACTTAGGTAATCCTTTGCCGCTATTGACTCCTCTGCCAATTCGCAGCAAAAATGAGCCTGAACCGGGGCCCAGTCAGCCGAGAGGCGCTTGAACCGTCGACCATGCAACAGGTTTACAGCATGGATCGCTTTAGCCCATTCCCTTTCATCCCGGTAGACTTCAATCAGACGCTCCAGGCTAACAGCCTTTAACTCCTGAGAGGTCTCAACCAGCTCTTGTAGCAGACGTTCAGCTCTATCCAGCCAGCCAGCAGAAATATAGTCACAGGCAAGTTCAAGTTGAGCTTTGTTTTGACTAACCCTGGACAAGCTCGGGCGCCCGAGTAAATTTTGATGGACTCGAATCGCCTGATCGTACTCTCCTCTTCGGCGTAACAGACTTCCAAGAGCCAGGTGGGTGTCAAAAGTAGCCTGACTTACTTCCAGAGAGTCAATAAATTTATCGATGGTATCGTCGTGGCGCTCACTCAATAAATAATTTAAGCCCTGGGCGTAAGACCTCACCAGCGCATGCTCTTGCTCACTATAATCCGCCACTTTCTTTTTGGCGCTGCCTCGCCCCAGCACCCAGCCGATCGCGATTGCCGCAAGCAGGAAAAAGAAATAGGTAAAATCGAGCAAATCAGTCTCCAGAAGCCTTGCGGTGGGCGGTGTGTAATTCCCGCTCCATTTTCTTCAATTGCTTCTCGAGCGACCGCACTTGACGACGCTTGGCATAAACAGGCTGCAGACTAACGACAAAACCCAGCAATAACCCCAGCAACAAGAAACCAATCAACCAAAAGCCTACACTTCCCGCCGGCAGTTGATAGCCCACAATATTTGGCTTGATAGTCTCCGGATTGGCAACTGCGAAATAAATCCCCAAAGCGATGCAAAGCAGGGCGACGACCCCATAGACGATGCGTGTCAGCCAACGCAAAAATGACAAGGGAACCTCCACGTTCCACAAAAAACTTTATCGATTAACGACGAAGCTCACCCCGATTAATGGCAGTATTCACACTGCTGCCAGGGAGTCTAATCATACTTCGATACTCGCCTCATCGTGCATACTTCGATTCACTCTGTCGCGCAACTCTTTGCCAGGCTTGAAATGCGGGACATATTTCCCGGCGAGATCAACCGCGTCCCCAGTTTTGGGATTCCGGCCCGTACGCGGGGCTCGATAGTGAAGAGAAAAGCTACCAAAGCCGCGTATCTCTATACGCTCACCCTGGGACAGGGCATCTGACATGGTGTCGAGCACCACTTTTACCGCCAGCTCTACATCCTTAACTGGCAGCTGATCCAACCTCAACGCAATCCTTTCGATCAGTTCGGACTTGGTCATGCGCTCCGCAACCTTTGTAAGTCATTGATTATTCTGGAGTAGAGCACCAATCATCTAATAGAAAGCCGGACTGGGCAACCCCAGTCCGGCTTTCGGGTCGCTCCAAATGATCCATTTGGAGCTATGAACACTCAAAGACGATTAGTCTTTGTTATTCATTTGAGCCTTGATCAGGTCACCGATAGTAGCGGGCTGAACTTGTTCAGACTGCTTCTTGCTGTGATCCTTGATAGCTTGCTTCTCGTCGTCCTGGTCTTTGGCTTTGATAGACAGGCTGATCACGCGGTTCTTGCGATCCACGCTGGTGATCTTAGCTTCTACTTCTTCGCCTTCTTTCAGGACGTTGCGAGCATCTTCAACCTTGTCGCGGCTGATTTCAGAAGCGCGCAGCACGCCTTCTACTTCGTCCGCCAGGGTGATTACTGCTTGCTTAGCGTCAACTTCCTTAACAGTACCTACAACGATGCTGCCGCGATCGCTGGTGGTAACGTAGTCGGAGAACGGATCGGACTCCAACTGCTTGATACCCAGGGAGATACGCTCACGCTCGGAATCGATGCCCAGGATAACAGTCTCGATTTCGTCGCCTTTCTTGAACTTGCGAACAGCTTCTTCGCCAGCTTCGTTCCAGGAGATGTCGGACAGGTGAACCAGACCGTCGATGCTGCCGTCGAGACCAATGAAGATACCGAAGTCAGTGATGGACTTGATCTTACCGGAAATCTTGTCGCCCTTAGCGAATTTACGCGCGAAGGCATCCCACGGATTTTCCTGGCACTGCTTGATACCCAGGGAGATACGACGACGCTCTTCGTCGATATCCAGGATCATCACCTCTACCTCGTCGCCAACCTGGACAACTTTGGACGGGTGAATGTTCTTGTTGGTCCAATCCATTTCGGAAACGTGTACCAGACCTTCCACACCTTCTTCCAGCTCGGCAAAGCAGCCGTAGTCGGTCAGGTTGGTTACAACCGCCTTCACGCGGCTGTTCTCTGGGTAACGCTGCTTGATGGATACCCAAGGATCTTCGCCCAACTGCTTCAGGCCAAGGGATACACGGCTGCGCTCGCGGTCGAACTTCAGTACTTTTACTTCGATCTCGTCGCCAACGTTCACGATCTCGCTCGGGTGCTTGATGCGCTTCCAAGCCATATCGGTGATGTGCAGCAGGCCGTCGATACCGCCCAGGTCTACGAAAGCACCGTAGTCGGTCAGGTTCTTCACGATACCCTTGACGCTCATGCCTTCCTGCAGGCTTTCCAGCAGAGCTTCACGCTCTTCGGAGGTGGCAGCTTCCATAACGGCGCGGCGGGAAACAACTACGTTGTTGCGCTTGGAGTCCAGCTTGATAACTTTGAACTCGAGCTCTTTACCTTCCAGGTGCGCAGTGTCGCGAACCGGACGAACGTCAACCAGAGAGCCGGGCAGGAACGCACGGATATTGGCAACATCAACAGTAAAGCCACCTTTAACCTTACCGCTGATAACACCTTTAACCACTTCGTCAGCTGCGTGAGCTGCGTCGAGGATTTTCCAGGCTTCAGCGCGCTTGGCTTTTTCGCGGGACAGACGGGTTTCACCGAAACCGTCTTCTACAGCTTCCAGGGCAACCTGTACTTCGTCGCCCACCTGCAGCTCAACTTCACCTTTATCGTTGGCGAATTGTGCAGCAGGGATAACGCCTTCAGACTTCAGGCCCGCGTGAACGGTAACCCAGTCTTTATCTACGTCGATTACAACACCAGTAACAATTGCGCCCGGTGCCATTTCAACGCTTTTCAGGCTCTCTTCAAATAGATCAGCAAAGCTCTCGCTCATTACATTACCTATAGTGCTGGGTCCAGCCGTTGGTAACTGTTAAGTCTAGTCAACCGCCAGCCGCGACCCCAACCGCGCTGCCAGCACGCGGGTCGGATTACGATAACGGCCGGGCGATTCTGGCTGATCCCGGCCGCTGTCGTTAGAAAACTATTTACTGCCCGAACTTCAGGGTGAAATACGGTCCTGAACCAAATCGAGCACTTTTCGGAGGACTTCATCGATACCCACCCCCGTACTATCCAGCTCAACCGCATCCTCAGCGGGAGCCAGGGGGGAGGCTTTTCTGTTCATATCCTGTGCATCTCGGGCACGGATGTCCTCCAGCAGGTCGCGGAGGCTAACAGAAACCCCCTTCTCCTGCAACTGAGCGAAACGCCTGTTAGCGCGCTCCTCGGCGCTGGCGGTTAGGTAAACCTTGACCGGCGCGTCGGGAAACACGGTAGTGCCCATATCCCGACCATCGGCAACCAAGCCGGGGGCTTGACGGAAGTCCCGCTGGCGCTGCAGCAGCGCTGCCCGCACTCCGGGAATTGCCGCGACCTTGGAAGCGGCCATGCTTACCCGCTCCATACGGATATCTGCGGTGACGTCACTCTCTTCCAGCCACACCTGCAACTGACCAGCACTCACGGTAAAGCGCACATCGAGATCTTTCGCCAATTCGGTCAGCAACTTGTCATTGGAGAGGTCAACTTCCTTATTAAGTGCGGCCAAAGCTGCAGCCCGATAAAGGGCCCCGGAGTCCAACAAGGAAAATTTCAGGCGATCAGCCAAAAGCTTTGCAATGGTCCCCTTGCCCGAACCACTGGGACCATCAATGGTAACTACTGGTGGCAACCCGTTTGTATCACTCATATTATCTATACAACTCAACATCTCTGGCGGATGCGCTCAAACGAATCACAACCGCCCAAACCTGAATGTCCGTGTCACGCCAACTGCAACTTGAGACCCGCGCCCGTTGCCAGTTCGGCAAAGTTCGGGAATGAAGTCGCCACATTGGCGCAGTGAAGGATGCGGATTGTATCCTTTGCGCGCAACGATGACACTGCAAACGCCATAGCAATACGGTGATCCCCCAAGCTATCGACGGTGCCTCCAGAAAATACCGCACCCTCTTTGCAGCCCTGGATCACGATACCGTCCGGTGTTGGCTCAACTTTTACCCCAAGTGCAATCAAGCCATTTGCCATCGCCTGAATCCGGTCACTCTCTTTGACCCGCAACTCCTCCGCACCAGTCAGGACGGTCTCACCTTCTGCACAAGCTGCCGCAACAAACAATGCAGGAAACTCATCAATCGCCAGGGGTACCTGATCCTCAGGGATGCGAATTCCCTTCAAGGGCGCATAGCGAACACGAATATCCGCCACCGGCTCACCGCCCACTTCGCGCATATTCAGCAATTCGATATTGCCGCCCATTGCACGGAGGATATTGATAACCCCATCGCGGGTGGGATTGATCCCCACATGCTCCAGCACAACATCGGAACCGGGAGAGATAGCGGCAGCAACCATAAAGAATGCGGCTGAAGAAATATCGGCAGGCACATCGATGCGACAGGATTTCAGTGAGCCACCGCCCACCAACTTAGCCTGAGCACCATCCCGCTCCACCTTATAACCAAAGCCCTGCAACATGCGCTCGGTATGATCTCTAGTGGGCGCCGGCTCAACGGTAGACGTTTGACCCTCACTATAGAGCCCAGCCAGCAATACCGCTGATTTCACCTGGGCACTGGCCATCGGCAGCGGGTAATCGATCCCTTTCAACGCACTACTACCCTTAATCAAAAGCGGCGGACGACCTTCCGGGCCAGTCTCAATATTTGCACCCATCTCACGCAGGGGGTTAGCCACGCGATTCATCGGGCGCTTTGACAGGGACTCATCGCCAGTGAGTGTTACGTCGAAATCCTGCCCGGCAAGCAATCCAGCCAACAGGCGCATGGAGGTCCCGGAGTTACCGAGATATAGCGGTCCGGGCGGTGCCTGCAAGCCATTAAGACCCACGCCATGAATTACAACCCGACCGTTGTCCGGCCCCTCAATTACGACCCCCATATCGCGGAAAGCCTGCAGGGTTGCCAGTGCATCCTCACCCTCCAGAAAGCCCTCAACTTCTGTAACTCCCTCGGCCAGGGAGCCCAGCATAATTGAGCGGTGCGACATGGATTTGTCCCCCGGCACCCTGAGCTTGCCATTTACAGCCTCACCCGGCTGCACGATAAAAGTAATCTCTTGTTCTTGCATAGGTTCCGAATACGCTTGTTTTGCCAACATTTTGGTAAAGTGATCCCGTGCCGCTTTGGCGCGGGTAAAAACCCCCATCAGGGCAGCGCTATCACCGGAGGCAATAGCGTCGCGCAGGGAAGAAAGGTTGAGGCTGTATAGGTCGATAGCCTTTAAGATGGCATCCCGATTGGCGAGCATAATATCTCGCCACATCACCGGATCACTAGAAGCGATACGAGTAAAGTCACGGAAGCCTCCCGCCGCATAGCGGAAGATATTTTCGTTTTCCGCATCGTGGGCCAAAGTGTCCACAAGGCTAAAAGCGATGACATGGGGAAGATGGCTCGTAGCAGCCAGAACCTCGTCGTGCTCCTCCACTGACATTGTCAGGGGCTCTGCTCCCACGGCCTGCCATGCTCGCTCCACAAGCTGCAAATGAGCAGCCCCTGTATTCGCAAGCGGCGTCAGGATAATGCGGTGATCCCTATAGAGGTCATCTCTCACCGCGGTAACACCACTTTTTTCAGAACCAGCAATTGGGTGTCCTGGCACCAGAAAATCTGGAGCACTCCCCCACACTTTTTCTGCCGCTGCCACCACGCTACCTTTTACGCTGGCACCATCTGTCACGGTGACTCCCGCCGGCAGGTGTTCTTTCAGCTGCGCGAATACAGACTCAATCGCCAGTGTCGGCACAGCCACAAACACCAAATCGCCCGGCTCCAGCTGCGGCAATACCAGCTCGAGACTGGTGCTGGCCCGATCAACAATACCGAGCGCCCTGGCTTCATCGCAGACACTCTCTTCCAGAGCGACCCCGATAACCTCTCGGCAAGCCCTGGCAGCTTTCACTGCAAGGGCAAAACTCCCCCCAATTAAACCGATCCCAACAACCAGCAGTCGGCCAATTTGAGCTTGCGCCATCACAGCACTCCGCGAGGGTAGGAACCCAGCACTTTCAGATCTGAGGCACAGCCTCCAACCTCTTTTAGCGCCTCGGCAATTCCCTGGGTATCGCGGTGGCCGCTAAAATCGATAAAGAACACATAGGTCCAATTGCCAGACTGCGATGGCCGGGTCTCTACCCGGGTCAAATCGACACTGTAGCGACGAAACGGCTCCAGAAGATCGTGCAGAGCACCTGGCTCATTGCGCATTGATACCATCAATGAGGTCTTATCATCCCCACTCGCAGGCACTTGCTGGGTACCAATAATCAAGAAGCGGGTGGAATTATCCGGGCGATCTTCTATTTTCTCCGACAGCACCTTCAGTCCGTAGAGTTCCGCTGCCATATCGCCAGCTATCGCCGCAGCATTCCACTCACCCTTAACGCGCTTGGCCGCATCCGCATTGCTGGCAACTGCAACACGTTCCACATTGGGATAATGGGCATCAAGCCACTTGCGGCACTGCGCCAGGCTCTGCGCATGGGAATAAATACGAGTGATTGACTCTGGGCGCGTTACATCTGAGATCATCAAGTGATGATGGATACGCAGCTCCACCTCACCGCAGATACTCAGGTTGGAGTGCATAAAGTTGTCCAGGGTGTGGTTGATCACCCCTTCGGTAGAGTTTTCTACCGGCACAACACCGTAACTGACGGCACCTGCTTCTACTTCACGGAAAACTTCATCAATTGCCGCCAGCGGCCGGCTCTGGGCAGAGTTGCCGAAGTGCTTTAATGCCGCCTGCTGGGTAAAGGTACCCTCAGGGCCCAGGTAGGCCACTTTGACAGGCTCTTCCAAGGCCAGGCAGGCCGACATAATTTCGCGAAACAGTCGCGCCATTTCTTCATCAGTCAGCGGACCATTATTGCGCTCCATAGCCTTGCGCAGCACTTGTGCTTCACGCTCCGGCCGATAATAGAGAGCATCCTCGCCAGTAGCTTTCTTAACCTCTGCAACCTCCAGGGCGCAGCGAGCCCGCTCACTAATTAAGCGAGCAATCTCTCCATCAATACTGTCGATCTGGTTGCGCAGCTCCAGCAGTCGCTGGTCACCACTCACAGTTTCCTCTGCCATTCGTTTATCTACTTTCTCTAGAAATCATCAAGATTGAATTAACCACCTAAGCCTTGCGCACTTCAAAATCCGCCATAAATGCCACAAGCGCTTCCACTGCCTCCATGGGAACGGCGTTATATAGCGACGCGCGCATACCACCCACAGAGCGGTGCCCCTTTAAGCTCAACAAACCCGCTTCTTCTGACTCAATCAAAAACTGCTTATCCAGGCGGTCGTCAGCCAACACAAAGGGCACATTCATGCGGGAGCGACTTCCCTCCTCAACCGGACTGGAGAAAAAGTCACTGCTGTCGAGGAAGTCGTACAGCATTTTGGATTTAACATCGGCCTGCTTAGCCATCGCATCAACACCCCCCTGATCTTTCAACCACTGAAAGACAAGACCAGATAAGTACCAAGCGAAAGTAGGTGGCGTGTTATCCATAGAGCCCGCCTCTGCCGCCACCTTCCAACTCAAACTGCGAGGAATATTTTCCAGTGAGCGATCGAGTAAATCATCCCGAATCAAGGCTACAGCGATACCTGAGGGGCCAATGTTTTTCTGCGCGCCGGCATAGATAACGCCGAACTTTTCCACCTCAATCGGTTGAGACAAAATAGTTGAGGACATATCCGCCACTAGCGGGCACTCCACTTCCGGCACATAGCCAAACTCAACACCGCCAATCGTCTCGTTGGGGGTATAGTGGAAATAAGCCGCATCACCACTCGACTGCCAGCTGTCTGCCGCAGGTGCATAGCTGAAGTTGCGATCCTCACTGGATGCAACCACATTTACCTCACCATAGCGACGAGCCTCTTTGATCGCTTTGGCCGCCCAACTACCAGAGTGTATAAATTCAGCTTTGGATGAGCCGGCACCGAGAAGATTCCAGGGCACGGCACTGAATTGCCCAGTTGCCCCGCCCTGAAGAAACAACACTTTGTAGTTGCTCGGCACACTGAGCAGATCGCGGAGGTCCTGTTCGGCCCGCTCAGCTACCTCAACAAACTCTGGAGAGCGGTGGCTGACCTCCATTACAGAGCAACCGAGCCCTTGCCAATCGAGCAACTCCCTTTGCGCCCGCTCCAGTACGGGCTGCGGTAAAGCGGCAGGGCCTGCACAGAAATTAAACTTCCTCATGAGCTGATTTCCACAATACAAAAAAGGTTTCAAATACAACTAGATGTGTCTACGCACAAATTGCCATTCAGAGGGATAGATATCGCGCCTTTAGCGTTTTTCGTGGGAGCCAAAGGCAAGAAAGGCCGCGATAAACGCAGCCTTTCTTAGTGGTCTAGAGCGGTGGGTCACTCTTCCCCACCGTTTTCTTCACCGTCATCTTCGGTCTCTTCAATGCGACCGAGACCAACCAGCTTCTCGCCAGTCTTCAGGCGAATCACTCGCACCCCCTGCGTGTTGCGCCCAAGTACAGACACTTCATCAACACGGGTGCGCACCAGAGTGCCCTGGTCGGAGATCAACATCATCTCCTCACCTGGGTGCACCTGACAGGCCCCAACCAAGGCACCGTTACGTTCACTTTCCGCGATCGCAATAACACCCTGGGTACCGCGTCCCTTGGTGGGGAATTCGCTGATAGCTGTGCGCTTACCGTAACCATTCTCAGTAGCCATCATCACAGAGCCACCCTCTTCAGGGATAACCATAGCGATAACCTGCTGACCTTCCTGCATACGAATACCGCGAACACCACGGGAAACACGGCCCATTGAGCGCACATTGGACTCGGAGAAGCGCGCTGCCTTACCGGCGCTGGTAAACAGCGCTACATCGCGCTCACCATCGGTAATCGCAGTGGCTACCAGGCGATCGCCCTCCTCCAGCTCAATTGCACGCAAACCAACACTGCGGGGGCGGGCAAAAGCGGTGAGGGGGGTTTTCTTCACGGTGCCATTGGCAGTGGTGAAGAAGATAAAGTGATTTTCGTCGTACTCAGACACCGGCATCATGCTACTGATACGCTCGCCCTCTTCCAGGGGCAGCATATTAACCATTGGGCGACCACGGGAGGCTCGGCCAGCGGTAGGCACTTCGTAGACTTTCAACCAGTACACCTTGCCCTTATTGGAGAAGCACAAAAGGGTGTCATGGGAGTTAGCGATCAATAGATGCTCAACGAAGTCCTCGTCTTTTACCTGGGTCGCGGATTTACCCATACCGCCACGGCGCTGGGCCTGGTAATCGGTCAGAGGCTGGCTCTTGGCGTAACCACCGTGGGAGATAGTTACTACCTTGTCTTCCGGGGTAATCAGGTCTTCAACAGTCAGATCCTGGCGAGACGCAACGATATCGGTACGACGCTCATCGTTAAAGTCCTTTGACAGCTGCTCTAACTCTTCGCGGATCACTTCCATCAGACGCTCGAAGCTACCGAGGATATGCAGATATTCAGCAATCTGCTCCAGTCGATCCTGGTATTCTGCCAGCAGCTTATCGTGCTCCATACCCGTCAAGCGGTGCAGGCGCAATTCAAGAATTGCCTGAGCCTGGGCCGGGGACAAGTAGTAAGAATCGTCGCGCAAACCAAATTCTTGCGGCAGATCATCTGGACGGCAGGCATCAGCACCAGCCCGCTCCAGGAACTGCTGTACATTGCCCACAGGCCAGCCTTTAGCCAGCAACGCCTCGCGGGCATCTGCCGGTGTGGCGGAAGATTTGATCAGCTCGATTACCGGATCGATATTGGCGATGGCAATCGCCAGACCTTCCAGAATATGACCGCGCTCGCGGGCTTTGCGCAACAGGTAGACCGTACGGCGGGTAACGACTTCCTGGCGGTGGCGAATAAAGTGCTCGAGCAGCTCTTTGAGGTTCAATACCTTGGGCTGGCCATCGACCAGGGCCACCATATTGATACCGAAGACGCTTTCCAGCTGGGTCTGGGAATAGAGGTTATTCAGAACCACATCACCCAGCTCTCCCCGCTTAAGCTCAATCACTACGCGCAAGCCGTCTTTGTCGGACTCGTCGCGCAGCTCAGAGATACCCTCGATCTTTTTCTCTTTCACCAGCTCAGCAATACGCTCGATCAAGCGCGCCTTATTCAGCTGGAAGGGGATCTCAGTAATAATGATGGTTTCGCGATTGGTCTTGTCATCGCGGATCACATCTGCTTTGGCACGCACATAAATGCGCCCACGGCCAGTGCGGTAAGCAAGGAGAATACCGGCGCGGCCATTGATGATGGCGCCCGTGGGGAAGTCCGGCCCGGGGATGTACTCCATCAGGTCGTCGACGGTCAACTCGGAATTATTGATCAGAGCCAGGCAAGCCTTGATCACCTCACCCAGGTTATGGGGAGGAATATTGGTGGCCATACCTACCGCAATACCGGAGGAACCATTGACCAAGAGGTTCGGCACACGCGAAGGCAATACCTCCGGCATTTGCTCGGAGCCATCGTAGTTATCGACAAAATTAACAGTTTCTTTATCGAGGTCGGACAGCAGTTCGTGGGCCAACTTATCCATACGAATCTCGGTGTATCGCATGGCAGCTGGACTGTCACCATCGATAGAACCGAAGTTACCCTGGCCATCTACCAGGGTGTAACGCATAGAAAACGGCTGCGCCATACGCACAATAGTGTCGTAGACCGCAGTGTCTCCGTGCGGGTGATATTTACCGATTACATCACCAACGACACGCGCTGATTTCTTGTAAGGTTTATTCCAGTCGTTTTTAAGCTCGCTCATCGCGTAGAGCACGCGGCGGTGTACCGGCTTGAGGCCATCGCGTACATCCGGCAGTGCGCGCCCGACAATCACGCTCATGGCATAGTCGAGATAAGACTGCTTGAGTTCTTCTTCGATATTAATCGGAGAGATTTCTTTGGCTAATTCGCCCATGGCTTACGGCGTTCCTTTTATAGCGCGGGCGTACGTACTGTGCCCGGGATAAGCGGGCGATTCTACCATAGTTTGAGATGTTTGGAGCCGCAGGACTCGGAGATATCCAACTGCGGCACAAACCACAGTTGTCGCCCTCATTGACTGCGGCTACAGTAAAACACCCCCACAGCAGCCACCAGATAACTCCTCATGCAACAAGCTGTCGATACCCTGATCCACGCACGCTGGATCATACCCGTCGTACCCGAGAAAAAAGTGTACGAAAATTGTTCGCTCGCAATAGAAAAGGGCAAAATCTCTGCCCTGGTACCCACAGCTGAGGCCTCAATTCGTTTTAGGGCAACAAATGAGATCGACCTGGGGCAACACGCACTAATTCCAGGGTTAATTAATACTCACAACCATGCGCCCATGACGCTATTGCGCGGCTACGCTGATGACCGCCCCCTTAAAGAGTGGCTGGAGCAGCACATCTGGCCGACAGAGCAACGCTGGGTCGGTCCGCAATTTGTAGCTGACGGCAGCCGGCAAGCGATTGCCGAGATGCTGCGCTCTGGTACTACTACTTTTTCTGATCAGTACTTCTTCCCGGAAGCCGTCGCCATTGCTGCGCGGGAGAGCGGAATCAGGGCCCATATCGCCTTCCCCGTGCTGGATGCCCCAACCCCCTGGAGCCGCAATAGCGATGAGGCCTTGCACAAAGGATTGGCGTTACGCGATGATTACCGTGCGCACGATCGAATTGAGGTGGTATTTGCACCCCACGCCCCCTACACCGTGGGGGATAAAACACTGGAAAAAATTGCAGTCTGCTCTGCCGAAGCGCAGATCCCCATGCAAATGCACCTCCACGAGACCCACGCTGAAGTTGAAAGCGCCCTGAACGCTACTGGAGAGCGACCCACCGAGCGGCTATTCCGCCTTGGGTTGCTGGGACCGCAGACACTTTGTGTACATATGGTGGCCACCAACCAGCGAGATATTGAGCTAGTGAGTTCAAGTGGCGCCCATGTTTCTCACTGCCCATCATCCAACCTCAAGCTCGCCTCAGGCTTTTGCCCGACCTATGACATGCTGGAAGCCGGCATCAACGTTTCCCTGGGCACCGATGGCGCCGCGAGCAATAACACCCAAGACCTGTTCTCCGAAGCCAACACAGCCGCACTACTGGCAAAAGCTGTTAGCGGGAACGCAACAGCCCTACCCGCGCATCAGACACTGAGCATGGCGACCATCAACGGAGCCAAAGCACTGGGAATTGAAGATATAACCGGAAGCCTGGAGGTAGGTAAAAGCGCAGACATTGCTGCTATCAATCTCGGCGGTCTAGAACAGCAGCCTTTGCATGACCCAGTGTCCCAGTTGATTTATGCCAACGGAGGACACAATGTCAGCGATGTCTGGGTCGCCGGGCGACAACTTTTAAAGGAGCGCCAGCTACAAACCTTAAACGAAACTGAGGTTATCCAGCGGGCGCAAATATGGCGTGATAGAATCAGCGGAAATTTACGCTAGCTAACTGATTCCGGCCCAATCACTGAAAAATGCCGGTTACGAGCGACGGAGTTTGCAGAGAAGTTCATGAGCAATGTAGATCCCTCAGAAATCGCCAAATTTGAGCAACTTGCCAGCCGCTGGTGGGACAAGGAAGGCGAGTTCAAACCACTACACGAAATCAATCCACTGCGTGCAAATTACATTGACGGGTATGCTCCGGTTGCCGGTAAGAAGCTCCTCGATGTGGGCTGCGGTGGCGGTATCCTGGCTGAAGCCATGGCACAGAGGGGAGCCGATGTTACTGGTATCGATCTAGGGGAAGCCCCACTCAATGTCGCCAAACTCCACGCCCTCGAAAGTGGCGTCAGCGTCAACTATCGCAAAGTGGCAGTAGAGGAACTGGCAGAAGAAGCGCCCGAGAGCTTTGATATTGTTACCTGCCTGGAGATGCTTGAGCATGTACCAGACCCGTCCTCTGTCATTCGCGCCTGCGCGAAACTTGTAAAACCTGGCGGCAAGCTATTTTTCTCTACGATCAACCGCACCCCCAAAGGGTGGCTGTTTGCCGTAGTCGGAGCAGAATATGTCCTACGCTTACTGCCCAAGGGCACTCATGAATACAGTAAGTTTATCCGCCCCTCAGAAATGGGCGCCTGGCTGCGCGATGAGTCCCTGGAAGCGCACGATATAACCGGTATGACTTATAACCCGGTTACCCGAAGCTACAAATTGAACCCCCAGGATGTCGACGTCAATTATTTGATGTATGCCAGCAAACCAGAATAAGTGAACTGCAAAATGAAAGCCGTTTTATTTGACCTGGATGGTACCCTGCTTGATACAGCGCCAGATTTTATTGTTGTTTTAAATCAACTGCGCCAACAGGAACAGTTACCTCCACTGCCTGACGAGACGATCCGGGGAACTGTATCCAATGGTTCCAGGGCGCTGGTGACATTGGGGTTTAACAAAGAAGAAGGTGACCCCGCCTTCCCAGGATTACTGCAAAGGTTGCTAGACCTCTACCTGGCACATCTTGCAGAGAAGACGACCACTTTCCCCGGTATCGACAACCTGCTCGACAACCTGGTTGAAAAAAACCTTCCCTGGGGGATTGTCACCAATAAACCGGAGGCCTACACCACTCCGCTGATGGAAGCCTTTACCCATCTACCGCCAGCCTCTGCAATTGTTTGCCCTGACCACGTCAGCAAATCCAAGCCGGACCCCGAGCCCCTATTTTTAGCCTGCAGCCAGATTGGTTGCGCGCCCGCTGAAGCAATTTATATCGGCGACCACAAGCGCGATATCATCGCCGGACAAAAGGCTGGTATGCCGACTATCGCTTGCGGGTATGGTTATATTGACTCTACAGACAACCCCGCCAATTGGGGGGCAGACCACCTGGTAAATTCCGCCAATGAAATTTGGCCCCTTCTAGAACAACACTATTTTTGAAACTTGAAGTAATACCGGGCACCCAAGCCCGGTGACAGTATCGGGATATTTCATGTCAGACTTTGTTGGCGACTATCAAGCGCCCTCCGACCTATTAAAGAGCAAAATTATTCTTATCACCGGTGCCGGAGATGGCATAGGTAAAACTGCAGCAAAGACTTTTGCCGCTCACGGGGCGACAGTAATTTTGCTAGGCCGTACAACCCCCAAGCTAGAAGCGGTCTATGACGAAATCGAGACTGCCGGCGGACCACAGCCGGCTATTTTCCCCATGGACCTGGGTGCGGCAAAAATAGAGGGTTTCGAGAGCCTCGCAGAAGCTATTCGCAACGAGTTTGGCCGCCTGGATGGACTCCTGCACAATGCCGGCCTACTCGGGCAACGCACCCCTATAGGCAATTACAATTTCAACACTTGGCAACAAGTAATGCAGGTGAATGTTAATGCAGCGTTTGGACTAACAAAGGCAATGCTGCCTCTGCTAGAGGAATCAGAAGCAGGCTCTGTTGTGTTTACAAGCTCCAGCGTTGGGGTTAAAGGGAGAGCCTATTGGGGGGCCTATTCAGTATCGAAGTTTGCCACTGAAGGACTGATGCAGGTACTCGCCGATGAACTGGAAGGGGTTTCCAATACCCGGGTCAACTCCCTAAACCCAGGGGCAACCCGTACAACAATGCGAGCAACTGCCTACCCAGCAGAAAACCCACAGTCGGTAACCTCTGCAGAAGATATTATGCCCACCTACCTCTATTTAATGGGTAGAGACAGTAACGGCGTAAGCGGGAAGCATTTTAGCGCCCAGAAGAAATAGAGACCCCGTCTCCTGGACAAGAATCCGGGCTTCGGTCTCGGGTACTTGTCCATGTAAGCCTTATTGGCATTGCACTTGATAGCTACTCACCGAAGCCCTTGTCATCACTGTCTTTTGAGTCCGCCCCCTCTCCAATTGGAGGCATATGCTCGGGAGCATCGGCAAATACATCGCCTTCAAACTCCATCATATTGGAGCCATCAAACAGCTCTATATCTTGAGCATCTCCCGAGTACTGGTTGTAGTCAACGGACTGATCATCCCGCTCACTAAGCGCGACCCCGACAGCATAAGCTGCAGATCGATCAGATACCGCAAGGCTTATCCCCTCGCAAGACACGTACCCAACCACAACAGCAAACAGTGCTGCAGGTGTTAGCAACCCCTTCATAGTTCCGCCCCTGGATAGTTTAGTTTTATAAAAAATCGCTCAATCGATAGAATTTTCTGCAACTTATTAAGTAGTCATACCCTCCAAACAACAACTACTAAAAACGACAATATTTCACAAACCGAACTCGAGCCCCATATTTTGTGGGCAATCAGCATGTATGGCTCTTCAAATTCTTTCATGCTGACAGCCAAAAAAGTGTGAACTCATCTGCATTTCTATTTGTTTGAGAAGATCTTGTGGGATAGAAGCTGACATGAAACGACTAACTTACTCTGGCAAGTTAACCCACCCGCGGAATAGCGGGCAAAAAATGACTTAGGAAAGAAAAAAAGAGTCCAACAACTAAAATGCCTAATTTCATCGGAATTAGAATTGTTTCAATCACCAAAGGCACTTATCAGAAGCCCCTATTCAAACTGGATAATAGCCGGTTCTGGCGCCAAAATGACAATGAAAGGATCTACTGGAAGGCTGGAATCTCGGTCGCCGCAGAAAAAGCAATGCTTGGCTAATTCTTTATGCCGCCAAAAGATAGTGGCCGAAAAGTAAGAGCAAGCGCGCCCAGTAAAAGCTAGTTTCTAGAGGCGCACATAAAACTCTCCCCCTTTTTCAGACCGGCAAAACCTTCGAGTCTCATTTTTCCCTTCTTAAGCTTACTGATACATCTATAGTAAGTAGAAATAGGCGTCAATCGACACCTTAATAGACTGATCAACAAGTTTCGTTCACACAGCCAACAAAGGTTTAAGCACTTGTCCCGAGAACATTTTTACTCAAGGGATGAAGAATGGCTGAAGGATACAGGCGAACCACTCTCTGACTCCTGCCAGGGTGCCAGCGAGCCCGACCCTCAAGTCGAGCGAGACCCTGACTCGGAAGAGATTCATGCCGCGGGTGATACCCTCTCCGAGAGCGGCACCACCCCAATGCAGAGCTATCTCAAGCATCTCTACAGGCTTGAGCTATTAACTCCGGAGGAAGAGCACAGTACCACCTGTCTATTGCGCGACCTGGAAGAAAAGCTCATTTCCAATCTTCAGGAAAGCGGCACCGAGTTGGTTCAGCTTCGCAGCGAAGGAGTGGAGCAGCGCGGAAGCACAGGCGCCTACGACCATGGACTTATAATTGCCCACACTGAAATCCTACTTGCCAGCAAGTTCCTGGATAGGCGCGGCCGCAGCAGGCTAACCGGACTCCTACAGCGCTTTCAACAACAGCGGAAAAAACTGATCCAATGTAATCTGCGCCTGGTTATTGCCATCGCAAAACGCTTTCGCAACCCATCAGTTCCCTTTATCGATTTAATTCAAGAAGGCAATGTTGGATTAATGAAAGCCATTGAGCGATTCAAACCACAAATGGGATACCGCTTTTCGACCTATGCCTACTGGTGGATTCAGCAAGAAATTCAATTGGCTTTAAGGCGCAATGAAGATCTTGTCCGACAACCAGCCAATGTCCAGGATGATTTAAGAGCGATTTACAGAGCCATTGGTGAAGTACGTGCTCAGGGGCAACCCGCATCCGATGACAATCTGGCCCGCCACACAGGACTAGATATTGAGAGAATCCAGAGCTTATTAAAACTCCCA
This sequence comes from Microbulbifer maximicatervae (SeqCode), assembly GCF_052467615.1. NCBI lineage: Bacteria > Pseudomonadati > Pseudomonadota > Gammaproteobacteria > Cellvibrionales > Microbulbiferaceae > Microbulbifer > Microbulbifer maximicatervae (SeqCode). Next base: position 2,967,299 of record NZ_CP174319.1, read on the forward strand.
GGACCAACAGGGTCCCTTGATGACCCAGTCGCAGACGACCAGAGCAGTACCCGACTGGACTATGCACCTGCTGATGAACTTTACAATACGGATGAGCTTGTAACCAACCAGGAGCTAGCTCAACGCCTCCGTGAAGCTGTTGCCCGCCTCCCCGCACGACAAAGGACAGTCCTCAACTTGCGGTATGGATTAATTTCTGACAAGGACTGCTCTTTTCGAGTTATTGGCGAGCAATTGGGGCTTAGCCAGGAGCGCGCGCGACAACTTCATTCTGACGCACTTCGACAACTGAAGCGGCAGTGGCGCTAGAAAAGGAGGAAGTCGATGGCAAGCCCCTCCTGAGAGCTTGCCATCGAACCCTTTCCCACTAGTCTTTAAAACAGTTCTATCAGTTAGTATTGCGAAGTTATGCGTAAGTTAGCGGTCTTCAACGAAAAATACTATGCCTTTAAATGCTGTACCTATTTTTTTGCCGGCGGACTACTTCTAGCCCAACCGACGCAAGCAGAATCCGAGCTCATTGCAAGCGCAGGTAAAGGGTTAGGAAATGAGTTAATGCAGTATCGCTCTATCTCAGCTTCAGAAATGGCTGGATTCAGCTACTCCTATCTACTGTCTTCATTTAGCCTTGGCGACAATTCACTTCAATGGTGGGGACAAGGCAGCTACTCCCATATGCGAATTGAACACCACAGCGAGAAACAGCAACAAAATATTCTCGAAATTAAACCTATTTTGCGCTGGTACCCCCGAGGTGAATTACGGGGTGGCTTTGCTGAAGCAGGCGCAGGAGCATCCTACTTAAGCCAAAAAAACTTTGGTGATATTGGATTGAGCACCAAACTAAATTTTGCCCTGCACTTTGCTTTCGGGTACCGTTTTTCCAGAGGCCACGTCCTTTCTTTAAGGTACAGTCATTTTTCAAACGCCAGAACCAATACACCCAATCCCGGTTTTGATTTCGCCTCTTTGAACGGGCACCTTAACTTTTAGAAATTCAACCTTTTAATACTTTCCAGATTGTTAACGACTAAAATTGCTTTTAATTTAATTAAGTAAGCCCTGAAAAAAGTCTATGGTTTTTCCAGCCGAAGCTGCATAGCTAAACTCTTGAGGATTTAGATTATTTGGCTTGCTTACCAAATTCAAACTCGCTTCCATTAAAGATTTCAGATCACCTTTCTCCACCAGTCCTTCAGGAAAGTGTTTCTGTAAAACCTCCCCCGTACAACCTTCGGAATAAGCGACTACCGGGCGCCCCATCGCCAGCGCTTCCTTCGAATGTTTTGCGTTCCCATCTTTCTCGCTGGCGAGTTGAAAAACCAACTGAGAAGTTGCGTACAGCTCACGCATATCACGGCGTTCACCAAGGAATGTAACCTTACCACCAAGGTCCAAATCTTGTGCGAGCCCTTCAAGTTTTTTCAGATAACGCAAATTATCTTCAGCCAAAGCTCCTATAATCACTCCGTGAAAATCATCGCTTTGTGCCGCAGCCTGGGCCAACAGGTGTAAAAACTCCTCCTGGCCCCCACTTGCAGAGATCTCTCCCGGCATTAACCACCAGTTTTTCCCTTCCAGCTGGGGATAGCTATTCAAAAGCTTCAGTTGCCACTGGCTCGCTACCGGTTTTTCACGATCAAACTCGCGAATATTGATACCGTGATAAATAACCTCTATCGAGTCTTCTGTAATTTTGGGGGAGAACTTCTTCAGGTTCTCTGCAACCCCTCGGGAGCTTGCGATAATTCCATCTCCTGACAGCATACCTTTATTAAAATAACTGTCGGGGAAATCTTGATCCACGAGGGGCACCAGCTTAGGGCGACTTGTAGCTGACTCACTCTTTAAGGCGCGCCAAGCTAGAAAAGCCGTTGAGCGACCATAGGTATGGACAATATCCGGTTGCAACCTTGCGAGAATCTTACGCAGGCGGGATTTGTGCCGCAAAGACCAAATTGACTCACTGATTTTTGGAAAGCTAATAAAGTCACTACCGTGCAAACGAAACCGCGCCTCCAATGGTCCACCAGTAGAAATTACCAGGGACTCGTGGCCTTTTTTGACCAGTTCATTTGCAAACTCAAGCGCAAGAGTTGCTGTGATCCCAGGCTCTAGACTGGGCAAAAACTGTACAACTTTCAATTTGACTTCCGTGAAACAGACCAAAAGGTCTATTTTGACTTCCAATAAGATAATTTCCCAGTAAATCATCACTAATTTACAAGTCAGTGACTTGATGCCTAAAAGCCCCTCTGGTACCTGAAGGTGTTAGTGATAGTATTTGCAAAGGCAAATTACTCAGGGACCCGACAATGCTTCAGCGACAAATAAGTTACTTTCTCGCCTTTACACTGCTTCTACTAACAATAGGAGCTTCAGCCGCTGAGAGCGATAAAGGCATCTTCTGGAAAGCAACTAAAGATGATAAAACCGTTTACTTATTAGGCTCGGTTCACTTGGCAACTGAGGACTTTTACCCTCTTAGACCAAAAATTGAACAGGCCTACTCCAATAGTGATGCCATTGCCGTCGAGGCTGACATTCTCGCTGCAGAAGGCGACAGCCTGTTACAGCAGCGAATCATGATGGAGTCTATCTACCAAGGTGAACGAACTTTAAAAGACGAACTTCCACCCGCGATATACAGCCAACTGAAGTCGTGGATGCGAAAACGTAGTATGCCCGAGGCTATGTTTATCCGGCAGCGTCCCGCCATAGCCATGATCTCTATGAGTATGATTGAGATGCAGGCCCACGGCCTCAACCCAGAACTAGGCATTGATAGGCACTTTTTACAAAAAGCAAAAAAGGATGGGAAATCCGTTCTGGAGCTAGAAGGTGTCTTGCAACAATTCAAGATGTTAAATGACCTGGACAACCCTGCGCTCCTCTTCCAGCAAACCCTTGAGCAAATTGGGGATATTTCAACCTTTTTACCCAAACTTACCAGCGCATGGAAGCGAGGAGATGAAGAAGCTTTGAATCGCCTTATTATCCTCGACGGCCTAACTGAAAACCCTGAATATAAGCCGCTCTATGACACACTTTTTTTTAATCGCAATGAAAGGATGGCTGAGAAAATTGCCCTTAAGGGGCCAAACTACCAGTCTCTGTTTGTCATAGTCGGCGCTGGCCACTTGGTGGGCGAACGCAGTGTTATCGAGTTTCTAGGCGACACTGGTTACAAATTAGAACGCATTTAATCAACTGTCCAGTAACCCTCGGCGCAGATTTTCTGCGCCGTCCCATTCCCCCTCCCCGTCCAAAGTCTTTTCTATTGCTAAACTCGAATAGCACTTTTCCCGTGACCAATGACAACTCTCAACTAGAGGCGTCCGATGAAATGCTGGGGAGCATACTGTGCCATATCAATTCTTTTATTTAGCTTCCCGGCTATTGCTGATGAAGCCGAGACAAAAGGCGGACTGAAAATTGTCTCTGACGATGGGGATTTCTCCGCACAACTCGGCGGAAGGATTCACTTCGATACATACATTTTTGACAAAGACCTAGAAGATCCGGTCAATACAACCGACTTCCGTCGGGTTAGATTGACAATGAGGGGCAAAATCTGGGAGTGGGAATACAAACTTCAGAGAGACTTTGCCACCAGTGGAACCGCAGGGTTGCGTGACGTTTATTTAAGTACAAAGTTCTATACAGGAAAGTTGACTATTGGCAATTTCAAACCCAGTCGATCAATGAGTCAACTAACCAGCTCAAACGACCTCGTACTTATGGAGCGAGCATTTACCAGCTCTGCAGGTATTTACGACGGACGAGGCTACTTACAGGGGATCAAATGGGATAAACAATGGTGCTGCCATACCTTCGGTTTTACCCTGTTCAACTTGCGAAACCCCGGTGACCCACGCAATTCGGGGTTTGGCGCCGCAACTCGATTAACCTGGGCTCCAATCAGCGACTCCATATCAACCGTTCACCTCGGCGTATCCCGTAGTTACGAAAAAGCTAACCAAGATACACCTGATATTATTGCTGAGGTCGCCTATGCGGGCCGGCGGGGGCCAGAGCAACTTATAGCCATCTCACCTGGTGGATCAATTAATTTTTTTGGCGATTTTGGTGACGATGAATTTTTTCTCGGCGACGGTGGGGGGCGGGTCAATATTACCGGTTTCGAGCTGGCTGCAACCTACGGTCCCTTATTTGGTCAGGCGGAATACGCCTACGGGCACTTTTCAGGAAAAATATATCTCTCAGAATTGGTCTATGAAGAGTTTTTCGGTTTGCCTCCGAATTTTTTCTGTGATCCTATCACCGGGTGCTTTATTGGCGGACAGGATGTCCACTCCTGGTACATTTTGGGAAGCTGGGCAATTACCGGGCAGCACAAGCCATATGACGACAAGAAAGGGGTTTTTAAGTCAATTAAACCATCCCCCCCAGAAGGCGCATGGGAAGTTGCCGCAAGATACCAAACCATCGAAAATCGCGATTTCCACCAGCTTCGAGCAAGTAACCTTACGTTAGGGGTAAACTATTACTTCAACCCCAAAGTTCGGGTAATGATGAACATCACCCTAGGCGACAACGATTTTACTGGAGACAAAACCAACCAATTCGCCATACGACTACAAGGGGTTTGGTAGGGGATTATAAAGTGGCTCAAGACAGTCCTTGAGCCACTTTATCAAACGGGCAATTAACCTACTTGCTGTGCCTTAGCTGGGTCAAAAACCTCAACCTCAGCTGATAGTTTTATATCCCGAACCGGGTTTTCAAATCGATTTAATGCGATATTTCGCTGTTCTTTCGCTTTCTCAATATTGGCCTCCTTCACCGGGCCGTAGCCCCGGATGATATCCGGGTATTGAAGTAGCTCAACAGCAGCAGCGTGATTCTGCGAATTTAATTGGCCCAGAACTTTCTTAACCAATTCTTCATATTCGCTAATCAGTGCCCTCTCCATTTTTCGCTCAGCTGTATAGCCAAAAATATCAAGCGCCGATCCGCGCAAGAACTTCAGCTTCGCCAAAACACCAAATGCCTTGTACATCCAACCGCCAAATTTCATTTTGCGGGGACGCCCCAAGCCTTTATCGAAGCGCGCCAATAACGGGGGAGCCAAATTGAACTCCAGGGTAAAGTCACCACTGAAGTTCTCTTTTAGCGATTCGATAAAGCGGCTATCGGTGTATAGGCGGGCCACCTCGTACTCATCCTTATAGGCAAGCAACTTTGCATAATTGCGCGCAACCACCTCAGCCAACTGCACGTTCCCGGGCACTTTTAAGATCTCAGCAGATTTCACCGTATCGACCAAACTGCGGTAACGCTCGGCAAGGTCCGCATTTTGATAACCGGTGAGGTGCCCCACCCGGTGAGCCACGATCGCTTCAAGAGTTTGTGGTACTTCTACTGCAACTTTTTCGTGGGTTAACAGTTTGTCCAGAGCGTTGCGATTTTCTGCCGCCAACCGCCCTGCAGCAAATCCCTGCAGATTACCTTCCACAGCGACACCGTTTAAGCGGATCGCTTCCAGTAGGGAGGCTTCAGTTAGCGGAATCAACCCTTTCTGCCAGGCGTAGCCGAGCATAAAAATGTTGGCGGCGAGCGTATCACCCAGAGCTGCTTTGGTCAGGCGATGCGCTTCTACAGAGCTGAGCTCATTAACCGCGCCACTCACCGTATCCAATACCGCTTGCGGTGAATGGACATCCTCACGCCCGAGAACCGTTGCCGCCGTTGGGCTCAAGTGGGTATTCACTACCGCGCGACTGTGCGATTTATCCAGTTTAACCAAACAAGCTGCTACATTGCCGGCTGCAATCAGGTCGCAGGCCATTAGGGCATCGGCACGACCGTCGGAAATACGTACCGCCTGCAAAGCCTCGGGCGCAGCCGCAAAGCGAATATGGGAGTAAACCGCACCGCCCTTCTGAGCCAATCCGGTCTGATCAAGGGTACTGCACGCCTTGTCTTCGATATGTGCCGCCATCGCTAACAAGGCACCAATAGTCACCACACCCGTACCACCAACGCCGGTAACCAGGAAGTTATACGGCTGCTGTAAGCCCGGAAGCTGCGGCGAGGGCAACTTGGCCGCTTCAGTTCGCAAAACGTCGCCTACCCCGGCGCCCTTGGCAATATTGCCTCCTTTCACCGTGACAAATGAGGGGCAGAAGCCGTTAACGCAGGACATATCCTGGTTACAGCCGGTTTGGTTTACCCTGCGTTTGTCGCCCAGCGCCGTTTCCACTTTCTCAACAGCGATGCAGCTCGACTGCTGGACGCAGTCTCCACAGCCTTCACACACCAGCTCGTTGATAAAGGGGCGCCCCTCGGCTTTAGGCAGTAGCCCGCGCTTGCGCTTGCGGCGCAGTTCGGTGGCACAGGTCTGGTCGTAAATAATAACGGTACAACCTTCAACCTCACGCAGCTCATCCATTACAACGGGCAAGTAATCCCGGTGATGAATTTCAACTTCACCGGGGAAGGACAGCGCACCCTTGTATTTATCCGGGTTATCCATCACCAGGACAACTTTCTGAACCCCTTCTGCCAAAACTTGGCGACAGATCATATCCGGAGCCAACTCACCATCGTGGGGCTGGCCGCCTGTCATGGCGACCGCATCATTAAACAGGATCTTGTAAGTGATATTGACCTTGGCAGCCACGGAAGCACGAATAGCTAAAATACCGGAGTGGAAATAGGTACCATCACCCAGGTTTACAAAGACATGCTTTTCAGTTGTAAACGGCGCCTGCCCTACCCAGTTAACTCCTTCGGCACCCATTTGGGTGAAGGTATAAGTCTCCCTATCCAACCACTGAGCCATATAGTGACAACCAATACCTGCTAAGGCTCGGCTTCCTTCTGGCACCTTGGTGGAACGGTTGTGGGGGCAGCCGGCACAGAACATAGGCAAGCGAGACACGCTTGAGCCCGTCTGCTGGGAAATACGTTCAGCCAGGGCATTGAGGCGCATCAAGCGGTGCTTGCCGCCTTCATCCAACTTGTCCTCACCCAAAACAAAACCCAATACCTGGGCAATAATCGCTGGCGACAGCTCGCCATAAGCGGGCATCAGCGGCTGATCACTATCGTCCACTTTACCGAGAATACGCGGGAAATTTGGGTCCTTCACGTGGACGTTGTACAGCTCTTCTTTCAGCTGTACTTCCATCAAACTGCGTTTTTCCTCAAGCACCAGCAGCGTATCCAAGCCACGGGCAAACTCCTGGATACCCGGCACATCCAACGGGTAGGTCATACCCACTTTAAGGATTCGGATACCGAGCTGCTTGGCCTTCTGCTCATCGATACCCATGTCTTCGAAGGCCTGCATCAAGTCCAGATGGGCCTTACCGGTGGTTACGATACCGAGGCTCGCCTCAGGGTTTTCCAGTACAACCTTGTTGAGTTTATTGGCGCGGGCAAAAGCCAGCGCAGCAGGGCGCTTGTAACGCCACAGGCGCTCTTCCTGCTCGAGAGGGTTGTCCTGCTTGCGAATATTCAGGCCGCCCTCGGGACGCTCAATATCCGGGTAGTGGAATTTAACCCGCTCAGGGTCCACTTCCACGGTCGCAGAGCTATCCATATTTTCTGCCAGGGTGATCATTGCCACCCAGCAGCCGCTAAAGCGAGACAGCTCCAGCCCATAGTGACCATAATCCAACACTTCCTGCACGGTGGCGGGGTTAAGTACTGGAATATGCATATCTACAAAGGCAAACTCAGATTGCCCGGGATAGGAGGATGATTTACAGCCGTGGTCATCGCCGGCAACGATCAGTGCACCACCTTTGGGAGAGGAGCCAGCGGCGTTGGCATGGCGAAATGCATCGCAGGAGCGATCGACACCCGGTGTCTTGCCATACCAAATCCCGCAGACGCCATCCACTTCTGCGCCCTGGAACAAGCCCACCTGCTGGGAACCCCAAACTGCTGTAGCCGCCAACTCTTCATTGACGCCAGGCTGGAAACGGATGTTGTACTCTCCCAGCAGCTTTTTCGCCCTGGATAACTGCAGGTCGTAGCCACCCAAGGGCGACCCCCGATAACCGGAGATAAAAGTCGCGGTATTGAGGCCGCGATCCCGGTCCATTCGCATCTGGTCTATGGGTAAGCGCACAAGGGCCTGGATACCTGAAAGGAGCACACGGCCCTTGAGCATGGTGTAGCGGTCGTCCAATGAAACCTGTTTTTTTACTTGGGAATCCGCCGTACTTTGAGGACTGGTTACTTTTTCAGTCATACACCTACTTCCGGTTAATTATTCTTCTCGAAACCCGGTTCGAGTTATTAGTCATTATTCTTCCGAATAGTCCGTTTTCCGTGGTCAGATACGCCTGTTTTTATATTTGCCGCAAAGTCCCAGAGCGGCTAAGGGCACACTGCACCTATCCCGAAACGGTTTAGTCAGGTCATACTAGTTCGTTAAGCGCAATAGAGCATTGCTTTATTCACGCAAATATGCGTAAATTTGTGATAGAAGTTTCGATATAGATAATTTTTATAGGATAGGAGTCTTTATGAAGCGTTCGACAGACCTGGATGATTTTGACCGTAAGATTCTGCGAGCGCTGCAGGAGAACGCAGATTACTCCATGGCAGAGCTGGGCGATAAAGTCGGTCTTTCGCACACTCCCTGCTGGCGCAGAATCAAGCGATTGGAAGCCGAAGGTATTATCCGTGGCCGTGTTACCTTGCTGGATCCACGCAAATTGGATCTGGGTGTCACCGTATACTGCTACGTTACCATCCACAATCACGATGAGGAATCCCTGAACAACTTTGAATCAGCAGTTCAGGATGTCCAGGAGGTGGTAGAGTGCTATTCCACCAGCGGAGACAAAGACTATGTCCTGCGCGTGGTAGTGGATAGCGTGGAGCACTATGAGCAATTACTGAAGCGCTCCCTGGTACACCTGCCAAACGTGGCCTCAGTCAACTCCACCTTTGCCCTCAAGCAGGTGAAGTACACCACCCAGCTGCCACTTTAAGCCAAAAGTGTGAAAAGTAAAGCCCCTTGCTTTAACGCATGGGGCTTACTGAGAAAATTTCGGTTACTCTGCAAGCTCCCGCAGCGCATTAAGTAAATGATCAAGCGTTTCCTGCAGTGACTTTCTGTCACAACCCACCGTTATTTCAGCATATTGCCGGTAAAGGGCCTGTCGCTCTTCAAATAAGTCCGCAAAAGACTGCCCGGGCGCCTTCGCAATGCCACGGCTTTCATAATTGTGGATACGCCGGCGCAACTCCTCCGCTGAACACTGAAGAAACACTACCACACCCTGACTGCGTAGATTCGCCATGCCCTCTTCGCTATAGACTGCGCTTCCTCCAGTGGCAATAACATCACTGGGGAGGGTGGCCTCAGCTAATACCTCCCCTTCAATGGCGCGGAGATTAAGATAGTCACTTTCAGCCATAATTTGCTGCAAAGTCTTGCCCTCTCTGGACTGGATCAGAACATCAGTATCTGTAAACCCCAGTGCCAGCTCCTTTGCCAACAACACCCCCAGCGTACTTTTACCGGCGCCGGGCATTCCAATCAGGACAATACTTTTTCTTTTTTTCATTTTATTAATACTTGCACATTCAATCGCTACGGCGGGGAAAGAATACCGAGCGCAACCAACCCAATAAGGTGTTCCCACCCAACATCATCTTATCCAATTCATCCAGATTATGCGCTTGGCGAAAGGCATCGGCAAATAATGCCTCGCGGGTAATCATTCGCCGCTTGGGATTAATTGATTTAATGGGTTTTGCCGGATTACCGGCGACAACCGTATTTGCGGGGACATCCTTGGTGACGATACTGCCGGCTCCCACTACAGAATTATCACCGATAGTGACACCTTTGCAGATGGTTGCACTATCTCCAATCCAAACATTGTTACCCAGGCGCACCGGGGAGGTACAACGGAAGGGCCGCGTGCGATTGTAGAGCCCATGCCAATCAGAATCGGAAATATACACATTGGCTGCGATCATACAGGCGTCGCCAATCTCAATAGATTGAGCCGCAGAAATACGTACCCCTGGAGAGATCAATACGAAATCCCCAATAGTAATAAATGCCTCTCCCCCCTTGTGCCCAAAAGTGGTAAAGCGAATACACTTCTCGTTGCTGGAGATTAAGTGAGGATAATTTCCGAGCCGAACATTTCCGCCAAAAACATGGACAGAACCCGGGTCCATTACTTCCGGCTCAACCCCAACCGCATCGAATTGTGGCAGAAGGAAATACTCTGTTCGCCATTTTCGCCAACGCAGCTGCAGTCGCTTGAGCCAATAGGGCCTGTGATCCTTACGCATATTTTAATTTCTACTTATATTTTATGGGATTTACGGAGCCCTGAGTAAAAACCCAATTGCTTTTGTATTAGTGGCAGTTTAGTGTTTCGGCCACGAAAAATAGCAAGCGTTTACCCATGTCCCTAAATCTACCTATTGATATTCGAGCAATTAAAGGTTTCCTCGCCGCCCATGAAGGGGAAGCTCTCTACCACCTGGCAGCTGAAGCCAGCTCACTGGGTCCCTGTCTTGAAGTGGGCAGCTACTGCGGCAAATCATCAATTTACCTGGCCAGTGCCTGTAAGCTGACCGATAACGTCCTGTTCGCCGTGGACCACCATCGAGGATCTGAAGAGCACCAGCCCGGAGAGGAGTATCACGATCCCGAACTGTTTGATGGCCAGGCCAATTTAATGGACAGTTTTCGCACTTTCCGCGCGAATATTCGCGCGGCTGAATTGGATGACTGGGTTGTTCCCGTCGTCGCCCCCTCCGCAACAGCTGCACGCTGCTGGAATACCCCTTTGGGTCTCGTATTTATTGACGGCGGCCACTCCCTGGAAGCGGCCATGACCGATTATCGCAGCTGGTCCCGCCATATCGTGCCCGGTGGCTACCTGGCGATCCACGACATTTTCCCGGACCCCGCCGATGGCGGCCAGGCGCCCTACGATATTTACAAACTAGCCCTGGCTTCCGCTCAATTCGAGCTCGTCGAAACTGTCGACACCCTGGGAATCCTGCGCCGCATTTAGGGGCAGGCGCACCGATGTAAACAGCTCGCTCGCTGGCGTTAATCCGGCGAGCGCATCGGCAGCCAGAAGCATGGCCCCTACAGTCCAGGTGGTTTTTTCCTTCGGCCAGATGGCCTCATCCCGGTAGACATAACCGGTCCAGTAGCCCCCATCTTTATCCTGCCAGCGGTGCAAGCCGCGATACAAAATTTCCGCCCGCGAACGCTGGCCAGCAGCGATTAGGGACATAGTGAGTTCGCAGGATTCAGCCACCGTCACCCAGGGCTCATCACTGACGCAACGACAACCCAAACCAGCCACGACAAACTCATCCCAGCGCTGCTGAAGACGCAACTGCGCTGCCTCACCAGAAAAGGCACCGGTTAATACGGGATAAAACCAGTCCATTGAAAAGCGCGCCTTGCTTTCCCAGGTGCGATCAAAGCGCTCCGGTTTATTGCGCAGCGCATCGCCCAAAGCTTCCCGGGCAAGTATCCATTGAGGGCGAGCAACCCCTAGCTGGTGGGCAATATTAATTGCGCATTCCAGACTTTTATAAATGGAAGAACAACCGGTGATCAGGGCATCTTTCATAGGGGCGCCCTCTGAATCTACCGCCCAATGAATTTCGCCAAATTCCGTTTGCAAGCGCAATACAAACTCGATTGCACGCTCCACCATCGGCCAATAGCGCTGTAAAAACAGCGCGTCTCTACTAACCAGAAAGTATTGCCAAATTCCTGTTGCCACATAGGCAACAAAATTGGTTTCACGGCGCTCCCGGTTGTCTATATCGCCATCTTTATAAGCGGCCCACCAGCTGCCGTCTTCCAGCTGAATCTCAGCCAACCAGCAATAAGCGTTTTCAGCAGCACTGAACTCTCCGGCAATGGCGAGCCCCATAGCGGCCTCAACATGATCCCAGGGGTCGGCATAGCCCCCTTTAAACCAGGGAATTGAACCATCGGGGAGCTGCTGGGAGAGAATATAGGCGGCGCTATCCTGGATAAATCCTTCAGGGAAAAGACCAGAAGCTTTTGCCGGCACAGAAATTTTACTCATGCTTCAACTCCCTCAGGCAGGGAGAGGGCCGCATCCACTCGTTGTGTCGACCCGGCAGGTTTCACAAAATAGAGAGCGATACTTTTTCCCAACAGCGGGTTCAATAGTTTTTCGAGAACCCGGGTAAAGGCTGGTTTCTTCATCAGATCCCACACCAACAGGCGGTGATAGGCAGAGACCAAACGGGAATCGGGCTTGTCCCAAAACAAACACTTTAACCACCAGTAAGGTGCATGTAACGCATGGGCCTTATGCCGGGCAAAATAGTGGTGTCCCAGCCTTTCAATATCCTCTCGCAGCTCGCGCTCGCGGAATATTCGGATATGACCACCCTCAACCTGATGGTATTCATCGCTGAGTTTCCAGCACACCCACTCGGGAAAAAATGCCGGTACTGTCGCGGCAAAAATACCGGAGGGTTTTAATACCCGGTTAATCTCAGCCAGGACAGACTTGTAATCGGGGATATGCTCAAGTACCTCTGAGCAGATAACCACATCAAAACTCCCATCGGCAAATGGTAGTTGCAAGCCATTGGCAACTCCGAACTGCAAGCGACCTTTTGAGTGCTCGGGAGAGCGGAAAGGTTCCGCTCGCTCACTGGCAGTGCGCACATCATCAAAACACAGGTCAATGCCGTAAACATCGACATCATCGGTGATCATCAAGTGGATGGAATGGCGCCCTTCACCGCACCCCAAGTCGAGGACTTTTTGGCCAGGGCGAAGATTTAAGTGCTGGGGATCTACAGTAATCATTAAGCCGCCTCCGCACTGCGCATATTCGGAGTTTCTATTTCATGACTACTGGGTTGTTCCGCCAATGTATGTCCGAGAATTTCCCGGTAATATTTCACCAAACTCTCTGCAGCGATTTTCCAGGAAAATTTATTTTCAATGCGCTGGCGACCTTTCTCACTGAGTTCTTTTCGCAGCGCTTCGCTGGATAAAACCTGGCGCAGGGCATTGGCCAAAGCTTCGTGATTTCCTGCAGGGACCACGATTCCGGCATCCCCAACCACCTCAGGCAAGGCACCCCCGTCACTGGATACTACCGGAGCACCACATGCCATTGCCTCCCCGGCAGGTAAACCAAACCCCTCATAGAGCGATGGGCAAACTACCGCTGTAGCCTTGCGGTAATTATCGACCAGTTCTTCGTTAGAAATACCGGAGACAAACTGAACCCTATCCTGAAGATCCAGATCGTGAAGCAAGCGTTCCGTAGCGCCACCTTCGCGTAATTTGCCAACCACCAACAACTCTATGTTTTCATATTCCTGGCGCAGTTCCGCCAACGCCTGTAATAAAAAGCGCAGACCTTTGAGGGGCTGATCTGCCGATGCGGTGGTCATAATTCGCAGAGACAAGCGCTTATTTTCTGCCCCTGGGTTAAATAATTCGGTATCAATACCGTTGTAAATCAGGTGAATCTGCTCGGGAGCTACGCCAAACTGCTCGATAATATCCCGCTCAGATTGCTTGGAAACTGTCACGATATGGCGAAGCTTCCGCGATACCTTAATCTGCATATTCAAAAAATTATGCCAGCGACGTACCAGCAAACGAAAACGCCAATCGGGGGCGGCATCTAATGCCAGTTGACGATCCCGGGTAATGGGGTGATGAATTGTCGCGACAACAGGCAATCCATTTTTCTCGATATCCAGCAAGCCGTAACACAGTGATTGGTTATCGTGAACAATGTCGTATTGTTTGCCGTGCTTGCGCAGGTATTTATTTACCCGACGGCCAAAGGTATAAGGCTCAGCAAAACCGCCGGTAAGCTTACTCCACCATTCAAAAAAATCCGCCCACGAGAGCAGGTGGCGAGGTTTCAAGGCCCGCGCTGGACGCTCAACTTCATAGAGGTTCAACCCTGGCATTTTGATGAGTTTTACGCGCTCATCGAGTTCTGGGTAGGGCTGGCCAGAAATAACATCCACGGAGTGACCAGCATCAACCAGTGCTTTACTCAGGTAGCGCAGGTAGATGCCCTGACCACCACTGTGTGGATTGCTGCGATACCCCAAAAGGCATATTTTTAGTGGCTGCGTCTCGCCAGCCGTTGGACCGTCTGCACAATTTCCCAAGGCGGTCATAGTTTCCCCATCTGCAATATTCTTATACCCCATAACATTATCCGCTCTCGCACAGACATTCTGCGAATGCCAACGTCTAAGAGCCGACCGTCTGGGGTGTCTCGCTGGTAAAGCGGAAGAATACACTGGCGGAGAAATGACTGCTAGGCGGAAGCGGTCCACCCTCTTGGTATCCTGGCCCAAGGATGTGTGCTCGCAAGCCAAAATAGCAACAAAAGCCCAGCAACCGCACACCGTGTCATTCGATACACTCAAGCCATGGCGACTTTAAAAGAAGGGATTAATACGAACAGGAAGTGGAAATAAGTCAATCGAAAATAAAAAAATGCCCGCCAAAAGGCGGGCCAGATTTCTCGAACACACTTTCAGGAGGAGAGTTTCAAGCACATTACGCACTTAAATTTAGGTATAGCAGAGGAAATACCCCCACTAACTCTCCTGTCGTGAAAGCCGTTCACTAAAACGGCAATCGGCGCTAAAGCACACCGCCAATGTTTATACCCGATGCAGATAACTCTGGTATTCAACATCGGTAACGCGGGCAGCTATCTCTGCTTGCTCCTGTCTTTTCAACAGAGAGAACAATTCCACAAAGCGCGGATCAAGATACTCGCGCCACAAGGGGCTCTGCTCAAAGCGCTCCAGTGCGCCACTCCAGGTATTGATCAACTTCTCACTCTCCACCTGATAAGCATCGCCTTCCACAGGTGCAGGCGCTTCCACCTGGTTCTCAATGCCATGACACACACCAGTGAGAATCGCAGCTAACACCAGATAGGGGTTAACATCCGCCCCGGCAATGCGGTGCTCGATACGCCGCGCCACAGGATCGCTGGCGGGCACACGCAAAGTTGTAGTGCGATTATCGTAGCCCCAGCAGAGATTCAGCGGTGCGTGAGAGCTCTCCTGGAAGCGGCGATAGGAGTTGCTGTGAGGTGCGAAAAACGCCATCGCGTCGTTGGCAGTCGCCAGCATTCCTGCTGCGGCGTAACGCAGTAAATCGGAGCCAGTGTCAGAACCATCATCAAAAACGTTCTTTCCATTGGCGTCGATCAAACTCATATGCACGTGCATTCCGTTACCCGCCTGATCCCCGAAAGGCTTGGCCATGGTACTCACGCGGAAGCCGTGACTGCGCGCCACCCCTTTTAACAAGCGCTTAAACAGTAATGTTTGGTCTGCTACTTTAACGGGATCGGCACTGTGCAACAGGTTGATTTCAAACTGTCCCGGCGCACACTCCGACAATACTGAATCTGCGGGAATACCCTGCGCCTCGCAAGCAGCTCGCACATCGGCAAAGAAGTGTCGCTGTGCATTGAGCTCGGACAGATCGTAAACGTCGGTGGAAGGCACCAGCTCGGCGTCGTTATCGCTAACCGGGCGCGGACGCGCCAGATGATCCACCTCATCGCGGAGCAGATAGAATTCCAGCTCGGTCGCACACACGGCGGTATAACCCAGTTTGCCGAGACGCTCTACCACGCGTTGCAACTGGCTGCGGGGATCGGCATAGAGAGAGGAGCCATCTGCCTCATGCAACTGCATATGCAGCTGGGCAGTGGACTCGCGATGCCAGGGCGCCAAGCTAATAGGCGAAACCGGCAGACAAACGCCATCGCTGTCTCCACTGGCAAATACCAGCGGGCTGTCTTCGATATCCCGCCCCCAAATATCGAGACTGACCGCGCTACGCGGCATTTGCAGACTGCCCTTGAGCAATTTCTCCGCAGC
Organism: Microbulbifer maximicatervae (SeqCode); assembly: GCF_052467615.1. NCBI lineage: Bacteria > Pseudomonadati > Pseudomonadota > Gammaproteobacteria > Cellvibrionales > Microbulbiferaceae > Microbulbifer > Microbulbifer maximicatervae (SeqCode). The sequence goes on from NZ_CP174319.1 coordinate 2,983,205, forward strand.
TTCTGCCGGCAACCACTTCCCTCGCGGCACGCCATTGATATCGAACATAAAGCCTTCGATCCACTTTAGGTCCGAGTGCTCTGCCAGGAATTTTTGCGACTGCTCCAGCAGATCGGGCTGGGCAGTGAATTCTTTTTCTTGAGACATAAGGTGCCTGGGGTGATCCAATCTAAACGCAGAGACGACCCGCCATCCCTTTTCCATTCAAATCATGGAAAACGGAGTACCTGATCGCCTCTGCAACAGAGTATCTTGCCGCTATGTTACGCCAGTGCTTTAGCAGTGTCGTCCAGGGCGCGGTGCGCTTTTTCTACCAGCTCATCGACCTGTTCAGTGGTCATAATCAGCGGTGGTGCGATAACCATGGCATCGCCAACGGCGCGCATCACCAAACCGTGCTTGATACTCAGGTCACGACATACCGCACCAGCGGTGCAGTCATCATCAAAACGAGCGCGGCTGGCCTTATCTTTTACCAGCTCCAAGGCGCCGACCATACCCAAACTGCGGGTTTCGCCAACGATCGGATGCTCCGCCAGTTCAGCCCAGCGCTTGGACAGGTAGGGGCCGGTTACATCGCGGACATTCTCGATAATCTTCTCGTTGCGCAGAATATTGATAGTTGCCAGACCGGCCATACAGGCAGCCGGATGCGCGGAGTAGGTGTAACCGTGGGTAAACTCGCCACCTTTGGTTTTGATCACTTCAGCGACACGATCACTCACCATGGTACCGCCCAGGGGGAAGTAGCCATTGGTTACTGCTTTGGCGAAAGTCATCAGGTCGGGCTTCATGCCGTAATAGTCGGCACCGAACCACTCACCGGTACGACCGAAACCAAAAATCACTTCATCCATCACCAGCAGGATGTCGTACTGGTCCAGCACCTTCTTGACTTCCGGCCAGTAGGTTTCCGGCGGGATAATTACGCCGCCAGCACCCTGAATTGGCTCAGCGATAAACGCCGCAACATTATCCGGGCCCAGCTCCTGGATTTTCTCATCCAGGCTGCGAGCCGCTTGGATACCAAACTCCTCCGGAGACATATCGCCGCCCTCACCAAACCAGTAGGGCTGCTGTACGTACTCAATGTAGTCGAGCGGCTGGAATTGCTTGTGCATACCGCTCATACCACCCAGGCTGGCACCGGCAATGGTAGAGCCGTGATAGCCATTCTTACGGGAAATAACGATGCGCTTCTCCGGCTTTTCCTGGATATCCCAGAAACGGCGGATGAGGCGCAGGTTAGTATCATTTGCCTCGGAACCGGAACCCGTGAAGAACACATTGTTCATATGCGCCGGGGTCACTTCAGCCAGGGCGTCGGCGAGTTCAATCGAGGGCACCGTAGTGCACTGGAAGAAGCTGTTATAGAAAGGCAGGGTATTCAGCTGCTCGTAGATCGCATTGCTGATTTCTTTGCGGCTGTAGCCGAGGTTGCAACACCAGAGGCCTGACATGCCATCAAGCATTTTGTTGCCATCAATATCGGTGATGTAAGCGCCCTCGGCGCTGGTAATCACACGGGTCCCCTGCTGACCCAAATCATGGAAGTCAGTAAATGGGTGTAGCAGGTGCTCACGGTCGTGTTGCTGCAGCTCAGTCTTGTTCATATTTCTCTCCTGGCTTTCACAGGCCTTGCTCAGCGCCCACCAATCGGGCTCAAAAGGCCAAATCGTTACCACTAATTTGTGATCACATTCTAGTGGGGCCATCGACAGAAGCGCAAGGTCTATCTGCCCTTACCGAAAACATAAGGTCGAATCGCGCCAGTGCAAGGAGAAAAAAAGGGAACTAAATAGTCAACTGGGGAGGAAGGAGCCGCTACAGCAGCTCCTCTGCAGAGATAGAGCCGAGCCCCTCTTCAATATCCTGCTGAATGGCTTTGCGCACCTTCAACTCATCTTTACTGGCAATAGCTTCGAGCAGATCTTGATGCCGGTCTGGCAACTCTTGCACGCCAAAGCGCTGGAAAACCAAGTGCTGGAGGGGAGCTGTCTGTAGCCACAGGCTCTCGATCAGGGACAGGATGATATGGGGCTGCCCCAGGCGATAAAGGGTAAAGTGAAATTCCAGATTAGTGGTTACATAGCGCTCGATGTCTTTCTGAGCGAGAGCTTCTGTTACACGTGCATCCAGCTCCCGAAGTTGCGCCAATTCAGCATCCCCTACCAATGGCAGGGCCTGTTCAGCGGCCTGACACTCCAGGGCCACACGAGCGGCACAAATCTCTGCCAGTTTTTCCGGGGTCATTGTCGGCACCCTGACCCGGCGGGTATCTGACAGCTCCAGGGCCCGCTCCGAGGTCAGGCGACGCAACGCTTCGCGAACCGGCATTGGACTGCAATTAAGCTCCGAGGCCAAGCCCCGAATAGTAATCGCCCTACCTGGCAAAAACTTTCCCCGCAGAATGGCATCCCGCACCTGAAAATAAACCCTCTCCTGAGTTGTGCGGTACTCTTCTTGGGGACTGTTAAATTCCTGCACCATACCTATGCTGCCCTGACCTGCTCCAACATATGAGGGACATCCTCCGCACCCACCTCAATTAAATGTTCAGCTGCCCGGCCACTTTGCCAAATTTCATAAAAATCATCTGCCACCCGGCGACTGAGATCAACCACCCGCCCCCAGTACTTCAAACGGTCTTCACGGTCGAGCTTGTAGAAATCATTGCGGTCTGGAATTTTGCCATAGGGCAAGGAGGCAACGAATTTGGGCGAAGGAGCCACAACCAGAGTGGATTGCATGGCATCTCCGCGAACCCGTCGCCAAGAGAGCCCTTTATCAAACCAGCCGGGCACCATATAGGGGAAAAAGTGCGGGTAGAGCACTAGGCCCTGGGGGTGGCGGAAGCGCAGATCAAAGTGGTAATCGGTGATACCGCCATCGCGATAATTACCCTGTGGAGCTCCCTCCGGTGTCTTCACCCCTGTCATTACCAAAGGGATACAGCCACTGGCCAGTACAGCAGCACAGGTATTCTGCTCAGTCAGCAGAATATTTTCGGTGCTCAGGTTCTGGAAGTGAATGCCTGCCGACTCTTGCGAATGAAAAACCACCCGCTCCCAAAAAGCGCTCAGGCTGTTGCGGGATACAGCATTTGCCAGTGCCGAGGCGAGTAATGCCGGCGCCAACAGTGCCTTGTTTTCACTGGCCAGTGGCCCCCTGCCCCTGACCGCCACAAAGTGGCTGTGCCAAATGGGATTTTCCACTACCTCGCGAGCACCTTCAGCACCCAACACTGCCTGTAGCATCTTGCGACCGCCGGCAGTAATCTCCTCAGGGGAAGGTTTGTCTGAATAGGTTTGGTAAATGTAGTGATGCTCTAATCGCTCAAGTGCTGACAGCGGCTCTGCCATTGCGTAACACATGTTGCGAAAACTACCGATAGATGATCCCAAGGTGACAATTGGTTCGCTCCGCCCGTTGAAGAACTCCCCCATCAATACCCGATCCAACTGGCTAATCACCAGCCACTTGGGACCGCCGGAAGCGCCGACCAGCGTCGAAAATTGCCTCTGGGACAATCCCTCTTCACGTATGCGCCGCGCAGCCGTCTCTCCGGCCAGTAGAATACAACTGGTATTTTTCACTCACTTTCTCTTTTTCTTGGCCGTCAGAATTTATCTCAGGTTTCAACTATCCCGGACTACCACTCACCCTGATTTTCCATAGACATCCAGGGCTCCTGTGGTGGGAGAGGCTCTCCACTTTGCAGCAACTCAATGGAAATCCCATCTGGGGAGCGAAGAAATGCCATATGGCCGTCTCTCGGGGGTCTATTGATAACCACTCCCTGATCCATCATACGCTGGCACACCCCGTAAATATCATTTACCCGATATGCCAGGTGTCCAAAATTCCGCCCGCCAGTGTAGCTTTCCGGGTCCCAATTGTAAGTGAGTTCCAATGTCGGGGCCTTATTCTCCCTGGCCGCTTCAAGATCCTCGGGGGCTGCGAGATACACTAGGGTGAAACGCCCTTTATCATAATCATTTCGATTAACGACCTGCAGGCCCAGCTTTTCACAGTAAAACGCCAGAGATTCATCCAGATTGGTTACGCGAACCATGGTATGTAAGTACTTCACCCTCTACTCCTTCTTGTTGCCAAGCTCTACAATCAGCCCATAACAAATAAATCGGCTTTTTAAAGCTAAACGCATATGTATAAAAAATTCTATCGCGAGTTCCTTCAGGCGCCCAGTGGCAGTCCCTCTTCCATGCTGCACATGGCTTGCCACTCCCACCACTACTGGCCCGATGTTACCCTTGATGCAGTGCAGCAGTACTGGCGCGATTCAGCACTTCTGGCCGATGAAAAATGGGGGCCAATTTTTGAGGAGAAGATACCCTCATGGCAAGCGGCGATCGCAAAATCCCTCAACCTACCCAGATCAGACTTGATCGCTATAGCCCCAAATACCCATGAACTAGTGTATCGGCTACTGAGTTCATTCGACCCCAGTAAACCATTGCGCATTCTCACTACAGACGGAGAGTTCTACAGTTTTACTCGCCAATTACAACGTCTGGAAGAGCTTCCCCAAGTAGAGGTAACGAGAGTTGCCAAAGAACCCTACGCCACCCTGGCAGAAAGATTTGAAACCGAACTACATAAAAATGAATACCATCTGGCCTATGCCAGCCTGGTATTTTTTGACTCCGGTGTGGTATTTCCCCGGCTGCTGGAGGTTGCAGCACAGAAACCGCACGACACACAATTCGTTATCGACGGATATCACGGTTTTTTTGCTCGCCCAATCGATCTTTCAACCGTTGTAGACAAGGTTTTCTTTACGGCAGGATCATATAAGTACCTAGGCGCCGGTGAAGGCCTGTGTTTTATGACAATTCCTGCGAACTGTACACTGCGCCCTGTAAATACCGGCTGGTTCGCAGAAATGGCTGAGCTGGAGAATCGCTCGGGAGAAGTCGGATATAGCGACAATTGGCTGCGCTTTGCCGGGGCGACCATGGACTATTCAACACTCTACAAAGCCCTGGCTATTTTCGATTTATTCCATCGCGAAGGCATTACCATCGAGAAAATACACAGCTATGTTCTCAATGCGCAAACCCGATTCCTGAATAGCATGGATAACTCAGACCATCCCATCTTGAATCGCAACAACTTGATTTGTCATGATCTGGAAGAAGGTCACGGCCACTTTTTCACATTTAACTGCTCACAACCAGAAATCTCACAGAGGGTTCAGGAAGAACTCAAGGCTCGAGCAGTTCTGTGTGATCGCCGACAACAGTTTCTCAGGCTAGGATTCGCCATCTATCACGATAAGGATGAAACTTACCAGCAGGTTTTTAACTCTTAAAGCTTCAGAGCTAAGAGGACAGAGTGATTTTTACCACCGCCGCTAGAGCATATTTCACACCTAAAAGGCACACCGGCTCAGCTGCGGTTCAGGATTCAATTTATAAAATAATGGCGCCATTTTCGTCGCAACAATTAGCACTCAATGGATAAGGAAGCGTTATGAAAGCAGTAAAAATTTCAGTAATTTCCCTTCTCGCCCTGCTCGCCACCGCCTGTGGTAACGAGCGGGCTCCAGAAGACCGGGGGACTATGGTATCCATCGCTGCACGGGGGGAGGCAAGTCAGGTTCCTGATATCGCAAAAATTTCTGTCGGAGTGGTAACCGAGTCAGAGGACAGCAAACAGGCAATGCGCGATAACGCCAATCAGATGGAGTCTTTAATGGCCGCCATCAAAAAATCGGGTATTAACAAGAAAGATATCCAAACCAGCGGCGTTAACCTTTCACCCCGGTATAGCATTAGGACTTCCCTCCCAGACCAAAGCGGGCAAACCAAACGGCCACATATTACTGGGTACTCCGCGCGTAATACTGTAAGTGTAAAGGTTCGCAAGCTGGAAGAGCTTGGTAAGCTTCTGGACAATCTCACTGCCGCTGGAGCCAACCAAATCTACGGACCGAGCTTCGAAATTGGTGAACCTGCTCCAGTTCAAGCCAAAGCTCGGGAAAAAGCCCTTGAAGACGCCCAGGAACGTGCAGAAATGTACGCCAAAGCGCTGGGTACAAAAGTGCGTCGCATTGTCAGTATTTCAGAAAATGGCAACGGCGGTATGCCACGCCCCATGATGTTCGCTGAAAAGGCCAGGATGGCAGACAGTGCTTCCACCCCCATTTCACCGGGAGAAACCACACTTACCGTCAATCTGGATCTGGTATACGAACTCGAGGACTAATACGGAGCAATAGCTACTCACATACGAAGGCAGGAAGGATACACGGCGCTTGGGGCCATTCGGAACTTGAATATATTCATATTGCATTTCGATTCTTCCCTGCTGCCCCGTAATAGCTAATGTCTTGTCAGCAGTGAAACAGCACCAACAGCCTTGCTGTTTCACTGCCGTTCTTCCCTACCGGCTAACCGCTAATATCTTGCTCAAGAAACACATCGTTTGGCAGCTCGCTGGATTCTTTGTAAATAACGCCTTCTTTCATTACAAACAGAACCCGTTGCATTTCCGAAATATCTTCCAGGGGATTTCCAGCCACAGCAATAATATCAGCTATCTTGCCCTCGCTAATGCTACCCAGCTCATCCTGTACTTGCAGTAGTTGGGCCGCGTTCCAAGTCGCTGAACGCAGTGCATCGGCCGGGCTCATTCCACCCTGCACCATCAATAAGAATTCACGGGCATTATCGCCATGACGGGTAACACCGGTATCGGTTCCAAATGCAATTTTTACTCCGCGCTTGTGAGCGCGACTAAAAGTGTCCTGCATTAAAGGCCCCATTGTCGCAGCTTTCGGGCGCACCAGGTCCGGCAGGAAGCCTTCGATCGCCGATTTTTCTGTCACCCACTCGCCAGCCATTAGAGTCGGCACAAACCAGGTGTTGTTACGGCGCATCAGGTCCATCACTTCATTATCCATATAGGTGCCGTGTTCAATGGAGTCCACTCCAGCGCGAATTGCGCGAATCATTCCCTCCTTACCGTGGGCATGTACTGCAACTGTGAAACCATAGTCCTTAGCAGCCTCAACAATTGCCTCCAGCTCATCCTGCATAAATTGAGGGTTCTGGCCGCTCTTTGCCACACTCAAGACCCCACCAGTCGCGGTGATCTTGATCAGATCAGCGCCGTCCTTATAGCGCTGACGAATCGCTTTGCGCGCGCTGATAGGCCCATCAATAACACCATCCACCGGGCCAGGGTTCCCCATCAAGTCCTGCCTGAGCCCATTAGTGGGGTCAGCGTGCCCACCGGTAGTTGCGATTGTCTTTGCCGCCGTATAAATACGCGGACCTTCCACCAGGCCTTTGTTGATTGCATTACGTAAACTCACAGTCACATTGTCGTGATCACCAAGATTTCGAATCGTGGTAAATCCAGCCTGCAGAGTGCGATGAGCAGCATCCACGCCGCGCAAGGTAAAATCGGCAGTATTCCAACTGAATGACTCCATATAAGCACGCGGCCCAAACTCGTAAGTGAGATGGCTGTGCATATCCATCAAACCTGGCAATACCGTATATTCTCTCAAGTCGACCAAGCGCTCTCGATCGCGCTTGGCAAACCCTTTCTGCACGGACTCAACCCGTCCATCGACAATATGAATGGTGCGGTCTTCCAATAATTTTCCATTACTGCTATCAAATAATTTGCCAGCGTAAATTGCGATGCTCTCCGCCCCAGCCTGTAAACTAAAAAGCCCGGCAAATACCGACAAAGCCACGGCGGCTGCGCGGTTGACAAAGTAGCTTCGGTTGGTCTTTGTTGTCATTGTCGTCCCCAGTAGATCTCTTTTAGATTCTCAACGTCCTTTACCAAGATCGCACAATCTACGCAATTACCCAGGCGAGAGGAAGCCTCTATGAAAATCTATGAGTTCGCAGCAGCACCAAACTGTCGACGTGTTCGCATGTTTATGGCAGAAAAGGGGTTAGATGCAGAATATGTCGGAATAGATATTACAAAAGGGGAAAATCTTAGCTCAGAGTTTCGAAGCAAAGATATCAATAAAAAAGTACCCGTAATGGAGCTGGATGACGGCACTTACATTGCGGAATCAGTGGCCATTCAGCGTTATTTTGAGGAGCTACACCCAGAGCCACCACTCTTCGGCCGCACCCCCAAGGAAAAAGCACTGGTGGATATGTGGAATCGCCGTGCCGACTTTAACCTTATGTTTCCTGTCGGGATGTGTTTCCAGCACGTTTCCGGTTTCTTTAAGGACCGGATGAATGTTTACCCCGATTTTGGTGAGGATTCAGGCAAGCGGGCCCTGAAGTTTATGGATACCCTCGACAACCACTTTTCAGACCATGAATACCTGGTTGGTGACTATTTTTCAGTGGCCGATATCAGCATGGTTTGCGGACTGGATTTCGGCAAAGTTCAAAACCTTCGACCCGATCCGTCCAAGCACTCTCATCTAATCAGGTGGCGTGAACAACTTAAAGAGCGCCCCAGTTTTAAAGCTTAAACCCTATTTCCCCGCCCAAACAGGGCGGGGAAATAATTCAAATCAGTCCTTTGCAGGAAGCACCTCAACGGGGCCAATATCCAAGGCTTCAACCTCGCCTTTAATCTTACTCAGATCCCCAACAATCACCCAGGTGAATTGATCTGGCGCAAGATACTCCTTCGCGGAAGCCTCTACTTTTTCCTTATTCAGTGCTGAAACCCGCTGTGGATATTCGGCAATATATTCCTCTGGAAGCCCCTTCTCCACCTGCCAATTAATACTGGAAAGCAATTGCCCTTTGGTCTGGAATCGAGCACTTTGCTTCAGGACTTCGTCATTCTGGTAGTCCTCAAGCTCTTTTGCAGTAATAGGACGCTCTCCTAAGTATTCCTCATACTCTTTTACCAATTCCTTAATGGCTGGAGCTGTTTTATCAGTTTGCACTGGAGCAAAGAGGATATAAGGACGCTGCCCTTCTGTATCGAGGGAAACCGCGCGGGCACCATAGGACCAATGCTTGTTCTCACGAAGATTCATATTGACCCTGGACGTAAACTTTCCGGCAATAATATTTGTCATCGCATCAAAAGCTTCAGCTCCCTGCGGCTGCCAAGGCGGCATCAGCAGACCTGCCATGATATAACTCTGTTGTGCGCCGGGGCGGTCGAGCAAATAAACTCGAGCCTTTTCCGGGCGGGGCACCTTGGCAACTTCAATTTTGGGAAGCTCTGATTTAGGAGCAGTCCACTTTCCGAGAGTTTCATTCAGCAGAGGCTCTATTTCTTTTTCAGTAACATCGCCCACGATCGTCAGGGTTGCATTATCCGGTCGCACCCAGGTCTTTTGGAAATTAACCAGATCCTCACGGGTTATGGACTTAATACCCTCGGGAGTACCCGATCCCGTCAAGGGAGAGCCATAAGGGTGGTTTTCTCCAAATAGTAGCGGCGGCAGTTCACGCATAGCCAGGCCCTGAGGCTGGGCTTTTTCCTGGGCTATTGCATCCAGGCGATTGGACTTAACCCGCTCCAGGTCAGACTCTGGGAAACGAGGTTCAGTAACCACCTTCTCAAATAGCTCCAGCGATGGCTCCAGCTGCGTCTTAAGGGCACTCATGCTGATATTGTTATAATCAAGGCCGCTACCACCACCAATATTTACACCAAGCTCTTCTGAGCGAGAGCTAAATTCCAGGCTATCCAGATCACCCGCACCTTCGTTCAGCATTTGCGCCGCAACTGAAGCCAGACCTGGCTTATTTTTATCTGCGGAGGCACCACTGCGAAATTGCAGATTCATCAGTACAACGGGAGTATCATGACGTTCGGCCAGGACAACCTTTAATCCATTTTTGAGGGTAAATTCTTTTTGTTTTGGCAGTTCCAGCTCTACATTTTTGTCTACCTCGGGGAGCTTGCTGCGGTCAGCACCCTCCGCCGCTGCCGTATACTTCTGCTTCGGCTCCATAATTAAGGTGTAGGAGTCCTCTTTCAACCACTGCTCAGCCACTTCTTGAACTTCGAGAGCGGATACTTTTGCATAATCCTCCACGCCTTCTATCAAGGCTCCGGGATCGCCAAAATAAAACTCCGACTGGGCAAGGATGTCACTCTTACCACCAAAACCACCGGTTTTTTCCAACCCCTTTACCAGCCCGGCAAACTCACTCTGTTTAACCCGGCGCAGCTCATCCGCATTCACACCATTTTTTGCGAATTGCTTTAATTCTTTATTCAGTAAGTCTTCAACTTTTTCTACAGACTGCCCAGGTTTCACGTCGACAATAATCATCAACTGCCCTGCAAGCTGACGGCCATAATAAAAAGCGCTGACACTGGTGGCCACTTGCTCATCGCGAACTAAACGGCGGTAAAGAAGAGAGTTTTTTCTATTGGCGAGAAGGGAAGTCATTAATTCCAGCGCATCTTCCACTTCACTACCCACTGCAGGCACATTCCAAACCTTGTAGATTCGCGTTTGGGGCACCTGATCGTAAACCACCTCCCTCTTTTTCACCTGGGTAGGTAGTTCCCAATTCTTAATGCGCGGTTGCACTCCAGTGCTCGGGATATCACCAAAATACTTGCGTACCTTGGCCATCGCATCTTTGACCGTAACATCACCCGCAATCACCAAAACGGCATTAGCAGGCTGATAATGGTCTTCAAACCATTTTTTGACATCTTCAAGACTGGCGTTATTCAGGTCCTCCATCGAGCCAATCGGCGTCCACGAATAGGGGTGCCCTTTGGGGAAGGTGCTCTTGGCAATAATATCGAACGCTTTGCCATAAGGTGCATTCTCCCCCTGGCGCTTTTCATTCTTTACAACACCGCGCTGCTCATCCAAAACCTCCTGGGTAATTGCACCTTTAAAATGCCCCATTCGGTCGGACTCCATCCACAGCGCCATATCCAGGGCGCCTTTGGGCACGGTGACAAAATAATTGGTGCGGTCATTGCTAGTGGTGCCATTCATATCGGTGGCCCCAGAGCGCTGGAAGGGTTCGAAATATTCCCCTGGGAAGTTTTCGCTACCGTTAAACATCAAGTGCTCAAATAAATGAGCAAATCCGGTTTTACCTGGCGGCTCGTCCTTAGAGCCTACTTTGTACCAAAGATTGGTAGAAACAACGGGGGCTTTGTGGTCTTCATGCACAATCACCGTCAGGCCATTGGGCAATACTTCCCTATGGAAAGGAATCTCCAACTTGGGTGGCGGGACATACGCCTCTTTATCGGATGCAGCAGCCTTGCTACTGGCTGCTGCTTCCTTATCCACCGAAAGCGCATGAGGCGTATCATCGGTAGACTTTCCGCAAGCGGTAAGGCCAGTAATAGCGATGGCAACGCTGATAAGTAGCGGACGCAAGTCCATATTGTCACTCCCTTTTAAAAAACCGCAATTTCAGGATGGCAAGTTTAGGCCAGCTTTCCTCCAGAGTGTCAGCAAAACCTTTTACCAACCGCAATTTAGCAAATATTCCAGGCAAAAAAATGGGCACCGAAGTGCCCAAATCAATACATCACAGAGAGAAGCGAGATGACAATCGCCCAAGGAATCAGGTCACCAGCTCTACTCCTGCGCTGAAAACATTACGCTGCCACAGTACCAGACTTGTCTTCGGCCTCGCCTACAACCGTATGGTGACCAAAGCGCTCCTCGGCAACACGGTCCGCTACGTGAGCGGTGGTCTGGCCGGTTTCATCGGCACGCTCGAACACTTCTTTCATAGTGTTGCCAATCTCTTCGATATGAGCGCGCACTTCTGCAGCGTCGTAATCGCCTTTCTGCTGGTAGTAAACATCGATAATACCGCCAGCATTAATGACATAGTCCGGTGCGTACAAAATACCTTTCTCGCGAAGCACTTCAGCGTGACGCTCTTCCGCCAACTGGTTATTGGCCGCGCCAGCGATCGCCTGAACCTTCAAACGGCTGATGGTGTCATCGTTGAGAATTGCACCCATCGCACAGGGGGCAAACAGATCTACGTCCAGGTCAAAGATTTCGTCGGCAGTTACGGCTATGGCACCAAGCTCTGTAACCGCACGATCAATATTGTCTTGGAAAATATCGGTGACAAACAGTTCCGCACCGGCATCCTTCAATAGTTTACCCAGGCGGAAACCGACGTTGCCCACGCCTTGAATAGAGACTTTTAAGCCGGTCAGGTCAGTCTTGCCCCAGCGGTGTTCTACCGCAGCTTTCAGGCCGACAAACACACCGTAAGCAGTCGAAGGGGAAGGATCACCACCATACTCGGAGCCCGCAAACAGGCCGGAGACAAACTCGGTTGTCTCACCGATAACACTCATATCCGCCACGCTCGTGCCAGAATCTTCAGCAGTGATATAACGGCCGCCCAAGGTATTAATAAATTCACCCATAGCGCGCAGTAACTCAGGAGTCTTTTCCTTGCGCGGGTCACCAATAATTACGGACTTGCCACCACCCAGCTTGAGACCGGCCATTGCGGACTTGTAAGTCATACCCCGGGAAAGACGGAGAACATCATTCAGGGCCTCGCCATCGTCGGCGTAGGGCCACATACGGCAGCCACCCAGTGAGGGACCCAAATTCGTATTGTGTACCGCGATAATGGCCTTCAAGCCACTCTTTGCATCTTGGTAAAACGCCACTTGTTCGTGTTTATCGTAGGCGGAATGGGAAAAAATACTCATTAACTGTTCCTCTCCGGAAGGCCGGTTCTACAGCTGGGGAACAACCACAGCCCTTATCTGTTTTTATCTGGAATAAGATTATATCCAGCTCCCACAGACAAAGTTTGCATATTTTGCACACATGAGCATTAGAATAGCTAAAGCATCACACCAAAATATCATTTTTAGGATATTCGTTTGCCCCGGAATAACTTGGGCCGCCCAGTCATTAATCTAGGCGGCTAGCTCTACGCTCTTATTTCTCCATCAATTGGCATTGAATACCGGGCCCTCTCCTACCGCTGGCGGCTCTCTTATAAATTTCCTATAACTGCCCCTCAAGAGAACACGATTCCTGTATAAATCTTCTGGCAAAGAACCACTTTTTGAAGCCTTCCTTAATATGTCTACTTTTTCAAAAATTTTTGAAAACCTCACAACACTGACAACTAAGATCATTTCCACCGCCTAAGCGCGTTACATCCTCTGCGTATGGTCTGGTAGAATCCGCGCCCAAATCGACCCATAGAGATAAACTCGATGCTGAATGCCGACGCTCTAAAACAACTTTCGCAACTGAAAACAGATATTCGCTCCAGTAAGGAGTTTGCCGAAGGCCGGGTTCGCGGCAGTAACGGCAAGTTTGGCTTCGTTGAGTTGGATGACGGGAGGGAAGCCTTCCTGCCTCCCAATGAAATGGAGCGTGTATTTCCCGGTGACCGGGTTCGAGTAAGTCTCTCAGAGGAGAACAAGGGTAAACTCGCGGCGGAGCTCGATGCATTGATCGACAGCCAGCTCGACTACCTTGTTGGCCAGTATGTACAGCGCGGCCAGGGCCACTTTATCCAGCCCACGCAAAATGGCCTGTCCCGCTGGATTTTTCTCCCTCCCAAGGCTCGCGGCAAGGCCCAGCCGGGAGAGTTTATTGCCTGCAAAGTAAACCGCCATCCATTTAAAGACGGCAGAGCCCAGGCCAAGGTGGAAACCGTTATCGGCAAGCCCGATATGCCCGGTATCGAACACGCCTATGTTGTCGCCCAATTCAAGCTGCCTGAGCAATTTGGTGCCGCTGCACAAAAGCAGGCGGACACAATTGCGGAGAAACTGACAACAGTTACCGGTGAGCGCACCGAACTTTCCGAGCTGGGCTTCGCAACTATCGATGCGGAAACCACTCGCGATATGGACGACGCTCTGGCCGTAAGCAGCCGTGACGGGGGCTGGACCCTGCACATTGCTATTGCAGACCCATCGTCGCTAATTGATGAGAACAGCCCCCTGGATAAAGAGGCGTTTAATCGGGCCCACAGCCAGTATTTACCGGGCGAAACCCTACCCATGCTGCCCCGCAACCTGTGTGAGAACCTGTTCTCCCTGGTTCCCGGCGAGCTGCGCCCCGCCCTGGTTATCCATATCGATATCGATAACGATGGCACCATTGGTAATAGCCGCTATGAATTTGCCGCTATTCGCTCCCTGCACAAACTGAGCTATGAACAAGTCAGCCGCTTTATTGAGGGTGACGACTCCGCCGTGCCCCAGGAGCAACAGGACAGTCTGCGTAATTTGGCGGCGATCTACGAAGCGCGCGCCGCATACCGTGCCAGCCACTCACTGGCAATGGAAGATCGCCCGGACTATGAAATCCGCTTGAACGATCAGCGCAAGATCGAGCGTATCGAAAAGCAGGAACGCAATATCGCTCAGCGAATGATCGAGGAAGCCATGCTCGCTACCAATATCAGCATGGGTGGCAAACTCGCCGAGATTGAGCAGGGCTGCTTCTCTGTTCACTTGGGCTTCCGCGAAGAGCGCATGGGAGAAGTTCGCAGCCTGCTGAAAGAACTGCTGCCTGAGCATGCAGAGGCCGATCTGGGGCAACTGGAGCATTACCTTGCACTGGTTAAGCACCTGGAAAACCATGAAGAGCCGCAGATGAACAACCTGCTCGCCGTGCTCAAGCGTATGCTGCGCCCGGGCCAGCTCGATAATAAGGTAGGGGCTCACCTGGGACTGGGCCTCGAGGCCTACGCCACCGTCACCTCTCCAATACGCAAGTACAACGACCTGCACAACCACCGTGTTCTGCGCGCTGCTGCGCAGGGAGAGAAAGCCTCCCCCCTGGCCGATGATAAAATTGAATCCCTGCAGGAAAGCCTGATTCGCGGTCGTCAGGCCAACCGAGCCCTGGAGCAATGGCTCTACGCTCAATTTATCGAGAAGAAAGTTGGCCAGGAATTTACAGGGAAAATTACCCTGGTAAACGGCGCAGGCATCGGCGTGCGACTCGACGACTTTGGTATTGACGGCTTTGTGCGCATGAATGGCGATAAGAAGAATCTGCCCACCTTCGATGGCAAGCACCTGGTTCTTACGCACAATGAAAAACGCTTCCACCTAGAACAGGAAGTTTCAGTTAAAGTAGCGTCTGTCGATGTAGACAAACGACGCATCGCCTTTGAACTGAACGCTGAAAAAACTGAGGCTGCCGACGCGGCCCAGAAATAAATTCCTGCACATTTACCCAAGCCCGGCGCTCGCCGGGCTTTCCTGCCGGGGGCCAAAGCCCACCGCCTTTGATCGGCCAGCTAACTTATAGCTCCGGCACCAATAGAATAAATCGAGGCCACTCATGAGCAATATTGCTGAATTGAACCCAACTCCACTGTGGGCACACTTTTCCAAGCTCTGTGAAATTCCACGCCCATCCAAGCATGAAGACCGCGTAGTGGAGCATATCGTTAACTTCGCTAAAGCACGCGGCCTAGGCGTTCAGCTGGATGAAATCGGCAATATTGTTATCAAGAAGCCGGCCACTCCTGGTATGGAAAACCGCAAGACACTGGCCCTGCAGAGCCATGTGGATATGGTGCCGCAGAAGAATGCCGACACTGAGCACGACTTTCTCACTGACTCAATCAAACCCTACGTGGATGGAGACTGGGTAACTGCGGAAGGCACCACGCTCGGCGCAGATAATGGTATTGGTGTGGCCGCAATCCTGGCCCTGATGGAATCTACTGATATTCCCCACCCCGCCTTGGAAGCCCTTCTGACCATTGATGAAGAAGCGGGCATGACCGGCGCCAAGAATCTTAAGCCTGGCTATTTTGAAGCTGACCTGCTCCTCAATCTGGATACTGAAGATGAAGGCGAGCTGTATATCGGCTGTGCCGGTGGTGTCGACGTCAATGTCAGCCTTCCCTATACGCCAGAAGCGATCCTGCCCGGTGCCGAAGCGGTAAAACTCTCTGTTCGCGGCCTCCGTGGCGGACATTCTGGCCTGGATATCGACAAAGGCCGAGGCAATGCCAACAAGATCGCAAACCGCATTATCCACGCCGCTCTAACCCAGGTCCCCGAGCTGCGTATTGCCAGCCTGGATGGCGGTAGCCTGCGCAATGCGATTCCCCGCGAATCCTTCACAACTCTGGTCGTGCCTTCAGTAGCGGTCGATAAAGTACAGGAAATTGTAAAAAGCGAAAGCGCTCAAATTGCCCGTGAACTGGACAATGAAGCGGCACTGGACATCACCCTGGAAGCGACCGAAACGCCAGCCAACACCCTGGACGCAGATAGCCAGTTGACCCTTATTCGTGCAATCCGCTGCTGCCCCAATGGTGTTGAGCGAATGAGCACTGCGCTCGAAGGCATTGCTGAATCCTCCAACAACCTGGCCCGTGTTGTAACAATGGAGGCGAACGGTGAGCATCGAATAAAAATCCAATGTCTTGTGCGCAGCCTCTCTGACAGCGCCCGCGACCAACACGGCCTCAATGTCGCCGCCACCTTCCAGCTGGCAGGTGCAGAAACAACACTGGACAACGACTACCCTGGCTGGACACCAAATCCCGAATCACCGCTGCTGGCGATGATGAAGGATGTCTATAAAGAGATGACTGGCGAGGAAGCTGAAGTAAAAGTCATTCACGCCGGCCTGGAGTGCGGATTGCTGGCCAAACCCTACCCCAATTGGGATATGGTTTCCTTTGGCCCAACCATTCGCCGCGCTCACTCTCCTGAAGAGAAGGTACATATCCAGAGTGTCGCCAATTTCTGGGATTACTTTATTAAAGTGGTCCAGGCAATTCCCACTCGCGACTAACCGCCCAATCGGGCCTCGGCTTTCCCCGAGGCCCGACACCCTGCCTTTCCACTCCGCCCTCCAATTACTATCAATCACACTAAAAACTGCTTTCTAGCTATTGTTAGAGAGCCACTGGGCTATTTTAATATTTCTTAACTCCGCAGGTGGCCGGGGGAAGTTGCAAAAGCCTCAGAGCAGAAACGGCTGCTATAACAGAGGAAAACTTACGGGGATACAGAAGGCCTAAATTTTCCGCACACAAGCAATCTGGAAAGCTACCGCCCAAGTTATCTAGCGGTAGAGAAATTGGAGATCCAATGTTGCGCTACCTCGTTGCGGCGACAAAGCCAAATGGGTTCGAATCCCTGGATATATTTCAAGAAACGATAAACTCCAGCAGCCCTGGCAGGGTGGCCGCTGACTCGCCCATGTAGTCCAACACTCATCAACTTAGGACTCACGCTCCCTTCCCGCCAAAGCTGATCGAAAGCACCTTTTAGCAATAAAAAGAAATCATCGGCAGTCGTGCACCCACTGGGCAGCAGGTACTGAATATCGTTATTCACCAAGGTGTAGGGAATCACCACCAATGAATCTGATTTCTGTTCCCAGAATGGCAAATCATCACTGTAGGAATCTGACGTATACAGTAATCCATCAATTTCTCGTACCAATGATCTAGTATGGGAGCTTACCCGACCTGTATACCACCCAAACGGAGGCCTAGCGGTTAACTGCTCGATTATCTTAACAGTGAGCTGAATATCGTGTTTTTCTCGACCCTTAGGAGTATCTTTATAATCAATCCACCGGTATCCATGGCCAGCAATCTCATGTCCCGCTTCAACCAGGGCCAGCGCTAAAATCGGATTAAGCTCTAACGCCTGACCGGTAGCAAAAACTGTTAAAGGTACGTTGCAAGTATTAAAGATATCGAGAAGCCGCCAGACACCAGCGCGCGAACCATACTCATACATACTCTCTACACTGAAATCCCGCCCTCCAACCCGTGCGGGCCTGCCAGGAAGTTCATGCAGGTATGATTCAGATTGGGTATCGCCGTTTAGCTTGGTAGATTCTGACCCCTCCTCTAAATTCAAGACAAACTGAATTGCAATGCGGGCCTGATCAGGCCAGCGGGGATGAGGCGGACGCCCAGCGTAACCCTCCAGATTTCTCTTGTGCATCAACCCAGCTCAAATGTCGTTACACCAAAAATTCGATCCCGCGCAATATCAGGCATTGGCCCCAGGTACATCCTTGCGCACCCAAAAACTTCCTCCATTCCATAGTGCTTGGCCAGCGACATAGCCGCAGGATTATTTTCCGGCACATCCAGAAAGATAGGCCCATCATCTGCAAATGAGACCAGTCGCTTCAGCAACATATCTGCCACTTTATAGCTATTTGCAAACAGAGGACCTACTTTACATCCATTGCGGCAACGTCTGATTACACCATAGCCACAAAGACTCCCAAATTGGACATAGCCCAAACTCAGAGCCTCTGGCTGGGAAAGCCATGCTTTCAGAAATATCCGTCTACTTGCGGGAAAGCAGGTCCTGTCGTAAGCAATTATTTGATCGAAAGAAACTTCACTAAGCGGGATAATTTCATCAGGGCATTGAGCACTCACACCCTCAAAAGCAGAAAGCTCGACTCGATAACGGAGATTCCGATGGGAGAAGTTAAAACCGCCGCGGGCATAGTAATCCTGCATCGCAAATACCCCATCCATACCAATGCTTGCATCAGGCCTCAACCGGGTTTTTAAGCGGTCCCGTCGGATATACCAAAGTCTATTACCAAACCCATGACCTCTGAATTCAGGCCTAACGATAAAGAATCCCATAAAACCGAAATCATCACCGTACGCAGTAATTGCCCCTCCTCCGATCAAGTCACCCCGAACTTCCGCCGCAATGTAAGCTTCTGGATCTGTTTTCCAGAAAATTTCTGCATCGTGCAACCCCGGATTCCAGCCTTCAAGTGCAGCCCAGTCAACCAGTAAATCCACTTCTTTACGTGTCATCTCCCGAACAGTAAATGATTCATGCATTGACTTAGACTCTTCTCGTTATCGTATTTATTCAGCTACCTGGAGCGAGGAACTTAAAGGGTTCTGAAGCACTCAACTTAGATTCCACTTCCCCACCAGTATCCATTGGAGTATCTAATTTCATTGTCATTACTTTAGATCCCGGCTCAATAGAAACACTATCCATATCCAGCCAAATTACTGATGGATTAATAACAGAGTCGAAATAGTAGCGGCTACTTTTTTGATCAATAACCGACCGCCACAATGTTGAGGCTATATTGGGTTTATCGGGATCATCCATTCCCAGCGGCACGCTGACAGCACGAATTTGGGAGAATGCGGATGCTAATGCATCGCGATACTTTTTATATTCTGGTGATGTTTTTAAAGCATAACTCGCCCGTACAAATCTGTCCGCCGCACTAATTGTACCCGGTAGAAAGTTTTGGCCTCCAATTGAATTCCAATAGGAATTGATTGCCAGTTGCTGATCATAAGGAGGAGAATTAGTCATTACCGTAAACTGCTTACCGTGATGTATCTTTAGCACACCATCAAGATATTCAAAAATAGCGGAATCACCACTGGGGTCTGAAATTGCAATATGTGTACTTGCCGGTCTCCCATTGGGAAGATCTGCGCCAACCACAGTGAATGGATCACTCTTTAACCCCTTTACCGCAGCATCAACCGTTGCGTAGTTATCCAGGATGTATTGCAACCAGGCCCCAACAGAGATAGTCGGCTTATCCCTATCGGCAGCACTCCCATAATCTGCCTCAGCCAAGTATAAAAGGTTGCCTACGAGGCCCTTTTCATTGAGCCCATCAGTTGTAGCCGCATCGTAAATACTGATAACAATTGAGCCAAACTTCGATGTCCAAGTAATAGATTTTGGGCCCAAGCCACCATTGCGCTCCATCCCCTGCGGGAAAACCCAAAATGCCATAGCTGCATCGGTATCACTCCAGTCCATGCTACGGGCAGTAATATAGGTCTTATCGCCAGTTTCATAGAGTATTCGGGTACAAGCAATCGAAGACCTGGGCTCGAGTAGGCACAGTACTACAACAACAAAAACCATAACGGAGTTTATAGCTTTAGGAAAACATGAAATCCTTTTCACTTTGTCAACCATCCCTCAAAATCATTAATTAATATACTGAACGTTTACAGTCACTGTAATCGGCTATAAACAATAGAAAGTCCGGTTTCCATCTTAGATGGCCAACAATGGGGAGACTGTCTTTCATTCCAACACTTAGTAACCTTGGCGTAAAGGTCCAGAAACTGACACCGCTTTCGACATGTACAGTTCAAATATTTTGTAACTTCAGTAAACTTTTACAGCTTATCAGCTTCACGCTAAAAGCATTCATTTTGGTATAGGCTACTCAAATAAAAACTATTTGAAAAACTGTACACCTATTAATCAAAAAAATAATCCCTCTTATCGAAATAGCAATAAGGCCAATCACGGAGCCCCTAATGAACTCAATTGGCAGACTGGTAATCCTAGTCAACAACTATGAAGAAGCTATTGCCTTTTATCGTGACAAATTGGGGTTTGAAGTATTTATTGACACTCAAGCAGCACCGCATCGATTTGTTCATATTCGACTTCCGGCACAAAAAGATATGGGTATATGGTTACTTCAGGCAACTTCTGAAAGCCAGCAAAAGAAAGTGGGAGCACAAACTGCAGGGCAGCCTTGTGCCGTTATTTATACAGATAATTTTGATAGGGAGTATAAAAAACTTGCAAAAAATGGCGTTCACTTCAGCAAGCCACCCACTTCTGAAGGGGGTGCAGAGTTTGCCCACTTTGAAGATCTCTACGGCAACGAATTTATTTTAGTTGAACTACAAAAAGAAACCGTAGAGTAAATTTTAACCTGTCGCTTCTGATTCCTCCACAGAGTGCGGTGTAAGCAGCGACAGTTCTTTATCTTCGCTAGTCTCCCCCTTAACCGCGATGAAATAACTTCCGACAAATAATTTAAGAAAAGAACCACGAAGTGGCTTTTGCTCTCCCAATCAATAAATCTTTTTCTTTTCTATATTTACATCTCGTTTTGTATCACATATAAATCGAGTAACACTCAGTTGACATGCACCTATATCCAATGTTCTTCGGTTAGTATAGAGCTGGCCATCGCACAAAATTTCACCGCTGAGATACACCGCAGCTAGCTACTGGCTAGCGTACTTATATATGGAAATACTCACTTACTGAAACGATTTTCACACAGAAAAAACAAAGGCCGTAGCAAACCTTGGCAGAAGGTTATATCTCCAGAATAGAGCCAATTGGAATAACAATGAGAAGAAGCTTAATTATGCTGGTGCCCGGACTGACACGAGTCACCAGCACCGCCCAACTGTCAGAGTTCACCGAGGGAATGATCGCAGCCAGTGAGCGTATGCCTCTCACTCAGATTTCTGATCCTACCGTCCCTGCCGGCATCAACCGCCTGAGGGTCAACGATAAACAGGAGCTTGATCTGGTTGAAGCTTACTGGAACGACTTGGTTCCTAGCATTACCCAGCAGAGCCTGAAAGTCCGCTTAGCCCGAGGCTTCTCCCTAATCTGGTTCTGGCTGGCCAATCTCCATATTTGGAAAGGGGTGCTTAAACGAAAGTACCTGACATTTGGTTTAACGCTTTCAGCATTAGCCTTTATTGTTTGGTACATTGGTACCATCATTTTGTTTGTCGAAGCTGTCGAGCCCACCAGTGACAGCCCGTTTTATCCCGCAGTACAACAGCTCAAGCAAGGTGTTGAGTATATAGGGGGCTGGCGGATCTGGCTGATTGCTACTGCCATTGTTGCCGTTATGCCGGTTGCCTTACTAGTAGATATTTCTGACTTTTGTAAGCGCTATCTCACCAATGAGCCGGCGGCCAAGGGCAAGCCTGCAGTCCGCTTTGAGATTATCCGACGAGTCAGGGAACAGCTCGAAAGCAGTATTAAACTATACGACTACGATTCCGTAACTATTGTCGGACATAGTTTTGGCAGTGTTGTTACTGTAGACCTTTTTGCCGATCTTCCGCAAATCGGTAAACCAATCCGTATCCTAACAATGGGGTCCCTAATCGAAGTTCTGGGCAAGCAAGCTCCTTGGCTGCAGAATGAAGTAGAACAACTGTCACAAAGAAAAGATCTAATCGAGTGGATTGATATCAAATCTCACTCAGACTGGTTTGCCAGTGGTTCTGCGGTCCCAGCACGTCACCACTGTTATGAGAGAATTATCGGGTCTTACGGTACTTTTCCGGACAAACTGGCAGCTCGAGTTCACTCCCGATATTTCGATAATCAGGAGGCTGTTCGCTTACTGCTGACTTACTTTGAAAAGGAAAATGATCCCAGTATTTCGCCGACCTCGCATGAGATTTTGGAACCGGTATAAATGGGTACCCAGACGAAAAAATTGGAAAGAACTGTATATCTCTCAGCCACCCTTTAGGCGGCTGAAAAGAGCCGAATTGAACTATTAAAATGAAAATTAAAGGGGGAGTTGTCATGATAAGGCAGCCAATAGCAATCTTTGCAGTTTTAGCCTTTCTTACCATTCTAGTTAGCGGATGCTCACAAATGGCGCCGCGCTATGATGCCGCGCTATACTCAGATTTAACCACTGTCAATGTAGAGATAATGGAATTTTTCTCTTCAGTTTCCAGTGGAACTAACAAAGATTCTTACTCAAAAAGAGATGAGAGATACCATGCATTGATCGGCAAAGTAGATGCGCTGGCTATGCAATCGAAAACCCGCCCTGCGCCTGAAAGTAAACTACTCAAAAAGATTAACAACTATTTGGAATCTTCTGGCAGGAATATTAGCTTTGAGCGGCAACCCCCCAGTGTTGCGTCACTGGAGAAAATTTCAGAGAGTTTGAACATGATGCGCACGGTAGATGAAGATAAGGGCCTAAACGCAACCGCTGTTTCTCTATTCAAAAATGAAATTGTTGTTTCCATGGACCAAGCACTCACCTATGAGTCTTTTCTGAATCGCTGAGGAAATTACTATGTCTATTGACGTTAACCAACTCGTTGCCGATATCAAAGGGGCAGCTTCTGCGGTAATCAACAGTGATATTTCTGAACTCAGGGGATTTTCCGAGCGCCAGTTATCCGCAATGGCTCAGCAAACAAAAATGATTGCTAAAGCAATTGCATCTGATGAAATATCTGGCGACCTGCAAGATTACTTTCTCGACTCCCTGGAGGATATGGCCAAGAACTTCGCCAACACTTTACGTGGACTCCTGTTAGTCACCATTGAGAAAGTCTGGAATGCAGTTCTGGGAGTTCTTTGGGGAACAATTGAAGCTTGCACCGGCATTTCCTTGAAAGCTGCTATCTGATTTCTGTTTAAATTGGGCTGGGGTAACTCAGCCCTCCCCCCTACACTCAATCAAGATTACTCACCGGATCACCCCCACTACTAAGGACACTATTCAGTCAGTCTGAAACAGCTCATGTTTCTGGCTCTCAGGATTTATTGAGCATTCACCAACGGGTAAAAAGAGTTTAACCCCCCTGTAAAGAATTATTCATCAAGACGCGTCAATGTACGCGCGCAAATAACCCAAGCCACTAACCAGGCTGGTTAACACTTGCTGAATCACTACAAACTGGGGTATCCCGATGAATACTAAAAAGACCTACCTGGCAGCCGCCATTTCAGTGGCCACAATAATGAGTGCCAGTCCCGTGACCGCTGAAGACCTCAGCAACGCACAAATTGAAGAAGTAATGGTTCTGGGCTCCGGTAGCACTTTTAACAGCAGCGAAGTATCTGAGGCAATGCGCAAGCAACAGTCCTCTATCACCAGCGTTAATGCATTGATCGATAACCTCCCCGGTGTCTCAGTCAATGAAGGAGATACTTACGGCTTTGACGACTGGTCAACCAATATCAGTATTCGCGGATTTACTAACAGCTTAGATGAACAGCAAATTGGCACCACCATCGATGGTATTCCCAATGGCGGTTCGAATTACGGTGGAGGCTCAAAAGCAAACCGCTTTGTTGATCCGGGTAATATCGGTTCAATAGAAGTATCACAGGGTACTTCAGATATCGCTTCACGTTCCCACGAAGCCCTGGGAGGCACTATTGATTATCGCACTGATGATCCTTTGGACACACAGCGCAGTCGAATAGAACTGTCCACAGGCGAATTTGATGCACAGAGAGTATATTTTCGCTATGACACTGGTATTTTTGCCGGGAACAGCAAAGCCTGGATCTCATACTCTAACCAGGAAGCGACCGACTGGATTACTGAAACTGCTGAGAATGAACGAGAGCACATCGCGGCAAAACTAGTGACCAGCTTGGAAGCTGGTACCATCAAGGCCTACCTATCTTACGACGATATCCACGAAGATAACTATCAACGAGTCTATTCGGACGCCCAATTTGAAGAGTACCCTGAAAACGATTTCCTTACCGGCAACTGGTCCGGTATTCCTTATATCGATCAACTTTATCGCCGTGGCTGGTCTACCTTGCGTGAGAACCTGCTGGCCTACACCCAGTTCGATTTTGACCTGACAGATTCATTCAATCTACAGGCCGGACTCTATTACCACAGCAACGAAGGCCGCGGGGACTGGGTGCCCCCTTACCTGGTTGATATTACAGATGACAGTGAACAGGGCGAGTCCGAGTTCCTCGGCGGCTCAACTGCCTACGGCGGTAGCCAGTCGGGCATCATTTATTTTGTTGACGCCAATGGCAATGCCCTTACTTATGATGAAACATGTACAGCGTCAGTCACCAATATCTATGGCGATTCAGGACCGGCCTACAATCCAGATTGCTATGCAGAGGGCGCCATACCCACGATGTCTTATCGGCACACTCATTATGAGAAAGAGCGTGCCGGACTGACTCTAGACTTTACATATGCTACCACCATCGCCGGGTTAGACAATGAGCTGCGAGGCGGCCTCTGGTATGAAGACTCCACCCGTGACGAACACCGCGATTGGCACAAAATCATTGATGCAACTCAAGGTGCCAGTTTCAATTCAACACCCTATTGGGTGCAATACGACCGCAGTTACCCCTCCACCAGCACAAAGTGGTATTTACAGAACTCCCTGACCATCGACACTCTCACTTTGACACTGGGCGCCAAGCAGTTCTTTGTCGATGTTGAAAGGGAAGATCTGTTTCAGGAGTCTTCCGATGCAAGTGTTGACTCTGATTCAGGTATCCTGCTCTCCGCCGGTTTGATTTGGGAAACACCCCTGGAAGGTGCAGAGCTGTTCGCAGGCTACGCTGAAAACTTTAAGGCGATTGGAGACAGCGTATTAGAGCGGCCCGATTCAGATCTCGACAATATCGAACCGGAAACCTCAGAGACCACAGAGCTAGGGCTTCGCTATACCGCCGATAATTTCTCGGCAACTGCCACCTATTTTCAAAATGATTTTGAAAACCGGATCATTTTCCTGGATAACAATACTTCCGCAGGTAATAACTATTTGATAGGTACCAATGGGACCTATTTTAATGCCAGCGGAATCGAATCTGATGGTCTGGAACTTTTCCTGGACTACGATTTATCAGAAACTCTAAATCTCTATACATCCTATACCCTGCTGGACACTACCTATATTGGCTCAGGAAACTCAGCAGTAGATGAAACTCAAGGAATAACACCAGGGAATGACGTAGTCGGGATAGCTGATCAACTCTATGTGATTGGCCTGGATTGGAATTCTGAAATATTTTACGGTGGCATCTCCAGTAAGTTTACCGGAGATCGCTTTGTCGACTTAGACAATAGCTGGACAGCTGACTCCTATGTAGTTGTCGATGCCTACCTGGGCATGAATCTGGGAGAATTTAGCCCGGCACTACGGGGAGCCAACCTGAATTTAGTGATAAATAATTTACTGGATGAGGATTACTTAGGAACTGTCGTTTCTGACGGTGCCTGGATAGGTGCTCCACGGACAGCCTCACTCTCTGCAACTATTGATTTCTAAGATTTTTTTGGCAGCCACACAATCGGCTGGAAATGCCAGCCGATTGTGCGTATGTTTAGTCAAGCAGTAGATTCAAAAATAAAGTGCAATAAATAATAAATATAGTCGAAAAATAATTTTGATTATTTGCGACAAATATAAATAATCCAAAAATATGCAAAGAGCTCTTTCAATGAACAGATTGACTACAGCAATCCTGACCCTGTTTCTTTCTACTCAATCCCTTGCCGCAGACAACCTCGTATTAGTTACTATCGACGGTTTGCGCTGGCAGGAAGTGTTCTCCGGTTATGACCCTGAACTTCTCAACCACACAGAGTTCACTGAAAATAAACAAGACCTTATCAATCACTTTCACGGCGATTCACTCATCGAAAAACGTCAAAAATTATTGCCTTTTATCTGGCAAACAGTGGCTAAAGAAGGGGTTTTAATTGGCAATCGCGACAAGGGGTCTAAAGCACAAGTTACCAATAGCTGGTGGTTTTCCTATCCCGGTTACAATGAGATTTTAACCGGCTCCGCCGACCCCAAAATCAATAGTAACGACCCAACTCCCAATGCCAATACTACCTTTCTCGAGTGGCTAAACAGCAAATCTGAGTACAAAGGCCAAATCGCTGCATTCGGTAGCTGGGGGGTATTCTCCTCGATACTTAATCGTGATCGCAGTGGTATTTACATTAACGCGGGGCTGGAAGCTGCCGATTGGCCAAAATTGAGCCAAAGAGCAGGGTTTCTCAATGATTTGCAGGGGCAACTGCCGGTTTTCTGGGAAAACGTGCGGCCCGATGCATTTACCTATGGATTTGCAAAAGAGTACTTAATTAGCAAAAAGCCCAAGGTAATGTACATTGCCCTAGGTGAAACTGACGATTTTGCCCACGATGAGGAATATCACCAGTATCTCCACTCCGCACATCGGAGCGACATGATACTCGCCAAACTCTGGCAGACACTGCAATCTCTTGATCAATACCGAGACAATACCAACCTACTCATTACTGTTGACCACGGGCGTGGCAACACCGCTGAATCCTGGCCCCACCACGCCAGTGGCCCTGCACTGACCCAATACTTCGGTAAAGAAGACCCCCCCCACAAAGCGGGTATACCCGGCTCCAATGAAATCTGGATTGCCGCACTGGGCCCAGACATTAAGGCCTTGGGAGAAGTATCCAGGGGAGAAGCTATTTTTCAGGATCAGATAGCCGCAACCGCACTACAACTGCTCGGCCATAAGTCAGAAGAGTTCTCGCAGGATAGTGGCAAAGCAATAGACAGTATTCTCAAATAAACCTTTGTTCAGCCAGGCCTGACAAGTTCGGCTGAACAAATTTTCACCGCCTTGGACCAGTAATATTCTGGAGCTTGATAACAACTTAAAGAACCCATCAATTAAGTGTTAACAGGCTCTAGCTGCCCCGCCCCGGTTTCCGCATAATGCAGGCCGCACTCGCAACTGAAAACAGATGGCCTGATGTATGTGGTTTAAAAACCTCCGTATTTATCGTTTGACGAAAGAATTTTCCCTGGATGCTGAAAAATTGAACGAATTGCTGGAGCCCCATGCATTTGTTCCCTGTGGCAGTCAGGACAGCACTCGCTATGGGTGGGTGCCTCCACTAGGGCGCCACGGCAGCCAGTTGGTGCACGCAACGAATGGCTACCTAATGGTCTGTGCTAAGAAGCAAGAAAAAGTGATTCCTGCTGCGGTAGTCAATGAGAAAGTTGAAGAGCTGGCACAAGCTATTTCTGAAAAAGAAGCCAGGCAGGTAGGTCGCAAGGAGCGGCAAAACCTTAAAGACGAGATTCTCCTTGAAATGCGCCCCAAGGCATTCGCTCGCTCCCGTCTGCAATATGCCTATATTGCACCTCAGGATGGTTGGGTAGTGGTTGACGCCTCTTCTGCCTCCGCCGCCGAGGAACTGCTGGAGAACCTCCGCGAGGCTATCAGTAGCCTTGCCGTGGTACCACTCTCCGCTAAGAACCTGCCTCAGCAAACGATGACCCACTGGCTCAGTGCCCCTGAAGCCCCCCTTCAATTCGATTTTGGCCACGAATGTGAGTTGCGCGATCCCAAAGACAGCGGCAGTGTTATCCGCTGTAAAAACCAGGACCTCTGTGCCGAGGAAATTCACAATCATTTGGTGGCCGGGCTACAAGTGCACAAGCTGGGGCTGACTTGGCGCGGGGGCGTTGAATTCCTGGTAGATGATCAGCTATCCCTTAAGCGTATCAAGTTCAGTGACGAGCTTCTGGATAAAGCCGATAGTGCCGATGCAGAAAGTGCAGCCCAGCGATTTGATGCAGATTTTGCGGTGATGACTCTGGAGATCTCAGCCCTGATCAAGGACTTGCTCTCCGCCTTCGGTGGCGTAAACACCGAGTCGGCTAGCGTTGAGGAACTGGTGGCCAAAGCCAGCCGCCAAGAGGCGGAGGCCCTGGCCAAAGAGGTAGAAGAGGTCGTTCTTTAGGGAACTCACATAGTGATGCGTACCTGAAAGGCACGTATCACCTGCCCCCTACCCCATCAATCAGATCTCAACCATTGGGCGGCCAGGTTCGGTCCACTGGACGTGGTACTTGCGCTGCTCAGGCTGGTCCACACGCGCAAAGGTATGGGCTCCAAAGAAATCACGCTGTCCTTGTAGCAGGTTCGCCGGCAGCGACTCGGTGCGGAAGGCATCGTAGTAATTGAGCGCCGATGACAGGGCCGGCACCGGAATACCATTCAGAGTGGCGCTCGCCACCGCTTGGCGCCAGTTGGCCTGGTGATCGGCAATCTGCTGGGTGAAGAAATCATCCAGTAGCAAGTTGGAAAGCTTGGAATCTCGATCGTAAGCATCACTAATAGATTGCAGGAACACTGCTCGAATGATGCAGCCTGCACGCCAAATTCTGGCAATTTCAGAGAAGTTCAACTGCCATCCCTGCTCCCGCGCAGCCAGCTTCATCAAATCGAAGCCCTGGGCGTAAACACAGATTTTTGCGCAGTAGAGAGCGTCGTGTAGCTGTGCAATCACCTCTTCCCGCTGCTCTGAAGCCACTGGTGTCAACTCAGGCCCTTGCAGCTTCTTCGCTGCGCGGGTGCGCAATACCTTCCGGGTAGATAATGAACGGGCGTAAACCGCTTCGGCAATACTCGGAGCCGGACAGCCCACTTCCAGACTGCTCATGGCTGTCCAGAGACCAGTACCTTTTTGCCCTGCTCGGTCGAGGATAACATCTACCAGCGGTTGTTCTGTCACGGAGTCCAAGGTAGAGAGCACTTCCGCACTGATATTGATCAGATAGCTGTTCAGCGGGCCTCGATTCCACTCGCGGAATACCTCTGCAATTTCCTCTGGGGCCATACCCAGCGCCGTGCGCATCACATGGTAGGCCTCACAGATCATCTGCATATCGGCATATTCAATACCGTTATGCACCATCTTCACATAGTGGCCTGAGCCTATCGGGCCGATATAAGCCGCACAGGGCTCACCTTCGCGAACCGGATTGCCAGGCTCAAAGCGTTCAATCGGCTGGCCGCTGGCTTTATCCACTTTGGCGGCAATAGCATGCCAAACTGGCTCAATACGACTCCAGGCATAACGGTCGCCGCTGGGCATCAGGGATGGCCCAAAACGAGCACCCACTTCGCCACCGGATACTGCGGTGGTGAAGAAGATCAATTTGCCTTCATACCGTTTAGCCCGCTCCACAGAGTCGGTCCACAGGCTATTACCAGTATCAACAACGATATCGTCAGCCTTTAAGCCCGCATCGAGTAACTTGCTGCATACATCATCAACGGGGTCTCCAGCCGGAACCGAGAGAATAATCAAGTGCGGGGCTTTAACCTTCGCCAACAGCTCTGTGTAAGAGTTGCAGGCTTCAACACGCGCAGGCTGATCTCCACGCTCTTTCTTGTCCTGCTCCAGCAGCGCATTCAGCCGGTTGTGATCCAAATCAAAGGCACAGACCCTATAGCCATTGTCGGCCAGGTTCAGGATCAGGTTCTTACCCATCACACCGGCGCCGATAAAGCCAATATCGCACTGTGAATCAGACATCAAGTTCTCCATATAAAGACAGGGGGCTTTCAAGGGCGCGGAGTATAGCAATATGAATCTGGAGCAGGGAGAGCAAAAACCAAACAAAATTGCCTTGAGGGCAGCAAATACAGCCTACAAGGTGTAGAAGCCGATAGCAGGTGGTCCGCTATGGGCAAATACTCCCGACCTGGCGCGCTTTATCTTTTGGTGCCAACCGGCAATTCAATTGCCTCGACACCAGAGCTCCATAAGTTATTTCAAGTCTCTGACGCTTTACAAAAAAACTTATAACGAACTGTAAGAGTAAGGACATATCCGCTCAATACTCTAATTGGGGAAATCGCTTCCGATGAGACTGAGCTTCCTCACAATAACGCAACCGGTTTCCCATGCACCGTAAGTGGCACTATCTTTACTAACCCACAATTCTCCATCACAACTACTTAATCTGCCTATAAATCCATTTTATCGATTAAATTGAATTTTTAACTAAATCAAGGCAAGTGAATTTTAATAAAGCGAAACCCATATTCTTTGGAAATTTGACTGAGAGGGATGACCTTGGACACCCTACTTAACTGAGCTTACTAACAAATGAAAGCCAACAATAAAATAAACCATAAAATACAATCAATCCATTATTTGGCCTTCCAGGATTTATCGTCGATACCTCGATACTGGAATTTCAACATTCGCTTCACTACAGCAAAGCGCAAAATAAAAGCTCTTAACCTTACTGAAAGCAAGAAGTAAACGATGAAAATAAATTGATTTTTTCAGCAAGATGGAACCTCACGATTTATCCTATAAGTGCATGAGCAATACCATGCTCATTAAAAATAGACCTATTAAGACGACAGCCGGTGAATATGCTGGAGACCTCATAAGATCATTGAATCAGTCAATGGAAAAACTACCTTCAACAGCGCCAAAACTCCCAGCACAGGTTCAGACAGCTAGAGGGAAATTAATAGTGTAATTTCAACAAGCTCTCATTTCACCTATACAGCCTCTAAGTCTATCCCGCCTTAATTAATAGCCCTAGATGCTAACAACACTAGCATTACGGAAACAGTTAACTTATATACCTGCCAACAATAATCAATGACTATTTTTGTAACCAAAAACTCATATGCAGTACGAAAACTGGCAGCACCCCTAAAGCCAAGACCACTAGACTTCAGAAGACATCTATAAAAATGCAAAAAAAGGTTGGCAAGAAATCCTCTCACCAACCTACATATTCATTCAATCAAATCTAAACAATGAATCACAGATTTCACCGGATTAATCAAAACCCTTTACTAACACTTAAGCCAACAATACGAGGCTCTAATGTAAACACATTAGTAGTAAGACCTGAATCATCACTATTAGTGAACATATCAGTGATAGGCGCATCATCAAAAATATTCTTCACGTAGAGCTGCATATATAGATCAGAGTCAGGATTGCTGAGGCTAACTGAAGCATTGAGATTACTCCAAGCCTTCAAACGATCATACTCAGTATTATATACACGAGCATAACTTTCCGACTGACGGTAGTAATCTGCTCGTAGAGTTAAATCCCAATTCTCAATAGGAATCGTATGTTCCACTCCGAAATTAACGGTGAAACGTGGTGCGTTGGGTAACTCATTTCCACTTAAATCAGCAGCAAAACCACGCCCCCCATTAGGTGCATCGGTTAGCGGGTTGTAGGAATCAACTCCATAATTGATATCATGGCGCAATGCATCCGAGACTTCGATTTCTGGAGAGAATGAACCATACTGGGCGGAACCCGCACAAAGCGACCAAATAGCGAAAATATTAGGCGCAGCCATAACCGCTTCAACTAAATCCACAGGTGCAATACAGTTAGACGGCACCTGGATGCTAGGACGAACCAGTACCCAATCTTCATTGCCCTGAGTACGATCCATCACGTCAACAGATTCCTCTCCGTCTGCAATTCGGGTTTTTAGGTACCCTAAATTCATATCTATTCGTGTTGCATCTGTAAGCTGCCAAGCCAGCTCAAGCTCAAGCCCCATAGTTTCCGCATCAAAATTCTCATTGAGAGAAATTCTGTCAACAATTTGAGAGACTTGATAGTCAGTATAATCGTAGTAAAAGGCACTAGCATTAAGCGATAAGCTACCATCGAAAAGAATGTTCTTACTGCCAAACTCAATTGCGTTGACAAACTCCGGCTCAAAAGAATCTTCCAGGGGCTGAAACTGTACTATTGCTGGATCAACCTCGGCTCGGGGAGGGTTAGTACCACCACCTTTATAGCCGTGCGCAAAGGACATATAGAGCATAGTTTCATCCGTAAAGGGCAGATCCGTTCTCCAGTCCAAAACTGCACGCCCGGTGTACTCCTTCCAGTTCTGAGTAGCCGGATCACCTTCCGGATAGCCTCGATGGACAAGCCCCCCGGAGACTTCACCGGAGGAGACTTCCCCCGTTACCGGATCATAAAAAGTACCTAACAGCAGCTGACTGGGTACTGGAGTAGAGCGCTTGCGATCATTTGTATAGCGAAGGCCAGTAGTTAGCTTTACATCATCATTAATTTGCCAATAAGTTTCACCAAATAATGCCCAAGAATTAACTTCCACCAAATTTCGGCTCAAGAAATAGTTATGTCCTTCCTCATCAATGTTTTCTATCGAATTAGGGTCAACATAAATACAATCTGAACCAACATTTACTTCTGGATCAGTACAGTTTTGAAATACTAAGTTGAAAT
This sequence comes from Microbulbifer maximicatervae (SeqCode), assembly GCF_052467615.1. Classification (NCBI taxonomy): domain Bacteria; kingdom Pseudomonadati; phylum Pseudomonadota; class Gammaproteobacteria; order Cellvibrionales; family Microbulbiferaceae; genus Microbulbifer; species Microbulbifer maximicatervae (SeqCode). The sequence continues at coordinate 3,015,756 of NZ_CP174319.1, forward strand.
TTTCATCGCGGTCGGCATTATATAGATATTGCGCCACCATACTAAATATATTATTGAATACAAAATAGTCATCTTGGGTTTTAAAGTCTAAATAGTTTGTGCCCACTGAAAAATTCCAAGGACCATCGAAAGATGTCTGCAGTCGGAATTCCTGGCTCCACTGTTTATTATCTGATCGACTAATATCAACCGCCAACAGTCCTTCAGAGGGTCCCAACTGTGGATCAGTAAAAACTCCCCCCGGTGTAGGTTCTAAATTACCCCCATCATTAAAGATGGGATCTGAAACATAACGATTATAATCTTGGGATGAATAGTAATCGTCCTTAGCATAAGTCGACTGAGAGTAAAATGTAAGAGAGTCTGTCAGGCCCCATTCGAAGTTCAGTTGCACTAAGTCATTCTCTGCGCGAAATACCGGATCATAACTGGTTTCAATTTTACGAAGATCACGTGACTGCGTTGAATTCGCATAAGGGTCAGTAAACCAGTCAATAACCTGGCCATAGCTCGTGACAATTAACCCGGTAGCCAAAACGCTCGCAAAACCCTGGGCATTGGGTGCGCTGTAAGCGTCATCACTATAAATCGAGCTAGGCAGACAACCCTGACTAAAAAACACTGGTGTAAAGCCTGTCAGTTCAGTATCACCAATATGTGTTCGGCCTGGATCTTTTGTACAAAGTTGCTTGCCCGTGCGCGAGCGTCGATCATCTTCTTCAAAGTGCTGCCATATTAAATTCGCACTAAAGGATTCACTGGGCTCCCACTCAAAGATTGCACGAGTAGAATATAGATCGCGGTCATTAACATCGTTACCCGTATAAGTGTTGTAGTCAAAACCATCACGCTTAGTCATGGCTCCGGAGAGACGCAACGCCATGGTCTCCCCCAATGGCATGTTAAGCATTCCGCTAGCGCGCTTAGTATTATAACTGCCCACCTCCGCCTTGATCTCAGAGGCAAACTCATCTCCAGGCATAATTGGCAACATATTAACTACGCCAGCTGTCGCGTTGCGGCCATAAAGTGTACCTTGAGGGCCACGCAAGACTTCAACCCGTTGCACATCAAAGAACTCTTGCTCAAATAATCGATTGCGAATTAAAGGAGTATTGTTGAAGCTCACAGCAACCGCCGGGTCTGAAGCAGCAGAAACAGCTTTAGTGCCTATACCGCGAATAGAGAAGTTATAAGTGCTGAAGTTGGATTTAGAAAAATTGGCATTTGGGACAGCTCGTAGCAACTCTTCCCCCCGCTCAATTTTAAGGTCATCCATACTGTCACCACTGAGTGCAGATACTGCAATGGGCACATCTTGAATACTCTCTTCAATCTTCTGCGCAGTAACCGTGATCTCCTCAATCACCTGTCTTGGGTGTTTACCTTCTTCTCTCTCCTGGGCACTGGAAATGGTAGGAACAACTGCAAATGCCAAAGAGGCAACAATGGAGCTGTACCAGGGAGTAATTTGGCATGAATGTCCAGATTGATAAATCGCTTGTGCAATCAATGTTTTCTTTTTGACAGGTTTCATCATCACACTACGTCTCTCTTTATTGTCGGTATTATTGGGTTATTGACCTGATATAAACCTATTTCAGGCTCAACAACATTTAAGACGCGAGAGCTAAAAGAAAGGGGGGATAAAAAATAAACTTGATTTTTTGGGGACTAAAGCGGACTTATTAACTAAATATTTAGAAAGCTGCAACAGTTAGAGCTAAAAAGCCAAACCTCTGGCGTAGCGCTAGCAGAATCACTCACCAAAAAATTTCTAGTTGAGCTTGTTGTCCCGTTAGACATCTACTCGAAAAAAGGTCACAACCTACAGCACAATATGACCTATTTTGCGCCATCAAGGAGCTTCCTCTGCCACCTGCCTAACCTTGGTCAAAGCACGCTGTATTAACTCTTTAACCGAATCCTTAGAGATTCCCATTTGCTCCGCAATTGCTTGATAAGTCATTCCCTCAAAGCGATGATAGCGAAAAGCTGTACCAGCTCTTGGCGGCAATCCTAAAATAGCTTCCAGAACTCGGGTATAAGCCTGTATTCCCATCACCGTCCGTTCCGGACTAATCATGTAAGGGATATCGACTTTGTGATCAATAGAGTCATGTAACCCTCCACACCTAGACTTTTGACGCCTACCATGACTAATCAAAAGATTTCTTGCCATGGCATAAATGTAAATTCTTGGGTTTTCGATTTGCCCTCCATACTTTTTGATACGAATATATAACTGAATAAAAACCTCCTGAACTAGATCATCAACATCAGATAGATTAACTCGGGAAGAAAAGTAACGTTTCAAATCCAATCCATACTCACCAACCCACTGCGTCACATCATCCTGATAAAAGTTTTCCATTTTTCTAGTAAACCATCTCGTGTGACCGACCGGTTTCCCTGAGCTTCTGGAAAATTTTGCAATACTTAGTACAACTTACAGAGGCTCTCTAGAGACAATGAACAAAACAAACCATCGATCAATTATTTTTTGGTCAAATTATTTTTATAGTACAAAACCAGCCTTCTTTTCAAAATCGAGTATCAACTAGCTAAACCGATATAAGTCTTTAGTTTTACTAAAGTTAACTTCCCCTAAAAACACAGAGAGTAGACAAAAAACATACGATAAACGACCACCTCCAGTGACTGGAAAAAAGTAACGCCTAAATTACAAGCATAGAGAGGTATTACTATGAACTTCAGTGCCTAAAGGCTAATCAAATCGTAGACTATTAACCTTCAAAAGGAGGGAAAATAAAAGAGGGGAAAATGGAACAAGTACTTGGATAATTGTAGATATGAAAAAGTTACATTACGAAATATAAAAATAGAATTACTTACTTCTTCCGTTTTTGTAGTAGTAAAGTAGATTTTTACACTTCCACAGAAACATTGAGAGCTTCATACTCTTTATCTTATTACAAAAAAAATTGCTATCTTTTGAATAAATCTTATGCGAACAGTTTTCAAGATGAATCATTTCTATATGCTAGAGTACTTTCCTGACTTTTTGTTCACGCCGGCATAGTCGCAACTGGGAAAGAAAATGACACTTTCGTTTATAGAGCCTGTCAAGCCACTATACAAAAAGTACAAGCGTTTTATCCGTGCTAAAGCCCTGAGAGGGCCCTAAGCAACCTTGTTTTGCACTCTCAGCCTTTGTTCAGCCCCTTCACTTTCAATGAACGCAGACATCTCACCGTTCTAAATTCCTCGAAGCAGCAGCCTGGAGTTAAAGATCCTATCAGTACTAGGTCCTATTCACTTTACGTTAAGTTACCTAAGAGTTACGAAAGTACCCTAGACTAACGATATCCTTTAGTGCTTATGACAGATGCAGACTCAGCCTTTCAGGCCACTTCAGGTACAACTCAAGTGCCGATGGATTTTGGCAAACTGCAGGAAGTCATTTTAGTTGGACTATCTTACTCAAAAGGGTCAAAAATCATGCCAGCCGTATTCGGGACTTTACCCCCATCAGCGATAAAAACTGGAAATATTTAACTGGCAAGGCCTATGAGCATGCCACTTTTATTCATGACGTCATTTTGCCCCTCCTAGCAAGATCATATCGCCTATCTGACAGTGGACACACGTTTATAGGGCACTCTCTAGGCGGGCTATTTGGCACATATATGTTGCTTACCAGGCCAAGCGGCTTTGATAACTATATCCTCAGCAGTCTATCGGTGTGGCACGATCGTGCAAGAACCCTTAATGTGAAAGCTACTCCCAGCTCTAATCACCGAAAGGTGTTTATTGAAGTTGGTGCTATAGAAACTCCAGAAAAAAGCCAAACTCGCAACGACATGTTAAGGGGAGCGAGGCAGCCCCAAAGAAAATTAATCATTGAAGAAGGCTAGAGGTAAGCTCCGACTGCTCATTATTCCAGAAGCAAATCATGGCACTTCATTTCCAACTACTGCCATTCAGGACTTGGGCTGCCTATACAAAACAATCATGCAAGAGCAACAGTAACGTAAACTACTAGATGACAGTTTCATTAATACAAAGGTCTTTTATATCAACGGATGCAACCACTAAAATTTATAGAAATTTCATAGGTGTGATCAACAAACCAAAGATAAAAAGGCTATCCTTATTGTTATAGTTGGCATTTTTTCATTGACACTATAGCCTCACTTTACCAAAGCTATTATCTAGGGATGATAAATTTCAAATCTCCATACGATTCTCTCTCAGACACCCTACTTTAGGTAAAATATCTACACCAGAGGCAACCCATGAATCTGAGCATAATGATTTTATACAACAACCCATAATACCTGAACACTTGCCAGCCCAGGCGTAGAACCATTTTCTAGTTATTTTAGAGCAAGAGCTTAATTGCTACGTAGTGAATTTAAGGAAAGCTAGCTTTCATGGAGTAGCAATGTTGCCTATCAATAATTATAACCTTGCACAGACCCCATAAGCCCATTAGTACTGGGGTTTAAACATCCACCTACTATTTTTCGGACTTCTGTCTGACAGCCTAATTAAACCGAAATCCCTAGTGAGAGGTTAATAGCTTATATTACCGATATTCACGAGGTATCTATATCGAGAAAAGCCCCATGAGCTCTCGAATAAACTTTTTATCCACTTGAAAATAAGAGCCCAATCTAAAACAATAACATTCGCCTAAGTTCGACAATAAGGAAGTATCGAAACAATGAAAAATAACGCCAAAAAAGCACATCTTTTAGCTCCGCTAATAATAATGCTATCACTGAGCCCTGTCAGGGGATCAGCAAAGTCCATTAACAATGAAAAACCGCATACCTTTACTACATGGAGCAAACAAACTGCAGAGGGCTATCAAGGCTTTATTGAGGTACCAGAAGATCGCACTAAGAAAGATAGCCGTAATATCACCCTCCAATATGTAAGGTTTCCTGCAACAGGAAAGAAAGTGGGCCCACCAATAATCTACCTGGCAGGCGGCCCTGGTGGCTCAGGAATTACGGCCGTTAACTATCGCTTTGATATGTTTATGGCGTTGCGACAATTTGGTGATGTTATCGCATTAGATCAACGTGGTAGCGGCCGTTCCAATGACCTTCCCAATTGTGAATCCAAGCAAATTGTACCTTCCCTTGAACCAATCACCGATACTCAGTATATCAACTACCACCGCAAAGCCCTAAAAGAGTGCTTGCATTTTTGGGAGCTTACTGGTGTAAACCTAAATGCCTATAATACTCTCGAAAATGCCCGAGATCTTGATGCCATACGGAGCCATTTGGGTGCAGAGAAAATAGTATTGTGGGGAACATCTTATGGAAGCCATCTCTCTTTGGCAGCGGTAAAGGAGATCGAAGGTTCTATTGATAAGCTAATTTTATCCAGTGCAGAGGGTTTGGACCAAACCATCAAGCTGCCCGCCCGAACAGATTACTATCTAAACCGTCTACAACAGGCAATCAATCAGCAACCCGCAGCAAAAAAAGCCTATCCAGATATTAAAGCACTTATAAGCCGAGTCCATAAAAAACTTGAGTCACAACCATTGAAAATTAAAATCCCTCAACGGGATGGCAGGGAAGTCGAATCCCTCCTACAGCGTAGGGATATGCAACAACTAGCCTCGGCATTCATTGCGGACCCTAAAAGTGTCAGCCATCTACTCAGGTTTTATCGCGATTTGGACCAAGGAGCTACATTAAGTTTCGACAAGGTGCCCAGACGTTACTTCCCCGATGAATTTCTGCAACCAGGCATACCCATATCCCTGCGCCCGATGCCTACGGCGATGGATATAGCCTCTGGAATTGATATGAAGCGTAAAGCACAGGTTGTTGAGCAGGCACAAAAATCTCTACTGAAAGACTACCTAAATTTCTCTCTGCACTACGATAATTTAGCGCCAGAGTTGGATCTTGGGGATAAATTTAGGGAAAAGCCAGTCAGCAATATTCCGGTATTACTATTTAGCGGGACCTTGGACGGAAGAACTTACCTGGAAGGTCAATATGAAGCCATTTCAGGGTTCAAAAACGCCACTAAAATAACAGTCGAAAATGCAGGGCATAATTTATTAATGGCTTCCCCTGAAGTCCAGGATGCGATAAACCTATTTATGGAAGGGCAGCCTATCCCGAATACCCATATCGTAGCCAAACTACCCAACTTAGCTCCATAACCAGTATCCGCCGATCGATAGCTGCGCTGTTAGGGTAAAAGACTCTTCCGCAGCTTTCTCCCTTTTTCGCATCCAACAAACCCTCACATTACCCTTGTCCTAGAAGCAACTGGAGGCTGGGGGATGACCAATATCACCGACGAAGTCCATCGTGGTGCCATCTGTGACCTCAGGGCGTTGCAGCAACCTGGTCTCGACACCTTTAAACGTTACATTCGCGGCAGCTTACCCGGGCCCCCTTTTTGGCGACTAACGGGTATGACTCCCACCGAGGCCGGCCTTGGTAAGGCCACCTATTCTATGCCTATTACGCCGTGGCTAGCTGATGGGACCGGGATCTATTGGGGGGGGATCTATGCCATGTTTGCAGACGCCCCCTTGGCCTCCGCAATATGGACAACCTTGCCCGCTGGTAAAGTCTTGAGCACATCAGAATTAAATATGTGCTTTATTCGACCCATCACTAGCAGTACACAAAATATTGTTGGTAGAGCTACGACCGTTCATTCGGGCAACCAGGTGGGGCTCTCAAGTATTCAGATTAACGATCAGGAGGGGAGAACCCTCGCTTTCGGTAGCACTCGCTGCCTTATTGCCGACTTTCCAGTCAACCCAGATCAGGAGCTTCCAATTCCCGACCTAGGACCAACAGATACACCTGACCCTTATCTTCGCCCTCCTCCAAAAACGTTCTTTTGCGACATGGCACACTTACCGGAGCAAGTCCCTATCGAATTGCAGAGAACCACGATTAGTGAGGGGCGAACTCACCCTATCTGGATGCTCACAGGTTACCGCGCAATAGAGGTTGAAAATGGTCGCTGTATCTCGACTATGCCCTCCTCTCCCTGGTTCTCCAATGGGACCCTTTCTATATATGGTGGACTTTTGGCATGGGCCGCAGATTTCACCATGGGAGGCGCGGTCTACTCCACACTGCCTGCAGGATCTATATTCGCTACTCTGGACATGCATATCCGCTTTGCTCGCCCAGCCAAGCTCAACAGTGGCGACTTGATTCTGGAGGCGCAGGTACTCCACCGCGGCCGGCAGCTGAGGGTATCCTCTTGCAACATTGATACTCCCAGTGGCAAGCGGGTGGCTATTGCTACTGGCTCAGCCCTGGTAATTCCAGGGGGCGCTCAAATGCTGAGTGACGGCAAGGAACCCGATGAAATCATCGCAACTGCTACCTCCGGTAAGCCTTGGACACCATAAAAATCTTTAGCGGTAGTTGGACCATCTTCAGGTAAAATACCCTCACAAACTATCAACCCATATGGTTGGTGGAAATTTGATCAGGCATACCTGTAAAGGCTGCCGAAACTTTAGACTTTCACGGGGAAGAGACTATGGCCTCATTGCAAGACCAACTACTCCAAGCAGGACTTGTCGATAAAAAGAAAGCCAAACAAATCAGCAAAGATAAACGGAAGCAACAGAAAGTTGCGAAGAAGTCTTCACAACCCCAGATTGATGAAACAAAGCTAGCAGCACAAAAGGCTCAAGCAGAGAAAGCCGCTCGTGATCGCGCCCTCAATGCTGAGCGCGATGCGGCTGCACAGCAGAAAGCTATTGCCGCGCAAATCAAGCAATTGGTGGAAAAAAATCGCCAACCTTATTCTGGTGAAATTACTTATAACTTCACTTTCGACAAAAAAATCAAAACCATCTATGTCAGCGAAGAATTAAGGGATCACTTGATTGCGGGGCGCCTGATGATTGTTGTCCAGGGAGAACAATTTGAGTTGGTTCCACGGGTTATTGCCGAGAAAATTGCGGAGCGCAATAGCGATATCGTAATCAGGCCTGCTGAAAGTTCAGCAGTGGTAGATGAAGATGATCCCTATGCAGACTTTCAGATCCCCGATGATCTTATGTGGTAAGCAGTCAAATGGAAAAAGCTGTTACTCAGGCGGTAGAACAATGGCTTACTGATGTGGTTGTCGGTCTCAACCTCTGCCCTTTCGCACGCAAACCTCTGCGTGCAGGGCAAATTCGACTCAAGGTGAGTCCTGCCACAGGAGACGAGGCGCTACTCAGTGATCTATTGTCGGAATTACGTCGACTCGATACCACTTCGGAATCTGAATTGCTTACCACCTTATTGATTATCCCTAATCACCTAGGGAAATTCAGCGACTACAACCAGTTCCTGGATTTAGCAGAGTGGTTACTGGAACGCAACGACTATGTAGGAACCTATCAATTAGCCAGCTTCCACCCAGATTATCAATTTGCTGGCACTGCAGCCGCCGATGCGGAAAACCTAACTAATCGCGCACCCTATCCTATCTTACACCTGCTGAGAGAAGAGAACCTGGAAAAAATGATTGATCTATATCCAGATCCAGAGAGTATTCCAGAAAATAATATCCGTCGTATGGAATCATTAAGCCATGAGGAAAAACTAAAGTTATTTCCCTACTTATTTCTTCAGGGCAACAAGAAATAATGAAGCCTCTGGCAGAATTATTACGATTAAGGAAGCGGATCCGAGTTATCGGTTTTGATGACGCCCCTTTTGAAAAACGAAGGGGCGCGCCGGTAAAAGTAAGCGGTATTGTCTGCACCAAAACTCGCTTTGAGGGAATGCTTTGGGGGCAGGTAAGCAAAGATGGGATGGAAGCTACAGAAACTCTTGCCACACTGCTGAAAGAAAGTAAATTCTACAGCCAGGTAAATGTCGTATTGACCGATGGAGTAGCAGTGGGTGGTTTCAATATTATTGATCTACCCAAGCTGGCCGATATCTTACAGCGCCCTTGTATCGCGTTAATGCGAAAACCACCAGACATTCAAGCCATTGATAAAGCGCTGCAAAATTTTCCTGACTATCTACTGCGTAAAGAGACCCTGATGAAAGCTGGGAGTATCCATAACTACAATAACTTCCATTTTCAAGTGCAGGGATGTGAACCGGGGATTGCCGCCCAGGTGTTAGAGCAAACCACTGACACTGGGTATGTCCCTGAAGCTCTACGTTTAGCCCATATGATTGGCGCGGCAGTAATGACCGGACAAAGTGGCAAACGCGCATAATTCCAATAGCACAACAGATCTACCATTTGTCACGGGCAGCTATAGCTCTTCTTTTACCGCGAGAATTATTATATTGCCCACAAATCCTGATATACCCACCTTAAACCTTTTGCCAACCCCACCGGGAAAGTGGAATAGTGGTCCGTACCGCTTACCACCTCTCCACTAAGCTTTAATCCACGATAATTACGCGACTGTAATTTAGCAAGAAATCTCTTATGCCCATCTACCATATCATTACGCATGTGGCTCTTTTGTATTGTCTCCAAAGCGCCAGTGGCAATATAGACGTTTACAGGCAGTGTGTTGTTATGGCTTGCATATTTATTCTCCAAATCAAAGATCATTTCATCCTTAAACCAAAGAGAAGGACTTGTCAGGATATAAGTGGAAAACAACTGTGGATTGGTAAGTAATACCCAAGCACCAAAAGATCCACCCAATGAATGACCTGAAAGAATCCTACGTGTGGGATCCCCCCTAAAACTCCCCTCAATAAAGGGCATTACTTCTTTTTCAATAAACTGTAAGTACTTACTGGCTCCACCAGTTGTATAACGCTTCCACCCACTATCGACTACGGGCGTGAGATCTCGAACTCGACTATACTGCCCGTTTTCTCCGTGAGCGAATGAAATAGCAACTACGATGGCTTTATCCATATCCTTAAAGTGTGTAACACCCGAGGCAACCTTAAATGTATGAGGCCCATCATTAAGGTAAATTATCGGGTAGGTCTTATTTTTATTGTCATCGTTCGAGTAACCTGATGGTAACTTCACGTACAATTCGTATTTGCGTTTGAGAATATCAGAGTCAACTGTGTATATTTTAGATCCACTTAACTCAAAAGATTCAGAAACCTTGGTAATGAGGGGCTTTGCGATTAGTGAATTAGACAGCACCAGAATGGCTATCAGCAGAATAGCTCTAATCATATTTAACCTAGTTTAATTTTACACTCAATATTGCTTTAAGAAAAAATTCGCTACCAACAAAAATGTAAGTCAGTTAAACCCTGAATATAATAAGGTGCGAGAGAAATAAAAAAGATAAAAAAGCTTAATTATGAATCAAACTGATTTTGTTGACCGTACTTTATCAATTCATCTTGAATCTTTTGAACCTGTTGAGAAAATTGATTTAAAGAATCTCCTACCAGCCCCTTACTAATAGGGAGGTCAAGCCTTAATGGATCAACAGCCGTACCATTTTTATGAATCTCATAGTGCAAGTGACGCCCCTGCACACGACCTGTAGCGCCAAGGTAACCGATTACCTGCCCTTGTTTTACTCTTCCCCCTTTACTAATTCCTTTCGCGTACCCCTTAAGGTGCGCATAAATAGTCTTTATCCCGGAGCCATGGCGAATACGAATATAGTTGCCGAAACTACCAAAATAAGAAGCTCGCTCAATAATACCATCACCTGCAGCCAATATCGGCGTGCCCAAAGGGGCTCCAAAGTCCAAACCTTTATGTACTCGGGTATACCCTAGGACTGGGTGCTTGCGGCGCCCAAAATAAGATGACAACCTTGCATTCTCTAACGGAGTACGCATTAGAAACCCTCTAGAGCCTTGGCCATCAGGGTAAAAATAATCCACCCCCTGAGGTCCCTCAGTAGAAAACCGATATAAACTTATCTTTTCTCCACTAAGAATAAGCTCAGCAAATAAAATTCTATTTAGTTTTTCCTTTCCAGTTTGGCTATTGAACAAGGTATCATAGAAAACAGAGAATTGATCACCTGCTCGAATCTGCCGTTGAAAATCTACGGAATAACTAAATATTTCATTTAGTTTTGTGAGCACAGAATTAGATAGGCCAGACTCTTTTCCACTTTGGTATAAACTGCCCGAAATTTCACCTTTAACGTAGTATTTCCTGGCATCGACAGGAGATTCAAATTGATTAGTTCTATAATTGTCTCCATGTCTAACCAACTCCAAACTCTCTGCAAAGCCAACAACCAAGGTAAGCTTATTAAGCTTTCCAGTGGTATCTATTGTTAAGTTAAATTCCTTACCAACTGGTAGGATACTGACATTGACATGTTCCGACAAAGCCTGAATTATTTTATACGCTTCTGCACGATCGACTCCACTATCCACCAGTAGTGATAAAACCCCTTGGTTTTTAGCTAGTTGAACTTTTTTTGTGCGCTCTAGATATTCTTCCTCAACTCTATATGGAGGGGCCACCTCCCTACGCTGCATCCCTTCATCTTGATGCACCAGGGATAGATCATTGAGTAGGGGCAATGTAAAAGATAAATCATATTGTACCGATTTAACATTGGAATGGTTTTCCAACAACGGCCCTGCTATCGCCAGTGATTGAACCGACAAAAGAACCAGCAAAAAAGCCATCCTCCAGATATCGATCAGAAAGAAAATAGTTAATCGCCTCACAGATAACCCTACTTTTCTTAAGTAATAAATCACACTCCCCCCTTACTTCGCAAGCAAAGTGTCTGGGTTGATTCGCTTGCCTTCTTTGATAAGTTCAAAGTGAAGATGTGGCCCTGTTACACGCCCTGATATACCCACAGTTCCTATCGCCTGGCCGGCACGTACTGACTGCCCTGCCTCAACCTCCCGCTCATTTAAATGGGAGTACAGAGTTTTCGTATTATTACCATGATCAATAATTATGATTTTCCCATAATTTTTATGCTTATAATCATCAGTAGAGACTATTACAACACCTCTTTCAGCTGAAACCACCGGAGTACCAATCGGTGCCGCAAAGTCAGTACCTTCATGGGGTTTTTTGCGAATTTTACTGAAATCACCAAAAGGGCTACTAATACGGGCACTCTCAACCGGGACTGTCAATTTGGTAACCTCCACTGAAGCCATTGTTAATCCCGGTTTTAACAGTAGCCCTCCGAGTATTAAAATGGTTGAAAAACTGCAGAACAACATAGCGCGTAAATAGACACCTAATTCGCCATTATTAGCCCCCGCCCTTGAGGCTTCCATAATATTCAAAAGTCTGCGTCGGAAAAAAGGAGCCTGACTCGTACCACCAGAGAAAGAGAAAGCTACAACCCAGTCACTTGTTCTTTGTGAAGAGTTCCGTCGAAGAGTGTCAATCATTGCTTGTGCATAAACACGGTGCAATTCTCGCTTACATGACTTTAGAACTTCGCGATCGCACCCCAACTCTATCGCCCAACTGAATCGAGACTTCATCCACCCTAAGAAGGGATTGAACCATAGGATGCAAGTAAATATATGCACAATCAGAATCAACAAGGGGTCAAGCCTTTTCAAGTGCATAATTTCATGCTCAATGATTAGATGACGCTCCGTTTCATTCATTGATAAAATATAGGAGGGAAGCACTAATTTGCGACTGAATAGCTGCATCACAAATGGTGTAATCGTTGAGTGTGTTATAAATACCTGAGTTTTACTTCTGATTAGAAAATCACTTTGAGATGAAGTAAAAAACTGGTCAAATTTAACAACAGAAAGCTTATTATTTGCTATTAAACGCAATTTCTTGCCATAGAAAAACTGACTCACTACCGTTTTAGATAAGGTAAAAAACACCCCGCACAGATATATAAGCAACCAAAGAAAAGCCAGTAATTCAACAGAACTCAAAGAGGTAGATACATACTCATGCAGAACTATGTTAATTGGTGGTATAGAGGTAGCCTCATAAGCTGGCGGTAATTCAAAATCCAGATCTGGAGCAATACCCAACGTTAACTGGTCGCTCAATTGCGCAAGAAAAAATGGGGAACCGGCAGCGACCATTGCACACAACCAGAAACTTCGCCAATGGTATATCGCATTAAAACTGTCTTTATTTCTAGCTGTTGCCAGCCAAATAACAATAAAAACCAACCCCGCCCACAATATTGAGAAGAAAGAAGTAGCTAGAAAATCCAGTGCAAATGGTAGAACTGTAGAGACTATCTCGGCCATAGCCTATTCACCATCCTTGCTGACCGGCTCAGAGTCAGGCCAGGAATCGAGTACTGCCTGAAGCTCCTCGATATCTTTATCACTCATTAACTTACTGCCGGCAAACATCGACACAGGAAGGGGGCCATCAAGCTCTAATACTCTTTCAGCGAAATCTTTTGCATATGACGCCAAAGTTTCCACCTTCTCAATCGCAGGCCTATAAACATGGATTCCATGGATCTCAGATTGAGCCACAAACGACTTATCCCGCATCCGATCTAGTGTCTTTCGAGTAGAGGAGTATGACCAACCCAATTCAGGTCCCACCCGATCATGTAACTCTCTGGCACTCAGCGGTTCTCGCCTCCAAAGGGCTTTCAACAGCGCAAGTTCTGATGGGGACGGTTTTACCTTTTTCATTTTATCTTCCCGTGTGACAGTCAGGGCTAGTGTGCGACAAGTGTCGCATTCGGTCAACCACCCTGCAGGGAAACTTGTTAGGTTGTTTTTTATACAGCAAGGATCGTAAACAGTTCTTGCCGGCTGGCAAAAAGTTAAAAGCTATCGATAGACCAATCGATTTTGATCAGTTTAAGCACCAACCAATATAAGGTTTGAAAGCGCTTGCAACCAACTCAAAGCCTCAGGGCTTGCTGCACCAGCGCCAAGCAAAGCCCCAATCCAAAGATATAAGTGCCTACGGCACCCAAGAAGCGCATTGGGTTAGGCTTTGCCATAGTGGAGGGAAATAAGATGCCTGCAACAAAAAGAAATCGACAAGCGGTCAGCAGAATAACAAACCACCAAACCCAGGTAGAAGACTGCCCTAAGCTCACTAAGTAAATAAGTACCATCAAAAGGGGAGCATATTCTGCTGTATTTGCATGGGCCCTTACCCATTTGTGCAGGGTATTATCGGGGTCGAAAGAATGCCCAACTAAAACCTCATACTTACCGCGCCCAACAGTAACCAAGGCGCCGAGCAGAAAGGATAATGCCGCTAAGAGCCCAATACACAAATAGTAAACATTCATAGAAATCTCCATTTCCTATGTTATTTGTACAGGGAGGGCATTTTAAGCCTCGCCTCCCCGCCCTAGTTGTTCACACTATATAAGCATCGTTTTCAGCTACATTTTAAAGAATCACAGCAGTAGCTCTGGAGCCTGTCGCGAACAATGAAACCAGAGAAAACTGTGAAAAACCTTGATCAGTAGATAGATACTCTTTACACCAAAACCTAAGTTCATCCGACCATTTAACCAAAGCTTCCTGCCTCTTCGGCTCAGCATCATATTGGGAAGCCAGTCCAGCAAAGTGACAGTGCACAACTACTTTAGAGTCATTGCTTCGGCTATCATCAACTACAGATACCGTCATAGAAGCAGATACAGACTCCCAACTAATCAGGAAGTACAGAGAAGTATCACTTACATTTTCATCAAGCTTGGAAATTGCGAGCTGTAATACCTCGGAAAGGTCCTGATAAATATCATCATTCGCCAAGGCAGTACTTTCCGATCGGTGTAACTCATGCTCCGTAGCAGTTTTATTTTCACCACCAAAGAGGCATGTCGACTTTTCTATCTGCCAAGCCAATCTCATAAACCCTCCAAATACATCAAGACTGAACAAAGAAATATTCTACGAGATTTATGAGTAGAGCACACTTCATCCCCTCCCAGCTTGCATACTCTTCTCCATATTCAAGCTCAAAGTAAGGCAATTCCCCTTGAAAATACTCCAAGAGTTGACCTCAAATGACAACTCTACTACTTCGCGTCGGGGCGCTCTGATACACGCATGGTAATATCGGCATGAAATACTTCCTCTCCATTAGTATCAATAACGCTCACAGGCATAACAACATCGCCAGCCTCAATGGTTTTAAACCCTGGATACTCACAAACGGCTCGTAGATTAGTCTTCGCCATTTTTAAGTACTTGACTTCCATCCCTACTGGTATCCAGCGAAAGCGTCGATCCAAAGACACATCCAAACAAACACCGCCAGCTAATTCAGCGGCGTTACACATAGCGATAGCATGTACAGTACCGATATGATTTGTCACGCTCCAACGCTTATTCAGTAAAACCTCCACTTTACCCGGTGATAATTCCAGGAAACGCGGCTTGATTGAACGAAAATACGGTGCCTTAAGTGCCACTAATTTAGACACCAGCCAGCGGCCCAATGCCGAGCCGCCAAATCGCCCCCAAAGATTAAGTACTGGGCTTTTAGAAGATTGATAGTCCATCTTACCTCTCCATCCTATACATCGAACCGCCACTCTATATGGGCGGTCTTAAGCTATTTAGGCCACTATATATCAACTTCCGGTAGTCCAGGATAATCAGATCTATCAGTTTTATTGACATGGGCTATTCCAAGCGCAGAAATGCCCAAGAGGAGGTTTGGTTCATAAGCGAGTGCAACTAATAGGGCTAGAGCTAATAATTTGTATTCCTTAAAAGCATATCCATTAATAGGTAAAGTAAATATATCTGCAAGCTGAGAGGCATACTAAATGGCAATCGCTACTGCGCACCTTGAAAGATTGTTTTTGATGTCCAAAAAATTCACTCAGACAATCTTTTACAAAAAAGCTTAGATTGAGTAGCTAGTTATATGTCAATTAATACTGAAGATTAGATATCGAAAATTGTCAGACCAGAAAATCTTAGATTAAATTCTAGCTATACTTCTCGCTGCGGTACCTGCTTTATCCATTTCTAAGACATCTAACTTTCAATATATCCACCATAATTAAGGGTACATTATAAATTTGTCAGAAATTTAATATTGCAAAGGGTATGGTCGCGCCCCCACAACGCACCAACAATATTAGATTCCCAGAATATTTACACCTCTAAAGGGATCCCTTTCATGAGCCTAATTTTATTAGGCCACAAATCTATCACTATTTTTTCGCCACACCTATATAGATATCTGGATATAATTTTAAGGCTATATCACTTACCAATTACTACCGGCCTGTTCCTAATAGAGACCGATAAGCTCGCACTCTACCCGCGAAAATTAGAGCTTCTAGTTAACACAACAAATTAATTCCTATTCACGGGAGCGACTCAATCAGCCCTAGTAAGGTTATATAATGGAGAGAACCAAGCTGTGCAAATTATCGAGCAAGAATAAAAGCCGGCTAAAAGATTTTTTCCCAGATGTAAATCTAGTGGAGGTACCTGCACAAGGCAAGGCAGGGCAGGGCAGGGCAGGGCAGGAAGAACAGAAGTTTCTAATAGAAAATGTTATCTATATCTTGTAACTAAGGATAAAAATATCTTTTCTGCAAATGAGACAGCCCCACCGAATAGACTGTCCCATAAATTATCTCACGACAACTTTCGGCGGTATTCCCTCGGCAACATACCCTTATTTCGGCGAAATGCCCTTCTAAGCTGCTCTTGAGATTTAAAACCACAGATAGTAGCTATACGCTCCTGAGTTAACGCTTGAGTTGCTAAAAGCTGGCAAACCTTTTCAATGCGAATTTTCTCAACGAATCGACCTGGAGTTACTCCCATATCCCGAGTAAAGCAGCGAGCAAAGTTTCTCGGACTCATAGATGTCTTTTCCGCGAGACTATTAACGCATAAAGTTTTATCCAAATTACTGTGAATCCATTGCACCAGCTCTAAAAAACGATCACTCTTTAACTGGCTCATAAGATAAGTGCTACTCTGTTTATGATCTCCATCTCTCTTGAGATATAAGACCATTAATTGAGCAACAGCTAAAGCAATACCCCGACCAAAATCATCCTCTACCATTGCCAAAGCCATATCAACTCCCGCACTTACACCTGCAGAAGTATATATATGATCATCTTTGACAAATACAGATTCTGAATCGACATCGACTTCTGGGAATCTCTTCAGCTGATCAATATATCTCCAATGGGTAGTGGCACGCCGACCATTTAGCAAACCTACTTTTGCAAGAATCAGAGCTCCATTGCCAATAGAGCCTATACGCTTAACTAAACCAGACTGAAGAGAAAGCCATCTACTCAAACATTCACTGATATTCAAATCATCAGCAGCATTAAGATTACCGCTCACAAGGAGAGTATGAATTCCTCTTGAATCAGTAAAACATCTATCTGAGCATATCCTTAAACCTGATGAGATTTCCTTGGTATCTCCATCTTCGGCTAAGAATTCAACCTCATACTGATCATCACAACTAAAGCCCCTATCCTTTAGCTGCTGATTTGCCAGCGAAAACACTTCTGCGGGCCCCATTACATCTAATGAGTGTGCCCCAGGGTAAAATACGATAGATACTTTCTTTTTACAGTTCATTTTAAATTACAGAATAAGCGTAAAACTATATACCAAACTCAAAAATCACTGTGCGGATTACTAACTTATTAAAAGAAACTTCAGGAATACTATCTTGGGTAGCCCAACCACCTCAGAGGAAGGTGAAAAAACGCCATAGCGGAAGCTGAATAAAACCTAAATAAAATCCAGATTAACTGGAAACACTACTAATAAGTTAATTCTTCACTTGATCTGAGTAATATACCAGGTGGCTACTACCCAATAGTGAGAATTGATCACACGATGATTCTTACCCCAATTAGAGACTACAGGCAAACACACTATCCATCAGCCATACTCTCATCATCCATATACATAAAAATGCTATTTAATAAGGCACCTTCAGAACCAATATCACAAACTGTTAATCCTGTATAATTAAGCAATCCTGACCCTAAGGTACCAGCTTTTTCTATTCTGTAAAGTAATAACGATATTTTTTTTCGGAATATATAGTCGTATATGAAACAGCCCTGCATCCTGCCAAATAAACTTTGATTGCGGCCAATAATTACAACAAAGAAACACTACCCAGCCACATCAACAGAAGAGCCGCTTCAAAGACCTAACGCCATTAAAGGAAAAAGATAATCATTCCTAATAAAAGGAGCTGTAAATATCTAAAGTCCTATTCATCTCAGCTAATATGAATTGATTCAAGGCAAGAAACAAAAGAAACTCACATTTATCGCCTAAAGCCTTCGCTCTATCGTATAACGACCTAAAAGCCCGCAAGAAGTGCACCGCCGTACCACTTACTTATTCGCTCATATGAGCATCAAAATATTGATGATCTCATAGAAATTTAAATAATTTATCGACTCAAATAACCTCAGGCTTAGCAAGCTCTCTAACATATTCTTACAGTCGGTTGGGTGCTGAGCCCCATAGCTGGGACTTTCGAGGGTTATTAAATATAGATAGGCTTCAGGCTACGCATGGTAATCTGCTACTTCCAGGGCGGATAAGCAATGACTACCGACAACCTTGGCAGGATAGCCAAGACTTCAGAAAGTGAGTTTTCATTATTTATGGAAAATAACACACTAAAGCTATTGCCCTTTATGTTGCCGAAAGCCCTATCTAGCAATTTAACCCGCATAGACTTATATAAGCTAAAAAGGACAGCAACTTGTCTTCATGTAAAGAAGCACTGAATATGATTTATCTCAAAATGCAATACTGCTGTAAAAACTTACGCAAATTAACGTATTCAAGCTTTCGAGTTAACCCCCTATATCACAGACAACTTATAAGCCTTTACGAAATAATACTTCATTTACTCTGATCGTCATTCTTAAGCTGTTGAATAAGCGTATCACCAGACCAAAAGAATCTGACACAACCATCATAATTTTCCTTTCTTACACATCGCCCCAAGGGGTCGTATTGATACCGAATCACATCCTGAAATTTCTCTACACCTTTTTCTACTTTTAGATTTTCTATTTTTATCAACTTTTGCTGACAATTATAATGGTATCGAATCCTCTGTGCCCCCTCCCCTCCAACTTCTTCAACACGACCTGTAGAAGAGGTATAACCACGGGATATATTGCCATTATCAACGATTCTATTCTCAATAACTTCTTTACCAGGAATCTGACTATCAAGCTTACTCGTCGAGTTAAGCTTACCTAGGAGACTATCAGCGGGGTCATAAATTAAGAAGGCAAGAAACTGATCTGAATCACTCTTACAAAAGTTATGAACATTAAAGATATTTTTATTAACCTTGCCGGAATGATTAACTCTGGCAAGTGAACAGCTACTATTCGGCAATAAATTCAAAATATTTGTAACTGTATCAATTGGCCTTTCAAACTTACTAACAATAAAGCCTTGCACATAAACCTGAGGATCATAATTGTCCAGAGGTTTCAACCCTTCGGTTGTTTTTATCAACAAAGAATTGAAATTTCCATTTACTGAGGAGAAGGGTGAATTCTCAGATTCCACAGAATGATCAAAGATAAATTTAACATCTTCTTTTCTGGATAGTGAAGTTGCCGTAAGATTACCTAAAATATCATACTTATAACTAAGCTTACTATCATCTTGCCATTCCGCTACAATACGACCACTAGCATCATATTCCCACTTAAGACTACAGTAATTATTTTTAGCTTCGATCAGTTGCCCTAGGCAATTATATCTAAAGCTATTAGCGCCCTCTAGCGTAGTTTCTTTTATTAATTGGCCCAGCAAATCACGTTCAAAGTAGATATCGGTACCAATGCCTGATTGAGAAGCAATTACTTCCGTAGAATTTACTAAGTGGCCAGCGACATTATATGCATAGTGGGTAACACGACCATAGAAATCCTCCTCTTCTATTAATCGGTTATTGAGATCATATTTCAGCCGATAACACTCACCCTTTTCATTTATAAGGCAAATTAAATTGCCCTCTCCATCATAATGATATTCTAATTGACTGCCACTGGAACTAGTCTTGCTCTTTATTTGATGGAGTGCGTTATAAGAATAACGCGTATAACTCCCATCCTTATCTAATATTTCTGAAACTAATCCATGCTGGTTAAATCTGCACTGAATATCTGTATCTTTTTGAGCAACCTTAACATTGATCCGACCCTGATCCTCATTCTTGCAAGAAGCCTCTTTCGTCTCAGCAGGCGTTAACAATTCCGTGCGAATATCAACATCATATCTACAATCAATAGATCGTCCGAAGGGGCAACTTATTCTTAATAGCTTATTGCTGTTTCCCCACAAATAACTCGTAACATTACCTAATGAGTCACTAATAGAATTAATCTTGCCAGCAGAGGTGTAGTCATATTTCACTTGGTTGCCTAGCGGGTCTTCAGCTAGCACCAGCTGTCTTTTTTTGTTGTAACTATACTGCCAACTGCTATCTGATGGATCAGTATACTTTGTGGCGAGACCTTCATTGTTATATTCAATTTGATAATTATTACCGGCCACATCTATCTTCTCGGTCAAGCGACCCTGATTGTCATATCGGAATAACTCCTCACGTATAGTCCCATCAGTACTGGGTAGCCGTACTTTTGTAACGTGACCTAGATCACTGTATTCATACCACGTTTCTCCACCTTCAGCATCTTGATGGAACGTGAGTAATCCGCGATTATTGAAGTGAAAACGTTGCCGCCCGCCTCTCGTGTCACACATCGTTGCTCCGTGACCACTTTCCTCCCAGATAAATTGATAACTGTAAGCAGCTTTTTCGTCAATAGGGTCCCCCCACTGCCGTATACAATGAGCTGAACTACCCTCAGCATCCCACTGAAAATAGAAACTATAACCAGTTTTTAAAGTTCTTTGTTTAATAAGGCCTTTGTGATAAACATACTTTTCATTATTGCCAACACTGTCTACAGCTTCAGTCAGATTATTTTCACTATCAAAGACATATTGAGCTACTACTTCAGAACTTCCCGAATTATTTTCTTTTGTCAAAGTATTTATAAGGTGACTTTCAGGAGATTCATCAAGCGAGCTAATGTATAAAATTTCACCAGAACTACTCTCGACCGATCTTAAATACTCCCCTGAGTAGTTGAATAAATAAAAGTTATCGTTATCATCCCGAATCTCAGCGAGCTTTAACGCACCAGTTTCACCAGTAGCTTTAAAATGTCTTTGTACTCCATTGGAAATTCCATATGTCGTAATGATCCAATGCTCATCGTTTACTCGCGTGAGAGTTAATCTCTCATAAATATTATGACTGCGCGAGCTATTTCCGGGAGCTGGCAAGCTAATTATTCTACCTTCAGAATCAAAGAAGAGTATGGGTTTGCCTGGACGCCAAACCAAGCGCTCGCTAAATGTATGAGTCCAGCCACAACCCAATCCGAAATTTCTTGAATTACTACTGCGATAGGTACGAGTTACCGATAAGGGTAGTGCCCCCTCCAATACCAAATCTTCTAAAGTAAACTGAACCTCTCCAGTTTTTAGATTTACAGACCTAGTTACTTCACCAGTAACATTATCGCTCTGACATATATCGGAGTTATAATTTTCACCTACTTCGCTAATGTGGTTATCAGTATCATATGAATAATCCCTGACATAATTTATCTTATAAAATTCAGACTTTACATCATGGGGCACTGTGAAAGCTTGTTCACTACCCCTTTTATTTTCTCGCAGCTCGTTACCCACTTTGACTTGCACTAAATTTCGACTATTTTTTCGGGGTGCAGCTATTTTGGGGGTTTTCTTTCCGGATACAGCAGTGCTTTTGCCTACTGTCGGATATCCTGAATTTTTAGCAAGTATCTTCCTTTGCTTTTTTGTCCTGGCAAAATCAAACATTAAATCGCCAATATTACGAAAAGCATTCACTAAGCGCTTATTCTTAGTTAAGGATGTTATAGCTACATCTCCCTCAGTCAATGCCGCAAGTGCTATAGTCAAAATGATCTCAAAAGTACCACTTGCAGTTAAATTTATGTGCTGCAAGCTATGTTGTGTTTTGATGTAGTCCTGGGCAAAATGAAAAACTGCTCCCCGAAGAGTTGGGTCACTATAAATAACCTCGGCTATGTTGAAACTCAAGCGGAGCTGCTTTTTTGAAACAGAACTGGGATTAAAGCCTAGTACATCAATCACACCTCGATACAGGGAGGTTACACATTCATCAGCTTCTTCTTCTGGAGTTTCTTCATATAAGACATAATTGATTGCCGCAGAGCTAAACTCAAATGATTGACGTGCTGGACTTACTATCTTCTCAACATCAACAGCACTCTTTGACCAAATCGATAAGCGCCACACAGAGCTGTCAGTTTCTTTTACTTTCTTTTTTGCAGTTGTTACACGCTTCACCCAACTCCAATCAGTTTGCTGGCTAATAAAAGCCTTATCTGCAACTTCCTGCGTAATAATTTTCTGCAAGCCCATACGAATCTTAGCAACCAACTCTGTTTGTAGATCCCCCAATGCCGAATATGGCAATGGGGCCTCTTCAATAATCAGTTGATTCTGAGCCAATGCCCGATAAATGGCTTTATCCCGCTCATTAAGATAGCCAGGCACATTACTTAATCGCGATTGAGATGGGGGACGCTCTTGCTCAGGGTCTATATCTGGCGCAAAGGTTGTGTATAAGCCAAGGTACTGGTCATACACTAACTGAAGAGTGTTAGTATCGAACATCCTCAATAATTCAGCAGCATCAATCTTTCTAGAGGGACCCGTCTGGCATATCCATCCAGGCCGCACCGCATAACGAGAGCCCTGAGAGTTTTCGATATAGAGCTGTATCAAAAGTTAAATCCTATCAACCGCTGACCGACTATTCTGCGGTCATCAAAAAACGAATCCATTCAAAGCACCTAAACTAGGTGCTCAACTTCGACATAATCATTTCTACTGGGACGATTTTTCTTTCAAAGGACAAAGAAATATATTTCAGCCTTCTTACATCGGTTTTAAAAAATCGGCTGAACCAAGAACAGTTTCTACGTCCAAAATTTTGACAATGAGTGTGAAGTTTAGTAGTGCGTGTTTCAAAGCCGGGAACACTAAGCTCTCGATTCACATTCAAGTCTTCACTATCACAAGCAAAATATTAAAAGTCACAATAGCAACATCAAAAGCTATACCAATAGGAAAACCATAATTCATCCACATCTAAAGACTTTTCAAATGATCTAAACGAAATAGTTATAATCCCTATCTAATAGCTACTAAGCCAATCCTCCAAGATACCTAACATACCACCATCTTTCGGAGTAACTAGAAATTAGGTGAAAGCTAACTTAATTTGTATTGTTGCGATAGGAAAAAGCGATTACAGGAGAGTACACTGCATATAGTGCAATTAAATTTGACTAGGGTAAAAGAAAGAAAATAACAGTCAAGCGATATATGACAGCATATTCTGACAAAAAAGCACCATTTAGCGACATTAAATATAGTTTAAAGTTATGGATGGTAAACTAATCTCAAAGAGAGCACTTGAGTCCCATTAAATTGTCAGCGTAAATTATAGTATTCGCTCAAATAATATAATACAAAATTGATAACGATTCAGCAGTCGAATATTTATATATAAAGGTACGTCTGTTATGGGTATAGACATAATAGATCGGCTGGATTATCCAACCGATCCGTAATGAGCACTAATTGCTAACAGTAAAACTACTCGACTTACCTGAATAGCTGGAAATCTTCCCAGTCCAACCACTCTTCCAGTTACCAAAGTGCTTTATTCGGTAAGTGCCTGATGGTGTATCCTCTCCGATGATCCACTGCCCTTCAGCAAATGAACAGGCCATACAATCAATAGCCGTATCTCGTGTCCAAATAAAGCGTGTATCCAAATCATCATCGGTAAGATAAGTTTCCCAACTACCGTTAACTTTACGCTGTACTTCAATGAACGTACTCTCAGTCTTCAGGTCATTACGGGGATGGCCAGAACGGAAAGTGACAGATACAGTATCGCCAGCACTGTAGCTGGTACCTACATCATCCCAGACTTGACCAAAAGACTCCCACAGGCGTTTGTCATCATAAACAACCCCAATTACATTAATGATTTGGTCATCAGACAGATCTTTCGGAGTAGGCCCTGCAGCAATATCTACGCCATTGACCATAGCATGTGTCATTTCGGTATAAATCTGTCTATAGGCTGCAAGGGTATTGGGGCCGTATATGGTATGTGCTCCCTCATAGTGCTGCCTATCAAACTCTTCAGGGGTAGTTATGTAACCGGAATAGGCATTTGCCAAACCGGCAATCACCACAGTGTTTACACCGCTTCCTTCAAAAGCTGACAAGACTTCTGCTTCAAGACGTCGGCCTGCCATAGTCGTCATTTCACCCGGCGCGGCGACCAAAGCAAGTGAGCCTATGCGAAACATTTGGAAAGGTAGGTAAGGGGTATAAAGTGCTTGGCCTATTACCTCACGCTGTACAAATGTAGGTTTGGGGTACTGGCAGGGGTCATCCTGAGTATCCTCATATACAGCGGCTGCAGAAAATGCACTCATCAGGCCAAAAAGTGGATAACCATTAATCGCTGATTCGAATAGTCCCACATCTCTATCCCAATCCACCCCCTCATTTTCAACAGACATTCCCTCAAAAATACCATCAATATTGCTGGGACCGTCCCAACTTGATCCTGCAGTAAATGACCAGCCAACAGCACCTTCACAAATATCTATTTGCCCCTCACCGGTAAATTCACCTGCTACAGTATAGCCAGGGAAATAGATATGTTGATGTCGATAATCTAATCCACCTTCAAGTTTCACAGTAGCTGATTGGTAAAGAGACTGAGCTTTTGCAACTTGCTTTTCAGCAGATAAAAGTAAACTTTCATACTCAGAATTTCCGCATCCATCCCTAGGGCCACAAATATTCGGAGACGCATCACCTAAATTACTATTGGCAAATGCCGCAGTAAATTGACTTGCAGCACCCTGCTCGGCAGCCCAAGACTCCAGCAACTGACTCGCCGCCCCCTTATTATCCCCGCTAAGTTGCCGCTGCCCTGTCCCTAAAGAGACATTGTGTACTGCAAACCAATTAATAACTCCCAGTGCTTTGTTGTTGGCATCAACCAACTTGAGTTGGGTCATGGTTTTATTGGTATCGTATTGATAGTCGCTTGCATCAGTATTTTCTGAATAAGGGTATGGGTTTCGATTGATACTGGTATCGAGTAGTATCCCCTGCTCAATAAAGATATCACCTGGAGTTAGTCCACTATCTGCTTCAACGATTGACTGAAAAATACCATCAACAATAGCGTCATAGTTATCTTCCGCATACCCGATAGCACTCATATTCAACATGACATAATGATCATACCCCCCAGGACCTACATGGGTATGTGTAGCAGTCAGCATCACATTCTTTTCGGTGTACTTACTATTACCATAGAGATTTTTTAATTTATCAACGACACCCTGCTTCACGCCCTGCGGAATACCTTGCAGATCTGCTGATACGAATACCAAACGCTCATTTTCAGAGCTATCAGAAATTATGAATGCGCGGGACCATAAACGGGTATGAATTCCCTTGGTTGTCTGCCCCGTTTCTCCATATCCTACCATTCCAACATCTGCTGCCGGGCCAGTTATATCATACTTACCAACACCAACACGCCAGTCAGATGCTTTAACAGTGGAAGAAGCTCCAATAAATACTATTAAAGCAATGACGTAACTATTAATTATTTTTTTCATTTTTTCTCCAGAATCTATACACGCAGGAGTACATTCGCCAGTTCACAGAAGTGAAGGCGTATCCTTTTCGTTGAAAGTTGATACCTGAATAAGCCACTTCCGATCAACTCGGACGCGACTCTCTAGATAGTTAGCCAATGTAATCTTGGCTTTTATTATCTCATCCTGAAAAGCGGCTTTATTATTTTAAAAATACTCATAGTAGCCATAACCTCCCTGCTGTCAGCACACTAAAACTGAGAGTACAGCTCTAGTACGCATGTTCAGAATACCCTAACTGGCTGTATTTGGTAGCACCCGCAGAGTAATTGCCCGCCATAAATCCGTTAATTTAGAGTCGAAAGTAAAATAATTTTAAATATACGAAGATTTTCTGAACTACAGCAAACCTAAATATTTACAATTCAAGCAAGTACAATCTAAAAATGAGTGTAAAGAAAGGATAGATTAGGGTATTTGAATTACATTTAGAGAGGAAATGTTAAAAACTTTCGCCATTCAAAATTAGCACTCAATCAGTTTCCAATTATATTCCATAGATTGACCACTTGTTCACAAAAACAATTAAATTAACAATTAATTAGGCAAACACCTGTACTTAACATTCAAAGTTCTCTTGACATGAAATAAAGTGGAAGTTGAATATCATTAATAATCGGTCCTTTTAGCATTTGACGCCCCTGACTATAAATATGTGAACTTTATGTAGCTATCAATATCCGACTACTCTGCAGTAATCCATATAGATACATATATAATGCACGCTAAACTTCTCCCCCTCTCAGTTTTTACCATATTGACCTTCTTATCCCTACCATCCCTGGCCGGTCAAAAGTGCGATGTACAAATGACGATACAGAGCGAATGGGAAGACGGATATATGGCTTCAGTGGTTGTACGTAATACAGGTACCGAGCCAATAAGTGATTGGGAACTTTCATGGCAATGGCCCTCAGACCAAGAAGTCACACATATATGGAATGCTACCTCAGCCCAGGATGAAAACCTGATCTCTGTAGTTGGAAAACAAGGCTATATAAAAGTACCCATTGGCCAAGCCCAATCTTTTGGTTTTAATATTCGCTACTCGGGTGGTGAACAGAAGCCTGCTCATATTAACGCTAGTTGCAACAACACCATCAATAAACCAGATCCGCCCCCACCTTCACGAGACCTGTTAGACCCCCTTTCACAATACAATTTTATTTTAGGCACTCAAACGATAAACCCCAGGTATACATTTACAGATAAGGGATCACTTGTTGAAAGTGCTGAAGCCATTTACTCAATGGGCTCTAACTTACTTAAGATAGCCCTTTCTCCGAGCCTATATAGCGAGCTAAGTCACTCTGGACTCAACTATCAATTCAAGCGAATGCTGGAAGAAATACCAGAATTTCAGCAAGTCTTGGAAATGGATTTCTCCATCTACATGTTTTGGGTCGAGGACTCCGGTTCCTGGATGGATAACAAAGGAATGAGTGAAGAAGAGCTAAAGTGGCAATATGACAAAATTTATTCGTTGGCTGAATATTTACTAACTGAATATAACGGCTCCGGTAAGACATTCATGATTGGGCATTGGGAAGGCGATTGGAACCTGGTTCAAAAAACTGATGGTACTAGAGATGACAGTCAGGAAACTATCCCTCCTAAGCGTTTACAGGGTCTAATTGACTGGATCAATATTCGACAAAAAGCCATTGACGATGCCAAAGCAAATATCACCCACTCTGACGTTAACTTATATCACTATATTGAGGTCAATAGGGTTGAATCTGCAATGCAGGGCAAAGAACGGATAACCAATGCCGTACTTCCCCATACTAATGTAGATTTGGTATCTTATTCAGCTTACGATCTCACTACCAAAGAAAAGCATTCAGATTTTGCCACTCTACATAGTGAGTTAACTTCAGCTCTAGAATTTATCAACTCAAATCTTCCCAAAAAATCTGGGCTACCATTTGAAAAGCGGGTTTTCATTGGCGAATATGGTTACGGAGAGTCCTGGTTTAAGGATTGGGGAGCCCGCTCTGGCGAAGCCCAGGATATGCTATCACGCAATGTAATAAAAACGGCACTCCAGTGGGGTGCTCCATTTATTTTGTACTGGCAAATGTATGACAATGAGTATGATAGCTGGATCAATGAATTCGCTGGCTACTGGCTGATTGACAAGGATGGTAATAAAAAGGAGATTTATAAGACTCACCAAGAGTACTATAAGGACGCGAGAGCATTCTTAGATAACTATTATATGGAAAACTCCTCCCTTCCGTCAGAAAGTGAATTTCGAACCTATGCCTTAAAATGGTTTGAATCATCGAAAATCCCACCACAACAGCCCAAACCTGACACTCCCCCTACTATACCGGAAGAACCCAGTGAACCTTCAGGCCAGTGTAATGTGGAATATGCAGTACAAAACGATTGGGGAAGTGGCTTTATGGCAAATGTGGTTATTTATAATAAAGGAAAGACTTCTCTCGATAAATGGCAGCTACAGTGGAACTGGCAAGGTAACCAATCAATCACACACTTCTGGAATGCACAGGTCGCAGAAAGTAACGGGACTATAACTGTTACTAGTGAATCATCTATTCCGGCAGGAGAGGCCCGAGCTTTTGGGTTTAATGCAAATTACTCTGGAGAAAACACCCCACCAATTATAATTGGCAACTGCACGGGTACACTCACAACAGAACCTTCACAACCTAGTCAGCCCCCCAATCAGCCCAATGAACATTCAGATAGTAGCAGTATTAAGCTATGGTTTATTGGTGATTCGATTACTTACGGCATGACAACACTCCCTTATAATTCAAACGGATTTCGTAGCCAGATCTGGAACTATCTTGCCAAAGCAGCCGATGGCAACTCAATCTTTCCTATAGATCAAGAATCTACCAGTGAGCAGCTAATTCTAAAATACAATGGAAAACAACTAGAAACGATTGGCACTATCACTGGACCAACAGGCCCTGACGATATGTCTCAACAGACCAAGAATTACTGGCACTCTGGGATACCTGGAGCTACAACCAGCGATTTACTTTGCTATCTTGATCCGATAGGCCATCAAATCACCCCTGGCTACAATTTCACCAACTGCCTCAATTCCATCACGAACTTCAATCAATTTCTCAGCGAAATGTGCAGGGAGGGCGAAACTAGTACTGGCTGGCTCACTAATCAAGCCTGCAATTTAACGCGGAATATAACCTCTGAGGATAGCGTTGTCATACCTATACAGCTCGGGACTAACGACATCACCTTCCTTAGCATGAATAATGCGATTGATTGTAGCCTTCCTATAGAAGAAAATAGTGAATCCGCCCAGAAGCTAAATATGGTCGTTAGTAAGATAATATCATCACCCAATAATATTCAAGGCATATCAATAACAGATAGAATACAAAATTACTTTGAGAGCATAGATATTCCAGCTGAGAAAATTGCATTCGTAATTTCAACTATCCCTCGTCGAAGTGATCTAGACGGACAAGATCCGAAAAATTACTGTACGGACTTTTATAATCAAAAAATCAGGAAGTCACTATCAGCGGCCTCCAATACCAAAAATATTTTCTTAGCAGACCAAGGAAATATTATCCCAACTGGAGACCCGGTACACCCTACAACTGAGGGCCACAAGATTATGGCTTGCAACTTACTTTATGGTAAAAATCTTGGCCATTCAGATATTCCTTCTTGTATTCTTCCCAGTAACATCCCAGATAAAGGGCTATTGAAAGCAATAGATCATGTATCCAATTAGCTAGGATTTCGCTTAACAGGCCCTGATTAAAAATTTTCAGGGCGCTGCTTTTACTCACCAATAACTTTGGGAGCCTTTATAAACCCGCCTTCTATAGTAGCCGGCCTAACTCTGAACCAGATTTAAGAACTGCTTCCTATATTCTGCCCAAATCACTTTCCCTGAGAAATTACTTAAATCAACTTTTTTTAATTTTGAACCCGATAGAATTGACAAAAACATTGATTCCAGCTTTTTTACTGCATCATTACAGTCTGAATAACAGAAGTTCTCGGAATAGAACTCTGGGTAGCACTGTTCATCTGGCACCAGTGGAGTCGCACCGAGAATAGCTGCTTCCATCACCGCCAGCCCCTGGAATTCATGGTAAGCCGTAGAAAGGAATATATGGCTATGTCGCAGTACTTGACGATAGTCTTTAGCGCTTTCGAGATACCCGAGTACCAATAAATGGTCGGCAAACTCTTCTTGTATTTGAGCAAACTCAGCAGGGCTATTACGAAATGACTGCCCCATTAGATTAACAAGAAACTTAACATTTCTGGCTTTCAAGCCCCGAAGGATATCCAGCAATCGGTCCGCGCCTTTGTCATATTCCCAACGGGCCGCCCAACTGATAATCAAAGTATCTTGACCTATCTCGCCCCCATAAATGCTCTCTGCGCAGGAGCTCCAGGAAAAGGCCTCTTCAGTTTTCGCACTATCAAAAACGATGTCTTCTATTGGCACAGGAAGAACTCGCGACTTTTCTTCAATCTCCTCACAAATTCCGGGAGGAACACAATCAGGAAAGCGCTTGAGTAATTTCTTTACTCCTCCTAACAAGGTACTGCGGTTGTATTCAGAGTTGAACAAGACCAGATCACCGGACAAGGCCGTGTAAATATTCAACAACTGGGGTTCTACCGATCGAAACGCATCAGAGCTCACTGGGTAAGCAAATTGATTCTCATGAAAATATACAACTGTAGGCACCCTAACGATTTCAGGAACTAAACCGCACAAGGCACTTAGATCGGTCATTGAGGTTGTAACAATAAGGTCCCAACGCTGCTTCAATATTTGCGCAGTTTCCCCACGGCCCCAGGAAAGGCTATTACCGCGAATTCGCCAGCTAAAGTATCGCGGTGGTAAGGTTAGTACGGTCCATTGCCAATCAGAAAATGCCGCTACCAGCCCTTTACGCCATCGCTTGTGACTGTCCGCATCATAAGCGGAGAGTAATAAAACTTTCATTAAATAGTAACAAGAAGAAGCGGCACCGGGATCAAACTTAACCCCGGTAGCTATTGATCGGAGGGGTTAATCGAAAGAGCGCACATTCATTAATCGTGCAAACAAGCTGGAAGTATCCCAACGAGCACCACCAATAGCTTGTACCTCACTATAAAACTGGTCTACCAGGGCAGTTACGGGCAGTAAAGCTCCGTTATGTTGTGCCTCTTGAAGGACTATAGCCAAATCCTTACGCATCCAGTCCACAGCAAAACCGTGGTCATACTCGCCAGCTAACATAGTTTTTGAGCGGTTTTCCATTTGCCAGCTCTGTGCCGCCCCCTTGGATATCACATCAACAACCTGCTCTCCATCGAGGCCAGCTGCCTTGGCAAAATGTAAACCTTCAGCAAGCCCCTGAACGACACCCGCGATACAAATTTGATTGACCATTTTACACAGCTGGCCGCTACCTACTGGCCCCATCAGGTTGCTCGCCCGCGCATAACAGTCGATAAGAGGTTGCACTTTATCAAAGTCTGCCTTATCTCCCCCAAACATAACCGTTAAAGCACCATTCTCAGCGCCGGCCTGGCCTCCAGAGACAGGGGCATCCAGAAAACCGATTCCCTTTTCGCCAGCTGCAACTGCCAATTCCCGAGCAACATCGGCAGAGGCTGTTGTATGATCTACAAACAAAGCCCCGTCATCCATACTCGTGAATGCCCCCTGCTCTCCTGTCACCACTTGGCGGAGATCGTTGTCATTGCCTACACAGGCAAAAACAACCTCCGCGCCCTTTGCGGCTTCAGCGGGCGTTGCAAAGCTCTCTCCATCATATTCTTGTAGCCATTGATCCGCACGGCTAACAGTGCGATTGTAAATTCGCACCATGTGACCAGCATTAGAAAGATGCCCCGCCATGGGATATCCCATCACCCCCAAGCCAATAAATGCAACTGTTGCCATTTCCTCTACCCCCATACCATCCAAATAAGTATTACACCGAGAACCAAGCGATAAATCGCGAATGGAGCCATCCCAATGCGGCTAATAAATTGAAGGAAAAAATGAATACACAAATAAGCACTAATACAAGATAAAACGGTACCAAGCAGCAAGTCATTCCATGGAACACTTTCCAGTGCAAGTAATTCAATCGTTAACAAAATAGCGCTGAGGGCAATAACAGGAATAGACATCAGGAACGAAAAGCGCGCTGCAGCCTCTCTCTTCATGCCAAGCATCAAACCAGCAGTCATTGTGATACCAGAGCGGGAGGTGCCAGGGATTAGGGCCAACACCTGTGATAAGCCAATCAGAAGTGCTTTTTTCCAATTTAACTGGGCTAGAGATTCGACCCTGCGCCCCTTTGCATCAGCCCACCACAGTAAAATACCAAAGCCAATAGTCGTAGCAGCGATAACACCGGCTGAACGCAGGTGAGTTTCTATGAACCCTTTGAATACCAGGCCTATCAGTCCCACAGGTATAGTAGCGAGAACAATTAACCAGGCCAGCCGCCCCTCATCGGTAAATTGTTTATCCGTAAACCCTCCTAGACCATCCCTAATCAGCACCCAAATATCTTTGCGGAAATAGAAAACTACTGCCAGTAAAGAGCCAAAATGAACAGCAACATCGAAGGCCAGCCCCTGGTCCTGCCAACCCAATACCTCAGAAGGTAAGATCAAGTGCGCGGAACTGGAGATGGGCAGAAACTCTGTCAGCCCCTGTATCAGGGCCAAAATTACAATCTGAAATGTTTCCATGTGTTATTAAGATCGGATTTTTTGTCTTTTCTTCCAAGTCACTTCATTGCGCAAATAAACAGGCTCAAGCTCTTCAGCGGTCACTGTATGACCCTGCTCCCATAGTGGTACTGCCAGCTGCGCTATATCCCGAGCGTGAATGAGGCTGGCTTGATCAACGGCAGCCAATGACGCCCCTTCAAAAGCCTCATAATGTAATCCCGGGCCCGCCCCATAGATCGGAGTACAAATCTCCGATTTCTTTAAAGACAGCAGAACCTCCTCCGGGTTCTGTACCGCCTCCGGGATCAAGCTATCGCAGGGAGAGTCACTGGAATAAACCCCCCAATATACTTGTTGCATACGAGCATCCAGCATTGCCACGACGGGTGACTTTCCCCAGTCCGGGTGCGATCGCCGAGCTCCAAGTGCTAGGGCTGCGAGGCTGGAAACCGGAACCACCGGTAGATCTGCAGCATAAGCCAACCCCTGCACGCTACTAATTGCTATACGGAGACCAGTAAATGACCCCGGCCCGCGGCTGACAGCAAGAGCATCCAGGCCTGCCAGCTTTATGCCGGCTTCTGCGAGAACGTCATCCAGCATTGGCAAAAGGCGACGGGTGTGATCGCGTTCTGCCTGTACAAAACGCTCAATTAGCTGGCCATCAGATATGAGAGCAACAGAACAGGCGCCCGAAGTTGTATCCAGGGCAAGTATTTTCACAGCGTTCTTAATCCCGGTCATAAAAAGGGAGGGAATTGTGGCACGGGAGCGGAGGGGAGTCATGCCCAATATCGCAACCCGCAACTAAAAAACCCCGGACTAACCGGGGTTTATGAGGAGCCTGCCAAAGTTCACATCGTTGAGCCCATATTTATGACCCTAGGCGGCCTTTTTCGGTGGCCGGCCTCGACGGGCAGCACCAGCCTTCGGTGGACGGCCGCGACGGGCTGGAGCCTTCTTAGCAGCTGCTGTCGCAGTCGCTTTCTTGGGTCGTCCGACTCTTTTTGCTGGCTTAGCCGCTGAAGCTGCCTTCTTTGGACGACCGGCTTTTTTCGCCGTCGCTGTGGCGGCCTTCTTGGGGCGTCCAGGCTTTTTCGCTGCTGTGGCCTTGACTGCAGGTTTCTTCTTGGCCTTTTGAGTTTCGGCTTTTAATTTGGCTTTAGCCTTCTTCTCTAACTCTTTAACTTTAGCGGCAGCTTTCTTTGCAGCTGCTTTAACCTTAGCTTCAGCCTTCTTCTCAGCAGCCTTCAATTTCTTGGCATGAGCCTTTTCTTTGGTTTTTACCCAGCGTGTTTCAAATGCCTTGAGTGCGGCAGCTAACTCTTTATCTGCTTTGCTGGAGAGGCTCTTAGAGAGACTTTCCACCTTTTCTTTTGCAGCAGCTTCAGCCATATGTACGGCATCCATAGCCTTAGCTTTGGCAAGATCCATCTTTGCCGCTGCCAGCTTGGCGCGCAAATCCTTTGCCTTACTATTGGCACTGGCCAGCGAAGTTTTCGCTGTTGCCGCATTACTTTTCTGCGCTCGAGCCTTAGCCTTAGCAACACGGTCCATTTGCGCATCCAGCGATTTAGTCGCTGAATCTACCGCCTTCTGCGCTTTCACGACCGCTGGCGACGCTGCGGTCGCACTAGTTGCTCGTTTCGCGCGTGTACCTTTTTTTACTACTCTTGCCATCCCTTGTCTCCTCACTGAAAGAAGAAGTACATCCAAAAGTGTGCCGGCAGCATTGCCTTTTAGCTATCGAATAAAAACTGGAATCGGCCGTTTTTATTACTTATGCAGAGCGCCGCACCGCCTATTTCGATACAACTTTATCAAAGTTAATAAAAATACCCGGCATTGCAAGTAAAAAAGCGAAAAATGAGAAACTTTTTATAAAAAAAGTATATTTTTCTTATCAATTTTCACTTTTGGGTCCCGTTTTAGCACTTTGGTAGAAATTATTTTGTCCCATTGAGCTTAGTTTGCACAATTTCCGCAAGCGCCTCTATATGATCCTCACGCAAATTTAATGCAGGAATATATCGGTAGTCACTGCCCCCAGCATCAATAAAATTAGCGCGATTCTCTACCGAAATTTCTTCCAATGTTTCCAGGCAATCCGCAGAAAAAGCCGGGCAAATTACATCGACACTACCAACTCCTGTTTTACCCCATTCAATAAGGGTCTTATCGGTGTATGGCTGTAGCCACTCTGCCTTACCAAAGCGCGATTGAAATGTGACTTGCCACTTATCCTCACTGATTTCTAGTTCATCCGCTAATAACCGTGCGGTTTCCATGCAATGGCGATAATAGGGGTCCCCCTTATCAACATTGGCTTTTGGGATACCGTGAAATGAAAGTAACAATTTTTCCGCTGGCCCTGCTTTTTCCCAGTGTTCTTTTACTGAATTGGCCAGGGATTTTATGTAGAGCGGATTTTGGTAATAATCTCGAATCAGAGAAATATCCGGAATATCGCGACTATTGCGAAAAATTTGCGCCACCTGATCATAAATTGCTGCAGTTGTGGTAGCCGAATATTGGGGATATAGGGGAAGCACTATAAAAGACTCGAAACCTTTCTCGCGCAGAGTTTCTATGGTGTTGTCGAGGCGGGGCTCACCATAAGTCATGGCATATTCAACAGCGACATCGCAACCTTTTGCTTTTAAACGCTGCTGCAACAGCTCTGCTTGCTTCTGCGTATAGTAGAGAAGCGGCGATCCTTCCACTTTTGTTTCATCTGCACTGCTATTCCATATTTCCGCATAGGCAGGGGCAATACGTTGTGGACGAAAAGGCAGTACCAAGCAGTTCAATATGGTCAGCCAGATTGGCCGCGGTATCTCGACAACCCTCGGATCTGAAAGGAATTCCCGCAAAAAACTTCTTACTGCTGTAGGTGTAGGCTCAGCTGGAGTACCTAAATTCATCAAAATTATTGCCGTAGACATAAACCGCCCCGTTAGAAATCTTATCCTTTCAAGAAATCCTGCCAGTTATCGGGCAGGGAAGAGCGCATACTGCCAGGCCAATACCGCCGTGATCAACTCGCTCTATATCAATTCTGGAGATACAAAAAAGCCCCCAAGTGGGGGCTTTTAAAAAATGTTAGCGATGATCTCAGCTGAGCGCTTCCAACACTTTCTCGCGAATCTCATCCATACCGCCAACACCCATTACCTTGCTGTACTTGGGAGCCGCTTCAGGAGAGCGTGCTTCCAGCTCGCGATAGAAGCCTACCAGCGGTGCCGTCTGCTCGTGATAAACCGCCAAACGGTTGCGAACAGTTTCTTCAGTATCATCTGTACGCTGGATCAGTGCCTCGCCAGTCACATCATCGACACCCTCAGCCTTGGGCGGGTTGTATACGATGTGATAGACGCGACCAGAGTTTTCATGAACCCGGCGGCCCGAGAGACGCTTTACGATTTCTTCATCGTCAACAGCGATCTCCAGAACATGATCGATATGTACATCGGCTTCCAGAAGGGCTTCAGCCTGGGGAATGGTGCGAGGGAAACCATCGAACAGGAACCCTTTAGCGCAGTCTTCCTGGGCAATGCGCTCTTTAACTAACGCAATGATCAGGTCGTCAGAAACCAATTTTCCCGCGTCCATAACATCCTTGGCCTGTAGGCCAAGAGGGGTACCCGCCTTCACCGCAGCGCGAAGCATATCGCCGGTGGAGATCTGCGGAATGCCGAACTTCTCTGTTATGAATTGAGCCTGAGTGCCCTTGCCGGCTCCCGGCGCGCCCAAGAGAATAATTCGCATGTTCAGTAAGCCTCCAATACTATCGACGAACCAAAAGCCGCCGCGCTAAAAGAGCGCTACCTTACACTCACACCTCAGATTGGGCAAGATTGCTACCGATACCCCCACAATCCATACAAACCACAGAGTACTAAAAGGGGCTTAAAGCTCCGCTCTATGTAAGCCTGTTAAGATCCCTAGCTATCAGCACCGGGCTCCCGCTGAACTTTGGCCTTGTCCCAAAGTCTGTCCAGTTCCTCCAGCGTTGCCTCTGATACTTGCCGACCTTCACTGTGTAAACTGGACTCAACATAACCAAAACGCCGCTCAAATTTCCTGCTACACCCCCGCAAAGCTGCCTCAGGATCAACCTTCAGGTGGCGGGATGCATTCACACAAGAGAAAAGCAGATCCCCCAGCTCCTCCTTTGCATGCTCCGTATCCCCATTTGTCACGGCCTCCCGCAACTCTGCAACCTCTTCCTCAATCTTATCGAGGACACCATCAATATTGGGCCAGTCAAAACCGACACGGGAGGCGCGCTTCTGTAATTTGGCCGCACGCGTCAAAGCCGGAAGACCCACAGCTACTCCTGCCAGGGTTCCTGCATCCCCTTTGGCAGTGCGTTCGGCCTCTTTAATCGCCTCCCAATTCCTCTTTACTTCAGCTTCATCAAGAGCTTCGGCAGAGCGGTCGCCGTAGAGGGTTCCACTTGGAAAGACATGGGGATGCCTGCGCACTAGTTTGCGTACCAAAGTGTCAACAATCTGGGGGAAATCAAAGTGGTCTTTCTCACGCCCTAACTGGGCATAAAAAATGACTTGGAAGAGCAGATCTCCGAGCTCTTCGTGCAGGTGCTCAAAGTCTTCCTGCTCAATAGCCTCTGCTACCTCATAGGCCTCTTCAATCGTAGAGGGGACAATACTGGCAAAGTCCTGTTTCAGGTCCCAAGGGCAACCGCTCTCAGGGCTGCGAAGCTGAGCCATCAAGTGGAGGAGGTCCTCCACAGAGTAATTCTTTTCCACGTTATTCCTTACTCAACGTTCAGCGCAGAATTCGCCGCTTTGCCGCTGCCACATTGGGCAG
This sequence comes from Microbulbifer maximicatervae (SeqCode), assembly GCF_052467615.1. NCBI lineage: Bacteria > Pseudomonadati > Pseudomonadota > Gammaproteobacteria > Cellvibrionales > Microbulbiferaceae > Microbulbifer > Microbulbifer maximicatervae (SeqCode). The sequence goes on from NZ_CP174319.1 coordinate 3,053,020, forward strand.
TTGATTGATCCGATGTAAAACTTGGCTCAACTCTTCAAAGTTGTGGATCTCAGCAGTCACGATCATTTCTACCGTATGCTTGTTCTTATTAGAGCGGGTTTGCATAGCGGTAATATTAATTTTCTGACTGTCCAGCATCACCGTGACATCCCGCAACAGGCCCTGGCGATCGTAGGCTTCGATCATAATTTCAACGGCGTAAAGTTCACGGGGTTTTTCCGCCCAACTTACCTGGAGTACCCTTTCAGACTCCTCAACCTGCATACGCAGCATATTTGCGCAGTCTTTACGATGTATAGAAACCCCGCGCCCAAGGGTGATATACCCCATAATTTCATCGCCTGGAACGGGGTTACAACAGCCGGCAATGTGGGTGAGCAAATTACCCACTCCGTCGATATAGACATCTGCCTTGCCTTCTCCCCGGGCAACTGGAGCCGTCAGCGATGGTACCCGGGGCACATTGTCGACCTTCACCATTCGCTGGGCTGCGTTGAGAACCTGACCCACGCCTATATCACCGGCACCCACTGCCGCATAGAGGTCCTCTAGGGAATGCATGTTGAGCTTGGCTGCCAACTTATCGAAATCGAAATCACTCAGCGCCAGCTGCTTAAATTCCCGGTCGAGAATACTGCGGCCATCGGCGATATTCTGATCCCGAGCCTGCTGCTTAAACCAGTGAATAATCTTGGCTCGGGCACGGGAGGTAGTGATATAGGCCATGCCCGAAGAGAGCCAATCGCGACTCGGCGCTTCGAGTTTTCCTGTGAGGATTTCAACCTGATTGGCTGTCTCCAACCGGTGGTTGAGCGGCACGATTCGGCCATCTACTTTAGCCCCACGACAACGGTGACCAATTTCTGTATGGATCTTGTAGGCAAAATCTAATGGTGTTGCCCCCCGAGGCAGGTCTACAACATGACCGCCGGGGGTAAATACATAAATACGTGAATCTGCCTCACTGGAGCGCAAATCATCTTGTAGTGGGTTCCCCCCCACCTCTTCATGCCAGTCGAGCACCTGACGCAACCAGGATATTTTTTGCTCATAGCTATCTTTACTCTCGCTCTTAAGATCAGTGCCCTTGTAACGCCAGTGAGCACAAACACCGTATTCCGCCTCTTCATGCATAGCAAAAGTTCGGATCTGAACCTCGAGCACCTTTCGCTCGGGGCCAATTACAGCCGTGTGCAGAGAGCGATAACCGTTTTCTTTGGGGGAGGCGATATAATCATCGAATTCATTCGGTATGTTGCGCCAGAGGTTGTGCACTATACCCAGAACCGCATAGCAATCCCTTACAGTTGGGACAAGAATACGCACTGCGCGAATATCATAAACCTGGGAGAAGCCGATATTTTTCCGGCGCATTTTCCGCCAGATACTATAGATATGCTTTGCTCGCCCGTAGACATCACCTTCAATATGGGCGCGCTCGAGTTCAGAGCGCAATAGCTCCAATACCTCGTCGATATACTGCTGCCGAGCCAGTCTTTTCTCATCCAGCAAGCGAGCAATCTGCTTGTAATCTTCCGGCTCAAGATAACGAAAAGATAGATCTTCTAATTCCCATTTGATATGACCAATTCCCAGGCGGTGGGCAAGGGGTGCATAAACATCGGCCACTTCACGAGCAACTCTCTGGCGTTTAGCCGGCTCTGAGTTTTTTGCAGCACGAATCGCACAGGTACGTTCAGCGAGTTTGATCAAAGCGACTCGCACGTCGTCGACCAATGCTACCAGCATACGACGGATATTCTCTGAATGTTCCTCTACCGCACCACTCGGGCTTTCTTCTCCGGTATCTGCGCTGCGACTGCGAATCGCAGCCATACGCAAAACACCACGAATCAACTTGGCAACTCGCTCACCAAATTCTTTTTCCACAGCTTGCAGTGGCAGGCGTTTTTCACGTACGGCACGGTACAGCACCGCCGCGACAAGTGCTTCTGAGTCTATTTGTAAGTCGGCGAGAATCTCAGCCATCTCAAGGCCTGTGGCAAAACTGCTAGCGCCCTCAGCCCAGATATTTTCCGCCTCAATTGCGCGCTGTTCTGCTTCGGCACTCACCTCAGCTGCGCGCCGCAAAGTTACTATCGCAGAACCATCCAGGCCCGCGAGTTTCTGTACATGGCGCAACCAGGATTCAAGGTCGAGTTCACCTTCTCCACCAAAGGAATGATGCTTTCTTACTTGAACCATCTTTTAACAAGAGTCATTTGTGTTATTGGCATAATTTTGTCGTTACCTGGCTTAGCAGCACATTTACTCAGTGCTCATGCTGGATTAAGCGCTTCTCTATCATAGGTTTGAACTCACCAAAGTCCATGATTTTCTGTATACATTTCAATAAGCTGCGCGAAATTCAGCAGTTTTTCGTACCAATTTGAGTGGGAGGGTATAAGTCTTGTCCAGCTTGTTGACCTTTTAACCAACAGTAAACCGACAAAACCAATGCCTATAGAAAACTAAAATTGTGATATTGGGGAATATCGAGAGAGGTGAACAGGTTGCATTTGTTACTTAAAATTGAATTTCTCCACCTCTACATGAACACAAAAAAAGGCTTTACCGAACTTTACAAACTATCAGTTTTTTGTAGTTACCGGCTTAGTTATTGCTTTTTTTAACTGGCAATGCACATATAGCAGGAGGATTAGAGGCTCCCCCCAAAAAAAGGGGCAAAAGAGATGATTGTAAATTGATTGGCGAATCACTTTACAAAGCTGCGAATCTCACAAAGTTTTTGCTAGTAGATATCAGGCACAATGCTGGAGTTAAAGCACTTTACTTCCAGCATTGATCAATAAAATAAGATAAATTAGAGAATAAAAGTAAGAACTATTTTGGGGAGGCAAAAAGTCCTGAAGATAAATAACGATCTCCACGATCACAGACAATTGCAACAATCGTCGCATTTTCTAGCTGCGCAGACAGCCTTAAAGCACCAGCTACCGCCCCTCCAGAGGAAACGCCACAAAAAATACCCTCTTCTTTCGCCAGCCTGCGAGTCATATCCTCAGCTTCTCGCTGGTCCATATCCATGACCATATCCACTTGCTCAGGAACAAAAATTTTAGGTAAGTATGCCTCCGGCCAACGGCGAATCCCCGGAATACTGGAGCCTTCAGTTGGCTGCAGTCCAACGATTTGAATATCGGGATTTTGCTCCTTCAAGTAACGCCCGCATCCCATAATGGTACCGGTTGTACCCATTGAGGAGACAAAGTGAGTCACCGTTCCAGAGGTCTGCTGCCAAATCTCCGGACCGGTTCCCTCATAGTGAGCCAGGGGATTATCGCTATTGGCAAACTGGTTCAGTACCAATCCTTTTTTATCCTCTTGCATTTGCAAAGCTAAGTCCCGCGCACCCTCCATACCTTCTTCAGCGCTAACCAATATCAACTCAGCGCCATAAGCTGTCATTGAAGCCTTGCGCTCCTCGGTAGCACTGTCGGGCATAATCAATATCATTTGATAGCCCTTAATCGCTGCAGCCATTGCCAGGGCAATTCCCGTATTACCGCTGGTCGCTTCAATCAGGGTATCTCCTGGGGAAATATGTCCTGCAGCTTCCGCGTGGTTGATCATTGAAAGTGCCGGGCGGTCTTTTACCGAACCCGCAGGGTTATTGCCTTCCAGCTTGAGCAAAACAGTATTACTGGTATCACCTGGCAGGCGCTGTAGTTTAACCAGCGGGGTATTGCCTACGCAGTCAGCAATTGTTGGATAATCCATAATGCAATAAATTCCAGAAAAATCTCGCGGGGTCCAAGTGTACAGCAAGCGGTACTATGCACTAAATACCGTCTACTTTGGTCTACTCCCTACCCAGGTTATTAAGGGAGATATACCTGAAGCGGTATTATTCAGATGGCTATGCCGCGCTATCTAATATTGGCACAGTGAATCTTTGAGCCTCTAAAACGCGCATATTGTGACAAAAAAGAAGCGTTTTCTGATAAGTGAATGAGTGCGCTCAGATGTACATAACGGTAAAATGAGGGAAAAATAATCGTACAAGGCCCCTCTTAACATGGCCCCAGGCAACCCTATTCTCTCAATCGAGGAACCAGAGCAACCTCGATCCTTACGAACCCTGGTATTTCGCCTTACTGTAGCACCCGCACTAATTCTGTCCTTGCTCCTCGCTCTCGTTTTCACCCTGCAGCAAATGCACGATCGTCGCCAATTGCTATTAAGCCACGGTCGAGCCAGCGCCGAACAGCTAGCTGAACTAATTGAGATGAGCGGGGGCCATCCAGCTGAACTTAGAATGGAATGGCTGCGTAAAAGTTTGCTGGCGCTTATGCTGGAGAAAGATATGGTCAGATCTGTTCATGTCTACTCCACCGAACCCAGCCCCAAGCTAGCCCTCAACCCCAGCACCGGACTCAGCTTGCTGGCCAGTGTCGGGCCGCGTCCACGCACCCCCATTAGCAGAGACATCCTTAACAAGCGCGAACCCTTTATTTTTGAAGATGATGAGACCCTTCAGGTTTTACAGCCATTGAAAGGCGATATCACCACCTGCTGGATAAGTATTGAGCTACATCGCCCCTATTTCCTGGTGGGAACTTACCAAGTTTTACTCGTAGGCTTGGTGGGGTTGATTCTCTGTACCCTAGCCGCGCTGGCCTGGTCGGTCATCATGTCTGAGCGCTTTGCTCACAGCCTGATTAGAATGGGACATACTCTGGAGGCGATTGGCAGAGGTGAGTTTGATCGACGCACCCATGAAACGGAGAATCGAGAACTCGCTCAACTGGGAAACCAAATTAACGAGATGGCTGAAAACCTGTCCAGTTACCAACAGGAATACAAAGCCAACTTACTCCAGTCTATGGATGACCTGCGCCAATCCCTGGACAGTATGGAAGAGCAAAATATTGAGCTGGACTTAGCACGTAAAAGGGCGCAGGAAGCAAGCAGGATTAAATCGACGTTCCTAGCCAATACCAGTCACGAGATTCGCACACCTTTAAATGGCATTATCGGTTTCACCAACCTGTTGTTAAAAACTGGAATTGATGAGCTACAGCAGGATTACTTGCAAACCATTTTACGTTCATCGGAAAACCTGTTGACTACCATCAACGACATCCTGGACTTTTCCCGCATTGAATCCGGCAACCTGGTCCTTGACCATATCCCTATGGACCTTGGCTTACTACTTGAAGAGACCCTGCAAATACTGGCCCCAAACGCCTATGAGCACCATCTGGAACTGGTGCCCTTGATCGATTCTCAACTCCCTCCCACTTTAATCGGAGACCCATTACGAATTAAGCAAATACTTACAAACTTGGTGGGTAACGCGGTGCGCAGCTCGGCAAATGGCAATATCCCCGTGCGCTTGTCAGTACATAGCATTAATAACTCAGAACTTGTACTCCGTATTTCGGTTACCGGCCTGGGCAACCGTATTGACGAGGCTGGTCGCCGTGAAATTGAAAACATCCTCACCAGCAAGTCCCCACAGCTCACCCAACAAATCAGCGCAAATGGTTTAGGGATGTCTATAGCCCGCAGCCTAGTTGAGAGGATGAGCGGCTGCACAGGTATTGAAGAAACAGCCAATGACGGCAGCACCTGTTGGGTGCAAATTTCCCTCCAGGCTGAACGTAATCGAGGCATGTATCCGCGTATTCAATATCCTGGCTGCCGAATTTTACTTGCAGACCCCAACCCAGTTACACGGACCCAGGTAGCCCAGCTACTCAGCCAATGGCAAGTGGAGCCCATAGAACTCGGCGATACCGATACTCTGCAACCGGCAATCGAGCAAATGTGGCGGCACGATGCCTTACCGGATGCTGTTATTATCGATACAGCTACTGCCAAAGGTGATTTTGATAATTTCAGTAGCAAAGTGCAGTCGCTGGTTGATACCTATCAGTGCCGCGTGATCGTACTGGGCCCACCCGCTGAATTGCGTCGCTGCTACGACCAACTGCGCACCCGCACTCTCACTTTCCTTAGCAAACCCGTCACCCGGGACAATTTGCTGCGATCCCTGAAACGAGCAGTACCACAGCAGGGGCAACAGCGGGTTAGTGGCGGGGTACAGGCGCTACCGTGGCCCGCACCACCGCGTGTGCTGGCAGTGGATGACCACGCGGCAAACCGCCGACTGGTCGGCGAACTTCTGCGAGCACAAGATGTAGAAGTCGTTATTGCAGCAAGCGGCGAAGAAGCTCTACAGCTCTGGCAGCAGGGAGCTTTCGACCTGGTATTTATGGATATTCAAATGCCCGAGATGGATGGTATCGAAGCTACACGCCTGATTCGTGAGCAGGAGACCGGCCGCCGTACACCAATCATTGCCCTCACCGCCCACGCCGGCGCCGAAGAAAAAGCACGCCTGCTGTCTGCGGGACTGGACGACTACTTAAGCAAGCCTGTTAGCGAGGCCCAGCTCTCCCATATGATCAAGCGCTGGCTTAAGATCATCACTCCCCAGGCCGCAGAAAAAGTGAAGATTGAGGAGATGCGCCTGGTAGACATTGGCGAATGCCTGACCCTCGCCAACGGCGATGCCAAGCTGGCCAGGGACATGCTGCGCATGTTGATTGACGGTCTCAGTTCAGATGAGAGAGAACTGGAAAGGTTGTACAACCTTGGGGATTACAAGGGCATGTTCGAACTCACTCATCGCATGCACGGTGGCTGCTGCTATTGCGGAGTTTCACGCTTGAGAGAATCAACTTGCGTGTTACAAGAGGCATTGCGCACTATCCAAGGCTCCGATGCCCAAGCCTTTGACCAGCGCAAACTCAATGCTGTTCTCAGGGAGATCCGGGCGCTGCGCGAGTGGGCCTCTGAACAGGACTTGGATGCGCTCTTTGGCCTGGAGGTAGTTGCCTAGCAGGATTCAAATACGACGAATGCCAGGGCCGAGTCTTTTTCATCAGACAGGCTGAGGTGGATTCTGTCCACACCAAGTTTTTCGGCCCTCTCCTCAGCTGCGCCCGCCAGCACCACCTGCGGTGCAGCTCCCTTGCGGCGACGGACATCGATGTCTTGCCAGGAAACCCCTTCACCAATCCCAGTGCCCAAGGCCTTGGCTACAGCCTCCTTCGCCGCAAATCGCTTGCACAGATATGCAGCACGGATGGGCTCAGCCATAGCATAAAAGTCCTTCCTCTCCGCACTGTTAAGAACACGCTCAACAAAACGATCACCAAAGCGCTGCCACGCCACCTCGATACGGTCGTAGTTACAAATATCGGTGCCAATACTAACAATCATTTTTTTCCGTAAACCTGTCGAAAAAGCTCTCTGCTCTGCAAAGGCTTATCCCCCAATACTTTCCTCAACAATAATCGTGTAAGGCGCTTTGCAGGTGCTAAAGCCTCACCTGACCAGACACCCCCATTCATAGCGCTATCCATCCCCAATAGTTCGGCACCTGAAAAAAAACACTCTCCCAGGCTCTCATCTTTGGAGCGGTGAACAGGAATTAAACCCCACTCAGCATCCAGGCGATAAATCCCGCCTTCATTTACAAGGTCTCCTTGCGGGCCGCAAATATTGAGGGATGGGCAGGTACCTAGCTCCAGGAGCAGTTGTAACTCAAAGCAACGAAGCGGACCTTCCAGTTCAGCGTTGGAGAGTCCTTCTACCTGAGACAGAGATTCCAGCAGGCTCTGATAAGCTGCAAACAGCGTGTAATGCGCCTCGCCCTCGGGAAGGAGCTTTACCATCAGTTCATTGGCATAAAGGCCCGCATAAACCGCTCGGCTCTTGAGCCATAGTGGTACACCAACATTTTCGACTGGACCGAGCGTTTTAAGTGAACCCGCTCCCATCAATGTGACAAGCAACGGGGTGAAGGGCTGCAACGCTTGTTGGCGGCGCTGCTTGTCACGGCGGGCCCCACGGGCGACACAGCCCAGCCGGCCGTAATCGGGAGTGAAAAGCTCCAGGATCAAACTGGAGTCTTTGTAGGGCCGCGAATGGAGGATATACGCGGGTTGAGGCGGTTGAGGCGTTTTCATAGGTTCAGGGGAAATTACCCTGATGATTACTCGTCTCTATAACCGAGACTGCGCAGAGCCCGCTCATCATCAGACCAGCCAGATTTCACCTTCACCCACAAATTGAGCATTATCTTGCTATCAAACAAGCGCTCCATATCTTCTCTAGCCTGGCTGCCAATCTGTTTGATTCGCTCGCCCTTATTTCCAATGATGATACGTTTTTGGCCTGCCCGCTCAACCAAAATAGCAGCGCTGATATGCAAGACCTTACCCTCTTGGGCAAACTCCTCTACCTCCACAGTAACTTGGTAGGGAACCTCGGCACCCAATTGACGCATAATCTTTTCGCGAACAATTTCTGCTGCGAGAAAGCGCGAGCTGCGGTCAGTCACTTGATCTTCGGGGAAGAAATGCTGCCCCTCAGGCAAGTGCTTCAGAATAACCTCTTCCAGAGTATCCAGATTTACGTTGCGCAAGGCTGATATGGGAACAATTTCAGCTTTTGGATGCTCCTCAGCCAGAGCTTGTAGCTGGGGCAGTAGATCAGCTTTATCCTCGAGCTGATCCACCTTGTTCACGGCGATAATTAATGGGCATTTAATACCGCGCAGCTTGTCTGCCACCAACTGGTCTGCCTCACTCCAACGAGTGCGCTCTACAACAAACACCACTACATCCACGTCCCGCGCAGCGCTGGCAGCCGCTCGATTCATATAGCGGTTAATCGCTTTTTCTTGATCGGAGTGCAGACCCGGAGTATCGACAAAAATAATCTGGTTTGGACCTTCGGTTTTAATACCGAGCATATTGTGGCGGGTGGTCTGCGGCTTGCGCGAAGTAATCGCGAGTTTCTGCCCTAGCAGGTGGTTCAACAGTGTGGATTTTCCCACATTGGGGCGGCCGACAATCGCGACATAGCCACAGCGAGAAGGTTGTTCGCTCAAGAAATTTCTCCGAAAGAGTTGGAGGTCTCCGGGAAGCCCCGGAGCCAAAAGCACCCCCAGTGATACAAGGGGCTGTCATTACGATGCGGGAAATGGATCCGGCGCGTCGTTTCTATTGTAAGGTTAGCCCTGCCCGGTGAGGAGCTTATAAGCTTCCACCGCCGCAGTCTTTTCAGCATTACGGCGACTGCTGGCTTCGCCTTTTACGGGCTGCGTAAGGCCACTGACACGGCACTCCACTACAAAATGCTGTGCGTGTTCAGCGCCAGAAACATCTACGACTTTATATTCCGGCAGAGGTTTTTTTCGAGCCTGCAGCCACTCCTGCAAGCGAGTTTTGGGATCCTTCACGGTCTCTAATGATAGGCCCTGCAAGCGCAATGCAAACCACTCAAGTACCCGGGCGCGCGCAGCCTCCAAACCGGCGTCCAAATAGATGGCCCCAATAAGAGCCTCTACGGCATCGGCCAGAATCGATGCCCGACGAAAGCCGCCACTTTTCATTTCACCTTCACCGAGGCGCAGGCAATCGCCAATTTCCAGCTCCCGCGCAAGTTTTGCCAGGGTTTCACCGCTAACCAATTGTGCCCTCAAGCGGCTCAACTGCCCCTCGCGCCCGTTGGGGAACTGCTCGTAAAGTGCCGCGCCGATAGTGAACCCGAGTATCGAGTCGCCGAGAAACTCCAGGCGCTCATTATTACGACTCCCATGGGATCGGTGAGTAAGAGCCAACTCAAGCAGCTCGGCCTGATCAAAATCATGGCCGAGGCGCTTGCAAAGGCGTTCCAATAAAAGATCAGTCACGTTTGCGGAATTGCTCCAGATCGATCAGCGCATCACAGCAAAGCTCCGGCTTCGCAGTGTCGAGCTGTTTATTAAACTTCATCACAACATCTACGTTGTATATCAGCGGCTGGCGCAGTTCGTAATTGATGCTCACAACAGAACCCTTTGCACCACGAACTACCTGCACAGATTTAGTAGGCTCTCCGCGCACATTGTTTACCAGGAAAAAACGGTTCAGCTCTTTTTTAATCTGACCCGTGGTCATATCTTCCAGGTTTGGGTTTTGACCGAGAGTTTTTAGCCCTTCGTTAACGTAACGAGCATCTACGTAGGCCGGTGCCATCTTGGACACACAGGTCAAAGCAAATCCCAACATCGCGATAATCAGCAGCCAACCCCAGTAGCTCATACCGCGCTGCTGCTGCAGTGAAAGGTTGAGTTTACTACCCATAACTATGCCCTCTATCCTTTATAAATAACCGGGCTAACGCCCGGCTGGTTTCTTTATTGGATTGAGCCTACACGCTTAAAGCTGGGCAAACTGAGCAACTTGTCCCAGTGCATCCAAATGGCGAAAGCTTTGCCGACGATATCCTTCTCTGGGACAAAGCCCCACTCCCGGCTATCGAGGCTGTTATCGCGGTTATCGCCCATCATAAAATAATGCCCTTCCGGCACTACCCCACTAAAGTTACTGTACTGCCGGGGGCGGACACTTTTCTGCATCTCGTGGCGATAGCCATCGAGATCTTCCCACATGACTTCTGTTTGCGGGTTACTTGGCGGGATAGCCCGGATCAATTCTTGGCGAGCCATCTCACCGTTGACATAGAGCACATTGTTCTTCAGCTCTATCTTGTCACCGGGTAACCCAATCACCCGCTTGATGTAGTAAGTATCGTTATTGTGGGGTGGAAAGAACACCATGACATCGCCGCGCTTGGGCTCACCCACATCCATTACCTTGGTTCGGGACACTGGCAAGCGCACACCGTAGGCATACTTGTTTACCAGAATAAAATCCCCGACTTCCAATGTTGGAATCATTGAACCTGAAGGAATCTGGAAGGGCTCGACAATAAAAGAGCGCAGAACAAATACGATCGCCAGAATCGGGAAGAAAGACTTCGCGTACTCGACAACGATCGGATCTTCTTGCTGGTCCCCGACATTCTTCTTGCGTTGACGGGCGAAAAACAGACTGTCAACTAACCAGATTCCGCCACTAATCACAACCAACCACAGCAGAATCAGAGGTAAATTTATATCCATTACTTTTCTCTACTATCCCTTATTTTTCGTCGTGGCGTAGGGCCGAAACCCTACTGATCCACCTTCAGTACCGCCAGGAATGCCTCCTGCGGCACTTCAACACGGCCCAACTGCTTCATTCTGCGCTTACCCGCTTTCTGCTTCTCCAGCAGCTTCTTCTTACGAGTAACATCACCACCGTAACATTTGGCCGTCACGTTTTTGCGCAGCGCCTTCACCGTGGTTCTCGAAACTACCTGACCACCAATAGCCGCCTGGATCGCCACATCAAACATCTGACGGGGAATCAGCTCTTTCATCTTTTCCGCCATTGCGCGGCCTTTCTGCTGCGCATTATCGCGGTGGACAATCAGCGCCAGAGCATCCACCCGGTCACCATTAATCAGGATATCCAGTCGCACCAACTTGGCCGCTTCAAAGCGGACAAAGCTGTAATCCAAAGAAGCAAAGCCGCGGCTTACGGATTTGAGACGGTCGAAGAAGTCCATAACCACTTCGCTCATCGGCAGTTCATAGCGCAGGGACACTTGTGAACCTACGTACTGCATGTCCTTTTGAATACCGCGTTTTTCCACACACAAAGTGATGACGTTGCCCAAATACTCCTGAGGTACAAGAATATTCACCTCGGCAATCGGCTCCCTCATCTCTTCGATGGAGCCTACATCGGGTAAGCGCGATGGATTATCTACCATCACTATCTCACCGTCTGACTGCTCAACTTCATAAACCACGGTCGGCGCTGTGGTAATCAGATCCAGGTCGTATTCCCGCTCCAGACGCTCCTGGATAATTTCCATATGCAGCATGCCGAGGAAGCCACAACGGAAACCAAAGCCCAGGGCATCGGATGTTTCTGGTTCGTAGAACAGGGAGGCATCGTTCAGCGACAGCTTCTCCAGCGCATCCCGGAAAGCCTCATAATCGTCTGAACTAACCGGGAACAAGCCTGCATAAACCTGGGGCTTAACCTTCTGGAAGCCCGGCAGCATATCAATGTCATCGGCGCCCTTAGCATGGGTCAGCGTATCGCCCACAGGAGCGCCATGAATATCCTTGATCCCTGCCACCACAAAGCCCACTTCACCTGCGCGAAGTACACCGGTTTCGTGGCGCTTGGGTGTAAAGATTCCCACGCTGTCCACAACATGGGCACGACCGATAGATTTGGTGACAATCTTTTCTTTGGTTTTCAGGGTGCCCTGTACAACGCGCACCAAGGAAACAACGCCCAGGTAGCTGTCAAACCATGAGTCGATAATCAGCGCCTGTAGAGGAGCATCAACATCGCCTTCCGGCGGTGGTACCAAGCGCACCAGATCTTCCAGTACATCCTCAACACCGAGGCCAGACTTAGCACTGCAACGAGTCGCTTCGGCGGCATCGATACCGATAATATCTTCAATTTCTTCGGCAACCTTTTCAGGGTCTGCCTGGGGCAAGTCCATCTTGTTCAAGACAGGGATAACTTCCAACCCCTGTTCAATGGCTGTATAGCAGTTGGCAACCGACTGGGCCTCAACGCCCTGGGCGGCATCTACCACCAGTAGCGCGCCTTCACAAGCTGCCAGAGAACGGGACACCTCATAGGAGAAATCCACGTGTCCGGGGGTATCAATAAAGTTCAGCTGATAGGTCTTACCATCGCGCGCTTCATAGTCGAGCGTCACACTCTGCGCCTTGATAGTAATCCCACGCTCGCGCTCGAGCTCCATGCTGTCCAGCACCTGTTCAGCCATCTCTCGATCGGAGAGGCCACCACAGTCCTGGATAAAGCGGTCAGCCAGGGTAGATTTCCCGTGGTCGATATGGGCAATAATGGAGAAATTGCGGATATGAGAGAGATCTGTGGCCACTGCGGAATAAAAACCCTTGCAAAATCAAATGATTAGCTGGCTATAGTGCCAACTGTGTGGCGCAAGTCTAACAGAACTCATGGACAGAGGTGAGAGCTAGGTGGCCCAATGGGCCACCAATCGCTGGAAAGCGGCTAGCTTTCGATCTTAATTGTACGGAAAGTGGACTGCCCGGCCCGGAAGAAGCGAATCGGCAATAGCTCATCCTCCGGCAGATCCTTGACGACAGTTTTGTAGTCACTAATGTCGCCAACTTCTTCAAAACCAAGTTGCGCGATGATATCGCCACTGCGCAAACCTGCTTTGGCACCGGGCTTGCCTGGAATCACTTGCTTAACCAGCACCCCAGTTTCCACATTCCAGCGTTGCTTCAGGATATCGGGAATTTCCTCAACCACGACACCCAGGCGCCCACCCACTCCAGAGCTGGGATTGGCTGCCACTTGCCTCGCTTCATCTTCAGAACCCGGCAGGGTGCCGACAGTGACACTCAGGCGCTCGGGTTTACGATTGCGGATCAACTCCACCTGGGCCTGTGTACCCGGTCGAATCTGGCCTACAACGTGCGGCAGGTCGCCACGCACACCAATTTCCTGACCATGGAAGCGCAAAATGATATCACCGGGCAAAATTCCCGCTTGAGCTGCGGGCGACCCAGGGCTCACCTGATCGATCAGGGCGCCGGCGGGCTTACCAAGGCCCATGGCTTCCGCCATATTGCGGTCGACATTACTGATTCCCACCCCGAGCCACCCGCGATCCACCCGTCCTTTTTCTTTTAACTGGGCAACCACATCCTGGGCAAGGCTTGCGGGAATAGCGAAGGAGAGCCCGATAGAACCGCCACTGCGGGTATAGATCTGAGAGTTGATACCCACCACTTCGCCATCCAGGTTAAACAGCGGGCCTCCGGAATTTCCGGGGTTAATTGCAACATCTGTCTGGATAAAAGGAACGTAATTCTCGCGGCTCTCATTGGGGATACTGCGCCCCATCGCACTGACGATCCCGGCGCTTGCGGAGTAGTCCAAGCCGAAGGGAGAGCCAATAGCGACAACCCATTCTCCCACCTGCAGTTCTTCGGAATCCCCCCAGCGTACTGACGACAGGTCTTCCGCGTCGATCTTTAACAGGGCCAGGTCGGAGCGCACATCCTTGCCGATAACCTGCGCCTCGTATTCGCGACGATCAGTCAATGTAACGGTTACCTGGTCCGCACCATCGACCACGTGATTATTGGTTACGATATAACCGTCTTCAGAGATGATAAAGCCGGACCCCATACTCGCTACCGGGCGCTGCTGGCGCTGGCGCGGCTCGAAAAGGTGGCGGAAGATATCGGGAATTTCCTGTTGAAGCTGCGGCTGGCTACTGCGACTAGTGCGGTTGCGATCAACCGTGTTGATTTTGACGACTGCCGGAGAGTTATCTTCGATTAACTCCGTAAGTTCAGGCAGTCCGCGGGCACTGGCAGCCCCGGAAACCAGCAGACAAAGAACCAGTAGATATTGTGTACAACGTTTAACCATAGGTTTGTTACCCCTAGTGATCCCTTCTAATATGAAACCATTGGATTTTCGAGTCCTTTCAAGGGCGAGCCTTGGCTTGTCCAGCCCCTTAGGGACTCTCAGTAACGACTTAGTGGCGATCTAGTCACCAAAGTTCTACAACAGACTGTAAAACTGTGTAAAGAGTTAACGATGTCCGAAATGCGCCCGCGCCCAGAACGCGGTCAGTTTCACCTGCCCACTGAGCTCTACGGCCAAAGTGTTTTGGGCGCCCCCCTACTCTATTTTCCCGCGCAAACCGGTACCCACCACGGCCTCATAATGGCCGGTACCCACGGAGATGAAGTCGCCGCAGTCGTCGCTCTATCCTGCGCGTTGCGGGCCCTCGCCACCAATTCATTGAGGCATCACGTAATCCTCGCTGTCAATCCGGATGGCTGCCAGCTGGGCACCAGGGCCAACGCACGCGGCGTAGATCTCAACCGCAACTTTGCCACTGCAAATTGGGATGGCAGTGGCAATGTCTACCGGTGGAACAGTGCTGCGGAAAAACGCGATGTTCGGTTAAGTACAGGTGATAGCGCCGCCTCTGAACCCGAGACCTCTGCACTTTGCCAGCTGCTTGCAAAGCTGGGACCGACCTGGACCGTTTCCATTCACGAGCCCCTTGCCTGTGTCGAGGACCCCAGCAACAGCCCTCTGGGAATGCAGCTTGCCAGCGATTTTAAGCTCCCTCTGGTTGGGGATGTGGGTTACCAGACCCCAGGATCATTCGGCACTTGGTGCGCAGAACAAACACTGCCTTGTATTACCCTTGAATTCCCTCCAATATCAGCAGATGCGGCAAGTGAAGACTATCTGCAAGCGCTAATCGATCTGCTGACTTACGACCAATAAACTCTACCCGCCTTGAAAAGCAGAGGGGGCTCCACATCGCTGGCCAGCCAGGTGGGCCCATCCAGGTCCAGAAAGCTCGCTCGACTTCCCAAGGGCCAGGCTGCTCGGATAGCCCGAGAGGTACACAGCATACATCCCAGCATAATTTCCAGGCCGAGATCAGTCGCTTCATCTGCCAGTGCCAAGGCCTCGGTAATCCCGCCAGTTTTGTCCAACTTGATATTGACCATCTCATAGCGTTTAAGCAACTTCGGCAGATCCTCCCGAGTATGGCAACTCTCGTCCGCACAAATCGTCAGCGGGTGTTCAAAGCTCTCCAAAAATTCATCTTCACTTGCTGGAAGTGGCTGCTCAAGCATCGCCACCCCCAGCTTGCTTAAATCATGACATCTCTGCAACAAGGTCTCTTTTCGCCATGCCTCATTGGCATCAATCACCAACCTGGCATCCGGTGCTGCTGAGCGTACTGCCGACACCCTTTCTTGCACATGTTGGTCATCAAGTTTCAACTTGAGAACATCAGCTCCCGCAGTCACAGCAATTTTCGCAGCACTTGCCATTGCCTCGGGACTATCAACAACTAATGTCTGTACGGTAGGGAGAAAATCCGGAGCCGGATGTAGACGCCCCGCTTTTCTAGCCTCCCAATCTGCCAGCGCACAATCCAATGCATTTCGCGCCGCTCCGGCAGGCATACGCAGCTGTAATTGCTCTCGGGTCAACCCATCGCTCACCTCTTTGAGCATTGGCTGCAGCTGGTGCAAAACAGAGGCAGCACTTTCTCCATAGCGAGCATAAGGCGTGCACTCACCGACGCCAGAGACTTCACCATCACTAAGCTCCACCACCACAACCTGAGCCTCGGTGCGCGCACCACGAGAGATGACAAATGCAGTACGTAGAGGCCAGCGCTCATCAAAACAGCGAGCCCTCATTGGCAGAGCCTCCAGGCAATAAAAGGAACTCTCAGTTTAGGTCAGGGAGACGAGGGCTAGCTGGCGAAGGCGGAGGCGACGGACTATTTCTTTTGGGAGGGCTCAATCTGCAGAAGTACAGGGGTGTAGGTGGGGTTTTGCGACTGGGACCTACTGTACCAGCGAACGCCCAAAGCACCGAAGACCAGGCCGATCAAGGCCCCGATTACAGCACCGGGCTCAGCGAAGAGCGAATCCCCAATCAGTGCAACTAGCACCAGGGACATCAAGGGGACGAGGTAAACCAGCAAGGCACTACTGGTCAGGGCATTCTCGGTAATACCAATTACTGCCACATCATCGAGGTGGATTTTATCTGCGGAAAAACCGTTGAGAGCTACTTTAACGCGGGTCGAAGAAGAAAACAGCTCGCCCAGCAATCCAGTCCCACAGCTGGACTTGGTAGAACAGCCATTACAGGCGCTACTCTGGGTGGTCTCCACCCAGATAGCATCGGACTCTATGGCCACCACCCGACCACGCTCTTGAAGCACCTATATGCTCACTTAGCTCTTTGCGGTAATTGAGCTGGCAACACGGCGCGCTGTAGTTTCGGGGATTTCACCCACCACTGTTACAGTGTAAGCAACACCTTCAATTTCCAACCGGTCCATATAGGCTGTTGTGGCTCCGCGGATTGCGCGGCCTTTAAAACCCTCAAGTTCTGGACCGAGGCGCTGGACAAATACAGAGAACACTCCCAGCCCGTCGCTAAACACCATCATATCGCCATCAGATAAGGGCTTGACGGACACTACCCGGAAACCATCGGGCAACCAGCCCACCTGCCAGCGGCTCTGTGAAGCCGTACACTCATTCCGATTGTCGATGCGCCGGGCATTATTCGAGACCGCCTGTAGTGCGGCATCCTCTACAGGGGAGAGATCCAGTTGTACAAACTGGTAACGCTCCAGTACGCGGCCCTGAGTGCTAACCAGCATGGTCTTCAACGGCAGCCCAGTCTGTTTATCGAGACTCACTACCAAGCCCAGGCGATAGCGATCCCTCGGTCGCGCCTCAATCACAACAGCATCGCGATCCGCGATTCGCTCCTCACCCCGCAAGATAAATTGGTAGGCGCGCTGAGCCTGTTGTTGGCCCGCCGAGCTCCATGCTGTAGCACGATTTCTTGGCGAAGCACTGACATCGCAATTTCCGGCACTGCCGTGGCTGATCAACTCTCTAGGCTCACCACTGAGGTAGCGCACGCGCTCTACCTGCTCACCTTCTCGAACCGCGTGAACAACCTGCAAAGTCTCCAGGAGGCCCGCATGCTCAAAGGTCACCAGACCACTGTATTCAAGCTCAGTTACTGCCTTTGCCAACTTGGCTAGCCAATGCTCAACCTCGTTATTACTCACCACACCCGGGCTTACCATGCCGCTCTGCGCTGCAGGGTTGAGGTTAACTACGCCAGATGTCACCGCCTCTTGCGCCGGCACGCCGCCAACAGCACTTTCTGGAGTTGCAGTTGCTGGAACGGCCGGTACCGCAGCGGGACTTTCCACCTCTCCCGAGCCCCCGTCCGTCATAGCAACTTCCACAACAGCCGGGGCTGCTGCGGGAGCAGTACTCATATCGAGATTGATAGTGGTGGGGGCACTGGGCTCTACGCCAGCGTCAACCTGGGCAAATGACATGGGTGCCAATAACGAGGAGGCCAACAGTAGACCGTTGGCCTTGAGAATCCCACTGAGGATTCGGCGCCCCCTGGTTTCGACTTTCGTCACACTACATTCCAACTTGTTCGCCGTAAGTGGCGCGAGCAAAAGGCACCATGCCCTGACTGCCCACATGAGCGGCTTGTTCTGAGTGCTGAATCATTACGCGATTCAGGTGGCGCATCAACTCGGGGGTTGGTGCCTGCTGTATTACAGCCTGCCCCACAACACCTGTGCGCTGCTCGGGTACAAAGCGGGGAGCCGCAGTGCTCACAGAGCGCGTAGAGGGAGCGGGCACATAAAAACCGGAAGGCTGCGGAGCAGACTGAACCACTGGTTGGGCTTCACGCTCAACCGATGCTACTGGCTGGCTCCCCCCCTGGATGGTGTTCTGCGGAGAATCTGTCATTTGCTGCACACCCAAAATGGCAGCAAAAGCCACCGTCGCAGCAACAGCACCACGGGAGAGCGGACGCCACCAGCGATTGTTGACCAAATTGCCAGTAACCGCAGATCCCCCATTGCCGTTTTGCGACAGAGGCTCTTCCTCATCGATGGCGGCAGAAATACTCGCTGCAAGGCCGATGTCGACCGGCGCGACCTGTTCGCGGCGCATAACACTCGCCGCAAGTTGGTAACGCGACCAGCGCTCACCGAACTCTTCAGAGGCCGCGCTGGCCTTCAGAAGCCGTTGCAGCTCCAGTTCGCTGACTTCGCCATCCATGAGCGCCGAGAGCGACTCGTTAAGACGTTCCTGATGATTCCCGTGGGACATAGGGGTTAACCCTCTTGTGCAATCATTTATTCGGTGCCCACAAGCACCATATTTGGTTACATGTTATGACCGGAGTCTGAGCGGTTGGTTTCCCCGACTGGGAAAATTTTCCGCAATTTTAACCCCTGTCACCCAGTGTTTCCGGCTCGCCGGCCATCACGGCCTGGACTGTCCGGTCTATCGCCTCCCGTGCGCGAAATATTCTAGAGCGCACAGTTCCCACCGGGCATCCCATAACCTCAGCGATTTCCTCGTAGCTCAGTCCCTCAAGCTCTCTCAGCGTTACCGCTGAGCGCAGATCCTCTGGCAGTGCGCGAATAGCGCGATGCACCGCCGCTTCCAGCTGGTCGCGAAACATCTGACTTTCAGGTGTCTCGTTGTCACGCAGCAGGTCAGCACCCGAGTAAAACTCAGCATCTTCCAGTTCAACATCGGAAGATGGCGGCCGACGACTGCGGGAAACCAGGTGATTCTTGGCGGTATTGATCGCAATCCGATACATCCAGGTGTAAAAAGCACTCTCGCCGCGAAAATTGGCAAGAGCACGATAAGCCTTAATAAAAGCTTCTTGGGTTACATCCTGTACTTCACTGTGGTCCTTAATGAACCGACTCACTACAGCAACAATTTTGTGCTGGTACTTAAGTACAAGAAGGTCAAAAGCGCGTTTGTCCCCTTTTTGTACCCGTTCTACCAGCTCACGGTCACTCGTTGACGCCTGATGCGCTGTCATCCCCAACTCCCATATCCAGCCACACTGCGGGCGCCACAAAATTTGACTGCGGGGCCACCGGCGCAGGCGTTTCTTTTACTGTGTTGATGACAATGACAATAGGACATAAGTTCCACGTCAAATCGACGAATAATCAGGAGGCGCTATACTACGCGACCCTTAAACATAATTGAAATCTATGAATGCCCAGGCAAACTACGACGTTCTCGTAATTGGAAGCGGTGCAGCAGGCCTTACACTGGCCCTGCATCTCGCCTCCCAGTATCGCGTGGCCCTGCTCTCCAAACAGAGATTGCAAGATGGCTCCACCTGGTTCGCCCAGGGAGGCATCGCTGCAGTGTTGGATGAGATGGATTCGGTTGAGTCGCATATTGCAGACACATTAGACGCGGGTGCAGGACTCTGCCACCCCGCTTCAGTGCGCTTTACCGTAGAGGAGAGCACTGCCGCGATCAGCTGGTTAATCGATCAGGGTGTGGACTTCACCCGCGAGGAACAGGGTTACCACCTCACCAAAGAGGGGGGGCACAGTCACAGGCGCATTATTCATAGCGCCGATGCCACCGGCCAAGCGGTACACAGCACCCTGATCACCAAGGTGCTAAACAGCCCCAATATCGACTGTTTCGAACACCACGTTGCCATCGATCTAATCCGCCAGCCGGATCCAGATAAAGGCCGATTTCGCTGTGCCGGCGCCTATGTACTCAACAAGAGCAACGATGAGGTCGAGCTGATCCAGGCTAAAGCCGTCGTCCTGGCCACCGGGGGGGCCAGCAAGGCCTACCTTTATACCAGTAACCCGGACGGTGCCAGCGGCGATGGAATCGCAATGGCTTGGCGCGCCGGGTGCCGCGTGGCCAATATGGAGTTCAATCAATTTCACCCCACTTGCCTTTACCATCCCAAGGCCAAAGCCCTGCTGGTGACAGAGGCTTTGCGCGGTGAAGGCGCTGTACTCAAGCTTCCCGACGGCAGCCGGTTTATGGACCGCTTCGACAAGCGAGGAGAGTTGGCGCCACGGGATATCGTCGCCCGCGCTATCGACCACGAGATGAAGCGGCTGGGGGCAGATTGCCTCTATCTGGACATCTCCCACAAAGATCCACAGTTTGTCCGCGATCACTTCCCAACGGTTTATAACAATTGCCTTCGATATGGCATTAATATCACCCGAGAGCCTATTCCAGTGGTGCCTGCAGCTCACTATACCTGTGGAGGCATTATGGTCGATCGCCATGGGCGCACAGATCTGGACCAGCTCTACGCCATCGGCGAAACGACATTTACCGGCTTACACGGCGCCAACCGCCTTGCCAGCAACTCGCTGTTAGAGTGTCTGGTTTACGCTCGCTCAGCAGCCCTGCATATCGATGAGCACCTGGGTATGGTACAGGCGCCCCGCCCATCTCCTGACTGGGATGCATCGCGCGTCACTGATTCCGATGAAGATGTAGTGATTTCCCATAACTGGGATGAGCTGCGCCGGTTTATGTGGGACTACGTGGGCATTGTGCGCACCCGCAAGCGACTCTTGCGCGCACAACACCGAGTAACGTTGCTGCAGAAAGAAATTCGCGAGTTCTACGCCAATTACCGCATCAGCAGCGATCTGGTTGAACTGCGCAATCTCTCCCTGGTATCGGAATTGATTATTCGTTCGGCCCTGGATCGCCGCGAGAGCCGGGGGCTGCACTACTCCCTCGACTACCCCCAACTGCGTGAACTTGCTATGGACACGATTTTGGTGCCAGAGAACTTTGCCGGCCAACGCCAATTTATTTAACCGACCAATTTTTAGCCAGCTGGGCCCGCCACGGCAACCCAGCTAACTAGCGGGAATAGCGCAGTGCCACTTGTAGCCTGCGCCAATCCTGCGGCGCCAGCATATCCTTGGCCAACACCAAACGGAGCCGGCGCCCAGCCCTGTCCCGACCATTAATCACCACCAACCAAGACCACAACACCAGCTCATTTACAAACTGGAATTCGCGACGATCTGCGCCATCAGGGTGCCAAAACCACCTTCGCTCACGGGTCGATAAATGGCCGCTCACAGTTTTCACCCGGCGCCACTCTATCCCGGCGTAAACCACAACAAAAAGGCTCGCCAGCCCTGATAACACTAAAGGCAGGTTACACAACCAGAGTAGTAAGATCGCCAGGAAGGTGATCAGCAAAAGGAGCAAATGCAAAAGAAAGGAAGGCGCAACGACGCAACTTAAGCGGGCGCTGCGCTCATAAAGCGGGGGTGTCGAGCTATTCCTGGAGTCCGGTGTTGTCACGGATGATCTGTACTATACGCTTCAAGTCCGGGTCAGCCGGATCTTCTCGACGCAAGAACCAGGCGAACAGATCCTGATCCTGCTCATCAAGCAGGCGGATATAGCGCTGCTGATCCTCTGGCTCCAGGGTCTCGTAAACATTATCCAGAAACGGCAGCAAAACCAGATCCAATTCCAACATGCCACGGCGACTGGCCCAAAACAGGCGGTTGCGATCCATACTTCTTTCCAACCAGATAAAAAGCGCAGTATACCCCCTGCTCCACCAAACTTGAAAAGGGCGCGAAGGACCCCCAAATAAAGCCCCGAATACAAATGCAGGTGGCAGGATTATGGATCAGCAACAGTGGCAGGATTTTCTCAGCAACGAGGGCGCCATTTGGGAGGGCAGCAAAGCTCACTTCCCTCTCACCAGTCGCGAAGACCCTCAGAGTTTGCACCTGCTGGACCTGGGCCCAATCGGAGCTATTTCCATTACCGGACCCGACAGCCAGAAGTTCTTACAGGGGCAGCTCACCTGTGACTTGATCAACCTTCCCGATGAACACAGCACCCTGGGCGCTCACTGCAACCCCAAGGGGCGTATGATCAGTGCTTTTAGTGCACTGAAACTTTCGCAAAGTGAGTTCATCTTCCGGCTGCCAAAGAATTTGGCCCCCATCGCCCAGCAAGCGCTAGCCAAGTACGCCGTCTTTTTCAAAACAGAGCTGCACGACATCAGTGATGAAACCCACTGGTTAGGCCTGCAGGGGCGCGATGTGGCAGAGCGCACCTCCAAACTGCTGGGCTTCGAGCAACCCTCTGTCGGCGAGGTGAAGCTATTTGACTTCGAAGGAGAGCGCTGCATTGCCCAATGTATTACCGACCTGCAGCTAGCCATCCTGGTACCCACCAGCAAGGTCCAGCAACTGTGGCAAAAGCTATCACCAGAGTGTGAAGCTACCGGCTATGACTGCTGGCAAATGCGCCAAATTGAAGCCGGCATCCCCCAGGTGGACGCCGCCACTACAGAGATGTTTATCCCGCAGATGACCAACCTGCACCTGCTCGGTGGCGTGAGCTTTAAAAAAGGCTGCTATACCGGCCAGGAAGTAATTGCCCGTATGCAATTCCGCGGCGCCGCCAAACGTCGCCTTTACCGGGCCAGCTGCGCTTCGGGGGATCTCCCTGAATCGGGCATGGAGATCTTTGGAGATGGAAAGCAAAGCGTTGGCAATCTGGTGGAAGCCTGCCATAGCAAAGAAGGCGTTCAGCTACTCGCCGTACTCACCATCGCCAAAGTGGCCGCAGGTGAATCCTTACACCTGAAAGATGGCCGCACTTTGGATATCGAGGAACTCCCCTACGATGCAGACGCCGATCCGCTAGCCTAAACAGGAAAATTACTTTTAATCAAAAAGGCGGCTTTTTAGTCGCCTTTTTTGTTTATGATTTAACAACCAGAAAAAACCTCTGAAAAGTAAAAAGATTTGCACCACTCAAAACGCAGCTTACTACCGCTACTATATTTATGGATATTTCCCTGGGCTTCAAAATTTCAGCTAAATAAAGCAGTAGAGGGAGGCAATATTGAAGGAGTTAGACCAACTAATTGTCGTTCTTGAATGCTGTATTATTCTGGCAGGCTTTGCTGCAATAGTTGGCACGCTCCAACCCAGAAAAGGCAGAAATCTTGGCAAAGGAAGAATTGTATCCCTCGCGATGATTATTTATATCAGTTTGATCAACGCATTACTGGCTGCCTTCACCCTGACTCTATCCAATTTTGATCTCGCTGATCGCACCCTGTGGTCAGTAAGCAGTTTTGCCATGAGTGTGGCTACGTCGTTTTCTATCGGCTACCTATGGATAAAGAAACGACTCAAATCTGTTTCAATTGTTGCCAAGGTTACCTATTTCCTTCTTTTCGGCATTGCCGGCTCAGTCGTTATTATCAATATCATGAATGCGCTAGGGATCGTTTTCAACAGGGAGTATGGACCGTATTTTTTATCCTTTGTTTGCAACCTATTTGTCGTCGGTTATGCATTTTCAAGACTGCTTATGCGCCCATTATGGGTAGCTGTTAAAGAAAATGAACTAGGCCGAACCGACAAGGAGAAAACGGCGGCGTCCGGCTGATTTTCAGCTAAAAGTGTGGCGTCAACCATTGGACACCTACACCTAACAACAATTATTAACCATATAGCAAGCGGGTTAAAATAAAGCTAATTGTGAGACGGGAAACAACTTACCAGCTCTCCATTTCACTCATATACTGTTATCAACTTTCCTATTTAAACTTTCTGCTTGGGACAATAGCGGAAGATGGAAAAACTGTCGGTACAAATCGATCAATTGCTTGTCATTATTGAAATATCCATAGTGCTGGCAGGATTTGCGGCAATGGTTGCCACTTTTCAGTCAAGGAGAATAGAGAGTATCTCTAGGGGTCATGTGGTGTCCCTGGCCATGATTGTCTATATCAGCCTATTCAGCGCACTGCTCGCCGCCTTTTCTTTGGCACTTTTGAACTTCCGTATCGATGCTGGCTATGTTTGGTCTACAAGCAGCTCCTTGATGGGAATAGCCACCACAGGCTTTATTGTCTATCTGTGGAAAAAAAGACACTTCAAATTTGTGTCTATTGTAATGAAAGTTACCTACTATGGGCTTTTCAGTATCGCTTCATCGGTAGTTATCGTCAGCACCCTCAACGCTACTGGCATATTTTTCGAAAGAGAGTTTGGCCCTTATTTTTTAGCCTATATCTGTAACTTGTTTTTTGTCGGCTTTGCGTTTGCCCGGCTATTAATGCGACCTCTTTGGAAGGCCGTTGAAACCAAAAAGAGGCACCCTGTGAAGGGTCGCCAATCTTAAATAGATAGGATTATTAGCCAAGCAATATATACCACCCAAGTGGAAACCCTTTTCGAATTACTCAATCCATATATTATTAATCAAACTTTAGCCACCAAGCTTATTAGGCCAAATCAATCTCCACCCATAAAATACTAATTTTTCTATTTACAATCCGGGAGAGCTGAAAATTCCGCCTTCTTTGACTCATACCACTTCTGCATTGATTCTGGATCTTTCATCAAATCCTGCATTTTTTTCATAGCTTGCAAGTGCTGTGCATCATTTTTTCGATACATCTCGATTCCGTGCATCTTGCTAAGCTCCGCCACCTCTTCAAAGTTATCCCCACGAAACTCCACATCGCAGGCGCCTCCTAACTCCTTGCAGGTCATCATTTTCATAGCAATTCCACCTTAGATTTCACAAGTGATACTTTATCTGACAGATAAATAACTTCAAAAGAGCTCCAAATAGATAATAGCTCTGATGGCGTTTCAAACCCCTAAAGCCCCCCGTCACAAAACAATGCCTAAGCAGATAACTAACACATACAGCCACTGACAATTGACAGACAAATAGTTGTTATACGCCTTTAGGTGATGGACATTTAAGGAGCATCATTGAAAGCAATCACCAGGCACCAAACAGATAGGGGAAAGGATTATTATATATCTATCACAGCCATCAAACTCCACCAACCCGAGATAGAAGTAGAAAAGGCGACCACAAGGGCCGCCAATTTTAGAGTCAAGCTGCCTGGAAGCTACTGGCAATAACCATTTCTACGTCCTCCCGAGGACCGCTAGCAAACTGAGATTCACCCATAGGTTCACCCCCGAAAGCAGCCATCGCACTGACCAAACTATCCGCCATATCCACTTGAAGCGCTGAGTTAGTAGTCAGAACAGAGCTTTCACTAACTCCAACCTCAAACCCATCATATTCAACTATCTCTTCCTGACCTGGCTCAGCCAAAGCACTAGCAATAAAGTTACTGCTAGCAGTAGTGTCCGAAGTTGGAAGTGCCTCAAGAAGCCCGGGGAAGTTTGCGGCCGGTATTGCATAGCCGCCATCATTGGGCTGAACAAAACTGATTGCGTTATCTCCACCCAAGAAGTGCCCTTGAACCCGCAGCTGCTGATTTAGATCCGCATCGACAAGAATAACAAGATCATCACCATCCTGATGGAAGCTGAGCTGGCCTCTGCCAATTCCGTCAGTGAGCAGAATCCAATCCGTTCCGCCGCCCGTATTATCGATGGTATCGATACCGCCATTTGAACCATAATAATAATGATCATCGCCAAGGCCTCCGACCAGCAAATCATCACCATCCTCACCGGATAGAATATCATCGCCGTCTCCACCGTAAAGCGCATCATTGCCGGAATTACTGTTGGTGCCGTTACCCCCGACTAGGAAATCATTGTCAGCGCCACCGAGCAGTTCATCATCGCCAGACATACCGAACAGAGTATCATCCCCCTCAAGGCCTTTTATTTGGTCGTTGCCAGAGGTCCCTGCCAACTGCTCACCGCTACTTGTGCCCTCAACAACACTGTCGAAATCCTCTTCAGGCTCTTCACCGTTATCTGTACCTGGGAGGGATTCAAGCAAACCAGAAATTGTCGCTGCCGCAATAGCGAAATCGCCATCATCCGGCTGCACATAGCTAATTGCTTTGTCACCACCTTCAAAATGTCCGAGAACCCGAATCTGCTGTTCCAAATCAGAGTCGACCAGAATAATTAAGTCATTGCCATCTTGATGGAAGCTGAGCTGCTCCCTAGTAATACCATCAGTAAGGAGAATCCAGTCGGTACCGCCGCCGGTATTATCAATCGTATCCACCCCACCATTGGCACCGTAGTAGTATTGATCGTTACCCAGGCCACCAATCAGCAAGTCATCGCCATCCTCACCAGACAAGATGTCATCGCCATCCTCACCATACAGGGTGTCGTTGCCGGATCCGCTATTTCCGCCATTTCCGCCGCTCAGATAATCATTATCTGCACCGCCCAGTAGTTCATCATCACCGGACATACCAAATAACACATCATCGCCGGCAAGGCCTTGCAGCTGATCATTACCAGATGTCCCTATCAGTTGCTCACCTGCATCTGTACCTTCTACTACCGCGTCAAAGTCATCTTCCGGGCCTTCCTCGCCACCATTATCGGAACCGGGCAGTGACGCCAGTAAAGCAGGGATCTCGGTCGCCGCAATCGCATAACCACCATCGTTCGGCTGAACGTAACTAATGGCTTGGTCTCCCCCCTGAAAATGATTCAGCACACGAATTTGTTGGTTCAAATCAGAGTCAACCAGGATAACTAAATCATCACCATCCTGATGGAAGCTGAGCTGATCTCTGGAAATACCATCATTGAGTATGATCCAGTCAGTACCACCACCCGTGTTGTCGATAGCGTCCACACCATCATTAGCGCCGTAGTAGTAATGATCGTCTCCAACACCACCGACAAGCAGGTCATTACCATCCTCACCGGATAGAATGTCATTGCCCTCTTCGCCGTAAAGGGTATCATCGCTAGAGTTACTATTCATACCATTTCCCCCTATTAGGAAATCGTTACCTTCTCCGCCGAGTAACTCATCGTCGCCGGCCATACCAAATAAAGTATCATTGCCCTCAAGACCATTGACTTGATCATTACCTGATGTACCCGCCAGCTGCTCATCATTTGACGTACCTTCGATAACCGCATCAAAGTCACTACTACCCGCAGCAACAATCTGGTTAATTTCACTCTCAGTGAATGCGAACTCCTGATTTAATGGGTCATCTCCATTGGGCTGGATATAATCAATCGCATAATCACCGCCCAAGAAGTGGTTCACTACACGGACAGACTGCTCTGCATCCTCGTCAACCAAAATCACTAGGTCATCACCGTCGCGCTGGAAACTTAAGCGATCTCGCCCAATCCCACCATTAAAGAAGAGCCATTCTTCACCGCCGCCGGTATTATCGATTACATCCTGGCCATCGCCGGGGTAATAGATATAGCGATCATCCCCTTCACCGCCAATGAGGGTATCCGCTCCCTCTTGGCCTATCAGGGTATCATTGCCCCCATATCCCATTAAAACATCATCTCCTTGCCCACCACCAAGGGTGTCATCAGCCTCAGATCCAGAAATAGTTTCTTCCGCCCCCACTTCACTTAAGGCAAACTGACTGGATTGGTTATTAGCATCATTAAACACAGAACTTCCGCCATTACTAATAAGGGCATTCAAATTACCCCCAACCTGATCGGACACAGAATCTGTTTCTAATGTAGCGCTAACTTTTAAAGCAAGCTCTGATTTTTCAAAAGAACTTTCGATCATTTTTTATCATTCCTTAATAATTTAAATCGTTTATAGAAAGCTACTCTCCTTACCCACGCTATCAAAACACAAGTAAGCGAGAGGTTTTCCAAAAGGCATAAGAAAGGCCTGCCCAACGTTTAGAAGCGACACGTAGACACCAAGCATATCTTTATCACCCTTTTGAATTACCTTGCATTCAGGCTAATTGACCTTTAGACCTCCACCATAAAACACTCCTCTTTTTCAATTAAAAACCGATCTTTATTAGCGATATATTGCTCACATAAAAGATTCACAACCCTAAAAACAAAAATATGAAACCCAGAACCAATGAAGACATTAGCCAAACACACGCCACCCAAAAGGAAATGATGAATTAAAATATTTACCGAACTTAAACATTGAAATTCAAGATCACAACACAAAAAGATAAACGATAAGAAACCGTATAGCTTGTTTATCCATGCAACAGAATTCAATCAAACTGAAAGGCCAATTTGAAATATGAATCAGCCCCCTTTTAACCCCAAACAAATCATAAGTCGCTTATCAATATTTTCTATGCCTTAGCCCAAGAGGAAAGTCAACTGGACAACAGCTTCCACCAGCTGTAAAAATAATTACAGATATAAATGACCAACATAGCTTGTCGATATTTATATTCCCTCAAACTTCCACCTAAAACTACTTGGCAGCTTTTATATATTTAACCGTTGCCAATGATGGCAACCCTCACCAGAATGAACTCACCACCCCACAACCAAACAAAATGATAAAATTAAATTGGCAACAGCAATAAATATATACTTAAGACAGAGAAAACACTCTTTTGCTCATAGACCTTCTGGAGCGACTCTTACAATACTTTAACTAATCCTTCACATTAACTACAGTTTGCATGAATTTAGCAGAAGCTTCAGCTCCACCCTCACACGAAGTAGAATTTACATGACCAACCTCTGGAAAAGTCTGACCAATTCTTGCATATAAACTAAACTCTCCAAGAATTTTTCTATCGGATACCCTTACAATTTTTAGGTTATGATGCATAAGCCTTGGAGCTCCACCCTTTATCTCATTGTGACTTATATCAACATAGAAAAAATCATCATCCTTAACATGCTCCACATATGAAATCTTAATTGAGTCGTCATATCTTAATTTAGATGCAGGAATATCAATTCGGGATATATTCACAACCTCACAAACCTTATCGGTTTTTTTATGCACGGAAGACGAACCTGAAAACCCCAAAAACATTTATTCAATTCAGACCCAAGCACCCCCCAGAAAAATAAATGCGACAGGAGTGAAAATAAAAACCAACACCAAGGAGGATACGATGCTTAACCCTCATAAACTATCACCCTTAAAACAAAAGCAAATATGCAATCACCTCTCAACAAAACTACTGTCAAAAGACTCCCGAACAGGCTTAGTAAAGTATTCATAAATATTTCTTCTGCCCGTTTTCACCTCAGCCACAACATGCATACCCGCACGCAAGAAGAGGGATGCATCATTAGACTGTTTTAATTCTTGAGCATCCAATTCGATATCACAAAGATAACGATATCCCCGCTCTTCATCCATTACTGCGTCCTTTGAGATATTGGCAACGACTCCAGATACAGTGCCATACTTGGTAAAATTATATGTAGATACTTTCACCGTTACCGGATGCCCCTCTTCGACAAAACCAATATCTTTATTCAATATCCATGCCTGAACCTGTAAGTTACTGCCCCTAGGTACTATCTGCATCAGGGCTTGCGCAGATTCTAGAACCGCATCCTTCGTATGAATAGTAAGTTCTTGTACAGTTCCAGCTATGGGCGCTCGAATTACTTGCTGATCCCTGCGCAACCTGGCCTTTTCCAGCTCCTTGGTTTGTGCCGCGATATTGCGCTCTAACTCCTCTTGCTGCGAGTAACTCTGGTAAAGAGCGTTACTAAGTAAAGCGGAAGCTTGCAAATTAAGCTCTTCTAGCTGGGATTGATATTGACCTATTCTTTCCCTTTCAAGCGCCAACTCTTCTTCTGCATCAATACGCTGCTGCTCCAATTCCAGGTATCGATCACGAGCCACCATTTGTCGGTCAAGTAACTGGCGTAGGGAGTCAGTGCGCTCAGTTAGAATAGGCAGTTTCTTTTCAGCCTTTCTGACCAAGGTACGCGACATCCTGAGCTCTTGTTGCTTTGATGTGATCTGCTGGTCAATTAACCTAACCTCAGCAAGGTGATCAGAGAGGTATCCCCTCAATAGAGTTCGCTGAAAATGAAACTGCTCCTCTACCCCCGTCGCTGCTAACTGCGCCTTTAGCAAAATTAAGGCTTCATCTATTGTGCTCGCTCGCCCGTCCCGCAACGCGGGTAAAAGTGCACTGAACACCCGCTCCCTTTCCAGGCGAGCGCGGGAGACAGTTAATTCATTCTCCAATCTATCCTGATCCGCAGCTGCATTAGTAGCATCCAATGTGATTAACGGATCTCCAGCATCTACTTGACTCCCCTCTTCCACATGAATCTCGCGGACTACCGATAGCTCTTTTGCTTGAATCGTTTTCACCTTTCCATCGGGAATCAAATTGCCCTCAGCCACGGCGACGATATCAATCTTGCCAAAAATAGCCCAAAGAATGGCTATCGTAAAAAACAGGCAAATGGTGTTAATAAGCCACAACCCCAATGGATTTGGTGGCGATCGCTCCACCTCCAGTGCAGCGGGCACAAACTCCAGCACCGAGTCACGCCGGTTTATCCAGCGATTAAAATTCAACGGGGATAGAAAACGCTTCATACCACCTCCCGCAAATTAGACTGCATGGCATTAAGGCGGGCGAAATGCCCTTTTTTCTGTATTAACTGCTTGGGGCTGCCCTGCTCTACAACCCTTCCCTTCTCCATAACAACAATACGATTTGCATCCCTTACTGCGGATAGGCGATGGGCAATAATCAGCACTGTGCGACCCCGGCAAATCTGGCGCATATTCGCCTGCACTATAGCCTCTGATTCATAGTCCAAAGCGCTGGTCGCCTCATCAAAGATCAGTATCCTCGGGTCCGCCATCAGCGCCCGCGCTATGGCAATTCGCTGCTTTTGACCACCGGACAGGGAGCTGCCCTGCTCTCCTACCACCGTATCGAATCCCTCCGGCAGCTCAAGAATAAAATCGTAAGCACCAGCCTGCTTTGCGACAGCCACCACTTTTTCCATAGGGGCACCGGGGTCTGCCAGCGCAATATTATCCCGAACCGTTCGATTGAGCAGGAAGCTCTCCTGCAATACCACCCCCACTTTTTGCCTCAACCATGCCGGGTCCACCAACGCCAGATCAACACCATCCACAAGAACGCGACCCCCTTCAGGCACATAAAGACGCTGAACTAACTTGGTTAAAGTACTTTTCCCTGAACCGGACTTACCGACAATACCTACAACCTCCCCGGGTCTTATGGATAACTGGATACCATCAATAACCAGCGGGCGTTCAGGGCCATAGCGGAATTTCACATGCTCAAAGCGTATCTCACCTCGAATTGTCGGTAGAGTAGTTCGGTTGGGATCATGCCCTGCCTCTGTTGGAGAATTGAGAATATCCCCCAGTCGCTTAATAGAGATGCCCGCTTGCTGGAAGTCCTGCCACAGCTGTACTAATTTCAAAATTGGCTGACTAACCCGACCTGCAATCATATTGAAAGCGATTAACATACCTACACTCAGATCACCAGAGATCACCAAGTGAGCACCCACCCACAAAACTCCCACCGTAACTAATTTATTAATCAAACTGGCACATTGACTAGCGACATTACCTAGATTCAAAGCCCTAAATGAAGCATTGACATAGCCGGCCAACTGCTCCTCCCAACGCCGCTGCATTTGCGGCTCAACCGCCATACTTTTTAAGGTTTCAACCCCATTACAAGCTTCAACAAGAAAAGATTGATTCTCTGCGCCCAACTTAAATTTTTCTTGTAATCGACTCCTCAAAATTGGAGTGATAACGATTGACAACAATACATATAGCGGCAGAGAGCCCAGCACGATCCACGTTAGTGTTGGGCTGTAGAGAAACATTACGGCAAAAAAGACCAATGTAAAAAACAGATCGACACAAAGTGTCAATGCTGATCCAGTGATAAACTGGCGAATGGAATCCAACTCTCTCACTCGGGCTACCGTATCCCCTACTCGACGGCTCTGAAAGTAAGCAATTGGTAGACGCAGTAGGTGACTAAAAAGGCGAGCCCCTAACACCACATCTATCCGATTAGAAGTATGACTAAATAGATAGGTTCTCAACCCATTTAAAATCACGTCGAACACGCAGACCATTAGGAAACCAAACGCTAGCACATCGAGAGTGGTTAATCCTTGGTGAACAAGCACCTTATCTACAATAACCTGAAAAAATAACGGGGTAATCAGCGCAAACAACTGAATAAAAAAGGAAGCAAGCAATACCTGCCCTAGCAATTTCTTATACTTAAGAATTGAAGGTATAAACCACGAAATATCAAACCTTCGCTCTACAGACGACAAAATTCCTTTCTTACGAAACAAAAAAACCGATAATAACCCAGACTCTCCAATCGGTAGCTCTTCAACCGGCAGCACAACTGGACTTTTTTGCCCAGCCTTTTGTAACAGTACCTTACCATCCCGAATGCCCGCCAGAATCGTGCAGGCTCCAGTAGAATCGAGCAATATTGCGGGCAACGGCAGACTTTCTAGCTTTGCACGTGAGCACCGCTGTTTTTTTGCTTTAAGTCCGAGAAAGGCAGCGGCCCTTAAAACTTCGTGAGCGGCCAGATTCTCCAGCGGAAACTCTCGATAAAGTTTTTCAGGGTTAGCCGCGAGCTGATGAAATCTTGCAATAACAGAAAGACTAGAGAGACAACTTTCCCTGTCGATTACAATTTCCATATTTACTCTCCAATACAACGTTCCTGTTTACCCATCCTGAAAATGGGAAGAGCGAGAGTAGGAGAAAATGTGGACCCAGTAAACAGAAAGAAAACTGAAATTGATAGCAAAGCGTACCAACTGGTTAAATATACAGTATTTTTGTGACAAAGACCTCAATACAAGCTACCGCAAAAACAAACTGAAATTTAGTTTACTATCCAACAAGCACTCACAAAGATCTCTACGATGCAGCTTATTGCAGAACAAAAGTCAACCAAAAAACTAAAAACACAAAATTCAGTAGAAAAAACGGAATGCATATTTAATCGCCAAAAAATCCTCGCCCAATATGGGATGACACTCCCCCAAGGTAGAGAAATAATTTTAAATACGCGGAGATAATAAACTCTCTTTCTGCAATAATTTATGCACCCATATATCGCCTCAACTATCGCATTTACTTAGCGCCAAAAGCTGTATATAAATACAGCAGGTTAATTGTGGAAGGTGTTTGTGATAACGTGTGATAAAATACAGCCTAAAAAGAGGCTCGCTTGCCATCACTTAAAGAGTATGTAAGTTAAGACCTGCACTTCAATACACTCAAATAAGACAGGTCAGACACTGTTCATTTCTCAAACAACACCACGCCTTAGCAATTGATTCCTTGCGGGCTGTTCATTTGCCAGGTAATAAAGATTTCTTGTATGAAGTTGTTGGACTCGCTGGGCATCTTCAGTAACGGAGACTGGCGTATGGAGTCGATGGGGGTGGGTAGGACCACTAATATGAGCTATTGATCTTCATTAAATTAGATAGCATTCATCTCTGTGGAGAGTATATTGAGGGTAGATCTGGACAAGGAACCGAAAGTCAAACACCCTTGCTGGCGGTAGTTAAAACCATTAAAGAACGACTCCCAAGCTCTCGACTACCCAAGATAGTATGGACTGTACCCTTGACCTAAAATAAAAAAACCTCCACGACGACCGCACAGCGATCTTTAGCACTGGCTGTGGCGATGCAGAGGCCTCCTGGACAAAAGGTATGTACCGAAATTTCTAAAGTTCTACCGCAATCCGCTTCAATTGACCCGCCTCTGGCAAAGCCCACTCAATAGGCTTTTCTCCACGCTGTTGCAACCAGTGATTTGCCTGGGAAAAAGGACGGGTTCCAAAGAAACCCCGGTGCGCAGATAGAGGGGAGGGGTGTGGAGCACGCAACACTAAATGCTTATTGCGGTCGATAAAGCCTCCCTTCTTTTGCGCATAGCTCCCCCAAAGAACAAAGACTAACCCTTCACGCTGTTCCGCTAGCTTATGAATCGCCGCATCCGTAAATTGCTCCCAACCCTGCCCTTGGTGGGCGCCGGCCTTGCTGTCCTCAACAGTAAGGGTGGCATTTAGCAAAAGCACGCCCTGCTCTGCCCATGGTTGCAGGCAACCGTGGTGTGCAGGGGGAATACCCATATCGGAGTGCAACTCTTTATAAATATTTTGCAGCGATGGGGGAATGCGTACTCCGGGCATCACAGAAAAGCACAGTCCATGGGCTTGGCCAACGCCATGGTATGGGTCCTGACCCAGGATAACGACTTTTACCTGATCAAAAGGTGTGGAGTTAAAGGCATTAAAGATCTGGCCACCGGCTGGGTAGATCTTCTTGCCGGCAGCCTTCTCCCCCTTTAAAAACTGACGCAATTGGGTCATATAGGGTTGGTCAAACTCCCCGCCCAAAACATCGTACCAAGAGGGGTGGATCTTTATTTTGTCCGGAACCGGCATTCTTAAACCTTCAATATCTTTTTAACATAGTGTTGTAACTCGGGCACAACTTCCTCCTCAAACCAGGGCCTGCGACGCAACCACAGGGTGTTGCGCGGGCTTGGATGCGGCAAGGGAAAGTATCCCGCTGGCAGTGCATCACGGTAATGTCGAACATTCTCGGTAATACTGCCATACCAGTGCGGGAGGTAATGGCGCTGGGCGTATTGTCCCACCAACAGCGACAGTTGCAAGTTGGGTAGTTGTGCCATTAGGCGCTGGTGCCAGGTGGCGGCACACTCTGGTCGCGGCGGCAAGTCACCGCCCTTGCCGCGCCCAGGGTAACAGAAGCCCATGGGAATAATGGCAATCTGGGACTCGTCGTAAAAGGTGTTCCTATCAATCGCCAGCCAATCTCGCAAGCGATCTCCTGAGGGATCATTCCAGGGAATACTGGTCGCGTGGACCTTGGTGCCCGGGGCTTGGCCGACGATCAATAGGCGTGCAGACGCTGCAGCCCTCAAGACTGGATTCGGCCCTAGAGGAAGCTGTTCTTCACAGAGGCGACAAGCCCGTATTTCCTCCAGCAGTGCCGGTAACTTCTCAACTACCACCTACTATATGTCCCTATTGTTTACCGTCGGGGAAAGCCAAATGTAACAACCGCGCGCGGCGATCCAGGGGATCACGGGCACGACTGATATTATTGTTATTGAAAACCACAAATACCCCCTGGTTATTTACAGCAACTCCAGACCCCATCCCCCCCAACCGTGACACTTCATAGGCGTGCTCTGGGGATTCTTCAATCTCACGGTAAACCAAGCACCATTCAGCTTGCAAGCTCGGAAGAGCTCTCCTACATACCGCATGTGCGTTGCTTTCAAGAGTAAAAAGAGCGCCGTCATGATAATCAAGCCCCCTTAAATTTTCAGGATGTCCTCGAAAATCCAATTCAGCAACGGAGGGCAGTGAAAAAACTTGAAACTCTCCATTAGTCCCTATTTTTAATAGGCCTCTAGGCTCCCGCTCCATCGCAATCCATAAGCTGTTTCCAACCTCTACAATCCCCTCTCCACCAT
Source organism: Microbulbifer maximicatervae (SeqCode) (assembly GCF_052467615.1). Lineage (NCBI taxonomy): Bacteria > Pseudomonadati > Pseudomonadota > Gammaproteobacteria > Cellvibrionales > Microbulbiferaceae > Microbulbifer > Microbulbifer maximicatervae (SeqCode). Next base: position 3,088,637 of record NZ_CP174319.1, read on the forward strand.
TATTGTATTTTAGGTGATAACCCATGTGTCTTAACACGGCTGACCACTTATCATGTAACCAGGTTGACCTACCACCCTCTTCAACATGTGCCACTCGATGATAACGCTCGCTTAACACAAAAGTACCATTATCTCTGCAGCAAACCCCACCAAAGCGCATTGCAGACTTGGGTCGAAGGAGATCCATAACGAAGTGAGAAACGTTGTTGGTTTCTCCTCTCCTGGGAGGAGGTAAACTACTAAAGTTCAGATGACTTTCTAATGTCGCGCCCTGATCATATAAATTGATTCTATATATTCTTTCTGATTCTTTAGGAGATATCGTTATTAACTGGTCACAAAAAGTTAAACCAGAAAGGCCCACCCCTGAACTGTTATCTATCCAATAGCTTGCTATACTCTTGGCGGGAAATATATCCGCAGCAATTCCCTTAGTGGGAAGAAGTGCAAGCATAATTACAATGAAAAATAACTTAATCACATTATCTCCCTCTAGCTACAAAAAATAATTGAGGAGTTTTAATTTTTATAAAGGCAATTTTTCTTGTAATTTAGTCCGTTTTTTCGGGCAAGGCCAAATGTAGGAAAAGTGCTCTGCGATCCTGAGGGTCGTGAATACGGCTGATATTATCATTATCAAACACGATAAAAACGCCCTGCTCTCCAATAGCCAAACCATCCCCTTTGCCGCCGGTCCGCGATACCTCGTAGCCGAGTTCAGAGGAGTTTTCATGTTCCCAGTAATCCAGACACCACTCAGCTTTCAAGCTGGGTAATTCCCTGCGGCAAACTGCATAGGCATTAGGTTCCAGGGTCCACAAAGCCCCATCATAGTAATAGAGGCCTGCCATATTTTCCGACTCATCACGAAAATCCAGCCCTTTTACTGGCGGCGGTGTAAAAATCTGTACACTTCCCTTGGGGCCGAGTTTTACCAGGGCACGGGGATCCCGCTCTATAGCCATCCAAAAGTCATCGCCCACCTTCTGTAGCCCTACACCGGAGAGATTGTACCCGTGCATATAGCCTTGGGCTTTAGCCGTGGCCGACCACATATTTTCTAACCAATGCCCCTTTCCCTCCATATTTATTTCGGCTATGCGGTTGTAACGTTCACTCAACAAATAGAATTTATCATCGGCACAGGTGATGGCTTCAAAATCCATCGCTGCAGCTGGGCGAGTAAGTTCAAGTAAAAAATACCATAAATTAGTAGGCCTATCTTTTTTCGGAACCCGGAGCCCAGCCAGCTTGATATAAGGCTCCAAGGTTGCACTCCTATCTCCCAATACTATCTGGTAGATCTCCCTGGATTGCTTATCCGACACCGTAACCATTTTTCCATCGCAAAAACTCAATCCAGATATGCTTAACCCGGCACTATCATCCACCCAGTAATGAGCTATTTTTTTGGCGGGAATAATTTCAGCTGCCAGCCCCAAGGATGACAAGAGCGCACATACGATAGTTAAAAAAATACGCTTAATCACGATCCTTCCAATTTATCGCCAAAGTGATTTAAGAACCGGGAGATTCCCTGCGGCCAACAGACACTACCAAGCTGTAAGGCCCCAATAGCTATTGGTACACAGCATAGTTACCCCAATTGCTCTAAACAATTTTAGCGCTAGTGACTAGAAGATATTTTAAAAATGGAGGGACTTGTTGAACGGGAAAGAACTAAAGGGATGGGATTAGCGCCGACTCCCGGAAAGTACGGCGCCAGACAGAGTCAATTATTGCAGCCTACTGGCCTCATCTGGCATTGCCAGATGCAACAGCAGCGCGCGCTTGTCGTCAGGCGCCTGAGCACGGCCAACATTATTGTTGTCGAGGATAACGAAAATACCCTGCTCTCCGACTGCCAGCCCCTCGCCCTTTCCATAGCGGGTTTCTTCATAAACCCGCTCGGGAGATTCTTCAAGGGCGCGATAATCCAGGCACCACTCGGCTTCCAGGCTAGGAAGTGCCCTTCGGCACACGGCGTGGGCGTTGCGCTCCAAAGTAAAGAGTGCGCCGTCGTGGTAATCCAATCCCGCCAAGTCCTCTGAACGGCCAGCAAAGTCCAGGCCATCTACTTGAGGCAGAGTCAGTGTGCTGGCCTCGCCATCTGCATTAAGCCTCAACAAACCACGGGGTTCGCGCTCCATGGCTATCCAGAAAGTATCGTCGGCTTTCACCAACCCCTCGCTGGAAGCATTGGTCTTCTGTAGAAACCCCTGGGACCTGGCTAATGCCGACCAGCTATGCTCCTGCCAGCGTGCATTTCCCTCGATATCTACGATGGCAATACGGTTGTAATGCTCACTGACCAGATAGACCTGGCCATCGCTACAGGTAACACCTTCAAAGTCCAGATCTTCTGCCGGGCGGAACAACTCCTTGAAGCCTTCCCAAGCGCTGACAGGCTCATCCTGCTCCGGTATCCCAAGGCCGCTTAAGCGAAGATGTGATACCAGGTCGGCACTGCCATCGCGAAGTTCAAGCGTGTAGATCTCTTCAGAATTCTTATCGGAGACTGCCAGCAGATCTCCAGAACAAAAACTTAAGCCGGAAATATCCAGGCCTGCACTACTATCAACCCAATAGCTGGCCAGCAACCTAGCCGGGGTAATTTCTGCGGCTATCGCCAGTGGCGACAACAGCACGGATAGAACACTGAAGAGAGTACGCTTGATCACTGCAAAACCAATTAATCGCGGAAGTTATTAAACTGCAATGGCTGTTCCAGCTCTTTACCGCGTAACAAGGCGATCACCTGCTGCAAGTCATCGCGCTTCTTGCCAGTAACACGCACCTGCTCACCCTGAATGGCAGCCTGCACCTTGAGCTTTTCATCTTTGATCAGCTTAACAATCTTTTTTGACAGTTCTTTGTCAAGGCCATTTTTCAGGGTCACGTCCAATTTGACCTGCTTGCCGGATTGCTCTTTATCACCTACATCCATCGCCAGTGGATCGATATCGCATTTGATCAGTGCGCCGCGCAGCATATCCACCATCTGGTCTACCTGCATGTCCACTTCAGCGCGAACTACCAGGGAGAACTCACTCATCTCCACTTCCGCATCCACACCTTTAAAGTCGAAGCGGTTGGTAATAGTGCGATTCACCTGATCCACAGCGTTGGTGAGTTGGTGCTTATCCACTTCAGATACAATGTCAAAAGAAGGCATTAAGTTGTCTGCTCCTATTTCCAGGTTTGCGGAGTAATCTCCGCGTTGTTGTCACTATCAGCGAGCCAGATATGACCATCCTGAATGGTTGCACTCAGGTCCATATTGCGCTCAGCCATAGCCGCCAATTGCTCAGTGGCATCAGCGGCTAAATGGTAGACGGTAAGGTTATCAAAGCGCTCCAATTGGCTGGCCTGTTTCTGCCACCAGATTGGTGCTGCACGGCGCCCGTAACTGTATACGATAACGCGCTTCGAGCGGTTGCAGGCTTTGCGAATTCGTTCCTCAGTGGGAAGCCCCACTTCAATCCAGAGATCGATTTCCCCGCTCAGGTTTTTTTGCCAGAGATCCGCTTCCTCATCGGAGGACAATCCCCGGGTAAACTCCAGCGTTTCCGCCGCATTGTGCGCAAAAGCCAGTAGGCGCACCATCATACGCTCATCTGTTTCCGAAGGATGTCGCGCCAAAGTGAGCGGATGTTCGGCGTAATAATCCCTGTCCATATCGGATATCTGGACTTTGGCCTTAAATATTGTTGCTTTTAACGCCATTTTGGCTCCATGGTGATGCCTTCTCCAGCGCCGGGAGTCAGGCGGACTATTCTTGATGGGTTCACGTGAGAATAAGGATATTCCGCATGACCTCTGCGCTCTCCAGCGGCTGGCCCTTTTGGCAGAGCTCACTGCTACTGCTGCTGGCAACCACCCTCAGCGGCTGTGGTGTCAACAATATCCCAACCTATGACGAGCAGGTTAAAGCCACCTGGGCCCAGGTTCAAAACCAATACCAGCGCCGTGCCGATCTGGTTCCCAATCTGGTGCAAACCGTAAAAGCTTACGCATCCCACGAACGGGAAACCCTACAAGCCGTCACTGAGGCCAGGGCCAAAGTCAGCTCTCTCCAGGTTGACGGCAACCTTCTCAATGACCCAGCCAAGCTGCAACAGTTCGAAGCAGCACAAGGCCAGTTAACCAGCGCGCTATCCCGCCTTATGTTGGTGGTAGAGCGATACCCCGACCTCAAAGCCAACCAGAACTTCCTCACACTGCAATCTCAGTTAGAGGGCACCGAAAACCGCATCAGTGTCGCGCGCCGGGATTATATCCAGGCTGTAGAGCGCTACAACCGCGAGATTCGCACTTTTCCAGGAAGAATCTGGCATGCCGTGCTCTACAGGGATATGCCGCTTCGAGAAACTTTCGAAGCCACCAGTGAAGATGCCGATAAGGCACCTGAGGTCAACTTCCAATAGACAGGCGCCATCGACCCCAAAATGAACCGCCCCAGTCTTACCATAACCATCCTGATCGCTCTGGTCTGTGCCTTAACAGCCTGGGCCGATGTACAGTTTCCAGCGCTATCCGGCCGGGTAGTAGATCAGGGAGAGTTGTTAAAGGCCGATGAGAGATACCAACTTACTGAGTTGATACAACAGTATGAGCGCGACAGCGACAATCAGCTGGTTGTCGCCACCATACCCGAGCTTCAGGGCATCACTATAGAGGAGTATGCCAACCAACTGGCACGCAAGTGGAAGCTAGGAAAAAAAGACAAAGACAATGGAGTGCTTTTCCTGATTGCGCCCAATGATAGAAAGGTCCGTATCGAAGTAGGCTACGGCCTGGAAGGAGCCCTAACCGATGCACTGGCGGCAAATATTATCCAAACCAAAGTACTGCCAGAGTTTCGCAATGGCGATTTTAGCGGCGGAATCAACGCAGGGGTTCGATCAATTATCGCCGCGACGAAAAATGAATATGTCGCTGAACCCGTAGAAACCAAAGAGGGGCGTCGAATTGCTGTACTGGTCGGCCTGTTCCTTCTGCTGGTCATGCTACACCTCTTCGGCAGTGCCGCACTGGGTTCACCTGCACAGAGCCGCATTTTTAAGCGGGGGCGCTACGGCGGCTACTATGGTGGAGGTGGATTTGGCGGAGGTCTATCCGGCGGCAGCTCTGGGGGCGGGTTTAGCGGGGGCGGCGGAGGTTTTGGCGGAGGGGGCGCATCGGGAGGATGGTAATGCTCACCAATACTTATCAACGCCAGGTAGCAGAGGCAATCAAGGAAGTAGAGTCCCGCACCGACGCTGAAGTCATGGCTGTGGTCGCCAAGGAAGCCGACAACTACCTTTATATCTCTACTCTATGGGCCGCATTCCTAACACTGTTAGTCTCCCCTCTGATCGAATTCCTGCCGTTCTGGATCAACCTCCAACAGGCGGTGACGCTTCAGTGGATTTTATTTATTGTCCTGGCAGTAATATTCCGCTGGCGCCCCATCACCATGCGCCTGGTACCAAAGAAAATAAAATTCTGGCGAGCTTCAAATTTAGCCCGCAGGCAATTTCTGGAGCAGGATTTACACGCAACCAAGGACCGACTCGGGCTACTGATATTTGTTTCAGAAGCCGAACACTATGTAGAAATACTGGCCGACAGAGGCATTGCCCAACACATCACCAATGACAACTGGCAGAGAGTAGTTGAAAATTTTGTGCAACAAATCAAGCGGGGAAAAGCTGGAGAGGCATTACTGGCATGTATTGAGCAATGCGGAGATCTACTTCACGAAGCGATACCCACCAGCACCATTAAAGATGAACTGCCGAATCATCTAGTCGTCATCAATTAAATCCCCGTATCCCCCAAAACTGGCAACACCAACTTATTCAAGTTTCAAAACGAAACTCCACGCCATACCAACCTACCCTCATATTGTGACTTGAATCATCAACTAAGCTGCCTAAAGGCATAAAACCCATAAGTAAACTCTGTACAAGAAGATGATTCCGACTAAACCCCTATTGCAGCGTTTCAGTATTACTCTTCTGTTACTGGCATCCGGATTCAGTGATGCTCTCTGGTCTCAAGAACTACAAAAGAAAAATACGACTTCGGCAATCGGGGACGCTTACTTGCCCGGCACTCGTATAGCCTCCCCTCGCCAAAAGCAAGCCACCACCTACTTCCTGCCAGCATTGAGTAACAGCGACAAATTAACTTTTCATGTCGAGCATTTGCTCAGCAACCACATTGGCGATCTCGACGCCCTCAGAATGGAATGGGCCATCAGTAACCGGCAAGTGAAATTTCCGACCTGGGACCCCAGCAGTACAAAGGCGGAGTCCGAAAAGTTACCAGCTGCCCCTACTGAGGTTGTATTCATACCTACCATTTATGGCGGAAAAGTAATTTATAAAAAGCTGATTGAGAAAATCTACGGGGAAGTCAATGCAGCCTTCGGTACTAATCTTGAAGCACCAGACTAAATTAACCCCCCTTCAAAAACGAATAATGTGCAACTGATCAACTCTGCTCAAGCAACACATGACTCCCAAAGCGAAATTTTATTTATCATTCGACAAAATACTTATCAGCCTGGCCCTGATACTATTCAACAGTACATTATCAACAACCAGCAAGGCTGATTTCATCAGTTTAAGTGGCGCAGAGACCGCCAACAATATTGCGGAGATTGATATACAAAAAAATATCCTAAACATTAGATTCGAGATATCAGCAAGCGATGCCAAACTATTTTGGCCAGGAATTGAAGATACACCAGACATTTATCGACTGGCCCAATCGGCAAAAACCCAGCAATCTTTCGATTTTCAAGTACTCTCTGGAAACAAGAGCATTAAGCCCAAAGTCATCTCAATTCGAGTAGCCCAGAGGAAACCTAGAATTTCCCCTTTTGCTGGGCAAACCGATCCCCGCACCGGCATAAAAATGCCGGATTTCCCAGCAGATAAAAAGATTCTTTTAACTCAGCTGAAATATCCTATCGGTGGACTTTCAGACCTGCAACTAAAACCACCCATCGGTAGTGACAAGCTGGCATCCGTGACAATTGGCTTTACCAGTCGCCACGGGCAAACACCTATCAGCGGCTTTCACTACCTATCCCAACCTGAGCCACTCATTATCGACTGGAAAGACCCATGGAATACACATTTTAAGAACACCGACATTAGTCGGCATAATCGCTACCCTCTAATGTCTTTCCTCTACGTAGAGCCCCGCCAGATACGCCATGAGATACTCGTGCGCACCAAGGACTTACTGGAGTGGACCAATCACCCTTTTGATGCCTGGCAACCATTAACACCAGAAAGTAAGGCCTTCCTGCACCACACAGTACGCAGCTATCTAAATAATAAAAATCCAACTTCTATTGATCAGTCGCCCTCACAGCCGAATAGCATTGAGACTGTTTTTCTCCGCGCAAATAATAGCGGGTACTCACAGATTTCAGAGAATGACACTATTGAAATGGGCTCAGTGATGATTGGCTACCGGGAAAAATTTTCCATCGATGCACTGCCCCAGAGTGTTACCGTAGACTGGAATATATTCACCGATACGATCAACTCCGTTCCCACCCTTATTCAGGACCCCACAGGCCCATTCCCCACCCATGTAATTCCCTCATTTCCTGATATTCAGTGGCACAACTACCTATACGATTACCGACCTCCAAATAGCGATCCACTCGTAATAGAAACCCCTAGTTTGGCGGTCCCTATGGCTATCCTATTTTCATTTCTTATTATTACGATAATTGTATTGACGCTATCCACCAAACACTCACTTTTAGGCCGCAAGGGTTCAACTATTATCTATACCGCCATAATAATCTCAGCTGGCGCTTTGTACCTCAATCTTCCAGAAGAATACCTGGTAAACCTCCCAGGAACCGCTAAAAAACGGGACTTGGGCCAAGTAACAGAACAGCTACTGTTAAAAGTTGCAGCCGCATTTAAAGAACCTCTACCGATCAATCTGGAATTAAAGCTAAAAAACCTGATTACCAAGGAAGGCTTCGAAAGTACCTATGCAAATCTGGCACAAATTTATCGCCCCCAAACAACGAGTGGTGGCTTGGGATCAATCAGTACTATTACAAATCTTAAAGTCGAGTACTCCAGCCAAATTAACCTGAATGGCAATAAAGGGTTCCGATTGATTACAAGTTGGCAGGCGGTAGTAGAGGACCGAAGCTGGGGACACTTTGAACAAAGATCGCAAGAAACCCGGGCCAATATCGCAATTATCCAGTCTGATAACCACTGGAAAATCGCTGGATTTACTCCCCTATCCGTGCGGTAAGAATAAAATAGAGAAATAGTTAGGGCCATGAAAAACAGCACATACAGGTTCCCCGCAATGCTTGTTCTATACCTCCTCATGTCCAGCATCAGCGGGCAAGCACAAGCGCATTTCCTTCTCAACCTCAATGTACGGATTTTCCATATAGAGCACACAGCCAGTGGTGCCAACCTATATATGAGAGTGCCTATGCCCTATTTACTGGCAGATAAAGCAGGAAAGGGGCGCGACCCCTATACAGGCAAACTCCCACAACCCGCCCCATATACCAAAAACTCCTTGGATCAAGGTGACCTGGTCCATTATGTGGATTTCCAGCAGCTGGAGCTAGCGCCTCTAGGACTCGGTAGTATTGCAGAGAGCGCCACTTTTCTCCGCAATACTGACATGCAAATAAAAGGCGATGTAAAAGCCGTGCGCCTGTATCGGATAGGGAATGAACCGGATTTTGCAACGCTGGAGGAGGCACAGCAGGCATTTATGCAGCAATACTTTCCTGAAGATACCAATCAAAGGTTGTATGTGGGCGACACCTTGGTTGATATTCAGATTTACTACCCTCTGGAAGCTCCCCTTGGTGAATACCAACTATCCAGCTCTCTTAACCCCGGCCTCCCCAACCAGGAAGACACCGCAAACCTGGTGCTGGATTACAACCCAGGTAAGACCCAGGTATTTCGCTCACGCGGTCTTATGCAAAAGCCACTACTGATTACCCACTCCTCAATAGACGCTGTAAAGACTTTTCTGGCGGAGGGCATGGCCCATATCCTGAAGGGGTTGGACCACGTGTTGTTTGTACTCTGCCTAAGCCTCGGTGCACTCAGCCTACCCCTACTCTTGTGGCGCGCTACCGGCTTTACCATCGGTCACAGTATCACCCTCTCAGCCGGATTCTTTGGCTTTGTTCCCACAGTCAGCTGGTTTGTGCCTATGGTAGAAACCGGTATCGCCCTATCCATAATCTATATGGCCTGGATATCACTACACAGGGAAGACACTAAGATCACAGGCAGCGAAAGTACAATTTTTATCGGCACCTGCATGCTCGGCCTGCTCCATGGCCTGGGTTTTTCATTTTTATTACATGAAATACTCCAAGTTGATTCCCCAAATATCTGGCAAAGCCTCTTGGCCTTCAACCTGGGAATAGAAGCCGGGCAAGTACTCATAATTCTTGCCATATGGCCCCTTACCTATTTGGCCAGTCGATGGAAAAAGGAGTGGGAAATCCGGATACGTTATTCTGTTGCTGGACTCTGTAGCGCAATTGCTTTTATATGGACATTAGATAGAGGATATGAGCTTGTTTCGGCAATTTTCTGAACAGGAGAATGAGTTATCTCTCTGGCTATTACAGCCGAGATAATACACCTAAAAATGCCTTGTATTCTCAAGCTCCAGAAACAAAACTCACTCCAAAATTAACCTCCCTGCCACTACACACGTAATAATGAGTAAAAATATAAAGCGCAATAAACCAGGACGTTAAATAATTTAAGATTCAAACCCCTTGGGATGCTGCTTCCCGGCGTCACCTATTACTTCCCAAGAGGCCTTTGAGTCAACCCATAAATGATGAACCACTTTTAGATTCTCGTTACCATCCACCAAGCTTCCTGCAGGAATGTAAGTATTTAAAGAATCATTCTCTCCGGGCAGAGTCGAACCGCAAGTAGCACAAAAATTTGTATGCCAATCATGCCCGGGCTTAGACCAGTACTTAAGGTTCTCCTTACCTTTAACCCAACTAAACTTCTCGGTAGGCACAATAGCTACAGTAATAGCGCCACTCCCTGTGGAACGACGACAGATTGAACAGTGGCACATATATAAATCTGTGAGGGATTCTTGTATCTCATAAGCTATCTCTCCACAATTGCATTCACCTTTAGTCAAAAAGACACTCCTTTTTTAGTAATAGAAAGATACAAAGCCCACATATCTGAGACATCTATATCACCTTGTATAGATTTTAACCGATCATGGAGCCCCAAAAGAGCATCTATTCGCACTGAACAATCCCTCCAGCTAATTTTAACTCCGGTATTAGCTATCTGTTCTACAACAAATGTCTCAGACTGAACTTCCGCTCCAAATAGATAAAAGGTTATCAGAAAGAACAGGCTTTTGTGGTGCGCATATCTATTTGCACAAACCTTTATCTAACCTGATTTCTCTCAACATAGATTCAAGTTTTCGGTAGCAAGTGGCTAATAGAGGCTGAGTTGAGCAATATATAAAAGTGAGCGCCAGCACACTTAGTGTGGTGCTCACCTTCTCACTTGGTGAAAGGATTCTATACAACTTAACAAGTTGCTGCGGGATCAACCGGGGCTTCATGTATCGTGAAGACCGGAAATATCATTAAAGAATTTAAATTTAGCAACATGATGATAGATACAGAGAACTAGGCGTAGCTTAGTGTAAATTTTATTTAGGCCTAAGGGCCTCAATAAACTTCGCATCTACCCACATTATTTCAAAATTCGGTGGAGTACAACGCCGACAGTAGAAAAGGTATTTCCCATCGGGCGTTACATATCCACCACCATCTTCCCCCTCTGTATTGATCTTATCACCGAAGTTAATAGCCGCACCCCATGAGCCATCTTGTTGACGAAAACTGATGTACATATCGCTATCACCATATCCACCCTCTCTTTCACTATCCCAGATAATGTAGGACTCATCAGGGGCAATAAACGGATGAGCAGTCCACTTGCCTGTATTTATCTGCTCTCCAAAAGGTTTTGGCGCTTCACGCTTACCATCTAACAGACGCGAATAGCGAAGAATACCATCTCCATTTGAACCTACTTCATCAAATACAAACGTTCCTTTTGCAGAAGCCGTAAGGCGCATGATACGAAAGTCTTCAAATAGTGGCCCCATGGTTTTAGGTTCTGACCAACCATTGTCAGTGCGCTCTCTATATCGATTTCTAGAATACATTATTTGACCATCAGGTGAGATAGAGCCACCCCAGGCCACCTCCGATTCATACCAGCGATTACCCTCAAGCTTAAATACAACCTTCGAAGACTCGCCACTTTGGTGATATCTTCTTGTAACGTAGTACTCCTGCATATCAGGCGTGAAGTAGCCACCCCAATCCCGATACTCTTTCGAGGGATTAGGAGCGAATAACTTTGGAGTTAACCCAGGAGGTTTCTGTCCAAGATAGGGCCCCTCAAGAGCTGTCGGTGTATCCTGACTATAACTGTGAACACTCAAAATTAGGAGTGAGAGTAGAGCAATTGAAATACAAAGGTGCCTCATGACATATCCTTGCTTAAACATGAAGTAATAAGCAACCAATGTATCTATTCAGGCTTTATAAGACCTGACGTCCATATGAATTTTGTCTGATTCTTGTGAGAAGAGGTGTGATCCGCCGACTATTTGTATGAAATATACACAAAAGCGACTCTATAGCGAAGGTTCAGACCTCCCTCTTGCCCTCCATATATACTGACCTTGCGGCTCATTTAGTATTGCCAATCCACACTGAGCACTCAGTTACAGAGAGAGTTATCGGGACACGACGATCTTAAATTTATAGATACACCCTCAGATATCCACCTATTCGCTGTAAGTAAATCCACAAGTCTGTCCAAAAGAATAGATGATGATGGAAACTATGGAGTAACGAGCACTATTTTCTAATATCAATCGAATGATCAATTTTTATTCTGCGGGATTAAGATTGAGCGATACTATAGCCCCAATAGCTACTGCACTTTCTACCAGATAGACATAAACCTGGTAGAAAATACACTCAATTAGATACATTGCATGAAACACACTTTCTTAGATCTCTACCTATTGAAGTGAGAGCGCTTTCCTTGGTGGGAGGCTTGGTAAGTGATGTCTAGAGGTTGGATTGGGAGAAAGAACCCTGGGCGTTAGGTTCCTAGAACTAGACAAGCTATTGAATTTACAACATTTTATCAGCTCCGGTGTCAATACTCTATTTGCTGGGTTTCCAGAACTGCTCCTGGGGTTGTAACTTACCCAAATAACAGAGATGCAATGCCAAACAAACTACCTGCCTTTAGCTGACGCAAGTTGAACTGGGTGTTTAACTAGGCCTGTTGAGTTAATGGAATAGCTTCTAGCTTTGCTATTACGTAGCTTGACAGAATCTTCACAACCCCATTGTTAAGCTGCTCATTTCAAACTTGAGTTTTCGAAATGAAAAGGTTATATCAAATTTGTTTTTTTCTGGTAAGTTCAGTATTGGTTATTGCTTGTAACTCATCACATCTAGAGATTTTTCCTGAGTTAACAGACAGCTCTTTGTTGGAAAAAAAATTAACTGTTGCTGAAATGCGAGAAGATGTGGAGGCATTCTACTTGGGGGCTTTAGAAAGACATCCGGCACTAGATCATTATACCGATTTGCAGGAGCTGGAAGAAGCGGTGAGAGACTTACAGCTACAAATCTCTGATTCTATGAATCGACTCCATTTCTATCGAATTGTAGGGCAACTGGCGCACAAGTTTAATGATGGTCATTCTTTTCTGATATGGCCTTATCAGGAGTATGAAAAACTTATAGCCAGTGGCAAAAAGCCCTTTCCATTGGCTGTTACTTTAACTCCTGATGGTAGTATCGTAACAAAGAATACGTATATAAATGGTAGGCAATCAGTGCCGGCAGGGGCAAGAATTACAGGAATTAATGGTCAAAGTATTCAAACCTTGATGGATCATATGCAGAAGTTTGCAGGTGGGGAGTCTCGCTTTCTAAGAGAGCAAATTATTACTAAACGGTTTGGTGTAATGTTATGGGCTGTCTTTGGGTTTATTGACGATTTTGAATTGAAATGGCAGGAGCCTGTAAGCCGATCCAATCATACTACCCAGTTACTTTCCAAACAAAACTGGCACCTTCAAGATGAAATTATCAATGGCAGGCAGGACTTCTATTTTAAAGTCATATCAGATGACACTGCTTATCTTCATATAGGCAGCTTTGATGTAGGATTGGACTGGTTTAGCAAGTTTATCGATCAAGCTTTTACTGATATCAAAAATAGAAAAATTACATGCTTGATTATCGATTTGCGCGAAAACTTAGGGGGTAATACTGATAGCGCCACCTATTTATTAAGCTATATTGCCCACAAAGAGTTTCGTATGATTTCTTATATGACAGAAAAATTGAATCAACAAAATCGAGGGCTTTTTAACTATAAGGGAAAAGCTGGAGAATTGATTCAATACGACTGGGATGAATGGCACCGCCCCATAGATAATAATAACTTATTTGAAGGAGAAGTTTATATACTGATTAGCCCGGTTACTTATTCTGCTGCTATCGTATTTTCTAGTGCGGCTCAAGATCATCGATTTGCTACATTGATTGGTCAGAAAACGGAAGGCTACTCTAACCAAACTGCGCAAGGTAACTTGTTTAATTTGCCACATTCACAATTGAGGGCTTATATCACTACACGCAAGCTGGTAAGGCCCAATGGGGACAATAAAGTTAGCGGTGTAATACCAGATATCCCAGTAACTCCGAATGCAGAAGCTATCGCTGCCGGATATGACTTGGCCATCAACAAAGTGTTATCTTTACGAAATAGTGCTGACTAAGAGGTAATCATGAGCCTGACAGCTTTATTAATTGAAGACAATACAGACATCGCTTGCCAGGTGTGCGACTTTTTAGAGCAACAACTGTTCCAGGTAGACTATGCCAGTAGTGGCAAGATGGGGTATAGCCTGTTTCAACAACATCAATATGATGTAGTATTGCTGGACTTAATGTTGCCTGATATTGATGGTATTAAGTTATGCCGACAGATCAAAACTAATTATGAAGTGAATACCCCGGTGTTGATGCTCACCGCTAGAGATAGTATTTATGACAAAGGGATTGGTTTTGAAGCTGGTGCTGATGATTATCTAACCAAGCCATTTTCATTGGAAGAGGTGGCTATGCGGTGTAAGGCCTTATATCGTCGACATAACCTTTATCGATCTCAAATCCTTAATATTGGAGAATTGTGTATTGATATACGCCAGCATAAAGCTACCCGCCGAGGGCAGACTCTAAAGCTCAGTCGTACAGACTTCAAACTACTATTGTTACTCGCCAAGGCGTTCCCTCAAGCTATGACCCGCTCTGAACTATTAAGTAAAATTTGGGGAGATAATTTTCCTGATAGTGATGTATTACGATCACATATCTATATATTGAGAAGTATATTGGATAAGCCTTTTTCATATAACATGCTAAAAAATATTCATGGGGTTGGATATAAATTAGATGTGCCATATGAATAACCCAGCTCAGTGGCCAAAGAAAGGCATACAGCAGCGCACCTTGTATTTAATTGCAATTTACTCAATTTTTTTGGGTTTGCTTTATAGTCTTGTAATAGTGGCTTATGCTTGGGTAGTAGAAGATAATATTTTTAATAGATTAGTCAATAATGAGGCCATATATCTCAAGGAAGTCTATAAATCATCGGGAGAAATTACAACTCCAAGATTGCAGTTTATTCAGTTGTATGGAAGTAGAAGTGCTTTGCCAGGTAATATTCCTGTTTTGCTAGAGCAAGATCCAGAAAGAGTTGAATTTGTATTAGATCGAGGCCCAACTCTCCATATCAAACCAGTAATTCTGGGGGAGCTGGAAATGGTATTAGTTGCAGACATTTCCGCTTACGAAGTTAGTACTGATTTTCTACCAGAAGTAACGATATGGCTATCATTGATGCTTGTGTTACTCGTAGTTTTAGGTTTATTGCTGGCCTTCTGGGTATCAAGTTATACTTTAAAGCCTCTACAATCTCTTGCTTATGCAATCTCAAGAAGTAAGCAGCAGCCCATTTCGCCGGGCTTCGCCAGAGCTTACCCTAAAGATGAAATAGGTTATT
The DNA here is from genome assembly GCF_052467615.1 of Microbulbifer maximicatervae (SeqCode). Lineage (NCBI taxonomy): Bacteria > Pseudomonadati > Pseudomonadota > Gammaproteobacteria > Cellvibrionales > Microbulbiferaceae > Microbulbifer > Microbulbifer maximicatervae (SeqCode). Next base: position 3,103,819 of record NZ_CP174319.1, read on the forward strand.
TGGCAAAGACTTTTGAAGATACCTTATTGTATAAACAAGTCATCTTAAAGCGTGAGTCCGACTTTACTCGGGACATTAGTCATGAACTCAGAACTCCATTGAGTGTATTACGTAATATTATTAGCAAAGTAGCTGGTACTGGCAGAATATCTTTAATGGAGATTGAGAGACTACAAAAATCTTCATCAGAGATGCAAAGAACTATATCAACTCTGCTGGCTCTGGCAAGGCAGGAGTCACTGGAACGCCAGGAGGTAAGCTTATTGTTTGTACTTGAAAAATCGATATTAAATCATGTACAAGCAAGCCCTGATAGCCTTTTAACTTTTGAACTTCAGGTTTCTGCTGAAGAAAAGGTGCGAGCTAATGAAAATTTGTTGCTGCACCTTTTTACTAACCTCATAGAAAATGCAGATCATTACGCCAGCGACCATAAATTGAGCATTAAATTTTCACAAGGAAATTTACATTTTTCGAATAATATTGATGAGATTCAGCAGAAGTTGATAAAAGATCCTTTTACTGAAAGTGCAAAAAACAAACATAGTTCCGGCTTGGGGCAAGGGCTGTACTTAGTAAAGCGTATTTGTGAAATGTGTTCTTGGCAAGCACGGTATCAATGCGCTCAAAGCAGATTTGAAATAATTATCAAAACTTAAAGGCGTTAACTATTAATGGCCACTCCACTCTCTCAAGTTGGATGCCCCAAGGTAGCAGTGACTCATAACCCTCAACGGATTGACAGTGAGGAATCTGCTCAAGCAACTTGACGTAATACATTTAGGGGGCAAGGCCGTGCATCTTGGCAGTGCAAATCAATCTGAAGTGCAGGCATAATGCTTTAGCGCCATTGACCAAAGATACAAACAGGAAGGTCTTACGAGCCATCACAAAACTGCTTATCTAATCAATCCTCTTCAGGCGTCTTTCCACTTTTTCTCGCCACTCTTGGGAGAGGGGCCGCAATTGATGGACGGCCTCAAGTACTTGTTTGCTAAAAGCATACTCCTTATCAAATAAGGCTCTAAACATGGCATTTACACTGACAGAACCAGGTGCCTCAGCAACTTTACTTAGTTTTTTTCTTGTCCTATATAACCTTCCTCAAGCACCCTAAAATACACACCAGTGTTGAAGTAATCTTTAAATAATTTAACGGTATTATCATTATCTAAAGCCATATTGAGTTTAAAACATGGAATTCTTGGCTGACTTACCTCGAGGAGACAATCGCCTATGCTAAGTTGGTCGCCGATAAAGACTTCATCTTCGATAAGCCCAGAGACTGTCAAATTTTCCCCGAAAGTTCCATAGGGTAAATGGCTTTTATACAGGATTTGTTGCCAATAATCATAACTATTGAAGTTAAGGTATCGTCAAGTGTATTGGTTGTCGTTAGGAAGTCATAACTAACATAGATTGATTTGTTCTAGGCTAAATACAGCTAGCACCAAGTGCTTTAACAGTTTTCAACCAGGAGTCCTGTTGTTTCTTATCAGACATAATCATTGAACCAAATAAACTAACCTCTGCTTTCGAGAAGCCGCAGTATTGAAGAGTAAATCGATCAAGCTGCTCTAATACTGGCTTTGCTTGTTCTTCTAAATATTCTGTAGGGGCATCCATTGTCAAAATTATTCTTGATGTTTTGCCTTTAAGAAGTTGTATCGGTTCTGCACTACCACTCTCAAATTTAAAGGTAATTCCGGGAAGAAAAGATCGATCAATCAAGCCTTTAAGCTTTCCTGGCAATCCGCCCCACCAAATAGGCGACACCACAACAATATGCTGTGCCCATTTAAGAGCCTCTTGAAATTCAGATAGACAATCCTCCAATACTTGATAGTCATCGTACCCAAACTCTAAATTCGAATTGAAGTCCATTTCCGACAGGTTATATCGTCGAACATTAGTCTGTCTCTTTGCTTCAGACTCATAGACATCGCTCAACTGCTTAACAAAACTGTTCTTCTTTGGATTGCCATTTATAAGTAGGATATTTTTCATCTCGTCATACTATTGCTTAAAGACATGATGAAAAGTCTACCGTCTCCCCTTAAGGGGAGGGTCAAGGCTTTTATGACAGGAATCTATAGACGCAATACATTGATCAACCTTTTCAGCTTTATTAGAAAGTGATTCCAATTCAGCCTCAATTTTTCTTTTTACTTTCTTCAGAAAGACACTGATTCGAGCCCAATCAACCTCTCCATTATGGTATCGAATAACATCCTTCAACTCAGCCAAAGTCACCCCAAGTACTTTGGCTTCTGAGATCAAAGTAAGAATTTCAACATCTTCTGCTGTATAGACTCTATATCTGCCCTGCCTTTTAGGAACGGCAATGAGGCCTTTTTCCTCATAAAATCTTATCGCTTTTACAGTGAGATTCGTCCTTCTTGACACCTCTCCTATAAACATACAGACCTCCTACCTATGCTCAATTTCCCATTCAGATTACAGCCTATGAAAAATATTCATCACACGAAAGGAGCCGTCCATAAGTTTGGACCTTCACCAGCCCTTACGGGTGCCCCGTAGAACCCCATAAGAGCGGGAACTCACTTCTTACATTTTCATGCTTTCGGCATAAACATTACGTTGAAGAAAGTAAATACGCAATACCGCAAATTAAGAAGAAAAGGCCACCTGGTTTCCTGTAATCAATTCAGAGGGGGGAACCTACCTACGCAAATAAACTACTACTAATGGCAGTAACACCTCTATGCCGCCTCATACGCATCTGGCAAGTATGGCTAGTATCTGGACTACCTCTTACTTAATTTTCAATGGCCAGTGAGAATGTCTACTCAAAGGAACCTTAAAGACTAGTAGATTTTCATCAGAGATACTCTACTGCATATCAAAAAGCTCTAGCTAAGTAAGTCTGGAGTTGTACCGCTCGCTTTAAGCATATGGCCTATCCCCATGTCTTTTTGTTTTAAGTTAACGAATAGCTTTGAGGTAAATACACCAAAGGGCATTTGAGCTACACCAGTCTCTGTACCGGTCGGTGTAACAATGGCATAACTAGGTGTTTTATAAGGCTTAACCTTTTTACCTTTGGCTTGATTAATGATAACGCTCGCTAAGATGCCTCCTTGAACGTTTGCTATATAGCCGTGCTTATTTTCATCCAGAGTAGAGCAATCACCTATCGCATAAAGGTTAGAATAACCCCTAACTCGCATATATTCGTCCACTTTAATTAATCCCATCTTATCTAACACACCGGGTAATTCTGTTTTCAGAAACTCGGTATTTGGCGACATACCTACACATTCATAAACCAAGTCTGCCTTGAAAGTTTCTTGAGTATTCATAGAACGGTAAATTGCACCTTCCTTAACTAGCCGGGTATTGAGATGTACGCTAACACCCTTAGCCGCAAGCTGTTCTAGCGCCTTGTTCTGAGTTTTAGGCTTAAGATGGCCAAGTAGTACATCTTTAGAATGGACTAACGTCACGGTTTTATTGGGATAAGCGCTGCTAATTTCCCCGGCCAGCTCCACGCCAACCGTACCGCCTCCTACAATCAAAACTGACTGAGATTTCGACAGTATTTTTTGCTCATTCCGCATTTCTTGCTCACGCTCGGAAATTGTATAAGCTGATGTAGATTTAGCTATCGGCAAGGTTGGGTAGCGGCTGCCTGTCGCGATAACTGCCCGCTTAAAGTAAATCTCTAATCCATTCGATGACTTTGCTATCCGGTCATCCATGGAAACCACATCTGCTTGAACAAAATCACTCTGAATAAAGTCACGATAATACTTACGTGGATTAGCAGTCAGTAAGCTAGGAGCTATCGCATTACGCAATGTGGCAAAGGTCACTTCAAAATGGTCCTTTCGATCAACCAACACCACCTGCATACCCTGCTTAGCTAACTTTTGGGCCACAGAAACACCAGCAAAGCCTCCGCCAACGATTAACACGTCTGTCCGTTTGATCATAACTCGCCTCAATATCGTCCAAATGTTCGGATAAAGCGCGACCGTTCGCAATGCCTCACGAACAGGTCACTTCTTGATAGGGAGATAAGGATAAAGTTAGACTTAAGCTAATGATATTAACTATAATCTAACCTCTTGTTAGCTTTTGACTAACATGTTGGTTTAGCTGATATCGGGTGATGATACCGCGCAGGTATGTAGTAAAAAGGTGTATGCAGACTCCCAGCTTCTGCTGGCAGAAGAAAAACAAATAGCTGGTTTACGTTACTCATTCAAAATGATCAGCGGTGTTGATGCTGTCCAGTTTGCAAGCACTGGCAAATGGTATCAAGTGCAGATTACTCATGTTGTCAGCACAACAGAAAAGATGCTTCACAAAAGAAAGCCAGTTAATGGCTATTTTCAGTTTAAGATCCTCAAATATGCTGCATCAGAAACTTACCTATATTTTCTCTAAGCTCACGCCACTATGACTTTGGAACAATTACGATATTTTAAGGCGATAGTTGAAGGTGGCTCGCTAAAAGCTGCTGCCCAAACACTTCACCGAACACAGCCCACTATAAGCGCCGCCATCAAGAAATTAGAGGCGGACCTCAATCTACAATTGTTTGATCGGGACCAATACAGGAGCACACTCACAGCTGACGGCAAAGCCCTGTATGAACAATCCAAACATGTACTAGCTGAAGCCCACTCGTTTGAGAGCTTAGCTAAACAGCTAGTCGCAGGAGAAGAACTGGAAGTAGGTATTGCGTTTACTTCCGCCATACCAGTCGGCCCAATACTCAGCGCAATCCGTCAGTGCAAAATTGAGTACCCAAAAACACGCTTGGAGGTCTATTCCGAAAATGGCCTTGGGCCACTGGACTTATTGAAGGGAGGCCAGGTTTCCATAGCTATTATTCCGTGGACTGAAACTTACGACCAGCTTGAATCCATTCATCTAATGAATATGAAATTCATTTCTGTGATCGCTGGCGACTCTCCCCTACTTACCCAATACGAGGAAGTCCCAAGGCAGATTATGCTACGCCATCCCCAGGTGATCATCAGTGGTAGGAAGTCATCCACTAAAACCTACGGGGTGCTTGAAGGGGGCGATCAATGGAGAGTCAACGATTTTCCAACTAAAAAAGAAATTATTCTTCAAGGTATGGGTTGGGGTACGCTACCAGAACATATGATAGAAGCGGAGCTTGAACAGGGCTTATTATCTCCCATTGCAGTGGAAGGGATCCCAAAACCGCAAGAACTGGAAGTACGCGTGGCAAGACAAGCTTCTAATCCAATGGGCCCCGTAGCAAGTTACCTTTGGCAATTATTCCTAAAGCTTCAGGGTTTTCATTAAAAAACACTTACGATATTTCGACCAAAATTTTTCAGATTCTTTATGTTTAATATATAGATTCTAAGAATTTGAAGCTGACCTACCAGGTGCTTGTATTTTACGAGAGAAACTCTTTGGTTGAGCTTCATCACACTAGCGCATAGGTAAATAAAAGGCGCTTAAATTATCCTATTAGAAACAATTAAGTTTGTTTCCATATCAAAGATGCGTAAAATCGATAGATCTCTATTAATATTTTGTTATTTTTGGTTGGGCTTGATTCGGCTCTCACCTAAATAGAAGTACCAGAACTTCCTAAACGATCTATTTCTTCAAGAGGAGAACGGTAGCGAGATATAAGAATAAGTAAAAGGCGCTGACCCAAGGTGCTACCAACACCCGGGGCCAGCTAACCAAATTGATACCATAATTATCAAAAGTCGAGTAGACCAAAGGAACTTCCCCTTCGACCTCTCACAGAACCGTACGTGAACCTCTCAATTCATACGGCTCTTCGTATTCAGCACATTTTCAATCTTCCCATTCTCCAGTGTGCAAACAAGCCGCGCATTTGTTGACGAACCTTTCCAATAAAGGCCCAACTCTTGAAACAGCTTCGCTTCAGATGCTTAAACTTCTTCCTAGCCCAACGCATCAGCGTTTGATCAAGATACTTCTGTAACCGATAAACACCATATCTCCGCCCAAAGTGACCATAATAGTTCAGCCAACCCTGTATTGCGGGATTAAGTACCTTTGCCATTTCAGATAGTGATCGATCCACCCAGTTAATCACACGCCACTGCCTAACCTTATCCTTGATCCTCTTGAAAGCTTTAGGGCTCATTGAAGGACTAAATGCGGTGAAGATCTGTCCTTGGCGATTCCTTGCTTTTCTGGGACCAAATCGAAACCCCAGAAAGTCAAAGTGGATCACTGGGTGGGAGTCTTTACGATTACTATTCTTGCAATAGACCTTGCGCGTTTTCTCTGGATGAGCCTCAAGCCCGCAGGTAGCCAGGCGTGCTTTTAGAGCCGCCAGTAAGCGATCCGCCTCACGAGGATTACGACAATGGTAAACAGCATCATCCGCGTAACGCTCAAAAGGAATATCTCTGTGCGTTCTCACCATCCAGGCGTCCAGCGTGTAGTGCAAAAACAAGTTTGCCAGTAGCGGGCTGATTACACCCCCTTGTGGAGTACCTTGTGTTCGCTCTTCAAGCTGTCCGTCCCGATGTTGTACTGGAGCCGTTAACCAGCGCTGTACATAGAGTCTGACCCACCGATGATTATTATGTTTATCTAATGCCCTCAGCAGAAGTTCGTGATTAATATTGTCAAAGAAACCTTTGATATCTAAATCAACTACCCAGATTCTATCCCAGCATCGTTGTCGAGCTCGACGCACTGCGTCTATAGCAGATTTGCCTGGCCGATAGCCGTAGGAGTCAGGGTGAAATACCTTCTCCAATTCTGGCTCCAGCAGTTGCTTAGCCACCATTTGTGCAATGCGATCTTCGATTGTGGGGATACCCAGTGGTCGCAGGCTGCCATCGAGTTTCGGAATATCCACTCGTTTGACGGCTGATGGAAAATAGCTGCCAGATGACATCCGATTCCATAGCTTGTAAAGGTTTTTGACGAGACTCGATTCGTATTGCTCTATCGTTATCTCATCAATCCCCGCTCCGCCGCCATTAGCCTTGATCTGCTTCCACGCTTCCCAAACCGCTCGCTTGGGAATATTGAATGGCTTTGCGCTAATCGTTAATTCCTCCCCATCTGGGTTGATTACACGGTTAGTCGCCGAATACGACAACCCCTTCGCTCCACGTCCATTACAGCCGCTTCTCCACTACTACGGGTTGTTCCGCCCCTGTGACCAGTCTTGGTACTCAACGTCTTGTAGGGCCTCTACTTGACGCTCTTCCTTAACACCTGGACGACAGGTTCTCCTGTTCCACCCAAAAGCCTGCTGTGTGTTCACGCCACCTCTATGCCGGATGCCACTCGGTCGGTAAACAGGTAACCTCCAAGCTTATCCCCGCACTTAGCCAGTGCACGGGTTTTGACATCATCTTGGTAATACGCTTTCGACACCTCATCAGTGGTTCATTTGCATTCGTCTCTACACAACATACCTGACGTATCTCGTACGCCTTTTCCTCAATCGCTTCTAACCAAAGCTCTTTACTCCGATCACCTTGAGGCGGTTTGTTACCACTTCCTGCAAAGCGATAACGGAGGGCCGACCTCCATCTCCTGGATAGCACGTATTTTTTTATTTATAAAAAAATAAATAAAAAAAAAATACTCAGGACGCACTGGCTATATGCATCATACGCTAGATACCCGCTCGTCTTCAATAAAGTGGTGTACATTCAGCAGCTTGAGGCGTGTCCCCAAGCCCTGGGAGCGTTGCGCTCGCCTTTTCTTCTTCTATGCTTATCGCTCTCGTGCTCCCCCTCTTCTAGCCGCTTCTTTCAATACTCACCCAAGAGAACGCCCTTTCTTGTAGCTTGTATCAATAGGAAACGAATATGTTGATGTTGAAACGCCGAATAGGTGAAAGCCTACGAATCGGCACCAAAGTTTCGGTTAAGGTATTAGAGGTTAAAGGCAATCAAGTGAAGATGGGGATACATGCCCCCAGATCCGTACCTGTTCATCGAGAAGAAATATATAGGCGCATCCAAAAGGAATAGATGGTGAAGTGTCGAAGCCGTTGAGAAGCAAATGTTCGGTCTTCCCAGCGGCTTTCCAGTTAGTCTATGACCTTTAGAAAGGCCTCGGTTAGCTAAATACTTGCACAAACTAACCAACAACAACTGTCTCTATGTGATATTTTTCAAACTCCAATACGAACTGCACTCAACTGAAACCTTTACAGATGGGGTCATTGAAGGGCGTATTACATACTATCTGCTTGTATTTAGCATAAGATTCTGCATTATAATTTCTGGAATGGGGATTCATAAAGCCATGAAGGTAAGTGGAATGATGAACCTCCACTTGCTCTTTCTGCTTCAACGTCTGCATGACCTCTGATACAGAAAAGTGAGGCTCCATCGCCGGGAATATCAAGCGCGTAGGAAATATAGGATCAATTTTGACGTAATGGCGAACTTGTGAACTATAAAATAAAATTGCCCCTGAAACATTACTCAAAGCTTGATGATCAGATAATCTCCATATGGCCGATGCACCAATACTAAAACCTACTAAACTCACATGACCAAATGATGCGCTGATTCGTTCTGATAATTTTTCAACGTATTTATCGAGCCCAACCTTTGATGTAAAGTGTGAATACGCCTCAACTTCACAATCGAAATTCATCAATTCTGAATTATACGGATCAACTATCTCTACACTACCAGGAAGATCAGCTGCAAATCGCTCTAACGCTTTTGTACGACCAAAAATATCTGAAACCAAAATCCAAGCCATAGTTTATTTTTTCATATAACAAGAAAGAAACGATACACCGACCAGTTATAGTTTAATCTATACATATTTATCGAGTTCGATACAGTATGTCGTAAAACATCGACCCAACAGCTCAGTTTTATGTACTGTTTTGGATATTCTTTTCAAAGCTCTGTATTCTGGCCTACTGTCAAGCAAATGACACACCATTTCCTTATGCCCTAACTCCTTAGCCCAACCGATCATTGTTTTGAATACCGAGAGTCCAGAACCCCAAAACTGTTGAGATATGACAACGGCCATCTCAAAGCCGCTATCGTCAGGTTGAATACCACACCACCCAGCTAATACTCCACCGATGTAAATTAGTCGAACACGGCACCCAGGCAGGGAGTCTACTTCTAACTTAGACTTGATCCACCCATTAAGGCTTTGGTCATCAAAATATTCATGTTTAATTAAGTGCTCCCTAAGTGAATCCTCATTGAGTACAGCTAACAGCTCACCTCGATTCGCTTGGGTTAGTTCCTTAAACTCTATTCTGCTCATATTAAAGTAACTTTGACCTTATCGTTTTGGGGTGCTTTTAAGGACGAAATAATTTTTGCTTGTTTTATAAGTTACCCAAGAGTAATTGCGACCGAAAGGTAGGTGCCTATTCAATAAGGAAAGTTTCTTAACCCATTTGAGGAAAAGAATGCAGCCACCGTGTAAAAAACACACAAATAGGACATCAACTTCATCGTTCTATTAGTCGCTACGGTTTGCTCTCTTGTACTTTTCCTGGTATTCACGGCGCTGCTTAGTAACTTCATACAATACAATTCCAGAAGTTGTTCCGAGGTTCAAGCTTTCAATCATTCCAAACATTGGAATGGATACGCAGAAAGCGCTATTTTCGACTGCTAGATCACTTATACCTCTAGATTCGTTACCAAACCAAACAGCCAGTTTTGGCTGAGTGTAATCAGCCTCATGCAATATAAAGTTGTTTTTTCCTTTTACATGGGGAGAGGTGACAATCGAGATAAATCCGTTGTTCACCAAATGATCCAGGCATTCTTTGGTACTATCAAAACGCTTTACGAAACTCCATTTGATCGCAGAGACAGACGGTTTTGAGAGTGATTTCCTTTCTCTCATTTCCTGCCAGTCATCGGGTATTAGGTTGCGTGGATCAATAATATACGTTTTTTCAACACCCAATGCATTGACGTTTCTAATGACTGCTCCAATGTTCTTCATATCCATTGGACACTCGAGAACAGCTATCAGATTTTTACAACGATAAGGCTTAATTTCATCGGCTCTTTTTCGAGCATCACTTTTATCAATTTTCATATTCTCGAAGATCTCAGGAAATTTATTCACTCCTAACGTCCAAATATGGGTCATTATTCAGGAGCAAAGCCTAAACTTGTTACATTTACTTTACACCACTACCCATGGGCTTTATAGGTTGTGGCATATGAATTGGTTTTTTGTATTGAGAAATTACACTTTTAAGGTTTTTATTTTCTTTTGTGAGAGTCTTGATCGCTTCGTTATATACTTTATCAGCCTCTTCCCTTTCGGCAATAAGCCTTTGCAACTCTTTATCTTTACTATCAATCGATGCTTGGAGGATTCCAATTTTTTCGGAGAGGACATGATTACGTCGGATGAGGAACCAGCAAAGTGGAGCCAGTCCGCCAGCTATCAATGTAATGATGTAGACTGCAGGATTTTCCATAGTGACTCACGTTTAATGAATGTAGTGCCTAACTTTAAAGCAGTAGAAAAGCCATTCCGCCCCATAGGATCGATAACAGCCACTAGCTGTATAATTCATGGAATATTGCCCAGGTCGTAAGCGCTATACCGCACAAAAGAGCTACTATTGTTAAAAACAGGAATGTAAAAACTCCAAATTTAAATGAACAGATTATGCTACTGAGCATAAGAGAAGCTCGACTTCTAGATTCTTCCGACAACTCTCCACGCCTAGCTTGGTTACTCCAACAGGTCATATACATTGGATAAATCAGCCCTACGACCATACCTATAATTGTCAAAGAGTAATATTTCTCTAAAAATATTGGCCAACCCACCTAATCATCCATTCATGCAGCATTTATATAGTAGTCACCCTAACCACTATTATCTTGACTACTATTTCAAATGTAAATCAACTGCTCACATTTACCTTTCACTATCATTTCAATTAGATGTACATAAATGAGACCATCGAACCAAATAAAAAAGTATGATCAATATAACCACTATCAAATGTTGCAGATAGATAACCAACTCTTTGATTTTAAGATTATTACTCTAAAAATCTTAGCCTCTTCATAAATAACGGTCACTAAGAAGATCATTGAGCGACCCCACACGCTTTAATCAAAAATAGAACTCGCTCAACTACCACCGCCAAGTCGCCGCTATATACGGCCCATGTTGAGTAATATCATAAGCAAAACGCCCATCAGAGAGTCGATCGGAATAATCAATACTGTAATACTGATACCCAAAACGCAGCGAGGTTGTCTTCCAGGCGCGCCAGTCGAATCCGGCTAGTAGATTCCACTGTAAGTCATCACCCCCAGCGCCAAAGCCTCCCAATTCCGTGCGTACAGCAATGGTTAGGCATTCAGTAATTCCGATTGCACCTCGCGCAGATAGTGTAGGTTCCCACCAACTCTGTTTGCCTCCGAGGCGATTCCTGAACTCGGGTCTGGGGCCTATATTAATTCCCGCTCGTGCTTTCACTTCCTGCTTTAATCGGTTCCAGCGCAAACCCGCTCCCACATCAACGAAGTACTTTCGCCCACTATTAGCCAGGTTCCCTTCCAAAATCCGGTAACCGGCTAGGGCATTTATCCAGCCCTGGCGAGCATCCACTTCCACATCAATATCTACATCGATATCCAGCTGTGGGTTTCGCGGCGGGGTGATGGTTGCTCCCTTGTCCAGTCTGAGGTGCACATAGTAGAGATCCGCCACTACCCCAAAGCGCCCTTTCCAGGCTTCCAGACGTACAGAAAATGCAGCGTTGAGGAGCTCCAGGGTTTTGCTTAAATCCAGATCAATATCGACACTGGTGTCAGCGACAGTAGAAGTCCCTTTAGTGCGAAGCGGGAGAAAAAGATAGGGAGTGGCAAGGAAGCGCCAGTCATCGGGCTCTTTGGAAGTTAGTCTGACAGCTGGTGCAGGTTCCGAACTTTGCGCAGCGGCGGCACAGGAGATAAAGCTACAGAGCGCCAGCGCCAATAATTGCTTTGCGCTTTTCACTTTCCCCTGTCCCTGTTTCATAGCAGCAACCGCTCCAAATCATTCGAGGCTCGATAGAGCACCAATGAATAAGGATAGATAGAGCTGAGGGAAGTTTCAGAGTGAGGAAATATGCGGCATAGGGGGAGGAAATACTGCCGGGCAGGTAAAACTACCCGGCAGTGAGAAGCGATTAGTCGTTCGCTTCAGGGCGCATATGCGGGAACAGCAGTACGTCGCGAATCGACGGAGAGTTGGTAAACAGCATTACCAGACGGTCGATACCGATGCCCTCACCAGCCGTGGGCGGCAGGCCGTATTCCAGCGCGCGGATATAGTCGGCGTCGTAGTGCATGGCTTCGTCGTCACCGGCATCTTTCTCCGCAACCTGGGCTTTGAAGCGCTCGGCCTGATCTTCCGCGTCGTTCAACTCGGAGAAACCATTGGCTATCTCGCGGCCGCCTACGAAGAATTCAAAGCGGTCGGTGACAAACGGATTGTCATCGTTACGGCGAGCCAACGGAGACACTTCGGTTGGGTACTCAGTGATAAAGGTCGGCTGGTCGAGACGGTGCTCTACAGTCTTCTCGAAGATCTCGATCTGTACCTTACCCAGGCCCCAGCTGTCTTTCAGCGGGATTTCCAGCTTCTCAGCTACCGCGCGGGCGGATTCGATATTGTCGATATCGGCCGCCGTGAGTTCCGGGTTGTAGTGCAGGATGGAGTCGAACACAGACAAACGCGCGAACGGCTTGGAGAAGTCGTAGCTGCTGTCCTGGTATTCCACAGTGGTAGAGCCCAGTACATCTTCACAGATACCGCGCAGCATCTTCTCGGTGAGATCCATCAGGTCGTTGTAGTCCGCGTACGCCTGGTAAAACTCAAGCATGGTGAATTCGGGATTGTGGCGCGTGGACAGACCTTCGTTGCGGAAGTTGCGGTTGATCTCGTAAACCCGCTCAAAACCACCCACGACCAGACGCTTCAGGTACAGCTCCGGGGCAATACGCAGGTACATATCGATATCCAGCGCATTGTGGTGGGTAACGAACGGACGCGCGCTGGCACCGCCGGGAATAACTTGCAGCATGGGCGTTTCCACTTCCATAAACTGCTGGGCGTTGAGGAAATCGCGGATGTACTCGATCACTTTGGAGCGCACGCGAAACACTTCGCGGGCTTCCGGCGTGGCGATCAGGTCCACGTAGCGCTGGCGATAACGCATTTCCTGATCGGCGATGCCGTGGAATTTTTCCGGCAGCGGGCGCAGTGCTTTGGTCAGCAGGCTGTACTCTTCACAGTTGACGTAGAGGTCGCCCTTGCCGGATTTGTGCAGTGTGCCTTTTACGCCGACGATATCGCCGATATCCCAGGCACCGAAGCGCTCTTTAATATCTTTCTGTGCCGCTTTATCGGCGTAGAGCTGGATGCGGTCAGACACATCCTGGATCACCATAAAGGGTCCGCGTTTAGCCAGGATTCGCCCTGCTACGCACGCCCGTTTACCCAGTTCTTCCAGCTCCTCTTTCTGTTTATCGCCGAACTCAGCTTGCAGGTCGGCAGCGAGGTTCTCGCGGCGAAAACTGTTGGGGAAAGCATTGCCCTTCTCGCGCAGAGCGGAAAGCTTGGTGCGGCGCTCGGCGATCAGTTTGTTTTCGTCTTGCTGGATATCAGTCATGGTGATCTATCAGTTTTGTGATTGATATTGCCCCTCATCGACGAGGGGCGCGGTGAGAGTGGAGACTTTAAATCAGAGGCCGGCTTTTAGGCTGGCTTCGATAAATTGGTCCAGGTCTCCGTCCAGTACTGCCTGGCAGTTGCTGGTCTGGACATTGGTGCGCAGGTCCTTGATACGCTGGTCGTCCAACACGTAAGAGCGGATCTGGCTGCCCCAACCGATGTCGGCCTTGCTGTCTTCCATGGCCTGCTTCTCTGCGTTGCGCTTGAGCATTTCCTGCTCGTACATTTTTGCGCGCAGCATTTTCCAGGCTTTGTCGCGGTTCTGGTGCTGGGAGCGCTCGCTCTGGCACTGTACGACGATACCGGATTCTGTGTGGGTCAAACGCACCGCAGAATCGGTTTTGTTCACGTGCTGACCACCGGCGCCGGAGGCGCGGTAGGTGTCTTCACGCACCTGGGATTTGTCGATTTCAATCTCGATATTGTCATCGATCTCCGGTGACACAAATACCGAGCTGAAAGAAGTGTGACGGCGGTTGCCGGAATCAAATGGCGATTTGCGCACCAGGCGGTGTACGCCGGTTTCCGTGCGCAGCCAGCCGAAGGCGTGGTCGCCGGCGAAATGCACAGTGGCACTCTTGATACCGGCAACTTCCCCTGCGGAGACCTCTTCCAGGGTGGTCTTAAAGCCGTGGGCTTCACCCCAGCGCAGGTACATGCGCAGGATCATTTCCGCCCAATCCTGGGCCTCGGTACCACCGGAGCCGGCCTGGATATCCAGGTAGGCATTGTTCTCGTCGTTCTCGCCGGAGAACATACGGCGGAATTCCAGAATCCCCAGCTGCTGCTGGAGACCTTCGATCTCAGTGGAGACCTCCCCTACGGAGTCCTCATCATTTTCCTCGACTGCCATTTCCAGCAGCTCGCGGCAATCGGCGATGCCGGAGTCGAGGTTTTCGATGGTATTAACCACCGTTTCCAGGGAAGAGCGCTCGCGCCCCAGTTCCTGTGCGCGGTTGGGGTCGTCCCAAACACTCGGCTCAGCCAGCTCCAGCTCTACTTCGGTAAGGCGTTCTTTCTTGCTGGCGTAGTCAAAGATACCCCCTAAGAACGTCGGTGCGCTCTTCGAGGTCTTTTAATTGATTGATGAGGGGATTGATTTCCATGAACTTTCGGTGTCCGGACAAAATAAAAAGCGGCGCGCATTCTACCGCAGCGCGCGGGGGTCCTTCCAGTCAGATAGAGGCTGATATGGCGGCAAATCCTCTACTAGGCGGTCTGTCCCGAGAGCTTTTCCAGAATTGCGCAGTCTGGGGACTCATTGCCGGCGCAGCTATCGGCAAAGGCCCGCAAGGTTGCGCGCATCCCCAGCAGAGTCTGCAACTGCTCTTCGAGCTGCCCGAGCTTGTGATTGACCAGGTCTTTGGTCTCGCGGCTGTGGCGCTCCGGGTTATCCCGCAACCCCAGTAGCGCCCGGACCTCCTCAGTGGTAAAGCCACAGGCCCGCGCGCGGCGCACGAAGCAGAGGGTTTCGACATCGGCAGTGGAGTAATCCCGATAGCCATTAGCAGAGCGGCCGGGCACCACCAGGCCAATATTTTCGTAGTGCCGCAGGGCTTTTGCACTGAGGCCCGAATTCTCTGCGGCCTGGGAAATGTTCACGATTACCCCACTT
Organism: Microbulbifer maximicatervae (SeqCode); assembly: GCF_052467615.1. Classification (NCBI taxonomy): domain Bacteria; kingdom Pseudomonadati; phylum Pseudomonadota; class Gammaproteobacteria; order Cellvibrionales; family Microbulbiferaceae; genus Microbulbifer; species Microbulbifer maximicatervae (SeqCode). The sequence goes on from NZ_CP174319.1 coordinate 3,119,141, forward strand.
AAGGTTTCAATTCAGGCACTGTTGTCCCGACAGGCAGCAAACTGATACTGCACTTTCTCGGCGGGGCTATATCCCAGCTCAATTGAGGCATCCAGGGCATCCATACCGATCAGGTGCATCAGGATATCTCCTGTGGGTGCGCCACATACGGCGGGGAACATCCTGTCGGTGCGGACTCCACAGCGGGACTCCTGCACCTTCACCCCATTGTCACTCAACTTGGCCTGACTCTGCTGAAGGGTCATGCCACCCCCTTCGCACTGCTTGCTGCCACTACCGCGGTAAATCCACACCATATCCCCTGGCCTCATAGTCGCTGCGGGAGGTGTGGGTGCGACTTCGGGTTCCGCCGCGCCGGGTGTGTTCTCAACCTCGTTCTCCATCGCTTTCTCCTCCCTCGACTGGCCGCAAGCCGCCACCGAGATAATCAGGGCCCATACCCATAAGAATGACAACCGTTTTTTCAGCACAGAACATCCTCCATAAAGCGATAAATAGCCGTGTCAGGATAACGCCAACCAGGCTCCCACCGATAGCATCAAAGTACCAGAAATCCGATTAACCAAACGCACATTTTCAGACCGCTCCAACAATCGACTCAGGGCCTGGCCGCCACTGGCATAAATCAGCAGGCACAACGCCTCCAAAAGCAGCAATATCGCCAGCAAGACTGAGAGCTGCGGTACCAGGGGTTTGGTATCGTTAATAAATGGCGGTAATAACGCAATAAAAAACGCCCAGCCCTTGGGGTTAGCCACAGCTGTAACAAAACCCTGTAGTGCCAGCGCTCTTCGCGACGGTCGGCTAGCGTCGACCGTATCACCCTGATCCATAAGAGCCAGCTGCCCTCGGGAGCGCCACATCTGCACGCCTATCCAGGCCAAATAGGCGGCCCCGCAGTATTTGAATAGCTGAAATAAAGTCGGATACTGAACCATCAATACCGCAGCACCAAGTGCAGAGGTAATCGCCACCGACGCAACACCGATCAACTCTCCCACCATCATCCACAGAGTCTGGCGCACGCCCAGGGTAATTCCCAGGCTGAGCGATAGCATCATGCAGAGCCCCGGTGTGACCGAGGCAAAGAAGCTTGCGGGAACAAAGAGTGCCAGTGTCGATAATTCCATTGATATTCCTAGTGGTGAGTACCGCTGTGGTTGCCGTAATGACTGACCAGCATCCCCGCCAGCATCAAACCACAACCAATTAACTCCGTGGTATTGAGCATTTCATTGAGGAATAGCCAGCCCGCCGCCAGGGCAAAAACTGCCTCCAGGCTCATAATTACGGTAGCGTGAGAAGGCGCGGCGTAGCGTTGGGCCAAGAGCTGGAAAGTAAACGCCAGTGCCGTGGAGAAAATCATCATATAGGCGATAGGCCAAGCCGCATCGATCGCCGATTGCAGTGTCGCCTCTTCGGTAAATAGCGAGGCTACGGCGGACAAAAGGCCACACACCAGGAACTGGATACAGGCCAGCCTCAGGGCATCGTAGCGTTTTACCAATCGATCTGCCGTCAATACCTGAATGGCAAAAACAAAGGCGCTGGCAAATACCATTAAGTCGCCCACCAGCTGGGATTCTTCACTGAAGTCCGCCAACCAATAGAGACCGAACAAAGCGAGACCAATTCCCATCCAGGTCCAGCGATTGGTTTTATGCCCCAGGGACAAACCGATCACCGGCACCAGCAGTAAATAAAAACCGGTAATAAATCCAGCGCGGCCGGCAGTGGTATACAGCAGGCTCACCTGTTGCAGTGCCGCGCCTAGAAACAGCCAAAAACCCAACAGTGCGCCACCGGGCAGGCAGGCGCGCCAGGTGTGATTCACCGATTGCCCTTCGGCTTCACCGGGCTGGGCATCGCGACGGGAGGACAACCAGTAAACGATAGGGATCAGGATTAAACCGCCGAGAATAAAACGCCATGCGTTAAATGCCAGCGGCTCAATATCCGCCATGGCAATCTTTTGCGGCACAAAGGCAACGCCCCAGAAAAGAGCGGCTAATAACAGTAGGACTTCGGCCTGAACTTGTTTACGTTTCACTACTTTTTACTTCCAAACAACTTGGGAGCCACTGCGAAAAACTTCCTGATTTCCCAGCGGCCAGAAATAAAGTAAACCCTATACCGCTTCTAACAGGCTCACCATTAATTGCAGGGATTCCCGCCCGCGAAATTCATTAACATCGAGCTTAAAAGCCAGGCGCACTCTTTCCGTGGGCTGCGGCCACTGCTCGGTGTCCACATTAAAAGCAATAGCATCCAGCGCTAATTGCGGTGCCTGGGGCGGCGCCACCACCATTTTTAAATGGCGCTCGCCGACAATGCGCTGTTGGAGCAACAGGAATTCACCGTCGAATACCGGCTCTGGAAACGCCTGTCCCCAGGGCGCGCAAGCGCGCAACATGGCTGCCGTGTGCAAAGTGTAATCCCCAGATTCCAACTCACCGTCAGAGTCGATAACCGCGTGCAGCTGGTTTTCATTCAGGCGGTTGCGCACCACCTGCTCAAAAGCCTTGCGGAAAGCCTCCAGGTTTTCCTGGGGTAAGCTCAGCCCCGCCGCCATAGCGTGGCCACCGAACTTGCTGATCAGGTCCGGATGAGCGGCAGCTACGTCACTCAGGGCATCGCGAATATGCAGCCCTGGAATCGAACGCGCAGAGCCCTTCACCAGGCCGTTATCACCCTCAGCAAATGCGATCACCGGGCGATGGAATTTCTCTTTGATGCGGCTGGCCAAAATACCCACCACACCTTGATGCCAGTTGGCATCGTACAGACACAAACTCCAGGGAATTTCGCCCTCCAGGCGCAACTCATCCAGGGCCGCCATTGCTTCCCTCTGCATCCCCTGCTCGATCGCTTTGCGATCCCGGTTCAGGGCGTCCAGCTCGCCGGCCAGCTCCCGCGCTTCACTGGGATCGCGGGTGAGCAGGCAGCGGATACCGGTGCCGATATCGTCGAGACGGCCAGCCGCATTAATACGCGGCCCCAAAATAAAACCAATATCTGTGGTGGAGAGCCTGCGCTGGTCGCGCCCGGCAACCTCCATCAGGGCGGCAATACCGGGCCGGCAGCGGCCGGCGCGGATACGGGCGATACCCTGGTGAACCAGAATCCGGTTGTTGTGATCCAGCGGGACCAGGTCGGCCACAGTACCCAAGGCGACCAAATCCAGGTATTCGGCCATATTGGGCGGGGCGATACCGCTCTGCTCAAACCACCCACTCTGCTGTAGGGCCGTGCGCAAACGGCTGAGCAGATAAAAGATCACCCCCACCCCAGCGAGGTTCTTGCTGGGAAAGTCACAGTCCGGCTGGTTCGGGTTTACGATGGCATCCGCCTGCGGCAGCTCACTGCCGGGCAGGTGGTGATCCGTCACAATCACTTTCATACCAGCAGCTTTTGCCGCTGCCACGCCCTCGATACTGCTAATACCGTTATCTACGGTGATCAGCAGATCGGGCTGATAATCTTTGGCTACCTCGACAATTTCTGGAGTCAGCCCGTAGCCGAAGTCAAAGCGATTCGGCACCAGGTACTCCACTCCCGGCGCGCCCATTGCACCCAGGGCCAACACCCCCAAGGTGCTACTTGTGGCTCCATCCGCATCGAAATCCCCCACGATAAGGATTTTCTTTTGCCCGTGGATAGCATCCACCAGCAAGGAAACGGCAGCCTCCAGCCCTCGCATACTCTGCGGGCTCTGTAATTGAGAGAGGCCGTGATCCAGCGCTTCTTCGCTGACAATCCCCCGCCCCAACAGGACACGCTGCAATATTTTTGGTGTTTCAGAAGCAAAACGGCCAGTAGACAAATCCACTGGCCGTCGCTGAATTTTTGTACTCAATGTATTTCTCAGCAAACTAATAGCTAATCGGTTGCCGCTTATTGCACGACAGTGTGCCGATTAACTGCCTTCTGACAGCATCGTCGCCATATAGTCGTGTACTTGGGACAAGTTATTGGGCAATACCTTGAAGCGCTCCTCCCGCTGCCAGAGATCCTGCATATGACTCGGCAGGGGAATCTCTTTTTCTGGCAGGGCCTGGGCCACGGCATCGGGGAATTTTGCCGGGTGTGCGGTAGATAAGCAAACCATGGGCTGTTCGGTAGAGTGGCGTACCTGTCGTGCGGCTTCAACCCCGATAGCTGTATGCGGATCGAGCAGATATTCGCAGGAGCTGAAGGTCTCACCAATCACTTCAACCGTGCGCTTGTCATCCACCCGACTGGAGGAGAAAACTTCTCTCGCTTTGCCCAGGGCCGATTCACTCAAATGCATGGGTTGGCTGCGATCCGCCAGCAATTCAGCAACCGTCGCGCCATCGCGACCGTAGAGATCAAACAGCAATCGCTCAAAGTTGCTCGACACCATAATATCCATACTGGGAGACAAGCTGTGCACCAGAGGTTTGGGAGTGTGGTCATTGCCGCTGATGCAACGATGCAGAATATCGTTGGCATTGGTCGCAATTACCAATTGGTCGATAGGCAATCCCATCTGCCTCGCCAAGTAACCGGCAAAAATATCGCCAAAATTACCGGTGGGCACGGAGAAATTAACGGTTTTATCCGGCGCCCCCAGGCGCAGGGCAGCATAAAAGTAATAGACGATCTGCGCCATAATCCGCGCCCAGTTAATGGAATTAACCGCTACCAGGCGGCGTCCATCGGGCAGGAATGATTGATCGGCAAAACTCGCTTTCACCATATTCTGGCAATCGTCGAAATTACCTTCGAGAGCGATATTAAATACGTTGTCCGACTGCACTGTGGTCATCTGGCGTCGCTGGACTTCAGACACACGGTTATGGGGGTGCAGAATAAAAATATCGATATTGTCGCAGTGGCGGCAACCTTCGATCGCGGCCGAACCGGTATCCCCAGAAGTTGCCCCCATAACCACCACTCTCTCACCACGCTTTTTCAGCAGGTGATCAAAGAGTTGACCGAGGAACTGCAAGGCAAAATCTTTGAATGCCAGGGTGGGCCCGTGAAACAACTCGAGCACCCACTCATTGGTGTCCGTCTGCACCAGCGGGGCAATAGCCTTGTGGCGGAAGTGCTTGTAGGAGCGTCCGATAATACCGCTCAGCTCTTCATCACTGAGATCATCCCCCACAAACGGCTGGATAATGCGAAAGGCCAGCTGCTCGTAATCAAGCCCCGCCATAGAGGCAATTTCCTCGCGAGAAAACTTCGGCAAATTCTCGGGAACATAGAGGCCTCCATCGCTGGCAAGGCCTGTTAGTACGGTATCGGCGAAGGAGAGAGACGGCGCGCTGCCGCGTGTGCTGACAAATTTCACAGTATTTCTTGGCTCTTATCGCTGGCTGGGGAGTTTATTGATTGGGGCACCGAGCCCGGGGTTATGTCACTCGGCGCCCGCGGGGTTTATCCGAGGCTCTCGACACGAATCCTGACGACTTCACCTTCGACCGTTTCCAAAGCCTCTATTTGTGCAACCGCTTGGCGGAGGCTGGCTTCATCGGCTCGACTGGTCAAAATCACCACCGGGACAAGTGCTTCACCTTCAACCGGTTCGTGCTGGATCAGGGCCTCGATGCTGATGCCCTGATCACTGCAAATGGTGGCCACCTGAGACATAACACCGGGCTTGTCGTGGGCGGCGATACGCAGGTAATAACTGGTAATAACATCTTCTTCCGGCAGAACCTGGGTTCCCCCTTGGTTCGCAAGGGCGACACCCGCTGCCGGCACTCTGTGCTCCGGCTTGGCCTCAAGAGTGCGGGCCACATCAACAAGATCGGCGATCACTGCCGATGCCGTGGCTTCATCGCCCGCACCAGCGCCGTAATACAGGGTTGGTCCCACAGCATCGCCGCTGACCAGCACCGCATTCATAACGCCGTTTACGTTGGCGATCAGGCGGCGCTGGGGGATTAAAGTCGGGTGCACCCGCAACTCCACGCCCTTGTCAGTGCGACGCGCAATCCCCAGATGCTTGATACGGTATCCCAGCTCATCGGCGTAGCGAATATCTTCACTACAGATCCGGCTGATGCCTTCGGTGTACACCTTGTCAAAAGCGAGCGGCATAGCAAATGCCAGGGAAGCCATAATCACCAGCTTGTGAGCAGCATCGATACCTTCCACATCAAAAGTGGGGTCCGCTTCCGCATATCCTAAAGCTTGGGCTTGGGCCAGAGCTTCATCGAAACTGCGCCCTTTTTCCCGCATCTCAGTGAGAATGTAATTGCCGGTGCCATTAATAATTCCGGCGAGCCACTGCACCTGGTTGCCCACCAATCCTTCGCGCAAGGATTTAATAATAGGAATACCGCCAGCTACCGCCGCCTCATAGGCAATGGTGACATTGTGCTTTGCGGCCAGCTCAAATAGCTCGTTGCCGTGTTCGGCAATCAACGCCTTGTTAGCGGTGACAACATGCTTGCCATTTTCAATCGCTGTGCGCACCAGCTCCTTGGCTACCGTAGTACCACCGATAAGCTCCACCAAAATATCCACGTTGGGATTATTGGCGACATCGAAAATTTCCCGGGTAACGTTTATCTGGCTGGTATCACAGTGTGCGTTATCGCGGCGCGCACCTATTTGCTCAATGACCAGGGCGCGACCACAGCGGGCTGCAATTTCCCGCCCATTGCGCGCCAATACATTCACCGTTCCACTGCCGACAGTACCCAGGCCACAGATACCGATCCGCACGGCACGGGGTGCCTTTTTTACAACCACCTGAGCCTCCGCCTCCGCAGTCTCTTCCACTGTTGCGCTCACAATGTTCCTCCGCGCAACTATAGGGGCAGCGAACCAGACCGGGATCTACCCCCGATTACATAGAAAGTGCCACCACAGGAAGCCGCGCAATAAATGCAAATAAAATTGACAAAAGATCATCAACCTTACCGAGCGGAACGTAAAAAAGTCAATATAATTGCGCCATAAAGGCACCGCTTCCGGCTAGAGTAGAGTCGAAACTTCTGTCACCCAAAATCACCTCTTGAAACCAACAGCGTCCTCAGTAGATGCTATATAAGCATCTACTAGCATCAGGTAACAGCAACCTGCGAAATTGCATCCACCGCGCCTTTGCACAAAATAGGGGCGTACTGAATCCGGACTCAGATAGTGGTCGAGTAATGAAGAAAACCCTAATCCTTTATACAGGCGGAACCCTGGGAATGCGCCGAAGCGAATCGGGCTATGTGCCTGACGCCGACCTGGAAGGCGCACTGGGCCGCCTCTTACAAGATGTTATCGGCCAGCTTCCACAATACGATTTCCAGGCACTCGACCCACTGCTGGATAGCGCCAATATGCGACCAAAGGACTGGTATCACATTGCCAGCCTGATACGCGACAACTATAGCCAGTACTCAGGCTTTTTGGTGTTGCACGGCACCGACACCATGGCCTACACCGCCTCAGCACTGTCCTTTGCCCTGCAAGGCATAGAAAAGCCCGTGGTCGTCACCGGTTCCCAGATTCCCTTGCGGGAGATGCGTAGCGACGCCTATAACAACTTAATTGCGGCGCTATTATTAAGCGGGTCCGACGATATCAGGGAGGTCTGCCTCTACTTCAACGGCAAACTTCTACGCGGCAACCGTGCAGTAAAGGTCAGCTCTGGCTCACTGGATGCTTTTAGCAGCCCTAATTATCCCTGCCTCGGGGAAGTGGGTATCCAGGTCAATATCGACCACAACGCCCTGCTGGTGCCCACCGGTGAACCGCAGTTTCAGATTCCCACCAATGCCAATGGCGGAGTGATTTTACTGAAACTATTTCCCGGTATATCTCCCTCACTGATTGAGAAAATTTTAGAGAGCCGCCCCAAGGGCCTGATTATTGAAACATACGGCACCGGCAATGCGCCGACTGACGACAGTGCGTTTACTGAGCAGCTTGAGAAGGCTTCAAAGCTCGGCACTATTTGTGTAGCAGTGTCCCAGTGTTTGGAGCACCAGGTGGATCTGGGTAAATACGCTGCGGGCTCCGCACTGCTTGATGCCGGTGTTATAAGTGGTCTGGATATGACCAGCGAAGCCTGTTTTGTAAAACTCAACCACCTGTTGGCAATGGGCTATTCCGATATGGAAATTAAAACCCTATTACAGCGCCCGTTGTGCGGTGAGTGCAATCACCCCAACTGATAAAAACTGAAACTATTGGCGAAGCCATATGGCTTCGCCTTTAAAAAAGGACCGAGTGATTAACAGGGATTGAAGGGATAACCTCTATCCAGAAGCAAAATACCGATGAGCAACGATTTTTCGCAAAACCTCCGCCTTCTGTGCAGCTTCTACCCATCCATAGCCGAGGTGTGCCGGCGAATTGGGGTGAACCGTGCCCAGTTCAATAAATATCTCAACGGTAACACTCAACCCTCCCAGTATACCCTGGGAAAGATATGTCATTTTTTTGGCGTAGAGCCCCATGAAATCGTGATGCCCCACGAGCAATTCAGCCAAATTGTTCGCGTGCGCAACGCGCCCGTCTACGACAGCCTCCCCGCCAGGCCCTACAATCGCGATATTGATATTCTGATGCGGGAGTCCCAGGGGCGGGCCGATAAATATTTAGGCTTCTATTTCGAGTACCACTACTCCATGACCTTCTCCGACCATATTATTCGCAGCCTGCTGCATATTGAGTCGGATGGTGATGGGTATTATTTTCAGCGCTTCGAACGAATGCGCTACCCGGACAGGGATGAGTGGTATAAATCCCGCTATAAAGGCATGCTGCTCTTTCTTGCCGATCGTATTTTTCTGGTTGGCTATGAATCACTGACTCACAATGAAATCGCACAAACTATTTTATACCCTACTTATAAAAGCCGAGTCAGCTATCTATCCGGATTAAAGCTGGGAGCATCCGCCAGTGACAGGCGTGAGCCCGTCTGCACAAAAGTAGTTCTCGAATCTCTCGGTCACAACATCAGCATAAAAAATGCACTGAAATTATGTGGTGTTTTTGGTCCTGAGTCCGAAGAGATAAACAAAAACATCCGCGAGAATATTCGCGCAACCTCTACAGAGGGGCCGCAGAGTTTCTTTGCGACACCACTCTAAAAATACTTCCCAATTAATTACTAAATTACCCCAACACGAGGCTTGCGGGAGGTGGAGATATTACCCCACCCCACACAGGCCCATACGATGAAGAGAAGAGAAACTGATGACCAACGATTTCCACACACTCAAACCAATGCCGGTTTTTAGTGCAGGTGCAGAAACCCGCTTGGAGAAAGACTTATTGGGTGAGCGCGAAGTACCGGCCGATGTCTATTTTGGCATTCAAACTTTGCGCGCTTTGGAAAATTTCCAGATTACCGGAATTACCCTGAATCACTTCCCCAACCTGGTAAAAGCACTGGCGATGGTAAAAAAAGCTGCAGCCAGCGCCAATGGACAGCTCGGCTACCTGGAGCCCAAACTGCAAGATGCCATTGCCACTGCCTGTGACGAGATTATCGATGGCAAACTGCACGATCAATTTTTGGTAGATATGATTCAGGGCGGCGCCGGCACTTCTACCAATATGAATGCCAATGAGGTGATTGCCAACCGCGCACTGGAATTACTCGGTCACAACAAAGCCGAGTACAAAAAAGTACACCCCAACAACCATGTAAACCTGTCGCAATCTACCAATGATGTTTATCCAACCTCAATAAACCTGGCCATTCTGCTCAGCTACAGCGACCTGGTTCAGTCCATGGAGAGCTTGTGCGTTGAGTTCGACAAGAAGGCCAAAGAGTTTGCCTCAGTAATTAAAATGGGGCGCACCCAACTCCAAGATGCGGTACCTATGACCCTGGGCCAGGAGTTTGCCGCCTTCGCCGCCACTGTGCGCGAAGATGCCGACAGAGTTAAGGAGCTGGTCGCCCTATTCAAAGAGATCAATATGGGTGGTACCGCGATCGGCACCGGCATTAATACCGACCCGGAATATCGCCAGCTGGTTGTTAACGCGCTGTCAGAAATTTCCGGCATCGATTTTATCTGCGCAGAAAACCTGGTGGAAGCCACCTCCGACATGGGCGCCTTCGTGATGTTCTCCGGCGTCATGAAACGCATCGCCGTTAAGATCTCGAAAATTTGCAGCGATTTACGCCTGATTTCCAGCGGCCCTCGCGCTGGCCTCAATGAAATTAACCTGCCGCCGATGCAACCCGGCTCATCCATTATGCCCGGCAAGGTCAACCCGGTTATTCCCGAAGTGGTTAACCAGGTTGCCTACCAGGTGATCGGCAACGACCTCACGATTACCCTGGCTGCTGAATCCGGCCAGCTGCAGCTCAATGTAATGGAGCCAGTAATCGCCTTTAACCTGCTACAGTCCATGCGCCTGATGACCCAAGCCATGACCACGCTTGCGGATCGTTGTGTGAGCGGCATCACTGCCAACGAAGAGCACTGCCTGCAACTGGTTGAGAACAGCATCGGCCTGATTACTGCGGTAAACCCGTTTATTGGCTATGAAAATGCCACCCGCATCGCCAAGCAGGCACTAATTACCGGTGCCAGTGTGAAGCAGTTAATCCTTGATGAGGGGTTACTGAGTGAGGAGGAACTGAACGATATCCTCGCGCCGGAGAATATGACCCAGCCGAGAAAAGTAGAAATTAAAAACCCTGCTTAAAAACAAAAACCGGCGGCCTCTCGGCTGCCGGTTTTTTAGCTATCAGCCGGGCTTAAATTCCCAGCTCTTTAAGCAGGCGATCCGGTGGTAAGTAACCGGGAACAACCCGACCATCTTCCATCACGATAGTCGGCGTACCGCGCACATCGATAGCCTCGTTGCCCAGCTTGTATTGAGCTGCCACCGGGTTTGTCTTACAGACATCCAAAGGCACATTTTCACGGTTCTTAAGTGCAGTCAGCGTCTTGTTGCTGTCTTCCGCACACCATGCAGTTGCCAGCTTGCGATACCCCAGGGAATTCAGACCACCGCGTGGGAATGCCAGGTAGCGCACTTCGATACCGCGCTTGTTCAGCTCGGGCACATCCTGGTGCAGCTTGCGGCAGTAACCGCAGTCCACATCGGTAAATACATAAACGCTTGCCTTGGTTTCACCTTTTGGGGAGAAGACAATCATATCTTCTGTATCAAGGGCGCCCATAACCGCAGCGCGGCGCGTCGCTCTACGCTGCTCGGAAAGGTTGGCAACACCGCCAGCCTTCACCTGATAGAGATCGCCGTAAACAAAGTGATTACCATCAGCAGAGACGAACAGGGTCGTGTTGCCATCATCGACATCCACTTCGTAAAGCCCCTCAATTGGACTCTCCCGCACCTCTCCATAGGTTGCTTTGGGATTACTCGCCTCAAGGCGTGTCTTGATGGTTTTTACAACGTTGGTATCGACTTCTGCCAACGCTGCAGAGCCCACCAGACTGAGTAGCGCGCCAGCGATTGCCAGCGGCTTCTTGATAAGCGTCATTACCAATTGCTCCTTAAATTCTCATTGGGCTTCGACTTAATCATCGGCCTTCAGTTCCAGCCAGTATGGCAGCTCTTTGCCGCTGCGAACCTAATTGGCACGTTTTAACATATCCAGTCACCTTGGACTACGCAAAACACCGCAAGACGTGAGCGCTTTAGCGAAATTGACTGTATCCCCGCGCCAGGGCAAGCCCGTGTCCATTTATGTCAGTTAAGGCAAGCAGACCCAATGAGGGGCACCAAATATGCTGCTCGTAACCCACATACAAAAAAGGCCGAAGCGTACGCTTCGGCCTTTTTCTGCGATCAAGGAGAGCTTAGTTGAGCTTCTCTTTGATACGTGCAGCTTTACCAGTCAGGCTGCGGAGGTAGTACAGCTTGGCCTGACGCACGTCACCGCGACGCTTAACCTTGAGGCTGTCAACCATCGGGCTGTGAGTCTGGAAAGTACGCTCAACGCCAACACCGTGGGAAATTTTACGCACGGTGAAGGAGGAGTTCAGACCACGGTTGCGCTTACCGATAACCACGCCTTCGAACGCCTGCAGACGCTCACGGTTGCCCTCTTTTACTTTTACCTGAACGATTACAGTGTCGCCCGGTGCGAAGGGAGGTACTTCGCTCTTCAGCTGTTCCTGCTCCAGCTGCTGGATAATTTTGTTAGTCATTTGGATCGCTCCCAAATACAGATTGTGTAGCTTCTCAGCTAGTTCACCGAACTACTCGCGCCTCCCGGCGAATTCGGCCTCAATTTTCTTCGAGCTTCTGTTCCCGCTGGATCTCATCCAGCAACAACTTCTGCTCATCGCTCAACTCCAACCCTTGCAATAAGTCCGGGCGTCGCTGTTGCGTGCGCGCCAATGCCTGCTTCAGGCGCCAGCGGCGTATTCTTTCATGGTTGCCGGAAAGCAAAACTTCCGGTACCGCTACTCCCCGATATTGCTCCGGTCGGGTGTAGTGTGGGCAGTCCAGCAGGCCAGAGGAGAAAGAGTCCTCAACCGCCGATTGGTTGTGTCCAAGTGCGCCGGGAATCAAGCGGGTAATAGCATCCACCATCACCATAGCAGCCAGTTCGCCACCGCTGAGGACATAGTCACCAATGGACCACTCCTCGTCGATCAAAGATTCGACGATACGCTCATCCACACCTTCGTAGCGCCCCGCCAACAACACCAGGTTGCCAGCTGCAGACAGCTGCTCCACTCCACCCTGATCGAGCTGTCGACCCTGGGGAGACATGTAGATACTGCGTACAGATTCACCGTCTTCACCAGCCCAAGCTCGAGCAGCCTCGAGAGCCTGGTAAAGGGGCTCAGCTAACATCACCATTCCCGGTCCGCCGCCGTAAGGGCGATCGTCCACAGTCCGGTGCCTGTCACTGGTAAAGTCCCGAGGATTCCAGCAGCGAACTTCTAAAAGGCCATCTTTCACAGCCCGTCCACTGACGCCATACTCGGTCAATGCGGCAAACATCTCCGGAAAAATGCTTACCAGAGCGATTCGTTTTGTCATCGCTCCAACGCCTTAAAAAGCCGGGTCCCAGTCGACGGTTATTACACCGACTTCCAGGTCAATATTGGTAATAAACTGATCAGGTAGATAGGGAATCAAGCGCTCGCGCTTATCCGCTCCACCGCGCACCACCATTACATCGTTGGCGCCAGTTTCCATCATGCGAGCGACGGTACCAAAGTCGTGATCTTCGCCATCGAAATGGCTGACAACCTTTAACCCTTCGAGCTGGTGCCAGTAATACTCACCATGCTCAAGCTCAGGCATCAGTTCACGAGCTACAGCAATATCGCGCTGGCAAAGTCGAGCCGCCAAATCGCGGTCATCAATGCCTTTCACATGTACGATCAAGCCCTTGCCGTGACGCTTACCAGCGTCAATTTCGAGAGCTTCCCAACCTTTCGGCCCCTGCAAGCGCCAATTAGGGAACTGCAGGATGTTGTCCATCGGCTCGGTATAGGAGTGAACCTTGACCCAGCCGCGCACACCATAAACGGTAGTAACGCGCCCAACCGTGACCAACTCTTCGGAAGGTTTTCCGTTATCTGTCACAGGAGCACCACTTACGCGCAAATTAAGCAGATTCTTTCAGAAGCTTGCCGACGCGGTCAGAAACCTGTGCGCCACGACCCAGCCAGAAATCAACACGCTCGCGATCAACACGCAGACGCTCTTCCTGACCACGGGCAACCGGGTTGAAGAAACCAACACGCTCAATAAAACGACCGTCGCGAGATTTGCGGCTGTCGGTAACGGTCAGATGATAAAATGGGCGCTTTTTAGCACCACCACGGGCCAAACGAATGGTTACCATGTAACTTTCCTATAGGTTCAACACTAGGCAACCGCACTAAGCAGTCACCACAACAACTTTTTACCGGCAGCAGGGCCGGCAGAAAGGCGGCGTATTCTAATGTACCACCCCAGATTTGTATAGGGTCGCCAAGCCGCCCGGAGAACCGCGGTTCTCTACTTCTTTTTGAGGCCCGGTGGCAGGCCTCCAGGCATACCGCCCATACCGCCAGGCATACCACCGCCCATACCGGGCAGGCCGCCGAGGCCGCGCATCATTTTACCCATGCCCCCGCCTTTGAGCTTCTTCATCATCTTGCCCATCTGCTTGTGCTGCTTGAGCAGGCGATTCAAGTCCTGTAGCTGGGTGCCGGAACCGGCAACGATGCGGCGCTTGCGCGAACCGTTAAGAAGGTCAGGATTGCGGCGTTCGGCCGGCGTCATGGAGGAAATCAATGCGTCCATACGCTTAAATTCTTTGCCCATATCGGCCTGTTGTGCAGCCTGCGCTACACCGCCCATGCCGGGCATTTTCTCCAACAGGGAGCCAAAGCCACCCATATTTTGCATTTGCTGCAACTGATCGCGCAGGTCTTCCAGGTCAAAGCCTTTACCCTTCTGGACCTTCTTAACCAGCTTTTCGGCTTTCTCTTTATCAATCTTCTGCTCTGCTTCTTCAATCAGAGACAGAATGTCACCCATACCCAGGATACGGGAGGCGATACGATCCGGGTGGAAGGTTTCCAGAGCGTCGGTCTTTTCACCAACACCGATAAACTTGATTGGCTTACCGGTGACGTGACGCACGGAGAGAGCGGCACCACCACGGGCATCGCCATCGGCCTTGGTGAGAATCACACCGGTCAGCGGCAGTGCATCATTAAAGGCACTTGCGGTATTTACCGCATCCTGACCGATCATTGCATCGATCACGAACAGGGTTTCAGCTGGGGCCAACTCGCTGTGCAGCTCACGGATTTCATCCATCAGCTCGGAGTCCACATGCAGTCGACCAGCAGTATCCACAATCAGCACATCGGCAAATTGTTTGCGGGCAGCGTCCACAGCACCCCTGGCAATATCCAGCGGCTTTTGCTCGGCAGTAGAAGGATAGAATTGCGCCCCCACTTCGCCGGCCAGGGTCTCCAGCTGTTTGATTGCAGCGGGGCGGTAGACGTCCGCACTCACCACCATGACTTTTTTCTTTTCACGCTCCTGCAGGTATTTGGCCAGCTTGGCCACACTGGTGGTTTTACCAGCGCCCTGGAGGCCCGCCATCAGGATTACCGCCGGAGGTTGTACGGCGAGGTTGAGAGGCTCTGCAGCCGCACCCATCACCTTAACCAGCTCATCCTGAACAATCTTGACGAACTGCTGGCCCGGGTTGAGAGCCTTGCTAACCTTCTGTCCTACCGCAGCGGTGCGCACTTGCTGAACAAATGCCTTAACCACTGGCAGAGCGACATCCGCCTCCAACAGCGCCTTGCGCACTTCGCGCAAAGTATCGCGGATATTGTCATCCGTAAGGCGCGCTTTACCGGTAACTTTCTTTAAGGCCGCCGATAAGCGGTCACTCAGGTTATCGAACATAAATTCGTCTCGATCTCTCCGTTTACGGACTCAACCCCAGTGCGGAGGGGCGCGAAATTAGGGGGGAGCAAACTGCAACTCCCTCTCTGAGGCGCGGCAGTATAGCCCAGGTCTCGCCACAGCCGAAATATCGCAAGTCTTCCTTGTTTCAACTGGCTATGACACACTCCTGCCCTAACGCAATAATGAAGACACGGATTTACCCATGGCGGCTTTCGCCCACTGGACAGCTATCGCTCTCTACCTGGCCACAACCATAGTTGCAGGTGCGGCTCTGGCCCGAAAACAACAGCCGAATTCCAAACTGCTTCTCAGCCTTTTGGCGGGTGCACTTGTCACCCACGGAATATCCCTGGGACACGTTCTCTTTTCACCCGAAGGCTATCGCTTTGACCTGCTAGCAATGCTCTCGCTGATTGCCTGGGTAGTTAACTTTCTATTATTGATCCTGGCCGTTGGCCGGCCACTTACGCTACTTATTCTTATTTTCGCACCAGTGGGAGCCGCCACTGAATTTGCCGCATCCCATATTTGGGGCACCGTAACGCCACATCAACAAATCTCTGCCGGCATTGCGGTACACGCTCTATTGTCTATTTCTGCCTATTCGCTGCTGACCCTGGCTACCCTTCAGGCGATCTACCTCTACTACCTCAACCAGCAGCTGCACAACCACAGGCCGGTAGGCGCCACCCGTCTTCTGCCACCATTGCAGAGCATGGAATCACTGCTGTTTGGCCTGATCACTTTCGGGCAACTACTGCTCACCGCCTCCCTGCTGACCGGTTTCGTCTTTGTTGGCAATTTGTTTGAAGAGGGACCAATACACAAAACCATCCTCTCTATGGTCGCCTGGGTTCTTTACACCATACTCCTATGGGGACACTGGAGGTTGGGCTGGAGAGGCAATACCGCTGTGCGTTGGACCTTAAGCGCTTTCGCCGCCCTACTACTTGCCTATTTTGGTAGTAAGCTGGTTATGGAAGTCATTCTCCAGCGCGGGTAATCGAATATACGACTGCAAAGCTTGCGGAGGTCGGCAATATGTTCCAATATCTCCGCTTGGAAATAAAAAGAGTTCTCCCTTGAACGAGATGCCCACGGGCCTGCTATTCGGTTTGCTGGCCCTATTGATACTGATATCCGCCTTCTTCTCCAGCTCCGAAACCAGCATGATGGCGCTTAACCGCTATCGCCTGCGGCACCAAGCCAAAAGCGGGCACCGCGGGGCAAAGCGCGCCACAGAGCTACTCGCACGCCCGGACAAGCTGATCGGCTCAATTCTAATCGGCAACAATCTCGTTAACGTTCTTGTATCTGTAATCGCCGGCTCGGTATTCGCGCAGATATACGGAGAAATACTCACCACCATAGTCTTAACTCTTGCCCTGCTGATTTTTGCTGAGGTCACACCAAAGACTATTGCCGCTCTACATCCGGAAAAAATTGCTTTCCCCGCCTCATTTATTTTGCGCCCACTGCAATGGCTGCTCACTCCCCTAGTGCTTTTGATTGGTGGCATATCCAACGGCCTGGCGCGTATGCTGGGAGTCGAAACAAAAGCGAATAGCGAAGCGGAACACCTGGCCCCCGAAGAACTCCGAACCGTTGTATTCGAATCAGGCGCCCTGCTTCCCAGCAAGCACAAAGGCATGTTGCTCAACGTGCTGGACCTGGACCAAGCAACCGTTGAAGACATCATGATTCCGCGCAATGAAGTCATGGGCGTTGACCTGGAAAACAGCGCCGAAGAGATCCTGCAGCAGCTAGCGGAAAGTTCCTACACTCGCCTCCCCGTATATCGCGGTGACATCAATCGAGTAGTAGGCATACTTCACCTGCGAAAAGCGGCGCAAATACTGCGGGACGGACCGGATAATTTAACGGCAGAGCGGCTCAACTCCTTCACCGATGAGCCTTACTTCGTACCCGAGGCAACACCACTCCCCACACTGCTGATGAACTTCCAGAAAACCAAGCGCCGCATGGGGCTGGTAGTTGATGAGTACGGAGAGGTAATGGGTATCGTTACCCTAGAAGATCTGCTGGAGGAAATTGTCGGCGACTTCACCGCAAGTCCAGTACCCAGCGATGACGAGGAGATAGTCGCCATAGAAGATGGCTGGTACATGATCGAGGGCGGCACTTCTATTCGCGATATTAATCGTACCCTGGGCTGGGAGCTACCCACTGACGGACCGAAAACTTTTAACGGCCTGGCAATGGAACACCTGGAGAGCATCCCCGACGGCAATATCAGCCTGTACATCCTCAATTACCTGGTGGAAATTGAGGAGGTCTCAGACAAGATGATTACCCGGGCCAGAATCAAGCGAATCGATAAATAGCGCTACAACCGTTTATCACTCAACCTCTTCTAGCAAGCGCCTTACCGGCGCAAAGCTGGTGCGGTGTATTGGAGTGGGACCCTGCAACTGTAAAGCTTCCATATGCGCCTTGGTGGGATACCCTTTATGACCTGCAAGGCCGTAACCGGGATATTCAGAGTCCAGCACCACCATTTCCCTATCACGGGTCACCTTAGCCAAAATAGATGCCGCCCCAATTGCAGCGACACGACCATCGCCCTTTACAACGGTATCGCAAGGGTAATCCCAGTTCGGTTTTTTATTGCCATCCACCAACACAAATTCAGGCTGCACGGATAGCTGTGCAACTGCACGATGCATCGCCAGTAAACTTGCCTGCAAAATATTTAGCTGGTCAATTTCCTCAACTGTTGCACGAGCTATGGAGTAACTGAGCGCTCGCTCACAAATCTCATCAAACAACTGCTCGCGCTTTTTTTCAGTCAGCTTTTTGGAGTCGGCAAGCCCGGCGATTGGCTTGTTAGGATCAAGAATCACAGCTGCGGCAACTACATCACCAGCTAAGGGGCCGCGCCCAACCTCATCGACACCTGCAATCAAATCACCCTTGAAAGGGCAAACATAGGGGGGCAATTCTGTTTTACTACTCATAACTTACTACTCGGCAGATTCAGGCTTAGCTTCCAGTAGCCCCACCACGGCATCGGCAGCCCGCTCAGAAGCATTGCGTCTCAACTGTTGATGCATTTCGAAAAACTCGCGCTCTAAATGATCCCCAAGAAGCGGATCTTCAAAGTACTGCATCACCGCCGCACCAAGATTCTCAGGAATGGCATCATTCTGCAAAATTTCCGGTACCAGTTCTTTTTGGGCAAGTAAATTTGGTAGCGAAACCCATGGGGTATGCAGCATCCGCGAGACGATCATAGACGTCAATCTGCCCAGCTTGTAGGTAACGACCATGGGCTTTTTAAGCAACATCGTTTCAAGGGTTGCTGTACCCGATGCAATAAGCACACAGTCTGCCGCTGAAACGGCCCGTCTCGATTGCCCCTCAAGTAAAGTAATAGGGAGTTCAGGGTAATCTTTTAGCTGCTCTTGAATCTCATCCATACGCTGCTTGTTGGCAGCGGGAATAACAAATTTAATATCCGAATGACGCTGATAGCACCATCGGGCCGTCTGCAAAAACAACGGCCCCAGCATGCGAACCTCACCTCCACGACTGCCAGGCAAAAGGGCAATTACCCGGTCGTCTTTCTCAAAGCCCAATGCTTTGCGTTCGCCGGCGACATCCACTTGCAGGGGAATTTCATCAGCCAAAGGGTGGCCAACAAAGGTCACCGGTACTTGGTTATCTCGGTAGAAATTCGCTTCAAATGGAAGCAGGGTCAACATATGGTCGACAGCCCGCGCAATCTTTTTAATTCGACCCTGCCGCCAGGCCCAAACCGAAGGACTGACATAATGGACGGTGGGGATACCCTCAGCCTTGAGCGCAGCCTCAAGAGTCAATGTAAAGTCCGGGGAATCTATACCAATAAATAGATCGGGAGGGTTATCAGTAAAGTAGCGACGGAGAGATCTGCGGATTTTCAACAGTTCTGGAAGGCGCTTCAAAGGCTCTACCAGCCCCATTACCGATAGCCGCTCCATAGGAAATAAACTTTTAGCACCCAGTTCCAGCATGCGCGGCCCGGCAATCCCCTCAAACTCTACATTGGGAAGCCGAGTTTTTAATGCGGCCATCAAACCAGAACCGAGGATATCTCCTGACGCTTCACCGACAACAATACCAATTCGTATCGGCTTATTTTTTTCTGACACGCCTAAATCCCTCCTCTTGGGGAGCTGTTTATGTTGGAACTAAATGGGAGTTGCATAAAGTGCAATCGGAGCCGCATAAAACAGCTCCAAAGAGAAGTGAATTAGCGAACAATGCCGCGGGTGGAAGATTGCAAAGACTCTATCCACGGCTGAATAACTGGAGATTGTTCACGCAACTCCATCAAGGCCTGCAGCGCCTCTTGCATAGTGAGACCGCGACGATAAACAGTCTTGTAAGCTTTATTGATCAGGGCAATATCTTCTCTAGAAAAGCCCCGCCTCCGCAGCCCTTCCGAGTTAATGGTCTTTGCTTCAGCAGGGTTTCCGGCAACCATAACATAAGCAGGAACATCTTTACCGATAGCAGCGCCCATTCCCAGGAAAGCATGCTCCCCCACAGTACAGTTCTGGTGAACCAAACTATAACCACTCAGAATCGCCCAGTCCTTAACAACAACATGACCGGCCAAACCACAGTTATTCACCATAATAGTGTGATTACCAACAACACTATCGTGGCCAATATGGGCATAGGCCATGATCAGGTTTTCGTCACCAATAGTGGTCTCACCTCGGTCCTGAACGGTACCACGGTGGATCGTAACCCCCTCGCGAATCACGTTATTGTCGCCAATAACGAGTGTCGTCTCTTCACCACGATACTTTTTGTCCGGGGTATCCTGCCCTACGGAAGCAAACTGGTAGATTCGGTTGTTCTTCCCCAGTTTGGTCGGCCCACTAAGCACCACATGAGAGGCAATATCACAGCCATCACCTATCTCTACGCCGGCTCCAACAATGGTGTAAGCACCAATACTCACCCCGGAACCAATTACTGCCGTAGAGTCGACAATAGCTGTAGGGTGGATACTTGTCTGCATTCTGGGATCTACTCCTCGGCATTAATCGTACTGGGTAACCTGTACCCTTAAAACAAAGGCTACCCGGAAAATCCTGAATCTAACTCTCCAGCGAGCTTTACAGAATTACTGAACCTTTTTGACGGCACATAGGATATCAACAGAAGCTGCCAGCTCGCCATCAACACTGGCTTTACAAGCGAACTTCCAGATATTTCTGCGAACAGATACCGCTTCAGACTCGAGCTCAAGGCGATCACCCGGGATCACCTGACGCTTAAAGCGCGCCTTATCAACCCCACCGAACAGATACAGATATCCATCTTCCGGTTTTTTACCAAACGTTTTAAAGCCGAGGATTCCCGAGACCTGGGCCAGGGCTTCAACAATCATCACTCCCGGGAAAATAGGCATTTCCGGAAAGTGGCCATTAAAAACTTCTTCATTTCCAGAAATGTTTTTATAGCCTTTTATATACTTCCCTTCTTCGAGTTCTACTACACGATCCACCAACAAAAAAGGATAACGGTGCGGCAGATACTCGCGAATTTCACGTACATCCATCATTCCAAATGCCCCCAGAAACCACTTCGGGGCGTAAAACGCCCCGAAAACAACAAAGCCAAATTAATTAATAACTAAAGTTCAATCGTCTGTCCCACTCTTTTGGGACAGTGCCTGAACCTGTTTTTCCAAATCTTTCAATCTACGCGCCATTTGATCCAACTGACCAAAACGCACAGCATTACGACGCCAGGTAGAACTATCGGCAAAGGATAGCGCTCCAGAGTAGCTACCAGTATCCTTTATCGACTTAGTAACAAACGTGTTACCCGACACCTGACTGCCATCTGCAATCGTTATGTGCCCGTTAATACGGCTACAGCCACCGAGAAGACAATGCTTCCCTATCTCAGCACTACCGGCAATTACGGCACACCCGGCTATGGCCGTGTAGTCACCAATCTTCACATTGTGCGCGATTTGGACCAGATTGTCGATCTTGACTCCTCGCCCAATCACCGTATCACCCAAAGCTCCACGGTCTATACAGGTATTGGCTCCAATTTCCACATCTTCGCCAATTTGCACTCCACCAAGCTGGTGAATTTTCACCCAACTGCCTTTATTAGGCGCAAACCCGAAGCCATCGGCTCCAATAACCGTCTGGCTGTGAATAATACCGTGTGCACCGATAGAGCAGTTATGATGAAAAACAACGCCGGCATACAGGCGTGTTCCTGCACCGACTAAACTGCCCTCGCCAACATAGCAGTTAGCACCAACAATCGCTCCAGGCTCCAATTTTGCGTAGGCCTCGACCACAGAGCCGGGCCCCACACTGACACCAGCACCAATCTCTGCCGCGGGGTGAACCACTGCAGAGGGGTGAATACCAATAGGTGCTTCAGGAGTTGTATCGAACAGGGCTGTTGCTCGAGCAAAGGCCAAGTAGGGGTCCACAACACATAAAGCCGTTACCGGGCACTCTTCAACAAACTCTTCCGATACCAGCACTGCGGCAGCTTTGGTCGTTTTCAGAAAGCGTCGATAATTAGGGCTTGCGAGGAAAGCCAAGTGCTCTGCACCGGCATCCTGCAGTGTATTTAAACCCTGAACTTTTTGATTGGAATCTGAACCGGGCGCCAACCGCAAGTCGGCCCCCAGCTCTTGCGCCAACTGGGCAAGAGAAAAGCTATCTTTCATAGAAGACTATCGACTTACTTGGCTGCGTTCATACGCTTAACAACAGCCTCTGTCAGGTCGACGCTGGGACTTACATAGTAGGCAGTATTGGAATCCAGCACTACGTCAAGCTTTTGCTCTTTAATCAGTGCGTCCAGGGCATCCCTAGCCTTTGGTCCCATAGAAGCCTGGATCTCTTGACCCACTTGAGCTTCCATTGCACGCAATTTTTTCACCGTTGTCTCAAAATCTGAGCGCTGGAAATTCATTTTGCGCTGGTACTCAGTCTTTTGCTCATCGGACCAGGTCACACTGTTTTTCTTGGCATCTTCAGCCATTTTTTGCAGTTCAGAACGAATTGACTCGGCACTGCTCTGCAGCTTCGAATATTCAGAGCTGGTCTTCAAGGAGTTAACCTTGGTTTTAGCTGCATCTGTGCTCATGATCGCAGCTTGTAGGTTAAGTACCGCAACCTTGGTTTGCGCCAGCGCTGCGCCGGACAAGGTCATACCTGCAAGTAATACTGCAACAATTTTTACATTCTTAAGCACGTCGGTCTCTCCAATAGATTTTATTTTAATTGCGCTGATATACGCCTAATTCATTTTATCTGACAAATTTAGAAGCTGTTACCCAGGGTGAACTGGAATACTTCCACATCGTCATCATCATTTTTCTTAAGAGCTTTCGCCAAGCTGAATGTCAGCGGGCCAAAACCGGTAATCCAGGTCAAGCCTATCCCCGCAGAGACATTCATCTTACCAAAGTCCACATCGTAACAGTTGATTTGGGTATCACCACAGCTGGTATCGAATACATTACCCGCATCTACAAAGAAAGCAGATTGAAGCGATCGCTGATCCTTGACAAATGGCAATGGGAAAATAACTTCTGCACTGCCTTCAATCAGGATATTACCGCCAAAGGGATCAGCGTCACTATAGCTATCAATCTCCAAGTTACCCTCACTGTCAACTTCGTAGCAGTATTGTGTATACTCTTCGCCATTTGTTGCACACGGCAAGCGTGTATAGAATTCTGCCGGTGTAGACCTGGGCCCTAAAGTATTGCGCTCAAAGCCTCGTACAGACCCAAAACCGCCAGCATAAAAATTCTTAAAGAACGGCAGCTCATCAAGGTCCCCGAAACCGTCACCATAACCCAAACGAGTACGTAAACGCAGAGTCAAACTCTTCGTTAGCGGACGGAAATATTGCCCAGTGTACACAAGCTTGTAGTACTCCAAATCACTACCCGGCACAGTAAACTCAGCAGAAAAATTTTGCGATGCTCCACGGGTTGCCAAAACACCTCGATTGAGCGTAGATCGAGCATATGAAGCAGTTAAACTCAGATTATTAAATGCATCACCATAGCGATCGATAAACCCATCAGCCGAAGTATTAAACTGGCTTGTATCTATTGTCATCGCTAGATCTTCAGCTACCCCATCATTTAATGCTTCTACTATCTCGACCGCCTCTGCCTCAGTAATACCATCCAGAGAAGTATCATCGAAGAGGCGTGGGCTGGACTGAATTTCCTGGACTGAGCTACTCGAAGCAGAAAGCTCCAAGTGGTTGAAATTAACATTCAGTCCGAGGCGGGAAATTTCCGACATCGGGTAACCAAAACTAACTCCACCACCATAAGTCGTGGTGTTGTAGTCAGAGAGGTTGACCTCGGAGTAATCATTCTCTGTGTAGAAGACATTAAAGCCACGGCTCACACCATCCGGTGTGAAGTAAGGGTCAAGGTAAGAGAAGTTCACAGACGTCTGGTAGGTCGAGGCATTCATCCCAATACCTACGGATTTACCGGTGCCTAACCAGTTATTTTCCTGGATATTGGCCCCCAGTACCAAGCCACTGCTCTGGGCCCAGCCAATTGTGCCGCCGATAGATCCTGAAGGCTGTTCTTCAACCGTGTATTCAACATCAATTTGATCGGATGTACCCGGCACCTCTGAGGTTTCCACCTCAACTTCCTTGAAATAGCCCAGGCGTTCAAGGCGGACTTTAGACTGCTCTATACGGGCAGAGGAAGCAGAAGCTGACTCCATCTGGCGCATCTCGCGACGCAAAACCTCATCTGTAGTGCGAGTATTACCTCGGAAATTAATTCGGCGAACATAAGCCCGCTTGCCGGGATTAATAAAGAAGGTGATTTTTACCGTTTTCTCTTCTTTATTGGGCTCGGGGATGCCATTAACCTCAGCAAAGGTATAGCCCTCATTCCCCAGGCGCTTGGTAATATAATCCGAGGTTGTTGTCATACGAACCTGGGAGAAGGTCTGCCCTTCCCGCACCAGCAGCAAGCGCTTAACTTCTTCCTCTGGGACTACAGGATCACCCGCCAGGTCCACTTCACTAATGGTGTAAACATCGCCTTCATAAACATTGACGGTGATAAATACACTCTCTTTATCGGGACTCAGGGAAACCTGGGTAGAGTCAATTTTAAAATCCAGATACCCACGATCCAGGTAATAGGATTCGAGACGCTCCAGGTCGCCGGTCAATTTCTCCCGGGAATACTTGTCATCACTGCGCAGCCACGACAACCACCCGGTGGTTTGCAGTTCGAAAATCTCTCCAAGCTCTTCATCGGAGAACGCCTTATTGCCGACAATATTGATGTGCTTAATCGCAGCTACTGAGCCTTCATCAACAATTACGCGAAGCTCAACCTGGTTGCGCGGCAACTCTTTTACTTCAGTTTTAACACTGGCGTCATAGCGTCCCTGGCCAACATATTGACGCTGCAGCTCCTGGGCCAACCCCTCAAGGGTTGCGCGCTTGAAGATCTGCCCCTCTGAAAGGCCATTCTCTTGCATGCCTTTCAACAAGTCTTCTGTTGCAATCGCCTTGTTGCCCGTAATCTCGATCTTGGAAATTGCAGGTCGCTCGCGCACAGTAATGACCAGGACACCATTTTCCTGGCCGATTTGAATATCCTCAAAGTAACCTGTGCGAAACAGTGCCCGAGTGGCACTCTGGATTTCCAAAGTCTCCACCTCATCCCCTACTCGCACAGGGAGAGCTGAGAATACGGTACCGGCAGAGACGCGCTGCAGCCCTTCCACACGGATGTCATCAACTACAAATGACTGTGCTAAAGCACTGAGAGGCAGTGCCAGGCTAAGAGAAGCCGCTTTCAGGAAATGTTTCATCTACTAATTCCAGGTGTTTTTATTCGCAATCCAGGAGTTACAACGCAAACTAGCGCCCCGCTCCCCCAGAATCAGAGGGTTGCCCCTCTACCATGTAATCAACATCGGGCCGGTCTGAGGTGCCGGACACCTTAGTTGTTTCAACTTTCACTACCTTCAAGTATCCAAGGCGCTCGAGACGCACTTTGGATTGTTCTATACGCGCAGAGGAAGCCAAAGCTGACTCCATCTGGCGCAGTTCACGCCGCAAGACTTCATCTGCGGTGCGAGTGTTCCCGCGAAAACTAATACGTCGCACATAAGTGCGCTTTCCCGGATCAATAAAGAAGGTAATTTTTACTGTACTCTCTTCTTCATTGGCCTCAGGAACACCATTCACTTCGGCAAAAGCGTAACCTTTGTTGCCCAAGCGTTTAGCAATATAGTCTGAAGTGGTCGTCACCCTCGCCTGGGAGAACCGCTGACCTTCTCGCACCAATAGCAGGCGGTTGATTTCCTCCTCCGCTACTATCGGGTTTCCAGCAATTTCCACCTCACTAACCGTGTAAACACCACCCTCAACCACGTTAATGGTAATGAATACACTCTTCTTGTCCGGCCCTAGAGATACCTGAGCCGAATCAATCTGGAAATCAAGATATCCACGATCCAGGTAATAGGACTTTAAGCGCTCCAAATCACCAGTGAGTTTCTCACTAGAATACTTATCATCGCTGCGCAACCAAGAGAGCCAGCCAGTAGTTTTAAGCTCAAAAATCTCTTCCAGCTCTTTATCAGAAAAGGCTCGATTTCCTACGACATTAATATGTTTAATCGCAGCAACAACCCCTTCATCGACAGCAACCCGCAGTTCAACCTGGTTGCGCGGCAGCTCCTTGAGCTCCGCTTTAACACTGGCGCCATATCGACCCTGCGCCACGTACTGGCGTTCAAACTCCTGGGTCAACCCCCTGAGGGTCGAACGCTTTAGGATCTGGCCTTCGGCGAGACCGTATTCCTTCATCGCCTTCAGTAGATCCTCAGTGGCAATCGCCTTGTTCCCGGATATATCTATCTTTGATATAGCCGGTCGTTCTCTCACGGTAATAACAAGAACGCTGTTTTCGTGGCCAATCTGAATATCTTCAAAAAAACCAGTGCGAAACAATACTCGGGTTGCATCCTGAATCTCGCCAGGCTCAACTTCGTCGCCTACCCGAATCGGAAGCGCTGAAAAAACTGTACCTGCAGAAACCCGCTGTAACCCGTCTACTCGGATATCGCTGAGAACGAACGACTGTGCCAAAGCGCTGAGAGGCAGCACCAGGCCCAGAAAGATCGCTTTCAGCAAATACTTCATACCGCTTCCGAGTCGCTTTTACTCACAACAAACTCGTGCCAAGACAAAACGTCTCACACGTATAAAAATCTCACTCACATTATCAGCCCGGAAAAAAGCCTGTCCTGGGCACTACAAACGTAAAATATCGTTGTACAGAGCCAGCCCCATAATGCAGAGCACCAGGGCCATGCCCACCTGTAAACCAATCACCTGCACCCTCTCTGACACAGGGGACCCCTTGATCGCCTCAATACCGTAGTAAAGGAGGTGACCACCATCGAGTACCGGGATAGGCAACAGATTGAGTACACCAAGGCTAATACTGAGCAACGCCAGCAATGACAGGAAAGACTGCCATCCCGCTTCCGCGGAAGTACCCGCCACTTTAGCAATGGTAATGGGGCCACTCAAGTTTTTGGTCGAAAGTTGACCAAATAATAGTTTCTTCAAGCTATTCAGGGTAAAGACTGTTTTATCCCAGGTCTCCTGCAAGCCCTTTACTAAAGCGCCGCCCACCCCATAGTGGTAAATCCGTACTCGATCATCCGGCCAAGTCTCTGATACCGGCTGCACTCCGACCTGCCCTATGGTTTCACCGCTGTCCAGCTTGATCTGCGCCGGTGTTACGGACACCGTCAGCGGTTCGCCTCCACGCTCGACAGTGATATCCATTGGAACACCAGCGCGGGCTCTCACATAATCGGTCCAGCTTTGAAAAGATGAAAAGTCACGGCCATCGGTCGAGACAATCTTGTCTCCAGCCTTTAGTCCAGCTGAGGCTGCCGGGCTTCCCTCCACCACATTATGAAGAGTCATACTCACCGGTGGAGTCCAGAGCTGCAGTCCAATCTCCCCGAGCGGATCGGGAACTTCACGGCCGGCAAGCCAGCGATTGATATCCGCCACCATATGGTATTCGAGGTTGGAATCCGGATAGCGCACAGAGAATTCTATGGTGCCGCTATCACCCAGGCGGTTTGCCAGGCGCCAATTGAGGGCCTGCCAAGTAGGGGTAGCCTCACCATCAACAGCAACAATTTCCTGCCCGGACTCAAGGCCTGCCGACGCAGCAATACTCCCGGGCTCAACGGATTTCACAATAGGAACCGGGCCCGCTGTTCCACCGAGGAACACAGCCCAGAAAAAGACTACCGCCAAAAGAAAGTTAGCGGCAGGGCCGGCAGCGGCAATCGCCATCCTCGCCCATACGCTCTTGCGGTTAAACGCCTGATCCAGCTCTTCAGCCGCTACAGGCCCCTCGCGCTCATCGAGCATTTTTACGTAACCACCGAGGGGGATAGCGGAAATAGTGAATTCGGTACCGTGGCGATCATAGCGAGAGATCAACCGGCGGCCGAACCCCACAGAAAAGCGTAGCACCTTAACACCACATAGACGTGCTACAAGAAAGTGCCCAAACTCGTGGAAAGATACCAGTACACCGAGAGCCACCAAGGCCCAGATTACCGTCTGAATTAGATCCATACTCAGCTACAACTTCTTGTCATACGCAATTTAGCGGCCATTATACGCCGGGCAATGTGTTTAGAGGGCGGCAAGCGCCTGCTTGGCCAGTTCTCGCGCATTGAAATCAATGGCTTCGACTGCCTCGAGCCCCGACAGTTCAACAACGGGAGCCCTATTCATCACTTTTTCTATCACCAATGCAATATCAGTAAATGCTAAACGCCCCTCCAGGAAGGCTTCTACTGCAATTTCATTCGCTGCATTTAAGACTGTTGGAGCACTTTTTCCCTCATTTACAGCCTCTCGCGCCAAACGCAGACAAGGAAAACGATTAAAATCCGGGGCCTCAAAATCCAGCCTGCCTTGCGCAATCAGGTCCAAAGCTGGCACCCCTGCATCAATGCGCTGGGGAAAAGCCAGGGCATGGGCAATAGGCGTGCGCATATCCGGATTACCCATCTGCGCCAGTAAAGAGCCATCCCGGTACTGTACCATCGAGTGAATAATACTCTGGGGGTGCACGACTATCTCAATCTGCTCAGGGCGCGCATTAAACAAATAGCACGCTTCTATAAATTCGAGCCCTTTATTCATCATTGTGGCGGAGTCAACAGAAATCTTCCGGCCCATCGACCAATTGGGGTGTGCACAAGCTTCATCCGGCGTCACCGCCCCCAACTCATTCGCAGCCCGTGTGCGAAATGGCCCGCCCGAACCCGTAAGCAGTATTTTTTCCACGCCCGCAGCTTCGAGATCCTCACAGGGGAATGGCAAACATTGAAAGATTGCAT
Source organism: Microbulbifer maximicatervae (SeqCode) (assembly GCF_052467615.1). Lineage (NCBI taxonomy): Bacteria > Pseudomonadati > Pseudomonadota > Gammaproteobacteria > Cellvibrionales > Microbulbiferaceae > Microbulbifer > Microbulbifer maximicatervae (SeqCode). Next base: position 3,147,931 of record NZ_CP174319.1, read on the forward strand.
TGTGCTCACTATCAATCGGCAACAGTTGCGCACCACTCTTATTCAAGGCCCTCTGAAATATTGGGCCCGCCATAACAAGCGCTTCCTTGTTCGCCAGTAACACTTTCTTGCCCGCGTCTACTGCCGCCAAGGTTGGGCGCAATCCCGCAGCTCCTACGATCGCCGCCATGACTGTATCGACCTGAGTATCGGAGGCAACACGACACAAGCCCTCCACCCCACTGAGGACTTCCGTATCCACTTCATCGCCAAGCAGTACTCGCAACTCTTCAGCTCGCGCCCCATCGACAACAACAGCATATTGAGGATTAAACCTCCGACACTGCTGAGCAAGGTCGGCAACCCTTTCACGGGCGGTAAGGGCAAAAACAGAATATTTTTCCGGGTGTCGCGCCAACACATCCAGGGTGCTCACGCCGATCGAACCAGTGGAGCCGAGAACGGTAATTTGTTGCGGGGGAATTACTTGCATAGGCCCTTTTCGTACCTCTGATAGCAATATTGCTGCCACCAAACAATTGCACGCCCAGCATTAAGCTGGGCGCTAGCGAATAAAACACAAAGCTGGAGCGGAAACGCCTCTACAAGTATTTCGGCAGCTCGCTCGCTAGTGCGGCCATCGTAAACACTGGAAGAGCCGCGGAAAGGCTATCTATCCGATCGAGGATGCCACCGTGCCCCGGTAACATATGACTACTGTCCTTAATCCCTCTGTGCCTCTTAAACATGCTCTCCACCAGGTCCCCAATAACTGAAGCCAGTGCAGTAACCAAGACACCAAAAGTGAACAAGACAGTATTTTTCAGTGGAAGCTCAAATAGGTAGGAAGTTACGAGAGCCAAAATCAAGCAAGCACCCAGGCCACCGAAAAAGCCCTCCCAGGACTTGCCCGGACTAACTTCTCTAGCCAACTTCCGCTTACCAAACTTGCGGCCGACAAAATAAGCACCGACATCCGCCGCTGCAACGATCGCCACCACATAGAGAACCAGCCAGGCGCCGTGATCCAAGCCCCGCAAAACTACCAGTGATAACCAGGTTGGGACAAGCACTACAAGGCCAATAAGACCCCGAACCCATCGGTTGCCCCACAGAGCAGCACTGGACGGGTAGCTCTGCACCCACAAAAATGCGAGCGCCCACCAACCACAGGCTACAGCCAGAATCTGGCGGCCGCGATCGATATCTGGATCATCAAAATTCATTGAAAAGACGTATTGAGCCGTGACCATTAGGGTTAACCCCAATGCGGCCAAAAAAACGAAGCGCAAGGCTCGATTCAAATTCGAGAGGTTGGCCCACTCCCAGCCCGCCAGCAAGATAACCGCCACAAATATCAGTGAAAACCACTGCATTGGAAGTAAAAACAATACCCCCATAAACAGTGCCAATAGCACCAAAGCAGTAATTATTCTTTGTTTTAGCACCGCAAACCCCTTTGTTAGTAACTTGACCACTCTGTCTGGATACTCTGTACAGATCAAGAGCGTGTCGGCAAAGATTTCCAACCAATTTGTATAGCAAGCCTGGCGCCGCAGACTTGCCCGGATCACGCCTGAGCGATCGCGTCATCCCCCTCCGCGCGACCGCCGAAGCGGCGATCACGTAACTCATATTCTGCGATAGCCTTATCCAGTTCGGCTTCGTCAAAGTCGGGCCAAAGCGTATCAGTAAAATAGAATTCACTGTAAGCGGCCTGCCAGAGGATAAAGTTGCTAATACGCTGCTCGCCGCTGGAGCGGATCAAAAGGTCTACCGGCGGCAGATCTTGAAGTTGTACGTATTCGCCAAGTCCATCCTCAGTAATCGACTCTGGGGAGCGCGTGCCATCGGCAACCTCTTGAGCCAATCTGCGGGCCGCCTGGGCAATATCCCAGCGCCCGCCGTAATCAGCCGCAATTATCAGGTCGCCCTCAGTCCCTGCGCGGGTGATATCTTCCGCTTCGGCTATAGCGCGCTGCAAGCGAGGAGAAAATCGGTCCCGTCGACCAATAACTCTCAGGCGAACCCCCTCCTCCCGCATCCGCCGGGCCTCTTTGCGCAAATAGGAATTAAACAGGCTCATCAGCAGCTCGACCTCCTTCGGAGGGCGCTGCCAGTTCTCGCTGGAGAAGGCGAACAGAGTAAGCGCTTTAACGCCGCGAGCTTTACAAGCTGAAAGCAGGTCGCGGATACGCTCGACACCGGCCTTGTGGCCGGCTGAAGGGGAAAGGCCCTTTCGGGCAGCCCAGCGCCCATTGCCATCCATAATAATGGCGATGTGACGTGGGCCGGGAGCATGTAGCTCGGTACCACCGATGCTCATTAAATTTCCATCAGATCTTTTTCTTTCGCTGCCAGTGCTTTGTCCACATCAGCGACAAACTGATCGGTAATTTTCTGAATGTCGTCACTTGCGCGACGCTCATCGTCCTCAGAAATTTCCTTGTCCTTGACCAGTGACTTCACGTCCGCCAGCGCATCGCGACGAATATTGCGAATGGAAACCCGCGCCGTCTCTGCCTCACTTTTTGCCTGGCGAGTGAAGTTCTTGCGGGTCTCTTCGGTCAGCATAGGCATTGGAATACGGATAACCGCACCAGCTGTGCTGGGGTTGAGGCCCAAATCGGACTTCATAATGGCCTTTTCGATATCCGGGACCAGGTTTTTCTCCCAGGGAGTTACGGAAAGAGTGCGCGCATCCTCAACAGTAACATTGGCAACCTGAGATAACGGAGTATCAGAACCGTAATAGGAGACGTGGATGCCATCGAGAATACTCGGGTGTGCACGGCCGGTGCGAATCTTGTTGAAATTTCCAGCCAGGGCATCAAGCGCCTTACCCATACGAGCTTTCGCGTCTGTTTTTATATCTTCAATCACGATTTCACTTCCTCTTCAATTAAGGTGCCTTCCACGCCGCCAACCACAATATTTAACAGCGCCCCGCTTTTATCCATGCGGAATACACGTACAGGCATATTGTGCTCGCGACACAGGCAGATAGCGGTCAAATCCATCACGCCGAGCTTCTTGTCGAGAACCTCATCGTAAGTCAACTGGTCATAGCGAGTTGCTGTCGGGTCGAGTTTGGGATCTGCAGAGTAGACGCCATCGACCTTGGTCGCCTTCAAAACCAATTCGGCTTCAATTTCGATACCGCGCAGGCAAGCTGCAGAATCAGTGGTAAAGAAAGGGTTGCCGGTACCGGCAGCAAAAATCAGAACTTCGCCACGCTCCAGGTAGCGAATAGCCGCACGGCGATCGTAGTGATCGACAATACCGCTCATTTGAATCGAGGACATCACTCTCGAGGAGATGTCAGATCTTTCCAGGGCATCGCGCAGTGCCAGGGCGTTCATTACCGTGGCCAGCATTCCCATGTGATCACCGGTCACACGGTCGAGACCTGCAGCGCTCAACGCAGCCCCACGGAACAGGTTGCCACCACCAACAACCAAACCCACCTGGACCCCAATACCGACCAGCTGCCCAATCTCCAGGGCCATTTTGTCCAGCACCTTGGGACTGATACCGAAACCCTGATCACCCATCAGCTCTTCGCCGCTGAGCTTTAACAAAATTCTCTTATACTTGCGGTCTTTAATACCGGGCATTCGTTAGTCCCCTTCAATGTACCTGTTAGTGGCCAGGCCTTGCCGCTGAACATTACAACAATTTCAGTCATTTACACAGAGGGGTGCTCCGCTGTAGGTAAGAAACCCCAGCGGAAGCACCCCACTGCGATTGAGCGCCCGAGGGCACCCAATAATATGCGATTAAGAAGAGGATTTAACCTGGGCCGCAACTTCCGCTGCGAAATCCACCTCTTCCTTCTCGATACCTTCACCCACTTCGTAGCGAACAAAGGAAACCACATCGGCACCGGCATCTTTAACCAGTTTGCCAATGCTTACATCCGGGTTCTTAACGAAAGGCTGCTCTACCAAGCTGTTCTCTTTCAGGAACTTCTTGATTCGACCGCCCATCATTTTCTCTACGATTTCAGCCGGCTTGCCTTCCATATCCGGCTGAGCCTTGATGATGTCCTTTTCTTTTTCCAGGACGTCAGCAGGCATATCTTCCGGCTTGTTCACCTGCGGATTAACCGCAGTCACGTGCATGGCAACATCTTTGGCCAGCTCGACCTCTCCACCGCTCAGAGCTACCAGGGCAGCGATGCGGTTGTTGGAGTGAACATAAGCACCTACAACTGGAGCTTCAACCAACTCGATACGACGCACGCCGATGTTCTCACCGATTTTCTGAACCAGAGCTTCACGAGCAGTTTCCAGCTCGCCTTCCATCAGGGCAGCTACGTCTTGCTGGCGATCGGCAAATGCCTTCTCCACAACCTTGGCAACAAACGCCTGGAAGTTTTCATCGCGAGCAACGAAGTCAGTCTCGGAGTTCACTTCAACCAGTACGCCGTAGCTGCCATCTTCTGCAACTTTAGCGGCAACAACGCCGTCAGCAGCGGTGCGGCCAGCTTTCTTAGCGGCCTTCAGGCCGGAGGCTTTGCGCAGGTCTTCAATCGCCTTTTCGATGTCGCCATCAGCAGCCGTCAGAGCTTTCTTACACTCCATCATCGGCAGGCCGGTGCGCTCGCGCAGTTCTTTTACCATAGACGCGGTAATCGCCATGATTCAATCCTCGGGGTTCTGTCACTAAAAATTAGAAAAAAGGGGCCGTAATTCGGGCCCCTTTTTGAGTTCGCAGTGTAAAACGACTGTGTTACACCACTTAGCCCTGCAAATTACTCTGCAGCGGCTTCGTCATCGTTAGCTTCGACGTACTCGTCCTTCGCAACGGTATTACCAGCTTCTGCAGCGCCGGCAAGTACTGCGTCGGCTACAGCTGTGGTGTACAGCTTGATTGCGCGGATAGCGTCGTCGTTACCGGGGATCACGTAATCAACACCAGCGGGATCGCTGTTGGTGTCGACAACACCGATTACGGGGATACCCAGCTTGTTAGCTTCCTGGATAGCAATGCGCTCGTGCTCAACGTCGATTACGAAGATCGCGTCAGGCAGGCCACCCATATCCTTGATACCACCGATGGAGCGCTCAAGCTTATCCATGGCACGGGTACGCATCAGAGCTTCTTTCTTGGTCAGCTTCTCGAAAGTACCGTCCTGAGACTGGGCTTCCAGCTCACGGAAACGCTTGATGGAAGCGCGGATGGTTTTGTAGTTGGTGAGCATACCACCCAGCCAGCGGTTGCTGACGTAAGGCTGGCCACAACGCTCTGCCTGCTCTTTGATAGACTTCTGTGCAGCACGCTTGGTGCCAACAAACATAATCTTTTTCTTTTGAGCAGTCATGCCCTTGATGATCTGCAGGGCTTCGTTGAAAGCCGGTACAGTGTGCTCAAGGTTGATGATGTGAATCTTGTTGCGGGCACCAAAGATGAATTGACCCATCTTCGGGTTCCAGTAGCGGGTCTGGTGACCAAAGTGAACACCAGCCTGCAGCATATCGCGCATACTTACTTGCGGCATAATAAACCTCTATATATACGGGTTAGTCCTCCACGTATCCCATGCGTCAACCCCTTTCAGGGCACCCAGACACATGTGTCGATGCGTGTGCGGCTTTTACTCGCCCAGGGAGTATCCCCAGGCGGCGCGCTTTATACCACAAGTGCACCCCATAGTGAAGAATTGGCGCCGATTTCGCGCAAATGATCACGCCTCAATGCTATTGGCGGGACGCCTGAGCCATCCTTGCGCCAATAGCGGCAAAATGTGTCCTACAGCCAGCAATCCGCTACAATAGCCCGCCTCTTGGGCGCTACCCGCCCCAACCCAGAAACAAAGGATACGCATGACCTCAGCCATTAAGACCCCAGAACAAATCGCCAAGATGCGCACCGCAGGCCGCCTCGCCGCAGAGGTGCTGGAAATGATTGGCGAGTATGTCGTTCCAGGAGTCACTACCGAAGAACTGGATCGACGCTGCCACGAACACATCGTGAAGGTACAGAAAGCGATCCCGGCCTGCCTCGGTTATCGCGGCTTCCCAAAATCTATCTGCACTTCCGTCAACGAAGTGGTCTGTCACGGTATCCCCTCCGAGAGCAAAATTCTCAAGAAGGGCGACATCATTAATATCGATGTGACCGTTATCAAAGATGGCTGGTACGGTGACACCAGCAAGATGTTCTTTGCCGGCAAGCCCGCCGCCCACGCCGAACGCCTGGTACAAATCACCCAGGAGTGCATGTACAAGGCCATCGAAATTGTCCGCCCCGGCACTACCCTCGGCGATATTGGCCACGTCATCCAGCAGCACGCTGAGAAAAACTATTACTCAGTGGTACGCGACTTCTGCGGACACGGCATCGGCGACGTCTTCCATGAAGACCCACAAATTCTTCACTACGGTCAGCCGGGAACTGGGGAAGTACTCAAAGAGGGCATGACCTTCACCATTGAACCCATGATTAACGCAGGCAAAGCGGCCACGCGCGTGCTGGGAGATGGCTGGACTGCGGTAACCAAGGACCGCCGCCTCTCCGCCCAATGGGAACACACCATGGCTGTGACTAGCGACGGCGTAGAAGTGCTCACAGCACGCAGCGAGGAGAACTTCTAAAGCCGTACTGACGGGCCGCGAGGAATAAGTGCATTACTCGCGGCACTACAGTAGCGGATCTCCGCAAACCGAACCCAAGCCGCTCCCCACCTGCGGCAGCCCAAGAGCCAAACGGACTTCCCATGCAGCCGGTCAGCCCTCCCTATTTTGAACGCCCCCTGTTTTTCTTTGATCAGTCCCGTTTTCGCAGGGATTTAAGCTCCGGCGACAAACCCACTCTGGAGATATTCAAAGATGCTGTCGGCGCAGCCGAACGGCAAATGGCAGAGCGCTTTCGCGAAGGAGAGGACGTTGTCACACTGGTACACGAGCGCGCCCTGTTTGTGGACTGCCTTCTGCATTACGCCTGGCACCAGTTCGAGTGGAGAGACGGTATAGGGCTTCTCGCTGTGGGCGGCTACGGGCGCGGAGAGCTACACCCCCACTCCGATATCGATTTACTCATCCTCTCCAGCGATCACCCAACCCCGGATACCATCGACAACATAGAGCGCTTGGTGGCCTTTTTATGGGACCTGGGCTTGGATATCGGCCACTCTGTACGAAATATCGAGGAGTGCCTGGAGTTGGCCGCGAAGGACATTACCGTGGCCACCAACCTCACCGAATCCCGCACAGTTGTCGGCGACAGTACTGTTGGCGAGCAGCTAACTGCGCAAATGGAACACAAAAGGCTATGGCCCACCGAAGAATTCTTCAAGGCCAAGCTCGCCGAACAAAAAAAGCGGCACAGCAATCAGCAGGCTGCTGAATATATTCTCGAGCCCAATATTAAGAACTCTCCCGGGGGCCTGCGGGATATCCAGACAATTGCCTGGGTTGCCAAATATTTTTTCCAAGTGCGCACCCTGAAGCAACTGCAGGGCAAGGCATTTTTTACCGAGGAAGAGTTCGCCATATTACAGTCCGGGGAAACCTTCCTCTGGCGTGTGCGCTACGGCTTGCACCTGCTCGCCGGCCGCGCGGAAGAGCGACTGCTGTTTGACTACCAAAGAGAACTGGCGAAGCAATTCGGTTATGTGGATAGCGACACCCAGCTCGCCGTTGAGCAGTTTATGCACAACTACTACCGCATCGTGATGGCACTGCAGGAATTGAACGATGTACTTCTCCAATATCTCGGCGAAGCCATCCTTCAGCGCAAAGGCAGCCAACTGGTCATTCCGCTAAATGAGCGATTCCAGCTGCGCGACGGCAATATTGAGGTTACCCACCCCCAGGTATTTAACCAGGAGCCCTCGGCCCTGCTCGAGATCTTCGTGCTGATGGCCAACAACCCGGATATTAGCGGAGTACGGGCCTCCACCATCCGCCTGATTCGCGAGCACCGACACCTGATCGACGACCAGTTCCGCGCAGATCCGAAAAATACCCAGTTGTTTATGCAGCTGCTTCGCTCACCCCGGGGCTTGTCGACCCAGCTATCCCGAATGACCCGCTACCGCATTCTAGGGCGATACCTACCAGAATTTGGGCAGGTAACCGGGCAAATGCAGCACGACTTATTCCATATCTACACCGTGGATGCCCACACCTTGCAAGTTGTGCGCAATATGCGCAGCTTCCGGAGCCCCGAGGCGCGGGAAAAATTCCCGATTGCAGCGGAAATTCTCGAGCGCATGCGCCAACCGGAACTGCTGTATATTGCCGGTCTCTACCACGATATCGCCAAAGGACGCGGTGGCGACCACTCCAAACTGGGCGTTGTGGATGCAGCGGAATTCTGCCAGCGCCACCACCTGCCCGCCCGCGACCGGCGTCTGGTTTGCTGGCTTGTAGAAAAGCATCTATTGATGAGCCAGGTTTCACAGAAGCAGGACATCAGTGATCCCGAAGTCGTGCACGCTTTCGCCCGTGAAATGGGTGACCGCGAACATCTGGACTACCTGTACGCCCTCACAGTCGCAGATATCAATGCCACCAACCCGGAACTCTGGAACAGCTGGCGGGCCAGTTTGATGCGCCAGCTCTACCAGGCCACCCGGCACGCCCTGCGCCGAGGCCTGGAAAATCCCATCGACCGGGAAGAAATCATCGAGGAAACCCGCTGCCAGGCAATGGAAAAACTGGACGCTATGGGACTTCCGCAAGCCTCTGTGGAAAATATCTGGGCACAAATGGGGGATGACTATTTTGTTCGCGAAACCGCTGACAATATCACCTGGCACACTTCAGCCATCCACGAACTGCACAGCAGCCCGGACACCAGCCAAAAAGACACTCTGGTTTTAACGCGAAACTCAGGGCCTGGCGAGCACGACGGCGCTACCCAGGTTTTTGTCTACACGCCTGATAGAGCCAACGTATTTGCCGCAGCGGTTACCGGGCTGGATATGCTCAACCTGAACGTTCACGATGCGCGCCTGTACAATTCTGCCTCTGGTTATACGCTGGATACTTTTTACGTGCTGGATGAAGCGGGCCAACCGCTACTGGACGAACCCCAGCGCCTAGCGCAGATTCGCGACACTCTACAGCAGGAATTGGCCCTGGTTGAGGACTACTCAAAGATCATTCAGCGACGTACGCCCCGCCGCCTTAAAATGTTTGAATTGAAGAGCCAGGCTCATCTCTCCACTGAGCCCGGCGATCATTACAGCACCCTGGAAATTACCAGTGCCGACAGACCCGGCTTGCTGGCCCGCATCGCGCGTATTTTTATTTCCCACGATCTGCGCCTGCACAATGCAAAAATTTCGACACTCGGCGAACGAGTCGAAGATATTTTTCACATTACCGACGCCGAGGGATCACCACTTACCGACATCGAGGCCAACGGCGCACTGGAAAAAGCCATTTGCCTGGAACTGAACAACCAAGACGCCTAACCGAAAAAACGCCCGAGGCCCGCTCACGACCATGAACCCAAATCTGGAACAGCTGCAGCCCTATCCATTTACCAAGCTGCAAGCCCTGAAAGAGGGCCTCCAAGCGGCGGACAAGCCGCATATTGCACTGTCCATCGGTGAGCCCAAGCATGCGCCACCAGAGTTTGTCAGTGCAGAGCTTGTTCGGCACCTAGACAAGCTTGCCGCCTACCCACTGACCAAGGGAATAGAGCCCCTGCGGCAGGCGATCGCCGATTGGCTGAGCCAGCGCTTTCAGCTATCCAATGTGAGCGCAGATAGCCAGGTGCTGCCGGTGAACGGGACCCGGGAAGCACTTTTTGCATTCGCCCAGGCGACCGTTTCCGCAGGCAGCAAAGTCCTGATGCCCAATCCCTTCTACCAGATCTATGAGGGCGCGGCCCTTCTCGCCGGGGCGCAGCCGCACTTTATTAACTGTGTGGCAGAAAACCAATTCAAACCAGATTTCACCTCGGTGCCGGAATCGGTTTGGCAGCAATGCGAATTGCTTTACCTCTGCTCTCCCGGCAACCCCACCGGCGCTCTTCTCGAAGCTGAAGATTTCAAACAGCTGATAGAGAAGGCAGACCGCTACGATTTCACCATCGCCTCCGATGAATGTTATTCGGAGCTGTATTTTGACGAGTCATCACCGCCGGTAGGACTATTACAGGCCTGCGAGGAAATGGGGCGAACTGACTTTCGCCGCTGTGTAGTATTCCACAGCCTATCAAAGCGCTCGAACTTACCCGGGCTTCGTTCGGGCTTCGTCGCCGGTGATGCCGATCTGCTGCAAAAGTTTTTGCTCTATCGAACTTACCACGGCTGCGCCATGCCGCTGCCCAATCAATATGCTTCGATCGCAGCCTGGCAGGATGAGGAACACGTCCGCCAGAATCGCGCGCTTTACAGTGAAAAGTTTTCTTCAGTTCTCGAAATTCTCGACGGCTGCCTAGAGGTACAACAGCCACAGGCAAGCTTTTATCTATGGCCCAAGGTCGAGGATGGTGAGCGTTTTGCCAGGGAACTCTATGAGGCGCAAAATATCACGGTACTTCCCGGTGCATTTCTCGCCCGCGATAGCATCGGCTTGAACCCCGGTCGCGAGTATGTGCGTCTGGCACTGGTAGCGACACTGCAAGAGTGCATCGACGCAGCGCACCGCATAAAGGCATTTTGCAGGTAAGGCCAACTCACTTTTCAAGAACAACTGACAACTCGAGCACATACAGGAACTCCACGCCCAGGCATATCTTAACAATGGCAGTAAAAAATCTACTCAAGCAAGAGCGCGTCACTTATATTTTGCAGCGCCTGGAGGAACTCTACCCGGAAACTCCCGTTCCTCTCGATCACAATGACTCCTACACCCTGTTGATTGCGGTACTCCTATCCGCACAATGCACCGATGAGCGTGTCAACCAGATAACCCCTGCGCTCTGGCAGCTGGCAGACAACCCCAGCGATATGGCGCAGGTCCCAGTAGAGGAGATCCAAAAAGTCATTCGCCCCTGTGGCCTCTCACCGCAAAAATCCAAAGCCATCAGCAAGCTCTCGCAGATCCTGATCAACGAATACCACGGCGAAGTGCCCGAGAATATGGCCGCGCTGGAGACCCTGCCCGGGGTCGGACACAAGACGGCGAGCGTGGTTATGTCACAGGCTTTTGGGCACCCAGCGTTTCCCGTCGATACCCACATTCACAGATTGGCCCAGCGCTGGGGCCTGACGAATGGCAAAAATGTCACCCAGACAGAAAAAGACCTGAAGCGGCTGTTCCCAAGAGACAAGTGGAATAAATTGCACCTACAGATTATTTTCTACGGTCGCGAGTTCTGCTCTGCGCGGGGCTGCGACGGCACCGTCTGTGAAATCTGCACAACCTGCTACCCCAACCGTAAAAACCCAAAGAAAACCAAAAAGGCGTAACCGTGATTACTCTGTACGGCATTAAAAACTGTGACACCGTAAAAAAAGCCCGCAAATGGCTGGAGAAAAATGGAGTCGATTATCGCTTTCACGATTTTCGCGTAGACGGCATGGAAGATGTCCCCCTACAAGCATGGCTGGATAAATTTGGCTGGCAAGAGGTCCTAAATCGCCGCTCAACGAGCTGGCGTGAACTGAGCGATGAACAGAAAAACGAAATGGACAAAGCACTCGCCTTAGATCTGGCCAGTGCGACCCCTACCTTAATCAAACGCCCGGTCACCACCACCTCAAAGGAAACCCTTTTCGGTTTTAAAGAGGCGACCTTCGAACAACTGCAAAGCTAGTCGAATTAGGAGATAACCACCATGAGCAATATTTACAGCATCGGTTTTGGTGTCGGCACCTGTAACAGCAAGGGCGACTGGCTCGAAGTTTATTACCCCAAACCCCTGTTTAAACCCAGCGCAGAAATCGCTAACGCAGTTACTGAAACTCTGGGCGTGGCAGAGGGAAATCACAGCCTGCCTCTGGACTCCACCCAGCTACAGAAATTAGCCGATGCTCTCCACAGTGCAGGCGCCGCTGACCAGGCCGAAATCCTGCAGCAATTCGCCAATTCTCAAAGACCACTCGCAGTAGTTATTTTGGCTACTGACGAAGCCCCGCAGTCCGTGCCGGAGGCCTACCTAAAGCTACATCTTCTCTCCCACCGTCTGGTAAAACCCCACGAGACCAAACTCGATGGTATTTTTGGCAAGCTGGTTAATGTCGCTTGGACCAACCAGGGGGCCATCGATCTCGAGGAATTACCGCAGCGACAACTGGATGCAAGACTCAAAGGCGAGTACCTGGATGTCTCCTGCGTTGATAAATTCCCCAAAATGACCAACTACGTAGTACCGGCTGGGGTTCGTATCGCACACACCGCTCGAGTGCGCCTGGGCGCATACCTTGGGGAAGGCACCACAATCATGCACGAGGGCTTTGTTAACTTTAATGCTGGCACCGAAGGGCCCGGTATGATTGAAGGCCGTATTTCCGCCGGGGTATTTGTCGGCGCCGGTTCCGATCTCGGTGGCAGCAGCTCCACCATGGGCACGCTTTCCGGCGGCGGGAATATCGTTATCTCGGTAGGCGATAACTGCCTACTCGGCGCTAATGCCGGCATCGGCATTCCCCTTGGCGACCGCTGCACAGTAGAAGCTGGGCTCTACATTACCGCTGGAACTAAAATCGCCCTGCTCGATGACAGCGGCAAGCTGGTAGAGCACATCAAGGCCAGAGACCTGGCCGGAAAATCCGATTTACTATTCCGCCGTAACTCCACTAATGGTGCAGTGGAATGTCTCACCAACAAGAGTGCTATCGAGCTCAATGAAGCTCTACACAGCAATTAAAATTGCACAGTGCGGAACTTCAGTTCCGCACTGCTGCATCCCACCCCTCTAGCCGCCTCTTTGCGGCCCATCTCCCTATACAAGGAAAGCCCAAGTGACTCCCACCCTCCAACTCGCTTTCGACCTGATTCGCCGCCGCTCTGTCACCCCCGAAGATGCGGGGTGTATGGACCTTATGATCCAGCGCCTGGAAAAAATAGGATTCCAGGTAACAAAATTGCGCAGAGGTGACACCGATAATTTTTGGGCAGTACGCGATGGCTCTAGTGAAGGCTCCCTGCTCGCCTTTGCCGGACACACCGATGTCGTACCCACAGGCCCAGAAGAAAACTGGAGCTGCCCCCCGTTCGAGCCTGAAATTCGCGACGGTTTTCTATATGGCCGCGGTGCGGCGGACATGAAGGGTTCCCTGGCAGCCATGGTGGTTGCCTGTGAGGAGTTCATTGCGGCACACCCAGACCACATTGGTCGCATAGCATTTCTGATCACCAGCGACGAAGAGGGCCCCGCAACAAACGGCACCGTTAAGGTTGTCGAGTGGCTCGAGGAGCAGAGAGAAAAGATTGACTGCTGTATCGTCGGCGAGCCATCCAGTAGTGAACGGGTTGGCGATATTATAAAAAATGGGCGCAGGGGCTCACTCGGCCTGGAACTAAAAGTTCTCGGCACCCAAGGCCATGTAGCCTACCCTCACCTGGCCGAGAATCCGATACATACCCTGGCCCCTGCTCTCGCCGAGCTCGCTGCCGAAGAGTGGGACCAGGGGAATGAATTCTTCCCCGCAACCAGCTTCCAGGTTTCCAATATCAATGGCGGCACCGGCGCAACCAATGTTATTCCCGGCGAAGTGGATTTACTCTGCAACTGGCGTTTTTCCACTGAATTAACAGCCGAAGACCTTGAGACTCGGGCCCGCGCAATCCTGAATAAGCACAACCTCAAATACGAGGCGAATTTTAAATTATCCGGATTGCCTTTTCTCACTGCCGCAGGCCCACTGGTTCAGGCAACCCAGCAGGCAATTCTCACCATCACCGGGGAAAAAACGGAGCTATCAACCGCCGGCGGCACTTCCGATGGCCGTTTTATTGCCCCTACCGGAGCCCAGGTCGTAGAACTGGGACCGGTAAATGCCACCATTCATAAAGTGGACGAAAGGGTTGAGGCCGACCACCTGGATATCCTCAAAGATATTTATCGGGAAGTCTTAAAAGAGCTACTCACTTAAATTGATCCGCCCCCCTAGAGGCTCGAAAAGGGCGAAAGCTCAAAGTATTCTTTTGAGAGGCCCCGGCTTTCATGGCTGGGGCAGTAAAACTCCAGTAGGTTTATCTTGCCAACAATTGGCTACCTCTTGAATATTACTATTCAGCATATTTGCCAACTCTGCCAATACAACATCCCATTGCTCCAGACCGTGCAGGGTGTCTCGGGCCGACACAATTTATCGAGAGCAACATCTATCGCCAAGTTGGATTAAACTACTAAATGAGTTGCGGCAGAAATACTTAGTGAATCGCGCCGACGACCACCAACCGCTCACTGATTCTCGAGTCGCGCGGCTCCTGCCACCAACTCGAGCCCTCGAGAAAGACGCCATGAAAAGCGTAATCAAGTTGGACCCGCACAACCCAAGTGGCGAAGGCCTTGAGTCCTGGGCTGTCATCCCTCCCTCTTTTCTTACCGGCCCGACACCTATCCAGCGAGGGTATAAAGCCTTTGAGCGAAACGGCCTCTGCACTGGGACCTGGGATTGCTCTGGCGGAAGCAGCACAGGGCTCAATCCCTATCCACTCTTTGAGTTCATGCTTCTGATCGAGGGCCACGTCGGCATTATCGACGAAACAGGACACAAAGAAGTTATCTCTGCTGGAGAGCCATTTTTCCTCCCGCAAGGCCTTAATTGCGCATGGGACATGCCGGTATACTACCGCAAGTACTTTATCAATTTATTCAATGATGAGTATCCTGCAGAGACTGATCCGTCTAAGCTGAGAGTCGTGCGCCCGCTTCCAAATATTTCAGAAGACGACTGCAGAGAGACCAGTCTCAGCGCTCTAGAGCCACACCAAGCCCGGCATCTGGCATACGAGTCTGGTGATGGCAGGATCCAGGCCGGCACATTAATATCCGGCCCTTGTCATTGCGATATCACAGATTTCAGTCGGAGCGAGCTGATATGTATGCTGGAGGGGTCGGTACGGGTCACAACATCAAACGGCGAGGAGACCTTCCTCGCCGGTGATAGCTTCTTCATACCATTGAATGCCCCGGTAGGGTGGCACGCCGACAAACCTTTTCGCGCATTCTTTTGCGCAGTCTGGCCCTGAGTATCAATGGATCACATCGATGACTGTCCTCATCTTTGGCGGCTCAGGAAACGTCGGCCGGGCCCTCATTCCGATCTTATATGCGAGTGGAGCAAAGATCCGGGTCGCCACACGATCGACTGCCTATGCCGCAAGTCTCCCCGATGATATTGATACAGTCATTGCCGATATGGACGACCCTTCCACCCTGAGGTCCGCATTTAAGGGAGTTGAGAGTGTCTTTCTTCTCATCGCAAATAGTCCCAAGGAGACTCATCAAGGCCTCTCCACACTGGCGATCGCCGCTGAATCACCCCCCAGGCACATCGTTTATCTATCGAGCGATCTTGCAGTTCGCGCACCGATGATTCCCCATGCGGGTGGAAAATTCGCCATTGAAACAGCGCTGCGAGCAAGTGGGATCGCGCACACGATACTACGGCCCACCTACTTCGCTCAGAATGATCTTATTCAGAAGGATGTAATCACTGCAGGTGCTTATGCAACGCCGTTGGGGCCCCACCCGGTTGCACGTATTGATATCCGTGATGTTGCGCTCGCAGCAGCGTCAGCACTCTTAGACATAAGGGCGAAGAACGAAGTATTTCTTTTGTCGAGTTTGGATGCCCCTAACGGCAATGAAACCGCCGCACTCTGGTCTATAGCACTAGGTCACGCCGTCATCTACCCTGACCTAACGCCGGAAGAATTTGCCAACAGCATCGAAACCATGGTGCCTCCGTGGCTGAATTTCGATCTTCTGGTCATGCATCGCTGGTTCAAAACAAACGGCCACCCAATCCATCAGGAAGATCTCGAGGCTCAAGCCGCACTTTTGCCGCAGGGTCCGCGAAGCTATCGAAGTTTCGTAGAGGAAACGGCCAACACATGGCAGAGTGAAACCTAAAGCCACCAAGTACCGTAGCTCACCTCCTTTTCAATACAGCCGCTATTATCGTAGTGGTAGGTCACCCTTTGTTCCGTTAGCCCAATACACACCCAGGTCCCATTAGAACCGTGCCCACCAGAATTGTGGTTACCGAATTAGAACCCGAAAAACTACTATTCACACAGTGTGACGAAATGGTTGGGATCGACCAGTTTGATACTCTCAAAGATATTTATCGGAAAGTATTAACATAGCTACTATTTCGATTAATCTGGCTTATTTTACAGGCTCAAAAAAGACGAAAGCACCAAGTTTAATTTTGATCTACCCCGGCTTTCCTTTTTGAGAAAGTAAAACTCCAAAAGGTTTATCCGCCAAATAAACTGACTATCCCTTCAATACTACACTTCAGCGTATTTATCCCCTCTGTTGACACCCCTTCGGTATGCTGTATCTAACAAGAAAAAGGAGCTCACGGACCATGGATAGGTTTATAAAGTTTATTGCTGCGGCAGTTATTGCAAGCCCGGCATTTTCCACCCACGCAAATACAAATGAACATTCACCCAATTTTAGCTACGAGGATATTTTCGACCTGGAGTACGCCAGCGACCCACAGTTTGGCACTAACGATAAAAATATTTATTACGTGCGCAACTCCCTGAACAAAATGGCAGATACCACAAGGGCAAACCTCTGGTATATCAGCGATGATGGCAAAGATCATCGCCCCCTAACCTCGGGAGATTTTCACGACCACTCGCCACATCTATCTCCAGATGGAAAAACCATTGCCTTTATCAGCGACAGGAGTGGAAAGCCCCAGATACATTTGTTGTGGCTAGACAATGGTAAAAGTGAGCAAATTTCCCATCTACCCAAAGCCCCATCAAATATCCAGTGGTCCCACGATGGTCAGCATATAGCCTTCACCATGTTCGTGCCCGAGAACAAACCGCTGCCAGTGGAGCTTCCCACACCACCAGAAGGGGGCGAGTGGGAGGAAACACCTCAGTTTATCGACAAGAGCTTGTATCGCATTGAGGGCCAGGGATACTTAGAGCAGGGTAATTCACAGGTTTTCATGATTTCCCATGAAGGAGGCACTCCCCGTCAGCTCACCAGTGGGGACTACGAGCACAACAGCCAGCTCAGCTGGGGCAAAAATAATAAGGCCATTTACTTTTCAGCAAATCGCCACCCAAATCATGAAATTGAACTGCTGGATTCAGAAATTTACAAGGTAAATATCAACGATGGAAATATTGAGCAAGTAACCGAGAGATTTGGCCCCGATTTTCAACCTCAAATCTCACCCGACAGAAGAAAGCTGGCATATTTAGGCTATGAAGATCAGCGGTTTTCCTACCACCAAAACACTTTGCGAGTGATCGACCTCGCTAGTGGAAAAAACCAGCTAATAAAAACTGCCAGCGATCGTAGCGTTTCCGATTTTCAGTGGCTCGCTGACAGTAAGCGTATTGCTTACAGCTATGACGATCATGGCTCAACCAAAATTGCCATTAAGAAAATTGGCGGAAAGGAAACCTTGATAGCGGATGACGCTGGTGGACTGACACTAGGCGCGCCCTATAGTTTTTCAGATTTTGCTGTCTCCAAACTTGGAAACGTAGTTTATACCCGAACCACACCTCAAATTCCCGCAGAACTTGCAATTTCTCGTGGCGGTAAGATAAAAACTCTCACGGCGATCAACAGTGATTTGATACCTCTACGCAATATGGCCCATGTGGAAGAGATCAACTATAAATCCAGCTTCGATGGTCGCAATATCCAGGGCTGGATCGCCTACCCCCCAAATTTCGACCCGCAAAATAAATACCCCCTGTTACTTGAGATTCACGGTGGCCCACTATCTAACTACGGCCCGCGCTTTTCTGCCGAAATGCAGCTATTTGCCGCCGCAGGCTATGTCGTGCTCTACACTAACCCTCGCGGCTCTACCAGCTACGGCAATGAGTTTGCCAACCTGATCCATCACAACTTCCCGAGCCAGGATTACGATGACCTAATGGCGGGTGTCGATGCAGTTATCGCCCAAGGCTATATCGATGAAGATCAATTATTTGTCACAGGTGGAAGCGCCGGCGGCACACTGACAGCCTGGATTATTGGTAAAACTGAACGATTCAGGGCTGCGGTAGTTGTCGCACCGGTAATCAATTGGGAGAGCTTTGTTCTAACTGCCGATTACTCCAAAATATTTACTCGCTACTGGTTTTCCGGGATGCCTTGGGAGGCCCCCGAGGAGTATCGACGCCGCTCTCCACTCACATATATTGGCAATGTCACTACACCGACCATGCTATTGACTGGAGAAAACGATTATCGCACCCCGATATCTGAGACCGAACAGTTTTACCAAGCACTCAAGTTAAATGATGTAGAGGCGGCTATGGTGCGCCTTCCAAACACATCCCATAACTTTTCTGATAGACCCAGCAAGAGAATCTCTAAAGTAGCCTCGACCCTTTACTGGTTTGATCAACACAAACCCGATAGAGAAAATGAAAGCGAGGACTTGGCAACCAACTAATTCAAAATTTTACAGGCATATTCGGCCAAATAATGGAGTAGCAGGTCAGCCACCCTGCTGCTCCATCACGGGTTATCCCATCGAGCACACCAGTCAACGAATCACTCCCTTTACCCCCCTTCCTCAGGTATCCTCTAGGAAACAAAAAGGAGGAGCCTAAAGATCATCATGAACCGGCTAATAAAAATTGTCGCAGCGATGTTTATCGCCAGCCCTGCGCTCGCTGATAACCAACTACCTAATTTTAGTTACGAGGATGTATTTAACCTCGAATACGCGAGTAGCCCTCAGTTCAGCAGTGACGGGAAAAGTATTTATTACGTCCGCAACTCAATGAACAAAATGAAAGACGGCAAGCGCGCGAACCTTTGGCGTATCGGTACCGATGGCAAAGATCACCGCCCTCTGACCTCTGGAGACTACTCCGATTACTCCCCACAGCTATCCCCAGACGGGAAGACCATCGCTTTTATCAGCACCCGCAGTGGCAGCCCACAGATCCACCTGCTGTGGTTAGATAATGGCCAGGATCTGCAGATTACTCACCTGCCAAAATCCCCCTCAAATATCCAGTGGTCACGGGATGGAAAGCAAATAGCTTTCACTATGTTCGTACCGGAAAGCAAACCTCTGCCAGTACAGCTCCCCAGTGCCCCGGAAGGCGCAGAGTGGGCTAAGCCACCACAGTTTATCGACAGCAGCATTTATCGTTCAGATGGCATGGGCTATTTAAAGCAGGGACATGTACAGGTTTTTGTGATTCCTCGAGAGGGCGGTACTCCTCGCCAGCTTACCGAAGGTGAGTACGATCACCACAGCAGTCTCGCCTGGAGTAAAAATAATAGTGCAATTTACTTCTCAGCCAATCGTCATCCCGATCACGAAATCGAGCTGATGAACTCGGAAATTTACAAGGTGAGCCTAAAAAACGGCAGTATCGAGCAGATTACCGAACGTTATGGTCCCGACCATCACCCGCAGATGTCTCCTGATGGTTCAAAGCTGGCCTATTTAGGCTTTGTAGATCAGAAGCTAGGATACCAGCAACATACTCTGCACATCCTGGATATCAATAGCGGGAAGTCCCGTAAAATAAAAACAGCCAAGGATCGCAGCATCTCCAATTTCCACTGGCTGGACGATAGCAAGCGAATTGCCTATAGCTACGACGATCACGGCTCCACCAAAATAGCCATCAAGAAAATTGGTTCCGGCGAAACCCTGATGGCCAGCGACGCTGGAGGTCTGTCGCTGGGACGCCCTTACTCCGGTGCCAATTTTGCAGTCTCCAAACGCGGGGATATCGCCTACACACAAACAACCCCTCAGAGTCCCGCCGAACTGGCTCTAGCGCGCAACGGCAAAACCCAGGCACTCACCCAGCTCAATGGCGACCTGATGCCTCTGCGCGAGATGGCAAACATTGAGGAGATCAACTACAAATCGAGCTTTGACGGCCGAAATGTTCAGGGCTGGGTCGCTTACCCACCCAATTTCGATCCCGAGAAGAAATATCCCCTTCTATTGGAAATTCACGGTGGCCCTTTCTCTAATTACGGCCCCAGATTTGCCGCCGAAGTCCAGTTATTTGCCGCTGCTGGGTACGTTGTTCTATACACTAACCCCCGAGGCTCCACCAGCTACGGCCATGAATTTGCCAACTTAATTCACCATAACTACCCGAGCCAGGATTACGACGACCTGATCTCTGGCGTCGATGCTGTAATTTCTCAAGGTTATATTGATGAAGAGCAGTTGTTTGTTACTGGTGGCAGTGGCGGAGGCACATTGACAGCCTGGATCATTGGTAAAACTGACCGTTTTAGGGCCGCTGTTGTTGCCAAGCCTGTTATCAACTGGGAAAGCTTTGTCTTAACTGCCGATTATTCCAGGTTCTTTACCAACTATTGGTTCTCAGGGATGCCCTGGGAGAAACCTGAGGAATACCGCCGCCGCTCACCGCTCACCTATGTCGGAAACGTTACCACTCCCACCATGCTCTTAACCGGGGAAGAGGACTACCGCACACCGATGTCAGAAACAGAACAGTTTTATCAAGCACTAAAACTTAATGACGTTGACGCTGCCATGGTTCGCATACCAGGGGCATCCCACAGTATCGCTGCCAGGCCAAGTCAGTTAGTTGCAAAAGTTGCATCGATTTTATATTGGTTTGACCAGCACAAGCCTGATAGGGAAAGCGAAGATCTAGCAAGAAATTAACTATCGGCACTAGTTAATTTTAGCTAATCGTCTAGGCGGGCCTTCAAAGCCCGCTCTTTTTCACATTTGCCTCCTACTTCCTACCTAACGCATAATTAGCTTTAAAGTTACCTGACAAACTCCCTATATCTAAACCGGCCAAACCCCTAATCTTAATTTACCCTAAAACTCCACAATCAATATGATAAAACCCTTTTTCGCTGCTTTCGCAATAGTTTTACCTTTGCTCATCGCATGTAGCAGGAGTGAAACTAATATTGAATCGACAAACTCTATACCTAATCAACCTCAAAATGTTAATTTGAGTTTTAAGTCAATTAAACTCTTCGAGTTCAACTGGGATCATGTTGAAGGAGCGATCTACTACCGACTTCAAGAGAATCCTGATGGAGCTTCAGGGTTTAGTCAGATTGGAAGTGATATCCAGTACGAGGCAGGAAGTTATATCTTAGAAGTGCCGTTGCACTCCAGAGTAAACGCTCAGTATATCTTACAGGCCTGCAATAACCACGGGTGTTCCAACTCAGATATTCTTGCTGTTAATGACCCTCTTATTGATAGTATTGGTTACTTAAAATCAAGCGACTCTACCGAGGGTGAATATTTTGGAGGATCAATAGCTCTTAGTGGCGATGGCAATACTCTCGCTGTCGGAGCGCCAGGTGAATTACTCCGAACTGAAAATTCCAACCCTCCCGGAACAGTTTATATCTTTACGCGCAACAACCTTAACTGGACTGAACAGGCTTCGCTCCAAGCCAGTAATGCTGATAAGGGAGATTATTTTGGCCATTCTATTAGCTTAAGTAATGACGGCAATAAACTCGCAATTGGTGCTCATCGTGAAAATAGTAGTGCCACCGGAATCAATGGTGATCAAGGTAATAGTAGCTTTAACTCATTCGGATTTGGTGCCGTATATTTATTTAGCCGCACAAGCAACACTTGGACCCAGCAAGTTTATATAAAGCCCAGCAACAGTGATCTTGACGATGCATTTGGTTACTCCGTCAGCCTTAGTGGCGATGGCAAAACTCTTGCAGTCGGCGCTCGCGGTGAAGATAGTAGTAGTTCAGGCATAAATGGCGACCAAACTAGCAATGACCACTCTAAATCTGGCGCTGTATATATTTTCAATTACAACAAGAGCAACTGGAAGCAACAAGCCTATATAAAAGCTGGTAACACAGGGCCAAACAGCCAATTTGGAAGAAGTGTAAGCCTTAGCAATGACGGAAACACCCTAGCAGTTAGCGCCCCCTTTGAAAGTAGCGGAGCTAAGGGTATAAATAGTTTTCTACCCAGTTATAGCGCAGCCAGCTCTGGCGCCGTATATATATTCACCCGATCCGAAACCACCTGGACCCAACAATCTCATATTAAAGCCAGCAACAGTGATAAATACGATTTGTTTGGCTCTGCCATTCACCTGAGCAGCGATGCCTCTACTCTCGCAGTAGGGGCTATTGGTGAGCGTAGCTTTGCTACAGGTATTAATGGAAACCAGGAAAACAATGATGCCCTTGACTACACTGGAGCAGTATACATATTTGTACAAACAAATGCTGATTGGGTCCAGCAATCCTACCTCAAAGCCCACAATACCGAACTCAACTATGCAAACGGAGGCGACATATTTGGTTTCTCCGTTAGCCTCAGCGAAAATGGGGACACTCTTGCAGTCGGAGCTCTCGGCGAAGACAGCCATGCCAGTGGTATTAATGGTGATGAGCAAGATAATAATGCCCAGGACTCTGGAGCAATTTATATATATACACGTTCAAATACTACCTGGAGCAAAGGAGCTTATATCAAGTCAAGTACAACGGAAAAAAATGATGAATTCAGCCATTCTGTAAGTCTCAGCGCAGATGGAAATACACTTGTAGTGGGCGCCCCTGGTGAAGATAGCAATGCCACTGGTATTGGTGGCGATAAGAAAAACAACGGTAACCCTAATTCAGGTGCTGTATTTATCTACTAATTTGTAGTTATTAAAGATTGATCCGAAAGGATTTCATCATTAGCTGGTTTAGATCCAATGAAATTTTGAATCTTGCTATCACAGGCTTAAACTACAACTCTCTCGGTCAAGAGTAATCCATGCATCCGCGCGGTGTATTTCTGACGGAGAAGGTTGTAGTTTAATTCCTTAGTCATTGATTTAAAGAGCGGCTCTAATTCAAAGCCGCGTTATGAACTACGACCAGCTGCTGTAGATGCAGCTGGACCTGCTACACCTCAAACTACCTGGTGCAACATTAAAGCAGTTAAACTATGCCCACTCTTAACTGTGATCGCGATATGCCTTCCACTTCTTCATATGACGATCCTTTTTTTCAGCCTTCAGGGTTTCCAGCTTGGCGAGCTGCTCATCTGTTAATACAGATTCAAATTGAGTGCGCATCTGGTTGCGGCTCTGCATTTTAGCGACTTCCAGTTTGCCAATCTTGGCCCCCAGGCTTGCCAGTGTCTGCTGATCGGCACCGGAACGTATTGCTTCACGCAACTCTTCATACGCTTTGTGCATTTCTTCGCGCTTAGCTATTTTTCCTTCACGGTTGGACTCGCGAAGCTCCTTCAGTTGATCCTTTTGAGCTTCCGTCAGGTCCAGCTCTTTAGCAATTTTTTCTGGTCCATGGCCGCGACCTTCCATACGTCCTTTACCATCACATGCCATACCAACGGCTGGTACTGCTACAACGCCAGCCAAAGCCAAACTACCTACTACAGTTTTCCAGTTTTTCATCGTTCAACCCTCTCGTTTGCATTCAGTAAGTACATAGTAAGTGGGCGCCGTGTAAACGGGGGATAACTGTGGTAAACCTTTGTTAAGAACTCACAACAAGCGCTTTTTATAATAAATACAGTTTACAAAATGCACCGACTGTAAAAAAATTTTCAAATTAATGGTTGTGAAGGGAAATAAAAGAGAGGGATAGAATTTAAGTTAGAAATTTAATCCGGAAGTTATACAGGCCTGACTAGTATAACTTCCACAAGATCAAAATCGTTTTAATGGAGAGCGGCTGAGGAGGGATTTTGTTTCGTATCCACATCTTCCAGTGAGTGAGTCAGAACAAAGTAATAAACAACCTGTTCGCGCCCCTGGACTTCTGCTATCAGGTCAAAGTTGTACTCTCCCCGCTCCCCGGGAGAAATACGCACAGCGGCTATATGTTCAGGCTCAATAAACAGCTCGGCGACGGGTCGTTTACCGCGCATTACCTGAACCAACTTGGTACGGGCATCTTCAGCGGTGAAGCGCCAGTGGTAGTCATCATCATCGTATACTACCGAATCACTACTTCCGGCCCTGACGATGCAATTTGTATGCTCTGCCAGCCAGGGCCAAAACTCGCTGAACAACAGGGAGCTTTTCATAGCGAATCAGTCATCCAACTCAAGAACATCACTATCAAGCGCAAGCTCTTCAGCTATTTGCCGACACCAGCGATTCAGCCGCTCTGTGGTCATCTCTTCCTGCTGGTCTTCATCAATAGCCAGGCCGACAAACTTTGCTTCACCTTCGACTTCAGCTTTTGAGGCTTCATACTCGTAGCCTTCAGTGGACCAGTGACCGACTATAGTGGCTCCTTTTTCCACAATAACATCGTGGAGCATGCCCATCGCATCCAAGAAATAGTCGCCGTACCCAAATTGGTCTCCCAGGCCAAATAAAGCGACGGTCTTTCCGCTAAAATCGATTTCCTGCACATCCTCCCAGAACTCTTCCCAGTCAGATTGAATCTGACCAAAGTCCCAGGTAGGGATTCCAAAGATAAGATACTGATAATTAGCAATATCCAACTGGGTGACATCGGCAATATCAAACAGGTCTACATTGTCTTCGCCAAGGCGGGCGCGGATGCGCAAAGCTACAGACTCGGTATTACCCTCATCACTGCCATAGAACAAGCCGATTTTACTCACAGTCAACCCTCTCCGCCCAGTCCGGGCCGCTACATACTAAATTACAAGGCGGCGTATTCTCCCAGCAATAACCGGGCTCAGCAAGTTACCTATCTGATCAGGTTTCGGCAGGCATAAAGAAAAATGCCCCCGGGGCAGCGGGGGCTAAGGGTTATGAACCTGCTGGGCCTTGGGGAAGGGTGCACCCAGCGGATCGCACAAGGAGTCTTTGGTTGGGGGGCCTAGGACTCTGAATCCTGGCTTGCAGAGCTTTCATCGCGCCGTTTCATTTGGCGCGCTTTGCGCTCACTCTTTAGCTGCTCTAGCTTGGCCTTCTGCTCATCAGTCAGAATGGCCTTAAACTGTTCTTTCATTTCGTTGCGGTTCTGCATCTCCAGAAGCTTTAGCTTGCCTAGCTCTTCGCCCAATTGATCCAGTGTCGCCTGGTCAGCGCCCGACTCAATCGCCGCATTTAATTCCTTGCGCAGCTCGATCATTTGCTCGCGCTGTGCCATTCTCGCCTCTCGGTTGCTCTCCCGGTTGGCCTTTAACTGTGCCTGCTGGCCTTCGGTCAACTCAAGCTGGCGGACCATATATTCAAATCCGCGCCCCTGACCACCTTCACCACCGCCGAAAGCAAGTGCCGCAGGGGCAACCAGAACACCTATCAAGGCCAAGCTTCCCATTGCTTGTTTCCAGTGTTTCATTCCTACTTCCTCATGTTCGCGTTCAGTGACTACATAGTAAGCCCAGCTTGTGTAAACGGGGGAAAACGCCGGTAAACATTTGTTAAGAACGGTAAAAAGCCCTATCGCCAGCGGTAACCAGCGCCAGCGCTTTGCATATAATGGCCACACAGAAACTGAGAGAACGCCATGAGCCGCATCCTTTTAATCGACGATGACACCGAACTCACCGACTTGCTAAGGGAGTACCTTACCGGAGAGGGTTTTCAAGTAACCGCAGCCAATGATGGTGGCCGGGGACTAGAACTCGCTCAGAGCGAGAGCTTTGACGCTCTGGTTCTGGACGTCATGCTGCCCGTTCACAATGGCTTTGAAGTACTGCGCAAACTTAGGGAGGAGGCTTCAGCAGCAAGCCGCTCCCTACCGGTTTTGATGCTTACTGCAAAAGGGGACACTGTGGATCGTATCGTCGGCCTGGAAATGGGTGCCGACGACTACCTGCCCAAACCCTGCAATCCCAGGGAATTGGCGGCCCGACTGCGCGCAGTACTCCGCCGCGGACGAGTCGAAGCTGAAGAGAGCGACGACACTCTTAGCAGCGGCCAGATTCGACTACTGCCTGCAGAGCATCAGGGTTATTGGAACGACCAGGCTTTGGCTCTGACCGGCGCAGAGTTCGCCGTGCTCAAGGTACTGGTTCAGCATGCCGGCGAAGTGGTTGGCAAAGAGGTTCTCACTGAAAGTGCCCTTGGCCGTAAGCTGATGCCCTACGACCGCTCCATTGATGTCCATGTCAGTAACATTCGCAAGAAGCTCGCGGATAAAGGTGCCAGCCGCGACCTAATTATCAATATCCGAGGTGCCGGATACATGCTCACCCAGAGCAAGCAGTAGGTTTTCCACGATGCGCAGTCTCTTCTGGAAAATGTTCTTTGGGGCCTGGATCACCGCCATGGTGATGGTTGTAGCCGCCATTTACATTACCCACTTCGGTGAATTCGGCGATCCCCGACAAGAGGAACGCTGGGAGGGCCCCGCCCTATTTCGCGAGGTCATGCGAAATATGCGAATCGCCCGCCGTCACGGTCCCGAACAATTCCAGCACTGGCTCGAGAAAGCCCCCAAAAAAGTCAAACGGCGGGTTTATGCGGTTGATCAACAAGGCAACGACATCCTCGGTCGCGAAGTGCCATCAAATATGGGCTCGTTGATCGACAGTCTTGATTACCGCAATCGCGAAGCTCACAAACTGGTAAATAACAAGCCCACTGTAGGCTTCTTTCTACCACTGCGCACCGGAGACCCCCTGCGTATCGTCGTCGTTGCTGGGGATAGCAAGGAAGGCCTATTGCTGCGCTTCCTGTGGCGCAACTTTTGGCCGATGTTACTGCTTTCCATGATCGCCTCGGGCCTAGCCTGCTACTGGTTGGCCCGCTACCTGAGCCGCCCTCTTGAACAGTTGCGCGCCGCCACCAAGCGCGTGGCTGCCGGCGAACTGGACTACCGCGTGACTCCATCCCTGAAGTCTCGGAATGATGAACTGACTGACCTGGCCCTGGACTTCGATTCTATGACTGCCCAGCTTCAGGAGTCGATGTCCGAGCAGCGTCGCCTGATCAAGGATGTCTCTCACGAACTGCGCTCGCCATTAGCGCGCCTGCAAGTGGCATTGGCCATCGCCCGCCAAAAGCAAATTAACGGGCTCGATACAGAACTGGATAAAATCGGCAAGGCAGCGGATTACCTGGAAGATATTATTGCCGACGTGCTATCACTTCCTATTAGCAGCCAGGAGCAGCGCCCCCTGGATGACGTAGTGGAAGTAAATGCCCTGATAAGCGCCCTGGCGGAAGACCTCCACAGCGAAGCTGCTGACAAAGACCTATCCTTTGAAATTCGTTCCGAAGGGGAAGAGCTCCTTGTCGCAACCCGGGGCAGCTCCCTGACCGCTGCCCTGGAGAACATCCTGCGCAACGCAATCAAGTACAGTCCCGAGCACGGCCGGGTCAAGGTGTCGATTAAAGAATCCTCAGAATCCTGCACTATCTCAGTCATTGACTCAGGTTCCGGCGTGGCAGATGAGGAATTGGAGGCTATTTTCCGCCCCTTCTATCGCACAGATAGTGCACGCACCCGGGAAAGTGGTGGCTTTGGACTGGGACTCGCTATCGCCCAGCGCACCATCCTACATCACCAGGGAAGCATCAGCGCCAAAAACAGTCGGGATGCGGGCCTGTGTGTTGAGATTAAGCTCCCCCTGCTACATATTGCCGACGATTAAGCATCGCAGCAGCTAATATAAGCATCTCTACCGCCAGAGTTTTCTGGCGGTTGCTTCCTTGCACCCGCAAATAGCAAAGGAACCCGCTATGCGCTGGATTATTTATATTCTTATTGCCTTGGTAATTCTCGTGCTCGCGGGATATTTATTCCCACGCGAAGTCACTGTTCATCGCAGCGTATTTATCAACAAACCGCCACAAGTGGTTTTCCCCTACGTTAATAATTTCCACAAATTCAACGAGTGGTCCCCATGGCGCCATATCGACCCCTCGGTACTCTATGAGTACAGCGGTCCCCTGGAAGGCGTCGGCGCCAAAATGAGTTGGCGCGGCGAAAACTCCAAAGCCGGAAGCGGTAGTCAAACTATCTTCGCCAGCAAGCGAGATTCTGTAGTCGCCACCAAGCTGGATTTTGGTGATGGCAGCCAGGCCACGGCAGAATTCCAGCTGGAACCAAAGGATGGCGGCACCCTTCTTACCTGGAACTTCCACAGCGATACCGGCGGTGGTCCCAGAGAACGCTGGATGGGCTTGGCAGTGAAAAAAATGGTGGGAGAGTCTTATGAACAAGGGTTGGAAAAACTTAAAAACCTGGTTGAAACAGCACCGGAAAATAGCACCTCCGACGGAACCTCCACCGATTCAGTTTCAGATATTCCATCCGATGTAGATGATGCAATGGGTGATGGCCCTCAGGGTGTCCCCAGTGAACTGCGAGACCAGAATGAAGAGGAAGCAGGAGAAACACCGGAAAACCAGCAGTAACACTCAGCAATTAAGAGTAGCGATTACTGAAATACAAAAAAGCCCGCAATTTGCGGGCTTTTTCTGTTTAAACCGACTTCGGTCGATTGCGTCGCGCGGCTGGCGCCGGTGACTTGCGCAACTTCCTGCGCTGGCGCTCCAGGTTTTGTTTCTCACCCTGGGTCAATGGGCGCTGGCCCAGTTTCGGCATTCCCGCCGTTACGCAGAGGTCATCGATCTCGCGGGGCTCCATCTCAATCCACTGCCCGACGCGCACATGGGAGGGAATAAAGACGCTGCCGTAGCGCACACGCTTCAAGCGGCTAACTCTAACTCCCTGGGACTCCCACAGACGACGCACCTCGCGGTTGCGGCCCTCCATCACTACGCAGTAGAACCAGCGGTTTTTACCTTCACCACCACTCTCTACGATGTCGGTAAAGCGCGCCGACCCATCATCCAACAACACGCCCTTGAGCAGACGCCGCCTCATTTCCTCATCCACATCACCCTGGATTCGAACCAAGTATTCGCGGTCGATTACCGAGGAGGGATGCATTAATTTATTGGCCAGCTCTCCGCTATTGGTAAACAGCAGCAAACCACTGGTATTGAAATCCAGGCGCCCAACAGAAATCCAGCGGCCGGTTTTCAGTCTCGGCAGGCGATCGTAGACCGTCGGGCGGCCTTCCGGGTCGTGGCGGGAGCATATTTCTCCAACCGGTTTGTTGTAGAGTATTACCCGGCAGCGATTCTGCTCTGCCGAAGGCAGCCGGCTACCATCAAACTCGATAAGATCCGCGTCAGTTACGCGCTCGCCAAGCTCCGCCACTTTTCCATTTACGGTTACGCGGCCCGCATCAATTGCGCGCTCCATTTCACGGCGCGAACCGAGGCCGGTGCGCGCTAATACTTTCTGTAATTTCTCGCCTGCTGGCGGGGTGCCATCACTCATGGGGTGGTGCTTTCCACTTGTACTACTTCTTTGGAATCTTCATCGACATCAGCATTTGCCTCCACCGACTCCTCGGCGACCTCTTCAGCTGTGTCGTCTTCGGCAAACATACTGCTGGGTGGTAACGTTGCCGTTAGAGAGTTCTCGCTCTCTTCTTCTGCTTGCAGCGATTCAGCGCTGCTTCCCTCATCACTGTGAAGTTCACTCTCTTCACTTAGATCAACATTTACATCCAACTCCGAATTACCTTCAGAGTCTTCCTGCTCCATTTCCCACTGGATCTCTGCTGCCGCAGTTTCCACTGGGTCTTCCTCTGCATCCGTCTCGGCGGGCGCTACTTCGCGGTCTACTTCGGACTCGGACTCGGCGCCTGATGCTTCAGCAGCAACTTCCTCAGCCAAAGCTTCTACCAGGGCATCGTCTATATCTTCATGTTCGGCCGCAGTGGCTTCAGTAGAGGGTTCTGCCTCGGAGCCTCGCTCTGACTCAGAGTCTTCCGAAGCACTATTGTCCACCTCGGACTCCCCCTCCTCGGGAACCGGCTCTGGAGGCAAACCTTCCTGTTCCAGAATCTGGTTCAGACTCTCGATATCGCGGATCTCCGCCAGAGTCGGCAAATCATCCAGGGTGCTCAAATTAAAATAATCGAGAAACTCCCGGGTTGTTGCGTAGAGAGACGGCTTACCGGGCACATCCCGCTGCCCCACAACTTTAATCCAACCGCGCTCCAGCAGGGTTTTAACAATATGCGAGCTCACCGCAACGCCGCGGATATCCTCGATATCACCACGGGTTACCGGCTGTCGATAAGCGATAATGGCGAGGGTCTCCAAGGTTGCACGGGAATACCGTTGCGCCTTTTCCTCCCACAGCCGATTCACCCATGGAGCCAGGTCTTCCGGCACTTGAAAACGCCAACCACTCGCGACTTTCTTCAGTTCAAACCCTCGGTCAGCACAACTCTGGGCGATTTCTTCAAGCACATCTCTCAGGGTAGTCTTGGAGGGTTGCTCTTCCTCGTCCAGCAAAGACAACAGTTTTTCTTCACTGAGAGGCTGGCCAGCGGCCAACAGGGCGCCTTCGACGATTTTGCGCAGTAATTCGGGGGCGATTGTCATCTTCTATTTTCTAACTCGAATACATTTCCGACGCTTTATCCGAGGCCTCTACAGCGCCCTCTGGATCTTCAACCTCTTCGAGAGTCTGATCCTCAAGCTCGCTGTCAGCACCGTCTTCGCTTTCACTGCTGTGGGTAGCAGCGCGAGCGCGCACGTGGATCGGGCCAAAAGCTTCATTCTGCACCAGCTCCACCAGTGACTCTTTTACCAGCTCCATCACCGCCAGGAAGGTCACTACGACACCGAGGCGACCCTCCTCAACGGTAAACAGGCTTACAAAGGGCACAAACTGGCCGTGGCGGATCTTATCCAGCACCTGGGTCATACGTTCGCGGGTGGACAACTTCTCCCGCTCAACCTGGTGGCTCTCAAACATATCCGCACGCCGCAGCACATCAGCCAGGGCGACCAGGACTTCTTTCAAGTCAATTTCAGGGTCGGGGCGTGTGATACTGCGATCGGGAGCCTCTGCATTGGCCTGATGGACATCCCGGCCAACACGGGGGATTTCATCGAGATCCTCAGCCGCAGTTTTGAAACGCTCATACTCCTGCAAACGGCGAATCAGAGCCGCCCGGGGGTCCTCGCCTTCTTCCTCCTCCGCTTCAGGCGGTCGCGGCAACAGCATCCGCGACTTTATTTCCGCCAACATAGCGGCCATTACCAGATACTCGGCGGCCAAGTCAAAGCGAATTGCCGTCATCATCTCCACATACGCCATATATTGATGGGTAATG
Organism: Microbulbifer maximicatervae (SeqCode); assembly: GCF_052467615.1. Classification (NCBI taxonomy): domain Bacteria; kingdom Pseudomonadati; phylum Pseudomonadota; class Gammaproteobacteria; order Cellvibrionales; family Microbulbiferaceae; genus Microbulbifer; species Microbulbifer maximicatervae (SeqCode). The sequence goes on from NZ_CP174319.1 coordinate 3,179,096, forward strand.
TCGGAGACGTTGATCTCGAGAATATCCAGGTTTTGGCGGCGAATCAGGTATAGCAGGAGATCCAGAGGCCCCTCGAAAGCCTCCAGAACAACTTCCAAAGCATCTGGTGGAATAAAGAGATCCTGCGGGAGGTCGTTAAAGATTTCGCCCTGCACCAAAGCCAGGGGGAAATCCTCATCCGAGTCCTGGCCCTGCGATTCCGCATCGCCAGCCTGGGCAGGAGCTTCATCATCGCTCGCCGCAACCTCGGCCAGCACTTGCTCCTCGACCTCTGCTAGTAACTCATCACTGGACACCCTGCCCCACCCTCAATCGTGCAAACGCGCGATTATACACGGCGCCGCAGCTTTCAGCCGAGTATTTCGTCAGTTGCCCCACATCCTTGGCGAATCAGTTGGGGCTCATCACCCGTCAGGTCGATCACGGTGGTGGGCTCCAATCCGCAGAAACCGCCATCGATAACCAATTCCACCTGGTGCTCCAGGGTATCGCGGATATCGTAAGGTTCGGTTAGGGGCTGTTCTTCGCCGGGCATAATCAGGCTACAGCTCATCAACGGCTCGCCCAATTCTTCAATCAGGGCCAGGGCGATGGGATTATCCGGCACGCGAATACCGATGGTCTTGCGCTTCGGATGAATTAACCTGCGCGGCACTTCGGCGGTCGCCGGCATAATAAAGGTATAGGAACCCGGCGTATGATTCTTTAACAGCCTAAACATCTGGTTGTCGACCTTGGCATAGGTCGCCAGCTCCGATAGGTCTCGGCACATCAATGTGAAGTTGTGCTGCTTGTCCAGCTGGCGCACTCCTCGAATGCGCTCAACCGCCAGCTTCTCTCCCAGTCGACAGCCTATGGCGTAAGCTGAATCGGTGGGAAAAACAATAACGCCCCCTTGGGCGACGATCTCTGCTGCCTGAGTGATCAGGCGGCCTTGAGGATTATCCGGATGAATCTGAAAAAACTGCGCCACAAAGCCCCCCAAAAGCCTTACCGATTGAAAATACCTCACTGCCATCCGCCAGGCTTAAAGCCGGACGATGGCCCCCAATTCACAAGCCGGAATCAGGGCAGCGAAACGTGACCCCGCTGTTCCCGGTGCAGAGTGTGCCACAGATTCCACACCGGCTCGACGTCTGCGGGCAACCTGACACAACCCAATTCACGCCAGGGCTGCTCCGGCTGGTGAAAATCGCTGCCAAGAGAGCAGTGTGGCATCGATTTGCCCGCCGCTTCCGCGGCCGAGAGTAACAATTTCTTTAACTCTCGGGTCTGTGTCGGGTTTTGCCGACCGCACAGCAACTCTATCGCATCCCCATTTTTTTCAAGAAAAGCTCCCAGCAGTCGCAATAACTGGGTGCGGGTCAATCCGTACTTAAGCGGGTGGGCCAATACCGCACAACCGCCGGCACTGTGAATAGTAGCGATGGTCTCACCCAACTGGGGCCACTCAACTTTCACATCTCCTACTTTGCCAGCCCCCAGGTAACGCTTAAACGCCTTACCGGTATCATCTATATGCCCAGCTTCCACCAGCCATCGTGCAAAATGGGGTCTACCCAGTACAGAGTCGCCCGCCAGGGCGCGCCCACCCTCCAAGGCACCGCTAAAGCCACGCTTTTCCAGCTTTTCCGCGATACGCTCTGCCCGCTCCTCGCGCAACTGCTCACGAAGTTGAATGGCTTCTTGCAGAGGCCCCGATTCGGGATTGATGTTCAGGCCTACAATATGTACGGGTCTACGCCCCCAAAGACTGGAGAACTCAATCCCCGCCACCACATCTACGCCCAAACAGTCACCTTCCTGCTGAGCCTCAGGCACACCATCCACCGTATCGTGGTCGGTCAGGGCGAGCATCGTCACACCTTGGGATTTCGCTCTCGACACCAGCTGCGCAGGACTTAAAATACCGTCAGACGCGGTACTGTGGCAGTGCAGATCTACCAGGTCTGTATTCAAATCGGCTGAAAGGGTCTTCAACAACAGGCTCTCACTCAGTTCGGCGATGAAAAAGATCGCCATATCCGTCTTTTCAGGAACAATCGCCCTATTGCGCTGTCTATGCGGCACTCGGCGTTTTCAGGGATAAGGCCCGGACTAGTAGTCACTCACAGGTGACTCGCCAGGGCCGAAGTCTGACAGTAGTTTTGTCAGCGGGGAAATTGAACGGGCTATCAGCCCCATCAGTTTCCAGCGGGCATTATCACCGGAATTGAGTATGACCGAAACGAATTCGACCACGACATCTCCCGAGAAGCCTAAAAAGGAAGGGTTTCTCAGCAATATCGCCTTCAATGTCATTATTCCGACATTGATACTGACCAAGCTTTCCGGGGATGACTGGTTGGGCCCAACCTGGGCATTGATAGTGGCCCTGGCCTTCCCGCTGGGCTATGGCCTTCGCGACCTGCTGCGCCTGGGCAAGGTCAATTTCTTCTCAGCCCTCGGGTTTATTGGCATCCTGCTCACTGGCGGCATCAGCTTGCTCAAGCTGGACCCGCAGTATATTGCGATTAAGGAAGCTGCAATCCCTGGCCTACTGGGTGTTGCAACGGCACTATCCGTTTATACCCGCTGGCCGCTGGTCAAAACCCTGCTTTACAACGATCAAATCCTGAATACGACAAAGATCGCCGAGTCATTACAGGCCAATGGTAACCAGCCAGCCTTCGACCGCACCTTGCGCCAGACTTCATGGATCGTTGCCGGGTCATTCTTTTTCTCCTCGGCGCTGAATTACATTCTCGCCAAAATGATCGTCACCAGCCCGCCGGGCACAGAGGCCTACAACACCGAGCTGGGCGAAATGACCGCCTATGGATATCTGGTTATTGCGATCCCATCAACCCTGATTCTGATGGGAGCTCTCTTTTTCCTGTTCTCCCGTATCGGCAAGCTGACCGGGTTGAAGCTGGAAGAAGTGATGGTCGCGCAATAACACCTAAAAAAAACTAACAAGAGCATTCAAAACAATGTGGTACGCAATCATCAGTGAAGATGTTAGCGATAGTCTCCCTTTACGCAAAAAAGCCCGCGCCGGTCATTTGGCCCGACTCAACCTTCTCAAAGATGAAGGTCGTCTCCTGGCTGCCGGTCCAAACCCCAGCATCGACAGCGAAGAGCCCGGTGAAGCCGGCTTTACCGGCAGCCTGGTAATTGCTGAATTCCCCTCTTTGGAGGAGGCCAAAGCCTGGGCTGACAGTGACCCCTATATCGAAGCAGGTGTCTATGCGTCGGTTACAGTCAAGCCCTACAAGCTTGTACTGCGCTGATAAAAACTCTAACTAACAAGCTGCATCACAATGAAGAAATTACTGTCCGGTGTGCTCGCCGTAGCGCTGTTGAACTCAGCGCCAGCAGCACTTGCAGCGGAGACCCGCTATATTACCGACCAACTTCACGTGCCCATGCGCTCTGGCAAAGGCAATGAATTCCGGATTCTGCACCGCGGCCTGGCCAGTGGTACCGAACTGGCCCTACTCGAAGATGCCGCCTCGGACGGCTGGGCAAAAGTGCGCACCCCCAACGGCACTGAGGGCTGGATCAGGCGCCAATACTTGGTCAGTGAGCCCGTGGCAAAACTAAAGCTGGCAACTGCAGAAGCCAACCTGGCCCGCTTTGAAAAAATGGAAGGTAACCTGGGGGGAGAAGTTCGCCGGCTGGAGACAGAAAACGGCGAACTGAATAGCGCCCTGACCTCTGCCCAGCAGCAGAGCCAGGAATTGGCCGCCGAACTCAAGAGCCTGAAGTCCCTTTCTGCCGACGCAATTTCGCTCAACGATCGCCATCAAAAGCTCCTGCATCAGTACGAATTGCTGAAACAGGAAAAAAGCATGGCGGAAGCGGAAATTCAGCGCCTGTCCGGTAGCGATGCCCGCAAGTGGCAAGTGTACGGTGCCCTATCCGTTGTATTAGGCGCTATTCTGGCGATGATTGCCCCCCATGTGCGCCCACGCAAACGCAATTCCGAGTGGGCCAACTGATCTCCCTCGCTACAACCAAAATCGCTTACTATACGACTGCGGGAGTGCTGAGAAGCGCCCCGCAGGCAGCGATACCCAAATATTTATCCTTTCTCTATAGCCATACGCTGACACAGTAGTAAACCGATTGCCCCCGGACACTCAAAGGACACGGATGATGCGTAAGTTACTCACTTTTCTTTTTTGTACTCTGTTCAGTCTTCCATTATTTGCTCAAAACCCACAGGTAGAACTAAAGACCGACCTCGGCATTATCCGCGTGGAACTATTTGCCCAGCGGGCCCCGGTCACCGTAGAGAATTTCCTCGCCTATACCGACAGCGGCTTTTACGATGGCATTATTTTCCACAGAGTAGTACCCGGCTATGTCGTGCAAGGTGGCGGCTTCACCTTCGACTTCCACAAAAAAGAAACGCGCGACGCCATCATCAACGAATCGACCAATGGACTGCAAAATCTGCGCGGAACCCTGTCAATGGCACGCACCCGCGACCCCGACAGTGCCACCTCACAGTTTTTTATCAACCTGAAAGACAATTTCAAACTCGATGGCAGTGAAGACAAACCCGGCTATACCGTTTTCGGCAAAGTCATCGAGGGTATGGATATCGTAGAAAAAATCGAACGGGAACCCCGCGGGCTCTATCGCCAGCACCCAGAGGCCCCCAATATTCCAATCCGCATACTTTCAGCAAAACGAGTTACCTCCAGCGACAACAGTGTCGCTGGACACAGCAAGGGAGAATAAGCAGTGATAGCTCTCAGTGTAAACCTCAATAAAATCGCCTTAATTCGCAATTCCCGCGAAGGCAATTTTCCCGATGTGGTCGCCCACGGGCGCACTTGCCTCGACGCCGGAGCCCAGGGGCTGACCGTACACCCCCGTCCAGACCAACGACATATTCGCCCCGGCGACGTGCGTGACCTGGCAGAACTCTGCGCCAGCCGCAAGAACATAGAGTTCAACGTTGAAGGCAACCCCTTCGCCGCTCCCCTGGGGGACTACCCCGGCCTAATACCACTGGTTTTGGAAACCAAACCGGACCAGTGCACTTTGGTTCCCGACACCAATGATCAGCTCACGTCTGATCACGGCTTTGACCTCAAACAGGATGGCGATCGATTAGTTCCGATAATTGATCAACTTAAAAATGCCGGAATACGTGTCAGCCTGTTTATGGATCCAGACCTGGACCAAATCAGCCTGGCCAAACAGGTCGGCGCTGACCGTATTGAGCTCTACACAGGGCCCTATGCCGAAGCCGTAGCCAAACAGAGCCCAGAGCTGGAAACAATTTTCTCTGCCCACTGTGCCGCCGCCGAGCACGCACATCAACTGGGACTGGGGATTAATGCCGGCCATGACCTCAACCTGGTTAACCTACCACGCTATCGCACATTACCGGGCTTGCAGGAAGTCTCCATAGGCCACGCCTTTACTGTCGATGCTATCAGCATGGGCCTGGAGAATGCCGTTAACGCCTACGTCGACTGCCTCGCTGGTAGCTGATGCAAAGCCTCAATATTATTGGCGCGGGCCGCCTTGGCAAAACCCTGGGGCGGCTGTGGCAGGAGAGCGGTGTATTCGAGATACAGTCAATTTATAACCGCAGTCTCGAAAGTGGACAAAGGGCCTGTCGATTTATCGGTGCAGGCAATGCTGTCGATTCCCTCTCAGAGATGCCTTCAGCAGACCTATGGCTGATTGGTTGTATCGATAGTGAAATCGCTATATTTGCGCAGAAACTTTCCGATAGCGGGCTGGTCGATGAGCGCACTATTATATTCCACTGCAGTGGCGCTCTCAGCTCTAAAGAACTAGCCCCCTTGGGACCCACCCTGGTTGCCAGTGCTCACCCGGTCCACAGTTTTGCCGAACCGGAAACCTCGCTGCAAACATTTGCCAAGACCAGCGTCGCTGTCGAAGGGGATAGTCATGCGGTAGAGGTTATTTCTGCGGCTTTTGCAGCCATTGGCTGTGAAACACTGGCTATTGATCCCCTTAACAAATCTCTGTACCACGCTGGGTCAGTGATCGCCTCCAACTACCTCACCACCCTAATGGACCTGAGTTTACAGAGCTTTGCAGCCGCCGGCATAGAGCGGGACAGCGCTCTTCGCCTGCTGGCGCCGATTGTTTCACAGACTCTGCAAAACAATTTGACGCTGGGACCAGAGAGGTCGCTGACAGGCCCCATTGCCAGGGGGGATGTGGAAACCGTTGGTGCCCAGGTGGAAAGCCTTGCCTCAGTAGATAGCCAACTGGCACTTTGCTATCGCCATCTGGGCCTCGCCTGTGTAGAGTTGGCGCGGCGCGGCTCGCTCTCACCTGAGAGCGCAGCCAGATTGATCGAACTGCTGAGTGAGCCAACGCGGTGAAAGACTCCTCCGAATACCTGGAAAAAAAAGCCTTCTTCGATAGCCTCCTTACAATTTATGGGCGCAAGCCTGTACTCGAGGCTCTCGAGGATTTATCTGTACCCGTCCATAAATTACATCTGGCCAGCAGCAACCGGCGCGACCAGCTAATCCAGCGAATGGAAACCCTGGCGGAAGAGCGTCAGATTGAAATTGCTTACTGGGATCGCAAGGGCCTGTCCCGGATTTCGAAGAATTCCCGTCAGGACCAAGGTGTAGCCCTCGACCTGGCCCTGCCGCACTACGGCAGAGCGGAGGACTTTTTACAGAAGGTTGCAGCCCCAGAGCACAAAAACACCTATGAACTTCTGGCCCTGGATGGCATAACCAACCCTCAAAACCTGGGCATGATTATTCGCTCAGCCTGTGCCGGCGGCATCGATGGAATCATCCTGCCAAAGAAAGGCTGTGCACAAATAGACCCCCTCGTTATCAAAGCCAGCACAGGCACCCTGTTTAAAACCCGGATTTTGCGCTGTGACAAATTGGCAGCCACCCTGGGGGAGTTCCGCGAAGCGGGGGCTCAGGTTTGTGGGCTGTCATCCCACGCCCGAACCACCTTGAAAGAGGTCTCCAGTAAAGTCTCCACAATTTTTGTGCTGGGCAATGAAACCCACGGTGTTAGCGATGCCGTCGCAGCTCAGTGCAATGAACTGGTGCGTATCCCCATGCAAAACGATGTGGAAAGCTTGAATGTGGCGGTCACGGCCGCACTAATTAGCTTCCGTCGAAAAATCTAACTCTGCCCTATGGGAGGTGCCCGCCTCCCACTCCCTCAACTTATCCCACGAGTTCAATCCCAATCTAACCAGGATTATCCACTACCCACAGATTCTGTGGATATCTCTGTGACTAACTTAGAGTAGTAGGCCGCAAAGGCCCGCCATTTGGTCTATGTGACAATATGAAGAAAAAATAAACAACCCGGGAAACGCTCAAAAAATCAACGAGTTAGAGAAAACTTAGCTAAGCGTTTAGCGACAATCCGTACCAATTAAAGATCGAATAGAGAGAAGGGGCCGCTGTGGAAAATGAGACGCGAAGCCCAAAACAAAAAAAGAAAGGGGTGCTAAGCACCCCCTCTCGATTCTACAGTTACTCCCACTCAATTGTCGCGGGAGGCTTGCTGGAAACGTCGTAGACCACACGAGAGATGTGCTCTATCTCATTGATAATGCGGTTCGAAACCTTCTCAATCAGCTCATAGGGGAGATGCGCCCAACGCGCTGTCATAAAGTCCACAGTCTCTACCGCGCGAAGAGCAACCACGTATTCATATCGACGGCCATCTCCGACAACACCCACAGATTTTACCGGAAGGAATACGGCAAAGGCCTGGCTGGTCTTGTGATACCAATCGGCGTTGTGCAGCTCCTCGATAAAGATCGCATCTGCCTCTCGCAGAATATCGGCATACTCCCGCTTTACCTCACCGAGAATCCGCACTCCCAGACCCGGTCCCGGGAAGGGGTGGCGGTAAACCATGTCGTAAGGCAGGCCCAGCTCCAGGCCGATCTTACGAACCTCGTCTTTGAACAGTTCACGCAGGGGCTCTACCAGCTCAAACTGCATATCCTCCGGTAAGCCGCCCACATTGTGGTGAGACTTAATCACATGTGCCTTGCCGGTTTTTGCAGCGGCGGACTCAATAACGTCTGGGTAGATAGTGCCCTGAGCCAGGAATTTCACGTCCTGTAACTTGGAAGCTTCGCGATCAAAAATCTCAATAAAGGTATTACCAATGATTTTGCGCTTGGCCTCAGGGTCTTTTTCATCTTGGAGGCGCCCAAGGAAATCCTCTTCCGCATCAGAACGGATAACGCGAACGCCCATATTGTCGGCGAACATCTGCATTACCTGGTCGCCTTCGTTTTTACGCAGGAGACCATTATCTACAAATACGCAGGTCAGCTGATCGCCAATAGCCTTGTGCAGCAAAGCGGCTACCACAGAGCTGTCGACACCACCGGATAAACCGAGCAGCACCTTGCCCTCGCCCACCTGATCGCGGACTTTAGCAATAGAGTCTTCAATAATGTTCGCGGGAGTCCAGAGTTTCTCACACCCGCAAATATCAATCACAAAGTGCTCATAAATACGCATGCCTTGCAGGGTATGAGTCACTTCCGGGTGGAACTGTACACCGAAGAAATTCTTCTCGGCGTGGTACATACCGGCAATTGGGCAGGAATCGGTGGAAGCCAGCAGCTCAAAGCCCTCTGGCATCGCCACTACCTTGTCGCCGTGACTCATCCAAACATCCAGTAGGGAACTGCCATCATCAGCGATATGATCTTTGATATCGCTCAACAGGTTGGATTGGCCTTCAACTTTTACCTGGGCATAGCCAAATTCGCGAATATCGCTGCCCTGTACGGTGCCTCCAAGCTGATGAGCCATGGTCTGCATGCCATAGCAAATGCCCAGTACCGGCACGCCCAGGTTATAAACCGCTTCCGGCGCGCGCGGGGAGCCCTCTTCCGGTACCGACTCGGGGCCGCCGGCGAGAATAATGCCCTTGGGCTGATACTCACGAATTTCCTCTTCGGTCATATCGAAAGCGCGAATTTCAGAAAATACGCCCAGCTCGCGGACACGGCGGGCAATCAATTGTGTGTACTGGGACCCGAAGTCGAGAATGAGTATTCGGCTGGAATGGATATCTTGGCTCATGACTTACTCGATAACTGGATTAAATAACGGCAAACGGACCTTAAAGGTCCGTTTGCTGCTTGTTCCGTCTAAATTTTTTCACCTGGAGAAGGTCGAAGGCTTAGCGTCGGCCCACCGGGTAGTTGGGGGCTTCTTTGGTAATTTGAACGTCGTGGACATGGGACTCACCCATACCGGCTGCCGTGACCCGCACAAACTCAGGACGAGTACGCATGGTCTCGATATCGACGCTGCCGGTGTAACCCATGGCTGAACGCAAACCACCCATCATCTGGTGAACAATGGCTGACAGCGGGCCTTTATAAGGCACTCGACCTTCGATGCCTTCCGGTACCAGTTTTTCAGCGCCCTTGCTCGCATCCTGGAAATAGCGATCGGAAGAACCCTGGGTGCGGGACATAGCACCGAGAGAACCCATCCCACGATAGGACTTGTAAGTACGGCCCTGATAGAGCTCAACTTCGCCCGGCGCCTCTTCGGTACCAGCGAACATGGAACCCATCATGACTGATGAGGCGCCGGCAACAATTGCCTTGGAGATATCGCCGGAGTAACGGATACCACCGTCGGCAATCATGGGCACACCGAATTCTTTAAGGGCCGTGGCAACCTCTGCAATTGCCGTCACCTGGGGTACACCGATACCCGTTACAATACGGGTGGTACAGATAGAACCGGGGCCGATACCCACTTTAACCGCATCCGCACCGGCCTCAACCAGTGCACGCGCTGCGTCAGCCGTAGCGATGTTGCCACCGATCACGTCCACCTGGGGGTGCATTTCCTTAATGCGGCGCACGCGCTCAATCACGTTGCGGGAGTGGCCGTGGGCGGTATCTACTACCAGCACATCAACGCCGGCTTCTACCAATGCAGCTACGCGATCATCGGTATCCGGGCTGGTACCCACAGACGCGCCCACGCGCAGGCGACCGTCGGAATCCTTACAGGAGTTCGGGTACTGCTCTGCTTTGTTAAAGTCTTTAACCGTGATCAGGCCGCGCAACTCAAAGTTGTCGTTAACCACCAGTACCTTTTCGATACGGTGCTTATGCAGCAGTTCGCGTACTTCGTCGGGGCTCGCATCTTCGTGGGCCGTCACCAAACGCTCTTTCGGCGTCATGATGCTGGCGACACTGACGTCGAGATCAGTTAAGAAGCGAACGTCGCGGCTGGTAACGATACCTACCAAATCGCCACGATCCATTACCGGCACACCGGAAATATTGTGGTGACTGGTCAGCGCGATCAACTCGCGCACAGTGGCATCGGACTCAATAGTAATGGGGTCTTTTACAACACCGGCTTCAAACTTCTTCACCGCGCGAACGGCAAGAGCTTGCTCTTCTATCGACATACTCTTGTGAATAATGCCGATACCCCCTTCCTGGGCCAACGCAATGGCCAGGCGAGCTTCCGTCACCGTATCCATAGCAGCGGACACAATGGGGATGTTCAGGGTAATGTTGCGGGAGAGTTGGGTTTTTAAACTCACATCCTTGGCCGTGACCTCGGAATATCCGGGCACAAGTAGGACGTCGTCAAAAGTGAGGGCTTCGCGCGCGATGCGCAGATTGGATTCAGACATTGTTGACACTCAAACCTCGAATAGGCGGGATTGGGTATCGGCGCGATTATACCTCTACGCGCCCAAAGCGCAAACATCAATTTGCAGAAAAACGGATTTGTACAGTAAAGCTCTTTACCTATAAGGGCGATACTGCAATATTGCTCCGCCCAATACGCCCGACGAGATTCACCGATGCAGACAATTCCCCCTAGTCAAAATGCCAAGCGCAGCGTGCTGTCGGTAAGTGACCTGAATCGGGAAGTTAAACATCTTCTGGAAAGCAGTGTGCCCCTTCTATGGATCAGTGGGGAGATTTCCAATTTTTCCATGCCCAGCTCCGGGCACTGGTATTTTAGCCTTAAAGATGCGCGGGCCCAGGTGCGCTGCGCCATGTTTCGCGGTCGCAATCGCAGTATTGCCTTTCGGCCGCAAAATGGTCGCGAGGTTTTAATCAGGGCCAGGGTGAGCCTGTACGAAGGACGCGGAGAATTTCAGCTAATCGTTGAGCATATGGAGGAGGCCGGCTTTGGCGCCCTGATGCGCCAGCTGGAACAGCTCAAAGCAAAACTGAATGCCGAGGGCCTGTTCGACACAAGCAGAAAACGCTCTCTTCCGTTTTTGCCAACCAATATCGGCATTGTCACTTCGCCGACAGGCGCGGCAATACGGGATATGATTCACGTATTGGGCAGGAGACACCCTTCTGCACAAATTGAAATCTGGCCCGTAGCCGTTCAAGGTCAGGGTGCCGCTCAGCAAATCGCGGCGGCGATTGAGAAAGCGGGCCACAGTGGTCGCCACGATTTATTAATTGTCGGTCGCGGCGGAGGTTCCCTGGAAGACCTGTGGTCTTTTAATGAAGAAATTGTCGCCCGCGCACTCGCCGCAAGCCCTATTCCCACTATTTCTGCAGTCGGCCACGAAACCGATACGACTATTGCAGATTTAGCCGCAGACCTGCGCGCGCCCACCCCCTCTGCCGCGGCGGAAATAGCCAGCGCCAATGCTGCAGAAATTTTACAACGGCTTGAGCACATCCAGCGCAGATTGAACCGCGCCATGGTCAACCAACTGAAGCATTTATCTCAACAGGTTCAATTGCGACGCAACCGTTTGCGCCACCCCAAGGAGCAGCTCCTCAACCAGGCCCAACGGCTGGATCATTTGGAGATGCGCCTGGTAGCAGCTTGCCAACAGAAAATCCAAAGTCGCAAATCCCAATTGGATTCCGCCTCCAGAGCTTTTGCCCACAACCTACCGACACGCCGACTCGACAACAGTCGAAAGCAGTTAATCCAACTCAAGGGAAACCTGGAGCGTGCGATGCAACTGATATTGCAGCGCGGCAGTGACAAACTCTCCCACGGGGCCCAATTACTCCAAAATATCAGTCCCCTGGCAGTATTGCAGCGAGGCTACGCCATTGTTCTGGATTCAGAAAATCGCGCAATTCGCGATAGTGCAGAATTGGATACCGACCAGCAAGTCCATATTAAGCTGGCCAAAGGGAACTTCACTGCAAAAGTTAAAACCATCGAAAACTGATTTCTTTAACAATTAAAGAGCGCAAATCAAGCGACACTATAATGGTTGAGGTAGAGTGCCTTCGGAGCAATATATGGATAGTGAATCTACTGCTATCCACCTCAACCAGTGGACCTTGATACTACTTTCAGTACTACTGCTTGCCCTTGCAGCCTGCACGGAACCAGAGCGTGATTCTGGAGTAGCCGAATCAGTCACCATGTCAGCTGCCGAAGCGCAGGATGCCGACAAGCGATCAGGGCAACTGCCTGAAATAACCCCCGCTAAAGAACAGCAAGTCAACTACATCGAAACCGGTGACCTTAGGGACATAAGAAAACACGGCACAATTCGGTTTGTTAATTTAACTGGTGCTTCCGAGGACCTGCTACCTCGTGACGATGTGGTGAGTCTCCGTCACTTCGAACTTGCCAACAAACTGGCCAAACAGTTAAAGCTGGAACCCAAGTGGATAAAAGCTGAAACGCCCGATGATGCGGTGCAAATGCTGATCGATGGCCAGGCAGATGTAATCGCCTATAACCTGACTGTCACTGACGCCCGTGAAGAAATTATTGACTTCACGGTTCCTCTTCGCCATTCGCGGTTAGTACTCGTCACTGGCCCAGAAGGTCCAGATATTTCAGATGCGAGCAAATTAAAGGACCTGGAATTTATTATCCCCGCCGGCTCCTCTATTAAAGAAACTGCAGAGCAACTTGTTGCCGAAAATCCAAACTCAAACCTAACTATTCGAGAAATTGATATCAATGGTAACCGAGATACGCTGTTGGATATCATTAATGGCCAAAAGAACCGTGTTGCTATTTTGGAAGATTTTTCAGCCCAGGATTTGCGCAATTACCGCGATGACATGCGGATTGGTGCAGATGTATCTGAAGTACAAAATATTGCCTGGGGCGTACGCAAAGACTCCAAACGCCTGCATACCACTCTCGATAATTTTTTGACCCGCAACCTGGTTAAATCCCAGGAAGAACGCATTACCGATTGGAAGGGTATTAAAAAATCGGGAGTAATCAGGCTACTCACTTATAACGGGCCGACAACCTATTTCTTATGGAAAGGGGTATTAATGGGGTTTGACTACGACCTGGCCCAGGCTTTTGCCAATAAGCACAAACTCCAACTCCAGGTTATTGTTGTCCCCTACGAAGAAGACCTTGCCGACTGGCTGAGGGCGGGTCGCGGTGACTTTGCCGGGGCTGAACTCAATATTACCAGTGCCCGTGAAGACCAGGGCATGGTATTCACCAAGCCCTATGTCGAATCCACAGACCAGATTGTCAGTGGTAAAGGCAGCCCTCCCATCACCCAGATTCAGGATCTGAATGGTCGCAAGTTAACCCTGCGCGCCTACTCGTCATTTATTGAAACCGCTGAAACACTGAAAGAAGCAGGTATTGATGTCGATATTCGTGTGGCGCCGCCAGATATTTCCCAGTCACAAATCTTCTCACTAATCGCCGACGGGCTGGTAGATGCGACTATATCCCACTCCGGTCGAGCCAAGATTGAGGCATCCGTTCAGCCACAACTGGTACTCGGAACCCTTATCGGTGACCCGCGTCCACAGGGCTGGATGGTATTAAGACAAAATTGGCACCTGTTACAGAACTTGAATAAGTTTTTGAAAAATTACAGAAAAACGAGCCAATATCAAAAACAATACCAGGCTTATTTTGAGCCGAACAAACGATTTACCCAGCGAGTAAGTTCCCGGGTAATACCGGGAGAAAACCTCTCTCCTTACGATGAGCTGGTGAAGGAATCTGCCTTTAAATACGATTTTGATTGGCGCATGATCGTCGCGCAGATGTGGCAGGAAAGCAATTTCAACCCTAAAGCCGTATCTCCAGTTGGCGCGCAGGGGTTGATGCAAGTAATGCCTGCCACAGCCGAGGAAATGGGATTTCCTCCTCCGCTGTTCGAACCTGAAAGAGGTATTAAAGCGGGGGTAAAATATATGGATTGGGTGCGCGATCGCTTTAATCCCGCTTTGCCAACCGTAAATAAACTCTGGTTTACTCTCGCTTCCTACAATGCCGGATACGGCCACTTACTCGATGCCCAACGGCTGGCTAAAGAATTGGGACTGGATCCCAATGTGTGGTTTGACAATGTGGAAGTCGCCATGCTGAAACTGGCCCAGCCCCAGTACTTTAAACGGGCGAGATACGGCTATGTGAGAGGCTCCGAGCCCGTGCAGTATGTACGCAATATCAGCAATCTCTACAAAGCCTATGTGGAAATGATGAGCGATGATGTGACAGTCCGCCCACCTCTGCAACGCTTGCCCGGCAAAATCTATTGTGAACCCGGGGATGTGCCTGAGGGCGTTATTCAGCGGATACCCACTTACTCCTCGCCCTAGGCAACCACAAGCCCTCACAAGGTTAAAACGATTTTCCCGGTGATAGTGCCGGACTCCAGTAATTTATGGGCCTGAACCGCCTGCTGCAGCGGAAATTCAGCGGCTAGTTGCGGCCGCACTTTACCCGCTTCAATCAGCGGCCAAACCTTCTGTTCCAGCGATTTCGCAATACCGGCTTTCACTTCTGGCGAGCGTGCCCTCAAAGTTGAGCCGGTCAATGTAAGCCGTTTCAACATCACCGGCATCATATTTACTTCTACTTTAGCGCCAGCCAGGTAGGCAATATTCACGATTCTGCCGTCGTTAGCGGCCACACGAATATTGCTATTGATATAGCTACCGCCCACCATATCTAAGATAACATCAGCTCCGTGATCATCTGTCATCTCGCGCACAACGGAGACAAAATCTTCATCCCGATAGTTAATCGCCTTCTCCGCTCCCAAAGCCACACAGGCTGCGCATTTGTCTTCTGTTCCCGCAGTAGTGAAAACCCGGGCTCCCAATTGATGGGCCAGCTGGATCGCCGTGGTACCAATGCCAGAGGAACCACCATGGATTAAAATCACCTCGCCCGGTTTTAAACCGGCGCGGTCAAATACATTAGTCCATACGGTGAAAAAAGTTTCCGGCAATGCAGCTGCCTCAATAAGACTAAGGCCTGCGGGGACCGGGAGGCATTGTCCCTCTGGAGCTACTGCAAACTCTGCGTAGCCTCCACCATTGGTCAGGGCACAAACTTTATCCCCCACCTGCCAGCGCACAACTTTTTCCCCGACTTCAACAACCTCACCAGCCACTTCCAATCCCAATACCGGCGATGCTCCAGGAGGTGCCGGATAATGCCCTTGGCGCTGCACAAGATCAGGGCGATTAACCCCAGCTGCGGCTACACGGATAAGGACTTCGTCTGCACCTGGAGCAGGCTTATCCATCTCCTGCAATTGCATGACTTCAGGCCCACCAAATGTAGGCAGATCAATAAACCGCATATTTTTCCCCTTTATAGGTTCACTTTTATTGCCACGCTAACAAAACAAGAGTATCAAAAATCATCAAGCAGTTTTTATTCAACACGCAACCCAAAAAAAACGGCCAGCTCCATCACAACTTTTAATTGTGAAAAGGAACTGGCCGTTTCGAAGTCTGCTGGCTTAAAAATAACTTTCTCTAAGCAGCAAATTCTCAGCCGAGATTAGAGTTCGTAAATAAACTCAACCCCCATAACACGACCTTTATTTAGCGGGGTAAAGCTGGCACCGATACCACCAAGGTTAACTGGTAGCTGCGTATCATTACCCTCAGTAACTTCATCAAGCATATTTTTACCGAATACAGAAACTGTATATTGGCCGCTATCCGCAGTATAACCGATACTAAAGTCCACCATTTCTACTTCAGACAGCATACCCTTGTTATCATCCGTATAAGGTGCTTCATCGCGATGATTGTAGTTAATGCGGGAGGTGATTGTTCCGTAGGAACCTAGAGACAAATCGTGCACTAACCCTATACCATAAGTCCATGGCGCCAGGCGTGGGATCTCAAGACCCAGGTCTTCATCATCCACAAAGCCGTCACCATTCAGGTCACCGAGTACCTTATCGTAATCGCCATCTACATAGCCCACGTTGAAGGTAAGCAGCAGGTTTTCACTGAGCGCAGCCATGGTCTCCAATTCAGCACCACGAATTGTCGCATCTGCGGTGTTGCGGATAACCTGTACCACCCCAGCCTCAGGGGAGGAGAAATTCTCCTCCCGCTGCATATTGTCAATACTATTGTGGAACACCGCCATATTGGTGCGCAGTCGGCCATCAAGCCAGTCTACCTTGGCACCAATTTCGAAGCTGCTCTGCTCTTCCTGATCTGTTGCCTCGGGCTTGAAGTTCCAACTTGTATTGCGGAAGTTGTAGCCACCACTGCGGAAGCCTTTGGTCCAGAAAGTGTAGAGCTGAGTTTCATCGGAAACCGTCCACTGCAGGCCCAGTTTGGGAGTGAACGCACTCCAACTTTCACTATCATCAAGATCGTAGTTAGAGCAACCACTTAGGGTGCAGTAGTTCAGCGGGATAGAGGCAATCTTTGCGTCTTTTTCCTCACTCGAGTAGCGTCCACCCAGGGTCAACACCCAGGCCTCGTTCAGGTCGATATCAGCCTGGGTAAATAATCCATAAGTGCTGTGATCCTGCACACCACCACCGGTCCAATCGATAATGCCGCCCTCACCATCGGCCAGCAAACGATTTTCCAGGTAGGTCACATCCTGAGAGAACCAATAGACACCGGCAGTGATGGCCGTGCGACCGAAACGGCCGGCATAGCGCAACTCGTTACTCAACTGGCTCTGATCTACGCTTGAGTCCGCATGGAAACCGACAAAAGGCAGGGAATCAATATCCCCCAAACCCCGCGCCTCATATTCACGCCAAGCCAGGATATTTGTGATGGTGCCATCACCGAATTCAACGTCTTTATTGAACTCAGTAATGATCTGGGACCACTCGTCTTTTTGATAACCCTCTTCGTCCTGGGCTACTTCAAAAGAATCTTCACTATTGTCCCAATCAGGAATACCGTATGCCTCAGCAATCTGGGTTGCGCTGGGGAACTGATAGCTCCCATCTCCTAGTGGTATCTCATAACTTGCATAACCCCGATTTTGCGCAACCACCCCATCGGAATCCATGCGGCCGTGCTCCATCCGCACAAGCAGTTCTGCCGTTTCATTGAGTTGAACACTAAAGCTTGGGCGAATAAACCAGCTGTCAGAGGCACCGGCATTATCATTGCCGGTGGCAACATTTTCGAACCAGCCACGGTCATCGTTGTAGTAAACGGTCAGACGGCCGTTAACATCGTCAGAGATGGCACCATTAATTGAACCCGCAGTCACCACATCCAGATTATCCGTTGTGGACACCTTGACGCGAGCAGAGAATTCATCAGTTGGGCGCGCTGTTTTAACTACGACAGCACCACCGGTAACATTACGACCAAAGAGCAGGCCCTGCGGACCACGGAGAACTTCGATACCCTCCAGGTCAAACACATCGGTAACAACACCCGCATTCACACCGAGGTACATACCATCGACAAAGACCCCTACTGTGGGATCAATTGATGGAATAGAGCTATTCACTCCAAGACCGCGCACAGTGAAGTTTGCCGTATTTTTTACGGTACCCACATCCTCCAGCTGGACGTTGGGCATTTTGAAAGAAAGGCTTTGTAAATCCCTAGTTTGCAGAGCCTCCAGTTGGTCACCGGAATAGGCGGTTGCCGCTACCGGAACATCCTGAAGTAATTCTGCGTCTGCACGCTTACGGGCTGTTACCTGCACTTCTTCCATAAGGGTGCCGACTGCTCCCTCTGCGGCATAACTGGGGCTAATACCACTGGCTAACCAAAGAGTTGCTACGGAACAGGCGGAAAGCAGAGCAGAGTGCTGCTTGGGTTTTGACGGACTTCCCATGTTTTCTCTCCATTGTTTTATTTTTTTTATGTACAACAACGGACTTATCGCAATCGGTACTGCCTGGCTCCACCGCTCTACCTCTATAAAGAGGCTCCGACTAAGTGAAGCTCCGATTCAAGACCGCGCTGATAAAGAGGCACAGATTTCGTAGTGAATCTGTGACATGGACAGGTTACAGGCTCACAACCGTGTGTGGAAGTCTATTTAACGTAAATGTCTGTAAAAATAACTCAATTAGTCTGGAAAGTTCTTTCAACTTGAAGAAAAAAATTAAAGGGAATGGAAAAAATAAAATTATGCACTGTTTAAGGGCGATACCTTAAGTTGCCCTTTTACTTAGAAAATTGATTATTTTCAAAAAAGCCAATGACAATATGTATCTAAACCACCCAAAAAACACAAAACTTTTTGTCTATTTTAAATTGATGCGCTCTCAGCTCTTTTAGATTAGCCTGAAAGTGCCCTTCGATATTTCAGGTTACCGGCAATTCAAAACTAATAAACTCAATTAACCTGGTACATTTAAATACATTAAATTTGACCAGTGGGTCTACCTGGAAAATAAATTTCCATTAAAGCCAGGAGCTATTTCGGCGCAATAGAAGTGTCATCACCACCCGCAGCCACATGGGAAAGTATTTCATTTATTTCCGCTGCATCGAGGGTTTCTTTTTCCAAAAGAGCCCCAGCCAATGCATCTAATTTCTTGCGATTTTTTGTCAGCAACTGATCTACTTTCATCTCAATACCGCTGATCAAAGCAATAATTTCGTCATCAATAATCTCTGAGGTGTGTTCGCTGAAGTCCTTCTGCTGGGCCATCTCGCGCCCCAGGAATATATGTTCCTCTCCCCGGCGGAAAGCAACAGGACCTAATTTTTCACTCATCCCCCAGTGCGTCACCATGTGACGGGCCAGTCGCGTCGCCTGCTTTAAATCTGCCTCGGCACCAGTGCTCACCTCCTTGAACACCACCCGCTCAGCGACCCTCCCCCCAAGCATTACGCCGATACGATCGCGGAGATAACTGACCTGCATACTGTGATGCTCTTCGGTGGGAATCTGCTCGGTAGCGCCGAGACTGTGCCCCCTGGGGATAATAGTCGCCTTCTCCAAAGGATCTGCATTGGGCAATAGCGTTGCTACCAACGCGTGTCCCGCTTCGTGGTATGCGATAATCCGCTTGTCCTCCTCACTGATAACCATTTCGCGCTCGCCACCGAGAACCACTTTATCCCTCGCCCTCAATAAACAATCCATATCCACCGCAGACTTATCTTCTCTCCCTGCCAACAGTGCGGCCTCATTAATCAGGTTTTCCAGATCCGCGCCGGCAAAACCTGCAGTAAGAGCCGCGAGCCGCTCCAGATCCACCTTGCCGTGCAATGGGACATCGCGGGAATGAATCTCAAGAATTTCCTTGCGTGCGGCCTTATCTGGAAGGTCCAGAGTAATTTTTCGGTCAAAGCGCCCCGGTCTTAGCAGTGCCGCATCGAGAACGTCGGGCCTGTTGGTTGCCGCAACCACCACCACCGCTTCCTGGGGATCAAAGCCATCCATCTCCCCAAGGATCTGATTGAGCGTCTGCTCCCGCTCATCGTGTCCGCCACCAACACCCGTTCCCCGCGCCCGGCCGACGGAGTCAATCTCATCGATAAAGATAATTGAAGGGGCATCTTTCTTGGCTTCTGCAAACATATCCCGCACACGGGAAGCACCCACCCCTACAAACATCTCAATAAACTCAGAGCCACTAATACTGAAAAATGGCGCTTCACTCTCACCAGCCAGCGCTTTCGCCATCAGGGTTTTGCCCGTACCGGGAGGCCCCATTAGCAAAATGCCCCGGGGTATCTTCGCTCCGAGCTTGCGATAGTGCTCCGGGTTCTTGAGGTACCCCGCCACTTCTTGCAGGTCCTTCTTCGCATTTGCCAACCCGGCCACATCATCGAAAGTCACTTGAGACTCACTGCGCTCAAACCGCTTTGCTGGTGATCGAGCAAAACCGAAGGGACTGCCGGGAGCTCCACTGGCCATCTTTTCCTGCATTCGCCGCCCCATCCAAACCAGGAGCCCAATAATCAGTATCCAGGGCAGAAGCAGTATCAACATTCGCTGCATAAAGCCCCCTCCCGGGGACTCTGCCAGGATTTCCACCTTCTCCTTTTCCAGAAGGGGGAGCAGTTCGGGATCTTGAACGGAAGGTAGAATGGTTGTGAAGTGCTCAGGCTGTGGAGCCTTTTTTTCTTTCTCGCCAGTGTTTGACGCCAGCAGCTTGCCCGCCTCCGGCTTAAAAGTGCCGCTGACTCTATCCCCCTCGATAACCACGCTGGCAACTTTGCCTTCGGCGACCTCTTTCTTAAAGTCACTGTAAGCTAACTCAGTCCGCTTGCCAGAAAGCTGTCCGTTAGTGCAGTACTGTACAGTCAGTATTAAAAGGAAAATCCACAGGAAGTACTGAAGCCAATTCAGCGGCCCTTGCGGAACCGGCTTTCCCGATGGCGGTGAAGGAGACTCCCCCTGCGGCAGCTTTCGCTCTTGGTCCTGCTCGTCCGCCATATATTCTCACTATATCTCTGGAGAAGCCTGCCGCCGGAAGATAGGCCGGACCTGGCAATGGGCAATGGAAAAGGTGCGAATCATCGGAATCCCGGTAGAGTAATGAGTATAGTTCGCCGCCAATCACACCGAGGAATTTAATGCCTCGCCCCCGGATAACTGGCGCACCCGGCACTCAAGGCAGTATTTTTCAAAGTAAGGCTTGCAAATTGAGGGAAGGCACGGCAGAATTCGCGCCCTGTCGAGACTGGTCGACCGCTCCCAGAGGGGCCCAGAAACTCGATAAGTTGCGGATTTTTAAGGATTTTTTCCAAAAAGAGGTTGACGGCAACGAATCAACTCTCTATAGTTCGCACCCATAACGACGCGCTCGTAGCTCAGCTGGATAGAGTACCTGGCTACGAACCAGGCGGTCGGAGGTTCGAATCCTCCCGAGCGCGCCATACAAAGAAAAGGGCTTACGTCTCACGACGTAAGCCCTTTTTTGTTGTAGAGCAGCTAATGCCAAACTGCTCTTTACACAATTTACTCTTCGCGGCCTCGCCCACCCCAGCAATCCCTATTCACTTTAAGCAATCACAAGCAGCTTGAATGACCCAACAGGGTTAGAAGTAATCTCTTTCATTCATTCCATACAGCGGATAGATATACGCACATCAATCAGCGGGAGCAATTGCACCAACTGTGCAACCTCCAGATACGTTAATCCATTTTCATCTCACTAGGGTCCTGTGCTCGACTAGATATTTCGACACACAAAAGAAAGTTAGGAGTTAATACTCCTAACTTGGGCCCGATCGCACCCGGAAGAGGATTGAAGCCCCCTTCCACCTTTGCAGCCGCGCCTACGCCGAGATAGCAATCGATAGACTGCAATTCATTAATACCTCAGAGAAGAAAACTCCCACCCACGCAGAGTAATAGCAGAGCAAATAAGCGCTTTAGCAATCGTGGAGATAACTTGTGGGCCAGACGCGCCCCAAAACGGGCGAAGAACATGCTGGTGATGGCGATACCGACCATGGCTGGCAGGTAGATAAAACCAAAACTCCACTGCGGCAGTTCAGGTTGCTGCCAACCAATAACCATAAAGCTCAGAGCGCCAACGGCAGCAATCGGCAAACCACAGGCTGAGGAAGTTGCCACTGCTTGCTGCATCGGCACGCTGCGCCAGGTCAGAAAGGGAACCGTCAGTGTGCCACCGCCGATACCAAAGATGGCAGAGGCCCAGCCTGTCACCCCGCCGGCCGCTGTCAGCCCCAGCTTGCCGGGAACAGCGCGACTGGCCTTGGGCTTAAGCTCCAGTCCCATTTGAATGGCAATGGTGATAGCAAATACACCGATAATCTTTTGCAGCATCGGCCCCTGGATAGCTGCCGCTGTGAAGGAGCCGAGACTTGCACCGAGAAGAATACCCAGGCTCATCCAGGCAAAAGTTGGCCATAGCACCGCACCTTTGCGCTGATGCTCCAGAACCGAGTTAATCGAAGTAAAGACAATAGTCGCTAGCGAAGTGCCCACCGCCAAGTGGGTCAGCACATGCGGATCGATACCCTGGGCAGTAAAACTGAATACCAGCACAGGTACGATGATGATGCCACCACCGACACCAAACAAGCCGGCCAGCACCCCAGCCACAGCTCCCAGCAACAGGTAGAGTAGAAATTCCATAAATTCCTCGAATTGATTGATACGGGTTCCTTCTGGAAGCAGGCGATGGGGCTGCAAGTTCGCAACCCGTTGCTCACATGTATTACCCGGCTGGGGCCACCGCAGTAAGGTTGCGATATTGGCCTTTGAAATACAGAAGTGGCTGCCTGGCAGCAGCTTTTTGTAGGTTTAACGCCTTCACCTCACCAATCACAATCAGGTGATCTCCGGCGGCGTGTTCAGCATGAATTTCGCAATCAAGCCAGTGTAGGCTGCCGGCGATAATGGGATTCCCCAGCGGCGATTCCTGCCATTCGACCTCGCTCCATTTGTCCGCGCCTTGACGAGCAAATTGGTTGGAAATCTTGACCTGATCATCCGACAGGATATTGACCGAAAATCGGCCTGCCTGGCGAATTTTGGGGTAGCTGTACGAGCTCGACATAACGCTGAATGACACTAGTGGCGGGCTCGTCGATACGCTATAAAACGACTGGCAAGTGAAGCCTATCGGTTCACCCTCACAGTGCGATGCGATCACCGTAATACCGGAAGCGTAATGCCCCAGTGCTTCGCGAAAGCGCAACGGTTCTATGGCTGTACTGGAAAGTGACATGGGAGCACCTGAATATTGGGGACAGCTAAACCGAGAGCTCTCTTCGGACAATTTCTGCACCTGCACTTAACGCATTGAGCTTACCGTTCGCAACCTTACGGGATAGAGGCGCCATACCACAGTTCGTACAGGGATAGAGATCCTTAGCATCCACATACTTGAGTGCTTTTCGCAAGGTATCGGCGACTTCCTCCGGTGTTTCAATCGTGTTGCTTGCCACATCAATAGCGCCCACCATCACTTTTTTACCACGAATAAGCTCAAGGAGATCCATTGGGACATGGGAGTTGTGGCACTCGAGCGAAATCAGATCGATATTGGATTTTTGCAGTTTTGGAAACGCTTCTTCATATTGCCTCCACTCTGACCCCAGAGTTTTCTTCCAGTCTGTATTGGCTTTGATGCCGTAGCCGTAGCAAATATGTACGGCAGTTTGGCATTTCAGCCCCTCAATGGCTTTTTCTAAAGTGGCAATCCCCCAGTCATTCACCTCATCAAAAAACACATTAAATGCGGGCTCATCAAATTGAATAATATCAACACCAGCAGCCTCTAACTCACGCGCTTCCTGATTGAGAATTTTGGCAAATTCCCAGGCGAGCTTTTCGCGGCTTTTGTAGTGGCTATCGTAGAGAGTATCAATCATTGTCATGGGGCCAGGTAATGCCCACTTGATAGCTTGACTGGTTTGCTTGCGTAGAAACTTGGCATCTTGAACAAACACTGGTTGTTGACGAGATACTTCGCCAACAACTGTCGGTACACTCGCTTCATAGCGATTGCGGATTTTAACGGTTTCCCGCTTCTCGAAGTCAACACCGTTGAGGTGCTCGATAAATGTGGTCACAAAATGCTGGCGGGTTTGCTCCCCGTCACTAACGATATCGATACCGGCTTGTTGTTGCTCTTGTAAGGTCAGGCGCAAGGCATCCTGCTTACCCTCATGTAATTGATCGCCCTGTAATTTCCAGGGAGACCAAAGTTTCTCAGACTCTGCGAGCCAGGATGGTTTGGGCAAGCTTCCAGCGCTTGAAGTTGGCAATAGGCGATTCATGAAAAATAATCTTATCTATATTTGTTAATTAAAGCGCGTAATTAGCGGCCCACTGATCAAGGATACTTCTGTATGGCTTGATAAATTGTTCTTCAGTAAACTTCCCTTGCTTTATAGCCAGCTGGCTACGCTCTTCCCGGTCATAAACAATTTTAGTCAGTGAATAATCCTGGTGCTTCAAGCTGGGCTGATAGCAGGTCCCCGCTACAGAATTTGCATTGTATATTTCAGGTCGATATATCTTTTGAAAGGTCTCCATCGTGCTGATAGTGCCAATAAGCTCAAGATTCGTATAATCACCAAGCAAATCACCTTGGAAGTAAAAAGCCAAAGGGGCAACACTATCCGGCGGCATAAAATAGCGAACCTGCAAACCCATTTTCTCGAAATACTCATCAGTTAAAGAGTATTCGTCCTGCCGATACTCAACACCCAGCACGGGGTGCCGGTTTTCAGTTCGATGATAAGTTTTACTGCTTGATACACTCAGACAAATAACAGGGGGCTTGCTGAAATTATCCTTGTAGGCATTTGAATTCAGGAACGATTGAAAAATTTTCCCGTGAAGATCACCATAGCCCTCAGGAAGGCTAAACTTGTCTTGCTTCTTGTTATGCTCCAACAACAACACGCTAAAATCATAATCCCGCACATATGAAGAAAAGTTGTTTCCTACTATGCCCTCAATCCGTTGATTGTTTTTATGATCAACAATATTCGTCTTCAATACTTCAATGGTAGGAAAGGCTACTCCGTTGCCTTCAATATCAATATCAACGGAAATAATATCCAGCTCTACAGAGTAACGATCTGCACTAGGGTTGTCCCAATGCGCCAAGGCATTGAAACGACGATCAATCATTCTCAAGGTGTTGAGCAAGTTATCCCGACGGCTCTCCCCTCTCGCCAAGTTCGCAAAATTGGTGGTGATCCGCGTGCTATCCGCTGGACGATAGTTTTCATCAAAGCGTAAGTTCTTGATGGTGAATGCAAACTCTTTATTCATTGCGGCCTGGTATCCTGATTCCTAAGGCAAAAACTGAGTTCTTTGCTTGGTGATTGACATTGCCAGTCAGGATAAGGCTCTTTATAAATGAACAAAAATGGTATATTTTCAACTATCCATTAATTTTACTCATGGTTTGCTCGGGTAAAGCTATGCTAGAGCGCACGCACTTAACAATAATCCAGGCCGTAGACCATCACGGTTCGCTAACCGCAGCGGCCAAGCACCTCTGCCTAACCCAGTCGGCGCTGAGCCACACGGTACGCAAACTGGAACAGAACCTCGGGGCCCCTATCTGGTTGCGTGAGGGCCGCAGCTTGCGCTTGACCCAGGCTGGTGAGTATCTACTTGGATTGGCCAACCGTGTCCTGCCACAACTGGAACATGCTGAGAGCAAGCTAAAGCAAATGGCTCAAGGTGAGCGCGGTACCCTGCGTATCGGTATGGAATGCCACCCCTGCTATCAGTGGTTACTGAAAGTAGTGTCGCCATTTCTGGAAGATTGGCCGGACGTGGATGTGGATGTTAAGCAGAAATTTCAGTTTGGAGGTCTCGGCGCTTTACTGGGTTACGAAATCGACCTGCTAGTTACCCCTGACCCTTTCTATAAAGCCGGACTGCGCTTCGATCCCGTATTTGACTACGAGCAGGTGCTGGTCGTCCCTCGAGATCACCCAATGGCAAAGCGAAAGTACCTGACAGCAGAAGACCTACGGGATCAGGTGCTGTTAACTTACCCCGTGCCACCGGACCGCCTGGATATCTATACCCAGTTTCTCAACCCTGCGGGCGTGGTTCCACTGCGCCACAAGACCAGTGAAACTACCGATATCATGCTTCAAATGGTGGCCAGCGGCCGCGGGGTCGCAGCCCTGCCTCGCTGGCTTGCAGAGGAGTACTCTACCAAGCTGGCACTATCGGTGGTGCGCCTCGGGCGACAAGGTATTGCCAAACAGATTTTCTTAGGAACTCGTGAAGACGATAGCGAAGTTGAATACCTGAGCGCTTTTATCAAACTGGCCAGAGGTTATGAGCACTCAGAAACTGGGACCTAAGACCGATAAGATTTATCGATAACCCCGTAAGAATTCATTAAGCAGCAAGTTTCTATTTGCCGACAACGAACTAGATGCAGTAGGTCCGAACCCGCCCCACCACACCAATCAAGAAAGGCCTAAATCACAAGATCCAGGTCCCTTCTTTCTCGATTAATTGTTCCGCAATTTCAGGCTATCTACTTACAAATATCCTGCTTTTGCACCACATCGTATTTCTGCAATAGGGCTTTGTAGCGGCCACTGCTGCACAGCTCTGCCAGCCCGCGATTAAAGTCATCTCGCACTTTTTCATCGCGGAAACCAACTCGAAAGTCTGTCATCATCGGGAATATCTGGAATAGGTCAACCTGAGCCATGGTATGACCCATTTTATTGCTGTAGTACTTAAATAGCTCCATATCCACCACGGCGACCGCATCTGGCATTTTCCAGAATTGGGCAACCAAGTCACGAGCTGTTGGCGCCTGCATAACATTCTGTTTCTGGGTGCCATTGGGCCCAAACATTTTTTCAAATTCGGGCCCAAGATCCATGGGAGCTCCCTGCCAAGTGATCACTTTCTTACCCGCGAGATCTGCAATACTGCCAATCTTCATTTCTGCACTGGCTTTGGCAATGGCATAGTTGGCAAAGCTGATCATATTGTTCGAGTAAAATAGGCCATCATTCTTCTTGAGTACATTCACCGCTGCCTGAACCATACCCTGCTCAAGTGCTGGGGCCGTCTCCGCAAACCCCATCTGTACGAACTCCAACTTATAGCCAGGGAGAGCTTGCCGAACGATATCTATTTCCAAACCAGTGGTCGCACCATCAATCACATAGGGCGGAGCATCCCCGGCGATCGCCACTTTTAACGGGGTTTCACCGGACTGGGCCAGCACCTGGGTACAGACTCCAAACATCAAGACAAGAAAGGCCAATAGCGAACGCATAAGCTTCTCCACAGTGACAGGAAAATCACCCAGACGCTCTAAGTGTTGGCAGGCATCCCCCATTTATCAAGCTTCGCTTCCGGATAACTCTATCCATCCAAAACCTTGAATTCGGCAGTAAACTCCCCATTCTAAAACCAGGCAAATAGTAATTTGTCGCAACTGGGCCATACCGGGTAAAACAGTGATACATGAGATTGCCGATATTCTGATTGAGAATGAAACAAAGCTGCATCAATTCGAGACACGCAAAGACCCTGAAGTCATTAGCAAGCTACTAAGCCCTGATTTTATAGAGGTAGGGAAATCCGGGCGGACCTTTGATTTCAAGACAATAGTGCGATCAATGCAACAGGAGGAAAATACGGGCTGGGAAATTCACAGCCAAAACTATGAATGCATTCCTCTCTCTGACACAGTCATTATGCTGTTGTATAAATCTGCACGGCAAGGCCAGCAAGGGGAGTACAAGGGGTTTTGTAAGCGATCATCTATTTGGGTTAGAAGTAAAGGGCAGTGGCAAATGAAATTTCATCAGGGGACTCCCTGCCAAGAATTTAAGCTGGAAGATAATATCTCATGCAAACAACCGGCGTTTAAGCTGTGAGTGCTTTTATCGCAATTATCCTGCTGGCCCTGGCGATATGGCTGGTTCCCCACTTCTACCGACAGTGGCGCATTTTTTACCTCCGCTCACAACCCTTAACACGGGAACAACTACAACTCATTAGGGAAAATCTTCCTCTCTATCACTACCTTAACTCCAATCAACAGCAAGAGTTATGCAGTAATATCGCCCTATTTCTCCACGGCAAAGAGTTTGTCGGTTGCGAGGGGCTTCAAGTCAATGAACGCATGAAAGTGGCCATCGCTGCCCATGCGTGCCTACTCCTATTGGGCCGCAAGAATGAATGCTACCCCAACCTTTACAGCCTGTTGCTCTACCCGGACACCTATGTCGCTCACGAAACCCGTCGGGAAGGCTATATAGAAACAGCCAGGCACAGTGCCCGTGAAGGGGAGGCTCATTATCGTGGACCCGTAGTCCTCTCCTGGGGTGACCTAGAGAAAGATCTGCAATCGCCTGAACGGGGCCACAATGTCGCCCTGCACGAGTTCGCCCACAAAGTCGATGAAGAGGATGGTTACTTTGATGGCCGCCCTCTATTTGAAAGCAGTGATGAAGGGGCCACCTGGGCTGAGGTTATGAGCCGGGAATTCCACCGCTTGAGACAAAGAGCTGAATTCGGTGAGTTTCCTGGTGATACACCCTCTGTGCTCGATTTATACGGCGCCCAGTCTCCCGCTGAGTTCTTTGCTGTAGCAACAGAAAGTTTCTATACGATCCCAACGGCTATGCACGCCTTACACCCGGAGCTCTATAAGGAGTTAAGTCATTTCTATCGAATTGATCCCGCCGAATTAATACGCGGAAAAAGTACTGTGGCCTGACAAATACGCTACCAGTCCGGTTTCTGTCTTCCTGCTATGCTTATTTCGTGCACCAGCGGAGTTGGAATAGTGGCCAATACGCATTGTTTAAGATTCGCTCTTGTGGGACTGGTTGTTCTTTTGGCCATGACTCAACCGGCCACAGCAGATATCGCCACAAACCAACAGGATGCAAAGGCTCTGATAGAGCGCCTTGAAAAACTGTATCTCAAGGGCCCTACTCCTGTCTTTGTTCTACAGCTGGAAAAAAATACTCTTCCGGACGCTAAGTTACAGGCTTTTGCAATGGAGCAACGCCTTATTAACTTATCGGACTTGAGAAGTAATGCGCTATCTCTGCATCGTTTTGGTGGCTTACCGGGACATAGTACGAGAGCATTTTTTACTCGAATTACGACAGCAGAAATTCAAGCTAATACCCTGTTACCTAACCTGATTCAAGCATTGGGTATCTCACCCGAGCAGATCGCACAATACCAACCACTCGCAGGTGCCCAAGCCTACCCAGCCTACACTACCTGGCTAGCCAACTACGCTACACCCGCCGAAATTGCCGCTGCCCTGTTAATCAACTTTCAGAGCTTTGGCAAAAATGCTGAGCGCGTTGCAAAAGCTCTCAAACAAAATAAACGCTTTACCAATGAACAGCTCAGTTTCTTAATGACTTTTAGCCAACTTCCAGAAGGATTCAGGGAACAGGCTATCGATATAATTGCAAGAGGACTAGCTTCAGGTGTTCGAGAAAATGATATTGCCATTCGCGTGCGGTTAATCCAAGCCTATGAACGGGAGTTTTGGCGGGCATTTGAAACAAGCAATATTCGCAATTAGTACGATAACTCAAATTCTCTAACTTATCGGCATTACTTAACCGCCAAAGATATACCTAAAATTCTTGATTGACCTAGTAAAAACTACTTTTATTCTCTCAAGCCGAAAGAACTTCCCCTATTGCGAAATATATTGTAGACAATGAAAAAAATGGATCTCACAATACTTATATGGAAAGTAAAGGTAGACTTAAAAATGAGTGAATATGCGGAATTCAAGGATGAAAACTTCAGGTTATTAGTCCTGGATAAGTTAATGTACCATTATAAGGTAATACAGCCTGAATTCGATATTTTTCAGTTTGCCGATAGTTACACCAAAAGAAATATAGATATAGAAGAAGAAGGGTACGAGCCTATCCCCGAAGCTCTCGACCACTTCCGGTCCATTCCAATTAAGAAAGAATGGCTAAACGATATAACTGACCTTCATCAGGATGGGGGTGGCCATATCTGGTTACAAATCATTCCCTTCTGGTGTGGAACTACTGACGACTTTGATATCCATTCCACCGAAGACACAAACCTCCTACCAAACCTGAAAAAGCTCATACTTTTCTACAATGAAGAAAATCCAAAAATTTTAGAAGATTTCAAAAGAAAAGGCATAGAAGCCAAATGGGTATAACTCTAAAAAATTACCATCAGGTAAAAAATATTTAAATTCTAACCAATACCGTATATCAGCCTGCCCATTACTTGAAACTAATGTTCTAAGTTTGAGATACCGCTAAGCAGCGACAAAGTAAACCTCAGATGTGAAAATTTTGACTTTCTTCACTTCCAATTGAGTACAGATAATACTTATAGTACACACAAAATCTGGAACCAATTTAGAAAATACTACTCTATAGCCCCGCAAAAGATCACATCAGCAAGGATTAGTTTGTGAAACGTATTATTTCTTTAGTATCAGCCTCTCTAGTTTGTGTCTCATGCGCCACAGTGAAGACAGTTAACCCTAAGAATAATCAGGTAG
Organism: Microbulbifer maximicatervae (SeqCode); assembly: GCF_052467615.1. NCBI lineage: Bacteria > Pseudomonadati > Pseudomonadota > Gammaproteobacteria > Cellvibrionales > Microbulbiferaceae > Microbulbifer > Microbulbifer maximicatervae (SeqCode). The sequence continues at coordinate 3,209,276 of NZ_CP174319.1, forward strand.
ATATCACTCATAGAGGCCACAAAAGCTATTGCGAAAGTATTCCAAGAGTTTATAGCGGAACCTCTTACTCCTTTTGCTTGCTAAATAGCGAACCCAGTCAGACTGTAAATACTGGATCAACTATCAACCGTGTTCCACTGGTAGCTATAGATGCTGTTTTTTCTGTAGCCGCTGATACCGTTGTTTTGCCGTATACCGTAGTGACTCAGGCGAAGCACGGTAATATCGAAGTAAACTGATATGCTCCACCTGTAGCTTAATAATTTTGAAGCCGTTATTGATAAAACCCCTCTTTTAACCACAGGAAAATATATTCACTGGGAACAGGCCGCGATCACTGATTTTGCTTTACTTTCAAATCCATAATCCGGCCTCTAGCTGCCCCTAGGCTAAAAGCAAAACCAAACAAATTAAATAATATTGATTATTAGATAGGCAAAATTTCTTGGCCTTGCCAGAACCAAAAATTCCTACACTATCGTCCCTCCACCTACATATCACACAATTAAAAAGCAATTGGTTGCTTGAAGAATATATGTACAATATGAAAGGCAGACAGCTCCCACCTGCCTCCAAACAACAACAAACAAAGACCAAGAGACATCATTTATAGCTCTCTTTAACCGCCTCTACATTCCAACCTCATGGTAACAAGAACCCTTAGAGAGAAAACGCTATAGAACTCACTAACTTTGGAGATAACAAATTGCGATATCCAGCAATAGACATCACTAGAGGTATATTAGTAATTATTATGGCCCTCGATCATACTCGAGATTATTGGACTTCGACCCAGTTTGACCCATTGGACCTATCCCAATCCTCCATCGCTTTGTTTTTAACTCGTTGGATCACGCATATATGTGCCCCTGGATTTATATTTCTTACAGGGTTGAGTGCCTACTTTCACGGTAAAAAACTTAACTCCAAGCCGGAGTTGGCAAAATTCTTAATACTTCGAGGGTTAGTACTAGTTATCCTCGAACTAACCTTGGTAAACCTCTCTTGGCAGTTTGCTTATAATTACGCTTTTGTACAGGTAATCTGGGCCCTGGGCGTATCCATGATCATACTGGCGGGCTTAATCTATTTGCCAATGATATGGACCACCATCGTTTGCCTGGCCGTAATATCCTTACATGGATACCTGAATGATGACTTCATGCGCCAGCTATTAGGTGGCTATGAATGGCTTTGGATTCTTGCGCATGTACGCACTAGTTTTAGATTTTTCGAGTTCAACACCGGGATTTTTGCTGCTTACAATATTATTCCCCTCTTTGCTCTTATGTACCTTGGCTATGTATTTGGGCCTCTTTACGAGATGGCAAACAAGCAACGAGTGCGTCTACTAATAACAACAGCAACTGCGCTATCGATTATATTTATTGCAGTTAGACTAATAGGCTTTGGCGACCCCAATGATTGGAATTCACAGCAGGGGCTTCTGGGCTTTATCAACACCGCCAAATACCCAATGTCGTTCAGCTATATCCTTATGACAATGAGTATAGTTTTCCTGATCATGGCTACCGTTGAAAATCGACAAAACCGAATACTGGATGTATTGCTCCTCTTTGGGCAGGCCTCATTGTTCTTCTATTTACTCCATGTCCCAGTGATCAATCTGTCCGCACACCTATGGAGCTACTTAGAGTTTGGAGTAGCAACCAACTTCTTCAACGGCTCCAAAGTATGGCCTGAAGGCTACACACCTAATTTACTGAGAACCTATGCCTACTGGATTGCTCTGATTGCGATACTTTACTATCCCTGTAAGAAATATCTTCAAAAGAAAAAAGAAAGTGGATCGGTGATATACTCCTACGTATAACTCTCAGCACAACTTTATTTCGTATATTGAAAATTCTGTTCTGGGGTGAGCAAAGCCCCAGAGTTGCCTCCCAATCAGGACGATATAGATGTTGCAAAAAATAGACCATTGGATTGATCAAACACTGATAGACTTCAAAGAAGAGAGACAATCTTGCGCAAGGTTCACAGAGAAGTTTTCAGGGTATTATACGGAAGAATTTCTTAGCAAAAGCTACTTTGTAGTGGTTGATAATATTCCAAAACCGAGGTTTCCCGAGCTCTACCAGGCTGGTCTGGGTGACTTTGTCGACATGGAAGTAGCCGGTATCACTTACAAAGATACCTACTTTGTCAAAACACCTTTTGCTGCGGACATTTCCCTCCATTTCCATGAGTTAATCCATGTCCACCAATGGTCTCTCTTGGGAGCAGAGTCATTTATCAAACGTTATATCAGTGAAATTCAGACCTACGGCTACAACGGTGCACCTCTGGAAAAAATGGCCTACAGCCTGCAAGATAGATTTATGGACAATTGCACTCCAACAGATGTTTTAAGTTACGTTCAGAATCATTTGTAAGCACTCAATGATCATTGGACTTCATCTATAAAAAGGTTACCTTCTGGATAAGTGAAAGTGACCTTTGTGCTACCAGCCAAAATTGATCTTATTGACAGGCTAAACATTTCTACTAAAGCCTGATCATCAAGACACAAACTATAATTTATTGAGTTTTATAGTTTGCAAGCTCCACACCATGCTACAAGCAACCCGACTCTTCCTGATCTTTGCTGCCCTATCCACCTTAAATCTGGCATCAGCAACAACATGTAAGCCCATATTCAATCATCAAGATGACAAAGTGGCCGAAAACAATCGCTGCACTAAAATCAGCTTTCAACCAAGCAATACGGAAGGATCCGGCGTTATTATTATGGATGACGATACCAAAGGCTCCTGCGCTTATACATCTGCGGTTCAGTGTGGAAATACCGAGATTAGAATGAAAGATATTTCAGCAATTGACTTTAAGGTTGACGTGCCCCCAGGTAAGTGTGGTGCTAAAGAGTGGATTGCCGTTTATATGTTTCCCTGGTGTGGACAACCTGGTGGATGTTGGGCCGGAGGGCAGCGGGAAGTCGATTTTGTAGAAACAACAGGCTCTAATGGTCCGGGAAGTTTCGCTTCCAATTGGGGAGGGCTTCCCAGTCAGGCGGCGTGGACAAGCCAAACAGGCCCCCTAAAGGTGAAGAGTGGTGCCCAACAGCATATAACTTTTACATCCAAGAAAATCATATCGGGTGAAGCTAGTGGAACCTATCAATGGGATATAAGAGTGTGTGAAGCATCTGCGTCCAAGTGCGATGATTCAAATCAGCTTTGGCACGCCTACCGGGAAAAGGGGCCTGCAATTTTTGATGAATCCATGATGATCGTGATCGACAACTGGGGCGTCAACAATCCACCCCAGCCAGGTTGCACGTTAAAAATAACGGATATGCTAATCACCAAATATTAACGATGCTTCTTACAACGATAGGGGGTTAGTGGCGAAAACCCTAATAGTCTTTTTTCCACTGTAACTCTACACTACCGGAACCGCTATCACCGTCATCGGCACTTTTAAACTCCAGGTTGAGGTTATCCCTAAGTTCTATTTGCATCTCCGCCTGCCATGGACTGAGAGGGTCGGTACTTCTCTGTAATTCCACATAAATTCGATTGGTAATATATTTGCCCAAGCTCAATGCGTACTCATCACCTTCATCTCCCTCCTCCTGCTCAATATTGAGTGTATCCAGGTGCAACAGCTCGCGTGTCTTAGCGATAGGGTCCAATACCGCTCGACCCGACTGCAAACTGCGAACAACACTAACCAAGCGAACAGCCTGTAAAGGTGAAATATCTGATAATGACTTCCCAAAAAGCAATTGCGCCAGTATCTCATCCTGAGAGGCCGAGGGGTCAGAGGTAAATGTAATATCCAAGTCCGCAGCAGTACCTGATATCTGCGCGGTTATTTCTCCATCGCTATATTCATAGACACCTTCAACCAGGATAGCGACCTCATTATTCTCGAAGCGAATTTCTCCATCTTCCAGATCAAATTTCTTACCGAATAAATCAAAGCTGCCGCGAACAATTGTTAATTCGCCAGAGGCTTTTGGCTTATCTGCGGTGCCTCGAATATCCACCACGCCGCGCAATTGAGAATTTAAGCCAAGTCCGCGCACATAGGATTGTTGGTCCAAAACAATCTCTACATCCAATCCAATTTTGCTAAACAGGGGAGAAGATCGCTGCACCTGTGGGCCATCGACCTGAACTTCCACCACCTGGATTTCCGGAACACTGCTGCCAATCCATTGCTCAATCTGTAAGGCCAGCGGCTTCAAAGTGAATCGCCCGGTAATTTCTGCATCCTGGGTTGAGCCCGACAAACGGGCATCACCGGATATTGCACCGCGTACTCCCGGTGAGTTCAGCAAGTGGGCCCGACTGAGGCTTAATACGATGTCAAAACTGGGCGAGCTATCCGGAGGTAAAAAGACCGCCCCTCCCAGGTTTATCCGCCCACCATCACCATCGGTAGCGCTTCCTCGTACAATCCGCCACTCCTCAGGAGACAGCTGCGCGTAGAAGTTAATATCCGCAATGCGAGTATGGCTCGGCCGGTGCTCATAACGACCATTACTCAATTCGATATCACCGGTTAATAGAGGACGCTGCCAATTCCCGGTACCGTCAACATTGAAACTGAGCAAGCCGCGCATACGGTGGACACGGGGATCAATATATTCCGCAATCACTGACAAATCGGCCGTACCGCGCCCCTGCAATTGAAAGGGCACATTTCGCAGGCCACCAGTTTGATTATTCTCAGCAAATAGTTGCTCGAAGATCGGTGCAATCAATACACTTGCTTGGCTATTTACTGCGTTGCTACCGCCGTGTTGGGCAATCAGGGATGCATCCAGCTCTCCATTCTCTGTCTGCCAATCCAATACTATCGAAAGCGGTTGAACCTGGATTCCGCGCTGCCCTCGCCCCAGGGCTTCTCCGGTAGCTCGCAACTCCCCTTGGAATTCAGGCTGCTTGGGGCTTCCACCAATACTGGCATAAAGGCTGACATCACCATTACCCGCCCTACCGCTAGAAAAACTATTCGCCAAATCCGATAGATCACCCTGGCCGCGCAACTCTAAATCCAGTCGCTCTGCATTCAAGCTACCCAGTATCGATAATTGGTTGCGACCCGCCCATAGCAGCTCGATACCATCAGTTACCAGGCTCCTGTCTGCATAGTCCAAAGTACCCTGTACATGCCAGGGCTCCAGATGAAATTCTCCCTGGGCGATCAGGTTGGCTTTAATCTGCGGGTTTGAAATAGCCCCATCAACCCTGCCATCCAAGCTCAACTCCCCTTCAAGGGAGTTAGGGAGAGAGAGACCGACAATATCTACCAGGAACAGCGGTAGATTGCGCGCGCCCATATCAATTTGTAATCGGTCTTGCCGAGGTTCGATAGAACCATCGGCCTGCAGCAATGCCACCCCCACCCGACCCAGCTGCTGGGCATCTTCAGCGAGGGCTGTCAGGCGGCTTTGGCTCTGTAGGGGCTCCGGCTCCCCTTTATCAAAACCTGAGGCAATCACGGGGGACTGAGGGCCTCTGCTTGAGGATGAACCAAACTGGTTGCCATTGCCGTTGGTAAATAACTCCAATCGCAGGTCACTGACCTCTATCAGGTCCATATCGCCACTGGCTTCCCCTTTTAAGTTAAAGGGGTAATCCTGCGCGACGCCATTGGAATCCAGTAAAATACTTACCTGGGGATTACTCCACTCCCCCTGGACCGTTACTTCGGAAGATCCCCCTAGGCTTACCCCCTCTGCTGCGGCAACTCCAAGGTCATCGCGCAAACTGATATTTTTGCCGTCGATCTGCCCGTGTAAATCCAGCTGCTTCTGTTCAATATCAAGCTGACCGATCACTTCCAGATTTAGCTTCTCACCGGTAAACACCAATTCATCAATGGTCAGCGCGTGCAGGTTTCCACTTATCGCCGCCGACAACTCACCCTGTAAGTCGTGGTAAACACTCACTGCACTCAGGGACAAATTGAGGTTTGGGTTTTTCCATGAGCCGATGGCCTCCACACGCAACTGGTGCAAGGTGCCGGATAAAGCAGTGGGGATATCTACCCTATCAGCCCGGGGTAGCGAAGCTGCAAGCCGGCGAATTTCTTCAACTCCCAACTCATCAATCTCTCCCACCAAATCCAGTGCTTTCAAATTCATATCTACACTACCGAGCACTTCGATCCGTGCACCGGCAAAGTGTAAAGACAAGGCTTGCAAGTCAATCACACCTGCCTGGGTATCGACCCGGCCTTCCAATTGCAGGGGCTGCTGCCGATAGCTGCTTTCCACTTGTAAGCTGCCATTAATATTCGGCTGTTTCAGGGAGCCCTGCACTGAAAAATCTGCGCTGAGCCAACCACTGTCCAGGATATCCTGCCAAGGGCGGGAAAGCGTTAGCGGGATTTGATTGAGATTAACTGTCCCATTGACACCGTCCGCGCTGATACTGCCTTTAATCGTACTGCGCCGCTCATCCACTCGCAGCCAAATCCCCGTTGAAGATAAGCGCCAGGGGTTAATATCGGCTTCGATACTCCCTGTCAGATCCAGCTGATGTTCTGCTAGAGGAGCTGCGATCGAATTAATATCCAGCAGCAGTTTTTCACCCTGCTTACGCAGGGATAATTCGCCGCGAGCATCCAATACCTGATTTTCCGGCAGATGCAGCTGTCGGCTGACAAACCCCTGGCCCACCTCACTGGTAGAGAAATCGATTACAAAGCGCTCGCCCTGCACCCGGCCATTTACAGTGAGATTAAACTCGGAACCATTCAGCTCACTCACTTCGATAAATAGCTGCGCCGGTTTATCCTGCCAGCGGTATTGGGCGTCAGCCTGAATAGCAACAGGGGGAATCCCCGTCAACCGGCTGTCCACCAATTGCAGGCGAGCTATATCCAGCTGCGCCAAACGAAACCCAGGAACTAGCAACTCCCAAGTAGTCGATGGCTGCTCCTCACTGACAACTTCAACCTCCTCTTCGCCGGAATCTGCCAGCGCAGAGAGAAGTTCATTGAGGATATTCAGGTTGAGCAGTAAATCTTTGGCCCCCACTCGCTCGATATCGATGGGATTTCGGGACAAGCTGTTGAGATTAACTTCCAGGTCCTGGGCTTCGGCAAGCGTATTAGCTCGATAGTCAATTCTCAGTCGCTCGAAAAACCAAAATCCTAATTTTTCACTGCGAATTCCCTCTGCCTCAATTTCGAGGTCGTCCACCAGTTGCTCGGCAGCGTAAAAAGCCCCACGAGTAAGGCCGACGCGCCCCGGTTCCGTGCTGAGGAAATAGATAGCGGACATCAGGAGGAACAGACAAATGCCTGTTACCAGGGAACCCCCAGCACCCAGAGAGCGCCAGAGCCCACGCAGGAAAGCACCCACCCAGTGGGCAACGCCCAGCGCAAACAGGCCCAACCAGCGCATCAGAATGCCTGCCCCAAGCTCACATACACCTGATAGCGATCATCGATGCCCTCACGGCGATCGAGAGGAAAGGCGATGTCCATGCGGATAGGGGCAAAGGAGGTGATATAGCGCACGCCAAAACCCGTTCCCCAAAACAGGTCGGAAAACTTGGGCGCTGCGTCCTCATAGGCATTGCCGCCATCGAGAAAAATCACACCTCCCCAGGTATCCGTAAAACGAAAACGGCCCTCAAAAGAAATCTCGCTAAGTCCCCGACCACCGATAGCATCGGAGAGGGTTTCCTCACCCTCATCATTAATCTCAATAAGTCGCGGACCCAACTCCTGGTAACCATAACCCCGCACGGAGCCACCGCCACCGGCATAAAAGCGCTCATCCGCAGGCAGCTCAAGATTCGACTCCCCTGTAATTGCCCCGGCTTTCAACCTTATTGCCAAGGTGGGCTTATAACGCCAGTCATCGGCTGTTTTATACGCAGTGAGCTGTAGGGTATTTTTAATAAAGGTGGTGTTGGTATTTCTAAGATCGATATAGGGTTTTACTTCCAACGCAGAAGTGGCGCCACGGCGGGCATCCAGGGGTTTGTCTGTCGTGTTTAATTTAAAGCCCAAGGGGAAAGCTAACAGCGTGTAGTTTTCATCGGGATCATCTGCTTCAACTGCCCCTTCCACCTTCTCGTCCACTTCACTGAATTTCAGCTCAGCGCCACCACTCAGCGTGCGATGCTTACTGATTTTTCTCGATACCAGTGCACTGAATGTCAGGGACTCTGAACGGTAGGAATCAACATCCTCTCCTTCCAAAGCAATACTGGCGGTCAAGCGTTGCTTGTCATGGAAGAAACGGGGAATAGTGAGCTTGCCTTCCAGGGTTTGCTTTACCTCGTTGAGCTTACTTTCGACTTCAATTTTTTCCCCACGATGGAAAACATTGCGATGTTCCCAGGCTGCTGAAATACCGGCTCCCTCATCAGAGGTGTACCCCACCCCCAAGGTTATGGTGCGGTGATTGCGTTCCTGAATAACAAAAGTAACATCCACCAACCCATCGTAGGGTTCAGAAACTTCAGTATTTACATTGGCAATTAAGTTGGTGCGCAGCAGACGCAACTGCGCAGCATCCAGTTTACTGCGGCTGAAGCAATCTCCGGATTTAATCTTGACCTTATCCAACAGGTAGTCCTCTTCAATAGAGGTAACTCCTTCAATGCGGACTTGGCCAATATGGACTTCGGGACTGGGGGCCACCCGATATTCCAGTCTCGCAGCAGCTTCCCGGTGAATCACCGTTGCCTGGTAGCTGACATCCACATTCAGCAGACAGGCATTTTCATTGAGGTACTTGGTAATTTTTTCTACGCCCTCAAGTACCTTGCTGGCAATCAGGGGATCTCCAACATGGATAGGTAAGCCGCTAAAGCCTGCCCGCAAACCGGCCGGCATATTAATATCCAGGCTCTTGATATGGTACTGGGGGCCGGGAGTGACACTATAGAAAATTTGGTTGCCAGAAACAGACTCATACACAGTGGCATCATAATATCCCTGCGCACGCAGTAATTTTTCCAGGTTACCCCGCTCATAGTGCGCAATATCTGCCGGATCTTCGTAGTTTTCCAGCGCACTACTGTTCTTGCGCAACTCGTTGAGCTCGGAGGTCAATTTTTCCTGCAGCTGGGGATCGCCCTGCACCAGCAGGGTAAAACCCGGCAAGCGATCAAAAAATGGGATGGCTGCTGCCAGCTGCATTGGCAGCGCTAGAAGGGCAACAAGTAGGGAGACAAAGAGAATTCGCAAGATCTTTATCCAATGTCAGTAGCGGCTACTCCGCAAAAAATCCGGGTATCCGTTCCCTCCGTAGGCTGGAATATCCAGCTGATGACAACAGCTGGGATAATTAAATCGACTTATTGAGCAGCCAATAAGCCGATTCGGCGTTTGGGACTTCTATGGCTGTGTGCCTTGGCTGGGCATTAAGGGATTACAATCCTGGATAATCACCCGCCCTTCCAGAATATTTCCTTTGGAATACTCCGTGAAAATACACTGGTTAGTCTTGGGGTTATAATTCTCGATCCATAAATTATCTTCTTTCCAGGTGGCGCCGATATGGCGGTACCCATCGGGCACAGAGATACGCATGACCCCGCCAAAACGCTTCACGAAAACCTGCTCATAGTGAAAGTAGTAGGCAAGCCAGCCGCCAACAAAGAAAACCGCAGCCACGATTGCGCCGATCTTAAGGCTGCCCAGGCGACTGCCGATAAAAAGAGAAGCAATAATCAGGGCAATCACCGCTGCCCAGTACAAATAAGTAACCATGACTGTTTTTCTACCGTAAATTATTGGTGTTTATAAAGTGAAGGGTAGCGCAGAACCGCAGCAAACTAAATGGCGCCGGGTTACGCTCCCTTACTCCTAAGGAGCCTCTGAATAACTCCGTAATGCCTCTGCGGGCCTTGAAGGTTGCAGATGTTAGGCGCAGCTCGCCGCGAATGGCCGTAGCCCTTTGCAAGAGCTGCAACGCAGCAGCTGTGGCCTTCAAGGCCCGCCCTTCGGGGCATGCAGAGCGATCCGCACTCCGCGTTGCGACCTCTTGAAAGGTCTAGACATTCCTGCGAAGCCGCGCCTTGATTGTGAACCGCTCTGCATGCCAGAGGTATCACGGAGTTATTCAGAGGCTCCCTAACTTACTCCTCTGCCAACTCCGGCAGCTTTTCAAATAGCGATAAGGCTTCAGGGTTGGCCAGGGCCTCTTTATTTTTAACCGGTTTACCCTCCACCACATTGCGTACAGCCAGTTCCACAATCTTACCGCTGATAGTTTTAGGAATATCCGCCACCTGGATCACCTTCGCCGGTACATGGCGAGGCGTGGTATTGGCGCGAATCGTGGAGCGGATTTTCTGGGTCAGATTCTCGTCCAGTACAACACCCTCTCGCAAAACCACAAACAGCACTACCCGTACATCGTCGTGCCAGGGCTGGCCGATACAGATACTATCGAGCACCTCCTCGACTTTCTCCACCTGGCGGTAAATCTCTGCGGTTCCGATACGCACACCGCCGGGATTAAGTACTGCATCGGAGCGGCCATAGATTACAACACCACCGTGTGCCGTAATCTCGGCATAGTCCCCATGCGCCCACACACCAGGCCAATTTTCAAAGTAAGCACTGCGGTACTTGGCTCCATCTGGATCATTCCAGAAGCCAATCGGCATACAGGGGAAGGATTTGGAGCAAACCAGCTCCCCTTTCTCTTCAACCACTGCACTGCCTGTATCATTCCAGACTTCCACCGCCATACCCAAGCCGCGACACTGCAATTCACCGGCATAGACCGGTAAAGTTGGGTTGCCAAGGGCAAAGCAAGACACAATATCGGTGCCGCCGGAAATAGAGGATAAGCAGAGATCTGCTTTTATATCTCTGTAGACGTAACGGAAGCCTTCGTGGGCCAGCGGAGAGCCTGTGGAGAGCACCGCACGCAATTTCTCCAGTTTGTGGGTCTCCCGGGGTTTGCAGCCACTCTTCTCCAGCGCAGCAATATATTTAGCACTGGTGCCAAACACACTGATTCCCTCTTCATCGGTCATATCCCATAGACTTTGGGATGAAGGGTAGAAAGGTGAGCCATCAAACAGCACTAGAGTCGCCCCACAAGCCAGGCCACTCACCAGCCAGTTCCACATCATCCAGCCACAGGTGGTGAAGTAGAAAAGTGTATCCTCACGGCGCAGATCGCCGTGCAAGCGATGCTCCTTCAGGTGTTGGAGCAAAGTGCCCCCCACTCCATGGACGATGCACTTGGGTACACCAGTAGTACCCGAGGAGTACATAATGTACAGGGGGTGATTAAATTCGGTTTGTACAAAGGAGAGCTCGCGAGCGGGCGCCGCAGCTTCAAAAGCTTGCAGTAGTACCGCCTTACCCAGCGGCTCTGCCGCTAGTACCTGAGCAGTTTCCTCTTCTGAGCGCACAACCGGTACCACTACCAAAGTTTCTATAGATTCGATTCGCTGCATGATCTCGCGCAGACGCGGCAATGAATCAATAACCTTGCCGTTATAGAAGTATCCTTCACAGGCAAATAGCACTTTCGGCTGCACCTGGCCAAAGCGGTCAAATACTCCATTGATACCAAAGTCTGGTGAGCAGGAGGTCCAGATAGCACCGAGGCTCGTGGTGGCCAACATGGCTACTACGGTATCGATCACATTGGGCATAAAGCCCGCTACCCGATCTCCCTCAACAACGCCCTGGGCAACGAGGGCCGCTGACAGGCGCTCCACCCGGTCATACAGCTCCTTGTAGCTCAGCTCGCGGCGGCTACCGCTCTCCAGGCGCTCGACCAGGGCAGCCTTGTCATCGCGATAACGCAGCAGGTTCTCAGCAAAATTCAGACGTGCCTGTGGAAACCACTGCGCACCGGGCATGGAATCATTGCTGAGTGTCTCATCACCCTTATCTGCGGCAATGACTCCGGTGTAATCCCACAACTCCCGCCAGAAAGCTTCGCGATTATCTACTGACCACTGGTATAGGGCCGCGTAATCATTGAGATCCAGCTGGTATTGCTGGTTGACCCCGCGACGAAATTCATCCATCTGGGTGGCGGCAATAGCCTCTGCGCTGGGTTGCCAGAGCGGTTGGGAGTTGTCCTTCATTTCAACAGACCTTGTGGCTCATTATTGTGTTTTCGAATCGCCCTCCCGGGCACAAGGGGAGCAATCATGCCCTGCCCCACCACTTAAAACTATTTTAATCTTTTTTAGATTTGTTAAATAAAAGTTAACATAGTCAAATCTAACAATTCCTCTGGAACCAGCCGCCGTGAGTGCCACGATCAAACAACTACGCGCCTTTGTCACAGTGGCCCGCAGCCGCAGCCTGGCCCAGGCCAGCGCTCAATTGCACACTTCTCAGCCAGCCCTGTCCATTGCCATTCGCAATCTGGAGGATGCGACTGGCGGCCCACTTTTCAGTCGAGAAGCACGCCAACTCACTCTGACCCCAGAGGGTGAGGAATTTCTCTCCCGCGCCGAACAACTACTGCACAACTGGGATCAATCCCTGGACGCGGTACAGCAGGCCTTTCGCCTGGAGCGTGGGCAGTTGCGCTTGGCAGTAATTCCCGCCTATACGCTCAACCAACTCCCCCAATTATTAGCCAATTTTCACCGCCAACACCCACAAATCAATATCCTGTTAGAAGATGTGGTGATGGAACGAGTAACCCAAGCGGTGCAGGATGGCCGGGCGGAGCTGGGCATCAGTTTTCGTCCCGAGGATCTAGGCGGACTTGAGTTTGTACCCCTACACAGGGACCGTTTTATCGCAGTCGTACCACCCCAGCACCCCCTCAGTGAAAAAGGAAAAGTGCGCTGGAGTGACCTGGCCAGCTTTCCATTTATTGCTATGAATCGCGGCTCAGCGGTGAGGCGCTGGACCGATGAAGCTTTCGAGCAAAGTGGCCATGGCGTTCGCTATATCTGCGAAGCTAATCAACTAAGCACAATCGGCCAGTTAGTACGTGCAGGAATGGGGGTTAGTGCAGTACCAAGCTTGTGCGAAACACAGGTTCGGGAATATGGGCTAGAATGCCTGCCGCTCTCGGCGCCAGTAGTGAGTCAGGAGGTGGGGGTGTTATTAAAGAGCCGTGGCACCTTGTCGGCACCAGCAACCGCGTTTTTATCCGCGATTACTGGTTGAGGTCTATAAAAGCGCCTCTACTTTTTTGAGCGACTAGTGACTGCTGGTTGCGCGCAGCATCCAAGCCGTTTTCTCATGAACTCTCATGCGGTCAGATACCAGAGCAACTGTGGATTCATCTTCTCCCGCCTGGGCATCTTTTAAAACTTCACGACAGGTTTTGATCACCTGCTCATGCCCCTTAGTGAGAATTTTTACCATTTCTTCCGCCGGTGGAACCTCAACAACTTCTTTGATTGAGCTGAGCTGGGCAAAAGCCTGGTAAGTACCGGGAGCGGAAACCCCGAGGGTGCGAATGCGTTCGGCAATATCATCCACCGCAGTGGCCAGCTCGGTGTAATGCTCTTCAAACATCAGGTGTAATTCGCGGAACAGAGGCCCAGTAACATTCCAGTGGAAGTTGTGGGTTTGCAGGTAAAGAGTGTAGCTATCTGCCAACAAATGTTTCAAACCGGCAGCAATCTTTTCCCGATCCTTTTCACTGATACCAATATCGATTTTTTTCATAATACAAATCCCTCTTCCAAAAACTGTTGTCACCGAAATGGTTATAAGGCCATTTTGGTACCTTTATTCACTTCTCACAAGCTATCGAGCCAATAGCTTATTTATATAGACAAGTAAGATTTATAAGGTACAAAAATGGCGTGAATTTTAACCCGGCTATTGGAAGAAAATTTTGCGACAAGACATTGCCAATAAGGGACTCTCCAAATAAAACTATTTATCGAGACCCCCGCTGAAAACACAAGAAGTCAGACACTACAAACCGGGCAATTACTATGGCTCGGCAGCTGCAAAGTTTGCAGCGCTAAGGTTTCCGTCTCGATTAAGTGCAATTTATTCAAGCTCGATACCGGCAAATCCATCAGGTATTTCATGGCCTCCAGAGCCTGCATGCTACCAACCACACCCAGTGCCGGACCGATCACACCTGCTGTAGAGCAGTTCTGGACTTCAGCCTGCTCCTGGGGCGGAAACAGGCAGGCATAACAGGGACCTTTTCCTTCAGAAAAATCAAAACTAATCAGCTGGCCGGAAAACCCCTGCACCGATGCCATTACCACCGGACACCCTGCCTGATAACAGACCCGGTTGATCGTATGGCGGATTTCCAGGTTATCGGTGCAGTCCAACACCAGATCTACCTGTTTTACCTGCTCACGCAGCCAGGATTCATTCGCCATTTGGCTGTGGGGGTGAATGCGAATAGTTGGATTGGCTGCAGCCAATTGTTGTGCAGCCACCATGGCTTTGGATTTTCCCTGGTGATTGGTTTTGTACAAAACCTGGCGCTGCAAATTGGAGAGATCGATATGATCACCATCTACAAGGTGCAGCTCTCCAATACCGGCTGCGGCCAGATACATCGCTGCCGGGCTGCCGAGCCCACCTAAGCCGACAATCAGAATTCGCGCAGAAGACAGCTTTTTCTGTCCCTCTTCACCCACCTGGGGCAACATTATCTGGCGACTGTAACGCTGTAATTCCTTACGACTTAACATGGCTCTACTTCCGCACGCTTACCTTTCAACAGGACATTAAAATCGGCAACCACCTGCTTGTAATCTTTTGCTTTAGTAATAGCGCTGACCACGGCGATACTGCCAACGCCACTAGCGATAACCTCACCGGCCCGTTGCATATTAATACCACCAATTGCCACAAGTGGATAATCGGGCAATAGCGCGGCCATTCGCGCAAGTTTCTGCACGCCCTGCAACTGATCCGACATATCCTTGGTGTTGGTCGCATAAATTGCACCAATGGCCAAGTAGCTGGGGCGATAACGGTAGGCCAACAGTAATTCATAGAAGCCGTGGGTACTGATACCCAGCTTCAATCCTGCCGCTTGAATTGCCCTCAGATCAGCAGATTGCAAATCCTCCTGGCCCAAATGCACACCGTAGGCGCCGCACTCAATCGCCAACTGCCAGTAATCATTGATAAACAGGCGCAGGTTATACGTCCTGCCAATAGCCACTGCCCGCTCAATCTGTTCGCGCAGGTCCCTACCCGGATTCTTTATTCGCAACTGTAAAGTACGCACCCCCAGCTCAGCCAGGCGCTGCAACCACTCCACTGTATCCACAACCGGATATAAACCCAATGCTTGAGAGTCTGTTTTGGCAAACCCATGAACAAGAGGCTGGGCCACACCAAAGCCATAATCCAGCGCACGCTCTTCTCCCGACACTAAAATCTCCGGGAAGTCGATTAAATCCAGGGGCCAGCCACAGTGGCCTACAGGTCCAGCACCAGCGCCGATATGTGCATTATTTCCCCGGCGCAAGCCCCGCTGTACATAGGCTTTACCCACAACGCAGGCATCTCGCAACGGGTAGCCCAAAGCTCGGCAAGCGGCAATAGCGGAGGACAGGGTGCAGCCAGTGCCATGTGTGCCCGTATTGGACACTTCCCGGCCAATAAACCAATCGGCTTTTTCACCATCCCACAGTAAGTCGGTAACTTCTCCCGCACGCAATTGCGTATGGCCGCCGGTAACTAAAATTGCGGTACCGCCGTGGGCGTGCAACTGACGCGCAGCTTGCACAATAGATTCCGCACCCGTGACACTGGCTCCGGTAAGCCATTCCAATTCATGTAAATTGGGAGTAACCAGATCACACTGTGGCATCAACTGAGCCAACACCGTTGCGGTAATATTCCCTTCGGTGAGCCCGGCTCCGTTGGTAGCAACAGCAACCGGGTCGTAAATAACCGGAACCGGCTGCACCGCTTGCAGCTGGCGCAGGAAATCTGCCACCGCAACCACTTGTTCAGCATTCGCTAGCAGACCGATTTTAATTGCGGCAGGAAATAGATCCCACTGTAAAGCCTGTAACTGAGAACCCAAGACCTCTAGGGAAACTGCATTAATTGCAGTTACTTCCACCGTATTCTGTGCAGTATTGGCCGTGATAGCACTGCAACCATGGCAGCCGAGGTCGGCAAAAGTCAGCAGGTCCGCCTGAATGCCGGCGCCACCGCCGGAGTCACTGCCGGCAATGGTCCAGACAATTGGCTTTTTCAATTGGAGTTGATCGCGCATAAAAATACTAATCCTGCAATATGCTCTCTGCCTGCTGCCAGAAAGGCATATCCAGGGTGGGGGTGCTGGGGCTGGCAGTTTGACGCCTGAGCATCAAGCCGGCATTAAAGGCGGCGCGCCCGGATTCCACAGCCAGTTTAAAAGCATTAGCCATCAGTACCGGATCCTGGGCTTTTGCAATCGCGGTATTCAATAACACCGCATCAAAGCCCATCTCCAGTGCTTCTGCCGCCTGTGATGGCGCACCGATTCCGGCGTCAATAATAAGCGGTACATCACTCAGGCGCTCGCGCAGTGTTTGCAGGTTATATTTATTGAGCAGTCCCTGCCCGGTACCGATGGGAGCCCCCCAGGGCATTAATACCTCGCAACCCACATCCAAAAGTTTTCGACACAGAACCAGGTCATCAGTGCAATAAGGCAATACCTTGAAGCCTAACTGAATTAATTCCCGCGCAGCTTCTACCAGACCAAAGGGGTCTGGCTGCAAATTGTAATCATCACCAATCACTTCCAGCTTGAGCCAATCGGTCTGGAAAATTTCCTGGGACATTTTTGCCAGCTCCACCGCTTCTCGCGGCGATTTACAACCGGCGGTATTGGGCAACAACTGACAACCGGACTCGCGAATATAATCCCAAAATCGATTGTCCTGCTGCTGTGCCGGATTTTGCCGGCGAAGAGACAAAGTAATAATTTCTGAAGCTGAGGCTTGCACGGATTCGCGCATAATCGCTGGGGAGGGATACAGGGCGGTGCCCACCAAAAGCCGGCTGTTAAATGTTTTTCCGTAAAGTGTTAATAGATCGCTCACCTTTACCCCCCCACTACCGGAGCAACAATATCCAGGCTATCGCCGTTATTTATCTCAGTATTGCTATATTCCGTACGGGGAATAAATCCACCGTTGAACGCAACGGCAAACGTTTCTCCGCGATAGCCGAGCTGCTGTAAAAGCGCAGAGAGTTTTAGCGGGGATTCAAGGCTCTGTGTTTCCCCATTAATTAGTACCTGCATCAAACCACCTGTAACAGTTGTTGTGCCACTTGATTCTCCACTTGCTCCACTACTGCCGGCGCTAAAAGATAACCGTGACGGTAAAGGCCATTCACCCTAATCAGCCCGTCCTCGCTGTGGATATAAGGCATATTATCCATAGTGGCGGGGCGACAATTTACGCGGGTCTCAACAATACGAGCCTCGGCAAAAGCCGGGTTGAGGGAGTAAAGCGCGGAAGACAATTCCATACTGGAGCGCACGGAAATGGGCGACTGGTCTTCACTCTCAATTTCCGTAGCGCCAATTACTGTGCGTCCATCGCTTCGGGGTACAGCATAGAGCTTATAGCGCGGGTGGAGCAGGCGCACTGGACGCTGCAAAACCACTTCCCGGGATTCCACCACCATCACCTCACCACGGACACCGCGTAAGCCTTCAATCTGCCCCTTGGCACCGAGACCACGACAGTCGATCACGCAATCAAATTGTTCGCACTCCGAGTTCACAGAGATATACCCGGCTTCGCAATTTACCTTGCTGTGCTCTCGCAGAGTGACAGCTCCTCGGTGCAATGCGCTGAGTAACGCGGGCAACAAGCGGTGATTATTGATATCCGCCTCACCTCGTAAGTAAAGCCCCTGTTCAAAGCCGTGTAAGGATGGCTCTAATTTCGCTAAAGTACTGCTATCGAGTGGCTCCACCTGCTCCCTGGCAGATTCACCCAACTTGCCCTGCAATTCCCGCAGGAATTGCAGCAGCTCACTTTTATCTTTGCCGTGAGCAACCAGCACTGAGCCTGCCCTGCGGTATTCCACGTCCTGCCCGCTCTGCTCCTCCAGCTGCCGGACCCACTCAGACCACAGCTCAAGGCTTTTCAACCCCAGGTTGTAAACCTGTTTATCGCTGTGCACCAATTCCGATAGTGGTGATATCATTCCCGCTGCCGTCCAGCAGGCTCCCCCGACTGGTGCCGACAATTCACCCGCTTCAAACAGGGTTATATCCAGTTCCCGTTGGCAGAGCCGCCAGGCGAGCAAGCGACCTAACAGGCCTCCACCGGCAATAGCTACTTTGGCTTTGGTTTCGCTTGTCACAGACCACCTACCTTCGCAAATCCAAATCGACACCCAGCGATATGCGCTATGCACTCGCCATACTTTTGCTATCCGATTCTTTGGGGGAGAGGACTCTCCCCCAAAATACTCATCAGCCCTTGTGATAAATCTCGCTACCCATGTCCTTAAATTTAATCGACATTTCCTCCATGCCCTGTGCCGCTTCCTGCTTGGCCGCATAATCGCGCACATCCTGGGTGATTTTCATGGAGCAGAATTTCGGGCCGCACATGGAGCAGAAGTGAGCTACCTTGCCGGATTCCTTTGGCAAGGTTTCATCGTGATAGGTGCGTGCCCGCTCCGGATCCAAGCCGAGGTTGAACTGATCTTCCCAACGGAATTCAAAGCGGGCTTTTGACAGGGCGTCATCGCGCTTCTGTGCCCGCGGATGCCCTTTGGCCAAGTCTGCGGCATGAGCCGCAATCTTATATGCCATAAGGCCCTCTTTAACATCCTCTTTATTGGGTAGACCCAGGTGCTCTTTGGGGGTCACATAGCAGAGCATGGCGCAACCGTAGGTGCCGATAAGTGCAGCGCCTATGCCGGAAGTAATGTGGTCGTAGCCGGGAGCAATATCCGTGGTCAATGGACCCAGAGTGTAGAAAGGTGCGCCGTGGCAGTGCTTCAGCTGCTCATCCATATTTTCTTTGATCTTATGGATAGCCACATGACCGGGGCCTTCGATCATCGTCTGAACATCGTGCTTCCAGGCAATTTCAGTCAGCTCGCCAAGCGTGTGCAGCTCGCCAAACTGGGCTTCATCGTTAGCATCCGCAATGGAGCCCGGGCGCAGGCCATCACCGAGACTAAAGCTCACATCGTAAGCCTTCATAATCTCGCAGATTTCCTCGAAGTGGGTGTAGAGGAAATTCTCTTGGTGATGGGCGAGACACCATTTGGCCATAATGGAACCACCGCGAGAGACAATCCCGGTCATACGTTTGGCAGTGAGCGGCACATAGCGCAAAAGCACGCCAGCATGAATAGTGAAGTAATCCACCCCCTGCTCCGCCTGCTCAATCAAGGTGTCGCGGAACACATCCCAGTTAAGATCTTCAGCAATTCCGTTTACTTTCTCCAGCGCCTGGTAAATCGGCACAGTACCGATGGGCACTGGCGAGTTTCGCAGAATCCACTCGCGGGTTTCGTGGATATTGGCACCGGTAGACAGATCCATCACCGTGTCCGCGCCCCACTTGGTAGACCAAACCAGTTTCTCCACTTCCTCTTCAATGGAAGAAGTCACAGCAGAATTACCAATATTTGCATTCACCTTGCACAGGAAGTTGCGCCCGATAATCATCGGCTCCACTTCCGGGTGATTAATATTCGCCGGGATAATTGCCCGCCCCTCTGCAACTTCCCGGCGCACAAATTCCGGCGTGATTTGCTCGGGGATGTAAATACCATCACGTGCCTTCTGGTATTCACTTTCACTCATTTCCGCTGCCAATTTGGCTCGCCCCATATTTTCGCGCACTGCGATAAATTCCATTTCTGGGGTAATAATGCCGCGGCGGGCATAGTGCATCTGAGATACATTCTGTCCCGGTTTGGCTCGGCGAGGGCTGGGAAGGTTTTCAAAGCGGATATGATCCAGCCCCTGGTCCGCCATACGCTTCTGGCTGTAGGCCGCTTGGCGAGAGTCCAGCAGTTCAGTATCTCTGCGGGCCTCTATCCAGCCCTGGCGCAATTTGGGCAACCCTTCCCGTACGTCCACTTTAAAATTGGGCTCGGAATAGGGGCCCGAAGTGTCGTAAATGGTTAGGGGCTCATTGGGTTCAAACACCGGATTCTCTGCATCCCCCCCTACCAAACTATCTCCCAAACAGATCTGACGAGCACCAACCTGAATGTCGGGAGTTTCACCGGGCAAATACACCTTGCTCGAGCTGGGGAAAGATTGAACCGTGAGATTTTCAAGAAATTCTTTAGCGGAATCGCGACTGGCAGCGCGGGAGGACTTTCCGGCTTTACCGGATTGTTCAATGATCTCAGACATGCGTAACCTTAAAACTTGGAAATTTAAAGGTCGCAGCATCCAGGGCACATACAAAGAGAAAAGACGCCAAACTGTAACAAAACAGGCGACTTCAGATCTTGTTCCCTACGCGGGGGTTACCCCGATCAGGTTCAACGGATCTCGCAACAGCGATCTCAGCCCACAGGCACTCCGACAAGTAGAGCGCAGTATAGTGGAAGCGCCCGAAGAAAAACAGATGGCATAAAACTGTGCCAGAAAAACTAAAGCTTTGAAACGCCAATAAAGTAATCAATGCTCTCGGCGACAAAACTCCAACAGACTTCAATTTATTGATAACTGACCAAAGGGTCTCAAGCATTCATCACTCACAATATCTGAGTGCGTCCTACACTCCTTCTCGTTTACCGGAGCAGTGAATAAAACGATAACAACTTACGGCGAAAGTCGGTGTGGGAGAAAATACAATGTTGAATAAATATGGAGTTCTAGTAACGCTCTGTTTGAGCATCTTATCGATACAGCCAGCAATGGCAGCCCCCTCCAAGTCTGTTGCTGCGGGTGACAGTATTACCATGGCATTCGGTGCAGACTGTACCCGCAATAAGTATTTCTGGGACCTGTTTTGTCTTCTCGGCGGGGACCAACCCGAGCATTCCTGGTTTGACGGCGACGACAATTCAGTGGAGAGTGTTCACGATAAATATAAAGTTAACTATCCCAATATGGCTGCCAATAAAAGTGCAGCGGAATCCGGTGCTGAGATGCGTAGTGGAGGCGACAATTTCTCCACTCAAGCCGATCGGATTCTATCCCAAAGTAATTTACCTGATCATGTCGAGGTAGTATTGGGCGGTAATGACATCTGTAACCGGGATTGCGTCGATCCAGCCAACTGTAACGATCCACTTTACACCGATAGCGAGTGGCGCTCGGCAGTTCAAGCTGGACTGGACAAATTAGTCGATGGTCTCCCTAACGGCTCAACGATAGTACTCGGCTCAGTACCACGAGTACAAGATCTCCGGGCAGCAGGTCTGGATAAGCAAAGCGGTAATTCCCGCGTAGATTGCGAGAGTGTCTGGTCGACTTTCGGAATCTGCCGAATTGCAACAAATGGCGGCTCGATGAATGGAGAGAGCTTTGCTACTCGTTATAACGGAATAGCCGCAGCCCAACAACGTTATAACGAAATCCTTGTTGAGGAAGCAGAAAGTTACAACGGTATGAATGGGGTAGAAGTTGTTGCTGAATATACCGGTGAGGATCAGTTAAATGCCGGGACTTTTCAGTTTAATAAAGATGATATTGATGGTGGAGACTGTTTCCACCCAAGCATTCAAGGACAAAATATTGTCGCTGACCTACTGTGGCAAGGAAATCCGGATAAATAAGTAACTTTTACTGCTCGGTAAATTCAGGGCCCGCAATAAAGTACCGCGGGCCCTAATCAATTCACTTACCTAAATCCTCATCAAAGTAACCACTCTCTTCAACCACATACTGCAATCTATGCGGCAAACCCTTTCTCATAAAGGCAACATCAATTACTTTTCCACTGGTAAGAGCACTCCACAGCTCATTCTGGCCACTGTGGACCCAACTGTCATTGACCCTCAACAGCACATCGTTTTCTTCGAATCCAAGTGCAGTAAAGAACTCATTGTTGGCCACCCCCTCCAAGCGCATCAAATGGTGGCCCTCAACTTCCAGCTCCGCCTCAATAAATTTAGCCTCCAAGAATTCTCGTTGTTCGAGTTGCTTCGCCAACCACTCTTGCCCAAGAGTCAACACACCAGCCGGCTCGATTAGCTTTTTACCCTTTTCTCCCTGAGGCTGTTCAATACGTTTGCGCAGCTCCTCATCGTGCTGATGGGACAAAGTTAAAGGGATAATATTACCCACTTCACCTTGCAATAGCAGACGCTCCAGGGATCCCTGATTATCAATAACGGCATAGTGCCCTTTCAAACGCTTCAGAACGACATCTTTAAGAACAGACTGCCCCAGTGAAAAACTCTGTGCCTTCTGCCCATTTACTTCTATTAAAGCTTTGGACTTACTTTCTATACTCGATTCACTAACTCCTACCAGGGCAAGAGGTAGACCCGTAACAGGTAAATGATTCTCAGTATCTTTTTGTTGTTTCCATGTATATTTTTTCTGAGGATCTATATCAAGCCTGATTAGTTCCTTTTCTATCCAGTAAGAATATTGCTCAAATGATCGTGCACCCTTTAGATACAAACCGTTTATAAAAACAACCGGCACATTTGTAAGGCCAAGCCCTAAAGCAATTTCCTGATCCCCCAGAACAACTTCTTTATAATTCATATCTCCAATACAGGCTTTAAACTGCTTGTCATCGATCAGTAAACTGCTTGCGGTCTGGGAGTAAGACTTCTCACCAAGGTTTGGAGTTTTTGCGTATAAGGCGTCGTGATATTCCCAAAAAATATTGTGCTCACCAGCGCACTTAGCCGAAACAGCAGCTTTGATACCCTCCCGATGAAACTTAAGGGGAAAATCAAAATTTACCTGGCGAACCCAACCAGAATAGTCACTCAACAAACGCCTCAAGGTTGGCTGAAAGGATTTACAGTGGGGAGATTGAAAGGAGCAGAACACAGCAATTGTTATAGGCGCTTCGGGATTTCCTCGAGCGGCGCGCCCGCCATAATCAAGATCTATTCGTGGTGGCTCTGGAACGGGAAGCATAACTTCTATTTCTTGACCATCTTTTGCTGTTTTGGCAATCATTTCATGCAGCTTGTTGAGACGTAATTTATGCTCCATTTCAGCAATATCATACAGCACAAGCTGGAGTTCCTTATCCAAGGCCTGCACGCTGACCTCCTGGCCATCAATCCGTGCAGCTATATGTTGCTGATCAAGTACTTTAGTTCCTACTGTTATTTCCGCATCCTTTGAACACCCCCCCATTAGGCTCAAAATACCCAACGCCATTAACTTTGCTATAACATTCCTTAGTCGCTTCACTGGTAATTCTCCTTTTACCGGTTTTGACCAATCTTACTCGCCAATTCTCATTTCAACCGCTTACAGCGAGCTTTATTCAGAACGTGTTCAAAAAATGAGAACCAGGCAAGCTTTTTGGCATCTAAGCTAACGTCTCTCCAGGAGAGAAAATATCCAAAAAACTAACCCTGAGTAATTTTGCGAGCCTATTCGATCCTTAGATCACTGTCCCCTATATGAAATCATTTTTAAAACTACATGGGAAAATCTTGAAACCAAAACAACCAATAGATCATATCGAAGTATCCAATAAGAGCTATAGCCAAAAGTATCGATTGCAGGAAACTCCAAATCGTCTATAAGAATACGCTTTAGCGGAAGAATAAATTCAAGTCTCCTACAATGATGCCAGATCCGTTTATGACGGGGACAGTAAAAATAGAGGATCTACAGTCAATCTACGGCCAAATACTCAGATGTACTACAATTACTCAATGGTACTTTACTGAAAATCCATAGCTCGAGTTATTGGTACAACTTTCGCAATGGATGACATCATCATGATACGACTACCACTTATTACCATCGTTTGATTTCACAGCGAGCCTATAGACTTTGTTAAATAGATGGATAGCTTAGTTGTGTTAATCATAAGCACCCTCAAGATACACCCAACACCAGACCAAATTTTTATATTCCACAGTAAAAAAGTAAAAGTGACTCTCAAGGAGAATAATGCTTTTGGGCTAAAGAAACACACATCTAATTCACCACTATGACTGGTTCGTATGGATCAATGAAAGAAAACCAGCATACCTTTAAAAAATTATCAGAAATACAAGACCTGAAAAGAATACAACTGGTTGTTGGTGGTCTTGGCTTTATAGGCCAGTACTTAACATGGGGACTATTACGAAAAGGTTTTAATGTAGTTTTAATTGCGCGAAATGATATTCATGATCGATTCGAGCAGCTAAAACAAAGAAATAGTTTTGTCAATCCTATTTACAAACTTTCGAAAAATGATTTCGACCGACTTATAATCATTTCAGGAGACTTGAACAGGCCAAAGCTCAGCTTAAGTTCTACGTCTTACAGACAACTACGCTCTCTACACATTGGTTCAATTTGGAATTGTGCAGCTGACATGCGCTATAGCTATAGCAACCTGCAACAAAGCATTAATACAAATGTTAACGGTGTGGAACGATTAATAGAGGTTGCTGTAGCAGCAAAATGTCGGTTCAACCAAATATCGACCAGTTTTATTGCCGGTAAAGATCATGCCAGCGGAGTGACCGTAAAGGAAAAACTCTATCAACCTAAAGAATTTTTTAATGCCTATGATTACACCAAAAATGCAGCAGAGAATTTAATCGCAGAGTCCAAAAACCTGGAATACACTATCTATAGGCCAACTATTGTCCTAGGAGACTCGGTGACTGGTTACACAAACTCTCAGTCCGGTTACTATGAATATGTAAAACTGCTAAATAGACTAAAAGAACAGAATGTACAGACCCCCATTCACCTAAAATATCTTCCAAACTGCCTTATCAATGTCATTCCGGTTGACATTTGCTGTGATGCAATATTAAAGATTTCAAACAACCATGAACTCACAAAAAACCAATACTTTAATATTGCCGACTCTAACCCAATGACAATCGACGAATTCGTTATGTTTAACCGCGATTACTTTGAGCTAGATTTAAGGCAAATTCAAGTCAGCGGCGTATTGTTAAGCAGCCTACCGGAAAAAGAAAGGCGGATACTTAAGATCATTAATAGAATGCAAAATGGACCATTTTTAAACAGTGACTTCAGGTTTTGCAGCGCAAATAGCCAAAGAGTCTTAGGTCACCCTGTTCAGGATCAATGGCGTAATAGCAAGAGTTATCTGACCAAAGTGGTGGACTATTTTTTAAACCAAACGTAACTAAATTCAGCCCGATTAGGTATGCCATGAACAAACCTAGTGACATATCACTTTCCCATTATGCAAACAGAATCAGTTACTCAGGGCCAAACGAAGATTCAAGATCAGAGCTTAAGGCTCTAAATATCAATGAAAATGATAGTATTTTATGTGTTACTGGCGGTGGAGATCGCGTCTTAAGCCTTCTACTGAGTAATCCCAAAAAAATAACCGCCATTGACTTGAATCCCAGCCAAAACTATCTCTTGGAACTAAAAAAAATTGCCATCCAGAAATTAAATCATGAGGAGTTTTTAAGGTTTTCAGGAATACTCTCATGCAAAAAGAGATTAAACACCTATGACAACATGAAATCCTCTTTATCAAAAAAGGCGGAGTTATTTTGGTCAAACAACATAAGTATCATTGAAAAAGGGTTTATTTATGAAGGCGCTTTCGAAAAGCACTTCAAGTTAATCAGTATGATTATTAAAGTTATTCGACCCAGCAAAATAAAAACTCTAACCCACCTAAAAAGCATTGAAGAACAGCGTGAGTTTGTTAAAAACAAATGGAACACCCCAGCCTGGAAAACATTTTTGCATTTCCTTACCAACAAATATTTCTTCAGAACTTTCCTTAAAGATCCTGGGTTCTATGAACACATCCCACAAGAAGTGTCAATTTCTGAGTATTTATTAGGCAGAATGGACCACTCTCTAATGAACCACCTGGTTCTTGACAATTTCTTTATGACATTCCTGCTAACTGGAAAATACAACCCAGAATATGGAATGCCTTTATATTTGGAAAAAAATAATTACTTAGTAATTAAGGGAGCACTAGATAAAACAGTCATAGAAATAGTAACCTCACCGATAGAACAATATTTATACAACTGTGAAAATAAAATTGATAAATTCTCCATTTCTGACGTTTCAGCTTATCTTGATGAGGAGAGCTTTGTTTCCTTACTAAACGCAATATACTCAGCAGCTAGCGAAAACAGCATCCTATGCATGCGCCAATTTATTACCAAAAGAATAATTCCTGACTCTATAAAAAATAAATTTTCTTTTAACCCAGCTCTTGAGGAAGAGCTCAATAATAGCGATATATCGTTTGTTTATAGCTTTAATGTTGGAGTGAAAAGAGGACACTAAATTACCTCACCAATGTATAGCTGTTACAGTAATTTAAATGACAGCTACCTTTAGGAATTCCTAATAGAAGACTTACAACGCTGCTCGCCAGATAAGCTAGAGTACAGCGCAGGCACTAAAAAGGGCCGCCCTATTAGACTGCCCTTTTTCGAATTAGAAGCCTGATAAACCACTATACCGGTTTAGACCACCACAGGCGCGGTTCACCTCCAATCCAACGGGTAGGGCTGTCTCACACTACCCTATGGGCGCCTTCGGTGCTCCAAGTTGGTACGGCTCCGGGATCGCGCACGACTCACATGGCAGCGCAGGTGCTGCTCGGTAGTAAAAGTATTTCACCCTATCTAAAAAATAAAGCCCCAACAGGGAAACTTGCAGGGGTTTTGTTTTGCGCGGATTTCCACAGCCTGGAGTTACTAACAGAAAGTCTGGATAGAGTTGTGCATAACTTTAATAAACGGGCTACAGGCCCCGTGGTTACAGGGGATTACTGCAGAGACTAAAAAATCACCGATATTTTTACCGGCTAAATTTAATTTTTGGCGGGAGTGGTATGGGTACTTTTCTGGTTTTTACGCGGGTTATTTTTGTTGGATTATTTTTTGAGTGAGTGCAAAGGCGTTTGGAGAGAAGATCGGTAAAGACCTATTTTTATAGGCTTTTTAGGAGAGTGTCTGTTTCAGGTGCTCAAGTAATTTTAGGTTTTTATTTTTTGTTTACTGACTGATTTTTTAAATAGAAAGTTAAGCATTAAAGTTTTTCAGAATTACTTTTATTTTTTCTATTTAATTTTTGCCAAGTACTATCTGCTCTCTCTCTTTCTTCCATTTCTTAGTTTTTAGCTTTTGTTTTTTTAAATATTTTTCAGCCATAAAAAAAGGGCCACCCTATTGGGTGGCCCTTTTCGGATTAGAAGCCTGACGATGACCTACTCTCACATGGGGAAGCCCCACACTACCATCGGCGATGTTGCGTTTCACTTCTGAGTTCGGCAAGGGATCAGGTGGTTCCACAACTCTATTGTCGTCAGGCAAACTGGCTTGGGTTGGCGTTGGTCTTATAAGCAATGTGCTTGGCCTGCCGTGTTATCGCTGTTTGCCTCGGTCATATTGTTGACCGGCGATAACCCCAAATAAGTCGGTAAAACAATCTGTAATAATACACCGCAAGCGATCGTATGTCTCTAACTCACAATCCGCTAGCTTAGCTAGTCGTTAGTAACCATCTCTGTTGTATGGTCAAGCCGCACGGGCAATTAGTACTGGTTAGCTCAACGCCTCACAACGCTTCCACACCCAGCCTATCAACGTGGTAGTCTTCCACGGCCCTTCAGGAGGCTCAAGGCCTCAGGGAGATCTTATCTTGAAGGAGGCTTCCCGCTTAGATGCTTTCAGCGGTTATCCCGTCCGAACATAGCTACCCGGCAATGCCACTGGCGTGACAACCGGAACACCAGAGGTTCGTTCACTCCGGTCCTCTCGTACTAGGAGCAACTCTTCTCAAATCTCCAACGCCCACGGCAGATAGGGACCGAACTGTCTCACGACGTTCTAAACCCAGCTCGCGTACCACTTTAAATGGCGAACAGCCATACCCTTGGGACCGGCTTCAGCCCCAGGATGTGATGAGCCGACATCGAGGTGCCAAACACCGCCGTCGATGTGAACTCTTGGGCGGTATCAGCCTGTTATCCCCGGAGTACCTTTTATCCGTTGAGCGATGGCCCTTCCATACAGAACCACCGGATCACTATGACCTACTTTCGTACCTGCTCGACATGTCTGTCTCGCAGTCAAGCGCACTTATACCATTATGCTCATTGCATGATTTCCGACCATGCTGAGTGCACCTTCGTACTCCTCCGTTACTCTTTGGGAGGAGACCGCCCCAGTCAAACTACCCACCATACACTGTCCT